>CAVWWP010000001.1:0-1271038 GCA_963758805.1 Vulcanimicrobiota bacterium
CGCGACGAAGCGCTGGGCTGTCAGAACCGCATTCCTTTCTGCGGGCTTGCTTGTGTTTTTTTTGAAACTCGCTCAAGCAAAGCGCTTACTCACGTCCTGGGAGCGGACAAAGCATCACTAATAACCACTCCGCTCGTGAATCAACCGGCCATCTACGAACACACGATATGTTTGCGGTCGAATCCCCGCAACGAGTAATGGGCGTTCCTTCTCAATCACAACTTGATGCTTCTCGACGTTGCCAACCATAAACTCGTGGCGTCGTTTTCGGGGAAAGTTGAAATGGGTAGAGGGCGAGAGCCAATTCTGCCGCGCCACTTCTTCACCGTTCACGAGGAACTGCATCGCGCCGGTGAACCAATTGCGTGAAAGCTCGATCCTCGATTTTTCATTGTCACCGACTTCAAGTGTAAATCTCATAATCACTCCTCGCTGCACATCTTCGCTATGCAATCCTTTGATCACGCTCGTCGCTCGACTACGGGATGAGCCCCTTCGTCGTAGCTCTGGACCATCTAAACCTAAGATGGCGTACCGTTTCGGTATTGATATTCCCTGCCCTCGAAACGCGACGATGAAGGGCTCGAGAAGCGGCGACGGCATTCGGCGCGTCTAGTCCCGGTACGTTGCACCCTTGATGATAAAGGCCGCCGCAAGGAACCGTAGCGGATTTTTAAGCGTCGAACTCATGGGCGACGCTGACAAACTGGCCGTAACACGTGCCTTACTTCACTGCGTCGTCGTGAGAGCAAGCCAGACAGCCGTTAGACGCGCAGCTTTCGACAGCGACAGGCGGAGCGGATCGCAGAGCACGCCCGTAGGGGTGCCGGGCATGCTCGCAAAACCTTCGTAGGAGACGTGATTATGCATGCTCGTTCACCCACGCTCTAACAGAGGCAACGTAATGAAAGAGTCTAAAACCGAACTTCGTTCAAATCGTCCAGTTGACCGATGGTAACCTCGCTGCCTTCAATGGCACGGTTACCGAAAACAGCGCCGAGAAGGCTAGGGTACAACGATTCGTGCTTCGCTTTGGCTCCGTGCACTTGGACAAGCCCGAAGTGGTTTCAATCGACGATATTCGACAACTGACATGAAACCCGCGTTTCTCCGTTGCCCTAGCTTTCGCGCCTAACAGCGACCCCCGGTAAATTGGCAAACCGTCAGGTAATACTGACGCGCAAAATGCGCTTGCAGTGCTGGAGACGGGACGCTAAGCTTTCCATAGAGCGTTACGCGCTTTATCTCGGCTGGACGTCTCTTTTTCTTCCATATCGTCACACCGAGTCTATTCTTTACGTGCTAAGAAAGGGGGGATATCTCTTGGTTAAGCGACCTGGAATGGCACTGGCTCTCGCGATGATCGGCGCGACCATGATTGTGTCGAACACTTCGCCCACGTTGGCGAGCGTTTCGGCCCCGTCATCTTTGAGCGCTCGTCCCGCCTGCTGCGGCGGCGTGGCAGAGATTGCAGGAACGGCAGCGGCAGCGGCATTCGGCGGTGCGATCGGCGGTGCGCTCTTTGGCTTACCGGAAGGGGCAGTGGCCGGAGCGCTCGGGGGCGCTATTGGGGCCGCACTGGGCGACATCGCGGGACAGCTTCTCGGCAACCCGCACTATCGCACGACACAGGTACCCGCAACTGCCTTTGATCACTGATCACCGCTGGCGGAGATGGCGAAGCATTTCGGCGCCTTCGCCATTCCACCGCGGCGAACTCCGCCCAGGTAAACATGAAGCCACTCGAACGATTGGTCACCGCCGCGGCGGGACTTTTTACGCTGGCGATACTCGCGTTGCACTTCTGTCTCACGCTCGCATATGTCTTTCCATTGAACCCGCTTAAAGCGTCTTCGATGCCGCGGCTTCAGACATATATGGATACCTTATTCTCGCAGAACTGGTCGCTGTTCGCTCCTAACCCGCAACATACCAATCTTGGCGTCTTGATCCAATGCAAGGACAACCGCGGTGCGACGACGAGTTGGTACGATCTAGAGGGTGCCTTTCTTAAGGGACTGCATCGGTACCCGTTTGGCCCGTACGTCCGGCTGGTTCGTATGCCAACGGATGCACTGAGATCGTATGACGGCAGTGACGTCGATCACGACCTTCTTAACGTTCTTGCCGCAGCCTGCAAGTCCAGCGTCGAGAAGTGCCTCTTGCACGATTCCGACTATTTGCGGTCCAACGAACGAGGAAAGCTTGAGCTGCAGGGACTCGCCTCGTCGGCCTGCAGCCAGATTGTCGGCAACTCGGCGATAGCGGTGCGCGCATTGGGTACCGAGAGCCCGCTCCGGCCTTGGTCACAGCGAGACTCGCGCGCTTGGCGTCCCGTCAGTGTGGTGATCGCGACGACGGGTTGGATGCCGTACCGAAATGTCGCGCCCATGCGCCTTGACACTTCGAATAGCCACCCAGAAGATGGCCGGTATGGGCAACATTAGGACCAGCCTGTTGTTCGCTCTGGACGAGCTCCTGAGGTCAATATCGACCAACACGCATCTCCGCGGCATGGCACTCCTACGAGCGTGTTCCGGCTGGATTCTGATCTATATCTACGCCATTAACTACGCGCAGCGGGACATGTTGTTCGGTCCGCATCGCATCGTTGCGGAGGGCGCAGGGCTTTTTGAAGCTTTGCCGGGCGAACTGGGATTTCAGGTCATGTATCACCTAGCGCTATTAGCAGCGCTTTGCCTCGCGTTCGGCTGGGCTCCCAGATTGGCGGCGGCAGCCTGTTGCGCGTTCTTTGCGTCGTACGCAACAGTCGCAACGATGACATCGGACGGTGGAGATAACTTACTTCGCCTCCTCTTGTTCTTCATGATTTTTGCCAACACTTCCGGACGACCATACGTCTCGCCGGAAGGGCTGCGATCGCGAGTGTTGGCGATCGTACACAACGGCGCATGGTTGGCCATCGTCATCCAGCTCTGCATATTATATTGGGATGCTGGCTTTCAAAAGGCCGCCGGCAGCATGTGGCGAGACGGCACCGCACTCTATTACATCATGCAGCTATCTGAGTTCCACAACCCCATAGTCGCGGACCACCTCCTACAACACCCCACTTTGCTTGTCTTTTCTAACTATGCAACTATGGCGTTCCAGCTGGCATTTCCGTTTTTGCTACTCAATCGGTGGAGCAAGTATCTCGCGATAGCCGTGTCTATGTCTTTCCACCTAGGGATAATGCTGGCAATGTGCCTGATCTCATTCTCCGCGGTCATGATGGCGGCAGAACTTACGTTGTTATCGGACCGCGACTACGAGCGCCTCGCTGCCGTCATGAGCAGAGTTGTGGGTTTCGTTCGTAAGCTCCGTTCGAGCACGGCATCCTGGGGTGCCACGGTCGTAGAAGGGCATATGCGCAACCGTGGACTGTTGACGTCTTGCTTGGAATCTTTGATGCCTCGCTTGGGAAAGGAAGGGCCAAACTAATGGACGCTGCCTCGAGAGCACCTGGAGCGTTTATTCCACAGGTCGACATTGTACTGGCGCCGGCAACTGCGCTTGAACGCATTCGCGAGGCGCCGGCTTGGCTTGCTTCATTCGTCGTAGCCTCGGTCTTGAGCATCATCGGCTTTACCCTTCAACGACCCGCCCAGCTCCACGCGTCGCTTATATTTCTGGGCAGCAATGGCGCGACTAGTGGCGTGTCCGACGAACAGAAAAGTGCGCTTGCGCAGGCATTCCATCCGGGCCTGCTTGGCACGTCGTTCGCAGTCTTTGGGGTGATAGCAAACCTCCTGGTGTCGGTCGTGATAACGTGCGTGCTACTGCTCGCGGCCAGTGGCCTTTTCAAAGGAGCTGCCGGCTTTCGGCAGCTCTGGGCGAGTACGATGCTCATCGCAATTCCAACGATCGGCCTCGGCTCCGTCGTGTTAGGTATTATTTGCTCAATCCTCGGCCCGAACGCGTTTACGTCTCCGATAGACCTCCAACTTGCCGTCCCGGGGCTCAGTGCGCTCTCGCTGGTACGTAGCGACCTCGCCAAAGACCTAGCTGGAATATCGTTTTTTGCCGTATGGAATATGATCTTGAACGCAAAAGCAATGTCCATCGTGGCCGGGCTAAGTCCAGTCAGGGCCTGGGTAGCTCCGGTCTTCATTCTTACATCGCAGGCATTGCTGACCGCCGGGTCGCTGAACATGTATCATTAAGGGATTGAGGCAAGCGTGGGCGCAATTTAAAACCGGTGTTACACGTTCAGAACCTTACGAAGACCTACTCCGGGACCGTCGCGTTAAATCGCGTCTCTCTCCAGATGAATGGCGGAGAGATCGTCGGCCTTCTGGGTCGCAACGGGGCAGGGAAGACGACTTGCTTACTGTGCATTGCGGGGCTCGTGCGCCCGACATCGGGCGATGTCACGATCGATAACTCGAGCGGGGAAAATCCGCGCCCTCAGTCTATCGCGCTTGTTCCGGAGCTCCCAGAAGTATACGATGATCTGACCGTCTGGGAGCACCTCGTGTTTACGGCGATGAGCTGCGGCATAGCTGAGGGTTGGCAGGTGCAAGCTCGAGCGCTCATAAGACGGTTCCAGCTCGAAGAATATCGTGATGTCCTCGGACAGGCCCTTTCAAAAGGGAATCGTCAAAAAACGTTGCTGGCTTGTGCGCTCTTGACCAATCCAGATATATTGCTGCTGGATGAGCCGATGATAGGCCTCGATCCGCCTGGACAAAAGGTCGTCATGGATATGATGAACGACCTCCGAAGGGATGGGAAGGCTATCATGCTCAGTACGCACACGTTGTCGGTAGCACGAGATGTCTGCAATCGATTATTAATTCTACGGCGCGGCGACCCCGTATTCATCGGCGACGTGTCAAGCCTGCCGCTGCTAACCGGCGAAAATATGGAGAACGGGTTTCTCCGGATGACGCAGTGACGTCTTTCTCGCTCCTCTACCTGGAGTGCCGAAGAGCTGTCAACGTTACAACGAGGTTCGTCCGTACTCCGAAGTACTGGATCCCCTTTGTCTTTCTCGTCGTCTGCTTCGGATTCGCCGAGCTGGCTCGGTACGCTCGACACGTCGTTCCCGCCCCGACTTTCAGTCCGAGATGGGGTTGGTACGCGCCCGCGGGCTTCTTGCTGCTTCTTTGTGTCTTGTTGATTGCCGCAACGGTCGGCGACATACCGCTTCGCGTCGCGCCCGCCGATAGCTACTTTTTTTCACAGTCGAGAGTGCGATCGTCTACGGCGGTTCTATGGCTGGGAATCCGCGGGCTGTGCAGCGTCATTCTGAAGGTGCTCCTCCTCGTTGTGCTAGGGTTACCGTTTCTCATGAAGATTGGACTCGCGAAGTTCTGGATACTGCTAGGCGTTCCAATGTTCTTGTACGCGGTAAGGCTGCCGGTATATGCTCTATCGCAACGAAGTCGGGTCCTTGCGCTGGTCCTCAGCGGTTGCATAGTCACTGTGATGGGAGCCTACTTGCGTTTTCGCGGCGCGGTGGAACCACTCGGCATTGTCATGCTATACGCCGGAGTAGTAGCGTCGACGGCCTTGGGATATCTCCTCTTGTCCGACAGTTATCCCGAGCTCTATGCGCGTAGCCGGTATCGGGCCGGCGCACGACCGAGCTGCCATAGCTTGCGCTCATATTTCAGCCGAGAAAAAGTAATCTATGCCTTCCAGCGGATGTTTTCGTCGTATCCGGTCTTAGGTGCTCATCTATGGCGAGAAGTGACACGGATCGCACGCACGGGGCATCGAGCGATCGGTTGGGCCGCAGGTCTTGTGTTTGGAGTTGGTTTTTTCGCTTGGCTGGGACTTATGCTGCGCAATAACTCGCCTTGGCGTGCGGCGGCCGCCGATATTGCTACGGTACTGCTAATTGTGCTCCCGGCCTTTATCCCGTTAACGCTTCCGGACGACCTGGGCAAGCCACTGTGGAGTATAAGCCGCGGGTCGTGGAGGGCGAGAATCTTTGCTTGGACACTTGCCCGGTCTGCAGGACCATCACTGATTCTGACGCCGCTTACGGTTTCGTTTTGGCTTAGCCGTTGGGGCGTCGCCGATCTTGGCGCCGGACTCTTCCTGCTTTGGGCACTTTGTCACTATCTCTATTCCAGCGCGGTGCTGGCGTACTCGCTCTTGCCATCGCTAGGGGCGCAGTCCTTACTGGCCCTTCTGTTCAGAACAGGCATCAACATAGTTGTTTGGCTTATGGTGGCTCTGCTTGGCGAACTTGCCGGCGAGCTTTCCGGGATGGCGACGGTGGGACTCTTAACGGCAGGCTTGCTCATCGGGCTTACGTCTATCATATTCGATCTTATCTCGGCGGCTCGCATCTCCGGCCGCCCACTGGAAATTGTCGCCTCCGCAAAGTAGCCAAATCGCTGCCGAGCGTCGCTAGCGTTCGGGCGGGAAGCTCTCGATCAATCCGAGTTCATAGGCACGTGCAACGAGTTGCGCACGAGAACGTGCCGCCAGTTTTGCGTAGAGAAGCCTGACGTAGCCCTCTATCGTTCCCCTGCTCTTTCCGAGTGCTTTTGCGATGTCTTTGCTTTGTGAGCCCTTGGCCAGCAGCAATACCATATCGAGCTCGATCCTATTGAGCTCAATCTCCTTAGTGGCCGCATAAAACACCTCCGACTCAACCTTGCGCTTGAGAGGTGAGGTCGGGGTTTTTTGGCTGATTGGGTGTTTCCTACTGGTTCCTGGTATAATTTTATTAAATCTGCTTCCATGTCGGAAGGTCTTTGCTCGGGCCCTCTGAACATTTCTGACCGAAAGAAGGCTTATTGCTTATCGACTGCCTCCTTCCAAGAAAGCCCCTGCCCGCCCAGTCTGGCAGAGTGAGTTCGAACTCGCGTACGGCGAGGGTAGGTTCAGCGAAGCTAGCGCGAGCTATTCGACCGCCACGCGGGGAAGCTGAACCGCCCGAGCTCGTGCTTAAGGCGGCGTTCGCCCATCTTGTCCTTGTCGAGAACTCTGCCGCGGCCGTGCCCTTGCTGATGAATCTGCACATCCCCGCAGACAGACCCCACGAGCAACTCGAACGAGACTTGCTCCTGGCCGAGACATATGCTCGCTCGAACGACTTTGTCTCGGCTGACGAGCGTCTGAACTCCGCTCTCCAGACGGCCAAGCTCCTTAAAGATGACGATCTCATCGCTGCCGTGGGCTACCGTTCAGTGCGGCGTCACTTGTTTGAGGGGGACGCCGAGCGGTGCGCGAGCAGCGCTCGAATTGATAAGAAAAGGCCGTTCAAAAGCGCTCGCATATCCTGATGCTTGTATGTAGAAGCCTTCATTCCTCCCCTTGCGAGGAGCGTGTTTTCGATCAGGCTGAAGCGATTGACGGAAGTGCTACGCCTTCTTGACCCGAACGATAGCGAACCGATTGCGTTGGGGCTGCCATCAGATCGCGGCGCGAAGGGGCGCGACCCATACGCTTGCGGCACTCGCGCGCGAGCTGTATATTCCGGACGCCATCGCTCAGATCGAGCGGCATCTCAACGGTCCTCCTTGGCCGAAAGACTTTGCTGGTTCTCGATTTCAAGCGCTCAAAGTCGCTGGCCTGGGCAAAAGCTATGCAAGGCGACTATTTCAACGCCTTTCGCCATCTCAAGTGCGCGTACGCGAAGCAGCTGGTTCCAACTGCTTGGAAAGTCGTCGCTGCCTGCGACCGATCATTTCTCGCGCGTCACTTCGGGGAGCACGGGTGGTCTCGCGTCGAGTTGGATCAGGCAGAGCAGCTGTCCGCGGAAGTGGATTGGTCTGCGACATTGGAAGAAGAGCGGGCCGGGTCTGCTCTCTGCTAGCGGAACTTTTTGCCGACATCGATACCGCCAGATCTTCAATGTACCTTTTCCAACATCGCAGCCTTGGCGAGATTAGGTCGCCACTCATACTATCGTCACGATCCGCGCATACACGCTTTTGCGCAATACTCGACGGGGGTCGTGGAGCTTGCACTGGGAAACCGAACCCGTGGCCTTGCGGAACTCCGTCAAGCGCGCGCCGTTTTCGAACGTTTCGGTTACGACTTCCGCGTGGCGAAGTGCCTCGTTAGCGAATACCGCGTCACGGGTGAACCGCGACCTTCTGCCGACAATCGCGGAAAAGCTACGGCACTATCAAAACAGTTGGCTGGCCGATGAACTCCGGGAGACGATCGAACAGCCGAAGGCGACGCTTTCGACGATGCAGCAAGCGGTTTTTGAAGAACTCTGCCGCGGTAAATCAACGGCCCAAATCGCGCAGTCCTTACGGCGCAGCGAATCTACCGTAAGCAACCACATCAGGGAGATATTCAAGGCCTTCGACGTGAAAAGCCGAGCCGCACTTTTAGCAAAGGTCGCCGGCCGCGGCTTCGTACGCGACTCATAGACGCCGCGCCTCGCGGCCCGGCACCAGAGGCCGGGAACGGATTGTGAGCTCTTAGGCGGAAGCAAGAACTGCGCGACTGAATAGCGGCCGGGCACCTTGTGACATGTAAGCACCATCCACGCAGCCGATAATTCGAGAGGGTGGTTAGTGGGCGCAAGTTGCCAACGGGAATCGAACTCGCGGCGGCATTAGTTGCGCCGCGCTTTCGCGCAACGAGTCGCGTGACAAAAACAAAAATCCGACGTGACAAATCTGTGACAAAGTTGGCTTTTTTTAACCGTAATTTTTAGCGCCAACGGGAATCGAACCCGCAAATCGGAGTCCCGGCCGCTCCCGCTAAGTACCGAAAAGTCCTTTCCTGTCTGAGTTCTGTCGTTTTCGAATCCCGGCTAGTCCCGACGAATCCCGTCTAATTCTAACTAGTCCGTTAGACGGATGTTAGACGAGACCGTGACCTTGGCGCTGCTTAGGCCGCTTTTACGGTCCGTGTGGCGAGCTTAACACCAAGCCGTTTCCGGAGCGCACCAACGATGATAGCGAGGTTATCCATGCTTGGATTACCCTTGGGCGAGAGCATACGGTGCAGACTCTTTGATGGCTTGCCGGTGGTGGTTGCTAGCCGCTCGAATCCAACCGTGGCATTCACAAGATCGCGCAAGACAAGCCGCGCGGTATCCGGCTCCCCGTTTAGGAATAGTGTAAGCGCCTCATCGAGGAGGGCCTTTGCGAAGGCGGGATCGCGCTTCACGCGTTCACCAACCGTCCTGTTCGAATCACGAGTCAAAGCCATGCCTCACCGCTTCCTTTTTGCTTTCATCTCCGCTGCCTTGCGAGCCTTATACTCCGCCCAGAGCATCCTTGCACGTTCGATATCGATCTGTTGACGACGCTTCGTCCCACCGCCGAGTAGGATTACGATGTCTTCGCCTTCTCTGGCGAGGTAGATTCGATAGCCTGGTCCCCAGTCGATCCGATACTCGCCGACGGCGCCGATCCACTTTACAGGTGACGTGTTTCCCATTTCGAGACGTGCTCTGGCTATTGCCACTTTCGCAGCCGCTTGAGCCGGAAGATCGTCGAACCATGCAGCGTACGGTACAGCCCCGTCTTCCCGAACATATTCGATGACGGCCAGCGACATCGGCACCAATAGTAACATATAAGTTACTACCTGTCAAATCACAGTCTCCGTCTGTCCGAAATCACGCCCTCAGGTCAAACGCCCGGAAACTCACAGTCTCCGTCTGTCCCAAATCACGCCCTCAGGTCAATACCTGACCAAAAACGTCTGGATCACTATAGAAGATTCGGTGCCACCGACCCTATCCATTATCTCTGTGCCACCTTTAGTCCCATCGGCGAACACCGTGGGCTCCCAGACCACGCCGCCGCCGACATGCTTTGTCGGCCCTTCCCTTGCAAGCCAGTTTGCCCGCGCAGGGGTAGACCGCTCGTAGGATTAGACCGAATATGGTATAAGAAGCCAGTGGCGTCCGAGCAGACCACGGGGCCAGCGGACTGGCCGCTGGAGGTTATCGGCTCGTCAAAGGACGATCTGTCATCGTTTCCGCTGGAAGTCAAGTTCGTGACCGGCTACGCACTACGCCAGATCCAGCGAGGCAAGGACCATCCTCACGCCAAGCGCATGAAGGGAAACCTGCGCGACGTTATCGAGGTTCCGTGAGCGATGACTCCGGTGACCGGACATTTAGGACGACGTGCACGAGGACGATTGGCGACGTCGTCTACGCCTCAAGGCGACCCAGAAGCACTATGAGAAACACTATGCCAAGAAAAAGTGATCAACGCGTGACACGCGGTAGCAACAATCTCTTTGCCGATATTAGGATTGCACGGCCAGAAGAAGCGCTTGCGAAGGCGCGCATTGTCGAAACGATCGCAGGATCTTCTTGCGCGTCGGGATCTGAGCCAACAAGAAGCAGGGCGGCTAGTCGGCCTGACTCAGCCCCAGGTCTCCCGACTAGTGCGCGGAGATACGAGGGAGTTCTCATACGAACGACTCATGCGCGTGCTCACGGCTCTAGGCCAGGATGTTGATATCACGATTCGCGAAGCGCGTGGCCGAAGAAGGCGCGGTAACGTGCTCGTTCACGGATAATCGAAATCACCCGTAAATCGCGATACCTGCGTCGACCGGTATGCGACGGTGCATATGGAGCGTGACTTGTCGGCCACCGGAGCGCTCGCGCAACGAGTCGCGTGACAAAAACGTAAAACCGACGTGACAAAATTGTGACAAATCGGCTTTTTTTAAGCGTAATTTTTAGCGCCAACGGGAATCGAACCCGTCTTTCCGCCTTGAAAGGGCGATGTCCTAACCGATAGACGATGGCGCCACAAGTCTACGGAAGCTTCTGAGGCTAGCCGATTTTACCTTACAGCGCAGGCTAGCGCAAAGAGAACCCGGCGGAGCGCCGAATTCTCATAGTAGAGGAGCGCACCCCTATGCGACGTCTGCTAGCGTTGGTTCTTTCCATTTCCGCTTTGGCGGCCTGTAGCCGCACGAGCCTGCCGAGTTCGCCGGTTGGCCCGGCGGCGAGTGGCCTCGGCCGCGCGGCGCCGGCGAACGTGCCGGTCGTCGGCGGTTGCCAGGTGTTCCCCGCCAATAACTGGTGGAATACCGACATTTCGAAGTATCCGCTCGATCCACGATCGGCGCAGTACATCGCGGCGCTGCCGGGCAACCTGCATCCGGATTTCGGCGAAGATCCGCATTACGGCATTCCATTTAACATCGTGCCCGCGGATCAGAAGAAAGTGCCGGTTCGCTTCCTCTATGCATCGCAGAGCAATCCGGGGCCGTATCCGATTCCACCAAACGCGCAGATCGAAGGCGGCAAACATGCCGGCGGCGACCGGCACGTGCTCGTGCTGCAGCAAGGTACATGCAAACTCTACGAGATGTGGGATTCCCAGCCGATCGACAACGGAGCGCGCTGGCACGCCGGTTCGGGCGCACTCTTCCCGCTCGACTCGAACAAACTGCGTCCGAACGGCTGGACATCCGCCGACGCTGCCGGGCTGCCGATTTTTCCGGCGCTCGTCAAGTGCGACGAGGTCAAAGCCGGGGTCATCAATCACGCGTTGCGCGTCACGTTCCAAGACACCCAGGCTGGCTACATCCATCCCGCCACGCATTATGCGAGCGGCAGCCGCAAGTCGAGCTTGCCTCCGATGGGATTGCGCTTGCGCATGACAGCGTCGTACGACATCTCGCACATCACCGGGCAGTCGCGCATCATTGCCGTCGCGATGAAGAAGTACGGCATGTTCGTGGCCGATAATGGTACGAACTGGTACTTCCAAGGCGAAGGTGGCAGACAGTCGTCGTGCTGGAACGACAACGATCTCGATCAGCTCAAGAACGTTCCCGGCACCGCGTTCGAGGTCATCGAGACCGGTAAGATTTTGCGAAAATCTTAGGCTAACCCCCGACTATCTTTTTAGACAGCCGCTTCTGCTATTTTCCTTGAGCTCAGCCAACGCGGGTAGTAAGCTTTTCGAAGTTGCTGCGCCCGTACGGAGCTCATCGGAGGATGGAGATGTTCGACTCGATCAATAAGCGCTGGCGCGGCCGCGGACTTAAGAGCGTCGCGGTTTTACTTGTTTTTGTGGCGGGGATCGTCGCGTGCGGTCAACAGAACCGCCAGCAGGTCACGCCCGACATTCCCGGATCGCAAGCCGGCAACGGCGCAACCTCCGACACGGTCGGAAATGGCTCACCCGGCGCTAACAAGCACGTTGGCGTCGTCGGCGAGGACCAACGCCGCTTAGACCAGGATATCACCGCCGCGCGCGCGGCCGGGCTGAAGCCGGTCTTCCTGACGGTCACCGCTAAACACGAAGCGTATCGCTTCTCTCCTTATGCGCAGTTCGTGCGGATGACGCACGTTCTTGCGGTACGTGCGTACCATCGCATCTACGCCTTCCCGTTAGCCGATATTTCGGTCGCGCTCTCGCTGCCCGAACGGCGCGTTGACCCCAGCGAGCTGCCGCTGGTCAAGGATTCTCGTTTGGACGCGTCGGCAGCACGGCTTAAGCAACTAAAAGCGGCGCATCCAAACGCATCGCAGTTCTCGGGCCCTGACGCTCAGATAAAAGAGCGCACCTGTCCCGATTGCTCGGAACTTATGGTCAAGCGCGGCGAGGATCGCAAGCATCTGGAACGGTGGCGCGGCGACGTAGATCCGTGGCAAGTTACGCCGGATTTCGTTGAGTATCACGCAACGAGAACCCACCATCAGTACCTCTGCGGCGGCTCCAGCAGCAGCTGCAATGGCGGCAGCAGCGGTGGTGGCGGCAGCGGTGGCAGCGGCAGCAGTTCGAGCAGCTCGTCGAGTTCGAGCAGCTCGCCGACGCCGTCACCTGCGCCGACGCATTCGCCGAGCCCAACGCCGACGCCATCGGACTCGCCGGAACCGACGCCAACGTGGGTCCGTCCGCCTCCGACGCCGACGCCGTATCGTACGCCGACGCCGCATCCGACGGCCACACCTACGCCGCATCCGACGCCGACACCGACACCGCATCCAACGCCGACGCCGACGCATACGCCGACCCCTCGCCCAACGCCGACGATCTGCGGCGATCAGCAGCAATCACCGGCTGCGTGGACCGGCCCAGGCTCGGATCAACGTATCGGAGGCTGCTAAGTCACAACGGCATCGTAAAAAAAGCGAGGGTTGCGGGATGAGCCGCAGCCCTCGCGGAAGCGGCGACCATCGCTGAATCCGCGAGGTGCGTCACCTGAAACGTCTAGCGCTTTTTTGCTGTCTTTGTCTGCTCTTGGGATGTCAACAGCCGCCCACGCACGCGGCGTCGGTCCAAGAGATCACATCCGAGGACGTGCGACAGGCGCTCAATAGCGCGGAATGGCTCACCTACGGGCACGACTATACGAACCAGCGTTTCGCTCCGCTCGATCAAATCACCAAGTCAAACGTCGCGCGCCTCACCCCCGCCTACGTGTTCCAAACCGGAATAGCCGACGCGTTCGAAACTTCCCCGATCGTCAGCAACGGCATCATGTATCTGAGCAGCGCGCAGGATCACGTCTTTGCCATCGACGCTCGCACCGGCGAGGTGCTCTGGGACCACGCTCCAAGGCTCAAGGAGCACCTGAACATCTGTTGTGGCCCCGTCAACCGAGGCGTCGCATTGGCCGACGGGCTCGTCCTGATCGGGCTCGTCGACGGCCGTCTCGTCGCTCTCGATCAGTACACGGGCGACGTGCAGTGGTCGGTGCAAGTGGCCGACAACGCACTCGGCTACAGCATTACCGCGCCGCCGTTAGCGTACAAGGACATGGTCATAATCGGCGTCGCCGGCGGAGAGTTTGGAATCCGCGGATCGATCACCGCCTACGCGCTCGACGACGGACACCTGGTCTGGCGGTGGTATGCGACCGATCGACAACACTGGGCCGGAACCTTCGCGGCAACCGCGCCGGGCGGTATTCCTCTCGACCGCAATCTCGCGCGCGAACGCGCAACCTATCACGACTACGCGCAGGCGTGGCGCCGTGGCGGCGGCGCGATATGGCAGGTGCCGGCGGCTGATCCGCAGCGCGACGCGATCTACTTTGCGACCGGCAACCCGTGGCCCGATTACGCCGGCGACGTACGACCCGGCGACAACCTCTTCACCGATTCGATCGTTTCGTTGAACGCGTCGACCGGGCGCATGAACTGGTACTTTCAGGAAGTGCCGCACGATGTCTGGGACTTCGACGCCGCATCTCCCGCGATGCTGTTCGATACCGTCGACACGTCGGGTCATGCGGTCAACGCCGTCGCAGAAGCCGGCAAGACGGGGTGGTTCTACATCTTGAATCGCGATACGGGAAAGGTCATTCGGATATCCGAGCGGTTCGTTCCGCAACCCAACTCATTTGCCGCCGTACTGCGAACCGGGCCGCTCGGGCTCAACGAAAGCGGCGGCGGCTCGAACTGGTCGCCGGTTTCGTATAATCCGCAACTGAAGATCGCGGTCACCGTCGGTATCAGCCGCCCGATTCGCATCCATCATCGCCAAGCACGCACGCCGGCTCTCGCGCACCACGGCGTCGCATCCGGTATCGACGTCGATACCGGCAAGATCGTCTGGCAAGATTACTTCGACGAGCCGCTGCAGGGCGGTACCGTCTCGACGTCGGGCGGCCTCACGTTCCTCGGCGAGTCGAACGGCTACTTCGATGCACTCGATACTAAGACGGGTGCAGTTTTGTGGCGCTTCCAGACCGGCGCGGGCGTCAACGCCCCGCCGATCGCATTCGCGATCGACGGCGAAGAGTATATCGCCGTCGCTTCAGGCGGAAACCAGCGCGTGCACAGCCGCTACGGCGACTCGCTCTTCGTCTTTCACTTACCGCACTAGCGCGGCCTTATGGCGGGCAGCCCTGGTCCCACCACCGCTTGAAGCGCTCGCACATATCGGTCGACCAACGCGTCTCACCCGAACTCGGCGGCGGCATGCTGCCTTCGCTCACCGTGTCGTAGATTGCGGCCGCGCTGGCCTCGACGTCGGAACGGCTCGAAAGGTCGATCCCCGCGGGCTTCATGTGTGCCACGTCGAGATCGGTGAACATCGGACGAATATCGTTCTCAAAACTCAACTGACCGTCATCTGCCATTGGTATCTCACTCCTGTAGGACGCGAAGAACGAACGAAATGGCAATGGATCCTTCGCCGACGGCGGACGCGACGCGCTTGATGCTGCCGCTCCGAACGTCGCCGACCGCGAAAACGCCCGGCAAACTCGTTTCGAGCAGATAAGGATGTCGCAGCGGCGACCAGTGTTTTGCATTGAGCTCCTCGGGCGAGAGCTCGGGGCCGGTCTTGATGAAGCCTTTGTCGTCGAGCGCGATACAACCGCCGACCCATTTCGTGTTCGGGACGCCGCCGGTCATCACGAAAATGTGGCGGATCGCGTGCTCCTGCGTTTCGCCGGTTTGGTTGTTCTTCCACGTCACCGATTCGAGGTGATCGCCGCCGGCGAGGGCGACGATCTCCGTATGCGCCTTGAGCTCGATGTTCGGCGTCTCTTCGATCCGCCGGATGAGGTAGCGCGACATGCTCGCCTTCAAACCATCCGACCGAACCAGCACGAAGACGCGGTTTGCCCTTTGGGAGAGATAGACGGCGGCTTGGCCGGCGGAGTTCCCGCCGCCCACGATGACGACGTCTTCGCCGGTGCAGAGCTGCGCCTCAACATTGGTGGCGCCGTAATAGATTCCCACACCTTCGAACAGCTCGATGTTCGGCAGCGGCAGCTTACGGTATTGGACGCCCGTCGCGATGATGATGCTGCGGGCCGGAATCTGCGAACCGTCGGTCGTCTCGATCGTATACGGGTGACGATCGCAATGCAAGCGCACGCCGTCGTCGACGAGCATCTCGGCTCCAAACTTCTCGGCTTGCGAGTACGCGCGCGCCGCAAGCTCTTGTCCCGAGACACCGGTCGGAAAGCCGAGATAGTTCTCGATGCGCGAGCTGGAGCCGGCCTGACCGCCCGGTGCATTCGTCTCGATGATGAGCACGTCGAGACCCTCGGACGCACCGTACACGGCTGACGCTAATCCCGACGGTCCGGCGCCGATGACGACGATATCGCGAATCTCCGTCAGGTCGATCGATTCGTTGAAGCCGAGACACTTTGCGATCTCTTGATTGGTCGGATTGCGAAGAACGTCGCGCCCTCGGCAGATGACGACCGGGATATCGGTCGCCGCAATATGGAAGCAGTCCATCACGCGCTCGACATCCGAATCGCGCTCGAGATCGATATAGGCATACGGGTGACCGTTGCGCGTCAAAAACTCCTTGATTCGCAGCGTATCCTTCGAATGGACCGAACCCACGAGCACCACGTCGCCGATGCCGGACGTCACCAAGCCGAGCCGTCGCAGGATAAAGGCACGCATCACAATTTCGCCCAGTTCGGCGTCGGTCTGCATGAGTGCGAGCACGCTGTGGCGATCGAGCTCGATCACCTCGCTGTCTTTGGCCGCGCGGATTTGAAAGAGCGATGGGCGCCCCGAAAGCAGGTTTGCCTCGCCCGTGAACTGACGCGGCCCCACATCCGCGACGAGCGTCTCCGTCTCGCCCAACGCACGGACGGCGTGCACCTCGCCGGAGAGGACGACGAAGAACGGGCGGACGCTCTCGCCTTGCTCCATGAGCACCTCGCCCGCACGAACCTTACGCTTCTGCCCGTGCGCGGCGACCCTAGCGACTTGCGCCTCAGTCAGCCGTGGGAATGCCCGTTCGTCGGTGCTAATGAGCGGAGCTTCAATCGTGTGCATCGTACCTGGCCTCGCGGTGTGGGCCAGCTAGGATTCACCCCACTACCACGCGTTCCTCGGCTTCGTCGTAGCGAAGGGCCTTATATACGCCGACCGATACGAGCCAGCTTGCTATGAACAGACCGATGATGATGAAGCCGAGGGTCCCGAAGTTGTCGTTGACGGCTCGAATCGCGTCCCAAAGGCCACCGTTGAGCTGCAGCTGGTCGGCGATCACGTTCGTGGCTTCGATAGCGCCGACGATGACGGCGACGAGCACCGAAACGAGCGTAATGACGAGGTTGTAGTACAGTTTGCGCATCGGCTTGACGAACGCCCAGCCGTACGCGCCGACCATGACGATTCCGTCGGTCGTATCGATGAGCGACATACCGGCGGTAAAGAGCAACGGGAAGATGAGAATCGCAAAGACCGGTAAGCCTTTCCCCGCCTCGACGGCCGCGATGCCGAGTAATGCTACCTCGGTCGCGGTATCGAACCCCAGGCCGAAAAGAAAACCGATCGGATACATCTTCCAGCTGCGGTCGACGAGTTTGAGCAGCGGGCGGAAGAATCGGCCGATCAAGCCGCGCCGGTCGAGCATCGCGCCAATCGCTTCGTCTTCTACGAGATCGCCGCGGCGCGCTCGCGCGAACGCAGCGAAGATATCCAGAAGCACGATGAAGTTGATCGCCGCGACGATCAAGAGGAACGTCGCCGAAACCGACGTGCCGACGAGCGTGCCGACGCGCTCCAACGACGGGAGATAGGTCTTGACGCTCGCCGCGGCAACGGCGATCGCGAGCGAAAGCGCGATGACCACGGTGGAGTGCCCGAGCGAAAAGAAGAACCCGACGCCGATCGCACGCCGGCGCTCTTGCATGAGCTTACGCGTGACGTTGTCGATCGCGCAGATGTGGTCCGCGTCGACGGCATGGCGAAGTCCAAAGGTAAACGCCAGCAGCGCCGTTCCGAGCAGTACCGGATGCGTCCAGAAGACCGTAATGGCGAGCGCCCACGCGCCAACGTTGAGGCCGATGAGGATCGCATAGAGGCCCGCAATGCGCGTCCGCACGTTCAACCGCCCATCGCCGCGAGCTGCCGGCGCGCATCGTCGGCGTAGAACGGATGGAACTGGGCGTCGGTCGCAAGCGCGTCGTGCAAATCGCGGCGTGCTTCGTCCTCGTCGCCGGCATGCCGGGCGATGACGCCGGCGTGATATTCGATCTCCGGATCCTGGGTTCCGTAGCGCATCGCCAGGCGCGCGTAGACACGTGCCGCATTCCAGCGGCCCATCGTTGCGAGCACCCACGCCATGGTGTCGTCGGCATAGATCTCGTTGCCGCGCTTCAGGATGTCGGAGCGAGCGGCTCTCAGCGCGTCGCTGAGGTGTTCGTGATGTTCCGCGTAGTAGAGGGCCAACAGCCGGTCGTTGATGCCCTGCGCGTTGAAGAGCGTCTGTTCGGCGCGAATCAGCGCATCCGTGCGCCGCGCCCCTTCGGTGTCGCCGAGCGCGCGTTGCGCGTCGGCTTGGTAGCCGAGTGCTTGCGGCAGCGGATAGAGCTCCGCGCTGCGCTGCGCCGAGGCTAGCGCCCGTCGCCAGTCGTGCTCTGCGCGGTAGAGTTTGGCTTGAAAGAGCAGGGCCATCGCGTTGTCCGGATAGACACGCAGCGCTTCGTTGAACCCGTCGCTTGCCGCGCTTGCGTCGCCGGCTTCAAATGCCAGTTGCGCTTCGCGCAGGTGGTACCAGGAACGCGTGTAGGCGGGAATCGAGATCATACGGTCGACCGTCTCGGTCGCCTCGCTCATGACGAGTCGCGCCCCGCGAAGATTGCCGGTCAGCTCGTCGTAGCGGGCGCGAATCGACATCCACGTGGGCGTAGGGTGGGCCTGCGTCGGATGGTCGAGAATATTACGCGCTTGGTCGTAGCGGCCGAGTTCCATGAGAATCGACGCGGTCTGCGCGCGAGCGTCGTCGTCGAACGGCATCGCCTCGACCGACGCACGCTCGTCGGCGAGCGCCGCGCCGAAGCGATGAAATGCGACCTCGGCGGCGGCGCGAACGCTCAGTGCCGGCGCGTTGCCTTGCGGCTGCAGCGCTATCGAACGATTCGCGGCCCCAAGCGCACGCGTGACGTCGGTGAGGTCTCCGGTTTCACGAAAGCGCTGAAGGTACGATCCGGCTAACATTCGCAGCGTCACTTGATCCTGCGGATCGCTCCGCGATTGCGCTTCGTAGAATGCGACGATCGCGTTACGCTGACGGTAGTCGTAGGAAATCGGAGCCGGCGCGGCCACGCTCGCCTGCGCGCGATGCGCTGCGAACCATGGCCACGCCGCTCCGACGGCGACCGCCGCTACAAAAGCGGCGATCGCCCCAGGTGCTTTCACGGCTAGAGCGGCGCCTGGATGTATGGGAACATCGTCGTATTCGACTTATCGTACGCGACGTTGTCGGTAGCCAGGCAGGGCGCTTCCTTATGGTCGTCGGGAATAAGCCCCAATGCCGAGAGCGTGTTTCCGAAGAGCGCTCCGAGCGAGATGTCGATGACGTCGTCGTCAAGACCACGTCCGCCGAACTTGCTCCCCGTCGCTCCGCCCGTTTCGTATCCGAGGTACGATGCCGTCGTCACGTTCTGTGAAAGATCGGCCTTCATGACGTTCGGATAGAGAATGGCTTGTAGCGTTACCGCCGTCTTCCGGCTGCGAAACGCCTCGGCAAACGTTCGAATCTGCCGTTTGAGGACGTGATCGGCATACGGTTCGGAGCGGTTGGTCTTGTTGTGGTCTTCGTACATCTCAAATGCCTCTTTGACCGCCGGTCGTGAGAGCAGCTCGATCTGGATGTACGATTTCTTTGCGAGCGGTGCGCCGGTTCTAACCGAGTCCGAAACGCCCGATCCGCCGGCCGGCGGCACGACCCTGCTGGAACTGCAGCCGCCGACGATGGCGCCCGCGATTGCGACGGCGATGAGGCCGAGGGTATAACGTGATTTCATTGATGCACTCCTATTCCGGCTGGCCGTCTGGCGTGGCGGTCGTTGCCCAAAGCGCGATCACGCCGGGCGGACCGCCCGAGCCCGAGAGCAACGCTTTCGGCATTTCGATCACGATCGAGAGGACGTCGTACGGCGCCAGGAAGTCGTGCGCCGCCGCGATGTTACAACCGTTCGAACCGGCAGTACCGTAGTTGACTCCGTTGAGGATGATCTTCTGCCCCTTCCGCTTGAAGCGGAACGAGCTCGCGGTTGGCGGAGGTGGATTCGGGTGGTTCATATAGTTGCGATCCGGAACGATCTTGAAGAACTGGGCGAGATCGAAAAAGAACGGATCCCGCCGCGGTCCCACGAAGACCGAAATGCCGCCGGCGATTGCGGCAACCTTGCCGAACCCAAACGTACCCGTCTTTGCGACGAGCGTGTTCGTCGTTCCGACTTCGTTCGGCTTCGCCGGTCCGTAGAGCGTGATCTGCTGTGACGTTCCGGTCGTATCCGCGGTGAACTGAATCACTCGGTCTTCCGTGAATGTATTCGTGGCGACACCCTTCGTCGCGATCTTGAACTGATAGAGAACGTTGGGATCGAGAGCGATTCCGCCGGTCATGCCCGCGGGAATGAGCGGGCGGACGTCCATTGCCAGCGCGACCCTCGACGCATCGTTTGGATCGGGAAAGGCGTAGACGTCGGTGATATCGGCCAGTGGGTTGGCAACGACCGTAGGCGAGTCTTGGTGATCGGAGCCTCGAGCCACCTTACCGATGTAGAGCGACAACGAGAATGCGAGCACGAAAACTGCCGCTATCGTTCCAACGAACCGAAGCAGTTTCATGTAGTCTCCTTTATAACAAGTGTTCGATGCGCGGTCCGCATCGCGAGAAGTACCGAGCAGCAAGCTATGAGTGCGACGAACAGGAGCACGGCTGCCACTGCCGCCGGTTCGGTGACGTGAAGTCCGGCGGCGATCAGCCCTTGCGCGAGCATGACCGAGCCGATGATCGCTATGATGGACGCCGTAACGAACGGCGCGACGTGCGCCACGCGGGCGAATCCGTTTTGGCGCCCTAGCCACCCGGCGCCGCGCACGACCATGAGACCGAGGCCAGTGAGAACGGCGGCGAGCCCGAGGCTAAACACGACGATGAGGAACACGCCGTAGCCGACGCGATGGAGATGGAGCGCCGTGAGCAAGACGACGATGGCCGCGGGACATGGTGCGATGCCCCCACTCATCGCCGCCACGACCGCACTGCGAAACTGAAGCGGCCGGCTTCCCGGGATCGCATGCGAGTGACCGTGCTCTCCGGCGTGGTGATGGTGGTCGTGTTCCTCGCCCCGCGCGTGCGCTCGTTCGTGCGCGCGTTCGTGGTTGGCTCGCGCGATTGCGCTCGACAGGCTGCGCGCGCCGATCACCGCTACGGCGACGCCCGAGACCAACGTGATCCAAACGAAGACGGTCTCGGATGCAAAGCCGGCCGCAAAGCAGAGGAGGAGGCCCAGCAGAATGACCGCGCTCGTGTGTGCGACGGTCAGAGCAGCCGCAAGGATTGCGGCTTGGCGGAACGTGGCCCGCGCCCCAACGAGCGTGAACGCCAACAGCGCCTTGCCGTGGCCCGGCTCCAGCGCGTGCAGCGCACCAAGCCCGAAAGCGGCAAGAATGGTCAGCGCGATCCAGAGCGGAGTCTGCCCGTCTCGCGCGAGCAGATCGGATAACGCCGAGGCGCGAACGATGGACGTTGCGCCCCACCCCGATTCATACTCGCCGCTCACGCGAGCGTGCGTGATGCGCCCGCCGGATACGTTGAAACTCGCGGCGTCGTTCTGTCGCGGCGAACCGATGAGTGCGTTTGGATAGGAACGCAGCTCGTCGGTTGGATCGGTGAGGCCGGGCAGCACGATGTCTTTCCACCCGATGCGGCGATCGGCATAGACGAAATCGCGCAGCGACATCGCCGCCTTGGCGGGGATGGCTGCGACGTAATCCCCCGTCCAGTAGAGGATAGGTAGACCGCCGGCCCCGGCGCGTAGCCGCGCCGACGTCCGCTGGAGCCGCAGTGGAACCGCGACGCCGTCAGACGTCAGCGAGAGGGAGCCGGCGACGAGCGCGCCCTCTTCGCGCTGCCAGGCACGCACCCGCGCCGGCGTCCAATCGCCGGCAGCGTGCATGATCTGAAACGTCGGAATTTCCGCGATATCGAGCACATAGTGGACGTATAGCGTCCGGCCGCTGGTCTCGATTCGCGCGAGGTGGTTGATCGTGAAGTTCCCGAGTGGATGCGCGACAGCGCTCGCCACGCCCAGCAGCACTAGGCATATGGTCCAGACAGCGTATGTCAGCCCCCGCAACACTCCGGCGCTACCCCCATTTGGCGCGTCAGCAATCTCGCTAGCCATTTCGCGCGTCAGTGTAACGTGGGGCCGTGCCCTTTGGATGCCACAGACGCGAAATTTGGTACCGGGGACCTGGGCCTGGTAGGATTCGAATCTCTGGAGCTCATTCGGGCTCGTTGCAGGTGCCTATCCAACCGTTTCGTGTTTGAGCGGTGCGAGACATGGCGATGGATGCGATTCGTGGCGATCGGCGGCAGTTCATTGTTCCGAGTTGTTCCGAGTCGTAATAGCGGGTTGTGCTAGAGGTGCACAACGCTTTTGGTGAGAGAGAAAGGGTTGAGAGTTATGTAATTGAGTTAAGAAAGAGGAGAAGGCAAGGAAAGAGAAGGGAGGGGAGTTAGATAAGGGAGGGGAGAGCAACGCAACGAATTCACTTTTGAGTTAAGAGCTAGCTAAGTGACTCATTTGAGGTATACGCAAAAAAGGTTAAAGGTGATTGAGAGAGAGAGAAGAGATAAGAAAAAGGGTAGGAATGAGAAGCTTAAGGAGGTAGCTGAGAAAGAGCTAGCTTAGCTAAGAAAGATTTGTGCTGAGAGCTAGAGAAGAGAGCGAGACGAATTCACACTTTGCGGTGAGCGCTGACGGGCGAGCTATTTGAGTGGAGAAGGATATAATAAAAATATTAAAGAAAATGCAAAGAGATAGAGAGCAAGGAAGAGAGTGAGTTAGAAGTAATGAGTGATAAGCAGTTGGAAGGGAGGAAACAATGGGATAGATAAAGTATAAAGAGTGAAGAGTAATATGATAGAAAGGAAAGAAGGAAAGAAGAAAGAAGTAGGAGAGGAAAAAGAGTTTAAGAATGAAAGCTAAGATGATGAGAAGATTGTGCTTTAAAGCAGAGAGTAATAGCTCTGAGAATATGAGAAGAGTAGGGTAGAAGAGAAGGGAGAAAATAGAAGGTATGTAAAGAGATTTAAGAAAGAGAGCATTGAGAGTATTACAAAGTAGGGTGAGAGAGTGAATGGAAGTTACAGAGAGTAGCTAAAGAGGAGATAGTAAAGAGAATGAAGAGACAGCTTTGGAGGACTGGAAGAGATAGAGGTGAGGGATATAAGAAAGGATGGATAAGGTAGTAGTCTCACAGATGAAGGGGATCGAAGTAAGTAAATAGAGCAGTCGCTTGAGGTAGGGATGGTAATAAAAATGCTGGAGAATATTGCGCTAGACCTGCGAGATCTGTTAGTGAAGAGTGGCGATGACTTCCCGAAAGAGGCAGTAAAGACGGAAAAGTCTGAGGATAGAGAGTAAACGGATAGATGAGAGAGAGTGGTATTGAGGTGCTAGTAATGGCGCATTAGAGCTTGCAGCACGAGGATTTAAGGCGGTGGAGGAACGCAAAGCTCGGGAGATATGGCTACTACAGAAGAGTGAGATAAGCGATGCATAAACGGCATAGGTATTAGTGAGTAGCAGCTAGCTCTGCGAGAATGATTTGATGAGAGATGGATTGAAGACGCTGAAGTGTTGCTAGAGGCCATGAAGATAAGATGAAGGGCTTAGGAATAAGAGAGGGTTGACTATATGCAAATGTGCACATAGACAGAGTGGCGGTTCTTAAGAGACGCGATGGACAGATAGAACGCTTTCGGAGAGTTAGGAAATGCTTTCTTTGACTCAGAGTGATAGCTCAAGAGACAAGAGTGAAACGTTTACTTAGACAGGTAGATTACCAGGAAAGATGAGAGCGGAGTGTATATATAGTAACGGAGTGCTTCTAGATAGACTTTGTGCATTAGAGCTAACAGGCGATGAGAGTGCTCACGATACGGTCTGATCTCTGTGGACGCTAACGGGCAGGTCGCCTATCTATATCGCGGGGTTACAACACAAGGAGTTAAACCAGAGTGACCTGCTCTCCTAACATCATACAAGGGGCTAAGATACTTTAGAACGAGGCTCTTCGCTGCGAGGTGCTGTGCTATGCTCGCAATGAGACGCTTACAAAATGAGGCGCTCAAGGTACGCGGTGCTCAGAGCAGGGCGTCATTTGGAGATTGGCGGACAGGGCTGGTGCGCGATGTCACACTGGATATTCGCCTGCGCTCGCTGTTGCTCTCGGGGAGTTCGGGCGGTCACCATAGGTAGATGCTTAGGGCATAGTAGAGCATGGGCTCGTAGAAAACGTGCATAGTAGGAACGCTCACGAGTCTTCGCATAATGAGTGCGTGGTAGGGTCAGGCGTAACGGGGGTCTGCGGAGTAGGTTCGGGTTTGCGGGGGCTATAGAAGAATAGCGCAACATAGTCCTTGGTATAACCAGGGGCAATTACGTAGCGTACCAACGGACGCTGGCACGGCTTGAACTGCGAGAGCACTTGGAGAATATGCGATACCTCACGCGCTGTCAGCTTTGGCTGAATTGGCTGGCTCGTAATCAAGCGCGACGTGAGGCGGCGGCGGAGTCTAGGCGGATGTAGGAGTGGTAGTCGCAAGCGCTATGAAGAGAAATAATTAGAACATGAATTTAAGTGTTCTATGTTCAGGTAGATGGTATAGGTTAATGCAACTTCACAGTTAAGTATAGTAAAGATGATTTAAGATGTATTATTAGGGAAGCATTGAAAGATGATTGGGATGGTAGGTACTGCGCTACAGTATAACAAATATAAGAGAGACTGCACCATCAATTAAATAATTGATAAAACTTACAGAGAAAGTTATGAAACTTAGAAATGTAGGAGAAGATTTTGAAATGTTTTGATTTAAAATGAGAGATGATAGTTATACGTAAAAATACACAGTAATATAAGATATAACTGGCGTAGTGAGATTTTTAAAACAATTCAATGCCGCCATCAAACAGATAAAAAAGAAATATACGCAGGGCGACTGCGCAAAATCGCCACAAAGGAACCTAACTAGAAATAGATGATAATAGCGATAATAGGGAACTTAGTGTTAGTAGGTTTATGTAGACACGAGAAAAGAGTTAAAAGTAGTATAGTATTTAGATATAGATTAGTAAAAGATTAAGATTTAAGTGTTGTTTATTAGATTGAAGAAGGGAGATATGGAGAGGTAGAGATAATATGAGTAGGTTAGGTGATTATTATACATTATAGGCTAAAGAGGTAACGGTATCACATGAGCATATATAGCTGTGAGGTGAGCTACTGAATAGATTTGATGGAAGGGCTCACTGTCATAGCAGGGAGGTGGCATATTGCTGCTACACTTGCACATTTTGTTCGATGTGCATTGGGAGAAATGAAAAAAGAATAGTCGCTGGTAATCATCAAACTTGGATGACTTGGCACGGGAAGAGGAGTATACCAGACAAGGCGCTCGCACCGCACTATGCTCGGTGGCACATATGGTAGTACAGCACAGCCTGGTTTCGTTAGCGCAATAGCACTGGCGGGCGGCAACGAGCTATGTGAGCTGCTGCATCTCGCCACTGCTATTAGCAGCGCGAGTGGTGTGGCTTTAAGTAGCGCTGATCTTTTCACAGTAGAAAAAAAAAAAAAAAAAAAAAAAAAAAAAAAAAAAAAAAAAAAAAAAAAAAAAAAAAAAAAAAAAAAAGCTCAAAGAATATCACGGTAAAGGCCGTTGGGAAAAACGTTGCAGGTTTGCGCCCTTCTGTAGATAGTCGCTAATGACTAGGGCTTTTTTCCGATTTATGCAGATGATCTTCCGGGCCCCGCTCAGTTCCATCGCAAGCGCTCAAGACGGCGACCTCAAGTGCCGTCGCGCTTCAAAGCTCCGTGCTCACCTCGCCGATCGGTGGTCCCTCGTCGCTGTACAGCTGGCTTCGATCGAAGCCGCAGGCTCGCTCCATGCTCGGCTCAGTGCCCACGTATAGGCCAACTGAGCCGGCTTTAGCCTAAATTGACCGATGCGCCGTGGACGATGCAAGATAGTACAGGACCCAGAACGCTGGGCCGGGAGGTAGGCAATGATTAAGCGCTTCGCTTTGCTTGCGGCGCTCTTTGCGTTTGCGACCCTGTTTCCATGTCAGGTCATGGCTGGTCCCATCCCAGTAGCACACGCCGCGGTCGTTGCGCAATCATTACCGCCGCTCTTCGACACAGAGAGCGCGGCCCAGGCGCATTGTCCACGTGACGTGGTCGTTTGGCTTAACATTCCGAGCGGCATTTATCACTACAAGGGCGAGCGTTGGTATGGGCGCACGAAACATGGCGCTTATACCTGTGAGAAAGAGGCGATCGCGGCTGGCGATCGAGCAAGCGAAAATGGCCAGTGACTCGGCTGGCGCTTTCAGCGGCGACCGCATCGGATGGTTGGAGTCTAAGACGATGAAGCTGCTCGGCGTATCCAGTCTCACCCTCGTAGTCGCGTTTTTTGCGCTACTGACATGTTCCATGTCGGAACCGGCTGCAGCACAAACCGCTGAAAGCTCGTTAAAGCAGTCGTGCCAGGACGCCGCGCGCGCCTTCGCTCTAAGGCAGGAGGGGACGGAAGGGCTCGCTGTGGCCGACCCAGCAGCGACGGAAAAGCTGCGCCAAGCTGCGCTACTGTTTTATCGTTGTGCGCAACGCGAATCCGATCTGTACATGCACGAGCTGTTGTTGGCTTACTACGCAAACACACTCTACAGCGTTGGCCAGAATGCGAATGAATCAAGAGCTACTGCGCTAGCCCTAGCCACTGCACAACGTTTGCACTCGTCACAGTATGACGACGTGCGCGCGCTCGTCGCGAAGATAAACGTGCCGCCGGCCCTTAACCAACAGGCTGCGCCGGCACAAGCGGCGGCAACCGCAACGCCTTCTCATGCGTATTGTCACGATTTCAAGCCAGGTATAGTAAGTGCGCTTGAAGCACTGAATGACGCGGTTAGCGCCGTTCGCAACGCAGGAAACAACGACACTCAAGTGCTCGCGACGACAACGGCGCGATATGGCGGAGCTTTTACGGCGGTCGAGGATGATTTTAACACCGCCCAGACCAACCTCGAAACGGCCAGAGCCTCGTTAAGCGCCGCGGGCGACGCTGCAAACGGGCTTAATGGCCAGGAGAAGGCCAGGGCATCTCAGAGACTCCAGGCGATATCGACGACGATCACATATACCGACCTATACAACCGCTTGGCACTCCAATTTGAGCGCGGGATTAACAACGCAAATCGACAACTTGCACGCGCACGAATCGCACAGGCGTTATCCTCCGGCATGAACCCCTCTTCCTACTCGTATTCTAGCGGCAATGCGACTTGTTACTCATGGTCCGCAAACAGCGCCAACTGCTATTTAACCTCACGCACCACGACCACGTACAACAATTAGGCGATAGTCGCACAGCAAAACGCCGCCAATGCGCTCGCCGCGGCAGAAAGCAGCAGGCTTTCCTACTCGCAAGCGGATGCGCTCCTTACTGAAGGCCTGCCAATCTTTGAGCAAATCAGTAGCGATATTTATGCGGGCTTAAATAGCTGGAATAAGATTTGCAGCACCTCGTGAGAACAAAACGTCGTCATTTGCGAAACGACGGCCTTTCAACCTCTGATTGGCTCTGGGCTCGACCAACCCACGACGAGGCCGCCATTTACGGCCGCGCTGCCACTGTGCACAAAGTAGTGAACGTAAGGCGGCCACGCATTAGCCAATGCGACGGGGGCGGCGGGGCATGAGCGACGATGGCTAAAGCCAAGGTTGGAGGCCAATTCGAAGTTTATTATCGACCGGCCGAAGCGATACCGCCGAGGCACTCGATCCGTGGCATGTGGCAGGGGCCGATGCAAAACGCAATGGACCCCGAGCTTCCTACGTTTACGATCGAAAGCGCCGACAGCGAACGGCCGTCGCCAACGCTAAGCGTTTGGGTTGTGCGCGGCCACATTAATGGTGAATGCCATCCTGGAACTTACGACTGCGTAGCCACGCAACTGCTAGACGAATCTCGCAACGTGGTAGGAGAGCTTTCGCCAAAGCTCGATGCGATTGATTTAGAAAGGTCAGTAATCCCATAGGCTGCGCTTACTTCCCAAGCCCCGATTCGGCTAAGCCTATCAATCGCAACGCTCCCGCCACCGGGAACTCTAATTAGCAACACCTCGGCGGGAATCCCAGCCACATAGACGTTAGGGTTTGGCGCAAAGATAAATTGTTGAAGCCTCCCGCGTAGCCATTGGGTTATTACGCGCACCTCGCTATTTTAGCACCGGCCTAAGGCGCCGGATAGTGCTCCGTCCACAGCGCCCCGCAACGCCGGCAGCGTTCGCGGGGATAACCGCAATGGTACGCACATGGCGCGGGCTCCGGCAGGAAGCACCCTTGGCGCAAGAGGCGCTGCGCGGCCAGCACCGCGTCGGCTGCGACGATATTCTGGAAACGCAACAGGAGCGAACCGACAGAACAGACAGAAGCCTTTGTGTCGGTTTTGTCAGCGGGCTCCGTAATGGTTCCAGAAGTTTTCGCGGACCAACGCGGGACGAAGGTCGCCACTTAGTCCTCCCCCCGCGGCTGGAGGGTCGGGTGGAGCACAATCGCAGGCGACGGTCTCCGGCCGGGGGCCCCATCGCATGTCGGCCTCGCGATCCGCAGCCAATGCAGCCGTTCGAGCAGTTTCGCGGCATTCTCGACAGCCTCTGCTGTGCGCAGGTTCGACCATCCGCGCCGGTAGAGGTCGCGCACGGTGTCACCGTCTTGCACGTCTCCGTCTTCGATATGTTCGGCGAGGCATCGCGCCGCGAGCACCCGGCCGCCTTCCGCGTAGACTTTCCGCGCGTGAGCCTCCAGAAATTCACACCAATCCGCCGCAAGGCGCGCGGAGCACTCGGGCACCCGAGCACGCGCCGGGTCGTCGAGAAGTGCAAACACCAGCGCGAGGGTCGGCATCAAGCTCCTATACTTCGCGAGATGAGCGGTAAAGGCGGGTTGGGGCGCAAGTTCGTCGGAACGCAGTTTCTTCTCTAGGTCGGTCAGCCAGGCGACGAAGACGCTTTGCCCCGCATCATCGAACCGCACAAAGGGAACGCTGTTACAATCAACTCTGGATTCGCTCGCGTCGAGCTCACGAAGCCGTTCAAATGCATTGCAAGCCTCAACCTTGGCCACTTCGTTGGGTAAGCTGTCTATATATTGCATGGTTGGAAATTGGTCAGGCCACACGATGACTTGCACGCGCTGCAGGAGGCTGTCGGCGCCCGAACCGTCGCACAAGGCTTCACGAATGTACGAGCGCAAAGGACCGGGCTGCGTCGTTCCGATAATGCTGACGCAGAGCGCGGGAATGTATAATGAGCCGCGGCCGATGCGATCGACGTGGAAAGCGTTTGTGCCGTTCCACGCCTCCAGGTAGAATTGGCGATCGCCTTCTCGGCCCGGCTTCTCTAACGTTCTCAGCCAGCCGACAAGCTCGTCACGATACAACATCAGGCCGTTTGGGTTCTGCAGCAGAAGCTCACCGAGTTTTTCGGTCGTCGCGTCGGACGTCTCGTAGCGCGGCTCCGCAATCATCAATGCATCGAGTTCCGCTTGTTTGGCGATAAGTGTAGCGCAGAGAGCTGCCGCGTCTTCTGAGGACTTGGGTTTGTGTGCGGCTTTCAGGCGTGACTCAAGGGCGGAAATTTCCAGCTCCAGAAGCTCTCGCCGTTGCGAACGTCTCTTCTCATCATTTTGCCATTGCTCGCGCGCTGCGGCCACAAGACGATGAAAGGGCCTCAACGCCTCGGCCAGTGCCGGCGACTTTAGCGCACCGGGTGGTGCAACCACGCAGCCACACAGGTTCGGCACGACGGTACAATAGTCAAAGGCCTTAGGGCGAATTGTACGGCGCAGACCAACGAGCGCAGCAGCCGCGACGATGCATGGCGCTGCGACCATTTCAATCGGGACTCGCATACGGGCGCAGACGTCTTCTATCCATGGCCGTAAACAGCTCGGCAGCATCTCGCAGGCATGTTGGGCGCGCGTTCAGTCAGCGCTGACAGGTACGCTGGCTCGTCACTCCACTCCGGTTCGTTGGAGCTTGTAGGCGTTGCGGCCGCTTACGGAACGCCGGCAAATAACAGGAGGTAGTCGGGGTCTAAGCACAACGCGAGCAGTAGCTCGTCACTCATGCGGCAGTGTTTCGCAGGGCGTGCAGTGCGTAGCGCTCTAGGTAGCGCATCGCATCGGCTGCAAGCTGTTAGGCCGCTATTAGCACGGCACGCGGCGGCGGCAGCGTCTCGTCAAACGCGATCGGCGCGCCAATGAACCTAACGCTCGCGACGCTTAATGCCCAACCAAAGAGCGCCGGCCATGCGGGGTCGCGCTCGCGTCCGCCGTACGCACCTTCCCACAACGGACGCAGGATTGCTGAAAGCTGGATCCCATGCCGCCTCGCGATTGTTGCGCGAATGGCGTTGATCTCGCTCGTGCGAAGCAGTACTTCGACGCCGTACCGTTCGCGAAGGTTACGTTCCTCTAGCGCGAGCGCAACACAAAGCTCGGCCGCGGTCGGCAGACGCTGGATGTGCAGTGTGTATGCAGTACGGTGTACAAAGAGGTCGCTCATTGATAATCACACGGCTCGAACGATGCTTTCGAGTTCACAGCTCTTGAAACAACGAAGCAGCGTGCGCACATCGCGTCCTTCGGCGATTGCAAGACTCGGGCGGCGGTCATCATGCGCGGGGCAACGCGCCGACCACGCAGTCTTACCGCTCTGCTTGGCGTGTAAACGCGCAGCGATCTCGTGCGCAGTCATGCTGCACGATCCGCGGCGTCGTAGGACACGCGCTGAAGCGCGACCCGGAAGGCTATCGGTGCAGCTTAGTGAAGCTCGTCTCCGTCACCACGACGCGCCGTTAGCAGTGGCGCGTTTCCGTTCACGCGGGCTCGCTTTTATCAAGGCCAAGCTGTGCAAGTGCGGGCCGCCGGAGTATTCTAATTAATCGCGGCGACTGCAACGCCGATGAGGAATTAGATAGAGGGCAACCTCTTGCCGCACGACATATTCGCTTAGGCCAGAAGCCGCGGCATATTCAGCAACAGACATAGTCAGAGGCTCACTCGACGATTGCATCGCGTTCCAGCGAATCGGCATGCAGCAACCTCGGCACTGCGCTCTTCGGCACTGATTTTAGGAGCTGAGTGATTGGCTCGCAGAAGTGCGCTTAGAGCCTAAGAGCGATTGACAGCGAGGGCAGAAGACGTCAGACCTCGATCGGGCTGAGCGTCGCCTTAGAGAGCTCTAGCTTTTTCGCCGCTTCAGATAGTGTCAGATACCGCGTCTTACCGCTAAGACCGCAGTCTTGTTCTCGTTTTGTGATTGCTGTCCATGTGAATATTATATATGCTATACTGAGGTACAGTAGAAATCTAATCATATGCTTAACATTTTTGTGATTGGTCGCTCTTGACTCAGATAGCGACGCTTCTTAGTCGGGAGCAAAAGAGGTTCGTAGGGACTCACCTTCTATCGCAAGCTGAAAAGCTGCTCAGCGAAGCCTAGACGCAAGAAGAAGAGCGTCGGATAAGGCGGGCTATCTGCTCAGCTCTGTCTCAGCTAAGTGTCAATAGACTGAGCGCGTACGCAGCTGGAACTCACTTTCCGACGACACAAACTGTGTGCGCGCTTGCGGGCGCGCTGAGATGGGAGCTGCTATCACTCCTAAGGCTTGCCGGTTACGACCGGGACGTAATCAGCGTACTGGATGACTTGCGTGCGGTCAACGTCGCTCAGAGCGTTCAGAAACTACGCGCGGACTGATAGAATACGCAGTCTGGCTTTTTCCACGAAGTGGAGAGCGCTATAGAGAGAGCGCCTACGCTAACGCGCTCGCAATACGTGTGTTGACTGCAGTGGACAGCGTAGTAGTACATAGAACAGCAGCGAGGCAGCTTGCGCGCGCGTACGACGTGCTTGGCGACGGCTCTCTTGAGGTAGAGTGCCGCAGCGCTGTTGCTGGCGAACTAGTGCGTTCCTGGACCTACGGCATAGACGCCACGTTTGCGCGATAGACAGAACAATAGGCATATGTTCGCACCCCTGGGATCGGGGAGCTGCCTGGGGTCTCATTACTTCCGGTAGGACTGTTAACGAGACTTACTGAAACAAGGAAGAGTTGACTCATGAAAAGACACAGACTCGGTGCCTGGATTGGGCAGGAAACATACCTCGACAAAAAGACCGACGAGCGCAAAAAATGCGCGAGCTGGACGGTCAAATATAAGCCTTCGATTGCAAGCGCGGCGAATACCGCAAGGGCGTAGAGCGCGGCTTCGCGAGTGAGGCAGACGCCATCGGGTGGTGGGTATTACAGAAACAAAATCAGCATCGCTCCGTTGCCAAAGCTGAGGCTGTTAAAGAAGCGCGCATTACGCTGGGTGCTTTCTTGGACCGCTGGCATCAACACAACTAGTAAGAGACGCGCATAAGCAGCGGGCGAGTTCCGACAGTATGAATCGCACATGAGCGAACAATGAAGACTTCGCTCGGGCTCGTCCTAGCTGCATCGAGGCCAGGTAGAAAGCATCACCAGAACGCACTCGAGGAAGACATGGCATCGAGGGACCGCAAAGATGGAAGAGAAGGCTGACTGTCAAGAACGTTTAAAAGCTAAGTGAAGTCTGGAGAAAGTTGAGGACGAGCTTTGAATAAGAGCGAAGCGGTCTCTGGTTTATAGCTGACAAATTTGTGTCGAGTTTTTCTGATTTGCTGTTGCGTTGAGCGCTAGGTTATGACTGCACTCAGTTTTGAGCTGGTGTGATGTTTACCTCGAAGCTTTTGATTATATGGATATTGGGGTAGCGATCGCTACTGCTATTGGGAGTGGCTGTCGCTGTGGTGATTTGTTAGCATTGCGCTGGTGCGATGTCGATCTTGAAAGAGGCACTTTGCGAGTAGATAGGTCGCATCGAACGAGTTGCAATCCGCACGGCGCGCGCGTTCGCTATGAGCTTGCCTTCAAGGAGCCGAAGTTGAAGCAGTCGCGCCGGACGGTTCCGCTCCCGCTCTTCGTCATCGAGCGCTTGCGTCGTCACCGGCTCGAACAGGCAGAACGGTTTCTTGCAGACGGTGCTGGACGCCCGGATACGGAGACGCTCGTCTTTGACGATGATGGTCGGCCGTGGGTGCCGACGACGTTCGGGATGCTCTTTGCTCGCCTTCGCGACGCCGCGAAGCTCCCGAGAGTCCGGCTTCACGATCTGTGGCACAGTTATGCGAGCTGCTACTGCAAAGCGGCGCTGACCTCAAGGTCGTTTCGACGGCGCTCGGACACTCGTCGGTTGCGATCACCGCCGACACTTAAGCCCACGTCGCACCCGTCATGCTCCAATCGGCCGCAAACTGTCTAGATGCGCTGATAGAATCAGGCAGGCGAGTCAGCGGCGATTGAGAAGTGATAGGAAAGATAGTTAAGAGTTGATAAGAGTAAAGAAAAACGATTGCGTGGTGGGCCTGGTAGGATTCGAACCTACGCGCAACCAGTTATGAGCCGGCCGCTCTACCGCTGAGCTACAGGCCCGAGCGCGAAAACACCTTAGCGCCGGCGTACCGAGCCGCCTGCCCGAGCTGCGCTTCAATTGCCATTAAGCGATTGTACTTCGCGACCCGGTCGCTGCGCGAGAGCGAGCCGGTCTTGATCTGCCCCGCACCGGTTGCGACAGCAAGATCGGCGATCGTCGTGTCTTCCGTCTCGCCCGAACGGTGCGAGATCACCGTGCCGAAGCCGGCTTTGCGCGCCACCTCGATGCAGTCGAGCGTCTCGGTGAGCGTTCCGATTTGATTCAGCTTTATGAGAATCGCGTTGCCGACGTGTTCCTTGATGCCGCGCTCCAAGAACTTTATGTTCGTTACAAAGATGTCGTCACCGACGAGCTCGATGCGATCGCCGAGCGCCGCAGTCAGCTTCTTCCAGCCGGCCCAATCGCTCTCGCCTAGCCCATCTTCGAGCGCGACGATCGGATAGCGATCGCAAAGCTCGGTGTAGAGCCGGATCATCTCCTCGACGCTCATCGCATGATCCATCGAGAGCGCGTTGTATGCATGGTCGTGATAGAACTCGCTCGACGCCGGGTCTAGCGCGATCGCGATCTGTTTGCCGGGTTCGTAGCCCGCGAGCTCGATCGCCGCGACGATCAGATCGAGCGCCTGTTGCGGCGTGTGCAGCGGCGGCGCATAGCCGCCTTCGTCACCGACTTGCGTCGGCAGGCCGCGATCGTGGAGCAAACGCCCGAGCGCGTGAAAGACCTCGGCACCGTAGCGCACCGCATCGGCTTCGCTCGGCGCGCCCAGCGGTACGATCATGCACTCTTGAAACTGCAGCGCGCCCGACGCGTGCTTGCCGCCGTTGATCACGTTCATCATCGGAACCGGCAGCGTCGTCGCCGACGGGCCGCCGAGATACCGGTAGAGCGGCATATCCAAACTCGCCGCCGCCGCGCGCGCGACCGCAAGCGAGACGCCGAGAATCGCGTTCGCGCCAAGCTTCGCCTTGTTCGGCGTGCCGTCGAGCTCGATGAGCTTTTCGTCGACCTGGCGCTGCGCGGTCGCATCCATCCCCACAATCGCGGGGCCGAGCAGGTCGTTGACGGCCCGCACCGCTTTGAGCACGCCCTTTCCGTTATACCGTGCGTCGTCGCCGTCGCGCAGCTCGACCGCTTCGTGCTCGCCGGTCGACGCGCCCGAAGGCACCATCGCCTCTTCGACCGCACCGAGATTCGTCGCGACGGTAACGGCGACGGTCGGATTCCCGCGGGAGTCGAGCACTTCGCGCGCGCACACGCGTTCGATGAGCGGTGGTGGTTTGCCGCTCAATCTTTGATCCAACGCTCCAAAAAGTTCTGGCTCAAGACGAACTCTTTATCTTCGAAGAACAGGTCGAGCTCGCGTTTGGCGCTCGCCGCACTGTCGCTGCCGTGCACGAGATTACGGCCGATCGTCTGCGCGAGATCGGCGCGAATCGAGCCGGGCGCAGCAGCCAACGGGTCGGTCGCACCGATGAGCTGGCGACAGCCGTCGATGACGCCGGCACCCTCAACCGCGATCGCGACGATCGGCCCGCTCGTGATGAAGTTCACAAGATCTTCAAAGAATGGCTTACCTTTATGCTCGGCATAATGCTGACGCGCGCGTTCGCCGTCGAGCTGGAAGAGCTTCATCGCGCTGATCACGTAGCCGCGCCGCTCGATGCGCGCGGTAATCTCGCCGACGAGACCGCGCGAGACGGCATCCGGCTTACAAATAATGAGCGTTCGTTCCACGGCCATAGGAGCGCGCAATACGGCCCGCTAAAGCCTTTTGCCTTCAATGAACGACGTCGAGCATCCGTACACATGGGTCGAACGCGAGCTGAGCGGCACCCCGTTTGCGTCGATTTCGTACGTTGAGGAGACCGGCAGCACGAATGCCGACGCGAGCGAACTGCTCGGTGATCCCGCTTCTGCCGGACATACGATCGTCGCCGAGTATCAGTTGCACGGCGCGGGACGAAAGGGGCGTTCGTGGGTCGCGCAAGCCGGAACGGCTCTGCTCTGCACGACGATTCTGCCGCGCACGATCGCAACCGAATGCGTTTGGGCGGTGCCGTTTTGGGCGGGCCTGGCGCTCCGCAGCGCGCTGCTGGGCTGCGGGATCGCGGCGACGCTGCGTTGGCCGAACGATCTGTTGCTCGCCGATCGAAAACTCGCCGGCGTCCTCTGCGTCTCGCGGATCACCGGCGCGACCGCGCGCGTCGCGTGCGGCATCGGCGTCAACGTCCACCGGCCGCCGATTGAGAATCCGGAGATCGATCCGCCGCCCGCGTACTGCGACGACGTCTCGTCGGTCAATCGCGGCGAACTGCTTCGCGCAGTTCTCAATCAGTACGATCAAAAACTCCGCCAGCTCGCCTCGCCGAAACGCGTCGCGCATGCGTGGGAAGGCGCGGCCGGACTTCCGGGACGGCACTATCGGATCCTCAAAGACGGCGCGACCGAAGCATTTAATGCGATCGCAGTCAAGCTTACGACGGACGGCGCTCTGATCGTCAAGCACGACGACGGCACGTTCGAAACCGTCGCCATGGCCGACGCCCGCATCTTGCGCTAGCGGTTACGAAGGCTCCTTGCGCGCCCGGTCGAGGCGCCGGTCGCAGACGTTGCAGAAGTGCGGCATCTTATTATCCATCTCGAAGATCGAGTTCGAGTAGTACATCGCACAGCGGGCGTTGTAGCAGTGTCGTAGACCGAAAGCGTGGCCGAGCTCGTGGACGCACTCCTTGAGCGCGCGTTGGAAGAGCTGATTGAGGTCGCCCGGCTCGCCGTAAAACTCGGAGCGCAGGCGGTGCAACGAAACCGAAGCAATCGCTTGCGTCTCGTCGGCATCGCCGAAGATGAAACGCTGCGAGGTTTTGTAGAGATCGAAGTCCGTAATGGCGAGCAGGATGCCGTCGCTCTCGGAATGGGCGCGCCGCACCTTGGTGTTGAGCGTTGAAACGAAGAGCTGCGCGCGGGTCGCATTGAGCGCGCTACGCGCTATGGCCAGCGATCGCTCGACCATGACGCTCCCCAGAAACCGTTCTTCGAGACAGATTGCGAGCCGATCCAAGAAAGCCGCATCGACGGTATTGATCGGCACGATGCGAATCTTCGAATCCATCCCGGGCCGATTCTTTCGCGTCGCTGGATGACAAGTACTGCAACCGTCGAAGGGTCGCCGACGTGATTCTCGGCATCGGCATCGATCTCGCGGAGGTTGCCCGCTATCGCTTCGACGAGCGAAAGCTGGAATGGTTCGCACGCAAGATATACACGGATAGCGAGATGGCCTACGCGATGCGCAAGCGCAACTGGCCCGAGCGGCTCGCCGGCTTCTTCGCCGCGAAGGAAGCGACGCGCAAGGCATTCGGCCACGCGATACCCTGGCGCTGGATCGGCGTCGCGCACGAACGCAGCGGCAAGCCGACGATCGAGCTGCGCGAGCGCGCGGCACGGTTGCTGGAGAGCCGCGGCATCCGGACGATCCATCTTTCGATCACGCACACCGCCGAAACGGCCGCCGCCGTCGTCATTCTCGAACGATGATCCACGTCCTCACGCCTGAGGAGATGCAAGCCGCCGATAGTGAAGCAATCGCGCGCGTCGGTGAAGATACATTAATGCGCGCTGCAGGAACCCGCGTCGCGGAACGATTGCGCGCGATCGCAAAACCCGGCGCGCGCGTCGTCGCATTCGCCGGCCCGGGGAACAACGGCGGCGACGCGTTCGCAGCGCTCGCACAGCTCGGCGTCGAGTACGAGTGCGTCGTGGCAGCGGCGCCGGCCACGCACCCATCGCAGGCGCGCTTGGCGGCAGAGGGTCGCGCGCGCGAAGCCGGCGTCGAAGTTCGTACGCTGCCGGCCGACGAGCGCGACGCGCGCGAGGCGCTCAACGGCGCGATCGCGGTCGACGGGCTCTTCGGGACCGGCGCGCGCCTGCCGCTGCCCAAGGAGTACCGCCATCTCGCGCGCGTGCTCGATGCGCGCGAACGCCCGGTCGTCGCGATCGACATTCCTAGCGGAACCGACGCGCTAACCGGCGCCGTCGGCGACGATGCCGTCCGTGCGACCGTCACGATGACGCTCGCCGCGGCCAAACCCGGACTCCTGCTCGAGCCCGCGCGCGAGTACGCGGGCGAGTTGTGGTGCTGCGATATCGGCATCTCCGACGCGATCCTCGCCGGGCACGGGCACGAGTTCGCAGCGCTCGACGACACGGCGTTCGTCGAGATGCTGCCGAAGCGCGCGAACGACACCGATAAGCGCGGCGCCGGAGCGCCGCTGGTCATCGCGGGTTCCGCGCAGTTTCCGGGCGCGGCGGTCCTGTGCGCGCTCGGCGCGGCGCGAGCCGGAGCCGGTTATGTGACGGTCGCGACATCCAGCCATGCGGCCCCAACGCTGCGCGCACACTTGGTCGAGCAGGTCGTCGTCTCGCTCGACGATCGTGCGGCGCCGAAGACGATCGTCGAAGAACTGCTCGAGATTTCGAAACACAACGGGTCGGTCGCGATCGGTCCCGGTTTGGGGCTCGATGCGCGGACCTCCAAGATCGTCCTCGCATTCTTGGAACGCGTCGAGCTGCCGCTCGTCATCGATGCCAGCGGCTTGTTCCATCTGAGCAAGCGGCTCGGCGTGTTACACGGGAAGAAATGCGTCGTCACTCCACACGCCGGCGAGTTCGCGCGCCTTTCAGGGCGCGGGACCATCGCACCGGGCACGCGCGTGCAGCGCATCAAGGAGTTCGTCGACCGCACCGGCATCACGACGCTGCTCAAAGGCACTGACACGCTCATCTACGACGGCCGCGCCGTCGACATCAATACGACCGGCACGAATGCGCTCGCGACCGCGGGCACCGGTGACGTGCTCACGGGTATCATCGCGACGCTTCTGGCGCAAGGGCTTTCGCCGGTCGACGCGGCTCGGGTCGGTGCGTATTGGCACGGTCTCGCGGGACATCTCGCCGCAAAACGCCGGAATGTCGGCGTCATCGCCGGCGACGTCATCGACGCATTAGCCGACGCCGTTCCAACACCACCGGCTCGTTCAACCAGCATTCGGATCTTTTAACAGTTTGCGCAGAGCGGGTTCGTTGAGGATGGTGATTCCGAGCGATTCGGCCTTGGTGAGTTTGCTGCCGGGGTCGTCGCCGGCGACAACGTAGTCGGTCTTCTTGCTGACCGAACCGGTGACTTTACCGCCGGCGGCGGTAATCAGCTCCGAGGCTTCGTCGCGCGTGAGGCTCGGCAGCGTGCCGGTGAGCACGAACGTCTTGCCGGCGAGCTTGCCGTCGGCGGCGCGGGCGCGTTTCGGCGCCGTCATGTCCACACCCGCCGTACGCAAACGCTCGATCATCGCACGATTCGCGGGCTGCTTGAAGAACAACGTTACGCTGCCTGAGACCTCCGGTCCAATGCCCTCGCTGCGCTGCAGCTCTTCATCGCTCGCATCGGCAATCGCGTCGATCGTTCCGAAGTCGCCCGCCAGTATCGCAGCGGTCTGCGTGCCGACGAAGCGAATTCCTAATCCATAGAGCAGCCGCGCCAGGCCACGCGCTTTCGAGCGCTCGATGTTCCCAACGAGATTCTCGATGCTCTTCTTCCCGGTGCGCGGCACCTGCTCGAGCTTAGCCGCATCGAGCGCGTAGACGTCGGCAATATCGTGCACGAGGCCGAGCTCGGTCAGCTGCGCCGCCATGACGTCGCCGAGCCCCTCGATATCCATCGCGCCGCGCGATGCAAAGTGGCGCACGCGTTCGTAGACTTGTGCGGGGCATGCGGCGTTCGTGCAGCGCGACATCGCCTCGCCCTCCGGATGATCGACGTCGGATCCGCAGACCGGGCATCGGTCGGGCATCTTGAACCTGCGCTCCTTGCCCGTCCGCTCTGAAAGAACCGGCCCGACGACGCGTGGAATTACGTCGCCCGCGCGCGTAACCAAGACCGTATCGCCGATCCGGATGTCGTTGTTGCGGATGTAGTCGATGTTGTGAAGCGTCGCACTCTTGACCGTCACGCCGCCGATCTGCACCGGATCGAGCACCGCATTCGGATTGAGCGTGCCGGTGCGCCCGACGCTGACGACAATGTTGCGCAGCTTCGTTCGCGCTTCGCGCGGCTTGAACTTGAAAGCGATCGCCCAGCGCGGATCGCGCGCGACGACGCCCAGGCGCTCCTGGAGCGCGAAATCGTCGACCTTGACGACGACGCCGTCGATCTCGTAGTCGAGCTCGTCGCGCTTTGCCTCCCACGTGCGGCAGTACGCGAGCACGTCGTCGATGCTCGCCGCGCGCGCGATGTTCGGATTGACCGGAAGGCCGAGCGCCTCGAGCTCGCGCAGCGCCTCCCACTGCGTCCGCACGCGCGCGTCGCCAAACACGAGCTGGTAGGCGTAAAAAGAGAGCCGGCGTTCCGCGGTCAGCGCCGGGTCGAGTTGCCGCACGCCGCCCGACGCCGCATTGCGCGGGTTCGCAAACAGAGCTACGCCTTCGCGTTCACGAGCTGCGTTGAGCCGTTCGAAGTCACTTTTGCGCAGGTAGACCTCGCCGCGCACTTCGGCGGTCGCTTTCGAGCGCAGACGCAGTGGGATCGCGCGCACGGTCCGCAGGTTCGGCGTCACGTCTTCACCAACGCGGCCGTCGCCGCGCGTGCCGCCGCGTACGAACGAGCCATCGGTATAGTCGAGCGCGATCGCCAGGCCGTCGATCTTCAGCTCGCAGACGTATTCGACCGCGCCGCCCGCGGCTTTGCGCGCGCGTTCGTCGAAGGCGCGCAGCTCTTCTTCGGTGACGGCGTTTGCGAGGCTGAGCATCAGGCGGGCGTGCTGGTACGGCGCGAAGCGTTCCGAGGCCACAGCCCCGACGCGCTGCGTCGGCGAATCCGGCGTCTGCAGTTCGGGATGTTTCGTCTCCAGCTCGATCGAGCTCGCGCAGCAGCGCGTCGAACTCCGCATCGGCGATCGACGGGTCGTCCTGGACGTAGTAGCGGTAGTTTGCGTCTTCGATCTGCTCGCGCAGCGACTCGACGCGTGCGACGAGACTCTTGTGGCTCATCGCTTGCGCAGTGAGCTGACCTGTACCGGGTAGCCGTCCGGATCGCCGATCACGGCGACGCGCGCCGCCGGTTCGTCGTACGGATCCTCAAAGACGGGTACGCCCTGCTCGGCGCACTGCGCGACGAGCCGGTCGACGCTGGCTACCGTGAAGCCGAGCTGGAGCGAGCCCGGGCGAACGGTGAGTAGATCGCTCTTCGCGTGCAGCGCCGAGCACGATACCGTCGCCCAGGTCGAACTCGACGTAGCGCGGCGAGCGGTCGTCGCGGACGCGCAAGCCAAGCACGTCCTCATAGAAGCTCCGCGAACGCGCGACGTTCGCACAGACGAGCATCGCGACCGAGAAACGCGTTGCGTCGCCCATGGCACCCGGACCTACGCTTCCACCGCGACCCGGCCGCCTTCGGCGAGGTCGCTGAGCGTCATGAGATTCTCGCGTTCGAGGCGCTCGAGCTCGGCGTCGTCGACCATGCGATGGCCGACCGCGCGTTCGTCGCGCAGAACGGGAACGAGATACGCGCCGGTGTGCGACCGTTCGTTGGCCGCAACTTCTTCGGGCGTGCCGGTTGCGACGACGGTGCCGCCGCGATCGCCGCCTTCGGGCCCGAGATCGATGAGGTAATCGGCGGTCTTGACGACGTCGAGATTATGCTCGATCACGAGCACGCTATTGCCGAGCTGCACCAAGCGCTGCAGCACTTCGAGCAGTTTGTGAATGTCGGCGAAGTGCAACCCGGTCGTCGGTTCGTCGAGCACGTAGAACGTTCGGCCGGTCGAGCGCCGCGAGAGCTCGGTAGCGAGCTTCACGCGTTGCGCCTCGCCGCCCGAGAGCGTCGTCGCCGGTTGCCCCATCTTGATGTAGCCGAGCCCGACGTCGCAAATCGTCTTGAGTTTATTCGCGATCCGCGGAATGTTTGCGAAGAACGCGCTGGCTTCGTCGACCCGCATCTCGAGCACGTCGGAGATGTTCTTTCCTTTGTACTTCACCTCAAGCGTCTGCGCGTTATAGCGCTTGCCCTTGCAGACCTCGCACGGCACGTACACGTCGGGCAGAAAGTGCATCTCGATCTTGATGATCCCATCGCCTTGGCACGATTCGCAACGGCCGCCCTTCACGTTGAACGAAAAGCGTCCGGGCTGGTATCCGCGCATCTTTGCGTCGGGAACCATCGAGAAGAGCTCCCGGATGTGATCGAACGTGCCGGTGTAAGTCGCCGGGTTGCTGCGCGGCGTCCGGCCGATCGGCGATTGATCGATGACGACGAGTTTGTCGAGCTGATTGGCGCCCTTCACGGTCCCGTACGTGCCGCCCGGCGGCTGACGGTGCAGATGCTGGTTGAGCGCGCGCACGAGCACCTCGTTGACGAGCGTCGATTTGCCGCTGCCGCTCACGCCGGTGACCGCGGTTAGCACGCCGAGCGGAAAGCGCACGTCGATGCCGGCCAAGTTATTCGCCCGCGCGTTGCGCACTTCGAGCCAGCCGCGCGCTTCGCGCCTGTGGCGCGGAATCTTGATGAACTTGCGCCCCGAGAGATACGCGCCCGTCTCCGACGCCGGATTCGCGATGACGTCGGCGAGCGTCCCGGCCGAGAGTATCTCGCCGCCTTCGGCGCCGGCGCCCGGACCGATGTCGACGATGACGTCGGCGTTGCGCATCGTGTCCTCGTCGTGCTCGATGACGATCAGCGTATTGCCGAGGTCGCGCAGCGTCTTGAGCGTCGCCAGCAGCCGATCGTTGTCGCGTTGGTGCAAGCCGATCGACGGTTCGTCGAGGATGTACAGCACGCCGACGAGCGCGCTGCCGATCTGCGTCGCGAGCCGGATTCGCTGCGTCTCACCGCCCGCGAGCGTCGTTGCCGAACGCGCTAGCGTGAGATAGTTCAGGCCGACGTTGGTAAGAAATCCAAGCCGCGCGCGAACCTCCTTGACGATCTGGTGCGCGATCTGCTCCTGACGCGGCGTGAGCCGCAAGTCGCGAAAGAAGAACTCCAAGCGTTCGATCGACATCCGCGTCAACTCGTCGATGTTCCGCTCGCCGACCGTGACCGCGAGCGCTTCGGGCTTGAGCCGCGCGCCTTTGCACGTCGGACAGACCGAGGTCGACATATACTTCTCGATCTCTTCCTTTACGTACTCGCTCGACGTCTCGGCGTAGCGTCGCTGCAGGTTGTTGACGACGCCCTCGAACGACGACCGGTACTCCCACGTTTTGCCGCCGCGCGACGTATATTCGAACGTCTGCTCGCGGTCGCTGCCGTAGAGGATGAGGTCGACCACTTCGTCGGAGAGCTGTTCGACCGGCGTCGTGCTCTTCACGCGGTAGCGGCGCAGCACGCGCTCGAGCTGCTGCATGTAGTACGGATTCATCGACGGATAGCGCCCCGACCCGAGATTGCGGCTCCACGGAGCGATCGCACCCTGCGCGATCGACTTGCTGCGGTCGGGAATCACCTTCCACGGATCGATCTCGACCTTCTCGCCGAGACCGCTGCACGCCGGGCACGCGCCGTACGGCGAGTTGAACGAAAAGAGCCGCGGCGCGAGCTCTTCAAACGAGATGCCGCAGTAGATACACGCAAAGGCCTCGCTGAACGTGAGCTCGCGAACGGATGCGCCCGGTGAATCCGCCAGCACGGTGACGATGCCCGTCGACAGACGCAGCGTCGTTTCGACCGAGTCGGCGAGCCGTTTGCGAATGTCCGGCTTCATGACGAGCCGGTCGACGATGACCTCAACGGTGTGCTTGCGCTTCTTGTCCAGCACGATCTTCTCGCGCAGCTCTTTGGTCTCGCCGTCGACGCGGACGCGCGTAAAGCCCTCCTTCGCGGCCTCCTCGAAGAGCTTGGTGTACTCGCCCTTGCGCCCGCGCACGAGTGGGGCGAGAATCTGAATGCGCGTGCCTTCCGGCAGTTCCATGATCGCATCGACGATCTGTTCGCTCGATTGCGTGCTGATCTCACGCCCGCATTGGTAGCAATGCGGCGTGCCGGCGCGCGCGAAGAGCAGACGAAGATAGTCGTAGATCTCGGTGACCGTACCGACCGTCGAGCGCGGATTGCGTGAGGTCGACTTCTGGTCGATCGAAATCGCCGGCGAGAGGCCCTCGATGTAATCGACGTCGGGCTTCTCCATCTGCCCGAGAAACTGACGCGCGTACGACGAGAGCGACTCGACGTAGCGCCGCTGCCCTTCGGCATAGATCGTGTCGAACGCGAGCGACGACTTCCCGGATCCCGAGAGGCCGGTTACGACAATTAACCGGTTGCGCGGCAGAACCAGATCGACGTTCTTAAGGTTGTGCTCGCGCGCGCCTTTGATGACGATCGAGTTCAGAAAGCTCTCGGAAGACGGCACGTGCTTAAGAGACCCCCAGGGGCTGCAGAAGTATGCGCCGCACCTCGGCAATCGAGCTGACGGTCGCATCCGGCGGTGCGGCGCCCGGCGGCAGCTCTTCGTTGCGGACGTTAAGCCAGATTGTATAGAGCCCAGCCTCCCGCGCGCCGCCGATGTCTCGGTCGTACCGGTCGCCGACCATGACGCTGCGCTCGGGGCTTCCTTCGAGCGCCCGGCAGGCATGGATGAAGAGCTGCGGATCGGGCTTGACCATACCGGTCTCGTCGGCAAGAAATATCCCGTCGAAGAGCTCGCTGAGCGTCAGCATCTCGATCTTCTCGCGGTGGGTCTCGGAGAGTCCGTTCGTGACCATGCCGAGTCGCTTGCCCGCCTTGCGGAGCGCTTTCAGCAACTCGACCGCGCCCGGAAAGAGCGTGTAGTACTTTGGACGGTAGGCATTATAGCGCTGCGCGCTGCGCTGTGCGAGCGCGTCATCGCCGGTGATGCCGACCCGTTCGAGCGCCTTCCCCCACATCTCGGCACGCACGGTCGCGAGATGGACCTTGACGTCTTGCGCGCTCAACCGGTGCCAGAAACCCTCGGCTTCGGTTATATAGGCCCGTTTGAGCGCATCCGCGTCGACGCCGCGCTCGGCTGCGATTTCGCGCGCCACCTCTTGCGCCGCGCTCTGATAGGCATACGTGTCGTCGTGCAGCGTATCGTCGAGATCGAACAGGACGACGTCGATCGGGTGCAACGTTATTGCGCGGGCGAAAGCCTGAGGCCGGCGATCTTACCCTGCGGATCGACGACGAAGAGAAAGTCGAACTTCTGGCCGCCTCCGAACGTCACGAGATAGATCGCGTACGAAAGCTTGCCCTGCATACCCGCCTGCTGTTGTTCGAACGTCACGGGCGTCCCAAGACTGCCGAGGGCCGCGCGCCCCGCGTTGACCTGGTCGGTCGTCAGCGCGGTGCTCATCTCGGCGGTCATCTGCGAGCGGTCGATTTTCCCGCTTTGCAACTGTGAGAAGCAGGTGCGCGCTTGCGCCAGCATCGCGGGGTTCGGCGTCGGGCTTGCCGTAGGCACCGGCGCCGGCGTCGACTTGGGCGCGTCCGCGATGTTTGGATACTGCTGCGCTACGCAGGCGACACAGTGTGCGGCGAAAATCATCCAACGGCTCCTTTCACCCAGGCGTTCACTTGACGTTGTGCAGACGTTGCTGTAGGAATATCCAGCCGTCGTCCGAGATGCTCACCGAGCCCGAGAACGGTCCCGCAAACTCGGCGATCACGGCAAAGAGAATGGCCATGAGTCCGACGAGAAGCGCCGTCATCACGAGTTGCGCCGGGCGGTTCTCGACGCCGAAGAGATAGCAGAACGTCACCATCGCCAGCGCTCCGATGACGAGCGCCGCCCATAGGACGTCCGGCACGAGCGGCGCCGCATGAATCAAACGTTGCCGTCGTGCGTCGAAGAGGCGCGACATCTGCGTCATCGCCGCCTGCTGCGCGTTCGATTCACGCGCGGTCGCCGGTGCGAAGCTATCGGTCTCGTACGAGGCCTTTTCGAGCAATACCGTGCCGCTCTCGGGAACGGGTTTATCGTTCGTGAGCGCCGGCCATTCGACGGAAATCACGTGATCGACGTATTCGTAGAGCGTCGAGCGCACGATCGTGCGTGCAGGCTCGGGGAAGCCGTCGGTTGCGTGATAGGCGTCGGCCAGTGCGGCGACCTCGTTCTCCACGTTGGCGACGGTGTCGTCGTACTTCTGCCAGACCACAACGACCACGAAGCCCAGCACGACCGCGTAGAGCACGCCGACAGCGGAGAAGAGATAGCCCGCCACGTCGTTGTGGCGGCGCAGGAACTCGGGCTTGAGCGTGCGCTGCACGATTGCGTGCCCGCCGACGAACAACGCGATCACGGCGGCGATGATCAACATCTCCGTGAGCGCTTCGGGCATGCTAAATACGGTGTGCGTCAAGAGTCCCACGATCTTCCGGACTGACTCCTATTCTCTCAGCTCTCGATCAGTTCCGCCAGCGCTTTGTCGAATATCTTGGGCGCTTTGCCGCCAAAGAGGATACCTTCGTTACCGCCGATCTGCCGGCGCAGCTCGATGAGTTCATCGCGCAGGGCCGCCGCCTTCTCGAACTCGAGATTTGCCGCCGCCTCACGCATCTTACGCTCGAGATCGCCGGCCATTTTCCGCGCGACGTCGCGCGGCAGCTTGTCGAGTTTGAGCCTCGCCGTATTCTCCTCGGTCGCGCCGACCATGCTGAGAATGTCGCGAATCTGCTTGCGGATCGAACGCGGCTCGATGCCGTGCTCGAGATTGTAGGCCACCTGCTTCTCGCGGCGCCGGTGCGTCTCGCCGATCGCGCGCGCCATCGATTCGGTGACGACGTCGGCATACATGATCACCTTTCCCTCGACGTTGCGGGATGCGCGGCCGATCGTTTGAATCAGCGAGGTGCCGCTGCGCAGATAACCCTCCTTGTCGGCATCGAGAATGCCGACGAGCGAGACTTCCGGCAAATCCAGGCCTTCGCGCAGCAGATTGATGCCGACGAGCACGTCGAAGACGCCGCTGCGCAGGTCGCGCAGGATCGCGACACGCTCGAGCGTGTCGACTTCGCTGTGCAGGTACCGTACGCGCAAACCGTTCTCGACGAGGTACTCGGTGAGATCCTCGGCCATCTTCTTCGTGAGCGTGGTTACGAGGACGCGCTCTTTACGCGCCGCGCGCTGCACGATCTCCTCCATGAGATCGTCGACTTGATTGCGCGTCGGGCGCACCATGACTTCCGGATCGACGAGACCCGTGGGCCGAATGATCATCTCGACGACCTGGCTGCTACGGCCCGTCTCATATGTGCCCGGCGTCGCCGACACGTAGACGACCTGGCGAACGTGCTCGTCGAACTCCGCGTACGTGAGCGGACGGTTGTCGAGCGCGCTCGGCAGCCGAAAGCCGTGCTCGACCAAGACCTCCTTGCGCGACCGATCGCCGGCGTACATGCCGTGTACTTGCGGCAGCGTCACGTGCGACTCGTCGACGAAGAGCAGCCAATCTTTGGGGAAGAAGTCGATGAGGCACCACGGCGTGGATCCGGCTTCGCGACCCGTAAGGTGGCGCGAGTAGTTCTCGATGCCGTTGCAGTAGCCAACCTCGCGCAGCATGTCGAGATCGTATCGCGTGCGCGTCTCTAAGCGCTGAGCTTCCAGCAGCTTGCCGTTACGCCGGAAGTAGCCGAGGCGCTCTTCGAGCTCGGCCTCGATCGAGCCGACCGCGTGCTTCAACTTCTCCTCCGGCGTGATGAAGTGCTTGGCCGGGAAGATCGTCAGTTGGGTCTTGCTCTCGAGGTATTCGCCGGTAAGGATGTTCACGACGTTGATCGCCTCGATCTGATCGCCGAAGAACTCGATCCGATGGACGAGCTCCTCTTCGACGCCGACAAACTCGAGCGTATCGCCGCGCACGCGGAAGGTTCCACGCACGAGGTTGATGTCGTTACGCCGATACTGCATGTCGATGAGCTTGCGCAGGAGCGCGTCACGGTCGAGCACGTCGCCGACGCGTACGCGCGCCGACATCTCCAAATAGTCCGACGGCGAGCCGAGGCCGAAGATGCACGATACCGAAGCGACGATGAGCGTGTCGCGCCGGGTGAGCAGCGATTGCGTCGCCGAATGGCGCAGGCGCTCGATCTCATCGTTGATCGAACTATCCTTTTCGATGTACGTGTCGGTCGACGGGACGTACGCTTCGGGTTGGTAGTAATCGAAGTACGAAACGAAATACTCGACTGCGTTGTTCGGAAAGAAGTCGCGGAACTCGGCGCAGAGCTGCGCGGCCAGCGTCTTGTTGTGGCACAGAACGAGCGTCGGCTTCTGCACGAGTTCGATCGCGCGAGCCATCGCCATCGTCTTGCCGCTGCCGGTAACGCCCAATAGCGTCTGCGCGCGGTCGCCCCGGAGAATGCCCTTGGCGAGCGCCTCGGTCGCCTTGGGTTGGTCGCCGGCCAATGCGAAGGGTGAAACGAGGGTAAATGGTTGAGCCACTGCCTTCCTCCAAACCACCGAGGGAGGCCGAACGATTCGGCTAGCGAAGCCTTCGACCGCTGCTACTCGCCCCGGGGAGAACAGCCGTGAGTCAAAATCCGCTTCTCTTCTGTGGAAACTCGAACCCACAGCTCGCCGACGAAATCGCCAAGCGCCTGCGTTTACACGTCGGTAAGGCCCTCGTTTCTGAGTTCAGGAACGAAGAAACGCGGGTCGAGATCGGCGAGAACGTCCGCGGCTCCGAAGTCTTCGTCGTCCAATCGATCTGCCGAGCGCCTAACGGCAAAGGCGTGAACGATGCCGTCATGGAGCTGCTGCTGATGATCGACGCATTGCGCCGCGCGTCGGCGGCTCGCATTACGGCGGTCATCCCATACTACGGGTACGCAAAGCAAGACAAGAAGACCAAAGGGCGCGAGCCGATCTCGGCTAAGGTCGTCGCGAACGTGCTGAAGGTGGCGGGCGCACGGCGCATCGTCACGATGGATTTGCACGCCGCGCAGATTCAAGGTTTCTTCGATATCCCGGTCGACAACTTGATGGCCATGCCGGTCCTCTGCAACTACCTTAAGAAGGAAGGGCTCTGCGACGACAAGATCGTGGTCGTTTCGCCCGATGCGGGCGGCGTCCATCGCGCGGAGCTTTTCGCGAAGCGGTTGAACAGCTCGCTCGCCATCGTCTTCAAGCGTCGCCCCGAACCCGACATCGCTGAGGTCACCGACATCGTCGGCGACGTCGCGGGCAGGGTCGCGGTGGTCGTCGACGATATGATCTCCACGGGCGGAACGCTCGCGAAAGCGGCCGAGGCGATCAAGACACGCGGCGCGACGCGCGTCTTCACGGTTGCCTCGCATGGCATCTTCGCCGGCGACGCCGTCGACGTGCTCGAGCAATCGGAGATCGAGAAGGTGCTTATTACGAACACGATTCCGTTCGAAGATGCCGAAAAGCATCCGAAGTTCGTGCAGCTCTCGATCGCGCAGACGTTCGCCGACGCGATCAACAGAATTACCACAAACCGCTCCGTTTCGGAGCTCTTCTCCGGCGACGACTCACCCAACGGTGCGGTCGGCGCGCCCGCGGAGTCCGTTGCGGTCAACTAGAACGAGGAACCAGTGGCTACCAAAGAGTTAAAGATTTCTATCGAGCGCCGCCAGAAGCTCGGCACGACCGGCGCCAATGGACTGCGCGCCGAAGGCAAGATTCCGGCGATCGTCTACGGTCACGGTACGGCGCCCGAGGCCGTCGCGGTCGACGCGCGGCTCTTTGAGGAGCTGCTTCACCGCGGTGGACGTAACGCGATTCTCACGCTCGAAGCCGGAAAGAACCGCCAGACCGCATTGGTGCGCGAAGTGCAGCGCCACCCGGTCACGCGCCGTGTGATTCACGCGGATCTTCAGCGGGTCACGGCCGACGAATCGATCACCGCGCGCTTGCAGATCGTCACCGTCGGTATCGCTGAAGGCGTCAGGAACTCCGGCGCCGTGATGGACGTGATCACGCACGAGCTCGAAGTAGAAGGCCCGGCGAATCAGATTCCCGAGCACCTCGAAGTCGACGTGACGGAGCTCGGCATTCACGAACACATCTCTGCCGGCGACGTCATTCTGCCCAAAGGATTTACGCTCGTCACGCCGCCCGAAACGACCGTCGTCGCCATCGAAGCGTCGCGCACCGCCCGCGAGCTCGAGGAAGCCGCCGTCGGACCAGCGGTAGAGACTGCAGAGCCGGAAGTCATCGGCGCGGAGCCCACGCCAAGCGAGACTCCTTAACTGGCCGACCGGCAGCCGCCGCGAATCGTGGTGGGGTTAGGCAATCCGGGCGAAGAGTACGCGAAGACGCGCCACAACCTCGGCTTCATGGTCGTCGACGAGGTGGCGCGCCGCCGCAACATCACGAGCTGGAAGAAAAAGGACAGCGCGCATCAAGCCGTCGATGCTGCATCGCGCGCCGTCTTCGTGAAGCCGGCGTCGTTCATGAACTTGAGCGGCACGCCGACGCGCTTGATCTCGTCGTGGTACCGCACGCCGGCCGATCAGATCCTCGTCGTCAGCGACGACCTGGATCTACCGTTCGGCAAGCTGCGCATGCGCCCGAACGGCGGTCACGGCGGCCATAACGGACTCCGTTCGATCATCGCCACGATCGGCGAAGACTTTCCGCGCATTCGCGTCGGCGTCGGCCGGCCGGAGTTCGACAGCGTCGATCACGTGCTCGGCCCGTTCAGCGCCGAGGAGCGTCAGGCGCTGCCGTCGATCGTTTCAGCTGCCGCCGACGGTGTCGACCTCTGGCTCGACGAAGGCCTCGAACCCGCCATGCGCTTCGTCAATACGTGGGATTCTACGGACAGCCGTTCTTGACGTGGTTGATCGCCGCGACGCGAGCGCCGGCGGCGGGCTGCGTATTGAGGTAGAGTGTGGCCATGAACTCGGGGCAGACCTCTTCCATGCGCTGATCGCTCTCGCGCACGAGCGCGCGCACGGCTGCCGACGGATTACCGGTTAATGCGATCGCGTAGCGATCGGCCGCGTGATCGTACGATCGCAGCGAGGCATTGCGCACGGGAACGGCGGCGAGATAGACGACCGCGAGCAGTGCGCCGACGATCGCAAGCCGCGAAACCGGATCGTCGTCGCGCCTAAAACCGATGCGATCGGCGATGACGATCGCCAGCGCAGTAAAGATGATGATAATGCCGCCTTCGATCAGCGCGATCGAGAGCGGATCGCGGTGAACGACGTGGCCGAGCTCGTAGGCTACGACGTACTCGACCTCCGGGCGCGTGTTGCCCGCGACGAGCGTATCGGTCAGCACAACGCGACGCGAGTCCTCGAGCCCAAGAACGACCGCACCGTCGATCGACGCGTTGCGCACGTTCTCGAGCAGCACCGGAACGCGCGGCAGTCCGGCGCGCGCGAGCATGGCGTGCAGCTCGTTGCCGAGCGCGCCGCGGACGGGCGTAGTCACCCTCGAGCCGGGCAGCGTGAAGTACGGGCTGACGTACGCCCACCCCACGCAGACTGCCAAAATCGCGACGATCGTATACGCGTACCACTGGTGCGTGCGGTCGACGAGCCAGAGCACGATCGCGGCGATGATGCCCGCGATGACCATGGCCATCAGCGTGTGCCCGATCCAAAAGAGGCCCCACATGCGCGTGAGCTGCTCGGTGAGATCCATCGTGCGCTCGACGCGATAGAGATAGAACGCTGCCGGCAGCGCGGCGGTGCGCGCGACGAGCGCTAACGCCGCGCCGAAAAGAAAGCGCACCCTCCACTCGGAACCGAGGCGCCGACGCAGCCAATCGCGCAGGCGCGCGGCGCCGCCCGAACTCCAAAGGTAGAAGAGTGCGATCGCTTCAAAGACTTGGACGAGTATCCAGCCCGGCAGCGTCCAGTGGACGCGCCGGATCGCAGCCGTCTGCCGGCCGGGATCGACCAGCGCCGTTGCGGGCTGCGCGAGCAGCGTCGTGGCCGGAATCGCATCCACGCGCCGATCGAGCGCGTTCGGCCGCTCGAGCGCAGCAACCGCCGCACCGCATCCGCAGCAGAATAAAATCGCAGCGAGCGCCGCGATACGCATCACTTCTTCGGTAAGGGCCGTGCTGGGTTGCCTGCGACGCGTTCTCCCGGTGGAACGTCCTTCGTCACGACGGATCCGGCGCCGGTCAACGCGCCGTCGCCGATGCGAACCGGTGCGACGAGCGACGTATTCGAGCCAATGAGCGCGTCGCGGCCGATCTCCGTTTGGTTCTTCTGCTCGCCGTCGAAGTTACACGTAATCGTTCCGGCACCGATATTCGTCTCGTCACCGATCTCGGCATCGCCAAGGTACGAAAGATGGCCGGCCTTCACGCCGCGCCCCAGCTTGGACCTTTTCACTTCGACGAAATTGCCGATCTGCGAGCCCTCGCCGATCACGGCTTCGCCGCGCAGATGCGCGAACGGACCGATCGAAACGTCGTTGCCGATGGTTGAATCGAGGATCACGCTCTCGCGAATCCTGGCGCCGTTGCCCACGCGCGCGTACGAAAGGCGCGAGTTTGGACCGATCGTGCAGTTTTCGCCGATCGTCGACAGGCGCGAGATCGCCGTGTTGGGATAGACGACGGTGTCGCGCCCGATCGTCAGCTCCGGTTCGAGATACGTCGCGTCCGGGTTGAGAATCGTCACGCCGTCGCGCATGTGCTGCGCGCAAATCCGAGCGTTCATGGCCTTACGAGCCTGGGCGAGCTCGACGCGATCGTTGATGCCGAGCAGCTCGCCGCGATCGGCGGCGAGTACCGGCTGCACGCTCTTACCGGCGCGCACGAAATCCGCGACCGTATCGGTGAGATAGTATTCGCTCTGCGCGTTGTCGTTGCGCAGCCGCCCGACCGCCTCGCGGAGCGCCGTCTCATCGAACGCGTAGATACCGGCGTTCATTTCGTCCACCAGCAGCTCGTCCGGCGTCGCGTCGCGCACCTCCACGATTCGCTCTACCCGCTCGCCGCGGCGAATGATGCGCCCGAAGTTCGACGCGAGCGGCATCTTCACGGTGACCAGCGCCATGTCCGTGCCGTTGCCGTCGAGGGTGCGAGCCATCGCTGCAAAGAGCTCGGACGTGACGAGCGGCATGTCGCCGCACGCGACCAGCACGCCGCCCCGGGGGCGCGTTTCCATTCGTTCGAGTGCGATCTTTACGGCGTGGCCGGTGCCGAGCCGCTCGGCCTGCACGACGCTTTTGACCTCGAGCCCCTCGATTTCGGATTGCACCTCGTCATTGACGACCACGACGATCTCGGTTACGCCCGCATCGCGAAGCGCGCGCACGACGTACCAGAGCATCGGCCGGCCGCAGATATCGTGAAGCACCTTCGAAACGGCGCTCTTCATTCGCGTGCCCTTGCCGGCCGCCAAGACGATCGCACGGATCATACCGCGACCTCCGCCGCGGCGAGCATCGTCTTCCACTCCTCTTGCTCGCGCTTGCTGGGCGCCCCGAGTATCTCGAGCGCATTGCGCAGCCGCTCTCGAACGATATCGCGGCCGAGCAGTTCCATCGAATCGTAGAGCGGAATCGAGGTCGCGCTTCCGGTGATCGCGACGTAGAACGGCCGCGCAGCATCGCGCACCTTCTTGCCGAGCGCGCCCGCGACGCGCTTGAATGCGTTCTCGATGCAAACGACGTTCCACGCCGGCAATGCGTCGAACTCGCCGAGCGCGAGCGTAAAGGCTTGCCGCATCGCAAGCTCGTCGAGCTTCGACCCCGCGAAGCTCTCCGCGCGAGCGGCAAACGACCCGCGAACAGAAACGAAAGCAGCGGCCCGAGATCGCTCAGCCGCTCGATACGCGGCGCGGCCAGCGCGGCGATGCGCGCCAGGCGCTCCGGCGAGGCCGCCCACTCCTGGACGCGATGGACGAACGATTGCCGGATCGATCCGCTCGCGAATATAGCGGCCGTTGAGCCAATCGAGCTTCGGGACGTCAAAGACCGGCCCGCCGATCGGAATGTGCTCGAGTTCGAAACGCTTCACGAGGCCGGCAAGGTCGATGAGCTCTTCTTCGTCCTCGTGGGTCGCATTCGCGATCAGCCCCAAAAAGTTGAGCAACGCTTCGGGCAAGTAACCCATGCTGCGATAAAAGAGAATGCCCGTCGGATTCTTACGTTTACTGAGCTTACTCTTGTCGGGATTGCGAAGCAGCGGGAGATGCACGAACTTCGGCGGCTCCCACCCGAAGTATTGATAGAGCAGCAGATGTTTCGGTGCGCTCGAAATCCACTCTTCGCCACGAATGACGTGCGTAATCTCCATCAGATGGTCGTCGACGACGTTGGCGAGATGGTAGGTCGGCAGACCGTCCGATTTCATCAGGACCTGCATGTCGACGCTGTGCCAATCGAACTCGATCGGGTCCGCGCCGGAGATCCTCGACGACGCAAGACCACTCTCCGGCACGCGCAACCGAACGACGTAAGGCTCGCCCGCGCTCTCGCGACGCGCGATCTCCTCCGGGGTAAGCGTTAGGCAGCGACCGTCGTAGCGCGACGGCTGTCCGGCGGCACGCTGCGCGACGCGCATCTCTTCCAGCCGCTGCGGCGTGCAGAAGCACTTGAACGCATCGCCTTTTGCCAGCAGCGCAGCGGCGTACTCGCGATAGATACTCGACCGTTCGCTCTGCCGATAGGGACCGTGCGGGCCGCCGACGTCGGGGCCTTCGTCCCACGCGAGACCGCACCAATGGAGCGCGTCGAGAATCGTTCGTTCGCTCTCCGCGGTGCTGCGCTGTTGATCCGTATCCTCAATGCGCAGAATGAACTCGCCGCCGTGTTTTTTCGCGAAGCAGTAGTTGACGAGCGCGACGTATGCAGTCCCAACGTGCGGGTCGCCCGTCGGCGACGGTGCAACGCGCGTTCGAACGGCCAAGATATTAGGTAACCGTAGGTCGCGAGAGCTTGCCGCATTCGCGCCGAACGAAATCGACGATTTCTTGCAGCGGCGCGCCCGGTGTGAAGACTTCGCGGACGCCGAGTGCTTTCAAACGCTTCGCATCCTCGGCCGGAATCGTTCCCCCACCAAAGAAGACGATGTCGCCCGCGTCCTGCGCTTTCAACTGTTCCACGACGAGCGGGAAGAGCGTCATGTGGGCGCCCGACAGGATCGAAAGCCCGATGCCGTCGGCATCCTCTTGGATTGCGGTCTGCACGATCTGTTCGGGCGTTTGAAAGAGTCCAGTATAGATGACTTCCATACCCGCATCGCGCAGCGCACGCGCGATGACCTTAGCTCCGCGGTCGTGGCCGTCGAGGCCGGCCTTAGCGATGACGATTCGCAGCGGTCGAACTTGCATACGATCTATCGGTTTCGCGCCGGCTCAGGCGCAAAGCTTCTTCCAACTTGTGCTTCACTACGGCGAGCGTGCGGCGAAGCCGGTAGAGCTGAAACTCGGTCTGCCAACGCGTCAGCCTCATCACAGCACCGCCCGCTCGACGTAGCGACCGTACACCTCAACCATCGTTTCGACGATCTCGCCTTCGGTGCAATAGGCGTTGACGCAATCGATCAAGTGCGGCATGAGATTCTCCTTTGGATCGCGGCACGCCGCTTTGAGCCGGTCGAGCGTCTGTCCGACGAGCTCGGGTTTGCGGCGGCTGCGAAGCTCCTGCACCGACCGCGCCTGTTCGCGCTCCGTTTCCTCCGTAATCTGCAGCAACTCCATGTCTTCGCGCTCTTCATCATGCGCAAACGCATTGACGCCCACGATGATGCGATCTTTCGTCTCGATCGAACGCTGGTAACGATAACTTGCCTCGGCAATTTCTTTTTGGAAGAAGCCTGCTTCGATCGCCTCGACGACGCCGCCGTACTCCGCGATCTGCGCGAAGTACGCCTCGGCTTGGCGTTCCATCTCGTCCGTGAGCGCTTCGACGAAGTACGAGCCTCCGAGCGGATCGACGACGTTGGTCACGTTCGTCTCGTACGCCAGCACCTGCTGGGTTCGCAGCGCAATCTCGACCGACTTTTCGCTGGGCAGCGCGAGCACTTCGTCCATCGAGTTCGTGTGCAGCGATTGCGTGCCGCCCAGGACGGCGGCCATTGCCTCGAAGGCAACGCGCACGATGTTGTTCTCGGGTTGCTGCGCGGTCGCGCTGCAGCCGGCGGTCTGCGTATGGAAACGCAGCTGCCACGAGCGCGGATCGCGCGCGCCATACTTTTCGCGCATGTGACGGGCGTAGATGCGCCGCGCCGCGCGGAACTTTGCGATCTCTTCGAAGAAGTCGATGTGCGAGTTGAAGAAAAACGAGAGCCGCGGCGCGAACGAGTCGACGTCCATTCCCGCCGCTACGGCGGCCTCGACGTAGGCGAAGCCGTCGGCAAGGGTAAAGGCCAGTTCTTGCGCCGCCGTCGATCCGGCTTCGCGAATATGATAGCCGGAGATGGAGATCGTATTCCACTTCGGCATCTCGCGCGTGCAGAACTGGATCATGTCGACAATGATTCGCATGTGCGGGCGAGGTGGAAAGACCCACTCCTTCTGCGCGATGTACTCTTTGAGGATGTCGGCTTGGATGGTGCCGCCGAGCCGTGCGCGCGCAATGCCCTTCTTCTCGGCCGCCGCGATGTATTGCGCAAGCGCGATGCAGGCCGGCCCGTTGATCGTCATCGAGGTCGTGATGTCGGCCATGTCGATTCCGTCGAAGAGCGTCTCCATGTCGGCCAGCGAATCGATGGCGACGCCGCACTTACCGACTTCGCCCCGCGATTGTGGTGCGTCGGAGTCGTAACCCATGAGCGTCGGCATGTCGAATGCTACCGAGAGCCCGTGTTGTCCGTGCGCGAGCAAGAAATGGTAGCGTTCGTTGGTCTGACGCGCGTTGCCGAAGCCGGCAAACTGGCGCATCGTCCACAGACGATCGCGGTAACCGTTCGGATGGATGCCGCGCGTGTACGGATATTCGCCCGGCCACGCGAGGTCGTGCGCGAGATCCAAGTCCTTGACGTCGTTCGGATCGTAGATCGTCTTCAGCGGCACGTCGGAGATCGTGCGATCGACCGCGCCCGATCCCGGACCGGTGCGCCGGCGCCCTTTTTTGGAGGCCGCCTCCCAACGGCGGCGCTGTGCCTCAAACTCTGAGGCGGTGGCCCCGTTTGGGCGGTCGATCATCTTGGCCATAGCGACCGGGCTTTTCGACGCATGCCCGGATTTTCCCCAAAATCCGCGAGGAGGCGGTCGGCGGCCGCGTACGGGTCGACGTCGTCGCCGGCCCGGTCGCGCAGCGCGCGATCGAGGCGTTCCTCCAACTGCGCCAGAGCAAGCTGTCTGACTTGATGGTTAAACGCCTCGCGCCGGCGGCTCGCGATCTCGCCTGTTTCATTTAGATACACGACGTGGCGTTCGATCGCACTCCAGAGTTCGTCGATCCCATCGCCGGCGATCGCTTGCGTCATCACGAGCTCCGGAACCCAGCCGGCGAACTGCGCCATCTCCATCATCGACCGGATCTCGCGCCGCAGCTGATTGGCCATTGGGTGATCCGATTTATTGACGACAAAAATGTCGGCAATCTCCATGATGCCGGCCTTGAGCACTTGGATCGAGTCGCCGCTGCCGGGCTGCAGGGCGACGATCGTGGTATGCGCCAGCTCCGCGATCGCGATCTCGCTCTGTCCGACGCCGACCGTCTCGATGAGCACGACGTCGAAGCCGAAGGCATCCATGAGCATGACTGCATCGGCGGTTGCGCCGGCGAGGCCGCCCAAATGGCCGCGGCTGGCCATCGATCGAATGAAGACTGCTTCGTCAGTGAAGTGTTCAACGAGCCGAATGCGATCGCCGAGCAGCGCACCATGCGAAAACGGCGAGCTGGGGTCGACCGAAACGACACCGACCCGTTTGTGCAGCGATCGCGCCTTGCGAACCAAACCGGCGGAGAGCGTCGACTTTCCTACGCCCGGCGGTCCCGTCAATCCGATCGTCATTGCGCACCCGGCCTTGCCGTAGAGCGCGCGAATGAGCTCGGCGCCCTCCCCCGCTTCGGCGTAGGAGATCGCCCGTGCGAGCGCACGCGGCTTTTGCAATTCAAAATCGCGCAGCAATGCGTCCAGTATCGGGGTCTCGCTCAAGGCTCTGCATGATTGCGGCCGAAGCGAGGGCAGCCCTTCCAGCGGGCATCGCGGAAATAAGACGCGAAGGCTTGGTTTCATGACGAGGGCGCCCTGGCGGAAGACCGCGCTCGCGCTCGGCATGATTGCCGTCTTGAGTGCCACCCGGCCGGCGAGTGCGCAGACGCTCAACGTTCCGGTGGAGTCGGGCATCCGCCCGATTCAAACCGAGACGCTCTTTCACGAGTTCTTCGCCGATTTTTTCCACGAGAGCGACGGCACGACGTACGTGCAGACCGGCGACATTCCGGCAATGTGGCTGCGCGACTCCGCGGCGCAGACGATTCCCTACATTCGCTTCGTCTCGAGGTATCCTGCGCTACACTCAACGTTCGACGGCGTCATTCAGCGCGACGCTAAGAACATTCTCACCGATCCGCACGCCGAAGCGTTTCGCGCCAACTACACGGTCTGGGAGGACAAGTGGGAGATCGATTCGCTTTCGTGGCCGGTGATCATGCTCTTTGTCTATTACGCGGATACGCGAGATCGCTCGATCTTCACGCCGACGCTGCACGCGGCACTTCGAACGATCGTTTCGACGCTCGAATGCGAACAGCACCACGCAACATGCAGCCACTACAGCTGGCCGCACCCGGTGCCCACGCACGAGCGGTACAATCCGAACACGGGCTTGATCTGGAGCGCATTCCGCCCATCGGACGATCCGGTCACGTACCGCTACAACATTCCGCAGAATGCAATTGCGGTAATCGCGATGCGGCTCGTATCGGGTTTTTCGCGCTCGGCCTTTCACGACGCCGACCTCGCCCAACGAGCGACGAAGCTAGGATCCCAAGTGCACGCTGCAATCGAACGCTACGGGCGCACCTACAATCCGCACTATGGATGGATGTACGTTTACGAGACGGACGGCTACGGACACGTCGAGATGATGGACGACGCGAACATTCCAAATCTGACGACGTTGCCGTACATCGGCTGGTGCTCGACAACCGATCCCACCTACCTTAATACGAGGCGCTTTACGCTGAGCTCCAACGATCCGTTCTACTACTCCGGGAAGTACGCGACCGGCTTAGGCAGCCCGCACACGCCGAAGGGCTGGGTCTGGCCGCTCGGCATCATCGGCGCCGCGCTCACCTCAACGCAACGTCAAGACGTCGTGCACGCAATTGGTATGCTCGACCGAAGCGATACGCTCAACGGCTTGATGCACGAATCGATCGATCCAAACGATCCGCAGCGGTTCACGCGGCCGGAGTTCGGCTGGGCGAACGCATTTTGGGCCGATCTGCTCTTCCGAACCGTTGCCGGGTACCCGGCCGTAAGGCTCGGATTCTTCGGCACCGCGATCGCCGGCGAGCGTCAAAGCGAGATTCCGACGATCACGCCATGGTGGACGCAGATCGCCGACCGCGCCGAGCTGGTAAGAACCCTCGGACGTCTGCTCGCCCATCACTCACCCTAAACCGCACGTGCATCTGCTGCTCGCGGCCCTTCTCTCGACGGCAATGCAATCGCAGATCGATGCGATCGTCAGCCAAGTCATGCAGAAGGAACACATCGCCGGGCTTTCGTTGGGTATCGCGCGCCGCGGCGTACCGCTCTACGTTCGCGGCTATGGCGAACGCGATGTTGCGAACCATCTTCCGGCCGACGGCTACACGATCTACGCCGCGGGTTCGATTACCAAACAGTTCACTGCCGCGCTCGTCCTGCAGCAGAGCGCACGCGGCGGCATCGACCTCACCGCCCCAGTGGGACGGTATCTGCCACAGATCGCGGGGCCCGCGGGCGGCGTGTCGATCGCGCAACTGCTCGGCCAGACCAGCGGCATCGTCTCGTATACCGATCGCTCGCGTGCCGAGATCGAGCGCCTCGCCGCTTCGAATCCCGTTCCGGAACGCGTGTGGCAACTCGTGGCCGATAGGCCGCTTGCATTTGCGCCCGGCGCTCAGTGGCAGTACAGCAATACCGATTATCTCTTGTTGGGCATGACGCTCCAAGCGGTGACGGACCTCACGTATCCGATGCTGCTCGACCGCAACGTGCTTGTGCCGCTGGCGCTGCGGTCGACCGCATACGGACCGCCCGCGTTCGCGCAGAACGTGGCTCGGGGCTACGCTTGGCGAGACGGGTTCGCCGCGGTCCCGTTGAGCCAGGGCGTCTTCAACCTAGCCTTTAGCGCCGGCGGCATCACGTCCAACGCGCCCGATCTCCTCGCGTGGATGGAAGCGCTGCGCAGCGGCGAGATCATCCCATTGTCGTCATTCAACGCGATGGCGGCGTCGGGCCGTTTGAACGATAACGTTCCAACGAACTACGGCTTCGGCTTCTTCGTCGGCAACTGGTACGGCTACCGTGTCGTCGACCACGGCGGAAACATCGACGGCTTTTCGAGCGCCGACGCGATCGTGCTCGACGACGGGCTCGAAATCGCGCTCTTGAGCAACGCCGACGGCATCGATCTCGAACCACTGAGTAAGAGCATCGTCGCACTAGTCGACCCACCCCGCGATGCAAACCTCGCCGCGCACTTCGGCACGCCCGCTGAAAATGAAAACCCGCGCATCACGGCGGCGATCAAGACGATCGTCGCAACGCCGCCGTTTGCGGCGCTCGGCGCGTTGAAGTCGCTCGAGTTCATCGAGCGTTCCCAGCGCGACGGTGTGACGTACGACAAGTACCGGTTGACCTTTGCGCCGGGAGAGTGGTGGTTGACCTTTGGCTACCGCCGCGACGATGCGGTCGAGTCGCTGACGCTCGCGCCCGATACGCTATGACTCGCTACGCTGCGATCGCCGTTGCAGCGGCGATTTTAGCCCTCTGCGCGCCGGCGGCCGGAGGCGCCCAAACGTTGGTCGTGCCGCTCACCGGCAAACGCGTCCGCGACATCCAGACGGCGCGACTCTTTCACACGCTCTTCGCGGACTTTTTTCTCGAAGACGATGCAACGACGTACGTGCAGACCGGCGACATTCCGGCGATGTGGCTCCGCGACTCGTCCGCCGAAACGATCCCCTACATTCGTTATCAGTCTGCCTATCCGGTGCTACGCGCACGCTTCGCGGGCGTTATCGAGCGCAACGCGCGCAACATTCTGACCGACGTCTACGCCAACGCGCTTCAATCGGACTATCACGTGTGGGAGCGCAAATGGGAGGTCGATTCGCTCGCCTGGACGGTCATTCTCGCCTCGGTCTACTGGCGCGATACGCACGATCCAACCATCTTTACGCCCGATCTTCACCGAGCGCTCTCGCAGATCGTCTACACGTATCGCTGCGAAGAGCATCATCGCGCGTGCAACCGTTACCGCTATCCATTCCGCGTCTACTCCCAGGATGCGTACAACGACAATACCGGGATGATCTGGGGCGCCTTTCGTCCGTCGGACGATGCCGTACAGTACCGCTTCAACATCCCGCAAAATGCCTTTGCCGTCGTCGCCCTGCGCGATATCGAACAGCTCGCCGTCGATGGTTACGGAGACCGCACCCTCGCGCACCAAGCGCAAGCACTCGGCGCGCGCGTGCAAGTCGGCATCGAACGATACGGACGCATCTTCGATAGCCGGCGCCGCGGCTGGCTCTACGTCTACGAGACGGATGGGTACGGCAACTACAACATGATGGACGACGCGAACATCCCGAACCTCACGACGTTGCCGTACATCGATTGGTGCTCGGCCGTCGATCCGACGTATCTCGCGACGCGCGGCTTCGCGTTGAGCATGGACAATCCGTTTTACTTTTCGGGGCGCTATGCCGAAGGCTTGGGCAGTCCGCACACGCCATACGGCTACGTTTGGCCGCTTGGGATCATCGGCCGAGCGCTCACCGCGACGTCCAGACTCGAGGTCGCGACCGCGATCACGACGCTCGCAGAGACCGTGGGCGAAAACGGCCTCATTCATGAAAGCTTCTACCCGGACGGCTACTGGCGGTACACCCGCGCGGAGTTCGGTTGGGCCAACGCGCTGGGCGCGGAGCTCCTCTTCCGAAGCCTCGCGGGCGATTCGGCAACGCAGTTTGCGGCCCACGGCCCAATCCTGCCGTTTGAGAAGCGCTCCGCAACGCCGACGTTGGTGCCGCCGTTCACCCAGCTGGAGAATGCAGGCGAGCTCAATGCGACGCTCGGCCGTCTGCTGCACGCGACCGGCGGCGCGATGCAACACCAGGATTGAGGATCCCGAGGGGAGCCGCCGACCCGGTCGCCAAGCAGACGCGTATGGACCAGGGGTACTATCGCTATCCAACGATAGCCGGCGACCGCATCGTTTTTGTCTGCGAGGACGACCTCTGGAGTGTCTCGGCCGCCGGCGGCAGCGCGATGCGGCTCACGGCGAGCTTCGGCACCTGTTCCTATCCGCGGCTCTCGCCTAACGGCGAATGGATCGCATTCGTCTCTACCGACGAAGGGAATCCGGAACTCTATCTCATGCCGGCGCGCGGCGGCGAGCCGCAACGCCTTACGTTCCTCGGCGCGACGCAGGCCGCAACGACGCACTGGAGCGCGGACGGCAGCGAGATTTATTTCGTTGCGAATCCGACTGGATGGTACGAAGGCGAGACGCGCCCGTTCGTCGTCGCGCGGGAAGCCGGCGTTCCACGCGAACTCAACTTCGGCCACGCGCGCACGCTATCGTTCGGACCCGAAAATCGCTTGGCGATCGGTCGCAACGTCTCCGACCCGGCGCGCTGGAAGCGCTATCGCGGCGGCACGTCGGGCGAGATATGGGTCGACGCGCAAGGCACCGGCACGTTTACGCGACTCCAACTGCCCGACGGCAATCCGTGCGGCCCGATGTGGATCGGCGACCGCATCTACTTCCTCGCCGACCACGAGGGAATCGGGAATCTTTATTCATGCGCGCTCGACGGCAGCGACGTGCGCCGCCACACGCAAGAGAACGATTATTACGCGCGCTTTGCATCGAGCGACGGCCGGCGGATCGTCTACGCCTGCGGCGGTGAGATCGGCCTTTACGACATTTCAACCGACGCGGCGCGTCGCGTCGAGATCGAAACGCATTCCCCGGCTCCGCAGACCGTACGGCGCTTTGAAAACGCGACCGAATCGCTCGAGCACTTTGCGTTGCATCCCGACGGCAAGCACCTCGCCTTCGTCTCGCGCGGCCAGCCGTTCACGATGCCCCTGTTCGAGGGTGCGGCGACCAATCACGGCCGGAGCAGCCGCGCGCGCAACCGGCTGACGGAATGGATGCACGACGGCAAGCATTTCGCCTGCGTCACGGACGCCAACGGATACGAGCAGATCGCGCTGCACTCGGCCGGCGCGGGAGACGTGCCACGGCTCGTTACGAGCAGCGATATCGGGCGCGTCACCGACATGGCGTGCTCGCCTACGAACGACGTCATCGCGTTTGCGAACCACCGCCACGAACTCTGCGTCGTCGACGCCGGCGAGGACGACGCTCAGGTGCGAGTGCTGGACAGCTGTCCCTCCCACTTGATCCAGGATCTCGCCTTCTCGCCTGATGGGCGTTACATCGCATACGTCTGGTGGCCGGCACATGGGACGTCGATCATTCGCGTCGCCAAGCTCCGTTCCGGAAAGGTTCACGACGTCAGCTCGCCGCTGCGCATGGATCAATCGCCAACGTGGGATCCGGATGGAAAGTACCTCTACTTTATTTCGACGCGCGACTTCAACCCAGTCTACGACGCGTTGCAGTTCGATTTGAGCTTCCCGCAGGCGAGCCGGCCGTTCGTCGTAACGCTGCGCAGCGACGTTCCGTCGCCATTCGTCCCCGAGCCGCGGCCGATCCATCACGACCGCGAACGCGAGCGCGAGCGAATGAACGGAAAGCTCGAAAAGGTGCAGCGTATAGAGATCGACTTCGATGGAATTACCGGCCGGGTGCTCGGATTTCCAGTCGACGAAGGCAAGTACGATCAGATCGTCGCGGCGCGCGAACGCGCGCTCTTTACGCGTTTCCCCGTCAAGGGCATCAAGCCGACGCGGCGTGAAGAACGCGAGGACGACGACCACGGGGCGCTTCTGGCGTACGATTTCGAGCAACAGCGCGTCGTCACGATCGCCGGCGAGTGCGATGAAATCCGGCTCGGCCCCGATGGCCGAACGCTGGTATACCGTTCGCAGGACCGGCTACGGGCCATCGACGCGCTGATCGAACTTCCCGAGGAAGGCGACGAGGTCAAGCCGCCGAGCGAACCTGGGCGTAAGAGCGGTTGGATCGATCTCGATCGCGCGAGCGTCGAGATCGTGCCGCGCGACGAGTGGGCGCAGATGTATCGCGAAGCGTGGCGCCTACAGACCGAACAGTTCTGGGTCGAAGACATGAGCGACATCGACTGGGATCGCGTCTACGACCGCTACGCGGCCGTGCTCCCGCGCGTCCGCACGCGCGGCGAGCTTTCGGACCTCATCTGGGAGATGCAAGGCGAACTCGGAACGTCGCATGCCTACGAGTACGGGGGCGACTACCGCGAACCGCCTCAATATCAGCGCGGCTTCTTGGGCGCGGACCTCGAGTGGGACGAGGAGCACTCGGCATACCGAGTCGACCGCATCTATCGCGGCGACTCCTGGAATCGTGAGATCGACTCGCCGCTCGCCGAACCGGGACTCGACGTCCGTGAAGGCGATTCCATCGTTGCCATCGGCGGTCAACGCCTCTCGCGTGACGTGTCACCCGACCGGCTGCTGGTGAACGCCTCGGGGCGCAACGTCTCGGTAACGCTCCGCGCACGCAACGGCGACGAACGAACCGTGCTCGTGAAGGCGCTGCAGAGCGAAGCGGCGCTGCGCTACCGCGCCTGGGTCGAAGCGAACCGGCGGTACGTGCACGAGCGTACCGGCGAACGCGTCGGCTACCTGCACATTCCCGACATGGGGCCGTGGGGATTTTCCGAGTTTCATCGCGGCTACCTCAGCGAGTTCGATCGCAAGGGGTTAATCGTCGACATTCGCTACAACCGCGGCGGACACGTCTCGCCCCTGTTGCTCGAGAAGCTCGCGCGCAAGCGCGTCGGCTACGACGCACCGCGTTATGGCGCGCCGATTCCGTATCCGCCCGAGTCGGTCGGCGGCCCGATGGTTGCGCTGACGAATCAGTTTGCGGGTTCGGATGGCGACATCTTCAGCCACTGCTTCAAGCTCTACAAACTCGGACCGTTGGTCGGCAAGCGCACGTGGGGCGGCGTCATCGGGATCGACCCGTACCATCATCTCGTCGACGGCACCGTGACGACGCAACCGGAGTTCTCGTTCTGGTTCGTCGACGTCGGTTGGCGTGTCGAAAACTACGGCACCGATCCGGATTACGAGCTCGACATCGCGCCGCACGACTATCGCGACGGAAAGGATCCGCAGCTCGATCTGGGGTTGCGCTTGATGGAGGAGGCGCTCGAAGGGTACGTGGAGCAACGCCCGGATCTCTCGACCCGGCCTTCTCTTCCGCTCCCGACGTTGGTTTGACGCTTCGGCGAATTGGTTTCGTAGCAGCTTTTCTGCTGCCGGCGATCCTCTACGTCTTCAGCGCTTCGTGGGAACCTGGGTCGTGGGATAGCGCCGAACTGCAAGGCGTTCCCTACATTTTAGGGATCTCGCACCCAACCGGCTTTCCGTTCTACGTCCTGCTCGGCTTCGTGTGGTCGCACGCGATTCCGTTTGGTACGGTAGCTTTTCGCCTGAACGCAATGAGCGGGATCGCGCTTGCGATTGCGTGCGCGGCGGCATACGGCACCGCGCTTGAGTTCGGTGCGAGTTGGGCGGTCGCGCTGATCGCGACGTTTTGGCTCGCGTGCTCGCAGGACATCTGGGCGCACGCTACGCGTGCGGAGTCGCAAGATCTCGCGGTGGCGTGCGCGGCGGTTGCGATCTATGCCTTCGTCAGATGGATGAAGGGCGCACCCGACGGCTGGTTCCTGGCGGCGTTCGGGCTCTTCGGCCTCGGGATGGCGGCGCATCCGAACGCGCTCTGGCTCTTTCCCGCATTCGTCGTGGGGGCCGCCGTCGCGAAGCGCCGGCCGTCTTGGCGACTGGCGGCGGGTTCGCTCGCCTTCGCCGTTGCGGGCTTGGCACTCTATCTCTACTTGCCGCTACGCTCGGCATACGTCTACTCACACGGCCTCGATCCGACGATCGGATTGGCCGGTATCGACGGCGGCATGTTCTGGAACTATAACGATCCGCGCACGCTACACGGTTTGATTGCCGAGCTTACGGGAACCGAGAGCGAGACGCCCGGGTATTTTCTCGCGTCGCTCAATCCGCTGCACGTGCAGGATGCGCTTTCGGCGTTCATCGCCGGGATCGAGGACCAGTTCGGCGCCTTCGGCCTCGTGTTGGTCGTCGCCGGTGCGGTTGTCGCGTGGCTGCGCAACTGGCGAACGACGCTCTTCGTCTGCATCGCGTGCACGGCGGGGCTCGTCTTCTCCGTCGTCTATCCGCACGAGAGCGACGTCGGCCGATATCGCATGCTCGATCTCTGGATCGCCGTCCCGCTCCTGGGTGCGCTGACGCCGCAACGTTCGCGTGGCGCGGCACTCTTCTGGCATGCCGCGCTGCTGATCTTTCTGGCCGCCGGAACCGCGATCGCATTCTCGCAGCAGCGTGAGTTTCTGCAGCATTCGCGCGGCGAGGACGGGCGCTGGGTCATCAGCGCGGTACGGCCGTTCGTGCCGCGCGGCAGCATCATCGTTGCCAGCTGGCTTGACGCTACTTCGCTCGCCTACGGCGCCTACGTCGATCGCACGCTGCCGGGGCGCATCGTCGTCTCCGACGACAACCTACGAACGAGCCTCTATCACCGGTGGACGCCGGCGCATCGCGTCTTCGTCCTCGTCAACCCGCAGGAAGTCACCGCACTCCCCGGCGCACGCGACGTCGAGCATCTCGATCCCTACCACGAACTCTACGAAGTGCAATAAACTATGTGTGCGCAGGTATGCTCTCTCCCGCTTCATCTTCTACTCTCAGGATGACACGATAGAAAAACCCCGACTATCGTGCCAACCTGAGGGTTGAAGACGCCGGCCTACGGCTCTTGGTGCGGTGTGACCAAAGTCGCACCGCGGTTGTGTCCCTCGTTCTCCGCGTGCGAAAGCCGTTTGGGGGCGGAGTCGAGGGGTGTCTCACCACACGCATCCCTCGATTCCGCCGGCCCAACGCTCATCGCGCCGAGAGCGACGAGATAGCTTACCGATATCCGCCCGATTTTCTGACTCCTCGCGAGACGACAACGCGAACCGACGCTCATAGAGCTCCGGCCACGTTACGGACATATCGTAGCCTATAGGCGTGCGGCAGTCGTGCCGCTTTTACGGCCGATGCTTGGGTTGTGCGGCTTAGACGGCGAAGTATCTTGCGATGAATGTCGCACCTGCGGGGTTTGCACTCCACCGCGATCTGCCGCTCGGATTCGATTCGTTCTACTTGCCGTTGCACAAGCGGTTCTCGGCGCCGCAGCAGCGCGTTATTCGTGTGCGTAAGGAACGCTTGGCACGCGCACACGCGGGTGATCTTCCAACGTACTTGCCGCCATCCGAAGCGACGCAAATCGCGTGGCAGATCGAGCTACCGTCGTGGTGTGCCGATCAGCGTAACCAAATGACCGGCCCGGCTGACGATGCCGAACTCTGCACGAAACTGCTCAACTCAGGCGCGCCGGGCGTCATGCTCGATCTCGAAGACTCGATCGTTAACTCGTGGGAACACCTGATGCTCGGGCATCGCAACGTCTTGGCTGCACTGTACGCCGAGCTCACCTCCAACACGGTCGTGTGGGTGCGCGTTCGCGGACTCCATCTTTCGCAGGCCGGCGTGATCTCGAATCAACTCACCAGCGCATCGCTCTTCGACCTCGCACTGCTCGTCTATCAGCTCGATTTCGCGCGCCTGCGTCACCCACTCTGTATCTACATCCCGAAATCGGAGTCGGCCGAAGAAGCGCTCTGGTGGAAGCAAGCCTTCGACGCGCTCATCGAGGCGAAGGGGTGGCAGCCGGGCTCCATCAAAGCGATGGCACTCGTCGAATCGCATCCGATCGCGTACGAGATGGAAGAGTTTCTCTTCAACCTTCGCGATTATATTCTGGGACTCAATCTCGGGCGATGGGATTATATGGCCAGCCTCATCCACTTCAACTTCAACGACCCGCGGTGGCTGCTGCCGGATCGCAACACTATTCCGTTCGACGTTCCATTCTTTCAGCGCGTGCGTTCGCTCTTACCGGAGATCGCGCACAAGCACGGCGCACTAGCTATCGGCGGCATGACCGCGCTCTACCCGAACCGCGCCGACGCAGAACTCAACGCGCGCGCCTTGCACGTACTCGAACGCGATAAGCGCAACGAAGCGGATCTTTTAATGGATGGCGCTTGGACCGGGCACCCAGATCAGAACGCGATCGCGGTCGCGCAGTTTCCCTTTCCGAATCAGCTCGACAGGCGGCCGCAGCTCGGGAGCGATCGCCCGGACTTGCGCCCGGCACCAACGGGCGTGGGCGCTGCGACGCTCGATGGTACGCGCACCGCGGTACGCACGGTTATTCGGTATCGTAACGGCGTCTTGGAAGGGCGTGGGGCCAGCCTGCTCGACGGCTACATGGAAGATCTTGCGACGGATCGTATCTATCGCCTCATGATCGCTCAGCGCATGCGCCACGCAGGCCCGCACACGCCGCTGTCGCTGAGCGCCATCTTCGACGAGGAGCTCGATCGGATTCTGAGCGAAGTTTCCCAGGACGCGCCAAACGAGGCTCACCAGCGCTACCGCCGCGCCCGCAACATCTCGGAGCAGATGATCCTCACCGGCGCCTTCGACCCGACGTGAAGCGATGAAATCCCGCATACCGGTGGCTGCAGCATTGGTGACGCTCGTCGTGCATTTAGCGGGGAATCCGCACTACGGTTTCTTCCGCGACGAACTCTACTTTATCATCTGCGGATTTCACCCGGCGTTTGGGTACGTCGATCAGCCGCCGGTCGTGCCGCTTTTGGCGGCCGGATCGCAACTATTCGGTCACTCGCTCTTTCTGTTGCGTGCGCTGCCGGCGATCTTTGCCGCGGCCGGCGCGTACGTCACGTGTGCGACCGTCATCGAACTGGGCGGCGGGATCTACGCGCAGATCCTCGCCGCGCTCGTCTACTTGTTCGCAAACGTGTCATTGAGCTTCGGCATGAAGGTCGGGCCCGACATGGTCGGCCTCTGGCTCTGGCCGCTCAGCGCGCTGTACCTACTGCGCATCGTCAAAGGCGCCGATCCTCGCTTATGGCTGGGGGCCGGCGCGGCGATCGGCGTTAGCCTCGAGAGCAAGTACAGCGTGATCTTTTTCGCGATCGCGCTGGTCATCGGCCTCGCGCTTACGCCCTTCCGCCGCGTGCTGCTCTCACGCTGGTTCGTCGCCGGCGCCGCGCTCGCAACTCTCATCGCACTGCCGAACTTCATCTGGCAGGCGGCACACGGATTCCCGATGTGGGAGCTGCTGCGCAACGGTCAAAACGGCAAGAACGTCATCGCCGGGCCGGCGCTCTTCCTCGCCCAGCAGCTACTGATCACGAATCTGTTTCTCTCGCCGGTCTGGATCGTTGGATTGGTGGCGCTGCTCTGGAACCGAACGTCGCGCTTTCTCGGATACACGTACCTCATCCTCATCGCCATGATGATCGCGCTGCACGCGAAGCACTATTATCCCGGTGACATCTACCCGATCCTTATTGCGGCCGGCGGCGTCGCGATCGAATCGTGGACGAAGCGCTGGATCTGGCTGCAAACTGCCCTGGCCGTCGCCGCAGTTGCGGCCGGACTCTTCTTCTTACCATTCTCGCTGCCGGTGCTCTCCGAGGAATCGATGGTGAGCTACTCGGTGTTCGTCGGCAATACGCTCCACATCAGCCACAAGGCGTTGCAGACCGAAGCCCATCGCACGTCGCTGCTGCCGGAGGATTGGGCCGACATGCACGGCTGGCCGCAACTCGTCGCCACCGTTGCCGATGTCTATCGCGCGCTACCGCCCGATCAACGCGCGCAGGCCGCGATCGTTACGAGCAACTACGGCGAGGCTGCAGCGATCGATTTCTTCGGTGGCGCATACGGATTGCCACCCGCGCTCTCCGGCCACAACAACTACTGGCTGTGGGGCACGCACGGTTACAGCGGCAACGTGGTCATCGACGTGCACGGCGATTGCGGCCGCGACGACCGGCTCTTCCGCACCGCGCGGCTCGCGGCGACGTCGAATCCGCCGTGGGTCATCTCGTTCGAGCAGAACGTCCCGATCATGGTCTGCACCGGCATTCGCACGCCGCTGGCACAGCTCTGGCCGAAACTGCGACACTATATTTAGGGCGCATTGCCCAGCCTCCGCGCGCTCGCATTACATTCCCGCCGCCGTTAGGGCTGCATAAAACCCTTTATGGATTGATCGCCGTGTAGGTTATGCTGATGATGCCGTTGGGCTGGGTTATTTGCTTGATCAGGTTCGTCGTGCCGCCCGTGTAAGCCGCAATCGTGTTGTGCTCGTAATCCGTGACGTAGTAGATGCCCGACGCGTCGACCGCTACCTGCGGAAGGGCGCCCTCGACCAACGCAAATGAAAGATAGTCGTTGGGGCACGAGTTTCCGGGGTTGAAATCGAGTACGACGCCCGGGATGCCGTTGTTTTGGTTGCCGGTGTAGACCCGTCCCTTCGAGTCCACGGCGATCGATACTCCGTTGTCTGAGAAGAGCGGGCTGTCGGAGGTCGCGGTGTAGAGATGCTTCACTAATTTGCCGTTTGAGAAGCGCTCACCAAACTCGTTTCGTACGATCGTGCCGCTCTTGTCGAGCTCGCACGTCCTTTTATTCTTGAAATAGACGGCTGTTGCATCTGGCCCGTGGACACTCCAAACGTCGCCTTTCTTGTCAACCACCATTTGATTTACGTAACCCCCATGTCCGGTTCTAAAAGCGACGACGCCTTTTTTCGAACCTGCGGCAAAGTACGTGACCCCGCCGCGGTTATCACCGACGTAGAGGTTGCCTTTGGGATCGACGACGGCATCCGTGGAATCCGTAATGCCGTCTTTTCCTAAGTTGCCACCCTTAAACTTTTCCAACGGCTTCTTTGGACTCTTGGTGTTTATCTTCGGCGTATATTCGAGGGCGTTCGCCGAACAATATTGATCCACGTAGAAGTTGCCTGTGGGGCCGGTCGAGAGCGAATACGTGTGGCAGGGTATGCCATAGAACTGCTGCTGTCCGGCCACGCTGCCTTTCGCGATCGGCATGAGATATACGGCAAATCCGCTGGTGCCTTCGTCCACGAAAAACGGCTGACCGGCGCCCCCGAACGCGACTCGACTTCCGACTCCGTCGGCTTCACTCTTTTCCTGCAATTTAAGATCGGGAATTGAGTAGCGCGCATATTCGCCGGTGATGCTCCCCGGAATGCCGACGTTATAGACGTACAGGTATTGCGTCGCTGGTTTATCGGCCGAACGCCTAAACTGTGGTGAGGATCCGTTTTGGCCGAGCGTCGGATTCACTACGGAACCGGGCGAACACGCGCTGATCGCGAGCCCCGCAAAGCCGAAGAGAACAATTCGTGAAAACAGGTTGGCCATAAACGCCTCTCCTAGGTGGCTACGGTGTACCCGCGGCCGTTCTGCCCCGCTCTCGGACCTCCTTGCCCCCTGAGAACCCGACGTCTGCCGGCGCCGATCTCAATGGCGCGATCGGTTATCGTGCGTTTTTCATCTTTGCAGCCTGGACGTTATTCACGAGTATCCACCTCATTTCCAACCGCGGATGGAAAGCCGAGCGCGGTCAGGAGCTTCGGATAGACGAGGTGCGTTCGCGCGAACGGATGGCCGGGGTCAATGATGTCGTGACTTTCGGGCAGATTCCGCAACTGCACGTACGCGACCCCGTCGTGCTTCCAACCTTCCCACTCGTGGCTGATGGCCTCGGTCACCTCGTTGTTCACCGCCGGATCGGTGCGATTGACAACCGTGACGATGCGTTCAGCGAGCTGCGCGCGCTGTGCCGCTCCGGCAAAGACGTCGTCGCCGATACGGAGCGTCTCCATGAGCGCGTGCGTTGGAAAGCGCGGGTAGGCGGTGAACGGCCGATGGTAGATGCCGGTCCGCGGATCCCACCAGATGTAGAAGTTCGGTAGCGAGAGCAAGAAACGCGATGAAAACTTGCTCATTCCGTACGGAAGTTGCAGCAGCGCAAAGTCGGGCGCGACCGGCACCGCGAGTGCAACGTCGCGGAACTGCGCGAAGTACGCGGCAAGAATGCCGCCCATCGAGATGCCCAGCACCGCGACGCGGTCGCCGAGCCCGCGCGCGATGTCGATCGCTTCGTTTGCTGCGGCGAGCAGATCCTCGGCTGTGAGCTTCGTCAACCGGGTCGTCATCCGATCACGATCGCCGTGTTCGGGCAACCGCGGGACGAAAACGTTGGCGCCGCGTTCGTAGAGCAGCGGAGCGAACGCCGCGTACTGCGCCGGGTTGTTCGTGAAGCCGTGGAAGAGCACGACCGCAAGCGGCGTACGGTCGCCGTGTTCCAAAAGCACGGTGCGTGCTTGCGGAAGAATCGCGTCATCGTCGAGCGCCATATAGGCACGCGCGCGCTCGATCGCCTCCTCGCGCGAGCGCGCCGGCCAGCTAGCGGCTAACGCAATCATGCCAGTCGCAATCGATTATGTGATCGTTCACAAGGCCGGCAGCCTGCATGAACGCGTAACAGATCGTCGGTCCGACGAAACGAAAGCCCCGGCGGCGCAAATCGGCGCTCATGGCCTCCGAGCGTTTCGTCGACGACGGGAGCCGTTGCCCGCGGCGGCGCCGATTGACGATCGGCTTGCCGTCGACGAACTGCCAGACGTAACGGTCGAACGTCCCGAACTCTTCGCGCACCTTGAGAAGCGCGCGGGCATTTGTGACCGTGGATTCGACCTTCGCCCGGTTGCGAATGATCCCCGGATCGCGCAGGATGCGCTCGACGCGCGCCGGCGTAATGCGCGAGACGGCGGCCGGATCGAACCTCGCAAAGAGCTCGCGATAGCGCTCGCGTTTGCGCAAAACGGTTTCCCAGCTCAATCCGGCTTGCGCGCCTTCGAGCTGGAGCAGTTCGAAGAGTGCGCGGTCGTCGTGCAACGGGACGCCCCATTCACGATCGTGGTATTCGATCATCGGCGGCTTCGTCGCCCACGCGCAGCGCCGCACCGTTTGCGCCATTGTAGTGGGAGGAGCTTGGAGCGTTAGGGGTCGATGGCCTTCAAAAGATGCGGATGGGCGCGCTCGGTCGTCTTCGGGCGCCGGACCGGCGAGACGATATCGTGCGAGAGCGGCAAGCCGGTGAGGATCGAGAGTTCGACCGATTCCGGGCGTTGGCGATGCCAATGGTGGTAGAGCCGCCGAATCGCGTAGTTGTTGACCGCGACTTCCGTCGCGTTCGCAACGATCGTCACGTGATCGGCGACTGGGCTATACGAACGAGCCTCGTCGAGCAGCCCCCGGGCGATTCGATATGAGTGTGCGACCGCGTGCGTACAGTAGCGGGGATAGCCGGTATCGATTGCTTGGCGATCGCGAAGGATCGGATTCCACCAATGAAACTGGTTCGGTGCGCGCAGGGCCAGCGTCGCGACCCCGCCCATCAACCGGTTTGGAATCCACGAAACGCCGAAGAACGGTGCTATCGGCACCGATCGATCGACCGCAAAGTGCTGCGCGGTCCACGCTGCAAGCAGTCCGCCCAGCGAAAAACCGGCTACCGTTACGCGTTCGCCGAGCTCCGCTGCAATCGAGACGTATTCGCACACCACTTCGTAAAGCTCGTCGGCGGAGAGCCGTTCCAACGCAGTCGACATGCGGTCCGCATGCCCGTGATGCGGCAAACGCGGTACCAAAACGTTATGTCCACGCTCGAAGAGATCCCATGCCAAGCGGGTGAACTGCGCGGGGCTCGCGCTCATTCCGTGTAGCAGAAGTATGGCGCGCGGCCGGCGTCCGTCGTGGACGTAGGCGCGCGTTCGCCCTTCCGCTGCGACGCCGGGGTGATCGCGAGCGATGAGTCGATCCAGCCGCTCAATAGAGGTAGCCAATATAACGTTCCTTAAAACGAACCGCGTGCATCTCCTTTCGGATCGCGCCCGCGAACTGCTCGAAACCGAAGAACGCTTTGGTGCCCATAACTACCATCCGCTCGATCTCGTTGTCGAGCGTGCAGAGGGCGTCTGGCTGTGGGACGTCGAGGGAAAACGCTATCTGGATTGCGTCAGCGCGTACTCGGCCGTCAATCAAGGCCACTGTCATCCGCGCATCTACGCCGCACTCATCGAGCAAGCCAAGCGCGTCACGCTGACGTCGCGCGCGATGCGCAACGACCGGTTGCCGGGCTTCCTCGAGAAGCTCACCAGCGTGTGCGGCTTCGACATGGCGCTGCCGACGAACACCGGCGTCGAGGCTGTCGAAACGGCGGTCAAACTCGCACGGCGCTGGGGATATCGCACCAAACGCATTCCGGAGAATGCCGCCGAGATTGTGGTCTTCACCGGCAACTTCCACGGGCGCACGATGTCGGCGATCAGCGCCAGCACGACGCCGGAGTACCGTGCCGACTTCGGTCCGTTCGTGCCGGGTTTTGTCAGCGTTCCGTTCGGCAATGCCGAAGAGCTCGAACGCGCGATGACGCCGAACACGTGCGCTGTTTTGATCGAGCCGATTCAGGGTGAGGGCGGCGTCATCGTTCCGCCCGAGGGCTATCTGGGCGACGTCGCACGCGTCTGTCGTGACCACCGCGCGCTTTTCATTGCCGACGAGATCCAAACCGGTCTCGGCCGCACGGGCGATCTCTTCGCGTGCGATCGCGAGCGCGTGAAGCCCGACATCCTGCTCGTCGGCAAGGCGCTGGGCGGCGGATTCTATCCAATTTCCGCAACGCTGGCGAGCGAACCGCTCATGCGGCACTTCGCGCCGGGCGATCACGGCAGCACGTTCGGCGGCAACCCGCTGGCTTCTGCGGTGGGCGAGGCGGCGCTCGACGTGACGATCGACGAAGACCTCGCGGCGCGCGCGCGCTCGGCCGGCGCCACGCTGACGGCGGGGCTGCGCGCCATCGCATCGCCGCTCGTTAAGGATATCCGCGGACGCGGGCTGCTCATCGGCATCGAGTTGGCGCTGCCCGCGCGCCGGCTCTCGGACGCGCTCTTGGAGCGCGGCGTTGCGGCGAAGGATACGCACCACAGCGTGCTGCGCATTGCGCCCCCGCTCGTCATCGACGAGGACGCAATCGCGTACTTCCTCGAGCGGTTCCGCGACGCGTTGACCGCCGCCGCCGGGTCGTGATATGGTTGGCGGGCCGAAGCAGCGGCCGCGCCGCTCACCGGATGCCCTCGGGCGATCCGGTCTTCACCAAAGGGACCTCCGGCTGGTTCCGTAGTGGGGCTGCTCCGGCGGCCTTTTTTATTACCAGACGGGAGACGAGCCATAGCAAGACCCCTGCGCGTTAACGATCAGATTCGCATTCGTTCGGTTCGTGTAATCGACGAAAACGGTGAGCAACTCGGCATTCTGCCGACCGAAGACGCGCTGGCGCGCGCTCGGCAAGCCGGGCTCGATCTGATCGAAGTTTCGCCGACGGCGCAGCCGCCGGTGTGCAAGATCGCAGATTTTGGCCGTTTGAAGTACGAGCAGTCGAAGAAAGACAAGGACGCTCGCAAGAAGCAGCGACATTTCGAGTTGAAAGAAGTGAAGTTGCGGCCGAAAATCGAGACGCACGACTACGAGACCAAGGCGCGCATGGCCGAACGGCTATTGCTAGATGGCAGCAAGATCAAAGTGACGATCATGTTTCGCGGACGAGAGATCACCTACACGAGCTTCGGGCGGCGACTGCTGGACCGGATGGCCGAAGACATGGCGCCGCTAGCGACCATCGAGCGCGAACCCAGGCTCGAAGGGAAGAATATGTTCATGATTCTAGCGCCGCGCACGACGCCGGCCGGACCGCCGAAGTTCTCACATATAAAGGAGCGAACCAGTGCCTAAGATTCGAACGCATCGTGGAACCGCCAAGCGTGTGAAGGTCACCGGGACCGGCAAGGTGCTGCATCGCCACCAATTCGACGGCTGCGGACACATTCTCAGCAAGAAGAGCAGCAAGCGGAAACGCAAGTTCCGTAAGGATCAGCCGACGTTCAAAGGGGATCTCAAGCGCCTGGCGCCGACGATCCCGTACTTGGTATAGAGGGCTTCCGACATGGCACGTATCAAGCGCGGAGTACACGGGCTCAAGCATCGCCGCAAAGTCATGAAGTACGTGAAGGGCTTCCGGGCCGCGCGGCGCCGCAACTATCGCGTTGCGAACGAAGCGCTGCTGAAGTCCCTTGCATACGCGTTTCGCGACCGGCGCGTACGCAAACGCGACTTTCGTTCGTTGTGGATCAGCCGCATCAATGCCGCCGTCCGCCGCGAGGGCCTTTCGTACTCGGTTTTCATGCACGGATTGAAGAAATCGGGGGTGAGCCTGAACCGCAAGGCACTCGCCGACTTAGCCATTTCTGACCAGAAGGCATTCGGCACGCTCCTCGATCTTGCAAAGCAGGCCGTACAAAAGTAGCGTACGCTTTAACGGCGCAGGAGAGCGAGGCGGCCTGCGCCAACGGCCTAATGTACGCTTATGAGACGCAGGGCATGCCCGTTTCTCACGGCTCTAACCGTCGCTCTCATTTCACTTCCGGCTGTGGCCGCTTCCCCGGAAGCCGCTCCCGGATTGCCCCCGGCGATCGCCGCGCAGATCGATCGCGCCGCAAAAGATGAAATCCACGCCGGGCATACGCCCGGGCTCGCCATCGGAATCGTAGAAGACGGCCGTCTCGTCTACGCGCAAGGCTTCGGTTTTTCGACGCTCGACAAACACGTGCCGATGACTGCCGCCACCGAGTTTTACCTCGGCGGCATCACGATGCAGTTCACCGCGGCGGCGGTCATGCTGCTCGTCCAAGACGGGAAAATCAAACTCGACGACAAGGTTACGAAGTACGTGCCGGAACTGCGCGTCGCAGGCGACGCTACGGTTGCGCAGCTGCTGACGCAGATGTCAGGACTGCCGGACTACCTGCGGATCCGCAGTATGTCGACCGATCCGACGCGCTCGATAAAACTCAGCACGCTCATCGCGGCCGTCAATCAACTCAAGCCCTCCGCGCCGCCGGGCGCGGTCTTCCAAAAGAACGTGCTCAACTATCTGGTCGCGGGGCTGGTCGTCGAACGCGTGAGCGGCGTAACCCTGTCGGACTACTTGCAGCAACATATCTTTCTGCCGCTGGTGATGGACCAAAGTTTCTTAGCCGGTGACAGCGGCATCTCGCCCGCGCGCGCAACCGGCTATACGCACGCCGGGCGCGACTTCGCCGTGGCGCGTGCGTGGGATCCGGCGTGGATGGGTGGCGCGTCGGGACTGGTCTCGACCGTCGACGACATGGCGAAGTGGGATATAGAGATGCCGATTCTCTTGCACGTCGATTCGCTGCGGACGATCTTCACGCCGGCCGGCTCGAACGGGCCAACGCAGTACGGCATGGGTTGGGTGATCGATCGCCGCGGCGGAAAGAACTTCGTGTGGTACAACGGCGAGATTCCCGGCTACAGCACCGTCAACGCGCTCCTGCCCGACGATCACATCGCGGTTATCGTTCTTGCGAACGCCGATTCGCTGCACGGCGGCCCGGTCGCCGTCCCGGAGGACCTTGCGGCGCGCATTCTCGATATCGTAATGCCTCCCGCAACGACGCAGCTCGACAACGCGATCGTCGCGCGAGCGAAGGAGTGGCTGCAGCGTCTGGCCACGCGACATATAGATCGCACGGAACTCACGCCGAGCTTCAGCGCCTATCTGACCGACGATTTGGTGGCGCGCGAGAACTTTGGTGCGCTAGGGACGCTGCAATCGATCGTGCCGATCTCAAGCACGGCGGAATCGAATGGTGATACGCTCTACGAGTTTTTGGTGCGCTATCCGCGCGTACGCTATCACTATAAGTTTGCCGTCACGCCGAACGGCAAGGTCGACGAGATCGCGCTCGTCGCGTAGCGTCGCTATTCGTCTCCGTCGACGAGACGGCGGCCCGTGGCTTCGACGACTTTGCCGAGCATCGTTACGGCCTCGGCTCGCGTCGCGTTGCTGAACATGTAGCGCAAGCGTTCGTCGGCATCTTCGACGATGAGAACGGCGCGGCGTCCCAAACGGATTGAAGCCATCAACGAACCGAGATAGGCCTCGTCCTCGGGTGCGAGCACGGATTGTTCTAGGCTCTCGAGTACGGGAGCCTCTAGTACTGGGGCGCCGAGTAAACGCTTAAGAACTGCGTCGATGTCGTTAGGTATTTCCACGACTTCCTCCGAGACCAATCCCGCCGCGTCTCTAGCAATGGGACGCGTTGGGAATTCGTTGGTACACTAACTATCGACAAAAGTCCCCCGGAAGTTCAGTGCGCGGTCCCAGCAGCCAGTATAGGGCTAGCACGGTTTTCGCGTCGGCCGCGGCACTGGCGACCAAGCGCCATGCCTCTTGCAGGCTCATGCGGCGGACTTCGATGCGTTCGTCCTCGTCGGGCTCGGGCTCGCCCGCTATCAGCTCTTCGGCGTGGAAAAAATGCATCAGCTCGTCGCAGAATCCGGGCGTCATCCAGGTCGAGCCGATGCGGCGGATTCGCCCCGCGCGATAGCCGGTCTCCTCGCGAAGTTCGCGCGCGGCGCCCGCGGTGGGGTCCTCGTCCGGCTCCGCGCTTCCCGCGGGGATTTCCCACAGCGATTGCCCCACCGCGTGACGGTACTGGCGAACGAGAACGATCTCGTCCGGCGACGGCGTCGCAACGATTGCATACGACGGCCCGTGTTCGACGAGATCGAACGGATACTCGCCCCCATCCGGATAGCGCAAGTCGTCGGTGCGAATGTCGAAGACGCGCCCCTTATAACGAAGCGCCGAAGCGATAACGTGCGGACGTTCGTGCATAGCAAGGAGCTTAGCTTCGCGGTCGAAGCTTGCCTCGTATGCCGCGATCGCAATCTTCAGTGCTCGCCGAACTCGGCTGGCTCGCGTATTTTCTCGCGGTCTTTGTCGTTTTGGCCTACCTGGTATTGCGATTTCTCGTACCGCATCATTTCAACGACCGGGTCGCGGTGATGCTGGCTGCGATCCTTTCCGGCGTGGCGTGGATCGCTACGCGCGCGATTTGGCGACGCCGATAGGCAGCAGCGCGCGCCGGCTTACTGCGATGCGCGCGCTGCTCACGGTCAAAGGCCGGCGCGAACAGGGTCGCTTCGCCATCGAGGGGAGCACGTTGTTGGCCGAAGCCTTGGCAAGCGCTCGCCCGATCGAAGAGCTCTACGCGACGCAAGCCGCATACGATACGATGCCGCTCGTCCGCGAGCTCGATGCCGAGGGCGTCCCAGCCTTCATTCTCGACGAGCGCAGCGCCGCGAGCATTTCGGATCTAGATTCCCCTCCGGGCATCGTAGCGGCGGTTTCGGTGCGTCTGGCCGGCCTCGAGGCGATCTTCGGCGACGAAGGTCCGGTCCTAGTCCTCGCCGACCTCGGCGACCCCGCCAACGCCGGGACGCTGCTGCGTTCGGCCGACGCATTTGGATGCACCGGAGTGGTCTTCGGCTCGGCGGGAATCGACCCGTACAACCCCAAGGTCGTCCGCGGTTCGATGGGCGCCGTCTTTCGGCTCCCAATGGCCGTCGGTGCGCCGGAAGCCGTCGGCGAAGCCGCCTCCAGAGCCGGGTTCACCCTGGTGGGCCTAAGCGCCGACGGCAGCCCCGCCGGCGCCACATTGGGGGCCGAGCCGATCGGGCTGGTGGTTGGGAACGAGCGCCACGGTCTCGGGCCCTGGGCGGCCCTCTGCGGGCACTTATGGTCAATTCCGATGGCGGGCCGCATGGAAAGCCTCAGCGCCGGCGTCGCGGGCTCGATCGCCCTGTACGAAACATCAAAAAACGCCAAAAAAACGCGGATTTGCAAGCAATCGGAATGACGCTTGCTATTTGTCAAGAGAGTGGTCCGGGGGCAAAAAGTCAAGACTACCGGGCGCCCAAACTGCATGGTATACTCAGCGCATTCCGCGACATGGGCCGCCCCGAACTTGACGGCTCAAAAGGAGACTTAGAGCGTAATGGCAACGTCCAATCTCTTCTGGAGGCTATTCGCCCAAACAGGTTCGATCGACGCCTACTTGGCCTACCGAAGACTACACGCAGCGCCGAGTCCGACGTAGCCAAATCCACAGTCACCCTTGCGGGCGCCCGGTATAGTAAACTGACCGGGCGTTTTGCTTTGTGAGGGAGATCGCGGAACTTCAATGACGGAACTCGCCACGCAACTTGAGGAGCTTCGGGGGCGGTTCGTCTCGGCGCTCGAGGCAGCGTCCGACGAACGGGCGATCGAGGACGTCCGCGTGGCCTACCTCGGGCGCAACGGCGAGGTCACGAAGCTGCGCCGGGCGATCGGCGTGTTGCCCGCGCCGGAGCGCCCCGCCGCCGGCAAGACCGTCAACGACGCCGTCGAGGCGATGGAAGAGCGACTGGCAGCGGCGACGAGCCGTTCGGCGACGCGCGCCGTCGAAGGGCAGCTCGCCGAATCGATCGACGTCACATTTCCGGCGATTGCCCCGCAGACCGGTTCGATCCATCCTGTGCGGCGCATCATCAACGATACGTGCGATTACTTCCGCCGCCACGGCTTCGCGATCGTGGTCGGTCCCGAACTCGAATCCGATTATTATAACTTCGACGCGCTCAACATCCCGAACGACCACCCGGCGCGCGAGAACTTCGATTCGTTCTGGCTCACCGACACGCTCCTGCTGCGGCCGCACACGTCGCCCGTCCAGATCCGCACGATGCAAGCGCATCGTCCGCCGGTCGCGATCGTCGCACCCGGGCGCTGTTTTCGGCGCGATGCGGTCGACGCGCGTCACCTCTTTCAGTTCCATCAAGTCGAAGGGCTGTTGATCGGTGAGGACGTTCATTTCGGCCACCTCAAAGGAATGCTCGCCGGCATGTGCCGCGAGCTCTTCGGACCCGATCAGCGCGTGCGCTTTCGCCCGTCGTACTTTCCATTCACGGAACCGAGCGCCGAGGTCGATACGACCTGCCCGAAGTGCGCTGGAAGCGGCGCAGAGTGTGCGATGTGCGGCGGCTCCGGCTGGATCGAGTTGGGCGGAGCGGGAATGGTGCACCCGAACGTGTTGCGCGAAGTGGGCTACGACTCCGATCACTATGCCGGATGGGCCTTCGGCTTCGGCGTCGAGCGCCTCGGATTGGCGCGATACGACGTCGACGACATCCGGCGGTTCATCGAGAGCGATCCCGACTTTCTCCAGCAGCTCGCGTAGCGGTGCGCATTCCGATCGCGTGGCTGCGCGAGTTCGTCGATCTTCCATATAGTTCTCAAGCCATCGCCGACCGGCTGGCGATGCTCGGCTTTCCGGTCGCGCAGATCGAACGGCGGCCGCCGATCTCCGGCGTCATCGCGGGCGAGGTGTTCGCATTCGAAAAACATCCGAACGCGGATCGCCTGCACGTCGGCCAGGTCGACGTCGCCGGCGAAAGGCCGCTGACGATCGTTACCGCCGCAACGAACGTTGCGGTTGGTCAACACATCGCGGTCGCGACGATCGGTGCGCGACTGCCGGAGCTCGCAATCGAAGCCCGCACGATGCGCGGAGTTGCCTCCGAAGGGATGATGATCTCCGCCGAGGAGCTGGCCTTACCAGGCGATTGGTTCGAAGACGGCATCATGCAGTTCGACGACGGTCTCGCCCCGGGTACGGACGTCGTCGAGCACTTCGGCCTCGGTCTCGACGTGCTCGACGTCGAGATCACGACGAATCGCGTTGACGCGCTGTCCGTGATCGGGTTGGCGCGCGAACTCGCCGCGTCGTACGGCACGCCGCTGCGCCTGCCTTCGAGCGACAATCCGATAACTTCGCGCGAGCCGCGCGACGAGCGCATCAGGGTGCAGATTGAATCGCGCGATTGCACGCGTTTCGTCGCGCAACGGTTCGACAACGTGAAGGTGGGTATCGCGCCCGCCTGGATGCGCATCCGCCTCGCGCTCGCGGGACAGCGTCCAATCAACAACGTCGTCGACATCTCGAACTACGTCATGTTCGAGACCGGGCAGCCGCTGCACGTTTACGATACCGCGAGCATCGACGGCAACGAGCTGATCGTGCGCGATGCGAAGCCCGGCGAGAAGATCGTCACGCTCGACGGCACCGCGCGTACGCTCTCGCCGCAAGCGCTCGTTATCGCAGACCGTCGTCAAGCGCTCTGTCTGGCCGGCCTGATGGGCGCCCGCGCCGGCGAGGTAAGCGATGCAACGACGGCGATCCTGGTGGAGGCCGCAAACTTCAACGGCGCGCGCGTGCGCCGAATGAGCAACGAGCTCGGGCTTCGCAGCGAGGCATCCTCGCGCCACGAGAAGGCGCTCGCACCGGCACTGACCGACGCCGGCGCAAGCCGCGCGGCGCAGATCCTTTCGGAACTCGGTGCGCGAGGCTACCGGCCGCATGCGTACGGCCACGAGATCGCCGCGATGCCGACGATCACGCTAAAAGCGAAGGAGGTCGAACGGCTGCTCGGCCTCGCGGTGCCGCGCAAACGGATCGAGCACGATCTCGAGGCGTTGGGTTGCGACGTGAAGTCCGCCGGCAGCGGAACGCTCGCCGTCACGCCGCCGGTTTGGCGGCGCGATCTCACCGTAGCGGTCGATCTCGTCGAAGAGGTCGCGCGCGTCGAAGGCTACGACGCGATTCCCGAACTCGAGCCCGGCGGTTCCCGCACACGCGATCTCGAGCGCGCAGTTCGATCGCGAGAATGAAGTCGCGCGCGTTCTGGCTGCACTCGGTTACCACGAGATCGTGCGCCACACGTTGGTCGCAACCGGCACAGCGCAGCTCGAGATCCGCAATCCGCTTTCGGAAGAGCATCGCTTCTTGCGCGAATCGCTCGCGCCCGGATTCATCAGCTATATGGCCGAGAACGATGCACCGATGCGCGCGTTCGAAATCGGGCACGTCTTCGCACCGGCCAATGACGGCATCGCCGAATCAGCCGCGGTGGTCTTCGGATTCTCAGTCGAGAGCACCGGCGACGCGACGTGGCGCGACGCGCAGTTCTTACGCCTCAAAGGCGATTGCGAGGCGCTCGTGCGCGCGGTGACGGGACGCACGCTTGAGGTCGCTCGCGGGCAGCGTGATGGTTTTCACCCGGGAAAGTGCGCCGTGCTTTCGATCGATGGCCGCGAAGCCGGCGCATTAGGTGCGCTCGATCCGCGCCTCGCCCAGCGCGCCGGCCTCAATCGGCCGCTCTATCTCTGCACGCTGGCACTCGACGCCTTCCCCGAGTACGTGCTGCCGCGCTACCGGCCGCCTTCGAAGTTTCCCTCGACGTATCGCGACCTCGCGCTTGTCGTCGGCCTCGACGTACCGTCGGCCGCGCTCGAGGCGACCATCGCCGAGAGCCTCGGGCCGATCTGCACGCACGTCCGCGCATTCGACGAATATCGCGGGCCTCAGGTGGGTGACGGGCGAAAGAGCATCGCCGTGCGGATGACGCTTCAACGTTTTGACACCACGATCACCGACGAGCAAGCCGACGCAGCGGTCGCTAGCATTCTTGACGTGCTGCGCTCGCGCTTCGGCGCAGAGGTGCGCGCGTGATCTTAGGCGCGGCGTGGCCGGACCTCATCATCATGATCGTGCTCGTGATTGCGGCCTTCAAAGGCTACGCGAAGGGCTTTGTCGCGGAACTCGGCGGCGCGCTTGCGGTCGTCGCGGCGCTCATCACGCCCTGGTTCTACAACGGCGCGTTCGACAAACAGATCGCACACTATACAAAGGTGGGTCCCGGCTCGGCGCACGTGATCGGCATGTTCATTACCGGGCTGTTGACGTACATCGTCGTGCTGATCATCGCGCGGGTGCTCAGCGGTGTGGCGAAGCTGCCGGTGCTTGGGTTCGGCAACGCGCTTGCGGGCGCGATCGTCGGCCTCGGCAAAGCTGCGGTGCTCCTGTGGGTAATTCTCTTTATCGCGCTGTTCTTTCCGCTCTCGCGCGACATCCGCGATAGCCTGCGCTATTCGCTCTTAGCGCCGTATCTCGTCACGTACTACACGCCGGTCGACAACGAGATCCTTACGACGATTCCGTGGTTCGCGCGACCTATCGTCATGCCGTACTTCAGGCGACACCACTTATAACGCGCTCCGAGAGCGCTTCGATCGCCGCAGCACTCCCGGCACCCGGTTTAACTTCGATCCCGAGATCGCCGAGCGCGAGCTCGATGGCCGCAACGGCACCGAGTACATCGGCCTCACCGACATCGCCCATCGTACCGAACCGCACGATCTTGCCGGCCAGTTCGCCCTGGCCGCCCGAGAGTACGACCCCGTAACGATCGCGTAGGCGTTCGAGCAAACGCGCGGGATGCACGCCGGCGGGCGGATACGCCGCGACGACTGCGACGGAGTGCGCGCCCGGACGCGAGACGAGCGTGAAATCGAGCGCTTCGAACGCAGCGCGCACGGCCCGCGCGTAACGCGCATGGCGCACGAATGCCGCCGTGATGCCCTCGGCGTGATAGCGCTGCAGCGCGACCTCGAGCGCGTAGATAATGGGAATCGGCGGAGTCCACGGCATCTGACCTTCGTGCGCCGATTCGCGCGCCTGTTGCAGATCGAAGTAGTAGCGCGGTGAGGCTGCGCGCGCGAGGCGTTCGCGAACGCGCTTGCTGGTTGCGACCATCGCGACGCCCGGCGGCGCCGCAAAGCCCTTCTGCGACGCGGTCACGACGACGTCGTAACCCCACTCGTCCATGCGAAACTCTTGGGTGCCCAGACCACTGATCGAATCGACTAACGACAACGCGCCGTGATCGCGCAGAACCGCCGCGAGCGCAGCCATGTCGTTCTGAACGCCGGTCGAGGTTTCGTTGTGCGTGAGTAAGACGCCGGTGATGCGGCGCTCGCGATCGGCTGTGAGGCGCGCGCGCAGCGCATCGACGTCGACCGCGGCGCCGATCGGCGTCTCGAAGGGTTCGACCAAGCAACCGAAACGCTCCGCGATCGCGGCGTAGCGTTTGCCGAAGACGCCGACCGGACACGAGAGCACGACGTCGCCGGGCGAAAAGACGTTGGCGATCGACGCCTCCATGGCGCCGGTGCCCGAGCTGCCGAGTAGCAGCACGTCCTCCGAGGTACCGAAAACGGGCCGCAACATCTCGCCGATTCGGCCGAGCAGCTCCGCGAATACTTTTCCGCGATGGTTGATCATCGGACGCGCCAGTGCTTCGAGCACGGGCTGCGCGACCGTCACCGGGCCCGGAAGGAATAAGAGTTGCTTTGGCACGGAATACTCTATTCTATGGATGTCAGGAGCATCCGCCTGACCGAACTCTCCACCTGCGCAGGCTGCGCTGCAAAACTTGGCGCCGCCGAACTGCGCAGCGTGATGGAGCGCGTCTCGCCGGCAACGAACGAACGCGTACTCGTCGGATACGCAGGCGGCGACGACGCGGGTGTCTTCCTCGTACAAGAGGGCGTCGCGCTCGTGCAGACGGTCGATTTCTTCACGCCGATTGTCGACGATCCGTTCGACTTCGGACGCATCTCCGCAACGAACGCACTCTCCGACGTCTACGCGATGGGTGGACGTCCGCTTACCGCGCTCAACGTCGTTGCGTTTCCGGAAGATCTAGATTTGGAAATACTGGCGCGCATCCTCGAAGGCGGCGCGACCGTCGCGCGGAACGCCGGCGTCGCGATTCTCGGCGGCCACACAATCAAGGATGCCGAGCCGAAGTATGGGATGGCGGTAACGGGGATCGTCGATCCGGATCGCATCGTGACGAATTCGGGCGCGCGCCCCGGAGACGTGCTCGTGCTGACCAAACCGCTCGGCACCGGCATTCTCACGACGGCGCTCAAGCGCGGCGCGATCGAAGAACGCGATTTGGCTGAAGCCGTGAGCGCGATGGTGACCCTCAATGCCGGCGCTTCGGAGGCGATGCTCGCTGCCGGCGCACAGGCGGCGACGGATATCACGGGCTTCGGGTTACTCGGACACGCCGGTTCGATGGCGCGCGCCTCGAACGTGCGTTTCGTCATCGACGCGCGCGCGGTGCCGTTCATGGCCGGCGTGCTCGAGTTAATCGCGGATGGCGCCGCTCCCGGCGGCAGCCGTCACAATGCCGAACAACACGCCGAGTTTACGACCTTCGATGCCTCGACACCGAGCGAAGTTCGGCTCGGCCTCTCCGACGCGCAGACATCCGGCGGCCTACTCATCAGTATCGCCGCCGATCGCGCCACCGATCTCGTTCGAGAGCTGCAGTCGCGTAAAACGCTGGCCGCTGTTATCGGCGGAGTTCAATCCGGCTCCGGCATCCAGGTTATTTAACGCTCGGAACAACAAGCAGTCAATGTCTCGCTTCGTGTAGCTGCGGGCAGTCGAAGGGACCATCGTAGACCGTTTCGCCGTGCTGATCGCGACCGATCTGGACGGTAAGGTGCGATTTGAGCGGCGATCGAAAACCTTCGGAGACGACGAACGCTTCGCCCAGCGGTCCCCGGACGTTAAACGTGATGCGCTCGGTCAGCTCGCCGTTATCGGTCGATGACGAGCCGCCCGTCAGGCCTTTCTGCTCGATCGGCGTTCCCACCAACCGCGCAGCGGCGGGGCTGCTCTTGACGGCCGCTAGCCCGCACACGTGCGCGTCGGAGCTATCCATCATACGAAAGACGACCGACAGAAGCATCGCGGCGAACCCAGCGATCGTGCCGACGACGATCAACGCGACGATTGCGATGATCCAGATCACGCGCCGATCCATTATTCTACGCTGTAAACTTGGCCCGTCTGTGCCCCTTCGATGCTCTTGGCATAGGCCAGTGCGACGCGCTTTGCCGGCACGGCATGGAATCCACGGAAGTAGTCGCCAAACGTCTCCAGCGATTCCGCGAGCACGGTCGGGCTGACGGCGTTGATGCGGTGATCGGCGAGCTCAATCGCGGCCGCGCGTACGAAGCTCTCGATCGCACCGTTGACCATCGAAGCCGCAGCGCCGTACCGAATAGGATCGCGCGCAAGTATTCCGGAGATCAACGTAAACGATCCGCCCGCGTTAACGTTCTTGATGCCGTCGAGCACGAGATGGACCTGCCCCATGAGTTTGTCACGCAAGCCGACGTCGAACTGTTCGTCCGTCATCTCCGGCAATGGCCCGAAGTGCACGTTGCCGGCCGCGCAAGCTACCGCGTCGAGCTTCCCGGCCTCGGCATAGAGACGACGCACGCTCTTCGGATCGGCGAGGTCGACGCGAAGATCGCCACTCGAGCGTCCGGCCGTTACGATTTCGTGCCGTCCCGAAAGCTCGTCGACGACCGTTCTTCCGATGGTGCCGCTGGCACCAACGACCAATATCCTCATGCGGAAAGGTTAGCGTTTCGCGGGGCGTTTGCGTTCGACGGGGCGAGCACGTTTGACTACGCCGTTGCGGCGCTTGGCCTGATTCGACGGGCGAAGCGGAACGACGTTGCTGATCTTCGCCGGTTCGTTGCCGAGCGGTACGGGTGAGATCAGGCGTTTACCCAGTGCGTGGTACAGCACTTCCGACAACTCGTCGACCGGAACGAACGTAATCGTATCGCGAACTTCCTTCGGAATGTCGTCGAGATCCATCTCGTTGCGGCGCGGCAGCAAGATCTTCGTGATGCCGGCGCGGTTTGCACCGAGCACTTTCTCCTTGACGCCGCCGATCGGCAGCACCTGACCGCTCAGCGTAATCTCGCCGGTCATCGCGAGGTTCGGATCGACTTTGATGCCGCTGAGCATCGAGGCGATCGACGTTGCCAGCGAGATACCAGCCGACGGACCGTCTTTCGGCGTCGCGCCGGCCGGGATATGGATGTGAATGTCGTGCTTCGCGAAGTAGTCGTCCGCTAGTCCGAGCTCAGCCGAACGCGAACGCAGGAACGAGACCGCGGCCTGCGCGCTCTCCTTCATCACGTCGCCCAGCTGACCGGTCAGCACGAGCTTGCCGGTGCCCGGCATCGATTGTGTCTCGATGAAGAGGATGTCGCCGCCGACCGGCGTCCACGCCATACCGGTCGCAACGCCGACCGACGCCACGCGCTTGCGGACTTCGTTGAAGAAGCGTGGCTTACTCAGATATTCGGCCAGGTTCTCCGGCTTGACGCGCGCTTGGTAGCGCGGGCTCTCAGCGATCTTGCGCGCGATCTTCCGGAAGACCGTACCGATCTCGCGCTCGAGGTTGCGCACGCCGGCTTCGCGCGTGTAGTCGTTGATGATGCCGCGGATAGCCGCGTCGTTGATCTGCGCCTGCGCATCCTTGAGGCCATTTGCCGTGCGCTGTTTCTTCAACAGATAGCGCTTGGCAATCTGAAGTTTCTCCAGCTCGGTGTAGCCTGACAGCGGAATGATCTCCATGCGATCCCGCAGCGGCGGTGAGATCGTATCGAGGCTGTTGGCCGTGCAGATGAAGAGCACTTGTGACAGATCGAACGGCAGATCGACGTAATGATCGCGGAAGTTATTATTCTGTTCCGGATCGAGCACTTCGAGCAGCGCCGACTGCGGATCGCCGCGAAAATCAGCGCCGACCTTATCGATCTCGTCAATCATCATTACCGGATTCTTCGTGCCGGCATCGCGCATCGCGCGCACGATCGTGCCGGGCATCGCGCCGATGTACGTGCGGCGGTGACCGCGAATCTCGGCCTCGTCGTGCACGCCGCCGACGGATAGGCGGACGAACTTGCGTCCCATCGCGCGAGCGATCGACTGGCCGAGCGAGGTCTTGCCGACACCCGGCGGCCCGACGAAGCAAAGAATCGGTCCGGTAAGCTTTTTCTTCAACTTACCGACCGCGAGGTACTCGATGATGCGGTCTTTGATCTTTTCGAGATCGTAATGATCCTCGTCGAGAATCGTGCGCGCTACCTTGATGTCGATGTGGTCGGTCGTTTCGGCCGTCCACGGAAGCGTCACGAGCCAATCGAGATACGTGCGGATGACGCTAAACTCGGGGCTGGCCTGCGGAACCTTCGAGAGCCGGTCGAGCTCGCGATCCGCGGCCTTCTTGACGTCCTCGGGCATCTGCGCTTGATCGATCTTCGCGCGCAGCTCGTTGGTCTCAGCCTGCTGCGGATCGACCTCGCCGAGCTCTTCCTGAATGGCGCGAAGCTGCTGACGGAGATAGAACTCACGTTGATTTTTCTCCATCTCTCGCTGAATGTCGCTCTGAATCTTGTGGCCGAGCTCGACGACCTCGAGTTCCTTCGTGAGCAGCAGCGTGAGCCTGCGCATCCGGCGCGCAGTGTCACGCTCTTCGAGCAATGCCTGGCGATCGGAGGTATCGAGCCGCATCGTCGATGCGACAAAGTACGTGAGCACCACCGGGTCGGTGATGTTTGCGACCTCCATCTCCATCTCACGCGGTGCCTGCGGCAGATACGAGAGCAGCTTCTGGAACAAACCGGCGAGATTGCGTTGCATCGCAACGAGCTCTTCGTTCTCGACCGTAACGTCAGGCAGTTCGGTATACGCGGCGACCAAGTACGGCGTAACCTGCGTGAACTGCTCGACCTTGAAGACTTGCTGTCCGGCGACGATGCACCGCAGCGTGCCGTCGGGCACCTTGAGCATCTTTTGAATGACGCCGATCGTGCCGACGCGCTGGACGTCGTCGGCGCCCGGTTCTTCGATCTCGCGGTCTTTGAGCACGGTCAAGCCGATCGGCTTACCTTCGCGTAACGCTTCCTCGACGAGCTGAATGCCGGACTTCTTGACGACCGCGAGCGGAATGACGGTGTGCGGGAAGAGCACCGCGTCTTGCAGCGGCAGAATGCCGATGAGATTGGCAGGTACGATCTTCTGCCGTGATTTCGGAGCCATGCTTTTAGGAATGTGTCCTCTTTACTAAAATATGTAGCTGGGTGCGGGCCGTAGGTTTATATGCGGTTTCTGCGATCGGTGCAACGACGATCAGCACGCCGTCTTCGTAGCTTGCCGCGACGCGCTCGTATTCGATGGGAACCGGCAGCGCAATGCGCTTGATGAAATCCCCGTACGGGATCTCTTTCTGCGCGAACGAACCGCGCTGTACGCGCGCCGGCTCGCGCCGGCGTCCGGTGATGACGAGGTAGCGCTCGTCGACCCCGATGCGCAGCAGTTCCGGATCGGCGCCGGCCACCTCGACCGTTACGACGGCCCGGCCGGCACTCTCATCGATGAAAACGTCCGCGTTCGGTTCAAAAGCGCCGACCCGCGTTCGTACCACGAACTCCACAGCTACAAAAACCCCTCAATCCGGTGCTTGGATGCGCGGCCCTACATGCTTGGATCCGGGAGCGGCCGGCTTGCCGGCCAGGCGACGCACGGCACGATCTGGATCTGCAAAGCCTGGAACGCCGTGCTCGGGATGCTCACCTTGAAGAACTGCTGATACTTGGTCGCGACGCCGTAGCGGCTTTGGGGAGGAAACTCCGAGACCTTAGCGCCCGGCATATGCGTCGAGGCAAGAACTCGATTGATCGCCGTCGCGCCCGCCGGAGACATGTAGTCCGCAGTGCGTTGCCCGAGCCACGCGGCGCCGTCCTGCGTCGTGTAGAGGAAGCCGATGAGCTGATTCGGCGTCATCGTGGCCGTCGAAATGACTTCGTCGATGCGCACGAGCTGCGAGCCGCGCGCCACCGGCGGCTGCAGTACGCGCGGCACCGGCCGCGCAGAGTCCAGGCATGTGCCGCTTTCGAGCGGCTGCGCGGCCGGCGCCATCGGCGGCGGGGCCTGCATGGGCGGCGGAGCCGGTTGGGCTTGCGCCACCATGCCGGCCAGTACGATCGGAAAGAGCATCGTTATCGCAAACATGTGTCGACTCTTCGCACTAAGATGGCCGCCCTCATTTGCGCTCAATGAATCTAAGCGAGCAGGTGTTGGGGGCGGCGCAACCAACGCTCGGCATCACGTTGGCAACGCCGAAACTGCTTCGCCGTCTCGGAACGCGCGATGCGGCCCTTATCGTGATGGGCGGTATCGTCGGTTCGGGCATCTTCATGAATCCATCCGTTGTCGCGCGCTTCGTTCAGAGCGGGTTCATGGTGATGCTCGTGTGGACCGCCGGCGGCGTCATCGCGTTGCTCGGAGCCGGCATCTTTGCAGAACTCGCCGCCCGGCGTCCGCAGGACGGCGGCCTGTACGCGTATATGCGCGACGCGTTCCATCCCGCACTCGCGTTCATGTACGGCTGGACCTTGCTGCTCGTCTCGCAAAGCGGCGGTATGGCCGCCGCAGCCGTGACGTTCGCCAACTACTTCGAGCCGCTCACGGGATGGCACCCGCCGTTGGCGTACGTGGCGCTCATCGCCATTGCCGTCTTCACACTCGTCAACGCGTTGGGCGTACGCACCGCAACGACGACCCAGAACCTCTTCATGGTCGTAAAGATCCTGGCAGTCGGAGGCTTTATTCTCGTTGGGCTCGTCGCGGTACGGGAGCCGGTCATTCAAATGCCTTCCGTAGCGATCGCCGGCGGAGCGCTGGGCGCGATGGGCCTCGCGCTCGTGCCCGTGCTCTTTGCCTATAGCGGCTGGCAGACGGCGAGTTTTATGTCGGCCGAGTTGCAAGACCCGCGTAGATCGCTGCCGCGCGGCTTGCTCTTCGGCGTGCTTGCCGTCGTCGGGCTCTATCTTGCGGTCAACCTCGTCTGCCTGCGCGTGCTCGGCGTGCAGGGCCTTGCAGCGACGAATACGCCCGCCTCGGCGATCGCGCAAATCGCGCTCGGACCGATCGGCTTGCGCATCATGGCAATCGTCATCGCGCTCTCGACGCTCGGGTTCTTGAGCAACCAAATCCTGACGTCGCCGCGCGTCTACTTCCAGATGGCGGCCGACGGAACGTTCTTCCGGCAGCTCGCATGGGTGAACCCGCGTACGCACGTACCCGTGATTGCGATCGTCGCGCAAGGTGCCGTGGCAATGGTCATCGCGGTTTCCGGTCGTTACGATCAGATCCTCAACTACGTGACCTGCGTCGACTATGTGTTCTTCGGCTTCTCGGCGATCGCACTGATCGTTTTTCGCAATCGCGATGCGCGCGACGGCGCCCCGAAGCCTTTCTACTGCATGCCCGGCCATCCATGGACGACGTTGCTCTTCCTCGTCGCTGCCTGGGGCGTCGTCGGCGACGTGCTCTTCAAGGCGCCGGTCAACACGATGATCGGCTTGGGAATTCTTATCTCGGGCTGGCCGATCTATCTACTCTTCGCGCGCCGCCGCTCGGTCGTTCGCGCGGCGTAGCGACGCGACGATCTCGGGCAACGCGCTTGCCGCGGTTGCCCGCAGCGCGCAGTCGACGCGCTCGCTGATTGCGGTCTCCTCGGGATTGATCTCGGCAACGAACGCGCTATCGTTATAGTGCGTTGCGAGCGCGGCGGCCGGATAGACGACGGCGCTCGTGCCGATCACGAGAATAACGTCGGCGCGCGAAGCGGCCTCTTGTGCCTTTCGCCACGTCTGCGCCGGGAGCGGCTCGCCGAACCAGACGATGTCCGGGCGGAACATTCCGCCGCACTCATGCTTGATCTGCTCGAGCGGCAATCCGGCATCGGTCAATGCGATCCGCACTTCGCAGTCGGTGCAACGCGCTTCACGAAGATTTCCGTGGAGTTCGAGCACGTTGCGCGAGCCGGCTCGCAGGTGCAGCGAATCGACGTTCTGGGTAGCGAGCGTAAAATCACCGACGAGCGCTTCGAGTTCGGCGACCGCTTCGTGGCCGCGGTTCGGCGCAGGCATTGCCGTGCGCCGCCTTGCGCTCGTTGTACCACGTCCAGACCAGAACCGGATCGCGCGCAAAGCCCTCCGGCGAAGCAAGCTCCTCAACGCGATGCGTGCGCCATAAGCCGCCCACGCCGCGAAACGTCGGCAATCCGCTTTCGGCGGAGATTCCCGATCCCGTCAGCACGAAGACGGCCCCAGCGGTGCGCAGCGCCGCGACCAACTCTTCCATTACGATCGAACCGAGATGCGGTGGTGCAGGCGCCCAAATGGAACGTAGTGGCGTAACGGAATCTCGGCCGTTGCCGCGTGCCGCAGCCCGAAGATAATCGCCAGCAAGGTGGCGACGGCAAAAACGAGCGCGACTGCAAACGTTGCCTGCAGACCGCCCGCCAACGCGTCGATCGGGGAGGCGCCCGCGTGCAGCAGCATAGGTGTGCGCATGGCTTCGACCGCGGCGCACAGCGCCACGCCCAGACCGATGCCCAACTGCAGTGCAAAACTGATTGCGGCCGACGCGCAGCCTTCGTCGGCGTCGTCGACATGCGCGAGCCCCGCGATCATGCCGGCCTGATAGGAGAGCATGCTTCCAAACGAGCCGATCATCATCGCCGGAAAGAGGCGTGCCCAATACGACGATCCCGGCTCTATGAAGAGCAGGATCGATTCGCCGGCGATCATCACGATGGTCATGACGATGCCCATCGTCCTCACGCCAATCGCACGCGCAATCGGCATCGTCAGCGGCGCCGCAACGAACGACACGAGGAGCGTCGACGGCATGAATGCAAGGCCGGCAAACAATGGTTGGTAGTGCGAAACCTGTTGAACGTAGACCGATGCAAAGACGATTACCGCCGCAAACGACATCACTTCGAAGAGTACGACGGTGCAGCCGGAGAGCAAGTCCGGATAGTGGAAGAGCCGCGCCGGCAGTATCGGCTCCGCCGCGCGTCGCTCGACCGCAACGAATCCGCCGAACAACAGGATCACTGCGAAGAGTCCGGCCGCCGTTTGCCACGCGAGCAATCCGCGGATCGGGAGTGATTCAATCGTATAGACCGACGTCATCAATGCGGCGGTCAAAAGAATCGCGCCCATGACGTCGAGCTTCGGATGCGACGCATCGCCGCTATCGCGTGGGACGTAGAGTAAGGCGAGGCCGAGAATGATCGCTGCGACCGGGACATTGACGAAGAGCACCCATCGCCAGCCCAGGTATTGCACGATGATGCCCCCGAGCAGCATACCGGCGGCAACCCCCAGGCTGCCGATCGTTCCCCATAACGCGACGGCGCGCGAACGTTGCGGTCCCGGCGCAAACAGCGACAGCACGATCGCCAGCGCAGCCGGATTGACTAGCGCCGCACCGAGCCCTTGAATCGCGCGCATCGTGATGAGCATCGCGCCATTTTGCGACAATCCGCCCAAGAACGAAGCAGTCGTAAAGATCACCAGGCCTACGACGAAGAAGCGAAAGCGTCCGTAGATATCCGCGCACCGGCCGGTGAGCATGAGGAATCCAGCGAGAAAGATCGCGTAGATGCTGATGACCCACTGCCCTTGCGCGGCGCTCATGTGCATCTCCGTCTCGATCGACGGCAGCGCAATCGTCACGATCGAGAAGTCTACGAGCAGCATGAAAAAGGTCGCGCTCAACAACGTAAACGCGACCCATACGCGCGAGCTCACCGCCGGCGCGGCCGAATTCACGGCGAAGATTTCACCTTTGCCAAAAACGTATAGAAGTGTCCCTTGACCGTGGCCGTGCCGGATATCTCACCGTCAGCGGCGATCTTCCCGTTGACGCTGAAGCCGCCCGGAACGGAAAGATTGAGCATCACGTGGCCTTCCTTCACGCCGCCGCTCACTTGAACGATGCGACCGTAAAGCGGATCGGGCCGCGTCGACTCCGCGGTGTACGTGCCCGATACAATGCCGTGATTGAACTTCAGTTTCATGGTTCCATGATATGGAACGCCTTGATTGCCGAACGTCGGCTGGTAAGCCGCGACGTACGTAGCCGACCAGACGGGCCCATGACCGAGGATGGCGAGCGCCGGTGCATAGGCCAGCGCCGCCAAGAGCGCGGTTGCAACGATGACGCGATAGCTTTTCACTCTAACCCTCCTATGTTTGCATCAAGCGGTGCCAGTCGTCCCGCCCGATACGGAGCGCCTGTTCGTCGAGGTGCGCGAGCGGCGTCTTCGTGAGATGCTCGCGCTCGCAGAGATCGGCGCCGGTCGTATTGACGTAGAGCAGGCCGGTGACGAACTCACCGCGGCTGCGCGACTGGTGAATCATCTGCAGCGCGGCGATCGAATCGGTCGGATCGTAATCGACCTCGAGCTTGCGCAGCAGCACGTGCGAGCCGTCCTCGAGTTCCACGTCGTGCACCGTACCGGGCTCGTAGTCGACCACGATCTCACGGCCGCCGGCGATATAATCGGCAGTGTGCAGCACCACGTCGTGTTCCTTGACGTACGCATAGCTCTTCGTCGAGCCCTCATGATCGTTGAAGGTCACGCACGGACTGATGACGTCGAGAATCGCCGTGCCGCGGTGCGAGAACGCCGCCTGCAGCAGCGGAACGAGCTGCTTTCCGTCGCCTGAGAAGGAGCGCGCCACGAACGTCGCGCCCAGCTCGATCGCAAGCCCGCAGACGTCGATCGTCGCGAACTCGTTGACCTTGCCGCCCTTCTGCGTCGAACCGACGTCGGCCGTAGCCGAGAACTGTCCCTTCGTCAGACCGTAGCAGCCGTTGTTTTCAATGATGTACGTGCAATCGACGTTGCGGCGAATCATGTGGCAGTATTGGCCGAGCCCAATGCTTGCCGTGTCTCCGTCGCCGCTGATACCGAGGATCAGCAGCTCGCGATTGGCGAGCTTCGCGCCGGTCGCCGCCGACGGCATGCGCCCGTGCAGCCCATTGAAGCCGTGTGCCTGCTCGACGAAGTACGCGGGCGTCTTCGAGGAGCAGCCGATACCGCTCATCTTCGCGAGTCTGTGCGGCTCGACGCCGTAGTCGAAGAGCGCCTTGATGAGATGGTTCGTAATCGAGTTGTGGCCGCAGCCGGCGCAGAGCGTCGTCGGAAGCCCTTTATAGACTTCGCGTGTGAGGCCGACGATGTTGAGATTTGCTGTCATGGTTCCTATTCTGCGACTACCGCCGGCCGGCGTTCGGCCTTTAGCAGTGGATCGACGATGACCGATGCATCGATCGGCACGCCGTTGTAGTGACGAATCGACTCGAGCCGGCCGATCAGGTGCGTCGGCAACTCGATGCGCAGGATGCCGTAGAGCTGTCCGTCGCGGTTCTGCTCGATCACGTAGACGCGATCGTGGCGCTTCACGAACTTCGCGACCTCGGGCGAAAGCGGCAGCGCGCGGACGCGCATGTAGTCGACGTTGATACCGTTCTCGCTCAGTAGGTCGCGCGCTTCGACGACGGCATGATGCGTCGTCCCATAGGCGATGATCGCGACCTTCGAGCCCTTCTCGTCGACGACCGGCGCCGGAACCGAAGTGCGCGCGGTTTCGTGTTTGCGCACGAGCCGGTCGAGATTGCGCTGCCATACGTCCGGCAACTCGGAGTAGCGCGCCTCCTCGTCGTGTCCGGTGCCGCGCGTGAAGAATCCCGCGTTGGGATGTTTCGTTCCGGGCAGCGTCCGATACGGGATGCCGTCTTTGTCGACGTCGCGATAGCGGCCCCAGGATTTCATCGCGACGAGATCTTCAGCCCCGAGAACCTTTCCGCGATCGAAAGGCTTCTCCGGATATGGCAACGGCGGTGATAGCCATGAGTTCATGCCCAAGTCGAGATCGCTGAGCACGAAGATCGGGGTCTGAAATCGATCCGCGAGGTCGAATGCCTCGACTGCCAGCTCGTACGCCTCGCTCACCGTCGCAGGCAGCAAGACGATGTGCTTCGTGTCGCCGTGCGAAAGCGTGTACGCAAATGCAACGTCGCCTTGCATCGTGCGCGTCGGCAATCCGGTCGACGGGCCCGCGCGCTGCACGTCGAAGATCACGCCCGGCACTTCGGCAAAGTAGCCATAGCCTGCGTATTCGGCCATCAGCGAGATGCCCGGCCCCGACGTCGACGTCATCGCGCGCGCGCCGGCCCATCCGGCGCCGAAGACGATGCCCGCGGCCGCCAACTCGTCCTCGGCTTGCACGATCGCAGCGTTGCGCTCACCGGTCTTCGGGTCGACCCGATAGCGATCGCAGTATTGAATGAAGTACTCGCAGAGCGACGACGACGGCGTGATGGGATACCAGGCCGCAACCGTGCACCCGCCCATGACGCAGCCGAGTGCCGACGCGCGATTGCCCTCCATGAAAAGCAGGCCTTCGGTCTTACCGGTCATGCGCTCGAGAAAGTACGGATCGCGCTTCTCGAGGTGCTCGCGTGCGTAGTCGAATCCGACGCGAATCGCATTCATGTTGAGCTCGACGGCCGCGGCCTTCGTGCGGAACTGCGCTTTGAGCCCTTCCTCGATCGTTTCAGCCGGGATCTCGAGCAGATGCGCGAGCACGCCGACGTAGATCATGTTCGTCAGATACTTGCGCAAGTCGCCTTTGTCGGCAAAGTGTTCCTTGGCCAGCGCCGTAAACGGGACCGGGTAGTAGACCAGGTCGTCGCGCTCCGTCTCGCCTTTCACGCCATACGTCGCTTCGTGGACCACGGCGCCGCCGGGCTTCACCGAGACGACGTCTTGATGCCACGTCGCGCTGTTAAGCGAGACGAGGATATCGATGTCGCGCGTCCGGCATTGATAGCCTTCGGTCGTGACGCGCACGTCGAACCACGTCGGCAGACCCTCGATATTCGAAGGAAAGACGTTCTTCGGCGCGACCGGGACGCCGAGCCGGAGGATCGCGTTGGTCAACACCAGATTCGAGGATTGACTTCCGGAACCGTTGACCGTCGCGATTCGGATGGTAAAATCGTTGACCGCACGCGATGGCATAGAGTTCTGGTTATTCGCCGACCCCCTCTCCTGTCATCCTGAGCCAGCTCGCGAAGCGAGCGGAATCGAAGGGCAGGCGCAAGAAGCGGCGGGCATGCCCCTCGCACACGTTATCTTGCACGTCGCGCTCTGCAGCGCGATCGCGCGCGCCAGGCCGGATACCCAGATCGCGATGCGCGTGCACCTCGCCGACCGCATCGGCCGCACGCAGGTCGACCGCGTCGTTCGGTTTGCGCGGGGCGACGGTCAGGAAGCGATCGTCGAGTTCGATAGCGCGTTCGGCATCTATCGGCTCGATCTCGTGGTTCCCAAGTACGGCTGCTCGGCGACCGATTACTTGACGTTCATCTCGGGTCTCAATCGCAGCATCTCCGAAACGCTCAACGATGCGCCGGCTCCGGCTCCGCCGCAACCCGTCCTGCTCTCGGGAACGGCGCCGCAATCATTCCTCTACGTGCAGCCGACCTTCGTCCTCTTCGACAAGAGCAGCGTCGCGTGCGACAAGCCGCTGCCTGCGCCGCTCGACGCGCGCGTCACCGTCGAGAACGATCAAGATGCCTACTACGCATGGTTCTACTCCGGCGGCTCAAGCCCAACCGGCGCGCCCGAGCAGCTGGCCTTGCGATTGCGTACGCCCACCCATCAGTACCATTACGTGCGCATCCCGATACCGTTTCCGATTCCGTGGAGCGGTTGGCCGAGCAGCATTCAGTTCAACGTGACCGAGGAGATGGTCGACGCGCTCGCCGGCGATCCGGTCAACACGCTGCTCTGTCCGAAACTTTGGCGGACCTCCGCCGGCTAAATCATTTTGGTGGACCAGAAGCGTTCGCCGGCAACGGCTTTAACGCTGGAGTGTTGGGGACTTTGCTCTGCGGTTGTTGGGTGATTTGATAGTCAGGCTGCGTCGCCGGCTGCGGCGCCAGTGAGGCGGAATCTTTGAGAAGCAGCAGATCGACCGCAGTTTGAGTGTAGACGCTGCGAGTCGGCACCGGCGAGCCAATCTCATGAACTTTGATCGGAAGCCCCGCCGGGAGATCATAGACGAGCGTTCCCGACTCCAGCGCCTTTTGCTGGTGCCGGTCGAGCTGTTGATAAAAGCCTTTCGACGTTACGACGAGGTCACGTCCGCCGCTCTGCGGCGTCGCGCTGAAGTCAATCGCTGCAGCCGTTACGTACTGGCCTTTTTGAAAGGATAGCTCGAAGTTCCGCTGCCATGACGAAGGCGCAGCGGCAGAAGCGCCGCTGAAAAAGTCGCGCGCGAGCAGTGGAAACAAGACCAGCTCGCTCTCGGATGGATACGGTGGCGCGTCGTCGCAGCGAACCGTTCCCGTAGCATAGACCTCGCACGCTCGAGTCTGACGGGGCCTTAGCGTGTAGTACCACCATTCGCTTGCCTGGACTAGCGTACCACCGTCGGCTGCCGTGCCAAGGACGTCGACACTCAGCGTTCCGTTATAGAAGCCGCCGATAGGTTTAGCCGTCGAATAGATTGCGAACGCGTACTCGAGATGGCGAACCGGAGCGGCGGGGCCGGCCCCTACGAGCAGCGGTAGCGCGATGAGGAGCATTGCGAACCTTTTCATGGGTTCCTCCTCCTTTCGGTACGCCTCATCGTACCATCGTTTTAGGTTCGTAGTCCTTAAACGTGGCTGAGGCAAGTCGCAGTGTCTCCCGTCAAGCAATGAAAATTTGCGCTACCGCAGTCTCCTTGTCCATTCAATGACCCTGCCGTCTTCAGCACTGGCCAAGCATCCAACGAAAATCCGCATCGGTAACCTCGACGAGAATGATACTAGGTCTGGAGAGCCACATCGTTGACTGCAACGCGCGTTGATGCCTAGACGCAGGACACCTGCGGCTTTGCTATGTCTAGCTTCTCGAGTTGGTCGCCGGCTCCGAAGTTCATCGTGACGTCGATCGAGCTGCCGCAAGCGATGTCAAAACCACCTTCGAGAGTAATGTAGGCGGATGGGAACGCCTCGGGCGTGCCGGGCCCAAAAGCAGTTGCGCATCCACCGGTTCGTTTTGGAACGGGTTCGCCTGCATAAGGCCACGCCGCGGCCAGCTGGTCACTTGTATCGCTCGTATCACATCCGGTTATTTTTCCTTGACTCGTGGGCGTACCGGGGGCGTAAGCGTAGTTGTAGGCTACGAGGCCGTAGGCGCGCAGCGCGGCGTAGACATCGCGGCGAGGCATTCCGACAGCGATGTGCTGCCGGATCCATGTGACGTCGGCAGCGGTAATTGCCTCTTGTTGATAGCTCGCGTCGACCAGCGCTTTGGAAATTTGCTCGCCGAAAGCCAAGCGCGAAGCGTCATCTTTCACGGCAGCGCGGTATAGGGATTTCCAAGGTTCACCGACATACCCCAAGTCTATCGCAGCGAGCGCGTAAGCGGCCGTGTATTCGTTCACCGGGTTGCGCCCTGCAGTAGATACCCATACAGTTCCGCGCCCAGTGGCGGCGTTACGGCCCGCGTAATAAATGTACGGCGATTGCGCCGGCATCTCTGCTGGTTGCTTCTTGACTGTGTCCACTTGTTTGCTGCCTGCATCGTAAAGACCATGCACGAGGACCGCAATATCCCTATCGGATATCCGGACGCCGTCTACCGTGACGTGAATGGACCTGTCAGGTTGAGTAGTCAAGGGCACCGGCACTTGAGCCACGGCCACGCCGATGTTAGCGGCGATCGCCATCAGCACGGCGCTAATGATGCGGAACAAGTGACTGTGAGCAATCAGCATGGTTCTTTGTTGGGCCACTTGTTAACGCTTTCGGCCTCGATGCCCCATCTTCCCGATTCGGCTATCAATAATAAGGCCCGGCATTGAACGCCGGGCCTTTCGATGTTGTCCGCCAGAAGCGGTACTACATCATGTCGCCGTAGCCGCCCATACCGCCGCCGGGCATACCCGCCGGCTCTTTCTTCGGCTCAGGCTTATCGGCAATGAGCGTCTCGGTCGTGAGAATCAGCGCGCCGATCGACGCCGCATTTTGCAGCGCCGCACGCGTGACTTTCAACGGCTCGACGATGCCGGCCGTGAACATGTCGACGATATCACCCGACATGGCGTCGAATCCGAACGGCGCCGACTTTGCGCGAACGCTGTTCACCACAACGGAGCCTTCGTAGCCGGCGTTGTCGGCGATCTGCCGCGTCGGCTCTTCGAGCGCTTTGCGGATGATGTTGATGCCGATCTTCTCGTCGGCCCACGTCGATGCGTGACCGTTGGTCTTGGGAGGCTCGTACTTGTCGATCGCCTTGATCGAGTGCACGAGCGAACTGCCGCCGCCCGGAATCATGCCTTCTTGTACGGCCGCGCGGGTCGCGCTGAGGGCATCCTCGATGCGGTGCTTCTTCTCTTTGAGTTCGGTCTCGGTTGCGGCACCGACCTGGATCACGGCAACGCCGCCCGAGAGCTTCGCAAGCCGCTCTTGGAGCTTCTCACGATCGAAATCCGAATCGGTATCCTCGATCTGCTTTTTGATCATCTCGATGCGGCCTTTGATCTCGTCTCGCTTGCCGTTACCATCGACGATGGTCGTCTCTTCCTTGGTAACCGTCACGCGCTTGGCTTGACCGAGCTGCTCCGGCGTTACCTTGTCGAGCTTCAGACCGAGCTCCTCGGAAATCACCGTCGCGCCCGTGAGCGTGGCGATGTCCTTAAGCATTTCTTTGCGGCGATCGCCGAAGCCGGGCGCCTTGACGGCGACCGACGTGAACGTGCCGCGCAGCTTGTTGACGACGAGCGTCGCGAGCGCCTCACCCTCGACGTCTTCCGAGATGATGAGCAGGGGCTTTTGGACTTGAACGACCTTCTCGAGCAGCGGCAGAATGTCGGCGATCGCCGAGATCTTCCGCTCCGTCACGAGGATGTACGGGTTGTCGAGCACCGCTTCCATGCGCTCGGAGTCGGTAACCATGTACGGCGAGATGTAGCCCTTGTCGAACTGCATGCCGTCCTTGGTCTCGACCTCGGTTTTGAGTGTCCGCGACTCCTCGACCGTGATCACGCCGTCCTTGCCGACCTTCTCCATCGCTTCGGCGATGAACTCGCCGATCTCAGGATCGTTGGCAGAGATCGACGCAACCTGCGCGATCTTCTCCTTGGTGTCGACGTTCTTCTTGAACGACTCCATCTCTTTGACGGCAATCTCGACGGCCTTTTCAATGCCGTGCTTGATGAGCAGCGGGTTGCTGCCCGCGGTCACGTTGCGAAGACCTTCGCGGATGATCGCCTGCGCGAGCACCGTGGCGGTCGTCGTGCCGTCGCCGGCGACGTCGTTGGTCTTGGATGCGACTTCTTTAACGAGCTGTGCGCCCATGTTCTCGAACACGTCGGGCAGCTCGATCTCCTTGGCAATCGTCACGCCGTCGTTGGTAATCGTCGGCGAGCCGAACTTTTTGTCGAGCACTACGTTACGACCCTTCGGGCCGAGCGTCACCTTCACGGCATCGGCGAGGATGTTCGCACCGCGCTCGAGCGCGCGACGCGCGCTTTCATCGAATACGAGTTGCTTTGCAGCCATGTTAAAACGTTGAACTCCTTATACGCCGGCCGGCACTTTGGCTTTGTCGACGATGGCGAGTATGTCTTTTTCAGGTACGATCAGGTACTCGGTGCCGTCGATCTTGAACTCACTTCCCGAATACTTACGGTAAACGACATGATCACCGACCTTAACGTGCATGTCGATCTTCACGCCTTTTTCGGTCTCACGTCCAGATCCGATTGCTCGGATGACGCCCTCTTGGGGCTTCTCTTTGGCGGTGTCGGGCAGGAAGACGCCACCGCTTGACTTGTCTTGCTGCTCGACGTGTTCGATTACGACGTTGTCGAACAGGGGCTTGAGCTTCACAAAAACCTCCAACAACTAGATGTAACGGTACACGGATTAGCACTCTCAGCGCGAGAGCGCTAGCCGTGCCATACTAGCAGACTCTGGAGGAGAGTGCAAGCCCTTTTCCTCGAATGGGACGGCCCATGATGGCCACCTCGCGCACGCCCTGGGCGCTCGTCAGCCGCCAGGCCCTGGCGGCCGGCGTCGCCGGTGCCGTGACGTACGACCTCTACCTCTGGTTGACGGTCTTTCGGCACTTCCCGGCGGGTATGCCGGGGGGATGGCAATCGACGGCCGCGGCCGTCGTCGGCCGCGTGGCCTTCACGAGTCCGGCATTCGAATGGGTCGGGTTGGCGATCCACGCGATAGTGAGCATCGCTTGGGCGGGCGGCTTCGCGTACCTCGCCGCGCGCCAACCAGCCCTCACCGAGCGCTGGCTCATCGCCGGATTGCTCTACGGCATCGTGGTCTACGTCGTCATGGGATTGATCCTCCTCGCCGGCAATGCGTTCACGATGCCGGCGAATCCGACGTCGTTCATCAACAGCATCGTCGCGCACACGCTGTTCTTCGGCGTTCCGGTCGCCTTCGTCGTAAAGCTCATGGAGCCACGGGCCGAGGCATGATCGGTGGATTGCGCATCGCGCTGCCCGCATTGCGCCACAACGCGCGCATTCTGCGCGACCTCGTCGGACCGTCGCACGCTGCGTTCGTCGTCAAAGGCAATGCGTACGGCCACGGCTTGCTCCAAACGGCGCACGCGATCGAACCGCTCGCGACGCGCCTTTGCGTCTACACGTTGGAAGAAGGTCTTGCGCTGCGCGAAGGCGGCATTGTCGCGCCGGTCTTAGTACTCGGACCGATTCCGCCGCAGTACCTCGAAGCGGCGCTCGCGGCGAAACTCGAGGTCGCCCTCTGGGATGCTAAAGAGTATTCGCGCCGGCTGTGCCTTGCGGCGCGCGCGCAACAGACGTCCGCCTCGGCGCACGTCAAGGTCAATACCGATCTCAACCGGCTCGGCTTCGAGCCGCACGAACTCGTCGATGCGATCGAAGCGTTTCTCCGCCTGCCGGAGATCGCGATCGCCGGGATATTCTCGCACTTGGCGTCGGCAGAAGAGATAGACTCGCCATACACCATGCATCAGCTCCGTGAGTTCGAACGCGCGCTCACGCAGGTACACCCGCTGCTCGAACAGCGTGCGCTGCGCCCGGTGCGCCACATCGCGGCCTCGGCCGCGGCGATGCTCTGGCCCCAGACGCGGCTCGACATGGTTCGGATCGGCATCGCGCTCTATGGCCTCTGGCCGTCGCCGCAGACGCGTGAAGCGCTCGGTGACGCCGCGCCGGATCTGCGACCGGCACTTACCTACACGTCGAAGCTCGTTGCGGTCCGCACCGTCGCTGCGGGTGCGTCGGTCGGCTATGGCGGCTCGTTTCACGCGCCGCACGAGATGCGCATCGGGATCGTTCCGGTAGGCTACGCCGACGGCGTGCCGCGCGCGCTTTCGAATCGAGGTGCGTTCGTCGTCGACGGCGCGAACTGTCCGATCGTCGGACGCGTGGCGATGAACATGACGGAGATCGATCTCACCGGCGCGCCCGGCGCGCACGCCGGCACCGCCGTGACGCTAATCGGCAAAGACGGCGATGCCGCCGTCACCGCCGACGATTGGGCGATGTGGAGCGATACGATTAACTACGAGATCGTGACGCGGCTGCCGCGCGAGCTGCCGCGCGAGTACGTCGACGTTTAGCTTAAGTCTTAACGCCGTTGGTCCGGTTTTCGATCGGGACGTAGGGTCCCGACGGCGGTCCTTCGTAGCTGGCCTGCGGACGGATCAAACGATTGTCGGCCAGCTGCTCGAGGATGTGCCCCGTCCAACCGGCGATGCGGCCGCAGGCGAAAAGACACGTAAACTCGTCGCCCGGAATGCCGAGATCCGCGAGTACCGGCGCCGTGTAGAAGTCGACGTTGGCGTAAATCGTATTGTCGGGCTTTTTCTCTTGCAGGATCTTGCGGCTCGCCTCTTCGAGCGCGTGCGCCTTGGGATACCATTCGCTGCCGCCGACGTGCTCCGAGAGACGCTTGGCCATGCCTTCGAGATGCTTCGCGCGCGGGTCGCGCACTTTATACTCGCGGTGCCCCATGCCCATGATCCGCTGACCCCGTTCGAGTGTCGCGCGGACATACGGCTCGGCATCCTCGGCAGCCTTGATCTCCGCCAGTGTGTTGAACGCGGCCGTCGCGGCACCGCCGTGCAGATCGCCCTGCAGCGTTGCGAGCGCCGCCGTCACCGATGCGTAGAGATCGGCGCGTGTCGACGCGGTCACGCGCGCGGCAAAGGTCGATGCGTTGAACGAGTGATCGGCGAGAAGGACGAAATACATGTCGAGCGAGTCCTCTTCGATCGCGTGCGGCACCTTACCCGAACGCATGTAGAGGAAGTTTGCGGCTGTCGAGAGATCGGCGCGCGGCGGAATCGGTTCGAGCCCGCGGCGGATGCGATCCCAGGCCGCAACGATCGTCGGCATCTTCGCGATCAGTTCGATTGCGGTGTGCGCGTCGGAGTGATGCTCGCCATGCGCGTTGACCGGTGAGAAGAGTCCTAAACCACTCACGATCGTGCGCAGCATATCCATCGGCCACGCCGTCTTCGGCACGTTCTGCATTGCGTTGAGCAACGGTTCGGGGAGCGGGCGCGACGCGCCGATCTCGCGCGTCAGCTGCTCGAGCTCGTGCCGGTTCGGCAGATGGCCGTAGAGCAGGAGATGAACGATCTCCTCAAAGCTTGCGTTGGGAGCAAGATCGTCGATATCGTACCCGCGATAGGTTAAACGCCCAATCGCGCCTTCGACGTTGCTCAGCTGCGTGGACCCGACGACGACGCCTTCGAGGCCACGATTGACGACGGTAGACAAGTAGTTCCTCCGTTTTACAGTATCGGCACCTTGGTTCGACCAGCCTACTACTTTTAACCGCTCTTACGCGGCCAAACGGTTCACATCCACCTTCTGGCCGCCGATGAGGATGAGCGCCGGCGGCTTCTCCATCAGTTCGATCTGTTTGGCGGGGTCGCCCGCGAAGACGGCGACGTCGGCGAGCTTGCCGGGCGCCAAGACGCCGCGGTCGCGCACGCCGATGAGATCGGCCGCACCGGAGGTGGCGGAACGCAGCACGTCGATCGGCCGCATGCCGAGCCGAACGAGCAGCGCAAAGTCCTTATTGTTCTGCGCGTGCGGAAAGACGCCGGCGTCGGTACCGTACGCGATCGTTACGCTCGATGCGATCGTCCGCTGCATGCCTTCGTTGCGCAGCTGCGCGGCGTATTCGGCCTTCTGGATCGATTGCGCCGAGATGTGGTTCGGATTGCCCGGCTGTAGAATCGAATCGAGCGCCCAGATCGTCGGCACGAGATACGTGCCGCGCTGCTGCATATTGTTGAGCGTCTTCTGGCTCACGCCGGTGCCGTGCTCGACGGAGTTCACGCCACCCTCGACGGCAACCGAGATTCCCTTGTCGCCGTGCGCGTGCGCGGCGACCTTGCGCTGGAACTTCGTCGACTCGTCGACCACGGCTTGGACTTCGTCGAGGTTGAACTGCGGAATGTCCCAGACGTCGCCGTATGAGAGCACCCCGCCGGTCGCGAGGATCTTGATGTGATCGACGTGCAGCTTGACGTTCTGGCGCACGACCTCGCGAAACCCGTACGGGCCGTACGCGATCGCGCCGCCACGCACCGATGGATCCTCCTCGACCCAGCCCGGCACGTCGTTCGAATCGCCGTGGCCGCCGGTGATCGAAAGCGCCTGACCGGCCACGAAGATCCGCGGCCCGACGATGGCACCGTTGTTGATTGCGTTGCGGATCGCGATATCGATGCCCGCGCCGCCGCCAACGTCTCGCAGCGTCGTGAAGCCGTTGCGCAGCATCACCTGCGCGTTGCGAACGCTGTAGATCGTCGCCTCGGGAACGTTGTCCGCGGTGCGGAAGCGCGGGAACATGAGCGTCATGTACATCGACGGGAGCACGAAATCGGCGATGTGCGTATGACAGTCGATCAATCCCGGCATAATCGTCGCGTCGCCGAGGTCGACCACGGTTGCGCCGCTGCCGGCGTCGCCTTCCTGCATCGAGACGATCCGATCGCCGCTGATGACGAGCGCGCCGGGCGTGCGCATCGTGGTGCCGGTGAAGAGCCGCGTCGCGCGCAGCACCGTCACGGTAGTAGCAGCGCGCGCGCGCCACGGCAGCAATAGCGCCGCACCGGCAGCCGCTGCGCCCACGAGAAAGGCACGCCTGGCCAGCAATCGCTCCGCTTCGGCGAAAACCGCCGGCGAATACGGCGCATGCGGACAGCGGCAGGTAAAGTCAGGCGACCGCATCGCGTACTTCCGCGCGTGAGAGTGCGTACCCGACGAGCCGATCGATGAGCGCCTCGAAGGTGATGCCGACCGATGCGCACGCGTCGGGAACCAGACTCGTCGGCGTCAAGCCGGGTAAGGAGTTGATTTCGAGCAGATACGGACGATGCTCGCGGCTCACGATGAAATCCGTGCGCGAGTAGTCACGTAAGCCGAGCAGCCGGTGCGCGGAAAGCGCGAGCATCTGCATGCGCGCCGACAGATCCTCGTCGATCTTCGCCGGCACGATGTGCGTGCTGCCACCGGGCTCGTACTTGGCGCCGTAGCTATAGAATCCGTCGCGGTTGGCAACGATCTCGATAATCGGCAGCGCCTCTTCACCGAGCACGGCGCACGTGAACTCGCGCCCTTCGATGTACTCCTCGGCGAGAATCTGACCGTAGGTTTTCGATGCTTCCAGCATCGCGCTCGTCCACTCTTCGTGCGTGCGGACGATGGTCACGCCGACGGCCGAGCCTTCGAAGCGCGGCTTGACGACGAGCGGCAGATCGAGCGACCCGGGGAGCAGCGGCAGCGTTCCGCCGGTTAAATCGAAGAGATCCCAGGCCGGCGTCGGCAGTCCCTCGGCCGCGAGCAGCTTCTTCGTAAGATGCTTGTCCATCGAGAGCGCCGCGGCTTCGAGCCCGCTGCCCGTATACGCAATGGAAAGGTGATCGAGCAATGCTTGCACGTGTCCGTCTTCGCCGCCCGGACCGTGCAATGCGATAAACGCAACGTCGGGCTTGAGCTGACGCATCGAATCGACGAATCGCTCGTCGTAATCGAGCGATTGTGCCTCATAGCCCAGCGATTGCAGCGCGCGCAGCGCCTCCGATCCGGATCTGATCGAGATCTCGCGTTCGGCGCTGTTGCCGCCCATCACGACCGCTACGTTGGCTTTACGCTGCATCGACGAAGACCCCGACAAGATGAACTTCCAGTTGCAACTCGACACCGAAACGATCGTGCACCGCGCGGCGTACTCGAGCGAGCAGCGAGGCGACGTCTTTCGCGGTCGCACCTCCAAGATTGTTGATGAAGTTGGCGTGCAATGCCGATACTTCCGCGCCGCCCTCGCGCCATCCCTTAGCGCCGACCGCCTCGATCAAGCGCGCCGCCTTGTCGCCGTCGGGATTGCGAAAGCACGATCCTGCGTTCGGAAGCGCAATCGGTTGCGTCTGCTTGCGCCGGACGAGCCGCGACTGCATCTCGTCGCGTACCTCGCTCGCGCTCGACCGTGCGAACGCGAGCGTCACGCGCGTCACGATTGCGTCGCGCTCCAAGCTCGATTGGCGATAGAAGTACTGGATGCTCACCGGATGCGCCTCAGGGCGGCTGGGCGATTGCACCCACACCTCACGGACGAAGTCGCCCATCTCGCGGTCCGTTCCCGCGTTCATCCGCAACGAGCCGCCGACGCTGCCAGGAATCCCCGCGAGCGATCCAACTCCGGCCGCGCCGGCCGAAGCCGCCTTTGCCGTTATCAGGGCCATACCGGCCGAAGAGCCGGCGGTGACGACGATGGAGCCGTCTTCCTCGCGCACCTCGGCGCTCGCAAACGCACCGGCGAGCCGGATCACGATGCCGCGCACGCCGCCGTCACCGATGAGGACGTTGCTCCCGCCGCCGATGACCCACCACGGCATCTTGCGCCGCAAGCAGAAGCGCATCAGCACCGCAACCTCGGCCTCGCTCTCCGCGGTCACGAACGCATCGGCGGGCCCGCCGACCTTCCATGAAGTGTACGGCGAGAGCGGCTCGTCGAAGCGCACGCGTTCCCCAAAATGCGCGATCAGCTCGCGGCGATCGGCGGGCTCGAGCAGCGAGCGCAGTGCCTGTGCCGTTGTGAGGCTCATCGCCGGCTCGCGACCGTTCCGACGCTGATCGAGGGCTCGACCTCGGACGAAAGGCGGTCCGCCAAGCGGGCGGCGACGTCGGTGATGTCGCCCGCGCCTAACATAAGCACGATCGAGCCCGGCGGCGTCTCCGCGGCGATGCGTTCTTCGAGTTCGTCGATGCGTACGTACGAAAGAGCACGGCCGCTCAGTAGCTCGCCGATCGAGCGTTCGCTCACGCCGGGAATCGCCGGTTCCGATGCTGCGTAGATAGGTGTCAGATAGACGCGATCGGCGCCCGCCAGCGCGTCGGCAAAATCGCGCGCGAGAAACGCGGTCCGCGTGTAGCGGTGCGGCTGAAAGGCGACGACGAGCCTGCCCGGATGGTAGTGACGCGCTGCCTCGATCGTCGCGCGAACGGCCGTCGGATGGTGTGCGTAGTCGTTGACGAGCGTCATCCGATCGCTTTCGACCAAGACGTCGAATCGACGGCGCACGCCGCGAAACGCGCGCAACGCTGCGGTAATCCGCGAAAGTGGCAGGCCGAGCGCGCAACCCACGGCGATTGCGGCGAGCGCGTTCTGCACGTTCATCGCGCCGGGAACCTCGAGCTCCACGCGACCCAGACGCAGATCGCCGATGACGACGTCGAAGCTGGAGCCGAGGCCGCTGAAGCGCACGTTCTCCGCGCGTACGTAGGCAGTGGAGTCGCAACCGAACGTCACCGTTCGCGCACGCAGATCGTGCGCCGTCAGCGACGCAGAGAGAGCATTGTCCGAACCGATCACCGCGAGGCCGTCGGCGGGAAGCTTCGCGAGGAACTCGCTGAAGGCGCGAACGAGCTGCGGCAACTCGTCGTCGCTCGTGAGGTGATCGTTCTCGATATTTGTGACGACTGCGATCGTCGGCTCGAGCAGGGCAAACGATCCGTCGGATTCATCGGCCTCGGTCACGAACCACGGCGCGGTACCGTCGTGCGCATTCGTCTCGAGCGTGCGATCGATACCGCCGAGCACCAGACCCGCATCGATCTCGCCCAGACGCAGCACGGCATGCGTCATCGCCGTTGTCGTCGTCTTGCCGTGCGTTCCGCAGATCGCGATGCCACGGCGCCCTTCGAGCAACCGGGCGAGCATCTCGCCGCGATGCAAGATCGGCAATCCCGCCCGTTGCGCCGCGACGTATTCGGGATTGCGCCGGTCGATTGCCGAGCTGACGACCACCGTGTGCGCGCCGTGCACGTGCGCCGGTTTGTGACCGATCGCGATCGTCGCGCCTTCGCTGCGCAGCTGCTCGACCAGCGGCGACGCGTTGACGTCGGAGCCCGAAACCTTCTCGCCGCGCGCCAGCAAGACACGCGCGATTGCGCTCATGCCGATGCCGCCGACGCCAATGAAGTGGTACGTCACTCAGCCTCACTTCGCGCCGTAAGCAGATCGACCCGGGCGAGAATCCACTCCAACGGATCGTCGCCGCGGAGCCGCGCCGCGTTTGCGGTCAGGGTTTCGAGGCGTCCGGGGTCGCAGATTTGCTCGAGGCGAGCGCGGAGATCGCCGGTCGCTAGCTCGCGATCGGTCATGACGACGGCGGCTCCGGCTTCCTCTAGATGCGCGGCATTTGCCGCCTGGTGATCCTGCGTCGCGAATGGGTACGGCACGAGCACCGCCGGCTTCCCGGCGGCCTGCAGCTCGGCGATCGTCGACGCACCTGCGCGAACGAGCAGCAGATCGGCCGCCGCGTAAGCGTCCGCGACATCGTCGAGGTAAGGCCGGACCGCGACGTGCTGCCGGCCGGCGAGCGCCTCGCTGACGCGCTCGTACTCCGCGGCACCGGTCACGAGCAACAACTGCCAACCCTCGGGCAAGCCGTTGCGCTCGGCGAGCGCGACGAAGGCGTCGTTGATAGAGCGCGCACCTTGGCTGCCGCCGATCGCGACGAGCGTCTTTCGGGCCGGATCGAGCGCGAAGCGCGCGACGGCCTCGTCGCGCGGCGGCAACGCGCGCACCGACGCGCGTACCGGTACGCCGCTCTCCGCGGCCCAGACTTCGTCGACCAGCGGTGCGAGCAGACGATTGGTCAAGCCCGGCACGGCATTGGGCTCGAGCAGTGCGATCGCACGCGGATGGCGCCCGCGGCGCAGTCTGGCTGCGAGCACGAACGGAAAGCAGACGTAACCGCCGGTGGCGATGACGAGATCCGGCCGCAACCGCTCGAGCAGTCGTAGCGACTGCAGCGTTCCCGTTCCGTTCGCGGCGATCGTGCGAACGACGTCGAACGAGAGCTTGCGCGTAAGCGGGTGGCTCGCAATCGTGTACAGCGGAAAGCCGGCCTTCGGGACGAGCGTGCTCTCCAAGCGTCCCGACGTGCCGACGAACGCAATCTCGGCGCCTCGCGCGCGCAACGCATCTGCGATCGCAAACGCGGGATAGAGGTGGCCGCCCGTACCGCCCGCGGCAAAGACGACCCGAAGCGGGTCATGCGGCGTCAAGGGGTTTTGATACGGCGATGGCGCCCCACATTGGCGATCAGCGCAACGGCGAGGAGATTGACGATTAACGAACTGCCGCCGAAAGAGATGAAGGGCAACGGGACGCCCGTTACCGGCCACGACGACGAGACGACGCCGATATTGATGAACGCTTGAATCGCGATCATCGCCGTGCAGCCGATCGCGAGGAAGAAACCGAAGCGGTCGGGCGCAGCCAACGCTATGCGAATCGCACGGTACGTTAGCGTGATGAAGAGCGCCACGACGGTCAACGTTCCCATAAGGCCCAACTCTTCGCCGAGCACCGAAAAGATAAAGTCGGTGTACTGTTCCGGGAGATAGAAGAACTTCGCTCGCGAAGCTCCGAGGCCGACGCCGAAGATGCCGCCGCTGCCGAGTGCGAGCAGCGATTGCACGATGTGAAAGCCGGTGTTCTGCGGATCCTTCCACGGATCGAGGAATGCAAAGACCCGTGCGCGCCGGTACGGACTCGCCAACACGGTGAGCGCGCCGAACGGTACCGTCGCGAGCAGAACGGCGGCTAGATGGACGAGGCGGGCGCCGGCGGCAAAGAAGAGCGCGAATGCGGTAAAGACCAGCAGGCTCGCGGTTCCCATATCCGGCTCTTTGAGGACGAGCATCGCCATGATCGCAACCGGTACGCAGAGTGGAAAGAGCCCGCGCGTTAGCGAGGTAATGCGGTCGCCGCGGGTCGCAAGCACCGCCGAGAGATAGATGACGAGCGCGAGCTTTGCAAACTCCGACGGCTCTACGCTCAGCGCCGAGACGCCAATCCATCGGCGGCCGCCGTTGACGCCTAGACCGACGTGCGGAACGAAGACGAGCAGCAATCCGACGATCGCCCCGACGAGTAGGTACGGCGCCATCGGTCGCAGGCGCTGATAGTCGAAGCGATACATTCCGTACGCCGCGACGAGTCCGAATCCCAGCCAGACCAGTTGACGCTTGAGATAGTACGCGATATCGCCGTGGTTCGCATACGCAGTCGCGCTCGAGGCCGAGAAGACCATGATGAGGCCGATTCCGACAAGTGCCGCCACGCACGTGAAGAGTACGGTGTCGAGCGGCGCGACGGCGAACGAGCGCAACGCCGTAGTGTTACGGCGCAGCGCCGTAGTGTTACGCACCGGCCGGCTCTCGCAATCCTTCGACGGCCGCCGCGAACCGATCGCCGCGATCCTCGGCGGACGCAAACATATCGAACGACGCACAGCCCGGTGAGAGCAGCACGACGTCACCGGGTGCCGCGAGCTGGCGGGCGAGGCTGACCGCAGCCTCCATCGAGGGAGCCTCCGTGACCGTGACGCCTTCGCTCGCGCGCACGATTGTCGCGGCGGCTTCGCCGATTGCAACGACCGCTTTTGCACGCGTGCGAATCTCGCGAGCCATCTCGTCGAATGGGCTACCCTTGGCACGTCCGCCGGCGATCAAGACGATCGGCCGATCGTACGCGTGCAAGGCGGCGATGACGGACGCGGGATTGGTCGACTTCGAATCGTCGACGTAGAGTATGCCCTCGATCTCGGCGACGCTCTGCAGACGGTGCGGCATCGGCCGAAAGGTACTGATGCACTCGCGAAGCGGCTCGGGCGCGCAGCCGACCGCGAGCGCGGCGAGCAGCGCCGCCATTGCATTACCCACGTTGTGCTCGCCGGCAAGGGCGAGCTCTTCGCGCGGCACGATAGGAATGGGGCGCGGATCGCCGATAACCGGCGCGTACGTAATCACGCCGTGACGCAGGTACATCGTCGCCTGTTCGTGGGCATGGAGCGTATACCACAGCTGGCGCGCCTGCGCGCGCGCGTCGCCGCGCTGCCAGTGCAGCGGCGCGATACGTGGGTCGTCGAGGTTGCCGACGAACCAGTCGAGCATCGATTGGTTGGCGCAGATGCGATACTTCGCCTCGGCGTACTCGTCCATCGAGTGATAGCGGTCGAGATGGTCGGGCGCGATGTTGAGCAAGACGGCGACCCGGGGCTTGAATGCGCGGATCGTCTCCAACTGAAATGACGAGACCTCGGCGACGATCCAATCCTCCGGCCCGACGCCGGCGACTTCCTTGATTAGGGGATTGCCGATGTTGCCGCCGACGCGAACGCTGAGCCCGCAGCCGCGCAGAAGGTGGCCGATGAGCGCGGTCGCGGTCGATTTTCCCTTGGTTCCCGTCACCGCAACGATCGGCGCCCTGCACAGGCGATAGGCGACCTCGATCTCCCCGAGCACCGGGACGTTGGCGGCGTGGAGCGCGCGGACGACGGGTGACGTCGGCGGAACGCCCGGCGAGAGCACCGCCGAGGTCAGCGAACTGATGAGACCGTCGATCTCACCGGGCGGGACGAAGCGCGCACCGCAGGACTCCGCGGCAGCAATTGCCTCGGTCAGTTCGCTCTCAGGCTTCTCGTCGGTGACGTAGAGCGTCGCGCCGCGTTCGCTCAAGACTTCGATGCTCGCTCGTCCGCTGCGGCCAAGTCCGATGACGAGCATCGTCTCGCCGGCATTGAACCCAAAGAGATCGTTCATCGTACGATAGCCCATCCTATCAGCGAACAGACGATCGACGCAAGCCAAAAGCGCGCCGATACGCGCGCTTCAGGCCAGCCCAGCAGCTCGAAGTGGTGGTGCAGCGGACTCATGCGGAATATCCGCTTCCCGTTCGTCGCTTTGAAATACGCGACTTGGAGCATTACCGAGAGCGCTTCGGCAACAAAGACACCGCCGGCGAGCACGAGCAGCAGCATCTCGCCCGTGAGGATCGCCACGCCGGCGAGGAGCGCGCCCAGCGCAAGCGAGCCAGTGTCGCCCATGAACATCCGTGCCGGATAGCGGTTGAAGGGTAAGAAACCGATGCACGCACCCGCGCCCGTTGCCGCCGCGGCCGCTACCGCCGGCGTCTGCGTCTGCGCTCCGATCACGGTGAAGAGCAGCAGCGGCGGTATCATCGTTCCAGTCGCCAAACCGTCGAGCCCGTCGGTCAGATTTACCGCATGGATCGTTCCCGTGATCGCAAGAATACCGAGAACCAGCCACAACCAATGCGGCGCGACGAGCGAAAACGAGCCTGCACGGAAAAGAACGTCGTGCGGAAACCCGCTCGGCGTTTGCGTGACGAACCGCAGAAAGACGACTGCGACCAGCGCCGTCGCGAGCAGCTTCGTGCGCGCGCGCAGCCCCCGGTTACCGCCTTGGCGCACGGCGAGGTAATCGTCGAGCGCTCCGATCGCGGCACACGCAAGAATGAGGCCAACGAGCGCAGCGAGCAGTGGCGCGTCCGGTGCGCGGAAAGCGAAGTAGAGCGCTATAAAGGTAACGGAGAAGACGAGGCCGCCCATCGTCGGCGTCCCGGTCTTGGTCTGATGCGTCTTCGGAGCGTCCTCGTAGGCGTGTTGGCGAATGCCAAGTCTTCGCAAGAGCACGAGCAGCACGACGCCGGAGATTGCCGCGACGACGAACCCGAAGAGTAGCCAGATCAGCAGCGACGCGATTGTCGGGCCGCTCATGCCGCAGCCTCCTGCGCGAAGAGCGGATTGCGACCGGTTCCGCGCCATTTCAGCACGACGATCGGCGTCTGCTCGTCGCTGTTCCCGTGCGGATTGCCGAGAAGTCCGCGCGCGACGGCGCCGCGTTCCACGCCTTCCGACGCGCCGAGGACCTTTGCCTTGCCGAGATCGTTTGCGTCGACCACAGCGCTCGCGACGCCGGTGCGATCGCTCAGTTCTCGGGCGAATGCGCTCGGATCGCGGGGTGCGAAGACGATGGCGCGCTCGTACGGCGGCATCGTGCCGGTGTAGCCATCGATCGCGGCGACGGCGTCCCCGAGCACGTGGTAGAAACCGCCTCGCCGTCCGAATATCCGCCCGACGAACTGCACGATCGTCGCCCAGATCACCATCCACCATCCGACGCGATCGATGACGAGTTGCATGGACTCGGGTTGGCTCAGCGTCGCCATCGGCCCGGCGTGCCGGCACAAGAAGTACGCAAGCTTCGACGGTCGCACGTGTTCCGCCACGACGAACTCGCCTTGCGCAATCGCAACCGCACTCTCGGAGACGGCGATCACGTCGCCCGAGCGCGCGATCCCGCGCACGGCGCCGGCGACAAGCCCGCTGAGATCGTCGCCGGGACAGACGAGACGCGTTCGTACCGGGATTGCGATGAGGCCAGAGGGTAGACCATCTCGATCGACGGCGAAGCTGTGCGTCGCAAGGCTCATGAGCCCGATACCTCGGCGGTTCGCAACGCGTCGACGATCTCTTCCATTCGATATTTGCGCGAACCCTTGAGCAGCACCGCGTCGTCGTGGCGCGCGTGATCGCGGAGCCAGCGGGCTGCCTCGGCGTTGCCGCCGACGCGCACGACGCTATCCTGCGACAGTCCGCCGCGCCGCGCACCGCGCGCGAGCGCATCCGCAAAATCGCCGGTGACCAACAATACGTCCACGGTTGCCGCCGCGTGGGCGCCGACACGCTCGTGGAACGCCTCCGACTCCGCGCCTAGCTCGGCCATGCCGGCGAGTACGGCGATGCGGCGCACCGCCGTCTCCTCAGCGAAGGCATCGAGCGCCGCAATCGTCGCGCTTGCGTTCGCATTGTAGGCATCGTAAATGACGCGCAAGCCGCCGACGCGCTCGATCGCGTAGCGTCCGGCAGGTAAACGCACGTCCGCGATTGCGGGGACCATCGCGCGCAGTGGCACGTCGAGCTCGATCGCACCGGCGATGGCCGCAACGAGATTCGCGCAGTTGTAAAGACCCGGCACCCGGACGTCGACGGCATACTCGGTCGTGTGCCCGTTTGCGAAATCGAGCAGCTTCGCGCGGCCCGCGAGCGCCGTCACGCGATCGAGGCCGAGCCCGTCGACGGCATCGCGCTCACATTGCGCGGAGAACCAGTGCGGCGGGCGCTCCAGTGCGGCGGCGCGCTTGCGCGATGCGGCATCGTGGGCGTTGAGTACGGCACGAGCACCGGTTTCGAAGAGCGCCCATTTCGTTTCCTCGAGGCGTTGCGGCGAGCCCATGATCTCGAGGTGCGCTTCTCCGATATTCGTCAAAACGCCGACGTCCGGCCGCACGATCGCGACGAGCGCCGCTATATCGCCGTAGCGGCGAGCGCCGAGCTCCGCGACGATCAGATCGTGCGCGCCGTTGGATGCGTGCAGGAGCAGCTTGCTCACCCCGATCTCATTGTTCTCGTTCGCCGGCGTCGCGAGGATGCGTTCGCCGTAGTGGACCGCCGCAAGCTGCGCCAGGAACTCTTTCGTCGTCGTCTTACCATTGCTTCCGGTAATCGCAAGGACGCGTCCGTGGAAGAGATTACGCGCCGCGCCGGCGAGCGCCATGTATGCTTGCAGCGTATCGCGTACTATCATCGCGGGCGTTCCGGCGACGCGCGCTTGCGGGCGATCGATGACGATCATCGAGGCCCCACGCTCTACGGCGTCGGCAGTATACGCGTGACCGTCGTACTGCTCGCCCCGCAGCGCAAGAAAGGTTTCGCCGGCGACGATCGCGCGCGAGTCGGTGCTAACGCAGACCTCCGCCGGCGCGCCCGCACTGTCGACGAGCTCGGCGTTCGTGACGCCGAGCGCGAGTTCGATCGGAATGTTCACCGCGGCAGGATCTCACGCGCCACCGCGGCATCGTCGAACGACAGCACGCGGTCGCCAATGATTTGGTAGCTCTCGTGCCCTTTGCCGGCAACCAGCACGACGTCACCGGTCTGCGCCTCGGCGATGGCGCGCTCGATCGCACGCCGGCGGTCGAGCTCGACGATATGCGGTCGCGCTCCGATGCCCGCCACGATCGCATCGGCGATCGCCTGTGGATCCTCGCTGCGCGGATTATCGCTCGTCACGTAGATGCGGTCGGCGAGCCGTGCGGCAATCGCGCCCATCTCCGGACGCTTGCCACGATCGCGGTCGCCGCCACAGCCGAAGACGACGACGAGCCGGTGTTTGACCGTTTCGCGCAACGCTTGCAGTGCGTGTTCGAGCGCGTCGGGCGTGTGCGCGTAGTCGACGACGACGTCGATATTTCCGTTACCAACGTGTTCCATCCGCCCGGGCACGCGCTCGAGCGATGCCAAACCGCGCGCCGAGGTTGCGTCGTCGACGCCGCAGAACCGTGCGGCGCCGATCGCTGCCAGCGCGTTCCAGATGTTGAAGCGTCCGGAGACGTGCAGCTCGAAGCGCGTGCCGTCGAGCGTAAAGCGGCTGCCTTCCGGCTCGACGGCGATTGCCTCCGGCACGAGCGTCGCACGGGGCGACGTTCCGTACTCGATCGTCTCGCATCCGGCGGCGCGCAGTTCCGCCGCCCATCGCGCGCCGTAGGTGTCGTCGGCGTTGAAGACGCCGCGCGGCGCAAAATCGAAGAGCCGCCGCTTTGCCGCGGCGTATGCGTCGAGCGTCTGATGAAAGTCGAGATGATCGCGCGTCACGTTGGTGAGCGCTGCGACATCGAAACGGACGTCCGCGACGCGGTCGAGCGCCAGCGCGTGCGAGCTCACCTCCATCGCGACCGCGCGCGCGCCGGCATCGCGCATCGCCGCCAGCAACGCGTGAAGTTCGTGCGGCAGCGGCGTCGTGTTCTCGAGCTGCCAGGTCTGCTCGTCGAACGTAGCGCCGACGGTGCCGATGACGCCGCACGGCGTCTTGGCTGCGTTGAGAATCGCGGCGATCATGCGCGTCGTGCTCGTCTTGCCGTTCGTGCCGGTGACGCCGATGACGTCGAGTACGCGCGATGGATCGGCGTAGAACGCGGATGCAATCGAGGAGAGTGCACGGCGCGAATCCGGAACGTGAACGAACGTTACGTTTGGAAACGGCGTCGCATCGAACGCGCCCTCGAGCACGACCACACGCGCGCCGTTTGCAACCGCATCGGCCACGAATGCGCGACCATCTTCGTGCGTACCGCGGAGTGCGACGAAAAGCGCACCCCGACGGACGCGCCGCGAATCGGTCTCAACGCCAAAAACACGCGCGTGCTCGTCTCCGCTCACGGCCGCATTCGAGAGGCCCTCGGTCAACGTCGCGAGATCGGCACTCCGCTCAACGCCCATTACTAGCGAGGTTGCTCGTGCTATTCGGCAAAACCCCTGCGTGGAGCATCGCCGCGCGCGCGATCGCGGTGAAGGCCGGCGCAGCGACGACGCTGCCATAGTACGAACCGATCGGCCGCTCAATCTTCACGTAGATGACGTACCGCGCGTGCGGATAGGGCACCATGCCGATGAACGAAGCGGCATAATAGCCCGAGCGATACTCGCCATCGACGACCATCTGCGCGGTACCGGTCTTTCCGGCGGTCGCGTAGCCGGGAATCTGCGCCGTCGGATCGCCAGTGCCGTGCATCACGACCGCGCGCAGAAAGCTTCGCAGTTCGTTCGCGGTGCGTTGCGAGAAGACGCGCCGAATCACTCTCGGAGACATCGTCCGCGTCATTCTCCCCTGTTGATCGTAGACCGCGCGCACGATCTGAGGCTCAATGAGCAAGCCGCCGTTTGCGATCGCGCAGTAGTACCGCGCCATGGCCAACGGCGTTACCGAGACGCCTTGACCGAATGCCATCGTCGCCAACGATGAATCGCTCCACTCCGGCGGCGGCGGCACGATCCCCGGATTCTCACCCGGGCAGACCCACGCCGGTCGGCGTGCCGAAGCCGGCCTTATGTTCCATCGCGTAAAACGTCTTTGCACCGATTGAGAGTCCGACTTCCGCCGCGCCGACGTTGTGCGAGTACTCGACAATCTCTTCGAGCGTCTCGCTCCCGCCGGTGCCGGCCATGAAGCCGTCCTCCGCGTTGTGAACTGTCCGGCCGCCGACTTCGAGCGTGTCGTGCGCGGGAAAGCGGCTCGTCAACGACACCTTGCCCGAATCAAGCGCGGCCGCTGCGGTGATGAGCTTGTACGTCGACCCGGGTTCGTACGCGTCCATCACCGAGCGGTCGCGCCGCTGCGCGTCCGTGAACTTCCAAAAATGATTCGGATCGAAGCTCGGCAGATTGGCCATCGCGAGGATATCGCCAGTCCACGGATCCATGACGATCGCCGACCCATCGAGCGCGTGGAAGGCCGACATCTGCTTTGCGAGCGCCTGTTCCGCGACGAACTGAAGATACGAATCGATCGTCAGCTCGAGCGTCGATCCCGGCTGCGCCGGAACGACGACGCGCTCGCGTCCAAATGGAATCGGGCGTCCGAACTCGTCGGCTTCGAGGGTGACGCGCCCCGAGTGCCCGCGCAGCAGGCCGTCGTAGGAATACTCCAGGCCGTCGAGACCGTTTTCATCGGTCCCGACGAAGCCCAGGAGTGTGGAGGCGAGCCGTCCGCTCGTGTCGATTCTCGATCCGGTATCTTCTTGCTTGAGCGCGACGCCGAGCAGTCCGAGGGTACGCACGCGTTCCGCGGTTTCGTGCGAAACTTTGCGGGCGATCCACACGAACCAGAGATGCTTATCGTGCAGCTCCGTCATCGTCGCGGCGTCGAACCGCCCGAAAACTTTCTCCAGCTTGCCGGCGGTCGCATCGGGATCCGCGATCTCGCGCGGCACGGCGTAGACGCTTTGCGACGGCATCGATCGTACGAGCACGTTCCCGTTGCGATCGAGAATGCTGCCGCGGCGCGCGAAGACTTCGACCGTATCGGAGCGCTGCGCCAGCGCCTGGCGCGCGTAGAGCGGCCCTTTGAGCACCTGAACGTCGAACAAACGCCACGCGAGAAATGCTGCGATGCCGAGGCATAGATAAAAGAAGAGACGAGCGCGCATCGGGCCGACATGCGCGAAAGTTCGCTTGTGCACGGAACCCGGCGGCTACTGCTGGCGCGTGACCGCCGGCACGAAGAAGCCGGCGAGTGACGAGAGCACCGGGAAGGTGTGGCTCTGTGCGACGTGTTCGGGGGCAAGTCGCAGAACGGCGAAACGATGCGGAACGGTCATGCCGAGGCGGGACGCGAGCGCCGCAAGACGGTCGTCGGAGCGCATCGCGGAGATGCGGTCGTCGAGGCGCATCGTCTCCTCCACCAGCGCCTCGCGCTGCGAGGCGGCCCTACCGACTGCATAACTCAAGCCGGTCAGATTTGAGGTGAGCACGACGTACGCCATGAGCAGCGTCAGCGTACACCCGAGCCCGATTAGGACGCGGCCCAGTCCTGTGTAGTGCGCGCGCGAAGTCCGGCTGATGCGGCGCTGCGTTGCGGCACGTACCGTGCGGGGATTTGCGATCCGCGGTCGCCGCTCGACGGCGCGCTGCGCGGCCATCAGTTCATCCTCCGCTCGGCGGCGCGCAACTTTGCACTGCGCGCGCGCGAATTCTCGGCGAGCTCCTCGTCATCGGGCGAGATCGGACGGCGCGTCAGCACGTCGAGCCGCTCGTCGTCGCGGAAGCTCTGCTTGACGATGCGGTCCTCGAGCGAATGAAAACTGATCGCGACGACACGCCCAGCGCCGCGTAGGAGGCCGATGGCATCGTGTAATCCGGCGCGGAGCGCACCCAGCTCGTCGTTGACGGCGATGCGCAGCGCTTGGAAGACGCGCGTCGCCGGATGAATGCGCTCCCGCCGGCCCGGACGCTGGAGAATACCTGAAACGAGCTGCGCCAACTCGGTGGTCGTCGTCGGCATTCGACCGCTCTCACGGCGCGTCACGATCGCCTGGGCTATGCGGCGTGCCGCGCGCTCCTCACCATACGTAAAGAATATCTCGGCCAGCTCGCGCTCGCTCGCCGTCGTGAGTACGTCGTACGCGCTGCGTCCACCGTACGGATCCATGCGCATGTCGATCGGGCCTGCTTCGCTGAGCGAAAAGCCACGCTGCGAATCGTCAAACTGCATGGACGAAGCCCCTAAGTCGAAGAGAATGCCGTCGATCGACGAGACGCCGCATCGGCGAAGCACTCCAGCCAACTCGCGAAAGTTGCTCTGGACGAACGTAAAACGCGCGTCCGTTATCTGTTGCGCGTAGGTATGCGCGAGTGGATCGGCATCGAGCGCTATCAAGCGTCCCGCCGTCATCCGCTCCAGAATGGAACGCGAGTGTCCGCCCGCACCAAAGGTGGCGTCGACGTAGACCCCATCCGGTCGGATCGCCAGGTAATCCAAGGCCGGCTTCATGAGCACCGAGACGTGATTCATACGCGCACCACATCATGTTTGCAGTCCCTAAAGGCCGAGATCGGCCATCAGCGATGAGGAGAGGTCGTCGGGCGGCGGAGGCTCGACGACGTAGCGCTCCTTGGCCCAGATCTCGACACGCGTCAGAAATCCGACCGAAACCACCTGCCGCTCGATGCCCGCGTAACCACGTTGCAGCGCGGGGATGACGACCCGCCCCTGGTTATCGCACGAGACCTCTTCCGAGTGCGCAAACAGATAGCGGACGTAACGGCGATACCGCTCGTCCTTGGTCGGGACCGACTCGAGACGGCCGCAGAACTCGACCCACGTCGCGCTCGGATAGAGCGCCAGACACGGATCGGGGTGGGCAATGGTGAGGACGAAGTTGGAGCCTAGCCGCCCACGAAAACGCGCCGGAACAATAAGCCGCCCCTTGTCATCAAGGGCGTGCTGCTCCGAGCCGGCAAAACGCGGCAGGTCCGAGTGCACAATGTCCTCCGGAAAGCACCACTAAGCACTACTTCCCCCCACTATACGCCCCAGCCAAGCGTAAGGCAAGCTTGCGCGCGTCATAAGATGCGCACGTTCTTCCCTAAAAATACGAACGTCAGTTCGATACTAAGGCAGGTTGACTCAGCGCACGGCGGCTCGTTCGCGTTCGCGGTCGATGAGCGAGCGTTTGCGCTCGATCCCGAAGCGGTAGCCGCCGAGCTCGCCCGTACCGCGGATCACGCGGTGGCACGGAATCAGAACGACGGCCGGATTGCGCGCGCAAGCTTGCGCGACGGCACGCGCCGCTTTCGGGTCGCCGAGCGCCGCGGCGATCTCACCGTACGATTGCACGTCGCCATACGGAATCGTCTGCAGATACTGCCAAACGCGCAGCTCGAACGCGGTTGCGCGAATGTCGAGCGGAAGATCGAGGTGCGGCCGATTGCCGGCTAAGTGCTGCGCGATCGCTTCGATCCACGCCGCAAAGTGCGGATGGTGCGGCGCGCGCATCGGTTCTATCGACGCGCGGCGGTATTCGCCGCGCAAGCGCTCGACGAGCTCTTCCTCGCTTTCACCGAAGCCGACGAAACAGATGCCGCGATCGGTCGCACCGACGATCATACGACCGATGGGCGTGTCGAGCGTAGCGTACGAGATCGAGACGCCTTCGCCCCCGCGGCGGTACTGCGCCGGCGTCATTCCCAGATGCGATGCCGCCTTCTCGTAGATGCGGCTCGACGAGCCGTAGCCGGCGTCGTAGATCGCGCTGCCGATCGGCGCGCGGCGAGCCAGCGCACCCTTGAACTTCGCGAGGCGCGCCCTGGAACGGTACTGCCCGGGCGTCACGCCGACGACTGCCTTGAACCGGCGGATGAAATGAAAGCGGCTCATCGCGGCGCGCGAGGCAAGCTCAGCCAGACTCAAGGCTTCATCGCTATGATCCTCGATGTACCGGCAGAGGTCTTGTATTGCGTCGGTCGTTTGATTCACTTTAGCCATAGTTTCGAGTCTAGCGATGCCGATACTGAAAAGCTATCCGAAGGTTGCGCTACGAGAAGCTCCACCAGGCCAAAAGTCAGCACGGGAAGAAGGGCGAGCCGTTAACTCGATGCTTCTCGAGGTGCGATGAGGCGGCTGCTCGGAATATGCGCCCTGCTTGGTTCGGTCTGCGGTTGTAGCGGACCGGGCTACCTTCCATATGCTCCGCACGCACTCGACCCAATGACGATTCACTCGCTCGTCGCGAGCGCCTCGCAGAGCAACGGCGTCCCGCCGGGCCTCGTGCGCGCCGTCTTGATGGCAGAGTCGGCCGGCGATCCGAGCGCGATCAGCGTCGCGGGTGCGCAGGGATTGATGCAACTGATGCCCGGCACTTCGGCGAGCTGCGGCATCGCCAATCCGTTCGAGCCGACGGAGAACGTGCAGTGCGGAACCGGTTATCTGCGCTCGCTGCTTCATCGCTACCACAATAACGTGACGTTGGCGGTGGCTGCGTATAACGCTGGGCCCGGCGCCGTGGATCGCTTCCACGGCGTACCGCCGTTTCCGGAGACGCGCGCGTACGTGACGCGCGTGCTCGACGCCTACAACAGCTACTGACGCCGGCTATGACGAGCGCATGGCGAGCCTGACGCAACCGCTCCCGCAGGCTCGAACGGCCACGCTGCAGCTGCCGATCCTCGACGGCTACATGCTGCACGAGATGGTGATGCCGTTCCTGTTCGCATTCGGCGCCTTTTTCCTATTTTGGGCACTGAACATCTTCTTTCTCGCTGCCGACTATATCATCGGCCAGCACGCGCCGTTCTTCTTAGTGTTGCGCTTCGTAATCTTCCGCATTCCGCAGGCAATCCCGATGGCGTTTCCGTTCGGATGCCTGTTCGCGGGATTGCTCGCCATGGGGCGGCTCATGGGCGACAACGAGATCACCGCGATGCGGACCGCCGGCATTCCCATCCTGCGCATCTCGCTGACTCCGCTGCTCTTCGGCGGCGCAATGTTCTTGATAGCCTACGGAATGAATGAGTGGATCGCGCCGGCATCGGTCGAGCTCTCGACGCGGACGTTTTACCAAATCGTCTACCACACCGACGCGCTGCCCGTGGAACCGCAGTTTTTCCGCAAGGATCCGGACACCGGCAACACATTTTTCGTCACGCAGGTCGCGCCCGACAACAAGACGATGGTCGACGTGCAGATATTCAAGCCGGCGAAGTTCGGGCCGTGGAACGAAACGCTCCAAGCCAAGACGGCTACGGTCGAGAATACCGTGCTCGTGCTTCACGACGTCATCGACACGCGCTATAACAACGACGGGTTCATGACCAACCAGCAGCACGTCAAGAGCGTGACGATCGGGTTACCGCTCGGCGAGACGGCCTCGCAGTTCGTGAGTCAGGTGAACAACGACCCGTGGACGATGAGCAGCAAGTCGCTTCGTACGCAAGTCAACGCGCTGCAGTCGCAGGGCATCGGCGGCACGGCGATGGGAAATCTCCAAATCAATCTCGCCGACAAACTTGCGTGGCCGTTCTCGTGTCTCATCGCAATCGTCATCGGCTTGCCGCTCGCGTTGCGTTTCGGCAAGCGCGGGCGCGCGCTCGGTATCGCGTTGGCAATCGTTGCATTTTTCGCTTACTACCTCATGATTTCGGCGTGCGCCGCGTTCGGCCGCAACGGAACGATCAATCCGTTCCTGGCCGCGTGGCTGCCGAACGTCATCATGGGAACCGCTGGTTCGGTGCTGCTCTGGATGGAAGAGCGCTAACGCGGTGCCCGTCGGGAATCGCGGACGTCGCGGCATAGCCGCGATCGCAGTTCTCGCCACGTTGATAACTACGGAGTTCCCGAACGCCTCGCAAGCAAGCGCCGACCAGGATCAGGCGATGGCGCTCATGCTGATGAACAGCCAAAGTTGCGCGCTGCGCTCCCATCAGAACCCGGCGCCGCAGAATCAGGAGGTCGTCGCCCAAGAGACGCCGCCCGTGAGCACGCCGAACCCCCAAGCCACCCCGACGCCGGTCGTCACTCCCGGACTGCCGGGCGTCGAGCAAGGTACGACCAACGGCACGTTCTCGCTCTATCCGACGCCGCGGCCGCGCCCGGGAGGCACGCCGGTCGTCTCCGCGCCGCCCGTGCCCGGCGCGACCGCGAGTCCGCTCTTCTCGGCGCCGCCGATCTTCTTGGTGCGCGGGGGCGAGACGCCGCCACCGATCCCGCCGGCCGGCGTGGCAACGCCGACGCCTTCGCCCGAGCCGACCGGCGTCCCGACGCTGACGCCGGGCTACGTAGCGGTAATCTCCGACAAGTGGACCGGCAACCGCGCGCGAGGGCAGCCGAGCGACGCTCAAGGCAACGTGCACATCTACTACGGCGATGAAGAGATCGTCGGCGAGAAAGCGCACTTCGACGGCTACCGGACGATCACGGTCTCCGGCCATCCGTTCCTCGTCAACCACGAACACGACTCGGTACTCTCCGCCGATATCATCGTCTTCGATACGATCTCGCAGACGGCGAAACTCGAAAACGGCCGAGGCGCGAGCGACGAGGGCGTGCAACGCGGGCTGGTTCATTTCCAAGCCGAGGACATGCACACCGATCCCGACGGCACCGCGCACGGCGCCAATCCGTACGTGACGACGTGCGAAAATCCGCGCGGCGGCTACCACATCACGGGCAAAGACATGGAGGTCGTTCCCGGCGACCGGATCGTCATTCACAAAGCCGTGCTATGGCTCGGAGCGGCCGCCGTCTTCTACCTGCCGCTGCTCATCATTCCGCTGCGTACCGTCGTCGATCAGCGCGCGCGGGCGCGATGGTTTCCCGAGATCGGTTACGATTCGTACGAAGGCGCCTGGATCAAGGTTCAGGTTCCGTTCGGTAAGGATCAGTACTACTATGGCTACTACATCATCAACTACTTTACCAAACTCGGACTCGGGCTCGGATACGTCGGCTTCTACGCAAGCAAACGCGGCCGGCGCAGCGTCAGCTTGAACTTCTACACGATCAACAATCAGCTCGGTGGCGGCCGGCAGCAGAATCTTGCGGTATCCGAACAAGAGAACTTCGATCCCCATCTGCGTGGAAACTTTCAGTTCGCCTATCAGTCGAACTATGGCCCGCTCGTCAGCATTCCGACGAACGAAACTGCAACCGCGGCAATCGTTCATCAGACGGCGCAGACCTCGCAGAATTATACGTTCACGCACAGTGGTGTCGGCGGCCAGTCTAGCAGCGACAGCTTTACCTTTACCGACACCCGTCAGTTCAATACGTTCCTCAGTCAAACGACCAGCTACAACATCAGCGACAGTTCGGCGAGCTTTGGCGGCCTTACGGATTTCAGCAATCAATCGGAGTTCGACTGGTTACTGCACTACACGACCACCGGTGCCGACTACCAGTTGGAGTTCGATAAAACGTATGCGCAGCTAGCGACGGGGATCAACAAGATTCCGGAGTTCACGGTTCGGCCGGAGGACTTCTTCCAACACTTTTTCCTCCCGCTCTCGGCACAGCTAACGGTCGGTGAGTATAGCGAGCCGGCCGGCGACGGCGAGCCCCAGAGTCTTGCCACCTGGCGCGGGGACGCAAACTTGGTGATGGGACCGCTGCTCGCAAAGGTCTTGGGGAGCGACTTCCAGGGCACGGTGACGGTCGATCAATACGCTTACGGCACCGGCGACCTGAAGGCGGCGGTGCAACAGGATCTGAGCCTAACGACGCCGGTCAGCGGCCATATCGTCAATACGATCACGTACAACGAGGCCAACTATAACGGACCCGCGCTCGTGCCGTTCCAATATCTCGACCAACAGCCGTTGGATAACACGAAAAGCGCGCAAGATCTCATTCGCCTCTTCAACGACGACGTCTACGCATTCTCGGTCGGCTATGTGACGAACTTCGACGGGATGGCGCAGCCGCTGAGTTACCAGTTGACGGCGCGTCCGTCAACGCGCTCGATGGTTTTGCTAAGCGGCTCATTCATCCCGGGGCCTACGCAAGGTTTTGAATCCACCAACCTTCAGCTCTCGACCCCGTTTGGCCGCGACGCATCGCTCCAGTTCGTGACGAACCTCAACTGGAAAGGCCCGGAGGTCATCGCCGACAAGATCATCTACTATACGCGGACGATCGGAAACTGTTATCAGCTGCTCGTGCTCTACAACGAATCGCAGGCCGCGATCAACGTCGGCCTCAATCTCCTAGCGTTCCCAACGCAGACGGCGGTCTTCAACATCGGCTCGCCGCAACCGGTCGTGCCGACGTCGTTCAATTTTTAGTGCAGCCGTAACGGCCTACGTGCAGGGCTTCGGATTCACCGGGTTGTTCGAAAACTCGATGCTCACGATCTGCGCCGCCGGATCCGACGGCATGAAATAAGCGTAGTACGTATTATCGAACGGTTCCGTGATGCAGACTCCCGGCGAGACGAACTGGGGATCGACGGGGCCGCCCGCGCCGAGCGAATCGAGGAAGGTCCACTGACCGCCGCTGACCGCCTGAGCCGTGAACGCGTTGAACTTCCAGACCTGCGCGAACGGCGGGGCCGTCCCCGTCCCGGAGGGAGTCGGCTGGGGCGATGCTCCTACGAAGATTCGTTGCTGGAAGAGCATCGAGAACTCCGTCCCGGAGCCGTTGCTATTCGGGTTATAGGAGAACTGTTGCGGCGTCGTGCCGAGCGGCAGCCACGCCGGGGGGATGTGCGGATTGCTGTTTCTCAGGAGCTGCACGGGTTTGGCGAACGTGGTGCCACCGCTTCCGCCGGCGATCAGCGCGAACGAGTATCCGGCCCAGTTCGTTTGGAGCGTATCCGTCGACGGGCTCGCTCCGTTGCCGCTCGTGTTGAGCACGAGCATGTACTGGTAGTTCTGGAAGTTGAATGACGATGCTACGTCAAACCGTAACGCCATGTAGCCGACAGGTGCGCCGCCCGCTCCAAGCCCGGGCGGATTCGGCGTGACTTGTCGACCACATGCTACAACGATGAACGCTGTAACGAGTACGAAACCGAAACCGAGTCTGCGAATCATGGTCCCCTCGCTGCCATTGCGCGACGCGGGCGTCGTCGCGTGCGCCGCGATCGTAGTGGCTGCGGCGTTCCCAAAATTCGGCGCGGCATGGGTCGTACCGTTTGGGACTGCGGGCCTGTTCTGGGTGTGGCAAGGCAGCTCCTGGAAAGGGGCCGCGCTCGCCGGTTGGTTCTTCGGCATCATTTTTTTCGCACTCGATTTTGCATGGGTCGGACATACCGTTGCGCATTACATCGGCGTCTTCGGACCTTTTATTGCGTTCGGTCCGGCGCTTTTCGAAGCGCCGTTTATTGCACTTGCGGGCCTGCTTGCAAGCGCTGCCTACGCTCGCATGCGCCCCGCGGCTGCCCCGCTTGCCGTCGCGGCTGCGTTTACGATTTGCGAATGGCTGCGCTCGATCGGCGTGCTCGCGGTGCCGTTCGATCAGCTCGGATACACGCAAGCAGACTCTCCTTTGCGTGCGCTCGCCGCATACGGCGGTACGTATGGCATTACGTTCGTGCTCTGTGTTCTCGGGGCATATCTCGCCGACGCGCTGCGTCGCCGAACGTGGCGCCCGCTTGCAATCTGTGCGATAGCCGTCGCCGTTGCCACCTCGCTCGCATGGCTAGCGTGGCCTGCCCGGCACCTGTCCCCGCCGAGGATTCCGGTCGCCGCCATTCAGGGCAATATCGCACAATCGTTCAAATGGAACTCGCTGCCGCTCGCGGTAACGCGCTACACGACGATGACGCGCGCGGCGAGCGCCGCCAATCCGCGCTTAGTCGTTTGGCCGGAGACGGTGATCCCAACCGCCCTCAACGTCGATCTTCCACTCTTGCACCACTTCGCAGATTTGGCACGCGAAACGCACACCACGATCGTAGCGGGAAGCATCGACATCAAACGCCGGAGCGTTTACAACGCGCTCTTCGTATTCGACCCGCACGGCGGATATGCGACGTACGACAAGCGCCAACTCGTTCCGTTCGCCGAATCGTTTCCGGGGCGCGCCTTCCTTTCGTGGCTGCCGTATATCGCCGCACTCAACGGGGGGATCACATCTGGACGAGTCGACGGCGTCTATGCGACGACTGCATTGCCGATCGCGCCGCTGATCTGCTGGGAGTCGGCGTTCGCGGATCTCGCCTATGCCCAGGTGCGGGACGGCGCTCAACTTCTGGTCATCAGCACGGACGACGCGTGGTTCGGCGAGACCTCGGGGCCGTACTTGCACGCGCAAATCGCGCAACTGCGCGCCATCGAGACGGGTGCGTACGTCGTGCGCGCCGCGGCAACGGGAGTGAGCGGTATCATCGCGCCCGACGGAACGTGGCAGAGTCGTGCCCGAGTGAACCAGCAGCGCGTCGTTACCGGGCTCGTCGGCGCGCGCGTGCCGACGCTCTTCTCGCGCATCGGCCCAACGAACGTCGCGCTGGCCTTCGTCGCGCTCTACGTGCTGCTCTTCGCTCTGCCGCTGTCGGATATCGATGAATCTCGGAAATAAGGTTCTCTGGCAACGGCTCGGCATTGCGGCCGGCGTCTTGTTTGCAGTTTACGTCGTCGTGGAGATCGTCATCGCGGGAGGCGGAACGCCGCCGCTACCGCCAAACCAAATCCCGATCACGTTGCGCGGCGGCCACGTACTCAACAACCATATCGCGACGAAATCGTGGAGTTTCGACTATCAAAAAGCGCGCCTGTCGCCGGACGGCATGACCGGTACCGTCGACGGCGTGCGCAACGGAACCGTCTTCAGAAAAGGAAAGCCGTATCTGCGCATATCCGCAGAACACATTCAGTTGGATGTCGCATCGCTCGACTTCACCGCAATCGGTAAGGTGCACGTCGAGAGGATCAACGATCCGCAACATCGTGCATTCGATACCGATCTCGTGACGTGGACGAACGATGCGAAGCTGCTACAGATGGAACATCCGAGCTACGTCCATTCGGGCGGTCAGACCCTACGTATCGAAGGGATCACGGTCGACTTCGACGCCAACACCATCCACTTCGGTAAAATCAGTGGAAGGGTCGACGTTCACCACTGACGGCGATCAGCCGTCGTTGGCCAGTTTCTTCTTCGCTTCGGCGATGAGCTTCTTGACTTTTTGGCCGCCCTTGTGGCCGATCTCTTCGTAGAAATCCGAGCCGTACTTTTCTTTGACGACCTTCCCGCCTTTTTGACCGATGGATTCGTAGAACTCGACGCCATGCCGGTCGCGCGTGGCCTTACCCCCCTTACGGCCTATGTCTTCGTAGAACGTGGAACCGTAACGGTCGCGAACGGTGTCGCCACCCTTCTTACCAGCCTCGCGCACCGACATCTCGCGCTTGGCGTCGTCGTCTTTGTCAGCCATCGGTCTCCACTATCGCGCCGGCGCTAGGGCGTCGCCGCTTTGCGCTTGGGGCGCTGGCCTCCCTTTTGACCAATAACCTCGTAGAACGACGGGCCGTACTTGCTCTTCGTCGCCTCGCCGCCTTTGCGGCCGATCTCTTCATAGAACTCGGAGCCGTATTTGGCTTTCACCCGCTCGCCGCCGCGGCGACCCGCCTCGCGGACGCTCATGCCTCCGGCTTGCCCTGAGTCTTGTGCCATCTGGAACGTTCCTCTCTCTCGGTGTAGGTACGGTACTCTATTCCCATACAAGCGCTCGGTAAACTCAGGATTCGCTGAGAAAAGTCCTCCCAGAGGGGTCCCTGAGGGGAACTTCATCTCCATCTCATCTCATTTCCAATCTCGGGACCCAGGCGGCAGCCACCCTCCTGCCGGAGCCGACTCGCTAGGCGCCCAGGCTTTCGAAGACGGCGTGCGTGCTCTGGCGGAGGCGCTCCCAGTCGCCATCATTTTCGATAATGTAGTCGGCCTGCGCGCGTGCCAGCTCGGGATCGATCTGGGCCGCGATCCGCGTCCGGACGCGCGCCGGCTCGATGCGATCGCGTTTGACGATCCGTGCGATCCGGTCGTTCAGCGGTGCGTAGACGAGGATTGTTTTGTCGACGAGCTTGTCGTAACCGGTCTCGAAGAGCAGCGGCACGACGTGAACGACGAGCTGACCGGGTTTAGCGCGCGTCTCGCGCTCCATAGCCAGGCGTCGGATGTGCGGGTGTAGGATCGCGTTGAGCCGTTCGCGAGCGGCGGCATCCTCGAAGACGATGTCTGCGAGCGCCGCGCGATCGAGCATGTTCGAGCGTACGACGTGCGGCCATACGCGTGCGATCTCCATAAGCCCGTCGCTATTGGGTGCCACCGCTTCGCGTGCGATCGCGTCGGTGTCCACGATGAACGCGCCGAGCTCGGCCAGCATTGACGCGACGGCGCTCTTCCCCGCGCCGATGCCGCCGGTCAACCCAACGCGCACAATCGTTACTCTTCCGGACCGCCCCTCACCGGCTCGTCGACGGGCGCTTCGTCCTCGACCTCTGCCTCGACCAACTTCTCGATCTCTTCGAGCGGAACGTCGGCGACGTGCTGGATCGAAGCGGTGATCCGGCGCGTCGCGTGGTTGATCGTCAGCAGCGTCACTTCGACCTCCTGGCCGGCGCTGAACTGCGCCGACGCGTCGAACTCGCCCTTGGGCACCATCGCGAGGATGCCCGGAATGATCTCGACGAGCAGATAGTTCGGCGTGACCTTGACGATTTGCGCCGTCAGCTTGTTGGTCTCGTAGAGCTTGTCGGCGTGCTCGATCCCACGGATCGGGCAGCGCGTGCTTGAGCGAGAGGCTGACCTTCTTCGCTTCGGGGTCGAACTTCATGACTTCGACCTGGACGATGTCGCCGATCTTGACGACCTCCGACGGATGCTTGATGCGCGCGTACGAGAGCTCGCTGTTGTGGATGAGGCCGTCGATGCCGCCGAGGTCGACGAACGCGCCGAACTCCGCCAGCCGCACGACGACGCCTTCGCGAATCTGTCCGACCTCGAGCGTGCCGAGCAGCTCCTGCTTCTTCGCTTGAGCTCTTCTTCGAGAACGAGCCGCTGCGAGAGCACGACGCGGTGCCGCTTGTGATCGAGGTCGATCACCTTGAGGCGCAGATGCTTGCCGACGAGCTCGTCGAGATTGCCGACCGGCTGGCGGCGGATCTGCGATGCGGGCACGAAGCCGCGCATGCCGAGGTCGACCAGCACGCCGCCTTTGACGACTTGCGTGACGGTCGCTTCGATCACTTCGTCGCGCTCGTGCGCTTCGATGACTTTTTCCCACGTCTTGAGCGCGCGTGCGCGGCGCTCCGAGAGAAAGAGCGTGCCGTCCATCTCGTCGATGCGATGGATCATCACTTCGAGCTTGTCGCCGACCTTGATGAGTTTGGGATCGATCGCGAGCGAGAGCTCGCGGAAGGGCAGGACGCCTTCGGACTTGCCGCCGACGTCGACTAGCAGCTCGTCTTTATCCTTTTGCACGATCATGCCGGTGAGGACTTGGCCCTCGTCGAGAACCTTGAGGGATTCTTCGTAGAGGCGCTGTTCGAGCGCGAGTTGATCTTCTTCTTCGTGCGTTGGTGCGATTTCGGTTGTAGAGATGGTGTATTTCCTACCTTTATAAATTTATTTTTGGAACGGTCATCGTTGGCAGCGCCGGCACCACCACGTTCCGCGCTGTGCGAGCACGGTTCGGACGATTGGGCTGCGCCGCAACGCGGACAGACCTGACCGCCCTTACCGTAGACCGAGAGCTTGTTTTGAAATCCGCCTTGCAGTCCGTCGGCATCGACGTAGTCGTCGACGCTGGTTCCGCGCATCTCGATCGCGCGTTCCAAAACGTCAACGATCGCGTGATGTAAGCGGCCAACCCGGGCTTTCGTCAACGCCCTTGCCGGGCGGCTTGGACGAATCCCGGCCTCCCACAGCGCCTCGCACGCGTAGATGTTTCCGATGCCTGCGATGCGCCGCTGGTCGAGCAGCAATGCCTTGATCGGCGTTTTCCGCCCCGCCAGCATACCGATAAAGGCTTCTTGTGTAAAGCCTGAGGAGAGCGGCTCGACGCCCAGTTCCCGGTCCCAGGCCTCGCCGGGGTCGACCAGGCGCATCCTCCCGAGCGTCCGCACGTCGGCAAAGCTGAGACGGCTGCCGTCTTTGAAGCGCAGGAGCACGTGCGTCCCGGGATACTCGGGGGCACCGTGCTTGACGACGACGAGCCGCCCGGTCATCCGCAGGCTGGTCACCAGCGCGCGGCCTGAGCCCAGCTCGACGACGGCGTACTTTCCGCGGCGGCGGACACCGGCGACGCGTTCGTCGCTCAATGCCTGCGCGAAAGCGACGCTCGGCGGTGCGAGCGCGATCTCGGCAAGCGAACTTCTGCGGCGTCGATGCGCTTTCCGACGATCGCGCGCGCAGTCCGCGCGCGATCGTCTCGACCTCGGGCAACTCGGGCACTGCTTCTTACGGAGTCGGATCGGTCGACGCGGGGACGTTGCGCAGGTTGAGACGTGTGCCGGCGACGATGCCGTCGCGTGCCGCTTCGCCCGCACCGAGCTCGATCACGTAATTGCGCCACCCCCGTTCGCGCGGGATATCCTCGTCGGGCGTCGTGATCGGGGCGGCGGGAACGTTTGCGTACAGCGTTCGTACCGTGCCGTTTGCGGCGACGAAGACCATATCGAGCGGCACGAGCGTATCCTTCATCCAGAACGCGACCGGCTGTCACGCTCGAAGACGAAGATCATCCCGGTGTGCGGCGGTAGCGCGGTGCGGTTCATCAATCCCGTCTCGCGCTGCGCTTCGGTGCGCGCGACCTCGAGCGTCAAGTCGGCACGAGGCGCGTGGACCGTCACCACCGGCAGCGTCAACGCGAGGACGGCCGCGACAGCTATACACGTTCGAACGTCTCCTCGTGCCATCGTCTCGACTTCGTACCAGTTGCGTCCCGACTTCAGCGTCACTTCGAGCGGCACCGAGAGCGCGATCGCGTGCTCCATGTGCTGCGCACGAGGCGCGCGACGTCGCTGAGATCGCTACGGCGTACTTCGAAGATCAGCTCGTCGTGGATCTGCAAGAGCATCGTCGCGTCGTAGCCCGCACTCGTCGAGCGCGCGGTCGATGCGCACCATCGCGAGCTTCATGAGATCGGCGGCGCTGCCTTGCAGCGGCGCGTTGGTCGCTTCGCGCTCGGCCGCCGCGCGCAGCATGTAGTTCCCCGAGACGAGTCCCGGCATGTAGCGGCGCCGGCCGAGAATCGTCGAGACGTAGCCGTGCGGCGGCCTTCCTCGATCGTTCGATCGATGTAGGCGCGCACCGACGGAAAGCGCGCGAAGTAGGCGTGCGTGATCTCGCTGCGCCTCGGCGCGGCCGATCTCCAGCCGCTGCGCAAGCCCGAAGTCCGACATGCCGTAGAAGCAGGCCGAAGTTCACGCTCTTGGCCATCCGCCGCTGGTTGCGCGTCGACCTCGGCTTGCCGGAGCGACGTCGAAGATGTGGCGCGCGGTGAAGTCGTGAATGTCTTGGCCTTCCTCGAACGCGCCGCGCATCGCCTCGTCGCCCGAGAGGTGCGCCATCAGGCGCAGCTCGATCTGGCTGTAGTCGGCGGCGAGCAGCACGTACTCGTCGCTCCTGGCGACGAACGCGCGGCGGATGCGCCGCCCGAGCTCGCCGCGCACCGGAATGTTCTGCAGGTTCGGATTGGTCGACGAGAGCCGTCCGGTCGCGGTCGCGGTTTGATTGAACACGGTGCGCAGCCGGCCGTCGCGCGGGTCGACGAGCTGCGGGATGACGTCGACGTAGGTGTTCTTGAGCTTCGTGACCTCGCGCCATTCGAGCACGAGCGCGCAGATCGGATACTCGCGCGCCAAGCCCTGCAGCACCTCGACGCCGGTCGCCCAGCCGGTCTTTGTCTTCTTGCCGCCGGGAATCTGAGCTTGCCGAACAGCACCTTGCCGAGCTGCTGCGGCGAGCCGATGTTGAACGTCTCGCCGGCAAAGTCGTAGATCTGCTGCTGCAGGCGCGCGGCGGCGGCGTCGACTTCGGCGCCGACCGTCTCGAGCTCGCGTCCGGTCGATCGCGACGCCGGCCGCCTCCATCTTCGCAAGCACGGGCGCGAGCGGCACCTCGACGTCCTCGTAGAGCGCAGCTGCTCGCGCTCTTCGAGCTCGGCGCGCGCCTTCGCGAGCAGTCGAAAGGCGGCGTCGGCGTGCGCGGCGGCGTCCGTCGGGAAGGTCGGTGCCCAGCAGTTGCGCTGCGGCGTCTTCGATGTCGGCGAAGCTGCGCGACGGATCGAGCAGGTGCGCGGCGATCATCGCGTCGTCGCCGAATCGCGCGCCCGGCGATTCCCGCGCTCGCCGCAGCGATGCAGAACGCGCTTCGCGTCGTAGGCGCCGGCGCGCCCGTTCGGCGACGCAAAGATTTCGGCGAGCGCGGCGCGCACGTCGGCGTGCGCGAGCGCGTCCGAGCGAAAACGCAACGCCCTCGCCGCTGCGCGCGCTCACGCCGATCTCGTCGCCGCGCAGCGCGAGCGCGACCGTCTCGGCGCCCGCCATCGCGCGCAGCTCGTGCGCGAGGCGCTCGAACTCCGGCGGATCGACCGCCGGCACATAGCTGCGGTAGGTGCCGCTCAGAGCTTCGGCTCGTTCTCGAACAGCGGCAGATCGGCGGGCGGGTTCATGCGCGCCAGGAGCGTCTTGAACTCGAGCTCGGCGTAGAGCGGATAGAGCTGCGCTTCGGAGGGCGGCGTGTAGCGGCTGCTCTCCCAATCGACGTGAAGCGGCAGATCGCGTCGCACGATCGAGACGTCGCGGCAGAGACGCGCCTGCTCGCCGTACTGCTTCGACGAGCTTCTGGAGTTTCGGCTTGCCGGCCAGCGACGGATTGCGCGACCAGCGCGTCGAGCGAGCCGGCGGCCTGCAGGAGCTTGGTCGCGGTCTTCTCGCCGACGCCGGGAATGCCGGGAAGATTGTCCGACGGATCGCCTTTGAGGCCGCGATAGTCGGGCAGCTGCGCGGGCTCGAGCTCGAAGCGCTCGCGCACCGCGGCCGGATCGTAACGCCCGAGCTCGGTGATGCCGCGCCGCGTCGTGAGAACCGTCGTGCGGTCGTCGACGATCTGCAGCAGGTCGAGATCGCCGGTGACGACGACCGTCTGCTCGCCCGCCTCTTCGGCTTGGCGCGCGAGCGTCGCGATGACGTCGTCGGCTTCCTGGCCTTCGATCTCGACGATCGGAATGCCGTACGTAGCGAGGATGCGGCGCACGAGCGCGAACTGGCTGCGCAGATCGTCGGGCATCGCCTGCCGCTGCGCTTTGTACTCTGCGTAGAGCGCGACGCGCTCGGCCGGCATGCCTTTGTCGAACGCCGCGATGACGTGCGTCGGCTTCTCGTCGGCGATGAGCTTGTTGAGCATCATCGTGAAGCCGTAGACGGCGTTGATCGGCATGCCTTTGCTCGTCGTCAGGCCGGGCAGCGCGAAGAACGCCCGGTAGACGAGCCCGTAGGTATCGAGCAGCATGAGCGTCATACGATCACCGCACCGTCAACGGCAGCGAGCCCGCGCTGACGCTGCCGTCGTCGGCAATATCGAGTACCGAGAGGGTATAGTCGCCGCCCTGCGCGGGCATCTGCACCGGAATCGCATCGCTCGGGCCACGAACGACGCTCCACGAGACAGCCTCAGTATCGGCCTGCGCCAGCAGTAGTTGTGACGGCGGCTGCGTGCGGCGTACAAACCCCAATATCTGCGCGTGATCGCCGGTCGAATCGACCCACGGGTGCCACGTCACGCTGTCGGGCGCGCTGCTCTGCGTCGCCAGTGCGCCAATCGCGAGCAGCGCCGGCGCGGAGTCGAAGAGCGCGCTCCCGGATGGCGTTTCGCGACTGATCCGCACAACGTACGTGCCGGGCGGCCCGCCGATGCCGATCTTCGTTTCTTGGTTCGGCGCCAGCGTCGCATTTGAAAGCGCCACCGTCGCAAGCTCGGGGCGCCCCGCCGCCAGTACGTCGAGCGGCACCGTGTTCCATTCAATCGTTCCGTCGTGCACGAACGCGGCGCCGACGCGCAACTCGCCGGCGGCATCGAGTGCGCGCAGCTGCGTTGCGGCACGGCCGCCGCTAACTGCAACGACGTTCGCCTGTACGCCGAGCGCGCTCTCGAGCGTCATGAGGGCACTTCCTTGCGCATCGGCTGCGGTCGCGCTCAGGCCGATCGCATTTCCGGGACGGTAGTTCGTCCTATCCAAATCGATGCGCACGTTCGCGCTGCCGCCGTCGATCGTCGTGGTCGAGGCTTGCGGATCGATCTGCACTTGCGCCGCATCGACGGCGCGGCCGCGGCGATCCAGAATCGCGAACAGCAGGCTGGTGCCGAGATCGGGCGATGCGAAGCTGCCGCGCGCGTGTCCGTTGCCGTCCAAGACGAGTTGCTGCTGTTGCACCGAGCTGCCGTGCACGAGCGTCACGGTAACCGGAGCGCCGGTAACCGGCTTGCCGTCGAGCTCGCTTGCGTATACGTCGAATCCGACTGCGGTTCCAAGAGCCTGCTCGGTGCGATCGAGTTGGAGGCGGATGGCGGCGTCCGCCGTCGGTGCCACGACGCGCGTATCGGCGGTTGCCGCTCCGGCTTGTACGTGCACGCCATACGTCGAACCGAGTTCGTCGGTGGGATGTGGAATCTCGATGGTCGCGTTTCCATCGTCGCCCGTGCGCACGGTTGCATCGAACCAGGTCGTCGTCGCCCAGGGCGTGTCGGCCGGCGTGTAGCCGACGTAGACGTGCGGCGATCGCACGACGGTCACGCGAACCGTCGCGCCGCCCTGCGACGTGTGCACCAGCAGTGGAATATCGTCTTGCGCGCGGCACGCATCGCGACATGCGGCGGCGACGCGCAACGAGAGGCTGCCCGCGTTTGCATCGACGTGCACGGTCGCACTGCCGACGCCGGCGTTGACCGAGGCCAGGACGGCATAATCGCCTGCCGCGGCATTCGGCGGGAGCGCGAACTCAGCACTAAACGCGCCCGCGCCATCGAGCGACACGCGTTGCTCGCCGACGAGCACCGCGCCATCGCGCAGTGAGACGACGGCGACGCCCGAGCTCGGGCGCAGGACGTTGCCGGCACGCGTCCGCGCGAAGCCGGCGACCTGTACGCGATCGCCGGCGTGCACGACCGCCGAGTCGGTGCGAATGCCGACGATCGTTGAAGGCAGCGGCGCCTGCGGCAACAGGCTGAGAAACGCGTAACTGGGCCCCCATTGCGCCAGCGCGAAGACGGGGCGCGAAGCGCGATTCCAACGCACGATTCCATTAGCATCGGTCATCGCCGTGACGAACGCGTTGTTCACGACGAACTGTACGCGCATGCGCGGGAGCGGCCGGCCGGTGCCGAGATCGGCGCCGTAGATCAATAGCTCGCCCGGCGTCTGCTTCGCAACGAGCCCGACGCGGGTGCGATTGATCCAGACTTGCTCGCCCACGCCGCCACGGCGCGCCTCGACGACGAAGAAGCCTTCGCGCGAACCGATCGGTATCGGCACGTCGTTGGATGCAAACTGATAACCGCCGGGCGGCGTGAACGTGAATGCGAGCACCGGCCGGCGCCCGCGCGTGTCGATCGCACGCGGACGTGTGTTCGAGCCCGCCGTCAATACTTCGGCTGGGTCGACCGCATAGACCGAAAACATAACCGGCGCGCTCGAATAGGTATCCAGGCGTACTGCCGTCGCTTTCCACGGCACGTTCGAATCGGCGGCGAAAAGCGCGAGATAGGCATCGAGACGATGAAGGTCGGCGATCGGCCGCTCGGCGAGAACCGGTGCAATAGTAAGGGCGACGCCGAACGCGACGACCGCCAGAAGACGAGCAACCACCATGCGCCGTGGCTGCTTCGGCAGGTCGAAGCGCGAAGCCCGCGTAAAGCGCCCTCTGTGGACGAGCAGCCTGTGGGCGAAACCCCGACGTCGACGCGATGCCGTTTCTGCGGCTGCGAAGAGGGCGCAAACGATGCGCGCGACGTGCGCGAAAAGGCGCACTTTCAAGTCGTCGTTGCGTGCGGTTCCTGCGGTCATCCGTTTGCCGTACTTTCGCGTAACTGAGCCCATGCGTCTGCACTTTTTTGGAGCGGCTCTGCTCGCGGGCACCCTCGCTTTGGCGGTCGCGCCGGCGCTCGCCGCGACGCCTACGCCCAGCGGCACCGCACACCCATCGCCGAAAGCAACGTCGGTGGTCGTGCGTCTGCCCAACAAGCCGTTGCACACCGAGGTGGTCGTCGAAGTGAACAAATACGGCCAAGTCGTGCGCGTGAAGTCGACAAAGCCGAGCTCGGTGCAGAGCTTCAACGTTCAAACATTCGGCAACGCGCTGCAGATGTGGATTCGGCGTCCCGACGGCAGCGCGCAAGTCGGCCTGTATCGCATCTCGTATGACTACAATCCCAAGACCGTAAAAGTCGCGCGCACCGTTACGCTCATCTCGGCCGGCGGCAGCTGGGCGGACGCTGAGGGCGCCGCCAACGTCATGATGGATACGGCCAAGAAAGAAGCGCTCGAAGCGCAGCAAAAACAAAAAGAAGACAGCTCAAAGTTGCCTTCGCTCAACCAGATCCGCGGCGCCACGCCGAGCCCAACTCCGCGACCGACACCGACGCTTCCGCACGCTTGAGGTTCGTGACGTACCGGCCGCCCGACGGACCGCCCCGTCCGGGCGTGCTCGAAGGCGCATTGATTCGCACGCTCGGAACGCACACGCTGCGCGAATACGTCGAGCTCGCGCCGACCGAGCGCATCGCGTGGCATACGGGCGACGACTTGATCGCGCTCGACGACGTGACGCTCGAAGCGCCGATCGTTCCGTCGAGAAACGTGTTCTGCGTCGGCCGCAACTATCTCGAACACGCCCGTGAAGGTGCGCGCACGGCCGGGCGCGAGCTGCGATTGCCGAACGTTCCGACGTTTTTCACGAAGGCGAGCACCGCAATTGCGGCACCGAACGCGACGCTGCACTTCGATCGCCGCGTCTCGCGTGAGTACGACTTCGAGGCCGAGCTGGCGGTCGTCATCGGCGCCCGGTGCAAGGACGTCACGGAAGCCCAGGCGCCGGACGTCGTCTTCGGGTACACGATTCTCAACGACCTCACGGCGCGCGACCTGCAGCGCGAGCACGGTCAGTGGTTCAAAGGAAAGAGCCTCGACGATTCGTGTCCGATCGGCCCGTGGATCGTCACGCCCGAGGAGATCGGCGATCCGCAGTCGCTGGAGATTCGCCTTCGACGCAACGGCGTCGAGAAGCAGCACGCCAATACCGCCGAGATGATCTTTCCAATTCCGCGTATCATCGCCGAGTTGAGCAAGGGCATGACGCTCCTGCCGGGCGACGTGATCGCCACCGGAACGCCGGCCGGCGTCGGCTTCGCCCGCCAGCCGCCCGAGTTCATCGCCGACGGCGACGCGATCGACGTCGAGATCGAACGCATCGGCACGTTGCACAATACGATCGCCATTGCATAACCGGCGCCGCGGGAACGAAGGGCGCCGCAACGTGCGAGCCGTATGCCCGGGCCTATGATCGTTGCCGTTCCTCGCGAGGGAAGTACGAAGGAGCGCCGGGTGGCGCTCGTGCCGGAAACCATCTCGCGTTTTGCAAAGCTGGGCGTCGCCGTTCGCGTTGCGCGCGGCGCGGGCGAGGCCGCGGCGTTCCCCGACGCACTCTACACCGCTGCCGGTGCGAGCATCGTCGACGACACGCGATCGCTCGTAAGCGACGCCGACGCGATCGTAACGGTCGGGCGCCCGAGCGATGAGGTGCTGGCGAACGCGCGTCCCGGAACGGTAATCGTCGCGTTTCTCAATCCGCTAGCGGATCCGAGCTACGTGCAGCATCTAGCAGCAGTCGAACGTCACTGCGATCGCGATGGAGATGATTCCGCGGATCACGCGCGCGCAGTCGATGGACGCGCTTTCGTCGCAGAGCAACATCGCCGGATATAAGGCCGTGCTGCTCGCTGCGGCCACGCTGCCGAAGTTCTTTCCGATGCTCACGACCGCCGCTGGAACGATTCCACCGGCAAAAGTGCTCGTGCTCGGAGCGGGCGTCGCCGGACTGCAGGCGATCGCCACCGCGCGCCGGCTGGGCGCCGTCGTGAGCGGGTACGACGTACGCGCGGTTGTGAAGGAGCAGGTACTCTCGCTCGGTGCGACCTTTCTGGAGTTCGACGTCGGTGGCGATCTCGAAGGCACGGGCGGCTACGCCAAAGAGCTAACGCCCGAACAGCAGGAGCGCCAGCGCGCGTGGATGGTCGAACAGATCGGTGCAAACGATGTCGTTATTACGACCGCGCTCGTCCCCGGCCGGCGCGCGCCGGTACTCGTGAGCGAAGCCGCCGTTGCGGCGATGAAGCCGGGGAGCGTCATCGTCGACATCGCGGCCGAAGCCGGCGGGAACTGCGCGCTGACGGTCGCCGACGAGATCGTCACCTCAGCCAACGGCGTAACGATCGTCGGGACGACGAACTTGCCGGGCAGCATGGCTGCCGATGCCAGCCGGCTCTACTCGCGCAATCTCTACGCGCTACTCTCGCCCTGGATTAAAGATGGAACGCTCGCCGTCGACATGGAGGACGACGTTGCCAAAGGCGCCGTCGTCGCGCGCGCCGGCAACGCACTTGTCGGAGGAAAACCGTGACCGATATCTCCCATCTCGTCGAGCTGTTGACCGTGCTCGTGCTCGCGATCTTCGTCGGCTTCGAGGTGATCTCGAAGGTACCGACGACATTGCATACGCCGTTGATGTCGGCGACGAACGCGATCCACGGCATCGTCGTCGGCGGCGCGATCATCATTGCGGCGACGCTCTTTGGTGAGGGGCACGGGCCGGCGCTTACGGTGCTCTCGGTCGCGGCGATCACGCTCGGCGCGATCAATGTCTTCGGCGGCTTCGCCGTGACCGAGCGCATGCTGCAGATGTTCCGCCGCCGGGAGAGCGGCAAGTGAACGTTGCGATCGATCTTGCCGACCTGGTTGCGATTGCGCTCTTCATCTACGGACTTCACGATCTAAACTCACCGGCCACGGCGCGCCGCGGCAACCGCCTTGCGATGCTCGGCATGGCGATCGCGCTGGCAGGCATCCTCGTGCGTACGCAGGGCGTCGGGTGGCCCGCAGTTGCAGTCGGCGTTGCTATCGGCGCGATCGTCGGCATCTATGCTGCAATAAAAGTTAAGATGACCGCGATGCCGCAGATGGTCGCGCTCTACAACGGCGCGGGCGGCGGCGCGGCGGCGCTCATCTCGACGGTCGCATTTTTCATTGCCGCAAATGACGCATCGAGCATGAGCGTCGTAGTGGCGGTTTCGCTCGTTCTCTCGGCGATCATCGGCGCGGTAAGCTTCTCGGGATCGATCATCGCATTTCTGAAGCTGCAGGAAGTCATGACCGGACGCCCGGTGACCTATCCCGGACAGCAGATCGTCAACGTCATCGTGCTGCTGGCGATCGCGGCGTTCGCCGTCTGGTTCGTCGCAACGCTCGGAACGCTGCCGATATGGGGGTTTCGTCGCCCTGCTGCTGGCTGCGCTGGTGCTCGGCGTGCTCTTCGTATTGCCGATCGGCGGTGCGGACATGCCCGTCGTCATCTCGCTGCTCAACTCGTTTACCGGAGTCGCCGTCGCAATCACCGGCTTCGAGATCGACTCGACGCTGCTCATCATCTGCGGCGCGCTCGTCGGCGCGAGCGGTACGATCCTGACGATGGCGATGAGCCGCGCGATGAACCGGCCGCTCACCAACGTACTCTTCGGCGCGTTCGGCGCGAGCGGCGGACAAGAGATCGTATCGTCGACCGGCGCGCCGCAGCAGATTCGCAGCACCGGCGCCGACGACGTCGGCGTGATGCTCGCGTATGCGAACAAGGTGATCTTCGTACCCGGCTACGGTATGGCCGTCGCGCAAGCGCAGCACAGCGTCAAAGCGCTCGCCGATCAGCTCGAGAAACGGGGCGTGAAAGTGCTCTACGCGATTCATCCGGTCGCCGGACGAATGCCCGGGCATATGAACGTCTTACTCGCCGAAGCGAACGTACCGTACAACCAGCTGCTCGACATGGACGACGCGAACCCCGAGTTCCCGACAGCCGACGTCGCGCTCGTCATCGGTGCGAACGACGTCACGAATCCGGCCGCCCGTAACGTCGCGAGCTCGCCCATCTACGGCATGCCGATCCTCGACGTCGACAAGGCAGCCAATGTCGTCGTACTCAAACGTTCGATGCGGTCCGGATTCGCCGGCATCGAGAACCCGCTCTACGAGATGCCGAACACTTCGATGCTTTTCGGCGACGCGAAAGCTTCGGTGGATTCACTCACCGCAGCCGTCAAAGCGCTTTAGTCAAAGTCCATTCGTCACGTGGGAACGGCCGGCGTCGAGCCCTCGGGCAGCGATGGCGACGGCCTCTTCGGCTTCTTTCGTTCGGTGAGCTCGAGGACGACAATGTAAAGCACCGGCACGATCGCGAGGTTCATGATCGTCGAGACGATCATGCCGCCGAGCACCGCCGTGCCCAGCGAGATACGTGACTGCGCGCCGTCGCCATGCGCGAATGCAAGCGGCAATATACCAAGGATGAATGCGATCGAGGTCATGAGAATCGGCCGCAAGCGCGTTGCGGCCGCGTGCGCTACCGCGTCGATCGGTTCGTAGCCTTGCTCGCGCAGCTGATTAGAGAACTCAACGATAAGGATCGCGTTCTTTGCCGCGAGTCCAATGAGCATGACGTACCCGATCTGCGCGTAGATATCCGACGACGTAATTGGTATCGGCACCGGATGGCCTGCGATAATGGAATGGATAGCCTGGCTTGCTATCTCCGTGACACGCCGAATATAGATCGCACCGATTGCGCCGAGCAACGCGAGCGGCACGGCAAACATGATAACTAATGGCGTCGATAGGCTCTCGTACTGCGCCACCAGCACGAGGAAGACGAACAGCAGCCCCATCCCGAAGACGAGGATCGTCTGCGGGCCGCTTTGGACTTGCTGCCGCGCGATACCGCTCCAGTCGTAAACCATGCCGTGGGGCAGATTCTTCTGCACGATACCGGCGATCACGTTGAGCGCCTGCCCCGAGCTCGTCGTAGCGCTCGGCGACCCGTCGATCTCGTATGCGTTGTACTCGTTGAAGCGCATGATCGTGACGTTGCTGGACTTGACATTCGACGTAAGGAACTGGCTAACGGGCATCATGTTCCCATTCGAGTTCGCCACGTATATCTTCGCGAGGTCCAGTGGCGACGAGCGATGTTGGTTCTCCGCCTGAACGACGACTTGATACGAGCGTGTGCCGTAATCGAAGAAGTTGACGAAGTCCGATCCCGTCGTAGCGTTGAGCGTATCGAAGAAGGCCGTTGGTGAGATGCCGAACGAGACCGCCTTTGCGCGATCGAACTTCGTCACGAGATACGGGCCGACGAAGATCGTCGGGAATCGCACTTGGCTCAGCTGCTTGTCCGCCTGACCCTCCTTGAGCGCGGCATTGGCGACCTTGTTGAGCGTCGGCAGGCCAAGATTATTGATGTCCTCGATCTCGATCGCAAAACCGCCGGTCGTACCGAGCCCGGGAATCGCCGGCGGCTGAGCCGGCTGCGCGGTGACGTTCGGAATCTTCTGAAACTCCGTGTAGAGATAGTATTGTAGCGCCAGTGCACTGCTCTGCAGACCGTGGCGCTCCGACAGCGGCTTGAGCTGCAGGAAGATCGTCGCTTGATTGGAGCTGTTGTTCGCAAAACCGAAGCCGATGCCCGATGTTGCTGCCTCGACCTGCGGCATGCCGAGCATAATGTTCTCGAGCTTGCCAACCGCCGCCGTCGTCTGATCGAGCGACGATTGAATCGGCAGCTTCACGAGAATGTAGAGCAGGCTCTGATCTTCGGCCGGTAAGAAGCCTTGCGGTGTGATCGTGAACATGACGCCGAGCAGTACGATGCCCGCGATAAAGATCGTCACCATAATCCGCTGGTGCGCGATGAGTTTTGGAACCAGGGCTCGGTACCACTCCGTGAGCGCGTGCAGCTTTTGGTTGAACCAAATCATGAACCGGTTCGTCGTCGGTTCGGCGCCGTGGACGAGCTGGTACGTCAGCACCGGCGCCAGCGTCAGCGCGGTAAAGAGCGAGATGCCGATCGAAGCCGCCATCGTCAGCGCGAACTGCTGGTAGAGCAATCCGGTCGTTCCGGGAAGGAACGCAACCGGAATGAAGACCGACATGAGGACCAGCGACGTGGCCATAACGGCGCCGCCTATCTCCTTCATAGCACGCACCGTCGCCTCGAACGGATTCGTCTTGTCATCGACGATGTGCCGGACGATGTTTTCGAGCACGACGATCGCGTCGTCGACGACGAGGCCGGTCGCCAGCGTCAAGCCGAAGAGCGTCAGCGTGTTGATCGAAAAGCCTAGGATCTTCATCGCCGCAAACGTTCCGATCAGCGAGACCGGAATCGTGATCGACGGAATGATCGTGCTATGCCAGCTTTGGAGGAAGATGAAGATCACGAGCACGACGAGCAGGATCGCGATGAAGAGCGTGACGACGACTTCCTTGATCGAAGCGCGCACGAAGTCCGACGTATCGAAGGCGATCTTGTAATCCATGCCGGTCGGAAATTGTTTGGCGACGCGCGCCATGGTCGCGCGGACGTCCTTCGAAATCTCCAGCGAGTTGGCCGTCGGCTCGCCTTCGATCGCGAGCACTACCGCGGTCTGGCGGTTATAGCGTGCCGACGTAATATAGTTCTGCGCACCGAGTTCGACACGGGCGACGTCTTTTATGCGGAGGTAGCCGCCGTTCGGCTGCGCCGCGACGACGATGTCTTTGAACTCGTCGGGCGTCTGCAGGCGCCCGTTGATGCGTATCGGGAGCTGAAACGGCTGCGAGCCCGTCGTCGGGGGTTGGCCGATCGCGCCCGGCGAGACGTCGGCGTTGTTCTGCTGAATGGCTTGGATGACGTTATCGAGCGTGACGTTATTGGCTTCGAGCTTGTGCGGATCGACCCAGATGCGCATGCCGTACGTCCGGTCGCCGAGGACTTCGACCTGGCCGACGCCCGGGATGCGCTTGAGCTCCTCGATGACGTTGAGGTCGGCGTAGTTGCTGACGTCGATGTCGGTGACCGCGGAGCTCGTCGAGAGCATCGCGACCGCGATCGTGATGTTGCCCGAACTCTTTTCGACCGAGACGCCTTGGTTTTGCACGGCCTGCGGGAGCTGCGACAGCGTGAGGTCGACCCCGTGTTGGACGAGTGTCTGGTCGGTCGTCGGATTGGTGCCGAGATTGAACGTGCAGGTGATGACGCTGGTACCGTTGGCGCTCGAGTAGGACTGCATGTATTGCAATCCGTCGGCGCCGTTGATGTTGATCTCCAATGGCGTCGTTACGGAGCGCATGACCATCTCGGCATCGGCACCCGGATACTGCGAAGTCACGGTCACGGTCGGCGGCGAGATCGTCGGGTATTGCGAGATCGGCAGTATCGGGATCGTGATGAGTCCCGCCAAGAGCACGACGAAACTCAGCACCGCCGCAAAATGGGGACGCTTTAGGAAAAACTCGATCACGTGATCGCCTGCGGCGGAATCGCGCTCATCGGAAAACAGGCGTTCGCATGCCGGGCGGCTGAATTCCTGGTGCTACCTGGTTACGAGGGCCGCTCGCTATTCGAAAGCGCCGCAGCGACCACGAGGACGAGCGGAACGAAGATATCTGCAAACCAGAGCGTCAATCCGGCATTGCCGGGTGCGAAGTTCTTGCAGCAGAGTATCTCCTGGATATGTTGGGCCGCGGCCGCCAGCGAGAAGATCACGAAGACGATCGTGGCGGCCAGGCGGAACTCGAAGCCGCGCCGGAGCGCCAGAACGGCGACGAGGCCGAGCGCGATCTCCATCCAGCCCAGTTCGTATTCGAAGGGGCTCGGCTGCCAACCGATGTTGGGCGCAGTGAGTTGCTGGAAGTACGCATGCATGAAGCCGACGTAGATGAAGCCGATGCCGACGTTGTAGAATAGGACTTCAGCCCACAAGATCGTCGCAACGCCGGCGACGCGTCCGTTCCTGCGAAGGCGCCGCACCTTTGCGATCGTCGCGCAAAGCGCGATTGCGAAGAGCACGATGAAGCCATTTCCCAGGACAAACGAAATAGCGTCGGCGATCATTGCGCGGGTAACCTCCAAGCGTAGGCGTTCCAAGTAGGTAGAAATGCGTTGGGCGCAAAGCCGTGCAGCCGTTCCCGGTATGCGTAGACATAATCGGCATTAAAAAGGTAGAGGATCGGAACCTCCTGCGCGACGACTCGCGCGATCCGCCCGTAAAGCCGTTTGCGCGCACCACGTTCCGAGATCGAGAGGGACGCGCGCTCGAGACCGTCGACCCGCGAGTCGCACCAGCGCATGTAGTTCGACGGCGCTCCGCAGACGAGGACCGAAGAGTCGTCGGGGTCGGCGCCCATCGTCCACGGAACGTACGCCATGTCGAAGTCACCACGCGCGAGCAGCCCGGTACGCGGCAGAAAAAGCTGTGCGTTACTGATCGACTTAATGACGACGTCGATGCCGCGTTGCTGCAGCGCGGCTTGAACCGCCGTCGCCACGCGCACGCCGGTCATCGTCTCCGGAAACTGCGCGTAGACGATCCGCAACGGAACGCCGTTTTTCCGCCGCATCGTATCCGCTCCGCGCCGCCATCCGGTTGCATCCAGCAATCGATCGGCTTGCGCTGGAGCGAATGCCGGCTCGCGGATCGCTGGATCGAACGCCCACGAAAAACGTGGCTGCAGCATGTTTGTCACGGGATAGACGCCGAGCGTGATCTTCCGCGAAATCGCATCGCGATCGATCGACATCGCGAGCGCGCGACGGACGCGAACGTCGTCGAGCGGTGCGCGCGAAGTATTGAAGGCTAATCCCGCAACGACTGCCGACGGAACATTCACGTACGCGATACCCGCGCTGCCCGCAAGAACGGCGCGCTGTACCGGCGCGATGAGATTCCAGTCGAGCTGTTTGGTCTGCAAGAGCAAGAGGTTGGTCGACGGATCCGGAGCGATGCGCACGTCGAGCGTCGCGATGCCCGGCGCGCCGCGCCAGTAGCGCGGATTGGCCGCGTAGCGCAGACCTTCGCCGCGGATCCAGGAGACGAACCGATAGGGTCCGTCGCCGACCGTCGGTGCGGCGTTGAAGTCAGCACGCGCGAGCGGTCCCTGCGCGCGCAAGACATGTGCGGGCAGCACGAACTGCGGCGCGAAGCCGTACGAGAAGTACGTCGCGATCGCCGGCGCCCACGCGCGCTTGAGATGGAGGACGACGGTGTGCGGATCGGGCGCAGAGGCCGCATCGATAAGATCGTAGCCCTCGCGCGAGCGAACCGGATTGCGCGGATCGAGAATCGCGTGCAACGTGTAGAGCACGTCTTGCGCGGTCACCGGCTGCCCGTCGCTCCAGCGGACGTTCGTCCGCAGCCGGTACACGATCGTGCGCCCATCGGCCGAAAGCCCGCCATTGGCTGCGATCGGGAATCGCTGCCAGTAACTCCGGCACCGCATGGCCGCGTGCGTCGAGGTCGATGAAGGGTTCGAACGCTAAGCGAGCGAGCTGCTGCTCGACCGATGCAGCGTCGGGATGGGCGAAGAGCGGATTGAGCGTCTGCGGATCGCCGGCGAGATTGAAGCGAAGCACGCTGCCGGCCGAGGCGGAGGGGGCCCCACAGCCGCCCGCTGCCAGCAGCACCAGAGCCAGAGCGATCCGGCATCGAGGCCTGCTTGCGCCGAACGGATTAATGGTGCTATTGTATCTATGCCGAAAATCGTTCGGCAAATCGCCCTCCGGATCGAATACGATGACGCCTACCGAACAACTCGACGAACTCGACCTTGCCCTTCTTGAAGCGTTGCAGCGTAACGCTCGCTCAACCTTTCTCGAACTCGGCTCGATCGTCGGCCTGAAGCCACCCGCCGCGCACGAGCGGGTGAAGCGCCTCGAACAGCGCGGATACATCCGCAACTACGCGGCACGCCTGGACGCCAAGCGCCTTGGGCTGCAGTTGACCGCGTTTGTCAGCTGTTACACGTCGCCCGACTGCGCCTACGACGATTTCACGCGCCGGCTCGGCGAGATGCCCGAGGTCTGCGAAGTCTACTCCGTCGCAGGCGAAGAGACGTTCGTCTGCAGAGTCGTTACCCGCTCGACGCAGCACCTCGACGAACTGCTCGCTAGGTTGAAGGCGACGCCCGGGATGGCGCGGACGCGCACGACGATCGTCCTCAGCACGCCCTTCGACCGTGGCGGAGTCACCATCGCATCATGACCGTCTCGTCGAACGCCGTGTTGTCCGCTCGGCACGCACCGCGTCGTCGAACCCGCCGACGCGACGCCCCAGAGCGCGTGGCGCATCGACAATACGCCGGTAGCGCGCGAAAACGAGATATTATGCGCCGTGGACGTGCTCAACATCGACTCCGCATCGTTTGCGCAACTCTCGCAGAGCTGCGAACGCGACGAGCGCCGCATCGCCGAGCGGATCGCGCAGACCGTCAACGAGCGCGGTAAGCAGCACAACCCCGTCACCGGGAGCGGCGGCATGTTCGTCGGCAGCGTGCTCGATATCGGCGCCGCACTTCGCGACAAACTAGACTTACGGCCCGGCGAACGGATCGCCTCGCTCGTCTCGCTCACGCTGACTCCACTGCATATCGAGACGATTACGCGCGTCGACGTTGCAACCGGCCGGGTCTGGCTGCGCGGTAAAGCGATTCTCTTCGAGAGCGCGCTGTGGGCGCGTCTACCCGAAGACATCGAGGAGAGCGTCGCGCTTGCGGTCTTCGACGTCGCCGGCGCGCCGGCGCAGGTGCGCCGCCTCTGCCAGGCCGGCCAAACCGTCGCAATCGTCGGCGCCGACGGCAAGAGCGGCCTGCTCTCGTGCGCGCAAGCGAAAGCGCGCGTCGGCGCGTCCGGACGCGTCGTCGGCATCGTGCCGGACGGATCGACCCCGTCCGCGCAACTGCTCGAACGAAGCGGTCTGGTCGACGCGGTGCTCGTCGCCGATGCACGTCACGCGATCGAACTTCGCGATCGCTTCGCCGCGATCGCACCCGAGCTCGCCGACGTCGTCGTGAACTGCGTCAGCGTGGCTGGAACCGAACTCGGATCGATTCTCTGTGCGCGCGATGGCGGCATCGTCTACTTCTTTTCGATGGCCACGTCGTTCACCGCCGCGGCGCTCGGCGCCGAAGGCGCCGGTCGCGACGTCACGATGATGATCGGCAACGGGTACACCAAAGGCCACGCTGAGATCGCGCTGCAGACGCTGCGCGACCGCCCCGCTCTGCACGCTTACTTCAACGAACGTTATTCGAGGAATCCCGCATGAACACGACCGTCACAACGCATGTCAAACCGCCCGTTCCGGCGGAGCAGTTCGAGTACAAGAATCTGAAGCAGGGCGAGTTTTGGCGCCACATTCCCGCGTATAAGGATATCGACGAGGCGACGTTCCTCGATCACCTCTGGCAGCAACGCGAATCGGTGAAGAGCGCGCAGGAACTGCTCGAAACGATTCGCGACGTCTGCTCGCCTGGGTTCTACCAGGATGCCGAAGCCGGTTTTCGCCAGGCGCCGATGGCCGTGCGCGTCTCACCGTACGCGATCTCGTTGATCGATTGGGACGATCCGATCGACGACCCGATTCGCCGGCAGTTCATTCCGCTCGCATCCACGGCGTTGCCGGATCATCCGCGGCTGACGCTCGATTCGCTGCACGAGCAAGAGGATTCGCCGGTCCCTGGTTTGGTGCATCGCTACGTCGACAAAGCGCTGTTCCTTCCGCTGGCCGTCTGCCCGGTCTACTGCCGCTTCTGCACGCGCAGCTACGCAATCGGCCCGGATACCGAGAACGTCGATAAGATATCGCTCGCCAAAACCCCCAAACAGTGGCAAGATGCCTTCGCATATATCGCCGAGCGCCCCGAGCTCGAGGACATCGTCATCTCGGGCGGCGACGCGTATCAGCTGCCGCCGAAGAACGTCGAGTTCATCGGCAACGCGCTGCTCGACATCCCGCACGTGCGCCGCATGCGCTTCGCGAGCAAAGGGCCGGCGATCATGCCGATGAAGCTCATCACGCATACCGAATGGCTCGACGCGCTGACGTCGATCGTCGACCGCGGGCGCTCGCTCGGCAAGGAAGTCGTGCTGCACACGCACTTCAACGCCCCCGAAGAGATCACGTGGATCACGCAAAAGGCGATGCGAGCGCTCTTCGAGCGAGGTATCTTCACGCGCAACCAGTCGGTGCTCATCCGCGGCGTCAACGACACGCGCGAGCGCATGCAGCTGCTGGTCAAGCGGCTCGGCTACGTCAACGTCCACGCGTACTACGTCTACATGCACGACATGGTCAAAGGCGTCGAAGAGCTGCGCACGACGATTGCCACGGCCGTCGATACGGAGAAGTTCGTTCGCGGCAGCACCGCCGGCTTTAACACGCCGACGTTCGTCTGCGACGCGCCGGGCGGCGGCGGCAAACGCGACGTGCACTCGTACGAGTACTACGATCGCGAGAACGGCATCGCGGTCTACGCCGCACCGAGCGTCAAACCCGGCAAAGCCTTCGTTTACTTCGATCCGATCGACCGGCTCTCGCCGGAAGCGCAGGCACGCTGGGCAGTGCCCGACGTACAAGACGCGATGATTCACGATGCGGTTCGGCGCGCCGGCGTTGGCGACGAGCAACTCGTGCTCGCGTAATGAGCGAGAAGGGTCTTCGATTTGATCTCGTCGTAGCGCTCTGCGCCGTGCTGATCAGCACGATCGCGGCGGGGGCCGCGATCTATCAAACGCACGTGATCGCGCAACAGTACAATGCGGCGGTTTGGCCGTATCTGAGTTTCGACATGGAGAACTCGCCAACGTTCATCGAGCTCGACGTTCGAAACGATGGCCTCGGCCCGGCGATCATCCGCTCCGTCGCGATCACCTGGGACGGAAAGCCCGAGCCCTCGATCGAGGCGCTCTTCTCACCCCGAACGAACAGCGCGTTCCTCCACGAGATCCGGCGGCTCATGCTGAAATCAAAGACCCGACCAACCGGAACGTTGACGACGAGCACTCCGACCGACGGAATGGTCATACCCGCAAATTCGTCGCACACGATCGTCCGACTCGGAGGCGCGGCATTCGCGCAGCTCCTGCGCCCCGCAGTGAGTCATTTCGATCTTGCGCTCTGCTACTGCTCGCTCACCGGCGACTGCTGGCTCAGCGATTTCAAAAACCGCGACGCCGAACCGCCGCGCGTCCGCAACTGCCCAACGAATCGCGGCTGATAGTCTTAGCGCGGTAGCGCGCGCATCATGACGGGGCCGGCGGGACGGAGCGTGACAAGCGGCGCCGTACCGATGGGCTTGCCATTTTCTAACACGAAGCGGTAGCGCTTCACGAGCGCGGTCAGCACGATCGCTGCCTCGCTCCACGCAAACTCTTCGCCGATGCAGCGCCGCGCGCCGCCGCCGAACGGCATGTAGGCAAATGGCGGCGGGTCCGCGCGGAGCCAGCGATCGGGATCGAAGCGATCCGGATTCGCAAAGAGATCAGACCGCCGGTGCAGGAAGAGCGGCGCGATAAAGACGGTCGTTCCGCGCGCGATGAGCGTACCGTCGACCAGCGTTACGTCGCGAATCGGCTCGCGCCCGATGATCCATGCCGGCGGATAGAGCCGCAGAACCTCCTTGAGCACGCGCATCACGTATGCGCTGTCGCCGTTGCTCGCTGCCGCGGCGGTGCGTTCGTCGATGTCGGCGTGCTCGGCCAAGAGGACGAGCGCCCACGTGAGCGCGTTCGCCGTCGTCTCGTGACCGGCAAGAAAGAGCGTCATGATCTCGTCGCGGATCTGTTCGTCCGACGGCCGGAAACCGGTTTCGGCGTCGCGCGCTGCCAGGAGCATGGAGAGCGCATCGCCGCGCTCGCTACCATCGCGCCTGCGCCGCGCGATCAGCTCGTAGATGATCGCGTCGAGCGCCTCGCGCGCGCGATTGAAGCGTAGGGTTGCGGGAATCGGCAACCGACGGCGCAGTGCGGCTAACGGCACGAGCATATATGGAAACTCATTCATCATGAGGCGGATGGCGCCGCGCACCGTCTGAACCGATCCGCTCTCGTCGCTGCCGAAGAGCGTCTCGGTCGCAATGCGCAGCGTCAGCTCGGTCATTGCCGCGTGCGCGTCGATTAGCCCGCCGGGATTTAGCTGCTGGACGAACTCCGTCGCATCGCGCTCCATGATAGTCGCATACTCGGCAATGCGCTCGCCGTGAAAGGCCGGCTGAACGATCCGCCGCATCTGGCGGTGGAGCGGATCCTCGCTGGTCAGCAGTCCGTCGCCTAGGAGCAAGCTCATTGTGCGCGTGCCGAGCGATTTGATGAACGCGTGCTGCTGCGTCACGAAGATATCTTTGTTGAGCGCTGGATCGTTCACGAAGACATACGATCGCCACGGAAGATCGAACGCCACCACATTCCCGTAGCGTTGTGTCAGCTCGCGGAGAAATGCCGGAAAGCGCCGGAACGGCACGGGAGAAAGCTCGCGTAATGTCGTCCAACGGCTTGGCCCAGGAATACCGTGCGGCATCAGCGCGCCGCTTGGTACGCGGCGACCGCGCCGAACCGGCAGACTACGTGGTATTCGCCGCGCGCGATCGAGGCGGCCACCGCGGCCTGCAACTGTACGCGCGATCCCACGTTGGGCATGTCGCCGGCGTAGACCAGGTACTCGACGCCGTCGGCGCGATCGATCGTTGCGCTTCGGTCGCTGCGCCGCGACAGCGGAGAACCACTCGTCGTACGTCGCCATCGGCGCGGTCTTCGGAACGCAAGCGATCGCGCGGCGAGCGTCGGCGAGATCGTGATAGTAGGGGTGCATGTAATGCAGCGGGTGCATCGGATCGAAGGCGATCAAGAATACGGCGCAGAGTACGCCGGCTGCAGTAGCCCAGCGCATGGCAATGCGGTCGCCGGACCGGCGCACGATGCTCGCGATGGCCGCGACCGTTGCGACGAGCAGCCATGGGATCCACAATGCCGCGTAATGGTCGCCCATGCGCCAAACGTAGCCCGAGTTTGCGAGCAGGACCACGGCGCCGCCGGGGAACGCGAGGAAGCACCATGCCGATCGCAACGGCAGAAATGCCAGCGGCACGAACGCTTCGAGCACGTACGTAAAACGGCCGCGCGTCACGATCGCGCGCGCAAACTCCACCGGATGCACGAACGGTGCGAGGACTAACGCGAGCGGGCCGTTCGCAAACGGATAGTCGTAGAACCGGCTCGGCACCCAACCGCCGAGATGCGGTGCGATGACGCCGTAGTACACGAGCAGCGCAGCCGCGGAGCCAAAGGCGAGCGCCCCGCCGGCGGTCGTCAGCGCGCGCGGTTGCGAGGAGAATCCGTCGAGCAGCCCGCGGCCGCCGCGCCGCGAGCGCGTGCCGATGACGGCCAGCGCGATGCCGAAGACGCACAGCGTTAACGCTGCATCCTCACGCAAGCCGATACCGAACGCAGCGCAGATCGCAAACCATCCCCACCGGCCGCGGTCGGCGGCGAGAAAGAGGCCGAGAACGATCGGCGCAAAGAGCCCCAGCTCGTGAAACTCGTCAAACCCAAGTGCGAGCAACGGCGGATATAAGAGCGAAACTATGCCGAGCGCGTTGCCGATGCGGGGTCCCACGTACGGGCGTGCCAGCGCCGCGAGCAGCGGCGCGCATGCGACGGTCGCCGCCGCCTGCACGAGTTGCAACGGCAACGCACTGCGCGTCAATGCGACGAGTGGCCAAAGTACCGCCAGTGACGGCGACCAATGGTAGCGGAAATGCGATCCAGCTTCGACGCCGTTGCGCATGCCGCCGAACGCGTCGGCGACGATCTGTGCGAACGTACCGGTGTCGGAACCGTACGTCCAGAGCTTCGTGCGCACGATCGCGAGCGCGGCGAGCACGACGAACTCAACCGCCGCCCACAGCCACAACCCCATCGGCAGGCGCTTCACGGCGGCGTGCCCAAGCGCCGGGGACGGTGAAGCACATCTGCATCTTCTGCGGTTCGCACCTCGGAAATGACGAGTCGTACGCTCGCATCGCCCGCGAGACGGCGCACGCCGTCATTGCGGCCGGGTACGGTATCGTCTACGGCGGCGGCAGCGTCGGGCTCATGAACGTCATTGCCGATGCGGCGATCGCGGAGGGTGCGGATATTATCGGTGTTATTCCCGGCGCGTTGGCAGAGGCCGAGATCGCGCATCCGAATCTGACGGAACTTCACATCGTCAATACGATGCACGAACGCAAGGCGCTGATGGCGGAGCGAAGCGATGCGTTCATCGCCCTGCCCGGCGGCTTCGGCACGATGGACGAGTTCTGCGAGATCCTTAGTTGGCGACAGCTGCGCATTCTCGATAAGCCGATCGGGCTGCTCAACTACCGCGGCTACTACGACGCGCTGCTGGCGCTCTTCGACGGCATGGTACGCGAAGGTTTCCTCGGGCCGCACACGCGGCGGCTCTTCGTCGACGCACCCGGGATCGCCGAGCTGCTCGTCAAGATGTTCGGCGAAAAGAATCTTCCGTAGCTCAGAAGTCACTCGGCAACTGCATGTCGAGGCTCTTGATCAAGAACGCGTACGTATCGGCGTAGAGGTCGATCGTCTCCGCGCGAGTCGTACCCAGATTGTGCGCGGCTTTGCGTTGCACGAGCAGAAGGATCGGCGACGATCCGGCTTGTGCCGCCTGCATCCGCGCGGCGAACTTGAGGCTGTGCGCGGGAAAGACGCGGTCGTCGTGATCGGAAGTCCAGACGAGCGTCGGCGGATAGGTCGTGCCCGATTTGACATTTGCGTACGGTGAGTACTTATAGAGCCACTCGAAATCCGCTTTACCGCATGTCGCACAACCATATTCGGGAATCCATGCATTGCCGATCGTAAACTTGTCGAAACGCAACATGTCCATGACGCCAATTCCTGGAAGCGCCGCGCCAAAGAGGTCCGGCCGCTGGGTCTCGACCGCGCCGATCAACAACCCGCCGTTCGATTCGCCCTTGATTGCGAGTTTCGGCGTCGACGTGTACCTTTGCGTGATGAGATACTGCGCAGCCGCTATAAAGTCGTCGAAGACGTTCTGTTTATTGCCCAGCATGCCGGCATGGTGCCAGGCTTCGCCGTATTCCGAGCCGCCGCGAATGTATGCCACGGCATAGATTCCGCCCATGCGCAGCCATGTCGCGATAAGACTCGAGAAGTAGGGCGCGATCGAGACATCGAAGCCGCCGTATCCGTAGAGAATTGCCGGCGTCGTGCCGTCCAGCGTGATCCCTTTCCGGTAAGAAATCATCATCGGCACGCGCGTGCCGTCTTTGCTCCGGTAGAAAACCTCTTTCGTTTCGTACTGCTCGGGATCGAAATGGATGCGCGACGCGTGGTAGACGGTGCTGCGTCCCGTGACGACGTCGTAGCGGTAGATCGTCGACGGCGTCGTCCAGCCCATATAGCGGTAGTACGTCACGCGGTCGGCCGCGAAGCCCTGGAAGCCCTGTGCCGATCCGAGCCCGGGCAGCGCAACGTTTCGGATAAAATGACCCTGCTCGTCGAAAATCTTCACCGCAGAGTGCGCGTCGGTTAGATACGTAAGGATCAAACGGCTTCCCACGACCGATGCACCAGGAGCGCCGTCCGGCGAATAGCTGAGCGCCCAGCGCGATTCTGGAACGACCGTCCGAATCGTACTCGGATGCCGGATGTCGACGGCGACTATCTTAGAGTTGGGTGCACCGAGCGTCGTGCTGAAGTAAAAGATCGGCCTTTTTGTATCGACTAGATTCCAGATCGCGTCGTTCTTCCAAAGGAGCTCGTGAAAGCGCCGATTAGCGTCGCGTAAGTCGACGTAACCGATCCGTGTGTCGATCGAGTCGTTGCTCGCCACCGTAACGATGACGTAACGGCCGTCCTCCGTGACCTGCGCCTCGTAAAGCCAGTCTTTGTGCTCGGGGCGATAGAAGAACAACCTGTCCGAGGATTGCGGTGTGCCGAGCTGGTGCAGATAGATTGCATGATCGTAGAGCGCTCCTTTATACGCCTCGCCGGCGGCGGGCGTGGGATACCGCTCGTATAGGAAACCACTGTTGTCGGGCAGCCAGGCGGCCGACGAAAACTTGCTCCAGCGCACGGTGTCGGGAAGATCGCGTCCCGTCGCAATGGCGCGGACATGCCACGTTTGCCAGTCCGAGCCTGAATCCCGCGTCGAGTACGCCATATAGCGTGCGTCCCAGCTCGCCGATTCGTCGGAGACGGTTACCGAGCCGTCGTTGGACATAGCGTTAGGATCGATAAGAATCCGCGCGTTACCGAACGGGCCTCGCATCGTGTAGAGCACCCACTGGTTTTGCAAGCCGTCATTGTGAAGATAGAAATACCGGTCGCGCATGTGCCAGGGCACGTCGTACGCGGCATAGTGGAGGATCGACGTCATATACGATCTGATCGCCGCTCGCTGCGGAATCGTATCGAGATACGAGCGCGTGAGATCCGCCTCCGCCGCGAGCCACCGCTGCGTTGCGGGCGCATCGAGGTTCTCGAGCGGCCGGTACGGGTCGGGAACCGTGGTACCGTAGTACGTGTCGACGGTCGCGTCGTGCGGCGCCGGCGGATAGGCCAGCGGCGGTGCGGACGGCGTCTGGCCTGCGGTCGCGAGCAGCAACGCGCCCAGCAGCGCGATCGCCGCAACTCGGTGCATTTCGATTCTCCCGCTATCCGGCGCGCCGCTTATCGGCGACGCGCTTGACGATCGCCATCGCGCTGAGCGCCCTCGGAAACCCAACGTATGGAATCAGCGTCATGATCGCTTCGACAATCTCCGACTCTTTCAACCCTACGTTGAATGCGCCGTGGACGTGCGTCTCGAGCTGCCGGTCGCAGCCGCCCATCGTCGCGAGCGCGGTGATCGCGACGAGCTCGCGGTCGCGCAGGCTTCCTTCACGCGCGTAGATCTCGCCGAACGCAAACTCAACGAGATATCGCGTGAAGTCGGGCGCGATCGATTCGTACTCCGCAAGCAGGTTGTCGGCGACCTTGTCGCCGTCGACGAGACGCAGGAGGCGTTCCCCGCGCTCTCGGGGCGTCACTCGGCGAGCGCCGCCGTTACGATGCGTTCCTGTTCGACGGCGTGCTGGCCGGCGTACCCTTCACTCGGGCTCGCGCGATAGCCGCGACCGATGTACTCGATGTCGAATCCATCGCGTTTTCCTTCGAGCAGCCGGCGTCGCACGAAGGCGCGCGCGCCCATATTCTTCGGCTCTTCCTGCACCCACACGATCTTCTTGAGCTTCGGATAGCCGGCGATCACACGGTTTATGTCGTGAACCGGCAGCGGTGCGAGCAGTTCGATGCGTGCGATCGCCGTCCGTTGCAGCGCCGCATACCCGGCGTGCTGCACGAGGTCGTGGTAGATCTTTCCGCTGCACAGGATCAACCGCTCGATCTTCTTGCGGTCGATCGCACGCGGATCGTCGATGACGGGCATGAACGATCCGTTCGCCAGATCCTCGATCGTGCCGGATGCGCTCGGCGCGCGCAGCAGCGACTTGGGCGTCATGACGACGAGCGGTACCGCCAGCGGCGATCGCGCCTGAATCCGCATCAGGTGATAATAGTTGCCGGCCGTTGACGGATAGGCGACGCGCAGGTTACCCTCGGCCACGAGCTGCAGGAAGCGCTCGAGCCGCGCGCTGGAGTGCTCGGGACCGCCGCCTTCATAACCGTGCGGGAGCAAGAGCGTCAGGCGCGAGCTCTGTCCCCACTTTGCCTGGCCGGCGGCGATGAACTGATCGACGACGACTTGCGCCCCGTTGAAGAAGTCGCCGTACTGCGCTTCCCACAGCACCAGCGCGTCGGATTGCTGCGCCGAATAGCCGTACTCGAACCCTACGCACGCGTACTCCGAGAGCGGGCTGTTGCGAATCTCGAACGATGCCTGCGTCTCGGCGAGATGCTGCAGCGGAATCCACGCCGCATGCTGACCCTTGCGTGCGAGAGCCGTTTCGTGCAAGACGGCATGCCGATGGCTAAACGTACCGCGTTGCGTATCTTGACCGGTCAACCGAATGGGCGTATTGCTCGTCAAGAGTGAGGCAAACGCGAGCGCCTCCGACGTGCCCCAATCGACGACGCCGCTCTCTGCGATCGCCGCTTTGCGCCGCTCGAACTGCGCGACCAGTTTTTTGTTGAGCGTCATACCCTCGGGAACGCTGACGAGTGCGTCGCTCCACGCCAGCAGCTTCGCTCGATCGACCGGCGGCAGCACGGTCCCATCGAACGTATTACTGCCGGCCACCTTGCGGCCTTGGATGTGCGTCGCCAGCACGCCCTTGACCGCACGGCGTGCCTCCTGGAGACGTTGCGCGGCCTGCTCGACCATCGCGCGCGACTGATCGGCGGTGAGAATCCCTTGATTGACGAGTTTGTTCGCAAAAAGCTCGCGCACCGTTGGGTGATTCTTAATGCGTTCGCTCATCTGCGGTTGGGTATACGCCGGCTCGTCCTGTTCGTTGTGGCCGAAGCGCCGGTAGCCGATGAGATCGATGAGAACGTCGCGACCGAAGGCGCGGCGGTAGTCCACTGCGAGATGCACCGCGGCGATGCACGCGTCGACGTCGTCGGCGTTGACGTGCACGATCGGTACGTCGAAGCCCTTTGCCAAGTCGGACGCGTAACGCGTCGAGCGCGCGTCGGTTGGATCGGTCGTGAAACCGATCTGGTTGTTCGCGATCAGATGGATCGTCCCGCCGGTCTCATAGCCGGGCAACGACTGCATGTTGAAGACTTCGGCGACGACGCCCTGACCGGTGAATGCGGCGTCGCCATGGATAAGAATCGGAACCGCGCGCTTGTGCTCCTGCGAGGGTACGCCGTGCGAGTGATCGGTTTGGAGCGCGCGCGCGCTGCCTTCGACGACCGGATCGACGGCCTCGAGATGACTTGGATTGTGTGCGAGCGTGACCTCGATGTTCTTGCCCTTCGACGTCGTGAACGTACCCCTGGCGCCGTGATGGTACTTCACGTCTCCCATCACGTCGTCGTCGCCAAGATTCCCGCGATACTGCGCGGCCTCGAACTCCGTCATAACCTCTTCGTACGGCACGTTCACGAGATGCGCGATAACATTGAGGCGCCCGCGATGCGCCATGCCGAGCACGGCATTGCCGACGCCATCCTCACCGAGCATGTCGAGGAGCTCTTCGAGCATCGGGACCATAACGTCGAGCCCTTCGCCCGAGAACGTCTTCTGGCCGAGAAACGTCTTGCGCACGTAACGGTCGAAGGCTTCGACCCACGTCAACCGTTCGAGGAACTCGATCTGCCGCTGCGGCGCCTGTTTGATCTTATTCTTGCCCGACTCGATGTAATCGCGTAGCCAAACGCGTTGATTGGCATTCGAGATGTGTTCGATTTCGTAGGCGATCGTCGAGCTGTACGTCTCTTTGAGGCGCGGCAGGACGTCGGCGAGCGTGTCGCCGGGCACCCGCACGCGCAACACGCTGGCCGGGATCGCGCTCTGGAGCGCCGGCGTCAGACCGTACGTCTGCGGTTCGAGCGACGAGTCGCCGACCGGTTCGGCGCCGAGTGGATCGAGATGCGCCGCGAGATGACCGAAACGCCGGTACGCCGAGACGATCGCCATGCCGGTGGCGACCGCACGCAGCATCTCGTCGGATGGCGGTGCCGCAGTGGCCGCGCCAGGCGCGACCGCCGTCTGCGGGACGGCCGCCGCTTGGAGGCCGAGTGACGCAAAGACCGACTCGTAGAATCCGTCCCTGCCTTGTAAGAACTCGTCGACGCGGCGCAGATACTCGCCCGACTGCGCGCCTTGGATGACGCGATGGTCGTACGTGCTCGTCATCTCCATGATCTTCGAAACGCCGAGCAGCTTGAGCGATTGTTCGTTCGCGCTTGCGAACCCCGACGGATATCCGATCGCTCCGGTCGCGAGAATCGCGCCTTGTCCCATCATGAGACGCGGGACCGAGGCGACCGTGCCGATTCCGCCGGGATTGGTCAGCGTGAACGACGCGCCTTGCAAATCGCTGGCCGTGAGCTTATTCTCGCGCGCTTTTGCAACGAGTTCTTCATAGCGCGCACGAAATGCCGCAAAGTCCAAGGAGCCGGCATCCTTGATGACCGGAACGACGAGCATCCGTGTGCCGTCCTTGCGCTCCATGTCCACCGCGAGACCGAGATGAATTCCGGGCTCGATCCGCGCCGGAAAGCCTTCGGCGTCGCGGCCGAAGGACGCCGTGATAATCGGCATCTCGTTAGCGGCGCGCACCATCGCGTATGCGATAAGGTGCGTGAACGAGACGCGCTCGTTGCGACCCGAGGCTTTAACCGCGCCGTTGAGTTCTTTGCGCCGCGCATCGAGCACGTCGACGTTCAGCGTCCGGAAACTGGTCGCAGTGGGTATCGTGAGGCTCTGTTCCATGTAGCCGGTGAGCGCCGCGGCAGGCCCCTTCAGGCGCGTCACCGTCGCGCCTGCGGGGATCGGGAGCGCGGGTGACGAGATCGCGTTGCGACGCGCGCTCTGCGCCTGTTGGAGCACGTCCGAACGGAGGATGAGACCGTTCGGCCCGGATCCGCGCACGCGCGCGAGATCGACGTCGAGCCGCGCGGCCATGCGGCGCGCGGGCTGGTCGGCAAGGCTCGGTTCGCCGGGCTCTTTCGGGCGCGCGGCTGGAGGTGCAACGGCCGGTGTCTTCGCACCGTTGCCCGTCGCGGGCGGCGCGGCAGTCGCACCGTCGCGTTTCGACGTATCGATCTCAGCCAGCGCAGCACCGACTGAGATACTCTCGCCTTCGCGTGCTAAGAGTTTCGTGACGGTGCCGGAGACGGTCGCGGGCACTTCGACGTCGACCTTATCGGTCGTCACCTCCACGAGCGGATCGCCTTCGGCGACATACTCGCCGACGCGCCGTTTCCACTCGACGATCGAGCCTTCGGTCACCGACTCTCCCATCTCGGGGAGCGTCACCTTGACCAGCGTACCCTGTTCCAAAGCAGCCTTCATCTTATCTTTTGCGGGGGCCGGGGCCTACGACTACGGCCGCTGACGCGGGCCGCCTCCCGAGGGAACCTTAGAAGTAGACGGCTGGAAGGGGAGTCGTTGTTTGCAGCACGTTGGCCTGGAAGTGCGGCCGGCGATGCTGTAAGACGAACGCGGCGACGTCGTATGCCTCGTCCAGCGAGAGCGTGCCGGGCGCGTTCTGCGGCATGTTGCGGTGAACGAAACCGGTCATGCGATCGATGTGCGCCATCCCTGCACCGGCGTTGAACGACGTCGGACCCCACAGCGGCGGGAACGTACTCGAAAGCCCGGCGCCGTTGGATTGATGGCAGGCGGCGCATTTCTGTGCGTAGAGTGCGGCGCCGTGAGAGAGATCCGGCGAGCCGGTCGGGAGCGGTTCGATGTAGCGGTCGGAGAGCGGCTGCTTTGCGCCGATGACCGTTCCGCGTGAAAGCCATCCGATGTACGCCACGATCGCAATCATGAGCTTGCTGCTGTACGCCGGCGCTCTGCCGTTCATACTATAGAGGAAGCATTCAGCGATGCGATCCTGGAGCGCAATAACGCGGTGCGCACGCCGGTTCCACTGCGGAAAGCGCCCCGAAACGCCGATGAAGCTGCCGCCTCTCGGCTTGGTGCCGCCCTCGATGTGACACGCCCCGCACGACATGTCGGCCGTGACGTAGCCTCCCGCAACAGATTTTGTGTCGACGATCGCCTCGCGCCCGTACGCGATCGATGCGCCGAGAGCGCCGCTCGGTAACGCGCTTGGATCGTAGAGCGGCGACGCCTTTGCCGTAACATCGCCGCTTGCACACGCGCCCAACGCCAACGTCGACGCCAGGAACAGGCCCGCGACCGCGCGCTGTGGATTCATGCGCTTTCTTAGAGTTGCGGGGACATATAAGCGTAGTGGTAGCGCACCTGCAAGACCGCCAGCGTCGCAACCATCGCCGGAACGACGAACGCGCCCGGAACTAGATGCGTGAGAATGTCCGCGGCAACTCCATCTGCAGTCATGCCGGGCGCGTACCCCTTTTTGACGAGCAGGCGCGCCTGCTCTTCGACCGCGGTGTGGCAGGTCAAGAGAATGAGGCCCCGCTGTTGGAGCGCCTCGATCGAAGCGTCTTGATACATCCCCTTCGGGTCGTCCGGGCTCGCGCTCGGATCGACGGGCGAGGTCCGCCCAAGGAAGACGTTCGACGTCAGCGTCGCACCCGCCGCATCGGTCAACGCGAACACCTCGCCAATGCGGTACTTCTGCCAGAGGTAGTCGCTGTAGCCGTAGGCCGCTGAGGCCCCGTGTCCTGCGAGCGCAATTGCGATCGCATCGGCCGGGTAGCCGAATCCAAAATGAAGACCATTCATCGAGTTTTTGATGCTGCCGAGAATGGCCGGTTTGAAGGCAACCGACTCAAAAACCTGATGGATCTGCGCCGGCCGTCCGACGAGCGCGTCAAATGCGGCGCTCGGAAAGTTCGCATTTCGTTCGACGAGTTGGGTGCCGCCGGGGACGCTCTGCGCTGAAGCGGCGCCGCCCGACAGCGCCAGCGCCGTACCGGACGCGGCGAGAAACGCGCTACGATTCATCTTCTGAGACTCTCACTTTCTGCAAACGCACGCGAATATTCAGAAAAAATCGGCGCGCTCCCGCAAGTGCGGCCGCTCGCCGCGAGGATCGCTTCGGCAGAAGTCAAACCGAATGACCATGGGTGCTCCCGAGGTCGATCCGACGCGGTCGTGCTCCGTAGCATTGAACCGTCGCACCTTCGTCGGCGTCTCAGCCGCGGCCGCGACGATTGCTTCGACGCCCGCGCCGATCGGGCAACCGGTGCCTCTCGGTAAACCGCATGCTCCCCTCGTCTCCGAGGACGATCCGGCAGTTACCGTCGAGCGCGTCGAGCTGGTTCTCCCCGACGACCACATTTCGGCATACGCCGCGTGGCCCAGCCCACGCGACGGCGAAAACGCCATGCGTAGTGGTCGTCATGCATATCTGGGGCGTCGACACGAGCATTCGCGACGTCGTTCGCCGCTTCGCAAAGGCCGGCTTTGCCGCGATCGCACCGGATCTTTACACCCGCTATGGCGCTCCGAGCGGCGACGGCGCGACCGATTTCTCCGAGTTCCGCCCATATTCGCATCTCCTCGACCGTCCGACCTACAATGGCGACATTCGGTCCGCGGCGTTGTGGCTGAAAGCAAAGTTTCCCGAAGCGAAGCTTGGGATCACGGGCTTCTGCATGGGCGGCCATATCGTGCTCGTCGAGGCGATCGACAACGGCGATCTCTTTGCAGCCGCATGTCCGTTTTACGGCTCACTCGACGAGATCGATCCGGCGAACGTCCACATTCCGATCTGCGGCAACTACGGAGCCCGCGATACAAGCATCCCGGCCGGCGGCGTTCGTTCATTTCGCGCGGCGCTGCACGTCCCGAACGACATCGTGATCTACGACCAGGCGGGCCACGCGTTCTTCGACGATCAGCGTGCGTCGTATGTGGCGTCGGCCGCGGAGGACGCGTGGTCGCGCACGCTGGCGTTCTTCGCGAAGTACTTGGGGCAACCAACACCGTGATCGCCGCGATCGTCGTTGCGGCATTCCTCGCAGGCGGCATCTTGGGCGCATTGATCGCATGGCTTTGCGCACGGGCGGAGAGCGCGGCGCTGCGAGCGCGGCTCGAACAAGCGACCTACGGCTCCGAGAAGGCGATCGAAGCGCTCTTGGAGCGGGCGAAGAACGAGCTGCGCGATGCGACGGCCTCCCGGGCCAGCGAACGCGTCGGCGAGCTCGTGGCGCCCGTTACGCAGAAACTCGACGAGTTCGACAAACTCATCGCCGAGCTCGAAGCGAAGCGCCAGCGCGATGCCGGCAGTTTGCGCGAGCAGCTCGACCAGTTGTTGGGCCGTGCGGATAAGCTCGCGAGCGCGACAACCGACCTCACGACGCAGACCTCGACGCTCGTCACGGCGCTACGCAATCCCGCCTCGCGCGGACGGTGGGGAGAGATGCAGCTGCGCAACGTCGTCGAGAAGGCCGGGATGCTCCCGCACTGCGACTTTTTCGAACAGCAGACCGTCGCGCTGGACCAGATGCGCGCGCGTCCCGACATGACGATCAACCTCCCCGGCGATCGCCGCGTCTTCGTCGACGCGAAGGCGCCGCTCGATGCGATGCAGGCCGCACTCGAAGCGCACGACGACGAGCAGCGCCGGAAGCTCGTCAAGCAGCACGCGCGCGCTTTGCGCGAACACGTCGACGCGCTCGCGCGACGCGGTTATCAGACGGCTAAGGGCTCGGCTGACTACGTCGTGATGTTCGTGCCGGGCGAAGCGTTCTTGAGCTCGGCTTGCAGCGAGGACCCGATGCTCATCGAATACGCCCTCGACAAATCCGTCCTCGTGACCGGACCGCTGACGCTCATCAGCTTGCTGCGCACGTTTGCGATGGGCTGGCAGGCATTGCGACAGGAAGAGAACGCTAAGCGCATCGCCCTGCTCGGGAAAGTGCTCTACGAGCGCGCGCTCAAGTTCTCCGAGCATCTGCTCGAAGTGCGAAAGCATCTCGAGCGCTCGGTCAACGCGTTCAACGGCGCGGTCGGCTCGTACGAGACGAAACTTCTACCGCAAGGGCGCAGGCTCAAAGACGAAGCTGCGCTCGGCGCCGACGGGCTCGCGGAGATTCCGCCGATCGACGTCGTCCCGCGCGACATCACCGCGCTGGATATCGGCGCGCCGCCGAAACGCCTACCGCGATCGCAGCGGCTCTTTCCTCACGACGACGCGGTTTAGGGCGTCTCCGTTGCAAGGCGTCCCGGTGGTGGTTCGTTTAGGGCGCGGCGCGTTCGACGTTTGTTACGCGATACGTGACGTAGCGGGCGGAGAGAAGCGGCATGCGTGCTACGCCGCCGGAAAGCGTCGTGCAGTTGTCGTTGTAGCCGCGGTGGCCGAGGCCGCTTTGCCAGTCCGCTAAGCTGCCCCAGCCGTTGATTGCGATGCCCGGCGAGAACGTGCCGCGCCGGTCGAGCACGAGGTCGCCCAGATCCATGCCGTCGCGATTCATGAGACTGAACTTGAAAACGACGCGCGTCGCGGCAACGGCGCCTTCGTTCTTGAACGAGACGCAGACGACCGCCGCGGTCCGTCCTTCTTTACCGCCGCCCATCCGCCGAGAACCGCGATGTTGTCTTGCGACTGCTCGTTTAGCGTCGGCGAGGCGAACTCGATCTGGCGATATGGATTCGGCGTCGCGGTAGGCCGCGGCGAGGGCGACGGCGTCGCCCCGAGCAGCGCACAGAGCGAGAGCGCTACAACGAGCCTATGGCTTCGAAGCATGATCGGCTTCCCACGCCTTGAGCGCCGTTAACGTATTCTGCACGTGCTGGCTCGGATCGAGGCTCGTGTACGTGTAGACGATCGTTCCGTCGGGCGCGATGACATAGGAGATGCGATTGGCGTACTGCGGATGCCCGGAGAGGACGGCATCATACTCCTTCATCACTGCCTGGTTGGTGTCTGCAGCGACGGGAAACTTGCTGCGGCATTCGCTCACCGAGAACTTCTGCAGCGTGTCGAGCGGATCGTGCGAGACGCCGATCACCGTCGCGTTCAGCGCTTTGTATTCGTCGGCCGCGTCGGCAAACTCATGCGCTTCGATCGTACACCCGGGCGTAAAGGCCGCCGGATAAAAGTAGAGGACGACGGGCCCCTTTTTGAGCGCGGCGTCGAGATCGAACGTGAAGACGTTGCCGCCTTGCGTCGCTTGCAGCGTGAACTGCGGCGCTTTCGCGCCGATGGAAAGCGCCGCCAATGCCGGCGCGGTTAGGGCAATTGCGATGAGTGCGAGCGATACTGGTAGACGCACGACCATGACGTGATCCTTTCTACAATCCCATGAGGCGAGCGAGAATGAGCCGCTGAACTTCGTTGGTACCTTCACCGATCTCGTTGATCTTCTGATCGCGGTACATGCGCGAGATCGGATACTCGTCCATGAAGCCGTAGCCGCCGTGAATCTGGAGCGCATCGTTGACGACGCGGTGCGAGAGCTCTCCCGAGAAGAGCTTCGCGAAGCTCGCAGCCCGTACGAAATCGCGCCCCTGGTCTTTCTCCCACGCCGCCTTGAGCATCATGAGCTTGGCATGCTCGATCTCGGTGAGCATGTCGACGAGCTTGAACGAGATCGCCTGAAACTTGCTGATCGGCTTCCCGAACGCTTGGCGATCCTTCGCGTACGCGAGCGCTTCGTCGTACGCTCCCATCGCAAGGCCGATCGAGAGCGCCGCGACCGAGATTCGGCCGCCGTCGAGAATCGAGAGAAACTGTTTGTACCCCTCCCCGCGCGGTCCCAGCAGATTCTCCTGCGGAACCGCGGCGTCGACGAACGAGAGTTCGCGCGTATCCGAGGCGCGCCAGCCCATCTTCCGGTACTTGCGGCTGCGCGTAAAGCCCGGCGTGCCCTGCGGCACGACGATGTTGGAAATCTCTCGCGAACCGTCGGGGCGCGTTCCGGTGATCGCCGTGATCGTCGTGCCGCCGGTGATGTCGGTGCCGGAGTTTGTAATGAAGGCCTTCGTCCCATTGATGACCCATTGTCCCTCGCGCAACTCGGCCTTCGTCTGAAGGTTCCCGGCGTCGCTGCCCGCGCTGGGCTCCGTGAGGCCGAAGCCCCACAGCATCGTCCCCTGCGCGAGCGGCACGAGATACTTCTGCTTCTGCTCCTGCGTGCCAAAGAGATGGAACGGCGTCGCCCCGAGCGATACGTGGGCCGCGAGCGTGATCGCCGTCGATGCGTCGGCGCGCGCGATCTCCATCACGGCTAGCGCATAGCTAACCGTGTCGCCGCCCGCGCCTCCATACTCTTCCGGGAACGGAAGCCCCATGAAGCCGAGCTCGGCCATCTTCCCGACGAGCTCGTACGGAAAGCTCTCGTTGCGATCCATCTCCTCCGCGCGCGGCTTGACCTCGTCCTGCGCGAACTCCCGAGCTAGGCTCGCAATCGCCTTTTGCTCGTCGGTCAAGTCGAAGTTCATAGCGAAGGTATAGGCCCCACGGTCAGAAAAACTCCTCTCCCAGCGATGATCTCCCTTCGCGGTGTCTCACTGGTCTACCCGAACGGCGTACGTGCCCTCGACAACATAAGCCTCGAGATCGCCAAAGGCGACTTCGTCTTTCTCGTCGGACACTCGGGAACCGGAAAGTCGAGCCTTCTTCGGCTGCTCTACCGCGAGGCGCAGCCGAGCGCCGGCGAAATTATCGTCGACGGAATCCGCGTCGACCGTCTGCGCCGCAATCGCGTTCCCGCGCTGCGCCGTCATCTCGGCGTCGTCTTTCAAGATTTCAAACTCCTTACGGACAAGAGCGTCTGGGAGAATGTGGCGTTCGCGATGCGCGTCACCGGGGCGCATACGCGCGACGTCATGCGTCAGGTGCCGCGCGCACTCGATCTCGTCGGACTTTCGCACAAGAGCCGCATGTATCCCAACGAGCTTTCGGGCGGCGAGCAACAGCGGACCGCGATCGCGCGGGCGCTGGTCAACAATCCGAAGATTCTGCTCTGCGACGAGCCGACCGGGAACCTGGATCCGGCGAACACTACCGAGATCACGGAGTTACTGCAGCGGATCAATCTCAAGGGGACGACAGTCGTCGTCGCGACGCACAATCAAGCCGTCGTCGACCGCATGCGGCGCCGCGTCGTCCGGCTAGAAGACGGTCGTATCACCACCGACGAAGAGCGAGGCTACTACTACCTTGGACTCAGGCAAGGTCAAGTTCTTTCTAGCTGAGGTGTTGCGCAACTTCTCGCGCAACGCCGGCATGCAAGTCACGGCAATCGGCACCGTCGCTATCACCATCGTCTTGCTCGGGACGTTCTTCTTCCTTCGCGGTGCGCTTGCCGGGGTTGGTCATCAGCTGCTCGACCAGATCGAGATATCCGTCTATCTGCGGCCCGACGCGACGCCGCAGCAGACCGACGCAATCCGCCGCGACTTGGCGCAAGACCCGCGCATCGCCTCGGTACAGTTCGTTCCGAAGAGGCAGGGCCTGATGCGAGTTGCGCGAGCGGACGAAGGGCGTGATCGATACGGCCCTGCTCACCGAGAATCCGCTGCCCGATAAGTTCCGTATCAAGGTGCACGTTCCAGATCAAGTGCCCTCCGTTGCGGCCGGAGTTCGCAAGTTGCAGGGCGTCGACAATGTCGTCTACGGTCAGGAGATCGTGCAGCGTCTCCTCCGGCTCGCGGGCGTGCTGCGCCAAGTCGGCATCGCGCTCATCGTTGCGTTCTTGGCCGTCGCCGGAATCATCATCTCGAACACGATCCGCCTAACCGTCTTCGCGCGGCGTCGCGAGATCGCGATCATGCAGCTCGTCGGCGCCACGAATACCTATATTCGGCTGCCGTTCATCTGCGAAGGGCTTCTCGACGGCGTCGTCGGTGCGATCGTTGCGGTCGGCATCCTTACGCTCGCGCACGCGACCCTGTGGCCGCGGCTGCTCGAAGCGCTGCCGTGGGCGCACTTCAGCGCGATGCCGGTCCCGCCGGTGACGCTGGCCGGCGAGCTCCTTCTGGTCGGCGGTGCGATCGGCATCGCCGCATCGTGGATATCCGTCGGACGTCACCTGCGCACGTGATGCGCAGGCGTGCCGCGGCGCTGGCGCTGTGCGCCGCACTGCTTCCGGCCGTCGCCGCCGGTTCGAGCCTCGATCAGCGCATCGCCGCCGAGCGCGCTAAGGCTGCGCAGATTCAAGCCCGGCTCTCTTCGAAGCGCGGCGAGCTGCATGCGGTGACGCTGCACTACAACGATCTTCAAACGCAGCTTCACCAAACCAACGTTGCAATCGACGCCGTGAACTCGCGCATCGGCGATCTGCAGACCGAGCACCTTTCGACGCAGCGTAAGATCGATTGGAATACGGTCGAGCTCGACGCTGCGAAGCGTTCGCTGGAACTCCACGACACGATGCTCAAGCGCCGCCTCGTCGCCGTCTACGAGTACGGCGATATGACGTACGTCAACGCGCTGCTTGCGTCGCGTTCGTTTAGCGAGTTCGTCGAGAACTGGGAAGATCTGCGCTTGCTCATCGCCGCGAACGAGCGCGCAGTGCGCGCGCGCAAAGTGGCCGAAGCGCACGTCGCGGCTGTCGAAGCCGCGCTCGAAGCGACGCGCCTGGTCCTCCAGCAGCAAGAGCAGGCCCAAGACCAGGCACGCAGCCAGCTCGGCTCGCTGGCCGCGGAACGCACGAATCTCGTCGCGCTTGCCGCCGTGCAACGGCGCCACGTAGCCGGCGAGGTTGCCGAGATGGAAGATCTCTCCGCAGCCGAGGAGGCGCAGCTCGAAACCTTGATTCAAGAGCGCGAACGCGAGCTCGAAGCGCAGCGGCGCGCGGCCGGCATTGCGGGCGGCGCTGAGACGCCGCGCGGCCCGGGTACCTTCTCGTGGCCCGTGACCGGGACGATCACGTCGCCGTTTGGCTGGCGCTCCAACCCGTTTGGCGGGTCGCCGGAGTTCCATCAAGGCCTCGACATCGCTGCGCCGACGGGGACGACGGTCACCGCGGCCGCCGGCGGAACGGTCATCATGGCGCAGTGGTACGGTGGCTACGGCAACTACATCCTGATCGACCACGGCGGCGGCTACTCCACCGGGTACGGCCACCTATCGGCGATCTACGTCTCGACGGGACAGGTCGTGCAGCGCGGTCAGGCCATCGGCGCGGTCGGTTCGACCGGTCAATCAACCGGCCCGCACCTTCATTTTGAGGTGCGAATTGATGGAAAGCCCGTTGACCCGGCGCCCCGGCTCCATTAAGACTTAGCGAGTACGCTTCAGGGGAAGAAACTCGCCCCGGGCTAACCCGGGTATTGTAAAGGACAGATGACCCTCTCGATCCGCGTTCTTTTAGCAGTACTGCTCGGTGCCGCGCTCAGCGCGGCAGCGGTTATCTTCGTCGTGTCTCGCGGCGGCCTCGCCGACAGTCGCCCGACGATCGAGGTTGCGACGACGGGCGATCTCCTCGATCTGTTCGCATCGAACGATGCGAGCGCCGGGCGGATGGCGGAGCTTGCGCTGCGCCGGTTGGAGAGCAGCTACTACAAGCCGATCGATCCGCAGACGCCGCTCTCAGGCGAGACCGGCGCGTTGCGACAATATCTCGGCAGCAAGAAAATCGCCGCTGCTGGGCTTCCGAGTGAAACGGCGAACGGCGAACCGACGCAGGACGGACGCCGTGCCGCGGCCATTCTCGCATACGCGCAACAGCACTACGCACAGCAACTCGGCAGCCAGGGTCGCGACGATCTCACCGATGCGGCGATGCGCGGCATCATGAACTCCGTCGCCGATCCGTATACGGTCTATCTTTCACCGCGCGAAATCCAGGGTCTCAACGAGTCACTTAGCGGCGGTAACTTCGGCGGCATCGGCGTCTACATCTATCAGCTCAAGGACGGGCGAATCATCGTCCAGCCGATCGAGCAGCTTCCGGCCGCACGGGCCGGTATGAAGCCGGGCGAAATCGTCGACAGCGTCGACGGGAAACCCGTGCACGGACTCCCCTTGGATCGCGTCGAGCAACTCATTCGCGGCGATGCGGGAACAACCGTTCATCTCCGGACGCATGGATATAATACGCCGTCGCACGAGCACGGATATGCAATTGTTCGCGAGATCATTCACGTCCCGACGGTTCGCGCGAAGATCGAAGACCGGATCGATTACATCCGGCTGTCCGACTTCGGCACGACCTCCGGTGACGAAGTGCGACGCGCGCTACTCGACGGCGAGGGCAAAGGCGCGCGGGGAATCATTCTCGACCTTCGCGACAACGGAGGCGGATTGCTCGACGCGGCGGTCGCGATCTCGAGCCTCTTCGTGCCGCAGGGGACGATCGTCTCGACGATCCGCCGCGACGGAACGCGCACGAGCGATGAAGCGCTTGGCGACGCCATCGGCGGTCTCGGCCCGCTCGTCATCCTCGTGAACAAATACACCGCCAGCGCCTCGGAGATCACAGCCGGCGCGCTGCAGGACTATCACCTCGCGACGCTCATGGGTACGCGCACGTTCGGCAAGGGCGTCGTCCAGAGCATCTATCCGCTGCCCGACGCGGGCGCGCTAAAGATTACGACGGCGCGCTACATCACGCCGTCCGGGCGCGACATCCAGCATCACGGTATCGAACCCGACGTCGTAATCGACCAGAATCCCGACCCGTCGATCATCGACACCCCAGCCGACAAGCAATTGGCTGCGGCCAAGGCACGTTTACAATCACTCATTCGTTGATTTGGGTACTATGAAACGCATCTCTACGCTTCTACTGGCCGCCATTTTGGCCGCCACTACGGTTCGACTTGGTGCGGCTACGGCTTCGCAAACGCCTGCGCTCTCGGCGCTCGATTCGGGCGAGATATCGACGAGCTATCTCTATCTCACCGGGAACTTTTACAAGAAAGTCGACCCGCAGAGCGTCCTGAACTCCGTTCGCGCCGAGTTGCTCGCAGCAATGCGCACGGCGGGTGTCAAGAACGCCTCGCTGCCCGTCATGCACGCGAGCGAGAACGCGGCGATCGACATTCGCGATATCGAACGCGATATTTCGGATGCGGCCGCCGAAGCGCACGGGAAGTTCACGCTTCACGACCTGAGCTACATCGCCCTCGACGGCATGTTGCGCGCCGTCGACGACCGGTATACGGTCTTCTTGACGCCTAAAGAGTATGCGGGACTCAATCAGGGCCTCGACGGATCGGACTTCGGCGGAACGGGCATCGTCATTCAAAGCGACGATCAGACGAAGTATATCATCGTTGAGAACGTCGTGCCGGACGGCCCCGCCGACAAAGCCGGAATCCAACAGGACGATCTCATCACGACGATCGACGGCGCTTCGACCAAGGGCATGACGATCCAGCAAGCCAGCAGCAAGCTTCGCGGAAAAGAGGGCACGGTTGTCACGTTGACGATCGAGCGCGACGGGGCGGCGCTGCACGGCCCGCTCGCCATTACGCGCGCGAAGATTCACCAGCTGAGCGTCTATGAAAAGATGCTGCCGGGAAAGATCGGCTACGTCGCCTTGACCGTCTTCGGCCGCGACACCGACGCCGAACTCGCTGCCGCGCTGACGCGCCTGCAACAGCAAGGTGCGCGCGCGCTCGTGCTCGACCTGCGCGACAACGGCGGCGGCTATCTCGAAGCCGCGGTCGCCGTCAGCTCGAAGTTCATTCCGAGCGGCCCAATCGTCTCGGTAGAATCGCGCGCCTCGAACATTACGACGCTCGATGCCGACAACACGGCGATCACCCCGCTGCCGCTCGTCGTGCTCGTCAACGGATACACGGCATCTGCTTCGGAGATTACGTCCGGTGCGATTCAAGACAGCAGCGTTGGAACGATCATGGGCACCAAGACATTCGGCAAGGGCGTCGTCCAGACGATCTATCCGTTGCCCGACGGCAGCGCGATCAAGATCACGACGGCGCGTTACCTAACGCCGCGCAATCGCGATATCAATCATCTCGGCATTACGCCGGACATCGTCGTCACGGAAAACAAGCGTCCCGAGTTCGGTACGCCCGCGAAGGACGATCAGCTCACCCGCGCGCTGCAGTTCCTCAACGATAAGCTCACGCGCTTGAGCCAAGCAAACGGCGTCTAGGGTTCCCTAGGCTTTACTAGCGGCCGCGGTCTTGCGCGTTCGAGCCGGTTTCTTCGGCTCGACGCTGCCGGCCGCGGTCGTGCCTTTTTTTGCCCGCGCGCGCTTCGGCTTCTCGTCTGCACCCGCAACGGTCTCATCCAGCTTCCGCGTACTCTTACGCGTGCCCGGCGCTTGTGCCGCCGGGAGTGCGGCCGGCGCGGCGGTACTCTCGAGCTCTCCCGCAATGCCGGCGCGTGCCGGACGTCGTCTGCGTGCGGGTTTGGTTCGCTTCGGTTCTTCAGACGGAAGCGTAACGCTCGGCGCGGGCGCTTCGACCGCGGGCGGATGCTGGCCGACGGGCGCGATCGCGCGCGAAGGCTCGCGCGGAGCCGTCGTCCCGGTCGGATGCGCCTCGCCGTCTGCGCTTACTTCGAAGATGTGACGATCGGGCATCGCAGCGCCTGGTGCAACGCCGCCGCGTCCGCCGCGGCCGCGCCGCCGGCGCCGCCTCCGGCGATGCTGTTCGCCGGCTTCCGTGGTTGCAGCCGGTTGTGTGGCGATCGGTTCGGGTGCAGGCCGGACCGGTGCGGGCTGAAGCTGTGCGGCCTGGATCTCACCGCGACCGCCGCGACCGCGTCCTCCGCGCCGGCGCCGGCGCCGGCGTTTCCGCTGGCCGTCGCCCTCGCCCGCAGGATGCACGGCTCCGTCGGCAATGATGATTGCGTCGGCTTGCTCCTCGCCACGCTGCGCCGCACGCAGCGCTTCGTCTTGCGCCTCCTCTTCTTCGGTGACCGTCGAGATGCCGATCGGTGCCCGCGCTGCGAACTGGCGTGCTGCGTCCTCGGCGAGTTCGCGCAGCTGTTTCGCCTGCTCCGCGGCCGTCGGTTCGACCTTACGCCCGCGCCGCCGGCGTCGCTTCTTCGCGGCGCTCACGGCGGCGGTCATGAGCTCCGCCAGCACGTAGTCGTTCTCGTCGTCGACGTCGAGGATGCGAATGCGCGCGAAGTTGCCCGCATTATTTGCAGCATTTTCGACCTCTACGATACGCCCGCCGACGACCGCGGCCGCCGAGGTTGCGTTCGGCAGACGCCCCGGCAGCAGGTCGACGTCGTGTTCGTCGCCCACGCGAACCGGCGGACCGTCGGACCGCGGTTTTGCCCCGACGTCGAGCCGCGTCTTCTCCGGATGGATCAGCGGATCGACGCGAACGTGAATCTGATGGTCGATCGAACGCCCGAGTTCCTCGCACTCGTCCTCGTACCAAAACTCCATCTGCGCCGCGACATTCGGCGCGACGTGTACGAAGACGTCGCTCGCGGCGCCGTTGCTCGCTTCCCGCCGGATCCGGCGAAAGGTCTCGATCGCAATCGACTGCGACGACATGACGCTTCCCATCCCAGAGCAGGTCGGGCAGACCCCGCGCAGTTGCGCGCCGAGATCCTTTCCGACTCGCTTGCGCGTAAACTCCAGCAATCCCAAACTCGAGAACGATTGAATCGTCGCGCGCGTCCGGTCGCGGCGCAACACATCTTCCATCGTCCTAATGACTCTGTCGCGCGACGACTCCGAAGCCATGTCGATGAAGTCGACGACGATGATGCCGCCGATGTCGCGCAACCTGACCTGCCGCGCAATCTCCGCCGCCGCCTCCAGGTTCGTCTTGAGAATCGTATCCTCGAGGTTGCGGCCGCCGGTAAACTTGCCTGAGTTGACGTCGACGACCGTCAGCGCTTCGGTGGACTCGATCACGATCGATCCGCCGGAACGGAGGTTGATCTTCGGCTTCATGAGATTGGCAAGCTCGTCGTTGATTTTGTAATCCTCGAACAACGAACGTCCGCCGTTATAGTATTCGACGCGGCTAATGTACTGCGGTCCGAGCAACTGCAGAAAGTCGCGAACCTTTCGATACTCTTCCTCGTCGTCGATCAAGACGCGTTCGACGTCGGCGGTGATGAAGTCGCGCGCTGCCTTATACACGAGGTTCATGTCCTTGTGCAGCAGCGACGGCGATTCGGCGCGCTTGTACATCTCGAGAATGCCATGCCACATGCGAATCAAGACGCCGAGATCGGCGATGAGCTCCGCTTCGCTGACGCCGGCAGCCGCGGTACGCACGACCGTCGCCATGCCCTCCGGGCGAATCCGCTTCATGACCGATTTTAGGCGGTTGCGCTCGTCGACCGACTCGATCTTGCGCGAGACACCCGAGTAGCGTCCGGTCGGCATCAGGATCAAGTAACGTCCCGGCAACGAGATGTTCGTCGAAATCCGCGCGCCTTTGAGGGCCCGGGGTTCCTTGACGATCTGAACGAGAATGTCGTCGCCGCGTTTGACCTTCTCGCTGATCGTGAAACCGCTATGGCCCTGTGTAATTTCGACGTCGCCGATGTTAAGCGGTTGTTTGTTGATGTCGTCGACGTAGAGAAAGGCGTTGCGGCCCAGGCCAATGTCGACGAACGCCGCTCCCATGCCCGGAAGGACGTTCTGCACTTTGCCTTTATAGATCGAGCCGATGACTCGCTCTTCGCGCTCGATGTAGAGTTCGGCAAGCTCGCCGTCCTCAAGTATGGCGACCCGGTTTTCCCAGGGATCGCTCGAGATCAATATCTCGCTCGACAAATCTTCCTCAATTGTCCGCAGGGCTTACCAGTCGCGGCGCTCCCACACTCAGAGCGTCTGCGCGGGCGGTACCCGTACCGCCTCGGTCGCCCGAAAAAAAATTCTTGCCGTGTTGGCAGCCGGTCCATTCCCGGCGCTTCGGGAGCGGACCTGCACGGGGCACAAGGGCGCCGGGCCTTGGGTGCGTATTGGAGCCGGGCGCAATGAATACGTCCCGCGGAGCCGCATCCGTACTCGCCTTCGCCCTCCTCGTCGGCGGGTGTGCCCGCTCGGCGCCCTCCCACGTGGCGGCCGGATATCGCGGGAAGTTGCTCGACGACACGATGGTCGAGGCCTCGACGACCGTACTCGTCACGACGCGCGACGTCGTCATCGCGCTCGACTGCCGGCCACTCCAATCGGCTATTGCAAACGGCGACGCCGCAGCGATCGATCGTTTCGTCGCCGCCGGAAGCGCCGCGCGACTTCCGGAGGGCGTGACGCTTTACACGCCGCCATTTTCCACCCAGAACCTGCGTTCGGCACCATTCGTCGTCACCGACGATCGTTACGGCGGCATCCTCTGTACGTCCGACGCGTTCGACGTTCTGAAGAGTTAGAGAAGCGAGTTTACTCGGCGTCGGGAACGCGGCGATCGGGCGGCTGATGCATGAAGTAGTCCTCGTGGTACGGTGCCGGTATCGTCACGAACGTACGCGGCGGCTTCGAGAAGTCGAAGCAGTCTGGATCCGGAGAGTTAGCGCGTTCGTCGCTAGCTGCTAGGCGCGGTAGCCCAAACCGGTCCTCGATGAATCGCAGGATGCTGCCGTGCTCGTAGCGCTGGTGCGAGACGTATCCATCCTTCGCGTATGCCGAGATGACGAGCAGCGGAACGCGGATCCCAAGCCCATCGTAGTCGACGAACTGCGGCGGTACGTGATCGTACCATCCGCCGTAGTCGTCCCACATGACGAAGATGACCGTCGACTTCCAGTACTGCGAGTGGCCGATCGAGTTGACGAGTGCCGCGACCCACGAAGGTCCGGTATTCGACCCGCACCCGGCATGGTCGGAGTTTTGGCACGTCGGCGTGACCCAGCTGACCGTCGCCAACCGTCCGTGGCGGACGTCGCGGAAGAAGCGCGTCTGTGGATTGATGATGTTCGTATTCCAGTCCGGTCCGTAGCGGATATGCCGGATCACCTGATACGCGCTCCACAGGTTGCCGTTACCGTTGAGGCTCGCCGTATAGTATCGCCACGAGAGGCCGGCGGCGTCGAGTTCGTCACCAAGCGTCTCGACGTTCCAGCAGACTTGCACCGTGTTGCTGGAGAGTTGGCGCTGCAGCGTAACGAGGCCGATCTGATCGTTGTATCCGCCGTCGCATCCCCACTCGCCGCTCGGGTAGTTTGCCGCCGAGTTGGCTTGACCCGAGATGATGTACTGATGCGAGATGAAACTGCTCGCATCGAAGTTGGACGCAAACATCCGATCGGCCAGCGCGTATTGCTCGCCCATCGCGAAGTACGGAGCCGATTCCGTGTGCGGAACGAATGCGTACATCGGGTTTGGTAACGGACACGGCGGTTCACCGTACGAGCCGCAGTACGCGTCTTCGTTGTTGAAGCCGTTCATCTGGCAGTCGGTGCCGGGATAGCTTCCCAAACCGTTGCATGCGGCGAAAAACGACGACGAACTATGGTCGATGTCCCAGTTCGTTTCTAGGCCGATCTGTCCGAGCTGAATCTGTTGGCCGTTTGATTCGTATCCGTAAGACTGCGTATCGGCGCCCGGAAAACCCTGGAAGAGATTGTCGAAGCTACGGTTCTCCTGCACGATGATGACGACGTGCTTGATGGCCGAGTCGTCGAGCTTCTTCTGCGGCGCGACGCGCTCGAACGGCACGACACGTTGCGAAGCCTGCTCCGCCGGCGGCGCACCCGGAACCGGCGTACCGGTGTTTTGGGCGCAGCCTGCAACCAGGCACGCCACGAGTAAAATGATAAACGCGTAGCTGGACTCTCGATCGCGGCGCATGCAACGTGTCCTCCCGGGGGTGCGGATGCAGCCGTATTCTTGCCTTTCTACGCGTTACCTAGGACGTCGCGATCTCGCTGCTGGTAGATGTTGAGCAAGATGCCGGTCGCAGCGAAATCGGTCAGCGCCGCCGAGCCGCCATACGACATGAACGGCAAGGGAATGCCGGTGATCGGCATGACGCCGATCGTCATGCCGACGTTGACCAGGACGTGGAAGAAGAGCATTCCAACCAAGCCCGCCGCGAGCAGAAAGCCGAAGCGATCGCGCGCCGCCAGCATCGTCCGAATGCCCGCATAGAACAGGGTCGCGTAGAGGAGCAATAAGAGCGTCGCGCCGGCGAATCCCCACTCTTCGGCAAGCACCGTAAAGATGAAATCGCGCGAGTGTTCCGGCACGAAGTTCAGCTGCGTCTGCGTCCCGTGATAGAGGCCGCGTCCGAACCACTCGCCGTTGCCGACGGCGATCTTCGACTGGTCGAGATTATAACCGGCACCTTGCGGATCGGCCTTCGGATTGAGGAAGACGAACAGCCGCGCCTTTTGAAAGGGTTTGAGCACCGCATTCGTTCCGACCGCACCGGCCGCGACGATCAGCACGCCGAGCACGTAGATCGCAAAGTCGCCGAGTTTCGGGAGCGCGAAGAAGAGTTGTACCGTGAGCATCGCGAGCAGCACGAGTGCCGTGCCGAGATCGGGCTGCTTGAGAATCAACAGCGCCGGAATCGCGACGACGAGCAGCGGCTTCCAGATGTCTTGCAACCGATCGTAACTTCCGCGGCACAGGACCGCCGCAACCGCAACTGCGAGGACGAGCTTTGCCGGCTCCGATGGTTGAAACGTTCCCAACGGCCCGAGCGAAATCCAGCGTTGCGCGCCCATCGCGCTATGGCCGCCGCGTAGAATGAAGAGGAGCAGCAGCAAGTTGATCGCGTAGAGTCCCGGGGCCCAGCGTTGCCACGTTCGGTAGTCGACGAACGAGAGCCCGATCATTACCGGCACGCCGAGCATCAAATAGAGAATCTGCTTCTTGAACTCGCCCGCGGCGTCGGGCGTGTGCAGCCCCGCCGAGCGCACGCAGACGATGCCGACCAACGTGATCGCAACGCCGGCCACCGCCAGCGGCCAGTTGAAGTTGCGAAGATATCGCCGCGGCGTAGCCCCCAGCCCCAGCGTCGTCATTGGAGCGCCGGCGCGCGTGCGACGCGGCCACGCGGTTCGTAGATCGGACGGTGACGAGAACGCGTTGGAAGCACGCCGCGGTAGGCCTTCTCGACGCGTTCGCGCGCAATGCGCACGTATCGCTCGACCGTATCGGCACCGGCGGAACGCCGGCCATGCACCATCGCGGCAACGCACGTCGTACCGGCGCCCATGAACGGATCGACGACAAGATCGTTCTCGTCCGTCAACGCGAGCACGAGACGCTCGACGAGCTCGACGGGAAACTGACACGGATGCGTGGTCTTCTCGACGTGATTGTGTTTAACGTTGGGAATCACCCATACGTCGCCCGGATTCTTTCCAAGAGGATTGCAAGAGAGAGCGCCCGCGTTGGGCCCCTTGAAGGAGCGTTTGCCGGGATACTTCTGCGGAACGCGGATCGAATCGAGGTTAAACGTGTACTCCGAGTCCGGCCGCGTGAACCACAGAATCGTTTCGTGGCGTCCGCTGAGACGCCGCGAACAGTGGAGCCCATGTTCGAAATGCCAGACGATGCGATTGCGCAGCACGAGGCCATGGCTCGCGAAGATCGGATAGAGCAGAATATCGAGCGGTATCACGACGTTGTCGCGCACGAAGTTGCCAACTTGCCAGCAGATGCTTCCGTGTTTTGACAGGCGCTCCACGCACGCGCCGATGACGCTCTCTTGCTCGGCCAGATACGCGTCGATGGAGGCCCGCCGTTCGTAGCTCTTTCCGATGTTGTACGGCGGGGACGTGACGAACAGCGCGACCGTCTCGCTGGGAATCTGTCTGATGAGATCGCGCGCATCGCCGTGATAGAGCGTCGCGCGGGAACCGGCCGAATACTGTGAGCTGAGTCCTCGAGCCGTCAAAGCGCGGTTGCCGGCTCCGCCGGCGCCGGTGGCGGCGCGGTTGCCGCAGATTGCGTCTTCTTGCGCGAGCGGCGCTTGCGCGTCCCGGGACGTTTGCCGTTTGTGCCGTTTGAAGCCGGCGCAGCTTCGGGCGTGCCGTTCGGACGATTGACCGAGAGGATCGGAATGTTCGCGAGCATGGCGAGCGCACGGTCTTGCCGCTCGAACGTCACGTCGATGCGATCGCGATCGACTTCGACGAACCGCGAGATCACGTCGACGAGATCGCGCTTCATCGCGTCAATCATCTCGGGCGCCAGTTCCAGATGATCGGTCATGAGGACTAAACGCAACCGTTCCTTGGCCGTCGCGCTCGAACTCGATTGGCTGAAGAGCCGCTTGAGAAACTCGATCATGCGCGCTGCCCCCCGAAGAGGGAACCGATTCGCTCGAAGAGCGTGCTCTTGGCCTCCGGCGGTACGGGCGCCGGAACATCCTCGCCCGCGATGCGGGCGGCGATTGCGTGGTACGCGCCGCCGGTCGGCGTCTGCGGACGCAGCGCAAGCGGTTCGCCCTTATTCGTCGTGACGATGATCTCGGGCTCGTCGGCGATGACGCCCAAGAGCGGCAGACGTAAGATCGCGTTGACGTCGTCGATCGAGAGCATCTTGCCCTTCTTCACGAGCAGCGGCCGCAACCGGTTGATAATGAGCTGCGGGCGAAAGCGATTACCGAGCAATCCGACGACGCGATCGACGTCGCGCACGGCCGAGACCTCCGGCGTGCAGACGACAACGGCTTCGTCCGCCCCGGCGACGGCATTCTTGAAGCCGAGCTCAATGCCGGCCGGGCAGTCGATGAGCACGTAGTCGAAGCGCTCGCGCAAGCTTGCGACCAGCGCCTGCATCTTTTGCGTCTCGACCTCGTCCTTCTCGCGCGACTGAGCGGCTGCGAGCAGGTAGAGCCCTTCGCTGTGCTTGTCGCGGACGAGCGCGTCGTCGAGCGTGACGCGCTCTTCGAGCACGTCGAGCAGATGGTGGCGCACGCGGCTCTCGAGGCCCAACACGATGTCGAGATTGCGCAGCCCAATGTCGGCGTCGATCAGCACGACCTTCGCGCCGCGTTGCGCGAGCGCGGTGCCGAGATTGGCGGTGGTCGTCGTCTTCCCAACGCCGCCCTTGCCGGAGGTGACGACGATCGCGCGACCGGTCTTCACCGTGGCGGCGCCGGGTTCGAGTGGAGTCGGTATTGGCTGCACCTGGTGCACGGTCTACCCTGCCTTCAACGCGTCGAGAAGACGCCCAAAGAAGCCTTGCGTTTCGAAGTTGGTAAATGGAACGAGTTCGCCTTCCAAACGGCGTGCGATCTTCTCAAAGATGCCGCGCAACCGGTTTGCGTCGTCGAGCACGATAGGTTCGCCGCGGTTGGTCGTGTCGATGACCTCTTCGTCCTCCGGCACGACGCCGAGCAGCTCCACCGAGAGCACGTCACAGACGTCTTCGACCGAGAGCATGTCGCCGGTGCGCACCATATCCGGACGCAATCGGTTGATGATGAGACGGATCGGTTTTCCCTGTTCCGCGATCTTGCCGACCACGCGATCGGCATCGCGAATCGCGCTGACCTCCGGAGTCGTCACGACGATCGCTTCGGCCGCGCCCGCAACGGCATTGCGAAACCCCGTCTCGATTCCGGCCGGACAATCGATGAGCACGTAGTCGGCTTGTTCGGCGGCGCGTTCGACGATCGCGCTAAACTGTTCGGGCGTAATCGCGTCCTTTTCGCGCGTCTGCGCCGCCGGTAGAATCGAGAGCGACTCGAAGCGTTTGTCCTTGATCAGCGCCTGGCGCAACTGACAGCGCCCTTCGGCGACCTCGACCAGATCGAAGACGATACGTTTCTCCAGTCCGAGGACGAGATCGAGGTTCCGCAATCCAATGTCGGCATCGATAAGAATGACGCGTTTCCCGCGCTCGGCCAGCGTCGCTCCCAAGTTGGCGGTCGTCGTCGTCTTACCTACGCCGCCTTTTCCGGACGTGATGACGATGCGGCGCCCAGTCATCCGGCCGACACTCCCGCGCTCTCGACGTCGCCGAGCTGGTCGAGTGAGAGGATGACGATGCGGCCGTCGCGGACGATCGCGGCTTCGGGCTTCGGCACGCGGCGGGGCGTCGCGTCGTCGGCCGCGATGAACGTCGCGATGCGTAACTGCGTCGCGGCGAGATCGATCGCGTATATGCGCGCAGCCGCGTCTCCTTGCGCGCCGGCGTGTGCGATACCGGCCAAACGTCCAAAGACAATGACATCACCGGTGGCGACGAGCTCCGCGCCGGGGTTGACGTCGCCGACGATGACGATGTTTCCGCCGTGATGCAGCGCTTGCCCACCACGCAGCGTCCCCGTGTGGTAAAGCATCGAAGGGGGCGCTTCAACCAAATGGAGCGCCGGCTGAGGCGTCTCGGCTTGCGGGGGCTCGAATCGCAGGCGCGGTACGCTCGCCTCGCCCCGCTTGCGCCGCTGTGCGATGTCGCTGCGAGCGCCTGCGAAATCGGCGACGAGCGAACGCGCCGACTCGGAGAGCGCGACCTCGTTGCGCGAGCGCTCCCCGCGACCGCGTGCGGAAGCCTCGCCGCCGAAGCTCGGTTCGAAGGCCAGCCCGGCCTGGCGGGCGGTGGCCTCGAGGTCGGCGCCGCCGCGCAGCGCGCGCAGTTCTATACCGGCGCCGGCGAGCAGCGCCCCCAGCCGCTCGAGTTCCTCAACCGAGGGCAGCGCGGAGCCGAAGTCGGCGGTCGCCGACGAGCCCTGATAGAAGGTCGGCTGCTCGGCGAGGCGAGCTTCGAGCTCCGCCAGGGCCTCTTCGAGAACGCGTCCGGCGAGGACGACCTCAAGCCCCTCTCGCGTACCCCGTAAGAGTGTCACGCGGCCCTCTCCGAGAGAAGCGCGCCGCTTCCCCTTTTCCATCCACAACCGACTCGCAAGTTCTTCTCCTTGTCCACATGTAATACACAGCCGCCTGCCGTAACTTCAAGGCGCCTTGTTCGGTAAAGGAAATTGAGTCGCATGCCCCGTCGCATTATCCCGCTGGTCCTTATCATTGCGCTGCTCTGTGCCACACGTCCGGCACCGATCGCGGCGATGTCGACCCAGGCCGAGATTGCGCTGGGACAAGAGGAAGATCAGCAGATCGTCTCCAGCAGCGTCATCGAGACCGATCCCCTCCTCAATGCGTACGTTCAGGGCATCGCGGAGAACCTTTGGAACCAAGTCGCGCGCAAAGACGTCCCGTACTCGGTCAAGATCATCAAGGACAGCCAGATCAACTCATTTGCGACGATGGGCGGCTTCGTCTACATAGACGAAGGGTTGATCGATTTCGTCCAATCCGACGACGAGTTCGCAAGCGTGATCGGCCATGAAACGGGCCATATCGAACGCCGCCACGTGATCACGACCAACTCGAAGGCCGAAATCCTCAACATCCTGTTCGGTATCGCCTCGATCTTCTCGCCGCTGATCTACGAATTCGGCGGCCTGGCGGAAGCCGGTTTGATGGCTAAGGTTTCGCGCGAGGACGAGATCCAAGCCGATCGCTACGGACTGCAGCTGATGTCGCGTGCCGGATACGATCCCGATTCGATGGTGACGATGATGGCGCATCTTGGCGTCTTAGAAGACGAGCACAGCGATGCGATCAGCAAGTATCTCGAGGACCATCCCGATCCGGCGGCGCGCGTCTCGCATCTGCTCGGCTATCCCGAACTCGATCCCAAAACCGTGACGCCTGCGCAAGAGCTCGTCCAAGCCTCCAGCGACGAAGAGCGGGCGCGCTATGATTTCGCCGATCTGCGCCTGACGAACATTCTCAAAACGGATCCGAATAGTTCCGAAGCGCTGCTCGACCTCGGCCAATCGGAGCTCGCGCTCGATCTGCCGAACAAGAGCGAACAGACGCTGGCGGAGGCGGCACAGCTCGGAACGCCCGCGACGCGCGCGACCGCAAACCAGCGGATCGCGGCGCTGCGGCAGCTGGAAGTACAGCGCGTTACGCTCACGCACGCAAATCTTCCGAAGCTTCAGAGCGCGGTCCAGTCGGCGCAGGCCTCGCAGGTCGTCGACGCGGCGCAGATCGCGGAGCGTGCGACCGAGGGCAAGGATCAGCTCAAGGCCGTGCAGAGCCGCATCGAAACGCTGCAGTACGAGCTGCCGGATCTCGGCCGCATCAACATTCGCCGCGGCTCGCGCATCGAAGCGGTCGTAAAGAACCTCACGCTGATGTCGCGCTCCATCAACAGCACGCTGCAGGACGCCGGCGATGCCATCGGCGGCGTCGGTTCGCTCCAGAAGAACAAGGAGAGCGGTCTGCTCAAAGAGGGCGCCGACATCTACGACGAGATGCTCGCGCCGTTGCAGATGAATCCGGTTCCGGCGGAGTCGCTGGCGATTCTTCCTTCGTATCCGCAGATGATCAACGACCTCACGCTCGGCGACGGCGAGATGCTCCGGTCGGTCGACGCGTCGCGCGCTTCGTTGACGGTGCTCGACCAATCGCTGGGCGACCTCGACGAACTGCTCAAAGAGCTCGATCACGAACAGCTGAGCTTCAATGGCGATCTGAGCGAAGGCGAGTACGCGACGCTCGAGCCTGATATGAAGAAGACGGTCGCAGAGTTCGACTCCGCCGCGAGCGCGGCGTCGCAAGGCGCACAGCTCTATAACTTCGCCCGCTCGCGTCAGCTCTCGGCGCGCATCACGCTGCTAGGGTTGGGTACGTCACCCGAGACCTACTCGACCCTGCAATACGCGCTGCAGCAGCGGTTCGGCATGAGCGGAGTCAACTATCGCACGATGCTGCACGATGGGTTGACGCCGGGTGACGTCGCCGCGGCGACGATCGTCGCCGCCGACATCAAGAGCACGCCCGAGGCGATTATCGCCGAAGCCAAGAGCTCCGGCACGACGATCATCGATGTCGCAAATGCGCATAAGATGCACGCATGGCCGCTCGAGATATTCATGGGATTGGTCTACCTCGACTACACCGACGATCCCCATAAAGAGCTTCGGAAGGCCGACGGCTCACTCTCCGTCGACCTGAGCGAGCTCGGATTGTGAGGCACTCCTGATGGCGGCAACCCGCGAGCTCTTCGGCCTCGTTCGAAAAGGCATTGACGTACGCTCCGTCCACGCGCACGTGCGCAAGCCGTTCCGCTTCCTCTTGTGCGGTGATCCGGCACTCATCGTGCAACTCAGAGCGTTGCTGCTCTCGGGTCACGACGGGACCATACCTATCGAGTCGGCGGCCTGTCTCGAAACGATTCAACTGGGTGCGCCGTTGCCGACGGATCCACAAGAGGTGCGCGCTGCGATCTTCTTAGGCCGGGGTAACGATGCGCATGCGGCCGATTTTAGCGCGCTGCAGACGCTGCGCGTTCCGATCTTAGCGCTGACCCTCGACTCCGATGCGCCGGCTTCGGCGCCGCTCGCGCCGCCGGCGCCCGGCGCGTGGGGCGAGTACGTCGTCCCCGCGATCAGCCGCGAAGCACTGCGGTTACGTGTCTTTCCGCATCTCGTCGACTGTTCGAAGGGCGTCGAGATCGCCGTCGGCCGGCAACTACCGGTTCTGCGGGAGAGCGTGGCCGCGAAGCTTACGCGCGATGCGGCAAACAACGCGCTGAAAGTCTCGCTCGCGAGCGCGGCCGTCGATCACATTCCACTGGTCGGCGTCGTGCTCGGCGCCTTCGCATCGGCCGGCGACATGGTCGCGATCACGGGCATTCAAGTAATGCTCATGGTGCACATTGAAGCAACCTACGGTCGCGATCCCGACGTCCAGCGCGTTTGGCAGCTGCTGCCCATTATTGGCGGCGGCTTCGGCTGGCGTGCGCTGGCTCGCGAGCTCGCCGGATTCGTTCCGGTCGCGGGCATCGCGATAAAGGGCGCGATCGCCTACGCGGGCACGGTGGTCGTCGGTGAGGGTGTGACCTTCTTTCACGAGCACGGCCATCACATGACCAAAGGCGAGGCCGCGCAACTCTACGAGCGCACCCGCAACGACGCGCTGCGCTTTGCGCGCGAACTGCTTCGCAAGCTGCGGCTCCCGCGTTCGTAGGGGCCGAAGAAACTCGCTAGAGTCTCTCGATCAGGGCTTCGTCGTCGAGCCGTTGGAGTTCGATGGGAACGCGGGCGCGCACGCGCGCAGCTAACTGCGCGGCCAACTCCGCGCGCCGCTGCGCCGTCAGACGATCGCGCCGGTCGAGGAAGCGTTTGACGATCGCGCGTTCGTCGCCGGAGAGGTAGGCGGTCGGCGCGTAGGACGGCTCGTCGGCCGCCGGGGCGCGCTGGGAGGGCGCCGCGAGCCGTGCGTCGCGCACGACGATCGTTCCGGCGGCGAAGTCGCCGAGCCGTTTGTTCTCGTGCGATGCGAGCGCGCTGATCGCGGCGAGGATATAGTATCCCAGCAACTGCTCGCCGATGCGGATGAGATTGCGAATGAGCGATGCGCCAAAATCGATCGGATAACCACCGTCGCGCACGACCCGGATCCCGAGTAGTCGTTTTCCGGGCGTCTGCCCATTCCAGATCGTCTCAAAGAGAATAAAGTAGCCGATCAGGATTGCGAACAGCAACGTGACCATCAGCGCAAACGCGATACTCTCTGCAACTTTGCCCGAGAATGCCTCCACGACGCGCCGGCCGGGAGCGCTCCCAAAGACGAGCGTGACGCCTACGAGCAGCGCACCGATAATCGTGAGTTGGATGAGCTGATCGACGGCCAACGCGAGAAACCGGCTGCCCAACCCTGCGAGCTCGTACGTGAACGCGATGCTCTCGGGCGTGCGTACGTCGACCGAGCGATCCATCCAGCGAGGTTCTACACCCGGCGCGCGCCAACTTTCCGGCATGACGCAGGCGACGTTCGTCCAGCGCCGCTCGGACACGTGGCAGCGGCTCGAGGCGCTGCTGGCGCGCGCCGCCCGGGGCGGCACGCGTGCATTTCCGCCAAACGAGATTACCGAACTCGGTCGCCTCTATCGCGCGACGACAAGCGATCTCTCATATGCCCGATCGCGAGCCTACGATCGCGCGCTGCTCGAGTATCTCAACCGCCTGACGGCGCGCGCCCACGCGTACGTTTACGCCGGCGGCGCCCGCAGCACGATCGCGCGCCTGGGCGATTTTTACGTCCACGGCTTTCCGGTCGAGTTCCGGCGTTCGTTTGCCTATGTCGCGCTTTGCATCGCGATTACGGTCGCCTGCTCCGTCGTCGCGTACGTTCTCGTCCGTAACCACCCTGCGAACGCATACGCACTCTTGCCCCAGGCGATGGTCCCCGATAGCATTCGCAAGAGTCTGCACGATTCCAACTTTGCCGTCGATCCGGCATTCGCACCGTCGATGTCTGCGCTGATAATCACGAATAACGTGAAGGTCGCGATCATCGCATTTGCGGGCTCGATCACGCTCGGCGCCGCGACGATCTATATCATCGCACTCAACGGTCTGATGCTGGGCTGTTTGGGCGCGCTCTACACGAACGCCGGATTCGGCGCCGATTTTTGGTCGACGATCGCCCCGCACGGCTTTATCGAGCTCACCGCGATCCAGGTCGCCGGCGCGGCGGGGCTGCTCATCGCAGCCGGCGTCCTGTACCCCGGACGGCTGCGACGGCGCGACGCGATCGCCGCCAACGCGCGGCGCGCCGGAACGTTGATTCTCGGCGTCGCGTCGATGCTCGTCGTCGCGGGCACGATCGAGGGCTTTATCTCGCCGCGCCGCTGGCCGGCCGACGTCCGCATTGGAATCGGCGCTACGACCGCCGCGCTGCTGGTCTACTACCTTGGCTGCGCCGGACGCCGGAACGAAGAATCAGAGCAAGCCGCGCTGCTTGATGCGTAGGTATTCGTCGATCAGCGCCGTCGAGAGGCGCTTGGCCGGGACGTCGATGACGAGCGCGCCGGTCCGTTCGAGCATCGCTTTGGCCGTCCGCCGTTCCTTTGCGAGATCGAGCGCGACGCTCGCACGGGAAGCTTCGTCAACCGTCGCCGGAACGGTCGCCAGCGCCGCGTCCACGGCCGCGTCGTTCATGAAGACGTAGAGGACGAGATGGTGACGCGCGAGGGCGCCGAGCTCGGCGAGCAACGCGACTTGCCCCAACGGGTCGACGACGTCGGTAAGGAAGACGATCAGCGAGCGTTTCTTCAAGTGACCGCGCAGATAGGCAAAGGCGCGCGCATAGTCGGCCTCCTCGAACCGTGGTTCGAGGTCGTAGAGCAGATCGGCGAGTCCGGCCATCGACGAGCGCGTCGAGCGAGGTGCGCGCGCCGCAATGATGTCGTGCGCGAATGCGATGAAGCCGACGCGATCGTTCGCCAAACCGGCAATCGCCGCGAGCGAGAGTGCTGCCGTCACGGCGTAATCGAGTTTGCGCAGACCTTCGGTGCGCGGCGTCATCAACCGGCCGCAATCGAGGAGGAGGATGACGTTCTGGCTTCGCTCTACCTCGTGCTGCACGACCATGATCTTGCCGCGCCGTGCGGTCGCCTTCCACTCGATCGCATGGAAATCGTCACCCGGACTCCACTCCCGAACTGATTCGAACTCCGTACCGCGCCCGCGCAACCGCATCTTGCGCAAGCCGGCTTCGATGGTACGGTTGCGCACGTGCAGCGCTCCGAATCGCTCGACCGCCGCGAGGTCGGGATAGACGCGGATTTCTTCCGGAGCGTCAACGCGCAGCCTACGGCGTAGCAATCCCAACTCGTTTTCGTACCAGACGTAGAGCGTTCCCAGACGATCGGCGCCGCGGGCGATCGGCGTAATCCTGCGATCGATCGTTGCCGTCGCATGCGCTTCGACGAGCGCCACGACTTCATCGGCGTCGAATCGCAACGTCCGCACCGGCGTGTCGACGACGCCGGCGCGTATGGTGTGACTCGAGCGATTCTCAACCGCGTACTCGAGCCATGTCATCGCGGCGAGCGTGAACCGATCGCGCGGTATCCGCCTGATCTTCACGTCCGCAGCGCGAGGCCCTCGCAGCGCATCGGCGAGCGTTGCGACCCCCAGCGCCACGCCTGCGAGTATTGCCAGCGGAGTGAAGAACTTCACCGCGGGCGCGCACGCGCACAGCACCGCGATGAAGCCGAGCGCGTATAGGAAGCGCGCGGTTACCCAAACCGGCAGCTCGATATGGAGTTTGGGCTTACTCACGCGGAACGGGAACGCTGCCGAGAATGGAGCGCAGGACGTCGAGCCCCGAGATGCCTTCGATCTCGGCGTCCGGCGCAACGATCGTCCGATGCGCGATCACGAACTCAGCGACGTCCTTTACGTCGTCAGGCGTGACGAACTCGCGGTCGGCGATGGCGGCGGCGGCCTGCGACGCTAGGAGAAGCGCGATGCCGGCGCGCGGTGACGCGCCGAGCGTCAACCGCGGATCGCTGCGCGTCTGCGCGACAATCGCGTAGACGTAGCGCCGAACGCCTTCGGAGAGATGGACGCTGCGAACGGTTTGCTGCGCCTCGCGCACCTGCCGCGCGTTCGTAATCGGAGGGACGCTCGTCGCTTCGAGCAGCCGCGCGTCGAAGCCCGAGGCGACGCGCGTCAATAGTTCCAGCTCGGCGTTCTCCTGCGGGTACGACGACGCGAGCTTGACCATGAACCGATCGAGCTGCGCTTCCGGCAGCGGATAGGTGCCTTCGTACTCAATCGGATTCTGCGTCGCACAGAGGAGGAACGGCTGCGGGAGCATTCGCGTCACGCCGTCGATCGTCACGCGCCCCTCTTCCATCGCTTCCAGCAGCGCCGACTGAGTCTTTGGCGGCGTGCGATTGATCTCGTCGGCGAGAACGACGTTCGCAACGATCGGACCGTCGCGCGTCGTAAACTCGGCGGTCTGTGGATTGAAGACCGTCGTGCCGACGACGTCGGAGGGCATGAGGTCGGGGGTAAATGCGATCCGCCGGAAATCGAGCCCGAGCAGCATCGCGAGCGCACGCACGGCCAGGGTCTTGCCGGTCCCAGGCACGCCTTCGATCAGCGCGTGGCCGCGTGCAAGCAATGCGACCGTTAGTCCGAACGTTAGGCGATCCGCGCCGACGAGCACGCGCTCCATTCCGGCGGCTAGACGCGCCGCGAGGTCGCTCACCGAGGACATCTATGCGTTCTCCTTTCGTGCGCTTAGTTCGAGGCTCACGCTCCGTATCAGTTCTGCGTCCGGCGCGCGCCGGCGCGAATTGCGTACGAGCTCCCCAAGCGCCGCAAGATAGGCCGACGTATCGCGCTCGGCAGGCGGATCGATCCGTACCGGCGGTGCGAACGGCACGTTCGCTCCGATCAACGACAACAGCACGATCGCGGCGACGATCCAGACCGCAGTACGCACCGGCGCCGGCAGCACGTCCCAGATCGGCACGTCCCGCGCATACCCGTGCACGTACTCGTCGAATGCAACGCTGCCGTTGCCGGCAACCAGGTTGTAAGCGAAGCGGACGTTGCCGGCGTTGCGCAGGCGCGCGTTACTGAAGATCGCGGGCGCCGTTACGGCAACGATCTCGCCGCGACCAAAACGGTATGCGATCGCGACGAGTCCGCTGTCGTTGGCCAGGAGCGGCGTCCCAGGTTGTTGGCGCCACGGAAAGACCGCGTCGATCGGCGCTCGCACGGTATCGGCGCCTGCGGTATAACGGTTTCGTGCGAGGGTGATCGCGCCGTCGGCGCGCGCGGCGTGCGTCTCACCGATGCCCGGCGTAATGTCGTCGGCGCCGGCAAAGTCGTCGTCGATCGCAATCAGACGGCCGCCGTCTGCGACGTACCGGCGCAGCCGGGCGGCGTCCCCTCCGCCTAGCGGTCTGGCGCCTGGGTCGCCTTCATACGCGGTGACGATGAGCGTCGAGGTGCTTGCGTCGAGCGCAGCGGTCGATCGTTCGAAACGGCTTACCGGCACGCCGGCACTCTGCAGTGCGTCGTAGAGGGCGCGGTACCCATTGGGGCCGGTATCGTAGGTAGACGCTACCGAAACGTGCGTCGTCTTCATCGCCTCGCCGCTATACGCGAGCACTGCTAACAGCGCGCACGCGACAACGACCAGCGCAACGTCGAATCGCAGTTTCACCCGCGTTGTACCGCCGATGCGAGCGCGGTAAAGGCATCCCGCGCCCGTTCCCACTGCGGCGCCGTCACCGAGCGCTCGGCGTACGCCTGTAGAACGAAGGGCGCTGCGACCGCGTCGAACGCATGCACAATGCTTTCGTCACCCCGACGAACCTCACGGCGCAGGTCACCGACCGTCGCGCTGCGCTCACCGCGCACGATGCCGCGCCGGTCGAGCGCTGCGATCGCAGCCGCAAACAGCATCAGCGAGGCGAGGCCGTACTCGCCACGTCCGGCTGCCGCACACGCTGCGGCGTAGAGCGCGTCCGGATCGGCCGGCGCTGCCGGCTCTGGCGCGGGGCGCAACCGCGACCGCACTCGTGCCGTGCCCGCATTGCGGAGCACGTGCAGGAGAACCATCAGAATGACAAGGGTCGCGACCACGAGCAGCGCATCGCCGATTACGACGGCACTGCTGCGGCTCAGGTGCACGCGCGCGAAGAGCGTATTGCGTATTCGCACCCATTGCCGGTAAACCCAATCCCAGATGCCGGCCCACCACGGGCGATGTGCGGGCGGAGGGGCGATCTCAGCCAACCGGTAACGGCCGGGAACCGCGAGCTCACGCGCCACGAGCGTTCGGAGATCGACGGGCGGCGCGACCGTGCCGGGCGGCGCAGCCAGACTCGCGACTCGGTGTGCCGGATTTGCCACGAGCCAACGATCGACGAGCCGATCGCGCGGCGACGCGAGAACAATCGCCGCCGCGAGGGCTGTTATCACGCCGTTTGGCTACCCGCTGCGAGTCGTTCGAGTGCGGCTTCCAGGTCGAACCCTTCATGACGTATGCGCACGTCGAAGTAGTAGACTGCGAGGAGTACCGCGCCAAAAGGCGTGATGGCGACCTGAACGAGTGATTGTAAGATAACCTCGAGCATCGTCAAGTGGAACATACCAAGTACCAGCTCGAGCCCTCCTACGACTGCCGTTGCAGCAAAGGTGACCGCGCCGGCCGCTATCGCAAACAGCACCGCACGCCAGAACTCAGTGCGGTTGAAGACGCGCGAGAACCCCAGGCGGATCGCCTTTACAACGTCGGGCTCGTCGATGACGACGGCATAGAGGCTAAACGTGAGCGCTACACCAAGCGGCGCGATCAAGACCAGCGCCGCCAGGAACAGGATGACTGCGAAGATTGCTCCGATGGCTGCGAACACGCCCGACGCCGTCGCGAGAACAATGGCGATCGCGACCGCCATGCCAAAGACAATGGCCGCCGCAATGGACAATCCCAACACGATGCCGAGCTCGATGCCGAGCACCGCCAATATCTGGACCCATCGGGTGAGCACCGCTTCGTAACACGCACGGAACTCGACGGGTTTGTTACCGTAGAGGCGCGCGACGCCCACGGCGACGGCATTCTGCATGAACGGCCATAAGAGGTACGTGAAAAGGAGCGCGACGATAAATAACGACGCCGCACCGGGCGAATCGAAGATCGTCGGCACGGGCTGCGCGGGCACTTGACCGGGATGCTTTAACATTTGCAACATCGCATCGAGTTGCGGCTGCTGAAAAACGTCGCTAACGTATTGGATGACGCTCAGCGGGACAATCAGCACAAGAACGATGCCCGCGAACGGCACGAAGTTTCGGATATAGAGCGTGATCGCTCGGTCGAATATTTCGCCGAAACTCAACGGGCGTAGCTCCACCGGGCGCCCTTCTTGCCAGGCTAGCTGAAAACCCCTGAAGAAGCGTCTTCCGATGATCGTTGGTACGCTTGCAGCGCTGCGGCGCTACCCCGTCAAGAGCCTGCGCGGAGAAACACTCGAGTCGGCCGAGGTGACGGCCGACGGAATCGCGGGCGACCGTACCAGCGCGCTCTTCGTACGCAGCGGCCACGCGCGCACCGCCAAGACGTACCGCGGCAAGGAGAACGACCGACTTCATCTGCTTTCAAGCGTGGATGCGGCCCGTGCCGACGCACACGACCGCGGCGTCGAGCTCGAGCGGCGCGACGGCGACCGCTTCTTCGACACCGCACCTATCTCGTTGCTCGTCGACCGCTGGCTCGAAGAACTCAGCGCGCATCTTGGCTACACGGTGCAATGGCAACGATTCCGCCCGAATCTCTATGTGCGTGCAAACGCCGATTTCGCGCAGCCCGAAGCGACGCTAGAGGGCACGGAGTTACACTGCGGCACCGTCCGACTGCGCGTGCGAAAGCCGATCGAACGGTGCGTCGTCATCACCTACGACCTCGACGGTGGCCCCAGCGATCGTGAGATATTACGCTACGTCGCCGAGCAGCGTGAGTCTACAATGGGTGTCTACTGCGACGTGCTCGAACCGGGCGCAATTGCTGTCGGCGACGAGTTGACCCGCATCAATCTTCGCGACAGCAAAGAGGCGCCGTTCAACGACGCCTCTGCCCACACCCGATGAGCGTAGCGTAGCCGCTCGGCATTTGCATGGCTCTAACGAAACTTCACTAGGACGTGTAGGGAAGGTTATAGCGCGCGGCGGCCTTCCAGTGCCTTTGCCAGCGTGATCTCGTCGGCGTAATCCAGGTCGCCGCCGATCGGCAAGCCGTACGCCAGCCGCGTCACCGCCGGGCCGAGAGGTTGGAGCAGTCGCGAGAGATAGAGCGCCGTCGCTTCGCCTTCGGCGTTGGGATTGGTAGCCAAAATGAGCTCGCGCGGCTCCTCGCGGCCGATTCGTTCGACGAGCTCCTTCACGCGCAGCTGCGCCGGTCCGACGCCGTCCATCGGCGAGATCAATCCACCCAACACGTGGTATCGCCCCTTATACGCGCCGGTCCGTTCGATCGCAAAGACGTCCTTTGCTTCGGCGACGATGCAGATCATCGTTGCGTCGCGTTCTGGATTCGTGCAGAAGTCGCATGGATCACGTTCTGTGAGAGCGTAACAGATCGAACAAAAGCTTACGTTGTCTTTGACGGCCAGAATCGCTTCCGCGAGCGCCTGAGCTTCGTGACGTGGCCGATTCAAGAGGTGGAAGACGAGCCGCGCCGCGGTCTTTGGCCCGATCGTCGGGAGCTTACTGAACTCGTTGATCAACGCGGCGACCGGCGGTGCGACCGAACTCGAGGTCGGCATTACATGAGGCCGGGAATGCGCATGCCGCCCGTCACTGACGCCATGCGCTGTTGCGAGGCTTCGCCCGCTTTCGCCAGCGCGTCGTTGACGGCGACGGCAACCAAATCTTCGAGCGTCTCGGGATCCTCGGGGTCGATCGCACTCGGAGCAATCTTGACGCGTTGCACGCGCTGATTGCACGTCATCTCGACCGTGACCGCATCGCCGGCCGCGGTCCCGGTAACGACCGTAGTTGCGAGCTCCTCCTGGGCCTTGGCCATTTCGGCCTGCATCTTCTTGACTTGGGCCATGAGCTGACCTTGATTCATCATTATCGTATCCGTTCGTTGGCGTAGTCGAACAGCGCATCCGAGTCTTCGCGCGCAGGTGCAACCGTCACCGACGCAACGCCGCTCGGTGCGGATCCCTTCTGTCCTCCGCTGCTGCCGTCGACGCGCAGCGTCAGCCGCAGCGGCGTGCCCAGGACGTCGGCAATCGCGGCTTCGATGAGCGCCGCGTGATCGTGCAACGCATCCGCGCTCCACGCGTCGGGAAGCTTGAGAACCAGCGCGTTGCTCTCAACCGATTCTATCGCCGCGCGCGAGAGCGGCGCTCGCAACGATTGCCGTTCGCTCTCGACGCGACTGCGCACGCTCTGCCACGCCGCACGCACCTTCTGCAAGGAGAGCTCCGGCCGCGCTTGCTCGGATCGCGTGGCGGGTGCGGCACTCCCCTTTGACGCGGAAGGCGAAGGCGGCGCTTGAACCGGCGTCTGCGGTGCCGCGCCGGCCTTGCGTTCCTCGAGCGCGGTTACGCGCGACGCGAGCGCGTCGAGCGAGGGATCTTCGCTCGCTAGAATCAGTCGCAGGAGTCCCGCCTCCAACTCCAGCCTGACGTTACCGCCGGAGCGCGCCAACCCGAGCGCCTCAGTGAGCACGCGTAACGCGCGGATGATAGTCGCCTGCGATACGCCGGCGGCTTGGCGCACGGCCCGTTCGACGTCAGGCGGTGCTAGATCGCGTTCGAGCAGCGCGGGGTCGACACGCGCGACCAACAGGTGCCGAAATCCCGCGATCAAGCTGCGCACGAGCACCGTCAAATCGGTGCCCGCATCGCTGGCAGACTCGACGGCCGCAAGTGCCGCCACGGCATCGCGGGCGATCGTCGCTTCGAGTAAAGCCTGGGCGAACTCGCGTCCCGTCGAACCAAATGCGAGGTCGAGCGTCTGCACCGAGACTCGCTCGCCACCGGAAAACGCGGCGACCTGTTCGAGCATCGTCAACGCGTCGCGCAATCCACCATCGGCGCGATACGCGATCGCCGCCAGCGCGTCGTCGTCGATGGCGATCTTCTCGGCGGCCGCAATCTCTTTCATCTTCTCGATCATCACCGGAGTTGCGATGCGCCGGAAGGCGTAGCGCTGACAGCGGGAGAGGATCGTCACCGGCAGCTTCTCGGGTTCGGTGGTCGCGAGAATGAAGATCGCGTGAGGCGGCGGCTCCTCGAGGGTCTTGAGAAAGGCGTTGGCACCCTCTTTCGTAAGCATGTGCGCCTCGTCGATGATGTAGACTTTCATCCGCATGGTCGCCGGGGCGAACTTGACGGCCTCGCGCAGCGCCCGAATCTCGTCGATCCCACGGTTGCTGGCGGCATCGATCTCCAGGACGTCGAGGGCCGTCCCGGCCAGCATCGCGCGGCAGTTCTCGCAGGTATTGTCGGGGGTCGCGGTTGGGCCGTTGACGCAGTCGATGCAACGCGCTAGGATTTTGGCCGCCGACGTCTTACCCGACCCGCGGGGGCCGGAGAAGAGGTAGGCGTGAGCGAGCTTGCCCCCCTCAATGGCCGCAGTGAGCGTGCGAACGACCGCGTCTTGGCCGACCAAGTCAGCGAACGTTAAGGGGCGCCAGGTACGGTAGAGCGACACGGCGCTCCAACTTTACGCAGGCCGTTTAGGAGCGCCTGCCGCCGGGTATGTTGCAACGGGCCGTAGTAAGGACCGGTTATGCTAATTGCTTCCAAGCAATGGTGCTTGGGTTTGAATTTCGGGATCGAACAAGAGAGAGGCCCCGTGGATTTGCGCGCCGCGCTGCAAGAAAAGTTCGGGTTTGAGTCCTTCTACCCGGGCCAGGAAGACGTTGTGTCCCGCGTCTTGCAACGCCAGGACACGCTTGCAATTCTCGCGACCGGCGCCGGAAAGAGCCTTACCTACCAGCTGCCGGCCTTGCTTCTCGAGGGGACGACCGTCGTCGTCAGCCCACTCATCGCGTTGATGAAAGATCAACTCGACATGCTGCGTGAGCGCGGTATTACCGACGTCGTCGCGCTGAACTCGACGCTCTCCGAGGAGCAAGAGCTGCGCGCGCGGGAGCGCATAGCATCGGGCACGATCCGCATCGCCTATACGACGCCCGAGAAACTCGAAGACGAAAACTTTCTGCGCCTGCTCCAGTCGATCGAGGTCCCGCTCTTCGTCGTCGACGAGGCCCACTGCATCAGCCAGTGGGGTCACGATTTCCGGCCCGCTTATCTCGCGCTCGGCGGCGTGATCGCGAAACTCCGCCATCCGACGGTCCTTGCGTTGACCGCGACCGCAACGCCGTCGGTGCGCGAAGACATCCTGCATCAGCTCGGCATTGATTCCGTTAAGCCGATCGTACGTGGATTCGATCGGCCGAACCTGATATACGAGGCGCGAAAAGCCGACAAGGAAGCGCATAAGCTCAAGATTCTGAGCTCGCTTTTCACCGGTGAGGACCAGCTCGAGGGTACCGGCATCATCTACACGGCGACGATCAAGAACGCGCTTGAGGTGCAACAATATCTGGCGCGCGAGCTGGGCATTCCGGCCGCCGTCTACCACTCGAAGCTCCATAAAGAGGATCGTACGGCGGTTCACAACCTCTTCATGGACGAAACAATCCGCGCCGTCGTCGCGACCAATGCGTTTGGTCTCGGCATCGACAAGCCGAACATCCGGTTCGTCGTGCACTACGATCTGCCAGGGTCGCTCGAAGCGTACACCCAGGAAGCGGGTCGTGCGGGGCGTGACGGCCTGCCGTCGCGCTGTATCCTCATCTACCGAATGAGCGACACGCGCGTGCAGAACTACTTCCTCACCGGCAAGTACCCCGACGTCGAAGAAGTGCAGCGCGTCTTCGGGACGATCGAGGTTTTCGGCGCTCAGAGCTCCGGCGTCTCGATGATCGACCTGCGCAAGATATTACAGCTACCGCTCACTAAGCTCAAAGTGATCCTGGCGCTGCTGAAAAAGTCCGGCTATATCGAGCACATCGGCAAGTCGGCCTACGGTTTGACCGAAGCGGTGCGGAAGAACCGCGACCTCATCCTCAACCTGGCGAACTATGACACGAAGAAGTCCTACGATCAGAGTAAGCTCGCGATGATGCTGCAGTACGCCGAGACAACCTCGTGCCGCCGCCGCTTCATCCTTAACTACTTCGGCGAGGATTTCGATCGCATGAACTGCGGCGCGTGCGATAGTTGCTTGCGGGCGCTGCGCCGTGGAACGGGCGAGGCCGTCGCGACCGGCGGCTTCAAGATCGCCGACGTCGTCCAGCACGCAAAGTTCGGCGTCGGTACGGTGGAGCGCGCCGAGCGCGACCTGGTAACGGTTCTCTTTCCGAGCGTCGGTTATAAGACGCTTTTGGCATCGGCAGTTAGCCGCTCCGAGGCACAAATAGCATAGACGCAAAATAGAGCGAGCATGAGGCGGCGGATTGCAGCGCGTTTGTTCGGCAACCCGCCGGTATTATTGCTCGCCGGGTTCGCTGCGCTCTACGGCGTCGCACCGAATCCGACGCCCACACCGCTGGCCTATCCGTCGCCCGCGCCCGCAGCTTCGCAGCCGCTCGTCTCGCCCCCGCCGGGCTTCACGCCTACGCCGCCGCCCCCGGCGACGCCGCCGCCGATCACCGTTGCGCCCGAGGCGGCTTCGGTCGGCGTCGGAGCATCGGTCGACCTCAGCGTCGGCTCGGCGATCGCGCCTATCACGGCCGTCGCCGAGAATCCGTCGATCCTCGACGTCTCGGTCAACCAGACGACGCAGCGCGTGACGTTGATCGGGAAGGGGCCCGGCGAGACCGACGTGATCATCACCGATTCGCGCCACATCAGCACCGCCGTTCCGGTTCGCGTCGAGTATTTTGCCGGAAGCATCGCACCGCATGTCACGCTCCAGCTCACCGGGGATCCGGCGTCGAACGAGTTCATCCGCGAACAGGTTTCGCGAGCGGTTCGGGAAGCCGCCCAGGCGCGGACCGGTGCCCAGATCCTCGTCAGCGCGGATGACGTCCCGTTCGGCGGATCGCTCGACCAGGATGACGTCGCAAACTTCAACGTTCCCATACTCATCCAGGGCACCGACTACTTCGAAGTCAACGGCTCCACGAACGTCGACGTCCGCAACATCGCGGTGCCGCGGATATCGCCGGGCTCGCTCATGGTGAGCGACTATCCCGAGCGCCTTACCGAGAACGGCGTGCTATTCTCCGCCGACCTCCGGTACGACCAGCCTTCGCGCTTTCTCTACTTTCACTACAATCCGCCCGAACAGCCCGATCGCCGCATCGTCTTGCGCGCTGAGAACCTCTCGCCCGAACCTTCGATCGTGCAGTTCATCAGCGGTCGCGGCGGCCCGTCGCCCAACGAGATGGCCGTCGGCCACGCGGCGACGAAACAGTTTCTGGTCAACGTCGTGCAAAACCAAGGACGACTGCTCACGATCCCCGGTAAAACGTCGATCAACATCGGCACGCAGGATCTGCCGGCAGGCGCGATCGTCTGCACGCTGCTGCAGCTGCGCGTGCTCTCGGGCGGTAACGTCCATCTCACGCTCTTCGCACAGGGAGCCGACGACAACCCCGACGTCGCGCTAGCCAACTCAGAGCTGCTCGAAAGCACGAACAAGCATGCCCGCGGAATCTACCCCATTCCCGAGTTTCACTTCGCGACGCAATGGAACGTCAACGGCGACTATCTCGAACTGCCGATCGGACAGCTCCCGCTCCCCAACGATCTTCGCGGCGAAGCACTCTCGGGCGATTACGGCGTGCTGCAGTCGTTTGTAGTCAACGTTGAGAACCCGCTCTCATCACCGCAACAGATCGCCATTTACGAGAATCCGCGCGGCGGCCGGTCGACGGGAACCTATCTCATCGACGGCGTGCTCGTGCAATCGCACCAAGTCCCGCCGTATTCGCGATACAAAGTGCGCCAGTACGTCGTCCCAGCGCACGGTTTCGTTCGCGTGACGATCGTCACGATGCCGGAGGCCGGTTCGAGCCTGCCGCTACGGCTCATCTTCGCGCCCGACGACGGCAGCGTCGCCCCCGGCGGCCCGGGCTCACCGATCTACTAAAAGCGCCGCTCGATAGACGTTTTCCATCGTGGCAGCACTCGCGCTCCACGCGAAACGCTCGATTGACCTCGACCGCGCCTGCGCGGCCGCGTCGTCGCCTTCGCCGTTGAGCGCCGCGCGCAGCGCATCGGTCCACGCGCCGGCGTCGTCGACGGGTACGATTGGTGCATCCTTGCCGGCGATCTCCGGGAGCGAACTGCGATCCGAGACGATACAGGGCACGCCGGCGCAGAGCGCCTGTGCAGCAGCATAACCGAAACCTTCGTAGTGCGATGGGACTGCAACTACCGCGCAGGTGGCGTACAGCGCGAGTACCTCGCTGCGCGTCACGTAACCGCGCAACTCGAGCCGATCGCCGACGCCGAGCGCCTGCGCGAGCGCCAGGCACTCCGCAGCGTACGGCGTCTTCGGACCGACCGCGACAACGCGCGCGCCGCGGAGATTCGCAAGCGCGCGAATCAAGACTTCTAAGTTCTTCCGCCGCTCGACCGTACCGATCGCGAGGATCGATCCCCGGTCCACAACGCCGCGCTCGATCTCGCAAAAGTCCGATGCCACGCCCGGATAGACGACGTCAACGCGTCGCGGGTCGTACCCCGCGAGCGCATCGAGCAGTTCGCCGCGCGAAAAGGACGAGTCGACGGCGATGCGCGCGGCGCGCCGGTAGCCGCGCAGCGAGAACGATCCGAAATAGTAGCGTGCGTACGCCGGCGCGTGCGACTGCACGTGGAGCCACGCGAGGTCGTGCACGGTCACAACCAGCGGCAGCGGCGCCGTCGCGGGAACGGTTCCGGCCGCGCAGTGTAGGAGTTGCGCACCCGCCGTACGCGCGCGCCGCGGCAAGAGTATCTGGTCCCAAAGAAGCCGCCTGTCGAAGCGCCACGGATCGAGATTCGGCTCGCATAGTTCAACGACGTCGATACCGCGCCGGCGAAGCGCTTCGATCAGCCCGCGCTCGTACTCTCCGATACCGGTCGCCGTGCCCACGGTCAGCTGCGCGTCGAGCGCAATCTTCACCGCAGGTCACGCTCGAGCGCGCGCACCATCAGCGCGTTGGGATCGAGCGCACGGGCTTGCTCGAGCAACCGGAGCGCGCCGGCTCGGTCGCCGCGCTCGAATGCGACGACGCCCATCCCGGCGATTGCATCGGCGCTTGCAGGATCGACGCCGAACGCGTCGCGGAAGAGAGCCGCCGCGCGCGTTCGATCCTGCATAAGGTCGGCTTGATTCGCGGCTGCGATGATGTACCGTTCGGAGAGCGGCGCCAGCGCGACTGCAGCCTCAAAATCCCGTAAGCCGCGCCGCAACCACGCGAGCTGCTTAGGACTGCCGGAGACCTCGCGCCACGCTTGGCGGTTCGCGAAGCGTCCCATGCGCCAGTACGCGTCGGCGACGGCGTCGGGATGGGTGCCGAGCAACGCGAGTCGCACGCGCAGCAGCCGTTCGAGCGCGTACGCTGCTGCTGGGCTGCGAATCGCAAGTGCGTCGGCGGTCTCGTCGATCGCATCGACGTCGGGTGCGGCGAGAAAATATTCGAGCGCGAGGAGCGGTTCGCCGCGCGCTCGCGCGACGCGCGCCAGCAGCTCGTCGCGCGTCGGCGAGGCGGGCAGGCGCAATGCGTAATGCTCCGCCGAAGCGGCGTCGTCGTTATAGAGCGCATATTGGGCGAGCGTCGCTTCAACGTATGGCGCGGGCGCGACGGCGTCGAGCGCGTGGTAGACGATCAACCCGAAGCGTGGCGGAACGCGCGTCGGCAGCGTTCCGGCCGCAGCTGCGCGCGCGTCAAAGGCGTACGACGCAAACTGGACCGCGCCGAACGCCAGAACGAGGGCGACGACGACCGTCGCGACGATCGCTTTACAGAGAGTGAATCGTCGCACGCCGCAGATTGCGCCGTCGGTCAGAGCTTGACGGTAAAGTTCACGTCCTCGCGAGTCTGCGTGTACGCGTTGATCGGCAAGACGTTATCTAGATAGCGGTCCTGCGAGGCGCCGATCGAGAGCATGCCCGACGTGTGCGGAATGGCAAAGGTGAGTTTTCCGCCGTACGAGTTATTGATCGCATCGAGATTGACCAAACCCGGCAGGCCGTAACCGCCGTAGAAGCGCTGCGCGGCGTAGTTGAGATTGAGAGTTACGCCATGGATAACCGGGACGGCGAGACCGGCGCCGACCGAGAACCGGTTCATGTCGGCATAGTTCGGAACGACCAGCGGCGCGTCGGCGTTAGGAAGCTCCCACGTCGACGCCGAGTCGAGGCTCGATGACGAGAACGTGCTGCTGTCGTTTCGCCCGATGTGCTCGTAGCTGCTCGAGAGGTCGAGGCTCACGTGACGCCTCCCGGCGCGCACGTCGAACTTCGCGCCGGCGCCGTAGTCGTTGTCGCGCAGCGCGTCCGAGGGCGTCTCCGTCGTGCTGCCGCCCGCGGCGCCTTGGAACTGCACGTCACCAATCTGTAAGGGAGCGGGAATAGAAGCCGCCGGCCCACGTGTCGAGGGAAGAGCGCCGGTGCTCTGGGTTGAGGCCGTCGCGAGCGGACCGAACGCGAGCGTTCCGGGAGCCGGTGAGATCCTCGTCTCGGGCGCGACTGGTTGGTAGGCGGCCGGAATCACGACCGAGGCCGCCGCGGCATCGCGGGAGAGCGACGGTGCCGCGAAGCGTATGTCGCTGTGCATTATGGCCGCATCGATTGCGCTCGAAGTCGCGAACGTCTCCCCCGGCGCACCGCCGCTTGGATCGTCTCCCTGCGCGAATGCGGGCAAAGCCGCGAGGTCAAACTCGAGCCCCGCGATGCTCGCCGAGGGCGCAACGGTCAGCGCCAGGTCGCGCAGCGGCGATTCGCTCGCTCGATCGCCGTACGCAGCTGCAAACGATGCCTTGGAATCGGAACTCTCGCCAAAGACGCGGCGCATCAGCTGGGATCCGAGATCAGGCGCCGGGAGTGTGGCCGGTAGAATCGACGCATAGACATTAGCAACGCTTGCAAACGCAAGCGCTGCACTCGCCAACACGCCGACGACTCGACGCACCTAGCCTCCGTTCTATTAAATCCGCCCGCGTGGCGCGCCGATCGATCCGCCGGGCGCGGGGTATGCTTTGTTGGAGGTTAGGCCTCTTCGCCCCTTGCCAGGAAGCGCCTGGCTATTAGGATGGCGGCGTAGTCGTCGATGGGGCAAGGCGGGAGTTGCAGGCCGGTGGGAACGATCCGCCGCCACCCCCGCGGTGGATGATCCGCGAAGTATAGCGCCCGCGCGAACCGAGTCGTCTCGAACTCGTCGACGCCGTGGACCGGCAGCCCGAGCTCCTCGACCTCGGCCCGGATTGCAGCTGAGTTCGTCCCCCGACCCAAGGCCACCGCCGCGATACGGTGGCGCCCCGCCAGCTCCGAGAGCCGCGCGCCGAGCGCTCCGACCGCCGCGATGCCGCGCTCGAGAACCGCGCCCGAGCGATCGACGACCGCGTACCCGGCTTTTGCGCGTCCGGGGTCGACTCCGAGAACCGACTCCGGCGGACTCACGGCCGCTGGGTCAACACGATGACGGTCGGGATGCCGCCGACATGCGGATAGAAATCCTCGGCGGCAAAGGCCGTTAGAAGGTAGGTGCCCGGCCGCGAGATGCGCTGCTGCATCTGTTGCACGTCCGGAATGAACTGCAGCGGTTGGGGATTGTCGGCTAGGAACGCCGGCAACCCGAGACGCCGCGCGGTGATCGAAACATAGTTCTGAAGCTGGCCAAGCGCGATATTGATGTTCGCGCCACTCTTGCCGGGAATGACGAGCTGGGCGATTACCTGTCCCTTTTGGAAGAAGCGCACGTCGGGTGTGACGTTGATGGCAAAATGGATCTGGTCGTTCTCGAAGAGATTCTGATCCGACGTCACCGTGAGCATGACGTTTGCCTGCGAGAGCTTGGCGGCCGTCGTGAGATCGTTGGCCAGGGCCGCGATCTTCTTGTCCGCGTCGGCCGGCTTCGTGTACGGGCGCAAGCCGAATCGCGGATAGGTCGCGTTGACGTATTTGATTGCGAAGACGTAGTAGTTGCGCAGCGTCTCGAGACGCGACGCCGCAGTCGAGTACTGCGGAATGATCCGGTAGAACGGCACCATGAGCGTGTCGACCGGTATGATCAGCCGCCCCGTGTTGACTTTGGCTTCGAGGTCGACCTGACGTGCCTGGAGCTCGGTAATCTGCTGATTGATCGAGTTCAGTTTGAAAAACGCCGTCTTAACCTGCTGCGACGCGAAGATCGCGGTCAGCGTTACGACGAGCGCGATGACCATTCCGGTCGCGATCGCGACGATCGTCGACGTGTAGCGCGGGCGAATGCCGAAGAGGCTCAATCGCCGCCGCCCGACCTGATGGCCAACGCGATCGCCGACGTACGCAACGATTCCCGAAAGTACCATGACGAGCGCCACGTTGCCGATGCCGCGAACGATCTCGACGAAGTTCATGCGAGCGCCACCCGCCGCAGCCGCACGAGACCGATGGCGGTGAAGATCAGGTTCGGCATCCACGCCCAGAGCGGCGCCAGCCAGAGAAAGGCCTCGGCGACGAACGAGAAGACCGTCATAACGACGTAGTAGACAAAGACGATAGCGAGCGAAACGCCGAACCCCACGCTCGTACTCCCGCCCGAGCGAATCGAGCGCATTCCAAATGGTATCGCGATTAGAATGAAGACGAAGCACGCAAACGGCCGCGCGAGCTTCTCCTGGTACGTCGTGACGTACTTACGCAATTCATTCTGCGTTAACTGACCCGAACGAATGATGTCCGCGATCTCTGACCGGCTCATGTTCTCGGGATCGTTATTGCTCATGCGCTTGACCAGACCCGTTGGATTCTCGCCGATTTGAACCTGCTGCTGCGGGATGTTAGGCTCGGCGATCGTTGTGCCGTCGGGATTGAAACGGTAGACGCTCGAGTTTTGCAGCGTCCACTCGTTAGCCGTAAAATCCGCACGATCGGCGAAGACGATCTGGCGCGGTTCGTTATGGCGATCGTACTGAATCAGGGTAACGTGCAGCAGCGCGCGCGAGTGCGGTTCGAACGCTGTCGCGATCGTCACCTGACGGCCGCCACCGGGCAGCGGCGCCGACACCGTCAGATCTCGGTTGAACGCGCTCGTATGATAGATGACGTCGTTTTCGATGACCGTCAACTGATCGTTGGCGTACGGAACGACGCTTTCTTGTAAATAGAACGTGACGAACGACATGACGATGCCGACCGCGAGCAGCGGCGCGACGATCCGCCAAAACGTGATGCCCGCGGCCTTGAGCGCGGTGATCTCGCTGTCGCCCGAAAGACGCGCGATCGCCAGCAGCGTCCCCAGCAGTAACGCCATCGGAATCACGAGCACGACGTAACCGGGAAGCGACCATGCAAAGACGAGCATCGCCGCCCATAACGGCGCGTGTTCGTTGCTTACGAGCTTGCCGATGTTGAGAAACTCGGTTGCCGCAAAGATCAGCGTGAATGCCGCCACTCCAAACCCAAACGGCCCCGCCAACTCCTCGAGCATATAACGGTCTAAAATCGTAAACCGCACACCACCAAACCTCACAACACACCACCCAACCGGTTTAGCATGCGGGAGCGGGGCCGTACGTGCTGCGGAGGGGACTCTGACGCGAGCGGCATTGACAGGAGGTCATGACATTCCTACAGGGGTGCCGCGAGCGCAGCGTAGCAGGAGGCGCACACGAGGTGCGCCGACGAGCGACCCGTCGCGGCACGTATGGCCACGCGAACGCGTGCTAAACCGCTGAATCACAGCCTAAAGCCTTCACCCAGATAAAACTGGCGCGCTATCGCCGAGTCAAGGACTTCCTGCGCGGTGCCCGAGACTTCGATACGACCGTTGTTCAGGATGTACGCGCGGTCGACGATCGCGAGCGTCTCGCGGACCTGGTGATCGGTAATGAGAATACCCAAGCCGCGATCGCGCAGTTGGCGGATCATCGCTTGAATGTCGGCGACGGCGATCGGGTCGATGCCCGTGAACGGCTCGTCGAGGAGCAAGAATGCCGGTTCGATCGCGAGCGCGCGCGCGATTTCCACACGCCGCCGCTCGCCGCCGGAAAGGCTGTCGCCACGAGCGTCGACGAACGCGCGCAATCCGAACTCGTCGAGCAGCGCGGGTAGGCGCCGTTCCTGCTCGTCTCGTGGAACGCCGTTCTGTTCCCAGATCAAGCGGATGTTGTCGCCAACCGAGAGCTTACGAAAGATCGAGTTCTCCTGCGCGAGGTAGCCGATGCCGTTTCGCGCGCGAGCGTACATCGGCGCACTGGTGAGATCGATAGAACGGTCGCCGTTGACCAGCGTGACGGTGCCTCCGTCGGGTTTGATGAGGCCGACGACGATGTAGAACGTCGTCGTCTTGCCGGCGCCGTTTGGCCCGAGGAGGCCGACCACTTCGCCGGTCTGCACTTCAGCGGTGACGCCGTTGACGACGGCACGTTCACCGTACCGCTTGATGAGTCCGCGTACTTTAATCGATGGCGTTTGATTCATTGCATCCGGATGTTCGTGAGCGTAGAGTCTGAAACGAAACTCGTACCGGTGGCGCGAAATCCTTTCGCGTCGGTGATAACGACGTGCCCGTTGCCGCGCAGCACGCCGCTCGGTCGTTGGTAGACGAGCTGCGTGCACTGCAGCGTCATTCCCGACGCCGTCCTTGCGTGCACGCCGTCCGTCAGCGTGACGGTGTTCGCTGTTTCGTCCACGACGGCGCGCGGCGCGGTCGCCGCGATCGTCGACCCACGCCGATCGTGAAACGTCACGCGAGCATCGTGAAAGACTGCGCGCGCGCTTCCCGACGGACCTTTGCTCTCGTACGAGCTTGCGAGCAGATCGTAGTCGACGCGGTTGTGGACTTGCTGAATGAGATGCACGGGTCGCGTCGCGGTGCCCTCTCCGGTGATCTCGAGCGCGATCGGCGGCGCCGAGCGGCGCGGCTGCTGCGACGATGCCGGAGACGGAGATGGGGTCGCTTTAGGCGGCTGCGGGTTGCACGCCGCCACGAGTATCGAAGCCGCCAACGCCATCGTGCGTGCGCTGCGCTTCATTGGGCCGCCTCGGCGCCGCCGTTGCGGGCACCGCTTTTGGCGGCAGCCAGCGCAAAGGCCATCGTCGGCAGCCAGAGGCCGAAAAGTACGACACTCACGGTATCGATGAGCCCTTGCACGGCAACGCCTATCAGTCCCGCAGCCGCACCGAGCGCAAGGGCAGTGCCCGCCGGCGACGCGTACGCCAGTCGGCAGCGCAGCTCTGAGGTAAAGCGCCAGATAGTCCATGCGATCGCGGCGACGCCGGCTAGACCGAGCTCGGCGAAAAACGTCAGATAGAGGCTGTGCGCGTGAAACGCGCTCGGCTCGCCGTCCGGCACGCGAACGATCGCGTAGAGCCGTGAGAAGTCAAACGGTCCGACGCCCGTCAGCGGAAAGCGATCGATAATTTGGACGGCAGCCTGCCAGATCGAGAGACGAGTGTAATCCTCGCTTGGATTGTGGTGTGCGTTGAAGAGTAAGAGCACGATCGCGATCCCCGCACCGATTGCGAGTGCCGCCGCACCCGCACCATAGCGAAGACGGCGCGCCTGGACTGCCAATAAGAATGCGACGGCTGCGACGAAGCCCATCCATCCGGCGCGCGAATACGTCAAGGCCAGCGCGATAACCCCGACGAGAATCGCAGCTCGCGCGAGGAGTTGCAACGCGCGTCCACTTGGGATACGAGCGATCGCGTAGGCGATTGGAATGAAGACGATGAGGTATCCAGCAAGCTCGCCCGGCAGGATGAACGTACCGGTCGCACGTCCGTGCTGGATAGTATATTGCGAGACCGGATAGCGCGCGACGACCATGACGATCGCGGCGGCGGCGGCGGCCGTGCCGGAGAGCAGGTACGACCAGAAGATCGCAGTTGCGGCCCCAGGATCGTCATAGAAACGCAAGATCGCGCAGTGCCAAACTATCCCCAATCCAAACAGCGACGAAAAGAGCAGTCCCGCGCCGGGATCGAATCCGAGGAACGCCGCTAGAATACACGCCCCGAAGATCGTGAGCAGGGGTACGAGCAGCGCCGCCTGGCCTTGCAACGGATAGCGTATCAGCATCGAGATGGCATAGATTGCCAATAGACACCCGACGCCTAGCAACGCTATCGTCGCAGGTCGAGAGAGCAGCGAGACGCCGGGAAACGCGACGCTTGTCAGCGCGATGAACGTTGGATAGAGCGGTAGCACGACGTACGAGACCGCGAGCGCACCCGGCATCAGTCGCCGCATCAGCCGTCGCTCGCAAACTGCGCGATACGCTCGGCGATGCGATGCGCGGCGCCCGGCTCTCCCATGCGCGACCGCCCGACGGCGCGCATTCGTTCGCGGCGCGCCGAGTCGGCGAGAATCGTGCGCGTTCCGTCGGCGGCGCTATCGAGATCGCCGGGAAAGACTGCGAGCGCTTCGCCCAGCAATCCGCGCTGGCGCCGGCGATACCACGCGCTCTTGCGATCGCGATCACGCTCGAAGGCAACGACCGGAACGCCGGCCGCAGCCGCTGCTTCGTTTGCCGTACCAGCCTGTCCAAGCACGAGCGTAACGCGTGCGAGCAACGGCCCGAGTGCGCCGCGCCAAGCGCGTACGCGCGGCCGTCCCTCGATCGAGAGGACCAGGGGGATGGCCTCGTTGCCCGTCGTTTGGACGTCCCAACCATGCGCACTCGCAACGCTCGCGAAGCGTTGGACTTCCAAGCCGCCCGCGATCGAAAGCACGGCGCCGAGCGCAGGCTGCGCCGGGGCGATCGCTTTGACGACGTCGAGGAGAAAGCCGGCGTCGTCGTACGCGCTTTCGCGGCTGCCGGGAAAGAGCGCGAGCGCCGGCGCGAAACCTTCGACCGCGCGTTCTGCCAGAACGTCGCCGGCGCCGTCGACGAGATCGGCGATCACGTTGGCGGCCTCGACCGGCAGACCGTGCGCGCGCAGTGACGTCGCCGTGGCTTCGTCCCGCACGAAACGCGCGCGGGCACGGTGCAACACGCGCTCCTCAACTCGGCCGTACGGCGCGACGTTCACGCTCTTTGCGGTACCCACGAAGATCACCGGCGCACCGGTCGCGAGCGTGAGCAGGAGCGCGTAGACATCGCCCACCGCTACCGCGCATCGATACGTTCCGCGAACGCTGCGTAAAAATCGGTACTGACGGAAGGTCAGCGCAAGCAGACCCGCGGCAATGTCTTGCGCGATCCGGCCGACGTTGCCCATCGCGATGAGACCGCCGCTCGGCATCGCGCGTCGCGGCCCGACGTCGTGCATGAGGCTCGAACGCATCTCGCCGACGAGCGCGAAATGATCGAGCGCTATCTGGGGGTCGAGCCGGTGCACGGCGAGCGCGATCCGTTCGGCGATCGCAGCCTCACCATTCCCGTTGGTCACGAAGAGCACGCGCATCAGCCGGCGTTCAGGAGCGGCTCGAGCGCAAAGTCGGCGAGTTTAAAGCGGCGCTGCGCTTCGTCATAGACGAGTTCGCTGCGCGAGACCCAGCGGCCATAGGGGCCGGCGTGAACGATCGGAACCTCGCCGACGTGCGCTGGGGTCTCGAGCGTGTCGTGGCTGTGTCCGCCGAGGAGCAGATCGATCCGCGGCAGGCGCTGCGCCAGCTCGCGATCGCGTTTCAAGCCGAGATGCGAGAGGACGACCAACGGCTCACCCTCCGGCATTGAATTCGCGTATGGAGCAAGCGCTTCGACCGGATCGATAAAACGCCACCCGAAGACTCGTTCCCACGGACTTCCCGGCGGGTATTGCACGACCAACAATCCGAGCACGTGAACGTTTGTCGACGGGGCTGCGTTCTGCGGCACTGCGAACCGCAGCGACGGCGCAAACGGGAGCGTGCGTCCGCGCCGGTCGACCAAGTTCGTGCAGACGAGAGGATGGCGCATGCGCGCGCTTCGCGCGCGGAGCAGCGGAAAGAGGTAGTGAAACTCGCGATTGCCGATCGCTTGCGCATCGTAGCCCGCCGCATCCATCTCGGCGACTATCGGTTCGTCGCGGTGGTAGACGCTCTGACTTCCGCGAAGCGAATCTCCGCAATCGAAGAGTAGGCCCGGATGCTGCGCGCGCAGCTCGCGCAAACGCGGCACGATGCCGCGGTGATCGTGGAGATCGGAGGTGTGATAGATTCGTATCACGCCGCACCGCCGGCAAGTTCGACCGCATAGCGAGCGCACTGATCGAGCGCGTCCGGCGCTCCCAAACTGCGCCGGAGCTCGAGATACTCGGCACGTTGCTGCGACGAGTCGCGCATCAAGCCGTCTATTGCGGCGGCGAGTTTCTCGGGCGTAGCGTTGTCTTGCAGCAGCTCCGGTACGACTTCCCGATCGAGCACGAGATTCGGCAGCGTGATGAACCGGTGCCGCACCATCTTACGGCCGTATGGAATTAGAACTCGCGGAATAACGTAAAGCGCTACCGCCGGCACCCCCGACAGGGCGGTCTCGAGCACCGCCGTTCCCGACGCGACCCATGCCGCGTCGGCGTGCGCCAACGCGGGCAGGACGCCGTCGACGATCTCGATGCCCTCGAGCCCTTCTGCGGCGAGCGTGTGCGCGATGGTCGCACGTGCGCGATCGCCGGCCGCACCGGCCACGCCGCGCAGTTTCGGACGCACCAGTTGCAGCGTCCGATATGCAGCGGCTAGTACCGGAAGGTGGCGCTTCAGTTCACCGCTCCGGCTTCCGGGCAGCAGTGCAACCGTTCCGCCGTCGTTCGGCGGCGCGACGACGTCGCGCATCGTATAGCGGCTTGCGAGTGGATGGCCGAAATAGACGATGCGACAGCCTACGCTGCGATAGAAATCGTACTGATGCTCGAATGCCGTCAACGGAATCGTGGCGCCGCTGACGAGGCACGCCTTGCGTGCGTCGTCGAGCCAGGTGCCGGGCGGAAAGAGATCGAGAATCGGGCCCGCGTAGCGCAATCGCCGCAGCTGCCGCGCCAACCGCAGGTTGAAGACGCCATAATCGACGAGCACGACGATATCCGGTTTCGTCCGCACGATGTGCGCCGCCGTCAGCACCATAATCGCCAGCAGCTTTGGAATCCTAGGAATCGCGGCGAGTGGTCCCATGCTCGCCCACCCCGTATGGTCGCGCCAGATGCTAAAGCCGGCTGCGCGCATTCGCTCCGCTCCGATTCCCTCGAACTGCGCGCCCGCATCGAACCGCCGGATCGCGTCGGCAAGCAACACCGCCATCGACTCCCCCGACACTTCCCCCGTTGAAAAAAAATATCTCATTTAATTAATTATCAGCGGGAGAGTCGCGCTTGCGGGCCGCTACGTGCTGCGGTGGGGATTCTGACGCGAGCGGCATTGACAGGATGTCATGACTTTCCTCCAGGGGTGCCGCGAGCGCAGCGTAGCAGGAGCGTCACATGGAGGTGACGCGACGAGCGACCCGACGCAGCACGTAGCGGCCCGCAAAGCATGAATCGCAAGATCACTTCAACACGCCGCGCTCAGAAGGCGCCTCGAGGAACGCGATGATTTCGCGGCCGGGCACGGTCGCGACTTCCGCCTTCATCGTCTCGATGGCTTGCGACACGTTGAACTTTGGATCGTAGAGCAGCTTGTAGAACTTCTTTATCTCGTTGCGTTCGTTGGCCGAGAACGCGGCGCGGCGCAGGCCGACGCTGTTGAGCCCGTACGGACGGCACGGGTTACCTTCGACCAAGAAGAACGGCGGTACGTCCTTCGTAAGCTTGCTCATGCCTCCGACCATCGCGTGGCGCCCGACTCGCGTGAACTGATGGATGCCGGTGTGGCCGCCGATAGTAACGTAGTCACCGACTTCGACGTGCCCCGCGAGTTGCGCCAAGTTGCTCATCGTTACGCCGTTGCCGAGGATGCAGTTGTGCGCGATGTGGACGTAGGCGAGCAGCAGGCAGTCGTCGCCGACGGCCGTGAGCTCGTCTTCGCCGGTAGCCCGCTGAATGCTCACGTACTCGCGCAGCGTTGTGCGGTTACCGACGCGCGTAAAGGCCCGTTCGCCGGAATACTTGCGATCCTGCGATGCGGCGCCGATCGTGGCGAACGGAAAGATGTTGCACTCCGCGCCTATCTCCGTCCAGCCGTTCACCACGACGTGCGCCTGCAGAACCGTCCGCGCACGAATGGAAACGTGTTCCCCGACGACGCAGTACGGACCGACTTCAACGTTGGGTCCAAGTACGGCGCCGGGATGGACGATTGCGGTGTCGTGAATCAACGATGCGCGCTCACATGTGAAGGACGCTGGGTTCGGCGCCGAACATGCGCGGATCGGAGGAGATCGAGAACATCAACTCCGCCGAGCACGCGAACTGATCGCCGACCGTGGCCTGCGCGCTGACCCAACCGATGTTGCGCTTATGGCGCACCATGCGCACCTCCATGTCGAGGCGATCCCCCGGAACGACCGGGCGGCGAAACTTGGCCTTGTCGATCCCGGCGAGATAGGGTATCTTGCGCGCGAACTCGCCCGGCTCGAGAATCATCGCCCCGCCGAGCTGCGCGAGCGCTTCGATCATATAGACGCCGGGCAGCACCGGGTTTTTCGGAAAATGTCCGGCAAAGACGGGCTCGTTATATGTGACGTTCTTATAACCGCGGATCCGAACCATTGGCTCGAACTCGGTAATCCGGTCGACGAGCAACATCGGATAGCGGTGCGGCAAGATTTCGAGTATCTGCCGGATGTCCAGTTCGCCCACAGCTCTCTCCTATGCCGTCGCTACGTGCGCTCGCGCGTAGAGCGCCTGCGTGAACTGCGCGTGGAGTTGATGCCCGGTCTTCACCGCGACGATCTCGCACTGCGGCCACGCACCGAGTAGCGCTACGTCGCCTATTAGGTCGAGGACTTTATGGCGCACCGCTTCGTCGGGCCAGCGTAGCGGCTGCATCGGCCCTTCCGGCGTAAAGACGAGCGCGTTGTCGAGCGTGCCCCCGAGTGCGAGCCCCTTCGCGCGTAGGGCATCGACCTCGTGGAGATAGCAGAAGGTGCGTGCGGCTGCGATCTCGCGAGCGTAGATACTCGGCTCGACCTCGCCATAGAAGTATTGAGTACCGATCGGTGCCGGAAAATCGGCGACGAAACGCACGCAAAACGACGACGCCGGGAGCGCCGCGATCATGCGGTCGCCGTCTCGGATGAAGAACGGCTCGTCGATATGTATCGCGGAACGCGGCCGCATCTGCTCGGCCAGTCCACACGCCTCGATCGCGGCGACGAAGCCGGCCGCGCTTCCGTCGCCGATCGGAATCTCCGGCCCGTCGACGCTGATCTCGGCGTTCGTCACGCCCATCGCGAAGAGTGCCGAGAGAAGGTGCTCGGTCGTGGATACGCTGGCAGAACCTTCGCCGAGGACCGTGGCGCGCGAAGTATCGACGATGCGCGGTGCGATCGCCGGCACGCGCTGCGTTCCCAAGAGAAAGACGATTCCGGTGTCGACATCGGCGGGTCGCACTTCGACCGCGGCGTGCGCGCCCGTGTGCAGACCGATCCCTTCGAAGGCAAGGCTGTCGCGAAGCGTTGCCTGCATCACTTCAAGAGCACCGGACTACGTAGTATCGCGCTCCAGAGCCTCCACACGATCGAACAGCTTTGGCAGGCTGCGAATCATGACCTCTCGCCGTAGCTCCGCGCGATGATCTTGTGCCGGGTTGCCCGAGATCGTTACGCCGTCTGCGACGTCGGCCCAAACGCCGGATTGTCCGGCAATCGTCACACCGGATCCGACGACGATGTGACCTTTGAAGCCGACTTGTCCTGCCACCTTGACGTGATCGCCGATGATGGTCGAACCTGCCAATCCGGTCAGCGAAGCGATTACGCAGTGCTTGCCGATGCGGCAGTTATGACCTATCTGGACGAGATTGTCGATCTTCGTGCCCGCGCCGACCTGCGTGCTGCCCGTCTGCGCACGATCGACGCACGTATTCGCACCAATCTCTACGTCGTCTTCGAGCACCACGTTTCCGATCTGCGGGATGCGCTCCAACCGATCGTCCGTAAATGCCCACCCGAAACCTTCGCTTCCGATCACACAACCGGAATGCAGAACGACGCGATTACCGATACGGCTCTCGGTAAGCACGCACGCGTGCGGATGCATCCAAACCGATTCGCCGAGCGTCGCGCGCTCGCCGACGAAGGCACCGGCGCCGATGACGCTTCCCAACCCGATCGATGCGCCCCGACCGATATAGACGCCGGCATCGAGATAGACGTCGGCGGCGATGCGCGCGTCGGCTTCGACGACCGCGGTTGGATGCCGGAACGGACCGCGCGGCTTACGCGCGCGACCGAGCTGAAGGAGCTGCGCGAGCGCGTGGCGTGCGTTGTCGACGACGAGCAGCGGTTTGCCGGCCTCGCCGCCGACCAGCGTTGCGTCGACCAGAATCGCGGCCGCCTTACTGGTCAGCGCCGCCGCAAGATACCGTTGGTCGGTTGCGAAGGTCAACGCGTCGTCCGTCGCTTCGTCAACCGTGCTGATACGAGCGATCGTGACGCCGGTGTCGCCCACAACGCGACCGCCGACTCGGTCCGCCAACTCTTGCAGCGTTCCAAGCATGACGAAGTTCGGCTCCCTAATTGGGAGGCGGCGTCGACTTCTCCGTAATGTTCAGCGCCTTCTCGACATCGCTCGTGATATCGACCCCCCCGTAGCCGATGCCTTGACGCGTGACAACGAGCTTGAGCTGGCGCCGGGTTGCGATTTGCGCTGCAACGTCGCGAATCTGCTGGGAGAGCTGATCGGTAATCTTGGCATACTTCCGTTGCAGCACGAGCGCCGCCCGTTGTTTACTGGCTGCATTCGTTTTCTGACCCACAATCGCGCGCTCTTCGACGAGCAACTGATTCTGGTAGTTTTGATAGACGGGCCAGTTCATTACGATGCGCTGGACGTCGACGAGTCCAACCGGGCTCTGCGTCGCGCAGCCGGTCAATGCGGCTGAAATCGCCCAAAGGAAAATCGGTGCAAATTTTTTCACTCGTGTAGGCTCTCAATATCTTTGATGAGTTGGTTTGTCAGGTCGTAGCCGCCATTCGCGGCCTGCACGTGGATGAATACGATGCTGAATCCTTCTTCGCGCCCGATGCGTGTCGCCTCTCGCTGCACCTGCGCGACCATTTGGGCGTAAAGATCGTCGCGCTGGCGCTGGAGTGCGTCGAGCTGCTTCGCCGCGGCGCCCGTCGCGCCGACGTCGGCTCCGTGGAGCGCTTCGAACTGACGGTCCAGATCGGCCTTGGTCGCATTGTAGTCGGCGATCGTCTTCCCGACGTCGGCCTGAAACTGCGCGACGAACTGCCGGTGGATCTGCGCGATTTGTTCCTGCACCTTCGGCGACAGGTTCGCAGGCATCGACGGCGGGCCGATATTGCGCAGCTGCGCGCCCACCTCGTTGCGATGCTCCGCGAGCTTTGCCTGCGTCTGCGCCGTTATCGCTCCGACTTGGTTGCGGACTGCCTCGCCCGTCTGCTGGCTCAGTTGCGCCTGGTAGGCGCGCAGAGTTGCCGCGTCGGCTTTGCGTTGCGCGTTCATCGCAGACTCTTCTTTGGAGTTCAGAGCGTCGAGTTGCGCTTGCGCCTCTTTCCGCTCCGTGGGATCGAGCGCGAGGTTCGAAAGTCGCATTTTGACAGCGAGGCGCTGCGCGGCATCCTGCTGCGTCAAACGCAAGGAGAGGTCGGTCTCATTTTGCTGCAGCTGCTCGGCCTTTGCGCGATACTTCTGCGCCGCTTGCACTTGCAGCTGCCGCACGATCGACGAGCTTGCCGCGTTGTCTTGTGCGATGACGCTCTGCTGATAGGCCACATAGTCGGCGTTGGCTGCGTTCGCGGCTTGCTGCGCCTGTTGCGCCGACGTCGAGCTCATGCGCGCGGCTGCCTGCGCACCGCCGCCGGAGACGCCGGCAGCCGCCATCGCCGCGCTCACGGCCTGCTCTTCACGGCGCCCGTAATCTCGTTGCTTCTGTGCGAGAATCTTATTGGCACGCTGTTGGGCTGCAACCAGTTCACGGTTGAGCTCGGAGGTCTGCTGCGCGATCTGTTGCGCACTCAACGGCACGTGCGGCGCCGCTGCCTGCAGGTTGATCGCGGCGATCGCATCGTCGAGCTGTGCGAGCTGCGGATAGAGCGGATGGTGTTTGATGACGTCGTCGAGCTTGACGTATCCGACTCCGCGCACCGAAGACGAGTGGACATTTGGCGCGCACCCGGTCAACCACGCAGCCATGATTCCAACCGGCAAAAGCCACGCCGCCCGCCTACTTGCCGAGCTCATTTTGGACATCCGTCGTGATGTCCGTACCCCCGTAGATTACGTCCGCACGGTCGACGACGAGCAGCAGGTTCTTCTTGCGAGCTACCGAGGCGGTTGCAGCCTTCGTCTGATCGACCAGCGGTTTGAGCAGCTGTTCCTGCTTGTCGGAGAGTGCTTTGTTGTACTGCTGAAATATCTGCTGTTTATCGCTGTTGCTACGCGCTTGCGCGATCTTGGGCGAATATATCTGACGCTGCGTAGCGGCGTATTGCGCCATCTGGTCGTTGGCCGTCTGGACCTTCGGCAGGCTATCGAGCGCGGTCTGGTCGACGAAGCCTATCGCGGACGGCGCGGGCGAGGCCGTCGCCGGAGCGATCGCCTGCGGGCTCAAGAACAAGGTTTCGGCGTCTTTGGTGATGTCCTGGCCGCCGTAGATTACGATGCGCTTATCGACGACGATCGAAAGATTGCGGGTCACGGCGACCGACGCGATCGCGAGCTGCGCGCGCTGATAGAGCGGGCCGACGAGCTCGCGCTGTTTGTCGTTGAGCTGCTGCTGAAACTGCAACGAGAGGCGCTGCCGGTCGGCATCGGTGTTCAGGCGCTTTACCGCCGAGTTATACTGTGCGTCGAGCCGCGCCTTATAGGCGGCCAGCTGTGCGTTCGCCCCGAGGAACGCCGGGAGGTTGGCGAGCTCGGCTTGATCGATGTAGCCGACATCCGTGAGATCCGCCGCCGTCGCAGCGGGAACGGTACCAACCGCCACGAGGATCGCAGCGGCGAAGAGAATCGCTGACCGCAGTTTCATCTTCCCTTATTCTATCCTAAAGTATCCTAAAAAAGGTCCTAGAAGCTCTGACCGATGCCAAAACTCGTATGCGTCCCGTTGACGCCGCGAGCGAAGTCGATGCGCACCGTGCGCAAGCCTAGCTGCGGAACGTCAAACCGCACGCCGAACCCGGCGTCGCCATAGAGCGCCCAGTTGGCGGGATAGCCGACGATGCGATTGGTGTACGGGTTCAGAAGCGGATACGCCCCGCGAATATGATAGTCGAGCTCGTCGACGAAGATCGGCGAGAGTGATTCGCCGATCGAGCGAGAGCGGTTGGCGCAGCTCGACCTGTCCCAGGAACGCGTTGGTGGCGTAGAAGACCTGGTTGTACCCCCGCATCTGTTGGTCGGAGAACGTAAAGAGCGAACTCGGTGGAATGACGCCGGTCGAGTTGTAGGCGACGCCGTGTATGCCGAACGTTGCGTTCCGCAGTAACGGGAAGAACTTCGCGATGTCGAGCGTCTCTTCGGTAAAGGAAAAGTTGGAGCCCAAGCGCCGGCACCGAAATCTGTGCCGTAGCAGCGCCTTGACGCCGGAGCGCGGATTGAACGGATCGTCGAGCGTGATCGTCTGCAGACTCAGCGCCGTCGTAATGAGATTATATGGCGCGCCCGTGTTGACGTTGGCGATCGACGACGCGGCGATGCCGAAGGATCCGCCGTAGTTATTGCTCGACGAGTTGATCGGGCTGGGCGTCGGACCGATGAAGATGTTGGGCTGATTCCCTTGGAAGTAGTACGGCGAGGGCACCGTCGTGTTGTACTTGATTGTCTGTCCGCTCAACGCGAGCGAGAGTATCGTGTAATCGCTCAAGCGACGGCCGATGTTCCCCGACGCTCCGACGGCGCTCGACGTGCTCGTCGCGACGACGTTGCTGACTGCGCGCGAGTTGTTCGTCGGGTAGAGCGTCACGGGAATCGGAATCTGGTTGCTGCCGATGCTCGGAATCGAACGCCGACTCCCGTGACGTCGTAGACCGGATAGTAGTACGTGTTACTGTTTGTGAAGATCGAGCCGCCCACGGTATATTTCTGCGCCCTGCGGCGTGTTGTTCAGGTACGGCACGGAGACCGAGAGCTGCGCGACGCCGGTGCGCGCGCCGTTCTCGAACTGAATGCCGCCGAGTTGCCCGTTCCGTGCAAGGTTGTTGTCGCTGAAAGCCGAGCGTGCCGTAGAGACCCTGGCCGGTCAAGCCGCCGGAGTAGCCGAATCCGACCGATGCCGACGCCGTGCGCTGTTCGGTGACGTGCCAGACGACGCGTGACGTCCTGCGGCTTCTTCGGATCGGGCCCGGGCTTGACGTCCGGCTCGACCTTCGAGAAGAAGTTCAGCGCAGTTGAGGCGCTCGTAGTCGCGCTTGATCGCGTCGGTGTTGAGCACCATGCCCGGCCGCTCGCGCAGCTCGCGGCGGATGACCGCGTCCTTCGTCCGCGTATTGCCGGTGATCTCGACGACCGCGATGCGCGCGACGTAGATATTGTACTTCACGTCCGCGGTACCGGCTTTGAGGTCGATCGACGACGGGTCGATACCGCCTTCGAAGTTCCCGACCTCGAGGTGAAATCGATCTTCGTAGAGCTTCTGCAGCGCCTTATAGTCGGCGTCGCGGACGGCGTCGGAGTAGACGCTGCCGGGCTTGAGCGTCAGCGACGGCATGATGAGCGGCGGTGGGAGCAGCGGGTCGCCGCCGATGATGATGTGCTTGACGATAAGCCCCTCTTGGATGACCAGGGTGAGCACGCCGGTCTTCGGATCGAGGTTGAGGTCCTTGACGTGCGTCGGAACCTGGCCGCCGTAGCCGATGCGCTCGTAGTAGTTGTTGATCTTGAGGACGTCCTGACGGAACGTGTTCGTGTTGAAGACTTGACCGACCGAGAGGTCCATCAGCGCCAGGAGCGTGTCGCTCGGGACCTTCTGATTTCCGGTGAAGAGGATCTTCGTGATGACCGGGTTTTCGATGACCCGGTACGTGATGGCCACGCCGCCCGGCCGCGCCCGCACGAGCGGCGGCGCGATATCGGCAAAGTATCCGAGCGCGTTGATGCGCGCCAGATCCTCCTGGACGACCTTCGGATCGTAGGGTTGACCGGGTCGCGCCGCGATGACCGCCATGATCGTCTGCGTCGGAACGTGCAGATTCCCGGTCACGTCGACCGAGACGATCTTCGGTGCCGTCGCCGAGATTGCGGGCTGCGTCCCCAGCGCCGCAATCACAACTGCGAGCAGTGCGCCCGCGGGGCGCTTCAATGCACGTAAGCGCCACCGAAGGTCAAAGGTCATTCGAAGAAACTCGTCCTCAATATCACCGAGAGGGGCTGATCTGCGTCAGCATGGGCCAACCCGCGCGAGCGCGCTTCCTGCGACCCGGCACGCCCTGTTCCGCCCCCCAAACCCCGTGTCCTTGCACGTCTAGGGAGCCTGAGTGCGCGTCTAATCAAACTTCCATAACCGCCAAGCGACTACCAGAAATAGTGCTGAGCGGTTAAGCTAAAGCCGCTGTTCCCTATGATTGGCTGACCCGCGAGATACCCGGCGTTGTAGCCGACCGGTGAGCCCGGCAGCTGCAAGAGTCGTTGTGGCCCGCTCTGGTAGAAGAAGCTCAGCGTCGCCGCCGTGGTCGGACTCGCCTGGACCTGCAGACCGAACGATTGTACCTGCGGCAAACCAAACGTCACCGCATATACGGCGCTGACCGCTTTGCCCAAGACCCGCGTCGCTGAGACGCCGACGTTCCCATAGTAGCCGAGCGTTAGGTTGACACTCGAAAGACCGAGCCCCTGCCCCAGGGTCGTCTCGACTGGGGCGAGCAATCCGGCGGTAAACTGCGCGTTGAGAATATTGAACGCTTCCTGGCCGACCGTGATCGTGCTGTTCGTCTGCGTGGTCGCGTTCGGGATCGGCGCGACGGCGCCGAGCGGCGTAATGCCGCCCGGCGATTGTACCGCCAGCCGCGATTGCGTCGTGAACGCCACGCCGTTGACGAAGCCGCCGAACGGTGCGATTAATGCAACGATCTGGTCGCGCGTGTAGCCGCTCGGATTCGAACTCAACGCGATCTTCAGGCCCGAGATGGGGCCGTCGACTTTGATCGTGATATCGGCCGAGCCATAGGGGTTGCGCGCTCGATCCGGATCCGGGTTCACGACGTTGGTCGTCGCTACCGCGTGGATGTTCGGCAGGACGCCGTCGGCGGCGTTGAACGTAACGTTTCCTTCCTGTACGCGAAAGGCGCGGTCGAAATACGTTAGCGTACCGCCGGTTGAGTTGACCGTGCCGGCAAGCGTCGGCGCCGAGAGCGTTCCGCCGAGATGCACCGAGCCGCTCGCGCCGAGGTCGAGGCCGGCGCCGTAGCCGTTGCCGCGGACGCGCACGTTCTTACCGGCGGTCGCGTCCAAATCGAACGCGAGCGGAATAGGCGCGCCGCCGAGCGAGCCCGATTGTTGCGCGGCCTTCACGAACGCGGCAAACGGAAGCGCTGCATTGCTGAGAGCAACCTTGCCGGAAAGCAGCGCCGTCGTCCCGGCGTTCTTCGTCAGCGCGATCCGCGCGTCGAGCGTTCCCGTCCCGTACGCGGGGAGATTGAGCTGAGCTCCGCGGGCGACGCCGGTGAACGTGATCGTGGGCGCGCCAACGCCGTTCGGAAACGCGACGCGTCCCGATCCCTGGACGCTGCCCGTGCCGACGTTGGCCGAAAGGCGATCGATAGAAGCCGACGTGTGATTGAAGCTCAGCTGCGCGACGGTGCTCGTAATAGGCGTGCGCTCGAGATCGCTCACGTACGATCCGCTCGCAAGCGATGCATGGCCGACGACGATCGGATCCCCAACCGTTCCCGAGAGGCCGATGTGCCCGTTGATGAGGCCGCTGAGTTTCGTGTTGTTTCCGAGCACGGCGTCGAAAATAGACGGGTCGAGATTAACGACATCGAGATCGAAGCTTACCGGCTGATTCGATTCCGCGAAACGCAGCGGCGCGAGTTGCAGCGGAACGGATCCGGCAATCGTCGCCTGACCGCGCGTGAAGCTCGCGCTTGCATCTGAGAGGACGAGTGAGTTTCCGTGCAGGCGTATCTTACCGTAGAACGACGTAATCGGGATCGCCGTACGCTTGCACGTTAGTTCCATCGAAGTCGGCGAGAAACGTCGGCGCTTTATAGGTTCCACCGACGCGTAAGTTCGATTCGAAGGAACCGACGACGGGGATGCGCTTGCGCGAGAACTCGTAAACGAGCTGCGCGAGCTTGTCCGTCGAGGCGTGAACATTAACGTCGAGCGGATCCGCCGGGCGTAGCCCGAGCGAACCGTTTGCGGATGCAGCGAGCTCAGGTGTGGTGAGTTCGGCGCGTTCGATTGCGATGCGGCGCCCGACTGAATGCAATGCGACCTCCGCGCTGTCGAGCGTCAACGGTCCGAGCGTACCACTGGTGACACGCGCGTTGCCCGCCACGTCGAGCGCCGGATAGCGTCCGCGCACTCGTGCCTCTCCCGAGGCCCGCCCCGTAATCGGCACGGCGTGCAGCCCCAATGCGGGCAGCCACAGAGAAAGGTCGAGATCGCGCACGTCTCCGGTGAGATCGAGCTCCGATCGCGCGAAGGCCGACTGCCATTGCGCCTGTGGCGTCAACGCGATCGAACCTCGCGCATGCAGTATCCCTTCGCTTCCACCGACGGCGAGCGAACCGGCGATACGGTTGTGCGCGCTCGACCATACTAGCCGCGTATCGCCGATTGGGAGATTCCGATAGCGAAAGCCGCGGACGTTAATGTCGCCGCTCGAGGTGATGCTTTGTGCGCGCGACGCGGCGGCGAAACGCAGGCTTCCATTGCCGTCGAGCGTGTCACCGGTATCGAAAAAGTTGTTGAAGTCGGAGAGATCGGCGCGCTTCGCGCTCACGTGCATAGCGCTCTCATGCGGCAACGAGACGGCGGTGAAGTGTGCGTACGTCGTCCCGATGAGCACTCGTCCGTGGTGGACGCTCGCGCCGCTCGTACTCGCCGCAAGCGTCGCGCTGCCGTCGATAAAAGGTAAACCGTTGACGTCACCAGCAGGTACGCCGACGTATCCGCTGACGGTCGGCGAACGGCTGCTGCCGCCGACGCGCAGGCGCGCGTTAAATGAGCCTTCCATCGTGTAGTTCGGCAATCCGAACGTCCGCATGGCGCTTGCGATGTCGGCCGCCGGCACGTTCGCGTCGAGCCCGTACGCGGGAAGGCCCGAAGTCAGCGCATCGATACTGCCGTCGATCCGCGCATACGTATTACCGAACGAACCTACGACGCGCCGCAGCGCGACGCCGTTTCCGGCGAGGTGCACGTCGCCGCCGCCGGAGATCGCGTACTGCGCCATGTGTCCGCGCGCGATCGTAACGCCGCCGTCGAATGCCGGCAGCGGCGCGCCCGCAGCGAGGTTGCCGATTGCCGAAAGGCGCCCGGCGTCGAGCGGCAACCCGACGCCCCGAAGGCCGCGAGCATCGAGGTGATTGGCGACGAGCGTGAGCTGGTCGGTGCGCGGAATGCGGCCGGTCGAAGGGCCGACCCAGAACTTGCCGGCCGCGACGACGTCGCCGTCGGCGGCATGCGCGTGCGCGGAGTAGACGCGCAGCTCGTTTCCGGCGACCGCCAGCGTGATCGATGCGTGCGTCAACGGAATGCCCCGTAACGTTGCGCCGTGCATCGTCAGGTCCGTGCCCTTGCACGATGATGCGCTGGGGCTCGATCGCGACGCCGACCATGCCGCCGAGCCGGCCGTGGCCCGGAATCGCGCTGCCGAGAAACGGCTGCAATCCTTCGAACGAACCGCGATACGCACCGTACGCAACGAAACGCTGCGTCGAAAACGCGCCGTTGCCGTCGAACGAGCCCCACGGTCCGGCGGCGTGCAACACGTTCACCGCCGCCTCTCGAAACGTTCCGGCAAATGACGCGTCGAGCCGGTCGAACCGCACCTGGCTGATCGTCGTATCTTTCCCGCTGACGAGGCCGCCTATTACGACGTGGTTTCCGGAACCGCCGCCCGCGACCGTCATACCGATGAGTCGCGCGTCGACCGGAGGAATCTGCGGCAGCGATATCCCGGGAAACGCTTTCACCGCCGGTGCGCGCATGCGAAGATTGGCCGCCCGCGCCCAAAACGCGCTCGTACCACGCGGCCGGTCTAAGAGATAGCCGCCGTCGAAGTCGCCGCGCTCGGTGTGGAACCAGAACGGATCGACGGCGACTGTCCCATTCGGATTCATCTCGAGCAGTGCGGCGACGCGGTCGGACCCCAGCTCCGATGCCGCTGCAGCGTTGACGCGAAAGAGTAAATCGGTTCCCGCGACGGCGGCGTCGATGACGATCGGCTCGTTCCCAAGCATCTCGTCTAGATAGGGCAGCCGGCTCGCCGATCCACGCAGATGGACGGCAAAATGCGAATCGACGTGATCGCCGAGATTCATAGTGCCGCGAATGCCGATTTCCAAGCCGCCGTAGTAGGCATGCAACGGCGCTAGCGCAATGACGCCGGTATGATAGACGACGAGCGCGTGCATCGCGTCGAACGGCACCGTCCTATAGGTCGCGTGTGCGGCGTCCGCGCGTGCGACGATGACCGGGTCGTCGATCGGCCCTTCGACGAGCACGCCCATCCGCAGCTTGCCCGAAATCGGCTGTTCGTTCGTAAAAGAGAATGCGTGCCGCAGCTGCGAAAAGTCGCCGCTGCCGTCGATTCCGAGGCGCAAACGGGCGCGTCCCGTCAGCGCACCCGTCAAATCGTAGGCCCCGCCCGTAATGCGCAGCGGAATCCCTACGAGCTCCGCGCGCAGGTCGCGGACAAAGAACGCGTTGTCAACGACTTGCAACCGGCCGCGTACGTCGTCTATCGGTTGTGCGAGCGATTCCATGGCGATGCGCCCGCCGTTGACATCGAGGCTCAAGCTCACGTGATAGTTCGCGCTGCCGTCGGGCTTGACGTCGAGCGAGTAGAGGCGCGCGTCAAAGTTCCGCGCCGCACCTTTGAGGATTCGGACGGCCGCCGTGTCGGCAAAGTAGTTCGCGAGCGCGCGCAGCGGAAAGCGCGCCGCCGTCGCGTGGTGCATCGCGAATCCCCGAATCACGTCGATCCTCCCGGCGAGCACGAACGGCTCCGGGCGGCGTTCTTTGAACGCGCCGGTCAACCGGTACCGCGTCACCGCCGACGTATCGACTGTGGCGTCGGCATTGAGTGCGTGGACGAGGACGTGCTTCGCGCTCACGTCGTACGCTGCCGGCTCGAGAAACTCGAGGCTTGCGTCGTGCATTCGCAACCAAAAGCGCAGCGGAACCGGGTTCATTCGCGCGGGCGCCGGCGGCGACCACCGCGGCGGTCCGGGAAGATTGAGATCGTACTCGCCGTTTGCGAGCCGGGCGATCGTCACGCGCGCACCGTCCAACTCGATGCCGGTCAAACCAAAACGGTGACGACTCCCGGGCAACAGATCGCGCAATGAGTATTCGACGACGATTCGTCGCGCATCGAGCACCGGTTCGCCGGCACGCTCTACGTGCACGCCTTGGAGCGTCGTGCGCGTTGCACTCATCTGCAGCGTCGCGATATCGATGCGATAGCCGCTTGCAAGCCCGGCGCTTTTCTCGATCCCAAAGCGCAGCAGTCCGTGACCTCCCGCGATCACGAACCCTACGACCAGAATCGCGGCCACCAGGCCGATCGCCAAAGGCTTGCGCACGTGAGGTCCTCGCGTTGATATACCCCCCGGGGTCGCGAGTGCCCCGCCTCTCTAAGGACCTTCTAAAGCTGAGCTACAGCGTAGGAAGCTATATATCCAGATTCTTGACGCTCTTGGCGTACTCGAAGATGTACTGCTTACGCGGCTCGACTTTGTCGCCCATCAGATCGGTGAATATCTGTTCGGCTTCGACGGCGTCCTCGACGGTAATCTGTTTGAGCCGCCGATTACCGACCTCCATCGTCGTATCCGCAAGCTGCTCGGCGTCCATCTCGCCGAGGCCCTTGTACTGTTGAATCGTAAAGTCTTTACCGTCCTCACCGACGATCGACTTCAGCTCGGCCTCGGAGAACGCCCACCATTGATTCTTGCCTTTGCGAATGCCGTAGAGCGGCGGCTGCGCGATGAAGACGTAACCTTCCTCGACCAGCGGTTTCATCTGCCGGTAGAAGAACGTGAGCAGCAGGGTCCGGATGTGCGATCCGTCGACGTCGGCGTCGGTCATGATGATGATCTTGTGGTAGCGCAGCTTTTCGACGTTGAACTCGTCGCCGAATCCCGTACCGAGCGCGGTGATCATCGTGCGAATCTCTTCGTTAGCGAGCACCTTGTCGAGCCGCGCCTTTTCGACGTTGAGGATCTTGCCTCGCAGCGGCAGTATCGCTTGCGTGTTCGGATCGCGCCCGCCTTTGGCGGTACCGCCGGCTGAATCGCCTTCAACCAAGAAGAGTTCGCTCTCCGCCGGATTGCCGTTCTTGCAGTCGACGAGTTTGCCGGGCAGGCCCGAGCCCTCGAGCGCGTTCTTGCGGCGCGAGAGGTCGCGCGCTTTCTTTGCCGCGTCGCGCGCCCGTTGCGCCTGCATGCACTTCTCGATGATCGCGCGTGCGTACTTCGGGTTCTCTTCCAAGAAGAACTCGAACCGCTCGGAGACGAGACTCGCCACGATGCTACGCACCTTGGCGTTGCCGAGCTTGGTCTTCGTCTGCCCCTCGAACTGCGGGTCCTGGAGCTTCACGGAGACGACCGCCGTTAAACCCTCGACGATATCGTCGGTTGAGAGCGAACTGTCAGACTCTTTGAGCATGCCGCGCTTACGCGCGTAGCCGTTGATCGTGGTGGTCACCGCCTGGCGGAAGCCTTGCACGTGCATGCCGCCTTCGATGGTGCCGATTGTGTTCGCGTACGAGAAAATCTGATCCGCGTAGGTATCGGTGTACTGCATCGCTACCTCGACGTCGACACCGTCGCGCTCGGCGTTCGTCGAGATGATCGGGTGGAGCGGATCCTTCTTCTCATTGAGCCACTCGACGAACGAGACGATCCCGCCGTCGAACTTATACGTCCGCTCGCGTACCGACTCGCCGCGCTCGTCGCGCAGCGTGATCGAGAGGCCGCGGTTCAAAAAGGCCAGTTCGCGCAGGCGCTTCTGAAGGATGTCCCAGTGAAACTCGGTCACCTCGAACACGTCGGGATCCGGCTTGAACCACTGCAGCGTGCCGGTCCCTTCGGTCTTGCCGGCCTTCTTGAGCTTCTGTACCGTAATGCCGCGCTCGAACTTCATCGTCCAAAGGAAGCCGTCACGCTTTACCTGCGTGAGCATCCATTCGGAGAGTGCGTTGACGACCGAGATGCCGACGCCGTGCAGACCGCCCGACACTTTGTAGCCGCCCTTGCCGAACTTCGCACCCGCGTGGAGGATCGTCATCACGACCTCGACGGCGGGTAACTTCTCCTCGGCGTGAATGTCGATCGGAATACCGCGGCCGTCGTCCTCGACGGAACACGATCCGTCCTTGTACACTACGACGCTGACCGTATGTGCGTAGCCGGCCAGCGCTTCGTCTACGGCGTTGTCGACCGCTTCATAGACGAGTTGGTGAAGGCCGCGCTCGGCGGTGTTGCCGATGTACATTCCGGGACGCTTGCGTACGGCTTCGAGGCCGCGTAAGACTTCGATCTGTTCGCCTGTGTAGTTCGTCGACATTGGGCTTCGCGTTGATTCCATTCTTCTAGTGCTGCACGTCTCCGTAGAGCAGTTCGTGCAGGTCGTCGCCCAAGATGCTACGCACCGTTGCGGGCGCGATCTTCTCGGGCGGCAGTTTGCTGCGCAGCAAGACGTACGAGCTAGCGATAAGGCGTTCGGCCCCGTTGCGCGAGATGCGTCCCGCGGCGCGCGCTCGGGCCAGCGTCTGCCACCAGCGGCTCAGCAGCTGCGCTCGGACGCGCTCGTACTCTACCTCACTTAACCCGGCTACGAGACGCGCCGTTCCGGCGTACCCGAGCCAGGGCGCATCGCAAAGCAGGCGCGCCGCCGCTGCAGCCCGCTCTTCGGCCAGGGCGCAGGCGCAGCGCACGCAGATCGGGCCGGCATCGACGTGGATACCGCACTGGGCGCACTCGACCCAGCCCGCGGCCCGCGCGACGCGCTGCCGGCGTTCGACCTCACCCCGAAAACGTGCGACCGTCTCCTTTGCCGACTCAGTCGGCACGAGCGGTTGCGCGGTCCCCGCTCGCCGGCGGTGCGCCGCCTCCGGGCGCGGCGTCTCCGAGGGCAGCGCGCCGATGCGGAAGCGAATGCGCTGGATGCCCGCTCGCGGCAGCCGGCCTTTGATCGCCTCCACGATCTGCTCGCTGAGAAACGAGAGCTGATGGCTCCAGGCACTCGAGCGCGTCGTGATCTGCAGCGTCCCGTCGACGATTCGCGATGGGCGCGAGTGGCGCGCGACCTCCGTGCCGACGATGTCGCTCCACACCGCGCCGAGCAAGACGATGGGTTCGCCGCCACCGCGGCCGCGCGCCGGCGCCCAACCCGACAGCGCCTGCGAGAGTTTCAGCATGCCGTTACGACGCCGACGCGTCCAGCGTGGATGTCGAAACGATGCGTGCGCGGCGGGAGGCCCTGCGACGCGGAAGTCGCCGTGATAAAGACCTGCTCGTACCCGCCGATGCCGCTCAGAAACGCCATCGCGCGCTCGTCGTCGAGCTCCGAGAGCACGTCGTCGAGCAACAGCAGCGGAGCATCGTTGCAGCGTTCGCGCATGACGGCATATTCGGCGATCTTCAGCGCGAGCACCGCCGTTCGCTGCTGGCCTTGGGAGCCGTTCGTGGCGAGCGACGCTGCGTTGAGCCGGAGCTTGAAATCGTCGCGGTGCGGACCGCTCAGGGTTGTCTTGCGCAGCCGTTCGGCTTCGGCCACGGCCTCGGCCCGCGCTCGCAGGACGGCGCGAACCGCCTCGCGCTCCGCCGTCTCGAAGGCGACGTCCGGGTCGTAGATCATTTCGAGCGTTTCCCCCGGCGCAAACTGCGCGTGCGACTCTCGCGCGACGGCTGCAACCGCGTGCACGAAAGCATCGCGCGCAAGCACGATCTCCGCGCCCGCGTCGACGAGCTCACCGTCGTAGATGTCCACGAGGCCGGCGTCGCCGGCCATCCCGCGCAGCACGGCGTTCTTTTGCTGCAACGCTTTGCGATACCGCGCGAGCTCGTAGTAGTACCGCGAGTCGGTCTGCGCGAGCGCGACGTTGAGGAACGCTCGGCGTGCGGCCGGCGGTCCATATGCGAGCTGTAAATCGTTGGGGACGAACGTTACGACGCGAATCTTGCCCAGGTAGTTCGCGTACCGGACCGCGTGCCCGTTAACGGTGTACGATTTGCGCGTGCCCGCATGTCCGCGCGCGACGCTGCACGTCAGCTCCAGGCTTGTCCTTCCGACCGAGACGTCGCCGCGGACCACGGCGCGCTCGCAGCCATCGCGTACCGTATCGGCGTCGCGCGCGGTACGAAACGATTTTCCGGTGCCGATCATTGCGATGCCTTCCAGCAAGTTGCTCTTGCCCTGTGCGTTGGCACCGACGAAGGCGTTGAGGCCGGGCTGTGGCTGGAAGTTCAGCTCTACGTAGTTTCGGAAATCCGAGAGTGCCAGGTTCGTAAGGAACACATCACTGCCGTAACGGCATGAGCACGTAGAGCTGCTGCCCCGAGTCGAGCGGTTCGAGCGGTCGGATCGCAGCCGGGGAGAGCGGACCCAAGAACTCGATGACCGTCTTCTCACTCTTGATGTGGTTGAGAATGTCGACCAGATACCGCGCGTTGAATGCGATCGTGAGATCCTCGCCGGTCTGTTCGACCTCGAGTTCTTCGTACGCGTTGCCCGAAATGTCCGAGCTGGCGGTCACAATGAGCGTCTGATTGGCAAACGCTAGTTTAACCATGCTGGCGCGGTCGCCGGCGACGAGCTCGGCGCGGCGCAAACTGCCGATCAGCTGTGCCGTGCTGACGGTGACCGCACGGTCGAACTTCGCCGGGATTACTTGCTGATAGTTCGGATACTGTCCGTCGACGAGCCGCACGGTGATCGAGACGTCGCCTCCGGTCAGCTGGAGTTGATTGCTCTGCGCTCCGAGCGCACTGACGGTGATCTCCTGTCCGCCGCCGAGATTGCGCGCCGCTTCGGCAAGCGCGCGTGACGGAACGATGTACCTCTCGTTCCCTGCGATGCCCTCATCGAGGGTGGTCGCGAACTTTGCCAGCCGGTAGCCGTCGGTGGCGACCATCGTCAGCGCGTTTCCCTCGACTTCTACCAGCGTGCCCATGAGAACCGCGCCTCGCGCTTCCTCGCCGGAGGCTGCAAAGATCGTGGCCTCGACCCCGTCGCGCAGCCGGCGCCCCGCAATCGTGAAGTGCGACCCGCGCACGACCGCGGGTAATGGCGGATACTCGTCGGCCGGTAGCGCGTGAAAATCATAGTTGCTCCGCTCGAACTTCACGCTCGTACGCGTCGGCGTTCCCGTCACCTCGAGCGCGCCCGGCGCCAAGTTTCCCAGATAGCTCGAGAAGAGCTTGGCCGGCACCGTCACCGCCCCGCCTTCGGCGATCTCGGCCGGGAAGGCGTGCTGGAGCGTCAGCTCGAGGTCGGTCGCGCGGACGGCGATCTTTCCATCTTCGGCCGCGAGCAGAATATTGGAAAGGATCGGCACGGTGGTATGTACGTTGACCACCTTGCTTGCGGCGCCGACCGCAGCTGCGATGTCTTTCGTATTACAGGAAAACTTCATTACTCCACCGTTGGGCGTACAGTCACGTCGTGATTAGAAGATATAAAGGTAGTCGTAGCAGTAGTAGTGCGGTGCATTCTGCGAACAAGTGTCGTTTTTGCTTGTCAGGAGCAGGGTTTTTCCCGCGGGATAACTCTGTGTATGGCGACCGGCGATCATGCACTTACCCACGGCACACGAATCACGAGGGAGTTATCCCTGTGGGTAGCCGCGCCCTGTGCGTAAGGAACCCCCGTAGAGCCTACGGGTTTTGGCACATGGCAACGAGCTGGCGTATCTTGTTACGGTACGCCTCATCGCGCTGCATTTGATCTTTGATCTTATCGCGCGCGTACATGACCGTCGTGTGGTCCTTTTTGCCGAACTCGCGTGCTATCTGCGGGAGCGAGTAGTTGGTCAGCTCGGTCGCGATGTACATGGCGATCTGGCGCGGCGCAGCCAGGCGCTGATCGCGCCGGCCGTTGTCCATCTCTTTGACGGTCAGGCCATGCGCGCTCGCGACCGTCTCCTTGATCTTTCCGATCGTGATGCGGTGCAGCGGCACTTGTGCGACGGCGCTCTTGAGGACCTCGGCGGCCAGATCGGTCGTGATCGGAGCCTTGGTCAGCGAGGCATACGCGACCACGCGAATGAGGGCGCCTTCGAGCTCGCGGATGTTCGACGGAATCACCTTCGCAATGAACGACGTCACCTCGTCGGGGACGGGGATATTCTCGCTCTCCGCCTTCTTGCGCAGAATCGCTTCGCGCGTCTCGAGGTCCGGCGCTTGGATGTCCGTGAGCAGTCCCCACTCAAACCGCGAGCGTAACCGCGCTTCGAGCGTCTGGATCTCTTTCGGCGGACGATCGGACGAAATGATGAGCTGACGTCCCGATTCGTGCAGCGCATTAAAGGTGTGGAAGAACTCCTCTTGCGTCGTCTCTTTACCGGCCAAGAATTGAATGTCGTCGATCAATAGGACATCGACTTGACGATACCGGTTACGAAACTCGGGCGTCCGGTTGTTCTGCAACGCGATGATAAACTCGTTGGTGAACTTCTCGCACGTCACGTAGACGACGTTTGCTGCGAGGTTGTCTTGAATAACGCGATGACCGATCGCGTGCATCAAATGCGTCTTGCCCAAACCGACGCCGCCGTACAGAAAGAGCGGGTTGTATGCGTGCGCCGGTGCGCCGGCGACGGCTTGCGCCGCAGCGTGCGCGAACCGGTTGGAGTTCCCAACGACGAACTCTTCAAAAGTATAACGTACATTAAGGTTTGCGGTGCGAAGTTCGTCTGGTGGGCGAGCCGTTACGCCGACGGTGGCGCGCACGGCGTCGTTCGGCTCGGCAACCGAGAGCCGCAGTTCGACGCTCGTGCCGAAGAGTTCGCTGAGCACGTCGATCATCTGCCCGCGCAGCTTGCTGCCGACCCAATCTTGGGCGAACTTACTGTGAACCGCGAGATGGAGCTCGTTACCGTGAAATGAGATAAATTTGATCGGCTTGATCCACATCTCGAAGACCGGCTTCGAGAAGGTCCGCTCCAGAGTTTCGAGTGCGGCCTGCCACAGCTCGTTGGAGATGTTCGTGTTGCCGATCGCAAGCGCCATGCTTCGCGTCCTCATTTTGTATGTAGAAGTAGCACTGCGCAGCTGCCCCTTCTTCGAGAAGAATCGGGCTGCGCCACCCCCGTGAGGGCACAGATTGTTGACTTAATGAAGCCTCGCTCCTGCGAATACTATGCACGACCTTATACACTTATCCACAGGTTCCAAAGCGTGCTTTTTCCGCAGTATTTCCGATTTATGAACGGTCGGGTCGGCAGACCCCTGCAAGCTCGAATTGCTCAATGGAATAAGGCCCTACGGGCCCCCGAGGGCGGCGGCTTTTGGACTCTCTCCACAAGCTTGTCCACAGGTGTGGAGAGGATGGGTGGCGGCGCCGCCCCAAACCAAGAGTAGGCTTGCTCGGCCGTATAGTTAGCGGCCGAGCTCACTCCGAGCGCCTTTGCCTCCATCGCCCGATCGCGACGACCGCCCAAATGGCCTCTACCAAGCCGAAAGGCCACGCTCCCATGAGGAAGCCATAGGCCGATCCCAAGGCGCACGATCCGGCGAACGCCAGTATAAACCACGGGCTCCGTTTTTCCAGGGAATACGTGACGAGCATCGCGGTGACGCTAAATAGCCCGAAGGCTGTGAGCGCAGTCATCCCGCTGGGATTCTAACTCCCGCGCCTCAAACCGGGCCAGGCTGCCTCGCGAGAGGGTCGACGGCTGCGTTAGCCGCCCTAGCGCGCCGGGGGCGCGCTCTGCTACAATCAGCCGGCTATGTTCCGTTTCGACCTTCAACTCTTCGCGTCCAAGAAGGGCGCCGGCTCCACCCGCAACGGCCGCGACTCGAACGCCCAACGCTTGGGCGTGAAGCGCTTCGGCGGCGAGCGGGTCATTGCCGGGAACATCATCGTGCGCCAGCGGGGAACGCGCTTCTATCCCGGCGACAACGTCGGGATCGGCCGCGACCACACGCTCTTCGCGCTTGCCGACGGGATCGTCGAGTTCAGCGATCGGCGCGATCGCAAGCACGTCTCGGTCGTACCCGCGGCCTGATCGCACGCCGCCGCGGCGAAGGTAGCGCGGCGTGCAGTTCATCGACCAAGCAGAGATCACCGTTGCGGCCGGAAACGGCGGCGACGGCATCGTTGCGTGGCGGCGCGAGAAGTATATTCCAAAAGGCGGACCGGCGGGCGGCGACGGCGGCCACGGCGGCGGCATCTATCTAGAAGCGACGCCCGAACTTTCTACGCTGGTCGAGTTTCGGTTTAGGCGCAGCTTCGTTGCGCCGGCCGGCAAGCCGGGCGGTTCCTCGAATAAATCCGGCCGCAGCGGCGAGGACATTACGATTCGCGTTCCCGTCGGAACGTTGGTCTATCGCACGTTCGAGGGCAAACCCGAACGTTTCTTCAGCGATCTCACGGAGCCCGAATCGCGCGTGCTCGTAGCGCGCGGCGGACGCGGTGGATTGGGTAATCAACACTTTGCGACCAGCGTTCGTCAGGCGCCGCGCTTTGCCGAGAAAGGTGAGCCCGGCGAGCGGTGCGCGCTGCGCCTCGAGCTTCGGCTGCTTGCCGATTGTGGCATCGTCGGGGTTCCCAACGCCGGAAAGTCGACGCTGCTCTCCGTCGTATCGGCGGCGCGGCCGAAGATCGCCGACTATGCGTTTACGACCCTCGAGCCGCAGCTCGGCGTCGTGCGGATCGCGGATGACGAATCGTTCGTCATGGTTGACGTTCCGGGTTTGATCGAAGGTGCGCACGCCGGCGCCGGTCTCGGCGATCAGTTTCTCAAACACGTCGAACGCACGCGCGTACTGGTGCATCTGCTCGACGGCGCTAAGCCGCTCGAAGAGATTCTCCTCGACAAAACGACGATCGAGCACGAACTCGAAGCCTGGAATCCGCGGCTTCGCGAGAAGCCGACGCTGCTCGTGCTCAACAAGCTCGATCTGCCGAGCGCGCGGGAGTCGCTCGCGGTGCTACGCGAACGGTTCGGCGACGTCGTCGGCATCAGCGCAGCTACGCACGAGGGCGTGCACGCGCTGACGCTCGCAATCTGGCAGCAGATCCAGCAGATGCCCGTGCCGGAGCTCGTCGAGCCGGAACCAGTTCACATCGAGTTGGTCGCGCCGGATGCGTTTCGTATCGAGCGCCAACGCGACGGTGCGTTCGTCATCTCCGGCGACCGCGTCGAGCGTCTCGCAGCTATGACGAACTTCGACTCCGACGAAGGCTTAGCACGCTTCGAGCGCGTGCTCGGAAAGCTTGGCATCGAGAAGCGGCTGCGCGAGCTGGGTGCGACCGAAGGCGATACGGTTCGTATCGGACCGTACGAGTTCACCTACTCATGAGGCTCGGCATCTTCGGCGGAACGTTCGATCCGATTCACAACGGGCATCTCTTCGTCGCGGAATCGGCGCGGTTGCTCGAGCACCTCGACCGCGTGCTGTTCGTGCCGACGAGCAACCAGCACTATCGCGACAAGCCGCAGGCCGATACCGCGCACCGCTGCGCGATGATTCTGGGTGCGATCGCGAGCAACTATAACTTCGAGCTCGACGAGAGCGACTTACGCGATAACGCGAGCGGGTACACCGCCGATCTGCTTCCGCTGCTGCACGCCAAGTATCCGCACGCGCAGTTCACCTTCATCATCGGCGCGGATTCGCTGGTCAACGCGACCTGGGTCCGATTCGACGAAGTGCTCGAGGCGCTCGAGCGATTCGTCATCGCGCCCCGTACCGGCGTCGGAGTTGACGCGCTCGCACGCGTCATTGCGGCGGTGCCGGCCCGATTGCGCGAACGCGTCAGCACGCTGAATATGCCGGAGATCCAGGAGTCGTCGACCCTGATTCGCACGCTCATCGCGCAGGGGCGAACGATCCGGTACCTCGTGCCGGAATCGGTCTGGGAGTACATCGCCGCGCGACGGCTGTACGGCTACGATGACGTCGCATAGGGTCTGGCTGCCGGCGCTGGCGGCCGCGCTGCTTTTCGTCGCCTGCGCGCCGACGCAGTCACCGGACGATCGCGCGGTCTGCGCGAGTTACGCTGCCGGGCGTTCGCGCGTCGAGAGCGTAGCCGACGGCACCGTGACGAGCGTCTTTGGGATCCGGCCGGGCGTGACGAGCCCGCACGAAGGCTTCCTCCTACGCCTCGGAAGCGGTTGCGATCTCGTCGTACGCGTGGAGGTGAACACGGATTTTACCGGCCCGATTCCATTGAGCCGTAACGAACGCGTGATCGTCAAGGGTGAGTACGAGTACTACCCGCGCGGCGGCGTGATCCACTGGACGCATCGCGACCCGCGCGGCCGCCACGACGGCGGATACGTCTACGCCGGCGGACGTTTGTACGACTAACGTGTCGTCTGCGCGAAGCGGTAGCTCGCGAACGTGAACACGGCAACACCATACCCGAACATCGCGAGTGCCGGCTGCCAGAGCTGGCTGAGGCCCGCGCCGCGCAGAATGATGCCGCGTAATATCTCGATGTAGTACGTCAACGGAATGAAATAGCCGATGAACTGCATGATCTGCGGCATGAGCGAGCGCTCGAAGACGGCGCCCGAGAGCAACACCGACGGCAGCAGCAAGAAGAGCGACATGAGCTGCGCCTGGATTTGCGTCTGTGCGACGGTCGAGATGAGCAGCCCCAGACCAAGACTGGTAAGCAGAAAGGTTGCGGTCAGCAGCGCGAGCAGCGGCAAGCTGCCGGCGATCGGAACGGCAAAGATGAAGCGCATCGCGAGCAGGATGACCGCGAACTGCACCGACGCGACGAGCGCGTACGGAAAGACCTTTCCAAACATCAGTCCCGCCGAGCCGATCGGCGTGACGAGGAGCTGATCGAGCGTTCCCTTTTCGCGTTCGCTCACGATCGAGAGCGACGTCAGCATGACCGTGATGTTCTGCATGATCAAGCCGATCAAGCCGGGGACGAAGAAGTTCGCGCTGCGCATCGCGGGGTTGAAGAGAACGTACGGGCGTACCTCGAGGGCGAACTTAGGTGCGAGGGCTACCGCGCGCAGCGGGACCCCGCCCAGGGCGATCGCAGAGCCGTACGCGATCTGGGCGATGGCGGAGTCCGAGCCGTCGATGAGCGCACCGATCGCCGGATGTTTGCCGGCGACCAGATCGGCCGTAAAGTTTTCGGGAATGTCGAAGCCGACGCGCGCCTTCCCCGCCACGATCGCCTCGTGGAGCGCCTCGCGGCTGTCGGCGTATGCGACCACGTCGAACGTGTGCGAGGCTACGACCGCATCGATGAACGCCTGCGACGCGATGCCGCGGTCGCCGCGATAGACGATCGCCGAAACGTGCTCGACGGTCGTGTTGATCGCGTAGCCCAGCAGCAGCAGCTGCACGAACGGAATCCCGATTGCGAGTAGCAGCGTGATCGGACTGCGCAGAATCTGGCGCAGCTCCTTGTAGAAGACGGCGTTGAAGCCGCTGAGATCCCAGGCCGAGTTCACTGCGGCGTACTCGCCGGCGTCAGTGCAACGAACGCATCTTCGAGCGAAGGCGAGATCGGCGAGATGCGTTCCCGATCGATCCGCAGCTCGCCGGCGAGCTGCAGCGGCGAGGTCGCGGTATCGACGACGACGTGAATGTCGCGCCCGAAGATCGTAGCATCGCGGATCCCCGCAACGTTATGGACGCGCCGGAATATCTCCATGACCTCGTCGGTGGCAATCGCGTAACGCATCGTTCCTGCCGGCGTCACCGCGGGAAGCGCGCATATCTCGTCCGGCGAGCCGGTTGCCAGCAAGTGGCCGAGATAGATGTATGCGAGCGTCGAGCAGCGTTCGGCTTCATCCATGTAATGGGTCGTGACGAAGAACGTCTTGCCGGCAGCAGCGAGCATAAAGAGAAGATCCCATAGGTCGCGCCGCGCGACCGGATCGATGCCGGACGTCGGTTCGTCTAAAAAGACGACCGGCGGATCGTGAATGAGTGCCGCGGCGAGCGCGAGCCGCCGTTGCCATCCACCCGAGAGATGCGCTGCGAGCATGTGCTGGTAGTAGCCGATGCCGACGATCTCGACGACCTCGCGTTTGCGTTCTTCGGTGCGGCGTCCCAACGCGTAGGCGCGGGCGTAGAACTCCAAGTTCTCGTCGACCGTGAGATCGCCATATAGCGCGAACTCCTGCGCCATATAACCGATCGACCGGCGCACGTCGCTGCCGGCGGTTGCAACGTCGTGGCCCGCGACGCTGCCGCTTCCCGAGGTCGGGTGGACGAGCCCGCAGAGCATCTTGATCGTCGTCGACTTGCCGCTGCCGTTGGGCCCGAGAAAGCCGAAGATCGTTCCCCGCGCGACCGAGAGCGAGACTCCGTCGACGACGTTGCGGTCGCCGTAGCGTTTCGTCAGATCCTGCGCGACGATCGCGAACGCGTCGCTCAATGCGCGTACACCGTGACCGTCGTGCCGTCGAGCAGCGCGCGCTGCGGGTCTGCAATGCGAATCTTGACGCCGTAGACGAGCTCGGCGCGTTGATCGGCGGTCTCGACGTTCTGGGGCGTGAACTGAGCGCTGCGATCGTGCATCTCGACGACACCGTCGAACGTGCCGGCGCCGGCGTCGGAGATGACGCGCACGTGAGCGCCTTGCGGGAAGGACGCGAGATCGCGCTGCGACGCGTAGATATAGACGTAGGGATTGGCAAATGTGTCGATGACTGCGGCGGGTTGATTTGGCCCGAGCAGATCGCCGGGATGCAGATCGAAGCTTTCGACCGCGCCGTCGGCGGGGGATCGTACGACGGCCTCGCGTAGCTGCGCGCTCGCGTGGTCGACGGTAGCGTTAGCCGCTGCGAGCGTTGCGCGCGCTTGCGCGATAACTTCGGGGCGCGGGCCGTTGCGGATCGTTTGATAGCCTGCCGACTGTGCGAGAGCGGCCTCCTGCGAGCTGGCGGTCTCGCCCGGCAGCTGCGCCGCGACGAGCGCGTCGTACGCATCGCGTGCCTGCGCGAGCTTCGCCTGCGCGACGTCGTAATCGGCTCGCGCCTGGTCGAGACTTTGCTGCGCGACGTCGCCGGTTGCGGCCAGCGCACGCAGACGGTTGTACGTCGTGCGCGCCAGATCGGCGCTTGCCTGCGCGTCGCGGACGGTCGCAGCTTGTGCGCCGACCTGCGGCCGAGTCGCCGCAACGACCTGTTCGTACTGCGCCTGCGCGGCCTCGCTCTGTGCGCGAGCGCGCTCGACATCGGTGGCGACGTTGCCGTTGAGGAGCTCGCGCAAATGATCTGCAGCCTGGCGTTGCTGCGCGACCGCCTGATCGTACTGCGCCTGAAGGAGCGAACGATCGAGACGCAGCAGGATGGCACCGCGGTGCACGACACTCCCGGCTGTCACGTCGACTTCAACCACGCGACCGCCGGTTTCGCTGCCGACTGCGACGCTTTCCGTCTGCACCGTGCCGCTGTAACCTGCCGGCGAACCGCAAGCGCAAAGAAAGAGTATTATCGTTAAAGCGATCGACATGCGCATGAAGCACCATTAATACGCCGATGCATGGCAAAGAGCCCCTTTCCCGCATCATTCTGGCAAGTGCGTCGCCTCGCCGTTTGGAACTGTTGCGTTCGCTCGGCCTCGACGTTGAGGTGATTGCAAGCGGCTATCGGGAACCTGAGTTACCGAATACGCAGCCCGCGGATTGCGCGACCCGACACGCGCGCGAGAAGCTTCGCGCGGTCCTGGAGCACCTATCGGCAGCGCCGAACGATCGCCCCGTCGTGGCCGCCGATACCGTGGTCGAGATCGACGGCGAAGCGCTGGGAAAGCCCCACGACGCCGCTGACGCCGCCGCAATGCTGCGGCGCCTCTCGGGGCGCGAGCACGTGGTGCACACGGCGTTTGCGCTGGCTGTTCCACAACAAGAATGGGTCGAAGAGCTTGCGACGACGAGGGTGCGTTTCTATCGACTGGGCGAGGACGAGATCGCCGAGTACGTGGCAAGCGGCGAGCCCCTCGATAAGGCGGGGGGCTATGGAATCCAGGGCCGCGCGGCGGCAATGGTCGAGGCAATCGACGGCGACTTTTACACCGTAATGGGCTTTCCGCTCGCACGCTTCATTCGGGCCCTTCGGCGGTCGGGATTCGCGCTGCCGGTAGCGAATCAGAACGTCGGGTAATTGAGGGAATTCCGCCATTTTTACGTACCGGGACGAACGTAGGCTTTTCGCGCTGATCAGCATCATCATCGTGGCGGCGCTGCTTGCCCTCATCCAGATCAATGCGCAGCGTTCCGGTTCGGTGAGTCCGATTGGTGTCGCGGCGGTCGCGTTTTTCGGACTCGGCGAGACCGCGATCTCGAGCGGGATCGGGATTGCCGCCAACGCCGGTACCGCGGTCGTCGAGTTGCCGAATCTCGAGCGCGACAACGCGCGGTTGCGCGCGAACAATCAGCGGCTCGTCGAAGAGAACGTTCGACTGCACGAAGCCGCCGCCGCGTACGCCTCCGAGGCCGCTGCGCGACCGCTGCTCGATCTCTACCACGGTGTCGAAGCGCGCGTCATCGGATTTCCACCGGAGAACGAGTCGCGCGCGGTAACGGTCGACAAAGGATCCAGCGCCGGCATTACCCGCAACGACGGCGTCCTTGCACCCGGCGGCATCGTCGGTCGTGTCGAATCGGTCGGTCCTTTTACGAGCACGGTCGTGCTCGCGACGGACTACACCAGCCGAATTCCGGCCGTCGTGCGCAGCGGGCGCTGGTGGGGAATTGCGCGCGGCAATCTCACGAGCGTGGTCGTGGAATACATTCCGCAGGATGCGCACCTTTCGATCGGCGACGTCGTCGTCACCGGCGAAGGACGATCGTTCCATTCGGGCGTGCCGATCGGCGTCATCACGGCGATCGATCGCGGCGACGCATCGCTCTATCAAACGGCCGTCCTGAAGACGTCCGTCGATCTCGGCGCCCTCGACCGCGTTGTCATCGTCCCGCAGTAAGCCGCACGTAGCGCCGTTCGTCGGCCCAGCTTGGTACGTTGCAGCTGCGTGGCTCGCGCTCGCGATCGTGGCGCAGGTAACGGTCGTCCATTATGTAGCGTTCCACTTCGCGGTCCCGAGCTTCGTTCTCATCGTGGTCATTTGGTACGCCATCCGCGTCGACGCGCAGCGAGCCACGCTCTACGGCCTAGCGGCCGGATTGTGTGAGGACGCGCTGGCGCCGCAGACCGGTGCCGCATGGACGATCTCAACGACGCTTTGCGCTACGCTCACGAGTCTGCTCTCGCGCGGATTCTTCTCCGACTCGATTCCGCTCGTCAGCGCGGTGACGGCCGTCGCGACGTTGCTGCGCGCGTTGCTCTTCTGGACCGTCATGCGGTTGTTCGGCTATCCAGCCGGACTCGGAACGATCCATTACCACGAAGCGCTGATTTCGGCGGTGCTCAATGTCTGCGTCATGGTCATCGCGATGCTCGTTGCGCGGCGATTCGGTGTCGCAGAGCGATGAAGCCGAACCGAAACCTCGCACATCGAACCGCATGGGCGCTTCCGACGTGGAGGCTCGTCGCCTTCGTCGCCTTCATCCTGCTCGCACTCACCATGCTGATCGCTCGGCTGATTCAGATTCAGCTGCTCGATGGTGAACGCTACCGCGCGTCGGCACAGGCGAATCAGATCCGCTTGATTCCGGTCGCCGCGCCGCGGGGGATGATCTACGATCGGCACGGACGCATCTTGGTGCGCAGCCGGCCATCGTTCGTCGTCGCGATCATCCCATCGCAGATGAACGATCCGAACGGTGAGCTCGCGACGCTTGCGCGCACCCTTGGCGGCAACGAGGAGACGCTGTGGTACCGGGTGTTGCACCACCGCGGCGTTTCGTACGCGAACTTTGGGGACGTCGTCGCGAACGAACCGTACGGCCCGGTCGTCCTCGCGGTCGATCTCCCCGTCGCGCAGGTAGCGCGGCTCTCCGAGCTGCTCACCGACCTGCCGGGCGTCGATTTAGAGGTCCAGCCGGTGCGGGACTATCCGCGCGCGGCGCTGGGCTCGCACCTCTTCGGCTACGTCGGAGCAATTACCGAGGACGAATACGAGCGGCTCAAGCACCAGGGCTACACGCCCAACGACGTGATCGGAAAAGACGGCTTGGAGCTGAGCTACGATCGCTACTTGCGGGGCGTTCCGGGTGGTCAGCGCGTCGTCGTCGACGCGACCGGCGCGGTCGTCTCGGGGGTCAAGCTTCCCTCGCAGGCCGCCGTTCCGGGCGACACCCTGGTCACGAACATCGACTGGCGGCTCCAGCAGATCGTCGAGGAGTCGCTGGCCGCCGGCATTCGCAGCTGGGGGCACGGTCGCGCGCTCTCCGGCGCCGCCGTCGCCGAAGATCCGTGGACGGGCGGAATCCTCGCGCTTGCGAGCTACCCGAACTTTGATCCGAACGATTTCGCCGCGGACCGCTCGCGCCGCGTCGCATACGATCTCACCGACGCCACGCAACCGCTCTTCAACCGTGCAATCGCAGCGGCGACGCCGACGGGCTCTACGTTCAAGATGGTCACGGGCTCCGCGGCGCTCACCGAAGGTGTCGTGCGCGTCGATCAGGTGATCTACGATACTGGCGGCTGGAACTGCGGCGGTTATTACGCGCGCGACATTGCCGCGGGCGGCCTCGGCGACACGACCTTCGTTCCGGCGCTCGCCGCGTCGAGCGACGGCTACTTCTTCCGGCTCGCGTGGTGGCTCGGCAACGAACGCCTACGTAAATACGCACTGGCATTCGGGTTAGACGCGAAGAGCGGCATCGACGTGCCCGGCGAAAACGAGGGCAACTGGCCGACCAATGCGTGGGAGATGCGCGCGTTCGGCGTGCCGATGGAGCCCAGCGAGGCATGCTTCTTGGGCATCGGCCAAGGCGCGATGCAGGCAACGCCGCTGCAGATGGTCGACGTGGCGTCGACGGTCATCAATGGCGGGACGCTCTACAAGCCGCAGATCGTGCGCGAGATCCGCACGCCGTACGGTCATCTCATCAAACGCTTTCCGCCCGAGATCATCCGTCAAGTTCCGGTGACGCAGAACGCGCTTGCCGCGGTACGCGCTGGAATGGCGCGCGTCACGGATCCCGGCGGTACGGCGTACGGCTTAGCAATCGCGGGGTTGCCGTATTCGGGCAAGACGGGCACGGTCGAAACGCGCGGCGGCAACGGCCCGAACACCACGTGGTTCATCGCGTGGGCGCCGACGAACCATCCGGTCATGGCAGTTGCGGTCTTCGTCGACCGCAGCGGCGGATATGGTGCAACGGTCGCCGCGCCCATCGCGCGTCAGATTCTGGTTCGCTACTTCAACAAGAAACCTTAAAGGAACAGAAGTTCCTCAATCGGCGAGCAACTCGAGCGCCGACGCGATGCGTTGCGCGCGTTCGTTTGGGTGGCCGGCGAAGTGCGTGGCGACGACGCCGCCCGCGCCGCGTTTTGCGAGCGCGTGCGCGGCTGCAAGCGCGACGGCTTCCGACGGATCGTCGAGCGCGCGCGTCAGAAGTTGCTGCGAACGGTCGTCATCGAGTGCGGCCACCGCGAAGACCAAATCGCAGCGCGCCGCTTCGGAGAGATCCGCGAAGCTTTCGCCGGCCACGCCGGCCCACGTAGCATCGCTCCCCGGCGCGACGCCGACCGCGGTGCGATCGCCGTTAGATCCGCGGCGCGTCCACAGGAGCACCGCCGCACCGATGCAGACGGCAACGAGAATCCCAACTATGACGACGGTCACGCGCTTGCATGGACGGTCGCGCACGCTGCGTCGAGCGCGCTATCCAGGGCGCCGTCGCGTTGGTGTTGCAGCGCATCGATGAACTCTGCGCTATCCAGTTCGGCGAGCTCGTCGAGCCGTTGCACGAGCCCGCTGCGGTAGCGCGCATACTGCGGCGTTGCGTCGGGCAGAAACCGAGCCAGCGCCGCCCACGGGAGCGCGCCGGCGAGCTCGGCGCCGGTCAGCCGGTCGGCGAGCTCACGAACGTCGCTTGGATCGAAGCTGCCGCGCAGTTCGATGCTCGCGGCGGGCGATTCCGGCGGAATACCGCGCGCCGAGAGGGCGTCGTGGAGAAAGCGATCGATCGTCGAGCGGAGCGACGGCGTCTCAATGTCGCGCGTTGCCATCGCGTAGTTCGGTAGCCGCAGTTTGATGAAGAGCCGGTCGAACTCGTCGCGCAGCGCGTCGCGCAGGGTCGTGAGCGTTCCGAAATGCGTGTCGCCGATTGCCTCCGGCAGAAACGCTCGGAGTGCGAAGAGATGCGTGACCAGTCCTTCGAAGCGCGCCTCCTGTAAGAAGCGCAGCGTTCGCGCGAGCCGCTCCGGCGTAAAGAGCGTCGCGGTGCCGATGCCGTGCGGGAGAATCGTCCCTTCATACGCAGCACCGTCCTCGCGCAATCCATTCCCGCCGCTGAGCGGCAGGCGCGCGACCAGGCGGGCGCCGTTGCCGTCGCCGATCGGCGTCGCCGGCGGCAGCTCGAGAAAACGATCCTCGGTAAGCGCGCGTTGCGCGCCACCGAATGCCGGACCGAGCATGCCGTCCAAGCCGAACGGCAAGCCGGGAATCGCGTTAGCAAAGACCGGTGAGGCGCGTACCTTCAACTCGTTCGACGCGATCTCGTCGCTGCGATCGCCGTCGTAGGTGACGTGAGCGACGCGCACGATCGCTTCGCCGGCCGGCAATCCGTTGTGCACGACGTCGCGCCAGCGAATCGTGGCTTCGACGCCCGGATCGACGTCGTTGAGCACGATGCCGCGCGCGGCGGCGAATGGCGCGAGTGCGCCGACGTCACGAACCGGTACGTCGTTGACGGTCGTCGAGTTCGGCACGTAGATGAGCGTGTCGGGCTGCGCGATCTCGATCTGCACGCGATGCGCGGACCCGTCGCCGCCGTTGCGCACGTGCAAGACCCACTCGACCGCTTCGCCGACGTCGGCCGTATCGACCGGCTCGCTATGGAAGGTGCCGACTGAAAAATCGGGCTCGGCGGTGGTCGCGATCGTCAATCGCCCCAGCGGGACCGGCAGCATCGCATCGGCGGTCAGCACGCCGTCAACCGTGACCGGATACTCCTTTGCGAGGCTGCGCAGCAGGCGTAACCCGAGCCGCGCCCGTGCGCGAGCGCCCGGCGCAATCTCACCGAAGACGAGCGACGACTTCTCGCGCGTCGCGCCGTCGACGCTTTCGAGGCGCGCTTCGGGCGAGACGTAGAGCCGCAAGCGAACGTTCTGTGCGGTATCGGTGCCTCCGTTGACGACGCTGACGTCGACGTCGGCGAGCTGGTTTGGGCGTAAGATGGCCTCCTCGGAGAGCTCCAGACGCGAGGTCTCGACGCTAAACGACGGATGCGAATCGACCCGCCAACGTACGTCGCCGAGCGGCGTCTCGCCGAGCTCCCGCGTGTGCAGGTTCGCACCCAGACGAATCTCGCTGTGATTCGGGTACGGCGAGCGGACGCGCGCGCGCACGCTCAGTCGCCGCGTCGTGTATGCGTCGAGCGCACCGAGCTCCAGCGTATCGGGCGGCCCGATGCCGCTCGAGGGGCCGTCGAGGTTGAGGCGCGCGTTCTTTTCGAAAACGCGGACGTCGTCGAGCGCGGGATCGATCCGCAGGTGGACGACGGTGTCTTGTGCCGCTGCGCTGCCGTCGTTCGAGAGGTTGATCGCGATTTCGATCTCGTCGCCGGGACGTACCACGTCGGCCCCATGACGTTCGATGGCGTTGCGGCGAGCCGGCAACGCGGGTTCGGATCGCACGGTGAGCGCGAGCTCGAGGCGACGCGGGCCGCCTTGCGATGCCGGTTCCCAGTTGAGCACGGCCGCCGGCGTGAGAGCGGTGCCGTCGGCTAACGGCGACGCAACGACCGCTTCGCACGTCAGCGTAACGCTCTCGCCGGCGTCAACTGGTCCGAGTTCGAAGAGCAGCGGCTCTTTACGCCTGTCGCGCACAGTATGGCCGTCAATGCGCGATGCGCCGCGCACGGCGACGAGCGTTTCGGGCAGCTCGATCGCGACGGTGACGCTCTCGGCGGCAGCCGATCCAGCGTTGTGCGCGACCAGCGTCAGCGTGACGCGTTCGCCGGGATGCAGATCGTGCGCCGGCTCGGCCTGCAGCGCGGTGCGGTCGCCGCTGAAATCGGGAGCGGCCGTGACGGTGAGCGATGCAGGCTCGAGTGCGAACGCGGGCGTCTCCTGCGACGCGACCTGCGCGCGCGCCACAATCTGCGTCGCGTCGCGCAGCGGCGCGTCGATGCGGACGCGATAGGTCAGCGCTGCGGATGCGCTCGCCGCCAGCGACGCGACGATCACCGGCGCGTACGCGCGATCGAACGCCGCACCGAGTTCGCGTTCGATTGCGCGGCCGCCGACTTGCGCCGAACCCGCGACGTAGGTCGTGTGATCGGGAATCGGAGCGACGACGACAACATCGTGCGCGCTCGATTCGCCGGCATTATGAATCTTGATCGTTACCTGCGCTTCGGCTCCCGGAACCGCGTCGTGACGCGCCTCGATAGCGACGCGCGTCAGCGCGTTCTGGAGTTGCGGCTTGCTGCGCGCCACGAGACGGACGACGTTCGATCCAACCGGCGGAAGCTCGAACGAGGCGACCGCGGCTTGCAGTTCGATCGTCGTGCCGTTTTCGATCGCGCCCGCGACGCTGTAGGCGATCTCCAGCCGGCGTTCCTCGCCCGGCAGAACGTCGCCAAGATGCGCACCGCTACGCGCGAGCAGCGGCGAGTAGCCAAGCTCGTCGTCGAGCGGTTGGCTCTCGAGATTTCCGCTGCCGACGAGATAGACGAGTCCGTCGGGGACGTTGAAACGAACGCGCACGCCCGTTGCGGGCGCCCCGCCTTGGTTGCGAAACGTAAACGTGGCTCGCACCGTCATTCCAGGTTCCAACTCGCGGTCAGGCGAAACGACGAGCGTCCTGAGCCCTTCGGGCAACGTCGGTGCTCCGGGCGCGAAGACTTCCGACAGGGTGCGCATGACGCGATGACGTTTCGCCGCGAAAAAGCCGGTGTCCCACACCCGTCGTTCGCATGAGAAAGGATGCAGGGATGCTCGCAGTTCACGAAGATCGGCTCGCGGCCGCGGTCGCACGGCTGGGCTCTGAAAACGCGTTCGAAGTGCTCGCGCGGGCCCGCGCCCTCGAGGCAAAGGGGCGGCGGGTCGTGCACATGGAGATCGGCGAGCCGGACTTCGACACGCCCGAGCACATCAAGAAGGCCGCAGTCGACGCGCTCTACGACAACCATACGCACTATACGCCGTCGGGCGGGCTGCCGTCGCTGCGTACGACTATCGCAGAGTACGCCAGCCGATTCCGTCACATCGAGCCGGCGTGGGGCGCCGATAGCGTCGTCGTTGGTCCGGGCGCAAAGCCGATCATCTGGAACACGTTGAGCGCCCTGCTCAATCCGGGCGACGAGTTCGTCTACTTCGATCCGGCCTATCCTGCGTATGCCTCGTGCGCGAGTTACTTGCAGGCCGTCATTCATGCGATCCCGCTGCTCGAATCGCGGAACTGGCGTATGGATCTCGACGAGCTCGAGCGCCGCGTCAACGAGAAGACCAAGGTCGTCGTCATCAACTCGCCGCACAATCCGACCGGCGGCGTGCTGACGAAGGGCGACCTCGAGCGAATCGCAGAGCTCGCGCAGCGTTACGACTTCCTCGTGCTCGCCGACGAGATTTACAGCCGCAACTTCTATCTCGACACCGAGTTCATCTCGATCGCATCGCTGCCGGGAATGCGCGAACGCACGATCGTCGTCGACGGCTTCTCGAAGGCCTACGCCATGACGGGCTGGCGGCTCGGCTACGCGCTGATGCCGGAGCGCCTCGCGCGCACCGTGACGCTCTTCAACAACAACACATTTAGTTGCGTCGCGACCTTCATCCAGATGGCGGGCATCGCCGCGCTCACCGGACCCGACGAGCCGGTCGTGCGCATGAACGACATCTTCCGCCAGCGCCGCGACCGGCTGGTCAACGGGCTCAACTCGATCGCGAATATCACGTGCACGCTACCGGAAGGCGCGTTCTACGCCTTCCCCAACGTCAGCGAGATCGCGCCCGACAACGATCGCGAACTCGCAAATTTCCTGTTGGAGGAGGGCGGCGTCGCGTGCGGCGGGGGCTCCTCGTTCGGCCCGGCCGGCAAAGGCTACTTACGCTTCTCATACGCCGCCTCGCTGGACGACATCGACTGGGCGCTCAAGTCGATCGAGAAGACGCTGCCGAAGTTCAAAGGCTAAACTCATGCTGCGCGTCGTTGCGGCGCTCACACTCGCACTCGTCATTGCGGCGCTCGTCTATGCGCTCACCAGCGGCCACGTCTTCTTGTTTCCGTTCCTGCTGATCGTCGGCTTCCCGGCGCTCATGCTCTTCCGCAAACCACCGCGGCAACCACCGTCCCCACCGCAAACACCACCCCGGATCTCGCTGAACTAATCGCGCAGTGTCATCCTGAGCGCGTTCGCGCTTCGACTCGCTCCGCTCGCTCAGCACAGGCTCGCGAGCGCAGTCGAAGGGCAGGCGCAATCCACGTCACCGCACTTCCTCGCCCGCTGGGACATGCTGCGTTGGGTCGCTCGTCGCTGCGCATCCGTGCTCCGCTCCTGCTACGCCGCGCTCGCGGCACCCCTGTAGGTAAGTCATGACATCCTGTCAATGCCGCTCGCGTCGGAGTCTCCCCCGCAACATGTCTCAGCGGGCGAGGAGTGTATTGTAAACATCAGTTGCGCCTGCCCTTCGACTACGCCTGTGCTGAGCGAGCGAAGCGAGTCGAAGCGCTCAGGGTGACAGCTGGAACTTAGATTAGTTTCATGGCGCGTTTGACGTCGGTGAGGACGCCGGCGGCGATGTCGCGCGTGCGTTGCGTGCCGTCGGTGATGATGCGTTCGACGAGCTGTGGATCGTCGCGCAGCGCGCGGTAGCGCTCGCGAACGGGGCGTAGATAGAGGTTTAGCTGTTCGGCGAAGTCGGACTTGTCTTGCACGCAGCCGAGCGCACCCGAGCGGCATTCGGCCGCGATGCCGTCGAGCTTGAGCGGATTGACGAAGCGCCAGAGCGCGAAGACGGGGCAGATTTCGGGCCGTCCCGGGTCGCCGCGCCGGATCTTCTGCGGATCGGTGACCATCGCGCGCACCTTTTCGGTCGTCGTCTCTTCGTCGTCGGCGATGAGGATCGCGTTGTCGTACGACTTGCTCATCTTGCGCCCGTCGGTGCCGGGGACGTCGGGGAAGGCCGAGAGCGTCGCCTGCGGCTCGACGAGAATGTCGCTGCCGTCGCCGTAGAGCGAGTTGAAACGCCGAACGACTTCGCGCCCGAACTCGAGATGCGCGACCTGATCGCGCCCGACCGGAACGTACTCGCCGCGTACGATTGCAATGTCGCACAGCTGCAAGAGCGGATAGCCGAGAAAACCGTACGTCGCAATGTGCTGGCCGAGCGCATCGATCTGCGACTTGAACGTCGGCACGCGCTCGAGCCACGAGAGCGGCGTGATCATCGCAAGCAGTGCCTGGAGCTCGCCGATCTCGGGTACGCCGGACTGCAGAAAAATCGTGGATTTCTCAGGGTCGACGCCGGCCGCAAGCCAGACCGCAACCATCGCGTTGCGCTCGTCGCGGATCTTCGCCGGGTCGTCGAAATCGGTCGTAAACGCATGCAGGTCCGCGATCTCGAAGAATGCATCCGACGTGTCGCAGTAGTTGGCCCATTGCGTGAGCACGCCGACGAGATGGCCAATGTGAAGGTCGCCGTTCGGACGCATCCCCGACATGACGCGTGGGAGCTTGGTGCGAGAAGTCATTCCGGCGTCAATGTTACACGCCGCGCTCAATGCCTTGCGATTTGGGCGCGCGTGTAGGCGCGGGCCGCGCGCACCGCATGCGGCAGCGGAGTTCCGCCTGCGAGTTCGCACGCGAGCGCCATCGCAAGCGTGCAGCCGGTGCCGTGCATCGCAGCTGCGATGCGAGGTTCGGAGAAGAGCTCGACGCCGGCCGCGGTTGCGAGCGCATCGACCGGGTCGCCGCTCAGATGTCCCCCCTTGAGCAAGACCGCCCGACTGCCGCGCGCCTGGAGCGCAGCCGCTGCCTCGCCGATCGTATCGCGTTCGATCGGTCCCGTGCCGAGCAGCAGTGCAGCTTCGTCGAGGTTCGGCGTGAGCACCACGTTTGGCAGCGCGGCCAACTCGTCGCGCAGCGTGTAGCGTGCCGCGTCGTCGCAGAGCGCGCCGCCGCGGCTCGCGGTAAAGGCGGGGTCCACGACCGCGGGCAGATCGCGCCCGCGGAGCGCGCGTGCGACCGCACGGACGGCCGCCGCCGTAGGCAGGGCCCCGATGCGCGCCGCGCCGGCCGCATCCCACGGGAGCACCTCGAGCTGGGCTTCCAGGACGTGCACCGGTACCGCGTGCAGCTCGATCACGCCGCGCCCGCCCTGGGCGCTCACCGCGGCCGTCGCCGTGAAGACCCGAACGCCAAAATCAGCGCCCACGATGAGGTCGCGCCCGACGCCGGCCACGTTCCACGGATGCGTCGTGCCGATCGAGAGAACGATCGCGGTCATGGTGCGGCGTTCCATATCTCGACGAGCCGGCGCGCGGCCCGTTCCGGATTTGCATCGCCGGCGATCGCCGAGATGACGGCCGCCATCGCGACACCGGTGTCGCGAATCGCGACGAGATTCTGCGCGCCGATGCCGCCGATTGCCGCGACCGGCAGCGGCGTCGCGCGTGCGACGCGCATGAGCCCTTCTATCCCGATCGGCGCGCCGGCGTCGGCCTTTGACGGCGTCGCATAGACGGAGCCGACGCCGATATAATCGACGTCGCTTGCAGCGGCGTGCATTGCTTCGCCGGCCGTGCCGCACGACAAGCCGACGATCCACGCCGGGTTTGCGCGACGTATCGGCGCGACGTCTGCAAAGCCGTCGTCATCGGGCCCGAGGTGGACGCCGTCGCATCCCGCGTCGAGCGCGGCGCGCCAGTCGTCGTCGACGACGAGCAACGCGTCGCGCTCGCGCACCAAACGTACCAAACTCTCCAAATGCTGCTGGTGTATGCCGTTTTTCGCTCGATACTGTATGACCGTGACGCCCGCTGCGAGTACGCCTTGTGCGGTGGTCAGCGCGCGTTCGTTTTCGTTGAGAATGACGTAGATGCCGCGCAATAACGCGCTGCGCCGCTGCCGTTCTACGCGCGCGGACGTAAGCGCAGCCACAGAACGACGTTCGTGGCGAGATATCCAACGAAGACCACCGCGAGCGCGATTGCAAGTGCGAGATTGTGCCGCGCGAGCGCCATCGGAACGAGCAGTCCAAAAGAGAGCGTCGCCGCCATCGCCAGCGTGACGATGCGGGTGACCGGAACGAACATTAGGAGTCGTCGCCGATGAGGAGGTCGCCGAGTCGCGCGAGCTCTTCGTCGTTACCAAAACCAAACTCGATGCGGCCGCCCCGCCCGCTGCGAACGATGGCGACGCGCGTTCCGAATCGTTCCCGCAACCGCGATTCAAAGTTGTGCTCGTCCGGGGAGAGCGCACGCATCTTCGGCAAGCTGCGCGCGGCCGGCGTTTTGATCGCACCGGTGACGCGCTCGAGCGCACGGACGGTCCAGCCCTCGTTCACCGCACGCTGCGCGAGCTGCGATCGCGCAATCTCCGGGGCCGCCAGGAGGGCCCGGGCATGACCCGCCGAGAGCCGGCCGTCTACGAGCATCGCCTTGATGCCGTCCGGCAGACTAAGCAAGCGCATGGCGTTCGCAATCGCGGGACGGCTCTTTCCTAGGCGCCGGGCGACGTCGTCTTGGGTCAGCCCATACTCTTCGATCAAGTGGGCGAAGCCGGCCGCCTCCTCGAGCGGATTGAGGTTTTCGCGCTGCAGGTTCTCGATAATCGCGAACTCGAGCGTCTCGCGATCGTTGCTCGCGCGGACGATTGCCGGGATCGTCGGCCGCAGCAGTGCGGCGCAGGCGCGCCAGCGGCGTTCGCCCGCGATGAGCTCGTAACCGGTGGAGCTCTGGCGGACGATGATCGGCACCAAGACGCCGTACTCGGAGATAGAGTTTTTCAGCTCCTCGAGCGATTGCGCGTCGAAGCTCTTGCGCGGCTGGAATGGATTAGGCGTGATGTCGGTGACCGGGATCTCGCGCACGACTTCGTACGACGTCGCGACCGGAACGGACGAGCCGCCGATGAGCGAGCCAAGTCCGCGCCCGAGACCGCGTTTCGGCGTGCTCACGCGCGCGCCTCGACGGGATCGAGCATCTCACGCGCGAGCGCGAGATAGGCTTGCGCGCCGCGACTCTTGAGATCGAAGAGAATCGCCGGCTTACCGTACGACGGTGCTTCGGAGAGTCGCACGTTGCGCGGTATTTGCGTCTTGAATATCTGTTGCGGGAAGTAACGCTCGAGTTCGCCGATGACTTCGACTGCCAAACGCGTGCGTCCGTCGAACATCGTGACGAGTACGCCGCTGACGTGCAGCGCGGGATTGAGCGCATCGCGCACGCGCCAGATCACGTCCGTCAGCTGCGCGAGCCCTTCGAGCGCGTAAAACTCGGCTTGCACCGGAATGAGGCAATCGTCGGCCGCTGTCAGCGCATTGATCGTGAGTAATCCCAGCGACGGCGGACAATCGATGAAGATGAAATCGTACTGCGCGGTCAGCGGCGCGAGCGCCTGACGTAAGCGCGTCTCGCGCGAGAGCGCCGCGACGAGCTCCACGTCGGCCCCGGCGAGGTTGATCGTCGCCGGCACGAGCGCGAGCTGCTCGATCTCGGTGCGCAGAATCGTCTCGTCGAGCGTCGCCTCTTGCATGAGCACGTGATAGAGATCGCGCGTCAAGGTGCGCTTTTCAATCCCTAAGCCGGTCGTCGTGTTGCCTTGCGGATCCGCATCGACGACGAGCACGCGTTTGCCCATAACCGCAAGTGCCGCGCCGAGATTGACGGCGGTCGTACTCTTGCCGACGCCACCCTTTTGATTGACGAGCGCGATCGTGCGACCCAGGGCAGATTCTCCGCGATAGCTACGCGCTCGGACTGCGCGCGTTGTCCAAATATCGCTCCAGTAGTGTCAGGAGCAAGGTCCGCTCGTTACGTCCGGGTTCGTCGGTGACCTGCTCGAAGAGCCACTGCAGCGCGGCTCCGATGCGTTCGTCACCGGCAAACTCGCGCGGCGCCTCCCCTCGCCGGACGAGTGCCGCGATGACGTCGTCACCGCCGACGGCGAGATCGCGGACGGAAAAGGCGGGCTTGCGCATTAGCTCGGCTCGGACGCGCGTCTCGAAAGCCTCGTTGCTGCCGTCGCGTTTCGGCAGGCCGCTTCCGGCGATGTCGGCCTGCCGCAATGCGAACAAACGTTCGATATCCTGTGGCCCGACCCGGCGCAGGAAGCGCCGAACGCCGGCATCGCTGAGCTCCGGGTCAGCTGAGTACATGTGCTGAGCGACCAAGTGCTCGACCGTTTCGACGGTCTGCTTTGAGAAGCGAAAGCGTTCGAGGGCCTGGCGGACCATTGCGGCGCCAATGCTCTCATGACGATAGAAATGCGGGCCGTCCTTCGTCCGCGGCTTTCCAACGTCGTGGAAGAGCGCGGCAAGCCGCAGGACGATATCCCCAGGCGCGGCATCGGCAGTCGCTAGGGCGTGACGCCAGACGTCATAGGCGTGCCACTCGTTCTGCTCGATTCCCACGCCCTCGAGCAGCTCCGGCCACAGGTGCGCGAGCACCCCGGTCTCGCGCAGCAGCTCCAGCCCCACGGAGGGCCGCGGGGCTTGGACGAGCAGCTTCGTGAGCTCTTCGTTGATCCGGTCCGCAGAGACGGTCGTGACCAGGGCTGCAGCTGCCGTCATCGCCGCGCGCGTCGGCTCGGTCGGCGCATAGCCGAAGCGCGCCGCGAACTGCGCCGCCCGCAGCATCCGCAGCGGATCCTCCTCGAAGGCCGCCGGCGTTAGAATGTCGATGCGCCGCGCGGCGATATCTGCCTGTCCACCGTACGGGTCGACGAGCTCGCCCGAAGGCAGCGCGCGGGCCAGCATATTCATGCGAAAATCACGTCGGGCGAGATCCTCGGCGAGTGGAACTTCGGGACCGCTCTGGACCTCGAAATCCCTGATGGCCGCTCCCGATCGACCGCTCGCGCCGCGGGAGCGCGACGTCGACGGTGCGGCCATCGAAGGTAACCTTCAGCACCGAGAACGAGGCGCCGACGACGTCGACCCGCCCTAGCGATCCGAGTCGCGTCTTGAGATCCTCCAGCGGCACCTGGGTGACGACGTAGTCCAGGTCCTTGGCCGGGAATGCCGCACCTTCGAGTCCGCGACGCACTTCGTCGCGAACCCGGCCGCCGACCGCAAAGAGCGAGCCGGGCGGCAACACGGCAGCCAATGCCGCGTCGAAGGACGCATCATCGCGCAGGTGTTTCACGTGAAACTCCTGCTTACAATGCACAGCTTATCCACTGACGTTGGCCGATTGTTTCACGTGAAATCCAAACATACCCACAGGTACGAACATCCGTTCGTATTGATGCGGCCATCCGTTTGGGCCGCCCGCATACTCTACCCCAGGCCGGCACCTACATGCAAAGGGGACGTTTCTCCGGTATGCCGGCGCGGCGTGGAAAGCGTCTCGGCGTGACGCCGGTCTTCCGAACCAGCAGGATACGCCGTTCGCCCCCGAGCTCGTCCTCGGCCTCGACGTGGCCACCGAGCATGAGCGAGGCATCGTCGAGTGCGACGCGTTCGCGCACCTCCACCGCGGCGCGCTGGAGTATCGCAACGCCGCCGGGCGCGATGAACGGCAGGAGCAGTTCGGCAACGACGGGCGCGCCGGCGACGGCGCGGGCGGTGCCGCTCGCAAAATGCTCGCGCCGGCGTGCGTCGTGCGCGGCGGATTCAGCTCGTTCGGCAACAACCTCGCCCGCAAGCGCGAGCTCGGCAAGCAGCGATTCGAGAAACCGCGCCTTTTTGCGCGTCGCTTCGATCATCGTTACGGGTATGCCGCACGCGAGCGCGATCGGAATGGCCGGGAGGCCCGCGCCCGAACCGATGTCGACGAACGGCTCACGGACGTATGGAACGAGAGTCAAACTGTCGGCGACGTGCGCGGCAAAATCGTCCGGCGTCTTCGCGCCGGTGAGGTTGAAATGGCGATTTGCATCGAGCACGATTTCGCCGTAACGCGCGAGCCGGACGCGCAGATAGCCCTCAACGCCGGCGCGCTCCAACGATGCTTCAAACTCCGTCATACGCGGAGCGCGTCACTCACGCGTTCGAACGTTCGCGAGCGTTCTTATGGACGAAGAGTCCGACGATTGCGACGTCGGAGGGAGTAATGCCGGGAATCCGGCCGGCCATGCCGAGCGTGCGGGGGCGTTGTCGCGCAAACTTTTCTCGAGCCTCGCGCGAGAGCCCGCGTACCGTCGCGTAGTCGAAATTTCGCGGAATTGCGACGCGCTCGGCCTTAGCGGCGTGCTCGATTGCGCTCTGCTGACGCTCGACGTATCCTTCGCACTTGATCTCAATCGCGACGCGCTCACCGATCTCGGAGTTGAGCCGTGGCTCGAAGCGATCGGCAACGTCGGCATATTCGAGTCGCGGCCGGCGCAGCGCGTCGGCGATGGTTGCTGCTCCACCAAATGATTCGTCGCCGACGCGACCGTTGCGCAGGCGCGTTAGCCGCGCTTGCGCGATTCCATTGCGCAGCGCGTCGCGGCGTTCGAGAAATGCGTCCCACGCGGCATCGTCGACGAGGCCCGCATTGCGGCCGATCGGCGTGAGGCGCAGATCGGCGTTGTCGTGGCGCAGCACGACACGGTGCTCGGCTCGGGAGGTCAGCATGCGATAGGGTTCGTCGACACCTCGCGTGACGAGATCGTCGACGAGTACGCCGATATAGGCGTCGCTGCGGGCCAGACGAAGCGGGGGCCGTCCGCGCGCGGCGAGGGCCGCGTTGACACCCGCAACCAAGCCTTGGGCGGCGGCCTCTTCGTAGCCCGAAGTGCCGTTGAGCTGACCGCAGTGGTAGAGCCCGCCGATCCGCCGCGTCTCGAGCGTATCGTGCAGCTCGGTCGGGGCGACCATGTCGTATTCGACCGCATAACCGGCACGCGACATCGCGCAGCTTTCGAGGCCCGGCATCGTGCGGAGCATCTCGAGCTGCACCTCGGCCGGGAGCGACGTCGAGAACCCGCCGACGTAGAGCGTCGGCTCCTCCCAACCCTCGGGTTCGATGAATATCTGATGCGACGGATTGTGCGCGAACTTGATGACTTTGTCTTCGATCGAAGGGCAGTACCGCGGGCCGATGCCGGCGATGAGATCGAGCCCGTAGAGCGGCGATTGATGCAGATTCTCACGCACCAACGCGTGCGTGCGCGCATTGGTTTGCGTGATGTAACACGGCAGTTGCGGTCCGGCGAACGTCGGGTCGCCGGTGTAGGAAAAGAGCAACGGAGTTGGGCTCGGCGATTGCGCGAGCATCGCGGTGCGATCGATCGTCGCAGCGTCGATTCGCGGCGGCGTTCCGGTCTTTAGGCGCTGCGTTGGAAAACCGAGGCGCCGCAATGCGTGCGCCAATCCAATCGCGGGCGGTTCGCCGAATCGTCCTTCCGCGGCGACGACGCCGCCGCGAAACGTCTTTCCGCCGAGAAACGTGCCGGTCGCTAGAACGACGCGCCGTGCGCGGTACTCGGCGCCGTCGGCGCAACGAACGCCCCGCACGACGCCCGCCTCGACGACGAGATCCTCGACCATCGCCGGAACGATCGCAAGATTGGGTTGCGCGCGTAGCTCGGCCAGGGCAGTGCGCGCGTACGACGGCTTGTCCATCTGCTGGCGTAGTGCGCGGACCGCCGGACCCTTGCTTTCGTTGAGAAATCGCGCGTGCAGGCTGCAGCGATCGGCGATGCGCGCCATGGCTCCGCCCAGCGCGTCGATCTCGCGGACGAGCTGGCCCTTCGCGCTCCCGCCGATCGACGGATTGCACGGAAGCGTGCAGATTTTTTCCGGATCTGCGGTGAGTAACAGCGTCGCGACGCCGAGGCGCGCCGACCCCAGCGCGGCTTCGACGCCGGCATGGCCGCCGCCGACGATGATGACGCCGGCGGCGTCCGAATGCACGGAACTCCTAAGGCGTGGCTGGTGCCGGCGTGACGTGAGCCCGAAGTCTAAACGCGAGCGCCATCATGAAGATGCCGAAGACCAATGCGTACGCCGCAATCAGCCACACGATGGCGAGGACTCCGGCCAGCGGAAAGATGATCATGAGGATTCCGAAGACGACCGACGCTGCGCCGCCGAGGATCAGCCAGATCTCGTTTGCGATCACTTTACGAAGTTGGATCGAGGCGACGAGTTCCAGAACGCCGGTGAGGATCGCCCACGCCGCGATCGTGATGTAGAGCGCGAACAGCGTGATGCGAACGTCGTAGAACGTGATTGCGGCAATGACGATGCCGATGACGCCTTCGATGAGGAACGGCCACCAGCGTTCGTGCCGTTCGGCAGTGCGCGCGGCAACGACGATCGCGAATACCCCGTCGATGAACGCATACACTCCGAACAGGATGCCGATCGCCAAGATCGTCGCACCCGGCCACAAGAAGGCCAAAATGCCGAAGATGAACGCGGCGAAACCCCGGATGAGCAGCGCCCACCAGTTGCGGGCGAGAACTTGTACCATTCTAGTCTCCTCCTTGGTCCTATTGTAGGACGCGGCCGTTAGCGAGGACGACGCGCTGGACCTCACAGAGATGAGCTTGTGGTCCGAACCATGGCATTCCGACCAGCGCATTAGTCAGGTTGTGATTGATATATGCGCCGTTCGAAAACGTTCCCTTATCGATGAGGACGTAGCGATGTCCGTGGTAACCGACGAGGAAATCGACTTCGGTTGCCGGCGAGGAATGGGTGCTGAAGTAGACGACGTTGATGCCGTTCGTGGTGCCGCCGCTCGAGTTGACGACGCAGCTTTGAATCGTTACGCCGAGCGCTGAGACGATTCGCGCTTGCGCGGCCGCCGGTAGCAGGAGCGCCGCGACGGCGGCGGCTGCAAAAAGGGTGCGCTTCATTCTTCTCCTTACTTTCCGATACAGAAGCGGGAGAAAACTCCGCCGAGTATCTCTTCGGCGGCGACCCGTTCGGTTACATGCCCGAGTGCGGAGAAAGCGCGCTGCAGCTCGCCGGTCGTGAAATCGACCGGGTCGCCCGCGCGCAGGGTGCGGCGCGCACGCGCGAGCCCGTCGAGCGCCTCGCGCACGGCGTCAAACTCGCGTAACGACGCCGGATGCGGACGCTCGATGTCGATCGAACCGCCGCCCCAGCCCACTGCGGCGATGGCGTCGCGTAACGCATCGAGCCCGGCGCCGGTTCGCGCGGAGCCGGCGATCGCCGCTCGATCGGCGAGCTCGATACGTCCCGCGTCACCGAGGTCGGCTTTATTGAGAAAGATGATCCGCTGACGAGTGCTGGTTTGCTCTAGAAGGCTGCGGGCATCGCCTGAGAGCGGCTGCGAACCGTCGATGACGACGATGGCGACGGCCGCCTGCGCAAGCGCACGGCGCGTCCGCTCGATTCCAATCGCCTCGATGCGGTCGGCGTGCTCTCGGATACCCGCGGTATCGACGAGCCGAATCGGCACGCCGCCGACGCTTAGGCTCTCCTCGATCGTGTCGCGCGTCGTGCCGGGCAACTCCGAGACGATCGCCCGTTCCTCGCCGAGCAGCGCGTTGAGCAGTGAGGATTTGCCGGCGTTGGGAGGCCCAACGATCGCGACCTGCAGTCCCTCGCGCACCAGCCGGCCGAGCTCGCCGTCGCGCTGGAGCTGCTCGAGGCGCTCGATAATCCCCGCAAGCGACGCTTCGAGCCGGTGCGGGTCGACGGGCGGCACCTCCTCGGGGAAGTCGATGGAAGCAGCCAGTTCTTCGAGCGTCTCGGCAAGGCGGGCTCGCAGCGTTTGGACCTCTTCGGCCAAGCCGCTGCCCAAGTTCGCTGCCGCGGCTCGGGCGGCGGCAGCGGTCTCCGCGTCGATGACGTCGGCGACGGCTGCGGCAGCGTGAAGATCGATCTTGCCGTTAAAGAATGCGCGGCGCGTAAACTCGCCCGGCTCGGCAAGCGCGACGCCGCACGCGATCAGTGCGCGCATCAGTTCGCGCGCAACGACCGGCGAGCCGTGCAGCTGCAGCTCGAGCATCGCTTCGCCGGTGTAACTCTGCGGAGCCGCAAAGAGAATTGCGAGCCCTCGGTCGAGCGGCGTTCCACGTTCGTCGAGGACCGTGGCGTAGGTTGCAACCCGCGGCTGCAGCGGTGCACGCGTCCGCACGAAGCGTGCAGCGAGCTCGGGTACGAGCGGTCCGCTCACGCGCACAACCGCGATCGCGCCCCTTCCGGGCGGCGTCGCAACCGCCGCGATCGTGTTTAGCGTGCGAAGATGACGACCCGGCGCTCGGGCTCTTCCCCTTCCGACTCGGTGCGCACGGCCGCGGAGTCGGCGAGGGCTAAATGGACGATCTTGCGCTCCGACGGAAGCATCGGCTCGAGCTTTTGCGGTTGACCGTCGCGCACGCACCGTTCCATTGCGGCCAGTGCAACGCTCTTTAGCTGGTCGGCACGATGCGCGCGGTAGCCTTCGGCATCGATCGTGTAATAGCGGCGGTTGTTTCGCACGCCGGCATTAAACGCGTTGTTGAATACCAGATTGATCGCTTCGAGTGTGTTGCCGTGCCGCCCGATGATGCTCGCAAGGTCGGGCCCGGTTATCTCGAGATACTCGCCTTCGGTGCGCGAAATATACGAGATGTCGACCGACCGAACTCCCATGCGTTCGAGGATGTCGCGCAGCAGATCGTGCGCGGGCTTCGCCTCTTCGGGCAACTCTTGGTGCGCGTGCGCCGGCGTGCGGCGAATCGGCCTGCCGGGACGGCGACGGCCTCCGCCGCCACCTCCACCACCTCCGCCCCCGCCGCGCCGGCCGGAGCCGGGCTTACCTGGAAGCGGACGATCGCGAAGGTCGGCCGGTTGTTCTTCAAACTCAAAATCGTCTTCGTACAGCATCGATAAGTTACGAACCCTTCTTATTCTTTCGCTTCGATCGCGCGTTGCGCGTCGATCGCGGCTGATTCGATTTGGTGCCGTTGCCGAGTGCAGCGTTCGATGCCGGCGCCAATGCGGCTGCCTCATCGGTGATGACGTGCTCGCTGTCGATCAGCGCAAGCGGTTGATGGTAGCGGCGTAGCAGATAGAACTGTTGCCCCATCGTGAAAATATTGTACGCGAACCAGTACAGCACCATCGCCGATGGCCAGTGATAGCGCCAGCCGAGATACCCCAGCATCAACGGCGAGATGACCGCCATCATGCGCTGCGTCTGGGCCTGCTGCGGATCGGTGGCGGGCATGCTGACGTATCGCACGCTCAGGTACATCGACAGAGCGTAGAGCAGGATGAGGATCAGGTCGGGATGGGCGAGACTCGCCGCGAGGATGGGCACGCCGAAGATCGACGGCACCGAGCTGCTCTGCGAGAACGCGCTGCCGATCCACCCCCACGTTTGATTCTCGAAGAGCGCTTTGTGATTCATCACGACGTAGTAGACGCTGATGATCACGGGATATTGTACGAGCATTGGCCAGCAGCCGGCGAGCGGATTGACCTTGTTCTCGCGATAGAGCGCCATCGTCTCTTGTTGGAGTTTCTCTTTGTCGTCTTTGTAGCGCGTCTGCAGCTTCTTGAGCTGCGGCGCGATCTTCTGCATCGACAGAAACGCTTTGAACTGCGCCGTGTTGAGCGGCCAGAACAGCAGACGAATGAGCACCGCAAGGATGATGAGGCTCCAGCCGAGGTTGCCGATCGGCTTGTCGATCGAGAGCACGACCCACGACAGGAAGTTGACGATCGGATCGAGCCACGAGGTGGCGAGCAGAACGTGCAACGCTTACCTCACGCCGTTTCGGATCGAGTGGACCCCGTGCGTCTCGGGAACGAAGTCAACCCCGCCTGGGTGCCACGGATGACAGCGGGCGAGTCGCAGAGCGGCCAACCAGCTTCCGCGCAACACGCCGTGCGCGCGAATCGCGTCGTATGCGTAGCGCGAGCAACTCGGATAGAACCGGCACGACGGCGGCAAGAGCGGCGAAACGAGCAGTTGGTAAAGGCGAATAAGCGCGAGCGGAATGAAGCGCATCGGTTATAGGCGCTCGAGGCCGGCGAGGAGCTCGGCCCGCAGTTCATGGTATTCGGCCTGGGCCGCGCTTGGCCGCGGGATGACGAGCAGGCGTCCCGGCCGATATTGGGCGAGCGCCTCGTGGACGATCGCGCCGACGCGGCGCCGCACCCTGTTACGCACTACGGCCGAGCCTACCGCTTTGGCGACGCTGATCCCAAGGACTGCCTGGGAATCGGTCGGGAGCGGGTCGCTGCGGTAGATCGTGAGGTGCTTGCTCGAGATTCGCGAGCCGTGCCGGCGCAATCGCGCGAAATCCGTTTGGCGGCGCAGGCTGGCGTAGCGGCGCATCAGACGGTAAGACGATGACGCCCCTTCTTGCGGCGGCGAGCCAGCACCCTGACGCCCGTTCTTCGTGCTCATGCGTTCCATGAAGCCGTGCACGCGTTTGCGCCGGCGATTATGCGGTTGATACGTCCGCTTCATAACGTCCCTTCAGCGATCGAGTTCGTGCCCCACACCCTGTGACGACAGCCCCCGGATTATAGCCACTCCACCCTGGGGAGCGCAAGAGAAACCTCCGGCTCCCACGGCAACGGTGCTCGCGAGGGGTCGGAGGCTACTTAGCCTGAGGCCTGTGCGCTAGGCGCTCTGCTGCTGAATGAGTCCCTGCCGTAGCGCCTCGGCAACCAACGCGGAGCGGCTCTTGACGTTGAACGTCTTGAATATCTCCTTGATATGGTTGCTGACCGTGAACTCGCTGCGCTCCAGCGTCTGCGCGATCTCGGCCGTCGATTTGCCCTGGCAGATCTCGTCAAAGACCCGTTTCTGCATCGGCGGCAACGGAACGACCGGTTTTTCGCTCATCGAACGCATCTTCGTAGCAAGCCAGCTCTGCGGATAGTTACGCAGCTTCTCTTCGAGCGACGGCAGCAGCTCGCGATTGCCACTGATCTCGTACTCCGCAGCCAAACAGGCAGGCGGCGCGGAAATCGTAACCGAACCGCTCGAAAACTTTATACGCGCGGCGGAGTGCGTCCGATGCCCTGCTTGCGATTGCCGAGCGCGATCTCAACCATACCGGTCGCGTATTGAGCAAACGCTTGTCTGCGTGCGTCGTACCGGTTGAAGAGAGTGGATCTCACGTCGCCCAACTCGCGGTACCGCGCGAGGTACATCGAAGCTTTGGCCCCATCGAGCGTGCTGAAAAGTTGCGCCAGGAACAGCAGACCCATGCGCTCCTCTCCCCGCGTTGCATCCCATTCGACCTCGTCGGCCAAGCGTTCGGCCTCGTCTAGCTCGATCCGCGACCAGCGATGCTCGTCAAAACAACGCGCGAGGTAGGCGCGATCGCAAGCCGCGACGACCTTCCACGAGTTCGAGTCGGCCACATCTGAGGCGCGCTTTAGATGACGAAACGCATTAAACGTATCGCCTTGCAGCGCTTTTGCCCAGCCAAGCGCCATGAGCGTCAGGAAGAGATCAGCTGCATAATCCTCCGGCCAGACTATCCCGGCGAGTTGACGGTCGACTTCCGCGATCGCGTCTGGAACGTAGACGTCGCGAGTCAAAACCGCTAGAGAGTGCGTGGCCCAGGCCCGCACATCTATGAACGCGGTCTCATTTGGATCCAGCGAGCGGAGAAGCTCAACCAGAAGCGGAGTCTGGTCGACAAGCCGCTCTTCGTAAGGAAGAATGGAGGCCTCCGCGACAAGCGCGTATACCCGCGATTCTCTTGACCTTCCGCTCCGCGCGAGCTCAAGCATACGACGCGCAGAAGAGACATCCTGAGCGAACAGGTGCCGGCGCACGCTCCGATATCCGACAGCCGCGAGCATATCTGGGTCGCCGAGGTCGCGCGCAGTGGACAGCGCGTCGGCTAGGGCAGCGTCCGCAGAGTCAAAATCCTGGGTGCGGCCGTAGGCTTCCGCGAGCAGACAGTGGCGCTCAACCTGCTCGCGAAGTCCTGAGGGAGGTATCTCAAGATCGAGCAAAAGCCTGAGCGACTTCGACGGGCGAGCGATGTTCGCACGGGCGCCTCGGAGCACTAGGTCGATTGGCTCCGACCCGGTAGCGTGTCCGTCAAAGAGGCGAGCAGCTTCCCGGAAGCGCCCTTCTCCGTAGGCGACCTCAAACTCGGCCGTCCAACTGGACGGGCTAGCGACTGTCCTAATTATGGCACTCACAAAAGGGTACTTCTAAGCAGAGGGCAGATTTCATGCTACCCCCCGGTTATCGGCAGTTAAATTAGGCTAGTGCCGCCTCGATGGCAGTCCCACGGTGTCAGCGGGATGGACAACCGTTTGATGATGTATGGCGGGTAGTCCGACGGTATCGAGGGGATGAATGAAGTTGTGGGTGCCGCCGAACAGCGATAGGGCAATTGCCAGGAAAAGGGTGGCCACGATTTTACCTCCAGAAAGTCTGCCCGGAGAGGCAGGATATAGCGGGAATTAGCTAGTAACTGCTAGCCACTCAAGAGTATACCTAATGGAGGCACGTTGCAAATTATGAAGGCCAGAACAAGCTGGCTCCGGGTTGCTGACCCTACGGCTTCGGGAGAAGGTGGCTAAGATGGGACATGCTTGCGCCATCCTATCTGAGTACGCTTCACCCGGCACACCGCATCGGGCGATGGTAATTGCCCCTTCAGGCGTGCCGTTTTCGATACCGAAAGCACACGTCCTGGTGGCTGCCGTAGATCAAAATATACCCGAACGTGCATTCGCATCGCGGCCGGTGCGTCGCGAGCGCGTGTATCGTGAAACGGAGCAGATGGAACGGAATACCGGCAATCTTCTCACCGCTCGCGGATTCGCCGCGTCGAGAGGATCCAAGATGACATGAAAAGTCTGCACGCCCCCCAAGCGTACTCGACCCTGACAGGATTTACCCTACGACCAATCGGTTCGTCGCCGTCTGAGAAAACGCACGTCCGCGTTGCAGTTCTCAGTAACGACGTTTTTGTCGACGGCGTGAAGCTCGCCTTGTCCGATCGCGAGAGTGAGCTCTTCACGTTGATCGCGTTGCGCGGCGGATATATGGACGCAGAAGCAATCGCGAGTGCGATGTGGCCCGAGACGGATGTCGTCGAGAGCCTCAAGGCGCTGCGCGTTTGCATCGCTCGCGTTCGTAAGCTCGTCCCGCACCGCGCGTTGATCCAAAACGAAAAGAACGGCTACCGTATCGATGGCGACATCTCGGTCGACCTCCGCGAAATCGACCGTTCGCTGCGTGATTGTCGCGAGCGCAACGTAGAATCGCTGCCGGCGGGCTATTTGGAGGCGCTTTACCGGCGTCTGCAACAGTTCCGCGAGACGCAGCGCGTTCGGAGCGAGCGCTGGTCCTGGTTCTCGTCCGTTGAACTCCAGATCGACAGCTATCGTCGTGAAGTCGGATTGAATCTCGGTCGCAACCTGCTTGCGGCGGGACGGATCTACGAGGCGCATCGCGTTGCTCAGCAGCTCGTTGCGACCGACCCGCTCTGCGAGCTGTCGCGCGAACTGAGCATCCGAGTCGAGCTGGCTCTTGAAAACTACGCTCTCGCGGTGCGGCAATACCGCTCCTTCGAGTCGGTGTTGCGCGAGGAGCTGCGCGCGCAACCCTCACCGCGTCTGCGTCATCTCTTGGCATCCCACCTATTGGCGTAACAACCACTGTATTTTGGGGGAATCCCGTGGGCCGCTCAAGCAAGCAAGATTGAGCGGCCTCTTTTTTTGTCTCGCGCTTAGACGGAAGTAACCGCCGGCTCCGGCAGCGTCAGCGTCGCAGCGCCCACGTCCAGTTCGGCGAGTGCGCCAATCGGCAGGACCCATTGCGTCGGAATGTGCCCGATCGGCGCGCCGGCGATCGCCGGCCGCCCGGCCGAACGCAGGCGCTCGGCGATGACGTCATCGCTGGTCGGCGAGGGGTCGTCGCCGACGCACTTCGTGCAACGGCCGGCAAGGATGCCGCGCGTCGCTCGCAGATAGCCCGCGAGCGCAAGCTGCGTCAGCATACGGTCGATGCGGTACGGCGCCTCCTCCGTCTCTTCAAAGAAGAAGAGCGCGCCGGCAGGCGGCAGCGCGTACGGCGTCCCGAGGGTCGCCGCGATCAACGAGAGGTTCCCGCCGGTCAGCCGCCCGCGCGCTCGGCCGGGGACGATCGGCCGGGCCCCGAGGATCGGTAACGCGCCTGGAGCGTCGGGCGAGAAGAGTAGCCGCTCGACGTATGCGCGTGCCTGGCCGCCCCACGACGAGCCATGGGCGCCCAGCGGGCCGTGAAAGGTGATGACGTTACTGCGCAGCGTTACGGCCGCGAGGACCGCCGTGAGGTCGGAGTAGCCCATGACTACCTTCGGATCGCGCGCGATCGCCGCGTAGTCGAGCATTGGAAGGATGCGCATCGTCCCATAGCCGCCGCGGATCGCAACGATCGCCCGGATATCGGGATTTCGCGCCATGCGGTTGAAATCGCTCGCACGCTCGGTGTCGCTTCCGGCGAGATAGCCATTCTGCGCGCGGACATACTCGCCGAGCACCGGCACGAGGCCGACGCTCTCGACGTTTGCGACCGCACGGTCGACGTCGTCACCGCTTGGCGGCGATGCGGGCGCGATCAAACCGACGCGGTCGCCGCGCACGAGCATGCGCGGAGCACGTGGATGCGGTCGCGCCGAGGCGACGAGCGGCGCCAACGCTGCCAGCGTCACCGTTCCGACAAATGCCGCACGCGTACTCACCCTCCAATCGTTTGCAGCGATTTCAGCGATTGTCCTGGAGGGGGAACCGCCTCAGGACCGCCGTAAGGTTGGTGGAGTTTTGAGCGCTTCGACTGTGCAACCGCCTACTCGCCGGCGCGTCGTCGTCACGGGTCTGGGAGCCGTGACCCCTGTAGGAAACACGCGTGACGAGTTTTGGAGACGTCTCGTCGCCGGTGAATCGGGGATCGCGCCGATTACCGCCTTTGATGCGAGCCGCTTCATCACCCAGATCGCGGGTGAGGTCAAGGACTGGGATCCGGAACAGCTGATCGGCCGAAAAGAGGCGCGCCGCATGGACCGCTTCACGCAGTTTGGCTTGGTCGCGGCGCGCGAGGCGATCGAAGATGCGAAGCTGCCGGACAATCAAGAGTTCAAAGAACGCGTCGGCGGCGTGATCGGTACGGGCATCGGCGGCATCATCACGTTTTGGCTCAACTCCGACAAGGCCAGCGAGAACGGCACGTGGGCGAAGGTGACGCCGTTCTTCATTCCGATGCTGATGGCGAACGCGGCGCCGGCGCATATCTCGATGGCGTATGGATATCGAGGCCCGTTCTTCGCCGCGGCCAGCGCCTGCGCCAGCGGCAACGATGCGATCTGCACCGCGTTCAACTCGATCGCTTACGGCGACACGATTGCAATGATCACGGGTGGAAACGAGGCGACGGTTTCGCCGTTGGCGATCGGCGGCTTCTGTTCGATGCGAGCGATGTCGACGCGCAACGACGATCCCACGCGCGCGAGCCGGCCGTTCGATCGCGAGCGCGACGGTTTCGTGCTGGGCGAGGGTGCCGGCATCTTGGTCCTTGAGGAGTACGAGCACGCAAAGGCGCGCGACGCCCGCATCTACTGTGAAGTGTTGGGCTACGGACAGTCTGCCGACGCCTACGACCTCGTCGCTCCCGATCCGGATGGCAGCGGCGTGCGATTGGCGCTGTCGCGTGCGCTCCAAAGCGCCCGTGTTGCACCGAGCGAGGTCGACTACATCAACGCGCACGGCACCTCGACGCAGATGGGCGACCAGGCCGAATCGAAGGCCATCGAGGCGACGTTCGGCGAGCACGCCTATCGCATCGGGGTCAGCTCGACGAAGTCGATGCACGGACACGCGCTCGGTGCGGCGGGCGGCATCGAAGGCGTCGCGACCGTGCTTGCCGTCTACAACGACGTCATGCCGCCGACGACCAACTACGAGTTTCCCGATCCCGAATGCACGCTCGACTACGTGCCCAACGTCGCCCGTAGCGCGCCGGTCCGCGTCGCGCTCTCGAACTCGTTCGGGTTCGGCGGACACAACAGCGTCATCGTCTTCGGCAAGGTTCGCTCGGACTAGCGTGAGTGGCGAAGCGTACCGGCGGCGCCTCCGCGCCCTGCTTCGTCTCGCGAGTATCCGACGAGCCGGCGACCTGGGCGGCATCGAGCGCGCCTTCGTCCACGAGAGTTACGCCAAAGAGCACGGCGGCTTCTCGAACGAGCGGCTCGAGTTCCTCGGTGACTCGGTCCTCGGCTACGTGACCGCGAGTTGGCTCTGCGCGCGCTTCGGTGAGGAGACGGAGGGCCTGCTCACCCTGCGCAAGGCGGCGATCGTCAACGACGAACAACTCGCGCAAACCGCGCGCCGGCTGGATTTTCCGGCGCTCGTGCAGCTTGGAGCGGGGATGCGCGCCGCCGGCGGCACCGAAAACACGTCGATACTCGCCGATGCGTTCGAAGCCTTCGTCGCGGCGCTCTATCTCGGCTACGGACTCGAGAAGGCGCGCCATTTCATCATCGAAGAACACATCGAACAGTTCGATCATTCGACCGCCACGCTCGTCGACGCAAAGACGCGGCTGCAGCATTACGCGCAGGAGCATCTGGGGGCCACGCCGGTCTATCGAGAGACGAGCCGTGGGACGCCGCAGCATCCGGCGTTCAGCTCGCGCGTCACCGTCAACGGCAAGACTTTGGGAAAGGGTAACGGGGCCTCGAAGAAGGCGGCGCAGAAAGCTGCCGCAGAAGCCGCGTTGCGTTCGATTACCGCGCCTACATGAAATTAAAGAAGAATAAAGTCGTTTGGGTTCAAGACGTTCGCGGAGCCGACGAGCCTCGAGTTCGCGGACGGCATAACTGCCATCGTCGGTCCGAACGGCTCGGGTAAGTCGAATCTCGTCGACGCGTTCCGCTGGGTGCTCGGCGAAACGTCGAGCAAGAGCCTGCGCTCCGGGCGGCTCGAGGACGTGATCTTCGTCGGAAACGAGGCGCGCAAGCCGCTCGGGCTCGCCGAGGTCTCGATTCTCTTCGACAATAGCGACCATTCGCTGCCGATCGAGTTCAGCGAGGTCGAGATCACGCGCCGCGCCTACCGCGCCGGCGAGAGCGAGTACTTCATCAACCGGACGCAGGTGCGGTTGCGCGATACGATCGATCTGCTGATGGGCAGCGGCTTGGGGCCGGGCTCGTACGCCATCGTCTCGCAGGGGCAGATCGATGCGATTCTCTCGAGCAAGCCGACCGAACGGCGCGCGCTCTTTGAGGAGACTGCGGGCATCAGCAAGTTCTTGGCGCGCAAGCACGAGTCGATGCGCCGCCTGGAACAGACCGAGCAGAACGCGATTCGCATCAGCGACCTCATCGCCGAGCTGGAGCGGCGCATTCCCGAGCTCGACACGCAAGTGCGCCGCGCGAAACGCTATCGCAAGGTGAGCGAACGCGTACGCGACCTCGAGATTCTCGCCTATCTGCGCGCCAGTTCTTCGCGTCGCGCCGAGCGCGACGACGCTGCGCGCCGAGCTCGAAAAGAACGAGGAGCTCCGCAGCGTATCTTCGGCGCGCGTTGCCACGCCTCGGCGCCGAACTCGCGGCGCTGCGCACGAAGGTCTATCAGAGCGAGCTGCAGCTCGAAGAGCTGCGCACGGCGGCGCAGAACCGCCGCGGCGAGCTTGCCCGCATCGAGGCCGATTACGCGGCGTCGCTCGCACGCCGCGAAACGCTCGAGCGGCAATCGACGCAGACCCACGCCGACGTTGCGCGCGTCGCGCAAGAGCGCGAATCGCTGACGGCTACGATCGCGGAGTTGGAAGCTCGGCTCGCGCCGCTGACGCGCGACGTCGAACGTGCGCGCGAAACGCGAACTCGTTGCACAGACCGCGCTGGGCGAAGCGCGCGCGAGGCTCGACGCAGTCTTCACGCAGCTGCGCGAGGTGGAGTCGGGCGCGGCCGAGGCCGCCGCGCGTAAAGCCGAACGGCGCGTGCAGGCTGAGAACCTGCGCCTCGAAGCCGAGCGGCTCGATCGAGAGGCGCAAGCGGCGCGCGAGCGGCTCACGCAGTCGGAGATCGCCGCCGGCGCCGCGACGCATCGACATGGGGAGCTGCGCCGCGAACTCGGCCGCGTCGAGCAGCAATCGCTCGAGGGCCGCGGGCGCATCGAGGACGCCGAGCGCGAGGTCGCGGCTCGCGCAAGAGGATCTGGCGCGCGCGTTGACGCTGCATCGCGATCAATCCGGCGAGGTTAAAGCCGCCGAATCGCGGCTGCATACGATCGAAGAGCTCGAAAACTCGCTCGAAGGCCACGTGCCCGGGACGCGCGCGATCGTCGATGCGTGGCAGCGCGGCGAGCTGCGCGGCATCGAAGGCGTCGTCTCGAACCTCATCACCACCGAGGAGCGCTACGCGCGCGCGATGGACGTTGCGTTCGGCGCACGTCTCTCCAACGTCGTTACGCAGACGTCGGAAGACGCCGAACGCGCGATCGAGTTGCTCAATCGCAAAGAGGCCGGCCGCGCGACCTTTCTGCCGCTCGATACGCTGGCGAGTCGTGAAGGGCGCGAGATTCCGGCCGAGCTCGCAAAGGCGCACGGCGTTATCGGCTACGCGCACACGCTCGTCCGAACGTCGCCGGCTTATCAAGGCATCGTAAACTTCCTGGTCGGGAACGTCTTGATCGTCGACCAGCTCCAAACCGGCATCGAGCTGGTTCGCAAGCGGGGTCTGCGCGACACGATCGTCACACTCAGCGGCGAGCAGATCACCGGCGGCGGCGCGATTACCGGCGGACGCTTTGCACGCGAACGTTCGATTCTCTCGCGCCGCTTCGTCGCGCAGAATCTGCGCGAAGCGCTCGTCGGCCTGCACGCGACGCTCGACGAGAGCGAGCGTCAGCTCCACGCCGTGCACGCGGGCACAGACGCTGCGATCGCAAAGCGAGACGCGGCGCGCGAGGCGCTGGCACACGCGCAGTCGCAACTCGTCGGTCTGCGCGCGGAGAGCACCGCGCTCGGCGCCGAGGTCGATCGGCTACACGCCGAGTTGGAAGCGGCGCGCTCGGCGCTTGCGGAGTTGCTGGCCGGAGCCACAAAGGCGCGCGAGCTCGAGCACGAGTGCGAGCGCAAGGAACCCGCGACCGAACTTCGGGATGCTGAGCGCGGCAAACTGGAAGAGATGCTACGCGCCGCGCGCGAGGAGATCGGCGCGGCCGAGCGGACCGTCGCCGCAGCCAGCGGCGAAGCGGCGGATCTCCGCGAGCGCGTGGCGCGAACCGCAGCCGAGCGCGATGCCGCGCGCGCGCGGCTCGGCATGCTCGATCAAGATAGCCGCCGCGCCGGTTCGGCGCGCGAAGAGATGCTCGCCGAAGTGGCCGGGCTCATGGAAGAGACGCGCACGACGCACGCGCACCTCGAAGGATTGCGCAACGGCGTGAGCGAGCTCGACGGACGCCTCGATACGGCGCGGCGCGAGCGCGAAGAACTCGTCGATCGCCAGACGAGACTCGAGTCGGATCTCCAGATGGGCGAGCTCGAGGAGCGCGAGCGCACGGCCGGCGGCGAGCGCCAGCGCGTGCGTTTGGCGGAGCTGGAAGCCGAGCTCGGCATGCTCGTCTCCCAGTTTGCGCAAAATCCGGCGACCGACGACGAGTGCCGCGACGTCGAGGGCCGGTACCGCAGCGAGCCCGACACGGTCGTCGAGGATCTGCCGCGGCTGCGCGAAGAGCTGGCGCGCCTTCAGGCTAACGTCAACCTCAACGCCGAGAGCGAGCGCGACGAGGTCGCCGAACGCGAGCGCTTCCTGCGCGTGCAAGTCGACGATCTCGCCAAAGCCCGGGAGACGCTGCTCGAATCGATTCGCGAGATCGAGCGCGAGACGCAAATTCAGTTCAACGAAACCTTCGAACGCGTCGCGCAAGCCTTCACACAGATGTACGCGCGCCTGTTCCCAGGCGGCGAGGCGAAGATGTGGCAAACCGATCCCGAGCAGCTAGCGGAGACCGGCATCGAAATCGCGGTCCAGCCACCCGGAAAGAAGCAGATGCCGCTGCCCGCGCTCTCGGGCGGTGAGCGCGCGATGACCGCGGCAGCGCTCATCTTCGCGCTCATCATGACGAAGCCGGCGCCGTTCTACCTGCTCGACGAAGTCGATGCCGCGATGGATGATGCGAATATTCAGCGCTTCTCCGACCTCGTTGAAGAGTTTGCGGCGCAATCCCAGATGGTCATCGTGACGCACAACAAGAAGACGATGGAGATCGCCGACCGCATCTACGGTGTCACGATGCGCGAGCCGGGCGTCAGCGCGATCGTCTCGGCCGAGCTCGCTGCCGAGCCGGAGTTTGCGCTTGCCTGACGCGGTAAGGCAGGCCGCGCTCTTCTCTCTCTTCGATAAGACCGGCGCCGCCGAACTCGCTCGAACCCTGCACGAACGCGGCGTGGAGATCTATGCGACGGGCGGAACGCGCGCGTTTCTCGAACGGCACGGCGTACCGGCGCGCGACGTCGGGGAAATCACGGGCTTTCCATCGCTTTTCAGTGGCCGTGTGAAGACGCTCCACCCGAAGATTTTCGGCGCAATTCTCTACGACCGTGGCGACGCCGCGCATCGCGTAGAAGCCGAGCAAAATGCTATTATCAACCTCGCAACGGTGGCGGTCAATCTCTATCCGTTCGAAGCGACCGTCGCGCGCGAGGGAACGACGCTAAACGAGGCGATCGAACAGATCGACATCGGCGGCGTCGCTTTGTTGCGCGCAGCCGCGAAAAACTTTATCGACGTCGTGGCGCTCACGCATCCGTCGCAGTACGCGGAGTACGCCGCCGCGCTCGAAGCCGGCGACGTGCCGGCTGCACTGCGGCGAAAGTATGCGATTGCCGCTTTTGAGCGTACCGCCGAGTACGACGCCGCAATCGCGCACTATCTCGGCGCGTCGGGGGAAGTCTTGCCGAGCGATCTGCCGGGTGCGCTCGCGCTGACGCTCCCACTGGCCAAGCGCTTGCGCTACGGCACGAATCCGCAGGAACGCGCGGCATTCTATCTCGCCCGTTCCGACCGTCTTCCCGAACAGCTTCACGGAAAGGCGCTCTCGTACAATAACCTGCTCGATCTCGACGCAACGCTGCGGTTGCTCTCGCGCGCGCCGCTCGGCGCGGAGTTCGGCAGCCGGCGCGAGCGCTTCGTCCGCGCAGCGGTCGTGAAGCACACGATTCCGTGCGGCGTCGCGCAGCGTTCGAAGGTCGGCGTTGCGGTGTGCGAGGCGCTCGACGCGGATCCCATCTCGGCCTTCGGCGGTATCGTCGCGACCGACGCGCCGGTCGACCGCGAGGCGGCCGATGCGCTTGCGAGATTTTTCTTAGAGATCGTTGCCGCGCCGGATTTCGAGCCCGCTGCGCTCGAGATATTAAGGAAGAAGAGAAATCTGCGAATCATGCGCTTTGCGCCGTCCTTACCGGACGAGCTCGCGCGCGAGCTGCGCGTCCGCAGCGCGCTCGGGGGCGTGCTGGCCGAAGACGACGATCCCGCCGCGGCCCCCGAGGAGTGGCGGGTCGTGAGCCGCCGGGCCCCAAGCGCGCAGCAGTGGCACGATCTAGCGTTCGCGTGGGACGTCGTCCGGCACGTAAAGAGCAACGGCATCGTCGTAGCCAAGGGTGGCACCACGCGCGGCATCTGCGCTGGGCAGACGAATCGCGTGAGCGCCGTGCAGATCGCCTGCGCGCGCGCCGGCAACGGCGCGAAAGACGCGGCCTGTGCGAGCGACGGCTTCTTTCCGTTTGCCGACGGGCTCGAAGCGGCCGTCGACGGAGGATGCGGCGCGATTATCGCACCGGGCGGGTCGATTCGCGACGACGAAGTGATCGCGACGGCCGACCGGCGCGGCGTCGTGCTCGTGCTCTCGTCGTACCGATACTTCCTCCACTAAGAGGTTCCTCAAGAATCATGCCACGCTTCTTACATACTTCGATCTTCGTCAACGATATGAAAGAGTCGATCGACTTCTATACCGAGAAGCTCGGCTTAAAACTTCTGGGCGGTCCGCATCACTATCCGGGAAACGCCGACATGGCGTTCGTCGGCAGCGACTGGAACTCGTATATCGAGCTCGTCTACGATCTCGAGGATCACCCGCCGTACGAACACGGCAACCGGTACGAGCACCTCGCGCTCGAAGTCGAGGGCGATCTGCAAACCTACGTCAACGGCCTCAAAGATAAGGGCGTCAAGATTCTCAAAGACGTCTACAAATCGCCAAGCGGAACGCGAGCGATCGCGTTCGCCGAAGACCCGAACGGCATCCCAGTCGAGCTGCTGGAGCCGCGCACGGCCGAGATTCTGTCGTAGCGCCTACCTATAGATGAAGGGATCGGCGGGCGGCGCGATGCGTTCGATACGCTGCGCCGCGAGCACGAGCTCGTTCTTTGAGCGTTCGATCCGGCCGTCGGTATGCAGCCACGCGCCTGCGGGGTACGGTGGGACGCGTTCTAGGCGGAGTGCGACCGGCGCGGCGTCGGCGCGGCAGCACGTGATCGCGTAACGCACGATCGCGGCGTGATCGTCCCGGCGCGCCAAGACGCCGGTGAAACTAATACGTTCGCCGGGAAAGAGCTGCGCGAGCGTCGTTTCAGTGGCGCGGTACTCAGGGGCGGGCGCAGTGACCAGCGCGCCGAGCAGCATAATCGCCGGCGCGATGCGCGCGCCGGCGTTCGAGTCCTGCCGATAGACGAATGCGCAGTGCAGGGCTGCGATTGCGCAGCCGCCCAATGCTAGCGCGATCGCCGGATGGACGAGCCCGTCACCGTGGCGCCATGCGACCAACCCCAGTGCGATAGACAGTAGAAGATACGCCAACGTGTCATGCCGCGGCGCGTCATGGGATCGCTGCCGGCGCAGTGCGCGCAGATCCGCGATACCGGCAACGCAGAGGAAGGCCGTCGCCGCGAGCGGCGCGCGGACGTGGAGTGCACCCGCGAGCGCAACCGCGCCGAGAGCGCACGGCGCGGCGACAAAGGCAAGAACCATGCCCGCGGCAATCTGCCCTGCGGGAAGGAGTTGCGCCGGATCGACTCGCGCCGCAAACGTCACTGCGAGTCCGGCGAGCAACGCTGGAATCAGTAGTGCGTGCAACTCACCGAGCAGTTCTCCGGACCGGTCTTCGTTCGCATCGCAACGCGCGCCGAGCCGGTGCATGAGGCGTCCGACGCTGTATGCCGCTGCAAAACGCGAAGCCGCGACGAGCGGTCCGAAGACCAGGCACGTCGCCGCAGCGGCGGGCAAAGAACGCGCGGACGGTCCCGCACCGCAGCCGCAGCCGAATAGCGCAACCAGCGGATGCGCGCGGCGTGTGAGTCGCGTCGCGAGGATGCCCGCAAGCAAGAACGGCGTCGCCTCGAAGAGCGCGCTCGCCGATGTGGCCAGTGCGCCTCGCAGAAGTCCGGGCGATGCAATCGCGGCGGTCGCGCAGACGGCCAGAAGATAGAGCGCAGTGCGCACCACCTGCGATCACGCCGGCCGGCCGCAACGGCAAGCGGCCGTTACAGGCCACTTGCGCCATCAATGGCGAACGAGGCCCCCGAAGCAATGCCCGAACGACTGGGTGCCCCTCGCGGAACGCAGGATGTTATGCCTCCGGACTCAGGACGCTGGTATGCGCTCGAAACGCGTATCGCGGCGCTTGCGGGACGCTTCGGCTATTCAGAGATACGTACTCCGGCCTTCGAATCGACCGATCTTTTCGTACGCGGCGTCGGCGAGACGACCGACATCGTCGAGAAAGAGATGTACACGTTCTCCGACAAAGGCGGCCGCAGCCTCACGTTGCGTCCGGAGTGGACGGCACCGGTCGTACGTGCGGCGCTCGAGCATCATCTCTTCGAACAGGGCCCGCTACGCCTCTACTACGTCGGGCCGATCTTTCGTTACGAGCGCCCGCAACGCGGCCGCTACCGGCAGTCGCACCAGTTCGGAATCGAGTGCTTCGGCTTCGAGGGTCCCGAGGCGGATCTCGAGGTGATCTCCCTGGCGTGGGAGCTGATCCGCAGCTTCGGGATCGACGACGCTTCGCTGAACATCAACTCGATCGGCGACGAAGCGTGCCGGCCGCAGTACCGTGCGGCGCTGCTCGAGCATTTTCGCCCGCATCTCGCCGCGATGAGCGAGGACGCTCGCCGCCGCATCGAGCGCAATCCGCTACGGCTGCTCGATAGCAAGGATCCGGCCGACATCCCGTACGTCGAGAGTGCGCCGACGTTCGAAGCGCATCTCTGCGAACCATGCCGAGAACACTTCGCGGCACTGCGCTCCTATCTCGATCTCGCGAAGATTCCATACACCGTCAATCCCCGCATCGTGCGCGGACTCGATTACTACGATCGCACGGTGTTCGAGATCCTTTCGAGCGCGCTCGGCGCACAGAGCACGGTCTGCGGCGGCGGCCGGTACGACCACCTCGTACGCGAGCTCGGTGGCCCCGACGTACCGGCGGTCGGCTTCGCGCTCGGACTGGAGCGCTTCCTTACGATGATCGATGCGGCGAAGGGCTGGCCCGAGCAGCCGCGTCGTGGCGTACAAGCGATTGCGCTGGGTCAGCAAGCATTGACGGTACTCGTTCCGATTGTGGCCGAGTTGCGGCGAAGCATCGACGTACCGACGTATATCGACTATCAGGATCGTAAACTGCTCGCGCACTTGCGGATCGCCGACCGCAACCGGGCCCGCTACGCGCTCATCGTGGGCAACGACGAACTCGCCGCCGGGGACGCCGTGTTGCGCGATCTCGAGCAACGTAGCGACCGTCGAATCCCGCTCGACTCCTTAAGAGTCCTTGCCGACGCCCTCGTAGAACCCGGCTCATAATGGAAGACAAGTACGCCGAAGAGACCGAGATGCTGCGCTTGCTGCTCGCGATCATGCACGAGCACGATCTCGAGCGCATCAAAGTCAAGCTCGGCGACGCGACCTACGAGATCGGACGCCGTGAGGCCGGGCCGGCATATGCCGCGAGCCCGCCCGCGGTACCGCTTGGCAGCGACGTGCAAGCCCCGCCCGTCGCGGGTCCGAACGTCGCCAAGGTCGTCGCCCCGCTCACCGGCGTCTTTTATCTCTCGTCGTCACCCGATGCGCAGCCTTACGTCGAGCTCGGCGATCGCGTCGAGTCGGGTGACGTGCTGTGCGTTTTGGAAGCGATGAAACTCTTTAACGAAATTCAGAGCGATTATGCCGGTACTATCGTGCGCGTCGTTCCCGAGAACGGCGCGCTCGTATCGCAAGGTGACGAGCTCTTTTGGATCGACTCGCAGCGATGAACGAGAAGTACGCCGGCCGGCGCAACTTCGACGAGCTTATCGAAGACCGGCGCGGCCTGCTCGAAGGCCCGCACTACCGCGTGCAGGTGGAGGCAATCGCGGACGCCGTCGTCGGTGCGCTGCGCTCCGGCAATAAAATCCTATGGTGCGGCAACGGGGGCAGCGCGGCCGAGGCGCAGCACATGGCGGCCGAACTCTCGGGCCGGTTCTTACGCGAGCGCCCCGGTCTGCACAGTGAGGCGCTCTCGGTGAACACTTCGACGTTGACGTGCATCGGCAACGACTACGGCTACGACTTCGTCTTTGCGCGTCAAGTCGAAGCGTTCGCCCGGCCGGGCGACGTCGTCATCGGTATGACGACGAGCGGTAGCTCGCGCAACGTCGTGCTGGCACTCGAGGCGGCGAAGCAACGCGGCGCGCGAGCCGTGGCCTTCACGGGCAACGGCGGCGGCCGAACGGCGGAGATCGCCGATCTGGTACTACTCGGACCCGACGGGCACGCCGCGATCGTGCAAGAGGTCCATCAAGTGATGGCCCACATCATCTGCGATCTCGTCGAGCAGCGAATGATCTTCGGAGACGAAGCGTGACCGCGACGCTCATGCTCCCCGACGCGCGCACGCTCTTCGAGCGCGCGCGGGGCCGCAGTATCCTCGTCGTGGGCGACCTGATGATCGATGAATGGATATGGGGAAAGGTGACGCGCATCTCACCCGAGGCGCCGGTGCCCGTCGTCGCCGTCGGCGATCATTCGTTTACCTTGGGCGGGGCCGGGAACGTCGCGAATAATCTGCGCGCGCTCGATGCACGCGTCGCTTTTGCCGGAACGGTCGGCGACGATGCGTTTGCGGCACAGGTGCGCGATCTGCTGCGCGGCGAGGAAGTCGACGATTCGGGCGTCTTCGTCGCGGTCGACCGTCCGACGACGCGCAAGACGCGGATCGTCGCGCACAACCAGCAGGTCGTGCGGGCGGATTGGGAATCGATCGCTCCGATCGCAACGGAATGCCGCCGCCGGCTCGTCGCCTTCGTTCGCGAGCGCGCTCCGAGCAGCGACGCAGTGATCCTCAGCGACTATGCGAAGGGATTGCTCTGCCGCGACATCGTCGAGGCCGCGCAGACCTGTCCGCTCGTTCTCGTCGATCCAAAGCCGGAGAACGCCGCGCTCTTCGCCGGCGTCACATGCATCGCGCCGAATGCGGCCGAGGCGTCCACGATTACGGGAATCGCAATCGTCGACGACGCGTCTCTCGAAGCCGCGGGCACGCGACTGGTGTCGATGCTCGGCTGCCGGTACGCGGTGATCACCCGTGGCGAACACGGGATGGCGCTCTTCGGCCGTGACGGCGAACGGTTGCAAATCCCGTCGGTCGCGCGAACCGTCTTCGACGTCAGCGGCGCCGGGGATACGGTTATTGCGGTGCTGACACTTGCGCTGGCCGCCGGAGCGGCGATCGATCAGGCGATGCAACTCGCAAACTTTGCTGCCGGCGCCGTCGTGGAGAAGCTGGGTACGGCGACTGCATCGGCCGGCGAAATCCTCGCCTTGGTCGAACATGAGCACGCCTAAGCTTTTCGGGGAGTTGCTCGACCTCGGAGCGGCGATCGCTTGGCGTGAAGAGCAGCGCGCCCGCGAACGTAGTGTCGTCTTCACAAACGGCTGTTTTGACGTGTTGCATGCGGGACACGTCGAGTACTTAGCGTGGGCACGTGCGCAAGGCGACGCGCTGATCGTCGGATTGAATGAGGACGACTCAGTGCGGCGCATCAAGGGCGATGCCCGGCCAATCGTTCCGTTCGCGCAGCGCGCGCGTGTGCTGCTAGGCTTACGCAGCGTCGACGTGCTCGTCGGATTCAACGAGCGCACCCCAGAGGTCTTGATCGATCGTTTGCGTCCCGACGTGCACGTGAAGAGCGATCAGTACCGCGAGGACGAGCTCCCCGAACGCACCGTTGTGCTCGCGAACGGTGGTCGCATCGCGCTTGCGCCGCACGTCGCCGGATCGAGTACGACGGATACCATCGCGCAAATCCTCCATGCGTATCGCCGTCACGGCTAACGGTCCGGGTGAAGTCGCTGGTTGGCTGCGTCCCCTCTTGCGATCGCTCTACCAGCGCCTTCCCGGTCTCGAAGCGCACGTCTTCTTGGTGCCGGACGATTACGCCACCGGCTACGAGGCGCAGATGGTGCGCGAGACCTTTCCGCAATCGCACGTCTACGAGCCGAAGACGTACGTAAGGTTTGCGTTCGGGCGTCGCGTCGACGGCGTTCCGGAACGCGTCGACCTCGTACAGTACCTCGGCGGCGATCTGCTCCACGCCGCGCGCGTGCACGCGCGCCTACGCGGCAAGGCGAGCACGTATAAGTTCTCCCGGCGCACCTACCGTTCACTTTTCGATCGTGCGTTCGCAGTCGACGAACGCAATGTCCATCAGCTCGAAGGTTGGGGCACGCCCTCGCAACGGATCGAACGCGTCGGCAACTTGGCGATAGATGGAGCGCTGCTCGAAGCCCAGCAGCCGCTCGAAGCCGGGACTCCGCTCGACGGCATCCTCATCATGCCGGGTTCGCGCTCGTATGAGGTCGAGAATCTCATCCCGTTCTACTTCACCGTCGCATCGTTCATCTTGCGCGAACGTCCGGAGATTCCGATCGCCTTCGGCCTTTCGCCGTTTACGTCGCGCGAGCGGGTACGGGCGGCCATCGAGCAGGGCGGACACCCGCGCATGTTTGCGCAAAGCGGCGAGCTCGTCGAGCGCGATGGGATCTCGTACCTCACGTCACACGACGGAGGAGTGGCGATCCCACTGCTCTATAATGCGATGGCTGCGGCGGCGCGCTCGCGTCTCGTTCTCACGATACCCGGGACGAAGACGATCGAGCTCTCGATTTTGGGGAAGCCTGCGATCACCATCACACCGCTCAACGCGCCCGAAGTCGTCACCTTCAATGGCCCGCTGACCTATCTCGACCGGCTGCCGTTCGTCGGCGTGCCGCTCAAACGCGCGTTTGGCGTGAGCGTGTCGCGGCGCCATCCGTACCACACGCAGCCGAACATGGATTCCGGAACGATGCTCGTGCACGAGCTGCACGGAACGGTAACGCCCGGACGGGTCGCGCGCGTCGCGCTGGAACGCTACGACGATGCAGCCTGGGTCTCGTCGCACGGCGCTCAGCTCGCGGAGCTGTACCGCGATCACGTCGGCGCGGCGGACCGCATGGCGTCTTCGCTCCTGGCTCTTGCGAGCTGACCGGTGAACTTTTCAATCATCATAGCCACGCGAGATCGCGCGCACTACGTGGAACGCGCGCTCGCGTCGCTCGACGGGCAGCGAGCGGCGCCTCCGTTCGAGGTGATCGTCGTCGACAACGGCTCGAGCGACGGCACGCGCGCGATCGTCGAGCGCGCGAGCAGTACGTTTCACATGCCGGTAACCTACGTCTGGGAGGCTCAGCCTAATCGGGGGAAGGCGCGCAATCGCGGTATCGCGGTTGCGCAAGGCTCGTACGTGCTCTTCTGCGACGACGATGTCTGTTTACCCGAAGGGTGGGTTGCGGCGCATGCGGCGGCGCACCGTCCGGGCGATGCAACGGTTGTCAACGGTCCGATCGTCAACGTCGATTCCTACGCGACGCGCCCGCGCCCGCAGCTCGCGCATTACTCGGGTGCGTTTCTCTGCACGTGCAACGCGTCGGTGGAGCGCAACGCGCTGTTGGAGGTGGGTGGCTTCGACGAAGCGTTCGATCTCTACGGTTGGGAGGATACGGAACTCGGATTGCGGCTGCGCGAGCGGGGCGCACGGCGCCGATTTGCGTGGGATGCATTCCTCTGGCATATCAAAGCGCCGGCAGAGAACACGCTTGAGGTCGAGGCGCGTAAAGCGATCGAAAAGGCACGCATGGCACAGCGCTTCGTGAACAAGCATCCGTCGGCGCGGGCGCGTCTCGCAACGGGAACGTACGCGTTTAATGCATTCCGGGGTCGCATGCTGCCGGATTGGCTGCTGGCCGCATACGCGGGCGTGGCGACGGATCGCCGCGTACCGCGCGCCCTCTCGGCGCTTGCGCGAGCGCAGTTTTTGGATGCGATCTACACGCGCGAGCTGGCGCGCGCCGAGCGGGATCGAGATGGCGGATCGTAACGCGCTGCTTTACTGTGCGGGCGGCGGCATCGGCGATTCGCTCGTGGCGTCGGTCGTCGGACGCGCGCTGCGCACGCGCTTCGAGCGCGTCGACGCGCTTACGATCGAAGGCCATCGGGCACTGCTCGAACGCGTCCCGGGATTCGGCGAGGTCCTCGTCGACGACGGCGGGGACGAACGCGCGCTCGCGCAGCGACTCGCCGCGCGCGAGTACGACGCGTGCATCGTGACCTGGGCGACCGCGCGAACGGCCCGCGTTCCGGCGCTCGCGGAAATACCCGTGCGCGTCGGTCAGGCGCGCCGTCTGTATTCGTTTCGGTTCACCGACCGCGTCGTCGTGCGGAGCGAAGAAGGCGACGTCACATCGCACTGGAGCGACATCCTGCTCGACTTTGCGCGAGCTATCGGCTGCGACGCGACGGACGACGCCTACGAGTTCGTTCCGACAGCGCAGGACGAGCGCGACGCCGAGCAACTCCTCGACGGCGCGGAGCCGTTCATGATCCTCAATCCGTGCAATGCCGTCGCATCGGCACGCGGGATCTGGCCGACGCAAGGGTGGATTGCCGCGGCCGCCGGACTCTACCAGCGATTCGGTATGCGCATCCTCGTCAGCGGTTCCAACGCCGATGCCCCGGTTGCCGAAGCGATCGCGCGGGAGAACGAACACGCGATCTCGATTGCCGGACGGACGGGCATCGGCGCCTTCGGTGCGCTGGCGCGCCGGGCGCAAGCCTTTGTCGGCATCACGACCGGCTCGATGCACGTCGCGGCGGCCGTCGGCTGCCCGACGGTCGGCATCTTTCCATTTCAATCCGATTATCCGGAGCGTTGGGCGCCGCTCGGCCGCCGCACGAAAGTCGTCCGCGCCTCCTATCCATGTCATGCCGGTGATACGAAAGAACGATGCCCGGACTACGCATGCATCGCACACCTGGACATCCCGCGCATCCAGGCCGCGGTCGGCGCGCTGCTCGAATAATGCAAGCGACGATTCAGCTCTGTACGTATAATCGTGCATGGCTGCTCGAGCGCGTGCTCGATGCCTGCTTCGAGCAAAGCGTGCCGGAGCAGGCGTACGAGATCGTGCTCGTAGACGACGGTTCGACCGATGAAACGCCCGCCGTCATCGAACGTGCCCGATCGCGGGCGACGTGCGCCTTTACCGTCGTGCGGCAGGCGAACTCGGGGTTGGCCAAAGGGCGCAACGCGGGGATCGCGCGAGCTACCGGCGAGCGCATCATCTTCATCGACGACGATGTCCTCGTTCTTCCGAACTTCGTGGAGGAACACTTGCGCAGTCACGCTGCGCAGCCCGAGGCGATCGTGCGCGGAGGCGCCATCAACGTCGAGAGCCTTGACGATCTCCCTCCGCCGATATGGAGCGTGCGAAACTATAGCGGCAACTATTTCTGGACGACCAACGTCTCAGTCCCGCTGTCCGAGATTCGCGCAATCGGTGGATTCGAGGAGTCGTTTGCCGAGTACGGCTGGGAGGACATCGACGTTGGGCTGCGGCTCCGCTTTCGCGGCGTGAAGGCCGTCTTCAATCCCAAGGCGCTGGTCTACCATTATAAGCCGCGGATGCGCGCGGGCGACGTCGCGCGAGCGATCGCGCAGGCTCGGGCCCAAGCGCGCACCGCCGTGCGCCTCGTGCGCCGGCATCCCCACTGGCGCTCGTACCTCGCAACCGGAGCCGATCCGGTGCGGCGGTGCTTTCATGCGGCGACGCGGCGGCTACGGATGCACGAGCGTTTATGCAGCCGTCTCGGCGATCTCTCGCAGGATCGTGCGCTCGAGCCGAGAGAGGTGCGCGCCGCGCGAGCGCTCGTGCGCGACGCTTACTACGACGAGCTCGAGCGTGCCTCGGCACCGTGAAGATTCTGCTCTCGCGAACCGATCGGATTGGAGACCTTATTCTCTCGACGCCGGCAATCGCAACGGTACGGCGTTCCTTTCCCGAGGCGCACGTTACCATGGTGACCAGCCCCTACAACCGTGTCGTCATGGAGCGCAACGACGACATCGACGAGCTGGTTACACTGTCCGCCGGATTGAGCGCCCGAAGCTTTGGCGATCGCTCTGGGAGTTACGATCTCGCGATCGCGCTCGCGCCTCGCGCGATCGATTTGCGACTCGTCGGCGCAACGCACGCCACGGAGCGAGTGGGATACACGTACGAGCGCCGGTGGTTTGCTCGCCTAACCGCTCGTCTCTACCTCAATGAGGTCATGATCTCCGAAGCGGACCCCGGGCTTTGCGATCGCGATCCGCACCGCATCGTGCGCCATGAGGTCGTGCAGCTCCTCGATCTCGTCGCGCTCGCGGGCGCGCGACAACGAGTCGCCGAGCTTCGGCTCGACATTATCGAATCCGATCGCGGCGTCGCGCGCGAGCTGCCCGAGCATCCGATCGTGCTCCACCTCGGGCAGCGCTGGTTTGAGGATGGAAGCACGTTGGAGAGCGCCATAACGATGGTGCGAACGCTAACCGAATACGCTCCGGTCGTCATTACCTGCGCGCAGGAGTGCGAGGAGTGCGCCGGCGAGTTCGAGCGCATCCCGGGCGTCGCCCGATTGTTGCGCGGATTGCCGTTCCATCAGTGGGCGGCGGTCTTCGAACGTGCGAGCGTCGTCGTCACGGTCGATACCGGCGCGACGCACGTCGCGAGCGCCGTGCGCAGCCCGACGGTCGTCGCATTCGAGCACAAGTACTTTCGTTTGAACTCGCAGGAGTGGTCGCCGTACGGCGTTCCGCACGTGCTCGTTCGAAAGCCCGCGCGCGAGGACGAGGTGTCGCTGGCGCAGTTCCGTGAGGAGGTCGTCGGCGGGGTCGCGGCGTTGTTGCGTGGCTGAGCTCTCGGTCGTCGTTCCGACGTACAATCGACTGGAGACGCTACGCGACGTGTTGCCTACGCTCGTGTCGCAGGATCTGCCGCCGGACGAATACGAGGTGCTCGTCTGCGACTCGAACTCGCAGGATGGCACCGCTGCATACGTCACACAGATAGCTGCGGCGCATCCAACCGTCCGATACCTACCGGGAGCCTATACGGGTCGCGCCGCTGCGCGCAACGCCGGGATCGACGCGGCGCATGGCGAGATCGTCCTGTTCAACGATGCCGACATCTTTGCGTCGCCCGATCTTCTCTCGACCCACCTGCGCCGTCATCGCCGCAAGAGGGGGATCGCCGTCGTCGGTCTCGAGGTGCAGGTACGAGACGCAGCTGAGTATCGCTACAAACGCGACCATCCGCAAGCGCGCGGGCATCTCCATCCGCCGTCGCGAAAGAGGCTTTCATGGCTCTATTTTCTCACCGGAAATGCGTCGGTGCGGCGTGACGATCTCATGCGCGCCGGTTGCTTCGACGAAAGCTTCACCGGATACGGGCACGAGGACTTGGAGCTCGGCTACCGATTGCAGCGGCTGGGGATCGAGATACAGTACGAACCGCGCGCGGTAAACTATCACTGCCAAGACGTCGCTCACGAGGATCAAAAGGAGAAGATGCGGCTCGCCGGCCGATCGACCGTGCGGTTCTATCGCAAGCACCCCGACGTTGCCGTCAAGCTCAACTTGGGCATGACGCCTGTTTCGTTGGGCGCGCACGGATTGCTCACCAAGCTGCCCGCGCTCCTTGCCTTCTTCGATCGTCGCGCAGAACGCTCGAGATTTGCGCGTTCGCTCGTCCTTCAGTATCACTACGTCTCCGGTATAAAGGAAGCTTTGGGAGCCTCAGATGACCGATAGGTTCGCGTGCGGCGCATTGCGTTCGGAGCACGCCGGCACGATCGCCGAACTCAACGGCTGGGTCAATCGGCGCCGCGACCACGGCGGCTTGATCTTCATCGATTTGCGCGACGGCGACGGCATCACGCAGATCGTCTTCGATCCGCAGCACCCGAGCTTTCACGAGGCCGAGCACCTGCGCAACGAAGACGTGCTGCGCGTGCGCGGTACGGTGCGGCGGCGTCCCGCTGGGACCGAGAATGCACGTCTGCCGACCGGTGACGTCGAGGTAGGCGTGGACCAGCTCGAGATCCTCAACCGTTCGGCTGTGCCGCCGTTCTTGGTCAGCGCCGACGAAGCTGTCGACGAGAACCTTCGGCTTGAGTACCGGTATCTCGACCTGCGCCGGCCGCGGATGCAGGAAAACATTCGCCTGCGGCACCGCATCGTCAAGGCGATGCGCGACTTCTTTGACGACCGCGGTTTCGTCGAAATCGAGACGCCGATGCTGATCAAATCGACGCCCGAGGGCGCGCGCGATTATCTGGTTCCGAGCCGTCTCTATCCGGGATCGTTCTACGCGCTGCCGCAGTCGCCGCAGATGCTCAAGCAAATATTGATGATTGCCGGATTTGGCCGGTACATGCAGATCGCTCGTTGCATGCGTGACGAGGATCAACGCGCCGACCGCCAACCGGAGTTTACGCAGCTCGACGTCGAGCTTTCGTTCTGTACACAGGAAGAGGTGCTCGAAACGATGGAGTCGAGCATGCGGTATGTATGGAGGACGGTTCTCGGTATCGAGCTGCCGCCGTTTGTGCGCCTCTCGCATGCCGATGCGATCGCAAAGTACGGCGTAGACAAGCCGGACCTGCGCTTCGGGCTGGAGTTGGCGGAGGTTAACGGGCTGTTCACCAACACGGAGTTCGGCGTCTTTCGTTCGGCGCTGGAGCGCGCCGGCGCGATCGTCGCGCTGCGCTATCCGGGCGGTGCGGCGCTCTCGCGGCGCGATTTCGATGCACTCACGGAGACGGCCAAACAGTACGGTGCCAAAGGCATGGTGTGGATCGCGTTAGCGGACGACGGTCCGAAATCGCCGGTCGCGAAGTTCTTCGGCGATGGCGAGATTGCGGCAGTGCAATCCGCGGTCGGCGCGCAGGCCGGCGACGCGCTGCTGCTCTTTGCCGACTCGCGCGAGCTCGCCTATGCCGTTGCCGGAAAGATGCGTAATGAGGTCGGCGATCGCGCGAAGCTGCGCGATCCGCAGCAGTTTGCCTTCTGCTGGATCACCGACTTTCCGTTCTTGGAAGTCGATTCGGAGACGCAGCGGCCGATGCCGGCGCATCACCCGTTCACCGCGCCGGCGCCCGGCGACTGGGAGTTGATCGACAAGGATCCCCTACGAATGCGCGGCCAGCATTACGACATGGTACTCAACGGCTACGAGCTGGGATCCGGATCGATCCGCATTCACAAGCCGGAGCAGCAGCGGCGCGTGTTCGAGCTGCTGGGCATGACGCCCGAGCAGGTGGAGACGCGATTCGGCTTTTTCGTCCGCGCACTCGACTACGGTGCTCCGCCGCACGGCGGAATGGCGATCGGCATCGACCGTATCGTGATGCTCGCCTGCGGCGAGGAGAACATCCGTGAGGTTATCGCCTTCCCAAAGAATCAGGTGGCGCGTGACGTTATGATGAGCGCCCCCGACGCCGTCCCAAGCGTGCTCCTCGATGAGTTGAAGCTCAAGCCCGTGCGAGAATCGCGCCCGCCCGCCTAAAGATTGCGTCGAACATCGGCACGGTGAGCTTGCCGGTGTTCGTGTTCTGGCGGCTTGGATGGTACGAGGCGATCGCGACGATCTTTCGTGCTCCGCTGCTCGCGACGGCTTCCGCGCCGTGCGCGAATGCCGGCTTGGCGGGCTCGATTCCAAAGCCTCGGTCGCGCAGCATCGCCAACGCGGCGTGGAAGCCGATCGATCCCAAGCCGACGACGACGCGCAGGCGCGGTAGTGCGTCGAACTCCTCCAACAGATAGGGAAAGCAGTTTCGAAGCTCGCGCGGCGTCGGCTTATTCCGAGGCGGCGCGCAGCGCACCGCGGCCGTGATCAGGCAGTCGTGCAGCTCGAGTCCATCGTTGCGATCGACGGCGCTGGGCTGCGACGCGAATCCGGCGCGATAGAGTGCCGGGTACATAAAGTTGCCGGACGCGTCGCCCGTGAACGGACGCCCAGTGCGATTGCTGCCGTGCGCTCCCGGTGCGAGCCCGACGAGCATCAGTCGGGCGCGCGCGTCGCCGAATGCCGGAACCGGCTTGCCCCAATACGTGCAGTCGCGGTGCGCGCGCTTCTTTTCGCGGGCGACCTCCGCGATATACGCGCGCAGCTCCGGGCAGCGCGTGCATCGGACCACGCTGCGCGCTATCCGATCCAAGCTCGTCGTACGCGACTTTTGCGGCATGCAACTCACTATTCTGCGTGTGTTATTATGAGACCCATGGACGCCGCTTCAAGCATCGTCCCGATCTCTGCTGGCGCCAACAAGGCGGACTGGCGCGCGATCGCGCTGCTCTCGGTCACGCATCTCGTCAACGATGCGAATCAGAGCGCGCTGCCGGCGATCATTCCGTGGCTCGTCGCGCATCGCGGGCTCTCGCTCGCCGCCGCGGCGACGCTCGTGCTCGCGATGAACCTCTCGTCGTCGGTCATTCAACCGGTCTTCGGCCATCTCTCCGATCGTGGTTCGCTCGCATGGGTTGTCCCGGCATCTGTCGTGCTCGCGTGTTTTGGGACCGCCTTGATCGGCTTTGCGCCCAGCATGGCGACCATGCTGCTCGGTGCGCTCGTCTCCGGCATCGGCGTCGCCGGATTTCATCCTGAAAGCTCCGGCTTTGCAAACTATTTCGGAGGCGATAAGCGCGCGACGGCCATGAGCTGGTTTACGACCGGCGGCTATCTGGGCTTTGCGATCGGTCCGATCCTCATCACGCCGTCAATTGTCGCGTTCGGCTTGCACGGCGCGGCGATCTTGCTCATTCCGGGTATTGTGAGCGGCATTTTGTTGTGGCGTGCGTTACCGCATTTTCAACAGACGCGCGCGCGAGTTCGCCTGACGCGCGCGGACCAGACCGGCAACGACGATTGGAGAGGCTTTTCGATCCTCGGAGCCGTCGTAGGATTGCGGTCGATCGTCTTTTTTGCCGGCATTACGTTCTTGCCGCTCTTTGCGATCGACGTCGTGCATACCGATCGCGCGTTCGGTTCGGTCGCATTGGCCACGATGCTGCTCGGCGGCGTCGCCGGAACGGTTTGGGGTGGCCGGCTCGCCGATCGGTTCGACCGGCGGCACATCGTTTCGTGGTCGCTAGCGTTGACGACGATCTTCGGCGCTGCAATCGCGGCCGCCGGTGTCCTCGCTCCACAGTTTGGGCTGCTCGTTCCGCTCGCGGTCGCGTTCGGCCTAACGCTTGGGCTTTCGGCCAGCGTAGTCGTCGTCATGGGTCAAGAATATCTGCCGTCGCGCATCGGCACCGCTTCTGGAATGACGTTAGGACTCTCGGTGACGATCGGCGGTCTGGCCGCGCCGCTCTTCGGCGCGTTGGGCGATCGCTACGGCCTGGTCGTTGTCTTTGCGGCGATCACGCTCTTCGCCGTCGTCGCGTTATTCGCGTCGTTCTTCATGCCGAAGCCGTCGCGCTTAGTGCGAGTTTAGGCAGGCTAAATACTCCACTCCCAGGCGTTCCACGTGTCGCTGAATGCGCCGGGAACGTAGCCTTTGACGTCGGCGTTGAGCGCCGTGTAGCCCATCTGCCAGTTGCAGAAGACCGCCGGAACGAGCTCGCGGATACGCTCCTCTTCGCGCTGATACAGCACTCTGCGCTTGGGTTGGTCGAAGGTGCTTGCCGCCGCCGCGCTCGTCTCGTTGACGATCGGATCGTTGAGCCACGAAGTGTTGGCGCCATTGGGTGGTATCTGCGTGCCGTTCCAACTACCGGCATTGTCGGGATCGGGGCCGTTCGTCTCGATCGACCACTCGAGATCGTACTTTCCGGTGTAGATCGGTCCGTCCATCGCGAAGAGATAGTTTCCCGGGAAGCTGCGCACGCTCACGTCTATGCCGACGGCGTGCAGCATCGCCTGGATGATCACCACAGCCTGCGCGTTCTCCTCTTGTCCGGAACGCGTATAGAGTGTGACGTGAAACGGAAGATTGCCGCGCCGCAGCGTGTCGTCAGCGCCGCGCGTCCATCCGGCTGCGGCCAGCAATCGGGCCGCGTCTTGCGGATCGTAACGGTACGGTGGAAGGTCCGGTGCTGCCCACGATTCCGGAAAGATGTCCGAGACGGCGAGCACATCGTAGCCGTGAAAGACCGTGTCGTTAATGCGCTTCCAGTCGACGGCCTCGGAGATTGCGCGCCGCGTCCGTACGTCGGCTAGCAGCGGCCGGCTCACGTTGATCCCGAGATGGCGCCAGTTTGCGATTAAGCGCTTTTCGACGCGAATCCCCGCTATCTGCGAAAGGCGAGGAATCGCGCTCGCACCGATGGTGGGATAGACGTCGATCTCGTGCGTCGCCAGTTGGTTGAAGAGCGTGTTGACGTCGGGTAACACCTTCCAGACGAGCTCTTTGAGTCTCGGCGCGCCGCGGAAGTAGCGCGGATTGGGAACGAAGACGAGCGATTCGCCGTGGTTCCAGGATTTGAGCACGTAAGGACCGCTCGAAAGTGGATTCTCGTTGAACGCCGCGTGATTGAGGTTCGGCAGTTTGGCGAGCAGATGCGCCGGCATCGGCGGGTAGGCGGCGCCGACCATGCCGAGGATGCCGAGCGCTTCGACGTTCGGCTGCTTGAGATGAATGACGATCGTATAAGGATCGGGCGCGTTCGCCGAAGCGATCGCATCCCAGCCGAAACGCGTCTTCACATTGTTCTGCGGGTTCATTACCGCGTGATAGGTGAATATCCAGTCCGCAGCCGTCAGCGGCGCCCCGTCCGCCCAGACGACGCCTCTGCGCAGATGAATGACGATCGTCTTTCCGTCGGAACTGATGCCGTGGTTCTGCAGCGACGGCACCTCGGTCGCGAGATCCGGGATGTAGTTTCCGTTCGGATCGTAGCGCAGGATGAACGAGAAGAGCAGCCCGACGATCTGTTCGTTTGCGATCGTGTGGCCGTACATGAGGTTGAGGCTGTCGGGCTCTTCGTTTTCCCCTAGCCGTAAGACGCCCGGGACCGTCCAGGCGTTGCGCTTACCGCTCTGCGATGCCGTATGATGTTGCGCGCAGCCGTTCGCAAGCAGCAACGCGAGGCCGAGCGCGAACGCGCGCCGCGCAATCATGCCGGCTCCCGTGCGAGCAGCGGCCGGCCCTTGACGATGCTCGGCGCGATCTCTGCGTAGAAGCGGTCGGCCCCAAACCGCACGAGGTCGTCGCACGGCAGGCCCGTCTCTACGCGGGCTTGCGCGATGGCGTTGCGCGCGGTTTCGTCGTCGAGTCCGTTCGTGTTCAGCGCGATGCCCACGACTTTTGCGGGTTTGACCGTTGCCAGCAGCGATTCGTGCAGCGCGATGAGCGCCGTATAGCCGAGTGTCGGCGTCGCATATCCCTCGACGTGCGTGTGCTGCGGGTCGCAGACCAAGACGAGCGCGTCGGGGGCGCAGCCGAACAACAGGGCCAGCGTCACCGGCGCATACGCAGGATGATTGATCGCGCCCTGGCCCTCGACGACGATGAGTTCGGCACCCTCCGAGGCGGCATAGAGCACGAGCTGTTCGGCCGCGCCGGGTGCGAAATCGGCGATAACGCGATCGACCGAGATCCCCCAACCCGCGATGACGATGCCGGTTTGGCCGGTCGGAACAAAGCGTGCGTTACAGTTGCGCGCGAGCGCCGCCGCGACGAGTTCGAGCGTGACCGTCATCTTGCCGACCGCGCAATCGTTGCCGACCGTCAGCACGATCGGCGCCGCGACGCCGTAGACGTCGCCGGAGAAGATCGGCACGTCCGGCGGCTCGCGCACGTCCCAGATGCGCGTGCCCGCAGTGCGCGCGGCAGCGCCGAACTCGCGATCGGCAGCAAGCATGTCGTGCAGCCCGCTCACGATCTCAAGCTTCGCTGCTATCGCCTCGAGGATCGCCAGGCGCCAAGAGGGCGGCAGCGCGCCGCCTTTCGGTGCGGTGCCGATCAAGAGTGCCGTCGGCGCGTACTGCAGAGCATCGGCGAGCGTCGCAACGACCGGTGCGTCGCTGTTGAGATGCGGCGATACGTCGCGCACGGATTTGCCGGCGCACGCGGGATCGATGACCGCAACGATCTCGTCGCTGCCGTACCGAATGACGCCGTGTGCGGTCTTGGCATCCCGCTCGAAACAGTCGGGCGCGAGCACGGCATAACGCCGCGCGCTCACGCGAGCGCCGCCTCACGCACGCCCAGCCCCGGCGCATCCGGCAAGACGAGCTTTCCGCGATCGTAAGTGACGCCGGTGAACGGGTCGGACGCGGTGAGAAATGGTCCGTCGATGTCGGCCCAATCGACGAGCGGCGAGATGTGCGCGGCTGCGGTTGCTGCGATCGCACTCTCGACCATGCACCCGAGCATTACCTTGAGCCCCATTGCGCGTGCGGTATGGATCATCGCGAGGGCGCCTCGAATACCCCCCGTTTTACAGAGCTTCACGTTGACGCCGTCGACGCAGCCGTAGAGGCGTGGCAGGTCGCTCGCAACGAGGGAATCTTCGTCGGTCACGATTGGGATCGCGCTGTTCTCGCGAACGGCGCGTAAGCCCGCCGGATTACCGGCCGCAATAGGCTGCTCGCAAAACTCAATCTCGTACCGTTGCAACTCGCGCAATATCTCGATCGCGCGCTCGACGTCCCAACCTTCGTTGGCATCGATGCGAATCGTTCCGGTGTAGCGCTCGCGGATGGCGGCAATCGTAGCAACTTGCTCCGCCGGCGTGCCGCTGCCAACTTTGACCTTGAGGATCGGATGCTCGCGGACTTCGTCGACCTTGCGCAGCGTCAGCTCCGGATCCGCGATGCCGATCGTGAACGACGTAACGGGCGTCTTGCCAGGGTCGAGCCCAAGCAGCGCATAGAGCGGTTTGCCGAGATCCTTTCCGATGAGGTCATGCAACGCAAGATCGAGTCCCGCGCGCGCCGCAGCCGGAATCCTCGCGTTCAGCAGTGTCTCGAGACGATAGGGGTCGTCGGCTGCGAGCGGTTGCGATTCAAAATACTCGACGACGCTCTCGATCGATTCGCCGTAGCGCGAAGCGGGCGTTGCCTCGCCGATACCTTCGAGGTCGCCGGCCCGTACGCGCACCAGCACGGAGCGAGCGACGGTCTCTTCGCCGCGCGCTATCTTAAACGGATGGACCAATGGAAGCTCGAGCGGCGTAGCGGTGACGGAGAGCCCGGTCATGTGGGGCGCATTTCCACTGGCCACCGGGGTTCCCTTGACCGCTGGTGGTACTGTAGAGGGACTCGACTGCGCGTAGACGCGCAGCGCACTCTGGGTACGAGCCGACTGTTATAACTAGGGAGCATCAGCTCCGGATACGACGGACTGCCGCGTGATCGCGTGCCGGACCGGCGCCCGGGCCGCACCCACCTGCTGAGAACGCAGGTTCGATCACCTGGTGCGCAAGACGCTACGTGCGGTTGAGTTCTTGCAACGCGATTGCGGTGCGCCACGCGTGCAGCGCCTCGCGTATCTGCGCGACGGCAGCGATGCCGGAAGATTCGTCGATCGCAACGTGCCCGCGAAATGTAGCAAATGCTGCGATCGTGTCGTTGATCGACCGCTCCGTCTGCTGCCCGGCTTGGCTCCAGAGCAACACGCTGTTCGTCTCCAGCGCGTCCGCGTCGCTGCCCGCTTCAAGGGCCTGCGGCTCTGGACCGAAACGCAGCCACGCGGAGTCGGCCTCTTTTGCGACGCGTTTATAGTCGTGCGTGCTCGGCGCGAAGGTGCCGGGGGCGTTGCGCACCGCGAGCGTCACGTTGGCAGACTTCGCCGCCGCGGTTGCGACGCTGAGCCGCGCCAACTGTTCGCTCCACGTCGTATCGAGCTCGCGCGCAAGAGGACCGGCCACGATCGGCGCGCCGACCGCGATGGCCAGATGCAGGACCTCGCGCATACGTGCATCGTCGGAGCCGAAGAAGGTCGCGTCGGCAAGGGCGGCGATGGTGAGGCCCCGGTCGGTGGTCAGCTGCTTGATTTGAGCGAGGTAGTCGTCGTCCGCCCGCGGAAAGTGGCGCACGTCTAAGACGATGCCGTCGGCGGTAATATCGCGAGCGCAGAGGTCGACGAACTCGAGCTGCGTGAGATCGCCGCACTCGATAAGACGATGGAATGCGCTGCTCGCGCAAGCCAGCTTCATCGGCGTCGGAGCTTCGACCGCGCATCGTTTTCCACCCTTGCCGTAGAATAGCGTAGAGGTCATGAAGATAGCCCTCGGTGCCGATCACGCCGGATTTGAATACAAAGATCGAATCGCGAAGATCCTCAGCGACAAAGGTTTCGATATCCTCGATTTCGGCACGCACGACGTGACGCCGGTCGACTATCCGCAGTACGGCTACGCCGTCGGTGAGGCGGTGGCGACCGGTCAGGCCGACCGCGGAGTTCTCGTCTGCGGTTCCAGCCTCGGGATCGCGATGGCCGCAAACAAAGTGCCGGGTGTCCGTTGCGCTCCGGTCTGCGAACCGTACGCGACCGAGCTCGCGCGCCGGCATAACGATGCCAACGTCATCGCCTTTTCGGAGCGGCTCACCGGTTGGGACATGATCGAGCGGATGCTCGACGTCTATCTTACGACCCCGTTCGACGGCGGCCGGCATGCGCACCGCACCGAGCAGCTCTTCGGGTTCACCGACGACCAGCGCGAGCGGACGCTTGCGCGACGTTGAGCGCGGCGAAGTCACCGGCGCGCAGACGCCGAAAGACCAGCTCACAACACCGTAGGGACGAACGATGGATATTCTTGCACGCAGCCACATCGAGGCCGAGGATCCGGAAGTCTTTGCCGCTATTGCGGGCGAGGAACGCCGGCAGAAAGAGAACCTCGAGCTGATCGCATCCGAAAACTACGCGAGCAAAGCGGTTCGCGAAGCGATGGGCTGCGTGATGACCAACAAGTACGCCGAAGGCTATCCCGGCAAACGGTATTACGGCGGGTGTGAATGGGTCGATGTTGCCGAGACGCTCGCACTCGACCGTCTCAAGCAGCTCTTCGGCGCCGATCATGCCAACGTCCAGCCGCACTCCGGTGCGCAGGCGAACATGGCGGTCTTTATGGCCGTCTTACAACCCGGCGACACGGTGCTCGGCATGTCGCTCGCGCACGGCGGCCATCTCACGCATGGAACGAAAGTGAGCTTCTCCGGAAAGCTTTACAATGCGATCGCGTATGGCGTGCATAAGGACACGGAGCTCATCGATTTCGATGAAGTGCGTGCGTTGGCGCGCGAGCACAAGCCGAAACTCATCGTCGCCGGCGCGAGCGCCTATCCGCGGATCATGGAGTACGCGCCGTTCCGCGAGATCGCCGACGAGGTCGGCGCGACGCTGCTCGTCGATTTCGCCCACGTCGCGGGCTTAGCGGCCGTCGACCTCCATCCGTCGCCGGTACCGTTTGCCGATTTCGTGACCTCGACGACGCACAAGACGCTGCGCGGACCGCGCGGCGGCTTCGTGCTTTCGACCGAGCGCTGGGCGCAGCCGCTGGACAAGAGCGTCTTTCCCGGCATTCAGGGCGGCCCGTTGATGCACACGATCGCTGCCAAGGCGGTTGCATTCGGCGAGGCGTTGCGGCCGGAGTTTGCCGAGTATCAGCGCCGCGTAGTCGAGAACGCGCGCTCGATGGCCGAAGAGTTTGCTCGCGCCGGCCTGCGGCTCGTCGCCGGTGGGACGGATACCCACCTGATGCTCGTCGACGTTTCGGTAAGGGGACTCACAGGAAAGGCCGTCGAGGCGTATTTGGACCGCATCGGCATCACGGTGAACAAGAACGCGATTCCGTTCGACACGCAGAAGCCGTTCGTCGCGAGCGGCATTCGCATCGGAACGCCCGCAATCACGTCACGTGGGATGGGCGTCGACGATTGCCGCGAGATCGCGCGCATTATTTGCGACGCACTCGGCGACATCGAAAACGGCGAAAGCGTCGCGCCGCTGCGCGACCGCGTCCGCGAGCTCACTTCGCGCTACGACGTACCATAATCGCTTGATGCGACCCGGCTGGGACGAGTATTTCATGCAGATTGCGCGCACCGTCGGCACGCGCGCGACTTGCCCGCGGGCCTCGGTCGGTTGCGTGCTCGCGCGCGATCATCGCATCCTCACGACCGGCTACAACGGCGCGCCGCGCGGCGTCGCGCACTGCGCGGAGGTCGGCTGTACGATCGTCAACGACCACTGCCTGCGCGCGACGCATGCCGAAGCCAATGCGATCGTCCAAGGCGCGCTCCACGGCGTGAGCGTCGCGGGCGCGACTGCGTACTGCACGCACCAGCCATGCGTGAACTGTTCGAAGCTCTTGATCAGCGCCGGCGTCACGAAGATCGTCTACGAGGAAGCCTATCCCGACGAGCTCGCAAGCCGGCTGCTGGCCGAGGCTGGTGTCGCACTCGTCGCGTACGCGTCGCTCGAGGGGGCACGCGCGTGAATACGCACGCGCTCAACACGGCAATCGTATATCTGGCGACCTTCGCCATAGCATGCATCGTGACGGGCTTGGCTACGCCCCTGGTCGTGCGACTCGCGACGCGCCTCGGCGTCGTCGATCATAGCGACGGCGAGCGGCGCATGCACGAGCAACCCAAGCCGCGCGTCGGCGGCATCGCGGTTTTTCTCGGCTTTGCCTTCGCGCTGTTCGCGGTGCTGGGCGTCGCGCTCGCTTCACCCTTCGCGCTGCTCCCCGCCGCCGTGCACGGCAACCAGGCGCGCGCGGTGGAGATGCTCACGGATCAGCTCGACGCCGTACACCGGCTCGTTGGACTGCTCTTCGGCAGCCTGCTGATTCTCGGTGTCGGCATCTGGGACGACATTATGCAGATGCGCCCGCGCAACAAACTCATCGCGCAGATCGTCGTCGCGTCGATCTCGATGCTCTACGGATTCGTGATCGCGGGGATCACCAATCCGTTCAATCACGATCCGCGAACGAATTGGATCGATTTTCCACTCTGGGTTGGGCTGCCGATTACGCTGCTGTGGTACGTCGGCATGATGAACGCGATCAACTTCCTCGACGGTCTCGACGGACTGCTATCGGGCGTCGCGGCGATCTCCGGAATATTCCTGTTCATCATCGCGGCCGTGCATGGAAACCCGGCCGTTGCCCTGGTCGTCGCCGCGCTCACGGGCGCGGCGCTCGGATTTCTCCCGTACAACTTCAATCCGGCGCGGATTATCCTCGGCGATGCCGGTTCGCTCTTCATCGGATACGTCTTTGCGACGGTTTCGATCATCGGCGCGAGCAAGACCGCCATTGCCATCAGTCTCGTCGTGCCACTGCTCGTCCTCGGTCTGCCGGTCCTCGATACTGCGGCGGCGATCGTACGGCGCGCCATCACTGGCAGGCGCATCACCGAGGCCGACCGCGGGCACTTTCATCACCAGCTCGTCTTTCGCTTCGGATTGAACGTGCGTCAAGCGGTGCTGCTCCTCTATGCGGTCTGCTTCTTGCTCGGCGCGGCCGCACTCGCGCTTTCGGGTGAGTTCACGCACGTCTTTCACCGCGTGACGTAAGACGATGTCCGAGCGGCTGAAGGTCATGAGCGTCTTCGGGACGCGTCCCGATACGATCAAAATGGCGCCGGTCGTGCACGCGCTGCGCGCGCACTCCGAGATCGACGACGTCATCTGCGTCACCGCACAGCACCGCGAAATGCTCGACGATCTTCTCGATCTCTTCTCGATCGAACCGGATTACGATCTCGACGTCATGACGGAGGACCAGACGCTGACCGAGATCACGTCGCGCGTGCTGACCGGCATGGAACCGGTGCTGCAAGCGACGCGCCCCGACGTCGTTCTGGTGCACGGCGACACGACGACGAGCACCGCGGCGGCGTTGGCGGCATTCTATCAGCAGGTCGCGGTCGGGCACGTGGAGGCGGGGCTGCGCACGAACGACCGATGGGTCCCGTATCCGGAGGAGATGAATCGACGGCTCACCGGGGCGATCGCATCCTACCATTTCTCGCCGACCGCGATCGCGCGCGAACATCTCGTGCGCGAGCACGTCGATCCGAACGACATCATCGTGACCGGGAACACCGTCATCGACGCCTTCATGGAGACGGCACGGCGCACCGGCCTCCCGACGCCGCCAGGTTGGGACCGCCTAGAGCCGAACCGGCCGGCGATCGTCGTGACGGCCCACCGTCGCGAGAATCATCCGTATATGGCCGAGATATGCGAGGCGTTGGGCGAGATCGCCGGACTGCCGGCGCATCCGCAGATATATTGGCCCGTTCATCCCTCACCGCGCGTAGCGCCGATCGCGCACCGCGTGCTCGATGGCGTCCGCGGCGTGGTGATGGTCGATCCGATCGACTACGCGGCGATGGTGGTCGCGATTAAGGGTGCGACCTTCGTCCTGACGGATTCGGGCGGATTGCAAGAGGAAGCGCCCTGTATCGGCAAGCCCGTGCTCGTCATGCGCGAGGAGACGGAGCGGCCCGAGGGGCTTGCCGCCGGAACGCTGGAGCTGGTGGGGCACGAGCGTCCGCGGATCGTTGCCGCTGCGGCGCGGCTGCTGGAGGATCCCGCGCACTACGCCACGATGGCGCGCGCGGCTAACCCCTACGGCGACGGGCACGCAGCCGAACGTATCGTCCGGTGGCTGCTCGCGCGGCTCCGGGGTGCGAGCTATCCCGAGCCCTTTGCGTGAAGCCTTGGCTCTCGATCGTAGCCGCCGGGGCCGGCTTCGCCGGCGCGAGCATCGCGGGGCTGGCGATCGGGATCGAGATTGGGGCCCGCCGCTCCGAGCCGCTCTGGGCGCTCGGCGGCCTGATGGCCGGAGCCGCAATCGGCGCCTATTCGGCGTTCCGGCTGCTCGTGGCAGCGATTCGCTAAGCCGCTCGCGTAGGGCAGGATATGGGGCTCGATCGACGTAGCTACTGCGGCGCCGAAGCGGCGGCGGATCTCGCGGCGTACAATGCGCTCAAATGGTCCGTTGCCGGCAGGTCGCTCCTGGTTGCTGCACTCGTCTCGCTCTTGCTCCTGGTCTGGAATTGGTACGCGAGCCTTCTGTTCGCGATCGGGATCCTCTGCGGCATAGCCAACATGCTTGCGATCATGCGTGCGAACGAGCGTTTGGTGGACACCCGCAGCGCAGCGTGGTTTGCCTTAAGTAGTTTGCTGCGTTTAGGGAGTTTCGGTATAGTGGCCGCGGTGGTCGCGGTTCGAGGACCGTGGTGGTCGCTTGGGCCCTTCCTCGCGGGTTTCTTTTGCCCCCTCGCGACGTACGCGCTCAGTGCATCGCGAGCATTCCAGCGGAAGCCTTAGACGGACAGACGAGAACGCGTGCAGGAACAGATCGGCGAACACATTCAGTGGCATCTTCCGGTGCTGGGGCCGGTTCATGCCGATACGATCGTGACGACCTGGCTCGTCATGATTCTCGCATTGCTCTTCTTTGGCTGGATCGGGGCGAGCTATCGGTCACCCTACGTCACGAAGCGTCAGGCGGTGCTCGAAGCCGTCTTCAATTATATTGCGGATCTGGTCACCAGCGTGCTCGGACCCGGCGGCGAGCCGTTCGTGCCGTTCTTCGTAGCCCTCTTCATATTCATCTTCTTGCTCAACCAGTTCGGCATGCTGCCGTTCAAAGCGTTGGGTCTTCCGTTCGGCGGTTCGCCGACGGCCGACCTCAACACGGTCGTCCCGCTTGCACTGGTCGTCTTCGTCATGATTCAGATCGTGGCGTTCAGCAAGAAGGGCGTAGGCTATCTCGGTCACGTATTCAAGCCCTTCCCGGCGCTGGCGCTCGTCAACATACTCGACGAGATCCTGCGCCCGATTACGCTCGCCGCCCGGCTGTTCTTCAACATCTTCGTCGGCGAGTTGCTCTTCATCATCGTTACGTCGATCATCGTCGCGCGCGTCAGCATCGGCTTCTTCAATCTGTCGATGGGCGTCGCCGTCGTGCCGATCCTGATCCAGTTCTTCAACTTCTTCGTCGGAACGATCCAAGCGTTCGTCTTTACGTTGCTGGCCATCGTCTATCTCTCGTTGGCGTTGGCCGACGATCACTAGAAAGGTAAGTCTGTGAATCCTGAAGCGTTAGTTGCAGCAGCGGCGTTGCTCTGCTTCGGCATCATCATCTCGGGAGTCGCGTTCGGCTCGGCGGTGGGCGACGGAACGGTCGCCGCAAAAGCCGTCGAGGCGATCGCGCGTCAGCCGGAAGCGCGGCCGAATATCTTCCTGTTTATGTTCCTCGGCGTAGGCGTTCTGGAAGCGGTGCCGTTCATCGCGATCGCACTCTCCTTCTATATCTTGCTCGTCGTGGCGAACGTGCCGCACATGATCGCAACGTTGGCCAAATAAACCTGCATGTCGTTTCTCTCGATCGACGGAACGCTCGTCGTACAGCTGATCAATTTCGCGATCTTCTTCGCGATATTGAACGTCGTCTTTTTGCGGCCGGTCGCCGCGGCCATTCGTAAGCGGAGAGAGTATATCAACAGTCTCGTCTCCAACTACGACAGCTATCAGGCCGAGGCGCGCAGCTTGCGGCAAGAGGCCGAGGGAGTTCGCAACGGCGCGCGCCGTGAGGCCGAGCAACGCGTCGCGGCAGAGCGGGCCGCGGCATCGAACGAAGCGGCGGAGATCTCGGCTAAGTACTCGCGGCGGGCCGCCGAGATCGTCGAAGCGGCACAGCGAACCGTGCAGTCGGAGATCGACGAAGCGCGCACGAACGAAGAGGCGGCAGTTCGCGGGATCGCGGACGTCATGCTCGGTCGCGTTGTACCTGAGGCCGCGCGATGAACGCCGACGCGCGTCTCTACTTGGAGATTGCAGTTTGGAGCCAGATCGTCTCGTCGATCGTCTTCATGGGCGTACTCGTCTACATCTGGTTTAAATGGCTGCTGCCGGTCTTCTTGGCGGCGCAAGAGCGCAGCAATCGCCAAATCGCCGAGGCGGAGCGTCATCGCGACGAAGTCAAAGGCGCCGTGGAAGCGCTGCGCCAGGAGATTGAGAGCGCGCATCGCGATGCAGAGCTCATCGTCGCGCGCGCAGGCGAACACGCCGAGCACGAACGCCAGGCGACGATCGCCGAGGCAAGCGATGCGGGCGAGCGGACGTTAGACGATGCGCGCAAGGAACTCGACCGGGCGCGCGTCGCGGCGCGGCGCCATCTGCGCAGCGAGCTGCTCGATCAAGCGTTGCGGCTGGCGCGGCGCGACGCAGCCCAACGCGTCACGGCAGCGCTCGATTCGCGACTCGTCGAGCAGTTCATTGGATCGCTTCGGGTTACACATGATTAACGAAACGCTCGCGCGCCGCTACGCGACCGCCGTCATGATGCTCTCGCAGGAGCAGCAGGTCGTCGACCGGGTCGGCGACGATCTGACGGCAATCTCGGCGACGATCGGCAGCGAAGGCCTCGTGCACGATTTCTTCGTCGCGCCGATCGTCGACCGCAAAGAGAAAGAGCGCGTTTTCCAAGCCGCGTTCGAAGGAAAGGTGACCGACATCGCGCTCCACACGCTGCTCTTGCTCGTGCGCAAGCGGCGCGAGACGCTGTTGGGCGCGGTCGTCGCCGAGTACGCAAAACTGCAACTCCAGGCCGCGGGCATGGAGCGGCTCACCCTGACGTCGGCGCGGCTGCTCGGCGATGACGAGCTCCGCGAGCTCGTCGCTCGGCTCGAGCAGGTCTACGAAAAAAGGTTCGACGTGACGCAACGCATCGACCCAGCGTTGATCGGCGGCGTTCGCATCTTAATGGGCGACCGCCGCATCGACGCCACCGTCTCCGGGCGCCTCGATGCGCTCGCGAGAGAACTCCTCGCAACCAACTAGGACACGACAACACATGATAAACGCGGATGAAATAGCCGGAATCCTCAAAGGGCAGATCGAGCAGTTCAAGAGCGGGATCCAAGAGGACGAGATCGGAACCGTCATCGAGGTGGGCGCCAATCTCGCGCGCGTGTACGGATTGCGCGGCGTGCGCGCCTCGGAGCTCGTCGAGTTTCCCAACGGGCTGCAAGGCGTCGCACTTAATCTCGAGGAGGATAACGTCGGCGTCGTTATCATGGGGCCGGATGCTGAGATCAAAGAGGGCGACAAGGTGCGGCGCACCGGACGCATCGCCTCGGTTCCCGTGGGCGAAGCGCTCTTGGGACGCATCGTGAACCCTTTGGGACAACCGCTCGACGGCAAAGGAGAGATCGCCACAACCCGTTTTCGAACGATCGAAAACATCGCGCCGTCGGTCGTCCAACGGGATCCCGTCAAGGAACCGCTGCAGACCGGCATCCGCGTCATCGACGCGCTCATTCCGATCGGCAAGGGTCAACGCGAGCTGATCATCGGCGACCGCTCGACCGGCAAAACCGCGATCGCCATCGACACCATCATCAATCAAAAAGGGCGTAACGTCTACTGCATCTACGTGGCGATCGCGCAGAAGAACTCGACCGTCGCAGCGATCGCGCAGATCCTCGAGCAGAAAGGCGCGATGGCGTACACGACGATCGTCGCCGTCAGTCCGGCAGAGGCGGCCGCACTGCGCTGGCTGGCCCCGTTCGCCGGCTGCGCGATGGCCGAAGAGCTCATGTACGACGGCAAGGACGTGTTGATCATCTACGACGATCTGACGAAGCACGCGCAGTCGTACCGCGAGATGTCGCTGCTCCTGCGCCGCCCGCCGGGCCGCGAGGCGTATCCGGGGGACGTCTTTTATCTTCACTCGCGATTGCTGGAGCGCGCCGCGAAGCTCTCGTCCGCGATGGGCTCCGGCTCGATGACCGCATTGCCGGTGATCGAGACGCAGGCAGGCGACTTTTCGGCGTACATTCCGACGAACGTGATCTCGATTACCGACGGGCAGATCTATCTCACGCCGCAACTCTTCTACCAAGGCATTCGCCCGGCGGTCGATATCGGACTCTCCGTTTCGCGCGTCGGCGGCGCGGCGCAGACCAAGGCGATGAAGTCGGTCGCCGGCCAGCTGAAACTGGAGCTCGCGCAATACCGCGATCTCGCCGCGTTCGCGAAACTTTCGAGCGACTTGGATAAAGCGACGCAGAACCAGTTGATGCGTGGCGAGAAACTCACCGAACTTCTCAAGCAGCCCCAGTATCAACCGCAACCGCCTGCCGATCAAGTGGCGACCATCTACGCCGCCACCAACGGCTTCGTCAACGACGTTCCGACGGATCGGCTCTCGAGCTGGGCGAGCGGCATGATCGACTTCCTGCACGCCAACCATCCTGACATTCCCAAGGCGATCGCCGAGAGCGGCCAGCTCTCCGACGATACGAAGAAACAGCTCGACGCAGCGTTGACCGAGTTCAACAAGAGCTTCTAGCGGGAACCTGAGATGCCGTCCGTTAGAGACTTGCGCGATCGCATTCGGTCGCTCAAGAACACGCAACAGATCACGAAGGCGATGAAGCAGGTTGCCGCCGCGAGAATTCGCCGTGCGGAACTCGCACGGCGGCAGGCGCAGCCGTATGCCGAAACGCTCACCGAGATCCTGCGCGAACTCATGCGCGCAACCTCGACGATCGACCATCCGTTCATGAAGCCCGGCAAGACCGGCGCGCCAGGCCGGGATCGTTCTGATCACGGCCGACAAGGGACTCGCCGGCGCTTTTAACTCAAACGTCATTGCGGCTGCCGAATCGTTCGCGCGGCAGCACGGCGGCGCGCGCTACTATACCGTTGGGCTCAAAGGGCGAAATGCCGTGCGCCGCAGCGGCATCGCCGACGCACCCGCGTGGGCGCTCGGCGGCCGATCGAAGATCGAGATCGCACGCGAGGTCGCCCGGCGCGTCACGGACGATTTCGCCGGCGGGACGATCTCGGAGATCGTCCTCGTCTCGCAGCAACTTGTCTCGACGATGGTGCAACGTCCGCAGACGCGTACGCTCGTGCCGGTCGTCGCCGGCGATTTGACGGGCGATGCGAAGAATGGCGCTCCGGAGCGCGCCGCACCCCAAGGCTCGGTCGAGTTCGCGCCGTCTCCCGAGTTCGTGCTTTCTCGACTCCTGCCTAAGTATCTTGAGTTCACGATCTTTTCGGCGATCCTCGAAACCGATGCCGCGTTCTTTGCCGCACAGCTGGTCGCGATGACGAACGCGACCGATAATGCATCCAAACTCATCGACGAGCTAACCATTCAAATGAACAACGCGCGCCAGGCGGCGATCACCAAGGAGCTCTTGGAGATCGTCGCCGGCGCAGAAGCTTTAGGAGTGGAATAATGGGTCAAGTAGTAATTGCCGCCTACCGTCCAAAGGATGGTAAGGCCGACGAGCTTCTCGCGCTCACGAAGGAGCACCACGGCATCCTGCTGGCGCAGGGTCTGGTCACCGACCGCGCGCCGATCATCGCACGATCGAAGGATGGGACGATCGTTGAGGTGTTCGAGTGGGTCGATGGTGCGATCGAGCGCGCGCATACGGACGAAACGGTCCAAGCGCTCTGGCAACGCTATCAAGAGGCGTGCGACTACGCCACGTTAACGGAGCTTTTCGAGGCGGGCGACCTTTTCGCAAGCTTCGAGGCCGTCAACTAACAAAGCTACAGGAAAAGGATCCTCATCATGGCTGCGACCGGTAACGTCGTACAAGTGCTCGGAAACGTCGTCGACGTCGAGTTTACGCCGGAGACTTTGCCGGCGATCAACGATGCGCTCACCGTGCGCGTCAACGAAGATTCGCGCGCGCCGGGAAACGGTGCCTCGGATACCCGGGGCGCTGAACTTGGCGGAACGGCGATGGAGCCGCGCACGATCACCCTCGAAGTGCAGGACGAGTTGGGTGACAACCGCGTACGCTGCCTGGCGATGGGGTCGACCGATGGCCTCGTGCGCGGCGCCCCCGTGACGGCGATCGGTGGACCGATCACGGTGCCGGTCGGCGAAGGGACGCTGGGGCGTATCTTCAACGTGCTGGGCGAAACCGTCGATAGCAACGATCCGGTGGAAGCGGCGGCGCGTTGGCCGATCCATCGTCCGGCACCCGAACTGAAGTATCAGGATCCGACGGCGCGCATCTTCGAGACCGGCATTAAAGTCGTCGATTTAATGGCGCCGTATACGCGCGGCGGTAAGGTCGGTCTCTTCGGCGGCGCCGGCGTCGGGAAAACGGTCCTCATTCAAGAGCTGATTCGAAACATTGCGTACGTGCACAAAGGCTTCTCCGTCTTTGCCGGCGTCGGCGAGCGCACGCGTGAAGGCAACGACCTTTGGATCGAGATGCGAGAATCCGGCGTGCTCGCGCAGACGACGCTCGTCTTCGGGCAGATGGACGAGCCGCCAGGCGTGCGCTTCCGCGTCGCGCTGACCGGCGTGACGATGGCCGAATACTTTCGCGACGAGCTGGGCGCCGACGTGCTGCTCTTCATCGACAATATCTTCCGATACATGCAGGCCGGCTCCGAAGTCTCGGCGCTCATGGGTCGCATGCCGTCGGCGGTGGGATATCAGCCAACGTTGGGGACGGACATGGGCGTCCTCGAAGAACGCATCACCTCGACGCGCAAGGGTTCGATCACCTCGGTGCAAGCCGTCTACGTCCCCGCCGACGATTACACGGATCCCGCCGTAGCGACGACCTTCGCACATCTCGACGCAACGACGGCGCTCTCGCGGCCGATTTCGGAGCTCGGCATCTATCCGGCCGTCGATCCGCTCGCTTCGACCTCGCGGATCTTGGATCCGCAGATCATCGGCGAGGAGCATTACCGCGTCGCGCTCGGCGTCCAGGAGATATTGCAGCGTTACAAAGATCTCCAAGACATCATCGCGATTCTGGGCGTCGAGGAGTTGTCCGACGAAGACAAAGTGACGGTCGCCCGTGCGCGACGCATCCAGCGCTTCTTTTCGCAGCCGTTCTTCGTCGCGGAGCAGTTCACTGGTCGCGCCGGTAAGTACGTCAAGCTTTCCGAGACGATCGCATCGTTCAAAGAGATCCTAGAAGGTAAGGTCGACGACTTGCCCGAGGCTGCGTTCTTCTACGCGGGTACGATTGAGGAAGTGAGAGAGAACGCCGAAAGAATGGCTCGCGCGTAGCAATGGCATCTAGCACCGTTCCATTCCGGTTGGTGACGCCGACGCAGGTCGTCTTCGACGGCGCTGCGGAGCTCGTCATCGCGGTAACGACCGAAGGTGAAGAAGGCATCCTTCCGCATCATGCGCCATTCCTCGCGGCGCTGAAGCCCGGCGTCCTTCGCGCAAACGTGGTCGGCAACGGAAGCTCGAGGCTTGAGCTTGCGACCAGCGAGGGATTTATGCAGGCGCTTCCCGATCGCGTGACGGTGCTCGTCGACGAGGCGTTGCGTTTCGAGCAGATCGACGTGAGCGAGGCGCGCGAGGAACTCGCCGCCGCAACGGAGCGCCAGAAAGCCGCCGGCGCGGATCGCGAGCGCTTCATGCGAGAACAGGCGATTATCGACTTCGCGAGTGCGAAACTGCGCCTCACCGGCCATAGCTAGCCTCGCTTTGCGAGGCGGGTTAGCTCGGGTGGCTACGCGAACGGTTAGACAAAGTATGCTCGATCGTCTGGAGACGACGCTCCGCGTTCGTGGCGGCGCGCGTCTGGAAGGTTCGGTCTCGACGCACGGCGCGAAGAACGCCGCGCTGCCGATTATGGCAGCCGCGCTATTGGCGAAGGGGACCGTTACGTTGCACCGCGTCCCGCGCATCACCGACGTCTCGGTCATGTGGTCGCTGCTAGAAGCGCTCGGCGCCCGCATGCGCTACGAGGGCGATAACACCCTCACGATCGATGCGAGCAACGTCGCGTCCTATCGCGCGCCGTACGCGCTGGTCCGCAAGCTGGCCGCGTCGTTCGATGTGGTCGGTGCGCTGCTGGGACGTTTTGGGCGCGCAGAAGTGCCGTTGCCCGGCGGCTGCGTCCTTGGGACCCGCGCTACCGACATGCACGAGCAGGCTTTCGTCGCACTCGGATGCGACGTCCGAAACGCACACGGCTATCTTATCGCCGAGTCGCGTCGCGGGCGCCTGCAGGGTGCGACGATCGAGTTTCGGATGCCGAGCGTCGGCGCGACGAAGAATGCGATGCTCGCGGCTGCGCTCGCGGAAGGTACGACGACGCTGCGCAACGTTGCGATGGAGCCGGAGGTCGTCGACCTGGCAAACTTCCTCGTCGCAATGGGCGCGAAGATCGCCGGACAGGGAACCGATACGATCGTCATCGACGGGGTCTCGGAGTTGCATGGCGTCGAGTACGAGATCATCGCCGACCGCATCGTCGCGGGCACCTTGTTGTTTGCGGGAGCGGTAACGCGCGGCGACGTGACCGTTCGCAACTGCAGGCCGAACGATTTAAGCGCCGTGATCGACAAACTCGTCGAATGCGGCGTCGTCACGGTGACCGGCGACGATTGGATTCGCGCCAAAGCCGACGGCATCACTGGGGGAACGGATATTTTGACCGCGCCGTATCCCGGTTTTCCCACCGACCTGCAGCCGCAAGCGGTGGGCTTCCTCTGCACGTGTCCGGGAACGAGCGTCGTCGAGGAATCGATCTTCAACGCTCGTTTTTCGTACGTGAACGAGCTGGCGCGCATGGGCGCCGACGTCAAGGTAACGATGGAGAGTAACGCCGCCGTCATCAAAGGCCCGAAACAGCTTTCCGGCGCGCCCGTCGAGGCTCCGGACATTCGGGCCGGCGCCGGGCTCGTGATCGCGGGCCTCGCTGCCGCCGGCGAAACCGAGATCATCGGTCTCGAATACATCGATCGCGGCTACGAGCGATTAGAGGAGCTGCTCTCTGAGTTAGGCGGCCAGGTGCAGCGCAGCAGCGGCGTGACGCCGCTCGTCGAGCCTACCGGGTTCTTCGAGACGAGTGCGTACCCGCGAATCTCGGCCTGATCAAGCGCCGTAGTAGCAACAGCTAGTAGGAGTTAGGTTTGGACATCGGTATCGACCTGGGCACGGCTAACGTGCTCGTTCATGTGAAGGGTAAAGGCATCGTCTTGCGCGAGCCCTCCGTCGTGGCCAAGGATATGAACTCCGGCCGGGTGATGGCCGTTGGCGAAGAGGCGCGGCAGATGCTCGGCCGCACGCCGGCTCACATTCAAGCAATTCGTCCGCTGCGCGATGGCGTGATCGCCGATTTCGAAGTGACCGAAGCGATGCTTTCATACTTCATCAAGAAGGTCATGGCGGATCGCTCGTGGTGGTCGTCGATCTTTAAGCCAAGGCCGCACGTCGTGATCTGCGTTCCGGCTGAGATCACAAGCGTCGAGGAGCGCGCCGTCAAGGATGCGGCCAAGCTCGCAGGCGCGCGCGACGTCGATATCATCGAGGAGCCGATGGCGGCCGCGATCGGGGCCGGCTTACCGATCGGCGGCCCGTCGGGGAACATGGTGGTCGACATCGGCGGCGGCACGACCGACGTCGCGGTGATCTCGCTCGGCGGGATCGTCGTCTCGCAATCGCTGCGCGTTGCTGGGAACAAGATGGACGAAGCCATCGTCCGTTATATCCGGCGCGTCTATAACCTCATGATCGGTGAACGCACTGCCGAAGAGATCAAGATAAAGATCGGATCGGCGTACAAGCTCGAACAGGAGCTGGCGATGGAGATTCGCGGGCGCGATTTGATCAACGGTTTGCCGAAGACGGTCAAGATCACGAGCGAGGAAGTGCGTGAGGCGCTCTCCGAGCCGGTCGGGGCGATCGTCGAAGCGGTGAAGTCCGTTTTGGAGAAGACGCCGCCGGAACTGGCGGCGGACATCATCGACCGGGGCATCATCCTGACCGGCGGTGGCGCGCTCTTGCGTGGCCTCGATAAACTGCTTTCGGAAGTTACCGGCGTGCCCGCCATCGTTGCCGACGATCCGCTTTCGTGCGTTGCGATCGGTACCGGGGCGAGAGTGCGCATATAGGGCTTCGCCGAGGATTCAGCGATTTACGTCATCGATGCACGCGAGGCCCGTGCGGAGGACGTCGCCGAGGAAGTAGCGCGCGTCGTCTTTGACGGCGGGACGGTCGTCCTTCCGAACGATACGAGCTATCTCATCGGCTGCGATCCCTGTGACTTTCAAGCGATCGATCGCATCTACGCCGCGAAAGGCCGGCTCGACAATCAGCCCCTGACGATGCACGTCGCGACGGCCGCCGAGTTTCTCGAATACGCGATCGACAATCCGCTTGGCCGTACACGCCGCCAAGCGTCTGCTGCCGGCGCCGGTTATCGTGCTGGTGCGCAAGCCTGGCTTCGTGAGCGACGAGCTGGCCGCCGGCTTGCAGACGCTGGCGTTTCGCGTTCCGGACGATGCGTTTGCACGCATGCTGCTGGAACGCTGCGGTCCGATCGCCGGCACGACCGCGAACCTGCGCGGCGGCGCCCGCTACCTTGGTGACGAAGACATCTCGATGCTTCCGCCGGCGGATCTCGTCGTGGCGCACGGACCGACGCGCTACAGCAGCGAATCATCGATCGTCGATCTGTCCGGGTCACACGTACGCCTGCTGCGGGAGGGCGTCGTCCCGGAGCGGCGTCTTGCGGAACTTCTCGGACCGATCGAACGTCCTATAGTCAAGGTGCGCACGCAAAGATGATGGTTCGGTCGCGATCCGCTTGCATGATATTCTTCGTCACGACGACGGCGTTCGTCGCGCTCGTCGGCGCTGCTCCGCCGACGGCTACGCCGCAGAGGTCGCATCAAACGTCCCCGGCGCCATCGGTGGTGCCGTCGCTCGGGCCGCCGTCGACGGTTCCTTCGCCGCAGATTTCGCCCGCGGCCGCATCGTTCGATCTCGGCGTCTGGACCGTCCATGCGAGCTCCATCGATGCAAACTTCAAGAGCGGCAACTTCAGCACGGCGGCGAAGGTCGTCATGACGCGCGTCGGCGGTGACGTAACCGCCGATCGCGCAAACGGCAACTATAAGAAGCAGCTGCTCTACTTGAACGGGCACGTCGTCATGCACGATATGCAAGGCAACTACGGAGGTCTTGCGCCCGGCGCGAGCCCGCAGCCCGGCAACCCGTCGACGCTTACCGCCGATCGAGCGCAGATCGACGGCGCAGCAAAAGTCTACAAAGCGGTGGGCAACGTTCATTACGTCCAAGGCCCCACGGTCGTCGATGCCGATACCGGCACGCTCAATAACGCGACGCACGATCTCTTACTGGAAGGCCGCGTGCACGTCGTCGACGGCGCGCGGAGCATGTTGGCGCAACGCGTGATCTACAACACGATTACCGGCACCGCTCACGCCGAGGGCGACGTCACGCTGGAGTTCCCGAGCGAGTTGCATCGCCATCTGGCGACCCCGAAGCCGCTGCGGGTTCCGAAGAACTCGATCACCCAGCCCGTCGTCTCGAGCGCACCGCGCTAGGCGCGCGGACGATGCTATTCGACGTACTCTCCGGCGGCGAGCCGCTCGCCGCGCGCATGCGGCCGCACGCGCTGGACGAGTACGCCGGCCAGGAGAAGCTGCTCGGCCCCGGCCGCGTTTTACGAAGCGCGATCGAGCGCGACGCGGTCCCGTCGATGATTCTCTGGGGACCGCCGGGTAGCGGAAAGACGTCGCTCGCCGAAATCATTGCGCGCTCGACCGGCGCGCATTTCGAGCGCATGTCGGCGGTCAATGCGGGCGTCGCCGACCTCCGGCGCGTGGTCCGTGAAGCGCACGTGCGACGTCGCGAAGGGAAGCGCACCCTGCTGTTCGTCGACGAGATCCATCGCTTCAACAAGGCGCAGCAAGATGCGATTCTGCCGTATGTTGAGGACGGCACGGTGACGTTCGTCGGTGCGACGACCGAGAACCCTTCGTTCGAGGTTATTTCGGCGCTCCTCTCGCGGGCGCGCGTCTTTGTCCTGGAGCCGCTCTCAGACGGCGAAGTCGGCGTAATACTCGATCGGGCGCTGCACGACGAGCAGCGAGGCCTCGGCGCGATGCGGATTCATCTCGAGGAGGACGCGCGGCGGCTCATCGTCGGGTTGGCAAACGGCGACGCGCGCGCGGCGCTCAACGCGCTCGAGTTCGCGGCGGCGTCGGCGCAGGAGCGCAACGGGGTGCGCACGATCGGGCGTGCGCTGGCGTTCGAAGCGATGGAGCGGCGCAGCTCCCGCTACGACAAAGGCGGCGAGGCGCACTACGATACGATCAGCGCGTTCATCAAATCGATTCGCGCCAGCGACCCCGACGCCGCCGTCTACTGGCTGGCGCGTATGATCGACGGAGGCGAGGATGCGCTGTTTATCGCGCGTCGTCTCGTCATCCTTGCGTCCGAGGACGTCGGCCTCGCCGACTCCACGGGTCTTGCGGTCGCGGTTGCGGCGCAGCAAGCGGTGCATTTCGTCGGTATGCCGGAGGGCTTTTTTCCGCTCGCTCACGCGACGCTCTATCTCGCGCGAGCGCCGAAGAGCAATAGCGTTGGGCGGGCGTTCGGCGCGGCGATGACTGACGTCAAAGAGACGCGCAACGATCCGGTCCCAATGCACCTGCGTAACGCACCGACGAACTTGATGCGCGAGCTGGGGTATGGCGAGGGCTATCACTACGCGCACGACGACTACGACGTCGTCCAGCTCAATCTCCCGGAGAATCTGCGCGGGCGCCGTTACTACCAGCCGGGCGAGCAAGACGCGACAGATCGGCGCCAAAATGAATGGCGGCCCGAGTGATTTTTTCTCGGACCGCCAGTTTCCCGTTGCTACTTCTCGGAGTGTGCGTTGGAGCTTCGCACAACCACATAATAGAACGATATACTGTGAGCGACCTGTGAGCCGCGAACGAATTTATCTCGATCATGCGGCGACCACGCCGCTGCGTCGTGAGGTCGCCGACACCATGCGCGCGGCCGCCGCCGATTGCGATTTCAATCCGAGTTCCTTGCACGCGGAGGGCAGGCGCGCGCGAGCCGTACTCGATGCGGCGCGCGACCATATTGCGGAGCTGCTCGGGGCCTCGCGCAAAGAGATTACGTTTACCGCAAGTGGAAGCGAGAGCGACAACCAAGCGTTCGCGGGTTTCGCCGGCGCGGCGCGGCGGCCGGGACGAATGCTCGCCACGGCGATCGAGCATCACGCCGTCTTGCACGCGCTCGAACGAGCCGCGACCGACGGAGTTGACGCCGGCTTGCTAGGCGTCACCGAAGAGGGACTCCTGGAAGCGGACCGGTTGCTCGAGGAGCTCGGGCAAGGCTCGCTCTTGCTCTCGGTCATGTATGCCAACAACGAGATTGGGAGCGTACAACCGATCGCGCGGGTAGCAGAGCTGGCGCACGCTCGCGGAGCGGTCGTTCACACCGATGCGGTTCAAGCGCCGTGCTGGTTGCCGCTCGACGTACGAACGCTCGGCGTCGATATGCTCTCGCTCTCGGCGCATAAGTTCGGCGGACCGAAAGGCGTAGGTCTGCTCTACGTCCGCGATGGGGTTGCGATCGAGCCGCTCGTCGTTGGCGGCGGCCAAGAGTTCGGGCGGCGATCCGGGACCGAGAACCTCACCGGCATCGTCGGAATGGCACGCGCGCTCGGGCTTGCGGTCGCGGAGCGCGCGGAGCAGGCGGAGCGCGTCGCCGCCCTTCGCGATCGGTTCGAGTCCGCGATCCGGGCTACGATTCCGGAGGTGCGCGTCAATGGCGCGGGCGCGCCGCGGCTGGCGAACAATCTGAATGTGAGCTTTGCCGGCGTCGACTCGGCAACGCTGCTCGCGCGGCTCGATTTGGAGGGGATTGCCGCGTCGGCCGGTAGTGCGTGCACCTCCGGCGTGCTCCAGCCGAGCCACGTCCTGGCCGCCCTGGGGATCGACCCGCGCTGGCAGCGGAGCGCGATCCGGTTCTCGCTCGGGACGGCGACGACCGCCGCCGAGATCGATCGGGTTCTCGAGGTCCTTCCCGGCATCGTCCGCAGCCTTCGCCGGGGGGCCGAGGTGGCGCCGTGAAGGGGAATGGGTAGAGTCGGACAGAACGGCGCGCGGCTGGAGGCAGAAGCTTGAGCGGGACCGAGTACGGCAGTATTGTTCTCGACGTATGCGTTGGGGTCGGCGCTCTTTTGGCCGGCATCGGCGTCCTCGTCGGCATGCTGGCCCTCGCCAAGACCCTGGCGCGTCTTCGTGTGACCTTGGATGAGGTCGACGCGCAGTTGGAGAACATCGCGGGTCCCGTCAAGAGCACGCTTTCCCGTGTCGACGACATCGCTAAGTCGCTCGACGAGACGGCCGATGCCGTCTCACGGACGGTGGAGCTCAGCAAGAGCGCGGTGACGCCGTCGATCGTCAACATCGGGGCGACGCTGGGGGGCGTCAGTGCTGGTTTACGGCGCTTGGTTACGGGAAAAGACTCTACAGATCGGGGAGCTGACTAATTACTGGATAAGAGTAGCGGCGGAGGCGGTGGTTTCTTCGTCGGATTTCTGATCGGCGCCGTCCTTGGTGGTGCGGCGGCCGTCTTCCTCACGCAGGAAGATGCCCGAGATCTGCTTGCCGGTAAGGCACGCGAGGCCGGGAGCTTCGCAAAGGACGCGACCGGCGATCTTCGTGGAAAGATGAACGACGTAACGTCGCAGTGGCAGTCCAATGTTTCGGATCTCTACGAGCGTGGCCGGCAGGTCGTTGATAGTGCGCGAGCGACCATCGACGCCGCCGTCTCCGAGGGTCAGGCGACCGCACAAGAGATGCAAAGCGAGCTCGAACGGAAAGCCGAGGGCTGATAGATTGGACATCAAGGTGAACGTGCGCGAAGCGCCCGGAGAGCGTTACGTCGTCGATCTGAGCGGTGAGATCGACGTCTACACGTCACCGAAGGTGAAGGATTCCATCGGCGAGCTCATCGACCGTGGCGTCTATTATCTGGTCATCAACCTCGAGAAGGTTCGGTATATCGACTCGACCGGTCTGGGCGTGCTCATCGGCGGCCTCAAGCGGGTTCGCGAGCATGGCGGATCCGTGAACTTGGTCTGCACGAACCCGCAGATCCGCAAGATATTCGACATCACCGGCCTCGTCAAGATATTTGGGATATTCGATAGCGAGGACGCGGCGATGAAGGCGCTGGTGTGAATCCAGCGCTCGAACACGCCGCCCCCGAGGTCGTCGACTTACGCATTCCGTGTCGCGCCGAGTGGGTCGCGCTGGCGCGGCTCGCGGCGGCCACCGTCGCTAACCGGCTGCGCTTCTCGATCGAAGAGATCGAGGACGTCAAGCTCGCCGTAGCGGAAGCGTGTACGGCCGTCATCCAACACGAGAGCCATGGCGAGTTCATCGAGCTCACCTGCGAGGCTCTGACGGACACGCTGCGCATTCACGTGCACGATAGCGGCCGTCACGGAGCGCGCGGTGGCGCCGGCGGTCAGTCGATGAATCTCAACGAGGCCCGCATAGCCGGTCTGGGTGTCTTTTTGATCCGAACGTTGATGGACGAGGTTAGTTACGACGTCCACCCGCAGATGGGAACGGACCTCGTGATGATCAAGAGAGTGGCCGCTCCGGCCGCATAGGGCTACCTCAATCGTGCACGATCGCGATGAAGCCCGTCCGGACCGCGAACGGACGCGAGAGCTTTTCGCGCGTTTCGTCCACGAGCGGCAGCGGCGCTCCGACTATCCCAAGCGCTCCGACGCAGAGTACGAGCGCCTTCGCGGCGACCTCGTCGTCCTGCACCTGAACCTGGTGCGCTTTCTGGCGGTGAAGTTTGCCAACCGCGGCGAGCCGTTGGACGATCTCGTCCAAGTCGGAACCGTTGGGTTGCTCAAGGCGATCGACCGCTTTGACCTCGAGCGCGGCGTCGAGTTTACGACGTACGCGACGCCGACGATCGTCGGCGAGATCAAGCGCTACTTCCGCGACAAAGGATGGGCGGTTAAGGTTCCGCGCCGTCTTCAAGAGCTCAATCTTGCCGTGAATCGCGCCAGCGACAAACTCGCCGTCGAACTCGGCCGGAGCCCGACGGTCGGCGAGCTTGCCGAGCATCTCGGTGCGGGCGAAGACGAGATATTGGAGGCGCAGGAACTCGGCCAAGCATATAACCTGCTTTCGCTCGACAGCGAAGTTTCCGGCGACACGGACAAAAAATCGCAGACGCTCGCCGATACGGTTGGCGTCTCCGATGCCGAGCTCGAGCTGCTCGAAGACCGCGCCAATCTCGAACGCGCCTTCGAGGTGCTCAGCGGTCGCGAGCGCGTGATCGTTTACCTGCGCTTCTACGAATCCGTATCGCAGACCGAGATCGCCAAACGCCTCAACGTCTCGCAGATGCACGTCTCGCGCCTGCAAGCTAAGGCGCTTGAGAAGCTGCGGGCCGTGCTCGCCGAATAGTGCGGGATCCGTTACAATCGGGATGATGCAAAGTCAGGAACTGCGTCGCGCCTGGATCGATTTTTTCGCGGGCAAGCAGCACGTTTTGCTGCCGTCGGCGAGTCTGATTCCGCACGAAATGTCGACGACGCTTTTCACGATCGCCGGGATGGAGCAGTTCGTGCCGGTCTTTCTCGGCGAGCAGCCGCCGCCGGCGCCGCGCGCCGTTACCGTGCAGCGCTGCTTACGCGTCGCGGGAGCAAAGAGCGACATTGAGAGCGTCGGCAGGACCGGGCGCCACGGCACGTTCCTCGAGATGCTGGGCAACTTCAGCTTTGGCGATTACTACAAGCGCGAGGCGATCGCATGGGCGTGGGAGTTCGTCACCAAAGTGATCGGCCTCGACCCCGCGCGCATTCACGTGACCGTGCATCTCGACGACGATGAAGCGGCTCGGATTTGGAACGAAGAGATAGGCCTCGATCCGTCGCGCATTACGCGCTTCGACGAAGAGAACTTCTGGACGATGGGTGCGACCGGTCCGTGCGGGCCGTGCACGGAGATATTCTACGATACGGGCGAACGGTACGCGCGCGATGCCGGCGACACGGGACCGAATAAGGGCGACCGCTACGTCGAGCTCTGGAATATCGTCTTTCAGCAATATAATCGCTCGACCGACGGCAAGCTCGAGGAGCTGCCGCGCAAGGCGATCGATACGGGCGCCGGATTGGAGCGAATGCTCGCGATCTGTAACGGCGTCGCATCGATGTACGAGACGGATCTCTTTACCGACCTCGTTTCGGCACAACCGCCGATTGGGCGTACTACCCTCTCGCCGCAAGAACAACGCGCGCGCCAAAACATCATCGCCGATCACGCGCGGGCTGCGACGTTTCTGCTCAACGACGGTATCTATCCGTCAAACACCGACCGCGGATTCGTCCTGCGCTTCCTGATCCGCCGTGCGATTCGCAACGGGAGGCTGCTCGGATATCCTGATGGTTTTTTCGCCGCGCTCGTGCCGGCGGTCGTGCGATCCTTGGAATCAGGCTACCCGGAGCTGCGGCGCGACAGCGGGCGCATCGTTTCCGCATTGCGCAGCGAGGAAGAGACGTTCGATCGGACGCTGGAGCGCGGCACGGAGTTGCTCGAACGAACGATTCGCGCCGCGCGCGAGAGCGGCCGCATCATAGCCGGCGACGATGCCTTCGCACTGCACGATACGTACGGATTCCCCATCGAGCTCACGCGCGAGATTGCCGGCGAGCAGGGCATCGCGGTCGATACGATCGGCTTCGACCGTCTCATGGACGAACAGCGCCAGCGCGCGCGACGCGATGCGGCTGCCAAACGCGAAGTCGTGGCCCTCACCGAGCTGCCGGCGACGCGTAGCGAGTTCACGGGCTATGACGAGGGGCTCGAAACGACGGGCGAGATCGTCGCGGTGCTCGTGGACGGAAAACCGGCGACGTCGCTGCGCGCCGGAGAGAGCGGTATCCTCATCCTCGACCGCACGTCGTTCTACGCCGAGCGCGGCGGACAGATCGGCGATCGCGGCACGATCTCGCGCGAGGGAGCGACGTTTGAAGTCCGCGACGCGCAGTACATGGGCGAAGCGATCGCGCACCACGGCGTTATGGTGCAAGGCGAGCTCGCGCCTGGGGACAGCGTTCGTACAGCGGTTGCGCAGGAGTGGCGCCGCGAGATCCGGCGTCACCACACGTCGGCGCATCTCTTACAACGCGCGCTCAAAGACGTTCTTGGTGACGACGTAAATCAGGCCGGATCCTGGGTCGGCGTCGATCGCATGCGCTTCGACTTCCGCTGGCCGGGTGGCGCGCTGACCGCCGCCCAGAAGCATGAGGTCGCGCACCGCGTCAACGAGATGATACGCGATGACTCGCACCTCGTGACGCGCGTTCTTCCCGCCGAGGAGGCGAAACAGACCGGCGCGATCTGGATGCCGGGCGAAAAGTACGGCGATCGGATTCGCGTCGTGCAGGCCGGCCCATCGATCGAGTTCTGCGGTGGAACGCATTCGCACTCGACCGGGGAGCTGGGACTCTTTCTCATTCTCTCCGAGTTCTCGGTGGGTAGTGGCATCCGGCGCATCGAGTCATGCGTCTCGCAAGCGGCCGAAACATATGTTGCCAAGCAGGCCAATCTGGTCGGTGCGCTCTCGTCGGCGTTGGCGACGACACCCGACGAGATCGGCGAACGCATCGAGAAGCTGCAGCGCGAGCTCAAAGAACTGCAGACTTCCGTCGGACAGCTGAAGGCGAAACTCGCATCGGCAGACGCTCAGCTCTACGCCGAAAAGGCGGAACGAAACGGCGACCGCACCTTCGTCGGCGCCGTCGTCAACGACGCAAACGGCGAAGCGTTACGGCATTTGAGCACCGCGATTCGCAGCCGCGTCGGGAGCGGGGTGATCGCGTTGGCGGGCGTCGAGAACGGCAGCGTCAGTCTGCTCGTGAGCGCGAGCGAGGACCTTGTGAGCTCCGGCGTTCACGCAGGGAACCTGGTGAAACTTGCCGCCCCGCTCGTCGGCGGTAAGGGCGGCGGACAGGCTGCGCAAGCGCAAGGCGGCGGGAAGGATGCAGGCGGCGCCGATGCCGCAGTGCGCGCCATTCGCGACGCGGTGCTTCAATGATCCGCGGCCTTTGCGCGGCGGCCTCGCTCTTGATACTGCTCGGCGCTAGCCCGCAACAGCTCGATTCGCAATACGTTCTTACACGCTATGCACTTGCGGTCGAGACCGCGCCCGTACCGGCGACCGTCGTCTTCTCGTACGCGGTCTCGCAGGTCGGACCGAGCAACATCGAGCAGCGGCATACCGTCTATCGCAGCGGCATGGACGTGCGCGACGAAACGCTCTCGGTCGACGGCATGGTTCTGCACCATAAGGTCGTCCGGTTCGGCCATCGTCAAGACGGATACGTTTTTACGCGATTCGCTCCGCGAACAGACGCGTACGAACTGCTCTTCCTTGGGACGGTAAAGGACGGCCATCACCTCGACTACACGTACGAGGCGACGCCGCTTTCGCGCGCCTCGGGCGTGTGGATCGATCGGGTGACAATCGACGGTATGCGCTACCTTCCGCGCAGCGTGCACTTTCACACCAGCGGCGCGCAGGCTAGTGGAACGGCAGAGATTGATTTTGGATCGTTCGGCCGGTACTGGATGCCGGTCTCCGTCGCGGCCGAAGCGACGATCAAAGGAAAGCCGGCACGGGAACGCATCATGTGGAGCGACTACCGTTTTCCGAAGGCGCTGCCGACCTCGACGTTCCAATCGCCGCGCCCGCTGCCGCAGGCAATGCTCCCGTCAGTGTAATGGAGCGCGTGAAGCCCTGCTACGTCGCGGGGCTCGCGGCGATCGTCGTTACTGCGCTCGTCTCGCACCTGCGGGCGACGCCTTACGATAACTACGTCCTGCTCGCGCAGGCGCTGTTGCAAGGCCACGCGTGGATCGCGTGGCCCGGTCCGTATATCGACGCGTTGCGGTATGGCGATCACTACTATGTTATCGAGGCGCCGCTGCCGGCAGTGCTCTTGCTGCCGTTCGTCGCGCTCTTCGGCGACCAGACGAATCAAACGCTGCTGGCGATCGCGCTTGCAGGCATCGCAATCGGTGCTGCATGGGAGCTTGGCGAGCGCCTGGGTCTGCCGCCGGCGAACAACGCATGGATATGCGCTTTTCTGCTCGCGGGAACCGATCTGCTGTGGTGTGCGGCGCTCGGGGACGTCTGGTTTCTCGCGCACGTCTCGGCGGTCTGCTTTACGATGCTCGCGCTGGTCGAGGTTACCGGTCAGCGGCGCGGCTGGCTCGTCGCACTCTGGGCTGCTTGCGCGATCGAATCACGCTTCTCCATGATCTGCGCGCTACCCATCTACGCTTTGCTGCTCCCGCGGCCGGACCGGCGCACGACGGTGCGCGCGGTCGCGTCGTTCGTTGCCGTGCTCGTTCCGATCGCCGCGCTGTGGATCGCTTACAACCGCGCGCGGTGGGGGACGTGGACCGACGTCGGCTACACGGCGTGGTATCACCAAGATCAGGTCGGCATGCCGACCGGCTCGCCATTTCGCGTGACGTATCTGCCATACCAGCTATGGTCGTTCTACGTTCAAAGGCCGACACAGCTGTCCGGCTTTCCCTGGTTGCGTCCCGAGTATTCGGGCGTTGCGCTGACCTGGACGTCGCCCGCACTCGTGCTCGCGTTCTTGGCGCGTTCGCCGCTGCGCTACGTCGTCGCGTTCTGGGCTGCGGCGGTGCTGACGGCGACGCCGAACTTCCTCTACTACGTCAACGGCTTCGCGCAGTTCGGCATGCGCCACGCGCTCGACTTCGAACCCTTTCTCGTCGCGCTCATGATGCTCGCCGTGCGCGAACGCCTCACGTGGTGGGCGCGAGTGTTGATCGCCTATTCGATAGGTGCGGGATTTTGGGGTTGCTGGTACTGGAACACCTTCGTTAGAGCGTAGCTACGAGCGCATCGTACCCGGCGCGCAATCCCGCCGGGTCCTGGACCGGTGCGCCGCAGACGGTTCCCGCGCAGGGATAGGCAGCCGGGTGCGGCTGCGACGGGAGATCGAAGCGCGGCGCGTCGTTTGGTGGGATGGTTGCGACGACGCTCAAGGCGCTTGGAAGTCGCGACGCGGCTTCGCGAAAGCCACTCGTCTCCGCCGGTTCGCCGACGATGCGAACGGTGAACTCCGGCGAGATGAAACGCCGCAGTGCGCGTACGTATGGTGCAGCGAACGGACCCGCACCCAAATACGTAACGGCGTACAGGTGCAGCACGCGCTCGGCGTTCTCGCGGTAGCGCGCTTCGTTTGTGAGTGCCGCCAAGCGTAGAAGAACGTCGGCGAAGAGCGAGTTTTCGACGATTGGGCGATCTGGAAGCGCGAGCCTTCCCAGGGCTTGGTCTGGCAGCCGGTCGCAGAAGCCGCCGTCCCCGGCAAAGCGCTCGATCACGCGGCCGGCGAGCCCGCGTGCACGCTCGAGCATGCGTGGCTGACCGGAGATCTCGTGCGCATCGACGAGCGCGCGCACATATGCGACCTGGTCGACGAGCAAACCGCGGACGTGCGGCCGACCGTCGGCGAGATAGTGATAAGCGAGGCCGTCTTCGTCGATGAGTCGCTCGTGCACGGTGTCGAGCGTCTTGAGGGCTCGTTCGAGCAGCGCATCGTCGTCGAGTGCTCGCGCGGCAAAGCACCACGCGCCCGCGAGACCGCAGCTCCAGTGAGTGTAGAGTGTAGGGTCGACGTATGGTGACGCCAGCTTGTGCCGCTCTTCGAGCGGCAGCTCGTAGTAGGCTTCGTCGGCGTCCTGGCTGCCGGCGAAGAGTCCCGTTGTGGTGTCGTAGAGCACGTCGCGCGTATAGTTGACGGTAGAGAGGAGATCGGCTCGTAGTTCCTCGGTCGGACTGAGGCGTACGAGCTCGGCCAGCACGCGCAGCAATCCGCCATGATCCTCGGCCATCTTCTCGAAATGCGGCACGCTCCAATCGCGCGTCGTCGAGTAGCGAAAGAATCCGCCCTCGACGTGGTCGTACATGCCGCCGCGCGTCATCGCGAGCATCGTGCGCGCGACCATGTCGTGGAGCCGCTGATCTCCCGTGACGCTCCACTCCGAAAGGAGAAACTCGTGCACCTCGGGCTGCGGGAACTTCGGTGCATCACCGAACCCGCCGTACTCTTGATCGTACGCCTGCGCGAGCACCTCGACGAGCCGGTCGACCATCGCCGCCGAAAACGGCGTACCGCGCGACGGTGCGAGCGTATCGTCCTCACGCGACGTAACGACGCGCTCGGCGATCTCGCCCTTTTGCTCGACATAAAAGTCGGCGATCTGATCGAGCGCGCGCACCATCTGCTGGGGCGGCAGATAGGTCGCGCCGGTCAGTGTCGCACCATCCGGCGTCAGGAACGCGGTCGTCGGCCAGCCGCCCATGTTGTAGCGGGCGTTGACGTCCGGACGCCGGTCATTGTCGACGCGAACCGGCACGAAACGCCGGTTGATCGTCTCGATGACCGCCGGATCGGAGTACGACGTTTCGTCCATGACGTGACACCAGTGACACCAAACCGCCGAAATCGACAGGAGAATTGGCTTGTCTTCTTTCGCCGCGCGTGCAAACGCATCGTCGCCCCACGACATCCAGGCGATCTCGGCCGCACGATTGGGCCTGGGCGAGAAACGAAACTCATTCATCCGGATCCGATGCTCCTCGTAGAAACGACGTTGCGTAGACGATTGCGATCAACGCGTACACCGCGAGCCCCGCGATGCCTGCTGCCGATTGGCGTAGCGCGAACGTCATCGCGAAGTAGAGTGTGAAACCAAGACCCGCCCATGCGTACCGGCGATGCGTTCGAACGGTCATTCCATAAACGTCGAGGTCGTACGTCGGGCCTGGAGCGCGTCCTTCGGAGCGGCGCACGGCGGCGCCGCGTAACCACGCCGTCACCGTCACTGCCAGCGCCAGGATGCACCCAACGAGAGACCACACGAGACTCGCTTCGCTCTAAGAGTACTGCGTCATTGCGTCGAAGGCGATAATGATGCCGCGAAAGAGCACCACTCGTCCCGGTTCGCTCGAGACCTATCGGAAGAAGCGGGATTTCGCGCAGACGCCGGAGCCGAGCGGCCAGAAGGCCGCCCGCGACCGAGCGGCAGCCGGTCGCAAGTTGCGATTCGTCGTGCAGATGCATCACGCGTCGCGACTGCACTACGATTTCCGCTTGGAGATGGACGGCGTGCTCGCGTCGTGGGCCGTGCCGAAAGGGCCGACGCTCGTCCCGGGCGACAAGCGGCTCGCGATGCACGTCGAGGATCATCCCCTCGACTACCGGGATTTCGAGGGCAACATTCCCTCGGGGCAATACGGGGCGGGCAGCGTCATCGTCTGGGATCGTGGGACGTATACGCTGGCCGAAGGCGACGATCCGGCCGGCGAGGTCGCCGACGGTAAGATCAAGTTCATTCTGCACGGCAAGAAGCTGCGCGGCGAGTTCACGCTCGTGAAGATCAAACAGCGTGAAGGCGAGCATGGCGAACCCTGGCTGCTCATCAAGGATCGCGACGAATACACCGATGACCGTTACGACCCCGCCAAGCATCCCGAATCGGTCAAGAGCGGGAAGACGCTCGAGGACGTAGCCGCGAATCCGCGCGCGAAGACGTGGCAGTCGAAGCCGCGCGCGCGGCACGCCGTCGCGCCGAAACCTCGTCCCGTGAAACGAGATCCGTTGCCGCGCGTGAAGTCGCCGATGCTCGCAACGCTCATCACCGAGCCGTTCGACGATCCCGACTGGCTCTTTGAGATCAAATGGGACGGCTATCGCGCGATCTGCACGATCGACGCAGAAGGAAAGCTGACCCTCACCTCCCGCAACGGCCTCGATATGTTGCGCCGCTTTCCGGATCTGCACGACTTGTCGACCGCGTTCGCAAGCGTCCCGATCGTCGTCGATGGTGAGGTCGTCAGCCTCGACGCGCAAGGTCGCTCGTCGTTTCAGCGTCTCCAAGAGTCGCAGAAGCGGCCCGCGGGCCTGACGTATGCGGCGTTCGATCTGCTCTACGCCGACGGAACCGACTTGCGATCGAAGCCGCTGGAGGAGCGCAAAGCCTTGCTGGAACGGCTGATTCGCGACGACGAGCTCGTCATCTACTCCAAACACGTTGCCGAGTATGGGAAAGCGCTCTTCGAACGTGCGCGCGAGCGCAAGCTCGAAGGCATCATCGGGAAGCGCCGCAGCTCGACCTACCAGGAACGCCGCAGCCGGGATTGGGTGAAGATCAAGACCGGTTACGAGCAAGAGTTCGTCGTCGGCGGCTGGACGGAGCCGAAAGGCGGTCGCGAAGGCTTCGGTGCGTTGCTGTTGGGCGTCTATGAGAAACGGGCGCTGCGTTTCGTCGGTTCCGTCGGCACGGGATTCAGCGTGAAAGTCTTGCGCGAGCTGCACGCGCGGCTCCGAAAACTCGAGCGCAAGACGTCCCCATTCGTCAACGACGTTGACGCGAATGCACCCGTTCACTGGGCGTCGCCCGAGCTCGTCGTCCAAGTTCGTTTTTCAGAATGGACGCGTGACGAGTATTTGCGCCAGCCGGCCTATCTCGGGTTGCGCCCCGACAAGCCGCCGCGCGAGGTCGTCGCCGAGCGATGAGCGAGCAACGTGTCAGCACGCGCGTCGGTTCGCGCGTTCTCTCGCTCTCGAACCTCGACAAGATCCTCTGGCCGGCCGATCGTTACTCGAAGAAGGATCTGATCGCGTATTATGAGAGCGTCGCCCCGTTTGCGGTGCCGCATCTCAAAGGCCGTCCGCTGACACTGCAACGCTATCCCAACGGCATCGAAGGCGAAGCATTCTTCGAGAAGCAGATTCCGCGCGGAATGCCCGATTGGGTCGATCGCGTGACGATACCGAGCCCCGAGGGACGGCGGCGGGAGATCACCTATGTCGTCTGCAACGACGCGCCGAGTCTCGTCTATCTCGCAAACTTGGCGGCCATCGTGCTGCACATCTGGACCTCGCGCGTTGAAGCGCTCGACGATCCGGACTTTGTGGTCTTCGATCTCGACCCGGGCGAGACGTGCATGCTGCAGACGCTCGCGCGCGTCGCACTGGAGATCCGCTCGCTGCTTCGCGAGCTCGGACTCGAGACGCTCGTTAAGACGACCGGCGGGTACGGGCTTCATCTCGTGTTGCCGCTCGTTGCCGGCTACTCGTACGATACTGCAAAGGTCTTTGCGGAGCTCGTCGCGCGGCACGCCGAAACCAAGCTCGGTGATCTCGTGACGTTACAGCGCATGATCGCTAAGCGCAAAGCGAGCGCCGTCTACATCGATTACGTTCAGGTCGGCCGAGGCAAGACGATCGTGGCGCCCTACTCGGTGCGCGCGCGCGACCGAGCTCCGGTTTCGATGCCGCTGCATTGGGAAGAGGTCGAAGGCTTCGCGCGCAAGCGCGGTAAGATCTTGCCGGCCGACGAATTTACCGCCTACACGATGCGGACCGCCCCGAAGCGCCTCGAGCGCGAGGGCGACCTGTGGGGCGGCCGGGCATGGAAGAAGCAGCGCCTGGAAGCCGCCATTTCGAAGGCGCGCCGCGCCTGGGCCTGAGATCGCCAAGAGGTTCCCTAAACGAGAACCTTTGGGTAGAATACATGGGCTATGGCGCATGCAATTTGGTCGGGGGCGATTAACTTCGGCCTCGTTACGATCCCGGTGAAGCTCTTTACGGCAGTAAAAACCGACGAGCTCTCGTTCAATCTCCTCCACGCCAAAGACGAAGGGCGCGTCAAGTACGAGCGAATATGCTCGGTCGACGGCAAGCCCGTTCCGTGGGACGAGATCGTCAAAGGCTACGAGTTCGAAAAGGGTCAGTACGTCGTCATCACCGACGAAGACTTCGCGCGCGTGAATCCTGCCGCGACCCAATCCGTCGACATTCTCGAGTTTGTCGAGCTCGAGAAGATCAGCCCCATGTTCTTCGACAAGCCGTACTATCTCGAGCCGACGAAGCAAGGCCGCCACGCGTATGCGCTCCTTCGCGAAGCGCTGTCCACGACGAACCGCGTCGCGATTGCCCGCGTCGTGATCCGAACGAAAGAGTACATTGCGGCCGTCAAGCCGATCGACGACGCGCTGGTTCTCGAGCTGATGCATTGGGCAAACGAGATCATCGCACCCAGCACGCTCGACATTCCGGATCGCGAGAAGCTGCCCGAAAAAGAGATGAAGATGGCGCGGATGCTCATCGATACGATGAGCGTCGACGAGTTCGATCCCGAGAAGTTCAACAACGCCTACCGCGACGAGCTCATGGCGATGATCGAAGCCCGCGCTGCCGGCAAGGAGTTGCCGAAGGCGAAGAAGCCGCCGGCGCGCTCGAAGGTCGTCAACCTCATGGACGTTTTGGCGAAGAGCCTCGAGGAAAGCAAGAAACGCCGTACGTCGGTCGAGAAGCCGGCCTCGAAACGGCGCAAAACGACCGCGGCTTAGGTTTTCACCTCCGCCGCGGAGTCGCCGTCCATGACGGCCGCGGTTTCGATCTCCTCGGCGAGTCCAGGCGTCTCACCGTCGGGCGATGCGGATGCGTCGCTCCGGGCCGCAAACAGCCCCATCACCAGCGCCACGGTCATGAGGACGAACGACTCGGCTCCGGCAAAGCGCGGTCCATAAGTCGCGAGCAGACCGGTCGAAACGGGCGGCGCTAGGATACCGGAGAGCGAATCGAGCGACGAGCCTGTTCCCAACACCGTACCCTGCTCGCGGTCCGACGCGGCGTTGCTGATCAACGCGGTGATGCCGGTGTTCGTCAGCGCCATGCCGGTAGAGAAGAGCAGCATAGTCATGGTCAAGAGCGGAAGGTCGTGCACGAACGCAACCGATGCAAACGCGGCTGCCAAGGTCGCAATCCCTACGAGCGACATGCGCCGATCGCCGAGGCCGCTGGAGATGCGGCCGACCATGAACGCGTTCATAAAGACATTGAAACAGGCGAAGATCGAGAAGACATAATCGCTTTGCGTCAGCGAAAGGCCCATCTGGCGCTGCAGGTAGAGCGCGAAGACCGCAAACCAGCCGTAGAGGGCGAGCGAGATCGCAAGCTTCTGCCAAAGCAGCCGCGAGAGGCGCGGTTTATGAAAGCTCTCGAGAACCTGGTGCATTCCGACGCGCGGCTGGTTGCGATCCCGGGTCCGCGACTCGGGAAGCATCGTAACGGTGAGCATTAGCGTAGCAAACTGCAACGCTGCGGCGGCGAGGAACGGCGCGGCGAAGCCGAACTTCGCGTAGAGTATGCCGCCGCCGAGCGGCCCAAAGATCATGCCTGCTCCGAACATCGCACCGATCAGCCCGAAGGCGCGCGAACGATCCTTCGCCTCGACGAGGTCCGCAACGTACGCTTGCGTGATGCTGATATTGCCGCCCGAAACGCCTTCCACGATGCGTGCCGCAAAGACGACGCCAATTGGAGCGACCGCAAAAATGGCCGCGACATTCGGCGCGAACCCGAGCATCACCCAGCCGATCGTCGCGCCGATCTGGCTTACGATGAGCACGCTCTTGCGCCCGACCCGATCGGAGACGTTTCCCCAGAGTGGCGCAGAGACGAGCTGGCAGAAAGAAAACGTCGCCGCCAAGATTCCAACGACGAACGGCGATGCGCCGAAGTGCGTCACGAAGTACGGCAGCATCGGGATGAGCATGCTAAAGCCGACGATGTCGATGAACGTCACGCCGAGAATCGGCAGCAGCTTGCGAACCATAAGCCTCGGTTCGGCTACGAAGGCGATTCTACCGGCAGAACGATCCGCGAGAGGGTCTCGTTCTTGCGTAGCAACTCGACCTTGTAGGGGCGGCTCAGGTCGACGCTCGTGAGAATGCGGTGGAGCGAATCGACGCCGTCGAGCCGTTGATCTTCGAACATCAGGAGAACGTCGCCCGGTTTGAGCCGCGCAGTATCGGCCGGGCTGCCGGGTTCGACCGAGTCGACAAGGATCGCGCGACGGTCTTGGAGTTTCAAGCGGCGCGCCGCGGCCGGCGCGAGCACGACGTCTTGCCCGGCCACCCCGAGATAGCCGCGGCGAACCTTTCCATCGCGTATCAGCAATCCCGCGATGTGCTTTGCGGTGTTGATGCCGATCGCAAAGCACAAGCCTTGGCCGGGAAGCACTGCCGTATTTACGCCGATCACCGCGCCATCTGCCGTGATGAGCGGACCGCCGGAGTTTCCGGGATTGAGCGCGGCATCGGTTTGAATGACGTTGTCGATGAGTCGTCCGGATTGCGAACGTAGAGTTCGGCCGAGTGCGCTGACCACGCCGCTGGTCACCGTGTATGCGAGACCGTACGGATTTCCGACCGCAACGACGAGCTGCCCGGGGCGCAGTGCAGCGGAATCGCCTAGCGTTGCAGCGCTAATCTCGGGTGCGTCGACGCGCAGGACGGCTAAGTCCGAATGTGGATCGTCGCCGACGAGTTGCGCCCGAAGTTCGCGACCGTCGAGGAGTGCGACGCCAATCCGTTCGGCATCGTGCACGACGTGGCTGTTCGTAATGATGAAGCCGTCGGGCGTAAAGACGAAACCGCTACCGTTACCACCGCTGCGGCCGTTGCGCGTCTCGATCGAGACGACCGCCGGGCTTACGCGTTCGGCGGCGGTGGTAACCGCTTCGGAGTACGGGTCTAGGAAAGTATTTTCAAGTGGGATAGGGGAGAGCGCCATTGCGCACTCTCCAAACCGCCGCCGGCGTCCGGTGGTTTCGGGGCTAAGAGGGCCGCTGCCCGGCGCAACGAATTGACCCGGCTCCGCGCCCAGATGGCGGAATTGGTAGACGCGCTGGTTTCAGGTATCAGTGGTGGCAACACCGTGGGGGTTCGAGTCCCTTTCTGGGCAGTGCTACGGAGCTGCGCTAATCACGGCTCCCAGTGGTTCTTCAAAGCCCGCAATCGTCCGCGACACTTCGTGAGCTCCGGGATATTTCCACAGTTCGACCACCGAGCAGTTTTCCGCCCCGGCAATTACCTTTGTTGCCACGCTGCTCTTTGAACCCGTTACGAGCGAGAACGTCACGACGCTGCTATCCTTGCATCCGCTTGCAGGCAGCAGCTCGGCGCTGCCGACGACCGTGCCCTGCGTACCGGCAATCTGGACGCGATACATCCCAAGGACTCCAGCTTGCGCGACATGGTGATTCAGGTAGTTGGCGTCGCCGACTGCGAGGTACTGACCATCCCAGGCGACCGTAGATGGATAGTGGATCTTCTGGCTAAGCGACACTTGGGTCAGTTTCGTGCTGCCGGCGGCGAGCTCGGCGAGTGCGGTGCGCTGCGTATGGTGCCGCGTGGAAGTTGCAGCCTCAAAGAAGAGGTTGCCCGCGTTGTCGTACGCCGGCGGGTAAGCGAAGTCTCCTCCGAGCGGCGCGTAGACGGTTGGAGCCGGCGAATCCTTGGTAAAGACCAGCATGACGCCCGGAGCGTCAGCGGTGTTAACGGCGACATTGCCGGTCGTCGGATCGACGGAGCACGCCACTACCAACCTCCCCGGTGCGTTCAGCGTGGCGATCGGGTTTGTGCCACCGTGGGCGTACTCGAAAACCCTGTGAACGATTTCATCGGTGATAAAAACATCGCCTTGACCGTCCGTACAAAGGCCCCCGGGATCTATGAAGCCGCTAAGCATGCCGACGAGGTGAGCCTTCGGATAGGAATATACGTCGACGTCTCCGGTTCCAAGGTCAGAAACGTAGAGCAGGTCGCGCCGCTTTGCGTCCGGGCTCATCCACGAGAGTTCGCCGGAGCGATACTTCGATGCGTGGGCGAGCGTGCGTCCCGGCGGGAGTTGCGTACCCGCGGGCGACAGCGCTGTGGCGGGTTGTGCCGGCGTCGGCGCCATCGAAGCGCCGCTGCAGCCGGTGAGTAACGCGGCTGCAATCGAGGTAGTCAACGCCAAACGGGCGGATTGAAGTCCGTGCGAGATGCTCATAGCCTGTCTCCTTGGAGTGCTCCGGGGCTCTGAGCGTACCGGGCGGGCGTACGCGAGGCGTGCCGTCGCCCAGATCACGTACTTGCCTTCTTAGGCGGCGCAAGCAAATGTTCTAGGCGGTTGGGACGCTGCGCGCGATCGCTGCCGTTGCAAGCAATGCGGGGATGATTCCCGCGAGTTCGAGTATCCCGACAGAGTGCCACGCAAATGGATAGCCGTGCGCTTCGACGAGCGCTCCGAAGAGGGTGGGTGTCGCGAGACCGGCCGCAAAGGTTGCGGTGAGGCCGGCGCCGAGCGCGCTTCCGGCGTGCTCCTCGCCGCCGATTTCGGCAAAGCCGATCACGCTCAGGCCAAGCCATCCTTCGGCGGTGAAACCGAAGATGATTGCCAGCATTGCCGCCAGCCATTCCGGCGTGTGCGGTCCGATCGTGCCGAGCGAAAATGCGGTCGCTGACGTCATGACGCAGATGATTGCCAGTGGCAACGCTCGACTGCCGTGAAAGATGCGATCGCTCACGGCACCCCAGGATAGCCGGCCCGCGACCGCCGCAATCTGCGAGAGGGTGAAAACGGCTACGGCAACCACGAGCGGGTAGCCGGCGCGGTGGACGAGCGTCAGCGTCAAGAAACCCATCAACGCAAGTTGCGAGCAGACGAGAATCATCGACGCGACTGTCAAGAGAATGAGCCGCGCGTCGCGAGCGATGCGTATCATCTCGAGGAGCATCGCCCGCAGCGAGATGCGTTCGCCCTGGAGCTCCTTCGGTTCGCGATAGAACTGCGAAGCGATAATGCACGCTGCGAGTGTCAGTACGCCGGCGCTTGCGAGCGCGGGCCGATATGACGTATGCGCCGCGATTGCGGGCAACAGAACGGATCCAACGACGCCGGCAATCGGAATGCCGCACTGCCGAACGCCCATCGCAAAGCCGCGATCCTCTTTCTTGAAAAAGAAGATGATGGCGTGACTGCCGGCCGGTGTTACCGCGGCAAAGCCGATTCCGTAGACTGCAAGCCAGGCGACGAGCCAAGGGTAGTTTGCGACCAACGATGACGCAATGAGTGCCGCTCCCATGAGGAGTCCACTCCACTGGACGACGGCTTTGTCGCCGTAACGGTCGGTCAGCATTCCGGCCACGGACGTCACCGCAACCGAGCCGAGCATTTGGACGGACAGAATGATGCCGAGCTGCGTCTGCCCGGCGTGCAACGCGATCGCGAAAAACGGCATGAGCGCGCCGGTCGACATGATGGCCAGCGACGAGCCGACCATCGCACCCGTGAAGAGCGCAAGTACTTCGGAGGGCGATTCGGGCATCGGATTGTGCGGCCGTGGCTTTCGGGCGTGAGGCCTCATGATGCGGGTTTCTCCGTGCTGTGGCGGCGAAGCTGCATCCGGTGAAACGCGGCGCCGAGCTCAACCGATATCTGACGATATTCCTGCTCGCAGCGCCGACAGCCGCGGCCGTCTGGTTCGTCTTTCACGGCGTCTACACGAATCTCACGGAGACGGAGAAGGCCGCTGGTTACGTCGATTCGATGACCCAGATGGGCATCGATCTCGGCTACATCGCGATGATCGGTGGGACGCTGGTATTCGCTGCGTTAGCTGCGTGGTCGGCTTTCCATCTCGTGCGCATCCTCGTATCGAAGTAGTCGTGCGAGCGTTACTTGTCGTCAACCCGCAATCGCATCGCGGTGAGTCGCTCGGCGAACGCGTGCGCGCGGAACTCGAACGGCGCGGATTCAAAATCTTCGAGAGCCTGGATGCGATCGGTGACGTCGATTGCATCGTCGTGGCGGGCGGTGACGGGACGCTGGTTCGGCTCATCGGCCCCGCGATCGAGTTCGACCTTCCCATCGGAATCATACCGCTGGGGACCTTCAACGATCTGGCGCGCACGTTGGGCGTTCCGTTTGACGTCGAGGACGCCTGCGCACTCGTCGCGTCGGGTGCGACGCGGCGTATCGACGTTGCGCGCGTCAACGGCGTCTACTACGTAAACGAAGCCAGTATTGGTATCTCCAGCCGTGTGGCGCGCATGCAGGCGGCAAGCAGTAAGCGGCGCTTCGGTTTGCTCGCCGTTGCCGTTTCGATACTCCAAGTCGTACGCCACTGGCGCCCGATGATGGCAGACATCGTCTACGACGGCAAGCACGAACGCCTGCGAACGCTGCAACTGACGATCGCAAACAGCTATCGTTTTGGCGGACTCGTCGCCGTAGACGATGCAGCGATCGACGACGGCTGGCTCGATCTCTACTCGGTCGAGATCGACAGCCTCGCGCACGCGCTCTCGATTGCCGCGGCGGTCGCGGCCGGAAAGCGGCAAGACGTCCCTGGGCTGCGGACGCTCCGAGCGCGCGCATTTTCGGTTTCGACGCGCCATCCGCATCGCATTACGGCCGACGGCGAACCTGCCGGCAGGACGCCGGCAAACTTCGAAGTGCTTTCGAATGCGCTGCGCGTCTTTGCACCCCGCCCGGCCTAAGCAACCGAGCGCCGAGGCAGCGAAAACTTTGACGCTTCGCACGCGTATATAGGTGAGTACGCACCAGGCCTGCGCGGAGCCGATCATGAGCCTTTATGAATTTGGTCCATTCCAACTCGATGCGGCGCGACTGCTCCTGCTCGAACGAGACAACCCGCTTCCGATCGGACCGAAGGTCGTGGAGACGCTGCTGGCGTTGTTGGAGCATCCCGGCGAAACGCTCGCGAAGGCCGCGCTCCTCGAACGCGTATGGCCTGAAGGGTACGTCGACGAGGCGAGCCTCGCCCAGAACGTCTATGTCCTGCGCAAGCTCATGCGGGCGCGCTGGAACGCCGCCGCCATCGAGACGGTCCCGCGCCGCGGTTACCGCTTCGTCGCGCCGGTCCACCGGCGCGAGCTGACGCCGCCCGCGCGTAGCCTGCGCGGCGCCGCGGTCGCATTCTGCGCGCTCGTCGTGGGCGTCATCGTCGTGCTTGCGACGGCCGTCCCGCACGGCGCACCGCAGACGTCGAACCTCTCGACCGACGGCGCGCGTTTGCTGGCGATAGGGCAATACTACTGGAATCTGCGAACGCGGGACGGCGTCGCCAAGAGCGTCGAGTACTTCTCGCGCGTCGTCGCAACGAATCCGCAGAGTGCGCGTGGCTATGCGGCGCTTGCATCCGCCGACGCTGTGATGGCCGACTATCGATACGGTCCGCAGCGGCCGCACGTTTATGTCGCGCGCGCAAAGGCGTATGCGCGAAAGGCGCTGGCGATTGATTCACAATGCGCGCAAGCTTACGCCGTGCTTGGAATGCTTGCGTCGGAGCCGCACGAAGGCGTTCCGCCCCAGATGGGGTTTGCGATCGAGCAGTTGCGGCGCGCGATCGCGATCGATCCCGCCAACGGACCGGCGCGCGAGTGGTACGGCATCGCGTTGCTTCAGGAAGGAAGTGTCGCGGCCGCGTACGGCGAGTTGCGCCAGGCTGCCGAGCTCGATCCGCTTTCGGTCCCGACGGCTGCCTGGCTTGGGACAGCCGCCTACCTCGACCGCCGCTATGCCGACGCAATCGCATACGCCCGCGAGACGCTCGATCTGTCGCCTCAGCGCGGTGACGCCTTCGAGACCCTGGGGCTCGCCTACGAGGCTCTCGGAAATAGCAATCGGGCCGCCGCTGCTTTTGCGGAGCTAGCCCGTAGCTGCGCGGAGTGCCGGGCGGAGGCGGCGGCGCTCTTGGCAGCCCTTTATGCGCGCGGCCACGACCTCGAGCGCGCTCGGAGCGAGCTGACGATTGCGCAGGCCCACTCCGATGAGGTCGCGCCGCCTGATTTGGCCGTTGCGCTCGCCGCCATCGGGAGGCGCGGGGACGCCGTTTCCTGGCTGCGCCGCTCGCGCGGCGAGTATTGGCAGGCGGTGGTCGCAAACGACCCCCGCTTTGCCGCACTCCACCTGGGAGCGCCCGCACAGCCGCTCCAGAAGCCGGCCTAAAAAGACCTCGCCAGGGGGTTGACATACCCGTCTTATTCCACTATTGTACTAGTGTACTAGTACGACATATTGATAGTACTAGACACTCGGAAAAGGAAGAAAGACGATGACGCGCTACACGACCCTCCGCCCGGAGCCCGAGATGGCCCGCGAGACCCGTACTCCGGTTCGCTTGCCCGACACAATGTCGACCGCGATCTTTCACGGCTGGGGTCCAAAGCTCTAAAGGAGCTACCGAAAATGCCGGCCGTACTCACGGTTGATCCACGCAGCGGCGTACCGATCTATCTCCAGATCATCGAACAGATTAAACGATCGGTCGCCCTCGGCGCCCTGCAGGCGGGCGAACAACTCCCCACCGTCAAGCAACTCGCGATCGACCTCACTGTCAACCCCAACACCGTTGCGCGGGCTTACCGCGATCTCGAGCGCGATCAAGTGATCGAAACCGCTCCCGGACGCGGATCCTTCGTCCGCGCCGATGGAGAGGCCCAGGCACCGAGAGTCGCAGTCGAAGTTGCGAGCGACGCGCTAAAGGTCGCCATGCGTGAAGCGCGATCCGTCGGAGTCTCGCGAGACGAACTGCGGCAGCTCTTCGAAGCCGCCCTCCAACGCTGGTTTCCTAATGACACTGAAGGAACGCTATGAGCAAAATAACGATTGCGAATCTCCGCAAGACCTACGGCCCTATCATCGCGGTAGACAATCTTTCGCTGGAGATTCCGGACGGCACCGTGTTCGGTCTGCTCGGCCCAAACGGGGCCGGTAAGACGACGACATTCAAGTGCATGCTGGGGCTCGCGTTCCCGACGAGCGGCGAGGTCCGCTACGACGATAAGCCGCTTTCGCCGCAGACGCTCGAGCAGATCGCTTACGTCCCCGAACGCAACGTTCTCTACGACTGGATGACGGTTGCCGAGCACATCGAGATGAATCGCCGCGCGTTTACGAAGTTCGACCCGCAACGCGCCCGCGAGTTGCTCGGGCAGTTCAAGATCGATACGCACCGGCGCGTCCGCGCCCTGTCTAAGGGCATGCGAACCGCCGTGATGGTGGCGCTCGCCTTCGCGCGTAATGCGGGGACGCTGATTCTCGACGAGCCTACGGGTGGTCTGGACCCGATCAATCAGCGGTACGTCCTTAGCCTGATGATCAATGAAGCCGCAAAAGGAAACTCGGTGATCTTCTCCTCGCACCAAATTGGCCAAGTCGAACGCGCTGCCGAACGCATCGCCGTGATCGATGACGGCCGTCTGGTGCTCGAGGGACTGGTCGACGATTTGAAGGCCGACCGAAAGATCGTCGAGGGCGTCTTTGGAGATGTCGACTATCGGCTCGACGGCATCACCGGCGATCCTCGGGTCGCGCGCACCGATCGAGTAGAGCGCATCGTACGGCTGCTCGTCACCGCCGACGCCGAAGACATTGCAACGCGCCTCGCCGCGCTCGGCGCGAGCGGCGTGCGCGTCGTCGACCTCAATCTTGAAGACATCTTCCTCTACGCGGTCTCGCCCTCGACGGCGACCGCCGACGTCGTAGCAAAGGAATAGACCGATATGGCATACGTTGAATGGCTTCGCGTTCGCAACTGCCTGCGAACCACCGCGATAATTTTGAGCGTCCTCCTCGTGCTCGCCGTGATCCTACGCATCTCGGTCTCGCGCTACATGTCGACGGATACGTGGATCCATCACATTCAAATGCATCCCGGGACGAAGATTTCGACGGTGATGCTGCCCGGCGGCATCAAACGCACGATTATCGACGATCCAACCGAGGACACGCACGTGGTCATCGACGATCGCGGATATGCGGGCAAACACATCGTGATCACCGAGCCGACCAGCCGTCACGAGCATACCAACCACGTCAGCGTCGGCAGCGTCTCGGTTATGGAGAGCCGTCACAACGGCATCACGACGACGGTGGTCGATACTAACGGCTCGGTTCCGATGATCTACTACATGGGCATTGCCGACGTCGTCGCCCTGATCGTAGCAACGATGTTGGCCGCGCCGCTCGCACGCGAGATGGACGGCCATCTCGAGATCGCACTGACCAAGCCGGTCTCCCGCGCCCGCTTCGCGCTCGGCGCAATCGGTGCCGACGTCGCCGGTATCCTGGCGGCATCGCTTCTGACGATCGTAGCGCTATATGCCTGTCAGCTGCTCTTTGAATCACCGTCGCTCGACTTTACCGGCATCAATGCGCGCGCGATTGCGATGGGCGTCTTCATGCCGCTTGCATGGTATGCGATGCTCTGCGCGGCGACGACGTGGACCCGATCGATCGGCGCCGTCTTAGGGTTCGCGTGGCCCGTCGCAGGCTTAATCGGGGCCTTGACGCTCATCAACGCGAATAACGTCGTCGCGCTCTTCATCCACGACGTTGCATGGGTGCTCTGGCACCTCTTTCCGTTCGCCTACGTCTCGACGGCGGAGCCGGATGCCGTTGGAGTGGCAAACTATTCCGGCGCGCACTTCGAGCTGCGTTTGCTCGTAGAGATCGTGCTCTTTCTCGTCTATGGTGCGCTGGCTATCTTTAAGTGGCAGCGCGTGGAGGCATAACGATGGAAATTATCGGAACGAATCTGACGTTATCGCTCGGCTCCTGGCGCCTGCGTTTCGTACTGGCTCTGGAAGAGATCGACGAACGGCGCCCCGAGAAGGTCCGTCCGCCCCACCGCTTACGCGTCATCCCCGAAGACGAGTACGTCAGGTAGTCAGAGGACGTAGCCGTTGTAGATCGCGGGGCGGGCGTACTTAAAGCCCTCTTTGTGGATGGTGTAGAGGAAGATGTTCGGGATGAGCGGGTCGCCGCTGATGTTGAAGCTGAACTGACCGACGAGCGCCGTAAACGTCCCGCCCTCCTGTAGCGACGTCAGCAACTGGGTGCGCGTCGTTGCGTTTCCTCGCTGCGCGGCCGAAATGATGAGCTGCGCCGCGGCGTAACTATACGCCGAGAACGAAGTGATCTGCGTCACCTCGCGCTGAAAGTCGCTGATGAGCTGCACGGCGCTCGGCACGCGGTCGAGCGGCGGCATCGGCGACGCGACGTACGCGCCTTCGAGCGTCGACGAGTACGTCGTAATGGTGTCGTTGTTGTAGAAGCCGTCGCTGGCACCGAAATCGCCGGTGTAGCCGGCTAACCGCAGCGCCTCTGCGACCGGACCGAGCTGTGCGGTCTTGCCGCACAGGAAGACGTAACCGGGACTGCGATCGAGAACGGTTCGCGCGGCCTGCGCCGGATCCGTCTTGTCGGCCGGAAAGAGCAGTACGTCCGCCGGGTGGTGATTCGTCTTGGCTTGCTGCACGAAACCGCGTGCCACGTCGTACCCATAATCGCCGTCGAACGCGACGGCGAGTGCCGGCACGCCTCGTTTTCCGGAGAGCGCGACGTTTGCGAAGAGCCGTCCGGAAGTGCTGTCCTTGGCCGGCAGGCGGTAGACGTTATGGTAACCGCGGTTCGTCACCGCGTCGGCGGTCACGGTCGGAACGATCACCGCGAAGCTCGAGTTCGCATACCGCGAAAGCGACGCCAGCGTCATCGGGGCGGTAAGGTTTCCAACGACGCCGATGACGCTCGGATCCGAAGCCGCGACGCTCGCATTGCTCGCCGCCAGGGCGGGATCGTTACGGTCGTCGAGCGGCCGGATACCCCAGACGTGCGATATCGGCGCGTTAAACCGGTTCTGCTCGTCGACGGCTGCCTGTACGCCTTTGACGATCTCGGCACCGTAATGGCCGAGATCGCCGGAGAGCGTCACGTTCACCGCGATCGACAGCTGCTGCAGATACTGTTGCGGGTACGGCTGAATTGGCTGGATCGGCGGCACTTGGGCGCCGCGCCGGCGCAAGCGACCCGAGCGCCGCGGCGCTACCGGCGGCCGCGATGAACGCCCGGCGCTTCACGCGTACGTCCAGAGCGTCGTTGCGAGAAAGAAGACCGAAAAAGTCATATTTGCCAAAAAGACGCGTTCGTTGATGACAAAGAGATTGGCACCACAGCGCAAGAGATACTCTTCATAAACGATTAGAACTGCCAGGCCGCCGACGCCGGCATAGTACGGCGGGCGCACGCCTGCGAGCAGGCCCGTGCCCGCCAAGCAGCACAGCGCCAAGACGTGCAGCGCAATCGGCACAGCACGACCGCTGCGTTCGCCGAAGCGCGCCGGCAGCGAGCGGAGCCCCTGCGTGCGATCGACGTCGAAGTCCATGAGGGCGTAGATGACGTCGAAGCCCGCCACCCATAGCGTGACCGCGACGAAGAGCAGCAGCGCCGGCGGAGTGACCCTTCCCGCGACGCCGATGTATGCGCCGAGCGGCGCGAGCGCGTCGACTCCGCCCAAGACGAAGTGCACGAGCCAAGTAAAGCGCTTGCACAGCGGATAGACCAAGAGCCCGATCGTCGCGACCGGCAGAAGCTTGACACAGAGCGGGTTGAGTTCCCACGCCGCCCAGAGCAGGAGCACGAGTCCGACTGCGATCGCCCAGAGCATCGTCGATGGGCTCAGCTTTCCGCTCGCCACGCCGCGCCGCGCCGTGCGCGGATTGCGCGCATCGATCGATCGGTCGAAGTAGCGGTTTGCCGCCATCGCGGCGGTCCGCGCCCCGATGACGGCCAGCGTGATCCAACCAATCGCCCACCACGACGGCAGCCCCGCCGCGGCGAGAACCGCGCCGACATACGCGAATGGGAGCGCGAAGAGCGTGTGCTCGACGCGAATCTCTCGCAGGAAGAGAAGAACCTTCTTCACCGCATCAAGCGGTCGTACGCGGTTTTTCCTTGTCCCGACCAATCGTCGGAGCGCATCGCTCCTGTCAGGCCGGCCAATCCGTAATGCTTCCATCGCTCGGTCACGCGCGCGCGCGTTGCGTCGTCCATGATCATGTCCGGCGGCCACTCGCGTGCGTAGCCTTCGGATGCGTCCTTGCGCGTTGCGTCGATCCCGATCTTCGTGCCGTACGCGACGGTGTACGAGCCATGGTCGAGATCGTCGACCGGGCCGGGCATCATGACGACGTCGCGTTCGGGTGCGAGATTGTTGAGCACGAACCACGCCACGCCGCGCGTGTCCTGCACGTCAACGTCGTCGTCGACGATGACGAGCACGCGCGTGAGCATCATCATGTGTCCGAGGCCCCACAGCGCATTCATAACCTTCTTCGCCTGTCCCGGATACGACTTATGGATCGAGACGATCGCCAGATTGTGGAACCCGCCCTCGACCGGAAGGTTCATGTCGACGACTTCGGGGAGCAGCATCTGTAGTAACGGTAGGAATATGCGCTCTGTGGCTTTACCGAGCCACGCATCTTCCATCGGTGGCTTTCCAACGACGGTCGCAGGGTAGATCGGATCGCGCCGGTGCGTGATGCATTCGACGTGAAAGGTCGGATAGCGATCTGCCGGACTGTAGACGCCGGTGTGATCGCCGAACGGCCCCTCCACGCGCAGGTCGCTATTGTCGACGTATCCCTCGAGGACGAACTCTGCGTCGGCCGGCACCAACAGATCGAGTGTTTGTGCCGGCACGAGTTCGACCGGCTTCCCGCGCAGCAGACCGGCAAAGGTGAACTCGTCGATCATCGGCGGCAACGGCGCCGTGGCGGCGTACGTCAGCACGGGGTCGGTACCGATCGCGACCGCGACCGGAATCTTTTGGCCCCAGACGTGCGCGTGCGCGCGTCCGTGTTTGTGGCGCTGCCAGTGCATGCCGGTCTCACGCGGATTGTAAACCTGCATGCGGTACATGCCGACGTTCGTGCGGCCATTGCGCGGATCTTTGGTGATGACGAGCGGCAGCGTGATGAATGGGCCGGCGTCGAGCGGCCACGTGGTCAGCACCGGTAAGATTGAAAGATCCGGCTTGCCGACGACGACGTCATGCACGCAGCCGCGCCGGACGGTCTTCGGCAACGCGCTCGCAAGGGGACGCAGGCGGAAGAGTGCATCGACCTTCCCAGCGAGCGACCCGGATTGCGGAGCGACGTCGACAAGCTTGCGAATTCGCGTCGTAACCTCGTCGAGATCGGTCGCGTCGAGCGCCATCGCCATGCGCGATCTCGTGCCGAACTGATTCGTCAATACCGGTATCTTGGAGCCTTGGACGTTCGTAAAGAATAGCGCTGGACCGCCCGACTTCACGATGCGGTCGGTGATTTCGGCGATCTCCAGCCGCGGATCGACGCTCGCCGAGATGGTGTGCAGCTCTCCCGCCTTGCGCAATGCATCGACGAATGCGCGCAGCGACTGAAATGGCATGACCTGCCCATACGCCCTCTAGCGCGTGCTATCCGCTTTCGTTTACGGACGGCGGGCTCACGACGCGTTCGTATACGCGGGGAGCGCCGCGACGAAGCGCGCGCCGCCTTCAGGGGCATCCGCGATCGTCACCGAACCATCGTGCGCGCACGCGATCCAACGGACGATAGCGAGGCCGAGTCCGGTTCCGGATCCGTCGTTCGATCGGCGGTAGAAGCGCTCGAAGATTCGTTCGCGCTCGCCGAGCGGAACGCCGCCGCCGTCGTCTTCGACGACGATCTCGCACGTACGGCCGTTTTGGCGTGACGCTATGCGTACGCTCGCATTGGCATGGCGAATTGCGTTCTCGAGCAGATTACGCGCGAGCTCCTTCAAGCGCCGCTCGTCGCCGTTGACGATTGCACTCTCGGCCGACGATTCCAAATGCACGCCGCGGGCGCTTGCCGCGCCGGCGTTCTCGCGCGAACAGCGGGTAACTATCGCTGCGAGGTCGACAGGTTCGCAGTGGAGCGCATTGCGTTCCGGATCGCGCGCCAGCGTCAAAAGATCCCCGACGATCGCCGACGCTTCCATCGCCGTACGCGTAATTGCTTCAAACGCGTCCCGGCTCTCCGGCGGTGCTCCGGCGCGGGCGGTCTGCGCGATGCCGGCGATCGCGGCCAACGGCGAGCGTAGCTCGTGTGCGGCGTCGGCGGCAAATATCCGTTCGCGTTCGCGGGCGGCGTCGAGCGGCGCGATCGCCGCTCGCGCCAAGACATACGATGCGATGCCGACGAAGACGACGAGCGGAACGTCGATAAGAAGGAGCGTGACGAGCACGCGCCTCATCGCCAGCGCGAGTGCGTTCACACCCTCCGGCGTGCCGAGCGCCGGCGCGAGCAGCGACCCGTATTCCCGCGCCATGAACGCGTAAGCTCCGGCGCTCAGCGCGAACAGAACGCAGAGAAAGACGGCGAGATAAAGCGCCGTCGTGCGAAGGATCACGAGGTCAGGCGGTATCCGACGCCCCAGACGGTTTCGATGACGCCCTTGCCGCCCAGCGCTTTGAACTTTCTCCGCAGTTGGCTGATATAAACGTCGACGATGTTGCTCGAGCCGTCGAAGTCGTAATCCCAGATACGCTCGACGATCTGCGAGCGGGAGAGCGCAATGCCGGCGTTGCGAGCGAGAAACTCGAGCAACCTAAACTCGGTGCTTCCCAAGACCAGCGGCGTCCCGCCGTACGCCGCGGCGCGGCCGCCGACGTCGACGCGCAACGCTCCGAGCTCGATAACACTGACGAGTGGCCGATCCGCACGGCGCAAAATCGCGCGCAGACGCGCGATGAGCTCCTCCTCGACGAACGGTTTGACGAGATAATCATCGGCGCCGCAGTCGAGGCCAGCCACGCGATCCTCAACGGCGTCGCACGCGGTAAGCATCAGAATCGGCGTCTCGACACCTTCGGCGCGCGCGCGTCGCGCGACGGCGAACCCATCTAGTCCGGGCAGCTTCACGTCGATGATCGCCGCGTCGTAACACCGGCGCAGCAAGTGGTCGAGACCGGCCTCACCGTCGGTCACGACGTTTGCCGCAAACTTCCGCGCTTCGAGCATGAACTGGATCGATTGGGCGACCGGCAAACTGTCTTCGACAACCAGGACTCGCATGGAGTTAGTACTTCAACGGTCCCGGGAAAGCTACTGTCAGTGCGCCGCTGAGGAATGGATGCTGACCCGGCGGTTGCACCTCTTGGAGGAGGAAGCGGCACGGTGCGATCTGGACCGCTCCGTAATAGACCCAATCGCGGTTGATGAACGGGTTTGCAAATGCATCATAACGTACGCCGAAGTATGCGTGCGGTATCGGATAGTACTTCAGCCGAGCGTATCCGCCGCTCGAGTGTTGGTTCGTGAGGAATCCGTCGGCGTCGTGATCGTCGCCATACCATTGCTCCGCCTGCATGTCGAGTTTTCCGTACGTGCCGTGGGCGAGTAGGCCGTAGCGCTGATAGAGATCCGCAAACGGCTCACGCCCCGTAGGGAGTATGCCGAGACTTCCGCCGAGCGCCGTCGCGCCGACATCAAACTCACCCTGGTTGCTCTCCGTCAATGTGTCGCGCAGCCAGACGCCGAGCTCGGGCTGCGTGTTCCACGTCGTCTCGCCGGTGGGAACCGGTTTGCCGCCGTATGGCGCGCCTTGATAGGCGCCGACGGCGGCCGTTACGTCGACCCGGAACGTGCCGAACGTGCGCTCTCCCATGAGCCCCCAACGCGGTGACGAAAGTGGCAGGTTGTTCAAACCAACGTGCGCCCCATAGTAGCCGTACTGCTGGAGATCGTCGAGTCGCTGGCCAGGCGATTGCGCGAGCGGCAACTCAAAGAGGCCGGCGCGATAGAGCGTCTGCGTATTCTCGTTGTAATACGCCAGAAAGGCGAGGTACATTCCGGCTGGACCGCCGCCCGCGCCGAGGCTATAGTGAATGAATGCCGTGACCGGGCCGAAGTTCTCGGTGCCGAGCACGATGCCGCCGGGTGAAAACTCGCGGGATCCTGCGGCCGGATGCTCGTCGTACTCGAGCTGATAGCGAATCGCAAAGACGGTCGTCGCGTGCTGCGGAAGCGGCAGGCGGTAACCGTGCGAACGAAAGTAGTTGCCGAATGCGTTGAGCTCGGGCAGGACGCTGTGACACTGGCCGCACCGAAGGTGGTAGCGCTGGGCAAAGAGTGGAACGGCAGACGCGGGCACAGCGGACGCAATTGCCAGAAGCGCTCCAAGCGAGGCAACGACGAGCGCGCGTATCATCTTACTGCGCAACGATCGCGGCCCGCATCGGTGCGCCGTAGTGGAAGAAGCATCCGAAGAGATACGTCCCCGAACGATCGACGGTGATCGACTGCGACGACGTTCCGGGTTGGAGAACGCCGCTGCTGAAGCCGCCGGAGAGGGTGGTTCCTCGCTGCTGCTGCGCCGAGATGCCGAACGGCGAGCCGCTCGGGAACGTCTGTGCGTTCGGAATGAGCGTCGCGGTGTGTGCGAATCCGTCGCTATTCATGAAGCGGATTTGCGATCCGACCGCGACGGTCGTGACCGCGGGCGCGTAGCCGCCGCTCTGTCCGTACGGCGTCGAGGACGGTGCGTGCAGCGTAAGGTTGACGTCGATCGTGACGCCGCCGCCGCCGCCCGTCGTTGTAGGAACGCCGCCCGCAGTGCAGGCGCCCAGCAGCGCCAGCAGCGCGATCGAGAGCGGACGGCGCTTCATCTCCGCTCTGGCTGGGTCAGGGCGTCGACGATTGCATCGCTGAGCGCCGTCGACGCGAGCATGGTGCGAACCAGGTTTCCTTTCGCATCGAAGACATAGACGAACGTCGTGTGGCGATCGGCGTATCCGCGCCGGCCCTGCACGGCGACGACGCCGAACCAGCGCATGATCTCGTGCACGTCCGCCGGCCTTCCGCTTGCGAGCAGCCAATAGCGCCGGTTCGCGTCAAGCCGCTTCGCGAGCTGCCGCATGACGCTTATCGAATCGTGTTCGGGGTCGAGGGTAATAGTGAGCAGTCGCGCGGCGACGTGCCGGTCGGCGATACGCCGCGCGGCGTCGGCGAATGCGCCGTCAATCAGCGGACAGGCATCGGTGCAGTGTGCGGAGACGAACGTTACTGCAAGCGGCTCCCCGCTCATGGAACCGAGGGTAAAAGAATCGCCGTTTTGGTCGATGAGGCGCGGCACGGGCGCGGCGGCAATAAGCGCGAGTACGGCCACAAGACACCACACCCGCATGTTAGTAAGGTCCAGACCCCGGCGAGGCCGTCGGGCCCGGCGTCGCCGTTGCCTCGACTTCGATGACGTCGCGCATGTTGAACTCTACGTAGTGGTACGCGCACCCGATGAGATAGATGCCCGGCGTCTCGAGCATCACCGTCACCGTGCCGCCCGGATTGATCGTTCCGCTCGCAAAGCCTTTGCCCAGCATACCGTTACCGGATGCCGAAAACGAGAGGTTCGGATTCTGCGGAAAGTTTGCCGGTGGTGTAGAGGCGATGCCGATGACGTTGAGCGTGTGCGGCGTCGTCGACGATAGATTTTGCAATGTGATCCGCGAGCCTGGCGCAAAGGCCAGCACTTGTGACGTTTTTTCTTGCGTGTATCCGGCGACTATGCCCCAGACCGGATCGTCCTCTACACCGATTCTTCCGGTTGGGATACCCAGACCGATTGCTGTCGGCGGAAGCGGTGAGGGTGTGCCGCTTCCGCCGGACGAGGTGAGGCTGCCGAGCCCGCCGCCGTTAGTGCACGCGACGACCGCGCATACGACGGCTGCGAGCAGCCAGAAGCGTTTGAGCCTCACCGTGCGTTGCGGTTATCGGCTTACCAGCCGCCGCCGCCGCCACCGCCACCGCTCGAAGAAGGTGAAGGAGCCGGCGTGGCCTGTGGTCCGGGACGCGCACCTCGCTTGACGACGATCACGTCGTGCATGCCTTGACTGTAGTGGAAGGCGCATCCGATGAGGAAGATGCCTTCTTTTGCAAGCGTTACGGTGACAGACTTGCCCGGTTTGATAATGCCGCTGGCATATCCGACTTCGAGTTTGCCGTTACCCTGCGCGTGGGTCGATAGATCCGGATTCTGTGGAAAGCGCGCCGGCGGTCCCGAAATCTCTTTCACGACGTTGAACGTGTGGTCGGTGTTCTTCGCGAGATTGCGAACCGTGATCTTCGTGCCGGGCGGGAAGGCCAGCGATTGGGCGTAGCGCATCTGGGTAAAGCCGCCTAGGTTGGCGTGCCACCGAGACGACTTGATCTGTCCAACGCCTTGCGAAGGCAGTTCTTCGCCGACGGTTTTGGGCGGGAGATTTGCGGTCACCACGAGGTCGCCGCCGAGCGCCGGGAGCGTATAGGTGGTCGTGCCCGGCACCATCGAGCCGCCGCTATGACCCGAGCAAGCGGCGACTACAACCGCGACGAGCGCGACCGAGAGTGCGGTGAGTTTCCTAGTCATGAAGCCTCCGATGGGAACGAGTTCTCTAGGGTCAGCCTATCCGGCTGGGATGAGGAAAGTGTAAAGCGTTCACGGGGTCTTGATCGAGTCGCGCATAGCCGTGGCGACATTCTCGAGGGCCGGATCGCCGGCGGCATCCTGCGCGGCCTTCGCGAATGCATCGCGCGCCGCACCGCGGTTGCCTTGACGCAGCAACACGACGCCGAGGGCAAGCCGTGCGCGCGCGTACGTCGGCGCGAGGAGCAGCGCGCTTTCGAGTTCGCGCTGCGCTGCGGCGTAGTTGCCAAGCCGTTCCTCGGCCAAGGCCAAGTCGTAATGCGCGACGGCGTAGGAAGGATTAAGATGAAGCAGCTTTCCGAAATCCTCGCGCGCGGTCGCGGCGTCACCCGCCGAGAGTGCGGTAAGGCCGCGCGAATAGAGGGCGCGAGCCGAATCCGGGGCAAGCGCGAGATAGCGATCGGCGACGCGCCGAGCCTCCGGCAGGTTCCCCAGCGTCAAATCGATTGCAACGAGATTGGCCATCGCGGCGAGAAAGCCGGGATCGAGAGCAGTTGCGGCGCGCAACGCACGCGCGGCATCGCCGTAGCGCTGCACGTTTGCGTAGGCGATCGCGAGATCGTAGCGAGCGGTCGAGCCTTTTGGCTCGGGCGGGTCGAGCGCGACGATGCGCTCGAACTCGGCGGCCGCCGCCTTCCAATCTCCGCGGCTCTCAGCATCGAGCCCGATCGAGAAGCGTTCCTCAACCTCGCGTTGCGTTGCGATCGCGCGCATTGCCGGCAACGACGTCGTGCGCGGTGCGGGCGATGGCGTTGGATAGTTTTGGGCAAACCCCGCAACCGGCAAGAGAAAGGCCAGCACACTCGCCGGCAGCGCACGCCTCACGCGTCACCGCATGCGCAGTGAAGGAAGCTCTGCTTCGTCCGCTCTGGCCGCAGCCGCGGCGCGCTCCGGCTTACACTCCCAGCCGACGCGTCCGGCGGAAGTAATCGGGCCCAGAAGCGCGGGGGCTTCCGAAGGGGCGAGCATTCCGGTCAACTCGTCGCTCAGCGTGACCGCCCCGCCGATGGCGGTACGGGCACAAAGAAGGCTGCCTCCCAGCAGGAAGGCGGCTAGGACGAGAGCGACCCGTCTCCTTGACACACTTACCATCATAGCCGAATCTCTAAAGAATCTGTGAACGCCCGCCACCTTGCCGTATTGGCGCTCCTATGGGGTTTGCTTTCCCCGGCCACGGCGAGTGCGGCCGCCTCCCTGGTCGTGGGTGCCGTTCGGGATCAGCATGGGGTGCCAATAGCTGGGGCGAGCGTCGTGGGGACGCGCGGTGGCAGCCAGGCCTTCACCGACGCCCAAGGCACCTTTGCGCTGCGGGGCGACGGGGTTCAGGCGGTCCGGATCGCCTGCCGGTACTGCCTCGCTACCGTCGTCGCAGTCACCCCGGGCGAGCCCGTCGTCGCGATCGTACGCCGGTACGGCGCGCTGCTCGAGGGAGCGCCCTCGCCCGAAGACGTCGCGGCGCTACCCTACACGCATGTTGAATCGACCGTCGCGCTGCGTCCGTTCACCCTCCTGCAGCAGAGTTCGATCGCGTATGTGGGCTCGGCGCTGAGCGATCGCGGGCTCGAACCGGCCGACGCGCTGTTGATCGACGCCGGCGTGCCGAACTACGACGTCGTCTTTGGCACCTCGCCGTACGCCACGATTCCCGCGATGTACGAGCAGAACGTCGCGGTTGCATCCGCCTCAAATGCCTTTCTCTACGGCGATCGGGCCGGTTCCGGCATCGTCGACCTTACGCCGTTCGGCGACGCGAACTCCGAGGCCGCGCTGCTCGGCAATAACGCGACCCTGCGCCTCCAAGCCGGGTCGAATGCCTCCGGCGTCGTCGTCGGCAGCTTCAGCGACGACGTGCAGTCTACGCAGCGCGGCGACGCGCAGATCACGCTTCCGATTTCGTCGGCACAGAGCCTGGCCCTCAGCGGCGGGACGTCGCAGGGACGCCAGTATGAAGCGGGTGCGATCAGCACCGCCGACAGCTTCTCTTTTGCGCGCGCGCTGTATGACGACCGGCAGCCGACGATCGATCTCTACGCCTCGTACGTTACCGATCGCGGCGCCTACACGGCCAACGGCGCGAGCGTGGGCGACATTTGGTCGGATTCCTCGTTCATGGCCGGCGCGCGCACGCTCGGCAGTGTCGCGTTTTTCGCAGACATCTCGTCGCGTTCGTCGAGCGGGCTCTTCGATGCGCAGTCGTACCAGATGCCGCGCATAGCCGGCGCGCTGGAACAAGACCGTCTCGATGCCGGCATCGACGCGAGCGGCAAGGCGTACGCCGTTACGGGCGGCGTCGGACTCTTCGGCATCGACTATGCCGGCGGAACCGGGGGCTTCTCGGCGCCGTCGACCGCGCATCTCGCCGTCCCGTCGCTGCAAGCGCAGCTCTTTCCCAACCAACGATGGAGCGCGACGTTGGAAGGCAGCGGCTCGTTTACGCTGCCCGATCTTTGGCAGCAGTACGGCTATGACGACAACTACCAAACGCTGACGTACGATCGCAACACGCTCTACGCCGCAGCGTTGACATATTCTGACGATTCGCGCCTGCGCGTCTCATTCGAGACCGCATCGCAGCGCGTCACCGGATACAGTAACGGTTTGGTGACGTCGGGCGGTGTGGCCATGACGTGGCAGCTCTCGCCGCTCATCTCGGTCCGAGCGTGGACGATGCACGTTGCCGATGCGGTCGCGCGCACGAGTCAAGCGCCGTACGCAGGTTCGCAGATCGAACCGACCGTGAGCGCGTACTGGCTCACGTACGACAACGACGCGCTACGCGTCGATGCGATCTATCGCGAAGACCTCCTCAACGCGCAGCCGTATCGTCACTTCGATGGCGACATCTCGGGGCCGATCTCGCGGCGGTTACGCTGGTACGTCGGAAGCGAGGATTGGCAGCACAGGCCCACGGTCGACGTGGGCCTGCGCTTTAACCAATGACGTCCGAGGTTCCCTTAGTCTTCGTCGGCGTGCGTGCGCGGCCGGCGGCGGCGCCGTGACGGCGGCGCTCCCGGTCCACTCGGCGCGGGCGCGAAATCGCGCGGCTCGCGCGGCGCGCGCGGCCCGCGGCTACCGAAGTCGCCGTTTGGCGAAGCACCTGCGAGCAACGCCTTACGCGAGAGATTGATCCGGCCCTGGCCGTCGATCTCCATCACCTTCACCATGATCTCGTCGCCGAGCTTCACGACGTCTTCGACCCGCTCGACGCGCGTCGGCGCGAGCTGGCTGATGTGCACGAGACCTTCCTTGCCCGGAAGGATTTGCACGAACGCGCCGATGTTGATGATGCGTGTGACCTTGCCGACGTACGTCTCGCCGACGACCACCTCTTTGGTGATGTTCTCGACGATCTGCTTCGCCTTGTCACCCGACTCTCCGTCGAGCGACGTGATGTAGACGCTGCCGTCGTCCTCGATGTCGATCTTCTCGACGCCGGTATCGGCGATGATCTTGTTGATGATCTTGCCGCCCGGACCGATGACGTCTTTGATCTTCGCCGGATCGATCTTGATGACGATCATGCGCGGCGCATACTTCGAGAGTTGCTCGCGCGGTTGCGCGATCGTTTCGACGAGCTTATCGATGATGAAGTAGCGGGACTTGCGCGCCCGCTCCATCGCCTCGCGCATGATCGCAATGGTGACTCCTTGGACTTTGATGTCCATCTGAATCGCCGTGATGCCCTTCTTGGTGCCGGCGACTTTGAAGTCCATCTCGCCCAGCGCATCCTCGAGCCCTTGGATGTCGGTGAGGATCGCATACTTGTCGCCTTTGAGAATCAATCCCATCGCGACGCCGGCGACGTGCTCGCGAATTGGCACGCCGGCATCCATCAGCGCGAGCGTCGAGGCGCAGACCGAGGCCATCGACGACGAGCCGTTTGATTCCAATACTTCGCTCATGAGGCGCAGCGTGTAAGGAAACTCGTCCTTCGGCGGCAGCACGGGCAGAAGCGCGCGCTCCGCGAGATGGCCGTGACCGATCTCGCGCCGCCCGGGCCCACGCATGGGTCGCGTCTCGCCGACCGAGTACGGCGGAAAGTTATAGAAGTGCATGTACCGCTTGTCTTCGAGCGCGACGATGCCGTCCAAACGCTGCGCGTCGCTCGTCGAACCGAGCGTTGCGGCAGTAAAGACCTGAGTCTGGCCGCGCGTAAAGATGCCCGAACCGTGCACGCGCGGCACGAAGTGCACCTTGCACCAGATCGGACGAATGTCGTCGGCCTTGCGGCCGTCGGGGCGAACCTTTTCGTCCACGACCATCGTGCGCAACTCGTCCTCTTGCATCGCCTTGATGGCCTTGTGGAACTCTTTGGCGGTCAGCGGGTTCTCGAGCAACGCTCGGACGTCTTCGTCCTTCTTGCCGCAGCGCGCCAGCGCTTCGTCGACGGTGACTGCGGCGAAGGCTTCTTCGCGTTCGTGCTTGTCGACGATGCGCATCGCTTTGGCAACGTCTTTGGCGAACGTCTTGCGCACCCACTTTTCGAGATCCGCGTCGATCTTGACGACCGGATACTCGCGTTTCGGCTTACCGGCTTTCTTGACGAGCTCGTCGATCGCTTTGATGATCTTGCGGATCTCCGCATGCGCGAACTCGACTGCGCCGAGGAAGTCTTCCTCGGAGATCTCTTGCGCGGCGCCTTCCACCATCATGACGGCATCGGCGGTTCCGGCGATGACGATGTCCATACCGCCGCCCTGGGCTTGCGGAATCGTTGGATTACAGACGTAGCCGCCCTCTTCGTCGCGGCCGACGCGCACCGCCGCGACGGTCTTGCTGAACGGAATGTCGCTTAGCGCAAGCGCAGCGCCCGCAGCGCAAACGCCTAAGACGTCGGCGTCAAGTTCGGGATCGACCGAGAGAACCGTCGCGACGACTTGCACGTCGTTACGAAAGCCTTGCGGAAAGAGCGGCCGGATCGGACGGTCGATCTGCCGCGAGCTGATTACCGCGTGCTCGGGCGGGCGGCCTTCGCGCTTGATGTAGCCGCCCGGTATCTTGCCGGCTGCATACATCTTCTCTTCGAAGTCGCAGGTGAGGGGAAAGAAGTCGATGCCTTCACGAGGTTTCTCGGAGGCGGTGGCGGCGCAGAGCACGACATTTTGATCGCCATAACGGACCAGAGCGGAGCCATTCGCCTGCTTAGCGAGCTCGCCGGTCTCGATGGTCATCGTGCGCCCGCCGACCGTTAAGCTAACGGATTCGGGCACAGTATCTCCTATATTCTTATTATTCTTACTTTTGTTAACCGCCGACGCTTCTGTCCGGGGCGCGAGGCGACCTCCCCCCGACCGCTCAAGCATGCGGTGCCGGATCGCTCGTGAATAGAGCGATCGTGCGAAACGAGCGCGTTTTGGCCGCGGCTATCGCCGCGGCACTGGCGGCCGCCGCCGCGGGCCGTATCGGGTCTGCAACGTCATCGACTTCGCCCCATGCCATGGTCGTTACCGAGCAGCGGGAGGCGACAAAAGTCGGCATCAAGATTCTTCGCGATGGCGGCAATGCCGTCGATGCCGCGATTGCAGTCGCGTACGCGCTCGCCGTCGTCGATCCGTGCTGCGGTAATATCGGTGGCGGCGGCTTCATGCTCGTCCGCATGCACGATGGTCGTGAAATATTCATCGACTTTCGCGAGCGAGCGCCGCTGCGCGCGACGCGCAACATGTATCTCGATGCGCGCGGCAATCTTGTTGCGGAGCGTTCACGTAAGGGCTGGCTCGCCGTCGGAACGCCGGGAACGGTCGCCGGTATGGAACGCGCCCGCGCAGAGTACGCGACGATGTCGCGCGCCGCGCTGATGGCCCCCGCAATCGCACTCGCGCGCGACGGATTTACGCTGCGCGCTTCCGACGCCGAGCCGTTTAAGGAGGCGCATCAGCCGCTCCATCTGGCCGCCGGCGAAGTGCTGCGCCAACCACAACTCGCGCACACGCTCGAGCGCATCTCGTCGGGCGGCGCGGATGCCTTCTACCGCGGACCGATCGCCGGCGCGATCGTCGCAGCGAGCCGCGCCGGCGGTGGCATCCTCACGCTTGGCGACCTTGCTGAGTATCGCGTCGAAGAGTCGCCGCCGTTGCACTGCAACTACCTCGGATACACCATCGCATCGGCGCCGCCACCGAGTTCAGGCGGTGTGACGCTCTGCGAAATCCTCAACGTCATCGGGTCTTATCCGTTGGCGGCGTGGGGATGGCATCGCGCGCGTAGCCTGCACTACATCACCGAAGCCGAGCGGCGCGCCTTTGCCGATCGGAACGCCTACTTGGGCGATCCGGATTTCGTGCACGATCCAGTCACGCAGTTACTGAGCGCCGCATACGCGGCGAAGGTGCGTGCGAGCATCGAACCCGGTCGCGCAACACCGTCATCCGCGGTTACGCCGGGGCTCGGCGGCGCCGGCGCACCGGCGCTCCCCGAACACTCCCAGACAACGCACTTTTCGATCGTCGATCGGTCGGGCAATGCCGTCGCGGTTACGTACACGCTCAACGCTTGGTTTGGCGCGGGAGTCGTCGCCGGCGATACGGGATTCTTGCTCAACGACGAAATGGACGATTTCACCACCAAAGCCGGCGCTGCGAACATGTACGGGCTCGTCCAAGGCGAGCCCAACGCGATCGTGCCGGGAAAGCGGCCGCTCTCGTCGATGGCGCCGACGATCGTTACCGACGGCGACCGGCTGGTCATGGTGACCGGAAGCCCCGGCGGATCGAAGATCATCACGACGGTCTTGGAGACAATCCTCAACGTCTTCGTCTACGGGATGCGCGCGCAGCCCGCAGTCGACGCGCCGCGCACGCACATGCAGTGGCTGCCGGATGCGCTGGAGTACGAACCCGGCGCGTTCTCGGAGACGACTGCACGGAAGCTTTGGGCGATGGGATATGCGCTACGCCTTGCGTCCCATTGGGGATGCGCGGAGACGATTGTCGTCAACCGCGACGGAACGCTCGACGGCGGCAGCGATCGCCGGCGGCCATCCGGCGCGGCGATCGGCTACTGAAGACTCGAGGGCGAGGTTCCCGCGTGGCGAGGCTGGTATAACGGCCTTATGCAACCTCTGACCGACGCACGCCTCGTCGAGCTTAAACTGAAGGCGAACGACGTGCGACAGGGCATCATTCGCTCGCTGCGCGCGGCGGGTTCCGGACATTCAGCCGGGCCACTCGACATGTCCGACATCTTTGCGGCGCTCTACGGCCACGTGCTGCACCACGATCCCGCAAATCCGGAGTGGTCCGAGCGCGACCGGCTCTTGCTTTCGTGCGGTCATATCGCACCGGTGCGATACTCCGCGATGGCAAACTTCGGATACTTTCCGCTCGACGAACTCTTGACGCTGCGCAAGTTCGGAACGCGGCTGCAAGGCCACCCCGAGCGCGTGCGCTTACCAGGAACGGAGACGACCTCGGGTCCGCTCGGTGAGGGCCTCGCGCAGGGCGTCGGCATGGCGCTGGGAGCAAAGATGGACGGCAAAGCGTTTCGCGTCTGGGTCGTTACGTCCGACGCGGAGCACCAGTGCGGGTTGCATTGGGAAGCGGTGCTCACCGCAGCTAAGTTCAAGGTCGACAATCTCACCGCAATCGTCGACCGTAACTTCATTCAAATCGACGGCAGTACCGAGGATGTGATGCCGCTGGAGCCGTTTGCCGACAAGTACCGGGCTTTCAACTGGGAAGTCCTCGAATGCGACGGCAACAACATCGCCGACTTTATCGAGACCGCGCAGCGCGCCGTCAGCGTGAAGGGAAAGCCGCAGGTGATTATCGCGCGGACCGTCCCCGGCAAGGGCGTCTCGTACATGGAAGGCGATTACACCTGGCACGGCAAGCCGCCGAACGCGCAGCAAGCCGAAGAAGCGCTGCGCGAACTCGAAGGCGAGCGCGAAAGGATTCTGGCCAATGCCTAGGGCCGGCGCTGTAGATGACGCCGCGGAGCGCATGCACCTCGTCGACTACCGCGGCTCGGATCTGCAGCAGGTCCCGACGCGTAACGGCTTCGGCGAGGGCTTGATCGAAGCCGGAACGCGAAATCCCGACGTGCTCGGCATCTGTGCCGACCTCTCGGAATCGACGCGCTTTGAAGGCTTCAAAAAGGCTCACCCGCAGCAGTACATCGAGATCGGCGTCTCGGAGCAGATGCTCGTCGCGATGGCCGGCGGCCTAGCGGCCATTGGCAAAGTCCCTTGGATCGCAAGCTACGCGATGTTCAACCCGGGCCGCTCGTGGGAGCAAGTCCGTACGATCATGGCGCTTAACGAGACGAACGTGAAGATCGCCGGCGCGCATGCCGGCGTTTCGGTTGGACCGGACGGTGCTACGCATCAGGCGATCGAGGACATCGCGATCATGCGCGTGATCCCGCACATGACGGTCGTCGTGCCGTGCGACGCGGTGCAGACCAAGAAGGCGACACTCGCGCTTTCCGAGCGTTGGGGGCCGACCTACCTGCGTTTCGGGCGCGACAAGTCGCCGATCGTTACGACCGCCGAAACGCCGTTCGAAGTAGGTAAGGCGCAGATATTCCGCAACGGCGACGACGTTGCGATCGTCGCGTGCGGCATCCTTGTCTATAATGCATTGATTGCGGCCGATCAGCTTGCGCGAGAAGACGGCATCGAGTGCCGCGTCGTCAACAATCACACCGTTAAGCCGATGGACGAAGCCGCGGTCGTCGACGCCGCCCGCGCGTGCGGAGCGGTCGTGACGGTCGAAGAGCACCAGCAGCAAGCCGGCATGGGTTCACGCGTCGCAGAGATTCTTGCGAGCCGCCATCCGGTGCCGGTCGAGTTCGTCGGTGTCGACGACCGGTTCGGCCAGTCCGGCGATCCGGCCGAGCTGATCGAATACTATGGCATGGGCGCGGGCGCGATCAAGGATGCGGTTCGGCGCGCCCGCGAGCGAAAAGCCCGCTAGCGGCGTAGACCGAGGTCGGCGATGAGCGAACGGTAACGCTCCAAATCCTTGGTCTGTAAGTAGTTGAGCAGACGGCGGCGCTGCCCGACTTGCAAGAGCAAGCCACGCCGGCTGTGATGATCCTTCTTATGAATCTTCAGATGCTCGGTGAGTTGATTGATGGATGCGGTGAGCACGGCGATCTGTACTTCCGCCGAACCCGTGTCATTGGAACCGCGACCATATTTGGTGGCGATCTCAGCCTTCTGATCTTTAGTGAGCGGCACGCTGTAAACTCCTTGTCACAGGATGGTCTCGCTCGGGTACAGGCGGCTCGAGCCCATCCCGGCGACCGGCCTAGGATACCAAAGCGAGGGTTTCGACGCAAGGTCTCGCCGGTGCGCCCGCAAACCTCGCGCGTGTTGTGGATCTTGGCATACGCGGACGCGCCGCGCTGGTCACCGGCGCAAGCTCTGGAATCGGGGAAGCGGTAGCGCTCGCGCTCGCGCGCGAGGGGGTGAAGCTCGCGGTCGGCGCTCGTCGCGTCGAGCTCCTCGAAGGGGTTGCACGTCGCGCGAGCGAGCTTGGGGCGGCCGAGGCGCGGGGGTTTCCATTCGACTTGGACGATCCGTCATCGGTCGCGGATGTCGTCGATTGCGTGCGGGCGGCATTCGGCGAGATCGACATCCTCGTGCTCAACGGCGGCGGCCCGAAAGCCGGAAGGTTCGACGAGTTGACGATCGACGATTGGGATGCCGCCTACCGGATCCTCTTGCGCAATGTGCTGTTGCTGGTCGATGCAATCGTTCCGTCGATGCGGCGACGAGGATGGGGGCGCGTCGTCGCGCTCACGTCGACGGCAGTAAAGCAGCCCATCGGCAACCTCGCGCTCTCGAACGCCTTTCGCACCGCGCTCGTTGCCGCGTTACGTACGCTGGCAGAGCAAGCGGCGCCCGATGGAGTCACCGTCAACTGCATCGCCACCGGGCGCGTGCGGACGGCACGTCTGCAGACGCTCTACGGAAACGACGAAGGACGGATGCGCGAGGCCGCCGCCGAGATCCCCATCCGCCGCGTCGCGACGCCCGACGAGTTTGCGCCGTTGGTTGCGTTCCTGTGCAGCGAGCCGGCCAACTATATAACGGGCCAAACCATTTCGGTTGACGGCGGGTTGACGCGCACGCTCTTCGGATAGGCAGGCAGTACCCGGAGGTGCGGTACGCAGCGGCGCGAATCTGGGGTCGGTTATGCAAGGTGTAGAAGGCAAGCGTATCGCCGCGCTCATCGGCGACGGATTTGAAGAGCTCGATCTGCTCGAGCCACGGCGTGCACTGGAAGAGGCCGGCGCGGTCGTAACGATCGTCGGCATCGACGAGCGCGCGCGCCAACGCATCCGTGGGAAGCGCGGCCTCGACGACGGCCAGAACTCGCGCGCCGAGGAGCTGGTGGCCGACTGCACCGCGGAGGATTTTGACGCGCTCCTGATTCCCGGCGGCACCTCGCCGGATCGCATTCGGACCAACCGCGAGGTCCAGCGGTTCGTGCGCGAGTTCGACACCGTAAAGAAGCCGACGTTCGCGATCGGACACGGTGCCCAAGTGCTCATCTCCGCTCAACTCGTCCGCGGCCGTCAGGTAACCGGCGTTCACGCGATCGCCGACGACATTCGTAACGCGGGCGGACTTTACCGCGATCAGCCCACCGTGACCGATTCGAACTGGGTCTCGACCCGCGGCGCTGAAGACCTCGCACAGTTCAATCGCGCGATGCTCGAAAAGCTCGCGACGGCCACCGCGCCGCAACCCGCAGTCGGTTAACCTTCAGATCGGATCGTAGCGCGCTAACGCCTCGCCGTATTGGCGGATGGCGACGAACGAAACCGCGGCACAGAAGAACAACTCAGCAGGCAGCGAGTGCGCGGCCACCGCGATCGCATAGGCCGTTACCGCTGTGGCGCAGGCTAAGAGAACGTAGAGCATGCGTGCGTAGCCGGTGCGGATCGTCGCCGAGAGCGCCGTCAACGTCGTTGCGACAACGGCGGTGAGCGCAACGGTGAGGCTTGCAAGCGCGTCGACGGAGCCGCTCGCATACTGCGCCGCGAGGTAAGCAAGGGTTGCAACTATTGCAGCCACACACGGAACGAGCGCCTTTGCGCGCGCAAGCTCGCGGCCGAAGAGCGGCGCGCATTGTTCGCAGCGATCGAGATGCGCGTGCCGCCCGGGGCTCTGCGCGAGCGCCATGACGATGCCGAGAAACGAACAAAACGCGATCGGCCCGGCAACGCCGCGCGGCTGCAACAACCCGACGACGATCGCGGCGATGCACGCGTAGAGCACCGTCCGCCGCTCCGCGTAGAGCCGCGCTTCAAGAATGGCGAGGAGTGCGCGCTGCGTCATACGATCTCCAACGCGCGCCTATGCGCGGACGGGAAGAATGCGGCGGCCGCCGCATCGCCGGCGTGCATCGACAGCAGCGCGCTCGGCCCGACGGCTCGCATGATCGCTGCGGCATAGACCGGCTGTGGCCGGTCCAGTACGACGAGCCGCGGCGACGCGATCAGTGCGCCGACTAGCGGATAGGCAAAGGCCTCATGCATGTCTTCGAGACGCTCGAGCAGCAGCTTTGCGTGTGCGATCGCGCGCGCCGTTTCGACGTTCCAAAGGGCAGCGCGATAGGCGATGTAGCGTCCGAACTCACTTGCGCCCGGCGGCAATGGATCGTGCGGCACGAACGCCGCAATACGCTTGCAGTGCACCGGCTGCACGCGCGAGTCGTATTCGTCGACGAGGACGCATCCGGTCGTTGGCTTGACGATGCCGGCGGCGAGTAACGCGGCGATCTCGGCTTCGTGCGCGGATTCGAAGATGAGTGCGGCGTGCTGGCCGGGATGCAGGTCGACGCTCACCGGCCCGACCGTGCAGCCCGGGGCTCGGAACGACGCTTGTCGCATGCGCAAGAGCGGCATACCGGCAGTATCATTCGGCATGCCCCGCCAACACCACTACACCGTGCTTTCGAATACCGAAGTTGCCCGCAAACTGCTCGAGATTCGTACGCTCATGGAGCTCGCCGACGAGTCGTACTACAAGTACATGGCGTACGAAAAGGCCGCGGCCTCGATCGAAAACGCGCCGCCGCTCTCAGGATTAGTCGAGTCGGGCGAACATCTGAAACTGCCGGGCATCGGAAAGTCGATCGGCGCGGTCATCGAACAGCTCGTGCGCACCGGCGCCGCCGATCCATTAAACGACCTCTATCAGCGCTTTCCGCCGACGATCTTGGAGGTACTCGGCGTCAGCGGGATCGGGACGAAAACGGCCGCGGTGCTCTTCACGGAGCACGGGATAGCATCGCTTGCCGACCTGGAGGCCGCCATCGAGGACGGAACGCTCGCCGGCGTGCCGCGCTTGGGGCCCAAGACGATCGAGAACTGGAAGCGGGGGATCCTCGCGTATAAGGGCCGCCTGCTTCGCACGCCCCTGCCGCACGCGCTCGTCGTGGCTGCGGATATCACGGCCTATCTGCGCGAAGGTCCGCGGCTCGAACGGCTGACGTTCGCCGGAAGCCTGCGGCGGCAAGAAGTGACCGTCGGTGACATCGACGTCATCTGCACCTCGCACGAAGCCGCCGCGGTCGTCGCGCACTTCTGCCGCTGGGAGCGCGGACAAGCCGTGCTTGCGGAGGGACCGACGAAAGCGAGCATCTGGCTCCCCAACGGATTCCAGATCGACTTGCGCGTGCTGCCCGATCGCCTCTATGGCAATCTGCTGCAACACTTCACCGGCTCGCGCGAGCACAACATCAAGCTTCGCGAATACGCCGTTCGAAGGAGCCTGCGCGTCAGCGAAAATGGGATTCTGAATCTCGAGAACGGCGAGAACACGACGTGCTCGAATGAAGACGAAGTCTACGCCGCGCTCGGCATGCAGTACATCCCGCCCGAGCTACGGAGCGGCGGCGAAGAGATCGACCTTGCGCTGCGCGGTGAGGTTCCGGCCGTCATCGAGCTCGGCGAAATTCGCGGTGACTTCCACATGCACACCGACTGGAGCGATGGCGACGACACGCTCGAGACGATGATCGCCGCGGCCGCCGCGCGCGGCTACGAGTATCATGCGATCAGCGATCACTCGCCGGGGCGCGGGCCGCGCTACGGAATGGACGTCGCAACGATCCGCAAACAGCGAGCGGAGATCGAAGCACTGGGCGCGCGGTACGCTATTCGGACGCTTTGCGCGAGCGAGGTCGATATTCTGCCCGATGGGACGCTCGACTATCCCGACAACGTGCTCGCCGAGCTCGATATCGTCATCGGTTCCGTGCACTCGGCGGTCCGCCAAACGCGTGAGGAGATGACCGCGCGCCTCATACGTGCCTGCGAGAATCCGTATGTCAATATCGTGGGACATCCGACCGGACGGCGCCTCGAGGGCTTTCCGGGTTACGAGTTCGATTACGACGCGGTCTTTGCTGCGGCTGCGCGCACGGGCACCGCGCTCGAAATCGACGGCCAAGCGGCGCGTTTAGATCTGCCTGCGCCACTCGCACGTAAGGCGAAGACGTTCGGCGTAACGTTTTCGCTCGACAGCGACGCTCACCGCACGGGCGATCTCTGGTGCGTCGAGCTCGCCGTCGGTCAGGCGCGACGTGCCGGTCTTACAAAGGCCGACGTACTGAACGCGCAACCCCTCGAAGACGTGCTCGCGTTTGTAGCGCGCAAGCGAGAGGCGCGATGATTCGGAGTATAGAGTGCGCCGCGCCCGACGGCGCGATGACCGGAGCACGCTGCGCCGGCGACTTCGGACCGGTTCTCGTCTTCGTGCACGGTGTCGGCTCGACGGCCGCGATTTGGGATCGGCAACTCGAGGCGTTTGGTGCGAAGTATCGGTGCGTCTCGATCGAGCTGCGCGGCAACGGCGCGTTGCGCGATCCGGATGCGCTGCTGATCACGCGCGCGGGATACGCAACCGACGTGCTTGCGGTAGCCGAACGACTCGGTATCGAGCGCTTCACGCTCGTTGGATGCAGCCTAGGCGGTGTCGTTGCGTTCGAGCTTTGGACGCGAGCGCCGGAACGCTTCGGCGCCATGGTCGTTCTCGGCAGTTTCGCCTGCTATCCGGACGCGGACGAGAACGTTGCGGGCATCACGGCAGCCGTGCAGGGTGCCGGCAGCATGCGCCGCTTCGCGGAAGGGCGCGCCGCAAAGTTGGGACTCAGCGACGACCGTCTTGCGGAGACGATCGAACAGATGGCGTGCAAGTCGATTTCGTGTTATCTTGCCGCGACGCGGGCGACTTGGACGGGCGACTACCGGGCAATGCTCCCGTCGATCGAAGTTCCGGTGCTCGTTGCGTGCGGTGACCGCGATATGGTCGCGCCCCTCGCGCTTTCAGAAGAGATTGCCGCCGGTATTCCCGGCTCCCGGCTTGCCGTCGTCGAGAACGCGGGTCACGTCGCCAATGCAGACAATGCAACCGCTTTTGACGGAATGTTGGCGGCCTTTCTCGACTTCAAGCCGCTGCACTAATCTTTATTGCGTTAACGAGCGTATCTGAACGCTACTTTAGCATGCGTTTCTTTTGCGCAACCAAAGACGACTTTTTTGGGTTAAATAAATCGGAAAGAGGCATAACTCATTTGAAACTTGAGCATTTTAGCATGGATCCGACTAAGGTAGCAACACTCGCGCGCTCTGCCGATATGGCTGAAGACATTGCACACGGCCACGTAGGCGAGAACAAGTGTGACGTCCGAATCTACGGAACGTCCGGAAGCCGCGATTTTATCTTCAGCGTAATGTAGCGCACGGCGCAACCTTTATTCTATCCGCAAGGCGCAAGAGCGCCAGTGTCTTGACACCCCACCACGTTGGGTCGATTTCAAACCAGCGTAGTCCGTGGCGCGCGGAATACGGAAACGCGTGATGGTTGTTATGCCAACCCTCGCCCCACGCCAAAACGGCAACCCACCAACAGTTTGTCGACAGGTCAGCCGTGCGGTAGGTCCGGTAACCGATCGAATGGGCAGCGCTATTCACAAGCCACGTTACGTGATAGCTCACGACGAGTCGGACGAAAATGCCCCAAATCACCCAGCTCCAACCGCCGAAGGCGAAGAGAACCGCGCCAAGCACGAAGTGAAGTGGCCAATGAGTGCGCCGGAGCGTGCGATAGAAGCGGCTGGCCCACAGGTCGGGCGCGAAACGGCGGAGCTCTTCGTGCGTGGGCAGCGCGTCGTTTCGTTTGTAGAGCCAGTCCACGTGCGCCCAGCGAAAGCCGTGATCGCGCCCATGCGGGTCGCCCTGCGCGTCGGCATGTGCGTGATGCTTGCGATGGGTTGCGACCCAACGGATCGGGTCTCCCTGTAACGCGAGCGTGCCGAGAATCGCGAAGAGATACTCTACCGGCTTGCGCAGCCGTAATCCGCGGTGCGTCAGCGTGCGGTGGTAGCAGAGCGTGACGCCCAGGCCGCCGGTAGCGTAGAGCAGGATCGCAGCAACGGCTACTGCGCTCCAGTGGAACGTACCCGGTATAAATGCCGCTAACGCTCCGAGGTGAATGGCGCTCAAGCCGAGCCGGTTACCCCACCATCGCAGGCCGCCGGTCAACATTTAACGATAGGTCAACCGCGCCGTTGAGTAGCAGTCGCGGCAGTAGACCGGCCGGCCCGATCGCGGTTGAAACGGCACTTCGGCGGCGGCGCCGCACTGGCTGCACGTGACTTTGAATAGCTCGCGGGTGCCGGCATATGAAGGACTGCGACCACCCCCGCCGCCGGCTGATTTGCGAGCAGCGCGGCAGTCGTCGCAACGGCTGGGCTTGTTCGCGAAGCCTTTGCTCGCAAAGAACTCTTGCTGACTAGCGGTGAACGTAAACGATCGCTGGCATTCGACGCAGGTAAGGGACTCGTCAGTGTACATGGGTCTCCATTCTTAAGCGCGGCGCTCTTCGCCGGCGCGATAGCGATAAACGATGCGACCTTTGGTAAGGTCGTACGGCGACAGCTCGAGATCAACGCGATCGCCGGGAAGGATCTTGATCCGATGCCGGCGCAAGCGCCCGGCGATGTGTGCGAGAACGACGTGACCGTTGTCGAGCTCGACGGAGAACGTCGTGCTCGGAAAAACCTGTTTAATGCTGCCATACACCTCGAGCGGCGCTTCCTTGACGCTAACGCTTTCGGAGTTGGCCGCTTTAGCGACGCGTGGCTTGCTCTTACGGTTTCGGTTGCGGTTAGCTATAGCAATGTACTCCTTACGGCTCGCGCCGTGACGGCATGCAAAAACCATCCCCCGAAAAGAGGGCTGGCGGTCGGTGGTAATGTGACGAACTTGGTGAGAGTGAGAATAGGCCCCGATCTTTCTACGGCGCAATAGATCGACCATACGAAAGATCGCGCTTTTGGTGGCAGTGCCATCAGTTTCTCATAAATCCGGCCCATAGGCAACCCATAGACGTCGCAGTGGGAGCTGATTGCCGGCCGGGTCCGCTGGGCCGAACGTGCGAAGGCCCCGGCCGCGCGAGCAGGCGTCAGGCGGAATAGGTGTTCTTACCACGCGTAAGAGGCGAGAGCGTTCCACTGATCCTGCTGCGTGCCGTCCCACGCGAAGTAGCAGACGCCGATGGCACCGATGCGTTTGCTGGCCTCCAGCGACGCCGTAATTTCGTTGCCGGGCGGATTGCCGATGCGGCTCTCGCCACTGGTTTGGCCGCCCATGCTGATCGGAATGGTGCGGCGCGACTGCGCGAGCAGCGTTTCGTACGACGAAGCCATGATCTTTTCGACTTGTTGCGGGTTCATCGATTTGGGGCGGAACATCCGCCAGTACGCCATCGGTTGCAGCACGTCGCTGTAACGAGCGATCTGTACGTACGGATAGGCTTTGTCGTCGAGATGCTCCAGATACGGATCCTCAACCGTCGTAACGATGAGGTATTTTGGCCCCATCGCCTGGCGCACGGCGCGAACGTACTCCCAGAGCGCGCTTAAACCTTGCGGTGCCTGCCCCATGAACTCATCGCCGCGCTCGATGTCGAGCGCGAGGCCGGCCATCGGCGTTCCCTTCGCCGTGCGGTAATACGCCGCGCGCGTCGTTGCGGCAACGTCTTCGGCGGTGGTATCACGCGGCACGGCCCACGCAATCGTACCGATACCGCGCGCCGCAAGCGCGTCGACGATCGCGTCGATCGTCGGTCTAGAACCAGGCGAAACCTCCCAAAAGGCGCCGTACGTGAGACGCAACTCGACGTAATGTAATCCGGCGCGCGCAGCTTGATCGGCGATGGCGCGCGGATCCAAGTGCTCGTAGTAGATGTCGTCGACCGGATTGGTCGTGAAGAAGAGCCACATAGCTTTGCCGGATGCGTTCGCGACGACGGTCGCCGGCGGTTCGGCAAACGTCGTGACGGCCGCGAGTTCTACCGGCGCGTGGTCTGGGCGATAGAGGATATAGCGGTAGCTTCGGCCGGGAAGCACGCTCGTGTCGCGATAGGTCGAACTGCGTCCGGCGATGACGGCGACGAGACGTCTCTGTCCATCTGCGTCAACGCGCGCGAGCCGCGCGAGCTGCTCTTCTTGTGGGAACCAGCCAACCGCGACGAGGTGTGGCCCGAGCGGACGCGCGACAACGCGCGCCCCGCGCCAGCGGCGGGTATCGGTTCGAACGATCAACGTCCCAAGCTGCGGTTTGACGGCTTGGACAGTCAGTGTTAACGGCCCGTCGCGTACTGTCTTGACGATCGCCGAAGGCTGGCCGTAACGCAGGCGTGCTTGCCAGAGCACGTATCCATCGCGCGACGTCCAGTTGAAGTTGCTGTTCGCCATGATGCGCGTCGGGCGAGACTGCGCATCGAAGAAGCGTGTTACGACGAGCCAGTCGGCATTGCCGTCGGCGTCGAAGCCGAGGGGACGCAGGCTGAGCTTCATGCGGATCGCCGGGTTCCCGATGTAGACGGGCGCGGTCGACGTCGGCGCGGGGCTGGGCGACGTTTGTGCCACCGCCAGCAGCGCCACCGCGAGAATCCACAGCTTAACGTAAATCACGTGTGCTACATCATTCGACAGCCGATCGTACCAGCCCGCGCGGAACCTTCTCGACCAGCAGAGAAGCGGAGCATCGGATGAACGTTGGCAGGCTCTGCGCGCTCGGTGCGTGCGCTGCATTTGTCGCCGTCACGCCGGCGCCGCCGGTGCGAGCGGCGGCGTGGAGCGCGGCGCAGGTCGCGCGGCTCGGTCCGGCGATCGGCTCGATCCTGCAGACGCAAGCGTTGCGCGGGGCGCTGATCGGATTTTTCGCAATCGACACTGCGCGCGGCACCGTACTATACGCACGCAACGCCGATAGCGAGTTCGTACCCGCATCGACCTTCAAACTCTTGGTCGGCTCGGCGGCGCTCGACGAACTCGGGCCGAACTTCTCCGCCATCACGACGCTTCTGTCGGACGAGCCCGCGACCGGCAGCACGTTGGACGGCAATCTCTACCTGCGCGGCGGCGGCGACGCTCACCTGAGCGACGGCGATCTCGATGCCGCCGTTACCGCGGTGGCGAATCTCGGCGTTACGCACGTCACCGGCTCCATCGTCACCGATACCTCGCACGACGACGCACAGCGCTGGGCGCCGGGATGGTCGTGGGACGATCTTCCATACGCGTATGCGCCCGTCGTCAGCGCGCTGGAGCTAAACGAGGGTGCGGTGCGCGTCGTCGTGTCGCCCGGCACGACGGTTGGCTCAATCGCGATCGCGCGCGAAACACCGCAGAGCGGGGCGTTCTCGCTCGATAACCGCATCACTACCGGAGCCGCGGACTCAAAGGATACCACCGACGTCGTGCGACCGTGGAAGGCCCCGCGTACGATCGAGCTTGTCGGGAGTTATCCGTTCGGCGCAAAGCCGGAAGAACTCGATTCGAGCGTTCCGGATCCGCCTTCATACGCGGGCGATGCCCTTCTGCGCGCTTTCAACGCGCGCGGCATACGCATCGACGGCGGCATTGCGTCGGGAAAGACTCCGCCAGGCTCCGTCGTGTTCTGGTCGCATGCGTCGGTCACTATGCCGAAGCTGCTGACCGAGTTCTGGTGCCCAAGCGACAACTTGATGGGCGAGCTCTTCTTGAAGGAGCTCGGCGTCGCCAGGAGCGGCGAGCCCGGCACCATCGCTGGCGGACGGTCGGTCGAAGAACGCTATCTCCGCGCGATAGGCGTCGATGCAGCGAGCGTTTCGATCGCCGACGGCTCGGGGCTTTCGGAGTACGATCGCATCACGCCGCGCGATCTGGTTGCAATCCTCGAGGCCGATTGGCACGGACCGTACCGCCGGATCATCGTGAACGCGCTACCATTGGCCGGCATTCGCGGAACGCTCGCGCATTCGTTCGTAGGAACGCCGGCACAAGGGCGCGTCTACGCCAAAACCGGAAGCCTCAATCACGTGCGGACGCTCTCCGGCTTCGTGCAGACGCGCACGCACGGTCCGGTGACGTTTTCGTTGCTCGTCAACAACTGGATGGGGGAACGGGAGCCCAACGGTTCCATCGCACTGGCGAAGGTGCAGGGCGCGATCCTCTCAGCGCTCGCGAGGCAGTAGCGTCAGCGCGCGACGCGCTGCTCGCAGGTGTAGACGTTCGCACGGTCGCCGCGCAAGAAGCCGACGAGCGTTACGTTGAACGCGCGCGCAAGCTGGATCGCTAAACTGCTCGGTGCTGAGACGGAGCAGACGATCGGAATGCGCGCCATCGTGCTCTTCTGCACGATCTCGTAGCTAGCGCGCCCACTGACCATTAGGATACTTCGTGCAAAGGGCAGTCGCTCGTTGAGCAAGCCCCATCCGATGAGTTTGTCGACCGCATTATGACGGCCGATGTCCTCGCGTACCGCGATCGCTTCGCCGCGGTCGTCGAAGAGCGCAGCGGCGTGCAGGCCGCCGGTCGATGCGAAGATGCGTTGCGCTTCTCGCATGCGGTTCGGCAACGTATAGAGCAGCGCGGCGTCGATGCAGAGACCGTCGTCGATGGGCGCGACGCCGAGCTCGGCGAGCGCCTCCAGCTGCGCGCGTCCGCAGATACCGCAAGAGCTATTCATCGTAAAGTGCCGCTCGAATCGCGAGAAATCGCCCGCGGCGGCGCCGGCATTGAGCTCGATCGTGACGATGTTGTACTGCTGCTCGGGATCGACATCGGAATCTACGCAGTAGGTGAGCGTTCCCAGCTCCGAGCGAGCGCGTACGATCGATTCATCGTAGACGAAGCCCGCCGCCAGCTCGAAGTCGTTTCCCGGCGTGCGCATCGTAACGGCGAGGGTGCGCGTCGTGCCTCCGGCGACAAGCCGGAGCTCGAGCGGCTCCTCGGTGACGACGGAATCCGTTTTCCGCCGCCGATCGGCGCCCTCGAGCGCGATGAGCTCCGTCTCGATGGTTCGTCCGGGGCGCGTCTCGTGCATCGTTACGTGCGCTCGCCCGGGGGACGGCTCTGCACGTAGCTGAAACCGAAACGTCCCTTTATGCAGAGATGGCCGCTCGTCACGTCGTTCTCGATCGGCGAGGTAACTTTGACGATCTCATTCTCTTGCACGTGCAGCGTCAGCGTGCATCCAACGCCGCAGTAGGAGCAGATCGTATCCGTCGTGGTTTGCTCGTCCTCTCTCCACTGCCCGCGCTGGCGCAGCTCGTGCTCGGACGAGAACATGAGCGCGCCGGTCGGGCAGACGCCGATGCAGTTTCCGCAGTACACGCAAGCCGAGTCAGGAAGCGGGACGTCGAACTCGGTCGAGATATGCGCGCCGAAGCCGCGCCCGGCAACGGCGATAGCAAACGTGTTCTGCGCGTCCACACCACATGCTTCGACACACTTGTAACAGAGAATGCACTTGGCGTAATCGCGGACGTAGAGCTGGTTGTCAATCTTGATCGGCTGTTCGGCGCTCTCCACCGCGCCGTAGCGCGTGGCGTCGGCACCGTAGCGTTCGGCATAGCGTCGCGCATCGGGCGCGGTCGAGAGATCGACCGACGATGCCAAAAACTCCAGCACCATCTTGCGGCTGTGGCGAACGCGCTCCGAATCGGTGTGTACGGCCATGCCGGCCTCGGCCTTGCGCGCGCAGGCCGGCACGAGAACGCGAGAACCTTCGAGCTCGACGACGCACACGCGGCATGCGTTCGCCGGCGTGAGCGACTGGAGAAAGCAGAGCGTCGGCGTCTCGATCGAAGCGCGGTTACACGCGTCCAGAATGGTCGATCCCTCGGGCACTTGCACCACGCTGCCGTCGATCGTCAGCTCGACGACCGGCTTGCGCGGGTGATCCGGCGCATGCGGAATCGGTCCGCGAATCACCGGCGTTCTCCGGCGAGGATGTCTAGCCGTCGCGCCGATGCGATCGCCGTCGCGGCCGTCTGTCCGAGCCCGCAGATCGACGCGTCGCGCATCACGCGGCCGATCTCGTCGAGCAGAATGAGGTCGCGCTCCCGCGCGGCTGCATCGCCGCCCGGCGCGACGAGACGCGCGAGCACCTCTTCTTGGCGGACCGTTCCGACGCGGCACGGCACGCACTGTCCGCACGATTCATCGCGGAAGAAGGCGGCGATGCGGCGGAGGATCGCGATCAGATCGGTCTCGCGATCGAAGAGCATGACGACCCCGGAACCGAGCGTCACGCCCGCCGCGCGCGCGTCTTCGAAAGAAAGCCGCGTCGAAAGCATGGTCGGTGCAATCAATACGCCGGCGGCACCGCCGAGCAGCACGGCGCCGAGTTCGGCGCCGTCTCGCACGCCGCCGGCCATTGCGATCAGCGCGTCAAGCGCCGTTCCGTGCGGCACTTCGTAAAGGCCGGGTCGCGCGATTGCACCCGAGAGGCAGAAGAGACGCGTCCCGGTTGATTCCGCGGTTCCAATGCGTGCGTAGGACTCGCCACCCTCGAGCACGATCGGCAGAAGGTTGAGCAGCGTTTCGACGTTGTTGATCTGAGTCGGCTTGCCGAAGAGCCCTGACTGCACCGGAAACGGTGGTTTGCTGCGCGGCTCTCCGCGTTTGCCCTCGATCGAGTTGAAGAGCGCGGTCTCTTCACCGCAAATGTACGCCCCCGCGCCGCGCCGGATCTCGATTTCGAACCGAAAGCCGGTTCCCATGACGTCGTTACCGATGAATCCGCGTTTGCGCGCCTGTTCGATCGCATTGCTCAGACGGCTCGCCGCAAGCGGATACTCGCCGCGGACGTAGATGAACGCGTGCTCGCAGCCGATGGCAATGCCGGCGATCGTCATCGCCTCGACGATCGCAAATGGATCCTGCTCCATCAGGATCCGATCCTTGAACGTGCCCGGCTCCGATTCGTCGGCGTTGCAGATGAGATAGTGCGGCCGCGCGGGTGCGTGGGCGACGGCTTCCATCTTCTTGCCGGTTGGAAAGGCAGCGCCGCCGCGGCCGAGCAGCCGCGACGCGATTACCTCGGCGATCACGCCGTCGGGCCCACGTTCGAAAGCGCAGCGCAGCGCGCGATAACCGCCGTTCGCGCAGTATGCGTCGATGCTCTGCGGATCGACCGTGCCGACGCGCGCCAAGAGCCGCCGTTCGGTGCCGCCGACATGCGGCGCGCTGTAAACGCGCGCGTCGCCCGCAATGTCGTCGGTCGCGACCGGCGCGATTTGACGCACCTCCGGCGCGTCGCCGGCGATCGTGAGGAGCGCCGCGGGCGCGCGATCGCAGAGTCCCAGACAGGCCGAGCGCTTCCATGTCACGTCGCTCTCCGCGAGCGCCGCGCAAATCTGCTCGGCGCCCGCGCACATGCAGGCGATGTCGTCGCAGACGTGCACGACGCGTGCAGGGCGCGGCGTCGTAGAGAAGAGCGCGTAGAACGTCGCGACGCCATAAATGTCAGCCGGCGCAACCTCGAGACGCTCGGCAATATGGTTTACGGCACCGGCGCTGATCCACCCGATGCGGTCTTGCACGGCGTGCAGCACGGGGAGCAAGCGATGGCGTCGCGCGCGTGCCGCCGCGCCCGTTCCAACTTGCGTGCCGTCCAGCGCGTCATCTACCGCCGCTCGCTCGGCATCGGTTGCGGTCGCCGACGTAAGGTGCAAATCCACGGCGTTACGTTAGACTGCTTCGAGCCGCACCGCGCACGCCTTAAACTCGGCAGTGCCGGATTTCGGATCGGTCGCGTCGATCGTTAAGAGATTCGTCGCGACCGCGTCGTTGAAATGGAAGGTCGTAAAGACGAGCCCGGCGCGTAACCCGCGATCGATGCGCGCCGGTACGACGATCGATCCGCGCCGCGAGGTGACGCGGACTTCGTCGCCATTGTGCAAGCCGTAGCGCCGCGCGTCTTCGGGCGAGATGTCGAGCGTCTCGCCGCGGCGCAACGGCGACGTGTAGCCGCCGCTCTGCACGCCGGTGTTGAACGAGTCGAGGCGGCGCCCAGTCGTCAAGCGGATAGGAAACGCATCGTCGAGTGCTTCGACCGGTGGGTCGTGTTCGACCGATGCGAATGGCGCGCGTTCGCCGCGGACCGGCCGTTCCCACAGACGCGAGTGGAGGAAGAGCTCGCCGGGGTGCCGTTCGTCGTAGCACGGCCACTGCAGGCCGCCGAGCTGATCCAAGCGCTCGTACGTCATGCCGGCGTGCCAGGCCGAAACGCCGCGGCATTCGTCCCACGCTTGCTGCGGCGTGTAGTCAGGCCAATCGTTGCCGATCCGGCGAGCGAGCTCGCAGATGATTGCGATGTCGTCACGCGCTTCCCCCGGCGCGTCGAGCGCTTTGCGACAGCGCTGCACGCGACGCTCGCTGCTCGTCACCGTACCTTCCGATTCGCACCAACTTGCCGTCGCCGGAAAGACAACCTCGGCTAGCTCGCCGGTTTTCGTCAGAAAAATGTCTTGCACGATCAAGTGTTTGAGGCTCCGCAGCAGAAGCATGGCGTGCTCTTGATCGGCCTCGGATTGCGCGGGGTTTTCGCCGATGACGTAGAGCGTGTCGAGCTCCTGTCGTTCGATCGCGTGGAACATGTCGGTGAGGTTCCAGCCTTTCTTGCGCGGGAGCGTGGCCCGCCACGCGCGCTCGAACTTTTCGACGTTGGCCGCAGCATCGACGTCCTCCCCGCCCGGGAACTTATTCGGAATCGCACCCATGTCGCCGCCGCCCTGCACGTTATTCTGACCGCGGAGCGGACAGACGCCCGATCCGTAGCGCCCGACGTGGCCGCACAGTAGCGCGAGATTGATGAGCGCGCGCACGTTGTCAACCGCGTTGTGATGCTCGGTGATGCCGAGCGTCCAGCAGAGTTGTGCGCGCGGCGCGCGCGCGTAGGCGTGTGCGAGTTCGGCGACGAGCTCCGCCGGAACCCCGGTAGTGCGCTGTGCGTACTCGAGGGTATATGGCTCGACGGTCCCGCGATACTCGTCGAAGTGACTCGTTGCCGCCTCGATGAACTCGTGGTGCTTCAGCCCGGCGGCGAGAATCTCTCGGCCGATCGCATTGGCAAGCGCGATGTCCGATCCGACGTCGAGACCAAGCCAACCGTCCGCCCATTGCGCGCTCGACGTGCGGCGCGGATCGACGACATAAAGCTTGGCCCCGTTGTGAAGCCCTCGCAGGACGTGATGAAAGTAGATCGGATGCGTCTCTCGCGCGTTCGATCCCCAAAGGACGATCAGGTCGGCGTGCTCGGCCTCCTCGTAGGAGCTCGTGCCGCCGCCTGCCCCGAAGACCGCCGTCAGACCGACGACGCTCGGAGCGTGTCAAGTTCGATTGCAGCTATCGATGTTGTTGCTGCCGATGACGGCGCGAGCGAACTTTTGCGCGATATAGTTCATCTCGTTGGTCGCCTTCGAGCAGCTGAACATGCCGTAGGTCTGCGTGCCGTCTCGGTCGCGCGCGTCGCGTAATGCCGCAGCCGCGCGGTCGAGCGCCTCATCCCACGTGGCACGACGTAATACTCCGTGCTCGCGCACGAGCGGGTGCGTCAATCGAACGTAAGGCTTACTCACAGCCGCGTAATTCGAGTGCCGGCGCCGGAACCCCACCGCCGGCTACCGGACGATGGCCGTGAAAGGCGGCCTACGTTCGGCGACCGAGCAGCGCCGCCGTTGGCCGCAAGGCCAAAGGAGGTGCCGAACGCGAGCCGCAAGACGCAGGCCGGGAAGGAGACTTCGCGCATGGATCTTTCTGGGGTTACCGTCTACGCCGGCCGCGAGTTCCGCCGCTACGAAGACGCGAAGGTCGGTCTGCTGACGCACGGTTTGCAGTATGGCACCGGCTGCTTCGAAGGGATTCGCGGCTACTGGCAGCCCGAGGAGAAGGAGCTGTTCCTCGTCTTATTGCGCGATCACTTCGATCGGCTTGCGGTCTCGGCAAAGATCCTTACGCTCGCCTACTCGGAGAGCGTGGATCAGCTTATCGACATTACGACCGAGCTCTGCGTGCGCAACGGTTACCGTCGCGACGTCTACGTGCGACCCTTCGTCTATAAAGCCGCCGAAGACATAGGCGTTCGCCTTCACAACGTACCCGATGCATTGGCAATCGTGCCGATTCCGTACACGCAGTATCTCGATTCGACGCGCGGCGTCAACGTCTGCGTAAGCTCGTGGCGCCGTGCCGACGACACGATGGCGCCACCGCGCGCGAAGATTACGGGACTCTATGTGAACTCCGCCCTGGCCAAGAGCGAGGCGGTGCAGAACGGTTACGACGAAGCGATTCTCCTTTCGCACGACGGGCACGTCTCTGAAGGCTCGGCTGAAAATCTCTTTCTCGTGCGGCGCGGCGTGCTCTACACGCCCGACCCGTCGCAGAACGTGCTCGAAGGCGTCACGCGCCGAGTGATCATGGAGCTCGCCGCCGAGGAACTCGGGATGGAGATCGTCGAGCGTTCGATCGATCGCGGCGAGCTCTACGCCGCCGAGGAACTCTTCTTTACGGGAACGGCCGTCGGCGTCGTATCGATCGCGTCGGTCGATCGGCGGCTGGTTGGCGACGGTGAACTCGGCCCGGTTACGAAACGATTGAGCGAGCTATACGCGCGGATCGTCACCGGTCGCGAGCCGCGCTATGAGAGCTGGCTCACGCGAGCCTATGCGTCGTCGAAGGTGCGGGTTTAACGAGGGCCTCTAAGGGCCGTCGCCGGCGTCCTTGCTCCAATATCCGACGTCGGGGGAGACGCCGGAGGAACTCTGCGACGTCGCAAGATCGAACGTCGCGGGAATGCCCATAGCAACCCGCCAGTGCGCCAGACGGAGCTCCTGCGAGTAGGCCATTCGCGAGACGCGGTGGATGAAGCTCCGTCCGAGATCCTGCGACGGCAGCGCCGTCGTCATAACCGCGATTACGTACGGCGCGTTGCTCGCATAAACGATGCCGGCATCGTTGAGCGTATCGAAGAGAGATCCGGTCTTGTGCGCGATTGCGACATCGTCCGGCAGCGGCTCCGGCAACAGCGTGTTGTACTGATCGGCTTCGAGTATCGCGATCATCTCTTTCGATGACCATTCGTCGACGAGCTCGCCGCGCGCCATGAGTGCGAGCAATCGCACAAGATCGGCCGGAGAGGTTCGCAGCGTTTGACGAATCGACCAACCGTCGGTGCGCACGTCGCCGGCAAGGCGCGTATGGCGCAACCCGAGCTGTGTCATCTGGTCGTTGATGCGTTGCCGCCCGACGAGGCGAATCAACATGTTCGTCGCGGTATTGTCGCTGATGTCGATCATTTTCTCGAGCAAGACTGAGACGGGATAGGCCGTACCGACGGGCGCATCGCAGAGGTCGCCGGATCCCCAATCCTTGTCGCTTTGCAGCAGCGTGACGCGCCGATCGAGGTCGAAGCGTCCATTTTGCAACTGGGTAAAGACCTCGACCATCACGGGCAGCTTGATCGTCGATGCGGCCGGCATGCTCGAAGCGGCGTTGAAGCCTGCATGATACCCGGTGTCGAGATCCAAGACCTCGAGTGCGGTTGCGGCCGGGAGATGGTTCGCGAGCCGCCGGACATCGTGATTCAGCCGCGCGAACGGCGGCGGAAGATATGCCGACGCGGGTGCGGTTGCAATCGCGACCATCGCGAGAGCTAACGCCGGAAGTAACGCCGAGCGCCGCAACATCATGGAGCGTTTGCCTCTTGCACCACGCTGGTCCTGCCGCCGATGGGCCGACACCGAGGCTTGCTCGCCTGCATGGTGAAGTCGATTGAATGAAAGCTCCGCGTCGGAATCCTTGGCGATGGATGACGGACGAGCGCATCACGTATGCCCTCAAGCTCTTGATGGTAATCGTGCTCGCGTTCTACGTCGGTCAGTTTGTCTTCGGGTTCCTCGATCGCATCCGCGCCGTCGTCTACATCCTCATCGGCGCAATCTTTCTCGCCTATCTCATCTACCCCGCGGTTCAGCGGCTGCGCAAGCATATGCCGTTGGTCGCGGCGATCGTTCTTGTCTACGCACTGATCCTGGTCGTACTCGCCGTCGCGGGCTTCTTCATCATGCCGCACCTCGTTGAGGAGGCGACGATGCTCGTACGGCACTATCCCGATCTGGCCGCACGGCTAAACGGCTTCCTCTACGATCCAAACGATCACGTTACGTCGCGCCTTCCCGACTGGATGCGTAACGAGATCGCCAAGGGTCCCGAAGAGCTCGCGGCATGGGTTCGGGTGCACGGCCTACAGACGTTTAGCCAAGTGATCGTCGTGCTCGCCGGCACGTTCGCGGCGGTCGCGACGTTCATCATCGTCCCGGTCCTGACGCTCTATCTGCTGCTCGACCTCGACCACCTCAAACGGGGACTGTCGTCGGTCATTCCGTCGCAACGCTGGAACGCGACGCTCGCGCTGCTCTCCGACATCGATTCGGTAATTGGCGGATTCATCCGCGGGCAACTCATCGTCGCGCTCGTGGTCGGCGTTATGATTACGATTGCGCTGATGCTGCTGCACGTCCCGTATGCATTCGTGTTGGGTTTGGTTGCGACCATCGGAGACCTGATTCCGTACGTCGGCGCGGTGCTGGCCTTTCTTCCGGCGTTTCTCTCCGCGATTCTCGCGAATGGCTGGGTCAACGCACTAATTGTGACCGCCGCATTCGTCGTCATCTACGAGCTCGAAGGGCATCTCCTCGCGCCGAATATCGTGAGCCGGCAGGTGCGCTTGAGTCCGTTCGTCGTGCTCCTGGCGCTGCTGATCGGCGCCGCACTCGGCGGTCTCATCGGCATGCTGGTTGCCGTGCCGATCGCGGGTGTCTTGCGGATCATCGCGATGCGGGTGTTTCGTCCGGCCGAGCCGAACGAGCCGCAACCGTGAGCGCAACACTTTCGCCGGTTGGTCGTGTGGACATCGTCGGCGTCCCGATGGATTTGGGCGCGAGCCGGCGGGGCGTCGACATGGGGCCTTCGGCCGTGCGTTACGCAAAGCTTCACGACGAACTGCAGTCGCTGGGTATCGCGACGATCGTCGACCATGGCAATCTTCACGTGCCGATCCCCGAAGCGACCGACGCGCAAGATTCGTCGGCAAAGTATTTCGAAGTTATTACCGAGGTTTGCGACGACCTCGCGGGTGTCGTCGAGGCAGCGATCCGTGCAGGCGGTTTTCCCATCGTCCTGGGCGGGGATCATTCCATCGCGATCGGGACGCTCGCCGGTTTGACGCGCGCTCGCGGTGCGCCGCCGGGACTCATCTGGATCGACGCGCACGCGGATATCAATAGTCCCGGCAGTTCGTCGAGCGGGAACGTCCACGGCATGCCGCTCTACTTCGCGCTGAAGAATGGAACGGCGATTGCGGAGCGCACGGTGCAGATCGGTCTGCGCGACGTGGACCCGGGCGAAAAGCGTCTATTGCGCGAGTTCGGCGTGAAAACGTTCACCATGACCGACGTCGACAAACTCGGAATGGTACACGTCATGGAAGCGGCGCGCACGATCGCGGGCGCCGGCGGCAGCCAAATCCACGTCTCGTTCGATATGGACGGGATCGACCCAAGCGAGGCGCCGGGTACCGGAACGCCGGTACAAGGCGGCTTGAGCTACCGCGAGGCGCACCTCGTCATGGAGATGCTCTACGACAGCGGACAGTTGGGGTCAATCGAGATGGTCGAAATCAATCCGATTCTCGACCACGAGAATCGGACCGCATCGCTCGCGGTCGGGTTGATCTGCTCAGCGCTTGGAAAATCAATTTTGTAGCGAAGCTAGAGTTTGATCGTTGCGTGGCCTTCGCACGCGACACCGCCGCCGCAGACGGCCGGATCCCAGTTCGCGTCCGCGAGCAGCGATCGAATACGTCCTTCCAACGACGGATCGAGCGGCGGCTGGAACGCAACGCTCTCCGTTCGCCCATCATCGCCGACGGTAACGACGAGCGTCACGTGAACGCCCAGCGCGCTGAGTTGTCTTACGATGTTTGGATCGAGTACAGGATCCGGTTGCTCGGCGCCAAACGGAAGGTATCCGCTGGGCCGATGCATGCCCGCGCTGGCCCTAATAGCCGGCGAACTCGTCGCTTGCGGTGCCGCATCGCTCGAAGCGGTTCCAGTTCCTACGCGTTGCACGCCGACTGCCGGTGCGGCGGGAGCGTTCGATGCAGCAACCTGGGCGCGTTGCGCGTGCTTTTGCGGAGCCGTTCGGGTCAAGCGCGACGCGATTTGCGAAGTTGACCGAGTGCGTCGGGCTTAAGCGCGGAGCTTGAGCGCGCGGGCGCGGCTGCGGAGGCCGCGGCGGAAGAAGCTCGATGTGCATGACGCGAGTGAAGCTGACCGTCTCCGGCGTGTTTGCCGTCGCCGTCCAGACCAGCGCCGGAATAGAGAGCGCCGTGAGAACGTGAATCATAAGCGAGGCAAGCGTTGCCCCGCTCATTCGGCTCGGTGCGCTCAGACCCATAGCCATTGTCACGAAATCCTTCGGGTATAACGTGCAACCGTCCCCCGCCGTGACGCGTCTCAAGCTTCCGTGATCGATACGGATATCGTACTCTACCAGGCCGAGTGGTGCCCTTACTGCGCGCGTGTGCGCCACGTCCTGACCGAGCTGCAACTCGACTACAAGACGGTCAACGTTCCGTCAAATCACGCCGAACGTGGCGCGCTCAAGGAACTCTTCGGCGTCACCGGCATTCCGTCGCTCACCGACGGCGACGTGAAGATCGCCGACGACGATGATGCGATTATCGCCCATCTGCGCAAGAAGTACCCGCGCTAGCCCTTGCCCGTGATGATGGGGACATCACGCCTCTGCAAGAGAGGCGGTCAAACTTGTGAGTGGGCTCCGAGCGAGCCGACGGCGAGGGTCAGTGCGATGCAAAGCGAGATCACGATACAGCCCCCCTTTCAATGCTATCGTACTGCGCGGGCGTGCGCGTAGCGTCCTAAGGTGCCTGAGCGCCCCACGCATCCCAGCCCGGAGCCCGGGAACGAGCGAACAGCTCGATCCGCGGCCGGTGTCCACACAGGTGCTCGATGAGCGCGCGAAAAACCGCCGGCTTTTCGCTGTGCGCGCCGCGGGGGTGTAAGACCACCTGTGGTTGGCGCAGGTCGAGGATCGGAAACGGGCGTCCAGTCGGCTTGGTCGTCGCAACTAAGAGCAGCTCAGATGTCGGCTTCGTAAACGTTGGAGGGACGCCCTGACCGGCAATGATTTTTCCCTGCTTATTCACCTTGACCCACACGTAGGCGACGCCACGGTAGTGCAATCCCCACGCGTCAATGAGTGCAAATGCAAAATCGAGGCGTGGGCAGGTCGACCAGAGAAAAACCGCGGCGTTTACGTTGAGGATCTGCCGGATGTCGAGTGCCGCCAGCTCGTCGATCGACATGAGCGGATAGTGTTTTGCGGCCGCCGCATCCTTGATCGGACTGCCGTAGTAGTACCACGGCGGGTCGACGTATGCGATGTCGTACCGCCGTTGCGGAAACGGGGGGAGCTGCACATGAGCTTTCGCGGCCGAGCGCCGGCTCAGCCGGCGCGCGTGCGCGAGCGCTTTCTGCGTCATCGCCGTGCGCGTTTCGAGGTAATCGTTGGATTCGGTTTTCCGCTCCAGACGAATCGGAGCGTCGCGCCTTTACGAACGTTCATGACGAGCGCGGGCCGCAGACATGCGACGCACGTACCGCCGCGCAGTCGAACGCTCGGATAGACAACGCCGAGCGATCCGGCGTCCAGCAGCCGCTGCCCCAGCGCTTGCGATTCGAGGTAGCTTTCGGGATCCAGGCAACGTTTCCACGCCGGTGCCTCGCGCAGGTCGTGGAACTCGGCGCTAAAGTCGGCCAGGTAATCGTCGAACGTCACGTCGTCTTCAAACCTGCCGATCTCCGCGAGTTCGACCGTCTTGTGAAATGCAAGCTCGGCGCGTGCGGTCTTTGCATCGAAGCTCGCGTACCACGCTCCGCGATGCGGACTGTTGAAACGGCTCCCCAGTGGGTGGGGATGCGTGAAGGCGGCATTGACGATGCGATAGTAGGGCAATCCAAAGACCAGCTCGTCGACGCCGATACCGCTGAGGCGATCGCCCTCGGCAAGCAGACGATCGTTGGTTGCATTGTCCAGATCGAAGATCGCCGCGAGATCCGCGTCGCTGTCCGCGATCCGCGTGAGAACGCTCTTGCTCTGCGAGTATTTCGTCGGAATCAGGCGGTGCGTGTCGTTGCGCCGAACGAGCGCGAGCGCGGGCAGCCGCGATCGCGTCATACGCCGCCGCGCCGCGCATCGAGGAGTTGACGCACGGTCTGCATCGCGGGCGTTCCTCCGCGAATCATATACGCCAACGGCGTGAGCCCGCCGAAGATGCGATTTGCATTCGGGAGGTGCACCCATTCGTCGGCGAGCGATTCGCGATGGAGTACGTTGAGCGCCTTAAAGACGCCGATCAAGTACGAGATGCGCAGGAGCCGGTCGGCATCGAGAACGCGGCGCTCGGGATCGCGTTTCATCTCATAGTACGGACCATTCGTTACGCCGCCCAGAAGCTGACGCGCATCCTCATCGCGGAGATTCCATCTCTCGATGATGTTGAAGAAGGCGCGCAGCGCGGCCGGCGACAGGCGTTCGCGCTGCGCTTTTGATGTGAGATCCGGGGGCGGCGAGGGCTCGTACCGCGTCGCGGGATAGCTCGAGGCCGTCATCGACGATACTCCTGATATGGAGAGCATATCATACTGATTTAGATATCTCCAGCAGGATGCCCGCGCCGAGTGCGCCGCCGAGCGTGGCGATGAGGTTGACCGCGTCGTTCTCCAGCCAAGCGATCCCGCGTCGTAGCGTCGTCGCCGTGCCGCAGCGATGGGGGTTCGTTTCGCAGGCGCGGCCGCAGGCGGCGCACCAGCGTTGAGCTTGCAGACTCGCGCCGACCAGCGAGTCGAGCGTCGCACCGGCAACTCCGCCGGCGGCGACGATCCACCACGGCGCCATGCCGACTGCGGCCGCGATCGCCCCGACGACGATTGCGCCGGCGAGTGAGGCGAGCGTTCCCGGGAACGTGACGCCGCCGGAGAGCCCGGCCGCGACCGGAGCAAATCCGAGAATCGAGACCGGCTCGCGCCGCGAAAGGACGCCGAGTTCGGTGGCCCACGTATCAGCGGCTGCCGCGGCAAATGCACCCGCGAATGCCGCAGCAAACGCGCTGCCGCCGCGCAGCGCCGCGATCGCGCAGCAGGCTGCGATGCCGCCGTTGGCAATCACTTGCATCGCATCGCGCGGACCGTGCTTTGCGACATCCCCAAGCGCGCGCTTGCGCGCGGCGCCGATTCTCGAGAATGCAATGGCCGGAACGAAGAACGCGAGCAGTACGGCGGCGCCCGCCCAGCCCTGCGCGCCGAAGACGATCGCGCCGACGGCGAACGCCGCCCACGCACCGTCTACCGTCAACGCGCGCGCCCGGTACGCAGCCGCGGCAACTACGGCGGCGAGCGCGGCGCCGATCGCGAACTGCGTCACGATGGAGTGAAATGCGTCTCGAGTGCTTGAAGCAGTCCTGCCATCGTGTGCGTCCGCGCCGTAACGTCGACGTGCAGGCCGGCGGCGCGTGCGGCCTCCGCGGTGATCGGCCCGATGCAGGCGACGCATTTGCTGCCCGCCGCCGCCGCGGCAGCCGCATTGCCGCCGAGCAGCGCCGAGAAGCCTTTGACCGTGCTGGCACTCGTAAACGTCAGCACGTCGGCGTGCGCGACATGTTGCGCGAACGACGGATCGGGAGCGGCCAGCGTCGTCTTGTATGCGGCAATGGCCGTCACTCCGCGGCCGGCGCGCTCGAGCGTTTGCGACAGCACCTCTCGCGCATCTTGAGCCTGAACGATGAGGATGCGATCGCCGGGCCGCGACCGATCGATAAGCGACGCCGCGAGCTCTTCGCCGACGAACGCCGGCGGAACGAGATCTGCGCGCACGCCGCGCTCGCATAGGCGCGCGGCCGTTTGATCGCCGATTGCTGCAACCTTTGCGCCGCCAATCGCGCGAGCGTCGGCACCCCGCGCCTCGAGTTGCTCGAAGAAGATGTCGACGCCGTTCTGGGATGTGAAGACGAGCCACGCATATCCGGCGAGCTCCTGCACGGCGCGTTGCGTCGCGTCCGCATCGTCGGGGCGCTCGATCGCAATCGTCGGCGCGAGGATGGGTGTCGCGCCGCGCGCGAGTAACGCGCGCGCGAACGCATCGGATTGATGTCCGGCGCGGGTGACGAGCACGGACTTCCCGAACAGCGGGCCGGTGTCGAACCAGCGGATCTCGGCGCGCAATCGCACGACGTCGCCGACGACCACTACGGCCGGCGAGCCGATGCCCTGCGCGGCAACGTCGTCGACGATCGTCGCGAGCGTGCCGACCGCGGTCCGCTGCGTAGGCCGCGTGCCGTCTTGCACGACCGCGACCGGCGTCTGCGGTGACAACCCATGCGATACGAGCCGCTCGACGATCTCGCTGAGGTTGGCGGTCGCCATCAGCAGGACGAGCGTACGATGCGGGTCGGCCAGCCGCTCCCAATCCAGCGTCGAGAGTGGTTTCTCGGGATTCTCTTGCCCGGTCAACACCGTGAAAGCGGCGTTCCAGTCGCGGTGCGTTAGCGGAATTCCAGCGTAGGCGGGCGCCGCGAGAGCGGAACTCACGCCGGGGACTACTTCGAACGGAATACCCGCTCGACGCAGCGCTTGCGCCTCTTCACCGCCGCGGCCGAAGACGAACGGATCGCCGCCTTTGAGGCGCACGACGCGATGCCCTTCGCACGCTTTGCGTACGAGTGTATCCTCGATCTCGGCTTGCGTCATCGCACGTTCCCCGCGGCGCTTGCCGACGAAGATCTTCTCGCACGACGGCGGGACTAAGTTCACGATCGCATCGGCGACGAGCGCATCGTAGAGTAGGATCTCCGCGTCGCACAACACTTCGGCGGCGCGTAACGTCAACAGGCCCGGATCGCCCGGGCCTGCACCGACGAGATAGACGCTTCCGGCTGCTGCGCTACTGCCCGCCATGAGCGGCCGGCGGTACGAGTTCGGCGATCTGCTCGGCGAGATTGAGCTCGAAGAGCTCGTCGAGCACGCGTGCATCGGAGAGCGCCTCGGCGAGATCGAGCGTCGCCTTCTCGCGGATCTTCAGCACGACCGAGTGGAGGAGTTTGGAGACGATGGTCATCGTCATTCCGGTGACCAGCGCGCGCTCGCGTTCGTCGAGCTCCGGACAGCGCGCGAGCAGACGCTCGAGTTCGGCGATACGAATGCGCTCCGCCTTCTGCACCAGCGTCGCGACGACGGGGAGTGCCGTACGCGCGTGCGACCATGTCTCGAAGCGGCTCACGTAGGTCGCGATGATCTCTTCGACGGCGGGAATTGCTTCGCGCCGTACGTCGAGCTTTTCGTCGATCACCGGCTTGAGGTCATCGATATCGAGAAGCGAGACGCCGGCAATCTCTGCGACCGCGGGATCCGCGTCGCGCGGGACGGCGATGTCAACGATGAGCAGCGGGCGGTCATTTCGCCGCGCCATCGCTGCGCCGACGCGTTCTGGATTGAGTACGAAGTGCGCCGAGCCGGTCGACGCGACGACCACGTCTGCGCTCGCAATAGCATCGACGATCTCCGGCATATCAACCGCTTCTCCGAGACCGACCTCACCGATGAGTTGTTGCGCGCGTGCGGGCGTTCGATTCACGACGATGACTTTGGACGCGCCTTCATCGCGCAGCCGTTTGGCCGCGGTGCGCCCCATCTTCCCGGCGCCCACGATCGCTATCGTCGCACCCGCAAGCGATCCGAGCCGCTCGGCAGCCGCATCGATCGCCGCGGTCGCAATCGACATCGATTCGCCTCCGATGCGCGTCTGCGCGCGCGCCGCTTTGCCTGCGGCGAGCGCCTCGCGAAAGAGGCGGTGCAGCGTCGGGCCGAGCGAATGCGCGTTCTGCCCGGCAACGTATGCCTCTTTAACCTGTCCGAGAATCTCAGCCTCTCCGATCAGCATCGAATCGAGCCCGGTGCAGACGCGAAAGAGATGGACGATCGCCTCTCGGCCCAATCGCGTGTAGAGATAGGATTCGAGGTCATATTCGGTGGCGCCGTGACCGAAGTTCGTCAGAAACGACTTGATTTGCGCGGCGCCGTCTTCGTAGTCGGCGACGTCGGCATAGATCTCGAGGCGTCCGCACGTTTGCAGCATCGCCGCCTCGCGCACGGCTGGATAGTCGCGCAGCGCGACCAGCGCTTCGGCCATGCGGCTGGTGGGGAACGCATGCCGTTCGCGCACCGCGACGGGCGCGGTGTGATGCGATAGTCCGATGCAGACGAGTGACATCGCCGTTACGCCGGCGCCTCAAGCGAGAGGCCCAAATGGTGGGTGAGAATCGTCATCTCGCCCGCCAAGTCGATGTTACGCACGATGACCGGCGAATGCAGGTCCAGCGGCGTCGGCGCAAAGTTGAGAATCGCCCGTACGCCCAGATCGGCGACGCGCCGAGCGGTTGCCGCGGCCGCTTCGGCCGGTACCGCGATGACGGCGATGTTACAGCGTGCGGCCGGAAGCGTTGCCTCGAGCTCGGCGACGTCTGCAACGACGATCTCGCCGAAATGCTGTCCGACGACGCTCGGCGCGCAATCGTAGATGGCAGCAACGACGAACTGCGTCTCGCGCGCGCTGATGAAACCTGCAAACGCGTGACCGAGATATCCAAAGCCGACGATCGCGATGCGCCAGTCACGCTCCAATCCTAGGACGGAGGCGAGTTGATCGACTAGCGCGTTTATCGCATACCCCTGCCCCCGCCGGCCCAGCGGTCCCAAGGCGCAAAGGTCCTTGCGAATCTGCGTGCTCCCGATCGTATGTCCGAGCAGCGCGGCCAGACCGTGCGAAGTGATCGTCGTCGCGCCCCTGTCGCGCGCCTGTCGCAGCGCCCGGTGATAGGCGTACAACCGCGGAATGGAGACCTCGCCGAGCGCTTCGCTCGCTTGTGCGCGAGGACGGATCTTGGCCCGGGGATCGATCATGCGGTTGCCAACACGTGCGCAAGCGCATCGTCGGCGGCGCTCAACGTCTGTTCGACGTCGCCGGTCGTATGCGCCGTCGAGAGAAAGTTCGTTTCAAACTGCGAAGGTGCGAGATAGACGCCGCGATCGAGCATGGCGCCGAAGTATTTCGCGAAGAGCCGCCGATCCGACTCCAAGACGGCGGCCAGCCCGTCGATCGGCTCGGGTGCGAAGAACAGCGTGAACATCGAGCCTACCTGGACGCACGTGTGCGCGACGCCGTGCCTCTCCATGATTTTCCGCAAGCCGGCGGCCAACTCTGCGGCCAGCCCTTCAAGCCGAGTGTAGAGCGTAGGGTCCTCGGCGATCAGGCCAAGGGTTACGATCCCGGCGGTCATCGCGAGCGGATTTCCCGACAGCGTCCCCGCTTGGTAGACGGGGCCTTCGGGAGAGAGATACGCCATGACGTCGGCGCGGCCGCCGAATGCGCCTACGGGCAAGCCGCCGCCGAGAATCTTTCCCAACGCCGTGAGATCCGCGGCGACGCTTTCCCGCTCTTGCGCGCCGCCGCGCGCGAGACGAAAGCCCGTAATGACTTCGTCGAAGATTAGCAGTGCGCCGTGTCGCGTACAGAGCTCGCGGAGTTGTGCGAGATAGCCTGCGCGCGGCACGATCAATCCCATGTTGGCCGGATACGGCTCGACGACCACCGCGGCGATGCTCTGGGCCTCACGCTCGAAGATGCGCTCCACCGCGGCAATGTCGTTGAACGGCAGTACGATCGTATCGCGGGCCGTTCCCTCGGTGACGCCGGGCGAATCGGGAACGCCGTGCGTCAGTGCGCCCGAACCCGCGGCGATCAAAAACGAATCACCGTGTCCGTGATAGCAGCCGGCAAACTTCACGATCTTCGCCCGATGCGTAAAACCGCGCGCGAGCCGGATTGCGCTCATCGTGGCCTCGGTGCCGCTCGAAACGAAGCGCAGTCGCTGGATCGACGGCATCATACCTACAACGAGCTCGGCGAGCTCCGTCTCTAACTCCGTCGGCGTCCCGAAGGACGTTCCGCGCGTGACTGCATTTGCGATTGCACGCGTGATCGCGGGGTGCGCGTGTCCGAAGAGCAGCGCGCCCCACGACATCAGGTAATCGACGTACTCGTGGCCGTCGAGGTCGTAGAGCATTGCGCCGGCGCCGTTTTTCATGAAGATCGGCGACAGACCAACCGCGCCGAGCGCGCGTACGGGGGAGTTAACCCCGCCGGCGATGAGCTTCCTAGCGCGCGAAAAAGCGCCGATCGACCGCTCGAGCCTCATCGGCAGCGCGCCGCCTCCGGCAGGTCGGCAGGCGTGTTGACGTTCGCGAAATACCGTCCTTCGAACGGGACGAACCGGGTTTTGAGGTGCGAGACAAGCGCGAGCATCGAGCGCTCATTCCGTCGCAGGAGCGGCAACGCCTCGCGAAGCAGGGCGCGGCGCGCGTAGAGCGCGGCTAACACCTCGATGCGTTCGCCGTGTATTGGGACCGCGGCTTCATCGCCGGGTTGCCAGGCAGCGGCGAGCCGCTCGAGGACGGAAAGGTCGAGCTCCGGCTGGTCCGCGGCGACCGCAAAGACGCGTTCGCTGCGGATACGCCGGGCGGCCGAGCAGAGCGCAGCCAACGGCCCCTCCCCAGGCCGGTGGTCGAAGAGCAGCGGAACGCCGAGCCTAGCCGCAATCTCGGGCGTAGCGTTGCGACCGGTCGCGATGTAGATCTGGCACGGTGCGCTGCTCAAGCGGCGATGGACCCGCGCGAGCATCGGTTCGCCGTCGATGGGGTATTCGAGTTTACCGGGGAAGCGGCTCGCGGCGCCGCCGGCGAGGATCACGATCGCGACGTCATGCATGACGCGCGGCGTACTCCTTTGCGAAATAGGTAATGACGATATCGGCGCCTGCACGCACGAACGAAACGAGCACTTCGTCGACGGCGCGCTCGCCGTCGAGCCAGCCGCGCGCGATCGCCGCCTTGAGCATTGAGTACTCTCCACTCACGTTGTAGACGGCGATTGGGAGTTCGAAACGATCGCGTGCTGCACGCACGACGTCGAGGTACGGCAGACCCGGCTTGACCATGACGATATCGGCGCCTTCGTCGACGTCGAGGGCGATCTCGCGAAGCGCCTCGCGAATGTTGGGCGGGTCCATCTGGTAACCGCGCCGGTCGCCGAACTGCGGCGTCGCGCTTGTCGCCTCGCGAAACGGTCCGTAGAACGCCGACGCATACTTCGCGCTATACGCCATGATCGCGACACCTGTCTGTCGTTCGGCATCCAGCGCACTCCGAATCGCCTTCACGCGGCCGTCCATCATGTCGGAAGGTGCTACGACGTCGACGCCGGCGGCGGCATAGGTGAGTGCCGTTTGCGTCAAGAGCTCGATCGTCGCGTCGTTGTCGACGTCGCCGCGGGCATCCAGAACGCCGCAGTGTCCGTGATCCGTATACTCGCAGTTGCAGAGGTCCGCAATGACGACCATCTCGGGAAGCGCCGATTTGATTTTTGCGATCGTGCGCTGGACTATGCCGTCGGGATCGTAGTTGCTCGACGCGCGCGCATCCTTGTGCGCCGGAATGCCGAAGAGCAGCACGCTCTTGATCCCCAGAGCAAAGAGTTGTTGCGCTTCGGCGACGGCAGCGTCTAGATCGAGGCGATCGATACCCGGCATCGACTCGATTGGACCCGCATCGCTCGCGCGCTCGGCCACGAAGAGGGGTGCGACCAGCTGCTCGACGCGGACGTGGTGTTCCCGTACGAGCGCGCGCACGACCTCGCCGCGTCGTAACCGCCTCGGGCGCAGCGCAATCATTGCGGCACTCCCGTGGCGACGAATCGGGCGGCAAGCGCCGCGCCCAGCGCTTCGGCATCGCCGGACGTGACGATGCGACGCTCGAGACGTTCGCGGTAGACGGTTCCGTCCCCGACGGCGTAGGCGCCGACGAGGGTCATCAGTCCTTCGTCGAGGTGCGCGTGAATGCCAATCGGTGCGCTGCAGCCGGCGCGTAGCGCACGCAGCGCCGCGCGCTCGGCAACGACACAGAGCTCCGCCGTAGCGTCGTTCAGGGCCTCGCGCACGGCCGCCGCAATATGCTCGCTCTCCTCACCTGCACGCACTTCGACGGCTAACGCCCCTTGCCCGACTGCCGGTACGACGCGGTCGATGGGAAACGGCACCATATGGGCAGCGCGGCATTGCAAGCGGTTGACGCCCGCCATCGCCAGCACAACTGCGTCGTACTCGCCGTCATGTAGCTTTCGCAGCCGGGTATCGACGTTGCCGCGTAGCGGCTCGTAGCGCAGGTCCGGGCGCAGTGCGGCGAGTTGCGTGCGCCGCCGCGGGCTCGACGTGCCGACGGCCGATCCGGACGGCAGGTCGTCGAAGCTTGCGAATCGCTCGCTGCAGAAGACGTCGCGCGGATCCTCGCGCGCCGAGATCGCCGCGAGGCGCATATCGGCTGCGAGCGCGCTCGGGAGGTCCTTGCACGAATGCACGGCGTAGTCGGCGTGCCGCTCGCGCAGCGCCGCCTCCAGTTCGCTTACGAACACGTTGACGCTCTCAAGCCGTTCGATCGGCGTCTGCTGATCGCGATCCCCGCTGGTCGTAACGCCGACGATGCGCGTCACGATCCCCCGCTCGGCGAGGCGTACGGCGACGGAGCGGCTCTGCACCATTGCCAGCGGGCTCCGCCGCGACGCGCAGATCACCGTGGCGGGACGCATCGACGCCAGCTCTGCGGTCGGACGTTCGGCCAGCGCGCGCAGGATTTCCGCGCGCTCTTCCGGTGAGAAATGCTGCTTGACGAGAGCGCGTATTTCAGCCAGCGTGCGCGCCGCAACGGCATACTCTTTGGCTGCGCCGGCAGCGAGCTCGCGTGCGATCCGCCGCGAGAAAGCGGGCGAGCCTGATTCCACGCCGATCGTGAGAGTTCCGACGCGCGCCGTCGCAGGCATCGTGAAATCGCCGCGTTCTGGTTCGGAGGCATCGCAGACGAGTACGCGCGCGGCCCGCGCATCATCGACGACGCGCGCGTTTACGTGAGCGTCGTTGGTTGCGGCGATGACTAGTGCAGCGAGCCCCAGATCCGCTAGTTCGTAGGGGCGTTCGGCAAAATCACTCTCGTGCCGCGCGAGTAACGCGCGCAGGGTGTCGCCGATGTGCTCCGCGACGACGAAGACGTGGAATCCCGCATCGATAAGCGTTTGCGCTTTACGTTCCGCAACGTTACCGCCGCCGACGATCACGACGCGACGGCCATCCGGGCGTAAGGAAATGGGAAGCATAACAATCGGAAAAGAGTTCAGCGTCGTGCAGCCAAACACCGCCTCGTGACCCGATCCGAGCGCGCCGGAGCGTCGAGCAACGTCAATGGAGCCGCCCGTGCGGCTTTTGTGGGCGGATTCTTCGCGGCGCTGATCACGCTGCCGGGTCTGGGGATCGGAACGCTGTGGGACAATAGCGAGACGGCGTACGGCGAAGTCGCGCGAGAGATTCTCCTGACCCATAACTGGGTCGTCATGCATCTCAACAACCTGCCGTACTTCATTCAGCCGCCGCTCTACTTTTGGTTGGGTGCGCTCTTTTCGATGCTTTTCGGCACGACGCCGTTTGCGCTCCGTCTGCCGGCCGCGCTCGCGACGATCGTTCTGGCCTCGCTCACCGGCTACGCCGTCGCTCGGCAAGCGGGTACACGCGTCGGCATCTACGCGAGCGTCATTCTTTCGACGTGCTTGATGCAGGCAATCATCGGGCGCCTTGCGATCATGGATGCGCTGCTCGACGTGACCGTTGCGATGGCGATATTCTGGTGGTTCCGCGGCTTGGAGACGGGGCGCGACCGCTATACGATCTACGGCTGGATCGCCGCTGGAGTCGGCTTTCTCGCCAAGGGTCTCGTGGCGCCGGTCGTCGCGCTGCTCGTGATCGTGCCGTTCTATTTTTGGAATCGCCGCCACGAGCCGACACGGGCTCCATCGGCGCGAGCATGGATCGTCGGCTTGCTGGCATTCGTTGCAATCGCCGCGCCGTGGCCGATCGCGCTCGTCGCGCACTACCATTTTTCACCGTTGGTACGCTTGATCGGCGAGTATACGATCGGACGCTACACGAGCGTCGTCGAGAATCAGTCCGGCCCGGTTTGGTACTACGTACCGGTCGTGATCCTCGGATTCTTTCCGTGGATTGCGTTCCTACCGATGGCGGTTGCGAGCGGATTGCGCACCTTGCACGCCAATGCCCCCGGCGACGGAGAGCACGCGCGACTGGTGCGGCTGGGTTTCATTTGGGCGGCCCTGCCGTTCGTCTTCTTTAGCTGTGCGCAGACGAAGCTGCCGAACTATATCGCGCTGGAGTTCCCGGCCCTCGCCTTGATCACGGCGCTCTACTTCGATGCCATCGTCCGCAAAGGCGGAACGCGCTCGGCCGTTATTTCGGCTGCGATCGTCCCGGCCTCGATCGGGGCGCTCGCGTTTGCGATCTGGCTCTTTACGCGGAACAACCGCCTCACCGCCGAGGTGCAGACTGCCGTCCCGCCGCTGCTGGCGATGGGCGCGACGATCTTCGCAGGCTCGCTGCTGACCGCGCTGCTGCTCTGTCGCCCGAAGAGCGTGCGCGTTGCGCCATACGCGCTTGCCGCCGCCGCGCTCGTTGCTTACGACGTCCTGGCGCTGACGGTATTACCCCATACGGAGGCGTACAAGCCGGTGCCCCGACTGGCGGCGATCATCGAGCGCGAGCGCCGGCCGGGTGACATCGTCGCGATCCAAAGCGTCTCGGGCGGAAATGCGCTGCTCTTCTACACGCGCCCCGTCGTCTACGTGCTCGCTCCCCCGAGCGACGGCGATCCGCAGACCGACGGCATCGATCCACGCGCGGCGATCTGCAAAGCCACGCGCGCGTGGGTCGTCGCGCCCGCTATCCGCCCGTGGTACGATCCGACGTACGGGCGCGCGCGGCGGCTGATCGCGACCGATCAGAAGGCGGCACTCTTCCTTTATGAAGGGCGGCGCTGCCGGAGTTGAAGAGGTTGCTAGGGTTTATAGCCGGCGACTTGCGCTTGCGTCACCGGCGATGCGTGGTTGTCGCCTAGCGCTCCGCGGATATACGTGATCACGTCGGCGGTCTGCTGACTCGTCAGCGTCCCTTTCCACGCCGGCATCTGACCATTGTAGTTCTGTCCGTTGACGGTAATCTGTTTCTGTAATCCGTTGAGCACGATCCCGATGACGGCGTTTGGATCGCCCGTAACGGCCGGATTGTTCGCTAACGGCGGGAAGACGCCGGGCTGGCCTTGCCCTTGCGCGCCGTGGCAGGCGGCGCAGTTCGCTGAAAAGACCTTCGCACCGGCGCTGCTCGTTGCGCCGGCGGCCTGGGTTGAAGCGCTCGCTCCGCCCGACGCGCCGCTCGGCATCGTCGCTGCTTCCACTTGGCTCAAGACGACCGATTCCGGCGGTGACGGCGGCGCCGAGGCTTGTTTGATCATCGTCGTTACCTGTCCGTAGACCGTGAGCACGACGATCCCGATGACGATGACCGTCGTTGACCACAACAGCTTGGCGCGCGACGCAAAGCTGCGGCTGCGGCTACGTTCGATCCACGGAAGCAAGAGCACGACCAACAAGAAGAGCGTGGGCACGATGATCGTCGCGATGAGCTCCATGCTGATCGTTAGCGGGCCGAGACGGATCTCGGGCGGAACGAGTGCGAGCAGCCCAAAGAGCGACAAGAAATACCACGCCGGATAAGGGACGAAGAACTTCGTCGGATCGGCCTTTGCGTCCAGGTACGGCGGAAATACTGCAGCCAAGAAGCAGATAATAATGAAGACGATGAACGAAAAGGCGCCGTCCATGAACATCTGATCGGGCCAGAAGCGTCCCGGTCGCAGGGTGCGGCGATCGTCGGCGACGGGTCCGGCGGAACCATTATGGCGGAAGATCGCGAGGTGCGCGCCTACCAGCATGACGAGCACCGCCGGCATCAACCAGACGTGCAGGCCGAAGAAGCGGTTGATCGTCGCGGTGCCCATGCTGCCGCCGCCTTGCGCGATATGCTGCATAACGGGGCCGGCAATCGGCGCGAGCCCAACGATGTTCAGTGAAACCTGCGAAGCGAAGTACGCGTCCATGTCCCATGGCAAGAGATAGCCGGTGAGCCCGAGCACGAGCGTTACGAGCAAGAGCAGCACTCCGACTACCCATTGCAGCTCTCGCGGCGACTTGTAGGCGCCCCAGATCAGCACTTGGAGTAAGTGGAGGAAGACGAGCGCGATCATCGCCGACGCACCCCAATAGTGCACGGCGAGCAAGAAGTGGGTGGAGGGATTGAGATAGATCGCCCGGGTCGACTCCCACGCCGTCGCTGCCGACGGGGCGTAGAAGAACGTCAGAAAGATGCCGGTGACGATCTGGACGATCATCGCGAAGAGTGTCGCGCTGCCGAAGACGTACCAATACCTCGCTCCGCCGGGAACGTCTTCGGTGAGAAAATCCTTCGTCATCGAGACGAAACCGGTGCGTTGTTCAATCCAGTTCAGCATCGCTTCTTATTCCTTGACGCGCTAAGCCTGATACGAGACGACGATGCGCTGCGGCGTGTTCGACTGGTAGATGATCCAGGTGACCTGCGCGGTACCGCTCTGTTCCCGCAGCGGTAGCGGATCGAGCCCGCGCGGTGCCGGGCCCGCGATGTGCGTGCCGTCGAACGTATACTGCGATCCGTGGCACGGGCACATGAACCTGTTCTGCGACGCATTCCAATTGTAGTAGCAGCCGAGATGCGGGCAGATTGGGCTGAAGATGACGAACCCCATGTTGACGACGCTATACGGCACGTCGGCCTGCCCGCTCTTGTTGAAGATGTCGGTACGCGATGCTTGGAACTTTTGCGGATCGACCTTGATCCCCCAGACATACTCCGGGACGGATTGCTCCGGTAGGTAGCCGTCGACGTATTTCAGCGTAAAGGAAAGCTTAACGGGCTGCGAAGTCGCGTGCTGCAGCGAGTCGAACTCCTGGGGCGTCAGGGGGGCCCAGCTCCCCGCCGAGGTGCTCTTCGGCGGCAATAGCGAGCCGACGATCGGGATCGCCAGAACCAAGCCGACGATACCGCCGATCGTCAAAGTCGCGTTTGCCATGAACGTGCGGCGGCTCACTTCCTCCTCCGTTTGGGAGAGGTCGTAAGCGCTCACTACTTTACGCGCAACGCCTTGCGATGCGCCGCCTTGCGAATCGGACAAGATCGTTCTCCACAGAAGAGCTTCAATGGCCGGGTCGCGGCCTGTTTGGCTGGTATTGTAAGCCTGCCCTCTCCGCAGCCGCCAGGACGAATATCGCCCCGCACCTGGAAAGGCCCGCCCAGGTTCCTTGCCTGCGACGCCGCCGAGCCCGGCGGCCATTCACAGCTTGTAGCTGTGCAAGCCCGAGATCCAGATGTTGACGCCCAGGTAGCAGAAGATGATCGAGAGGAAGCCGACGACGCTCACCCAGTTCGTCCGCAGGCCGCGCCAAGCGTGACGCGTGTGCAGATGCATGTATGCCAGGTAGATGATCCAGGAGAAGAGCGCGGCCGTCTCCTTCGGGTCCCACTGCCAATAGGCGCCCCATGCCTCCTTCGCCCACATCGCGCCGGTGATGATCCCGATCGAGATGAGCGGTAGGCCGATTGCAACGGCGCGGTAGACGATGACGTCGAGTTGTGCCAGGCTCGGCAACGACGTCAGCCAGCGCGCGGTCGGATTGCCGGCGAGCGCTGCGGCGGCGATCGCCGGCGTGTCGCGCTGCACCGGTTCGTGGCCATCGACGACGAACCCGACGGCCGGAATCGTCGTGCCGCTCGCCGTTGCAAGATGCGACCCGCCCATTGCGGCCGCAAAACTGCGCTCGGCATAGTACTTGAGCAGATAGAAGCACGAGAAGACGAACGCGACGAGAAAGGCGGCGTACGACGACACGACGATTGGAACGTGGATCTTCGCCCAATACGACTGCAGCGACGGTACGGGTGGCATCGTTCCTTCGTACCACGTGACGCCGTAAGCGAGAAAGATGGCGGCAAGCGCCAAGACGAAGCCGCCCGCGAACCAGAGCCGATAACGAAAGGCAAAACCAATATAGATCGCAACCGACATCGCCGAAAAAAGCGAGAGCGATCCATACAAGTTGAGCAGCGGCCAGATGTGCGTGAGCTCAAACCGCGCGACTAGCTGCGCGAACTGCGAGCCGCAGCCGACGATCGCGAGCGTCGCGCCGACCCTGCGGAGCCAATCTTCGCGGGAGAAAAAATAAGCGAGTAACGTCAGTGCGCCGAGCATATAGGCGCCCAGCGCCACCGCCATCAAACTCTCTTCCAGTGGAATCTTCATCGGATCTTACTACTCCGTCGCTCCCTTGAGCTGCGCGTCCAATGCTATCACGAGCCGCCCGAACTCGTGCTCGAAAACGTCGTAACCCTTGACGGTCGTCGCCGCGGCTCCGACTCTGCAGCGCTGATGCCCCGCCGGATCGACGCGTACGTAGAGCCGAGCCGGCAGCATGTAGAACGAGATGATCAGTCCGGCGAGCAGGACGAAGGCGCCGATGCCTACCAAGGGTACGCCCGGATCGTACCGGTATTGAAAGCCGCTGAAGAGGACGTACTTGCGCGGGACGACGCGCCAGCCGTTGCCGAGATCGATCCACGTACGAAGCGGCACGAGCGCGCCCCCGAGCGTGTTGCCTGCGTCCGAGACGGCGAGAATCACGGCCGGATCGTTCACTCGCGGGTCCGCCGCCGGCATGCCGCTCTGCCGGTCGACCGTGGGAACGAAGCGCTGGTAGAGCACACTGCGCTGCGTGCCGGGGATGTCGAACGAGTCGCCCTCGAACAGCGTGCGATCCGAGATCCCGGCGACGCGCCGGCCCTCATGCGTCACGAGAAACTGCATGCCGAAGCCGTAGCTCGATTGGTAGTAGAGGGTCCCGTCGACGTCGATCGGATGGTTGACACGCACCGTTAAGTCTTTCGGCACCGCATCGTTGCCCGTGACGGTCACGTGCGAAACGTAATCGATCGGTTGATAGACCATGCCGCTCTTCGTCATCGTCGGCGCGATTGTATACTTGAAACTGTTGAGCCGGATAACGGCGTGCGTTTTCGGGATCTCGACACTCTGACCGTCGAGCACGGCAGTCTCGCCGGAGAATCCGCGTGCCCAGTAGAGGGTCGTTCCGGCCGCCACGATCACGAAGCCGGCGTGAGCGACGAGAACGCCTCGCCGAGCCCAGTTGTGTTTGTCGGCAAAGGTCCACTCGGTACCGCCGAAGATCCGCTCGCGCGTCTGCCACCCGCGTCGCGCAAAGAACGCTCCGACGCGCGAGCGCACGTCCGCCGGCTCGCCTTCGGTTTCGACGAACGCATGGAGCGGAATCTTATCGACGCTGACTGGGCGCAGCGGCGGAAGGCGAGCGGGAATGACGCGCTTGAACGTGCAGACGGCCAGCGAGAGCAGAATTAAACCGATGATGCCGACGTACCACGGCGAGTGGTAGACGTTATCGAAGTTGAGGCGTAGAATCGCACGCGCAATTGGCGCAGCGTAACTCTGAAAGTAGATAGCGTCGTCGCGGCCCTGGTCGACGACGACGCCGACGAGCGTCAAGGCCCCCCAGACAACGAAGAGCGAAACGGCGAACAGCACGTTCCCGAACGTGCGAACGAAATCGCCATATAGCGACCGCAGCGTCATGCCGCGGTGCGCCAGGAGCGTTCGAGAAAGACGATGATCCAGATGGAGATTTCGTAGAGTACGTACATCGGGACCGCGAGCAGTGCCATCGTAACGGGATTGCCGTCGGGCGCGGCGATGCCGGCGGCGATGAAGAAGCCGAAGATTGCGTGCCGGCGATAGTGTTTGAGGGAGCCGGCGCTGACGATTCCTAGGCGGGCGAGGCCGATGAGGACGATCGGCGTCTGAAAGATCAACGCGAACAGCGCGAGCAGAATGATGACGAAGTTCAACGTTGCCGCGATTCCGAACGTCGGGGTTGCGACCGCGTCGGTGATCTTGATCAACGCCGCTACGACGCGCGGAATCACGACGAAGTGTGCGAACGCGAGGCCCGCAAATGCCAGCAACAGGGACGGAATGATAAAGGAATAGACCATCCGCCGCGTCCGTGGGTGAATCGCGGGCACGACAAAGAGCCAGAGCTGCAGAAATAGGATCGGCAACCCGATAACGATCGCGCCGACAACGGAGAACTTAAACTCGGTAAAGATGACGTCGGCAGGCCCGAACGCGTGCAGCTCTATGCCGCCGAAGTACTCCTGCATCATCCAGCGGATGGCAACCTGCGACGGCCAGAAGAGTAGAACTGCGATACCGCCGACGGTGGCGATAGAAATCAAGAGACGGTTACGGAGCTCCCGCAGGTGCTCCGTAAACGACATCTCCTTTTGATCCCACGTCGCCTGGTCGTCCGGGCGAGGCGGCGGTCGCTCGGCCAGCATCGATCGCCGGCGCTACGCGCTCGGCGTGCCTCGTCCGGGATCGGGCGGCGGCACCGCTTCGCCTGAGATCGAACCGGCTTCAACGTTGTTCATGATGTCGGCGTGCTGCTCGGCGGCTCGCTGCTGCGCCTGCTCTCGCGCCTTGATCACGGCCTCGTCGGCCTCGGCCTGGCCCATGAGAAACTCTTTCTTCGCCTGACCCGCACTACGCGCCAGCTTCGGTAACTTATCCGCGCCGAAGAGTAATGCGCCGACGACAAGGATACCGATTATGATCGGCGCGTCGATGAGCGCGAGAAGCGGATGTATGGTCATGCTTTCCTTCCTGCCCTTCCCGGTTACTGCGCGAGCAAGGCGTCGGCGAGATTCGCCAAAGCAATCTTCGCCGCGCCGGGCCCAATCGGCTCCAACGCGGCCTTCGCTCGCTCGACGTACCGCACGATCTCGGCGCGCGTTTCGGTCATGCCGCCCGCCGATTCGATTTCGGCGACGATCGCCGCGACGTTCTCGCTCGGCGCTCCGTCGTAGAAACGCTCGACGCGAACGCGTAGGTCGCCTCGCCCGGATGCCAGTGCGGCAATCAGCGGGAGAGTGGTCTTGCGCTCGGCGAGGTCGTTCCCGGCCGGCTTGCCGAGCACGCGTTCATCCGCGACCATGTCGAGGAGATCGTCTTTTATTTGAAACGCAGTGCCGAAGAGATCGCCGAATGCTCGTAAGGCTGCGACTTGCTCCGCACTCCCGCCGCCCATGATCGCGCCGCACTGTGCGGAAGCCGCAAAGAGCGACGCCGTTTTTTTACGCGCGATCTCGACGTACGTCTCGAGCGGCAGGTCGAGGTTGCCGAGGACTTGCAGCTGGAGGACCTCGCCGTCGCAGATGTCCGCCAGTGTAGCGGATAGAACGTGAGGCACGGGGTCGGGATAGCTTTCGGTCACATTTTTGAAAATCCAGGCGAACAGATAATCCCCCGCGAGCACGCTCACGCGGTTGCCGTAGTCGACGGCGGTCGCATTGACTCCTCGCCGCGTGCGCGCGTTGTCGACGACGTCGTCGTGAATCAGCGTGGCAACGTGAATCAGCTCCATGTAGGCGGCGAGGTGAAGATGCTCGAGCGGGTTGCCGCCACACGCCTCGGCGGAGAGCAACGTAATGCGTGGGCGAATGCGCTTCCCGCCGGCGGCAAGCATCCTTCGCACGGCCTCAGTGATGATCGGGTTATCGGTCGAAAACGTCGATCGGAAGAACTCTTCGACAAGCTCGTGTGAGTCATCGTGGCTCCCAGACGTGGAGTCGACGAGTTTCACGGCTTCGTCCCGTAGTGGATGGCGATCGCTCCGCCCATCAGCGCTAGGTACCCGGCGTTATCGAAGCCGGCGGCGGCAAAGCGCTTCTGCAGCTCGGGCGCGTTAGGATGGTGCGTTAGCGAGTTAGGAAGATACGTGTACGCCTGGCGCGATCCGCCGACGGCGCTGCCCAGGAGGGGAACCATCCCATAGAAATAGAGATCGAAGGCGCGCTTCCAGAGCCGATTCGGCGGTTTGCTTACGTCGAGGTTGACGAAGCGGGCTCCGCGGCGCAGCACGCGGAGAGTCTCACGCAGGACGCGGTCAATGTCGACGACGTTGCGCAACGAGAATCCCATCGCGGCCCCGTCGAACGATGCGTCGTCGAATGGCAGCGTAAGCACGTCGCCTTCAACAAAGGCCGCGCTGCCGCGCGCCTCGTGCACCGCGCGACGGCGCGCGTGCTCGAGCATCGGTGGACAAAAGTCGATGCCCGTGACCTCCAGCTTCGGCTGCGTTCGCAGGAGGTGGAAGACGAGGTCACCGGTGCCGCAGCAAAGGTCGAGTATTCGCTGCGCCGGGCGCGAGCGCGAGCAGCGCGATCGCGCGCCGCCGCCACCGCTCGTCTAAGCCGCCCGTCATGACGCGGTTGACCAGATCGTAACGCGGCGCGATGCTCGCGAACATTTCGCGTACAAACGTGCCCTTGTCGTCTGGCGCAGCCATCGAAGTCAACGTCATCGCTGACCGGCCTGCTTCCAACTGTTCCGCCGCTCTCCCCCTTGCGACCCTCGCCTTTGGCGTGATTGCGCGGCGTGGTGGAGCTCAGCTCGGCGGCTGGGATGCTCGATGCGCTCGCGCGCGGCCGCCGCATCGCCGTCGAGGCATATACGTTGCACGGACGGGTGCTCCACGCACTCGAAGCCGCAGCACGGCGTGGCGCGCGCGTTAGCGTGCGTCTCGAAGGCGCACCGCACGACGATGCGCGGCAGCGGCTAGGGCGCGAAAATCGACGAATCGTCGCCGAGCTTCGACGAGCCGGCGCCGATGCAACTCTCGGCCACGGGTTGCACGCCAAAACGGTCGCGATCGACGGTGCGCTCTATCTCGACGATCAGAACTGGGGAACGAACGATCTCGTTCTGCGGGACGACGACCCTTCGGAGATTGCAACCATCCCGAAGATGAAGCACGAAGCGTTGGCGCAGGAAGCGTGTCTTTTACGAAGTGCTCGCGCCGGCGACGGCATCATCGTCGAGAGCGAATCCTTTGGCTGCTGTAACGCCGTCTATTCGGCATTGAATGTCCTCGCGCGCGCCGGCGCGGCGCCGCGCCTGCTCGTTTGTGCGCGGGAGTTGCGTGGTGACGAGCGCGAGCGGGTGGTCCTCGGCGCTCTCGTCCGCAACGGCGTGCGCGTGCGCGTCACGAACGATTCGGAGAAGTTTGCCCTCGCCGGCGAACGCGCGTGGATCGGATCCGCAAATGCGACGGTCGCGTTCGGCGCTGCAGACCTGACCGATTGGGGGCTTGCCACCACGAACGCCACGATCGTGGACGCGATCCGCCGGCGAGTCGAGACACAATGGGCGCGTGCCAGCGACTTCTTCGGAGGCCCCTAGACCATTTTAAGGCCGAACAGCTTCGCCGCGTTGCGATCGGTGACGGCGACAAGCTCGGTTTGCGAGATACCCAACGTCTGTGCGAGCGAAGGCGCCGTATACTGCAGGAATGCGGGCTCGTTGCGCTTGCCGCGCATCGGAACGGGCGCCAGGTAAGGGCAGTCCGTTTCTAGGACGAGCGCCTGCGCGCCGACCGTTCGTACTGCCTCGCGTAACGCGTCGGCTTTCGGAAAGGTCACGACACCGCCGATTCCGAGCAGCAGGTCAAACTCCCCGACTAGCGTGCGCGCCTGTTCCGCGTCGCCGGTAAAGCAGTGGACGATGCCGCGCATCGCCGGCGACCACTGCTCGCGCAGAATCGCAACGAAGTCTTCGAACGCGTCGCGCTGGTGAAAAATGAGCGGCTTGCGGCGTTTGCGGGCGAGGGTCAACTGCGCGCGCAGCACGTTCGCTTGGCGGTCGCGCGGACTGTGATCGTAGTAGTAATCGAGGCCCGTCTCGCCGATCGCTACGACGAGCGGGTCGGCGAGCAGGGGATCGAAGGCCGCCGCGAGATCCCCCGGTGCGTCCTTGGCTTCGTGCGGATGGACGCCCACCGCCGCCGAGATCCCATAGCTGCGTGCCGTCTCGAGCGCGCGCGCGCTGTCCTTGACGTCTTCGCCCACCGTCACCATCTGCACGACGCCGGCCGCGCGCGCGCGGGCGATCGTCGCGTCGCGATCCGCGTCGTACTGCGGATCGTGAACGTGACAGTGCGTATCGATCACGGATGAAGCGATGCCAGTTCGATGCGCGGAAAGATCGGAGCTCCCGGCGCAGTGCGCGTACCCGGAGCGAGCCCGCCCCACGTGCCGAGCGCTTCGGTCCAGTCGTCGTCGATGCTGCCGGGTGCTCCGAGCGCGTCCCACGCCGCGCTCATACGCTCCGGCATCACCGGATGAAGCAGGATTGCCAGCCATCGCAACCCTTCGCAGAGATCGTAAAGCAGCGCGTCGAGCTCGTCGGCGCGTCCTTCCTTATGAAGAACCCACGGTTTACGCTCGTCGATCGTGCGGTTGAGCGCGGTCACCAGCTCCCACGCACTTTCGAGTGCCTCGCGGAAGCGCAAGTCGAGGATCAGCCCGCGCACGGTCATCGGCAAGTCCGCAAAGCGCGCGCCGAACTCGCTCGACGCCGTGCGAGCCGGGACGACCCCGTCACGGTACTTTTCAAGCATCGATAGCGTCCGCTGCACGAGGTTGCCCAGGTCATTGGCGAGGTCGCTATTGTGGCGTTGCGCGATCTTCTCTTCGGAGTACGAAAAATCGCTGCCGAACGGCGCCTCGCGCAAGAGGAAGTACCGCATCGAATCGGCTCCGAAGCGCTGGGCGAGCAAGAACGGATCGATCGCATTACCGAGACTTTTGCCCATCTTCTGACCGTCGACGGTGATCCAGCCGTGCGCGAAGACGAGTTCGGGCGCTGTCTCGCCGAGCGCCCACAGAATCGCCGGCCAGATGATCGTATGAAAGCGCGCGATCTCCTTGCCGACGAGTTGCGTCGTGGCCGGCCAATAGCGATGGAAGCGCGCGTCGTCTTCGCTCCATCCAATCGCGGTAATGTAGTTGAGGAGCGCGTCGAGCCAGACGTAGATGACGCCGCTGCCGTCGGGAACCGGAATGCCCCAATCGATGCTCGTGCGCGAGATCGAAAGGTCGTCCAACCCCTCTTCGAGGATCGACATCATCTCGTTGTAGACGCTACGTGGCCGAACCCATTGCGGATTCGCCTTAAAATGCTCGATCAAACGGTCGCGATAGGCGGAGAGTCGAAAGAACCAATCCGCCTCCGAGATCCACTGCACCTCGCGTCCGCACGTGGGGCAGCGTCCGTCGACGAGTTTCGACTCGAGCCAAAACGTCTCGTCGTCGACGCAGTACCAGCCTTCGTATGTGCCGAGATAGATGTCGCCGCGTTCGCGTAAGCGTTCGAAGACGCGGCGCACCTTTTCGACGTGGCGCGGCTCGGTCGTGCGAATGAAATCATCGTATGCGACGTGGTAGTCTGCAAACAGCGCTTTCCAACGCGGTACGAGTTCGTCGCACCATTCCTGTGGCGTCTTTCCGGCCGCTGCAGCGGCGTTGGCGACCTTCTGCCCGTGTTCGTCGGTGCCGGTGAGAAAGAACGTTGGACGGTACGTCCTCGCGGTGCGCGCTAGGACGTCGGCGACCACCGTCGTGTAGGCGTGGCCGATATGCGGGTTGCCGCTGATGTAGTAGATCGGCGTGGTAACGTAGTAGGCGCGCTCCATTATCAAGCCTCTAGCCTTCGTCAGAAGAGCGTGCGCCCTTGCCGCGCGTCTTACGCGCGCTCGCGCGCGCGTATATCTCGCGCCGGTCGCCGAGTCCGCACTCGGCCAGAAGCTTTGCGATCTCGCCGACCCGTAATCCGTGGCGCAGCAGCGCGTCGACCGCCGCGCCCTGCACGCCATTCGGCAGTGGCTCCGGCGACGTGCGATAGGGTGCCAGTGCCAACGCAAACTCGCCCCGCACCGGGTCGGCGAGCTGCGCGAGCACACGCTGCGGCGTGCCGAAGAGATGCTGCTCGTGCAGCTTGGTATACTCGCGCACCACAAAGAGCTCGGCGTCCGCAGCCATCTCGTCGAGTGCCTCGAGCGTTGCGCGGATCCGGCGCGGAGACTCGTACCAGATCGTCGTGAGGCCGCTCTCGAGGGCGGCCGCGAGGCGCTTGCGGCGCGGCCCGGCTTCCCGCGGCGGATATCCCTCAAAGAGAAAGCGGTGCAACGGAAAGCCGGAAAGCACCGCGACGCCCAGGGCGGCACTCGGCCCCGGCAGCACCTCGATCGCGATCCCCGCATCGCGAGCGGCGGCGACGAGCGCGCTTCCCGGGTCGGATATCCCAGGCATCCCCGCGTCGCTCGTCACGGCGACCAGCGCGTCCCGCGCGCGCTCCAAAATCGCCGGCGTCATCGCGGCCGCATTCTGCTCCCGATAGCTCCAGATTTCTCGTCCCTCGAGTTGCAGCGCGTTGAGCAGCGTTCGCGCCACGCGCGTATCCTCGGCGACGATCAGCTTGGCATCGCGCAACGCGTCGAGCGCGCGCAGGGTAATGTCGCGCAGATTTCCTAGCGGCGTCGGCACGAAGAGGAGGGGCATACGGATCGCCGTTCGACGCGCGGAATCTTCCTCCGCGTCGAGATGATCTGCCGCGAGGGCGGCGAACGGAACGCCGCGTCCGAACTACGACCGCGGAGAAGTGGAGGAGAGAATGGACAACCGCAGCGCAGCAGCGATGAGTGCTCTTGGAGCCGTATGGCTCATCATCCTGATCGTTGTCCTTGCGATGACTGTGATCCGAATTTGGGGCAGCTGGATAATTTTCACAAAAGCGGGTTACAATGGCTGGCTTACCCTACTGAATTTTGTTCCGTTCGGAGGTATCTGATTATGATCGGCATTCTCGCCTTCGGCCGCTGGCCGATCGAGGATCAGCTCGAAGCGCTCCAGACGGGCCGTCCGCCAATGCCGCCCATGCCACCGCGGCCGCCGTCGGCGCCGCCCGGCACGTCGGTGATGCCGACCGAGTAGCGAGTCGCTAGAGCTCGGCGATCCAGCGTTCGACGTCGTCCGCGCGCGATGGCAGGATCGCCGACATGTTTTCGGCGCCGCTGTGTGTGACGGCAACGTCGTCTTCTATCCTAACGCCAATGCCGCGGAAACGCTCGGGCACGGTTGCGTCGTCGGGCTGGAAGTACAGCCCGGGTTCGACCGTCAAGACCATTCCTTCGCGCAGCGTTCCGAAGCGGTATTGTTCGGTCCGGGCGTTCGCGCAGTCGTGCACGTCGAGGCCAAGCATATGGCTGACGTTGTGGAGCGTGTAGCGCCGGTAGAACGGACGATCGGGATCGAGCGCCTCGTCGAGTGAGACGCGAAGAATACCAAGATCGATCAAGCCTTCAGCCAAGACGCGCATCGCGCGCCGATTTGGCTCGAGGAACTCGTTTCCGGGGACGACGGCTTCGATGGCTGCGCGTTGCGCATCCCAGACCAGGTCGTAGATCGCGCGTTGCTCGGGCGAAAAATGGCCTGATATTGGCAGCGTGCGCGTGATATCGGCGGTATAGAGTGAATCGCACTCGACGCCGGCGTCGAGCAAGAGCAGGCCCCCGGGTGCCAATGCGCCGTCGTTATGAGTCCAGTGCAGCGTGCAGGCGTGATCGCCGGCGGCCGCGATCGTCAAATACCCAACGTCGTTGGCCTCGATGCGCGCGCGGCCCCAGAATGCGGCCTCGATCTCGCGCTCGCTGCGTCCCTTGCGCATCGCCGCAATGGCATCTTCAAACGCCCGCTTCGAAATCTCGCATGCTTTGCGAAGCTCGCTGAGTTCGTACTCGTCTTTGATGAGTCGCGCCTCGCTGAGATGTTCTGCTAGCTCGCGATCGTCGTCGGTCTGCGTAAAGAAGCCATCGACGATTGGATCGTGACCGCGCGCGAGACGTATGCGGAATCCGGCGGAAGCGAGCTCCGCGAGGTAACCTTCGACCGCTTGCAGCGGGCGGCAGTCGTCGACGCCGTAGTAGACGCGGCTCTCCTCGACGCCACGGTGCCGGCCGACCCACAGCTCACCGTTGATGCGATCGGTGAAGAACTCTGCGGTGCCGCGATTGTGCGCCGGAACGAAGAGCAGCGTGCGATGTGTCCCGCCTTGCGGTTCGAGTACGAGCAGCGCGCGAGTCTCGCCGCCGCCGGTGAGATACGCGAAGTCGCTCGACGGACGAAAGCGAAAGAAGGTGTCGTTTGCGCGGACGTGCTCGCGTCCGGCCGGTATGACGAGATACGTCCCCGGATAGGCGCGCGAGAGCGCTTCCCGGCGGTCGCGAAAGCGCGCCGCCTCGGGATGGACGATCTGCACGGCGGCCTTTTCGAGCCAGCCCGTCGACATGAACTCGACGAGCGCCTCGGGCGGATCGGTATCGTGACGAGCCTGTGTCGGCTCCGAGGGGGCGTCGGCGCTGCGTTCGATTGACATGGTTCTGTAAAGATTCGCCTAACGCAGCGAGGGTCATGCCGACGGATCTGCGAGCGCCATCCGCCGAGAGCGCTGTCCGGGCCAACGATACGCTGGCCAACGAGCGGACCTATCTCGCCTACGTGCGCACGGCGTTGGCATTTATTGCATTCGGGTTTGTCATCGCGCGCTTCTCGCTCTTCGCCCGCGAGTTTGCAGCGCTCATGCACAGTGGGACGCCGCAGCCCGGTCTTTCGAGTGGTTTCGGCGTTGCGATGGCGATCTTCGGGATCGTCATTGCCTTGCTCGGGGCGTGGCGCTACGCGACGACCGATCGCGGGTTGCGCGAGGGGCGCGTCGTCACTCTGTCGTCGGTCGGCGGTTACGTAATCTCGCTCTTCGTCGTCGCGGTCGGCGCCGTCGTCGCTTTCGCGCTCTTGTCATATCGTTGAACCGCGATATCCAATCCGACGTCGAGCGCCGGAGCGCTGTGCGTGATCCAGCCGACGCTGATGATGTCTACGCCGCTGCGTGCGATGGCAGCGACGTTCTGCGGCGTGATACCGCCGCTGGCTTCGGTGATTACGCGCTTGTTCGCTATGCCGACGGCGCGCGCGATCTCGGCGGGCGTCATATTGTCGAGCAGCACGGCATCGATCGGTTCTTCGAGGGCATCGGCGAGTTGTTCGAGCGTATCGACTTCGACTTCGATCTTCACCAGGTGACCGACGTGCGCTCGTACCGCCGCGATCGCGGCTCGAACGGATCCGGCCAGCGCGATATGGTTGTCCTTGATCAAAACTGCGTCGTCGAGTCCGAAGCGGTGGTTGCTTCCGCCACCGCAACGCACGGCGTACTTTTCGAGCGCGCGTAGGCCCGGCGTCGTCTTGCGCGTGTCGGCGATGCGCGCGCCCGTACCTGCGACGAGATCGACCAACGTGCGTGTCGCGGTCGCGATTCCGGAGAGGCGGCCCAAGATATTGAGTGCGGTACGCTCGCCGGCAAGAATCGTTCGCGCGCTGCCGCCAACGTCTGCGACGACGGTGCCCGCGGTCACGCGCCGGCCGTCTTCGACGCGTGTTGCGAACTCGGTGTCTTCGTCGAGCAGCGTAAATGCGAGTGCGGCAACTTGAGATCCCGCGATGACGCCTTCGCGTCGCGCGACGATCTGCGCGCGCGTCCGTCGGTCTGGAGCGACGATCGCGTTGGTCGTTATGTCGCCCCCGCGGCCAATATCTTCGAGAAGCGCCGCTCGGACGATCGGATCGGCGACAAGATCAAGCAACGCCATGCGAGCCTCGCAATGCCCCTGAAAGCCGCGTGAACGAGCGTTTCGCAAATGCTTCGTCGGTACGAGGGTGGTCGCTCCGATAGTGGCTGCCGCGGCTTTCGTGGCGCGCGAGCGCCGCCTCGGCCACGAGCCGTCCAACGACGAGTAGATTGCGCAACTCGGTTCCCTGGCTTCGTAATCCGCGTTCGAGCTCTTCGATGCGGACGAGTGCGTCGCGCAAACCCAGTTCGTTACGGATCAGGCCGACGTTGGCGTACATGACGTTGCGTAAGTCGCTCGTCGCCTGGACGACGTTGCGGCCGCGACCGTCGGCGGCGGCGTGCCGCGCCGCGACGGTTAAGGGCGCACTCCGCGCTCCGGCGAGCGCGCTTTTGATGTCGGTCGCAACACGCGAGCCGTAGACGAGGGCTTCGAGCAACGAGTTGCTCGCCAAACGATTCGCGCCGTGCACTCCGGTCGCGCTCGTCTCACCGCATGCCCATAAGCGGTCGATCGAACTGCGGCCCCATTCGTCGACGGCGACGCCGCCCATGTGATAGTGCGCTGCGGGCGCGACGGGAATGTTTTGCAGCCGGGGATCGATGTCGGCCGACATGCAGAAGCCGAAGACGGTCGGAAAGGCCTGCGGAAACCGCTCCCCGATCGCAGAGCGCGCATCGAGCCCGACGGTGCGGCCGTGTTGCTGCTGCTCGAAGATCGCGCGCGCGACGACGTCGCGCGGCGCGAGTTCTGCATCCGGATGTTGCCCGACCATGAAACGCTCGCCCAGATCGTTGACGAGCGTCGCGCCTTCGCCCCGTACGGCTTCGCTAACCAACGGCATCGGATCGCGCCCGATGGCCAGCGCCGTAGGATGGAACTGTACGAACTCCATGTCGGCGAGCAATGCGCCCGCACGCGCGGCCATCGCGATGCCGTCGCCCGTCGCTTCGACGGGATTGGTCGTGTATCGATAGAGCCGTCCGATGCCGCCCGTCGCGAGCACGACCGCGCGCGCGAAGAACGTCATCTCGCTGCCGTCGGCGTTCGTGTGCGCATAGACGCCGCGTATGCCGCGATCGTCGACGATGAGATCGTCGGCGGTGACGTTCTCCACGACGGTGATCGATGGATGGACGCGCACCGCCGCGATCAGCGTCTTGAGAATCTCGTGCCCGGTCGCGTCGCCGCCCGCCTTGACGATGCGCCGACGCTGATGCGCGGCCTCACGCCCCAGTGCGAGCTCGCCCGCCGCCGTACGATCGAACGATGCGCCAAGCTCCAGCAGCTCTTCGATGCGTGCGGGCGCATCATCGGTGAGAATCTCGACGATCTGGGCATCGCTGATGCCGGCCCCCGCGCGTTCCGTGTCGATCGCGTGCAGGCTCGGTGAATCGTCTTTGCCGATCGCGGCCGCGATACCGCCTTGCGCCCAATCGGTGGCCGCGCCTTGGCCGAGACGGGTCTTACAGAGGACTGTTACGCTTACGGGCGCGAGCTTCAGCGCCGCCATCAAACCGGCGATACCGGCGCCGACGACGAGTACGTCGCTCCGATGCATCTCGCTCATGGTGTACTTCTTAATCTCGAGGTTGACGGCTGAATTCGAGCATGCGCTCAACCGAGCGGCGCGCGCGTTCCGCCACCTCGGGAGCGATCGTCACTTCATACTCCATCGCCTCGAGCGAGTGGAGAATCTTCGGCAGCGTGTTGCGCTTCATATGCGGGCAGAGATTGCACGGCCGCACGAACTCGACGTTCGGATACATGCCGGAGACATTGTCGGCCATCGAGCATTCGGTCATGAGCAGAACGCGGGGCGTGCGTGTCTGCGTACTCATCGAGCCGACGTATTCGGTCATGCCTTGCGTCGATCCGACGTAATCCGCTTCGGCGAGCACGTCGGGCGGGACACTCCGGATGCGCGAGCACGATCAGCGAACGGTCGCTTTCGCGGAAGCGCCGCAGATCCGTCACCGCTAAACCGCTCGTGAACTTCGCAGTGACCTTTCCACGCGATGATCTCGACGCCGGTCTTCGACGCGACGTACTTTGCAAGATATTCGTCGGGAAGGAAAATGACGCGCGGAACGCCGAGCGCTTCGACGATCTGCAGCGCGTTGCCGCTCGTCACGCAGATGTCCGATTCCGCCTTCACCTCCGCGGACGTATTGACGTACGTCACGATCGGTACCCCGGGATACCGCTCGCGGAGCAACCGCACGTCGGCTCCCGTGATCGACGCCGCGAGCGAGCAGCCGGCTCGCAGATCCGGCACGAGCACGGTCTTGGTCGGGATTGACGAGCTTCGCCGTCTCGGCCATGAAATGAACGCCGCATAGGACGATGACGTCGGCGTCGGTCTGTGCCGCCTTCATAGCCAGTGCAAGCGAGTCGCCGACGATATCGGCAACGGTAAAGAAAATTTCGGGTACTTGGTAGTTATGCGCCAGAATGACGGCATTGCGCTCGCGCTTGAGCCGATTGATCGCGGCGACGTACGGGGCGTGCAGAGGCCACTCGACGCGCGGAATGATGTGCTCCACGCGCTCGAAGATCGGATCGGTCTCGGCGGCGACGCTGCGAGTATAGGGTAGGTCGATGACGCTCATAGGCCCTGCCTTCATTATACCCTCTCGTCCCGGGCCCCGGCGTGCGACGCGCGTCGCAGAGAGATGGCCTCAGGCCCCCCCGACCCGTTAGAGCCGAGCACGGTGTGGGTAGGAGCGGGCTACAGAACGCTCACCAAGCGAAGGAGGAATGACTATGAACCGCTGGTTCGTCGGTATCTTGCTTGCCGGGACGGTGCTCGCGGCCGGAACGACCGTGGCAGCGACCGCCCAGATGGCAACGCCCTCACCCGCGCCGACCGCGACCCCGACCATGAATCCACACGCGCAGATGGCGACGCCGACGCCGATGGCCTCCGCGACGCCGACGATGGCGCCGCAATAGGCCTAGGATCTGTGAGTAAGTGAAAATTTCTTGTGGAGATGTTGTGGAACCAGCGCGTAACATCTTGCGCGCTAATGTTTACTTTTGATAGCATGCAACCACTTCGCCCAATGACGAAGTGCGGAATGTAAACAAGCCGCGATCCCAATTACGTTGACGATCCGTCGCTCTGCGATAGATCCGAGTGAAGGGGAACAAACCGATCGAAACGTCGGTGGGAAGCTGGAAACGGCTTCAAACAGGCAACATCGAAACGGAGATGCAGCGAGGCCCGTAGCGTAACACCTGCGGGCTTCGTACTTTGAAGGCACGGCGCGTCTCGTAGGGCAACAAGGCGCCATGGACGATCGGCGAGTCGAGCTCACCGGGCGCGCGCTGCTCTTAGGCGGTGCCATCACGCTGGTCTTCACCGCCGCCAACGTCTATCTCGGACTCAAGGTAGGTCTGACGTTTGCCTCGACGATTCCGGCCGCGGTCATCTCGATGGCGGTGCTTGCGCGCGTTCAAAAACGCAACGATCTACGAGAACAACATCGTGCAGACGGTGGCCTCGGCCGCCGGAACGCTCTCGGCGATCATCTTCGTATTGCCGGGGCTGGTCATGATCGGTTGGTGGAGCGGCTTTCCGTTCGTCGAGTCATTCGGTGTCTGCGCGATCGGCGGCGTGCTGGGCGTCATGTACAGCGTCCCCCTGCGGCGCGCGCTCGTTACCAACTCGGACCTGCCCTATCCCGAGGGCGTCGCTGCGGCCGAAGTGCTCAAGGTCGGTACGGCCAGCGGGGAGGCCGTCGAGCACAACCGCGCAGGTTTGCTCACCGTGGTCGTTGGTACGCTCGCCTCGGCCGCGTTTGCGGCGGTTGCGGCGGCGCGCGTCTTTGCCGGCGACGTGAACGCGTACTTCCGGATCGGCAGCGCAACGACCGGATTCGGCTTCTCGTACTCACTCGCGCTCGTCGGCGCCGGACATCTCGTCGGACTCTCGGTCGGCATCGCAATTTTCGCCGGTCTACTTATCGCATGGGCGATAGCGACGCCGCTGCTTTCGGCACTCCATCCGCTCGCGGGTCCGGCCGCGACCGTCGCGACGATGGTCTGGTCGCATCAAGTCCGCTTCATCGGCGCGGGTGCGATCGGCGTGGCAGCGCTCTGGACGCTCGGCCGGCTCGCGCGCCCGGTCGTCTCCGGCATCGCCGACGCGATTGCCGTGTCGCGTCTACGCCGCCGGGGAGGGGGTGCCGCGTTACCGCGCGCCGAGCAGGACATCCCGATCGCGATCGTCGCCGGCATCTCGGCGTTGACGCTCGTCCCGCTTGCAGCGCTGTTATACGCGTTCGCGGCGGGCGGCACGCTGGGTCCGATTGCGGTCGTCATAACGGCGGCTGCAATCCTCTACATCGTCCTGGTTGGATTCTTCGTCGCGGCGGCGTGCGGGTATATGGCGGGATTGATCGGCTCGTCGAACAGTCCGGTCTCCGGCTTAGCGATTCTCGCGGTGATCGGTGCGTCGTTGCTGTTGCTCATCGTCGCGCGCACCTATGGCGTGGCGCCGACGACGGCGCTGGTCGCGTACGCGCTCTTCGTAACCGCCGTGCTGCTGTGTGTCGCGACGATCTCGAACGACAACCTGCAGGATCTCAAGACGGGCCAGCTCGTCGACGCGACGCCCTGGCGGCAACAGGCATCGCTCGTCGTGGGCGTAATCATGGGCGCGCTCGTCATCCCACCGATCCTCGATCTGCTCAACCGCGCGTACGGTTTTGCCGGTGCTCCGAGCGTGCACGGCGTCACCGCACAACCGCTGCCGGCTCCCCAAGCAACGCTCATCTCCGCGCTCGCGAAGGGCGTTATCGGCGGACAGATCGATTGGCGTTTGATTGGAATCGGTGCGCTCGTCGGCATCGCGATCGTCGTCGTCGACGAGTTGCTGCGGCTTACGGGTAGGCACTCGCTGCCGCCGCTCGCGGTCGGGCTGGGCATCTATCTTCCGGCCGGAACGACGGCGCCGATCGTCGTCGGCGCCGTCGCCGGTTGGGCTTATAATCGCTGGGCCGCGCGTCAGCGGCAACCGGAACGTGCCAGCCAGCTCGGGGTTTTACTCGCTTCCGGCTTAATTGTGGGTGAGAGTCTTTTCGGCGTCGTGCTCGCCGGCATCATCGTCTTTAGCGGAAATGCGACGCCGCTCGCGGTGGTCGGCGACAGTTTTGCACCCATGGCGAACGTCGCCGGCGCGCTGGGCTTCGTCCTCGTGGTCTTGGGCCTCTATCGCTGGACGAGCCGCTTGGCGCTGCGGGGCGGCGAAAACGGGTAATGTTGAGACGACCGGCTCTCAGCCGAGTCTGTGGATGTTTACGGTAGTATCTTTTTCGACAATGGCGAGCCACGCATCGACGCCGCCGGCAGGGGCGACAGTTCGGGACGTTTCTCGGGCCGGCGTGCTTCTTTGCATGGTCGCGCTTCTGGTAGCGGGATGTGCGGGCGGCCACCGGCGCGGCCACCGCATTGGGTCGTCGGCTCCGGCAAGCGTGCCGACCGCGACCGCAGCGCCGGTGACGATCCACCCGACCGTTCAAATCGCCGGGATCGTCGCGCCCTATCAGAACGTCTCGATGTCGAGTTCGCTCTCCGAGCCGACCGACTCGGTCTCGGTCATCGAAGGCGATTACGTCCACCGCGGGCAGACGCTGGCCGTGCTCGACACGACCGATCTTCGTGCGAGTCTCAACGCAGCATTGAGCAGCGCCAACTCCTCCGACGCGCACGTATCACAGACGCAATATCAAGCCCAGCTCAACATCGGTCAAGGCAGCGATCAGGTCCGAAATGCGCAAGCCAGTCTGCTCCAGGCGCAACAGACGCTGAGTCTGGATCAGGTAAATCTCACCCGGTATCAGTCGCTGCTGAAGAACGGCTACGTGTCGCAACAGCAGGTCGATCAGCAGCGCACGATGGTTCACAACGACCAGCAGCAAGTGACGTCGGCACGCGCGAGCTATCAATCCGCTGTGCTCAACGCGCAGGTCAACGGCACCTACACGAAGGGTCTCCAGGCGGCAAACGTCGCTTCGGCGCAAGCCGACGCGGAATCCGCGCACGCGCAGGCCGACCAAATCCAGGCGCAGATCGATAAGGCGCTCATCGTTTCGCCGGTCGACGGCATCGTCGTCAATCGCAACTTGAATCCGGGTGAGTATCCAGGTTCGCGAACGATCTTTACCGTGCAGCAGCTCAATCCGGTCTATGCCGAGCTCAACGCCTCGTCGCAAGATGTCTTTCGCATTCGCCCGGGTGCGGTAGTCGACGTGGCCGTCGCGGGCGTTGAAGGGGTGCTCTATCGAGGAACGGTTAGTGCGGTGCTCGGACAGGTGCAGCCCGGCTCCACGAACTTCACGGTTGAGGCGATCCTACAAAATCCGGGCCTTCGCTTGAAATCGGGAATGGCGGTCACGGGAACCGTCGATCTACCGGCGCGCAGCGGCATCGGAATACCGACAACGTCGTTTCTCGACGATTCGCACGACACGGTCATGACCGTCGATTCCGACAACACGACCAAGGTCACCAACGTCAAGGAGCTTGGCAGCGACGGCAAGACATCGGTCGTCACCGGCATCACCCAAGGCACGCACGTCGTCTCGAACGGACAGCTCGGCCTCACTGGGGGTCAGCAGCTCGCCACACCGGGCCCGTCCCCGACGCCGTAACGCGCCATGTGGCCGACGCGCCTCTTCGTCCAACGACCCGCACTCGTCTTCGTTGCCCTCGCGCTGATCGCAGTTGCCGGCTTCGTCGCGCTGGCGACCATCGTACAGCAGCAGTTTCCGAACATCGACTTTCCAACGATCACCGTCCGCGCGAGCTATCCGGGCGGCTCGACGACCGAGATTCGCGACGCGATCGTCCGCCCGATCGAAGACGCGATCGCCGGCGCGTCCGATCTCGACCACATCAACACGACCGTGCAGCAGGGCCAGGCGACGATCTCCGCCGTCTTCGCGCTGACGTCGAATAAGACGACCGACCTCGTGCAGGTGCAGCGCCGAGTGCATGATCGCGCAATCGGACCTGCCCAGCGACATGCCCGCGCCGACGGTTGGGACATTCGATCCGGCCGAAGCGACGGTCCTCACGATCGGCGTGAGCTCGCGCTCCGTTCCGGCGGGCGCGCTCTCAGCGATCGTCACGAACAACATCGTGCCGGACCTCGAGCAAGTCGATGGGATCTCGAACGTCAACGTCGGCGGTTCGGTCACACCCGCGATTGAGGTTGCCGTCAACCCACATCTGCTCTCGGCGACCGGCTACACGCTTAACGACATCGTCAACACGATCTCCTCGAACAACGCGCGCGAGCCCGGCGGCATCGCCTATCTTCCAAATCACGAGACGACGATCGACGTGCGCGGCGACGTTCGCAGCGCACGTACCGTCGCGGATCTGCCGATCATGGCCGCGTCGCAGTTCACGTCGACGTTCGGCAACGCGTCGTACTCCTATCCGGCGCTACCGGGCTCGCCGGGCGCGCCGTCGACATCGGCGGCGTCGGGTGCGAGCGGCGGTGCGGCAACCGCGCTCGCGACGCCCGCATCGAGTTCGAACGGGGCCGTTGCGGCGGAGGCGACTGCGACGCCGTTTACGGAGCCAAGCGTGCAATCGTTGAGCGGGGCGGCGCCGACGCCGTCACCCTACGTGACGCCGAACACGGCCGCAATCGTCGTCCCGACGCCTTCGCCGCTCCCGACCTCGTCGCCGGTCCTGGCGTCCAACTTTGCCGCTAGCGTCATCGCCCAGACGACGGTTGCGGCGCCGAGCGCGGCGCCGGCCGCGGCGGCGCTCGCGTCGACTCCGTTAGGCGCGATCTTCTCCGGCGTCTCGCTTTCGAATCTCAATCCGTGGAGCGCGTCGGCGCGGCAGCTTCGCATCGGCGACATCGCAACCGTGACCGATTCGTTCGAGCCGCAGCGGCAGTACAGTTACGTCGGCACGGTGCCTACGATCTCGCTCGGCGTGCAGAAGGCGACCGGTGCGAGCGAAGTGACAGCGGCGCAGAACGTGCTGCGCGCGCTGCCGTCGATCGAGAAGACCTATCCCGAGATCGACTTCTCGATCCTCAACAATCAAGCCGCGTACACGAAGCAACAGATTTGGGGCGTGTTCCATACGCTGATCGCGGCGATCCTCATCACGGCCGTCGTGATGCTCTTTTTCCTGCGGTCATGGCGCAACTCGATCGTCGTGCTGATCGCAATTCCCGCTTCGCTCTGCGTAACGCTAGCCGCAATGCGGGCGGTCAACTTCACGATCGACACCGTCTCGCTGCTCGCGATGACGCTCATCATCGGGATCCTCGTCGACGATTCGATCGTCGTGCTCGAAAACGTCGAGCGTCACTACGAGAATGGCGAGGCGCCGCGCGAGGCGGCGATCAAGGGCCGCACGCAGATCGGTCCGGCGGCCGTGGTCATCACCCTGGTGGACGTGGTCGTCTTTCTGCCGATTGCGTTTCTGCCCGGTACCGTCGGCAAGTTTCTCTCCGAGTTCGCGCTCGTCGTGGTCGTAGCGACCCTGACGTCGCTTTGCGTTTCTTTCACCGTGACGCCGTCACTGGCCGCTAACTGGTCGCTACTCTCGAACTGGAACGCGCCTAAGCCCATCGAGCGCTTCGCGCACGGCTTCGAAAGGCTGCGCCAATGGTATGCGGGCCGCGCGCTCCCGTGGGCGCTGGGCCGCCCCTGGATCGTCGTCTCCGTCTCTGCGGCTGCGGTCGTGCTCTCAATCGCACTCGTGCCGCTCGGCGTCGTCGGCTTTGAGTTCATGCCGCCGGTCGATCGCGGGGAGATATTCGTGCAGGTGACCTATCCGACGGGTACACCGCTGGGGACCGTCAACGGCGCGATCGCGGAGATCGCCGGCCGGTTCGAAAAACTGCCCGACGTACAGTCGCAGACCGCGCTCGCGGGTGGAACGCAAGCCAACTTCGGCGGATTGCTTGTGCAGGGTTCGGTCGGTCAGATTCACGTCTTTCTCAAGGACAAACGAAAACATCCGACGAGCTACTGGGCGCCGGTTTTAGGACGCATTGCTTCGTCGATCGCGACGACGGCGCACGTCGTCTCGATTCCCGCGACCGGCACGGGTGGCGGCAATGCGCAGCCGATCGACTACCTCGTGAGCTCGACCGACGACCATCCTGAGGCCTACGCCGAACAGGTCGCGCAGGCGCTGCGCGATACGCCGGGGACGGCTAACGTGAACAGTTCGGCCGAGCAGCTTGCGCCGCAGGTCAACGTCGAGTTCGATCGCGATCGGGCGCGCGCATTGGGAATCAACATCGGTCAGGCGGCGTCGTCGATTCGCGCCGCCTTCGGCGGGACGCTCGCGACCGAGTTCAACACCGCGCGCGGCATCAAATACGTGCAGGTCATCTATCCGCGCGAGTTCCAGACAAACTTGGCAACGCTCAGCGAGATTCCGTTGCGAACGAACGGCGGCAGGCTCTCGTACATCGGCGACGTTGCACGGTACGTGCAGGACCCATCGTCGCCGCTGATGACCCGCACGAACCGCGAGACCGTCGTGCACGTGCAATCGAATCTCGCGCCGGGGGCGACTCAATCGATCGTCCAGCACAACTTCCAGCGTCGTCTCGCCGGGCTGCACCTTCCTGATTTCGTGACGGTCAAGGCGAATGTCGGCGGCCAACAGCAGAATCTCTCCGACACCGTGCGCGGTATGAGCACTGCGCTGCTCCTCTCGCTCTTGCTCGTCTATCTGCTCATGGTCGCGCTCTACGACAGCTACCGCCTGCCGTTCATCATCATGTTCGCCGTGCCGGTCGCCGCGGTCGGCGCCTTGGGTTCCCTCGCGATCACGCATCAGGCGCTCAACCTCTTCTCGCTCATCGGTACCGTGTTGCTGGTCGGATTAGCCTCGAAGAACGGCATTCTGCTCGTCGATTTTGCGAACCATATGGTAGAGGCGGGAATGAGCCGGCCAAACGCTATGATTGAAGCGGCGCGCGAACGTTTCCGTCCGATCATTATGACGACGTGTGCGATGATCGCCGGCATGACGCCGATTGCACTCGCGCTCGATGCCGGCGCAGCGCAGCGCCAAGCGCTGGGCATCGTGGTGATCGGCGGTTTGATCAGCTCGCTGCTGCTGACGCTCGTGCTCGTGCCGGTGATGTTCATGTGGCTTGGCCCCAGCCCGAAGGGAAGTCGCGAGAACGTGCGGCGCGAGCTCCATGAGCTGGCTGCAACGGGAGCCTCACGCTAATGTGGCTGACGCGGCTCTTCGTTCGCCGGCCGACGCTCGTCACGGTCTTCCTCTCGCTCGTGCTGCTGGCGGGGACGGTCGCGGGCTTCAACTTGGTCAAGCAGCAGCTGCCGAACTATGACGTGCCGTCGATCCAAGTCTTGCTGACCTATTCGGGCGCGTCGACAAGCGAGATGCGCGATGCGATCGTCCGGCCGCTCGAAGACCAGATCGCCGGCGCTCCGGATCTCAGTTACGTTCAGACGTCGATCGAGCCGGGCCAGGCGTCGATCGTTGCCGTCTTCTCGCTAACCTCGGATCAGAATACGGATCTCGTTCAAGTGCAAGGGCGCGTGCAGAACGCGCTGCACCAACTGCCCGTCGATCTCCCGACGCCGCAAATATCGATCTACAATCCGAGCGAAGCAGTCGTCGTCTCGCTCATCGCGTCATCGGCGACGCTCTCGCTCGGCGATCTTTCGGCGATCGTGACGAACAAGATCGTGCCGGCTATCGAACAGGTTCCCGGCGTCTCGTACGTTCAGGAGAACGGAAGCGTCACCGCGTCGATCCAAGTCAACGTCAAACCGTACTCGCTACAATCCTCGGGGTTCACACTTACCGACGTCATCAACGCGGTGGCAAATAATAACGTCCGCGCTCCCGGCGGCATCGTCTATCAGCCCGATCGGGAGACGAACATCGACGTCCGCGGCGACATTACCGACGTGCCGTCGGTGGCCGAGCTGTTACTCGGCAACTCCACGACCTTCGCGAGCGCGTCGACGAGCACCGTCTATCCCTGGAGCGCGGCGGCACGCCTTTACCGCATCGGCGACGTGGCTAACGTCAAGGACTCGTACGAGACGCAGCGTGTCTTCGCCTATACGGACGGCAAGCCGACCGTCGAGCTCGACGTGCAGAAGGCGGCCGGTTCGAGCGAGGTGACGGCGTCGAATGCCGTGATTGCGGAGCTGCCGACGCTGCAAGCCCAGTACCCCGACATCAACTTCCGCGTTCTCAACGTGCAATCGACGTACACGAAGGAGCTGCTCTCCGGTGTGACGCGGACGCTCGTCGAGGGAATCGTCTTCACGGCGATCGTCATGCTCTTCTTCCTGCGTTCGTGGCGCAACGCGATCGTCGTAATGATTGCAGTACCAACCTCGTTCTTGGTCACGCTCGCGGCGATGCGCGTCGTCGGATTCACGCTCGATACGGTCTCGCTGCTCGCGATGACGCTCATGATTGGTATTCTCGTCGACGACTCGATCGTGGTCCTGGAGAATATCGAACGACACGCATCGGAAGGCGAGCCACCGCAGGTCGCGGCAGTCAACGGTTTGACGCAGATCGGCGTTGCAACCATCGTCATCACGCTCGTCATCGTCGTCGTCTTCTTACCGATCTCGTTCCTGCCGGGTTCGGTGGGTCTCTTCTTGCGCGAGTTTGGCCTGGTCGTGACGGTGGCGACGCTGACGTCGCTCTTCGTCTCGTTCGCGGTCACGCCGGCGCTCGCCGGACGCTGGGCGCTCCATTCGCGTTGGAAGCCGTGGCGAATCGTCGATCGGTTTACCGCCGCGTTCGAGCGTTCGCGCCGCTGGTACACCGATCGTGCGTTGCTGTGGGGATTGGAGCACCGCTCGCTCGTCGTTTGGGTTTCGTTCGGCAGCCTCGTTCTCGCCTTGCTTCTCATTCCGCTCGGCATCGTTGGCTTCGAGTATATGCCGCCGGTCGATCGCGGCGAGATATTCGTGACGATCAACTTCCCAACCGGAACGCCGCTGACGCAGACCCAGGCGGCCTTGCGGCGCGCCGAGCAAAGCGTCGACGGCGTACCGGATCTCGAATCTGAAACGTCGATGGCCGGCGCGTACCAAGGTGAGGTCAGCGGGTATATCAACAACGGCGCCGTCGCGCAGATCCACATCTTCCTTAAGGATCGCCGCGGGCATTCGACTACGTACTGGGTCGACAACCTTCGCAAGCAGGTGGGGCAGCTGCTGCCCGATGCAAAGGTCGTTGCCGTTCCTGCGACCGATCCGTCCGGCGGCATCGCGCAGCCGATCAGCTATGTCGTCTCGAGTTTGACTGCCGATCCGTCGCCTACCGCCGCGCGCGCCTTTGCGGCGCTCGCTTCAACACCCGGTGCGATCGATGCAACGACGTCGCTGGCACAGAACTCGCCGCAAGTCGACATCGAGTTCGATCGCGGCGCGGCGCGAGCCCTCGATGCAAGCATCGGCACCGCGGCGCAGGCCGTGCGCGCCGCGTTCGGCGGCGACACGGCGACAGAGTTTACCGGTTCCAATGGCCTCAAGGACGTACAGGTGATCTATCCCGAGCCCGACTTGCGCTCGCTCTCCGGCATCGGCGTGATTCCGATTCGCGCCAGCAATGGATCCATTATCCGCGTCGCCGACATCACAAAGCTCGTTCCGGTTCCGGCGCCGCCCCTCATCATGCGTATCAACCGGCGCAACGTCATCTTGATCGGTGCGAACATCGCGCCGGGTGCGACGCTCTCCAACGTCGAGCGCGCCTTCGAAAAGCGGCTCGGCGCGCTGAACATCCCCAAGAACGTGACCGTGACGCCGGTTGCGGGCGGCAACCAGGAGAATGTCCACGACACCATCTTTGAGATGGCGCTGTCGCTGGCGCTCTCGATCTTACTCGTCTACTTGTTGATGGTCGCGCTTTACAACGGCTACGTGACGCCGTTCATCATTATGTTTACGGTGCCGGTCGCTGTCGTCGGTGCGCTCGGCGCCCTCGCGATCACGCATCAAACGCTCAACCTCTTCTCGATGATCGGCTCGATCTTGCTCGTCGGCCTGGTGGCGAAGAACGGCATCCTGCTCGTCGACTTCGCGAATCAGTTGCGCGAGGAAGGCATGACGAAGCTTGAAGCGATCAAAGAGAGCGCGCATACGCGGTTCCGGCCGATCGTCATGACGACGCTGGCGATGATCGCCGGTATGCTGCCGCTCGCGCTCGCAATCGACCCTGGCTCGCAGGCCGAGCGTCCGCTCGGAATCGTCGTCATCGGCGGTCTTTCGAGCTCGCTCATCCTCACGCTGCTGCTGATTCCCATCATGTACCTGCGCTTCGCCCCGCACCATCTCCGTTCGGCGGAAGGCGATGGAGAGATCGATCCGCATCAGATCGAGCTGCCGATGAAAGTTCCAATTACCCCCGCGACCGATCGCTGAGGCATCCCCAACTGCGTGGCGACCCACGGCTCTTGCAGCGTTTCGACGTTGTAGCCGTTACGGCGCAGCAATGGCGTCCAGTATCGGAGCCATCTCGAGCAGAACTCGCAAGCACCGTCGTACAGCACAACGCCGTTCATTGGCCGAAGCTTCGCGCCCAGGATACCGAGATTGGCGAGCCTTCGGCGAGCAGCGAGGAATGCGGAGTTCTTTCAAGGACGCGCGCGAGCTCGCTGCCGTACACGGTAGCCGTCTCGCCGGAAAACGAGGCGTCGTCGGCGATCCAAAGGCGCCACGGGTCGTGCTTCACCGAATACTCCAAACCCACGCCCGCGCGGCCGGTGCCGTATCCCCAGTAATGCTCAGCGATAAACTGTTCCACGCTTCCTTCGGCCGGGAAGGCTGGGTCACCGTGCGCCTGCACCTGAATCGAGCCGGTTCCCCAACCCGACCAGCGGTACGCGACCGAAACGCGGCGCTGGCCGTTCGTTCGATAGTCCTGCAGATCGTGCGACATGGATACGGTTGCATAGGGCTCGTGAAAGCCGAACCGCGCGACCGTCGCGATCGCACGTTTGGGAACGAGCTCTCGCACAAACGCGACGCCACGACGCCATCCGTCCGCTGCGCGCCGCCGGACGTAGAAGCGTAGATTGATCTCGTCGAAATCTTGATGAAACGGGATTGCGATGCCGCCGAGGCGCGTATCTACGAACCGAAAGCCGACAACACTGACAAATGCGTGGCCGGCGAAGAAGTCGATCTCGGTACCCGGAGGGATGCGCATTGCCAAGAGCGCCGGATCGACTGCATAGTTCACCATCGCGAGGTATTTCCAATGCGCCGTAAGGAAGGTGCTCGATCCGGGCATGCAGCGAGGGTTCGATCTACCGGAGCGGTATCACCTCGGCTTTTTTCGGCACGAGAAATGGTTGTATCGCGACCGTCGACCCTCCCGTCGTAATCGAAACCGCCCCATTTTCATCGGTCCGATAGATCGTCGCGCCGAAACGCCGTAGTGTGTCGAGCGTCGATGGAGCCGGGTGCCCGAAGAGGTTGTGGCGTCCGACGGAGACGATCGCGTAGCGCGGCGCGACGGCAGCAACGAACTGCGGCGACGAACCGTAAGCCGATCCGTGGTGCCCGACCTTAAGGACGTCGGCGTGCAGGTCGATCCCCTCCGTGAGGAATCGCGCCTCGGATTCGCTGCCAGCGTCGCCGGTGAAGAGCATACGGAAGTGGTGGTACGTGAGGATGAACGCGATCGAGTTGCTGTTGATCGCGTTGCGTCCACCGATGAACGGCATCGACGGGCCGATGAAGTGCAGAACGACGCCGTCGTCGGTCCTCCACTCCATCCCAGCACGTGGAAGCACGATCGGCACGCCGCTTGCACGCGCGGTGGCGATCGCGTCGCGATAGGCATGTCCGTCGTAGAGTTGACCGCTGTCGGCAAGCTCGTCCACCCTCAGGCGACGGAGAGTCGGCGCGACGCCGCCTGCATGATCGCCGTGCGGATGCGAGATGAGGAGTGCATCGACGGCATGGATTCCGTCGCGCAGCAGAAACGGCACTACGACGCGTTCACCAACGCGCTCGGCGCTCGAGTCGTCACCCTGCGCGCCACGCTCTAGGCGGCCGCCGGCATCGACGAGGAGCGTGTGACCGCGCGGCGTCTGAATGACAATCGCATCGGCTTGACCGACATCCAGCACGGTGATGCGCAAACGCGGATCGATGGCGCGTGGTGGCCAGAGCACGAATCCTGCCGCCACCACAAGCGCCGCAATCGCTATCGTAGATACGCCGCGCCGCCAGGAGTACGCGGCGGCGACGAACGCCATATCGTACGCAGCGATGCACCATGCCGGTGCGGGCGTCATCGGCACCATGGCATGCGGCGCCGATCCAAGTGCGCGCACGACCCCGAGCATCCAGGCCAAAACCCACGCGTTGAGATTTGCCGCGGCTTGTGCGAGCGGCGGCGCCCACGAGAATGCGAGTTGGGTGGTGGCGAGCCCCATCGTCACCGCGACGCACGGCACGATCGCAACGTTTGCGACGACGGCGTAAGGCGTGAACTGGAGAAAGACCGCCGCCGTGACCGGCCAGGTGCCCAGCTGCGTCACGATTGCGAGGCAGAGCGCTTCGCGCAGCCGCGCGGGCAGCGCGATTCGAGGCTCGACCCATCGCTCGATCGGGCCGAGTGCCGCAAAGATTGCACCGACGCATGAGAACGAGAGTGCGAAGGATGCCGTGGGGAGGGATTCGGGGCGGCCGAGCGCGATCGCGATGGCCGCGATCGAAAGCGCGTTCCATGTGAAGGTAGCGCGCCCGCAGGCGCGCGCGCTCAACGCTGCGGTTGCCATCGTCGCGGCGCGCACGGCAGGGAGTTGTCCGCCGCTCCACCAGACGAACGCCCATGCGGCGGCGATCGCCACGCCACAGCCAAGCCAGCGCGGCAGCGAGAACGGTCCCAGGATTACGAGCAGTAACGCGAGCGCCGCGCCGACGTGGAGCCCGGCAGTCACGAGAATATGCGTCGTTCCGGTCTCTTGAAACTCGGCGCGCAGGTCGGGCGGAAGCGCGGAGCGTTCACCCCAGAGCTCGCCCGCGACAATCGATGCCGCCGGTTCGCCGAGCCGCTCGCGAAATCTATCGCCGGCCCATTCGTGAGCGATTGCGAGCCAGACTTGCGGATCGGCCGTTCGCTGCGCAACCGATCGTAGGATGGCCGCGTCAGCGATCTCGCCGTCGAGGCCGCGTTCGCGTTCGATTGCACGTTCGCTCGGCTCGCCGGGATTGCGCGCGTCGTCGAACGGTTCGAGCCGCCCGCGAACGAGCACGCGAGCACCGATGGCCGGCGCTTCCTCACGCGCACGCACGAGCAGCCGCAACGAACAATCGCATGCGAATGTCAGCGCGGCCGAACCGTCATCGGCCGGCGATCGGTCGAGCACGACGCCCGAGTAACGCGCCGTGCGGCTTTCGACGACATGCGGTTGCGATCGCTCGTGCAGCGCCGCGCTGGACGCGCCGGCGGCGAGCGCGACCAGGAGCAGCACGCGCAAGCGCGACGCGTGGCGGGTCGATGCATAAGCGCCGAGCAGAAGAGTTGCGCCGAGAACGATGTCGCGAACGTCGGGCGCAAGCGGTTGCACTGCGAGCGCACCAAGCACGCATCCGATCGCGAAAAGCAGGAGAGCGTAGGCGGGCATTCGTCGCTCTCCTGCGACAAACGGCCGTCCAGTCTAGGGAATGGCTCTTCGTTTACCGTACACCGGGGTCGTGCGAATCATCGTCACGGGCGGGGCAGGCTTTATCGGCTCGCATATCGTCGACGCATACCTTGCCGGGGGTCACGACGTGCTCGTCATCGACTCGTTGTGGGAGCGCGGCGGCGGCCGCCGAGCCAATCTTCCCAGCGGCGTTTCGCTCGTGCACATGGATATTCGCGACGAGACGATTGCGCGGATATTTACCGATTTCGAGCCCGAAGTCGTAAGCCATCACGCCGCGCAGCACTCGGTGGCGATCTCCTCGCGCGATCCGATCTACGACGCCCAAGTCAATGTCGTGGGACTTCTGAACGTGCTCGAGAACGCCGCACGCGTCGGGGCACGCAAAGTGATCTTCGCATCGAGCGGCGCGACGTTCGGCACGCCCGAGCACCTCCCGATCACAGACGAGACGCCGCAAAGGCCGACGTCGCCGTACGGCATCAGCAAGATGGTCGGCGAACGGTATTTGGAGTTCTACAAGAACGAGCGCGGACTCGATTTTACCGCGCTGCGCTACGGGAACGTCTACGGACCGCGCCAAGACCCCAACGGTGAGGCGGGCGTGATCTCGATCTTTATCGGACGCTTCCTCCAGCACGAAGGCGTGCGTATCGATTGGGATGGCGAGCAGACACGCGATTATGTCTTCGTCACCGATGTTGCGGCCGCGAACGTCGCGGCGCTCGAGCGCGGTTCCGGATCGTGTTACGTCATCGGCACGGGCATTCCGACGAGCGTGAACGAGATTTACAATCATTTGCGCGCGATCAGCGGTTTTGCGGCGCCGGTCGAACATGCGCCGCCCCGTCCCGGCGACGCCCGCGCTGCGCAGTTCGATTCGTCACGCGCGCGTTCGGATCTCGGCTGGGCACCGATGACGGCCTTGATCGACGGCATTCGCGCGACATACGAGTACTTCGAGACGTATCCGGTGCAGAACGCATCGTAGGCGGCGCCTCGTCCGATGGATCGCTTCGCCGATGCCGCGCAAACGATCGCTTCGCTCTCCGGCAAACTCGATAAAACTGCCGTCTTAGCGGAGTACCTTCGCTCGCTCGAAGATTCCGATCTGCTCGCTGCCGCACGATTCTTCTCCGGAACGCCGCTTGCGCGCGATGCGCGCAAACTCTCCGTCGGCGGCCGCACGTTAGTTGCGGTCGCCAAGCGGGTCTGGCGCTTCGACGACGCGCAACTCGGTGAGGCCTACCGGGTAACCGGCGATCTCGGCGCGGCGCTCGGCGTTCTCGCGCGTCCGCCGGTCGACGCGGGACTCTTTACGGAACGGCTCACGCCCGCGACGCTTGCAGAGCTGTTCGCGGCGATGGCGCAGGCAGTCGGAAAGAACGCCGGAAAACGGCGGGAAGCGATTCTCGAGCGCATTCTTCGTGCCTGCGATGATCCGCTCGTCGCGACGTACGTCGTAAAGATCGTGACCGGCGATCTGCGCGCCGGTTTACGCGAAGCGTTGGTGCTCGATGCGATCGTGCGGGCGTTCGATGCCGATCCGGCAGCGGTCCGGCGAGCGGCGATGGCCGCCGGTGACGCCGGCCTAGTCGCGGTTGCCGCGAAGCACGCGTGCCTAGATCGGCTGCGCGTCGCGTACGGAACGCCGATCGGCTTTATGCTGGCGACGCCGATTACGTACGGCGATGCGTATGACGAGCTGGCCGAACACGAGTGGCTGCTCGAGGATAAATACGACGGCATTCGCGCGCAGGCGCATCTGAGAGATGGTACCGTCAAACTCTTCTCCCGCCGGCTCAACGACGTGACGGCTTCCTATCCCGAGGTTGCCGCCGGCCTGGCGGCGCTCTCGTGCCGCGCGATCTTCGATGGCGAGATCGTCGCGATGCGCGACGGACACGTGCTTCCATTTCGCATGCTTCAGACGCGCCTGCAGCGCAAGAACGTCGACGAGGGGCTCGTGCGCGAAGTGCCGCTCGCGTACGTCGCTTTCGACATTCTCGCGCTCGGCGACGAGTTCCTAATCGACGAGCCGCTGCACGCGCGCCGCAAACGACTCGAGCGCACGATCGTCGAGAACCCGCATCTGCAGGTCGCCCAGGCCGAGCTGGTCGACGCTTCCGCCGGCGTCAACGCGAGCTTCGATGCCGCGCGCGCACGCGGCAACGAGGGGTTGATGCTCAAACGCGTCGATTCGCCGTACGCGCCCGGGCGGCGCGGAAAATGGTGGCTCAAACTCAAGCGCGAGCTCTCCACGCTCGACGTCGCCGTGATCGCCGTGGAGTGGGGCGACGGGAAGCGCGCGGGCGTGCTCTCCGACTATACATTTGCGGTTCGCGGCGACGACGGGACGCTTCAGGCGATCGGGAAAGCTTACTCCGGATTGACCGATGCGGAGATAGCGCAGCTCACACCGTGGTTCCTCGCCCATCGACTCCCGACGGAGGCGCAGCGTCACAAAGCGCGCGCTCACGAGATTCCGGTCGAACCGGAGGTCGTGCTCGAAGTCGCGTTCGACGTGATCGCCGAGAGCGATCTGCACGAAAGCGGCTTCTCATTACGCTTTCCGCGTATCGTTCGCATCCGCGACGATAAGGCCGCCGGCGAGATCGACACGCTGGAACGCGTACGCGAGATCTATAACGCGATGCTGCGACGCGAAGGAGTTTAGACGACCAGGTTGAGCAGTTTGTCGGGCACGTAGATGCGCTTGCGCACCTCTTTGCCGTCGAGCTGCGCCTTTACGTTGGAATCCAGCATCGCCAGCGCCACGGCTTGCTCTTCGTCGATGCCGGTCGAAGCGGCGATCCGCGCCCGAATCTTGCCGTTGACTTGCACGACGAGCGTGATCTCGTCGACGGCGATCGCACGCTCGTCGGGCGCCAGATAGGGTTGCAGATGCACCGAGGTCGAGTGCCCGAGCCGCTCCCACAACTCTTCGGCGATGTGCGGTGCGAAGGGCGCGATCACGACCGGTAGCACATGGGCGGCATACTGCAGCGCCGCGGAGTTCTTACGAGCAGCGGCCGCCGTCATCGCATTGACGAGCTCGTCGAGCTTGGCGATTGTCGCATTAAAGTGGAACCGGCGCGTTGCGGTCTCGTCGATCGCCGATTTGGCCGCGAGATGGACGGCACGCAACAGACCGCGCTCGGCTCTGTCGTCGAGGCTCGGCAGCTCGCGCGGCGTTTTCGCGCAGTCACACGGTTCGGTCGTAAAGAACGGTTCGCAGGCGCGCCACATACGGTTGAGCAGTCGCACCCGGCCGCTGATGCCGTCGCTCGTCCAGTCGCTCGTCTCCTCGGGCGGCGTTACGTACAGGAGGAAGAGGCGCATCGCATCGATGCCGTGCGTCTCGGCCGTGTGATCGATGCCGACGACATTCCCGCGCGACTTCGACATCTTCTCACCGTCGTGGAGTACGAGCCCCTGGTGAAAGAGATGTTCGAACGGCTCGTCGGAGCCAGTCACCCAGCCACGGTCGTGAAAGAACCGGTAGAAGAAGCGCGAGTAGAGCAAATGCAGCACGGCATGTTCGGCGCCGCCGATATACTGATCGACGTTCATCCAGCGCGCCGCGCGCTCTTGAGTCCACGGTGCGCGATCGTTGTGCGGATCGAGATAGCGCAGATAGTACCACGACGATTCAAAGAACGTATCCATCGTATCGGTCTCGCGCCGCGCCGGGCCGCCGCACTTCGGACAGGTCGTCTCGACGAACTCCGCGATCGCCGCGAGCGGCGAACCTTCGCCTTCGAAGCGCGTGCCGGGCGGCAATAGAATCGGCAACTGCTCGTCGGGGAGCGGCACTTCGCCGCACGTCGCGCAATAGACGATCGGAATCGGTGTGCCCCAGTACCGCTGGCGTGAGATCAGCCAATCGCGCAACTTAAAGTTGACGCGTCGCGTGCCGACGCCGTGTGCGATAAGGCGCTCGGCGAGTGCTTCACGTGCCCGCGCGCTGGACATGCCGTTGAAATCGTCGCTCGCAATAAGGCGTCCGTCGTCGACGAACGGGGCTTCGAGCGGAACGCTCGCCTCGGCGCCCGCCGGCACGATGACCTGCGCGATCGGCAGTCCATGACGTTTCGCAAAGTCGAAGTCGCGCTCGTCGTGCGCGGGAACGCCCATGACCGCCCCCGTTCCGTACTCGGCAAGCACATAGTTCGTAACCCAAATCGGAAGGCGCTCGTGCGAGATCGGATTGATCGCGTAGGCGCCGGTGAATATGCCTTGTTTTTCCATCAAGCTCGTGCGTTGGAGTTCCGACTTCGAGCTCAGGCTTTTGGCGAACGCGTCGATCTCTTGTGCGTGCCGGCGCGAAATCACCGCGCGTAACGCTTCCACGACCGGATGCTCGGGCGCGATCGCGACGAACGTTGCGCCGAACAGCGTGTCGATCCGCGTCGTGAAGACCTCGATCTTCGCATCGACGCCGTCGACTGTGAAGGCGAACTGCACGCCCTCGCTGCGTCCGATCCAGTTGCGCTGCATCGTTCGCGTGCGTTCCGGCCAGCCGTTCAATCGATCCAATCCTTCGAGCAACCGGTCGGCAAAAGCCGTGATCTTCAAGAACCATTGCGAGAGATTGCGCCGTTCGACGAGATGCGAGCAGCGCCAGCAGCGTCCATCGATGACCTGTTCGTTTGCCAAAACCGTTTTGTCGTGCGGACACCAGTTCACCGGCGCCTCGCGCTTGTAGGCGAGACCGTGCTCGTAGAGCCGCAAGAAGAGCCACTGATTCCAACGGTAGTATTCAGGTTCGCAGGTCGCGATCTCGCGCGTCCAGTCGTAGCTCGTTCCCATCAGTTGCAGTTGGCGGCGCATGTTGAGAATGTTCTCGGTCGTCCAGACGGCAGGGTCGATGCCGCGCGAGATTGCGGCGTTCTCGGCCGGCAATCCGAACGCGTCCCAGCCCATTGGGTGCAGGACGTCGTGCCCGAGCATCCGCATCAAGCGCGCGATCGCGTCGCCGATCGAGTAGTTCTTCGCGTGCCCGACGTGGAGATCGCCGGACGGATACGGCAGCATCTCCATGACGTAGAACTTCGGGCGCTCGCCGGCGTCGTGGGCGCGGTAGAGGTCCTCGCGGGCCCAGCGCGACTGCCACTTCTGCTCGATCGTCCGAAAATCGTAGCTCTCGGCCATGAAGAGCATCGTACACGCTCGCGCAGCGATGCGCCACCCTTTCCGGTCGCACGCCGGCGCGTGATGGGAGCGCATGGTCACGCGTATCGCACTGGCAACAGCCCTGATCGGCCTCGCCGCCTTCGCGGTGTGGCATCCTGCTCCGCATCCGGCAATCGAGGCGACCGCAGCGTCGCCGCTTCCCCTCGCGCCGCCGCCGCGGTACCGCCATCGCCGCGATGCGGGCAGCGAAGAGCTCGTCGTCTATGTCGCGGGCGCGGTGCATAAGCCCGGACTCTACACGCTTCACGCCGGCGATCGCAATGCGCGCGCAGTTGCGCTCGCCGGCGGCCTCACCGCCTCCGCCGACGCGGCGGCCGTTAACCTCGCGGCGCGCGTCGCCGACGGCGACGAAATTGCCGTTCCCGCTATCGGGGAGAGCGTGCGCTCCGTAAGCGCGACGCATCGCCGCAGTCGTCGCCACGCCGCCGCGCTGCAGGCCGGCGCGAACGTCGACATCAATCGCGCGGATGCAAGCGAGCTTGCCGCCGTCCCCGGCATCGGGCACGCCATCGCGCAGCGTATCGTCGACCTACGCGAACGCGAGGGCGCCTTCACCTCGCTCGACGAGTTGCTCGACGTTGCCGGCATGACGCAGTCGCGTTTGGAACGCGCGCGCGCATACTTGCAAACGCCGTAGCAAAGGGGGCACCGGGGGTCGAGCGAACAGCGGCACATGCCGCCCGAACTTCCCGCGCAGGCAACGCTGCCGCAGTTGATTCGGACGGCGCTCGTGCAGCCTCGCGACGACGTGCTGATCGAGCGTGTGAACGGGAATTGGTCACCGCTATCGAACGTCCGGCTGCTCGAGCGTGTCGAAAGCGTTGCCTGCGCCGTCCGCGATGCGGGCCTCGATGCAGGCGACCGCATCGCGCTCGTTTCACATAACTGCGTCGACTGGATCGTCTGCGACTTTGCGATCCTCTTTGCAGGCTGCGTCGTGGTTCCAATCTATCCGACGCAAGCGCTCGATCATACCCGCTACATCCTCGAGCACTCGGGTGCGAAACTCATTTTTACCGATTCGGCCGAAACCTTAGCGCATCTGCGTGCCAGCGGCGCCGCGTTACCGCGCGCCGTCCTCTTCGGTTCAACCGGCACCGACGGGCTGGCGGCGTTCGAATCGCATGGCGCCACGATTCGTTCGAGCCGGCCCGAGCTGCCTGCGACCTACGCGGCGAGTCTCCGGCCCGGCGATCTGGCGGTTCTCATCTATACGTCCGGCACGACCGGACAACCCAAAGGCGTCATGCTCTCGCACGACAATCTCGGCTTCGACGCACAAGTCTCGTTCGCGTGTGGATTCGAAGGCCTCGATGCTAGCTCCGGCGTGCTCTCGGTCTTGCCGTACTCGCACATCTACGAACACACGGTCATCTACATCTATCTACTCGCGAAGGTGCGATATTACGTCTGTCACGATCCGGGGGAGCTGCTCGGCGATCTTCAATCGGCGCGGCCCTCCGAGATGACGTCGGTTCCGCGAATCTTCGAACGCGTGCTCGCCGGCGTGAACGGTCAGGCGCGACGGGCGGGTGGCCTGCAGGCCAAGCTCGTGCCGTGGGCGCTCGACGCCGGCCGCGAGTACGCGCGGGCCAAGACGTTTGGGGGAAGAGTTGCGCCGTGGCTGGCGGCGCAATACGCGCTCGCGTCGCGCATCGTCCTGCGAAAGGTCCGAGCGCGGCTTGGACTCGATCGCGTGCGCTTTCTCACGAGCGGCAGCGCACCGTTGCACGTCGATACGGCGATGACGTTCTTGGGGCTTGGCGTGCCGATCATGCAGGGTTACGGTCTCACCGAAACATCGCCGGCCGTTTCGGTCAGCCGTCTCGGTGCAAACGAATATGGCGCCGTCGGCCGGCCGATCAGCGGCGTCGACGTCCGCATCGATTCCGATGGTGAAGTCCTCGTTCGCGGCCGCAACGTCATGCAAGGATATTATCGCGATTCCGAAGCGACTGCCGCAGTGCTCGATGGAGAGTGGCTGCGTACCGGTGACATCGGCGAGATCGACGCAGCCGGATTTCTGCGAATTACCGATCGCAAGGGTGAAGTCTTTAAGACGGATACCGGCAAGTGGGTCTCGCCGGCTCGCGTCGAGGCGAACATCAAACGATCGCTCTACGTCGCGCAAGTTATGGTGACGGGTTTGGGGCGCCCGTATCCGATCGCGCTGGTCTGTCCAAACTGGAGCTTGCTGCGCCTCGAGCTGCCGGCGCTGCCGCCCAACGCCGCGGCCGAAGTGCTCGCGGCGCGCGATGACGTCCGCAAGTTTCTCACGACGGAGGTGCGTAAGCAGACCGCGGATCTTGCGAACTTCGAGCAGGTTCGCACGATCGTGGTGATTCCGGCCGAGTTCACCGTCGAAGGCGGCGAGCTCTCACCCGCGATGAAGGTGAAGCGGCGCGTCGTCGAAGCGCGCTACGCGGCCGAGATCGATCGCGCGTACGGACTTTGAGCGAACTTTGATGCGCCGGGGCGCGGCGCGGGGCAGGACCGCACGGCTTCTGGAGCGATAATCGCGTTGAACTGGAGGTCTCCTGATTGCGCCTCACATCGCAGCGTATGCTCTTGTTCGCCGCTCTCGCGATGGCGATCGGCGCACCAAAACCCACGTCAGCTGCGCCGGCGAAGCCACCGGCGATCCCGGCGCTCACGCCCGACGCGGTCACGCACCACACGATCGTACTCGGCGGAAAGAGCTGGGCGTATACGGCTCGCGCGGGCACGATCACGCTTCGCAATACGAACGACCAGCCGACCGCACGCGTCTTTTACACCGCCTATACGCTCGACGGGGCCAATCCATCGAAACGCCCGGTCACCTTCTTCTATAATGGCGGCCCGGGAAGCTCGACGATCTGGCTTCGGATGGGCTCGTTTGGACCGGTCCGCGTTGCCACCGCCGACGGTACGCTGACCGGCCCGCCGCCGTACCGGCTCGTCGACAATCAGTACACGCTCCTCGACAAGACCGACATAGTCTTCATCGATATGCCCGGCAGCGGGTACGGGCGCATCATCGGCGCTGGAACACCTAAGGACTTCTGGGGTGTCGACGAGGACTGCGCGGCCTTCGGCCAGTTCATTCAACGCTACATCACGAACTTCAACCGCTGGAACTCGCCCCGCTTTCTCTTTGGCGAGTCGTACGGTACGATGCGATCGGCCCTGCTGTCGAAGTATCTGCAGGACCGCGGCATCGGGCTCAACGGAATCGTGCTGCTCTCTTCGTTCCTGAACGCGAACATCGATTATAACGACGGCGCACCAATAGGTGGCGGCGACTGGGCGTTCGTCCTCTATCTACCGACCGAAGCCGCGACCGCGTGGTACCATCACGCGTTGCCGGGCGCTCCGCCACTGCGCACGCTGCTGCCGCAGGTCGAAAACTTCGCGCTCACCGAGTATCTCGACGTCCTCGCGCAAGGCGCGCAAGCTGCGCCCGACCGCGTCAACGACGTCGTTGCCAAGCTTCATCAATATACCGGCCTTTCGGAGCAGTACATCCGCAACTCCGGGCTGCGCATTCCGTACGACCGGTTCGAGAACGAGTTGCTGCGCCGGCGTGGCGTCACGGTCGGCCGGCTCGATGCGCGGTTTCAGACGTACGTCCTCGATCGCGCCGGAATCTCGCCGGACTGGGATGCGACCGATGCCGCGATCGATTCCGCGTTCGTCTCGACCGGAAACTACTACATGCGGCAAGTCCTCAAGTACAACACGCCGCTGCTCTACCGCCACGAGATCTACGATCTCATCTACGCGGACGGTCAAACCTGGGACTTCAAGCATGGCACCGATACCCAGGAGCTCAACGTGGCGCCCGACCTCGCGCAAGCGATGACGTACAATCCGGCGTTGAAGATATTTTCGGCGAACGGTTATTTTGACTTTGCGACCCCGTTCTTCGCGACGATCTATACGCTCAATCATCTCTATTTGGCGCCGTCGATCCAGCGCAATATCACGTATGGATTCTATCAATCGGGGCACATGGTCTATCTCCACCCCGCAGCACTCGTGCAGTTTCACGCCGATTTAGAGCGTTGGTACGCTCAGGCGCTGTCGCGAGTCGGCTTGTAAGGCTCACAAAAGGACGATTGTGATAGTACAGCGAGTTGTTCTCACGATTCTTGCGGCGGCGCTGATTGCGGCTGCGCCGGCTCCGCCCGCGGCTCCGCCGCCTCCGGGACCAGCCGCGCCCGACGCCGTCACGCAACATACGCTCGAGTTGGGCGGCAAGACGTTAGCGTATACGGCGCGCGCCGGCACGATCACGCTCGAAAATCAAGCCGGGCAGCCGACGTGCCGTATGTTCTATACGGCCTTTACGCTCGACGACGCCGATCCGCGTACTCGCCCCGTGACGTTCTTCTACAACGGAGGTCCCGGAAGCTCGACGATCTGGCTACGGATGGGATCGTTCGCGCCGATGCGGGTGCAGGTCGGCGACGGAAATCCGACGCCGAACGCGCCCTTCACGCTCGTACCGAATCAATATTCGCTGCTCGATCGCACGGACATGATCTTCGTCGACGCGCCGGGCACGGGATTCAGCCGCATCATCGGCGCGGGCAAGCCGGCCGACTTCTATGGGGTCGATCCTGACGTAGCAGCGTTTGGACAGTTCGTCTCGCGCTACGTCACGACGTTCAGCCGGTGGAACTCACCGAAGTTTCTCTTCGGCGAGTCGTACGGAACGCCGCGTTCCGCGATGCTCGTAAACTATCTGCAAGACCACGGCATCACCATGAACGGCGTCGTGCTGCTGTCGTCGGTGCTCGATTTTGGACTCGATTGGGACGTCATCTTTTCGCCGGCGGCGATCGGCGGCGGCGACTGGGCGTTTCCGCTCTACCTGCCGACCGAGGCCGCGGCATCGTGGTATCACCACGCGCTTCCGGGGCCGGCGACGACGCTCGACGCGCTGCTCCCGCAGGTCGAAAGCTTCGCGATGAACGAGTACCTCAACGCACTGGCAAAAGGCTCGATGCTCTCGCCGTCGACGTACAATGACGTCGTCGCGAAGCTGCATCAGTATACGGGCCTCTCCGAGCAGTACATCCGGGATTCAAACCTGCGCATTCCCTACTGGCGCTACTCGACCGAGCTCTTCCGAAATAGCGGCGTCGTTACCGGGCGATACGACGCGCGCTACACGTCGTACTTGCTCGACCGCATCTCGGACCGGCCGGATTTCGATCCGTCCGACGCGGCGATCGACGGCGCGTTCGTAGGTTCCGGGAACTACTACGTTCGCCAGATTCTGCGTTACAACACGACGCTGATCTACGAACCGACGATCCAAGTCTTTCGGCAGTGGGATTGGAAGCACAACGGTGCGTTGCCGACGAACACCGCGCAAGATCTCGCTCGCGCTATGGCCTTCAATCCGAACGCTGCGCGTCTTTTCGGCGAACGGCTACTACGATTTCGCGACGCCGTTTTATGCGACCGTCTACACGCTCAACCACATGACGTTGCCGCCGTCGCTGCAGAGCAACATCAGCTACGGCTTCTATGAGTCGGGTCACATGGTCTATCTGCACACGCCGGCGCTCGCGCAGTTCCACAACGATCTCGAGAACTGGTACGGCCAAACGCTCCAAGCCGGGCGTTAGTTATTTTGACACAGCTTTTTCAATTGCTCGGAACTTCGCGACGGTCTGCCTAAAGATCCGCTCGAGGTTGGAATAGGCGAGCCGCATTTCGGGCGTCGGCGCGGCGTCGGCGTTCTCAACCGAGGCCTCGAGGTAGTCCAAGGCATTCTCTAGATAGAGAAAGCTGGTGAAGTCGTGCGAGTACGCTCCCATGGAGTCGTCAGGGTTCTCGGGCAGCGGCTCGCCTGCGATCTGCCTCCTAAAATCGGGGGCGCTGCCCGCGGGAAGCTTCTTCGCGTACTGTAAGGCGCGTGCGCGCCAAACTCCGACCTGCGCGCGCAGCGCGACGACCTCGCGCGCGAGCTCATACTGCGCGCGTAGATCGGCGTTGCTGGCCGCGATGCGAGTATCTTTGAGCACAGCGGCCTCGCGCGTATAGGTCTTACCGCCGACGCTAAGGCGAACGACGTACGCACCGGGAGGCGCCAACGGTCCGTCCGCACTGCCTTGATGAAAATCCCAGATGAAGCGGTGCGCGCCGGCCTGCGCTGACGGCACGGGATGCGCATCGATCCAGTAGGGCGTGTAGTCGACCGACTTCGGATCGACGGGCTTGGGCGGACGATCGCTCGACCACGAACGAACCACCGTCCCGTCGCTAGCGACAATGTCGATCATCACCGGAGTATGCGCGTCGTTCGCGAGGTAGTAATCGATAACAAGCCCCGTCGGAGGATTTTGCGCCTGCGGCTCGTCGAGCGGCAGCGGCGTTCCGCCTTCATCGCCAGGCCGAACGCGATAAGCGGGAGCCGGCGCGAAGAGGTACGCCGGCGCGCCCCCGTCGATCGCAGGTGCTGCATCACTTCGCTGCCGCAGCGGTGAGATGTCGTCCATCACCCAGAAGGCGCGGCCGTGCGTCGCGACGATGAGATCGTCGTTGTGGATCGCGATGTCGCGAATCGAGGAGATCGGGAGATTGCGCTGCAGCGACTCCCACGAACCACCGTCGTCGAACGAAACGTAGATGCCCTTTTCCGTTCCGGCGTAGAGCAGACCGCGGCGCTTAGGATCCTCCCGGACCACGTTGACGAACGAGCCGTCTGGAATGCCGTTACTTCCGTTCGTGAGCAGCTTCCACGTCTTACCGTAGTCAGCCGTGCGGTAGATATACGGGCGGTAGTCATCGAGCCGGTGCCGGTCGACCGCCGCATATGCGACCGACGTAAACGAAGGCGACGCGTCTATGATGCCCACCTTGCTCCACGGCGTCAGCGCGGGCGGCGTGACGTTCTGCCAGCTGCGCGCGTCGTCGCGCGTCACCCAGATGGAGCCGTCATCGGTGCCGGCCCATACCAAACTTGGGTCCAATGGCGACGGTGCGATCGTGTACACGACGCCATGCCGTCGGACGCCATTGGTGTCGGCGAGCGTCGTGGCGTCGAGGTTCGACAGCGTGCCTTCGTTGGCGCGCGAAAGGTCGGGGCTGATCATCTTCCAGGTAGTGCCGCCGTCGCGCGACCGAAAGACGTTCTGATGCGCGAAATAGAGCGATGTCCGATCGGCCGGCGAGAAGGCGAGCGGTAACGTCCACGTGTTGCGCCACGTCGTTCCCGGTCGCGCGATGACGGGATCGAGATTTTCTTCCCACTCCGTCGACGGCACCTCGCGCGTCACCGTTGGACCGCCTTGCCCGCTGCTGTCGCCGTAGACGACGCCGGGATGCTTTGGATCGGGTGCGAGATAGCCGTTCTCTCCGCCGGCGTCGATTGGCTGAAAATCCTGCTGCGAGATCGTCGCGTAGCGAGAGCGACTCGGGGCGATGGCGGCGCCGGAGTCTTGCTGCGCTCCGTAGACGTTGTACGGAAACGCGTTATCAGTGATGACGTGATAGAACTGCGCCGTCGGCTGATTGTACCAAGAGCTCCACGTCTTTGCACCGTCGACGCTTACGACAACGCCTTGGTCGCTTCCGAGGATCATCGAGTTCGAGTTGGCCGGGTCTATCCAGAGCGTATGGAAGTCGTCGCCGGTTGGGTCGCCGAGTAGTGCGTTGAACGTCTTTCCACCGTCGGTCGACCGATACGTCGCGGTGTCCATCACGTAGACGATGTCGGCGTTTCTCGGATCCGCGGTGATCCCACTGAAGTACCAGCCTCGCTGCCAGATACGTTGCTCGCCGTCCATCTTCTGCCAGCTCGCACCCGCGTCGTCGGAGCGGTAGATGCCGCCGAGGCCGGGGCCGCTATCGACATTCGCATAGATACGATGGGGCGCGGCCGGCGAGATCGAGAGCCCGACGTGTCCGACGTGACTCGGTAAGCCGCTTGCGAGCTGCGTCCACGTCGCTCCGCCGTCGCTCGATTTATAGAGGCCGCTACCGGGTCCGTTCGATGGCGGATAGACGTTCCATGGTGGACGCCGCGTCTGCCAAAGGGCGGCGTAGAGAACGTTCGGATTTCCCGGCTCCATCGCAAGCGAGATCGCACCGGTATCGGCGTTCTTGTAGAGCACCTTCGTCCACGTGAGGCCGCCGTCGGTCGTTTTGAAGACGCCTCGTTCGGCGTTCGCGGCGTACGGATGACCGAGCGCCGCGACATACGCAACATTTGCGTCTAGCGGATCCACGACTATCGCGCCGATCTGCATCGTTTCGGTCAAACCAATGTGGGTCCACGTTCGCCCGCCGTCGGTCGATTTATAGACGCCGTTGCCGTATGCGATGTCGGAACGCATGTCGGCCTCGCCCGTGCCGACGTAGATCGTGCGCGGATTGCTCGGCGCAACCGCGATCGCGCCGATCGAGCCGATATCTTGTGAATCGAAGATCGGGTTCCACGTGCGGCCGGCGTCGAGCGATTCCCATACGCCGCCGTCGACTGCGCCAAAGTAAAAATGATTCGGCTCGCCTGGCACGCCGGTGACGGCGAGAGCGCGTCCGCCGCGAAATGGCCCGATGAGGCGCCACGTCAATGCGCCGAGCGTCGAACCGGACGATGCAGCGCGCGCAGGCGCCGGAACGCTCGCGGCGAGCATCGCGATCAGTGCAAAAAAATAAAGCAGGCGTCGCATGGCGCCTGCTTTTGTTGCTCGATGGAATCGTGCCTGTACGATTACCAGCCGCCGCCGGTATCGCCGCCGCCGCTGCCGAAATCGCCGCCGCCGCTCGAGTCGCCGCCGAACCCGCCGCCGCTCCAGTCACCGCTGCTCGCGCCGCCGGCGCCTGCTTGTCCGGCGTCACTCTGCCAACCGGCGCCGGAATCACCACCCCAGCCGCCGCCCGCATCGGGCGTCCCGGCTTGCGCCGGCGCGATCGCGCTACTCCCGCCGCGAAACATTTCGTTGCCGAGCCATGCGCCGCCGAGACCGCCTAAGAGTCCGCTCCAAAAGCTTCCGCCGCCACCGTACCCGAAGCCGGGGCCGTAACCGGGACCGTATCCCGGACCTACAGGCGACGCGCCCGCGGACGGAGCGCCCGGCGGGGGCGCCCCGTAATAGCGCGGCGTGGCCATCGCGCGCAGAACCGCGCGAATGACGAGAAAGCCGACGATGCCGATGATGATCCACCAAAACATCGAAATATGCGCGCCGTTCGATGACACGCGTTGCGATGGAACGGCGACCGAACTCGACCCCGATCGTTGCAAGCTGCCGGCGTGCGAGCGATAGATGCCCAGAATCGAGTCGACCGCACCCGTAACTCCGGCATCGTAATCCTGGCTGCGGAACTGACCCTCCATCGAGGCCCGAATCGAGCGCAGGACGTCGGGAGTAAACCACCCCGACTCGAGGCCTGCGCGATCCGGCACGATGATGTCGCGCCTGTCGTCGCGTGCTACAAAGATGAGAACGCCGTTGACCTGTTGCTCCGAGAACGCGCTCTCAGCCGCGCTTGGGAGCGTCGCACCGCCCAGCGACGGCACCGTTACAACGACGATCTCCTTACCGGTCTGTGCGTTGAAGTTCCCGATGCGCTCGTTCAGTGAGGCGACCGTGCTTGCCGAAAACATTCCGGCCTGATCTTGGACAAAATCGCGCGCGGCGGTCGGCAGCATTGCAACGATCCACACGAGCACGAAGCCGCTCAGGGCTGCGCTGTACCGTTTCATGCGGCTCACTACTCAGGCGGGTGCGGTGAAGTTTCGGCAGCGTGCGGGAACTCGGTAGGCGCGCGGCTCAGAGTCGCCCCATGAGCCAACGCACGGATCAGGCACCGTCCCAGGCTGCAGCTGCGCTGCGCGGCGGTTCCCTGAGCTTCATGGAGGTGCTCGCCACGTCGGTCGCGCTCATCGGCCCGAGCATGACCCCGATTCTCATCGCGCCCTACATGTATGCGCTCGCCGGGAATGGGACGTGGCTCGCCTATCTGTTCGGTGCGATCATGCTCATCTTCGTCGCGCTCTGCATCAATCAGTTCGCGCGCCGATCGACCTCGGCGGGCTCGATGTACGCGTACGTTACGCAGGAGCTCGGCAGCATGCTCGGTGCGATCGGCGGGTGGACGCTGCTCTGGGCGTACGGCTTCGTTGCGGCCGCCGTTCTGGGCGCGATGGCGCTCTTCGTGAGCGTGATGCTGCACGGCGCCGGCATGCGCGTGCCGTCGGTCGCGATCGTGGTGGCGATCGCATTGGTCGCATGGCAGGCGGCGTACCGCGGCGTGCAAGTATCGGCCATCATCATGCTCGTGCTCGAGGCGCTCTCGGTAACGATTATCTGCGCGATCGTCGTAATTGTTCTGCACGCTCATGGCGCCGTGCTCGATGCACATCAGTTGCGGGTCAAAGGCGGATTCCCGGGCGGCATCGGGCTCTCGATCGCATTTGCGATCTTCAGCTTCGTCGGCTTCGAGAGCGCGACGGCGTTCGGCGCCGAGGCGAAACGCCCGCTCGTAACGATTCCACGCGCGGTCATCGGCAGCGTCGTGTTCGCCGCGGCATTCTTCATCATCGCAACGTATGCGGAGATCGTCGGCTTCTCGGGCGCTAAAATGCGCCTCGATCAGGAGACGTTCCCGCTTGGAACGCTCGTCGAGCTCTACGGTCTGAGCTACTTGCACGTACCGATTCTCATCGGAGCGCTCTGCAGCGCTTTCTCCGTCTGCTTGGCATGCATTACGACCGCCGGACGCGTGGCGTATGCGATGGCTGGAGCCGGACGGCTTCCCGCGATCTTCGCGCGCATCGAACCGCGCCACGACACGCCGAACGTCGCGGTCACCGTCATAACGGCGGTGACGCTCGTGGTAGCCATCGTCGCGTTGGCAGCCGGGGTCGCACCCATCGACGTCTTCAATAACTGCGGCACGCTCAGCTCGTTCGGTTTCATCCTTATCTATATGCTCGTTGCCGTCGCGGCGATCGTATACTGCAGGCGCTTGGGAGCGCTGCGGTTGGTGGACCTTGGCGTTTCAGCCATCGCCCTGCTGCTGTTGCTGGTGACGACGCTATGGCTCTTCGACTCGGTGCCGCAACCGCCGCAACGCTGGTTCGGCTACTACTTCGTCGCGTTTCTCGTCGTGGGGTGGCTCTGGTTCGTTGCTACTTCGCGCCGAGGTTCGCCGTCACGACGATGAGGCCGCCGGCCACGCTGAGTGCGAAGAAGACGATGAAAGCCCAGACGATCAGCCGCTTCCAGAACGTACGCCGCGCGCGCGAGGAACGGGTCTCGTGCGACGGACGGTGCGCCTTCACGAGCTCTGCGCCTGGCGGTTAGCGACGCTCGACCAGAGGCGCTCGAGGTTGTAGAACGTCCGCTGCTCGGGCGTGAAGACGTGGACGATAACGTTGCCGAGATCGACGAGGATCCAGGCTCCGTCGGCGTATCCCTCGACGCGCGCGACCGCGTAGCCGCGCTGCTCGGCGGCGGCGACGATCGCATCGGCGATGGCGCGCGTCTGAACCTTCGACCGGCCGGTGACGATCGCAAAGGTGTCGGCCAAAATCGTGCGTCCGCTCACGTCCAACGCCGTGAACTCTTCACCTTTTTTGTCGAGCGCGCTGTCGCGCACGACCTCGATCAGCTCTCCGATGCGCACACCTCCGAACTCACGGGCGCGAGCTCGACGTCGAAGGCGCGAGCCGCTTCGAGCGCCGGCGGAGCGGGTGTGCGGCCCTTACGCCGCTGGTCTTCGAGACTCGACGCGATCACGGCTCGCATTGCGGCGCGCAAATCGCGCGTTGCGAGATGCCAGAATGCGGCCCGCTCGGGGAATGTGCGGCCCGGCTCGAGGCTGTCGGCGAGATAGACCGCGCAGTCCAGCGGCGACATCTCCCCCGCGCCGGTAGTATGCTTTTCAATGGCGGAGAGCACGTCTGCATCCCCTACCCCGAACGATTCGCGGGCGATCGCCGCGCCGAGCCGTGCATGTAAGAGCATAGGATGATCGAGTTCGTATTCTTCGATCGGAAGCGCGCGCGTTTGAGACTCCGCAATTAGCCGCTCACCCGAGTAGAGCCGTGCAAGATCGTGGAGCAATCCGGCGAGCGTCGCCTTCTCAACGTTGAGCCCGTGCCTGCGCGCGAGAGTATGCGCGCAGCGTGCGACGCGCACGCTGTGCAGGTACCGAGCCTCTTGTCCGAGATGCGCGCGAACGCGCCGCGCCAGATTCGCGAAGCCGGGCATCAACCCCCCAACCGGGCGCGCAAGACGCGCAGCCGGTTGCGATATATCTCGCTCTTGAGACTGCCGGCCCACATAATGAGGGCGCTTTCGTTGTCGTCGCTGTAATAACCGTGACGCGTCGTCACGGTAGTAAAGCCATACTTTTGATAGAGCCGTTGCGCCACGGCATTGCTTTCGCGGACTTCGAGCGTGAGCCACGCGGCGCCGCGATCGATCGCCTCATCGACGAGCCGCAGCAGCAGAACCTCGCCGAAGCGTCGCCCGCGATACTCCGGATCGACGGCGAGCGTCGTGACGTGCGAGTCTTCGAGAATGACCCAGAGCCCGCCGTAGGCGACGATGCGCTCGCCGACGCGTCCGACGAAATAATGCGCGAGACGATTCGTGCTGAGTTCGTTATAGAAGGCGTCGTTCGGCCAGACGGTCGAGAAGGAGAGCCGCTCGATACGCGCGACCGCGGGAATGTCTTTCGTCTCCATAGGCGCGATGCAAAACCGGTCGGGCCGCTCTGCCGGCCGCTCGAGCTCCATCTTCATGAGAGCGATCACATCGTTGGGGGCCGGGCGGCGGGGAGCTCGCCGTAGTCGGCACGTACGCCGTGAACGCTCGCCGGCGGTGCGTGAGAGAAGGCGGCTAGGGCGGCTGCCGCGGCTGCGGGCACGACCGCCGGGTGGAAAACCTGCACGATAATAGCGCGTTCGGCAAGCGCGCCGAGCACGTCCTTCGGCGCTCCGATCACCGGCAGCGTTCCGGCGACCGGCGAAGGGAAGAGCCCGGCGAGGACCTCGCCCGTTCGCCCGGAGGCGCGGCGGGTCTCGGCGCCGGCGCGGTAGCGTACCGAAACGACGCCCGGCCGTCCGACCACGACCGCGAGCACGCGATCGAACGTGCCGCCGAACTCGAGCAGATCGAACGAAGAGAGCGGCACGAGGGGCCGCTCTACGGCAGCCGCGAGTGACTTTGCGTACGTCACCGCGATGCGCAAGCCGGTGAAGCCGCCGGGACCGACGCCAACCGCGAATCGGTCGATGTCGCGCAACTTTAGCTGCGCCCGTTCGAGGAGTTCGCCGACGAGTCTCAGCCCGCGCTCGAGCGCGATCTGACCGTTCTCGCAGCGCGCGTCGAGGATCTCACCGTCGCGCGCGATCGCTGCCGAAAACGCGCCTAACGCGCCGTCAATTGCAAGAACGTTCACGTACGTTCGCGAAGAGTAATTGTGCGTGGTTCCTCGCCGGCGCCTTCGATCTCAATCTCGTAGCCGCGCGCAGGAATGAGCTCGGGTGCCTTGCGCCACCATTCAACCAACACAATAGCGCGGTCACTGAACGCTTCCTCGAGTCCCAGCTCCTGCGACTCGCGTGGATCGTTGATGCGAAAGAGGTCGATGTGCTCGATCGGCGGCTCGCCCGCATATTGGTGCCAAAACGTAAAGGTCGGGCTGCTGCTTTGGTCGCTGCCGTGGAGTGCTTCGACGATCGCCCGGACAAAAGTCGTCTTTCCCGAGCCGAGCGGACCCGAAAAGGCGACCACGTCGCCGGCTTGCAGTCGCTGCGCGAAGCTTGCTGCAAACGCACGCAGCTCTTTCTCGCTTGAAAAAGTACGCCGCAGCGGTGCGGCGAAAGCGTCGACCATGAATCGAAGCTTCGCCGTGCCGGCGCCCGCGGCCCTGATGCTGACGTATGAGGTTCCCAAGGTCCGTTGAACAACGACATCATAGCGCAGGTTAACGTTGAAGACGAGATGCGGGAGAGCTATCTCTCCTATGCGATGTCCGTCATCGCGTCGCGCGCCCTTCCCGACGTACGCGACGGCCTCAAGCCGGTGCAGCGCCGCATCCTCTACGCGATGCGAGAAATGGGATTCGACCCTAGCAAGCAGCATCGCAAGTGTGCCGGTATCATCGGCGAGGTGCTCAAGAGCTATCACCCGCACGGCGATTCGTCGGTCTACGACGCGCTCGTGCGCATGGCGCAGGATTTCACGCTGCGATATCCGCTGGTCGATGGACACGGCAACTTCGGATCGATAGACCCCGATCCGCCGGCCGCGTATCGTTACACGGAAGCGCGGCTCGCGCGCGCCGCGCTCGATCTCCTGGCCGACATTGAAAAAGAGACGGTTCCGTTCGTCGCCAACTTCGACAATCAGGGCGTCGAGCCGACCGTACTCCCCGGCCGGCTGCCGCAGCTGTTGATCAATGGCTCGAGCGGCATCGCCGTCGGAATGGCAACGAACATTCCGCCGCACAATCTCGGCGAGATCGCCGACGCGATCGCGGCGCTCGTCGACGAACCCGCGCTGGCCGACGACGCACTTTTCGACATCGTCAAGGGGCCCGATTTTCCGACCGGCGGCACGATCCTAGGCCACGAAGCCATTCGCGAGGCCTACCGGACCGGACGCGGCTCGGTCGGGATTCGCGGCAAGGCCGAGATCGTTGAAGAGCGCGGCAAACATAAGATCATCATCACGGAGATCCCGTATCAGGTCTACAAGAACCGCATCATCGAGGCAATTTCGGAAGCCTATTCCGAGAAGCGGATTGTCGGTATCGCGCGCATGGACGACGAGTCGAACCGCAAGGGAATGCGCGTCGTCATCGAGCTGCAGAAGAACGCGGTACCGAAGATCGTCCTCAACCAGCTCTTCAAGCACACGCCGCTCCAGGCGAGCTTCGGCTTCAACATGCTTGCGCTCGTTCCGGTCGGCAAGCCGCGCGCGGACGGATCGGTCCCAGTCGAACCGCAGGTCCTCACGCTCAAGCAGCTCTTGGAACATTTCATCGAGCACCGCAAGGACGTCATCACGCGACGCACGCGTTACGACCTGCGGAAGGCCGAAGAGCGCGCGCATCTGCTCGAAGGCTACCGGATTGCGCTCGACCACATAGACGAAGTGATCGACATCGTCCGTAAGAGTCAGACCACCGACGAAGCGAAGCAGCGGCTCAGCGTGCGCTTCGAGCTCAGCGAGGTGCAGGCGCAGGCGATCGTCGACATGCGGCTGCGGACGCTGGTCGGGCTCGAGCGCAAGAAGATCGAGGACGAGTACGCCGAGCTCATCAAGACGATCGCCGAGCTGCAGGACATCCTGCGCAGCCCGCGCCGCATCGCACAGATCGTTAAGACCGAGGCGCTCGACGTCAAGAAGCGGTTCGGCGACGAACGGCGCACCGGCATCGAACCCGCCGAAGACGAAATATCGATAGAGCAGATCACGCCGAACATCGACGTCGTCGTTACGTACACGGTTGGCGGCTACATCAAGCGCGTCTCGGTCGACACGTTCCGCACGCAGAATCGCGGCGGCCGGGGCGTCACCGGCATCTCAAACCTCAAGCGCGAGGATGTCGTGCGCAACTTCTTTACGACGAAGACGCACGACCACGTGCTCTTCTTCACGAATATGGGACGCGTCTACCGCCTGCGCGGATACGAGATTCCCGATACGACGCGCCAGGCCCGCGGCACGGCACTCGTCAACCTGCTGACGCTGCCGCCGGGCGAACAGGTGACGGCCGTCTTCCCGATCGACACGTTCGAAGGCGAGCGGTATCTCGTGATGGTCACCAAACGCGGCGTCATCAAGAAGACCAAGCTGGAAGGGTTCGCCAACGTGCGGCGCAACGGGCTGATTGCAATCAATCTCGACCCGAGCGATGAGCTGCTCTCCGTCGATCTCTCCAACGGAACGCGCGACATCATCCTCGCCTCGACGCGCGGTATGGCCGTGCATTTCAACGAGAAAGACGTGCGTCCGATGGGACGCAACGCGCGCGGCGTTAAGGCGATGACGCTCGACAAGGGCGACACGATCGTCGCAATGGACGTCGTCGAAGACGAGCGGCGCGAGGTGCTGCTCGTCACGTCGCTGGCCTTCGGTAAGCGCACGCCGATCGACGAGTACCGGCACACGTCACGCGGCGGCAAGGGCGTCAAGGCGTTCGCGCGGCAGCGCGACGACATCGGTCAAGTCGTCGACCAGATCCTGGTCGCACCCGACGATCAGATTCTCATGATCACCTCGGGCAACCAAGTGATCCGGCTGAACGTCGACGACATTCGCAAGACCGGCCGCGACGCTAAGGGCGTGCGGCTGCAGCGGCTCGGCGACGGCGACGAGGTCATCGCGATCACGAACCTCGGCAAACAGGCCAGGCAGATCACCGAGATTACGGGCGAACCGCAGCAGGCGGAACTCTAACGGCACCGCATGGATTATATGGGGCGGAGGAAAGAACAGAACGCATGAGTGCATTGCCAGACGTCACCGATTCGAACTTCGACAGCGAGGTGCTCAAGAGCAGCCAGCCGGTGCTGGTCGACTTTTGGGCAGCATGGTGCGGCCCGTGTAGAATGCTCTCCCCGATCGTCGAAAAGGTCGCGGCCGCAAACGCGGGCAAGGCAAAGTTCGTGAAGCTCGATACGGACGCGTATCCAGGCCTTGCGGGACAGTATCAGGTCTCGGGAATTCCGTGCTTGATACTCTTCAAGGATGGCCAGCCCGTCGATCGCATCGTGGGCTACGTTCCGGAGAACGTCGTGACCTCGATGCTCACCAAGCACGTGGCGTAAATGATGTGAACGCGGCGCTGCCGGCGATGCATCGCATCCTCGCCGAGCCGTCGATCCAAGCGTACGACGAAGCCTTAGGGCACGCAGAGGTAAAGCGCGCGGTCGAACGCGCGCTCGATCTCGCGCGTCTATCCGACGAAGCGCCCCCGTATGAGGCGCTCGTCGGATCGATCGCGGCGCGGCTCGAAGACGTGCGGATGCGCGAGCTCGTCCCGGTCATCAACGCGACGGGGATCCTCCTGCACACGAACCTGGGCCGCGCGCCGCTCGCCGCTGAGGCGCTCGCGGCGATCGGCGAGATCGGCGCGGGATACTCGAATCTCGAGTTCGATCTGACCGCGGGCGAGCGCGGCTCGCGCTACGAACGTCTCACCGGCAGCGTGTGCGCACTTACCGGCGCTGCCGACGCATTGATCGTCAACAACTGCGCGGCGGCGGTGCTGCTCGTCCTCGACACCTTTGCACGCGGGCGCGAAGTCGTCGTCGCCCGCAGCCAGCTCGTAGAGATCGGCGGCGGTTTTCGCTTGCCCGACGTCCTGGCGCGCAGCGGCGCGATGCTTGTCGAGGTCGGCACGACCAACCGCGTTTACCTCCACGATTATCAACGCGCGCTCTCGCCGCGTACGGCGTTGCTCCTACGAACGCATCCGTCAAACTACGCTATCGAAGGGTTTACGCACGATCCAACCGCGCGCGAGCTCGTCGAGCTTGGACGCCGCGCAGGCGTCGCGGTCGTTGAGGACCTCGGCAACGGCGCGCTCGTCGATCTTACGGAGTACGGATTGCCGCACGAACGAACGGTTCAGGAGGCTATCGGCGACGGCGTCGGGCTTGTCACGTTCTCGGGCGACAAACTGCTTGGCGGGCCGCAGGCCGGTATCGTCGTGGGGCGGGCGGAGCTCGTCGCGCGGTTGCGCAACAATCCGCTGCTGCGCGCGCTGCGCGTCGACAAGCTCACGCTGGCGGCGCTCGGTGCGACGCTGGCACTCTACCGCGATCGCGCGCTACGCGAGCGCCTTCCAATTTATCGCATGCTTTCGGCAACGCCCGACGCATTACGCGCGCGCGCCGCAGCGTACCTCGAGAAGATTCCTGATGCGCGCGCCGGCGAGAGTCAGGCGTACGTCGGCGGCGGCACGCTGCCGCGCGCCGCAATACGATCGTTAGCGGTCGCATTAACTCCGGAAGATCCGGACGCGTATGCGGCGCGGCTGCGGCGCGGCCATCCGCCGATCGTCGCACGAATCGAAGACGGCCGCGTGCTCTGCGACCTGCGCACGATCCTACCCGAAGAAGACAGCGCGGTCATCGCCGCGTTACTCCGCGCCGGTCGCGCTACTCGCTGAACCAGCCTGACGGGACGACGTCGAGATTGACGTTGATCTGCTTGACCTCGGTATAGGCGTCGTAGCCATCGGTTCCGAGCTCGCGCCCGATACCCGATTGCTTGTAGCCGCCCCACGGCGCCTCGTTGTACGTCGGATGGTAGGTGTTGATCCACGTGATGCCGGCGCGGAGCTTGCGGATCACGCGGTGGGCCTTTGCGATATCGTGCGTAAAGACCGCACCCGCTAGACCGTAGACCGTATCGTTCGCGAGGCGGATCGCTTCATCGACGTCGTCGAAGGGTTGGATCACGAGGACCGGGCCGAAGATTTCTTCCCGTACGATGCGCATCGAAGGTGTCGTGTCGTCGAAGATCGTCGGCGCAATGAAGTTCCCGTGCGCGAGCTCGCCGCCCAGACGGTTGCCGCCGCATAAGAGCTTCGCGCCTTCCTCACGTCCGCTCGCAATATACTCCTCGATGCGTTTGAGGTGAACCGGTGAGACGATCGGCCCCATCTCGCTCTTTGGATCGAAGCCGTCGCCGACGCGAATCTTCTTCGCGCGCTCGACGAGCCGGTCGACGAAACGATCGTGGATGCTGCGCTCTAGGATCAAGCGCGATCCCGCGGAACAAACCTGGCCGGCGTTGCAATAGATACCGTAGAGCGCGTAGTCGATCGCGGTATCAAAGTCGGCGTCGGCAAAGACGATGTTCGGCGATTTTCCGCCGAGCTCGAGGGAGATTTTCTTGAGGTTTGACGTCGCGGCTTGCATGATGCTGCGACCCGTCTTCGTGCCGCCGGTGAACGCGATCTTATCGACCAATGGGCTCTCGGCGATCGCGTGGCCGACCGTCGCGCCGGGCCCTAAGACGACGTTGACGACGCCGGGCGGCAACTCGAGTGCCTCAAAAATCTGTGCCAGCGCGATCGTCGAGAGCGGCGTCAGTTCCGACGGCTTGAGCACGCAGACGTTGCCGGCCGCGAGCGCCGGTGCGAGCTTCCACACCGCCATGAGCAGCGGGTAGTTCCACGGCACGATCTGCCCACAGACCCCGATCGGCTCGCGCACGGTGAACGTCTGCGACGCTGCCGGAACGTCAAACGTTTGACCGTGCGGTTTCGTGGCTAAGCCGGCGTAGTAGCGAAAGCAGTTGGCCGCGTCGATCGCATCGTACTCCGTCTCGCGTAGCGGCTTTCCGTTGTTGAGCGTATCGATGCGCATGAGCTCGTCGCGCCGGGCATCGATCGCGTCGGCAACCTTCAGCAGTAGCGCGGCGCGATCGGTGGCACTACTCGAGCTCCATGGCCCTTCGTCGAATGCTTTGCGCGCCGTGAGAATCGCGCTTTCGGCATCCTGCTTGTCACCTTCGGCGACGACTGCGATCGGGTCGCCGGTCGACGGGTCGATGAGTTCTCGCGTCGCGCCGCTCGCCGCCGTCACCCAGCGGCCACCGACGAACATCGGGACGACGCCGTCGATGCGCGGCAGGTTACGGAGAATCTCGCCGGCCCGCGCCGCGTGCTCCGTTGTCTGCATTGCGTTATGCTCCCATGCTGTTCAAACTGTCGGCCAAAGCTTGGCACACGCGATCGGCTTCTTCCTCCGTAATCGTCAACGGCGGCTCGATGCGAATGACGCGCGCGTTGACGAGCGTTCCGGAAACCAGGATGCCGCGCTCGAGCATCCGCTTGCCGAGCTCAAAGCCGATTGCATGATCCGCAAACTCGAGCGCCATGAGCAGCCCCTTGCCGCGGACGTCGACGACGAGGCGCTCGTGTCCCTCGACGGCCCGTCGAATACCGGCCAGCATTCGCTCGCCCATCGCGGCGGCGCGTTCCGGCAAGCGCTCCTCGAGCAACACGTTGATCGTCGCGAGCGCAGCGGCGCAGGCGAGCGGGTTTCCGCCGAACGTCGACGTGTGGAGGAACGGATTGTCGAAGAGACGCGAAAAAATGTCGCGCCGTCCGATCACGGCGCCCGCGGGCATCACGCCGCCGCCGAACGCTTTCGCCAAGCACATGAGATCCGGGGCAACGTCGTAGTGTTCGCAGCAGAACATCTTCCCGGTGCGACCCATTCCCGTCTGCACCTCGTCGAGGATGAGCATCGCACCGAACTCGTCGCAGAGCGCGCGCACGCCAGGCAGGTAATCATCGGATGGGATGTTGACTCCGCCTTCGCCTTGAATCGGCTCGAGGAGCACCGCACCGACGTCCTCGCCGACCGCTTTGCACGAAGTGAGCATGTCGCGCAACGCGGGGAGGTCGTTGAACGGCACGTGCTCGATATTCGGCAACATCGGCCCGAACGGACGGCGAAACTCGGCCTTCGCGCTCGCCGACAGCGAGCCGTAGCTCTTCCCGTGAAAGCCTTGCGTCGCGGCGACGATCGTCTGCTTAGTAGGGTCGTAGGCGCGCGCGAGCTTCAGCGCGCCTTCGACGGCCTCGGTACCGCTATTGCAGAAGAATGCGAACTCGAGACCCGGCGGTGCGAGCATTGCGAGCACTTTGGCGAGCATCGCCCGCAGTGGATCCAACAGATCTTGACTGTGCAGCGGCTGGCGGCGCAGCTGATCGTTAACGGCCTTCACGACCTTCGGATTTCGGTGACCGACGTTGAAGATACCGAAGCCCCCAAGGCAATCCAGATACTCGCGACCCGAAACGTCGCGATAGGAGTTCGGCCCTGCATCCGACCATTCGACGACCGCCTCGGCGCCCTCGACCTTGGTCGCCTTGCGATATTCGAGGAATCCTGGGTTGATGTGTTCGCGGAAGGATTCCACCGTCTCGCGCGTGATCCACGCCGCATCGTCGGGCGTTATCTGCGGCTTTTCGATGAGGTCGAGGACGGTTTGAGTGTATGTTTGGACTTCTCGGTTACGGTCGCTGGGAATTTTCAACCACCTCGTAAGACGCTCGTCGTCGCGGCGTCGAGCATCTTCAGTCCTTCGTCGAGCTCTTCATCGCTCACGACGAGCGGCACGAGCACGCGAATCACGTTGCGCTTTCCCGCGAGCAGGAGCAGAAGGCCTCGTTCGCGCGCGGCCGCGACGATCTCGGGCGCCCCTGATCCCAGCTCCATCGCCATCATCGCTCCGAGCCCGCGGACGTCTTCGATCTGCGCGAATCGCGATTGCAGCGATCGCAGCGCGGCTTCGACGCGCTCGCCGATGGCGCGCGCTCGGGCGAGAAACGCATCGTCCATGATCTCGAACGTCGCAATCGCGGCGGCGCACGCAATCGGATTGCCTGCGAACGTTCCGCCGAGGCCTCCCGGCGCGGGGCTGTCCATGATCTCGGCCTTGCCGACGACCGCCGCGAGCGGTAAACCGCCGGCGAGCGATTTTGCCACCGTCATGAGGTCGGGCTCGATGCCATAACGCTCGCACGCGAATAGCGCGCCCGTTCGTCCGAAGCCGGTCTGAACCTCGTCGGCGATCAAGACGATCCCATGCGCATCGGCAATGCGCCGCAGCTCGCGTAAGAATGCCGGCGGTGCGGGAACGAATCCACCCTCGCCGAGGACCGGTTCGACGATCATCGCAGCAACGCGATCGGGCGCGGCAGTGCTCTCAAAGACTCGTTCGAGCCCTTCGAGGGCGTGCTGAGTCGTTATGCCGTGGTGTTCGTACGGAAAGGGTGCGTGGTATATCTCGCTGCAAAACGGACCGAAGTGCTGCTTATACGGCGCATCCTTTCCCGTCATCGAGAGTGCCAGCAACGTGCGGCCGTGATAGCCGTGCGTGAAGGCGATCGTCGCCGGACGCCGCGTATATTCGCGAGCGATCTTCACGGCGTTCTCGGTCGCCTCGGCGCCGCTCGAAAGAAGCAGCGTTTTTTTCGGCGAGACCCCCGGCGCGCGCGCGTTGAGCAGCTCGGCGACGCGAACGTACGGCTCGTACATCGCGACCTGAAAGCACGTATGCGTTAGACGCGATGCCTGCTCGACGATCGCCGCGACGATCTTCGGGTGGGTGTGGCCTACGTTGAGCGTGCCGATTCCAGCGACAAAATCCAGGTAACGGCGCCCATCGGCGTCCCAAACCGTCGCGCCTGCGGCTCTTTCGATGAAGATCGGATGCACGGTGTCGACGCCGCGCGCGACGTTCTCCCTCCTGCGCCGCAGGAGTGAGGGGTCGGAAACGGTTTGCAAGCTCTCTTTGTCGCTCATGATGCGCGATGCCGTAGACGGCGAGGAAGTCTTATTCGGCGAGTTTAATGCCGCTCTTCTACGAGGTGCTACTTTGGGGAAGCGGATCGCCATTGCGCTCGCAGTTGCCGTTGTCGTGGGAACCCGCCTAACGGCAAATGCCGGAACGACCGGGACGCTGCGCGGACGCGTCATCGATGCCACCACGCACGCGCCGATCGCCGGGGCGCTCGTCGCTGCGAGTTCGCCGTCACAGTCGGCTTCCGCGCTCACCGATGCATCGGGCAGTTTTTCGTTCATCTCGCTGCAACCCGATGCATACGCCGTCAGCGTCAGCAAGGCCGGGTACGAACCGCAGTCGCAGCCGGGCATTCCGGTCGTTGCCGATCAGTCGGCAAACGTGCAGTTCGTGCTGCAGCAAGCGCTCAAGACCATCGCACGCACGACGTCGCGTTCCGCGCAATCGCTCGTCCACTCGGGTATAACGAGCGACGTCTACTCCGTCAACTCCGCCGGGCAGAAAGCCGCGTCGACGCTCTCGGGCTCCGGCTCGCTCACGCAAGCCTACGGCGCGATCGCGAGTGCGCCGGGCGTCAGCATTCCGTCGAATCAACAGGGATGGTATCAAAGCGTCTACGTTCGCGGAGGCGACGTCGATCAGGTTGCATACGAGTTCGACGGCTTGCCGACTACGCGTCAGTCGGATCTGGCACCCATCGCAACGCTGACCTCGCTTGGAAATCAAGAGGTGCAGATCTATACCGGCGGCACGCCGGCAACTTCAAACTCATCGGGTTTAGCGGGTTACATCAACCAGGTCATAAAGACCGGCACCTTTCCGGGCTACGCGAACGTTGACTTCGGCATCGGCGGCCCGGCGTTTTATCACCAGATGACCGCCGAGGTTGCGGGCGCGACCCCCGACCATCTCTTCTCGTACTACGTCGGTTTCTCGGGTACCAATCAGACCTTCCGTTACGGCGACCAGTATGGCGGCGTAAGCGATCCGTTGTACTTCTATCCGCTCTCGGTGCCGACGAACAACAACGTCTATAACATCCTCGACGGATCGGGGAAGGGTCCCCAATACGGGTTCATCGCGTCGCCTGGATTCGCGTACACTCAGGCCACCGACTTCGATCGCGAGAACGTGATCAATCTCCACTTCGGCATTCCGCATCGCAACTCGCCGTTGCGTGACGACGTGCAGGCGCTCTACGTGACGGGCGGGATCGCCGCGCAGTTCTACAGTTCGGCGAACGATGTCTGGTATACGCCGTCGGTTGGAGCTCGGACCGGCATCGGCTATCCCATGCCGTATCTCGACTCACTTTACTATACCGGCCCGTTGATGGCGCAGCCGAACGCAAGCGCGGTAACCGTCGGCCTCTTCCCGAGCAGCCCCACCGACCGCGCGATCGGCGGCCCGGTCGATCCGAGCAATCGCGACGGCAACGACAATGGGTATTCGATCGAAAAACTGCAATACCAGAAGAACTTCGACGACCACTCCTACCTGCGCGCGCTCGTCTACGGGGAGTATTCGAACTGGTTCATCAACGGACCCCAGAGCGCCCAGCTCGTCTTCGGCTCGGATCCGGCCGATTACGAAGTCTTCGAGCACGGCTACGGCGGCAGCCTCATCTATTCGAACCAGCTCTCAGCGAAGAACTTGATCACCGGCGAGGCGTCCTACATGACACAGCGCCTGCAGACGTACGACGCGATGTACAGCTCCACCGACCCGTTCACGTCGAGCCTCGCGCCGACGGGCCTTGGGACGATTCTTTCCAACTACGGAACTCCGAACGGCAAGTGCTACAACTACCAGACCGGTCAGCCGTGGAGTTGCTTCGATAGCGGCAGCCAAGGCGGCTGTATCAGTGCGTCGGGTTGCTACCCGGGCGAAGGAAACTATAAGTTCAACCTGACGCCGGGTTACGCGCCGGCCGGCACCGCGGCCGCGCGCGCCGGTGCGCGCTGGATGATGACGGAGAATGGCCAAAGCGCGCAGGTCGACAACGTTACGCCGTACTTTCATTCATTCGCGCTGACCGATCTCTGGGAACCGAACGATCGGCTCGTCGTCAACGTCGGCGCGCGTTTCGATACCTTTGAGTACGCGACGAACAACCTCGAAGCCGGTTATCCGGCACGCCAGTTCTGGTTCGACGCGTATAACAGAGAGCATTGCGGCGCCCCGGGCCAGGCGCCGCAGTGGACGTGGGACGGTGCGACCGGAGCCTTCGGCTCGTGCGCGGCAGGATTGTCGCCGTTGACGCTTCCCGGCAACGGCCTCTACAACGTCGGCGCCGCAACCAACGTCTCGAACGTCTTTCAACCGCGCTTCTCTTTTACGTACACGATCAATCCCGATACGGTCGTTCGCGGATCGGCCGGAAAGTACGCACGCGCCGAGGGCTCGTCGTACTATCAGTACAACACGTTTCAGCAGAACCTCGCGTCGTTCATCGCGCAGTTCTACCCGTACGGGTATCATACGCCCGATCACGACATTTCCCCAGATACGTCGGACAACTTCGATCTCTCGCTCGAGAAGCACGTCAAGGGTACGCTGCTGTCATACAAGATCACGCCGTTCTACCGCGATACGAGCAATCAACTCCAGTTTCAGGCGATCAACGCGGTCCAGGGGATTCTCGCCGGACTCAACGTCGGAACGCAGCGTTCCTACGGCGTCGAGTTCTCGATGCAGTACGGCGACTTCAGCCACGATGGATTCTCTGCGCTGTTCTCTTACACGCATACACAGAACCAGATCAAGTTCAGCCCGATCAATGGGGTCAGCGTGATCGACCCGCTCAACGCGCAGATCGAACTCTACAACTCGTATACCGCGGCGTGCGCCGGCGTGACCCGCAGTTCGGCGAACTGGTCAGCGTGCGGCGGGGGCGCCTACCTCGCCAACGCCGCACCGTTGCTGCATAACTCGCAGTCCGGCACCGGCGATCAAGGGAAGCTGCTCATCCCGAATCCGTACTACCACGATGCGCTGCAGCCGCTCTTCGATACAAACGCTTGGTACACGCCGTACGACGTGATCCCGAGCCCGTTCAACGCGGCCAACGGCTACGAGGTTCCCGACGTAGCGTCGCTGATTCTCAACTATCGCAAGGGCAGGCTGGCCGTCACCCCATCGCTGCACTACATGGACGGATCGAACTACGGTTCGCCGCTCGTCTGGCCGGGTTACGTGCCGCAGTCGTGCTCGTCGCAGCCGGCGAAGACGCCGTCGACGCCCGGCGTCAGTTGTCCGGGCGGACAAACGGGCGCGATCTTCCTACCGGATCCATACAGCGGAAAGTTCGACAACTTCGGCGCCTTCGTCCAGCCCGCACAGTTAGGGCTCAACCTGCAGGCCAGCTACGACGTCACGCCGCGACTGACGCTGACCGTACAAGCCGTCAACCTCTATAACGCGTGCTTCCAGCGCGGCTACGTGTGGGATAATGGCGTTACCTGCGTGTACTCGAACCTGCCCTCGGAGATTCTCGCTCCGTCCGGTAACTTCGTGAAGAATCCGCCACCGCAACTCCGCTATCCGTACGGCACGTTCTTCAACATCACCGAGGTAGGCATTTCGTCGGTACAACAGCCGTTCGGCTTTTTCGCGGACCTGAGTATCAAGATCTAGAGAACCTCTGAAATGGTCGCGCGTAAGACATTCGTCAGGAGCCTCGGGCTTGCTGCGCTCGGCGCCGCTGCCGCTCCCGAGTTCGTAGCGCGCGCGAGCTCGGCGGCGCGGGGCCGCGAGCGCATCGCCATCGTGGGCGCCGGGATCGCGGGCCTGACGACCGCACTCCATCTTCGCGACGCGGGCATCGACGCGACGATCTATGAGTCGTCGGGGCGCGTCGGCGGCCGGATGCACTCGGAGCGCTCGTATTGGGACGACCGGCAGCACACCGAATGGTGCGGCGCGATGGTCGATTCGACGCACGTGACGATTCGCGGATTGGCGCAACGCTTCAACCTCGGCCTGCTCGATACGTATAGCGGACGCCCGGCGGGCGCGCGCGATACCTGCTACCTCAACAACCGGTACTATCCGATGGCCGAGGCCGACCGCGACTTTGCGGTCATTTATCCGACGCTGCAGGAGCAGCTTGGTAAGATCGATCCGAACACGACCTTTGCCAACGCCACGCCCACCGCGCGCCGGCTCGACGCGATGAGCATGAAGAACTGGATCGAACGGTACGTTCCGCACGGCTTGGACTCGCAGCTCGGAAGGCTGATCGCCGAATCCTATCGCAACGAGTATGGGCGCGAAATCGACGAGCTCAGCGCGCTCAACCTCGTCATGCAGCTGGGCCAGCAACGCGACTATGCGCAGACCCACGAGATGAACGTCCTCGGCTACTCCGATCAGCGATACATCTTCGCATTGGGAAGCCAAGCGTTGCCCGAAGCGATCGCGGCCTTTCTACCGTCCGGAAGCATTCAGTTCAATCGCAGGCTCGTTGCCGTGCGTAAGCTCATCGGCGGAACGTACGAGCTGCGCTTCGCATCCGACGGCGGCATCGAGCGCGTCTTTGCCGAACGCGTCGTGCTGACGATCCCATTCATCGCGCTGCGCTCCGTCGACTGCGGACATGCCGGGTTCGACGGCACAAAGATGGATGCGATCGAGAACCTCGGCTACGGCTATCACACGAAGCTCCACCTGCAGTTCGACCGTCGGGCGTGGATGCGGGCACAGCATCCCTGGCCCGAGCCGACGACCGGCCAGATTTGGACCACCCTGCGGATTCAGAGCGCGCTCGACTATTCGTTGGGCCAGTCCGGAAGCGACGGACTTATCGAGGTCTTCACAGGAGCCGGCCCCGCGATGCTCGACACACCCCAGATGCCCTACGCGCAGATATCAGAGTCCGACGCCGTGCGCCGGCACGTCACGTCGTTCTTCGACCAACTAGACCGGATCTGGCCCGGCGTTGCGCGTGCGTGGAACGGTAAGGCGACGTTCGGAAACGCACAGGCCGATCCGAACATTCGCGCGAGCTACTCGTGCTGGCTCGTGGGGCAGTGCACGACGATTGCCGGGCATGAGGGCACTCCGCAAGGACGCGTCCACTTCGCCGGCGAGCATACGTCGGTCGAATATCAGGGATTCATGGAGGGCGGCGCCGAGTCGGGATTCCGAGCCGCAAACGAGATCCTCACCGATTACGGCGTTCGCGCAAAGCAACCGCCGGCGGCGTAGCGTCAAACGGCGATGCGCATCGTCGGAACTGCCGGCCATGTCGATCACGGAAAGTCGGCGCTCATCGAAGCGCTGACGGGTACGCACCCCGATCGCTTGATCGAGGAGCAGGCGCGCGGCATGACCCTCGACCTTGGATTCGCGCACCTGCGGTTCGACGACGGAATCGAGGCCGGCATCGTCGACGTTCCCGGACACGAGCGCTTTCTGCACAATATGCTCGCCGGCGCTGCCGGCATGGATCTGCTGCTGCTCGTCGTCGACGCCGGCGAAGGCGCGATGCCCCAGACGTTCGAGCATCTCGCAATCTTGCGATTCCTCAACATTCGCTGCGTTATCGTCGTGGTGTCGAAAATCGATCTGTTGGAGCCGAACGTGCGCGCGGATGCCGTCGGGCATATCGGCGCGCAGCTGAAGGGTACACTCGCAGAAGATGCTCCGACCTATACCGTCTCGGCCACGACCGGCGAGAATCTGGAAGCGTTGCGCGCCGCACTCCATGACGAGCTAGCCGCGTTGCCGCCGCGCGACTTCGAGGCGCCGGCTTACCTTCCGATCGATCGCGTGTTCGTGCTGCCGGGGCTGGGAACGGTCGTGACCGGAACGCTCATGCAAGGGCGCATCACAGCCGGCGAGACGCTGGCCGTCGAACCCGGCGGCGAAGAAGCGCACGTGCGCACGATCGGCGTCTTCGGCTCGTTGCAGGAGTCAGTTGAAGCCGGATCGCGCGTTGCGCTCAACCTTCCGGCGCTCGACCATCGCAGGCTCGTACGCGGTCAGGCGATCGTGGGGCGCGAGCTTTCGGCGCGTCGTAACTTTGCGGTCTCGTTCGAGCCGGTGATCGAAGCGACGACGCTGTTGCGCAAACGGACGCCGGTACGCGCCTACATCGGCTCCGCAGAGACTCTCGGTACGCTCGTCGTAGACGAAAGCGCGGGCTGGGCGCGACTCGATCTGCGCGAGCCGGTCGTCGCATTTACAGGATTGCGATTCGTTTTGCGCCGGCCGTCGCCGAAGACGCTGCTTGGCGGCGGCTGCGTAAAGGGCCTCGAGCAATCGGCGGAGAGTGAGGGCGTTACGCCGAGCGAAGCGGCAGTTCGCTCCGCCTTACGCGAACAGGCCAAGGATGCGCTCGATGCACAGACGATTGCATCGCGAGCCAACGTTCGGCTCGACGTTACCTCGCACACGCTCGACCGTTTGGTCGAGAGCGGCGACGTCGTACGCATCGCGCGCCCGACGGCGTATCTCGACGGCGATGCGGCACGCGCGATTCTTACGCGCGCAATAGCGGAGCTCGAAGAGGCCCATCGCAGCGAGCCGTGGGCGCTTGGGAGTACGTCGATTGCGCTCGCGCGAGCCCTCGACATCCCCGAATCAACGCTCGTGCGAGTGCTGGCAGTCTTCGTCGACGACGGGCGGCTGATCAACCGTGAAGGCTACTATGCCACACTCGAGCATCGAGCTGCGCTGACGTTGGAGCAGCGCGGCCTTTTCGACCGGCTGGTGCCGATCTCGACCGAAAGCCCGTTGCTGCCGGTCCCGTTTACCGGGGTCGCAGCAATGCTCAAGCGGAGCGGTGTCGAGGGAGCGCCGCGGGCATTTGACACACTCTTGGCGAGCGGCGCGCTCGTGAAGGTCGGCGACGAGCTTTACCGCGGTTCGCAGATCGAACAGATTCGCGCGCGTGTAGAGTCGTATCTTCGCGCGCACGAACGGATGACGGCAGCGGAGTTCCGCGATCTTCTTGGCACTTCGCGGAAATATGCAGTGCCGCTACTCGAATGGCTTGACGCGCACGGGGTAACGCTGCGGAGCGGAGATTACCGGTTGCTGAGAAAAAAAGGCGTTTCATGAACGTAGAAAAGATGACGGAGCGCGTCGGCGACGCGCTGAATGCGGCGTATACGCGCGCACTGCACGAACACAACACGCAGACGACGCCCGAGCACATGCTCGCCGCGCTCTTGGATCAAGAGCGCGGTATTGCCCCCGATATAGTGGCGAAGGCGGGCGCCGATCCGAAAGCGCTACAGCGCGCGACCGACGAGGCGATCGGACGGTTGCCGCGGCTGAGTGGCGCCGGAGCGGATTCGGCACAGGTGACGCTCTCGCCTGAGCTGGCACGCATCATGAGCGTCGCGGAGAACGAGGCGAACGGGCTGCAAGACGACTACACGTCGGTCGAACACGTACTGCTCGCGATGGCGCAAGCCGGCGGCGAGATCGGCCGCATCTTCCGCAGCGCGGGGTTGACGAAAGATAAGCTGCTCCAAGCACTGCGTGACGTGCGCGGTAATCAGCGTGTCACGACAAAGGACCCGGAGGGCACGTATAAGTCGCTCGAGCGATACGGGCGCGATCTCACGTCGGAGGCGGAACGCGGCAAGCTCGACCCCGTCATCGGCCGCGACGAAGAGATTCGGCGCATCGTTCAAGTCTTGTCGCGCCGCACGAAGAACAATCCGGTGCTCATCGGCGATCCGGGTGTCGGAAAGACCGCGATCGTTGAAGGGCTCGCGCAGCGCATCGTGCGCGGCGACGTTCCCGAGGGCTTGAAGAACAAGCGCGTCGTCTCGCTCGACATGGGCGCGCTTATCGCGGGTGCAAAGTATCGCGGCGAGTTCGAGGAGCGTCTCAAAGCGGTTCTCAAAGACGTAGCGGCTTCTGAGGGGCAGATTATTCTTTTCGTCGACGAACTGCACACCGTCGTCGGTGCGGGCAAGGCCGAGGGCGCGATGGACGCCGGCAACCTGCTCAAACCGATGCTCGCGCGCGGAGAGCTGCATATGATCGGCGCAACGACGCTCGACGAGTATCGCAAGTACATTGAAAAAGACGCCGCGCTCGAGCGGCGGTTCCAGCCCGTTTTCGTCGATCAACCGAGCGTCGAGGATACGATCTCGATTTTACGCGGACTCAAGGAGAAGTACGAAGCGCATCACGGCGTGCGCATCAAAGATGCGGCGCTCGTCGCGGCAGCGACCATGGGCAATCGCTATATTACCGATCGCTTTCTGCCCGACAAAGCGATCGACTTGGTCGATGAGTCGGCGGCGAAGCTGCGAACCGAGATCGATTCGATGCCGCAAGAGCTCGACGAGGTTTCACGGCGGGTCATGCAGCTCGAGATCGAGCGCGAGGCGTTGCGCAAAGAGCACGACGAAGCCAGCCGGCATCGCTTGGATCAGCTGGAGAAGGAACTAGCCGAGCTGCGCGAGGTCCAGACGAAGTTACGCGTCCGCTGGGATGCTGAAAAAAACGCGGCGGTGAAGTTGCGAGCGCTGCGCGAGCAAATCGAACAGACGAAGGTGCAGATCGAGAAGGCGGAGCGCGAGTACGATCTCAATCGCGTCGCCGAGTTACGCTACGGCAAACTTGCCGAGTTACAGAAGGAGCTGGCCGCGGAAGAAGAGCGCGCCGCTGCGGGTTCGGGGCCGCGTCTCTCCAAAGAGGAGGTTGACGAAGACGACATCGCGGGCGTCATCGCGCGCTGGACCGGCATTCCGGTACACAAGCTGCTCGAAGGCGAGAAGCAGAAGCTGCTGCACCTCGAGGAGGAGCTGCACAAGCGCGTCATCGGGCAGAATGAGGCCGTCGACGCGGTCGCCGAGGCGGTGCTGCGCTCCCGCTCCGGGTTGGCGGATCCGAACCGCCCGATCGGCTCGTTCATCTTCCTCGGGCCTACGGGCGTCGGTAAGACCGAACTCGCACGCGCGCTCGCGGAGTATCTCTTCGACGACGAACACGCGCTGATTCGTATCGACATGTCGGAGTATCAAGAGAAGCACACCGTCGCGCGCCTGCTGGGCGCGCCGCCCGGATACGTCGGCTTTGAGGAGGGGGGTCAGCTCACCGAAGCGGTGCGACGGCGGCCGTATTCGGTGATCCTTTTTGACGAGGTCGAAAAGGCGCACCCCGACGTCTTCAACGTTTTCCTTCAGATATTAGACGATGGACGGCTCACCGACGGTCAGGGGCGCACGGTGGACTTCAAAAACACGATCGTCATTATGACGTCGAACATCGGGAGCCATCGAATTCTCGACTACAAGGGATCGTTTCATGGCGCCGATTACGCCGTCATGCGCGCAACGGTGCTCGACGAACTCCGCCAGCACTTTCGGCCCGAGTTCCTCAACCGCGTCGACGAGATCATCGTCTTTCACGCGCTCACCGAAGACGAGCTGCTCGAGATCGTCGACATCCAGCTGCAGCGCCTGCGCAAGCGGCTCGCCGAGCGGCACATCACGCTCGTCCTCTCCGATGCGGCGAAGCGTCACATCGTCAAGGTCGGCTACGACCCCCACTACGGTGCGCGGCCACTTAAGCGGACGATTCAGAAAGAACTGGAGACGCCGCTGGGCCGCAAGTTGCTCGCCGGCGACATCCACGACGGCGACACGGTCGACGTCGGGTTCGACGACGCCCGCAGCGAGCTAACGTTTAGAACCGAAGCAAAAGAACTAGTGTCATGACGCAGTTGCTGCGCGCGCAGCTACACGTTTGCGCATCCGCAAGCGTTCGGACTCGTTGAGAACGCGTTTGCGGAGGCGGATCGAAAGCGGCGTCACTTCGACGAGTTCGTCATCTTCGATGAACTCGATCGCACGCTCGAGCGAAAGTTCTTCGGGCGGCGCGAGCTTGACGTTCTCATCGGAACCCGCGGCGCGCATATTGGTAAGCTTCTTCTCGCGCACGACGTTGAGCGCGACGTCCTTGTCGTCGTTGGCGCGCCCCACGATCATGCCTTCGTAGACCTCGACGCCCGGGCCGACGAAGAAGCGCCCGCGCTGCTCCACGCCCATGAGCGCGTAGCCGGTCGTGCGCCCGGTGTCGCTGGCGACCAGCGCGCCGACGTTGCGTCCCGGCAGTTCGCCCAGCCACTCGCGATGATCGTAATAGGTGTGGGAGAGAACGGCCTCGCCGCGAGTAAGCGTCAGCAGCTCGCCGCGCAAGCCGAAGATCGCGCGCGTCGGCATCGTGTACTCGAGCCGGCGCGATTCGCCGACCGTCAGCATGTTCGACATCGTCGCCTTGCGGCGGCCAAGTGCTTCGATTGCCGCACCGGAGTATGCATCGGGGACGTCGACGACGACGTACTCGACCGGCTCCCACCGCTTGCCGTCGCGCTCCATGATGATGACGCGCGGCTTGGAGACCCCGAGCTCGTAGCCTTCACGGCGCATCGTCTCGATGAGGATCGCGAGATGGAGCTCGCCGCGTCCCCGCACTTCGAACGTATCGGGCGAATCGGTTTCGGCGACGCGCAGCGCGACGTTCGATTCGAGCTCGCTCATCAGGCGCTCGCGAATCTGACGCGAGGTAAGAAACTTGCCCTCGCGCCCGGCAAACGGGGACGTGTTGACGCTCACCGACATTGAAACCGTCGGCTCGTCGACCGCAACGGCATGGATGCCCTCGGGGACGGCGGCGTCGGCGATGGTATCGCCTATATTGAGATCCTCGATGCCCGAGATGCAGATGATGTCGCCCGCGGAGGCCTCATCCACCTCGAGACGTTCCAAACCATGGAAGGTCAGCAAAGTCGTGAGGCGCAGTCCGGCCGTCACGGTGCCGTCGCGTGCTATCTTTGCGATCGGCGCATTGACGGAGGACGTGCCCCGAAAGATGCGTCCGATGCCGATGCGGCCGACGTACCGGTTGTGATCGATCGCGGAGATCAGGAGCTGAAAAGGGCCTTCTTCCGCGGGAGCCTCGGGAACGTGCCGGACTATCGTTTCGAAGAGCGGCTCAAGCGAGTCGCCATCTTCCTCGAGTGAACGCTTCGCGATGCCGGCTTTCGCGTTGGTAAAGATGACGGGAAAGTCGGCCTGTTCGTCGCTCGCTCCGAGCTCGACGAAAAGGTCGAACACGTCGTTAACGACTTCACGCGCCCGGGCATCCTTGCGATCGATCTTGTTGACGACGACGATCGCGTGCAGGTCGAGTTCCAACGCTTTGCGCAGTACGAAGCGCGTCTGCGGCATGACGCTCTCGGCGGCATCGACGAGGAGCAGTACGCCCTGGACCATCTGCAGCACGCGCTCGACCTCGCCGCCGAAATCGGCGTGGCCCGGCGTATCGACGATATTGAACTTTACCGGCCCGTGCTGGACCGACGTGTTTTTCGCGAGGATTGTGATCCCGCGCTCGCGCTCGAGCGGATTGGAATCCATCACCCGCGTTACGATGCGCTGGCCCTCGCGAAAGACGCCGCTCTGCTTGAGCATGGCATCGACCAGCGTCGTCTTCCCATGGTCGACGTGCGCGATGATAGCGACGTTACGGATATCGGAGCGGGTCTTCACGGTACTGGTTTTGCGTGCCGTCACGACGAGGCCCTGGTTTAAGGCCCGAATGCGAGGAGGGCGAGACTCGCGTGCGGCAGAGGTGAAGGGCGTGGGAGCGTACGGATCTGGTGGTCCGCACGGTCTTCAAAATCGCTGAGGCCGTCGCAAGGCGGCTGGTAGGTTCGATTCCTACACGCTCCCGCCATGGCTTATCTATACTGGGTTCCGGACGGTCTCGTACTTAACGACGTCGGCGTTAAAGTGGCGGGCCATGCCGCTCAACCGCATGCCGATCCGCTGCATTACGGCGACAGATCGGACGTTCTCGGGGAATGCAACCGCGACTACGCGCTCGATGTCCGTGGTTTGGAGCGCGTGTTCGAGAACGGCGCCGGCAATCTCGGTGGCAAAACCACGACCCCAGTACGGTTCATCGAAGAGATAGGCGATCTCGATCTCCGGGCTTCCCTCGAGGTGGTTGAGCCCGCAATGGCCGACAATCACGTTGCGTTCCTTCAGCAGAACCGGATAGATGCAGAAGCCCTGTTGGTCGTGCAGCTCGATCATGCGGGCGACGAATCGTTCCGTCTGGCTGCGGTCCCACACGCCGCCGGGTATCCAGCGCATAACGTGCGGCTTCGCGTACATCGCGAAGACCAAGTCGGCGTCGTCTAATCGCCATGGCCGCTGATATAATCGATCTGTCGTCACGCGATGCATAGCGGCGGCGTTCTAGAAATGGCCAAAGTATGCCGTTGTTTAGACGCGTCGTATGGTTCCTCTTTGCAGCTGCTGCATTCGCGGCGGCCGGCGGCGCGTTCGCGCGGGCGGCGACGCCGACGCTAACGGTGGAACACATCACGCGCGACGCACAACCCTTCGCGAGTGCATCGGACGTGACCATACGTGGTCTCGACGGATCGTTGCTTCGGCAGGGCGTGCACGAAGGTGACGTGCTGCCGGATGACGTGCAGGTCAGCGTCGCGGCGGGCGAACGCGTGGTAATCGGCACCGCCGATGGGAACGGAGTGGCGCTCGATGGCGCGACCGATACGTTCCATTACACCGGCAGATTCGAGAGCGTCGCCATGCTGGCGCCGGGGCGAACGGAGATCCATGATCGATCGGATCAGTTCCGCTTCTTCGGTCCGAGTTTAGAGGTCATCGTAAACAACGGCAGCGGCATCGTCGGCATCGCCGACGGGCGCGCGATGGTGACGCGCGATACCGGTACGGTGGCGGCAGAGTTACTTGGGGACGCCGCGTTTGTACGGCGAGTCGACGTTCTGACGGTCGCGCGTCCATCGATGAGCTACACGTTAGGCGTGGAAGCGGTGCCGAACGCGACCGTCGAAGACGACGAAACCGCGGCAGCGTCGGGCGATGTTAACGGTGAGTTCAACCTCGGCATGCGATTCTATTGGGGCGACGGCGTGGCGGCGAACAGCGCTGAAGCGATGCACTGGCTTCAGGCGGCCGGCGCGCAGCGATTTGGCGAGGCTGAGAACGGCATCGGATACGCGGATGTCTACGGACCAGCTGTGGCGCAGGACACCGCGCAAGGCAAGCATTGGTTTCTGCTCGCAGTTGCCGGCGGGAGCGGAGCAGCTGCAGACACGCTAGGCGACATGTACAACGAAGGCCACGGCGTGCCGCAAAGCTACGCGCAGGCGATGGACTGGTATCAGCGTGCTGCCGCCCGAGGCAACGCCGATGCCGAAAACGATATCGGTCTTCTTTACTACGTCGGCCACAACAGCTACTTTGAAGACGCGGTGCCCGAGTACGGCCGCGCGCTGCAGTGGTTCAGGATTGCTGCTGCCCAAGGCAACGGCGACGCCGAGAACGACATTGGATACGCGTACGAATACGGCCATGGCGTTCCCCTCGACTACGCACAGGCGCTCCGGTGGTTTCAACTGGCCGCCGCTCAGCGCGATCGTGCTGCGGAGTACAACATCGGCACCATGTACGAACACGGTCGCGGCGTAACACAGGACTACGCGAAGGCGCTCCAATGGTATCGCCTGGCCGCCGCGCAAGGCGTCTCGGCGGCAACGGCAGCGATCCAGCGAATCGAACGCTCGCCTACATGGTAGCTCGCCGTGCGCGCCGGAGAGCGCCCGGTTGACACGATCTAAAAATCACGTTAGCCAGGCGTTCGTGAGCTGCCCGGGCGGGTAGGATATTGGTCTCCGAAAGGAGCCACCATGCAAATCAAAAGATACCTCTCTGCAATCATCGCTACCATTCTGATCGCCGCTGCACCGGTCGCCGCGTCAGCCCAGTTTACGTTTGGCGTCGGCGTCGGCTTTGGCGGTCCAGGATGGAGCGTCGGCATCGCCGCGTATTCCCCGCCGGCATTGCCGGTGTACTACCAGCCCCCGGCGCCGTATCCAAACTGGCAGTGGTGCCCGGGCTATTGGGCCTGGGGAGCGTACGGCTACTACTGGGTTCCAGGTTACTGGACGGCACCGCCCGCAGTTGGTCTCTACTGGACGCCGGGTTACTGGGGCTATGGAAGCGGTGGCTACGCTTGGAACGCAGGCTATTGGGCTCCGACCGTCGGCTTCTACGGCGGAATTAACTACGGCTTCGGCTACTACGGCAGCGGTTTCGTTGGCGGCTACTGGTCCGGCGGCGCGTTTAACTACAACACCGCCGTCGTCAACGTCAACCGGACGGTGATCAACCGCACCTACATTGACAGAACCGTCGTTCGTCGGGGCACAATCACCGCCTCGCGCGTCAGCTACAATGGCGGTCGCGGCGGAGTCCGCGCAAGGCCGACGGCAGCGCAGCTCGACGCGCGCCGGCATGCCATTGCGGAAACGGTAGCCCAGCGTGTTCACGAGCGAATCGCCGCGCGCGATCGCAACCAGCTCGCGGTCGTAAACCACGGGCACCCACGGGTGGCAGCGGTTCAGAGGCCGTTTAGCGCCACGCATCGGCCGGCAGACGCGCGCGCGATCACGGCAGCCGATCGGAGAGCGGCGCAACAAACGATGCACCACAACATCGCGGTTGCGCATCATAGCGCACCGGTGAGCCACGGGACGGTCAGCGCAGCGGCGCATCACAACGCACCGTCGCGCGGCAGCGTCAGTGTAGCGACGCATCACAACGCACCGTCGCATGGTAGCGTCGGTGCGGCGGCGCAACACAATGCACCGTCGCATGGCAGCGTCAGTGCAGCGGCGCAACACAACGCACCATCACACGGTGCCGTCAGCGCGCAGAGTGCCCCGCATGTCGGGCGTTCGAGTAGTGACTACTCGCACGTTGGCTACGGCAGTCATCCGTCTGGCGGCGGTCCCGCGCACGCAAGCAGTGCGGGCCGTCCACCTAGCGGTGGTGCTCCACATGCAAGCAGTGGCGGCCATCCACCTAGCGGTGGAACTGCGCACGCAGCACCAGCCGGTCACTCTGGTGGCGGCAAACCACCCCGAGCCTGATCAGAGAAAGCCCCTGAAAACGAGCGTGGGAATCCCAAGACGGGATTCCCACTCGTCTTTTTTTGCACACGCAGGCCGATCGCCAGCTGCCTATGTTGCTGCTTGAACTGCTTATTGCGCCCCCTGTACGCGCAGTTGGCCCGCGAGGTCGATGTGGACGCCTGGGGCATGTCGAGCCTGCTATGCTCGACGCCTCTAGCACTTTCGGAGGTAGTAGGCCAGTGGAGTTTTCAGATCACGTCCGGCGCGCGTTTGGGGCATTCGCGGCGGCCGGTATCCTCGCGGGCTGCAGCGGATCGCCGCAGGCGATCCCGCAGAACGCAGTTCAAGGCAGCGCCCAGGCCGACGCAAGCACGCAGTTGCATTCCACCCCGTACGGGGGGCCGCTCACGGCGCACCCCGATCGCGGTCACAGCTGGATGGCAGCCGGCGCCAAGAAACGCGACCTTCTTTACGTCTCTGACGTTGGCACGTATGACGTCGACGTGTACTCGTACCCGCGAGGTACGCAGGTGGGCGTATTAAGAGGCTTCAATTTTCCGGGCGGCGAGTGTGTCGACAAACAGGGCGATGTCTTCGTCACCAACACCTTCGGTCAAGACATTTACGAGTATCGCGCATGGAGGCACGGCACCAATCGCCATCCTCGGGGACCCCGGCTATCAGCCCATAGGCTGCGCCATCGATACGACGTCGGGAGACCTTGCCGTCACAAACTATGCCACCTCCGGCAGCGCAGCGGGCGACGTCGTGATCTACAAGGATGCTAAGGGTTTACCTCAAGGCGAACTATTCAGACGCGAATATTAGCGCATACTGGTACTGTGACTACGATTCTAAAGGCAATCTCTTCATCAACGGCGCGGGCGAAAAGGGAGTAAAGTTGGACGAGCTTTCGCAGGGCGCTACTTCTTTGGTGAACATTAAGCTGGACAAGAGGATCGGCCTTTCCGGCGCAGGCGGAATCCAATGGGTTGGCAATCAGCTGGCGATCAGCGACGAGGATGCAGGTAGCGTGGTCAAAACGTTCGCCATAAGCGGAACGAGCGGGAACCAAAGTCTTCTCCACCACGCTCAAAGACGCTACAAGGTCTTTCAGTTCACGATCAAAGGTTCGACGCTCATCGGTCCCAATTACGATACCGGGCAGGTCATATTCTGGAACTATCCCGCGGGAGGTACCGGTACGAAAACGTTAACCGGTCTGAATGAGCCCGTAGGCACAGCGATCAGCCCAGCTCAATAGTCGTTACGTCAGTTCATGAGGCGTGCGGCGTCGCTCTTGCGAGGCCGCACGCTCTTTAACTCTAAATCGCGTGCGGATCTCGAGAGTCGGAACTCTGGTATGAGCGTTCGCCGGTCTGCCGATTGTAGCTGACTCCGGTAAGCCGTCCAGTCGAGGGGTCGACGAACTTTTCGTCCGTTGTGTCCCAACCCGGCCCTCCGGCGCGCGCCCGCTGCGAGCGGTAGCGCTGTTCCAAGAGCGTGCCGACGAGAACGAGCACGCCGAACACGGCGAGTTCGGCGGAGGCCGGCCACGGCACGTGCTGTACGGCCGCGAGCTCGATGCCCCATGCGATAAGCCCGATGCCGAACGCGATTACGATAATACGAAGCATTATGCGACTGCCTCCAAGTTCACCGCCGTACCATACGCGACGATCTCGCTCATCGTTTGACCCAACTCCGACGAGTCGAAGCGCATCATGACGATGCCGTCGGCACCCATGAGGGTTGCATTCTGCACCATGCGGTCGACGGCGTGCCGACGGGCCTCCTCGAGCATCTGAGTATACTCGGTGATCTCTCCACCCACGATCGATCGCAATCCGGCCATGATGTTCCCGCCGAGGCCGCGGCTGCGGACGACGACCCCAAACACCTGGCCCAGCGTCCGGGAGACGCGGTGACCGGCGACGTTTTCGGTTGTAGCAACTATCATGCCCCTGATTACCGCCGGGGCCGGAAAAGGTGACACTGCGGTGTGATTTTTTGGACCGTTCGAGCGAATAACCGTTTGAGATGAAAGCGGACGCCATCCAGGAGGCCTTCCTCGACCGGATCGACCGGCATCGTGGGATTCTAATCAAGGTTGCCCGGGCATACTGCCGCAATTCGGCCGACCGCGAGGACCTCGTGCAAGAAACGATCGGCGAGCTCTGGCGATCGTACGAGCGGTTCGACGCGCGCTCGATCTTTTCGACATGGATGTATCGCATCGCCGTCAACGTAGCGATTTCGTTTTATCGCAGCGAGACACGTCAAGGACGGGGTCTGGTACCAGCGGGGGAGTCCGTACTCGAAGAGATGGCGGCTCCGCAAGAGGCTAATCGCGACGATCGGCTCGACCTGCTGCACGACCTTATCGAACGGCTGGGCCCGTTCGACCGCGCCCTCGTCCTTCTCTATCTCGACGACTACTCACACGCCGAGATCGCCGCGATGCTGGGCATCTCGGAAACGAACGTGAGCACGAAGATCGGCCGGATCAAAGAACGGCTCAAACGCGAAGCCGTCCCGGAACCCAGGAACTAAGAACGGAGAACGCTGTGGAGTTGGAAGAAATGAAAGAGCTCTGGAAGCAGAGCAATCGTAGCCTCGAGGGGAGTATGCGCCTCAACGTGCTCTTGCTGCAGCAGTCGAATCTGCGCAAAATCGACACCTCGCTCGGACGGGTCAAACGTGGGCTGATCTTCGAGCTCATTGCGAGCGTGATCGGCGTCGGCGCCCTGGCCTACTTCGGGTACCAACACCTGCGGGAGCCGCAGTTCCTGATCTCTGCGGCGCTCCTCTACTTCTATGCGCTCAGTTACCTCATTGCCGTCGCGCGCCAGCTAGCGCAGATTGGCGGTATTGACTACGACGAGCCGGTGGTTGCGATCCAGAAGAAGCTCGAGGAGCTTCGACTGGCGCGCGTCCGCACGACATTATGGACGCTGCTTTTCGCACCGCTGATGTGGGTGCCGCTGCTTATCGTGACGCTGCGCGGAGTATTCGGGGTTGACGTTTTTGCTGCCGTGAGTGCGGCGTGGTTGACGGCCAACGTAATCTTCGGCCTCGCGGTCATTCCACTCGCCGTCGTGGTCGCACGCCGCTGCGGACCGCAGCTCGCGCGCTTTTCGCTGATGCGTCGTTTCGCGGACGCGATCGCGGGCGAAAGCCTGGCGCAGGCTCGCGATTCGCTCGACGCCATCCGCCGCTTCGAAGCGTCGTGACGTCTCGTCTGCGTCGAACGCGCAGGGATGGCATCAGTCAAGGAGAAGGGCGGCCTCAGCTGCTTCTTACATTGCACAGGAGAACAAACGGGCATGAAACTTCTCGGTCGTCTCATCGTCGTGGCACTTGCCGTCGCGGCGGTTACGGCGTCGGTGGCGCCGGCACAGGCTGCCACCCCGATCCTCATCAAGAGCTGCCAGATTCTCAAACCGAAGCCAATGAGTCACCTTGCGGGCGGGACGGAGATCTCGTACGTCAACCTCGGCAAGAAGACCGCGTCGAGCATAACCTTTGCGGTCGGATACCGGAACGCGTCTCAGCACTTTGTCCGCCGCGTGACCGACGTCGGTGCGTTCGCTCCGGGCGCGACCATCACGCACAAGTTCGGGCTCTACAATGACGTAACGTACGCCGGAGCGGCGACCAGCCTCTGCGCTCCGACGGAGGTCAAGTACTCCGACGCTACCCTCTGGATTGCACCCAGCCACTAGCCGCATAGAAGCGGTCCTAGCTCCGAAAGGAGGCCGATCGATCGGCCTCCTTTTTAGTTAGAGCTAGGCAAAACGACAGGGATTCGGGAGCCCTTATTCATATTTTAGGCGAGACCTAATTCGTTGTTTAGGAGAGCCTTTGTTACGAGCGCCTGGTTGGGTTTGGAGCACCGGCCTCCTGGTTGCAGCGCTGCTGCCGGCGCAGCCTGCGCGCGCTTTGCCGGTATTTGCGCACCGGTACGGGTTCACGTGCCAGCAGTGCCACACGATCGTCCCGCATCTCAACGCGTTCGGCGAGAACTTTTTGCGTCACGGTTTTCGGTTGCCCAACGCGCGCGGCGTCTTTCCGATTGCGGTGAAGACGGAGCTCGACTACTCGAGCGGCGGGGGCGGCGATCAAGACGAGCCCGGCGGCGGTCCGCCGCTGCCGAAGTTCATCGTTAACGAGATCGAGCTGCTTTCGGCCGGTTCGCTCGGGAACAATACGAGCTTCTATCTCGAGCAGTACGTCGTCGACGGCGGTGAACCCGGGCTCCCGCGCGATATGTGGCTGAACTTCGATCAATACATCAGCGCGGATCAGACCGGTACGGCGTTGCACGCAAAGTTAGGCGAGTTTACGTTGCCGCTCTTGTACGATCCCGAGACGCAGCGCCCGACGATCACCGGATACGGCGTCTACTCGCAGACCGTCGGCGCCAATCCGTTCAACTTCTTCCAAGACGGTATCGGCAGCGATCTTTCGATCACGAACGACCGCAGCGGCATCGAAGCGCATCTCGTTCTCGCCGAATCCTACATTCCGCAGAGCGGCATACCGGACGGCGGAATCAACGTCATGGGAACGTATTCGCAGACGTTTGCGAACTATCTCACGCTTCAGGCGTTACCGGTATCAAGGACAGATTCCGCTCACGCCGGTCGAGGATCGCTTCTGGCGTCAGGGCGTACAAGCGCTCTATCAGCGCGGGCGCTTCGGATTCGGCGGCGATATTCAGACCGGGTACGACAGCAGCGACGACGGGTACGGCCTGGGCATCCTTTCGTCGGGCGGCTTTCTTCAGACATCGTGGACGTTCAATAGCGCGGTGGCGCTCTACGCGCGCTACGACGACACGTACGATCCGTTCAATCTTCGCCAAACCGATGGAGTGGTCGATCTCGTACTCAGTCCGCGCCGCAACATGCGTCTGAACGTGGAAGGCAAGCGCGCGCAGAACGGAACCAATCAACTTGGCATTCAGCTTCTCTTCGCTTATTAGCAAAGGAAGATCGTTCATGAAGCGACTCGTCTGCGCGATCGGTCTGAGCGGCATGCTCGCTGCCTGCGGAGGTGGTGGCGGTGGGGGCGGCAGCGCAGGCATGCCGCCGACAAATCCGCCGTCGTCGGGCATGCCGCTGCCGAACGCGCCGACGATCGTGGCCGAACACGGCGTGGCAACCGTCGATTTGGATGCCGTGCTGGATATGACGACCGGCTATCCGGCATTCGAGTACCGCGGCCAGCCTGGCGTCGCGCCGACGATCGTCGTGCGTCCCGGAGATACGATCGTCGTCGATCTCCACAACCAACTGGGTGGAAGCGGTATGCAGAACGACATGAATCTGCACTTTCATGGATTGACGGTCTCGCCGCTGCCGCCGGCTGACGACGTGCTGACGATGCTCGCGATGCCCGGGAAGACGTTGCATTACGTCGTTCCGATTCCGAAGTCGCAGGAGCCCGGTCTCTACTGGTATCACCCGCACGTGCACGGCGAGGTGAACTACCAAGTCGGCCTCGCCGGCATGTCCGGCGCAATCGTCATCGCTGGCTTGCAGCAACATCTGCCCGTGCTGCGCGGGCTTAAAGAGCGCATCCTGATCGTGCGTGACGTTGCGGATGCTCCCGGCGAATCGGCAATGCGCGAGGAGATGCGGCGCGTGAAGCCGGCCGATAACGACAATAATACCAATCCCTGCGGTCCGGATTCAGGCGTGCACTTTACGCTCAACGGCGCGGTGCGTCCAACGATCGCGATCCGGCCGGGGGAGTCGCAGTTCTTTCGCGTGATCAATGCAACCGGACATCGCCACCTCGTTCTTGCCGTCGATGGCGCAAAGCTGAACGTCGTTGCGATCGACGGCGTCGCGCTCGATGCATTTGCGGGCACGCCGCCGAGCATGATCGTCTCGCAGTACCTGCTTCCGGTCGCCGGACGCGTGGAGTTCGTCGTGACGGCCCCAGCTTCGGGCTCGAGCGAGTTCCGGACGCTGTGCTACAACTCCGGACCCGCGGGCGATCCAGATCCGCCGGAGATCCTCGCGGACCTGCGCGCCCCGCGCGGTGAAAACGGAGCAGTGCAGCGCGTGCGCGGTGCAATCCTTGCGACGGGCGTACCGCTCCCGGATGGCCCGTACTCTTTGCCGATCCCGCCGCCCGCCGCCTATCGCATCGTACGGCTGACCGAAGATTCGAACGGGTTCTATATCAACGGTCAAACCTTCAACGAAGCATCGGGACCAATGTTTACCGTGCGCACGGGAACGGTAGAAAACTGGACGGTGCTCAATCTCACGCAAGAAGTGCACGACTTTCACATGCATCAGGTGCACTTCTACGTCCAGTCGATCGACGGGAATCCGGTCGCGCATCCGCACTGGTCCGATACGGTCGTCGTACCGCCACGCATACCGGGGGTCAACGGAACCTTCCGGCCCGCGTCGATCGTGGCGCTCGTCGATTTTCGCAATCCGGTCGTTCGCGGCCTATTCGTCTTTCATTGTCACATCCTCGATCACGAAGACGGCGGCATGATGGCGAAGATTCGCGCGATGTGAGGAAGCCCTCGGAACCGATCTTCCGAGGGCTTTCCATTAGAACGTTCCTATGCGCAGCGCTGTTAGCCGCTGCGCCAGGCTGTTTCTATGGTTAACAGTTCGAGTGGCCGGTGATCGTGCCGCCCTGCCCTCCAGGGGTCTGTTGGCAAGTGCCGGTGTCGTGCGTGACGCCGTGATGGGTGGCCGGGAGGCCGTGCACCCCGCCCAGCGAGATCAACAGCGAAATAATGAATGCTAGCAAGAGATACCCTTTCGCGGAATTCTAGAACTAATATGTGCGCACGCCTCAGCCACGTCGGCATACGGAGGCTCTAGCCCTCCGGTTGTCCAGCCGCGATCACTGTTCTAATTATCGGTATTTTCGGTAAGCAGGCAAGAGGCTGAATTCAGCTAGCACGCTCGCAACGTCGCGTCGCCAAGCGATTCAAGCGTTCCGATGTGGCCTTAGTAAAGTGAACTCCGGTCATTTGCAGGCTATAGGATGGAGCAGTAGGTCGTCGAAGCGCCAACACGTGCGCGTACGCCTTGGTACGATTGTTTCGCTGGCCTTATGCGCCGCTGCGGCTGCGGCCGCGACGGCGCACGTCGGGATCGATATCATCGGCGATTACGCCTTGGCTCACGACGCCTACGACAACGTCCCACACGACTCGCGCGCCCTGGTCACCGGGATCGCGCTGCTGTTGGCCTTCGTGCTCGCCGGCCGCGGTCTGCGGATCTGCTGCGAGATCGCGGCAGCGAATCGCGCGCGTCTGCCTCGCCCGTCGTTCGGCTGGAGAGAACGTCTTGGCCTGATACTCGGCGCCGCGATGGCCTGTGCGATGTTCGTGCCGGCGATGGAGTGGCTCGACGGCCGCCTCGACGGCGTGCCGGTCAAAGAGCTCGACGACGCGTTCGGCGGGTCGATTCTCCTGGGCCTAACAACGACCGTGATCTGCGCGGCACTGGTCGCGTCGGTTGTCGGAGCCATTGCGCGTTGGCTGATCTCGCATCGCGACACGATCGCGACGATGATCGAGACGCTGATGCGCCGCCTTGCCGGGGTCGTGCGGCCGTGCCGTCACGATCTCGTGCGCTGTCTTGCTGCTCCTCGGCGTCGACGTACGCCGCATGCCCTGCGTCTCTGTAAACGTGGACCCCCAGCAACGAGCAATGCCTGTAGCTATTAAGTAACAGCGCTCGATTTTTCGGGGGATATTCTCATGGAGAGGTCCATCGTACGTGCGTGCGTCGCGCCCGTACTGATCATTGGGGCATGTCTTGCCGGCTCGCAGCTTGCGGTCGCACAAGGGCTCGTGGACGTCGCCGGTGCCGTCGTGGCTGAAGACGGCAGCCCGATCGCCAATGCAACCGTCGTGCTCTCGTCAGCCGCGGGTCCAAAGCGTGCGCGCAGCGATGCGCGCGGTGCGTTTATATTACGCGGTGTAAGCCCCGGCACATATACGCTTGCGGCGACCGCACCGGGTTATCAAACGATTTCCCAGCGCACCGTCACGATCAGCGGTGAGAGTGTTGCGCTGTCCGTCGTGCTCTTCGCGGCGACGACGAACTCGTTGACCGTGATCGGTCAAGTCCGCGCGTCGGCAGGCGAGACCGTCTCAACGTCGTCGGCACCAACCGTTGCGCTCAGCGCACAGAACGCGGCCGCTGCAGGCGTTACCTCGGTCGCGGATATGGTCTGGAGCCAGCTCTCGGTGACACCGGTGATTCCGCTGGGCGGTGGCAGCAACGCGACGGCGACCTTTGCCGTGCGCGGGCCCGACCCGACCGAGACGCTCGTCGACATCGACGGTCATTTGGCGAACAATGGAAACACCGGCGACTTCGACCTCTCGCTGCTGGATCCGGCGGCCTTGCAAGAAGTCCAGCTCGTCTACGGCATCTCACCGTCGTCGCTCATCGGACCCAATACGATCGGCGGCGGCATCAATATCATCACGCTGCAGCCGACCGTTACGCCGCATTCGCTGCTGCGCATCTTCGGCGGTTCGTACGGCACGTACGGCGAGACGATCCAATCGACGGGAACGGCCGACGGTCTTGGTTATGCCTTCTCGCTGCACGGCACGACGTCGTCGGGCTCGGTCAATCGAACCATCTTCGCACCGCCGGGCGCCGGTTCACCGCCGGCGGACAACGAAACGTTGCAGAGCGTGGGCAGCAGTAGCGACGGCAGCTCGCTTATCACAAAACTCCGTTATCAACTTGGCGGCCCCAGCGGCTACGGCTACATACAACTGAACTTTCGCAACGAGACGGTTTCCAAAGACGATTCAGCGTTGCTGACGAACTATACGCCGCCGGGCTTCGGCGGCAGCGGAGGCGACGACGTCGTCGCGGCAACGCCGAAGGGTGCAGCGCCGCAGGACGACGACCTTGCCGGAGGTTTTCAAAGCTTCGCCGGTACGACGCTGGCCGCGCATCAAGCGAACTACGGGCTCGACGCTCAAGTGCCGCTGGGAAGTCAGCAGATCAACGGCGCACCGGCGACCGTCGTACAGTTCAGCCATCTGACGTCGCTCGCGTCGCAATCCGTCGACGGTCCGGGCGCCGACACGACGCCGTACCTCTACAATCAGCGCGACCTGCTCGGTGACGATTGGCTCGAGATCGACCACCACTTCACCAACGGAGTGCTTTCGTTCAAGTACGACCTCGGAACGGAAACGCTGACGACCGATTACGTGCAGAGCCAAGTGACGGCCGAAGCGATTCCCCTGCGTCCGATCGTGCCTCTAGCTCGGCTCGCTGACGATGACGAGTCGCCGCCGGTCGAGACCTTTCCACTCTCGCAGACGGAGCGCTCCGCAGTTCTGCGCTACAACGGCGATCCGACGAGCCATATCCACTACTCGATCGCAGGCTACTATAGCAACTTCAGCACGTTTAGAACGAGCTTCGATCCGCGCGCCGGCTTTGTCTGGACGCCAACCGGGAATACCGCCGTTCGTGCGTCGGTCGGCACGACGTTCCAAACGCCGCAACTGTCGGAGCTCATCGTTCCGCCCACGAATGTACGCGTGCCGGTTGGCGGCGTGATCTACATCGGCAATGCGGCGCTGCAGCCGGATCAAGCGACCGATTTCGACCTCGGAGGCGAGCAGATATTCGGAAAGCGCGGTCATGCGCTGCATCTGTCGGCGGATCTGTACCAGACAAACCTGCGATCGCCGGCGAACCAGCTCACCGTCGAGCCAATTCCCAACTGTCAGACCAAGCGCAATCCAACCCCCTGCCCGCTGAGCTATCCGGTCAACGCCGGCAACGGCATCTATCGCGGCATCGACATCCATGCCGATCGACAGCTGGGGTCGAATCTGCACCTGCGCGCTGGGTGGGACGTCGATAGCTCGTTTCTAACGGTTATTCCAGCATCGGTTCAGGACGGAACCCTCGTTCCGGGCGAACAATCGCTCGGCCAACCGCTGCACAAGGCGTACCTCGGCATCGGAAACGACTTAGCGCAGGGGATTTCGTGGGCAGCAAATCTCAACTACGAGGGGTCGTACAACGAGCTGAACCGCGGGCCGTACGCAACGCTCGACGCGCACCTCGCCTATCGCAATGCCGGTTTCCAATACGGGCTGTACGGGACGAACCTCACGAACGTCTACAGCAATCCGTTCACGGTGATCGGTGGCGGCATGCCCTACGGAACGCTCCCGGGGCAACCAGTGATCACGCCCGACGCGTACGTGTTGCAGGGCTTCAGCGTCATCTTCGTCGCGACGCGCGCGTTCTAGCCATGATGATCGCACTCGCCTTGATGGCGCTCCTTCCACGCATCGCACACGTGACCGTCGTCGTCATGGAGAACCGCGACTACCCCGCAATCGTTGGGAATCGGCACGCGCCGTTCTTCAATGACGTCCTCGTACCCGGCGGCGTGCTCCTGACGAACAGCCATGCCGTCGCGCATCCTAGCGAGCCCAACTATCTCGCGCTCTTCTCTGGATCGACGCAAGGACTTCGCGACGACAGCTGCCCGCATGTCTTCACCGGTGCGAACGTCGGCGCGCAGACGATCGCCGCCGGGGGGACCTTCGGCGGCTATGCGGAGTCGATGCCGCACGACGGCTTCGCGGGCTGCTGGGGATCGGCCGGTCTTTATGCGCGCAAACACGTGCCATGGGCGAACTTTCCGAGCCTGCCCGCGGCCGATAGCCGCGTCTATCGCGGCCAGCCTTCGCCGATGCCGTCGCTGGCTTGGATCGTTCCCAACATGTGTAACGACATGCACGACTGCAGCACGCAGATCGGTGACGACTGGATGCGCGAGCATTTGCCGCCGCTGATCGCCTGGAATGCGGCGCACGATGGTCTGCTCGTCGTAACGTGGGATGAAGCCGATCCGGACGACGGCGGCAATCGTATTCCGACCGTGCTCGTCGGACCGATGCTCCGGAACGGCCGGTATGACGGTTTCGTCGACGACTACGTGCTCCTGCGCACGATCGAAGCGGGCCTCGGGCTATCGTGTATCGGCGATGCGTGCCGGGCGCGGCCGATCTCCGGCATCTGGCGTTAGGTCCCCTAAAAAAGGATCGTCTGAAAGTCGGCTACGTGTTCGAAGCCGACACGGCGGTAGAGTGCGACCGCATCGTGGTTGAAATCGTTGACGAAGAGCGAGAGCGTTGGCACGGTCTCCAGCAGCCGGTCGCAGATTGCGGCGAGGGCGGCGGTAGCATAGCCTCGTCCGCGTAAATCCGGCGGCGTCCAGATGCCCTGCAGCTGGGCGGTGTGGTTGCACCACGGCCCGATGTTGCAGAAGAAGCAGAGCCGCTTCTCCGCTGAGCCGACCCACCATAGATCGCGGGCGATCATCTGCCGTACGTTCGCCGCAAAGTTCATCGCATCGCGGCCTGGATCGTACTCGAGCTCTTGCTGGATCATCTGCGACGTTGCGTCGGTGACGATTTTGGACTCAGAGGCTCTCGCGTGCCGGACTTCAACGCTGGGATCATACGGAAGCAGGTGGCTGCGGTCCAGCATCATGACCAGTTGTCGCTCGCGAACGAGACGCGGCGGAGCGTGCCAGTCGCGCACGAGTTTCCAAAGCGCGCTCACCGTCGAACGGGGACCGATGATCATGCGCTCGCCCCGCAACTCCTTTGCTCGCTCGGCAAATGCCGGCAGCGCGGCGTCGTCGGCGGCGATCGCAAGTTGGCGGCCGTAGTATGTGACGCCGCGAACGCCGCCGCCGTCGGCTGCGACGAGCACCTTGCTCTTCGGCGTGAACTGCGGCTCCTGGAGCACGATGTGGCTGATGAAGACGTTTGTGTAGGGAGAGCGCGACAGATAAGCAAGCGTCGCACCTTCGTTTGCCGGCGATACCCGCTCGAGCCGCATCACCTAAGGCGAGCTGAATGCGACGTCGACGATCGGCTTACTCGCGCTGCTTCACTGTGCGACGGCCTAAGCTGACCGATGAGCGCGATGTTTTCGATCGACGTGACGACCGAAACGACAAAACACGCCGCTGCGACGAGATATGCGGGCCAAACGGCGTGCTTCACGCCGGATAGTTTCCCAGGCGCCGTTCGAGGCCCCTCGGCCGGATCCGTCGTACCCTCGTCTCATGGAGCCGTTGCAGCAGTTGCAGGCAAAGATATCCGGCTTTCCAGGTTACGGCGACGATCTGGACCGCCGGCACTCCGACGTGTTGGTCCGAGCCTATCTCGGCGAGCGGCTCGCGGAGCTTGCCGCACGCTTGGCGCCTGTTTCACCCGATCTCCAGCAACGGATCGATGCGCTGCTGCTCCGTCTGGGTTTCGCCGATCCGAAGGCTTTTGCAGCGCGCAACGGTTTAGCAGCCGACGGATCCACGAAGGCCTCTGCGATCGACGGCATCGCCGCGGACGACCTTGAAACGATCGAGATCGCGGATCGCGCTGGCTCGATTGACGCCTCGACGTTACACGCCTATCTGGATGACGTAACGGCTGCCGTCGATCGCCGCGACGCCGCGATGCGTGCGGCAGCCTCGCCGATGTCGTAAGCGGCGTTGACGCTGTTACTCGCACTGGTAGCGGCGTCGCTACACCTGCTGCCGCAACCGGCGCGTGTCGAAAGCTTGAGATGTTCGCACGAATCGGGCGTGCCTTTGACGGTCGGTGGCGACTTCGACCCCGCGGCCCGCGATGAGATCGACGAACGATGGGCGGCGCAGCACATCGGGCATCTCGCTACGGTTGTAACCCGTGACGCCGCGATCGTCGTGCGACGCGATGCCAGGATCGCGCCGCAGGGATACCGTCTCACGATCGGCCCCACTCGGACGATAATCGAGAGTTCTACGCCGGCCGGCACGTTCTACGCAGCGATGACGCTAGCGCAGCTCCCGGCCCATTCGGCGACCGGCTGGAGCGTGCCGTGCCTAGAAATCGAGGACCGGCCCGCGCTGCAGTGGCGCATTCTTTCAGACGACGTCTCACGCGGGCCGTTGCCGACGATGCGGTACTTCGAGGAACGGATTCGCACGATCGCGGCATTCAAAATGAACGGCTATTCGCCGTACATGGAACACGTTTTTGTCAGCCCGACCGATCCGCTGCCGGCGCCGCTCGACGGTATCACGCCCGCGCAGTTGCATGCGCTCTCCGCTTATGCGGCGCGATTTCACGTCGCGCTCATTCCGGAACAGCAAACGTTCGCGCACATGCACAATACGCTGCGTCTCGAAGAGTACGCCGGTGCGGCGGAACTGCCGCACGGGTTCTTGATGGCGCCCAACGCCGCGCTTTCTGCCGCGTATCTGTCGCGCATCGTTCCACAGGAGCTGGCCGCAGTCGGGAATCCGCCGTTCTTCCATATCGGCTCCGACGAGACCGCGTCGCTCGGTCTCGGGCAGACGGCAGCGTACGTCGAGCAGCGCGGGCGTTCGCAAGCCTATGCCGATCACATCGTCGCGATGAACCGTTTGATTGCACCATCAGGTGCGCGTATCATGCTCTGGGACGACGGCATCGAGAGCGACCCGGCGATCATGAAGTTCATCCCTCGGACAGCGGTCATCGTGAACTGGCACTACGGCGACGAACCGACTTTCGAGCCGTATATTCGTACGATCGCCGGCGGCGGCTTTGAGCAGATGGTCGCACCGGGTGCGAGCAACTGGAACGAGATATTCCCGGCCGTCGATACGGCGCTGACAAACGAACGGCGGTTTATCGATGAAGGGAAGGCGGCGCACGTGCTCGGCGCCTTCCAAACCGTCTGGCATGACGACGGCGAGACGCTCTACGAAGCGACGTGGTATCCGGTGGTCTATGCCGCTGCCGCGGCGTGGCAGCCGTCGGCTCCGCAACCGCAACAGTTCGCCGCCGATTTTCCAAGCGCGTTCTTCGGCGTCGACGACCCGGCTTATGCGCGCGACGTTGCGGAGCTCGCCGCGATTCTGAGGCGACTCGAACCTACGGCGTCGTACTACGCTCAAACCGACGCACTCTTTTGGGCCGACCCGTTTGACGCCCGCGCAAATGCCACAATGGCCAACGTCGACCTTCGAGCGGTGCGGCTCGCGGCCGAATCGGTCGAGCAGGATCTGTATTTCAAACGCCCGCCACTGCACGTAAATGCAGCATTCGTTATGTTTTTGGCCGCGCGCCGGTACGATGCACTCGCGAGAAAGTTCCAGATTGCAGACGAGGTTCGCACGATGTACGCGCAGGCGCGCTCGAGTGCCGGCGATCGCTCGACGGCGCTACGGGATCTCACCTGGTGCCGTTACTGGATGTGGGAGTTGCGCGATACGTTCGAGGATCTGGCGCCGCTCTATACACGCGCGTGGACGTATGAGAGCCGCGCGAGCCATCTCGCCGGCAACCTCGAGCGCTACCATCTTGCAGCCCAGACGGCGATCGTGAGGGCGGATCGGTTCACGCAGGCCATCGACGCGTACGCCGCCTCCCAACCGTTGCCGTCGCTCGATACGGTGCTCAATGGAGTGCAGCCGTGAGCGCGGTCTTGATTCTCTTCGTCTTCCTCGTCTTCGCCGCCGTCATGTACTTGCGCTGGATGCCCGCTATCTTGGCCGTGCCGCTGATGGCACTCGCGATGGCGCTGGCTGCGGGCGTACCGGTTTGGCAACTCGGGGCGCTCGTGACCAACGGCGCCGCCGCACTCGCGCCGGTCTACGTCGCCGTGATCTTCGGCGCGCTGCTCGGACGCGTAACGCTCGATTCGGGCATCGCACGGGCGATGGTGAACCTCGCCGCGGAGTACGGCGGCGAGAACGCCCTCGGTATGGCACTCGCTCTTTGTGCGATCGTCGCGCTGCTCTTCACCTCGCTCGCGGGTCTCGGCGGGATGATCATGGTCGGATCGATCGTGCTGCCCATCATGATGACGACCGGCGTACCGCGGACCATTGCCGCGACGCTCTTCCTCATGGCGTTTGCGCTCGGCTACATCTTCAACATCGCGAGCTGGACCTTCTATACGACGTACTTCGGCGTCTTGCCCCAGCAGCTGATGCGCTATGCCGTCGTGCTCGGGGTTATTGACGCCGCTGCGCTACTTGCATACGCTGCGATCTCGTTCCGGCGCGAACGCGGCTACGCGACGTGGGCGATGCGCGTGGACGTTCCCGAGGAAGAAGGGCCTCGCGTACCCGCAGTTGCGATGCTCACGCCGTTCGTGCCGCTCATCCTTTACTATGCGCTCCACGTCGCGGCAGCGCCGGCGTTCATCGTCGCGGCCATCTTCGGCGTCCTCGTCACGCGACCGCGCGAGGCCGTGCAACGGTTGCTCGCGGCGGCGATTCGCGGAGTCGAGGATATTGCGCCTGCGATTTTGCTCTTTATGTCGATCGGGATGCTGCTCGTCGCGACGAAGGAACCGCAGTTCGTCGCGGCACTGCGACCGGTCGTCGCCGGTGGCTGGATACACAATCCCGTGCTCTACGTCGTCGTTTTCGGCCTACTGAGCCCGCTCGTGCTCTACCGGGGCCCGCTCAATCCTTTCGGCGTTGGGATCGCGATCTTTACGGTGCTGCTCGCCGCGAACGTTCTACCGCCGGTGCTGCTCGTCGCAGCGGTGATGGCGGTCGTGCAAGTGCAGAACGTCTGCGATCCGACGAATACCGGCAACGTGTGGGTCGCAAACTTCACCGGCGTACCGATCGATACGATTACCAAGCGCACGCTGCCGTATCAAACTGCCGTGGCGACGGTCGCGGCGCTCGCGGTCGTCCTGGCGACGCCCGAACTCTTCGGTGCGCGAGCGTTCGCCGGGATCGCCGCGCCGGCGCGTGCCGGCGAGCTTCCAGACCCGGGTTTCTTTGCGCCCGCCGGCGCGCGCAACCGCATCGCCGTCGACGACGATGCCACGCCGCTGGGAAGAGCGGCGGCCGACGCTACGGCGGCCGCACTCGACGACGGAACGCTGCGCGCGCTGCGCCTTCACGACGATCCGAATCGCTCCGATTGCGCGCGCAAACCGTACGCGGCATACGTGCTCGTCGGCACGTCACAGTTTCGGCTCACCGAGGGCGACGATTTCGACGTCGGCCTGCGCCTCGAGGATTGCGGCGGTTGGATCGTCGACGAGTGGCACGACCACAAGCTCCTCACAAGCGCTCCGACGGTGACCGACGCGCGCGCGCTCGCTCTCGAAGGCGTCGCACGGTTGCACGGCTGGGCCGCATCGGAGCGCTTAGCGAGCCGCAATCTCTTTGCCGGCGGTGTTGCGATACGGCCGGGCGACCCTCCCACCTATTTCTACGCGCTCTTCAAGAGCGATGACGGCAACTTGCGCGCGTACGTGCGCGCCGGCGGACCGGCGTATCGCGCCGGATTGCGTTCCGGCGAGGTCGTGGAGAAGATCGACGGCCTCGATTGGTGGAGCTACGGCACGTACCAGGCGCAGCAGAGCGCGTACGACGGAAAGCCGCATCGTCTCGAAGTGCTGCGCGGTGGGGAGCCGGTCGAGATACAACTGGAAGACCCATTCGTCGCCGCGACCGACGGCCAACCGGAGTAGTGTGGTGAAGCGCTCCTCGCTCACGCGTTTCTCCGGTCGCGCGAAGGCGTACGCCCGCTGCCGGCCACAATATCCGCCGGAAGCGATCGATGCGGCACTCGACGGGCTGGGCGATCCCAGTACGCTCGCGATCGCTGACGTCGGCGCGGGAACCGGGATCTCGTCGCGGCTGTTCGCCGATCGCGGCGCGCGCGTCATCGCGCTCGAGCCGAATGCCGAGATGCGCGCCGCGGCGGAACCGCACGCGCGTGTCGAATGGCGCGAAGGCACCGCCGATCGGTCGGGGCTGAGCGATCGGAGTGTCGATCTCGCCGTCGCGTGCCAAGCCTTCCACTGGTTTGCGACGCCGCAGGTCATGCACGAGTTTCGGCGCATCGCGCGCCGCGCGGCGATGCTGCAATACGAGCGCGACGAGCGTCATGCGTTTACAAAAGCCTACGGCGAGATCGTACGCGCCTACGCGCAGGACGATACCGAGGCGCTCCGGCTGCGTGCGCTCGAGACATTCGCCGCATTTCCGGATGCCCGCGTGATGCGCAGCACCTTCACTTCGCGCCAACCGCTCGATGCCCAGGGCGTGATCGGCCGTGCCGCGTCGTCATCGTACCTGCCGCAGTCGGGCGCCGAGGCAGCCGCACTGCACGCCGAACTCCACCGTGCGTTCGAGCGTCACCGCGGCGCCGATGGCGTAGAACTGGCGACCATCACTTTCGTCCTCGTCGCGGACTTTTGACCATGCTTGCTGCCGTTGTTGCCATGGGCATCTATGTCGCAGCGCAGACTCCGTTACCGCAGGAAATTGTCGCGCGAGCCTTCGATCGGTTGCACTCCTATCCGTTGCCGCCGTACGCGGTCTGGAGCGTTACGCGGACCGAGCAAGCGTCGCCGCTGGTGCCCGGCGGCTTGGAAGGCACGGAGGTCTATAAAGCTCGCTACGCATTGCGCCTCTCCGACGGCATGGAGAATGCGTCGGCGTTTCCGTCGGGCAACAAGCTGCCGCCGGCGCTGATCGTCACCGAGTTCCAAGGTCCGTTCGCGTGGTCGATGCGTGCGGTTCCCGCGCCTGCAACGACGACTCCGATGCTGCAGCCCGATATTCCCGAAGCGCTCAAGACGATCGCCCACGTAACGGTGCACGCTCCCGACGCGTATACGATCGAAAATTCCGGTATCGAGAGCGTCGAAGGGCACCAAACCTATCACTTGCGGCTCACGCCGCGCACCGATCCGGCGCGCCACAATCTTCGGGACCTGTGGGTCGACGTCGAGACGTTCGACCTTTGGAAGGCGCACTTTATCGGCCGGTACGCTCCGGTGCCTTCGGCGCTGCCGAGCGAGAGCGACGTGACGGTATATTTCTTGCCGATCGGACCCTACTGGGTCGTCTTGCGGATGGACTGGACTTGGGACGACGCCGCGGACTCTACGAAGTTGTACTACGACGTGCTCGCGCAGGACATCACGTTTCCCAGCGCACTGCCGGATTGGCTCTTCGACCGGCGCGCGTATGCCGATCACCTGCACTCGGGAGATGCCGACTATCTCGCGCCATTTCTCATTCCCAGCACCACCGCACCATCGCCTTCACCATGACGCGCAGAGTTCGCGTTGGGATCGACGTTGGGGGCACGTTCACCGACGTCGTGGCGATCGATGCCGGCACGCGCGAGCTGCTCGCGCGAATAAAAGTTCCGACGTCGCACCACGCGACCGAAGGCGTGACGGCCGGGATCGTTGCCGGCATCGAGCGGTTGCTCTCCGAGCATAACGTCGGCGCGGACGAGATCGCATTCATCGCGCACTCGACGACTCAGGCGACAAACGCGCTGCTTGAAGGCGACGTCGCGCGGGTAGGCGTCCTCGGCCTTGTCGATCGGTGGAGTTGGGCCGCGCGGCGGCAGATGCGCTTTCCGGGCGTGCGTCTCGCCTCCGAAGTGGTCTTCGCACCACGGTTTGCGTTTGCGGACGTGCGCGACGAATCGGCGATCCGCACCGCCGTCGATGGATTGCTTCGCAATGGCGCGCAAGCGATCGCAGCCAGCCGTGCGTTCGGGGTCGATCGACCGGGGCCGGAATCCGCCGTCGTCGCCTACGCGCGTGCGCTCGGCGCCGATGCGACGAGCGGCCACGACGTTAGTGCGATGTACGGCCTGCGTGCGCGCACGCGCACGGCCGCACTCAACGCCGCGATTCTGCCGAAGATGGTCCGCACCGCGCGCATGACCCAGGATGCCGTCGACCGCGCGGCGATTCCCGCGCCGCTCATGATCATGCGCAGCGACGGCGGCGTGATGGACGTGAACGAGGTCGAGCGGCGTCCGATCATGACGCTGCTCTCGGGGCCCGCAGCCGGCGTCGCCGGCGCGCTTCTCTATGAGAACCTCAGTGACGGCATCTTCATCGAGGTTGGTGGAACCAGCTCCGATTGTTCGGCGATTCGTGCCGGGCGTCCGCAGTTGCGGCCGGCGCGCATCGGCGGACATCGAACCATGCTGCGGACGCTCGACGTTCGCACGCTCGGCATCGCGGGCGGCAGCATGGTAAGGATCGGGCACGACGATTCCGTCGATGTCGGGCCGCGCAGCGCGCACATCGCGGGCTGCGAGTACGCATGCTTCACCGAAGCGGAGGCGATCGCGGGTGCGCGCGTCGAGCTCGCCGCACCGGCGCTCGGGGATCCGGCCGAGTACGTCGTCCTCGTCGCGCGTGACGGACGCCGCATCGCGCTGACAACGAGTTGCGCTGCGAATCTGCTCGGATACGTTCCCGAAACGGCATTTGCGCACGGCGATGCTCGCTCGGCGCGTGCGGGCTTCGAGCTGCTCGCGCAGCGTACCGGCGGCGAAGCGACGGCGCTCGCGCGAACCGTGCTCGAAGCAGCAGCACACAAACTCCGCAGAGCGATCGACGAGCTCGTTGCCGACTATGCGTTAGACCCACAGCAGGTGACGATCGTAGGCGGCGGCGGTGGTGCGGGCGCGCTCGTACCTTTTACGGCTGAAGCCATGCATATGCCGTACCGCATCGCACGCGACGCCGAAGTTATCGCGCCAATCGGCGTGGCGCTCGCGCTCGTGCGCGACGTCGTCGAGCGGACCATCGTCGCACCCACACCGCAAGAGATCGCGCGTATCCGCCGCGAGGCATCGGACCGCGTAGTGGCCGCTGGTGCGGCGGCGGAACGAGTCGCGGTCGAAATCGAGATCGATCCGCAGCGCAATCGCGTTCGCGCGACGGCATCGGGCGCGACGGCGCTCGTCGACATGGCAATCGGCGGCGCGTGCAGCGAGCCCGAGCAGCGAGCCGCAGCAGCACGCTCGCTAAACTGCAGCCCGGAGCAGCTCGAGCGCATTGAACTCACGACCGCACTGACCGGCTATGCGTATCGACATCAGGTGTCGAAGCGCTTGCAGCGCCGGCCTGACGCCGTCGACCTGCGCGTCGTCGACGAGCGCGGCGTCGTGCGGCTGGCATTGCGCGACGCGGCGCTCGCGCGGACCGGCGCGACGGGTCTCGGAGCGGCGGTACTCAACGCGATCGAAGCCGCGACGCGATTCGGCGACGTCGGGCGTGCCCTGCCCGCGCTCTATCTGTTGCGCGGCGGCCGCGTGGCCGCGTTCGACGGCATGCCGAGCGCGGAAGACGCGCGCGCGCTCGCGGAAGAGGAAGTCGAGGGCTGCGATCCGTCGGAGCCGATCGCGCTTCTCACCGTCGCACGATCGGCGTAGAGTTTAGAGATGGGTTCTAGTTTACGCGCGGTTGCTTAACGGCCAATCCTTCAGCCAGCTCGAGCGCGACGGTGCTCTTTTTTCGACCGTAGGCAAAGTAGAACGCGAGCCCGACGACCAGCCAGATCAGGAACCAGAGCCAGACGATCGGGAAGAATCCCCACGCAACCGGATTACCGACTTTCAAGTAGTAGATGAGACCTAATGCGGTCACTGCGGAGAGTATCGGGATAACGTACGGTCCGAACGGAAGCTGGAACTGACCTTTCATTTCAGGGTGGCGCAAGCGCAGAATCGGAACCGCGATCGAGACCAAGATGAATGCGGCCAGGGTTCCCATGTTCGTCAGCGAGCCGACAATATTGATCGGCGTGAGCGCGGCGATCGCGGCGATGCAGACGCCGAAGAAGACGGTCGAGAAGATCGGCGTGCGCCACGTCGGGTGGATGCGGGTAAACGACGGCGGGATCAGCCCATCGCGCGACATTGCATAGAAGATACGGCTCTGCCCGAACATCATGACGAGCAAGACCGTCGTCAAGCCGGCAATCGCACCGATCGAGATGATGACCCCGGCCCAACCCAGACCGACGTAGTTCATCGCGAATGCGACGGGATATGCGACGTTGAGCTTGTAGAACGGCACCATGCCGTTGAGAATTGCGACGACGATGATGTAGAGAACCGTACAGACGATCAAACTCATGATGATCCCGAACGGCAGATCTCGGCCGGGATCGCGCGCTTCTTCGGCGGTCGTCGAGACCGCATCGAAACCGATGTACGCGAAGAAGATGAACGCCGCGCCGCCGAGCATGCCCTCCCACCCGAACGGGAAGTAGCCGCCGAGACCGGCGGGACCGCCGGCCGGCAAGTGGTAGTTCGCGCCGTCGATGTGCCCGACGCCGATCGCGATGAAGAACAGCACGATGAGCAACTTGATCGCGACGATGACGGCATTGACCGAACCCGACTCGCGCGTGCCGCGCGCGAGCAGCGCGGTAATGACCAGAATGATCCCGGCGGCCGGGAGATTGGCATATCCCGCGGTGCCCGCTTGCCCGGCGAGGCCCCAGTGCGGGCCGTTTGCCCACTCCGGTGGAACGGTGAGCCACGCTATGCCCGTCTGGTGGAGGATGTTCATGAAGTAGCCGGACCACCCGATGCTGACCGTGGCGGCACCCAGCGCATATTCGAGCACGAGGTCCCAGCCGATGATCCAAGCCATGAACTCGCCGAGGGTCGCGTACGTGTACGTGTACGCGCTTCCCGAGATCGGAATTTTGCTCGATACCTCCGCGTAGCAGAGCGCTGCCAGCGCGCTGACGATGCCGGCTGCTACGAACGACAGGGTGATCGACGGGCCCGCGCGCGTCGCCGACGCGACGCCGGTCGAGCACGAAGATGCCGGTCCCGATGATCGCGCCGATTCCCATCGCAGTGAGAGCCCATGGACCGAGGGAACGTTTGAGCCCGCGGTCTTCATCGCCGCCTTCGGCAAGGATGCGCGCCAAGGGTTTGACACGTTGCATCAGCATTCGTCGTTTCCTAACGTAAGAAGCGAATGGCGAACGGATATGTGTAGTAGCGCCCCTCGTTTGCCGCAATCGTGGCGACGATGATAAAGATCAGCGAGCAGAGCAAAATAAGCAGAATCGCGGCTCCCGCGACGATCCAAAACGCGACGAAGCCGACGGCGATACCATGCCGGCCGGAGTCGTATCCGGCCTGGGTGGCGATGAAGCCGAGCATTACGCCGAATGCCGCGAACAGACCGACGAAGCCCGCGATCGAGACCGTGATCTGGTAGTTGAGCGACGCTTTGGCGTGCTCGGCGACGAACTCCGACTCGTGTGCTTTGATCAAGTAGACGATCAACGGGCCGATGACGTGGCCGAAAGGCAGACCGGCGACGGCAATGAGCGCGCTGAGGTGCGCCGCCATTGCCCAGTTCCGCTCCTGCTGAGCCACCTGCTGCATGCCGCTTTATTGCCGGACGCCCCAAAATGGCCTGCTCTACGGCCTGCCGAAACGCGAGCGCATGCGCGCGACGCGTCAGGAGTCATCCCGTTTCGACGTGCTCGTTGTCGGCGGCGGCAATGCAGGCTGCGCGGCGGCGCTTGCGGCGGCACGTCATGGCGCGCGCACGCTGCTCGTGGAACGATACGGTTTTCTCGGCGGCACGGCGACCGCCGCAATGGTCGGGCCGTGGATGACCTTTCACTCGGGTAAGGAGCGAATCGTCGGCGGCATCGCCGAGGAGATCGTCCAGCGATTGATGCGCAAAGGCGCTTCGCCGGGACATGTCGTCGATTCGTCGGATTATGTTGCGACGATCACGCCGTTCGATCCCGAGGTGCACAAGGCGCTGCTCTTCGAAATGATGGAGGAGGCCGGCGTAACGCTGTTGCTGCATGCGTTCGTGCTCTCCGCGAGCCTCGAGGATACGACGGTTAACGGCGCGACGTTCGCGACGATCGGCGGCGAACGGGCGTATCACGCCGGCGTCGTGATCGACGCCACCGCGGATGCGCTAGTCGCATTCTCCGCCGGCGTTCCGACCCAGCAAGGCGACGAACGTGGCCGAGTTCAACCGGCGAGCCTCATGTTTCGGTTGAGCCACGTCGATCTCGACGAGTTCTCGCGTTACGCGCAGAACAATCCGGAACAGGTTCGAACGTCGCTGCCGCCGGGCGAACGAACGGCGAAGAAGTTAAGTGCCGTCGCCGGGCTCTACGACCTGTGGGAGCGCGCGCGCGCCGACGGCCTCGTCGACGTGCCGCGCGAGCTCGTCTCGTTCTTTCGTTCGCCGTACGAAGACGAAGTAACCGTGAACATGACGCGTGTCGTCGACATCGATCCGCTCGATCCCGCCGACCTCACGCGGGCGGAGGTCGAATCGCGCCTGCAAGCGATGCAGCTGTTCGAGTTTTTTCGGCAGCGCGTCCCGGGTTTCGAGCGCGCACGGATAGCCGCGACCGGCACGCAAGTCGGAGTTCGCGAATCGCGCCGAATCGTCGGACGGTATACGCTGACGAAAGAAGACGTACTCGAAGCCAGGCGCTTCGACGATGCCGTCGCGCGCAGCGCCTATCCGATCGATCTCCACAATCCAAGCGGCCGGGGAACGACGACGCAGCGTCTGAAACCCGGCGAGAGCTACGAGATCCCGTATCGCTGTCTCGTTCCGGTCAATCGCGAGCAGCTGCTCGTCGCTGGGCGCTGTATCTCGACGACGCACGAAGCGCTCGCATCGACACGTTTGACCCCAACCGTCATGACGCTCGGCCAAGCCGCGGGCACCGCTGCGGCGCTTGCGGTCGCGCGGGCGCAGCGCGTCGGCGACATCGACCCGAGCGTGCTGCGCGAACAGCTCGTCGCCGATGGCGTCGACCTCCGCCGCGCGCCGGAGTCTGCGTCGTGAGTTTGGCGATAGCACTCGCGCGGGCCCGTGGACTGCGCATCCGCCTTCGCCGACCTCGGGGATTGGGGAGTGCACCGTCTCTGCTCCGAGTACGACGCGCGCCGCGGCGAGATTCGTATCAACCTGCGGATCGCCGAACGGCTCGATCCCCCAACGCTGCGAACCTTCGTCGCGTTGGCCGTCGGCCACGAACTCTACCATCATCGCGAGCACGTCGGCGAGATCGCAGTGCTCGGCGCCGGTGCGCGCGAATCGGCGGCCGATGCGTTTGCGCACGAGCTGCTCGTGTCGACACCGTGACGTGGTTTGCCGCCGGCATCGATGCCGGGCAGAGTTCGACGATCGCCGTCATCGGCGATGAGAACGGACGGATCGTCGGGCGCGGATGTGCTGGTCCGGCGGACGAGATCGGCGTAGCGCCGGCCTCGACGCGAATGCACGACGCGCTCAACGCGGCGATCGAGGCGGCGCGCGTTGCGGCGCGGCTCTCACCGGAGACGACGTACGCCGCGATCGTTGCAGGGGTCAGCGGTTACGATGGGCGCGTCTATGGTGTGGCACCGGCGCTGCCTACGCAGCGCCTCACGATCGTGCACGATGCTCCGATCGCGCATGCCGGTGCGCTGGGTGGCGCGCCGGGCGTCATCGCAATCGCCGGAACCGGTTCGGTCGTCTACTCTGTCGACGCGCCTGCAAGCGCGTTGACGCTGGGTGGTTGGGGTTATCTCTTCGGCGACGAGGGCAGCGCGTTCTGGATCGCACGCGAGACGCTTGCGACGCTGATGCGCGCGCACGACGAACGCGATTCGTCGTATCGGAGCGAGACGCGCGCCGCGTGCGAGTTCTTCGGAGTGCCGTCGTTACGGCGGCTCGCGCATGCATTCTACAAAGGAGCGTTGACGCGCGACCGGCTAGCGGCCTTCGCGGCGCACGCCGCGGAGTTCGAGTCGTTCGCTAGGCTCGTCGAACGGGGCGCCGATCGGCTCGCGGCCCTGATCGGCGAAGCCGTCGCCGCCGGCGCGGCACCACGCGTCGCGCTTGTCGGTGGCGTCTTCAACGACACTCGTTTTCGCGAGCGCGTCGCCATGCGAGTTCGCGAGCGCGTTGCGAACGTGGAGATCGTCGTGCCGCGGTACGAGCCGGCGGCGGGCGCGCTCTTGATGGCCTACCGCGAGCTCGGCGCCGAACCGGAGAGGCTCTATCAATGAAGGTTCTGGAGCGTTTGCGCGGCGGTCTTATCGTCTCGGCCCAGGCGTGGCCGGGGTCCGCACTGGACGATCCTACTACGATTGCCGCGATGGCGTGTGCCGCTGCGGCTGGGGGCGCCGTCGCGGTTCGCATCGCGGGCGTCGAACATTTACGTGCGGTTCGCGCGCGAGTCACGCTTCCGATCGTGGGATTGATCAAGCGCGCGACGCCGGGGTTCGAGCCGTACATAACGCCGACGATCGACGACGTGCGCGCCGTACTCGAGGCCGGCGCGGAGATCGTGGCATTCGATGCAACGGCACGGCCACGCCCCGACGGCGGCGATCTCGCAAGCACCGTCGATGCGATTCATGGTGCGGGCGGCATAGCGCTTGCGGACTGCGCGACGGCCGCCGACGCGCTCTGCGCGCACGGGATCGGCGCCGACATTGTCGCGACGACGCTCTGCGGGTATACCGAGGAGACGAAAGGGCGGCGGCTCCCCGCGCTCGATCTGGTGCGCGAGCTGCGCCAGCTCGATACGTTCGTGCTCTGCGAAGGCGGCGTCCATCACCCCGCCGAGTTAAAAGCGGCGCTGGATGCGGGAGCCGACGCGGTCTGCGTCGGAAGCGCGATCACGAACGTCGATTGGCTCGTCCGTCAGTTTGCAGGGTCCGCCGATAGGCGCTCTTAAGAGGGGACCGAGTCGTTTTAGTCGCTGCAAAGGAAGGCATTCGTCTTCTATAGTGAGTCTGAAGAGAGAGCTTGCTGTTGGTTGAGAGTAGCGCGCAGCCCATCCGGCTCGGTCGTGGCTTTTGGATCGCGACGGCGATTCTGGCGGTGCTTGCCGCCGCCGCGGCCTACTTTTGGTACACCTTTCCGATAGAGCAGTATCTCCCGGCGGCAATCGTAACCGCACGCCAGGTCGACCGTCTCTTCCGGTTTATGGCTGCGACCGGCAGCGCGCTCTACATTTTCGTCGTCGGCTATCTGATCTATTTCTCGATCGCATTTCGGGCGAAAGCCAGCGATCCGCCGGATGCAATCGGCGTGCAGATCCACGACAATCACAAGCTCGAGTTTTGGTGGACGCTCATCCCGGCGCTGTTCGTGATCGTGCTGTCGGTCATAAGCGTCCGCATCTGGTACGAGATCATGCTCGAGCCCGAGCATGGCGTCGTCGTCGAGGCGATCGGGCACCAGTTCTACTTTTCGTTCCGCTATCCCGAGATCAACGGCGAGGTGACCGGCGAGATGCACCTCCCACGGGGCGTGCCGGTGACGCTGAATCTCACGTCGGCCGACGTCATTCACGGTTTCTGGGTGCCGGCGATGCGCCTAAAAAACGATACGGTTCCGGGGCTCGTAACCGAGATTCGCTTTACGCCGCGCCTCGATGGCCGCTATCAAATCATCTGCACCCAGTTCTGCGGCGTCCTACACAGCCAGATGGATAAGCAGGTGCTCGTGATCGAGGAGAAACCGGCGTTCGACCAATGGTACAAAGAGTGGCAAGAGAAGAACGCACACGTTAGCAATGCGCTGCCCGCCGGCGGCGGCCAGGCCGTCGCGCTCGCCAACGGCAATGCGACTGCGGGGCAGCAACTCTTCCAACAGAAGTGCACCGCGTGTCATAAGGTCGCGCCATTCGCTGAGGTCTTGGTAGGACCGGGTCTCAAAGGCGTGCTCCACGATCCATCGCACCCCAACCTGGTCAACGGGCAACCGGCGACGCCCGCGAACGTGGCGGCGATTCTGCAGAACGGCTACACCGGGAGCATGGGTACGATGCCGAACGCGAGCGCAAACGGGCTCACGACGCAGGACATCTCGAATCTCGTCGCGTTCTTGAATACACTGAAGTGATGACGGCAATGGAACCAGCATGGCAGTAGCAGTACCCCACGCCGGCGGAATCGCCGGCCACATTCATCCCGAACCGCAGGGGTTCGTCCGGCGATACGTCTTTTCGCTCGATCACAAGATCATCGGCATCCAGTATCTCATCACCGGATTCGTATTCTTCATCCTTTCGGGACTGCTGGCCGAGACGATCCGCACGCAGCTTCTCAACCCCAACGGCGGTTTCGTCGCCTCAGATACGTACAACGAAGTCTACAGCATCCACGGAAGCGCGATGGTCTGGCTCGTTATCATTCCGTTGCTCACTGGCGGCTTCGGCAACCTCGTATTCCCGGTGCAGATCGGCGCTCGCGACGTTGCGTTCCCGTGGCTCAACATGCTGAGTTTCTGGATATTCCCGGTGGCCGGGTTGATGCTCTTCGCATCGTTCTTGATGGGCGCGCCGACCGCCGGCTGGATGGAGTATCCGCCCGTCTCGCTACAAGGGGCGCCGGGAACGTCGATGTGGTGCGCGGCGATCTTCTTGGTCGGCGTGAGCTCGACGATGACGGGGATAAACTTTGTCGTCACAATTCTGAAGATGCGTGCGCCCGGCATGACCTTCACGCGAATGCCGCTCTTCGTCTGGGGGCAGTTCGGCACGGCTCCGCTGCTCATGATCGCGACGACGGCGCTTGCCGCCGCGCTTGCGGCCCTCTTCATCGAGCGCGAGTTCGGCGTGCCGTTCTACGACCCGACGAAAGGCGGCAGCCCGGTCATGTGGCAGCACATGTTCTGGTTCTACTCGCATCCCGCCGTCTACATTATGATTCTGCCGGCGTTCGGTATCATCTCCGAAGTGCTGCCGACCTTCGCGCGCAAGCCGATCTTCGGCTACAAGCTCATCGCATTTTCGACGATGGCGATTGCACTCGCCGGCTTTATGGTCTGGGCGCATCACATGTTTACCTCGGGCCTGGCGCCGTTCTTACAGCTGCCGTTCATGATCATCACGTTCATGATCGGCGTGCCGACCGGTATCAAGATATTCTCGTGGACGGCGACGCTCTGGGGCGGTAAGATCCACTATACGAGCGCGATGCTCTTTGCGATCGGCTTCGTGGCGCTCTTCACTTTCGGCGGGATCACGGGAATTTTCTTGGCCGCGGTTCCGTTCGATCTCCACGTGCATGGCACGTACTTCATCGTCGGGCACATTCACTACGTCTTGGTCGGCGGAAGCCTGATGGGCATCTTCGCCGGCATGTACTACTGGTTCCCGAAGATGTCCGGCCGGCTGCTCAACGAGACATTGGGTCACCTGCACTTCTGGCTGTTCTTCATCGGTTTCAACGGCACGTTCATACCGATGCACTGGCTCGGCATGCTCGGCATGCCGCGTGAGGTCGCGACGTACGATCCGCAGTTCACGTTTTGGAATCGCTTCGAAACGTTCTCGTCATACCTCATGACGTTTGCGATCCTGATCTTCTTCGTGAACGTAATCTGGAGCATCCGCAACGGCAAGAAGGCGGGCGCAAATCCCTGGGGAGCGCGCACGCTCGAGTGGCAGATTCCGTCGCCGCCGCACTACTATAATTTCAAGCATATCCCCACCGTGTATGGCCTGCCGTATGATTTCGGCCAACCGTTGCCGTACCAGGGTCTCGACGACGAGCTTACCGACACGCCGCCCGTGACTGCCGGAGCGCATTGATGTCGGTCGCATCGTACGCACCGGATCCGCACGCGCAACCGGACCAGCTCTATATCGAGACCCGAGAGCTGCGGCTGCAGGGGTTTCTGCTCTTTCTGATCAGCGACTGCGTCCTGTTTTCATCGTTCATCTTCGCGTATCTCTATCTGCGCAATAGCGGCCAAGGCTGGCCGCCGCCCGGCATTCCGCGATTGGACGTCGCGTTTGCCGCTTGGAACTCAGTCGTGCTCTTCGGCTCGGGCGCGACGATGCATTACGCGCTCGAGAACTTCAAGCACGGCAACTTCATTAAATATATGTGGTTCCTGCTCGCGACGATCGTTTTGGGAGCGGGCTTTCTCGGCGGACAAGCCTACGAATATAACCATCTCATCTTCGGCGAGCACATCACGTGGTCGGGCAGCGGGATCTTTGGGGCTTCGTTCTTCACGTTAACGGGCATGCACGGCTTCCACGTCTTCCTCGGCGTCTGCTACCTGACGGTGCTGGTGCTCCAATCGGCAGCCGGCGTCTACACGCGCGGGAAGTTTTTCGGAATCACGGCCGGCACGCTCTACTGGCACTTCGTCGACGTGATCTGGGTAGTACTGTTTTCCATCTTTTACTTACTGTGAGGCCGGCATGCACGCAGCGCTGATCGAACGGCTTGGAGCGATCGTTGGTGGGATCGTCGTCGCGGTCGTGGCGTTCTACGCGCTCTACCAGGACCGCAAGAGCGACGGCATAGAGAATCACGTCTTTAAGCTGATGCTCTTTCTCCTCGGCGTCGGCGCGTTGCTCGCGATCTTCGCGGGTTTGAACGTCATCGGCTACACGCCGCCGGCAAAAGGAGCGTAGGGAGGCTCCCGCAATGATTGTGCGTGAGGACGAACGGCTCGATTTCAGCAAGGTTCCCGAGAGCCGCGGGATTCCGAACTTTCTCTACCGCGTCGCCGCCGTCGGTCTGGTCATCATCTTCGCGATCGGAGCGTCGGTCTGTCTGCTCTCCGGTTACGGCCACCACTGGCCGTCGAACACGACGCTGCGCGTTAACTTGAAGTAATCCCGAGCAACCGCAGAGCTTCCCTAAAGATCCGCCCGCCGGCCGTGGCGCGTCGCGATTCCGATCGCGAGCAGCGGTAGATCCTCGTCCGGCAAGAGCCCGGTTGGCTTGCCGTCGATCTTGTGGATGCCGCCGTACGTGGAGAACTCGACCATTGCCGGAATCGTCCTGTCCGGCAGCGGCTTCTTTCCAAGCCACTCCCACTCAAAGGCGACCGATTCGTCGGCGAAGAGCGCTGCCGCGTAGCCGCACGCGTCGGATTGAGAATCCTCGTCCGGCGCGCGATAGCGCACGTAGCCGTCGAGGATATAGATCGGCTTGAACGTTTGCAGGTATGCCGCGATCGGCGCTGCGAGTACGGCGAAGAAGTAACCGCCGAACGCGACCATTCCGAGTACGAATATCCAGGCAATCTTTACGAGCGTGGCGTCGGACGGGACGTGCTGCGCGCGATAGACGATACCCCACGCGAGCAATCCCATGAATAGCATGCCCAGCAACGGCTCGATCGCCAGCGCGAAGCGCCCCGTGAGGCCGCGCCAGACGACTCGCCGTTCACGCTCAGTCCAAGGTCGTTGAGCGAGCAGCCGTGCCCGCCGGTCAAGCCGCTTCTTCAAGCGGAACTCTTCGCTCGTCACCCTGCGATTTCAGCGTCGCCGCCAGGATGAGCGCGACGAACGCGACCGCGCAGAAGGCGAGGTAGGCGTTGCGGTAGCCTGAAACGTCGCTCGACGCTGCGGCGATGAACCCACCGGTCAGCGACGAGCCGAGAATCTGTCCCACGATCAGCGACTGGCTGAGCAGTCCCACCGCGGTGCCGCGCCGGCGCTCCGGCGTCTCGTTCGTTATGATGTAGCGAGTCGGCGCGCCGAGGAGCGCGCCGAAACCCGCGCCCGCGACGACCATTGCGAGCAGCGCGAGCACCAGGCTCTGGAATCCGAGTGCGAAGATGGCCAGCCCAAGTTCTGTCAGGATCGTTCCGGCGAGCAGCACGTCGCGGCTGCCGATGCGGTCGAGCGCGCGTCCGGATAGCGGTATCACTGCAACGAAGGCGAAGGCGCCGAGCGCCGCAATGAATCCGGCCGCCGCGTATGACAGCCCCTGCGCGCCGACGAGCACCGTTGGAATAAAGAAGAGCGAGCCTTCGAGAATCCCGATGAGCACCTCCAGCGCGTACGTCTTCGCTAGCTGCGGCGCGCGGAAGAGCGCGAGCGGAACGATTGCGTCGGGCGTGAGATGTTCCCAGAGCACGAAACCCGCGAGAATACCGGCTCCGAGCAATCCTATCGCGAGCGTGCTGGAGAGCAATCCGTCGACGATCGCGAGCAGACCGGCGCAGAGCAAGACGAGCCCGATACCGTCGAGCGGCCCGTGACGGCGTGGCGCGTTCGCTGGAACGTGGATGCGCGCCAAAGCGAAGACGGCAATCGCGAGTGGAACGTTCGCAACGAATATCCAACGCCAGGAGATGAAGTGCGTTACGAGCCCGCCGATGCTCGGACCGAGCACGGCCGCAAGCCCCCATGTGGCCGCGACCATGCCGAGCGCTGCGCCGCGGCGTTCCACGGGCACGACGTCGCCGATCGCGGCGGTTGCGACCGGAAAGATGCCGCCCGCACCAAGCCCCTGTATCGCGCGCGCAGCGAGAAAGATTGTGTAGCTCGGCGCCGTGATCGCGACGACGCTGCCAACCGCGAAGAGCGAGATGCAGGCAAGATAGACCGGGCGCCGCCCGTACCGATCGGCAAGGGTCGAGGCGACGGCGATCGAGAGCACCGTGAAGAGCAAGTAGATGGTAAATATCCACGCCAGGTTGCCGGTCTGAACGTGAAAATCGTTCGCGAGCGCCGGGAGGGCGGGAGAGAGCACGCTGAGATCGAGCGCGCCCGCGAAAACACCCAGCCCCAGCGTCCAGAGCAGCTGTTTCACGAAATGATGCGGTCGATCACCATGACGACGCACATGAGCGCGAGGTAGAGGAGCGAGTAACGGAAGAGGGCTCGCGCCTGCGCGGTACTCGTTCGTTCTCGCCACGTTCGCACGGCGTCGATGACGAATATTCCGCCCAGCACGGTCGCCGCGCAAAAGTAGAGCACGCCCATGACGTGCAGCGGATAGAGCGAGAGCGAGACCGCGACAAGAACGAGCGTATAGTAGAAAATTTCACGCTTCGTGCGCTCTTCGCCGCAGACGTTGGGCAGCATCGGAATATTGGCTTTCCCATACTCCGTCTCGGTCATCAGCGCGAGCGACCAAAAATGCGGCGGCGTCCAGAGGAAGATGAGCGCGAACAAGCCGAGCGCGGGTGCCCCGACCGTGTGCGTGACCGCCGCCCAGCCGACGAGCGGAGGCACCGAACCGGCGGCGCCGCCGATCACGATGTTCAGCGGCGTGATGCGCTTGAGCCACATCGTGTAGACGATGACGTAGTAAAGATTCCCGGCCAGCGATAGCCACGCCGCCAGCGGATTGACGAGCGTGTAGAAGATCGCAGAACGAGACGACGCCCGCCAGTGCGGCGTAGATCGTAGCGTGGTGAATCGAGATGCGTCCTTGCGGGATCGGCCGCGCCTGCGGTTCGCTTCATCACCCGATCGATGTCGGCATCCCACGCGCAGTTGAATGCACCGGCCGAAGCCGCCGCGAGCGCGCCGCCGACGAGCGTCCAGAGCAAAAGGTTGAGCGGCGGGACGCCGCGCGCGGCCATGACCATGGCGGCGACGGTCGTGATGAGGAGCAAAACGATGATGCGCGGCTTCGAGAGCTCGTAGTAATCGCGAACGTAACCGAGCGCGAGCGTCATTGCAGCGCGTTCTCCCGCAGCGGCAGCGCGCTACGGATCGGCCGAAGCTCGAGCGCGGCGAAGATGGCCGCAACGAAGAACGCAAGGAAGACAAATGCGGCGTTCACCGCGTGCGCCTCGCGCAGATCCGTCGGCAGCCGCAGCGTAACGTTCAAGAGTCCCAGCATCACCTGCACCCACACGAGCGTCGCACCGATTGCGACGGCTATGCGGATGCGAGGCGGCGCCGCCTGCGCCCAGCTCCATGCTAGCGCGCCGGCGGCGCAGATGAGCGTCGCCGCGGCGCCTAGACGGTGCAACATCTGCACGTACTGTCCGGGCGTGTAGACGACGACGTTGCCCGCACATTGCGGAATCGAGAGACAGGCGAGGCCGGCGCCGCTGGAGCTGACGTACGCCCCGACGCACATCGTGACGAACGCGACCAGCGCGGTGACGGCGAGCATGACGCAGAGTCCGGCGCCGAACCGGTGTTCCAGTCGCGTCCCGCGTGACTCGCCGGCAACCGTTGCGAAGACGGCCATTGCGCACAGCGCTGCTACGAACGCCATCGCGGTTGCCCAATGGAGAACGACCGAGATCGGCGCATTGCCGAGCCGCACCGTCGCTGCGCCTAAGATGACCTGTGCGACGAAGAGCCCGGCAATCGCGATGGCGGTAGGCGTGACGAACGCCGAACGCGATCGGTTTTGCCACGCGGCGACGAGCAGCGCCGACACCAGCACCGCTAGCCCGCAGGCAAGCAGACGATGGGTCCACTCCCAGACCGTACCGCCTCCCAGCGACGGCAGCAGCTGCGCTCGGCAGAGCGGCCAATCGGGGCAGGTGAGGCCGGCGCCCTCGATGCGCGTCCAGCTTCCAAGCATGACCGTCGCGAGGGCTGTAAAATCCGCCGCCAGCGCCAGACGCGCAAGAGCCTTCATCTTCCCTCCAGCCTAGCCGCGTCCGGCCGGAGGCGGCAACGACAAATGGGGAGGGCGGCGGTGGGTGCGGGCGAAGCGGACGGCCGTGAAACGCTGCTCGGCCCTGGCAGCTCTAGCCATGGTGCTCGTCGTGCTGGTCGGATGTCGCGAGGTTCGCGTCAATACGCTTGCGCAAGGCACCACCTCCGTTCTTGGCGGGAATCAAATCCTCATCGTCCGGGATGCCGCTTCGCTGGGACGGCTCGGAATTCACGCGCCCGTGCATTTCAAAGGCGAGTTCGGCGTCGTTTTGCTGATGGGGCCGCACGATCGCAGCGGCTACAAACAGATCGTCGAGTCGATCCGCGCGAACCAGCAGCGCGTCCGGATCGTCGCGTTCGAACAGGAACCCGCCGACAGTGGCGAGCCGTCGCCGCCCTATCGGACCTATACGCTCTGGATCGTTCCCAATAGGGTCTACCGCCGGGGCGTGCGCGTCGAAGTCGTCACCCCAAGCGACGAACCGATCGCCGATACCGTTCTTCCCTAGGAACTGTGGCTAAACTAGAGACCGCGCAGCGATTCGAACCGCTCGACGTTTCCGTCGAGCGGTTAGGCCTCGTCATGGCGCCCGACGGCCAGCCCAGCGAGGTAGGCGGCGTGCTCAACCCGGCGGCGACGCGCGATCCTCACGGCGCGCTGCTTCTCTATCCCCGATGCGTCGCGCGCGGCAACATCTCGCGCATCGGCACCGCGCGCGTGCAACCGAAGGATGGCGGGTTCGACGTCGAGCGGCTCAACGTTGCGCTCGAACCCGAGGCGCCGTACGAAGTGCGCCCGCATCCAGGATATGGGTGTGAAGACGCCCGCGTCACCTACGTTCCGCAGCTCGAATCGTACGTGATGCCGTACACGGCATTCGGGCCGGACGGACCCGCGTATCGCGATCGCGCTCTCGAAGGATGCGCGACAGTGGGAACGGCTCGGTCCGGTACGCTTCGGCGGAAGCGCCAACGTCGTCGGGGACGACAAGGACGCGGCGTTCTTTCCCGAGCCCGTCCTTTCGCCGAGCGGCCGGCGCAGCCTAGCCTTCTATCACCGGCCGATGTTGCATCTCTCCGCCGTCGACGGTCACGCCGCGATTCCGATGATCGAGCGAATGCCGTTTTCGGATCGAGAGTCGATTCGTATCGCGTACGTGCCGCTCGATCGCGTGCTCAAGGACCGGCGCAAACTCTGCAACGTTGCCGAGAGCGTTCAAGTGCTTTCGCCCGACGCGCGGTGGGGATCGATCAAGATCGGCGCCGGCACGCCGCCGGTGCGCATCTCGCTCGACGGCAAAGACGTATGGATGTCGGTCTTTCACGGCGTAGACTTGATTAACAATCGCGGACGTAAGCCGTCGCTTCGCTACAGTGGCGGCATCGTGGTGCACGATCTGGAACGGCCGGATCGCATTCTCTACCGTTCGCCCGAGCCCGTGCTGACGCCTGAGTCGCCGCACGAGCTAAAAGGGGTCGTCGACAACGTCGTCTTCCCCAGCGGCATCGACCGCCGCGACGATCTCGGCGAGCGCGTCTTCGACGTCTACTACGGAATGGGCGACTACGCGATCGGTGCCGCGCGCATGCGCATCGGATAGAATGGTACGCTACCTCATGGTCTCCACCGCAATCGTTTTGGCGATCGTGGTCGGCGTCGCGGCGTGGGTGCATCGCGATCTCATTGCGATACGAATCGCCTCGGTCTATGCACCGAGCACAAAGCCGGGCGCCGCGAGCGGACGGCAAGCCGGGCAAACGGCCGCGTTGCGGGGCGACGCGCCATGGGCGCTCTCCGCGCTGCCCGAGTGCGTCATACAAACGTCGGAATCGACCGGGCCGCAGCGGTACGTCCGCTCGCGTCTGCCGTCCGGTGCGGTTGCGATCGTGCCGCCCGCGAAGCTCACGTTCGGCGATTGCACGATTTTCGTGGTCGGCGACGAAGCATTCGTCCGGCGGGGTGCCGATCGTCTGCGCATTCCGCCGCGCGTGCAGTTTTATCGCGCCGGCGATTTGCTGGTGCTCGTTCGCGAGAGTCCGAACTCGGAGCTGCGCGTCTATCGACCGATACACCCCTGACGACGTGAAGGAACGACCGAGCAAGAGAGCGTGACGATTCAAGAGGAGGTGCGCAAGCGCAGGACGTTTGCGATCATCTCGCACCCCGACGCCGGGAAGACGACGCTCACGGAAAAGCTGTTGCTCTACGGCGGTGCGATCCACGTGGCCGGACAAGTTTCGGCGCGCAAGCGCCAGCGCCAGGCGACCAGCGACTGGATGGCGCTCGAGCGCGAGCGCGGCATCTCGATCACTTCGACGGTGCTGCAGTTTCCGTACGCCGGCCATACGCTCAACCTTCTCGATACGCCGGGGCACCAAGATTTCGGCGAGGATACGTATCGCACGCTCGTCGCCGCGGATAGCGCGGTTATGCTCATTGATGCCGGCAAAGGCGTCGAGGTGCAGACGAAAAAGCTCTTTGCGATCTGCCGCGAGCGCGGAATTCCGCTCTTCACGTTCATGAACAAGCTCGACCGCCCCAGCCGCGATCCGCTCGAGCTGCTCGACGAGCTCGAGAACGTCTTAGGTATTGGCGCATATCCGATGAACTGGCCGCTCGGCAACGGCGAGGAGTTCAAGGGCGTCTACGATCGCCTTACGCGTAGCGTGCATCTCTTTGAACGGTCCGCTCACGGCGCGAAGCGCGCCACCGAACGAACGGTCGATGTCGACGATCCCGATCTGCGGTCGATCGCCGGCGAGCGCGTGTACGACGAGTTTCGCGAGGCGATCGAGCTGCTCGATGGAGCAGGCGAACGCTTCGACCGATCGGCATTGATGCGCGGCGCCGCGACGCCGGTCTTTTTTGGAAGCGCGGTCACGAACTTCGGCGTTCAGCTCTTTCTCGACAACTTCATCGAACTGGCGCCGTCGCCCGAGCCGCGCGCGGGCGTCGACCCGATGCGCGAAAGCTTTACTGGATTCGTCTTTAAAATCCAGGCGAACATGGATCCGCGCCATCGCGACCGTATCGCCTTCGTACGCGTATGCTCGGGTGAGTTTCAGCGCGACATGACCGTGCGTAACGCGCGCAGCTCGCAAACCGTTCGTCTCTCTCGCGCGATGCGGCTCTTCGCCGACGAGCGTGAGTCGCTCGACGTCGCCTACGCCGGCGACGTCGTGGGGCTAGCCAATCCGGGCGTCTTTGCGATCGGCGATACGCTCTTCGAAGGCGAACCGGTCGCTTTTCCGCCAATTCCCTCGTTTGCACCGGAGCACTTCGCATCCGTACGTCTCGTCGACGTCGGCAGCTACAAAGCATTCGGCAAAGGGATCGCGCAGTTACGCGAGGAGGGAGCAGTCCAGGTATTCTATCCCTACGGCTCGACGCGAAGCGAGCCGATCCTCGCCGTCGTCGGCGAGCTCCAGTTCGACGTCGCGAAGTATCGTCTCGAGTCGGAGTATAACGTTGCGACGATCTTCTCGACGCTGCCGCTTTCGCTCGCGCGACGCATTGCGGGTGAACGCGAAAAAATCGCCCACGCGCAACTACCGACCGCTGCCCGGCTGGTCGAGGATTGGGACGGCAATCCGATCGCGCTCTTCGAGAGCGAATGGAGCGTGCGCCTCGCGCAGGAGTGGAACTCCGCTTTGACTTTCTCACCGTTCTTAGCCGACACCACGACGGAGGCAATGGCATCATGAGCATCGCGCGAATGTGCGCCCTGGCTTCGGTTCTCCTCGTATTGGTCTGCTGTTCGTTTCAGAATGCAAACGAACGCCAAGCGGATCGCGTCACACGCGCCGTAATGAACAACGATCTGCGACCCGTGCAGAACGATATTGCCAACGGTATCACGATCACGCGGGTCAAGATTGCGGAGTGGTCGGACGAGTTGAATGCCCAAGGGAAGCTGGTCTCGGTCAAGGAGACGAGTGCGAACTGTGCGGCCGGGTGGCACTGCTTCGACGTGAAGTTCGAAAAGCACAGCTATGTCGAACGGATGCGTTTCGACGAGCACGGGAAGGTCGTCGATTGGGACTTTCACATGGCGCCCGCCGCTGGAGCGACGCAATAAGGTTGGACTCGTTGCGGGTCGGATTTCCAGACGTACGCGACGCCGCGGCTCGGCTAGCCGGCATCGCACATCGTACGCCGGTTCTACGTTCGCGGACGCTGGACGAACGTTCCGGTGCGCACGTCTTCGTAAAGTGCGAGAACTTTCAGCGTATGGGCGCGTTCAAGTTTCGAGGCGCTTATAATTTTCTGGCCTCGCGTTCGCCTGAAGAGCGCAAACGCGGCGTCGTAGCGTTCTCTAGCGGCAACCACGCGCAAGGCGTCGCGCTTGCCGCACGGTTGCTCGACGTGCACGCGACGATCGTTATGCCGGCGGATGCGCCGCCGGTGAAGCTCGCGGCGACGCGCGAGTACGGGGCTGAGATCGTCTTCTACGAACGCGAGGTTGCGAATCGCGAAGCGATCGCGGCGGAGCTCGCGGCGGAGCGCGGCGCGCTGCTCGTGCCGCCATTTGACGACCCGTGGGTCGTGGCCGGCGCGGCGACTGTCGCGCTCGAACTCTGCGAAGAGGTCGGCGCGCTCGATGCGATCGTCGTGCCGGTCGGCGGAGGCGGCTTGATGGCCGGAACGTCGATTGCGTCGCATGCGCTTGAAGCAGCGACCGCGATCTACGGCGTCGAGCCGAAGACCGGCGACGATTTCGCGCAGTCGATGGCTCGCGGAGAGCGCGTGAAAATCGCGGTTCCGAATACGATCGCCGACGGCTTGCAGACGACGTCGCCGGGCGAGCTCACGTTTGCGATCGCTAAGCGCCACGTACGCGCGGTCGTCACAGTGACCGACGATGAACTGCGTGCGGCGATGCGTTTTGCGTTCGAGCGCATGAAGCTCGTCATTGAGCCCAGCGGCGCCGCCGGGCTTGCAGCGTTGCTCGCGCACCACGTCCCCGCGCGCAAGCAGCGCGTCGGTGTGATCTTCAGCGGCGGAAACGTCGACCCGGCGCGCTTCGCCGAACTGATCGCTCCACCCATATCATCGTGAGCAACGAAGGGCGGTATACCGCGCGGACCGAAGCTTGGTTGTGAAAGCTGCTTCCGGCCATCCATGGCCCCTCGAGGAGGCTCCTATGCGTCGTCTAGTGCTATCGATGTTATGGGTTTCCGGGACGCTGATGGCAGTGGCGTGTTCGAGCGCCGGCACGCAGACGCCAGCGAATCCAGCCCTCGTGCCGTCGGCGCCGAGCGCGGCTGCCGCCGACCGCGAGAAGGCGCGCCAATTGATTTACGTGACGAGTTACTTCTACAGTACGCTGACTGAGTATGCGCTTTCGGGCAAAATGGTGCGGACGATTACAGCCGGGCTTCAAAACCCCAATGGCGTCGCTATCGACGCTAGCGGCAAGATCTACGTCGTCAACTCGACCGCGAACACCGTGACGACGTACAACTCGAAAGGTCAGCAAACGACGCCTACGATCACCACGGCGCTCGACAGCCCCGCCGGCATCGCCGTCGACTCGAACGGCAAGATTTACGTCAGCAATGTGGGCAACAACACCGTGACCACCTACATGCCGGACGGAAGCCAGACCACGCCGACGATCACGAAAAACATGGACAATCCGGGTTATCTCTCGGTAGACCAGAAGGGTAAGATTTACGTCGCCCAGCAGGGGAGCAACTCGGTGACGACCTACACGGCAAAGGGAAGGCCGGCTGCTCCTACGATTACAAAGGCTCTCAGCCAGCCCGTCGGCGTTCAAATTGGCAGGGACGGGAAGATTTGGGTGGCCAACTACGCCTCATCCTCGGTCACCGTCTACACAAGAAGTGGCAAGCAGACGACGCCGACGATCACGAGCCGGCTGTCAGGTCCGATAGGCCTCGCCGTCACTTCGAAAAGGGTCTACGTCGCGAACTATAGCGGCGATGCAATCACGACGTACACGCTGAGCGGCGCTGCTAGCACGCCGGTTATCACCGGCATCTCAGTTCAAGCAATCGCCGTCCACTAGGCGTCCCTGGAGCTACATCGAGCCTTGGGCGCCCGCGATATTTCCGCAGGCGACGTAAACGCCCAGCTCGTTGGCGCTCTTGTGGATATTGATTGCGTACGGTCCCTTCATCAGCTGATCGACCGTCACGTCCTTGACGAGCGTCGTCGATTTTCCGTTTACGAGGCTTGTCAGCGCATAGGCAACATCGCCGATGCTCGAGCACGTCCCTTTGTGAATGTGAGCGGGCTGTGGCACCGACGGTGCACCCGTCAGCGTCACCACGACCTGCACGCCGCCCGATACCGTAGTAAGTACGGCGGTTCCGCTTTCGCCGGATCCGTTCTGTTGTGCTAGCGTCACGGTGGCGCTCGTCGCGGCCGCGGCCGGCAGCGACGGCAAGAGCGCGATTGCAGCTAAGGCGAACGCGTAACGGCAGACATTCATGGTGCGACCTCCTCCATACGATGTTCGAGCATCCCCACCGCTTCGGCTGCCTGTTCGGTCGGGGCCGCGTCGGCGCCGTCGATCGTATCGAGTAGAAAGACGAGCCGATCGTTCAGGTCCGAGTAAGCCGCCGCGGCGGTCAGGTGGTGTGCCGCATTGGCTTGCGAGGCACCTGCCGCGCTGCGGTCGATCATTGCGGCGATCGCGTGCGCCAGCTGATACTGGCGGCGCAGAGCGACAGCCGAAATCCTAACGCGCGGATCCATCGCGACGTCGAACGAACGCTCGACGCGCTCTCCGTCAACGTCGAGAGTAACGGCGTAGCGACCCGGCACGACGAGGGGTCCCTGCGGGACGCGCGGCGTGTCATGCGGCACGGCAGAGATTGGAAGATCCTGCGAGAGCGCCGCCGGCGGCGGTTCGCGCAGATCCCACACAAAACGATGCAATCCCGCGCCGGCTGCGGGCGCTACGAACGGCTGCACCCAGTAGAGCGGCTTATCGAGGTTTGGAATCGGTGCCGGCGCTCTGTCGTCGCTTGCGTACCGGCGTATCACGCGTCCGGATGCATCGGCAATGGTGATGACGACGCGATGTGCCGGCGCCGCGAGCGCGTAGTCGAGGATAGCGCCGTCGGGCGGATTCTGCCCCATCGGCTCTTCCGGCGGCAACGGCGTATCGGTGTTCGTACTGCGCCGCACGCGGTACGCCGTCTCGGGCGTGAAAAGATGGATCGCGCCGATCGCGTTCCCGCGCGCAAACTCACGCAACGGTTCGACGTCGTCGAGGATCCAGAAGCCGCGGCCGTGCGTCGCCACGACGAGATCGTTCGCGTGCACGATGATGTCCCGTGCCGACGTGCGCGGGAGATTGAGTTGAAGCGACTGCCAGCGGGCGCCGCCGTCGAACGAAACCGCGACGCCGTTCTCGGTTGCGGCGTAGAGCAGCGCCGGCACGGCCGGATCTTGCCGCACCGCATTGACGGGCTGCTCCGGCAGGCCGTCGACCGCAAGTCTCCAGTGCGCGCCGCCGTCACGCGTGACATAGACGTATGGACGGAGGTCGTCGAGACGGAAGCGGTTGACCGCCACGAACGCGGTATTGTCGTCGGTGCGCGATGCGTCGATCTGCGAAACCTTGCTCCACGGTCCCAGCCCCGCCGGCGTCACGTTCTTCCAGTGGGCGCCGCCGTCGCGCGTGATCCAGAGCCGGCCGTCATCGGTTCCGGCCCAGATCGTGCCGCGACGCACGTACGACGGTGCGAGCGCATAGACGACGCCGCGATGCGCGCCGTGTTGCGGGATCGTCGTCTTCGAATGCGCCCAGCACCGGCGGAACGCCCGGATGCGCGCGCGTGAAATCGGGACTGATCGCGCGCCAGCGATGGCCGCCGTCGTCCGTCGCGAAGACGACGTTCGTTCCGAAGTACAAGCGTTGCCGCTCGAAGTGATCGAATGCTAGCGGCTGCGTGCGAACCGTTCTATACACTTTCGACGGCAGCGCAATCGGCGAGACCTCTTGCGACTGCCCCGTGCGCTCGTCGAACCGCTCGACCTTGCCGCCGAAGAAAATGCCAGCGTGCAACGGGTCCGGAACGACATAGCCATACTCTTCGGCGCCGGCCGGATGCCAATCACGTTCCGTGATCGATCCCCAGTCTCCGCGGCTGACGACGCACGCCGAACCGCTCTCTTGTTGGCCGCCGCAGACCCAATATGGAAATCGGTTATCCGCATTGACGTGGTACATCTGCGCGGTCGGCTGGTTGTACCACGAGCTCCACGTCTTCCCGGCATCGACCGATATCGTCACGCCTTGATCGCTCGCCAGCGCGATGACGTTCGGCTCGATTGGATTGATCCACACCGTGTGATAGTCGTCGCCCCCGGGCGCCCCTTTGATCGCAACGAACGTCTTGCCGCCATCGGTCGAGCGATACGTCGACGTATTCGTCAAGTAGACCGTGGACGGATCTTGGGGATCGACGGCGAGCGAGATCAGGTCGTCGCCGCGCTGCGCGATCTCGGCCGCTTCGTTCGTCTTCGTGAAGCTGGCACCGCCGTCGTCGCTGCGGTACAACGTTCCCGCATCCTGACCGTGTGACTCGACGTCAACATAGGCGTAGACGATGCGCGAATCGCTGGGAGCGACGGCGACTTCGGCACGGCCGATTCTCGCCGGCAGCCCTTTCGTCAACTGCTGCCAGGTCGTGCCGCCGTCGGTCGACTTGAATATCCCGCTGCCGGAAGTTTCGAATGAGCCGCCGATCTCCCACGGTGCCTGACGTGCAGCCCACAGCGTCGCGTAGACCGTACTCGCATCGCGCGGGTCGAGCACGACGTCGAACGCGCCGACGTTTTCGTTCTTGTAAAGCACTCGCATGAAGGTGTGCCCGCCGTCGAGCGTACGGTAGATGCCGCGCTCGTCGTTGGCTCCGTACGGGTGACCGAGCGCCGCGACGAAGAGGCGGTTGGGATCGTTCGGATCGATCGCCATCGAGGCGATCTGCTGGGCGTCGCGTAGGCCGAGGTGCGTCCACGTTGCGCCGCCGTCGCTCGATCTATAGATGCCGTCGCCGACGGCAAGGTCGGGGCGTTGCAGACCTTCGCCGCTGCCGGCGTAGACGACGCGAGGATCGCTTGGCGAGACGGCGAGCGCGCCGATCGATCCCGTCGGCTCGCCGTCGAAGATCGGCGTCCACGTTCGTCCCGCGTCCTCGCTCTTCCAGATGCCGCCGTTGACGGCCGCCATGTAGAAGACGTTGCGTTCCCTGGGGATGCCGGCGAGGGCGACGCTGCGGCCGCCCCGCAACGGGCCGATCGAACGCCATCGTAAAGCCGGGGTGAGCGAAGGCATCGGCTCCATCGCACGAGCGGGAACGAGACTGCCCAAGAGTGTGGCGGCGGCCGCGAACGCAATGATGCGTTCGCGCACTACCGGCGCCTGCCGTTCGACGAACGCGCGCGCCGGCGCTTCGGCTGAAACGGCGCTCCGATCTTCCACGCCGTCTTTCGCGGCAGCGACGTGTCGACGTCCTCACATCCGATCGGCGTAAACTCGCGGCAATCGCCGGGCCGCGCCTCGTAGATGCCGCAGTAGTAGCGGCCGCTGCGCGTTCCCATGAGAAAGACGCACTGGTCGGCGATATCGTCGCTGACCTTGCGGAGCCAACCAACGTGGAAGCCGTCGGCGGATGGTCGCTCGACGACGTACTGGCGCATTACCTCGTCGTAGGTCATACCGAGATGATCGGCGATGCGCTGCACGTCGGCTCGGCTGACGAACGGTTCGTATCCGCTGCAGCACTCGGCGCAGCCGGGTGGGCACGCGACGTTCTCCGGTAGCTCCTTCAGCCGTCCGCGCGCGAGCTCGATCACGCGTCCGACGGCCTCGACGAACGCGGGATCGTCGTTGTACTTGTATATCCATTCGCGGTGCGTGATCTCGTTGGCGTTGTAATAGCGCGTTGTCTTTTCGTCGAACTCGATCGTAACGTGCTCTTCGTCGATCTCGATCTTATTGACGTGTTCGAGGGGACGCGCGTCGAGGAGCTCGGGATGCGTCGGCTGTCCGGTACGCCGGCCGTAGTTACGCAGGTTGATAAGGTCGATAGTCTCCATAACGCCTCTTCGATTCCCCCGTCTCGTCGGCGCGGCCTTCGCCGCACACGCATCTCGTGGAGCGTTGCATGGGATCGCTATGAACTTCTCTAACCATAGCGACCATGCGAACGGCCATTGGCGTCGATCTCGGCGGTTCCCACGTGACCGCCGCCGTCGTGACGGAAGACGGTCTCATCCACAGTCAGCATGAAGAAGACCTTGAAGATCTGCGTTTCGAGGCCGTCATCAGCGCGCTCGACACGATGATCGGCGCGGCCTACAAGGATGCCGAAGGCGTTATCGGGATCGGCATCGGCTCTCCCGGGAATATCGACGCGAGCTCCGGCGCCGTGCTCTACAGCCCCAACTTCGGTTGGCAAGGCGTCCCGCTGGGAGAGACGTTACGCAAGCGGTTTGCATTGCCGGTCTTCGTCGCAAACGACGCGCGTTGCGCGACGCTTGGCGAGTACATCTTCGGAATCGGGAAAGGCACGAAGGACTTCGTCCTGCTGACGCTGGGAACCGGGCATCGGCGGCGGGATCGTCGCGGGTGGAGAGCTCCTGCTCGGCAACAAATGGGGGGCGGGCGAAGTGGGTCATCACCAGATCCGCCCCAGCGACGGCTTCGTCTGCACGTGTGGAAAGATCGGCTGCTTCGAAGCGCAGGCGTCGGGAACGGGACTCATCCGTCACGCGTTTGCGGTCGCGTCCTCGTTTCCGCGTAGCACGCTCGTCGACGGCGCGCGCGACAAACTGAGCTCGAAGAAGATTCGCAAGGCGGCGCAGGCCGGCGATCGCCATGCGTTGGCCGCGTGGCAAAACTATACGACCGATCTTTCGATCGGGCTCGCTAACGTCATCGCCTTCGTCAATCCATCGACGATTGCACTGGGAGGCGGCGTCTCGTCGGCCGGAGATTTTATGCTCGATGCGATTCGCCCGCGCGTCGACGAGCTGACGACGATGGTTCCGAAAGGAACGACGCAGATCGCCGTCGCCTCCCTCGGGAACAACGCCGGACAGATCGGCGCCGCCGCGATGGCGTTCCGCGGAGGCCTGACGACCGGTGACGCGTTCAAAGTGTAAGATCGCCGTGCTGGCCGTCCTACTGACGGCCGCCGCGCCCTTGCCAAAAGAAGACGGCATCTACAAGATCCGGCACATCGTCATCATCATGCAAGAGAACCGCTCGTTCGATTCCTATTTTGGAACGTTCCCGGGGGCCGACGGCATTCCGATGTCGGGCGGTGTCCCGCAGGTCTGTCTTTCGCAGCTCGGCAGTACGGCATGCGTGCGTCCCTTTCACGATCCCGCGGATCGCAATCGCGGCGGTCCGCACGATGCGGTCGCCGCCGCCGGCGATATCGACGGCGGCCGAATGGATGGCTTCGTGATCGCCGCCGAGGGTGCGCAGCGCCGATGCCGCGATCCCAATGCTCCCAACTGCTCGGGTACGGTGAGCGTGATGGGCTATCACGACGGACGCGAGCTCGCCAACTACTGGCATTACGCGCGCGATTTTGTTCTCCAAGATCGTCTCTTCGAGGCGAGCGCTTCGTGGAGTCTGCCGGCGCATCTCTTCATGGTCTCCGAGTGGTCGGCGCGGTGCGAGCGCGCCCGGGACCCACTCAGTTGCCGAAACGAGTTGGAGTCCCCCGATTTTCCGCCCGACTACCAGCCCGCCAACGAGCGCTTTCACAGACCGGGCGGGCCGGATTATGGGTGGACGGATCTTACTTACCTGCTTCACGCGCACCACGTGACGTGGGCGTACTACGTGATGTCGGGAACGCAGCCCGACTGCGCTCACGACGAGGCATCCTGCGCCGCCGTTCCGATGAACGCGAGGACGCCGGGAATCTGGAACGTGTTGCCTTGGTTCGAGACCGTCAGAGACGACGGCGAGCTCGGGAACGTCGCCGACCTACGCGATTTTTACGCCGCTGCAAAGAACGGGACGCTGCCGAACGTCGTGTGGATTACACCCTCGGCTCCATTTAGCGAACATCCGCCGGCGCTCGTGAGCCAGGGTCAAGCGTACGTAACGGGTCTGATCAACGCGATTATGGCGGGTCCCGATTGGGCGAGCACCGCGATCTTCGTGAGCTGGGACGACTGGGGCGGGTTCTACGATCACGTCGTTCCGCCGCACGTCGACGAGAACGGCTTCGGGCTGCGCGTTCCCGGACTCGTGATCAGCCCCTACGCGCGTCGCGGCTTCGTCGATCATCAGACACTCAGCCACGACGCGTACGTGAAGTTCATCGAAGACGACTTCCTTGGCGGCGAGCGCATCGATCCGAAGAGTGATGGGCGTCCTGATCTGCGACCCGACGTCCGCGAAGCGCAACCCCTCGTAGGCGATCTGCGCGCAGATTTCGATTTCTCGCAAGCACCGCGAGCGCCGGAGATACTTCCCAACGCATTCCGTTGGGAGGGTACGAGCGTACCTTAGACGGCTGCTGCGGCGAGCGGCTTGGTGAGCATCTCGTCGACCGGCGGAATCGTCCCCGTCTCGGCAATCTGCGCGATGAGCGCGGCGATGCGCCGCGAACTGCGAACCGGTGCGACGATCTCCTGATTATGGCGGATCGTGGCGAGACGCTCGGGGGAACCAATGAGCGAGCGCACTGCGGAGACGACTTCAGCCGCGCTGTGTAGTGCGATCACACCGAGATCGTTATGCCGAACGAAGTCGACGTTGCCGCGCTCCTGCCCGGGCACATAGTCGTAGACCACGACCGGCAGCTGCGCGGCGTTCGCCTCGGCAAGCGTTCCGGGGCCGGCCTTCGTCACGAGCAGATCGACCGCGCGGAAGTACTCGGGAACGTTGTCGATGAAGCCGCGCACGTGCATCGGCGTGGGTAGGGTACGCGAAAGCTCGGTGAGCTTCTGTTCCAGATGCTCGTTGCGGCCGCACACGACGACGAGATGAATCGGCAGCCTCGCTCGCGCGAGCGCGAGCGTTGTGGAGAGCAGTTTGCCGCCGCCCTCGCCGCCCGCCATGAGCATGACGATCGGCGCGCCGGCCGGCAGCCCGAGGCTCGCGCGCAACTCTTGCTTGCTTCCGGTAACGTCGTCGAACTTCGGATGGATCGGATGGCCGAGCAGGCGCAGCCGCGCGGGCGATACGCCGCGCGAGAGCGCGCGCTGATAGACCTCGCGCGCCGGCACGACGACCGCATCGGCGTCGGCGACGAGCCACGATTCGTGCACCTTCCCTAAATCCGTGATAACCGTGACTACGGGCACGTGCTGCATGTGCGCGTCGTCGCGCGCACGCAGCGCCGCATGGTTGAGCAGCGGGTGCACCGAGATGATCACGTCGGGCTGATAGTCGATGAATAGATTTCGCAGGCGCTCGCGGTAGAGCGGCTCGCAGAAACGCACGAGCGCGCGATAGCGGCGCCGGCCGTTGGTCGCATAGTAGAGCGCACCATAGACCGGCGGTGCGTAGCGTAGCGCCATGCTGTATCCGAGACCGAGCTGTGTGAGGGGGAAGGAGCAGTGGGCCGCGACGTCTTCGATTCGGTACTCGAACGAGTCGGGCGCGTGGATCTCTTCGAGCGCTGCGGCGATAGCGTTTGCCGCGCTGCGATGTCCGCCGCCGGTATCCGATATCAGCAAGAGCGCTCGCTTGGTCATACTCCCCCGTTATACGCTTGCGCGGGTACCCTCCTCGGAAGGCGCCGTCCGGCATTTCGCGTCCGGCGGCTCGTCGGTGCAAGCTTGGCTAGGAGCATCCGAGCCGGAGCGTCATAGAACCGGAAAATGTCGCCAAACTCGATATCGGGGTTTCGGTGGTGCCCGTCGTGGTCCTCGGGAAGCACGATTCCCATAGGCCGTAGCACGCTAGCAAGCCAAGCGGGGGTTCTCCAGCCAAGGTCCGACGTGTGGCGCCACCAGACGTGAAGCTGACCGAGCGCGAGGCCGGCGAGCGCGCCTGGCCACGAGAGTCGGCACATGAGCGCCGCGACGACGAGGTATGGGACCGCGCCCAGAAAGCCGTCAAGCAGCACCGTCGGATCGCGCGAGATAACCGCGTGGTCGAGATAGGGACGGCGCCGATCGTGATGCGTCCGCAAATGGAGCGTGAACCAGAGATGCTGCGGGACGTGATAGAAGAACGTTGAGGCGAAATCGCCGGCGACGAGTGTGACCATGAGCGCGATACTGAAGAACATGCGTCTGGGTTCCTTCGCGATGGTCGCCATCGCCGCGTGCGGTTGTGCCTCCTCTCCCATATACCACACAATGGCTCCAAATGTAGCACCGGTACGACTGACGCGCGTCGTCGACATCGTGCTAAGCTGGCCCTCGCCCGAACACGTCGACGCGCTCAAGGGTGCGATGCTGCTGCACGACGGCGGACTTGTCGCGGCACCGGAGCTCGCGATCGCACGCGCGGTCCTGCACACGAACCCGCGCATCGAGCAGACCGCGGCGTTGTTGCTCGCCGTCGCGACCGCCCGTGCCGCCAATGCCGAGTCGCTGCCGCCCGAGTTTCTCGCCGCCGCCCTATTGCAAGAATCGGCGTACGACGTCGACGCGCTCTCGCCGGCGGGTGCGGTCGGCATCGCACAGTTCATGCCCGAGACCGCGGCCGACTGGGGTGTCGACCCCTACGATCCGTTCGACTCTATCGACGGCGCCGCGGCACTGCTCGGCTCGTACGTGTCGCACTATCGCGAGCGGTACGACGATCCGTATGCGACGGCGCTCGCGGCGTACAATGCGGGACCCGCAGCCGTCGAACGGTACGACGGCGTTCCGCCGTACGCGGAGACGCGTGAGTACATCGACCTGATCTTCGATCGATGGGCTCGCATCGTTTCGTACGAGAGTCCCGGCGGAGTTCGGCCCGGAACGTGGAAACCCACCCGCCATTCATAACAGCGTTCTGAGACGGCTCTTTGCGCGCCAGTCGCTTGCGTGGACGACGAGTGCGTTATCGGGGCCTAGACTACGTCGCGTCTTAGGCTGGCCCGCGCTGACGGCGATCGGTCTCGGAACGATGCTCGGCGGCATCTTTCCGACGATCGGCGCCGGTGCGCACGCGGCGGGTCCAAGCGTCATACTAGCCTACGTCTTCTCAGGGCTGGTCAGCGTCTGCGTCGCGTTCTGCTATGCAGAGTTTGCCTCGATGGTTCCGGTGGCGGGCAGCGCGTACACGTATGCGTACGCGACGCTCGGCGAGTTGGTTGCGTGGATCATCGGGTGGGACCTCATCTTGGAGTACGGGCTCTCACTCGCGCCGACCGCGTCGTCGCTCTCCGACTACCTCCAGCACGGTCTGGCGAACGCCGGGATCGTCTTACCGGCTTGGGCACAGACGGCAAACGTATCGGGCGGGCACCTGCAAGTCGACGTTCTTGCTTGCATCGTCACGCTTGCGGTCACGGCGCTCGTAACGATTGGCATTCGCGAATCGGCCGGCGTGAATGGTGCGCTCGTCGTGGTGCAGATCGCATCGATGCTCGTCTTCATCTTCGTCGTGGCGCACGCGATTCGGCCCGCGAACCTGCACCCGTTCGCACCCTTCGGCTATCACGGCGTGGTGGCCAGTACCGCGCTCGTTTTTTTTGCGTACATCGGCTTTGACACCGTAACCGTCGCTTCGGAGGAAGCGCATCGTCCCGAGCGCGACGTGCCGGTCGGCATCATCTTGGCGCTGGTTATCGGCGGTGCGCTCTACGTTGCGCTGACTCTCTGCACCGTCGGCGTCATGCGGTACGACCGGCTCTCCGACGGGGCGGCGATGCTCGACGCGCTCTCGTCGGTTACGAAGAGCCATGCGCTTTACTGGATTGTCGCGATCGGAGGTTTAGCCGGCAACGCGACAGTGATGCTCACGTCGCTCTTGGGACAGGTGCGGATATTCTACGTCATGGCGCGCGATCGAATGCTGCCGCCATGGGTCGCGCAGATCCATCACGTTTTTCGAACCCCGGCGCGAATGACGATTACCACCGGACTCATCGTCTCAGTCTTCGCGGCGCTGCTCCCGCTCACCGACCTCTTAACACTCGTTAATATCGGAACGCTAGCGGCGTTTGCGATCGTCTGCGCGGGGGTCCTGGTGCTGCGCTTCACCAATCCGGGCGCGGCGCGGCCATTTCGAGCCCCTCTTCTGCCGCTATTCTCAGTAGCGGGGACTGCGATCTGTCTCTATCTCATCACGGGGCTGCAGGTGGCGACGTGGGTCCGCTACGGGGTATGGTTCCTGGTCGGCATCGTGGTGTACGCGCTCTATGGCTTCCGGAACTCGCGGCTGCGCATCCAACTCCCGCAACCCTAGAGGCCAGCCCACGTTTATAGCACGAAGGTACCGGGCACCAGCAAGGAAGCGAGATTATGAGCATAAGCACCGCACAGTCCGATCGCTTCCAGCTCGTCGAGGTCGCGCCTCGCCGCGGCGCGCCGTCCTTTGAGGAGGACGTAGCCAGGGGCCTGCGATCCCAGCCGAAACGCCTTTCCTCGAAGTATCTCTACGACGACGTCGGGTCGGCTCTTTTCGATGCGATTACGCATCTGCCCGAGTACTATCTCACGCGCGCCGAGACCGAGATTCTGCGCGAGTGGGGATGGGAAATGGTGCGTGTGCTCGACGCGCCGCTCGACTTTCTCGAGTTGGGCAGCGGCAGTGCGATCAAAACGCGCCTGCTCATCGAGGAAGTGTTACGCGTGCAGGGCAGCCTTTGCTACAGTCCGATCGACATTTCCACCGAAGCGATACGCGCGTCGTCGACAGCGTTGGTCGAGAGCTACCCCGGACTCTCCATCCGCGCGTACGCCGGCGATTATTTCGACGTCCTCGGATCGCGCCCGCTGCACTCGGATCGTAAGACGCTGGCGATGTTCATGGGTTCGAATATCGGCAACTATGAACCGGACGAAGCCAAGGCGTTGCTCAACCTTATCCACGATGCGTTGCGGCCCGGCGACGGGCTGCTGCTCGGAGCCGATCTCAAGAAGGACCGAACGACCCTGGAACTCGCGTACGACGATCCCGCCGGCGTCACCGCGGCCTTCGATCGCAATATTTTGAGCCGCATCAATCAAGCGCTCAACGGAGACTTTCATCTACAAAACTTCGCGCACGTCGCGCACTACGACGAGCGACGCGGATCCGTCGACTCGTTTCTCGAAGCGCAGGCGCCGGCGACGGTCGATCTGCGGTCGATCGGGCTGCGCGTTTCGTTCGAGCGTGGCGAACGCATTCACACTGAATCCTCGTACAAGTTCACCGATCGCGAGATTGAGCGACACGCGCGAGGCGCAGGTTTTCTCCCGGGCGCGGCGTGGCACGATCGGGCGCGGCGCTTTTCCGTGGCGCTCTTCTTGCGGGCGTAACGCTTCGCTTACTGCAGCGCGCGGCGCGTCCGCCGCTCGAGCAGTCGCAACGCACCATCCACGGCGACCGCTACCACAGATGCCATGACGCTCCCCGCAACGATCATTTGCGGCTGGTGCAGCGTGAGCCCGTTGAAGATCAGGACGCCCAGGCCGACACCACCGACGTAGCCGCCGAGCGTGGCGATCGCGATCATCGCGATCGTGGCAATGCGTACACCGCCGATGACTACCGGCAGCGCCTGCGGGAACTCAACGCGGAGCAGCATCTGCAGCGGCGACATCCCAGCGCCCCGCGCGGCATCAACCTGTGCCGGATCGACGCCCGCGATGCCCGCGGCAACGTTACGCGCGAGCATGAACTGCGCGTATACGACGAGTGCGACGAAGATGGGCGCAAAGCCGAGACCGAGCCACTGCACGAGGACGGCGAACAGCGCGAGGCTCGGGATCGTATAGATCACGCCGAGCGTTCCGAGCACCCATACGCCGGCGCGTGCGTTGCGAGCCGCATAGATTCCCAGCGGCAGCGCGACGACGAACGCGACGAGCAACGCGACGCCGACCAGTTCGAGGTGGTTTGCGGTCAAGGCCGCGACTCGCAGCGGGTGCGCTGCAATATAGTTCACGAGTCGCCCCGTTCCATCAGCTCGCGGCCGTGCATGAAGTAGCGGGCGTAGACGTCGTCGCCGGCATGCACGAGCCCGCGCACGTATTGCGTACGCGGATTTTCGAGTAACTCGAGCGGCGCAGCAACCTGATCGACGACGCCGTCGCGCAGGACGACGATGCGATCGGCGAGACGAAAGGCTTCGTCGACGTCGTGCGTCACGAAGAGCGTCGTCGTGTGCAGCTCGCGAACGATCCGCGCCAGCTCGCGCTGCAGCCCGGCGCGCACCAGCGTATCGACGGCGCCGAACGGTTCGTCCATGAGCAAGACCCCAGGACGGCCGGCGATGGCGCGCGCGACGCCGACGCGCTGCGCCTCGCCGCCTGACAGTTCGCTCGGACGGCGCGCGCGATAGCGGGCCGGATCCAGCCCGATCAATGCGAGCAACTCGTCGACACGATCGTCGATCTGCTGCGCCGGCCAGCCCAGCAGGGTCGGAACGACAGCGACGTTCTGCGCGACGGTCATGTGCGCGAAGAGGCCGACGGCTTGAATCGCATACCCGATGTTGCGGCGCAGTTCGACCGGGTCGAGTTCGGCGATTGCGCGACCGTCGATGAAGATTCCGCCGGCGTTCAGTGGCACCAGGCGGTTTACCGTACGCAGCAGCGTCGACTTCCCGCATCCCGACGGTCCGAGCAGGACGACGAGCTCGCCGGCCGCCACGTCGAACGAGACGCTTTCGATGGCGTCGCGATCCGCGTTCGGGTAGCGCACGGTTGCGCGGTCGAAGCGAATCGTCGCGCCGTTCAAGGCTTACCCGCTTTGGCGGTGCGTAGGCTCGCGAGAAACGCCTCTGCTACGTCCGCCGGATCCTGTTGCTGGTTCTCCACCGCCGCGTTCATTGTGCGCGCAGCAATATCGGTGATGGCCGGCGAGATTGCATCGAGAATGCCGGCGATCTCCGGATGCACGGCGAGGCTCTCCTGTCGCACGACCGGCGCAACATTGTACGCCGACCAGAAGTGGCGGTCGTCCCGTAACACGACGAGCTCCGCGTTCGCAAGCGCGCCGTCGGTCGAGAAGGCGCTTGCGACGTCGGCTTGTCCGCCGAGCAGCGCGCGGTACTTTAGGGCGATATCGTACGTGCGCACGTCGGCGAAGTGAAAGCCGCCGTAGTAGCGCTGGAGGCCCGGCAACCCGTCGGCACGTGCGAGAAACTCTTGGATCGTCGCGAGGCGAAGATGCGATGCTGCGCGCGAGAGTTCCGAAAGAGTCGCGATCCGCTCGCGCGAGGAAATCGCGCGCGTCGTGGCAAGTGCTTGCGAGTCGTTCATCGGCGACTTGTCGAGCCAAACGATGCCGTACCGTTGCTTGAACTCACGCTTCACCGTTTCGTAGGCGAGGTGAGGGTTGCTGATCGGCGGGAGGTGGAGCACGTCGATGAGCGCCGTTCCGGTGTATTCTGGGTAGAGATCGAGGTTGCCGCGCCGCATCGCGGCCATTGTGATCTGCGTGGACCCGAGGTTGAAGAAACGATCGACGTGCAAGCCGGCCGCTTCGAGCGCTTGCGCGTAGATCTCCGCGATGATGAACGATTCGGTAAAGTTCTTCGACCCGACGCGAACGGCGGAATCGCGCAGACCGCAGCTCGCAGCCAGCGGCGCGGCCGAGAGCAGGGCGACGGCACGCGCGCGTGAGAGCGTCACAGCCGCGCCGCAATACGGCGGTGGACGCTTCCGAGCAGAGCATCGGCGCCCAACGCGAGCGCCGCAACGGCGAGCGCCCCGGCGAACAGGAGGGCTGTGTCGTCGGTCTGCAATCCGCGAACGATCTCGTTTCCTAGTCCGCCCGCGCCGATGAACGTTGCGAGCGTGGCGCTCGCGATCGACTCGGTCACGGCGGTGCGGAGTCCGGTGAACGAGACGGGCAGCGAGAGCGGGACGACGACGCGCGCAAAGCGCTGAAACGGTGTCATGCCCATGCCGGTGGCCGCATCGAGCGCCGCGGCCGGCACGCCGCGAATCCCGAGATCGACGTTGATGACGATCGGCGGAACGGCGAGCAGCGCAAGGGCGACGATCGCCGGTGCTGCGCCGACCCCGAGCAGCGGCAGCAGCAGCATGAGCACCGCGAGGCTCGGGATCGTGCGGCCGATACCGGCTGCGGCGAGGACGCCGGCCCGCGACGCGGGACTCTCGGCGGCGAGGATACCGAGCGGGAGCCCGGCTGCCAGCGCGATTGCGACCGCGCAGGATGCGAGGGCGAGGTGCTGCGCGCCGTCCTTGAGCAGCTGGTTCATGATCGCCAGACTTTTGCGGACCGGAAGGCGAAACCCGGCCTGGGAAGCCAAGCTACACAGAGCACGTTATGATTACGCAGCCCGAATCTTCAAAGGCCGCCCGCTCAGCCGTGGCCCTCGACGACCCATCGCTCTATATTAGCCGGGAGCTCTCCTGGATCGAGTTCAACGAGCGCGTCCTCGAAGAGGCGCTCGATCCACGAACTCCACTGCTCGAGCGACTAAAGTTCGTTGCGATCTACGGAACGAATCTTGACGAGTTCTTCATGATTCGCGTCGCTGCGATCAAACAGCAGATCGAAGCGAAGGTCGTACGTCGCTCGGAAGACGGACGAACGCCGACCGAACATCTTTCCGCGATCTCCGAACGCTTGCGCGCGTCACTGCCGTTGCAGATGCAACTGCTCAACGACGAACTGCTCCCGGCACTCGAGCGAGAAGGCATTCATCTCGTGCGCGTGGCCGATCTCGACGACGACGCGCAAGCGGCGCTCGAGCACACGTTCGACGAAAAGGTCTTTCCGGTGCTGACGCCGCTGGCCGTCGACAGCGGCCATCCTTTCCCGTACATCTCGAACCTCTCGCTTTCGCTGGCGGTCGAGCTCGAGGAGAGCACGCGCGACGGCGTCGAGCTCCATTTTGCGCGCGTGAAAATTCCGCCGACGCTCCCGCGCTTCGTACCGATCGACGCCCCGGCCGACGAACGCCGCTTCGTCCTGCTCGAGGATCTCATCGCGCACCATCTGGAGGGCCTCTTCCCGGGTATGCACGTGCGCGACTCCTATCTTTTCCGCGTCACGCGCGACGCCGACCTCGATCTGCAAGAAGACGAAGCCGACGATCTCTTGCGCGCGATCGAGTCGGAGCTGCGCCGGCGTCGCTTCGGGGAACCGGTGCGCCTCGAGATCGAGCGCGGGATGCCGGAGTATATTCGCGATTTACTCTGTGGCTCGCTCGACCTTGGGCCGGTCGATTGCTACGAGATCGACGGCTTGATGGCGGTGAGCGATCTTTTGCAGATCGTCAGCCTGCCCGGTTACGCCGCACTGCGCGACAAGCCATTTCTTCCGGCGATTCCCAGGCGTCTCATCGGCGCGACCGATATGTTCGCGCAGATTCGCGAAGCCGACATTCTCTTGCACCACCCTTACGAATCGTTCGACCCGGTCATTCAGTTCGTTCAACAGGCGGCCGAAGACGAACGGGTGTTGGCGATCAAGGCGACGCTCTACCGTACGTCCGGGAAGAACTCCCCGATCGTCCGCGCGCTGCTCACAGCCGCCGAGAACGAGAAGCAAGTCTCCGTCGTCATCGAACTCAAAGCGCGATTCGACGAAGAGAACAACATCGAGTGGGCGAAGCGGCTGGAGCGCGCCGGTGCGCACGTCGTTTACGGTTTCGCCAACCAAAAGGTGCACGCGAAGACGCTGCTCGTCGTACGCGAAGACGAAGATGGGCTGCGGCGTTACATGCATTTCGGCACCGGCAACTACAATGAGAAAACCGCGCTTCTCTACACCGATATCAGCCTGTTCACGTGCCGGCCGGAACTCGGTACCGACGATGCGCAGCTCTTCAACGCGCTCACGGGCTTCTCACGGATCACCGATTACGAAGACCTCTGGGTCGCACCGGTTACCTTACACCGCGAGCTGATCGCGCGCATCGACCGCGAGACGGAGCACGCGCGAGCCGGACGGCGTTCCGGCATTCGTGCCAAAATCAACGCGATTACCGAGGGCGACGTGATTCGCGCGCTCTATCGGGCGTCGCAGGCCGGCGTTCCGATCGATCTGCTCGTGCGCGGCATGTGCGTGCTGCGCCCCGGCGTGCCCGGAATCAGCGAGAACATCCGCGTGCGCAGCATCATCGGGCGGTTTCTCGAGCATTCGCGCATCTACGTCTTCGAAAATGGCGACGACCGTGAAGTATTTATCGCCAGCGCCGACTGGATGGGCCGCAATCTCGACCGGCGCGTCGAGCTCGCGGTGCCGGTGCTCGATCCGCTCGTCGCCGAGACCCTCAGCACGCAGATATTGACGGTGCTGGTCGCGGACAACGTGAGGAGCCGCGAGCTTGAAGAGAGCGGGGATTACCGTCGCCTTACGCCCGCAGCGGGCGAGATGCCGGTCGACGCACAGCGCGTCTTTCTCACGCAGGCGCAAGCGCTCGGCTAAGCCGAGCGCGCGAGCTCCACAACGATCTCCCACTCGTGCGGCATCACCGGCTGCACCGAAAGGCGCTGGCCACGCCGCAGCAGCGGCATGCCGACGAGGCGCGGATCCGCGCGCATTCGTTCCAGCGTGACCGGATGCGCGAATCTCTCAACGTATTCGACGTCGACCATGTACCAAAGCGGCTTCTCCTGAGTCGCTCGGCCGTCGTAGTATTCGCCGCCGCGTTCGAACTGCGTGAAGTCCGGGTACGATGCCTTGACGACCTTACAGATCCCAACCGCCGCGGGCTGCGGAATGCTCGAATGGTAGAACAGGCCTAGATCGCCGACGCGCATCTCCATCATGTTGTTGCGCGCCTGAAAGTTCCGCACGCCGGTCCAGGGCGTGGTGCGCTCCTCTTTCAGACGCTCGAAGGAGTAGGCACTCGGTTCGGTTTTGAAGAGCCAGTAGCGCGCCATGCCTCGGCCTTATACGCGCTTTCTGGTCGTCCTTGCGCCGATGTGCTATCGTGGAGGGCGCTATGCACAGACGGGTCATTCGCGCTCGCGAGGGCGGCTGGGAATCGATCGAGCCGACCGGCTACAGCCCGGACGCGCCGGGCACCGGCGTCGCCCGGCATACGATCGTCGGCGATCGCAAGAACGATCGCAGCGAGAGCGGGCCGCAGCTGGAACTGCGCTATTTCGAACTCCAACCCGGCGCCGCTTCACGCTTGGAGAAACACGAGCACGAACACTACGTCATCGTACGCACCGGTATTGGGTACGCGGTCATCGGTGATTGCGCCACCGAAATTGCGCCGAATGACGTCATCTACGTCGGTCCCAGCGAACTACATCAGTTCGTGAACCGAGGCGATGAGGCGTTTGGGTTCTACTGTATCGTCGATGCCTGTCGCGATTTCTCGCAAGCTCCGACCGCCGACGAGTTGGCACGCCTGCAAGCGTCGCCCGCGGGCGCGGTCGCGAAACCGTTCGCCGTCCCGCCGCCGGTGAAGAGCTAGAACGTTACGGTTACCGGTCGCGATCGGTCGTGACGGATCGGCGACCCACTCGCTCCAGGAGCCGTTGTAGATCCGCGAGCCTTCCAGACCCGCGTGCGCCATCGCGAGCATCGTCGCCGCCGACGAGACGCCCGAGCCGCACTGGTGGACCGTACGCGCGGGATCGAGTCCGGCGCGCGCAAACTCGGCGCGCAGCTGTTCCGGCGACTTCATCGTTGCGTCGGGAGCGAAGTTCTCTTTGAACCAACGGTGGCGCGCGCCCGGTATGTGTCCGGCGACCGGATCGATCGGCTCCGTCGCGCCCGAGTAGCGCTCGAGCGCCCGCGCGTCAACGAGCTGCATAGCCGGATCGTCGAGATGATCGAGCACGAACGCAGCGTCGACGACGAGTTCGGGGCGCAAAGCAACCGTTATCGATCGCGCCGGCCCTGGTATCGATTGCTGCGACGTTAGCGGATATCCGTGCGCTTGCCACGCGGTTAATCCCCCATCGAGGACGGCGACCGCATCGTGGCCGATCCATCGGCAGATGAACCACAGCCGCGCCGCATACATGTCTGCGCCGGCATCGTACGCCACGATCTGCGTGCGGTCACCGGCGCCGAGGCCTTCCAGAAAGCGCGCGAATTTGCCGGGATCCGGTAGGGGATGGCGCCCGTTCGATCCGGTCTTCGGCCCCGCGAGTTCGGTTTCGAACTCGGCAAAGAATGCGCCCGGAATGTGGGCTTCGTCGTAAAGGCTGCGCCCCAGCGAAAAGTCCGCGAGCGAATGACGGCAATCGATAACAACGACATCGGGATCCCCAAGCCGCTCGTGCAGCTCCGGCGCAGAGATAACCGTCGTGAACACGACCTTCGTTAGTGTAGGTTGATCGTCTGCTTAGCCGCGGGTTCGTCGCCGCCGAAGGCTTCCTTCAACGTATTCTGCAACTCGCCGCTGGCCGCCATTGGGCCGAGGACGTCGGTGTCGCCATAGAAACGCCCGGCGATGAAGACCTTCGGCAGCGTCGGCCAATCGGTCATCTCCGCGAGCCACTCACGCTTGGGCTGGTTCTCGAGAACATCGATTACTTCGAACGGGTAGCCGAGTGAGTTAAAGAACTCGATCGTCTCAAGCGTGAAGCCGCATCGCGGAGCGCTCTTCGTTCCCTTCCCGTATACGAGGATCGTGTTCGCGCCGATCTCGCGCTCGATCTCAGTTTTCAGCTCTTCAGACATGTTCTTACTTCTCCGTGACGACCGTCGTAAGCTCGACGGCGTGGACGCGGCCGTCTTTGAGCGCTGCCTTGAGCGCGCCGTAGACGAGTTGATGTTGCTCGATGAGGCTCTTTCCCGCGAATGCGTGCGACCGTACGGTCACGTTGAAATGGTCCATGGTTCCGGTTCGGTCGAAAATCTGAACGTCGGCATCGGGAAGCTGCGCCCGGATGAGCGACGCAAGCGCATCATCCTCGATCACGAGTGTAGCCGGGGCGCGTTCATCGCCTCAGCCAACCCGCGAGCTTGGCCCAAAGTTTCAGGCAGGCGCGGCGCCCCTCTTGCGAGCGCGGCGGTGATCCCGCTGGCGAGAACAATGCCGGTCACGCCAAGCAAGACTGCCGGGACGCCGGTCGCGCGGAGCGGTCCGATCTCGAGAGTAAAGGTTCGCTGCGTGCGCGCCAGTCCGCGGAAGAACGCGCGCAGCATGCGTGCTCGGCCATTCATAGGACCGATGAGATACGGCACGCGTCGGCGCAACCCCGTCTCGCCTGGCCGATTCTTAGGCTTCATGGCCGAAGGAATGATGCGCGCCGTTCGCCTGCACGAGATCGGCGGCCCGGAGAACCTGCGTATCGACGAGCTTGCGGTGCCTCGCCCGTCACATGGCGAGGCGCTGGTCTGCATACGCGCGGCGGCGTTCAATCGGCGCGACGTCTTCGTGACGCAAGGACGCTATGCGAACATTCGCCTTCCCGTCACGCTCGGCTCCGACGGCGCCGGAACGGTTGCCGCACTCGGCGATGGAGCCGGCATGTTGAAGGTCGGCGACGACGTCGTCATCGATCCGATGCTCGCGTGGGGCGACGACGAGCGCGTTTGGGATCCGGCGGCCTCGACGATCCTCGGCATGCCGGCTGATGGAACGTTTGCGGATTACGTGGTCGTCCCGGCCACGAACCTCTACCGCAAGCCGGCGGCGCTCTCGATGGACGAGGCGGCCGCGATTCCGTTGGCGGGGTTGACGGCGTATCGAGCGGCGTTCACACGCGGTGCCCTCCAAGCCGGCGAAACGGTGCTGATTACCGGGATCGGCGGCGGCGTGCAGACGTTCGTCCTGCTCTTCGCCAAACAGGCAGGGGCCACAACGATCGTTACATCGAGCAGCGACGAGAAGTTGGAGCGCGCGACGGAACTCGGCGCCGACGTGGCATTGAACTATGTGACGCAGCCCGATTGGCAGAAGGTCGCAAAAGCGGCAGGCGTCGACGTCGCGATCGATTCATCGGGCGGTGCAACGTTGGCAAAGGCGCTTGACGCAGTTCGTCCCGGCGGAAGGATCGTCGTCTACGGCGCAACGGAGGGCGATGCGACGATCAAAATGGCGCCGCTCTTCTGGAAGCACCTGTCGATCCTCGGAACGTCGATGGGCAGTCCCGCGGACTTTGCGCGGATGCTCGCGCTCTTCGAAGGTGGACTCAAACCGGTGGTCGATCGCGTCTTTCCGATGCGCGACGCGGTCGCGGCGGCGCAACGCCTAGCGGCGTCGCATCAGTTCGGAAAAGTGGTGCTCCGCATCGACGCTTAGATCCCCTAATGTTCCGTCTTGCCGTCGCACGTGCCGTCGGGCGGTGGGACGTTGCGATAGAGCGGCCCCGCATTGAGGACCGGCATGCCGGAGTTCGGATAGAGGATCACCGTGACTTTCTGGTTCGGCGTCAGCTGCTGCTCGCATGCGACGACGGCGTGCGTCTTCGACTGCGCATTCCCGCCGACCCAGAGATCGAACCAGAGTTTGTAACACCCGTTGCTGCCGCTTCCGGTCGGCGGTCCCGACGGCGTGCAATCGTCCTCGCGGATGAAGTACTGTTTGAGAAACGGCACGTATATCTTGATACCGTACGGAATCCGTTTGTCGTTCGACGGTTCGGTTGCAAACGTCGTGGGGTTACAGTACGTTCCGTCGCCGCCGGCTCGCTTGTGGATGACCGGATGCGCGATCTGTTTTCCGGGCGGCGTGTTATCCGGCCAGCCGTAGAAGGTGATCGTCGCCTGCACGTTCTGCGGCGCCTGTTTGTCGATGTAACAGCTGCTCGCGGGTGCTGCCGAACTGCCGCTCGGCACCGTCGGCGTGCTCCCGAACTGCGAACAGGACGCCAGTGCAAACGAGCCGGCGAGTATAAGTGACCCGCGCGCGATCGATCGAAACATCGCTCGAAAAGGATTCGGGAAGGCTGCACGCGCCCCTCTCACCACACACCGTCGAGCCCCTCCGGGATCGTGAAATCGGCGCCGGCGACGATCGGCTCGACGGTGCGAATCGGTTTGTTGCGTGCGAAGGCGATCGCTTCGTCGAGCGAGCCAAGCGTTACAATCCGTTCGAGGTGCTTGCGCGTCGGGAAGATCGCGTGGAGTCGTCCCGCGCGATGTTCTGCAAGCGCCGAAGCGGCGGTGATCCAGATGCCGTCGTGCGTCTCGACGGCGTCCGCGCGCGCGATCTGGTCTTCGGGTGCGGCGGCCAAGAAAAAGTGCGTGTCGAAGCGCCGCGTCTGATTCGACGGAGTGATCCAGTGCGAGAATGGGATCAGCCGCCGCGCGTCGGCGTAGCAGCCGCGAACGTCAAGCGCTTCGGCGAAGTTCGCGGCGCCGTCCCGCGCGGAGTGGGTCGCAAGATGTTCGTCGCCCGGCGTGGCGGCGAGGAGCACGCCCGCCTCTTCGAAGAGCTCGCGGATCGCGGTGACGCGCAGCGCACGCGCGAGCGGATCTTCAAACTCATCGAGGCCGATCGTGCGCGCTTGCAGTTCCGGCGACCGGTCCTGGGGCTCGATCGCTCCGCCGGGAAAGACGAAGGCATCGGGGGCAAATGCGCTCTGCGCGCTGCGCCGCGCCATGTAGACCTCGAATCCGTTTTTGGCGCGGCGGGCTAGAATGACGGCCGCTGCCGGACGCACGTCAGGCATTGATAGACGGTAACATCGCGGCGGTAGCGCGAAAACCTTTGCATGCGTGTAGCGCTTGGCAGCGACATGGCCGGAGAACTCCCCGAGGCGCTCGATCGCTGGTTGCGCGAGCGCGGCCACGAGGTAGAGCGGTTCGGCGCGCTTGCGCCGGGCGGTAAGGACGATTGGCCGTCGGTGGGACGCACAGTGGGCGAAGCGGTCGCGAGCGGCGATGCGGAGTGCGGAGTGCTCTGCTGCTGGACGGGTACGGGCGTGAGCATCGCTGCGAACAAGGTGCGCGGCGTGCGGGCAGCTCTCTGCGGTGACGCCGCGACGGCCGGCGGAGCCCGCGAGTGGAACGATGCTAATGTCCTCTGTTTGAGCCTGCGAGCCACCTCGGTACCGGTAGCCGAGGAGATGCTGGAGCGGTGGTTCGGCGGCGTCCCAACGACCGATCCGGCATATCGCGCCATGATCGATACCGTCCGTCAGACGTAGGGGCCTCGAGGAAAGCAGTGGGCCCGCGCACTCGCGTGGGCCCATCGATTGGTCTGCCTTTGCCGAAGCGTAGAACTGACGCTACGCACCCGGCTCTTTCTCTCCAGCGGTTCGGCGAAGCGTCCGGGCCGTCCAGACCAGAGAGGCCGATTCTACCAAAATCAGGTACCTAAACTCAATACGGCCGGCGCGAATAGCCAGCCGCAAAGAAGCAGCAGCGACCAGTTGACGACGTGGGCCGTCCAGCAGTACGGACACGGCCGCCGGGTGACGAGGAGCAGCGAGTAGGCTAGAACGAGCGAGGTAATCGCAGCCAAGAGCACCGCCGCCAGCGTGATCAGCTCGAGCGCGGGGGTGCGCGCCAACCAGATCGCTGCGAAAAGCGCCGGGTAGTAGACCGCGCCGATCAGGGAGTTGGGAACGCCGCCGTAGAGGCGCGCTCGCGCTGTCTGCACGACGCTAGGCTCCAGCAGCTCGCCTCGCTCGGCCTGGCGAGTCTTTCTTAGCATGAAAAGCGCCGTGTAGAGACCAACACCGCAAAACACCGTGATGACCGCTCTCAATACCATCGCTTGACTCGAATCGTTCGGCGCTGCGCCGGCCTGGCTCTGCTGGCCGCATCATTTGGGCTCGCGTTCCTAGTGATCCGCTACCAACCGCACGTGGAGCACTCGATCCGTACGATCGGGCCGCTAGCCTATCCGTTGGCAGTCGCAGTCTTTGCGGTGGTTGCCTCGGCGCCATTCTCCGTGACCGATGCACTGGCTATCATGAACGGAGCCATCTTCGGCCCGGTGAAAGGGACGGCCGTTGATGCGGTCGGGCTCGTGATCGCGGCGATGCTCGGTTATTGGATCAATCGGCACGCATCGCGACTCTTCAATCTCGAAGAGTATCTGCACCGGCTTCCCGCATGGGTGAAGCGCTTTCCCGTCGGATCGCCGGCATTTCTGGTCGCGGTTCGCATCGTTCCAGGCTTTGGCGGAACGGTTGCGACGGCAACGGCCGCTACCTTTCGCGTTCCCTTGTGGGTACACGTCTGGACGATGTGCGCCATCGCTATCCCCATCTGCGCGCTACTCACGATCTTCGGCGATCGAGTGACCGTCCTCGCGCACGGTTACGAGTCGGAGGCGAGTCACTACGCGCACCGGTATTGCCTCACGCATCGATGTCCGCACTTCCACTTCCGCCGGCGGCCTCGCCCGTCCGAATCACCATGACGCAGCCGCTCATCGTTACTACCACCGGCCAACTCGAGGAGCTTTGCATTGCGGTCCGTGAAAGCGGCCGCGTCGCGATCGACACCGAGTTTCACGCCGAACGTACGTACTCGCCGCGGCTCATGGTCGTGCAGCTTGCATTCGACGAAGGCGCGGCGATCGTCGATGCGCTTGCGATACCGAATCTGCGCTCGCTAGTCCTGGCGCTGACCGAAACGACCGTTATCGGGCACGCACTGTCGTCGGATCTGAAGATATTTGCCGATCGCTTCGATCTCGTACCGCCGCGCGTCTTCGATACCCAAGTTGCGGCGGCGTTTCTGGGTTACGGCACGCAAGTTTCGCTGGCCGAGCTCGTCCGCGACGTGCGCGGGCTGCGGCTCCCCAAGTCGCAGACGGTCAGCGATTGGTCTGCCCGTCCATTCTCGCAGCGGCAGGTGGAGTATCTCGTCGACGACGTCGCGCATCTGCTGCCCGTCTACGATACGCTGCGTGCGCGCCTGGAAGAGCAGGGCCGCTACGAATGGGTGTATGAAGAGTGTGCCGAGCTGGGCGACATCGAGCGTTATCATGTCGACGAACGGCGCGCGTACTTGCGAATCTCGGGGGCGATGCGGATGAGCCGACGCGAGCTCGGCATCCTGAACGAGCTCGTGCAACTGCGCGATCGAGTGGCGCGAGAACGGGACCTACCGGCGCGATACATCCTTCCGGACGACGTGCTGGCCGGTCTCGCATCGCTCAAGCCGGCGCATCGCGACGATCTCGGCCAACTGCGACGTCTCGATGCGGGGATGAAGAAGCAGCTTGGCACCGCGATTCTCGAAGCGGTCGCGCGCGGACAAGCGTTACCGGAGGATCAACTGCCACAGCGCCCGGCGCGTTCTTCGGCTCCCGCGCGTGAGACGGTCGTAGCCGCACTCAGCGCGGTGGTCGGCGAGATCGCCCGCGAAGCGGGGCTGCCTCCGAGCTTGGTCGTTCCGAGAGCGTCGCTCGAGCGTCTTGCGCGGGAGGTTCCGCGCGATCGCGCGGCATTTGAGCACGTGCTGGCGTTACAGCCGTGGCGACTGGCGCTCGTCGGCGAGCCCATGTGGCAGCTGCTCTCCGGCGAACGCGCGCTGCGCATCGAGGGCTATGCCGACGGCGATCCGAAAGTACGACTCTCCGATGAGCCGGCATCCGGATAGCTTCAAAGCGATCGACACGCTGCGCGTCGGCGATCGCTCGTACGCGTACTTTGATCTCGCCGCGCTCGAACGCGCCGGCCTCACGACGCTGGAGCGATTGCCTTTCTCGCTGAAGATTCTCCTCGAGAATCTGTTACGATTTGAGGATGGCCGGTCGGTAACGAAGGCCGACATTGAGGCGCTGGCACGTTGGGACCCCGCTAGCCGACACGAAAAAGAGATCGCCTTTACGCCGTCGCGCGTCTTGCTGCAAGATTTTACCGGCGTTCCATGCGTCGTCGACCTGGCGGCGATGCGGGATGCGATGGCCGCGATGCACGGCGATCCTAAGGCGATCAATCCGTTGCAGCCCGTTGAACTCGTCATCGACCATTCGGTTCAGGCCGATTACTTTGGCTCGAACGACGCGCTCGCGAAGAACACCGATCTCGAGTTCCAGCGCAATCGCGAACGCTACGCATTTCTCAAGTGGGGGCAGGCGGCGCTGGCAGGGCTGCGTGTCGTGCCGCCGGGAACCGGAATCGTCCATCAGGTCAATATCGAGTATCTTGCGCGCGTTGTCTTCGGCGACGCCGGCGATACGGCGTTTGCCTTTCCGGATACGGCCGTGGGGACCGATTCGCATACGACGATGGTCAACGGCATCGGCGTCTTGGCGTGGGGTGTCGGCGGAATCGAAGCCGAGGCCGCGATGCTCGGTCAGTCGGTGACGATGCTCATCCCGGAGGTTATTGGATTCCGGCTGGTGGGCCGGCTGCGCGAGGGCGTGACGGCGACTGATCTCGTGTTGACCGTTGCGCAGATGCTGCGCAAGCGCGGCGTCGTCGGAAAGTTCGTAGAGTTTTTCGGCCCGGGCCTCTCTGCGCTGCCGGTCGTCGATCGCACGACGATCAGCAACATGTCGCCCGAGTTCGGTTCGACGGTCGCGATCTTTCCGATCGACGAACGCACGCTCGAATATCTCCGGTTAACCGGACGTTCGAAAACCCAGGTCGATCTGGTCGAAGCCTATGCAAAGGCGCAGGGCCTCTTCCGAACCAACGACACGCCCGATCCGCAGTTCACCGACGCCTTAGAGCTGGATCTCGCGAGCGTCGAACCGAGTCTGGCCGGTCCGCGCCGTCCGCAGGACCGTGTTCCGCTACAGGACGTGAAGCGGTCGTTCAACGCCGCTCTACGCGAATGGACCGCAGAACGCGAACGGGCGAACGGCGCCGTCGCGCGCTTCGAAGATGAAGGCGGCGGCGGAACGGCGACGATCGCGCAGACCAAGGACGATCTCTACGACGGTGCGGTCGTCATCGCCGCGATCACGAGCTGTACGAATACGTCGAATCCGTCGGTGCTTATCGGTGCAGGGATTCTCGCGAAGAATGCCGTTGAGCGGGGCTTGCAGACGCAACCATGGGTGAAGACGTCGCTCGCGCCAGGATCGAAAGTCGTGACCGATTATCTGCAGAAGGCAGGCTTGCAGCCGTATCTCGACCGGCTCGGCTTCAACCTCATTGGCTACGGGTGCACGACGTGCATCGGCAACTCGGGTCCGCTGCCGGCCGAGATCGCCGAGACGATCGCCGATCAGGAGCTTATCGTCGCCGCCGTCCTCTCGGGGAACCGAAACTTCGAAGGCCGCATTCATCCGCAAGTCCATGCGAACTACCTGGCATCGCCGCCGCTGGTCGTCGCGTATGCATTGACGGGCCGTATGGACGTCGACCTCACGACCGAGCCGCTGGGCACCGGCAGCGACGGGCGTCCGGTCTACCTGCGCGACATTTGGCCGAGCGACGACGAGATCGCGGCCACGATCGCGCGCTGCATCAACGACGAGATGTTCCGCCAGCGTTACTCCGACGTCTTTCAGGGCGACGAGAGCTGGCGGACCTTAGAGGTCGCGCCGAGCGAGCGCTACGACTGGGATCCGAACTCGGAGTACGTCAAGAAGCCGCCGTACTTCGATGCAATGCCGGCGGAGCCGCCGGCGCTCCAAGATATTGCAGGCGCTCGCGCGATCGCCGTGCTCGGCGATTCGGTGACGACCGACCATATCTCACCAGCCGGCACGATCTCCAAGAACGGTCCGGCCGCCGCGTACTTGATCGAACACGGCGTAGAGCCGCGCGATTTCAACTCGTACGGCGCGCGCCGCGGCAACCACCAGGTGATGGTGCGCGGAACGTTCGCAAACGTGCGTCTACGCAACGCGCTGGTTCCTGGCATCGAGGGCGGCTTCACGCGCTATCTCCCAACCGGCGAGCAAATGCCGATCTTTGACGCCGCGATGAAGTATCGCGACGACGGAACGCCGCTCGTCGTGCTGGCCGGCAAGGAGTACGGCTCCGGCTCGTCGCGCGACTGGGCGGCGAAGGGTCCGTACCTTCTCGGTATCAAGGCCGTGATCGCAGAGTCGTTCGAACGCATCCATCGCAGCAATCTCATCGGTATGGGCGTGCTGCCGCTCGAATACACGCAGGGTGCGACGCCGAGCAGCCTCGGCCTCACGGGCGAGGAGCGCTACGACATCACAGGAATCGCCGGCGGCATCAAGCCGCGCATGCACGCGAAGGTCGTCGCGAGCGATCCAAAGACCGGCGCAACAAAAGAGTTCGAAGTGCGCGTCTGCATCGACACGCCGAACGAAGCCGAATACTACCGCCACGGCGGCATCCTGCAGTTCGTTCTACGCCAACTCCGCGCAAAATCGTAAGCTGCACCCGTACGATGACACTAGAGTAAGACGCGGCGGAAGTCGGTCAGTAGGTTTGCGACGTAGGCGAGGAAACGTGCAGCGCCGGCGCCGTCGATCACGCGGTGATCGTAGCTGACGCTGATCGGCAATATGAGGCGCGGTACGAACTCATTGCCGTTCCACACTGGACGCGTCGCGGAACGCGTCGCGCCGAGGATCGCGACTTCCGGCGCGTTGACGATCTGCGTGAACGCGGTGCCCCCGATGCCGCCGATCGATGAGATCGTAAACGTTCCGCCCGACATGTCGCTGAGCGAGAGCTTTCCGTCGCGCGCTTTTGCCGCCAGTTCCGCCGAAGCGGCAGCGATCTCGGTCAAGCCTTTGGCATCCGCATTCTTGATGACCGGAACGACCAGACCGTTCGGCGTGTCGGCTGCGAAGCCGATGTTGTAGTACTGCTTGTAGACGAGCTCGTCGCCCTCGAGTGAGGCGTTGAACTCCGGAAACTTCCGCAGCGCGGCTATCGATGCTTTGATGAGAAAGGCGAGCATCGTGATTTTCGGCCCTTTCGTTGCCGCTTGTTCCGCGTTGACGGCGTTGCGAAAGACCTCGAGTTGCGTGATATCCGCTTCGTCGTAGTTCGTGATGTGCGGAATCTGCAACCAGTTGCGGTGCAGGTTCGGTCCGGATATTTTCTTTAGGCGCGAGAGCGGTTTGCGTTCGATCGGACCGTACTGCGCGAAGTCGACCTTCGGCCAGGGCGGGAGGCCTGGTAGGCCCGCGCCCCCTCCGCCGCTTTGCAGCGCTGACTTCACAAAGTTCTGCACGTCGTCGCGCGTGACGCGGCCGTTCGGTCCGCTCCCGCGCACGTCGCGCAGCGCGACACCGAGCTCGCGCGCGAATCGGCGTATCGCCGGGCTCGCGTGTGCGATACCGTTGACCGGCGTCTGTGCAGCCGGCGCCGCAGGCGCGGCGATCGGTGCCTGGGGTTTCGGCGCTTCTTGCGCGGCGGGCGCGGGTGTTGGCGTCGCCGGTTTTGCGGCATCCGCAGGCGGCGCGGATCCCGATGCGCTCAGCGTGAGCAGCGGCATTCCCACCGAAACGCGATCGCCGACCTTGACGTTGATCTCGCCGACGACGCCGTCGGCTTCGGACGGCACCTCCATCGATGCCTTTTCGCTCTCAAGCGTGACGAGCGAATCGTTCTTCTTGACGCGATCGCCGGGCTTAACCAAGACTTCAATGACCGGCACGTCCTTGAAGTCGCCGATGTCGGGAACGCGAACTATGGTGTCGCTCACGTTAAGAAATCATCATACGGTGATTGGGTTGGGCTTGTTGGGGTCGATTTTGTACTTGTCGAGCGCCTTCTTCACGGTCGTCATCGGAATCGTTCCCTCGTCGGCCAGCGCGCGCAGCGCCGTAAGCGCGACCCATTCGCGGTTGACCTCGAAGAATGCTCGCAGCTTCCGGCGATAATCGCTCCGCCCGTATCCATCGGTTCCGAGGGCGATGTAGCGCCGTCCGACGTACGGGTGAATTTGCTCGCCGTAGGCGCGAATGTAGTCGGTTGCCGTGATGCCCGGACCCGCGCGTCCGGCCAAGCATTGCTCCACGTAGCATTGCCGCGGCGTCTCTTGCGGATGCAGCAGGTTCCAGCGGCGAGCCGCGACGCCATCGCGCTGCAGTTCGTTGAAACTCGTCACAGCCCAGATGTCGCTCGCGACGCCCCACTCGTTCGCCAACAGATCCGCGCCCGCAATCACCTCGCGCAGGATCGCGCCCGAGCCGAAGAGTTGCACGCGCGGCTGCTTCTCGTCGCCACCGCCGTCGCGCAACAGGTACATCCCGCGCAGAATGCCGTCGCGCGCGTCGGACGGCATCGGCGGATGCTCGTAGTTCTCGTTCATCAGCGTGATGTAGTAAAAGACATCTTCCTGATCGGCGAGCATCGCGCGCAGGCCGTCCTGAACGATCACCGCGACCTCGTAAGAGAATGTGGGATCGAAGCTGCGGCAGTTCGGAATGAACGAGGCCGCGACTTGGCTGCTGCCGTCTTCGTGCTGCAGGCCTTCGCCGTTGAGCGTCGTCCGGCCGGAGGTCGCGCCGAGCAGAAAGCCGCGCGTTCGGCTGTCGCCGGCCGCCCAGGCGAGATCGCCGACGCGCTGGAAGCCGAACATCGAGTAGAAAATGTAGAACGGAATCATCGGCAAGTTATGGTTCGAGTACGATGTGCCGGCGGATATCCACGACGACATCGCGCCGGCTTCGTTGATTCCTTCTTGAAGAATCTGCCCGAGTTTGTCCTCGCGATACCACATGAGCTGCTCGGAGTCTTGCGGACGGTAGAGCTGCCCGGTTGCCGCGTAGATGCCGAGTTGCCTGAACATGCCCTCCATGCCGAACGTGCGCGATTCATCGGCAACGATCGGGACCACGCGCGCGCCGATCGTTTTATCGCGCACGACGGCGTTGAGAATGCGTACGAATGCCATCGTCGTTGAGATGGCGCGATCGCCCGTGCCCTGCAACTGCGTCTCGAAAGCCGAGAGATCCGGGACGGTCAGCGCGACCGATTTACGCCGCCGCTGCGGCACGTTGCCAAGCGCAGCTACACGCTCGCGCAAGTACGCCATCTCGGGGCTGTCGAGCGGCGGCTTGTAGAACTCGAGGCGTTCGATTGCTTCATCGGAGATGGGCAGTGAGAAGCGATCCCGGAAGCGCTGCATGGCGCCAACGTCCATCTTCTTCGCTTGGTGCGCGATGTTCTGACCCTCGCCGGCTTCGCCCATGCCGAAGCCCTTAATAGTCTTTGCCAAAACGACCGTCGGCTGCCCGCGATGCTCGACCGCCGCGCGATACGCGGCATAGACTTTCAGCGAATCGTGGCCACCACGACGCAGGTTCCAGACCTGTTCGTCGCTCCAGTTTTCGACCAGCGCCTTCGTCTCGGGATAGCGTCCGAAGAACTCGTCGCGCACGTACTTGCCGTCGCGCGACTTAAACGTCTGGTAGTCACCATCGACGCATTCGTTCATGAGCTGCCGCAAGCGACCCGTGGTGTCTGCTGCGAGCAGCGGATCCCAGTTGCTTCCCCAGATAACCTTGATGACGTTCCAACCGGCGCCCCTAAAGACGCCTTCGAGCTCTTGGATGATCTTGCCGTTGCCGCGAACCGGACCGTCGAGGCGTTGCAGGTTTGCGTTGACGACCCAAATGAGGTTGTCGAGCTTCTCGCGTCCCGCCAGCGAGATCGCACCGAGCGATTCGGGCTCGTCCATCTCGCCGTCGCCCACGAACGCCCAGACTTTGCGGTCCGTCGTCTCGGCGAGGCCGCGGTCGTGCAAGTAGCGCATGAAGCGCGCTTGATAGATCGACATGAGCGGACCGAGCCCCATCGAGACGGTCGGAAACTGCCAGAAGTTCGGCATGAGCCACGGATGCGGATACGACGAGAGTCCTTCGCCGTCGACTTCCTGGCGGAAGTGTTCGAGCTGTTCTTCGGTGATGCGCCCTTCCAGAAATGCGCGTGCGTAGACGCCCGGCGACGAGTGTCCTTGGAAGAAGACGAGGTCGCCGCCAAACGTTTCCGACGGCGCGCGGAAGAAGTGGTTGAAGCCGACGTCGTAGAGCGTTGCGGCCGATGCAAAGCTCGCAACGTGGCCGCCGAGCTCCGAGCTAATCTTGTTCGCGCGCACCACCATTGCGAGCGCGTTCCACCGCACGTAGTGACGGATGCGCCCTTCGAGCTCGCGATCGCCGGGCATCTGGGGCTGACGGTCTGCGGGGATCGTGTTGACGTACGGCGTTTCGAGACCCAGCGAAACCGGCGCTCCGTTCTGCGCCGCTTCGTCGACGAGCCGCTCGATGAGGTGGCGTGCGCGGTCCGATCCTTCGGTCGCGAGCACGCCGCGCATCGCATCGAGCCACTCTTGGGTCTCCTGCGGATCCGGATCGGCGCCCACGTTCCTCATGACGCCCGCCACTTTCCGGCATACCAGGCCAATCTCATTCGAATGGACCGCGCCAATCGAGAGCCTGGTCGCCTCCAATATCGCAATCGCCGGCCATGGGAAGCGTCGCGCGAGATGCGTAAGATAGCAGAGCGGGAGCTGGTCTATTCCGGCTGAGAGGGCGCCAAAGTGCGCCGACCGCTAGCAACCTGATCCGGGTAATGCCGGCGTAGGGAGGTTCAGATGAAGGTTTACGTCCAGGGTTCCGACCCGTCGATCCGCGTTCCGCAACGCCAAGTCGCGTTGACGGACGGGTCCGTCCACTGCTTGTACGACACGAGCGGTCCGTACACCGATAGCGCGGCCGAAATCGATATTCGCCGCGGACTGTCGCAGCTGCGCGACTTGTGGATTGCCGCACGCGGCGACACCGTCGAGCTCGATCGGCCGTCGTCGATCTACCGGCGCGGCCGCGAGGCGATGCAGGATCTCGACGCGATTCGCTTTCCCAACGCACGCCGGCCGCGCCGTGCGAAGCCTGGAGCGAACGTGACGCAGATGCACTACGCGCGCAGGGGCGAGATCACGCCGGAGATGGCGTTCGTCGCGCAGCGCGAAGGCCTCGATGCAGAGCTCGTCCGCAGCGAACTGGCGCGCGGGCGCGCCATCCTTCCGTCGAACATAAACCATCCCGAGAGCGAACCGATGATCATCGGCCGCAACTTTCTCGTGAAGATCAATGCGAATATCGGGAACTCGGCGATCACGTCCTCGATCGATGAAGAGGTCGAGAAGATGACGTGGGCGACGCGCTGGGGCGCCGATACGGTCATGGATTTGTCGACAGGAAAGAACATCCACGAAACGCGCGAGTGGATTCTGCGTAACTCACCGGTGCCGATCGGAACTGTGCCGATCTATCAGGCGCTCGAGAAGGTCGATGGTAAGGCCGAGGAGTTGACGTGGGAACTCTTCCGCGACACGCTCGTCGAGCAGGCCGAACAGGGCGTCGACTACTTTACGATTCATGCCGGTGTGTTGCTGCGCTACGTGCCGCTGACGGCCGCGCGTATCACCGGCATCGTCTCGCGCGGCGGCTCGATTCTAGCGAAATGGTGCCTGTCGCACCACCAAGAGAACTTTCTCTACACGCATTTCGAAGAAATTTGCGAGATCATGAAGGTGTACGACGTCGCGTTCTCATTGGGCGACGGGTTGCGCCCCGGGTGCACCGCCGATGCCAACGACGCAGCCCAGTTCGCCGAGCTCGAGACGCTTGGCGAGCTCACCGACGTCGCCTGGAAGCACGACGTGCAGGTGATGATCGAAGGGCCTGGCCACGTTCCGATGCACCTCATCGAAGAGAACATGCGCAAACAGCTCGAGATATGCAAGGAGGCACCGTTCTATACGCTCGGCCCGCTCGTGACCGACATTGCGCCCGGTTACGACCACATCACAAGCGCAATTGGTGCGGCGATGATCGGTTGGTACGGCACGGCGATGCTCTGCTACGTCACTCCGAAAGAGCACCTCGGCCTCCCCAACAAAAAGGACGTCAAAGACGGCGTGATCGCGTATAAGATCGCGGCACACGCGGCCGATATGGCGAAAGGTCATCCGCGAGCGCGCCATTGGGACGACGTGCTCTCGAAGGCGCGGTTCGAGTTCCGGTGGGAGGACCAGTTCAATCTCTCGCTCGATCCCGACACCGCACGCGAGTTCCACGACGAGACGCTCCCCGCACCGGGCGCGAAAATCGCACACTTCTGCTCGATGTGCGGTCCGCATTTCTGCTCGATGAAGATCACGCAAGAGGTACGCGAGTACGCCGAACGCGGCATGGCCGAGAAATCTCGCGAGTTTCTGGAGCAAGGAGCCGACGTTTACATAGCCGTGCCGTGATCAAGCCGCGCGCGGTGCTCTTCGATCGCGATGAGACGATCGTCGTCGACGTGCCGTTCAACGGCGATCCCGAGAAGGTCGAGCCTGCGCCTCATGCGCGCGAGCTGCTCGACCGTTTGCGCGCGGCCGGATTACCGCTTGCGGTCGTGAGCAATCAGAGCGGGATCGGACGCGGACTACATTACGCGCGAACAGGCCGATGCGGTGAACCGGCGCATCGACGCGCTGCTTGGTCCGTTTGCCGGCTTCTTCATATGCCCGCACGCGCCGGAGGACGAGTGCGAATGCCGCAAACCCAAGCCGAAGCTGATTCTCGACGCCGCGAAGGCGTTAGGCGTGGATCCGGCGGCATGCGTCGTCGTCGGCGATCGCGAGAGCGACGTCGAAGCTGCACGCAATGCCGGCGCGATCGCGCTAAAAGTCGAAGGCCCCCACCGGTTGGCAGAGGCCGTCGATCGGATTCTCGCGATGCTTACTTCGTAGCGTCGAGCCAGTAGTCGACGTCGAGGCCGTGCGCCGGCAGCGCCACGGCAAACGTATTCGCCGGCAGATGGACGGTGCGCGCCAGATGTTCCCACGTGTCGAGGACGCGCGCAACATAGTTTTGCGTCTCGTCGTAGGGCGGAACGCCGCCGTATTCGCTAACGGCTCTCGGACCCGCATTGTACGCCGCGAAGACGAGCTCGTAGTGCTTCGAGCCGAAGCGCTGCATCAATCCGCGCAGATAACGCGCGGCGCCGGAAAGATTCTGCACGGGATCGTCCGGATTGACGCCGAGGCCTTCGGCGGTGCCGGGCATCAGCTGCCCGAGGCCGATCGCACCGGCCCGCGAGATCGCGTGCGTGTGCCAGCGAGATTCGACGGTCACGATCGCGATGAGCATGTTCGCGTCGAGGCGCCAGCGCTCGGCGTTGACGAGAACGCGCCGCGCCAGAAAACGGCTCTGCCAACCCGGCATTTGCGGGTTGATGTGCCGGATCACACGCGCGTAGACGGCAATCGTCGACGGTGTTGCGGGGACGGGCTTCTGGCCGGCTTGCGCAGCAGCGCAGGCAAAGAGCGTGGGGGACAATGCGAATGCGACTAGCGCAAGGGTCCACAGGAGGCTCTTCCGCATATGCGGCCCGAGGGTTCGCGCCGAAGCGCGGGCGACCTTCCAGGGAGTTTGGCTCGAAAACGGTAAGCCGCTGCCGCGATGAGCCGTCTGAAGGGGGCCTCGGCTCGCACTCGCCGGGCGGTGGCGATCGGCGTACTCGTCTTGTTTGCCGCGATGTGCGCTGCGATCGCTTGGGGTCAGTGGTACGCGATTCACGTCAACGTCCCAATGTACGACGCGCGCCACACCGGCAACGTTCGGCGCTAACGCGCCGATTTGATACTTCTTTGAATACGCATGCGCAGGAGTTAAAACGCCCCATATCGTTACCAGTATTGAGGGGGATTTTCCGTGACGCAACGTTTGCTCTTGCTCGCCGTCCTCGCGATTGCAATCGCTTCGGCCGTGCCGAATCGGGCCGGCGCCCAGGCGACGGCTCCGCCGCTCGTCGTGAAACCGACGCCTTCGCCGTCACCGACGCCGACGCCGGGGCCGCCGTTTGCGAACATGAGCTGGCGCGCAATCGGTCCGGCGGCCGCAGGCGGCCGCGTCGCTGCCGTCGCGGGCTCAGCTACGGACCCCAGACTCTACTACGTCGGAAGCGCCGGCGGCGGTCTCTGGCGATCGCAGAACAGCGGTCAGACCTGGGACCCGGTCTTTGAAAAGCAAGACGTTGCGGCGATCGGCGCGGTGACGATCGATCCAACCGACAACCGCGTTGTCTGGGTTGGTACCGGCGAGGCGAATCCGCGCAACGACGTGAGTTACGGCGACGGCGTCTACAAGTCGGTTGACGGAGGCGAATACCTGGACCGCAAGCGGGCTGCGCGAGACAAAGTATATATCGCGCATTCTCGTCGATCCGAACAACCATAACCACGTGATCGTCGGCGCCCTCGGCGACGTCTTCAGCGACAACCAGCAGCGCGGCGTCTACGTTACCGACGACGGCGGCAAGACGTGGAAGCAGACGCTCTACGCCGGGCCGGAGAGCGGCGCCTCGGACCTCGCGATGAGCGCGCAGAATCCGAACGTCGTCTATGCGGGGATCTGGAAGTTTCAGCGCCGGCCGTGGACCTTCACGAGCGGCGGCGCCGAGGACGGCATCTATCGCTCGACCGACGGCGGCGAGACATGGACGAAGCTGGAGGGCCACGGTCTGCCCGACGCGCCGGCCGGCCGCATCGGCTTGGCTGTCGCACCGAGCGATGGAAACCGCGTCTACGCATTGATCGAATCGTCGAAGGGTCTTCTTTGGCGCTCGGACGACGGCGGAAATACTTGGACGATGGTCAGTAAGGATACGCTGGTCGACCAGCGGCCGTTCTACTTCACCCACGTCGCCGTCGATCCTAAGAACCCCAACCATGTGTACGGCGTCTCGATGCGGCTCTCGGAGAGCACCGACGGCGGAAAGACGTTCAAGGGAATCGCGGACGGCGTGCACGTCGATTACCACGCGATCTGGATCGCGCCGAACGATCCATCACGCATCATCGTGGGCGAAGACGGCGGCTACGCATTGACGCTCGACGGCGGCGACAACTGGTTTTTCTCGGCCAACCTTCCAATCGCGCAGGTCTACCGCGTAGGGCTGGGGACCGACAATCCGTACACCGTCTGCGCGGGGCTTCAAGATAACAACGGATGGTGCGGTCCATCCGACTCGCTCGATCCGTCGGGCATTCAAAACAAGAACTGGATTACGACCGTCGGCGGTGACGGTGAATGGGGCATTCCGGAGCCCGACGATCCGAACTGGATCTGGTCCGATTCGGAAGATGGCGCGCTCATCGTGTACAACCGCGTTACGCAAGACGGTTGGTTTGCGGCGCCGTACCTCCAGACGGGGCTCGAGTCATTCGATACGTCGAAGAGCAAGTATCGCTTCAACTGGGAATCGCCGATCGGCTTTGCGCCGTGGAACGCGCACATCGGCTGGTATGGCGGAAACGTTATCTTCCAGACGACCGATCGCGGGAAGTCTTGGCGAGTCATAAGCCCCGATCTCACGCGCAATCTCAAGGAGCATCAAGCAGCGTCGGGCGGACCTATTACGCTCGATGTCTCCGGCGCCGAATACAGCGACACGATTCTCGATATCGAAGGCTCGACGCTCGCGCGGGGCGAGATTTGGGTCGGTACGGACGACGGTTTGGTGCAGTTGACGCGAGACGGCGGCAAGCATTGGAAGAACGTAACGCCCCCAGGCGCGCCCGAGTTCGGACGTTTCGCGACCGTCGCTCCGTCGACGTTGGCCGGCGGAACGGCATACGCTATCAACGATGGGCACTACGTCGGCGACAATGCGCCGTACGCGTTCGTGACCCACGATTTCGGCGCGCATTGGACCAAGATCGTCGCCGGCCTGCCCGCCGACCAGTGGGCGCGCGCGATCCGCCCTGATATTCGCAATCGCAACATCGTCTATCTTGGCACGGAACAGGGCATCTGGATTTCCTTCGACGGAGGCGCAAACTGGCAATCGTTCAAGAACGATCTGCCTGCCGTCTCGGTTCACGACATTCGCATGCAACCGCAGTACGACGATCTCGTGCTCGCGACGCACGGACGCTCCGTCTACATCATGGACGACATGACGGCGGTGCAGCAAATCCAGCAGGCCGTCGCGCGCGGGAGCTGGCTCTTTCCGCCGCGCGTCTCGTACGAATGGTCGACGCACTCGAACGACGAGGGAACCTACACGAACTACGCGGCCGATAATCCGCCCGACGGCGTCATGATCACGTTCTATCAGGCTACGCCGCAGAAGGGTGCGCCGAAGCTTGAAATCCTCGACGCGCAGGGGCGCGCCGTCCGTACTATTTCGGGCACGCATAAAGTCGGCGGCAAAGACCGGCCGTACGTTCCGAACAAGGCCGGGCTGAACCGTTATGCGTGGGATTTTGGTATCGACGGCCCGGTGAAGTGGCTCGGGGCCGCAAAGGAAGAGTATCGGGGCCCCGACTCCGGACCAGGCGTTGTGCCGGGCACATACTCCGCGCGCATGACGATTAACGGACGCACGTACGTTCAGCGCTTCGTCGTTAAGCCCGATCCGCGCTCGCAGTTCACGCAGGCCGACTACGTGCGAACGTTCGAGGCGGCCGTCCACGTGCAGCAGCAATACTCGCTCGTCGACACGATGCTCAACGCGCTCGACGACGTGAAGAAAGCGATCGATGCGGAATCGGCGACCGCAAAAAAGGCGAACAATGCCGCGGCGGTGGCCGCGCTCGATGCGGCGGCGGCAGCCCGCAAGAGCCTCTTCGACCGGCTGACGGCGGACTACCAGAATGATGAAGACGGCATTCAGCGGCCCGGGGCGCTCCGCGAAGATATCGAGGGACTCTACTTTGGCGCCCAGGGCCTCATCACGGCGCCGGTCAAGGCGGCAATGGCGCGCGCCGACGGCGAGCTGCGCGATGCCGTCGGCGCATACAACGCCTTTGTGGCGCAGATACTTCCGCAGACGAACGTGCAGCTGCAACACGCCGGCATGAAATCGCTACCGACGCCGCGGCCTGCAAAGGTCATGTAGGAGAGCAGCGTGGTCTAGCCCCCGCTTGCGTTGCTCTTCTAAAATTATTTTCGGCCTCCAAGCAGGCAACCGCCAGTCTAGCGCGCATTAATCTCCCTATTAGAGACCGCTGCATTTTTATCGGATAGTGGCCAGTCCGATTTTCTGGAAGGAGCACAAAGTCCGTGAAATACTCTTTGAGAGCGTTGCTGCCGCTCGCGGCGCTTGCTCTCGCCGCCTGTAGTACAACAGGTGGCAACTCAAGCATACCGTCGGGCAGCGCGTTAAGCTCGGCGACAACAAATAATCCCGTGGCCGCATTGCACCGTAAGTTCGTTCTTCCGGCAAATATGAAACGTACGTGTGGAGGAAAAAACCGGCATGGATTCGCGAAGTGTCTGGTCATCGTTCGCTAGCACGTCCTTCATCCATTAGTGGCCGGTTTGAGTCCATCGCAACTCCAATCCGCATATAAAATTCCCTCAAGCACGAACGGATCGGGACAGATCGTTGCAATCGTCGATGCGTTCGACAACCCTAACGTCGCCAGCGACCTCGCGGCATATCGCTCGAACTTCGGGCTGCCGGCGGCAAACTTCACGAAATACAATCAACTCGGTCAACAGAGTAACTATCCGACCGGCAACGTCGGCTGGGGCGTTGAGATCGATCTCGACGTCGAGATGGTCTCGGCGTCGTGTCCGAACTGCACCATTTACCTCATCGAGGCGAACTCCAACAGTTGGAGCGATCTCGCCGCCGCCGAGGATGAAGCGATCGCACTCGGGGCGACGATCGTCAGCAACAGCTACAGCGGAACCGGCGCACCGATGAGCGACTTCAACCATCCGGGCACGACGATTCTCGCAAGCTCGGGCGACGATGGTTATGGCGTCGCTGATCCGGCCGATTTCGACAGTGTCGTTTCGGTGGGTGGTACGCACCTCACACAAGGCGGCGGCGGAAGTCGCGGCTGGACGGAATCGGCATGGTCGGGCACCGGCGGCGGTTGCTCGACGCAGCCAAAACCGTCGTGGCAACACGATACCGGTTGCGCGAACCGCATGGCGAACGACGTATCGGCAGTCGCCGATCCGTCCACCGGCGTGTCGGAGTACGACACGTACGGCGACTCGGGCTGGTTCGTCGTCGGCGGCACGAGCGTTTCGTCGCCGTTCCTCGCGGGCGTCTTCGGCTTAGCCGGGAACTCGACGCAACAGAATGCCGGCCAGATATTCTGGACGGTGAAGTCGCACGCCATCGGCTACCTCTACGACATCATGAGCGGTAGCAACGGCACGTGCAGCCCATCGTACTTCTGCACGGCCGGCTTCGGTTACGACGGCCCAACCGGTTGGGGAACGCCTGACGGCATCGCCGACTTCTAGTCCGTCAAGAGTCAGATCGAACCGAGGGATGGCGCGCGCGCCATCCCTCTTTTTCATTCATTTACGGTCTAGCGCTCGCTTACGTTGCCGGCACGAGGGTTTTCCCTCTAAGGAGGCAAGAGCTCACCCCAGAGAGCCTAAGAGCTCTCGATATATAGACTGCTGCGTTCCAGTCGGTACTCAAGTCCGACGTAAAAAGGAGCAAAAATTCCCGTGAAAGACTCTTTTAGAGTACTGCTGCCGTTAGCAACGGTACTCGCACTGGCTGCTTGCAGTTCAACGGGCAGCAACTCCACCATACCCTCGGGGACCGCGCCAAGTTCGGCGACCAGCCCGGCAATCGCGTCACACCACAAGTTCATGCTTCCGGCAAATATGAAGCGGGCGTGCGGCGACCAGGAGCGGCGTGGATTCGCACGCTGCCTCACGATCGTGCGCACGGATAAAGTGAACCCGCTCGTCGCCGGTTATGGCCCGTCGCAACTCCAAGCGGCGTATAGGCTCCCCTCGAGCACGAACGGATCGGGACAGGTCGTCGCGATCGTCGATGCATTCGACAATCCCGACGTCGCCTCCAATCTGGCGACCTATCGCTCGAACTTCGGATTGCCTGCGGCGAACTTCACCAAGTACAATCAGTTGGGCCAACAGGGTAACTATCCGGCCGGCAACACCGGCTGGGGCGTTGAGATCGACGCTCGACGTCGAGATGGTCTCGGCATCCTGCCCCAACTGCACGATCTACCTCATCGAGGCGAACTCCAATAACTGGAGCGATCTCGAAACGGCGGAGAACGAAGCCGTCGCACTCGGCGCGACGATCGTCAGCAACAGCTACGGCGGCGGCGGCGGCGATCCGAGCGATTTCAACCACCCCGGCACGACGATTCTCGCGAGTGCCGGCGATAGTGGCTACGGCGTCGCCGATCCGGCCGACTTCGACAGCGTCGTCGCGGTCGGCGGCACGCATCTGACCCAGGGCGGCGGAAGCCGCGGCTGGACGGAGACCACATGGTCGGGCACCGGCAGCGGTTGCTCGTCGCAGCCGAAACCGTCGTGGCAACACGACACAGGCTGCAGCGGCCGCACGATGAACGACGTGTCGGCAGTTGCCGATCCGAATACCGGCGTAGCCGAGTACGACACCTACGGCGAGCCGGGTTGGTTCGTGGTAGGCGGCACGAGCGTTTCGTCACCGTTGCTCGGCGGCGTCTTCGGTCTCGCCGGCAACTCGACGCAACAGAACGGCGGCCAGATATTCTGGACGACGAAGGCGAGTGCGACCGGGTACCTGTACGACATCACCAGCGGTAGCAACGGTACGTGCAACCCATCGTATCTCTGCACTGCCGGATTCGGCTACGATGCTCCGACAGGTTGGGGAACGCCCAACGGCATCGCCGACTTCTAGAGTCGACGAAGGTTCAATCGCATCGAGGGATGGCGGTCGCGCCATCCCTCTTTGTTTGCATTACGGAGCATTTCGGTCTAGCGCCCGCTTCCATTGCCCCCAACGAGGGAATTCCTTGGCGCAAGGGGGCAACAGCATGCCGGGGCGAGCCATCGCCCTCCCGTATAGACAGATAAAAACTAAATTGCTGCGTCTTGTCGGATCGCAAAATCCGACATGAAAAAGGAGAGCCTATTCCCGTGAGAGACTCTTTCCGAGAGCACTGTTGCCGATTGCAACAGTGCTTGTTTTTGCTGCCTGCAGTTCAACGGGTAGCAACTCCAGTATCCCGTCGGGGAACACGCCGAGTTCGGCGGTCAATCCCATGAACGCGTCGCATCACGAGAAGTTCATTCTTCCCGCGAACATGAAGCGCGCGTGCAACGAAAAGCGTCACGGCTACGCGAGTTGCGAAGTCATTCTTCGCACCGACAAAGTCAATCCGTTAATCTCGGGCTTGGGCCCATCGCAATTCCAGGCGGCTTACAGTCTGCCTTCCAGCACGAACGGTAACGGACAGACGGTCGCGATCGTCGATGCGTTCGACAATCCGAACGTGACGAGCGACCTCGCAACCTATCGCTCGAACTTCGGGTTGCCCGCAGGGCACTTCACGAAGTACAACCAGCTCGGGCAACAAGGCAACTACCCGGCAGGGCGACACCGGGTTGGGGCGTTGAGATCGACCTCGACGTCGAGATGGTTTCGGCATCGTGCCCGAACTGCAACATCATCCTCGTCGAAGCCAACAACGCGGACTTTTCCGATCTCGGGATAGCCGAGGTCGAAGCCGTCACGCTGGGCGCGACGATCGTCAGCAACAGCTACAGCGGTAGCGGCGGGATCGTCGCCGACTACGATACCCCGCACATCACGTATCTCGCCAGCTCCGGCGATAGCGGTTACGGCGTCGCCGATCCGGCCGACTTCGACAGCGTCGTTTCGGTCGGCGGTACCACTCTCGTACAGGGCGGCGGCGGCCGCGGCTGGACCGAGACGGTCTGGAACGGCACCGGCGGCGGTTGTTCCAACCAGCCTAAGCCGGCGTGGCAGTCAGACACCGGTTGCAGCCACCGGACGGCAAACGACGTCTCCGCTGACGCTAACCCGAACACCGGCGCTGCCGAGTATGACACGTACGGCGAAGCGGGCTGGATCCAAGTCGGCGGCACGAGCCTTTCATCGCCGCTGCTCGCCGGCGTCTTTGGCCTAGCCGGCAACTCGACTCAGCAGAATGGTGGCCAAAACTTCTGGGTGCATGCTAGCGTCCCGAAGCCGAGTGCCACTTTGAACCTGTGGTACATCTCAGTCGGAAATGACGGCACGTGCAGCCCGACCTACCTCTGTACGGCCGGAACGCGCGAGTTCGGAAACTACTCCGGCCCCGCGGGTTGGGGAACGCCCAACGGCATCGGTGCCTTCTAAACACCTCTCCGCTTAACGGAACCAGGGACGGCGCGCCGCGCCGTCCCTCTTTTTACTCGTCGTCGGGAACGCGCAGATCGGGTTCTTGATGCAGGAAGAAATACGCACCCTTCGGCGATCTGATCGCAACGAATGGGCGCGGCGCTTGCGAAAAGTTGAAACAGTCGGCCGCAGGCGAGTTTGCGCGCATATCGGCAGCGGCGAGTCGGCCAAGTCCAAATAGATCTTCGGCGAAACGAAGCACGCTGGCCGTCTCGTACTGGACGTGCGACACGTGCCCGTGCTTTGCATACGGCGAAATAACGAGCAGCGGAACGCGAAAGCCGACACTATCGTAGCCGAGATAGGGAGGTGGTACGTGGTCGTAGAGGCCACCCCAATCGTCCCATTGCACGAAGATCGCGCTGCTACTCCAGAACTTGCTCTTGCCGACGGCGTTGACGAGCGTCGCCACCCATGAGGGACCATATCCGCCGCCGCAGTTTACGTGATCCGAGTTCGCACAGATAGGCGTGATCCACGTAAAGTTTGCAAGCTTGCCTTGCGCGACGTCGGTAATGAACTTCGTCTGTGGAACGCAGCACAGAACGTCATGGTCCCAGTCGTAATGACGGTAAATGTGCTTGATCGTCTGGTAGCTCGACCAATATGCGCCTTCGCCACTCGCCGGTGAGTTGTACTTGCTCGTATAGAAGCGCCACGTGAGGCCGGCTCGATCGAGCTCGTCCCCGATCGTCTGATCCTCGAAGCAAGGGCGCTGCTTCGGTCCGATCGTCCGGTTTGGCAGCAGCGTCTCGACGACGTCTCCTTCTAGCCCGCCGCAACCCCACTCGCCCGGTTGGGGAAGGTCGACGCTGCGGTGCGCCTGCGCCGAGATCATGTACTGGTGAGCGGCGAAGCTTTCGTCGAGCTGCGATTGGAACATGCGGTCGGCCAAGACCCACTCCTCGCGCCATGTCGAAATATGGTTTTGAGTCCTTGTGCGGTACGTACACGTACTCCGGGTTGGGTGGCGCGCCGAACGTGGACTCGTTATTGAATCCGTCCATGCGGCAGCGCGTGCCCGGAAGTGAACCCCTGCCGTCACACGCAGCTACCATCGCCGTGAACGAATGGTCGATTACGTACTGGCGTGCTAGACTTACCGGCTTCAGCCGTATCACTTCGCCCTCGGAGTTCTTTCCTGTGGGCACGGTATCGGCGCCAGGATAGCCTTGGAACAAATTATCGAACGACCGGTTCTCCTGCACGATGTAAATGATGTGCGTGATCTTGCCGGCGCCGGTTGGTGCGAGAAGATCGGGTGGCGTCGGCGGCAACGCCGAAACTGCCGCCGGCGGCGAGTGTCCGCACGCCGAGAGCACCAACAGCAGCGCCGGCCAAACCAGCACGCGTAGCAGAGAACGTTTATTCACCGGCCACTTTACTCTCCCGCGCTTGTCCCGTCTTCCTGGTTGGCAGGAGGCGGCGCAGAAAGGCATCGTGCCGATACGAGCGGCCTTCCGCGAAGTGTACGACCACAACGTCGAGTGCCGGAACGAGATAGAGCGCTTGGCCGCCCGCGCCGCTCGCATAGAAGAGCTCGCCGCCCTGCGGTTGTCCCAGCCACCAACCCAAGCCGTACCGCGGGTTGGCCGTCGAGCCGGCGAAGCATGGCGCAAAACGTTCGCGCTCTCGCAAAATGAAGCGACCGTATGCGAGCCAGTCCTCGACGCGCAGCGCTGCGCCGGTCGGCAGCGGATGCGTGCCGTCTTTTAGCGTGCGCCAGCGTTCGACGCAGACGCCGGCGGGCTGCAGGATACGGTCGGCGAGATACGTGTGCGGCGTCTGGGACCGCAATGCGAGCTTGCGCGCGAAAACGGCGCCGAAGACCTGCAGCGGAATGCCGCCGTACGTGAACGTCGAACCGGGCTCGTCGCGCAACGGAGTCTCCAGCGCGCGTTCGTACGTCGGGACGTTGGCTCCGAGGCCTCCGAAGGGAAGGCCGGAGGTCAGCGAGAGCAGCATCCGAATTGTAACGCGTCGCTTCCACGGATCGTTCGCCCAGGCGGCGACCGTGTCGCCGACGAGCTCATCGAGGTCGAGTAATCCATCGGCACGTGCGCTCACTGCGGCGACGCCCCAGAAGCTCTTCGTGCCGCTGTAGACCGGATGCGACGCCGAGCGCTCGAATCCGCCCGCGTACTCTTGGACGAGGAGTTCGTCACCGCGAGCGACGAGCAGCGCGTGCAGCCCATGTTTGCGCGCGTATGCGAGTGCTGCTTCCGCGTCGAGCTCGGCGTTCATGAAGGAGCGTTCGAACGGCGGTCACAAAAGCGCCTGCATGAGGCCGTACGTTTTACTCGTCGCTGCGGTCGCTGCGCTCGGCGGCCTGCTGTTCGGCTACGATACGGGCGTAATCTCCGGCGCCATCCTATTTATCACGAAAGAGTTCAGCCTCGGGACCCGCCTGCAAGAGTTCACGATCAGCGTCGTCCTTCTCGGCTGCATCGTCGGTGCGGCTGCGGCAGGTTGGACGGCGGACAGCATCGGGCGGCGGTGGACGCTCTTCGCTGCCGGCGTTATCTTTTTCGGCGGCTCGATCGTTTCGGCGCTAACGCCGAACGAGAACATTCTGCTCTGTGGCCGCTTCGTCATCGGCATCGGCATCGGATTCAGCTCGGTCGTCGCGCCGCTCTACATCTCGGAGGTGGCACCCGCGACGGTTCGCGGCGCGCTGGTCTCGCTCTACCAGTTCGCGATCACGCTCGGCATTCTCGGAGCATATATCGTCGACTATCTGCTGTCGGCGGGCGGGCAATGGCGCTGGATGCTGGGACTGGCCATCGTTCCCTCGATCGTGCTGGTATCCGGGATGCTCTTCATGCCGGAGAGTCCGCGCTATCTTTTCAAGATTGGGCTCGACGCACGTGCGAGAGAGGGTCTGGATCGGATTCACGACAACGCGGGCGTCGAAGCACAAGAAGAAGCGCTGATTCTCGAAAGCCTAAAGAATAAAGCTACGGGCCTGCGCGCGTTTTCGGCCCCGTCGTTGCGGCTCGCACTCTTCATCGGCGTCGCGCTTGCCGTCTTGCAGCAGATTACCGGCATCAATACGATCATCTATTATGGCCCCCGGATTTTCGAGATGGCCGGCTTTACGTCGGCGTCGCACTCGATCTTGGCTCAGACTTGGGTCGGCACAGTCAACTGCGTCATGACCCTCGTTGCGATCTTCTTCGTGGATCGTGTGGGGCGCAAGCCGTTGCTCTATGCCGGCCTGGCCGGGATGTTTGTGGCCCTTGGCGCGCTTGCCGTTTCGTTCTGGCCCGAGCAACCGCCGCATTCGCTCGGCACCATCGCAGTGGGAAGCATGATGCTGTACGTCGGCTGCTATGCGTTCAGCCTCGGGCCGATCGTCTGGCTCCTGATCTCGGAGATATTCCCGCTCCCCGTCCGCGGCATCGGGATGTCGATTTCGACGCTCGCGAACTGGGTCGGAAACTTTCTCGTTTCGCAGTTCTTCCTTACGATGGTCGAACGTCTCGGGCGTTCGACGACGTTTGCAATCTACGCGATCCTCTGCATCGTTACGATCGTCTTCGTTCGGTCGATGGTGCCCGAAACGAAGCAAGAGTTTCTCGAGCGCATTCGCATCCGGCCCGCGTAGACGTTGAGAAGAGATGCTCGCAGCGGTTCGCTATTCCGACGACGCCAAGGGATCTGTGCGGCTCCAAAACGTGCCGACTCCGGCACCGGGGCGCGGCGAGGTCCTGCTCCGCGTGGCTGCGTGCGGCGTTTGCAGGACTGACCTTCACATCGTCGACGGGGAGTTGCCGGCCCACCGGGAGCGGGTCGTTCCGGGCCATCAGATCGTCGGATATGTCGAAGCCGTCGGCGAATGCGTCGACCCCGCCGTATGCGGCAGCCGTGTCGGAGTATCGTGGCTCGGGGGCACCGACGGAACCTGCTCCCAGTGCGTCGCCGGTCGCGAGAATCTCTGCGACAACCCGAGATTTACGGGTTACGATTGCGACGGTGGGTATACGGAGTATGTATGTGCGCGTGCCGATTTTACGATTCCGCTTCCGGAGCAGCTCGACGATCTGCACGCCGCTCCGTTACTCTGCGCCGGAATCATTGGATTCCGTGCGCTGCGCGTCGCAGGCGTGGAGCGCGGCGAGCGAATCGGTCTGTTTGGGTTCGGCGCTTCAGCCCATCTCGCGATCCAAGTGCTGACGGCGTGGGGATGCGAGGCGTACGTGTCGACTCGGGGTGAGCGGCATCGCGCCTTTGCGCGCTCCCTCGGCGCCGCATGGGCCGGCGACGCGCTCGAACGCCCGCCCGTCGCGCTGGACCGCGCCGTGACGTTTGCGCCTGCGGGAGAGGTCGTCATCGCGGCGCTCGCGTCGCTGCGCAAAGGGGGTGTCGTTGCAATCAACGCCATTCACCTCGACCGGATGCCCGCGTTCGATTACGACACATTGTTATGGGGCGAACGGCAGTTGCGCAGCGTCACGAACATGACGCGCGAGGATGCGCGCGATTTTATTGCGCTCGCGGTACGCGAGCAGATTCACAGCCAAGCGACGACGTTTGCACTAACCAACGTTGAGTCCGCACTCGAAACTGTGCGCGCGGATTCCCTTGATGGGGCGGCGGTCGTCTCGCCATGAGCCGAGCATTCGTCAAAGAGGCCGACGGTCTCCCGGATCGCCCGATCGCGCGACCGGTCGACGACGAACATCCAAACTACGTCACGGCGGAGGGGCTGCGGTCATTGCGAGAGGCGCTGGAGCGGGCGCAAGCCGACGGCAACGAACGCGACGCAGCGTATTTCGCAACCCGAGTCGATACGGCAATGGTCGTCGATCCAAATGCGGGACCGCCCGACGAGGTGACGTTCGGTTCCACCGTCATCGTGCACGATGGACGCGGTACGATGCGTTTGCGCATCGTCGGCGGCGACGAAGCGGATCCCGAGCACGGATCGATCAGCTGGATCTCACCCTACGCGCAGGCGCTGCTTGGGCGCCGGCTCGGCGATCGCGTAATCGTTACGCGGCCGGCCGGCGCGACGACGGTCGTCATCGAAGCCATCGAACGCGCCTAACGACCCGGACGTTGAATACAGCATAGGATGCCGCACCAGCTCAGCATCGTGATTCCCGTTCATGGGAACTGGTGGCTCACGCAACGGTGCCTGCGCGAGCTCGAGCGGCTGCGAATATCGACGCACGTTTCATTCGAGGTCATCGTCGTCGACAACGCCTCGGCCGACGAGACGCCCATCGAGATCGCGGCGTTCCCGGGCGTGCGGTACGAGCGCTTCGAACAGAATCGAAACTTTGCCGGCGCGTGTAACGCGGGGGTCCGCCTGGCCGACGCTCCGGTCGTTCTGTTGCTCAATAACGACGCTTATCCAATCGGCGATGCAATGACGCCGCTCGTTCGTGCGTTCGAGCGCGATGAGGTCGCTATCGCCGGCGGTGCGCTCTTCTACGAGGATGGCGTGACTCAATCGGCGGGTCTCGTACTGCTGCGTAACGCGCACTGGCACCACGCCTGCCGGAGTTTGCCCGAAGCTTTTGCCGGCGGTACGACGCCGCGTGACGCGCTTGCCGTCTCCGGCGCAGCAATGGCCGTGCGCGCCGAATGGTTCATACGCAGCGGCGGCTTCGACGACGCCTTTGTCAACGGGTTTGAAGACGTCGATCTCTGCCTGCGCGCGCGGACGCAGGGGCGGAGAATCGTTTTCGTTCCGACGGCGCGCTTCATCCACTACGAAGGGGCAACCGCCGGACGTTTCGACCGCGAAGCAGAGAACGAGCGGCGCTTCTATCGTGCTTGGTCTTCGCGGCTGGCGGCGCTGCCGAGGACGGGGCGCGGAAACGTCGGCGCTATCGTGGTGCGTCGCCCCGCCGTGGACGATCCATTGCGCGCCGCGGCATTGGAGGATCTCGAGGGCGCGTTGCGAGCATTCGGACATCCCGTCGTCCATGGTCCTATCTCGGCGTGGCAACGCTTCGACCGGCGCTTTCGGAACGCCGCCGTCATCGGCTGGTTTACCGACGTTGCCGAAGGACCCGGCGTCACCGTCGAACGTTCTGAGGGTTCGCCGATGCTCCATACGCACGGCGAAGCCGACGTGATCGTGCCATGGCTTCCGTGCGCAGCGGACGAGCGCGTCGCATCGATCGGCATCGCGTTGCAGACGAGCGAATCGGTGCCGCGCATAGCGGTCGCCGGCAGCGACGCGGATGTGGGAGCGCTAGCGCTCGGCGAGATCGACGTCGAAATCGTGCGCGTTACGCCGGAACTCTTGCTATCGGCGCGCGATCACCTTGGGTGTAACGGCGTCATCCATGCCGGTCTCACCGACGATAGTGCTTTCGGCAACGTTGTACTGGCGCGAGCGGGCATCCCGGCGATCGTCCTCGACCGCGCGGAGCTGCGCGCGCTCTTTTCAACCGACGTCGCTAGCTTTACCGATGCGGCCGGATTACGAGAGCGAGTAGAAGAGCTCGTGGCCGATCCCGAGGCACAAGCGAGACTGGGGAGGCTCGTCGCCGCCGATGCGAAACGCAGGTTCGCACCTCGGCGCAGCGCCATCCGTATCGTCGACCTGCTCTGCACGGCACGCTGCGGGTTCGAAGCGCCCGCATCCGCGCTTGGCAACGCGCCGGTCTCAACGCGCTAGCTACGCGCTTCCGTATCCGCCGCCGCCGGGCGTCTGAACGACGACGACGTCGCCCGGACGCAGCGCGAAGCTCGTTTTCGCGGGAAGCGGATTCTCGATGCCGTCTCGCACGAGCGTGTGACGGCCGCACGCGCCCGGCTCTCCGCCGCGAGCGCCTGGCGGTTGGAGCGTGTGTCGATCGGCAAGCAGCGTGGCCTCCGCAGATCCTTCGACGAGCTCGAGCGCGCGAACGAGTCCGTCGCCGCCGCGGTACCGTCCCATTCCACCGGTACCGCGAGCAAACTCGTAACGCACGACGCGCAATGGGTACTCGCGCTCGAGCGCCTCGATCGGCGTGTTGAGCGTGTTGGTCATATGACAATGAATACCGTCGATGCCGTCGGCGCTGGGACGCGCGCCCATACCGCAACCGTTCGTTTCGTAGAACGCCCACGTTTCGCCGTTGGGACGCCGGCCACCGAGTATGACGTTGCTCATCGTACCGCCGCTGCACGCGGGAACGCGATCCGGTGCGGCCTGTGCGAGCGCCTGGAGGATAACGTCGGCATTACGGGTGCTCGTCTCGACATTTCCGCCGGAGACGGCTGCCGGGCGACGAGGATTGAGCAGACTTCCTTCGGGCGCGTAGACGTCGATTGGGCGAAAGCATCCCTCGTTCATCGGAATCGTGGGGTCGGTCACCGCGCGTACTGCGTAATGGACGCCCGACAGTGTGACACCAAAGACGGCATTGAGCGGGAGATCGAGTTGCGCCGACGTTCCGGTATAATCGAATCGCGCACCACCGCCGCCGAGTTCCACGCGCAGGGCGATGCAAATGGACGGCTCGCCGTCGTGGCCTTCGAGGTAATCGACACTCTCGAAAATGCCGTCACCGAGTGAGCGGAGTGCCGCACGCATGCGCTTTTCGCTGTCGTCGAGCATACGCGCAATCGCCGATTCCATGGTCTCGAATCCATAGCGTTCGTAGAGCTCGAGAAGCCGAAGTTCGCCGGTGTAGTTACCGGCAGTCTGCGCGCGAATGTCGCCCGCGCGAGCGTCGGGTGTCCGTGAGTTCGAGCGTAACAGGTCGACCGGAGCGGCCTGCGTGCGGTTCTGCTCGACAAGCCGCATCGGCGGCACGACTACGCCTTCGGCGAAGAGCTCCGTCGCATCGGCGGGCATCGAGCCCGGTACACTTCCTCCGACGTCGGCATGGTGCGCCTTGTTCGCGGCATAGCCGGCTAGCATGCCTCGAAAAAAGACCGGTCGCACGACGGTGACGTCGTTGAGGTGCGTGCCGGTGACGTACGGATCGTTTGCGATCCACATCTCACCTTCGCGCATGCCGCCCTGCCGATCGATTACGTCGACCATCCGTCGCAATCCCCAAGGTAGCGATCCGAGATGGACCGGAATGTGTTCGGCTTGTGCGATTAAGCGCCCGTGACGGTCGAAGAGCGCACACGAATGATCGAGTCGCTCTTTGATGTTCGGCGAGTATGCGCTGTTGCGTACTGCGATACCCATCTCCTCGCTCGCGTAGACGAGCGCGCTCTTGATGATCTCGACCGCGATCGGATCGGTCGTCATGCGGCGCCCTCGGTACGCTCCAGGATAAGTGTCGCTTCTTCGACCGTCACGGACCATCGCGGCGCTACATACGTCGTCGTGTCGTATTGCTCGACGAGCAATGGTCCATCGTATCGTTCGTTCGGCGCCATCGCCGCGCGCGAAAATACCTGCGCCTCGACCAACCTTCCATCGATCCAAAGTTTGCGCGTGCCGGAGCGTAACGTGCCGCGGTGTGTTGCCGTTTCGTACCGTTCGGTCCGCCCACCGACGGCTAACGTCTTTCCGTAGATCGTCGAGCGCGCGTTCACCAGCTCGATCGGCTCGTCGGGAGCGCGATACCCATAACGCGTTTCGTGTGCGGCGTGGAAGCGCAATGCGATCGCCTCCAACGAGTCGCCGTGCTCGACGGGCAACTCGAAGCTCTGTCCTCGGTACCGCGCGTCGTAACGGTGGCGAGCCGCCAGCGTCTCGGGCCGTGCGCCTTGCTCCAGCAGCGCGACACGGCCTTGCTGTTCGTGCGTGTCGAATATCTGCTGCAGCCGTTCGAACGCGAGCGCGTCCACACACTCCAGTACCGGACGCACGTACGTTGCGTGCAGGTCGGCGAGAAGCAAACCTTGTGCGGAAAAGAGTCCTGGATGCTCCGGAACGAGCACGCGTCCGATGCCTAGCGCGTCCGCGACCGCGCATGCGTGCAGCGGACCGCCGCCGCCGAAGGCCGCAAGGGTAAAGACGCGCGGATCCAATCCCCGCTCAACCGTAACAATGCGCAATACCTTCGCCATCGCATCGTCGATGAGCGTAACGATCCCGGCGGCCGCAGCCTCGACGCCAAGTTCGAGCGCCGCGGCGATGGCGCCGATTGCCGACCGCGAGCGTCGCGCGTCGATTGGGAATGCGCCGCCAAGGAGGTACTCCGGATGTAAGCGCCCGAGAACGACGTTCGCATCGGTGACGGTCGCGAGTTCCGATCGCCCGTAGCATGCGGGCCCCGGATCCGCACCCGCCGAGACTGGTCCAACCCGCAACGAGTTCGCGTCGTCGATCCATGCGATCGTCCCGCATCCCGCGCTGATCTCGGCCAGGTCGACAAACGGAAAGCGCACCGGATAACCGCTGCCGCGCACGGCTCGGCCGCTGTGCGTCCGCCCGGCGGCCTCGAACTCGCCGGCGATCTGAACGGTGCCGTCGACAACCGTGCCGGCTTTCGCCGTCGTGCCTCCCATATCGAAAGAGAGCAGATGGCGCGCTGCTATCCGTTGCCCAAGTTCGGCCGTCGCGACGACGCCGCTGGCAGGTCCGCTTTCGAGAATCGCTGCCGGGGTCGCGATCGCGCGCTCGAAGGCCGTCATGCCGCCATCGCTGCGCATGACGTAGAACGGCGTTTCGATCCCGTGCGCGCGCAGCTCGGCAACGAGGCGTTCGAGATACCGCGCGACAATCGGCGCGAGGACAGCGTTGACGATCGTCGTCGAGAATCGCTCGTACTCTCGAAACTGGGGATCGACGTCCGCGGAGCGTGCGATCCGCAAGGCGGGCAGCATTGCGGCGAGCGCGTCCGCAACGCGCCGTTCGTGCGTGTCGTTGGCGTAGGAATGCAGCAGGCAGACGGCAACGTCGGTAATCGCGCGTCCTCGGATCGTGGCACCGATGCCGTCGAGGCTTTGAAGGTCCAGCGGAACGATGACGTCGCCGCGATGGTCGATGCGTTCTCGGACCGTGAACCGATCCTCGCGCGCTACGAGCGGTCGCGGCCGCTCGACGAAAAGGTTGTAGACTTCGCTGCGGTTCTGCCTTCCGATCTCGATGATGTCGACGAAGCCTTCGGTCGTTACGAGTGCGACTCGCGGGAGCTCGAGGCCGAGTTGACCGAGGAGAGCGTTGGTCGCGATCGTCGTCGAGTGCGCGAGAAATGCGACCTCCGGCCGTTCGTCATAGCGAGCCAGCAGCGCGAGCAGCGCGTCGACGGCGCAGCGATGGGGTTCGCGTGGAGTAGTCGGAACCTTCAGCGCTAAAGTGTTTCCGCTCCACATCTCTTGCGCCGTAAGGTCGGTAAACGTACCACCTACGTCGATGCCGACGCGCAACGTCCGTGGAAGTGCCATCAAACTCTACCTTTAACGCATGATGGCGTCCGCCTCCACTTCGACGAGGTACTGCGGCTCGATCAATCGCGAGACTTCGACGAGCGTGCAGGCGGGGCGGATCTCGCGGAACGCTTCCGCATGCGCTGCGCCGATGCGTTCCCAGTCGCCGATGTGCGTGACGAAGAGACGCGTTCGGACGACGTCGTGCAACGTCGCGCCCGCTTCGCGGAGCGCGATTGCGATCTTGGCTATCGCCGCCTTCGTCTGCTCGTACGCGTCAGCGCCATCGGCCACCGTTCCGGCGACGAACACCGCGTTACCGGCGCGCACCGCTCGAGAGTAACCGACGCGCGCCTCATAGGAGCTGGCGGAGGCGATACGCTGCCGAGGCTCCATCGCGTAAGGCGAACGATGCTAGAACGTAACGGACTTCGCGCTACTGTTGGTGCACGACGACGGTTGACGCTCGTCTAGCCGGAAGCTGAGCGTCGTCGTACCGGTGCCGGCGTCAGATGCCCGCGGCCACATGTACGAGAACGTATACGATTGGCCGGGATTCAAGGGCGGTATTCCCTTGGCATCGAGCTTCTGACCGTACTGGTAGATGTCGACGAACTGCAGCGTGTTCGTTGCTTGCGCCGCACTGCCGATGTTCGTGACCGTTGCCGTCAGGTGATAGTTGTTTTCTTGACCAGCCGTAGTAACGCTCTTGACGGCAACCGCCGTGACCGCCGGATTCGCTCCGGTGCAGAAGGCGGACGCGTATCCCGTGGATGCGAGCGTGAGTGCCAGCGTTGCTAACGTCGTTGTGCGAATCATGCGAACTCCCTCCTCAATCTGACTAGCTACCGCTCCTATACCCTGTTTGGAGTATCCTTCAAAACTACGGCTCACATCCGCATGTCGCCTTGCGCGCCGGTTTGCATGACCCCAATGTGCGCGATGACGGCCTCCCAGTTCTGCGGGCCGATCCCGATGCTCGTTCTAAATGGATACTGAAGCTCGAAGAGCAGAACGAGCACCGACGTAACGATGATTGCAACGCAGGACGTCATGAGCATGTGCACGGTTCGGTTGGCGAGCCCGAAGAGCCAGCAGAAACAGATGAGGCAGCTGGCTCCCACGAGCAAGACGAGCCACTCGAAGGCCTGGACGCCACTGGCGTTCTCCGCCAGCCGCCGTTGGCGCACGTCGTGCAGGATGCCGAGTTGCGCCAATGTCGCGCCTTGCGCATTCGATTGGCCCATGTTCGTAGGCCTGAGCGTTCCGGTCGCGCTGATTGCGTCCATGATGATCACGTCGTTACGCGTGTCGAACGCGCCCTTGCGCATCAATGGCCACTCCCGCGTGACCATGAGCGTCGCGTAGTCGAGAAGATCGCGGCGGACACGCGTGCGGGTCCCGATCGGGAGACCGACCGCCATATGCCAAGCGTCGGCAGCGGCCGCCGACTCCAGCGCCACGAGTTCGCGCGCTTCCGCGAAATGCTGCCACGTCGCAACGGTCAGGAAGCCTAAAACCACTGCATAGAGCGTGCCGGCCACGGCGATCATGAATCCGCCGACCTCGTTGTGCCGCACGAAGTCCTGCTCGGGGAATCTCTGATGGACGTACCACTGCCCGCCGCACGCCAACGCGACGCCGACGGCGACGGCGACGATCAGCAAGAGCGGAGCGGGGATTCCCAAGAAGAAAGTTTCCACCACGCCCTCGATTCTTCAGCCGCTTGGGTCAACCCCGTACTTGCAGTAAGGAAAACGATGAAGACCGATACCTCGAGATACGAACGATTTCGTGCGCTGCACGAGAGCGATCGAGCTTTTGTTATGCCCAACGCATGGGACGGCGCTTCAGCCGTGTTGCTCGCACGCGAGGGATTCCCGGCCCTCGGAAGCACCTCGCTCGGCCTCGCATTCTCGCTGGGACGCCAAGATGGACGCCACGCTGTATCGCGCGACGATGCGATCGCGCACGCGGCATTCTTGAGCGAGCTTACCGGCCTCCCCGTCAACGGAGATCTCGAGGACGGCTTTGGGCCGGACGAGCAGGATTGCGTCGATACGGTGCGCGCGGCGATCGACGCGGGGTTGGCCGGTCTTGGTATCGAGGACACGACGACCGACCCGTCGCGTCCGATTCACGATTTCGACGCCGCGGTCAAGCGCGTCGCCGGCGCCGCTGCAGCTGCTCGCGGGCGCATCGTCCTGACCGGCCGAACCGACAACTTCCTGAACGGGCGCCCCGACCTCGACGATACGGTTCGGCGTCTCGTAGCGTTCGCCGAAGTGGGCGCCGACGTGCTGTACGCCCCCGGACTACCGGATATGGAATCGATTCGCGCGGTCGTGCACGCCGTCGCCCCCAAACCGGTCAACGTCTTGATCGGACCGGCTGACGAAGCAGTTCCGTTGAGCGAACTCTCCGCCGCGGGAGTGCGACGCGTGAGCGTCGGGGGTGCGCTCTATCGCGTTGCGATGACGGCACTCGTCGAAGCGGCGCACGCACTGAGAAAGGGCGAGCTCGGCGCGATGAAAGGCGCGATCGCGGGCGCCGATATCGCAGCGCTATTTCGATCGGATCGATAGGTCCGGCTTCTTACTGCGGAGGTTTGTGGCTGCCGCCGGATGAGCTATGCGACGCGGACGTATGCGATGGTTGTTCGTGAGCAACGTGTTGATCAGCAGCGTGACGATCGGCTTCGGTCACGGGTGCCGAGTGTTCGGGCTTATTCGTGTCGCTGTACGGATGCGAAACGGCGCCCGTATTGGGATGGCCGTTGTTGACGGTCACGAGATGGTTGCGGTCTTCCGACGCGATCTCCTGGTGGCGCGACTGCGCGGATGTCGGACCGTACTGATGCCGCGCCGCCTTCTGGTCCTCGGTCGGATGTGCGTTGATGCCACCGTGTCCGCCGTTGTAGCTGACGTGGTTGTGATTGTCCTGATTGATGACCGTCTTGTTCACGTAGGTATTATGAATGACGGTCCGATTGATGTTGGTGACTGCCGTGTTGTAGCGAAAGGCTCCGCCGTACCAACCGCCGCCGACGTAGCCGGCGCCGAAGTAGCCGAAGCCATAGTTGACGCCGCCGTAGAATCCGACCGTCCGTCCCCAGTAACCGGCGTGCCAGTAGTACGCGCTGGAGCGCCAGCCCCAGTAGCCCGGAGTCCAGAGCATGCCGACCGCGGGCGCGGCAACCCACGTCCCCGGAACCCAGTAGTAGCCGCCGGCTCCCCACCCCCAATAGCCCGGTGACCAGATGTAGTTGGGCGTAGGACAGGGCGGTTGGACGTACGTCGGGATTGGAGGCGGAGAGATGTTGATGCCGATCCCGATCGCAACCTGCGCGCGCGAAGGCAACGGGACGAGGAGAAAAGCAAGAAGGAGTATGGCTGCAAAGAGATTGCGCGCCAATTGAATATTTCGCATGCTCTCTGATACGACGGTCTGCGCGCGGGATACTTCATTAATTGTCTTGCAACTATCTTGCAGCGGACAGGGGCTCCGCCGTCCCGAAAAACGCGATATGCCTCGCCGGATTCGCTCGGCGGCCGTGCTGTTGCCGCTGCTCGCTCTTCTTGCGTCGACGCAGGCGTACGCGGCCGCGCCCTCGCCCGCTCCCTCACCGGTTGCGGCGATCGACCGCGTTCCCGATTCGGTCACGCATCACACGCTCGTTTTGGGTTCGACGACGCTCGCGTACACCGCGCGTGCGGGAACGCTCGTGCTGCGGAACGAGCAGGAGGCGTCGACAGCCGACATCTTCTATGTCGCATATACCTTGGACGGCGCTGGTCCGTCGCGCCGACCGATAACGTTCCTTTACAACGGCGGTCCCGGGAGCTCGACGATGTGGCTGCACATGGGATCCTTCGGACCGGTTCGGGTGCTCACGACGAATGCAGCGATGACCGGTCCGCCGCCTTATCGCATCGTTCCCAACGACGAAACGCTCCTCGATCGAACGGACCTCGTCTTTATCGATATGCCCGATACCGGCTTCAGCCGAATTTTCGGCGCCGGCAAGCCGAAAGATTTCTTCGGCGTCGACCAGGATGTCATGGCGTTCGAACAGTTCATAACGCGCTATATCACTACGTTTCACCGCTGGAACTCGCCGAAGTTCCTCTACGGCGAAAGCTATGGCACGACGCGCACGGCGGCGCTGGTCAACGCGCTGCAGCGTGACGGTATTGGCATCAACGGTGTCGTGCTGCAGTCGTCGGTGCTCAACTTCGGCCTTGACGACATGCGCACGGGCGCGATCGGCGGCAACGACAACGCATTCGTGTTTTATCTGCCCTCGGAGGCTGCGACGGCGTGGTATCATCGGGCGCTCCCCCGCGCGCCGGCCGACCTCGGTGCGCTGCTGCCCGACGTCGAGCGGTTTTCGCTCGGCGAATACGCCGATGCGCTCTCGCGTGGAGCCCGGATCTCGAAATCCGAATACGATGACGTCCTGTCGAAGCTCCACGACTACACCGGGCTTTCGGTCACGTTTATCCGCGACTCAAATCTGCGCATTCCGTACCGGCGCTTTGAGACGGAGCTCCTGCGAGAGCAGGGAGCCGTCGTAGGTCGGCTCGATGCGCGGTTCACGACGCAGACGCTTAACCGCGTCTCGGAAACACCGGAGACCGATCCAACCGACGCGGCGATTACGGATCCGTTTACGGCCGCGGTCAACGAATACGTCCGCGGCGATTTGGGCTACGAGACGTCCCTGCTCTATCGCGATACCGCCTACGCGATCATTCGCGCAAACGGCGGGTGGGACTCCAAACACGGCGGAAACTCGCAGGCCGATGTCGCGCCGGATCTGGCTGAAGCCATGGCGTACAACCCGAGCCTCAAGGTATTCTCGGCGAACGGCTACTTCGATCTTGCGACGCCGTACTTCGCAACGGTTTTCACGCTCGACCATCTGCGCATCGGCGCCGCCCTGCAAGGAAACATTACGTACGGTTTCTACCGGAGCGGGCACATGATGTATTTGGTGCCGGCGGCGCTCAAACAGTTACACGACGATTTGGAGCGTTGGTACGCGTCAACGCTGGCAGGAACCTAGCGTGCGCGTCGCGACGCTAGCGCTGGTCGGCATCATCGTCATCGGCGCGACGCCCCGGCCGGCCGCGGCACCGTCGCTGCGGGGCTTCGTCATCCCCGACGCCGTGACGCACCACACGCTGCCGCTGCATGGCACATGCATTACGTATACGGCGCGTGCCGGCACAATCGTTCTGCGCGACGATGATAACCGCCCCGTCGCGACGATGTTCTACACGGCGTACACGCGCGACGGCATTCCGGCCACGCGCCGGCCCGTCACCTTCTTTTATAACGGGGGGCCGGGAAGCTCTACAGTCTGGCTGCGAATGGGATCGCTCGGGCCTATTCGCGTCGTTACGGGCGCGCGCGGAAGTATCACGCCGCCGCCTCCGTACCGAGTAGTGGCCAATCAGTATACGCTGCTCGATGTAAGCGACCTAATCTTCGTCGATATGCCGGCGAGCGGGTACGGCCGGATCCTACCGGGTGTGGATCCGCACGAGATATTCGGAACCGACAATGACGTGAAGGCGTTTGGCCAGTTCGTCCAGCGTTATTTGACGGCGTTCGGCCGTTGGAACTCACCCAAGTTTCTCTATGGCGAATCCTACGGGACGCCTCGCACCGCCATGCTCGTCGCGTATTTGCAGCAGGCCGGGGTCGGCATGAACGGCGTCGTGCTGCAGTCCTCCATTTTGAACTACGCGCTCGCCTCGCCCGAGATATACGGTGCGAACGGCACGACCGACTGGCAATACGTATTCCTCCTTCCGACGGAGGCTGCGACCGCATGGTATTATGGCGCGGCAGCAGGCGCGCCGCGCAACCTCGACACATATATGCGCGAGGTCGACGCATATGCGATGGGCGAGTACCGTCAGGCGCTTGACGCCGGCGATCGCATTTCGCCGGCGCAGTTCGATCGCGCCGTAGCGACACTCCATCGCTATCTCGGCGTTCCCGAGCAGTACATTCGCGACGCCGGCCTGCGGATTTCCGCCAACCATTTTATTGCGGAGTTCGGCCGGTCTCGCGGCATTACCGTCGGCATCTACGATTCGCGCTACCAGCTCTTTGCGCTCGATCGCGCCGAAGAGTATCCGACGCTGGAAGCGACGAACGCGACGATGGCCGATGCCTACATCTCGGCGTCAAATGCGTATCTCACGCAGGACCTGCGATATCGGACCGACCTGCCCTATCTGCCGGGCGCGTATGCGACGATCCAGAAGGCCGGGCCGTGGGATTTCAAGCACCGCGGGTCGGACATCCTCAACGCCGCGCCGGACCTCGCGGAAGCGATGACGTTCAATCCCCACCTCGCGGTCTTTTCGGCAAACGGCTACTACGATTCGGTGACGCCGTTTCTCGCGACGGTCTACGCGTTGAATCACCTAAACCTGCCGCCGCAGCTACAGCGACATATCACCTTCGGCTTCTATCCCGCGGGCCATATGATCTACCTCAACGTCGCTGCACTCGCAAAGCTCCATGCTGATTTGGAGCGCTGGTACGCGCAAGCCTTGGCACAGACTCAACGGTAGGAGTGCTCCACCAAGAAATCCCCGTCTCGCCGCCATTTCGTCTGGATTTTACCGTAGAGGCGTTGCGGCGGTTGCACGGCAATGCCGTCGACGTTATGACGGAAGACGGACGATATCTGCGCGCGCTCTCCGACGCCGGAGGAGTTAACGTCGTAAAGGTTCGTCAAACGCGCCGAGACAAAATCGACGTCAGCATCGATGGTGCCGGCGCGAAACGTTGGCTGCCCTTGGTCGCGAAGATATTGGGAACGCAGGTCGATTTGCGCGAGTTCTACCGGCTGGCGCGTTGCGAGCCATGGTTGACTCGGCTCGCACGGCAGTTCCGCGGCCTCAAGCCGCCGCGCTACCCGACGTTATGGGAGGCGCTCTGTCACAGTATCGTTTTTCAACAGATCAGCGTCATCGCCGCGGCCGCGATCATGCGGCGATTCGTCGAGCAGTTTTCGTCACCGGTTGAGCGGGGCGGGATCGTACTCCATCCATTTCCAAGACCGGAGTCGATCGCTGCGGCGACCGAGATGCGCCTTCGTTCGGTCGGCTTGAGCGAGAAGAAGGCGTCGTATCTCAAAGCCGCCGCCGCCGACGTACTCGGCGGCCGGATCGACCTACGGCGGCTCGAGGAACGGCCGTCACGCGAGGCGATCTCGTTGCTGCGCACCGTGCGTGGCATCGGCGAATGGAGCGCTACGGTCGTGCTCTTGCGGGGTCTGGGACGCTTAGACGTCTTTCCACCGGCCGATTCGGGCGTCGCGCGCAGCCTGCGTATGCTTTCGGAAAATCCGGATGTCGACGAAGCAAAACTCCTCGCTTCGCTGGATGACGTGCGCGGAATGCTGTATTTTCACTTGTTGTTGGGCCGGCTGGACCGCATGAAACGGGTATCATAAAGGCCATGCCTCGTAAAGCGGTCTTTTCTCGTCGCATCTTCGCCCCCGTCGCCGGCTTCATCAGGAATCTCGGACCTGGCCTTATTACAGGCGCGGCTGACGACGATCCGTCGGGTATTTCGACCTATTCGGTGGCTGGGGCAGCAACGGGTTATACGACGCTGTGGCTGACGTTGATCTCGACGCCCATGATGGCAGTCGTCCAGGGAATGGTCTCGCGCATAGCGATGGTCACCGGTGAAGGGCTTGCGGCAATCATGCGCAAGCGGTTATCGCGCCCCGTCGCCTGCACGCTCGCGGTCGTCGTCATTGCAGCGAACACCTTTAACGTCGGTGCCGACATCGGCGGCATGGCCGACGCCGCGAATATGATCGTGCCAATACCGGTCGACGCGTGGGTCTTTCTCTTCGGCGTTGGGCTCGTCGTAGCACAAGCGTGGCTTCCGTATCGGGCAATCGCCAATACGTTCAAATGGCTGACGTTATCGCTGTTTGCCTACGTCGTCACCGCCTTCATCGTTCGCCCGCCGTGGGGTGAGGTCGCGCGCCACCTTTTTGTTCCACAGTTTCATTTCAATGCGGTTTGGCTCTCGACGATGACCGGCGTCCTAGGCACGACGATTACGCCATATCTCTTCTTTTGGCAGTCTTCGCTCATGGTGGAAGAAGAGAAGACGTTGGGGCATCGGAGCATCGCGTCGCGCAGAGGTACGAACCGCGAGGCGATCCGCAACATGCATACGGACGTCAACGCCGGGATGATTTTCTCCAATATCGTCGCGTTCTTCATCATCGTCACGACGGCGTCGACGCTGGGCGCGCATGGCAAGCACGAAATTGCAACGGCGCAGCAAGCCGCGGAGGCGTTACGACCGCTCGCCGGACGTTTTGCCGCGCTGCTCTTTACGCTCGGAATGGTTGGTACGGGCGCGCTCGCCGTTCCCGTATTGGCGGCCTCGTCCGCATACGTTTCGGCGGAAATGTTCGAGTTTCGGGAGGGCCTCGGCGAAACGCCGGCTCGAGCGCCGCGTTTTTATGGGGTCATCGTTGCTGGTATCGCGATCGGCATTGCGATGAACTTGCTGCGAGTCGACGCAATCAAAGCGCTCTTCTGGTCGGCGATCCTCAACGGTATTGCAGCGGTCCCGCTCGTTGCGGTGATCGTCTGGCTCGCGTCCGACCGCCGAATGCTCGGCGAATGGACGAGCTCGCTACTCGCGCGCATATGGGGCTGGGCGACGGTCGCCCTCATGGGAGTCGCTGCCGTCGGCACGATTTACTTCGGGCTTCGCGGCGGCTAGCGGCTACTTCTTTTCGCAGACCGAGCGCAGCGCGCGCTCGGCAAGCGGATTCGGCGGTATTCCCAATCTACGCGTATAGATCGCCATGTACGTCGAGTTGGAGTACGACGTCATGAGCATCTCAACGCTCTGATCTTCTTTGGTTCGCGAGTTCGAACCGCGTCCCGTCATCAACACTGCGGGTTGCGATCCGCAGATCGTGATGTTCTTTTTCGTGCCCGACTGTAAGTCGCTGTAATCGGAGTTGTGCATGGCCTTGTTTGCATCGACGGCTACGGGCATCCGAAAGAGGGCGAGCATCTCTTGTGAATCGGCGGTGTGCCACGCTTGAAACCCGAAGAAGCCCGGTGTTGCAACCCAACCAGGCGGCGGCCGAAAGTCGACCGACTGCGTGGGGCCCGAACATGCGGCCAATCCGATCAGCGCCGCCAATCGTATGAGGTGTAGCTTCATGATCGAGCGCCTTTACCGTCTCGCGCGGACTCCCTCCAGGGGCGCATGCTCGCGCGGCGGGGACTGAAGGAGCCGCGCGTGAATCGTAGCGTCGTGCGCGAGCCCCCGACCCTCGAAAGCGGTCGCGAGCTGGATATCCGGCTCTTCGGCCAGGCCAGCGTCGGTATTTCTGGGACGCCTGTCAAGTTTGGCAAGCGGGCCACGACGTTGGCCCTTATCGCGATGGTCGTACTACGGGAAGGGCGTCCAGTCGCGCGCGATTCACTAGCTTTCACACTCTTTCCCGAGGAGGACGAGGACGGCGCACGCTCGGAGCTGCGGCGTTATCTCTATCGGACGAACAAGGCATTGCCGACTCCGCGGCGCGGCAACGAACCTTGGCTGATCGTCGATAACGAAACGGTACGCTGGAACGTCGATGGCGGTGCGTACGTCGACGTGACCGAGTTCGTACGGCTCGCGGGCGACCCGTCGATGCAACCCGCGGCGATAGAACTCTACACCGGCGATCTACTCGAAGATGTCTACGACGATTGGATCGTTTCGGAGCGAGAACGCCTGCGCACGCTCTACCTGCGAATTCTCAATGACGTCATCGAACGTAATCGGGTCGCGCGAAATCACTCGCTCGCACTGGCTTACACGCGCCGCCTGCTGGCTGCCGATCCGTGGCGAGAAGATATCGTGCGCCGGGCAATGGAGATCCATTACGCGTCGGGCGATGCCTCAGGCGCGCTCGTCGAGTACGACCGATTCGGGGAGCGCTTGCGAAAAGAGATGGGAATCGCGCCGATGGCGGAGACGATCGCGCTGCGCGATGCGATCGTTCGCGGCGAGCCGGTGATCGGAAGCATCGATGCATCGCTCGACCAGCGAACCGATTTCGCGGGCGGCCGAGCCGTCCGCGGCCTTCCGTTCACGGGGCGCGATGCCGAACGCGCACGCATCGAAGCGCAGTGGGATCGCGCGGCGCGCGGCTTCGGCGGCGTTGTCATCGTTTCGGGCGAAGCCGGGGTCGGCAAAACGCGGCTCGTGGGTGAGATCGCCCGCCTCGCCGACGCTCAAGGAGCACGCGTCTACACGGGTACGACCTCATTTCCGGAGTCGCTGCCGTACCAGTGCATCGTGGAGGCGTTGCGTGCGGCCTTTCCGGTGCTCGTCGCGCAGCCGCTCGATTCATTGACCCTCGGTGTGTTGGCTGGTATTCTTCCCGAGCTGCGCGCGCAGGGCCGCGAGCTCCCGGAGGTGACGCCGCTGCCGCCGGAGCGCGAATCGGCGCGGCTCTTCGACTCCCTCGCGGCCGCGGCGAAGAGTCTCTGCGGTTCGCGGCCGCTGATGCTCGTGCTCGAGGATCTGCACTGGGCCGCGGATGCGACGATCGACGCGCTCGCGGCGATCGCGCGGCGCATCGATCGCTCACGTCTGCTGATCGTGGGCACGTACCGTGAGGAAGAGACACCCGCGACGCATCCGCTGCGCCGTTTGGCCGACGCTCTCGGGGCCGAGCGCCGAATGACCGAAGTGACATTGGGGCGCTTCTCGCGCAAAGACGTCGCCGAGATGATTGCCGGCGTCACGGATCTGCGCGAGAGCGGCGACGCACTCGTCGACCAGCTCTATGGGTTTAGCGAAGGTAATCCACTTTTCCTCAGTCAGGCGATCGCTAACGCGGTCGAGAGTGACGGGGACAGCGCTGGCGACCTCCCGATGCAAGGGATAGGCAGCGTCGTGGCGGCGCGCACCGCGCGGCTTGGCGAGCATGCCCGAATCGTTGCGGAGATCGCGGCGGTCTGCGGCTACGGCTGTAGCGTCGACGTGGTGCGCGACGTCGCGGGACTCTCAGCGGCTCAGGCGCTCGAGGCGTTCAACGAGCTGCTCGACCGCCGGCTCGTTCGCGAATCCGGCGCGCGCGAGAGTTTCGATTACGTCTTCACGCACCATCTCATCGGCGAATCGATCTACGATCGGATCGATGGCGACGTGCGCGCGCGCCGCCACGCGCGCGTCGCCTACGTGCTCGAAGAGCGCGCCGCGCGCCGTCAGACCGGCGTAGCGCGCGACCTCGCTCGGCACTACGCGCTCGCCGGGCTTCTGGAGCAGGCCGGGCGCTGGTACGCCCGCGCTGCGTATGAATCGGCCGCCGTCTACGCCAACGACGATGCCGTACAGTTTGCAACGCTGGCCGTCGAACGAGTGCGCGAGCGCGCGGCGATCATCGATGCATTGCTCGTCAGAGAAGAGGCAAACGCGCGTCTCGGCAACCGTGAGGCGCAGGCACTAGATCTGGACCGCCTCGACGCATTGGCCGATACGTCCGACTTGCGGTGCCGCGTCCTGGCGCGCCGCGTCGCGCTCTTGCGCGCATCGGACGATCGACAGGCGGAGCGCGAAGCCGTCGCCGCACTTCGGCAGCACGCCTCCGTCGCAGGCGACCGTTACTGGCAGGGTCGAGCCGCATGCGCGGATGCGAGGCTGCTCGTCGCAACCTCCGACTACGCCGGGGCGAAAGACGCAGCTCGCGAAGCCGTCGACGCCTTCGAAAGCGCGGGAACGCCTGCGAACCGCATCGAGGCGCTCTCGGCGCTGATCGAGGCCGATGTGTGGACCGGTGAGTTCAAAGACGCCGAGCACTTGTTGGAGGGTGCCCGCACGATTGCAATTGAGGCGCACGATCGGTCGTCGCTAGCTGAGACGCTGATGCAAGCGGCGTCGCTAGCGACGGGACGATTGGAATACGCGCGCGCCGCAGACGTCTCAGAGCAAGCCGCAGAAGAGTACCGCGCAATCGGGGATCGTGTCGGCGAGGCGCATGCACTCGTCGGCGTTGCGGCAGCCGCCATCCGGATTTCGCAATGGGGACGCGGCGAGGCTGCAAATGTCGCGGCGGCGCAAGTCTTCGATGCCATCGGCGACAGTTCCGGGCTCGCGCGCGTCATGATGAATTTGGGGTTTCTCCATGCTCGCTGCGGGGATCTCGAGACGGCCAGCGAGCGCTTCGCCCGCGCCGGAGAGCTCTACGAGCGCCTTGGGGATCGCCGCAACTATGCCGCCTCATTGGTCAACGAGAGCTTTGTCGCTAGTGCTCGGGGCTTAGCTTTGGATGCCAAACAACGAGCTCAAACCGCGGTCGGCATTGCGGCGGAGATCGGGTATCCGTTGTTGCAAGCCATCGCGCTTGCGAACCTGGGGGGCGCCGAGAGCATTCTCGGGGAGCTGGACGCGGCTATCGAGCATATGGAGCGTGGATATGCGCTCGAACAGGAGCTCGGGCAGAAACTCGTGGGGAATCTCGCGGAGGCGGCGCTGGCGCGCGTCAAACACGGTGAGCTTCATGTTGCGGCGGAGATGGCCGAGCAGATCATGGCGGCGGACCGGGCGCGGTTCGAAGCAGCCTTTTTCCCACCGCTCTCGCCCTGGACTGCGGCGTGCGTCTTTCATTGGAGCGGCGATCAAGAGGCGCAGGCGCAGAGCGCTCTGCAACTAGCCTACGAGCTCTCGACGTCGATCGCGGCATCGATTGACGTCCCCGAACTGCGCGCGCATTTCGATGCGCTTCCTTTTAATAAGGCAATAGCGGTGGCCGTGAACGAAGGCATCTGGCCCGCGATGCCTGGCTAAGCTTCGATAAACTCGAGCGGGATCTCGAGTTCCCTCGTGTCGATCACATTGAATGCCATGGCAAGAGCCACCAACTGCGGGCGAGATCGAGCCTGAAACTTCACGAAGAGCGTTCGCACGTAAAACTCGATGGTCGGCGTACTGCGCTTAAGTGTGGTAGCAAGTTGTTTGCTCTGGAGACCGTTTGCCAGCCCACGCAGCACGGCGCGTTCCATCTCCGAGAGATACGGCGTTTGGTGCAACTTAAAGCCCTCCTGATGCCGAACGAGGAGATGAGCCACGTCTGTCCTCTTCGTCCGGAAGTCCATCATACAGGGGCCGCATGCCACCGCTGTGCCCTTTCTTAGGACCGCGGCCTCGCTTAGTACCCTCGGCGGCTCAATCGAGCGGATCAGCCCGCTCGACAAAAGCACAAAGGAGGTTCAGCAGCGCCATCTCCTCGGGCGTCCGGCACGAGAGGTCGAGTAGACGCGGATTGTAGACGAGTATGCTGGCGGCACGCGCCCGGGAAATTGCGACGTTGAACCGGTTGCGCTCGAAGAGGAACTCCATCTCTCGTGGCAGGTCCTCACCGCTTGAAGTGGCCATCGAGTAGAAGACGACGGCCGCCTCTTGGCCCTGAAACTTGTCGACGGTGCCGACCCTCACGCCTATCCCGGCCTCGCGAAGCTTACGTGAGATCAACGCCCGCTGGGCATTGTAAGGCGTGACGACGATAACGTCGCGGTCGGGAAGCCGCAGTGAAGCGATGCGTTCGACGATTGCGTCTGCCTCTTGGGCTGAACTAGAGCTGTTGCCGCTGTGCTCGATAGCAAGGTGGTAGAGACCCGCAAGGCGTCGCCCATCGGCCATTACGCCATGATCGCGCGTCGATTCGGCCGGGCGCAGCCGGTTCTCGTACATCGCTTCGGAGATGAACGCGCATATCTCCGGTTGCATGCGATAGGAGAGGTCGAGGAAGATGCCCCGGTCTCGTTGTACGGTCTGCGCGTCGCCCAGCACGTACTGGAGGACCGAATCGCCGACGTGCAGCGGTTGGCGTCCTTGGCTGACTTGCGCGAGTTGCGAAGGGTCGCCGAGGAGCACGACATTCCTTGCGCAGAGAGCGATTGCCAGCGCGTCGGCAAGCGCTACTTGCCCGGCCTCGTCGATAAAAATATAGTCGAACTTTTGATCTAGTTCGGGACGCGTGAAGAGCCAGCTTGTGCCGCCGGCAAGTTCGTAGTCGTCGCGGCCGAAGGCTTCGTTCGAATCCTCAGAGACGATGTATGCGGATGAAAGCGGCGAGACGTATTCTGAGTCCGGACTTCCCAAGCTGTGCTTGTACCGGCCACGAAAGCTGCCGCCGCGCTGCGCCATGCAAGTCTCTACCTTACGTAAGAGGTTATGAATCGCGGCATGGCTGGTGCTCGTGACGGCAACGCGCTGCCCACGCTGGAGCAAATCGCAGATTACATGTGACCCGATCGTGCTCTTGCCGCTACCGGGCGGTCCTTGCACGAAAAGGTAACTGCGATCGAGCCCGGCGACGATGGCCGAGACCGCTTCGGCCGTGACGGGGTCGGGCTGTAACGATTCCCGGCCCGGCACCCTTGGATTGCGATTGACAAGCAGATCGTGCGTTGCTGCATAGACCTGCGCGAGCGTGCGGTCGAGAAGCGATTGCCCGATGCGCGCCAGCGCAGCGCGCTGGACCGTCGCCACAAACGGTCGAGGCGGGATGAGCTCGGCGATCGCGCGTGCTGACTCGATCCCCAACGTGGTCTTGAGGCGCAGCTGATTCTCGTCGTTGATCGAGAGAATGTTTCCAGCGGTTTGACGCGTCCGAGGATTCTGGGCTTCGCCGGAAGACATCTTGTGCGGCTGATCCGGAAACTCGAAGGTGTAGACGAAGCTCCTTTGCGTTTTCTCGACCGGAACGTCTTCGCGTAAGCGTAGGCCTCCGATCGCTGCCTTATCGAACTCGAGCAGGCGATCGACGTTGTCACACCGGTCGAAATACTCCCACCATGCCGGCTTTTCTTCGCGCCGGTGGTAAGCCAACAGGTTTGCCAGCATGTAGCGCATTCGCCGCTCGGGGTTCATCAAGCGATACTCGTCCTCCGATTGCGGCGGCAAAACGTTTTCGAGCAGCGCTCGCTCCAATTCGCTGCGGCGGCTCGCATCGCGTTCCTCATCGCGCCGCTTGATGCAGGTTTTGCAGCTCTCCGCGAACTCCGTATGGCACGGGGCGCCCGGCAATCTGAGCGGGCGGAACGGAAGCTCGATGCCAAATGCCACGATCGCCTCGTCGCGCCGCTCGAGGAGCCAATCGCGAAGGAGTTGGGTAGAGCGGCAGTCGTCCCGGTTATACGCCTCGATGTCGTCGAGAATGCGCCGGTCGCCGTCGGCGAGCCAGCGCTCGAACATCACGATCGATTCGTCACCTTTTCGGACATCCGTCGCGCGGTCGAGATCGTAGAAGCGCTCGAGCTTCTTGAGACCGTATCCATCTTCCGAGATCGCGAGCGTCTGTCGAACTACCGCAAAGAGATCGACGAGCACCTCTTCGCGCAAGAGATCGTCGACCTCATTTTCGCGCGTACAGTGTGCTTGCGCGAGGCGTCGCAACGCCGACTTCTCGTAGTTCGCGTAGTGATAGACGTGGATGCCGGGGTAGGCGTGGCGGCGTTCGACGATAAAGTCCACGAACGACTCGAACGCGTGCTTTTCCGAAGGCCGGTCGACACCCCAAAAGACGCGGAACGACGGATCGTCGTCGGGCAACCAGCAGCCAAAGAGATACTCGAGCCCCTTGCCCGGTTCGAAGAGCGGATCGCCTTCCATATCAAAAAAGACGTCGCCGACGGCAGGCGCAGGCAAGATCGAAAAGCCGAGTTGGGGTTCGTGGGCCAGCAGTTCGTAGATAGGTCGCATGCTCGTACGGCCGCGAACTTGCAGCGCTGCCTGGCGGCGCAGCTTAACGAAAGTTTCGGGGTTCAAGCCGGGCGGGCGCCGATCGTCGCCGGCTTCCGCGAGGTCGACGACTCGAGCGATGCCGGCACGTTCCAGCTTAGCGCCTTGAGCGCGTCGCATTCCCGCGACGAGACTCAGGTGGTCGTCGGCGGTTCGTTGCTTCGCGCACTCGTCGTTCCAAGCGCAGATCGTGCAGTGTTTACAGACGTACGGGTATTCGAGCGCGCCCGGAGACCGCGCGGCAAAGGCGAGAAATGCCGCCTTGAGATGCCGGTAATAGGCGATATAATCGTGCAGCCGGAACCGCCTTTCGCTGCCGCTACCTAGAACGACGTAGCCAAACTCCGGCAAGCACCCTTGAAGGCGTTCCAGATGCTCGCTGTAGTTGCAGAGTTGTACCAAGAAGTACGGCTTCGCATGAAGGGCGAGCTTCGTATCGATGACTTCGTAGCTGAACTCGCCCAATCCCGACGGAACCTCGATGCGACGGAGAAAGTCCGCGTGACCGACGAACGCTCCATCGAAAAACGTCGCTTGATAGATGACGTGCGCTCCGCTCCGCATCGCAGCCAACGTCTCGCGTTCGGCCTGACGATAGTTCTCGATATCGGGCTCGGTGCGCCCGAACTGTACGAGATCGTTGCCCAGGCGCGTGACGAGCCCGTCGAGGTAACGCAGCTCGTGCTCGTCGCCTTTGCGCCGAATGAGCGCAGCCCGCTCGTCGACGACGTGTGGGCGCGCAAGCCGGCCTGAGGTGACGAGCGCCTCTAGCTCGGTGAGGCGCTTACACTCAAGGTACTCGTTGAGATCGCTGGCCGAGTAGAGAAGCCGGCCGCCGGCACGCTGCACCTCGCGTCTCTTCGGCGCGCGGCGCCGCGATGCTGCCGGGCGGAGGCGCCCCCGCGCGGGCAGCCGAAAGGGCGCCGCGTATGTTGCGGTTTACGACCAAGGTGCAGAAGAGCGCGGGCGGTGGCGCGTACGTCACAATTGACGATGCGACGCGCGACGCGTTGGGAGGTGCACTGATGCGCCAGTCGCGCATCGTCAAGGCGCTCGCGATGCTCCGAGCGGGGATGAAAACGCCGGATTAACTTTTAAGAATGGTCAGCTCTCCACCGAAAGGATCGAACGATGTCGGAAATGACACCGATGATTTGGTTTGAGGATCAAGCCGAAGAGGCCGCAAACTTCTATGTCTCGCTCTTCAAGAGTTCCAAGATTGGCGCGATTCGCCGCTACGGCGAAGCCGGACCCGGTGAGCCGGGTGCGGCAATGGTCGTCGAGTTCTCACTCGACGGACAGGATTATATGGCGCTCAACGGCGGCGCCGATTCGACGGTCGCGTCTCCCGACGGGCCGTTTCAAGGCGCCGTTGCCCTCTTCGTAACCTGCGAAACGCAAGCCGAGCTCGACCATTTGTGGGATGGCCTTTCCGCCGGCGGACGGCAAATCCAATGCGGCTGGCTCAACGACAGGTACGGCGTTACGTGGAACCTCGTTCCCGCCGGCATGAGCGACGTGCTCCACGGAGCCGATCCGGAGAAGTCGGCGCGCGCGACGCGAGCGATGTTGCAAATGAAGAAGCTCGACATCGACGCGTTGCGGCGGGCGTACGACGGGGCATCGTCTTAGGCCGAATCTCGTAGCCGCGACGCATCGAAGACCACCTGGTCCCAGCGCCAAAGCTGCTCGAAGAACGCGCGAGCACGCTCCCGATCGCCGTCGACGCAGATCTGTTCGATCGTGCGCTTCCCGTCGATACCTTGCATCAGGCGCTGCTGCCGAATGTCGATCGGTAGATAGAGGTCGGTGTAGGTGTGGTTGCGATTGATGAGGACGGCGGCAGCGCCTTCCGGTAGCCGGTCGCGCACGGCGATCGTATCGGGCAGCGGCACCGGAACGTAACGCCGCCATGCATCGTCGTCGAAAGAGACCTGACGGCTGCGGGCGCTCTCCTTGGGGTAGACGACGGCGGCGTGACGTACCATCGTGCCGCGCAACACCTCGATCGCCGCGTATTGGTCGAACGGCGAGAGTGCCGCGAGCCTATCGCGATGCGGCGTCGATGCGATCGCTCCGCACGACGGGAGATACGGCGCCTGCCGGATCCACCGCCCAAGCGTCACTCCGGCGCGATCGAGATACTCCACAAACTGTGCGACGGTGTACGCGCGATCGAGCGGATGGAGCAGCGCATCGGCCAATCCGGCCGTGCTCGAAAGATCGGGCGCGCCGCGCAGCAACGGCACGAGCGGATGATCGGGAGGGAGCGCTTTCAGCGTTGCTGCGAGGTCGGCGATCTCGGTCTCAGTGGGTTCGACGCCCAGACGGCGGCAATACTCCGCAAGCATATAAACGCCGGCGCGCCCGTATGACGCGTACACCATGACGTGCATCGCTCCGCTTGGCGCGAGGACGTCGCGCAGCGCGCGTAACCCGGCATCCGGATCCGGCAGATGATGCAGAACGCCGGTGCAGACGACGTGGTCGAACGCGCGATCGAGGTCGGTCGCATGCTCGACCGGGAGTTTGCGCAGCTCGAGGTTCTCGAGTCCGTGCTCCTCCTTTAGGTTCTGCGCAAACGCGATGCTCGTCGCGCTGACGTCGATACCGACGACATGCGCATTCGGCCAGCGCACCGCATAGTGCGCCGCCTGGGCCGTGCCGCAGCCTGCAACCAAGATGCTGCGATCGTCGCGATACGGCTCGTCGGGCCAAAAGAGGTGTGAATCGGCACGCCGCCGCGCGTCGTCCCACCGGCGACGGTACGCGTCGATGTCGTCGACGGGAGGCGGGTATGGGTGCCGTTCGTAAAACTCACCCACTTGCGCGGCGATGGCGGCTTGCGCCGCCATCGCATCGTCATCGCTCACGGGGTTCGGCTTATTAGCCGTGCGGCGTTTTGACCTGCTCCATCACCGAATCGAGGTTGAAGGAAGCGGGTTTCTGCCGTGGCGGGAACTTGATGAAGTTTTCGACCTCCGACGCTACCACCGCTTGCATCATGTACATCTGTGGTATGTGGTCGACCATCCAATCCCAGTAGGTATTCGAGTTGAAATCGGCTCGTTCGAACGGATCGCGGCGTAAGCTCACGATATGCGGAACCCTGAGCTTCACGAAGGGCTCGGCCCACAGATTCATCTGATTCGCGCGCTGCACCGACAGATTGAACTTCCAGTCGCCGACCCGCACAGCGATGACGTCGCCGTCATCGCTGAAGTATATGATCGCGTTTCGCGGGCTCTCGGCCACCTGGCCGGAGAAATACGGGATCTGGTTGTAGCCGTCGAGATGCACGTTGAACTTCTTACCGTCGACTGTGCAGCCTTTGAGGAGCTGTTCGGTAACGTCCGGGTTTCCGGCGGCCGCCAACAACGTCGGGAACATATCGATGTGGGAGACGATGCCGTTGTAGACGGAGCCGGGCTTTATCACGCCTGGCCAACGCATGAAGCACGGTACGCGCCAGCCGCCTTCCCAGTTCGAATCCTTCTGCCCGCGGAAAGGCGTGTTGGCGCCGTCGGGCCACGTATCGTTTTCCGGCCCATTGTCCGTGGAGTACATGACGATCGTGTTGTCGGCGATGCCCAACTCGTCGAGCTTATCGAGCATCATGCCGATCTGCTCGTCGTGCACGACCATGCGATCGCTGTACGGATCCTGGCCGCTCTTTCCGATGTTCTTTTCGGCAACGTGCGTGCGGAAATGCATGGCCGTTGAGTTGTACCAGAGGAAGAACGGTTTATCGGCCTTAGCCTGCGTCTCCATCCATGCGAGAGCACGGGTGGTGATCTCCTCGTCGACGGTCTCCATACGTTTTTTGGTGAGGGGACCGGTGTCTTTGATGGTCTGCTTGCCGACGCGCCCCCAGCGCGGATCGACTGTCGCGTCGTCAACGTCGCTTGTTTTGCAATGCATCACGCCGCGCGGCCCGAACGCGGCGATAAACTTCGGGTCCTTCGGATAGTCCGGCAGCTCGGGCTCTTCCTCGGCATTAAGGTGGTACAGATTACCGAAGAACTCATCGAAGCCGTGAACGGTCGGCAAGAACTCGTTGCGATCGCCGAGGTGGTTCTTTCCGAACTGTCCGGTCGCGTAGCCGAGCGGCTTCAACAACTCGGCGATGGTTGGGTCTTCGGGCTGCAGTCCAACGGTCGCGCCGGGCATCCCGACTTTAGTCAAGCCGGTGCGAATTGGATTTTGGCCGGTGATGAAGCACGCTCGCCCAGCGGTGCAGCTCTGCTGCGAGTAGTAGTCGGTAAAGAGACCGCCTTCATGCGCCACGCGGTCGATGTTTGGCGTACGGTATCCCATCATGCCGTTGCTGAATCGGCTGATGTTCCATATCCCGATGTCGTCACCCCAAAGGATGAGAATATTTGGCTTTTTTGCGGGCATGTTCGAGTTTGACTCTCTTTCGCACGGCTGAACCGTCGCGGCGCATAGTAAAGTTGGAAGCCCATTATAAGGCCTGGAAGCCTCCCATGGTATCCCGGAATTGCAAGAACGACGCTCGCTCAATAAAAGCGGCCTCGACTATTAAGAGTGTGTGAAGGAGGCTAGAAGCGATTAAGTGCCGGGGCCGAGCCGGCGAGTCAGAAAATCGGTCGGCAAGCCGAGAATTTTTAGAAACTCAACTTTCGTGCACTCCGCGCAGCGTCCATCGCGCCGCGCAATCAACCCCTTATCCTCGGCAATGAAGGGGATTTTGCATTGAGTGCACAGATAGAGTTCGGCCATAACTAGTCCTTTCCGCGCCGGCCGCCTGCCTTAAACATTCTTTACTTCTGTTTTCGGCGGGAATGCAGCGACGCTCGCAGTCGCCGGCGTAGGAGGCAAGCAAGTACCGTCGTAGACTCGCCGTGAAGGGGGACCTCACAAAGACGCCATGAGTTTCAAGCACTTTTTGCCGGCAGTCGCTTTCGCGATCGCCTCGTTGAGCGCGAGCGCTATCACTTCCGCCCAAGAAGCCACGCCGGCACCGCCACCGGCCGCGCCGGCGACGTCTGTCACCTCGGCTCCTACCTTCATGGATCAACAGTACGACGGCCGCACGCATTTCACGGTGGCGCCGTACATCTGGCTCCCGACGATTCACGCCGTGTATCAGTACACGGTCCCGAAGCTGCCGCGTCCGCGTCGTGGCGGTGCGCCCACGAGCGTCTCGAGCAACGTCCAAGTCGGTCCCAGCCAATACTTGCCGAAGCTCAATACGGCCGCGATGCTTGCCTTCGACTGGCGCAAAGGGCGCTTCGATTTCTTCGGCGACGGTATTTACGTCAATGCGACGACGACGGCGACCCTCTTTTCGACGATTACGGGCCCCCGAGGCCGCGTGCATATTCCGTTGACGATCAACAGCTCCGCCGGGATGAGCACGGCTATCTGGGAGCTCACTGCCGGGTACACGCTGGCGCACGGCCACGATGCCGATCTCATCTTGTTTGCCGGCACGCGCCAGTTCCCGATCAACCTCAACGTCGGCTACACCGCGATCGTCGGCAAACGCGGTATCATCATGCCGACGGGATCCTTTACGACCTCCGACAACACCAGCGACGTCATCGGAGGATTGCGCGGGCGCGCATACTTCGGCGATGGGCACTGGAACGCGCTATACTACGCCGATTATGGCGGCGGTAACAACAACCAGACGTGGGAAGGATACGGCGGCGCGGGCTACACCTTCAATCACGGACAGACGCTCGTCGCGCTCTACCGCGCGCTGAACTATAGCGGCTTTCCGGCCAGCGCGCACGTGCAGAAGATGAACCTCTCGGGCCCACTCCTGGGATACACGTTCGGCATCTAACGGCCCGGCATCGATGAAGACCGGCGATTTGACGACTCTGGAGTTCCTGGCGCGCCTGGGCGTCGCGGCGCTGTTAGGCATCGCCATCGGCTTCGAACGTCAGTGGCGCCAGCGGGCGACCGGATTGCATACGAGCAGTCTCGTTGCGATCGGAGCCGCACTCTTCGCGCTGCTCGACAGTACGATTGGAGCCGGCGATACGACGCGCATCGTTGCGGGTATCGTTACGGGCGTCGGATTCATCGCCGGGGGCGTCATCCTGCGTTCCGGCGCTAATATTACGGGTCTCAACAGTGCCGCTACGATCTGGGCGACCGCGGCCGTCGGTGCGCTCGCAGGTTTCGGCTTCTGGGCCGAAGCTGCCGCCGGCGCCGTCGCAATCATTTTCATCAATCTCGTTTTGCAGCCGCTCTCCGACGCGATCGACGCAAAGACGCAACACCCGAAAGAGTAAGAGCCAAGAAGAGCGTTACTCGAACTTACGCGGCTCCGTCGCCGTAGATGAGCGCCGTCTTCGTCGTGCCTTCGGCAAGGTAACTCTTGAGCGGCACCTGCAGCGCCTTGAAAAACTCGTCGGCCGCTTTCTGGCCCTTCTCTTCCTTTTCGTCCTTGCCGAGCAGGTGCGTGGAAAAGCCGAACTCAGCAACGAGCGGCTCGAAGCGATCGGGGACCGGACGCGCCCAAACCGCGAGCGTCGTGTGGGCGGTTACGCCGTGGCCGAAGTTGAGCGTTCCGAGCGTTGACTGCAACTCGAAGACCTTCGCACCCGCGACGATCGAAAGCGATTGACTCATGTCGAGTCCAAGCGTTTTGAGATGCGGCAATCCTTCGGCCAAGCGCGAGAGCGGGACCTCGATCTCTACGTCCGGGTACTCGACGATGACGTTGTTCGAGAAGATGCTCACCATCGTACCGGGGATGTCGCCGCGAATGAGCTCCTCTTTGAACTTTTTCTTCTGCAGCTGCGTCATCGTCGTGTCCGTGTCGAAGCTGGCCGCCTTCTCGTACTCCGGCGCCCGGCACTTGAACGTCAGCTCCCAGCTTTCGTCGGGCCATCCGCCTTGCCGGATCTGCCGGATGCGGAAAATCAGCTTGTTCTTGCGCAGATCCTCGTTCTTCGTATCGTAGAACTGGACGATCCGTAGTTGCGAGTCGAGCGATTCGACCGGCTCGTAATGCACGCCGAGCTGATTCGCCGTCTTTTGCAGCAGCTCGTTGAACTCGAGGACCGCCCGCCGCGTCGGAAACTTCTCAGGCTTGAGAAGCAGCTTGAACTCGCGGTGCGTTACCAGCGGCGCGGTTGTCGATAGGTTACCATTCTTACTCATACGTACTCCTTTGGATCGCCATACGGTTACCTAATCCTTCACGCAGCGAAATCCAAGATGCGACATGCCTGTGTCGATCATCTGCGGCGAGCGCGCCGCGGGGCGAAAGCGGAGACAGTAGCTCGGCGAGCAGAGAAACGATCCGCCCTTGAGCACCTTACGCGGAATGCGCGTCTGCGGCTGACACGCATCGTAGCTGCGTTCGCGAGCGGCGCTTCCACCGGCGCAACACGGGGATTCAAGCGTCGTGCGATCCGTGACGAACCAGTCGCTCGTCCATTCCCACACGTTTCCGGCCATGTCGTACAGACCGAACCCGTTGGGCTCGAATCCGCCGACGGGCATCGTTCCGGGGCCGCGCCGGGCGGAGCTCTGCCACGGAAACTGCCCCTGCCACGTATTGGCGGCCGGTTTGCCTCCGGGCTCCATCTCGTCGCCCCAGACGAAGCTTTTGCCGACGAGTCCGCCGCGCGCCGCATACTCCCACTCGGGTTCGGTCGGTAAGCGCTTTCCGGCCCACGCGGCGTACGATTCTACGTCTTCGAAAGCGACGTGAACGACCGGGTGATCGGGTCGCGAGTCTATCGAGCTACCCGGGCCATCCGGATGTTTCCAGCTCGCGCCCGGCACCCACGACCACCATTGCGTGTAATCGCGAAGGTCGACCGGACCCGCGGTCATATGGAAGACCAGCGAACCCGGAACGAGATTCTCGGGCGGCGCGCCGGGGTAATCCGCCGGGTTGAGCTCGCGTTCTGCGACCGTCACGTAACCGGTCTTGCGAACGAACTTCGAAAACGCGGCATTCGTGACCGTGTGGGTGTCGATCCAGAAGCCGTCGACGGCAGTTTCACGGACGGGCACCTCCTCGGGATAGAACCGGTCCGAGCCCATAAGAAAACAGCCGCCCTCGATGCGGATCATGTCCTCGCGCGTCGCCAGATCCATAGGTACAGATTATCCCACCCGCTGCGGCGTAACCTGTCGACTGCGGTCAGGTCGAAACTCCATCCGTAGCGGTTGTAACTACGGTTGGTTCGTAACGCCTGTAGCGGTAGCCGGCGTCGTGAAGGTGTCGCAGGCGCGTAAAGACTTGTGGTTGCGATTCGAAGAAGACGTTCATGAACGACCAGAACCCACCGTAGTTGCGCTCTTGCTCCAGATAATCTTCGACGTTCACTTCGTCCATGAGGCGGCGGCCGATCGCGTGGATGAGCAGCCCGCGAAAGCCGGTCGGCGAAAGCGCGGCTCCGTAGCGATCGCGCGAATACGTGCGCGCGCGCTCGAGGGGGTTTCGAAGCCATTTAATCGATGAGATATAGGTCAGCAGCATCTCATTCCAGACCGCCGTCTGATTCAGCCGGATTGCGCCGAGCTCGTGCGCGATGGCGAACGAGATCACGTCCATCGTCTTGCGGTCGTCGATGTCGAAGATGATTTGATGCAGGACGATGTAGTTTTCGCGCCACGACGAGAAGGTGTGAGAGTAGGGCTCGATCGAGCCGCTCGTCAGAAAGAGCTCGGGAACCTCGGACATGCCGAGTCTTCGGCAGTGACCGCGAAGGACTGCATACACCTCCGGAAACTGCCGGTCGGAAAGGCGAACGGAGTTCCCGCGCACGTACGATTCGCGACGATTCCGATTGAGCACGAGCAACGGGATGCCGACGAGCGCCGTTATCGCCAGCAGCCGCAGGAAGCCGACATCCTTACTGAGCAGCGCGTGCGATTTTATCCACGGAGGCTCGTAGAAAATGAGCGCGATGGCGAGGCCCATCAAGAGAAAGTTGCCGATGACCGACGCGATAAAAATGGGACGTTCGAGTGGATCCCGCAGGGTAGACTCGTCGACCATGTCGGAAGGCGGCGGATTCAAACGTTATTCGGTGCGACCGAACTCAGAGCGCAGCCCTTCGCCCAGCTTTTTGCGGGTCTTCTCGCCTTCTTTAAGGTCCTCGGGCTCCCAGGGCTCCCATTCCTCCCAACCGAGTACTTGCGAGAGCAGGCGGAAACCGAAGCCGACGAAAAACGCCACAGCCGTCGCGGGAATCGTAGACCACCCTAGGACCTGATTGCAAATGAGGTACGCGACGACCGTCAACACCGCAGCGCTCACGAAGAACTCACCGCGCACGAGTTGTTTCGGGACGACGTTGCACGCGACGTCGATGATCCAGCGCCCCGCCGTCGTCGCGATAACGCCGATGATGATTGCCGCCGCGTAGCCGAAATGTACGGACAGCGCCGCCTGTGCGCCGACGATCGCGTACCACGGCAGCGAGAATGCCGTCATGAACTGAAAGAGGCCGTCTTTAAACTTTTGCGCGCTCGTGAGGTCGATAACCAGCGCGAGCGCGGCGGCGGCAAAGCATAGAATGAGGTACCACGGGTTGATGAGCGGCGCAGGCAGCTTATTAACGAGTACGTCGCGCACGATCCCGCCGCCGATGCCGCCGGCATACGCGAGAATGATCACTCCAATGAGGGTGAAATGCTTGTAATGATCCGGGCGTCGCGCTAGCAATGCACCGTTGAAGGCGTTCGTGGTAGCGGCGGTGAGCGAGATATAATCAATGGTCTTCAGCGATTGGAAGCCAAACTCCGAAAGGATGAGCGGCGTCATGCGAGAGCCCTTGCAGGCGTGCGCGAGAAATAGGCACCGAAGAGCGTCGTGACGATGAACTGAATCAAGAAGTACGTGAGCACTGTGGCGGCGACTTGCTCGCTGCGGAACGCCGTCGTAGAGATCAAGGCGGCAAGGCCGACGTTACGAAGCGTCGTCCCTATGCCCAACACGCGCCGGTCCTCGGGCGCGGGTCCGCCGAACAGCCAGCCGATCGCCATCGAGAGCAGCACGAGGAGGAGCGACGCCAGCATCCCGAGCGTGCCGTACACCATCGTCACGTCCTTGACCAAGCGCGGCGATAGCAGCGCGATGAGCAGAATCACGGCGGCAAAAAAGACGATCTGGGCCGGCCTCCCAAGCCGCGCCGCCAGCGCCGGAAACCGTCCGCCGATGACGATACCGATCAGCAACGGTACGAGTTGGAAGAGCACGAGCGTCAACGCGAATCGTTCGATCGGAATCCGCCCGTCACTCGCCGGCAATACCCACGCTGCGGTGAGCGGAACCGTGACGATCGAAAGGAGCGGCAAGAAGATCGCGAGCTCCACGGCGAGGCCCAAACGGCCGCCACGCTTGCGAACCGAGGCGAGAACGAACGGGACGCCGGGCGAGATCGCCATCAAAAGGAAGCCGGTCGCGACGTGCGGCGGCAACCGGAAAAGGCTGACGATCAGGACGCCCAGGATCGGCACGACCACAAAGTTTGCCAGAAGCGCGCGCCCAAGGAGCCCAAGGTTCTTAAGGATTGCTTTGAGATGGTCGCGGTCAACTTGTAGGCCGGCGCCGAAGGTCAGCGCGACCAGCATGACCACCGCCAGCAGTTTTTCAGGGTTCATGCGAGGTTCAGTGTAGCATCCGCTAGGTAATGCGTCTATCCGGAGAACGTAAGGCCGCATGGTGGAGCCTAAGACGGTCGACCGCGCCGTCGACGTCGCTTCGGTCGTGCTGATCTCGGTCGCCGCGGTACTGACCGCGCTCTGCGGCTACCAGTCGGGGCGTTGGGGTGGTGAGCAAGCGCGCCGGTACAACGTTGCAACCGCCGATCGCATGCACGCGGCCGAAGCGTCCGATCGCGCCAACATTCTGACGGCTATCGACGTTGGAATGTTCCTTCGCTATATCGACGCGCTCGAAACCGGCGACGATCGTATGGTTCAGTTTCTCGATCGGCGCTTTCGGCCAGAGATGAGCCGCGCGCTGCACGATTGGCTGGCAACGAAGCCGCTGCAGAATTCGCGCGCTCCTTCCTCGCCGTTCGCTATGCGGGCGTACCAGCTCAAAACGCAAGACGAGGCACGACGCGACGAAGCGCAGGCGCGTGCGAGCTTCGCAGCCGCCGTCGAAGCGAACCGGCACTCCGACAGCTTTCTCTTGCTGACCGTCGTGTTTGCCTCGGTCTCATTCTTGGCGGGAATCAGTACGAAGATGCTTTACCCACGGCATGCAATCATCGTCGCGCTTGCGCTCCTCGCCGTGATCTACGGAGTCGCGCGGCTCGTTGCGCTGCCGTTCTTGTAACGCTATTCCAAGATGTTGATCGTCCGGGCGGCGACGATCGCGATCGTGATTAGGGAGATGCTGCTTTGGAGCATGACGAGCAGTTTGGCACGCGGCGTCATCGGCATTGCTTCGGTCGGGCTGAATGCGGTCGACGTCGTAAATCCTAAGAAGAGATAGTCGACGATGCCGGGGCGCCAATCAGGCCGGACCGGCGCGGACTCGTCCATGGCTGGGAAGTCAAAGTCCGGATACGGGGGCTTGTGGTTCAGGCGCGCGTCGGGGCCGCCGCCGTCCACAAACCAGTAGATCAACGTGAAGATAAGGAAGTTGCCCGTCCAGATTCCGATGGACGTATAGAATAACGGAACCGGCTCCAGCATGCTGGGGTTTTCGACCAGGTTGTACGCGATGACGACAAGATTGGCCGAGTTCAGGACGAGCGCCGTGCCGATGACGACGAACTCTGCGACGCGCTCGAACCGTCGCGAGAGCAGATTTCCCCGCGTTGCCCATACCAGGATCATCGGGAGCAGCATCAGCGCCGCCGCCAAATAGGCGAACCAGTTTGGCACCAGGTGGTAGCGTTGGGGCAAGACTGCGATGAGCGCGACGATAGCGAGTGCGACGAGCACCGGCCCAAGGCGCGGAGCGATCCGCTCGCTCGACTCAGTTTGCATCGACCAACATTCGTCTACGCGTCGAGCTCTCCCAGCCAGCGCAACGCACTCAGACTTGGCAGGAAGCAGTACTCGCCGCCACGTGTGACGACGAATCGCGGCAGCGCGCCGAGGACCCTTCGTATGGGCCGGCGCGGTATCGGGAATACTCCGCCGCCGTCGGCCGCGCCGGCGACAGAATCTCGCTCCGACGCACCGCCAAAGAAGGCGCTATCGTTGATCCACTCCGACTGAACGAACTCGAACTGACGGCCTAGGTTCGCACCGACGAAAGCGAACATCAGGCCTCGATCCGCGCCGTCATCCTCTAAAGCACCCTCCGGCAGGGGCGGCCCGTACGCGGTCCCGCGCCGAATCATTCGATGAATTCGCGGCACGCCGGCGACTTCGGCATCGCGCGGGTTCACTCGACGGATATGCGACCCCAGCGGCGTCATGTATCCCAGCGGATCGTCCGCTTCGAACAGAAAAGCATTGTTCTTCGCCGAGTCGGCACCGACCGCGGGATCGTCGTGAACGGGACACACGGCGAGCGGAGCTCCGCTGCGCCACCGCCCCATCATCTTCGCGGCCAAGAACTCTTCGTCACCGGCATTCGATGCGTTCGCCTTGAGGTATCGCCGAAATTCGGCAACGCGCTGATGCAGTTTTCGAAACACGATGTAGCTGCCATTGCGGCCCAGTATTTCCGGTTGCGGGACGGCCGGGACGCCGCCGTATTCGTCGGTGTATCCGAGAACGAACTCACCCGGCTTGAGTGGAACTTCGTGCGGGTTCGTTCCGGGAATGCCGCTGCCTTCGATCGCCGGATGGCTGATGCCGTCCTTGAAGCCGAACGGTTCGGTCTCGCCGGGAAGAACGTGGCAATCCTGCCGCCAGATCCGCACGATTCCCGGAATATTATGATACGCCGCGCGCGCGCGACCGATCGCCTCTTCGAGCTGTGTCGCATTTGGCGAAATTCCCGTCAGCACGACATGAACGTCGTCCGTGCCCAGCGGTTTCTCCCAGCGCTCGGGAGCGCTCTCCCCGACGTCGTGCAACTGTCGCGCGCGTGCCGCCATGCCCTCGCGGAACTGCGGCGAAAAACTGTCGAGCGAGGCCTGCGGAACACCCAAGCTCTTGAGCCCGGCAAACGTGAGCGATGCGCTCACCCATGTATCGCGCGCGGGACTCTCCGGGTGGGCGGCCGAGGCGACGATCTCGCTCAGGCGGCGCATTAACGCTCGGCCGGCGGCGCGATCGTCGATTCGAAGAATGATGTACGTGGCGGCAAACGGAGTTGGCCGCGGGCGTAGCACTCCGCTCTGAATGTCGTCGAGTTCGAGAAGCGCCATCGTCGTCTACTTCGTCGCGAGGTTCTTCCAGAAGCGCGTCAGGCTGTCATCGCCGCCGAAGAGGGTCGTGAAGATCGTTGAGTCGGCGAACAAAACGTCGCCCGCCCGTTTGCCGGCGGGCGGCATCCAGAGGAACATGTTGATCTCCCGGTTCCCGGCTTCGGTGAAGGGATGGGGTTTCGAGAGATCCACCGGCTGACGCGCAAGCACGTGGACGCCTTTTGGGTTCTCTTCGGTAACCGCGTAGTGCGGCAGGTGCATGTGAAATACGAACGACGAGACGCCGGTCAGCCAGCCGCGCGCGTCTAAGTCGTTTGCTGCGACAATCGGTACGGGGCGCGTCGTGCCCGGATGCGTCGCCGGCCGCAGCCCGTACCGGTTTTCGACCGGCGTTCCGAGCCCTTTCATCAACCCGCGCACGTATTTCGCGAAGCGTTGTTGTCGTGGCACGAGCGCGTCGCCGTGATGGTGATACTCCATATCGCGCACTTTCAAATCCGACGATGCGCCGACGTCGTGATGCGGCCCGAGGATGAGACACGTCCCTTCGCGGCTCAAAAAGTTCTCGAGCGCCGCGATCTCTGCCTCCGTCGCTTCCTCCTCGGCGACCATGTGGTCGAGACCGAATATCATGAGGGTGTCGGTATCGGCTAGGATGCGCTCGTCGATCGGGAGCCTCTGGCCGGCCTGATCGACGCGCTGGTATACGGCCACCGCGTTGCCGGTAGCTTCCTCCACGGCGTTTTGGAAGTTCACGAGCGAGAGATGGAACAGTTCGAGCGTGCCCGCGATTCCCTGTAAGAACATCTTCGCCGAATATTCGTTCGTTTCGTAGGCCGGCCACGCTACCCGCCGGACTTCGGTCATCGTCGAAAAGCGATTGTCGAGCCCAGCGACGTCGCGATTCGATTCAAAGGGATAGCTCCAGGTCCAATAAACGCTGAATCTGCGCTTCCCCGGCGCATACTTTCGTGGTACGTGGGGCTGGTTGTACGTCCGGCCCAATGGTTGCGTCGTCATAATTTCGTGTCTTTCCGCGCGGCCAGGCGCCGCAGTCCGTCGAGTGCCGCGTATTTGTATGCGTAGCTGTACGTCGGCGTGTTGAACGACATTGTAGCTAAGGTATTGAGCGTGCCGCCGCAGCGAATCGCCATCTGCCCTATTCCGACGACTTCGGATGCAATCTCGCCAACGCAGTGAACGCCCACGAGCTTTCGGTCTTCCGTTTGGAAGATCAGCTTGAGCAGCCCTTCACGTCCCGCGATGGCGCCACGCGGCGTCAGCGCAAGGTCGGCGCGGCCGACCTCATAGCTCAACCCGCGCTCGCGGCATGTCTCCTCCGTAAGCCCGGCACCCGAGAGTTCCGGCATGCCGTAGATGGCCGAAACGGGTGTCGGATCTACATTCCCTTCGAACGGGATCCCGAACGCGGAACAGACAGCCGCGCGTCCCTGCTCCATCGCAATCGAGGCCAGCGTGGGCTGGAGGACGTCGCCGGCTGCGTAGACACCGTCGGCCGACGTTCGAAAGTTGGCGTCCACTTCGATTCGCCCGCGCGAGTCGACGTTCACGCCGGCCGATTCGAGCCCCAGATTCTCGGTATTAGCAACGCGTCCGGCTGCGATCAGCACGGCGTCTGCAGCGACGTGCTGTTGCGTCGAAAGCGTGACGTCGAGCGCGTCGCCGTTTGTGGCGACGTCTTCTACCGTGCAGCCAAACTTCACGTCGACGCTCAGTTTGCTAAAGAGCTCCTCGATGCGCGCAGAGATTTCGCCGTCCATTATCGTGGCCAATCGCTCGCCGCGATCGACTATTGTGACCTTCGATCCCAGCGCTCGGCAGATCGTCGCGAACTCGATACCGACTGCGCCTCCCCCGATGATGACGATTGCCTTCGGCGCGCCGCGCCCCCGAGAGAGAAACGTATCGGTATCGAAAACTCCAGGTAGCGCGAAGGCTTCGCCTGTCGGCCGCTGCGGACGCGATCCGGTGGCGACAAGAACGCACTTAGCGCGCAGAACTGTAGGCTCGTGGCCTTCGCGCGAAACGCGAACGCCACCGTTGCCATCGAGGCGCGCCTCTCCTTCGATGTAGTCGACATTGCGCGCGAGAATGTTCTTTTTCGTAAGCTCCTGAAGCTGCGAACAGACGTCCCAAGTTCGCGTACGAATGACGTCCATCGCGAGCTCGGGAGGGGCAGCAAGGCGTAGCCCGTAGACGTCGGCGTCCCGGAATCCGGAGACGAAGAGCGCTGCTTCGCGCAAAGTCTTCGTTGGTACGCCGCCGGTCGTCGTGACCGTCCCTCCGGGCCGATTCCTTTCGACGACGGCGCAGCGGTGGCCGAAGAACGACGCCAGTTCGGTGGCGCTCTCGGCGGCGGGTCCCGCGCCAATAGCGATAAGATCGTACGCTTGAGTCACGGACTTACGCTCGATGCCCTATTGCATCTGGTCGAGCATCTCTCCGAGGCTCTGCTTGATCCGCAATGCCTTCTTGATTTCGTCCGCGCTAACAAACGGATACTCGCCGTACTCCATGAAGCTGGGCCGATGGTGATCGCGGACGAACTTAATAAAGGCTGGAACGTTTGTTTTCCAATCTTCCGGAAAGCCTTCGAGATTTTCAAACGCCGTCGACACGCCGGCCTTTGAAAACAATGCGACAGCATCATCGGTGTATTTGTCGAAATCGGTATCGAAGACGCCTTGGTACATGAAATACGTCTCACCGCCGATATCAAAAAGCACCCACTTCAAAAAGTGGAGCTTTAGAGGAGCAAGAAACTGCGGGTCGGCTTTCATCGCTTTTTCGATCGTATCGGCGTACGTCCGCATCGCGGCCTCGCGGCCCGGCTTTAGCTTCGCAATGATCGTGAAGCCATAGTTTGCCGGTGTCCGCGGAAAGACCGGGCCGTAGTTGCCTTTTACGTGTTCGAAGTATCCTTCTTTGGGGATGGCCATCGCTTGCGGATTTTCCCAGATGGCTTCTTGCGTACTCATAACAGGGTGCTTCCTCCGTTTGGCGGTGTCGCGCGTTCAGCGCAGATGCGACGAGATTGCTAAATGCCCTTGGCGAGCGCGGTTCGAATGGCAAAAAACACGAATTGGACGCTAAGCGCCACTTGCAATACCGATAGCACGGTTCCGAGCAGTCCCAGTGGGACGCCCATGACGCGCATGATGGGCTTGACGAAGAGCATCATGATCAAGTTGATTACCATGACCGCCAGCAGCGTGATGTAAATTCCCATCGCGCTTTCGGGCGCCAGCGTCAAAAGAACGATGACCGCAGCGATTCCGTATGGCGTGGCGATATAGGGAAAAACCAGTTGCGCCGCCTTCAATTGACTCGGAGCTGGAGCGGCGGCATCCGGCGTGGAGTCTCCATATAGGGCTAAGATCGACTTCATTGCAGCGACGAATAGCACGATCCCGCCCGTGAGGGCGATCGCCGAGACCGAGATATGCCACTTCCCCAGCATGAAACTTCCAACGATCGCCGACAGCACGATGCCGACGGTTGCAAGCAACGCGCTCCTAACGGCGAGCCGAGCCAGCGCCGTTGCATCCAAGCCGCTCGTCATCCGGTAAAAGCGATTGATGAAGTTGATCGGGCCAAAGGTTACGAACAGAATGATAAAGACTTCGCTCGATCCGAGAAACTCGTGGCCGGGCGCGCCGACGAAGATGTTCGTCATCCTGTTCTGTGAGGGTTGAGACGAATCTTAGATAGGTGTGAGATCGAGAGTGGCGGTGTCGAGCCGATACGAGCCCTCGCCGACATAGCTGTTGGGCTGCGCGCATATGACGCTATTTTCCGGACCATAGACGACCACGAGACCGGGGGGCCCGCATTGCGTCTGCGTCAGATGGTACGACGAGAGGAACGTCGCGCCGGGCGTTCCGCCCTGAACTTCGTAGGAGTTATACGTGACGTCGGTGTCTTCATCGACGATCGCTCCGTAGACGGCCGCCGAAGTTACGCCGATCGCCATCGCACCCCAGAATCCACCGCCCCAGTAGTATGGCGCAGGCGCCCATGCCATTCCGCCGTTCCATCCGTAATAGCCGCCGCCGCCGTACACCGGATTGTTGACGACGGTGTTTCCGCCGCCGCCGTTGACGACGTTGTTGCCGCTGCCGTTACCGCCGCCGGGACGGCTTCCGGCACCGGATCCCGGGCGGCCGGCACCACCGGCACCACCGACGCCGCCGACACCACCGACGCCGCCGACACCACCGACGGCGCCGACGCCGCCAACACCACCGACGCCGCCGACAGAACCGACGCCGCCAACTCCACCGGGACCGCCTGGTCCGCCGGGTCGACCGGCTCCCCCGACGCCGCCAACTCCGCCGACACTCCCAGCTCCGCCGACGCCGCCAACTCCGCCAGGCCGACCCGCGCCGCCGACGCCGCCAGCTCCGCCGGGTCTACCCGCGCCGCCGACTCCGCCAGGTCCGCCGGCGCTGCCGGGCCGTTGCGCGACACCCGGTCGCTGCATGCCGCCGCCCATTCCGCCGCCACCCATTCCACCTCGCGAAAAGTCGGAGCCGCCGAGATTGAATCCGCCGCCGCCTCGGGACGACATTCCTCCGCCACCGCCGCTGCCTCGGGACGACATTCCTCCGCCGCCGCCCCGGCCTCCGGAGGACATTCCACCGCCGCGCGAAGCGCCACCGCCGCGCGAAGCACCGCCGCCGCGACCACCGCCGCCCCCGCGACCACCGCCGCCGCGACCGGCGTCGGCCGTGGCGCAAAGCTGCGCGACGAACACGATGGCTAGAACGAATGCAAGATACTTCATTGCTTTATCAACTGATCGATCCGCCCGCGAACGTTAATGAGCGTACCGTTTCTGGTTGAAAGCGAGAGCATTATGCTATGCGCGGGAAGCTTGGCCGACGAATGCGTCAAGGGCTGGTCCGAGTTCGTGTAGTTCAGATAGAGCGTACCGGTTTTGAGATTAAGCGCACTACTCTCGCCCTCTTGCACCAGCGCGGCAGTCGTGGGCAAACAAACGATGATCTGCCCTTGATAAGCGCACGCAGCTTGCGTTATGACGATGGTACCGTCGCCGTCATCGGACGTTAGGAAAAGCGAGCCGGAGAAAACTTTGACTTCGACGTCGCGGTATGTGTTTACCGTGCCGTCTCTGTGGTGGATGTTGATCGTCCCGGTAGCGCTCGATACGGACGGGATCAGAGCGCAGCAGAAGGCCAGCGCAACAGCGCACATCCTAAACGGGAATTTCAAAGCTGAGGTCACCTGCATGGCAATGTCCAGCTAGCGTAGCCGTGTCCCTAAGTCGCTGCAACCACGTGCCAGGGTCCACTTAGCAAGTGGAGGGTGGCGCCCACAAAGCGTCGCTCGACGCTTACGCGATGGACACCGTCAGGCGGCGGGGCCGCTCTTCGCCCCGATCGTTCGATTGCCGGCGCTGCTTTTGGACGCGCTCCAAGTGGTTAAACTTCGCTGCCGTCTCTTCGTCGCCCGGAACGAGCGCGTGCAAAAGAAGATCGGGACGCATCGGGCTACTGAAGTCGATCGAATACACCGCGATCCGCCCCACGAGTCTATGACTTCGAACCATGAGGGTTTGATCGCCAATCTCGCCTGCGACGACTCGCCGATTCCAGGCTCGTTGAAAGAGCGGGTCGTCCTTGACCCTCGCGTAGACCGCGTCTGCGAACGGACTCGGCCGCGTTGACGAATAGTTGAGCCGAAACATTCCCACGGCGCGCAAGAGGAGCTCTTCGCGATCGGCTCCGAGAAACTCAATGAAATCGGGGTCGAACAAGCACCGGACAAGTGCGTTGCGCTCCACCGGGTGGTTGAAACGGGTGTGGCCATAGATCAGATCTGCGAGCCCGTTCCATCGAAGCGGCGTAAGAATTCGGTCGTTGGCTGTAATCGCAACGCCGCGGACGCTGCTCAGCATTGCCGCAATTGGTTCGGGTATTGCCGTCGTCAGTTCGGCGCCCGACCGCAACGGATGTCGCAGGCCGGCAAGATCGAGCGTGTACTCAAACTCTGCGCTCGAGAGCCGCAGTGCGACGGCGATCCCGGACAGAGTCGATTCAGACGGATGTACTTCGTCGCCGGCCTCGAGCCGAGCGTACCACTTGACGCCGATGTCGGCTAAGAACGCGACCTCTTCCCGGCGCAAGCCCGGGGTGCGGCGCCCACGGCGCGACGACAGGTTTACCTCTTCGGGAGTAATCGACTCGCGCCGTTTGCGCAAGAAGCAACCCAGGGCCTTGCGAGGCGATTCTGTCACCTTGCTCACCGCTTCGGACTCGAAGGGATGCTCTGGCACAAAGTACCTCGTTAGTAGGCGAGCGGACTCTAATCCTACTCTCAGAAATCCGCCCTGTCAAAGCGCCCCCTGCGATGGAGCCCCCCGCGAGTGCACCCTGGCCGGGGGTTAACCAAACGCGTCGCGACACGGCATCTAAGAGTAGATGAGTGTTACACCTCTGCGAAAGTGGGAGGTCACGGGCCTCGAGATCGCCCTGGATTTGGAGATGCCGCGTCTCCTCGATCCATCACGCATTGTCTTCAACGGATTGGCAGAGCCGCGAATCTGTCTCGTCGCCGGTTTTGCTCTGACGTCGCAGCTAAAACGCATCGTCGCGGCTGTGGATCGAGCGGTTCCCGTTCGATTGCCGTCGGGACTACGAATAAGTCCGGGGACGCCACGGTTTGCGACCGCGCCGGTAAGCCAGGTGATATCAATTCAACCGATGCTCGCTCTCCTGCGATTGCAGTCGAAGTTGATTCAGGCCATCGAACCGGGATTGGCACAGGACGTGGCTCCGTTCCGCGTGGCCGGCATGGAGGAGACCACGGTACGGTTCATCGCCGATTTCGTATCGCGGAGGACGCTGCCGACCTTCGAACCGCAATACGCCGGCGCGGATTCCCAGGCCACGGGCGTTGTCCCAATCGGTCTTACGATTTATCGCTTAGAGCGTACGGGCGCTCCCGAATCGATCCTCGCGCACTGGGCCTATCCGCAAGACTTTGGCGGCGCCCGTCTGCGAGGCGAGCGTTAATGCCGGTATCCGGTATAAGGAAAGGGTAGGAGCCCGTTATTCGATATATGCGTCGATCTTTCCGAGCTTGACTGCGCGTCGCAGCGCGGCGTGGTCACGCTCGGCTTGATCGGCGTAGGCGATGCTGAACTTACCGATCGCGTCGTCAAACCGCGCGTCTTTCTTGAGATAGGCGGCAATTGCGCGCGCGTTGCCGCTGCGAGCGTGGCCTCTTGCTAGATCCCAGCCGCAGGCTCTTGAAAAACTCGCAAACATCGGACGATCGAAGAGTTCGACCATTGGCTTGATCTTGGCATCGCGCAACTGGCGCACGTAAAAGTCGCCGTGCGGCCCGCTCGTCCAACCGAGGAATACATCGGAGGCCGCCTGTACGAGCCGCATGCCGACAACCACGCGCTGCCCGTTATGTGGATAGATGCTCTTGCCGGCGTACGGCTCCAAGACCGAAGCCGATGCCTCTTTGAGCTGCAGGAAAAGCGGATCGTTCTGCTCCGACATCAGGAGAACGACCCAACAACGCGTTCCGATGCTACCTACGCCGACGGCTTTGATGGCGGCGTCAACCAGGTGATAACGATCGAAGAGCACGCGGCGTTCGTCGGGGAGTGTCTCCCGATAGTTTTTGAGAATCCGTTCAGCGTCGGCCCGAAACGTCGGAGCCAGAGAGTGTTCGGGATGGAAGATCGTCGGCGGAACGTCCTTGATGGTCGTTTGGCCGGCGACCACGCTTGTTAGCTTCGGATAAGCGATATCGGAGCCTCGCTTTTTGGCGATCTTCTCGACGCGGCGGCGCACGTGCTCCCGAACGTCGGGCTCCGGGATGCTTTCAAAGAACTCTTTCGCATCGTAACGCCGGTACCAGAGATCGAGCGGATTCATCTCCGCAAACGTGCGCATGGCCTTGCGATAGTTGCGCGCACACTTGATCGCCGCATCTCGAGCGACATCGTCCTCGATTCGGTTCTCCCGCATGGCTAGGACGAACGATGCCGCCAATCGTTTGAGATCCCACTCCCATGGCCCGGGCAACGTCTCGTCGAAGTCGTTGATCTCGAAACTCACGTTGCGCTCGGGCGTCGCAAGGCCGCCAAAGTTCGCCAGGTGCGCGTCACCGGAGAGCTGCACGCGGATCCTGGTGGAAGGCGTATGTGCTAGGTCGGCAGCCATGATGGCGGCCGATGCGCGATAAAACGTGAACGGCGATTGCAGCATGCGCCCGTAGCGAAGCGGAACGAGCTCCGGCAGCCTCCCCGCGTCACCGGCCGCGAGGATATCGAGCGGGTCCTCACGCCGGTGTCCCGGCTTCCACCGGCCATGGCTTGCTAGCGGAACGCGCTGTCGTAGCGACGGTTCGTGCGTCGTCGCGCCCTTCGCCGTCTTGGTCGTTGCCATTGGGGCCAGCCTCCATCTGGCGAGTGGACCTTTCCGCGTGGTTGCAGCAAATCGGCGGGCTCGACTATGCTAGCGCCCACAGCGCGGTCTCTCGCTCGGTCGAAGAGGTCGCTAGTGCGACTCGTCTATATTGTTAAGAAGGGTGGATGCACGTGATAGTTCGCAGCGGCATCATTATAGCATGTGTGCTTGCGTGGGTTGCCCCCAGTGGCCTAGCCTTCGCGGCAACCCCGGCAAATATCAATGACGCTGCAGTGCAGGCGTATGTGTACGCCTACCCGCTCGTCATGATGGAAAGTTCGAGGCGCATTTCGACCAACCTTGAGAGCCCGATGGGGACGCGCGCACCAATGAATCAATTCGCGTTCTTGCGCGAATATCCCAATGCGAGCTTCACCGACGTAGTGGCGCCTAATGCAGATACGCTGTATGAGGTCGGCTGGTTCGACATATCCAAAGAGCCGATGGTCATAACGACTCCGGACCTCGGCGACCGGTACGCCCTTTTTCCGATGCTCGACGCATGGACTAACGTATTCGACAGCCCCGGGACGAGAACGACCGGCAGCGCCTCGCAAACGTTCGCGGTGACGGGTCCAGGGTGGAACGGCACGTTGCCCGCCAGCGTACGTGAAGTAAAGTGTCCGACATCGTTCTTCTGGATGATCGGCCGCATCTATTCTTCCGGAACCCCTGAGGACTTTGCAGCGGTGCATAAACTACAGGACCAAATGACGGCCGTACCGCTATCGTCGTACGGCAAGGCGTATACGGCTGCGCCGGGTACGGTCGATCCGTCGATAGATATGAAGACACCGATCACCCAGCAGGTCAACGCGATGAGCGCAAAAGACTTCTTCACGCTGTTCGCTCAGCTCTTGACCGCTAATCCACCCGCGGCCGCCGATGCGCCGATGCTGGATACGCTCGCGCAAGTCGGTATCGTTCCCGGCAAGCCATTTGATTTCGACAGCCTCCCGACGGCGACGCAAGCCGCTCTAAGCGGTGCGGCTAAGTCTGGCCTCGCGCAGATGAAAGCGTACCTGCCGAAGGCCGGCAAGCTGGTGAACGGCTGGAGCGTTATTACCAATCTGGGTTCATACGGCACGAACTATACGCTGCGCGCAATGGTCGCGTTAATCGGCCTTGGCGCGAATCTTCCACAGGATGCGATCTACCCGGCGTACGCGCTGCCGCTGGACGGCAGCAAGAACTCCTACGTGCTTCATTTTGAAAAGGATCAAACGCCTCCCGTGAACGCATTCTGGTCGATCACGCTGTACAACAAGCTGCAGTATTTTTACGATAATCCGCTCAATAGGTATACCGTGTCGGGGCGGACGCCATTCGTAAAAAATCCGGATGGTTCAATCGACGTATACATTGCGAACAAGGCCCCGGGAGGTGACAAAGACGCGAACTGGCTGCCCGCGCCGGCCGACCGGTTCAATCTCATCATGCGTCTATACGACCCGAAGCAAACGCCGACGTCGATTCTCGACGGGACGTGGAGCCCTCCGGCCGTTCAGCCGCAATAGGGAGAGAAAGAAGTGAATCTTACAAAAACGCTCGCCGCGATCTCCCTCGGAGTCCTTGTAACCGCGTCGCACGCGAACGCGTCGGCGCAAACGACCGACCAATCGTTCCCGGCGATCAGCGCCTCACCGTTTCCATTCGAGAGCGCTCTCCCAAAGGTAGCGGCCCAAAGCGTTTTGCCCGCGACGGTCGCTCAGAGCACGCCAGTCCCCGTAGAGAGCCCGGTGCCGCCCGGAGCGCCGGATGTAACACCGGCGCCGCAAGCAGCGCCTCAAGAGCCTAACCCCGGGGGAGCGTCGCCGGCGCCCGCCGCACCGGCAAAGATCACCAAAGACCAAATCAACGCGATGATGAAGCGTTCGAACCCGCTGTTCAATCCGTGCGGCGGCTGGAGGCAACTGTTAACGTCGTATGCGGCTGCGACCAATTGCAGTCTCGATGCCGGGCAATTTACGCTGGGCGTAAACTACGCGGCAACCTATATCCCGCTCGGTACGGAGCTCACGATCAATGGTCACACCGTGACGTCGACGACCTATGCAGTCCAGCACTCATTTCCGGCTGCGACGCTCTCACTCGGACTGGGCGGTCTTTGGACGCTGCTGTACACGCCGCCGGAACACAGCGATATCGGGGGTTACAACGGGAACGTCAACGCGTCCGGCACGACGAATCAGATGATCGGGTTTCGGAACATGTTCTATTTTAACCGCTGCTTCCCATATTGTGGGGGCTTCGGCCTATCCGCACTAAACTTTTACTATAAGCCGCCGACCGGCTCCGAGGCATTGCGAGGGATCGGTCCGAGCTACACCGCCGGCTTTTCCACGAGCGTCACCGTTTCGCATGCCCCAAGCGGCGCAGGCCGGTGGATTATCAACCTGTGGGACCCCGTTACTCTTGGGGTGATCTCGTCGGAGCCCGGAACGAAGGGACAGCCGGGACAGGTTCAGTGGGGAGTGAGCAGCACGTTGCTGGCTACCGCGATATGGATTCACCACAGTTGGCGGCTCAATACGTCGGTCGGGTATTTAATCCCGTCAAACCAGTGGGTGTGGAATGTCAATCCAAACTATCTCTTCTCTCGACGCTTCGTCGTTGGAGCCAACTATGGCGGCGCCGGTATCGCCCTGCAGACGATCGGCCCACCTCCAATCTATCTGGCAGCCAAGAATACGACGGTCCCGCGCTTCCTCGATATCACGGTCATGTATTTGCTCGGCCCAACGTATGGGCAGTTCCATAACCTTCCCGAACCACCGCCGGGGGATTGAGGCTGGTTTGTGTTCGAGTTTGGAGCCTCATGCGGTTCGGCCGGCGCGAGGTCTTCAACGCTCCGTAACGATCGCGATGGGGGCCGCGCGCTTATCGCGACGGTAGCGTTTCTCGTGGCGGCGTTCGGTATACCGAACGTCGCTTTGTGTGACCCGTCACCCGCGCCGTTACCGTCGTCGGTGCCGTCGTTTACGCCGTCACCGTCGCCGCTGCAGTCCGAAGAGCCGCCTCCCGAAGGAGCCGCGCCGCTCGATCGCAGCGTGCACTTCGGCGCCGCGGTACTGACGGATTACACGATCTTCTCGCAGGATCCGACCAACGTGTCGCAGGTCGGCGTGCAACCGAGCCAGCCGGAGCTTCGCGCCGCGCGCCTCGTCGTTCAAGGCAACCTGACTCCCGGCATGTTCTACTATTTCGCGCCGAACTTCAACGGTCTCCAAGTGACCCCGCCGAAGAACCAGTTTCAAATCTACGACTTGTACCTCGGGTTTAGGACCCCCGTCGGCTTGCTCACCGTTGGACAGCAGAAAGAGACGTTCGTCTACGAGATGGTGGGCCTCTCGATGAACCTGCCCCAACAGGAGCGCGTCCTCAACCCATTCTTCCAGTCGCGCGCAGCCGGCGTGAAACTGAACAACGCCGTCACCAAGCATCACCGCGCGACGTACTCGCTGGGCTGGTATCCGCTGAACTACGACGGCAACCAGTTTACGAGCCGAGCGACGTACGTTCCATACATCACCGACGACGATTCCCAATGGGTGCACGTCGCAGTCGACTATCGCTATTTGGGGGCCTCCAATCACACACTGCAGTTCAGCGGCAAGCCTGAATCTAACGTGGCCGACAACTACGTCAATACCGGGAAGTTCCCAGCGAACTACGCCAACGAGCTCAGCTATGAGTTCGTCGCAACGACGAAACCGTTATCGCTGCAAGGCGAATACGTGCGCGCGTGGGTGAACGCGCCCGCGTCGTTAAATCCGGAGTTCTTCGGATACTACGTTCTCGGAAGCTGGGTGGTAACCGGCGAGAGCCGGCCCTACGATCGCGCGAACGGCTACGGCAAGCGCATTATTCCGACGAAGGCGTCGGGAGCGTGGGAGCTCGTCGCGCAGTTCTCGCGCGACAACCTCAACTCGGGATTGGTCAACGGCGGCACAATGGGGATTGGTTACGCGGGCGTCAACTGGTGGCGCAACGCGTATTGGAAGTTTGGGCTGGGTTACGGAATCACCGGCCTAACCGCCGACGGCGGGTACGGCATTATGAAGCGCCTGCAGATGCGCGTTCAGTGGTCGCACTAGCGAAAGGGGGCTCGGCATCGCGGACTAAGTGAAGGAGTCATGCGCATTGCACGACGCAAGCGAAGTATAACCCCGGCAGTTGTCTGCGTTCTGCTTTGTAGCCTGTTCGCACTCGCGTTCGCTTGCACGAAGGCTATCGCTTCGCCGTCGCCATCCCCGTCGCCGAGCCCATCGCCGAACCAGGATGTCGAGCACGAGCGGGCGACCAGGGCGATCGATCCCTTAACACCCGATCTTTCGTTCTCGTTAGAAGACGAAAGCACGCAGAGCATCGCCGGTCCCAGCAATCAGATGACCATTCGCGCGCAAGTTCCGCTCGGCATTAACCCGCCGTTGAGCAGCCTTCTAGCCGGAGGGCACGCGCTTAGCCTCGTTAAGATCTCGCTGCCGACCGTGTTGTCGGCGCCGCCCGCTAACGACGGAGTACCGGCTGAGACCGGCTCGGGAGACCTAACGGCGGTTTGGATTGCCGGTTTCGGAAGAGCCAGCTACCGCTGGGCGGCCGGTGCGGCGTTCAAGTTTCCTACGGGGTCGGGAACGTTAGGCTCCGGCAAATGGTCGATTGGGCCGGCGCTTGGATACACCTACGATACGGGACCCTGGACGCTCGGTCTTTACAGCCAAAGCTTCTTTTCGTACGCCGGCACCGGATCTCGCCCCCCACTGCGGCAGACGCAGATTCAGCCGACGATTTCGTATGCCTTTAGCCATGGATGGAGCCTCGGAAACTCGGAGATGAAGTACATCTACGACTACAACATTGGAAACTTCACGACGCTCCCGCTCGGCATTCGCGTATCGAAGCAGTTCGATCGCGGCGAACAGCGATTTACCACCTATTTGGAGGGCGAGCGAAACCTCGCGACGGCGGGCGGGACCACGTGGTCGGCGCGCCTCGGCATCAAGTGGATATTTCTACGCTCGTAGGAGCACTTTGACTATGCTGGGCGGGTCGCCGCCGTTCACGCGCGACCGCGCCCAACTCGAATACGGCTCTTAGCCTCCCAGCGAACGCTGGCCGACGACTCGGCCGACGGGCGGCGTGGAATCGGCCCCGTTGCCCCAGATCCCGTTGAAGCTGTTGTTGTCGCCGTTGAACCAGAACGAAAACCAACCCGAACCCTTCGGTCCCGTCCAAGTCGCGCGAACTTTGTCCTTCGTGCGGAACTTGCCGTTGAGTAGAATCGGACCGGCATGGCAGACAACCGACGGTCCCGACTGCGTGCACTTCATTGCGCCAATGAAAGCGGTCGGTCCACCGGCGCCGGTGACGTTCCAGGTTCCCGCTGCGGTGATCGGCGAGGGCGGCAGGATCTTGTTGCCGACGAAGGATCCGTTTGCGGGCCGCCCATTGTAGCCCCACGTGCCGTTGAAGCTATGCCCGTTCGGAGTGACGTAGATCGTCAGCCATCCGGCCCCGCCGGGCCCATGCCACTTTCCATTGATCTGCACGCCATTGACGAACTCGCCGGTGAAACCGTTTCCGTTGGCGGCATTGCTGCCGACGAGCCCCATGCCCGACTGCTTGAGTGTGATCGTGCTGGTCGACCCGCCATTCGCGCCGGTCTGTTGGACCGCCCACGTTCCGGTGAGGTTCGGTTGCGCGAGCGCTGCGGTGACGGCAAGGCCGGCAATCGCGAGCGCGGAAAAAACTGCGGTAGAAAAACGATTCATTCTGACCTCCTTCGTCACGGATAGTAGCATGTTCGAGGGGCGGCTCCTATCCCAAAAAAGCAATGCCTGCGTTTTTCGGATAGGCGCGAGCCACGCCTTTGGCGTAAACTAGGACCTTCAGTGACAACCGCCGCTTCAGCCAAGGTGTCGCCGCTCACGATTTTCGTGACGTTCCTCGTGATAGGCGCGACGAGTTTTGGCGGAGGCGTCGTCGCCTACCTTCGCGCAGCGCTCGTGCAGAAGCACAAGTGGTTCACCGACGTCGAGTTCCTCGAGATGACGTCGATTAGCAACACGCTGCCCGGCCTCAACGCCACGAACATGGCGATCCTCGCGGGCGATCGTCTTGCCGGCTGGCCGGGTGCGACGGCCGCGCTTCTCGGCATGTGTATTCCGGCGTTTATTTTTATGGTTGCGGCGGGAATGGTGTACGCAGAATCGCACGCCCGCCCGTTCGCGAACGCGGCGCTGCGCGGCGTCGCGGCCGCGGCGACGGGGCTTATTGCGGCGACGTGGTTTCAAATTGGAAAGAAATCGCTGCACGGCTTCTACGATACATTTTTCGTGCTCGCCGCCATCTTGGGCATCAACTACTTCAAGTGGGGCGTTCCGCTGACGCTGCTCGCCGTGGGCGCGCTGGCGATCTTTCATTACCGGCCGCATACGGCGCCTGAGAAGCCTGCGCAGGAAGAAGAAGAATGGATCAGATCCCTGCATTAGTTCGTGTCTTCGCCTATCTCTCGCTCCTGACGATCGGCGGCGGTATGGCAGCCTTCCCCGAGATGAAGGTGCAGATCGTGCAGGTACATCATTGGTTGACGAGCGAGCAGCTCACGCACGTGTACAGTACGGGCCAGATGTCGCCCGGTCCGAACATGATGATGGTCGCCGAGGTTGGCCAGCTCGTAAGCGGTCCGGTGGGCGCGCTCGCGTGCGCGCTCGCATTCTTCGTGCCGACCGGCATCCTAACGTTTCTCGTCGGCCGTTTGTGGAAGCGCCTCCAGCACTGGCCGTGGCGCGATGCAATTCAGAAAGGCCTTGGGCCGGTCGCGATAGGGCTAGCAGTCGCGGGATTGATCACCTTCGGCAAAGGAGCCATCACCGGATGGCTTACGTTGGCCGTCGGTTTCCTGACCTTCGCCGCCGTCGTCCGGACGCGAATCAACCCGGTCGCATTCATCCTCGCCGGCGCGGTCGTGGGATTGATCGCGCTGCGATAAAAATCTGCGTTTGCATTTTTAGGATACACCTTCGCGACATTCGGGTGTAAGCTACGCCATATATGAAGTGTAGTATCTGCCGCCGAATGTTGTTGCTTGCTGCCTTCATTGTCGGCGTGTTGAGCTTGTCGATGGCGCGCGCGAGCGCGACCGGAACGGCACGCATCCAGCTGCCCGACGGTTCGGTAAAAACCTATACGAACGTTCGGATCGTTATCTGGAGCCAGAGCATGGCGCTCACGTCGAGCGACGGGAAGGGAACACTCGTCCTCGGCAAAGCCTCGTGCACCAAAGTTGGCGAGCTCGTCCGATGCCTGCCATGGGATGCGACGCTCTTTCAAAACGGGCAGTCGATGCACATACCGCTGCAGTCGGGCACGGTGTGGCTTAATCCGGACGCTACGAACGAACAGCTCAGCCACTCCTCAACCCAACTTTCGCCGCACGCCGTCATCCTCGCCATTCGAACGAAGCGCGGAACCTACGTCACTCTGACCGGTGTCGTCGACGAGGTGCACAAATGAAAGCAGAACGAACTGCCGCGCTGGCGCTCGTCCTTGCCCTTCTTCCGGCTGTCCCCGCAATGGCCGGCCGAGGGGGCGGCGGATTCGATTTTCACGGAGAGTCTGGCGCCGCTCACCCACCGCAGACCGCTAGCCACTCCAGCACCGGACCGTACGGGACGAACCGCACGACGACCGCGACGAACACCGGCAACGGCTATAACCGCACGACCACGGCAACGAATGGAAACTACAGCCGCACGAGCAGCGGCGGAGCGAACAGCAGCAGCGGCAACTACTATCACAGCAGCGGCGCTTCGAATGGGAACTACAATCACAGCAGCAGTACCAACGGAAATGCCTACAGCGGCAACTACAATCACAGCGGCAGCGGGAGCAGCCCGTACGGCTCGTACAACACGTCGGGATCCGGCAATACGTACAATCACACGTACTCCGGCTCCGGCACGGCGACCAACGCGTACGGTCAAACCTATCACTCGAGCACGTACGCCAACAACGGCTACGTCTATCACGGCGCAACGGTATACAACCCGGTCTACGCGCACTACCCCGCGTGGGGATGGAACGGCGGATACGCTTGGTATCCCGCTCCGTACTATTGGGGCGGCGGATTTTGGGGGGCGTTCGCGATCGGGGTCACTTCCGCAGCGGTCTACGGTTCGGTCGTCGCCGCGAACAACGTCACGTATAACTCGTACCAAGCTCAGCCCGACAGCCCCGGTGCAAAACTGCTTGCGAGCTACAAGCTGACGCAGACGCCATGCGGCCCGGCAAACCTAGTCGTCATCTACGGTCCAAATAACAGCGCGATCTGCGCGTATCCAAACAATCTGGTATCGGCCGGGAACTATAGCGTCAACTCGCAAACGCTGACGCTCGTATCGGAAAAACCCGCGCCATAGCGCGCGCCTGATGGAGCGCGACGAATGAGCTCGACCGGGATAGCCGCGCTGACGTTCGCGTGCCTCGCAGGCGGTGCTGCGATCGGCATGGTGCTGCGCAACGCGCTGCCCCAGCATCATCTGAATGACGATTCACGGCACCTGTTGGGGATGGGCCTCGGCATCATCGGCACGATGGCGGGTTTGGTTCTAGGGCTCCTCGTCGCTTCGGCGACCGGTGCCTACAACGCGCAGCGCGCCGAGGTTTTGGACGTTGCGTCCAAAGTCGTCATCCTCGATCGCATGCTCGCCCATTATGGGCCGGCGGCCAATGCTTCGCGACGCGAGCTTCGCGTAGCCGTCGAGCGGTCGTTGATTCGAATTTGGCCGCGAGAGAAATCCGCCGGACCGCAACTCGATCCGTCGGCCGTCGGTGGCGAGAGGCTTCTCGACGAGCTCGAAAATCTTTCGCCGACCGACGATGCCCAGCGTTCGCTCAAGCCCGAGGCGATCGCGTTGGCGATCAACCTTGGCGAGGTGCGCTGGCTCATGTACGAGCAGAGCGGGTCCTCGCTGTCGTCCCCACTGCTCGTCGTGCTGATCTTTTGGTTTACGATTACGTTCGTGGGGTTTGGCATCTTCTCGCCGCCGAACGCGACGGTAATCGTGGCGCTCGGATTGTGCGCGCTGGCGGTCTCCGGTGCCATTTTGGTCACGCTCGAGATGTACACGCCCTTTCAGGGAATCGTGCAAATTCCCAGCGCGCCGCTGCGCGAAGCACTTGCACACCTTGGGCGCTAGGACCGCTCCACTGTGGTTGAGCCGGCGCGCTACTGGGTCCGTATCGGGGAATCGTACTCCTTGGGCGAGGAGATCGATTATAATGCGCTTGTCGCCCGAATCTTAGAGTTTACGGTTCGCGCGGCGCTCGCGCGTTCGATCGACGAAGCCGACTGGGAGCATGACGTCCTGCGGCGCAGAGGCCTCATGGCGTTGCAAATCGTCCGGAATGGGCGTGCGATCTGGGCCGACGGCACCACGTTCGAGGAAGATCTGGCCGAGGCTCGGCGCGAGCTCGATAGCCGATTCGAAGAGCGCAACGAGCTCGATCCCACGCTTTACGATGCCCTCAACCGCGATCTGCGGGAACGTTGGCGCCGGCTGGGCTACGAAATACCCTGTCTCCTGAGAGACATGAAAAAGCTCTTCCGGCAGCTCGAGACCGACGCTACCGAGCGCGCCGCTCGGACGCGAGAGGGCTTCCTCAACGAGCTCATGAACGGCTGAACCTCCGCTAAATATTCTCTGGTTCTTCCTAAGGGCTTCCCCGCGAGGCCGCATCGTCATCCAGGTAGCAACCTTTGCAAGCCTATCACCGGAGATCGCACATGTTTGAGTCTCTCTCTTGGGCTCAGATCGAGCCCGGAGTATTGGAGATGGACCGTACCGTGCTCGACGACGCCCCTTTAAAAGTCGCGTCCAGGAGCATCAGTGTCGGCGTCAAGGTTGAGGCCCAGCTTAAGCCGCACGGCGCGATAGTCGGTCTCATTGCGGATTCGTGCACGCGAGCGCGATGGTTTGGAGCTCGCGTCGATCGGCGAGCGATTGTCGCAAGCAGCAGTTGCATCGATGTCCGAACGATCGGACCGTCGCATTTTTACGAGATCGGCATCGACCTAGCCGCACTCGCGAAGCGGTTTCCGACTGCACCCGATGCCGATACGATCGCACAAAATCTCGACGGCGCCCACCTCGTTCGCGACAACGCGCGGGTGGAGCGCCTCCGAACCGGCATTTGCCGGATACTATCTTTAGGGAGTCCGAGACGCGTCGCCGGCCGGATGTTGATTCCACTGATCGCCGAAGCGCTGGAAACGTTCGACGGTCGTTCGATCGAGCCGTCCAAATCGCTGCGGCGCCGCCTGTCCGCCGTGCGCACGTGCGAATCGTATTTGCGCCAGCATGCAGATAGTGCCGTAACGCTGCTCGACTTGAGCGCGATCGCCGGCATGCGATCGCGCTCGCTCATCAACGCGTTCGAAGCGGTTACGGGATTCAGCCCGATGGATTACCTCAAACGGCTTCGGCTCAACGGCGTTCATCGCGCGCTCCAGCAGGCGGACAAAGCGCGCACGAAGATCATCGACGTCGCGTCGGCGTGGGGATTCTGGCACATGGGACACTTTGCCGCCGACTATCGCGCGATGTTTGGCGAGGCGCCGTCGCGGACGCTCCTCAAATAGTTGCACTTTAGGGATACCGCCGGCAACTCTTGCGCAGCGGTAGTAACTCCAGCAACGAAACGCGAACCTATCCTTATTATGCGATTTTTCGGAGTTAGGTTTGCAACACTCGCGTGGCTCTTCGCCTTCGCGATAAGTTTCCTGCTGTCGAGCGCGTACGCCGGCGCGACGGGCACGGCGCTGATACGGCAGAGCGACGGCCACACCAACCAGTACGGCGGCGTAAAGATCAAACTCATCCACGGCGCGCTCTATATGACGACGGCCGACGGTACGGGCACGCTCGTTATTCATCGAGCTGCCTGCTCGTACCAAGGCCAACTGATGGTTTGCTTCGTGACGAGCGCGACGCTGATCCAGGGTGGTTCGGTAAAACCCATCGACCTCGAGACCGGCACCATCTACGCTAACACCACGGACGACCCGCAGCCGATGGCGTACACGACGCAAAAAGTGGCGCCGCACAGCATTCTCGTCTCGCTCACGACGGATCGAGGTACCTACGTGAGTTTGGTCGGCCGCGTGGACAAGGTGGTGAACTGATGAAGTATCTTTGCATCTTGCTCGTAGCTCTTTTTGCACTGCAGCCGACGGTGGCATCGGCAGGGCGCGGTGGTGGTGGCGGCGGCGGTCGCGGCGGCGGCGGGGGCGGCGGTCGCTCGATGGGCGGCGGCGCGCGGCCTTCGGGCGGTGGCGGCGGCGGCGGTGCGCGGCCTTCGGGCGGCGGTGCGCGACCTTCGGGCGGCGGCGGTGGATTCAACCTTTCTAACGATACCGGCCGCGGTTCGCGCCCGCCAGGAAATGCTGGGGGTGCAAACCGAGGCAACGTCGGCAACGGTAACGCCGGCAACGGGAACCGCAACAACGGCAACGTCGGCAACGGCAACGCCGGCAACGGGAACCGCAACAACGGCAACGTCGGCAACGGCAACGCCGGCAACGGGAACCGCAACAACGGCAACGTCGGCAATGGGAACCGGAACAACGGCAACGCCGGCAATGGGAACCGCAACAACGGCAACGTCAACAACGGCAACCGCAACAACGTCAACGTCAGCGGGAACACGGTCAACCGTACGACCATCAACAATCCCGTGTATGCCAACAACAGTGCCTGGGGTTGGAATCGCGGCGTCGCCTGGGCGCCGGCGCCCTACTATTGGGGCGGCGGTTTCTGGGGTGCGATGGCGATCGGTGTGACGTCCGCGGCGGTCTACGGATCGATCGTTTCGAGCAACACCACCTACAACTCGTACCAGGTACAGCCGAGCACGCCCGGCGCGACCTTTCTCTCGAACTATCAGTTGGTTCAGGTGGAGTGCGGGCCGTCGGGGCTCGTTGTCGTCTACGGTCCGGAGAATAGCGTGATCTGCGCGAGCCCGAACAATCTCGTCGCAGCCGGAAACTATCAGCTCAACACGCAGACGCTGTCGCTGACTCCAATGTAAGCCCGGCAGCTCGAAGCAGAGTGAATGAGGCGAGGCAGAAATCCTCGCCTCATCACTCATAGCGCTTTAGGTGAGCGCGCCTTCTCTTATCCCGCCGCGTATTAGTTCGCGAAGTTCTGGAGTATCATTGTGGCCGTGCTTGCTCGTGGCGTGGAGAACGGCTAACTCCAAGAGTTCGTCGGTCGAATCGGCGGCGATCGCGATCGAGCAGTTATTCACGCTCGGGTGTTCGCGGCAATCGATGACCTGTCGAGCCATGCTTTCCTCCTTCACAGTGTGGGAGCCAATTATAGTCCAGGTTGTCAGCTAAGACAATCCGTGCCGCGAACCCGCGACGCCGAGTCCGATCCAGACTCCGGCGGCACCGATAGCAGCAAAAGACAGGAATCTCTCGGTCGCCATGACCGCCAAGATTCGCACCGTCCAGCCCGGAACGTACGCGCTGCCGATTAGCGAAGCGGCGTACCAGCCGGCGGTCGTCTCGACCGCCGCGGCAACCGCGACCGGAATCAGGCCGCTCCACGACTTTTGCACTCGCCCGGCGAAAACGCCCATGAAGAAGACAATAACGAGTTCCGGAATGAGCAACGAGTCGTACGCGATTGTGTATCCTTTGGTGACCCCGGCGGCGAGCACGTCGTAGGCGACAAAGACTCCCGAAAAAAGGAACGCCAGACGCAGCATCAATGCGCCGCCTCGGCCGAAGGTTTTGGAGGCGCACACGGAAGCGCCATGAAAAGGCTATTACGCCGGGCTGCGCAGAGCCGCCTGTTCTCGGCATTGCGCGACGAGATGGGAACGCTGCGAGCGACGGAAGCGTTTTATTGAAGCAAGTCCTAATGTAATGTAAGGAGCGACAGGATGAAGGCGATTGTAAGACTTCTGCTACTGGCCTGTACCGGTGCGGTGCTCGCGGGATGCCATGGAGCGTTACCGGCCGGCCCGGCTGTGGGCAACCAGGCGGCGCTGCCCGCCGCGAGGACTGCGGCGGGGTTGCCGGCCTCGCTCGTCAACCGCTCGGGACGCCGCATGAGGATGTATCTCATTGGGCAGAACGGCGGTGGAACGTGGGTGGCACTTAATGCGAGCGGAAAACTTGTCGTCTTGGGCGCCCATGCCGCCCCCGCGATCGAATTTCCGAAGGGAAAGAAGGAGTTCACCCTTCCGTATCTCTCGAGCGCTCGCGCCTACTTCGTCGCGAAACCGGCTAGTTTGTCGATCATCTTGAGCGGGGGAGGCCCGGCGTGGCCGCAAGAGTGGCTGAAGGGAGATCCGAGCTATACGTCGCTCTCCGACTGGTTCGAGTACACGTATGCGTCGGCCGGATCGCAGCTCTACATCAACGCGACGCAGGTGAATATCTTCGGTTTGCCCTTCGAGATCGCCGTCGATCCGAAGAGCTCGAATAACCCGGCCGTGAGCTCCGTGGGCTTCGGCAATGGCGCCCGCGCGAACATCTTTGACGGGATGCATGCGCTGCCGGATTTCAAGAACCTCGAAATCAGAAAGGTTCCTGACGGCCGGAAACTGCGGATCATCAATCCAGGCTATGCAATCGAGTACGGCGGCGCGCCCTTTCCGGCGAACTATCTCGACGACTACATTAGTAAGGTCTGGACCTATTACGCGAGCCACACGATGAAGCTGAACACGATGCTCACCGCGAGCGGTCCGTACTACACGGGCAGAGCGATAGCAGCGACATTTACATTCAGGCCGGATACGGGTAGCGGACCAACGGTGACGATCAAGAAGCCGAACACGCAGGATACGTTCAACTGCGCGGGCTCGCTCGGGCAACCCGGCACAATCCCCGGACGGATCAGCGCCCAGATATGCGCGGCCTTGAATCGAGGAACGGCGCTCATCGATCCGCACAATCAACCTGACTATAACGAGGCAGACTTCTACAAGGTGACGCCGACGAATCTCTTTTCGAAGGTGGTTCATGAGTTCGCGCTCCATGGACTCGCGTACGGCTTTGCCGACGACGATCAAGGGTCGTTTAGTTCGACGTTTTCAAACTCGAGCCCGACGAAGCTCACGGTGACGATCTCGAAGTTCTAAGGTCCGGCGCTACACCGTGCCGTCGCCTAAGGCGACCAGCAGTTTGCGCAAGAGTTCCGTCAGTTGCTGCTGTTCGCGAACGGTCAGCGCCGCGATCAAGCGTTCCTCGTTGGCGACGTGCTTGGTGGTGGCGGCATCGACGAGCGCCTTGCCTTTCGGCGTCAGCCGCACGAGCGTACCGCGGCGGTCATCAGGATCGGGTCTTCGCGCCACGAGACCGGCTTCTTCGAGTCGATCGATGCGGTTGGTCATCGCGCCCGAAGTCAGCATCATTTCGCGATAGAGCTGCGTCGGCGAGAGCTGGTACGGTGACCCGGAGCGTCGCAACGACGCCAAGACGTCATACGATTCGCCCTGCAGCCCCGAAGCTTCGTGCGTTGCGTCGAGACGCGGACGTAAAGCCGCCGCCACCCGCTGCACCCTGCCGATGAGTCCCATAGGGCGCAGCTCCAGTTCGGGACGCTCCCGCCTCCACTGAGCGAGTATCTGGTCGATGCGATCCTGCATGTCTTTACGTTAAGACGCTTGACGCGGGGGGTCCTGCAGTGATATCTTAATATCAAGATGATTAGCATAAAGATACTCTCGCTCGACCACGTCGTCTTCAACGTCTCGGATGCCGAGCGCAGTCTGCGCTTCTACGCGGGCGTGCTCGGCTTACACGCCGAGCGTGTCGACGAGTTTCGAAGCGGTAAGGTCCCATTTCCGTCGGTGCGCGTCAACGCCGAGACGATCATCGATCTCTTTCCTCCCGAATACCATCGAACGGAACCCCGAGGAAACAACGTCAATCATATCGCGATGACGCTGGCGAACACGCCGGATCAGATCGAATCGTTTCTCAATCAGCAAGGTATCCCGATCGCTGGGGAGATGGCGGGGAACTTTGGAGCACAAGGCGACACCGCGCACGCGTTTCACGTCGTCGATCCCGACGGGAACACGATCGAGTTGCAGGCGTATGAGGAGTGGTGGCGCTAGATTACGTCTTCGTAACCTTGCTAAAGGAGCAGCTGCTCACGAGTTGCGAGTTGACGTAGCCGTCTACGCGTACCGGCAGGTCGGTCGACGGCGAAATATAGAGCAGCTCGCGGGTCAGCCCGTTATCGGATGATGGTTGCGCGACGTCGATCGTAACGACATGAAGGGGCATACCGTCGAGCGTCGTCGATGCAGCGGTTTTGGTGCCTTGAAGCTCTTCGGCGTGCTTGAGAATGGAGCTGAATGAGAGATCGACGATCGTAGCACCGCGCAGCGAGGTGACGGTCGGATCGGTCAGCGAGAACTTTTTCTTGAACATGCCTTTTCCGGCGGTGACCGTGTCGCCGCCCGACCACGTGACCGTGTTGCCGGCCCGAGGGCCGCTGACGATGGTCATCGAGATCGATGACGGCTTCGTAAAGGTGTAGTCGTAAGTGCTGCTCTCGCTCTGCGAGCCCTTGACCATGTAGCAGTGGATCTCGGCGCGAAAGCCGGTCATGCTCGCCCATGTCGACGCGAACGCCGTCAACGGCGTGGGTGCCTTCGCCGAGGCGGCCGACGCGAGGCTTGCGAGAACGAACGCGATAAGTGCGGTGAGGCGAACCGGTTGCATTCCAAGCTCCTTTGCTGCGTTGGGATTACGACGTGATGATGAAGAAGACGATGTCGCCGGTCGACCCGTCCGAGTAATGGATCTCGCCGCTGCCGGCAGCATCGGTCGAATAGGTTGCAAACGACTTCCCGGTCGAAGTCTGTGAGACGACGCCATTGCCGATGCCCGTGCGTGTGCCGAAGTTTGCCGAGGTGCTCGCATTCGCCAATGAATCGCTGAGGTTCAGCGATCCGCTCACGTTCAGGGACGCTGATTTAACGCTCTCGTGGAACGAACCGTTCTGCGTCGCCGCCAACGAGCCGCCGGAGATTTTCCATGTGTCGTCCTTGGCGTGGACGAGACTGAGCGATCCCGGCGCGCCCGTATATGCGTTCAGCGCGACCGTTCCGCTGCCGGTACCCGAGGCGACGAAGCCGTGTAGCGAGGACGAGACGCCCAGCGACTGCGTCGACGACACGGTTGCGATGCCGCCGAAGCCGCAGCTGTTGCTTGATGCCAGCGTGCAGGAGAGGCCGAACGTAAGGATCGCGGGACCGGTGCGGGTCAGCGCGATGCCGCCGGTTGTCGTAAACTGCGTGGTAGCGCCGAGTGTGCCGTTCGCGGCGATCGTGGCAAAGGCGACCGGTTTGCCGCTACTGGAATAGGTCGTCGCCTTCCCGTCGATCAGGACGCTCATGTGTCGGGCATCCGTGAACCCCACGTGGAGCACCGCATGCGTCAACAACGTCGTGCACTGCGGATCGTAGAAGACATCGATGACGACCTTCACGCGCTGCGGTCCGATCACCGTCGTCGTGGTTTCAACGCCGTTCCGGCACTTCGGCGTTGCTTCGGCGATTGCGCCGCTCGGCCCGAGCGACTTTAAAAGAATTGCGATAAGCGAAGCAGCCTCAATACCGTTTGCAATCGCGATTGAGGATTGCGCCTCGATCCGCTGCGTGGCAATCGAAAGGCCGGGCACCGGCGGCGGAGGCGTGCCATTCGACGACGAGTTGCAGGCGGCCAAAGCCAACGATGCGGCTAAAATGAAAGCAGAAAAGCGCATGGTCTTGATTTTGCAGCCGACGGCTCGCTGTCCTTCCGCTGCGGCTGGAAGGCATACGTCTCAATGTCACGCAAATGAGGTTTGCGTCATGCCCTTACCGCCGGTCGTTAAGGAGGCTATCCATGTCAATCTTATCAGACGTTAAAGAAGTCGAAGCCAAAGTCCGTAAGGCGATGGAGAACGGTCTCGTTACGCCGTACTACACGTTACCGCTCGACAGCGTCTACGAAGTGCTCAACGCAGCGCTGGCTTCCGAGATCATCTGCGTCCTGCGCTACAAACAGCATTACTACATGACGACCTCGATTCATCAAGAGCAACTGCAAGGGTTGTTCAAAGAGCACTGGCTGGACGAAGAGAAGCACTTGGAGCTCATCGCGGACCGCCTCCAGCAACTCGGCGGAGTGCCGAACCTCAATCCAAATGGCATCAACGAACGAGCTTTCTCTTCCTTTGTTACCGGGCATACGCTGGCCGATCTGCTGCGGGAAGACCTGCTTGCCGAGCGCGTCGTTATCAAGATATATAGTGACATCATCGAGTTCTTTGGGAAGGCCGATCCGGTGAGCCGGCGGATGTTCGAGCAGATACTCAAGGACGAAGAAGACCACGCCAACGAGATCGCCGATCTTCTCTATACGATCGATCCCGCGACCGGCAAGACCGTCGAGCAGTTTACGGGTGACTCGGCGATGAAGCCATTCAAAGGATGAATGCGTTTGAAATCTTCCCAGGAAAGCCGTTTGGTCTCGGCGGCGTGCCATTCGGCAACGAGTTCGCCTACGTCACCGATGAGGTGGCGTACGCTACGATTGAAGCCGCGTGGAACGCCGGAGTGCGCTACTACGACACTTCTCCGTGGTACGGGCTGGGACTCGCCGAGCGGCGCCTGGGCGCCTTTCTACACAAACAAACGCGCAGCGAGTTCGTCCTATCCTCAAAGGTCGGTAAACTACTTACGGCGTCGCGCGACAACAATGCGAAGCAATACTTTCCGTTCACTCCTTCGCCGAACAATCTCAGATACGATTACACCGCCGACGGCGTCAAGCGCTCGATCGAAGACAGCCTGCAGCGCTTAGGCGTCGATGCCCTCGACGTCGTCTTCGTTCACGATCTCTCGCCGGATAATCCGTGGTTGCCAAGCCCATGGGAAGAGCAGTTTGAGATTGCGCGCACCGGTGCGTTCCCGGCACTGAGCGGGATGCGCGACGAAGGCGTAATTAAAGGCTGGGGCCTTGGCGTCAACTCACCCGAGCCGATTCTCAAGCTGATGGACGTCGCCGACGCGAACGTCTGTCTACTGGCTCGTCAATATTCGTTGATCGATCACGAGAACGCGCTTCAACAAGTCTTTCCAAAGGCGCGTGAGTGCGGAATGGCCTTTGTCGTCGGCTCGTCGCTCAACGCCGGCTTCATCAGCGGAAGCGCGCGCTTCAACTACGGCAAGGAGAACTATAAGATTCCGGCTGAGATCATCGAGAAGCGCGCTCGGTTGCGTGCGGTTGCGGCGCGGCACGGTGTCGACCTTCGCACGGCCGCGTTGCAGTTTTCGATTGCGCCCGACGTCGCAGCCGCGCTGGTTACCGGTTGCTCGAATCCGCTGCAGGCGCTCGCCGACTACACGTCGCTAAAAACGAAAGTTCCGCATGCGTTCTGGTCGGATATTCGATCTGAAGGCTTGATCGCAAAAGACGCCACCGTGCCGCCCGAAGATTGATGCGCGACGTTCCATTTGGTCTCCCCGACCTCAGCCGGCCCGCGCGCGCAGGTCACCACGTGCTTGGTAGAGGTCCCAAAATTTAACGGCAGCTCCGTTTCCCGGCCCGAACCCTATGACCGCGATGGTTTTCGCGTCTTTCAACTAGGCCGCCGCCTTCTGGACCAGCACGGCCTCAACGTTCAGCTCGATGCGTACCTCGTCGCCGACGACGACGCCGCCAGTTTCAAGCGTGGCATTCCATGCGAGGCCGAAGTCTTTGCGATTGATCGTGCCGTGCGCCGAGTAGCCGATGCGAACGCCGCCCCACGGATCGGTGGCGCGTCCTTCGAAGCTGCCGCTCAGCTTGACATCGCGCGTGATACCGCGGATCGTGAGCTTGCCGTCGATCGTAAGATCGTCCGGCGTTCCACCGATTCGCGTGCTTTCAAAGGTCAGGTGCGGAAATTTCTCGGTTTCGAAGAAGTCAGCCGAACGCAGATGCGCGTCGCGCTGCTCTTCGCGCGTGTCGATCGAGCCTGCGTCGATGGTGGCCGTAATTGAGGTCGGGACGTCGCTGCCGGCTGCCAGCTCGATCTGCCCGGCGAACGCGGTGAAGCGACCGCGGACCTTGGTGATCATGAGATGCCGGACGATAAACTCCACCGTCGTGTGAGCTGGGTCGAGGGCGTACGTGGTTGTTTCTTGCAGTTGGGCCGTCATGGTCTCTCCTTCATATTCGAGTTGAAATGGGATTTACAGATTAGCAACATTTGTCGTATAATGGACTGGTGATGGGTATCGTACAGTTGTTGGAGATGCCGGTCAACCGACAAAATGGCGGAAATGTCGCTTATCCGACGCAGGGGCGAAAGTGACGGTTAGCGCCCTAGCCGGGCGCTCGTCGCGCCCTGATCCGCGCGTCGTGCGCACGCGCAGGCTCATCCGCGATGCGCTCGTGTCGCTTCTCGCCGAGAGGAACTTCGAATCGATCAGCGTGCAAGAAATCGCTGCTCGTGCGACGGTGAACCGCGCGACGTTCTACGCCCATTTCACTGATAAGTTCGCCTTGCTCGATGCGATGATACGGGAAGATTTCGCCGGCCAGCTGGCAGAGGGTGACCCGCTGAAGGCGCCAGAGACACGCGCGTTGCTACGAGCGATAGGCGAGAATACCTTCGCATTCGTGGGCCTGCACCGGCGGTGCAAAATCGACCGCGATTTCGAGCCACAAATGCAGCGCAGCATGGAGGCAGAGCTCACCGACTTTCTTTTGCCGCGATCTGGGCATTGTACGGCAATGCTAATTGCTTCGGCGCTAGTTGGCGCCGCGATGAGCTGGCGTCACCAATCGCCCAATGCCCCGTCCGAGCCCATTGTCGCGAACATCGTTGGAATTCTCGTGGACGGCGTCGACAAGCGGTCGCGCTAGCCGTCGCTACGTTCGAAAGGCAACCCCGGGACGTCGCCCTAATGACGGTCGAACCAAAGATATTGAAGGGCGGCGGCAACCGTGGAAAACTTCTGGCCGAATCGGCCGCTCAACCAGCGCGACCACGAAACTTTCGCCGATAAGCCCGATCCTATCGGCTGCGAAAAGGTCAGTCCATAGCGTGAGTTGGCGAGTGAATTAACCGAAGTCGTGCCGTTGACGCTAGTCGCACCGCCTGAATAATAGTTTGCATCGACCGCGAGCCACTGGTTTTGACGAAAAGTATACCCAGCGTGAAACTGGAAAATGTCAAGCGGCGCTTGCCGAAGTGGCCGACCACCAAAGTAGCCCGCGTTCTCGCCAAAAAACCACACCCCGGCAGACAGGTCGGTGAACCACTTCCCCATCGGCTGCTCCACACCGATCTCCGGCTTGAAAGTCCAGCGATTCGAACCGATATTGATGAGGTCGGTCCGATCGTACGTGCCCGTTGGCATGATAACGGTCATGCTTACCCCGAGCGTCGTACTAGGTTTGCGATGCGCGAACTCTGCCGGCGTAAGCGCTCGGCCCAGGAGATTTACGCCGAAACGGGCTCGAAAATCGGCGAACCCGTAGCGCGAGAATGCTTGGGGCTGCGCCAAGACGACTGCGCTGACGTGACCACCCAGGTATGGAATGCTAACGGCCCAGTTCGCTGTGCGATCTCCGAGACGAAAAGTGTGCGTGAAACTCAGGAGTACGGTATTAATCGCAGGGCGCACATCACTGAGTGGCAGCGACGGGTCGAGGGGCACGGTTCCCGTCGAGTTCGACAAAACCCCAACCGCGAAATTTGAATCGATCGGCGAAGCGGAATAGGAACGAGGTTCCAGTTCTTGGCTCAGCGCCGGCTGTGTGTTTCCAAGCAATGCGAAAATCGCAGCCGAACTCAGCCACAGCCCGGCTGAGAAAGTTTTTCTGCCCAGCTTCATCCGTACGGACCTTGGTCGGCGCTCGATCCCATTAAGCCTCAGCCTCACAAACGGCTTTCCTGCCTTCTTCGCTAGGCCGTTATTTCCGGCGAGAAATATCTTGCGAGAGGAAGGCGCGGGTGGTCCCTATCTTATGTTGACTTAGCTTTGGCTGTTGCTAGACTGCACTTCCGTCACCTCTGCTCCGTTCGCGCTGCGAATGGCTGGAGCAACGACGCGGGTCACGAGCACTTGCAGCACGGCCGCGGCCGGGACGGCAAGGAAGGCGCCCCCAATACCGAGCAGCGTGCCGCCCACGACTGTCGCCAGAATGATCAGCAGGAAGCTGAGCTGCACCCGTTGGCCGAAGATAATCGGCGAAAGCACGTTTTGGTCGATCACCTGAACGACTGTGAAGATCGCAAGCGCGATCAGCATCTTCGTCCAGCCGCTCGTCGCTAATACAACCAGGAGAATGATGGGCCCGGAGATCACAGCGCCGAGCATCGGAATCGCCTGAAAGACGGCGGCAATAAATCCTAAGAGTAAGTAGTATGGGACGCCGAGGACCGCGAGCGAAACGCCCATAACGACGCCGACGACCGACCCGTTGATGACGACGCCCCCCACGTACGCGCTCAGCCGCTTCCCAATATCGTCGAAGACATCGCGCCACTGCGATCGCTTCGCGGGCGGCATCAGGCTGAGCAGAAAGCGCCCGAGTTCGTCGGACGAGAGCATCCAGCCGATCGCGAGCAAGAGAATGAGCACTCCGTCGCCGATCGCCGTGGCGGCGAACGCGGTCCCGTTGAGGAGGTGAATGCTGATCGCGCTAGCTGCGTTGCCGGCACTCCCAGCTAGCGCGCCGGCGATCTGGCGCGCCATCTGGTCGTTTTCGAAATGACGCTGTGCGTTCGCAAGTTGCGTTTGGAGCGCGTTAGCGTAGCCCGGTAACGATTGGAAAAACCTGACGAGCTCCGCTCCTAACGGCTGGATGAGCACGGTTCCAATCCCGACGATCACCACGATGACGGCGACGAATGCGAGCCCGACCGCAGCGCCAAACGGCATTCGCTTTGCCATTCGATCGACGATCGGCCGTAGACCCGCCGCAAACAGCACGGCGGTAAAGAGGAGGAGCAACGCGGAGAGCGCCCCCGAGAGCACGTCCCAGATCAAGAAGGCCCCCGCGACGACCGCCGCACCCATAAGCCATCCGCGCAAACTGTTCATCCGGTATGCCTCAGTCGAGTGGAGGCGACTAATGCCCCAGGTGGGGAGGAAACGACAGTAGATTAGCGGTTTCCTCTAGCTCGTCGCTGCGCACGGCCGCGAAAACAAAAACGCCGAACTCCATTTAGAAGCAGGTAGAAGCAGGCGGTTTCTGGTGGAGATGGGGATTCGGATCCGACCCTTACGACCCGCGCAAGGAGTCTGATCGGAATGAGGCGATTCCGATGAGGGTGGAGATTGGGGGCGCGCCGTCATCGGTCTTCGTCGCCCCTGCCGAGGTAAGAACTGAGTGACGCCGATGAACTTTGACTACAGCCTGGTACGACTCAATGAAGTGACGTTCGAATGCTCGAGCGAGCTCGCCGGCATGTATAAGCTAAGCCCGTGCGTTTGGCAGGAGAATGGTCGATTTGAGCTGCTCCTACGCGTGGTGAACCGTTCGGACAATCCCGCTGAGAAAGTAGCGAGGATCCATCACGGTTCGTCTGCGGACGGGTTGCGCTTTTCGCTCGATGATGTGCCTGCGATAGCGCCGGGCGCCGATGTGCCGGGCGCCTACGACAGCGGTGGTTGCGAAGACCCCACCGTTGCTCGGGTTGCCGGCAGCTACTACGTCTACTACAGCGGCTGGAACGAACATCTAAAGCGAGGCGAACTTCTGCTGGCGACCGGCCCCGACGTTGAGCATTTGCAGAAGAAGGGCATCGCGCTCGAAACATCGGAGCAGCTACTCAACCCCAAGGAGGCTACGATCGTGCAGGCTGCCGACGGCACGTGGCGCCTGTTCTTTGAGTACGCTAGTGAAGGCAAGTCGAAGATCGGACTTGCTCGTTCGACGAGCGTCGCAGGACCTTGGCAGGTATTACCGTCCCTGTTCGAACGTCGTCCTCAGAGCTGGGACTCGTGGCACCTCAGCACCGGGCCGATTCTCGAATCGGAGACCGGGAATCCCGTCATGTTTTACAATGGCGCTACGGCGAGCGCGCAGTGGCGCATCGGTTGGATCGTGTTCGACGCGGATTACACCCAAGTCTTAGGCAGGTCGGACGAACCGTTAATTCTGCCGCACGTCAGACGTAGCGCCGACGATACTGATATAGCCTTCGCCGCTTCTAGTGTCCGGATCGCGGATGTAACTTATCTGTACTATTCCGTGGCCGACCAGTACGTAACTAGGGCGATCATTTCCAATGACCTGCGGCCGACTCTTGGCGCTGATTGCCGGCTTTCACCAAAACCCGGCCGAGGATGAGCCTGCTCGAGCCCGAATGCCGCGTCCAGTCTTGCTTTACTTCAAAGGGGGCGTAATGCTTATCTACACCCGTCGTTGTCTCTTTTTCGTGTTAGCTTTCGGCTTGGTGGCCTGCGCGGGCGCGGGCCGAACCAATACGACACCGTTCGCCGGCGCCGCGCAAACGGGCGAAGGCAGACCGGCCACTAATGGTGTTCTCGTCTTTCAAAAGGCCTCGATCCGACCCGAAGCCGGCGCGCCGGCGCTAATGATGAATTTCGTCGCTAACGGCCCGAACCAAGCTGGCGTGCCTTGTATCGACTGCGTTAACGGGGCATCCAGTGGCGATAACGTAGGGCTAACGGGCCCTTCGAGCTACGTCCTGAGTAACTATTACTGGCTGTACGAGATCTCGTTCACAGACGTCAGCTACAAGGGAAAGTGCAAGGTGTCCTGGACGATCACGTCGGGCAGGAAAACCATTGACAGTTTCTCGGCGTCGTTTAAGCTAACAACTGCGGGCGGTTTCGTCCTCTATGCGAAGTCCCGAAGCCGGCCGAACTATTCAGGGCCTGCGACGCTCACCGGAAAATATGAGTGCGGCAACAACAGCGGATCTACGCAGGAGCCGCTCTACTTCGAGTAAGCTTTGCGATTCGTCGTCGTGCCGCTAGAACGCGCCGATGCCTTTTGGCGTTCCCAGTCCGGTCGGACCATTCCAGCCCGGAGCTGCGGTGCAGAGCGGTACCCCGCACGCACCATTGCTTCCGGACGTGATGTCGTTCAAGCTTGAAGGGTGCGCATAAAGGTTTCCCGGAAAATCCACGCCGGTTTTCCCTTCAAGCGCGAAGACTGAAGCGACGATCGCCGTGGCAACGGACGTTCCACCGAATACGAGCCATCCTCTTCGGTGGAACGTGTCGTAAACCGCGACGCCGGTGGAAGGATCTGCGTCGGCCGAGACGTCGGCTTGCGCGCGCATCGAGCATGCGGTGTTCAAAGCGTTTTGGAAACTCGGCTTGGCGTAAATCTTGCTGCAACTGCTACCTGCGCCCGACCATGCGGTTTCTGCGCGCGGGCTGATCGACGCCAAACTCGTTCCGCCGACGCCGATGACGCTCGGAAGAATGGCCGGCCATTGAGCGATGGTGTTGTAACCGCGGTCGCCGGTGGCGGCCGCGATCGCTCCGCAGCTGACCTTATAGTCTCCGTCGTACGTTGTCGTTCCCTCGTTCCCGCTCCAGCTGTTGCTGACGTAGTCGGCATGAGCCGTCGCGTATCGTTCGGCAGTGCTGAAATCCGCGATGCTCGCGGATGCCGCTTCGACCAAGAGAATCTTACAGTTCGGGCAAATGGCAGAAACCATATCGACGTCAACCGATTCTTCTCCGGCCCATCCGGTATTCGCTTGCGAGGTATACTGCTGTTTGGTAAAGCATCCATTGGAGACGGGGCAGGCGGGCAGTCCGAATCGCGATCGATAAGCGTTGAGATCTGAGGCTGCGTTCGGATCGTCGTAGGCGTCGACGACTGCGACGCTCTCTCCGCGGCCTTTATCTGCGTCGGATGTTAGCCCGTATGCCGTCTGCAGGTCGCTCGGTCCGTAGCCCCCGGGCGTGCCCGGCTGGATCTCCCCTTGAACATCGGTCCGTAGCCATGCTTGGCAGCGGGCAAAGCCCTTTCCCACGTCGCCGCAGACGCGGACGGACGGACCTCGGCGGGGCCAGAGCCCTAAGTGTGCGGCCGTCGCGGCCGGCGGCGCGACCGTTGCAAGCTGCAGCACGGCCGTGGCGTTTTGTGGCATGGCCGAAAGCGTTTGTGCCTTCGGCGCGCATGCTGCGGCCGACGTTCTCGGAAGCGAGCTCATTGCCTCACTGCATGCAGTTAGTGCGGCAACCGAGGCCAGCGCGGCAAGCATTGGAAAGCGCACTTTTCCGTTCCTTTGTCGACCTAGTAGGACAATTTAGTATCGCATGCGATCCCCTAATGCAGCCTGAGAGTCCGGTTAACGTTGGCCCCGAACACTATATCAATATTGATAAGTGTGGTGGACCTCAACGCCGGAACTGTTCGGTTCCATGCTCGGGAACCCGGAGCGGAAAGACTTAGGCGGCGGCTCAACGTCGATGTTACAGTTCCTTCCAGACGGGAGGGAGAGCCGTGCCGTTAGAAGGCTTCGTCCAATGATTCCATTGACGGACGTAACGCGGCGCCCGACCAATTTCCCCATCATCACGCTCTCGATCGTCATCATCAACCTGATCGTTTTTGTATGCGAGTTGGTTAATGGCGAACCGTGGGTCACTAAGTGGTCGATGGTCCCGGCGGATATCTCTTCGGGCCATCATTTGATCACGATCCTGACGGCAATGTTCATGCATGCCAGCTGGTCGCACATCATCGGCAATATGGTGTTTTTATGGGCATTTGGCCCGGAGATCGAAGACGCCATGGGCCCGCTGCGCTACTCCCTCTTCTATCTCCTCGGCGGAGTTGTCGCGATGCTCGCCCAGGTCGCGTTTGATCCGCACTCTGCTGTTCCTAACCTTGGCGCCAGCGGCGCAATTGCAGCCGTCATGGGCGCTTTCTTGGTCACGTATCCGCGCGACCAGATTCGAACAATCTTAGTTATTTTTGTGTTCGTACAGGTTACCTACATCTCGGCCGCGCTCTTGACTGGAGCGTGGTTCCTCCTCCAGTTGCTCAATGTCGGGACGATTGCGACCGCGCAATCGGGCGGCGTAGCGTATTTGGCGCACGTTGGAGGATTCATCTTCGGGGCTGTTGCCGCTCGATTGTTTGAGCGGCCGCGCGCCCCCGAGTAGCGTACAGTGCGCATTTGCAAGTATCCGAATTCGCGAGATGATGGCGTGATGACTACGGGCACGAGGCACGATCCTCACGACAACGCGCGCCAAGGCGGGGCGGGTACCCCTGGTCGCTTCGCTTCAGCAACGCCTGCGTACTCGTAGGCGTAGATGAGCGAGTTTCGAGGCTTCGATCACGTTGACTGTCGCGTCCGATCACTGGCGCTAGTCGAGCTATTTTACGACGCGCTTATGCCGGAGTTGGGCCTACCTCAAAAGCGCTACTGCTATGTCGACGTCAGCGGAGACTGGCACGAAGCCTCTGTCAACGATCGCTACAATGCTATCGAATTCTATGAGCGCTCGCGGCCGGGACGCGCGAACTGTTTTATGGGACTCATCGAGCGAACGGACCACGATCCCGGCCAGACGCGGATTGCCTTTCGAGTCGATCGAGCGCGCCTGATCGAACTCGAGGCGCTGCTTCTAAAGCTCGGAGCCCGTAACGTCGAACGCAGCGAGGATATGGCGCAGTACCCGGCTATTTTCTTCGAGGATCCGGGAGGCACCAAACTCGAGATCGTTTCGCGCGAACCATCGGAGCCGGCGTAGCTATTGCGCAAAAAACGCGCAATAAAAGCTTACGAAATCGGCGCGTCGTTTGGTGGAGATGCGGGGACTCGAACCCCGGACCCCTTACATGCGAAGCAAGTGCTCTACCAGCTGAGCTACATCCCCACGGCCTGACGGCGACCTGGAGGATTGTACGCAGCGGGGTTGGCACCTGTCAAAGATGCGACGGCTCATAGCGGCCGGCGCGCTCGTCATTGGGCTCGCCGGGATCGTAGGATGCTCAGGCCCCTCGGCCGCCGGGGGAGCGTTTGCCTCTGCCGCGATGGCGCGCGCGAAACCCGAGCCTGCCGGCAGCGTTTCGAACGCCTACGCCTTCCTCCACCTCATGCTCGACAAGTATGCTAGCGACTCCACGCCGCGCCTCGTGCGGAGCTTCGATGGTGGCCCGCTGCGCGGCTTCACCGACGCCGTGACGTACGACGATGCGCTCTTCATCGATGCGCTGCTCGCCCGCGGGTCGGTTGACGACATTGCGCGGTCGGAGATCGTCGGCAATGCGTTTCTCTACGTGCAAGCGCACGACGTCGCGGGCGACGGCCGGCTGCGGGGCGCCTACGCGCCGAAGCCGTTGGTCAATCCGAGCGACGTCGTCGTTCGCGACAACACGAGCGATGTCGGCAACATGGCGTGGGTCGGTCAAGCGCTCGTGCGCCTCTACAGCAAGACGTCCAACACCACGTACCTCGATGGTGCGACGCGCATCGGACGCTGGCTGCAGGTCAATACGCGAGATACGCGTGGTTCGGGCGGTTACACCGGCGGCGACGCATGGAACGGTAAGAAGATCACGTGGAAGTCGACCGAGCATAACATTGACGTGTACGCCCTCTTTACGATGCTCGCGCAGGAAACGCATGACTCAAACTGGACTTCACGGGCCGCCTGGGCAAAACGCTTCGTCGCATCGATGTGGGATCCGCACGCCGGACGATTCTACGTCGGAACCGGGGACGACGGGGTGACGCCCAACCGTTCGTTTAAACCGGAGGACGTGAACTCGTGGAGCTATCTTGCCTTCGCGAATCGGGCATGGGCGAGAGCCCCGAGCTGGGACGTTAAGTATCTTGCCGTCAGCAAAGGGGGTTTTAGCGGCGTAAGTTTTTGCAGCGGCGACCTCGACGGTGTCTGGTTTGAGGGAACGGCGCATCTTGCCGACGCGCTCGAGCTCCGCGGACAAACCGGCGATCCGGCGCAGGCAGCAGCTTATTTGAGCGATGTCGAATACGCTCAGACAAGCGGCCCCAACAACGATGGGCGGGGAATCATCGCGGCGTCGATAAGTGGTCTGCGCGATTGCGACGGCGACAAGTACTATGCTTCACTGCACGTCGGGGCGACGGCGTGGTACATCCTCGCATCCGAACACTCGAACCCGTTTACACTGCCGTAAAGATGGAGGCTATGAAAAAGACGCTCTTTACCTTCGCGGTTGTCGCGCTATTCGGGGCAGCGCTCGCGCCGCCGGCACCGGCCGCGCAAGGTGCGATCGCGGCCGCCGACCGTTGTAACGGTCAGACCATCGGCGACGCGTCGGCGCATATCGCGTATTACGACCGGCACGCCCCGAGCAATAAGCCCGCGGAGCTCGAGAAGCGCTACGGCGCGATCGCCGACGCCCTTTCGACCTTGCGTGAAGAGCAAGAGGTCCTCCAGAACGTCTGCACGGATGATGCCCGGCTGGCATCGCTCACGGCGGATATCGCTGCGACGGCTGCGTGGGGGCTTGCGCTCCAATCGGATCTCGCGGTGAAAATGAACGCCTCGTGCCCGGCGGCCGCAAAGGGATTGCCGACGATGATGCTCGCCGACGCATGGCTCTCGCTCGCCAAAGTCGTCAACGACGACGGCGGCACGGTGCCAAAAGCGATTGCCGGTGCGGCACCAAAGGTGCAGAGCCGCGCGGCAGCCGTTGGGCTCACGCTGCCGGTGTGGGGCGACACGTCGCAGTACTGGCGCGACCAGATCAGTACGCAGGCGAAGGCCGCGATTGCGACCTGTCCGAGTCCGCCGGCTCCTGCGCCAACGTAGGATATTTTGCGAACAATTCGCAAATAGCCTCTCCATGGGGAGTCGAGCCGACTACGTTACACAGCCGCGCGAGCAGATCGCATCGGTCCTGCGGCGCGAACCACGGTTTCTTTCGGCCGCTGAGATTCACCGGAGTTTGCAAGAAGGCGGCGCCAAAGTTTCGCTGTCGACCGTCTATCGTACGCTGGAGCGACTGCTCAATAAGGGCGAGATAACGTCGCGCCCCGATGCGCAGGGCGAGGCGACGTATATGCTCTGCGAGCCCGAACGCCATCACCACCATGCGATCTGTCAGTCGTGCGGCCGCGTCGAAGACGTCGACTGCGGCGCTATGGAACAGTTCGCCGAATCGCTGCGTTCGGTAAGCGGATTCGAACTTGACGGTCACGCGATCGAGTTCTTCGGAAGGTGCAGCGCGTGCAAGTGACGCGCGGACAGATCATCGGTATCGTTGCCGCATGCATTCTCGCCGGCTGCAGCAGCGCGGCTGCGCCGAAGAACGGCAAGATTCAGGTCGCAACCACGATCTCGGTTCTCAACTCATTCGTCCAAGGCGTCGGCGGCGAGTACGTGAGCGTGCGTAGCATCGTTCCGATCGGTGCCTCTCCCGAAACCTTCCAACCGGCTCCCCAAGACGTGGCAACCGTAGCGAACGCCGATCTGCTCGTCGAAAATGGCGCCGGGCTTGAGACCTGGCTGGACCGGCTGCTCAAAGATGCGGGCTCCGGCCACGTGCGCGTCGTCGTCTGCGCCGACGGCCTGCCGGTGAAAGACGGCAATCCGCATCTTTGGATGGATCCCGTGCTCGCCAAAGCGTATGTGACAAAAATCCGCGACGCGCTCGTCGCGATCGACCCGCAGCATGCGCCGGTCTATCGACGCAACGCGTTGCGGTATAATCGGCAACTCGATGCGTTGCGATCCGGGATTCAGACGGAGATCGATACGATTCCGCCGGCGCATCGCTACATGATCGTCTTCCATAATGCATGGCAGTATTACAACGATCGCTTCGGCATCACGACGCTCGGCTTCGTCGAGCGCAATCCGGGGCAGGAGCCCAACCCACAGCAGATCGCGGCCTTGATCGATCTTGCCAAGGCACACGGCGTGCGCGGCGTCTTCAGCGAGCCGGAGTACAGTCCCAAGCTGCTCTACGCGATCGCGCAGGGCGCGAATATCAAGGTGGTCGAGGATCTCTACGACGACTCGGTCGGCACGAAACCTGAGGTCGCCAACTACGTCGCGATGCTCACGTACGACACGCGCGCGATCGTGAAGACGCTTCGATGAATCGCGAGGACGCGGTCGACGCGCGCAAGCTCTGCGTGCGATACGACGATTTTCCCGCGCTCACTGATGTGACGCTGGGCGTTCATTTCGGCGAAGCACTCGGCATCGTCGGTCCAAACGGGTCCGGAAAATCGACACTCCTCAAGACCATTGCCGGGTTGTTGCTCCCAACCAGCGGCGAGCTGAGTGTGCTCGGTAAGCATCCGCGGGCGCTGCCGGCGGGAACGATCGCATACGTGCCGCAGGTCGAAGCGGTCGATTGGTCCTTTCCGGCGACCGTCTGGGACGTTGTCGCGATGGGTCGCTTCGCGGGCTTGCACTTCTGGCAGCGTTTCGGTGCTCGCGACCGCGAGGTCGTCCATCATGCGCTCAACGTCGTCCGTATGACGGAACTGGCCGGCCGGCCTATCGCCCGGCTCTCAGGCGGACAGCAGCAGCGGGCATTCGTCGCACGTGCGATCGCTCAAGAGCCGAAGCTCTTGCTGCTCGACGAACCGACGACCGGGGTCGATGCAGCGACGGAAGAATCGCTCCGGTGCATCGTGCGCGAGTTGGTCGCCGGCGGATTGCCGGTCATCGTCGCCACACACGATCTCGATCGAGTCGAGGCCTGGTTCGACCGCTTGGCGGTGCTCGACCGGCGCGTCCTCGCGCTTGGAACGCCGCGCGAGGTCGTCGATTCCGGCGCCTATGCGGCGATTCGCGAGCACACGCACACGCACGGACATCTCCGCCACGATCACGAGCCGCATGACGCGCATGCAGTGCATCCGGAGATTAAACCGTGAGCTTCGATGCGCTCGTCGTGCCGTTCCATTACGCTTTCATGCAGCGTGCCTTCGTTGCCGCGCTCGCAGTCGGTCTGCTCTGCTCGACGATGGGAACCTACGTCATCTTGCGCCGGCTTTCGTTCATTGGCGACGGCATCGCACACGCATCGTTTGCGGGCATCGTCATCGCCTATCTGCGCGGTGCAAACTTCTACATCGGCGCGGGCATCGTAGCAATCGTCACCGCGCTCGGCATCGGCTTCGTTCATCGGCGCGCACGGATCTCGCTCGATACGACGATCGGCGTTCTTTTCACAGGCATGTTCGCGCTCGGCGTTTACCTTATGAGCCAGCAGCGCAGCTACGCGCTGGATCTGCAGAGCTTTCTCTTCGGCGACATTCTGGCAGTACAACCGCAGGATCTCTGGCTGATCGTCGCGCTAAGCGTCTTCGTTGCGGCGACGGTCACGATACTCTTTCGAGGGCTGCTGTACACGACGTTCGACCCGATCGTCGCGCAGGCCAGCGGCATCGCATCGCCTACATACGAGTACGTGCTGCTCGTTCTCTTGGCGTTGACGATCGTCGTTTCGCTGCAGGCGGTCGGCATCGTGCTCGTCGCGGCGCTGCTCGTCACTCCGGCCGCGGCCGCCTATCAGTTGACGTCGCGCTTTGCGCCGATGATGACGCTCGCAGCGATCTTCGGCGCAATCAGCACCGTCGGCGGACTCTACCTCTCATACTACGTTCGCGCGTCGAGCGGCGCGACCATCGTCCTGTTCGCAACCGCTATCTTCTTCGCGTCGATCGGCGCGAAGTACGCGCACCGCTACGCGGTTACTGCGCTACGACCGTGAACGGCGCCGTATAGATAACGTCGTTTCCGCCGCGAAACTGGATCCAGAGCTTATACGTTCCCGCCGGGAGTGCCGGTAGCATCATCATCATGTGCGGTCCCGCAAGTGCCATGCTGCTCATCGAGCCCTTGACCATCGGATGGACGTGCACGTACGCGAGCGTCGACGTATTGATGAACACGGCGTGCGCGGCGGCGCCGAGAAACGTGCCGAGATCCGAAGCCGGCTTGCCGCCCTTCGTGACGGTAATGCTCACCTTGAGCGGCTGATTCGCGGAAAATGACGTCTGCCCGAGCGTGACGGTGTACGGACCGGCTGCGGCCGTCGGTGGCGACACGGTTAACGAGGGAGTCGTGCTTGCGAGCGGTCCGCTGCTCTGTAACGTGAAGCGAAAGACTTGCTGCCCGAGGCCCTTCGGCGTTGTATCGGCGTAGACGTAGTATTCATGACCGGAGTCGCGCGTGAACGGCTGGCGGAACGTGCCGCTCGTTACGTCGAAGGCCGGATGGAGGTGCGCGAAGGTTGCGAAATCGTCGCGCACAACGACGAGGTGCATGATGCGTTGCATGTCGACGGTATAGTCGAGGATCGGCGTCGTTCCATCGAGCTGGAACTGTTTGATTTTGAGCGTCGCGTTTAATCCGTTAGCGTGGCTGGTCCAAAACTTCGAGACGATTTGCGGCGCGCCGCTCAGCAGTGCGAAGGTGCCCGTCTGCTCGATGCGATGCGATTTCGCGACCGCTGCGGCGCAAGTGGCTGCAAATGCGCAAGCGACAATGATGCCGCTCAATCGGCGGCGCGTAGAACCTTCCACGTATCCTCCTCTGTCGGTTCGATATAGCCCGCGGCGGCCAGCGCATCGAGGACCTCGCGCAACGCGGCGCGCTCGTTCTTATTGGGCATGCCGGCCCAGCGCATGGCCAATGCACCGAGCTCGAGCAACGCCCCGGGCACAAGTGCCTCGCGGACGAAGGTTGGCGAGAGCTTCACGCGTTCCATGCGTCGCCCCAGCGGTTCCAAGACCTTTTCGAACCGCTCGGCCGCGCTTTCGGCGCCCTGCGGCTCCGCGCGAGCTCCCTGCTCGGCGTCGCGCGGTTGCATCGTAAAGCGCGACACGATGATGGGATCGGCGAAGGTTCCAAGCCACTCGCCGGCAACGGCTCCTGCCGTCTGCCACCAGACGGCGTTGACCGTCGCTCGCCGGCGCTCGATCCCTCGCAGGATCGCGCGCGCCACGCGATCCGGCGACGCTGCGATCTCTCCGGCGCGGCGGACCCCGATAACATCGTGAAACTCGGTTGCCACGACGCCCGGATCGACGTACGTTACGGCGATGCCCTTTCCGCGGAGTTCCCGGCGCAGCTGGATCGCTGCCGCACGAATCGCCGCCTTCGCCGGCGCATAGGATCCAAAATGCGGCAATGGAATGCGCGCCGCTCCGGAACCGATGAATACGAGTTGTCCGCGCGTGCGTTCGAGTTGCGCCCGCGCGGCGCGCGCGAGACGCAGCGGCGCCGCTACATGGAGCTGCCACTGTGCGGCGATCGCGGCGTCGCTCTGATCGAGCAGCGCTCCATACGCACCCGCGCCGGCATTATTCACGACGACGTCGATCCTTCCGAATGCGGCTATCGCCGCATCGACGATACGTGCCGGCATTTCGGGTGCGGTGACGTCCCCGCTGCGTGCGATGCAGGCACCGCCCGCTTCTGCAATACGATGCGCGACTGCGTCGAGCCGATCCGCGCGGCGCGCAACGAGGACGAGGCGAAAGTGGCGCGCCGCGGCGATCGCGAGCGCGCTACCGATGCCGGAGCTCGCACCGGTGACGATTATGACGCGTTCGTTAGGCATGCGTCTCGCAATACGCGCGATACTCGTCGGCGATGCTCTGCGGCAATCCGGCGTAGTGCGCCGCTTCGGCGGCGATCGAGCTGGGTGCCTCGATGACGCTGCGGCCTTCGCACGCGATCTCGGCGAGCATCTCGGCAACCGGCTTGAAGCCGCCGTCGCTCCGGATGACGCCGAACCGCAGCTCGTGCGGCGCGCGGTCGAACGGCGGTAACGCAGCGAGCGCCGGATCGTAATCCGCCCAGCACCACCAAAACGCGCCTAAGGCCCCGCGCTCGTGGAGACGATCGATGACGCCGCGGCCATACGCGACCATTTCGTTTTCGTCGAGGCATGCAAAGCCGTCGATGCGATGTTCGCCCGGCGGGCACTGCGGATTGCCCAGCTCGGTGAAGAGTACGCGCCGGTCGCTGAACGATTGCTGCAGCTGCGCGAGAAATGGCACGACGTTGGTATCGAGCCGATCTCTCGCCCATGCACTATAGGCGGAGTATCCGTGCATCGTCGCGATTGGCCAGGTGCGTGCGATGCTGGAGGAGCGGATGTTCCTGTCCTGGTCGAGATCTTGGCTGTGCATGCCTCCGCTCGCCGAAACACCCGAGGCGCTGAGCAGCGTATCGGTCAGCCGCGAGCTCCATTCTGCGGCATCGTCCGGCGTCGCGGGCTGACGCAAGTTTGAAAACTCGTTTCCGAGTATCCCAAAGAAAGAGGGCTGGATGCTCGCGGACGCGCTCGCCGACGCTGCGTGCGAAGAACACCTGCGCCCGCACCAACTGCTGATCGGCATAGAAGTCGCCGATGCCATGTTCGGCTATGCGATCCCCGCTGATCGTTCGAAAGAGACCCGCCGGCGTATCGCGATCGAGACTCCATGCGGGCAGCCAGTTGCACCCGCTCATGTGGCCGCAGTAGAGGGTCGGGATCGCGCGCAAGCCGCAGTTGGCGATCGTCTGCATGACCGCGTCGAAATGATGGAGCGCCTCCGCGTTCATTCGGGACGGTTCGGGTTGAAAGGTCTCCCACTTCAAGAAGAAGCGTACGACGTCGAGCCCCATTCCCTTGATACGTGCCATGTCTTCGCTGATCTCGCCGAGATCGAAGCGTTCCCACATGTACATCGCGCTGTGCCGCGGCCAGTAGTTAATGCCTAAGAGAAAGCGAGCCATAGCGGGTGGGTTCGAGGGTCGGCGCGAAGCGCCTCGGCGATGGCGCAAACAGGAAAACATCCGATCATCGGCATCATCATAGGAAGTCGTTCGGATTGGGAGACGATGGCGGGCGCGCGCGATACGCTCGACGAGCTCGGCATCGCTTGCGAAGTGCGCGTCGTTTCGGCGCATCGGATGCCTGACGAAATGTTCGAGTACGCCGCATCCGCGGCGCAACGCGGCCTCGTCGCAATCATCGCGGGCGCCGGCGGTGCAGCGCACCTGCCCGGCATGACGGCCGCGAAGACACTCGTACCGGTCATCGGCGTACCGGTCCAGACGGCGAAGCTCAGCGGCCTTGATTCGCTGCTCTCGATCGTGCAGATGCCGCCCGGCGTGCCCGTCGCGACGATGGCGATTGGCGGCGCCGTTAATGCCGCGCTCTTTGCAGCGCGCATCGTCGCCCTGCACGATGCCGGCGTTGCGCAACGCCTTGCGGCGTACGTCGCTGCGATGCACGATTCGGCCGCGTCCAGCACCCTCGATTGAAGCTCGTTCGCACGATTGGCGTGATCGGCGGCGGTCAACTCGGCCGCATGATCGCGCTCGATGCGAAACGCATGGGTTACCACGTGATCACGCTCGACCCGCAGGAGCATTCGCCGTGCGGACAGGTCGCCGACGAACAGATCGTCGCGGCCTACGACGACGTTGCCGCCATCGAGGAGCTGGGCCGGCGCAGCGACGTTATCACGTACGAGTTCGAGAACATCGCTGTCGGTTCGGTCGAGCACCTGGAGTCGCTTGGCTATTCGGTGACGCCATCGAGCCGCGTATTACGCGCCACCCAGAACCGCTTGGTCGAGAAATGCTTCATTCGTGAGTGCGGCGTTGCCACGACCCCATTTGCCGGTGTGAGCAGCGATGCGGATCTCGTTGAGGCCGAGAAGCAGATCGGCTTTCCGGGCGTGCTCAAGACGGTGACCGGCGGGTACGACGGAAAGGGTCAGTGGCGGATCCACCGGCCGGAAGATGCCGATGCCGCGCTGCTCGCAGCCGGCGGTGTGGAACTCGTCTACGAGCGCTACGTCGATCTAGCGTGCGAGCTAAGCGTCATCGCGACCCGCAATCGGCACGGCGAGGTCGTGACATATCCGGTCGCAGAGAACGAGCACGACCGCGGTATTCTCGCGATGACGATCGCGCCTGCGCGCGTCGATCCAAGCATCGCGGCTCGGGCGCAGGAGATCGCGGTGACGATCGGGCGAAGCCTCGAAATCATCGGAACGTACTGCGTTGAGTTCTTCCTGTCCACCGGCGGCGAGCTCATGGTCAACGAGATCGCGCCGCGGCCGCACAATAGCGGGCATTACACGATCGACGTCACGCCCTGTTCGCAGTACGAGCAACACGTTCGCGCGATCTGCGACCTCCCGCTCTCGCCGCCGCGCCTGCTGGCAAACGCGATTATGATGAACATTCTCGGCGCGGGCACCGGAGATACGCTCGGCGGCGTCGACGAGTTGCTCCGCGATCCGTCGATCGTTCTTCACATCTATGGAAAGCGTCACGCCGTCGAGCGCCGGAAGATGGGCCACTTCACGATGCTCGTCGACGGACCAGTCGGCGATGCAGCAATCGAGCGAGCACGACACGCGCTTGCGTTGCTGCGTTGGATAACGTAGCAGGCGAACGCTCGTAGGCCCAGAACGACTCGCGCAAAGGAGCAACGCATGTGCCGGATTTGTGTCGGTGATCTGTTTGGATTTGGCGCGACGGAACGGAACGAGTTATCGCGCAGACACTTTCTCGCTGGATCGGCCGCATTAGCGGGTCTTGCGAGTGCGGGATTGGCAAGCAGGGCGCTCGCTCAAGCGTCCGGTTCGCCAAAGGCTACCGTCTTTTACGGCGGCCCGGTCGTCACGATGAACGATGCACAACCGACGGCAGAAGCGGTGTGTATAACCGGCAATACGATTCTCACGGTCGGTACGAAGGCCGATGCGCTCGCGGCTGCCGGTGCCGATGCCGCCCAGGTCGATCTGCAAGGCCGAACGCTCATGCCCGGATTGATCGATCCACACCAGCATCCGTTGCCCGGCGGCATCATGCTGGCGACGATGATGAACGTGAACTACGACGTTTATAAGAGCAAAGGCGACGTCATCGCAGCTCTCAAGACCAAAGCTGCGCAGACTCCCGCCGGCCAGTGGATTTACGCCGGATACTACGACAGCGTCTTGCAGAAGGGGAACTTCAGCATCCAGGATCTCGACGGCGTCTCGACCGCGCATCCGATTTTCGTCTACTACGTCACGATGCACACCGCCACGGCCAACTCGCTAGCCTTCAAAGCGGTCGGCGTGACGGCGCAGACGCCCGATCTGCCCGCGGGCGGCCGGTTCGGCAAGGACAGCAGCGGTAATCTCAATGGCATGGTCTACGAGATGACAGCGATTCAGAAGTTCGTCGTTGGATTGCCGAAGCTTACGCCCGAGTTCGTCGGCACCGCGGTCACGAAGTTTCTCTACCAGTCGGCGGCGCTGGGATGCACGATGGTGCATGAGGCCGGCGCGCTCGCACCGATGCCGAAGGTTTTCGACGGTTATCGCGCGATCATGGCAGACTCACCGGTGCGGTACAGTGTCAGTCCAATGGTCGAGTACATCCAGGAAACTATGGAGTTCATCAAGCCGTATGGGAGACCAGGCGCGAAGGGGCTGGAGATTCCAGGATCGCTGCTCTCGTTCTACGCGGTGAAGATCGTGGCCGACGGCTCCCCGCAGAATCTTACCGGATATCAAACGCAGCCGTATCTCAACACGACAACCAAAGGCATGCCGGACTTTCCGGCCGATCAGCTCAAGCAACTCGTCGGGCAGATCAAGTCCGCGGGCTGGCCGGTTTCGATCCATACGAACGGCGACGCGTCGCTCGATATGATTCTCGATGCGATCGAGGCTTCGTTCGGCTCGGATCCGCTGGCCAACGGTATCAATCGGATCGAGCACTGCTCGATTACGCGCCCCGATCAGCTGACGCGCATGAAGCAGCTAGGCGTGCAGCCGAGCCACTTGATGAATAACGTCTACTACTACGGCGCAGCCTATCGCGACGAGCTGCTCGGCCCCGAACGCGCCGAGCGCTTCAATCCCGCAGGGGAGTTTGTCTCGCTCGGCGTGCCGTTCTCGATTCACAGCGATGCGCCGTGCTCGCCCGTTTCGCCGCTGCGCGAGATCGGCACGGCAGTGACGCGGCGTTGCGTGATCGACGGCTCGGTTGTCGGCGCAAATCAGGCCGTCACGCTGCAGATGGCGCTCAAGGGAATGACGACCGTTGCAGCGTCGCACTGCGGATTGGGCGATAAGGCCGGCTCGCTCGAGACCGGTAAGTACGCCGATCTTGCGATCTTTGAATCGAATCCGCTGACGACCGACCCAGAGAAGCTCGGAGATATCAAGGTCTCGGAGACCTGGGTAAACGGCCGGAAAGTAACCCTTCCGCCTTCCTAGTCAGCGGCGGCGGGCGACCGGAACGACGAACCGCATCGCCGTGTGCGAATCGGTGTAGGCGCTGATCTTATTATCCACGAGGCCGGCGGCGATGCCGCTCTCGCGCACGCGGGATGCGTTCGGTGTCGCACCACGCCCTTTCGGGTGGAAGACCCATACGGCGCCGTCGTCCTTTACGTGCTCGGCCGCGCGCTCGATCCGCACGAGGTCGCGCGGCGCGTCGACGCGCACGAAGATTAGATCGTATTCGGTGCGCAGTGCCTCCGACGCGGACTTTGCGAGCCGCTCGTTCAGCTCGATCGTAAAGAGCTCGTCGTGTGTGCCGACGAGCGCGACGTGCGCATCGCTGCGGACGCCGAGCTTCTCGTAGAGCGTGCGGCCGGAGTAATCGCGTTCGATCTTTAGCGTCATGAGAGGCCGAGGCTTCTCGGTTTGGGCGGAATCTCCGTGTACGCCATCGGACGGTCCCACCAATCGTGCCGCCGCGCTTGGAGCTGCGACTCGCTGGGTGGTCCCGGCGTCTGCCGCCGCAGCGCCTTCGCGTATGCGGCGAGATAGCGGTCGACCATGCGCTCGACGGTGAACTCGGCCTCGACTCGGGCGCGGCACGCGCGTCGATCGAGCGAGGCGAGTAACGGCACCTTTCCCGCGGCGTCGTCGACGTCGTCGCACAGGAACCCCGTGACGCCGTCGACGACGATCTCGGGAATCGAACCCATGCGCGCGCCGAGCACGGGCGTGCCGCACGCCATCGCTTCGACGAGCGTAAGACCGAATCGCTCCGGGCGCGTGGTCATGTGGACGAGCGCGAGCGCATTCGAAAGCAGTTCGTCGCGCGCCGCCCGTTCGACGGCTCCGAGGTATTGCACGCGATCGCCGTCGATGTGCGGAGCGACGAGCTCGCGGAAATATTGTTCGTCCTGCGGTATCGCCGCGATTTTTAGGCGGACTCCGGCGCGCTTTGCGACCTCGATCGCGAGATGCGTCCCTTTTTCCGGGTGGAAGCGTCCAAGAAAGCAGAGATACTCGCCGGGTGTATCGCGAAACGTGAACTCGGTTGGGTCGATGCCGTTATACGTCGTTGCGACGTAGTTTAGCCCGGGATCGCGATCGGCATCGGAGATGGAGCAATAGAAGCTGCGTTGCGCGGCCGCATAGTACGCAGCCAGGATCTGCGGTGAGGAGAAGCCGTGAATCGTCGTGAGCATCGGCGGCCGTTCCGATCCCAGCGCGTACGTCAGCGGTTTCCAGTCGAAGTTGTTGTGAATGAGATCGAACTCGCGCGCGCTCCCAAAGAGTTCGCCGATGTGCAGCGCCGTAAAGACCTCGGCGTTGAGCGCAGGGTCTTCGTTGAGCCCGACCGAGACGACTGAGCGCAGCGCGCCCGCAAAGCGTGAGTTGCCGGTCGCGAAAAGCGTGACGTCGAGCCCCCGGCGGCGCATACCGTCGGCGATGTTGAACGCGATTTGCTCCCACGGACCGTAACCCGGCGGCGGCGTCGGCCATGAGATCGGCGCCAGCACCGCTAGGCGCAGCCCGGCCAGCGTCACCTAGGATCCCGACGCTTAGCGATCGTCGTCGACGGTATGATCGTTCGCCTCGGCGACGGCAAGGTTGAAGCGAGTGGCGCGAATGAGCCGCTTCATCGAGACTTCGGAGAACGCCGGAACCGGCGCCGCTCGCGTGTAGTCGAACATATCGTTAAGATCGTCATCGGTTACATCGCGCTGACCCATGTTCCCGAGCGCCCAGTTCCTCTCGATAAACTTCACGATCGAGGTCGATTCGCGCACCGTATGCGAAACGTAGGGCATCGTCGTAGGGTGCGCCGGATCGTAGTTCGAGTGCGCCCAGGCGGAGATCACGACGATCGGAATGCGAAATCCCCACGTCGTACCGTCGGGTCCGGCCGGCGGCCCGACGTGATCGTACCAGCCGCCGGAATCATCCCACGTGAGGACGATCGCGGTGTCCTTGTAGTAGTTGCACGCAGGGGCGGCGCGCTGGCTCTGGACGATCGCGAGATAGATCGATCCGACCCATCCCGGTCCACCGCCGCTGAGATTGCCGGCATGGTCGGAGTCGAGCCAGTTCGGCATGACAAATGAAACCTGCGGAAGATTGCAGGATTGAATGTCGCTCAGGATCGTTCCCGACGGCGTGATGACGTTGCGTTGCCAATCCGGGCCATAGCGAACTTTACGGAAGGCATCGTAAATGTTGACGGCCGGATCGCTCGCATCGTCGTACGCGCCGGTGTAGTAGCGCCAGCTGACGTGGGCAGCGTCGAGCAGATCGCCGATCATCGTTTGGTCGAAACACGGAAAGATGCCCGGCGTAATGACGTTCTCGCCGCTACCGAAGAACGGCACCGTCGTCCCGGGCTTCGAATCGCAGCCCCAGATTGAGTCGTTCGGATTGCCGGCGATGCGGCTCTGCGCCGTCTGTAGCGTGTAATGGCTGGGAAACGTCGGAACGAGGCGGGTTGCAAAGTTCTCGTCGGCGAGCGCATAGCGCGCGGCTAGGATGTGGTAGAGTGTCATCTCGTACGACGGCACGTACGCGTATGGAAAGTTCGACAGCGCTTTCGTGCCCAAGAGCGTCGTTACATAATCGCGTCCGAAGCCGTCCATCTTGCCGCGATCCCACTCGCTTTCCAGCGAAAGATTGTTGTGGCGTGGATCGGCGGGATACTCGAAGGGCACGGGATGGAGCGTTATGCGCGTGCCGTCGACGGTCGTCGTCTGCGACGTGTTGGCGCCGGGGTACGGTCCGCCGTGCGCGAGAATCGACGACGCGAACAAGTTATCGAAACTGCGGTTTTCCTGCACGAGGACGATCACGTGCTCGATCGGGCTGCCGGCGATCGGTTCGCCCGGCGGACGCGCCGGCGCCGCCGAGACGTGCGAGCCGCCGGTATGGAGCTGCGCGATGAGATATGTAACTGCGACGAGTGCCATCGCAGCTGCAACCCGAACGGACCCGTGGCGCACGCTCATTGAATCGCTCCGTCTTTGATCACCATTTTTGGTTCGCGAAGCGCGCGGATGTCGTCGCCGGCGTCGCGATCGAGGAGCAGCAGATCGGCGGGCTCATCGATCGCTACCACCCCGCGATGGAGGCCGATGAGCTCGGCGGCAACGGCTGTGGCCGCGTGGAGCGCCTGCTGCGGCGTCATGCCGAGAAGCGCCCACATGAGCTCGACCTCTTGCGCGTAGTCCTCGTGATAGTTGTAAGGCGTGCCGGCATCGGATCCGCCGGCGATGCGGACGCCGCTCTCGTACGCGTGCCGAATGTTCGTAAGCATCGCCTCGTTGACGGTACGCGCCTTCGCAACGACGTACTCAGGTTGTTGCCCGTTCTCAATGTGCGCGAGAATACACGTCGGCGCGCTCAGCGTCGGCACGAGAAAGACGTTACGCTCCTTGAACAGGGCGATCGCCTCTTCGTCGAGCATATGCCCGTGCTCGATCGAATCGACGCCGGCTCGCAGCGCATTTTTGATCCCTTGGGTGCCGATTGCATGCGCCGCAACGCGTAGTCCGTGGCGATGCGCCTCGTCTATCGCGGCGGCGAGTTCCTCAGGCGTGAGCTGCGCGTTTCCCGGCACCGCTCCTTTCGTCAACACGCCGCCGGTCGCGATGACTTTGATGCAGTCGGCGCCCGACCAGAGCTGCTCGCGCACGGCCTTTCGCGCCTCCCATGGCGAATCGACGGCGCGCCCGATCGGCCAGCCATGCCCGCCGGTCATGCAGAGAACGCACGATGCGGCCCGCATGCGCGGCCCCGGAATGCGGCCGGCTACGATTGCATCGCGCACGTCGGGTCCGAGCGCGCTCGAGCTGCCGACGTCGCGGATCGTCGTAATGCCGGCCGCCACGGACTTGCGCGCATTATCGACCGCGCGGAGGACGCGCTGCTGTGCGGTCGTCGTCTGGACAAATGTCATCATGTCGGGTTCGCCGCTCGCTTCGAGATGCGCGTGCGCGTTGACCAATCCGGGAGTGACACAGGCGGCTTCGAGATCGCACTCGCCCGCGGCGGCACGAATCTCTTTGATGCGTCCTTGTGCGACGACGACGTCGACGCGGGGCTTGGGCGGCTCGAGCGTCCCGTCGTAGAGCACGCCCGCGCGAACGATCATAGCGCGCTATTCTCGCCCCGTCGAGCTCTTCCCATCGTCAGCCCTTCATCGCGCCGTGCAAAACTTCGATCAATCCATTGAGGACGAGCTGCACCGCAATCGCCGAAACGATAATGCCGGCGATGCGACCCATCGCATCGACGCCCGTCGGGCCGAACCATTTCGTTAGCTGCTCGGCGCCACGCATGAAGACGTAGGTGATCGCAAAGACGACGATCGTCACGCCGACGAAGACGATGGCGTCGAATGCCCCTTTCCCGGTGTTAAGGTTGACTAAGGCGACGCTGACCGTTAACGCACCCGGGCCGGTGATGATCGGAATGCCGAGCGGAAAGACCGATGGATCGCTCTGTGGCGGCGAGGTCGCCTTCGCTGCGTCGGCCGTCTGACGATCGGTCTTCTCCGCGAACACCATATTGAAACCGACCTTCAAGAGCAGCAGGCCGCCGGCGATTCGAAACGCCGACATCGAGACGCCGAGCGCGTCGAGCAGCCCGTCACCCGCGAACGCAAACGCGATCAGGATCACTCCGCCGACGATGGTCGCGCGAAGCGCGATACTCGCCTGCTCCTGTCGCGTCCGGCCGCCCGTTAGCGTCGCAAATGCGGCCGCCGCCTCGATGGGGTTGACCATCACAAGCAGGCTGACGAAAACGTAGAAGATATCGGCAGACGTCGGCATTATCGGCTGCTACCCAGCAGCTTCCATGGCTTGGAAGGCTTTGCTCGTCAGTGCGTGATCGACGATGCCGGCGATGAAGCGCGAGGCTGTGCGGACCTTGTGGATGTCAACGCCCGTCTCGATGCCCATTGTGTGCATGAGATAGAGTACGTCCTCGGTGCCGACGTTTCCAGTTGCGCCGGGTGCGTACGGGCAGCCGCCGAGGCCACCCGACGAGGAATCGAACTTCGTGATGCCCTGCTGCAACGCGGCATACACGTTAGCGAGCGCCGTGCCGCGCGTGTCGTGAAAGTGCATCGCGATCGACTCGAGCGGAATGCGCTCGGCAAGCAGCGGAACGAGCTCCTCAACCTGGCTCGGAACGCCGACGCCGATCGTATCGCCGATCGAGAGCTCATCGCAGCCCATCTCCATGAGCTTGACGCTGACGCCGACGACGTCCTTCGGCGTCACGGCATCGCCGAACGGCGAGCCGAACGCCGTCGAGACATACCCGCGCACCCACAGGCCGTCGCGCTTCGCGGTTGTGACGACGTCGCGAAACGTATCGAGCGACTCGTCGATCGTCATGTTGATGTTGCGCTTCGTGAACGCTTCGGAGGCTGCGGTGAAGACCGCGATCGCGTCGGCGCCGGCCGCCTGTGCGCGCTCGAATCCTTTCATGTTCGGGACGAGCACGGGATAGACCACGCCGGGCTTCTTACGGATGCGCGCAAAAACTTCGGCGGCATCGGCGAGTTGCGGGATCGCCTTCGGGCTGACGAACGAGGTCGCTTCGATCCAGCGCAAACCCGTGTCGGAGAGGAGATCGATGTAGCGAACTTTGTCGTCGGTCGAAACGACGGCACGTTCGTTCTGGAGCCCGTCGCGCGCGCCCACCTCGAAGATCGTGACGGTGGTTGGAAGTCTCACGTTTCGTTGGACACGAGTTCGACCAGCGGAGTGCCGCCGGCAACGATCGTACCTTCCCCGACGAGCACCGATCGAACTTTCGCCGCGGTCGGGGCTTCGATCCGGTGTTCCATTTTCATGGCCTCGAGCACAACGAGCAACGCGTGTTCGGCTACCTCCTCGCCTTCGCGAACGGCGACCTTCACGATCCGGCCGGGCATTGGCGCAGTCACGTGCCCGTCGGCCGCGGCGCCGTGCGCGAACTGTGCGCCGCCGGTCGCCAACGCTTCTGCGAATCGGAACGCGTAGGATTTTCCATTCAGCGTGACTTCGAACGTCTCGGGTAAGCGCGAAACCGGGCCGGCAATCTGCGCACCATCGAACGTCGCGTTCACGACCTCTCCGTGGCGCTTCGCGTGCAGCTCGCCGCCGGCGGCGCCGGAGATCCGCCAAACGCCCGATCTGCCGGTCGCGCTAGCGACGAGCTCGGTCACGCCCCCGGCATGGGCGAGACGCAACGGCGAACCGACGCTGCTTAGGCGCCAGGGCTCCGCTCCATCGACCAGCAGGCCGGCGGCACAGAGCAGAACCGCCTCGAGCGGCGGTGGGCTCTCCTTGAAGATCGCCTCGTCCAGGCGCTCGGCAAGAAAGCTCGTGGTGGTCTCGCCGGCCCGAAAAACCTCGTCGCGCGCGATCCAGCGTAATAAAGGAAGGTTGGTGCGAATGCCGCCGACCGCGTACTCGTTGAGCGCCGAGGTCAAGCGCGCAATCGCCTGGTCGCGATCGCTGCCGAAGGCGATGAGCTTGGCCAGCATCGGATCGTAGTGGGAGCTCACCTCGCTGCCGGCGGCGACGCCCGCATCGACTCGGATGCCGGGTCCCTCGGGCGGCGTCCATCGCTCGATCGTTCCAGTCGAGGGCAGCATGTTGTTGGCGGGGTCCTCGGCGTAGACGCGGGCCTCGATCGCCCAACCGCGCGGGCGAACCCGGTCTTGCGACAACGGCAATCGTTCGCCCGACGCGATCCGCAGTTGCCATTGGACGAGATCGACGTCGTACACGAGCTCCGTCACCGGGTGCTCGACTTGCAATCGCGCGTTCATCTCAAGGAAGTAGTAACGGTTCTGCGCGTCGAGCATGAACTCGCACGTGCCGGCATTCTGATAGCCGACCGCCTGCGCGGCGCGCACGGCCGCGGCGCCCATTTCCTCACGCAATGCATCGCTTAATGCAACCGACGGCGCCTCCTCGATGACCTTTTGGTGGCGGCGCTGTATCGAACACTCGCGCTCGCCGAGATGAATCGTCGAGCCGTGCGCGTCGGCGAAGATCTGGAACTCTATATGGCGCGGGCGCTGCAGATACCGTTCGAGCAGCACCGTGTCGTCGCCGAAGGCAGCCATTGCTTCGCGTTTGGCGGCGTCGAGCGCTTCGCCGAAGGCGGCGGCCGATTCGACGATTCGCATGCCGCGGCCACCGCCGCCGGCGCTCGCCTTAACCAGCAGGGGGAAGCCGATGCGCTCGGCTTCGCGCTGCAGTGCCTTGGACGACTGGTCCGCTCCGTCGTAGCCGGGAACGGTCGGCACGTCGAACTCACGGACGCGCCGCTTCGCCTCGATCTTGCTGCCCATGGCCGCCATCGCTTCGGGTGAAGGCCCAACGAAAATCAATCCCGCCTCGCACACGGCGCGTGCGAACGGCGCCCGCTCCGAGAGAAACCCGTAACCGGGATGGAGCGCATCGGCTTGCATCGACCGCGCCGCGTTTAGAATGCGCTCGGCGTCGAGATAGGATTCTTTGGCCGGTGCCGGACCGATGCAGCGCGCGTCGTCAACGAATCGCAGATGGTACGCATCTGCATCGGCTTCGGAGTAGACGCCGAGTGGAACGATGCCCATCTCGCGAGCGGCGCGCGCGACGCGCACCGCGATCTCGCCGCGGTTGGCGACGAGCAGGCGCCGAATCATGGACGCTCTGTCTCGTCGAATGCCGGCTTGCGCCGCTCGAGGAAGGCACGCAAGCCTTCTTGGCCTTCGGGCGTGATGCGCTGCTGGGCGATCGCATTCGCGGTAATCCCGCGTGATTCGTCGTACGTCGCATCGGCGACGCGCCGCAGCAGCAGTTTCACGGCGCTGACCGCGTGCGGTCCCGCGCGGCGAATTTCGCCGATGCACTTGTCGACGGTCGCATCGAGCTCGCCCGTTGCTACGACCTCGTGCACGAGCCCGATCGATCGCGCGTGCGCGGCATCGAAGCGCTCGCCCGTCAGAAAGAGCCGGCGGGCGTTCGATGCGCCGATCTTCGCGAGTACGAACGGCGAGATCACCGCCGGAATGATGCCCAGTTTTACCTCGGTGAAGCCGAAGGTCGTGTCGTCGCTCGCGATGGCGATGTCGCACACCGCGGCGAGCCCCGCGCCGCCGCCGAGCGCCGCGCCGTGAATCCGCGCGATCACGGGCTTCGAGCAGTTGTCGATAGCCCGGAACATGTCGCTCATTTTTTCGGCATCGGCGAGGTTCTTGTCGTAACCGAGACCGAGCGACGCGCGCATCCAGTTGACGTCGGCCCCGCCGCAAAAGACCGTGCCCTCGCCGGACAAGACGACGGCGCGGACGTCGTCGGCGGCGGTGATGCGGGTGAAGATCGCATGGAGCTGCTCGATGAGCTCGGCATTGAAAGCATTGCGAACGTCGGGCCGCCCGAGCGTGACGCGCGCGATACCGTCCGTGACGGTCAGGTTGACGCTCTCAGCCATGCCGGGTGCCGGTTCGAGGAGACATCCGACCGGGCCTCGCAAGGCGTTATACTGTGGAGATGAAAGCGGCCGGCGCGCGGTTGATCTATCGGTACACGTGGCTCATCCGCACGAGCCACTGGCTCTGGACGCTCGCGTTCGTCGTGTTGGTCGGCAGCGGTCTTCAGATATTCAATGCGTCGCCGAACCTCGATGCCTCCGACAAGAGCGATGCGGGTCGGCGCGTGCTCGCCATCGGCTCGCCGCAGGACGGCGTCGGAACGACCGCGCTATTAGGCCACTCGTTCGTCACGACCGGACTCCTCGGCTGGACGTCCGACGGCATGGGCTCGCAGGGCGCGCACGCATTCCCTGCTTGGACCACGATTCCGGGGTACCAAGATCTAGCCAGCGGCCGCCGATGGCACTTCTTTTTCGCGTGGATCGCCGTCTTCTGCTGGATCGCGTGGCTAGTCTCGAGCGCGATCAAAGGGAACTTGCGCGAGCTGGTGCTGCGGCCGAGCGATCTGCCAAAACTCTGGCCGATGCAAGCCTACTATCTGAAGCTGCGCGCGACGCCGCCGCCGCACGGCGTCTACAACCCATTGCAAAAGGCGTCCTATACGAGCGTGCTATTCGTTATCGCACCGCTCGTCGTCCTCACGGGCCTTGCGCTCTCGCCGGGTATCGACGCCGCATTTCCGTTCCTGACGGCCGTCTTCGGCGGACGGCAGTTTGCGCGGCTCTGGCACTTCGCCGGTATGCTACTTCTACTCGGCTTCTTTGCGATTCACACGTTTCAGGTCGCGACCCAGGGTATTGTCAATCAGATGCGCTCGATGATCACCGGCTGGTACAAGCTCGATCCCGGCTCGGAGCGATCCGCGTGAAGCGGCGACTCTTCGTGGCGTCGACGATCTCGGCGGCCCTTACGGGATGCGGGCCGATCAGTTCTGCCCTCAATCAAAACGAGACCATTACGCGCATTCTCGGTTCAGCCCAGCCATTGAACCATCGTCTCATCGGAACGCACGGACTAGCGCGTGAATACCGCGACCGCGATGTCGACGCGCATTTTCGCGTGAACGGCTTTGCGACGCCGTCGGACGCGACGTATACGCGCCTGGTTGCCGGGCAGTTCGCGGCTTATCGCCTGATCGCTGAAGGCGCGGTGGAAGCGCCACGCGCGTTTACGCTCGCCGAGCTGGAAGGTTTGCCGCAGCAGACGCAGATCACGCGGCACGACTGTGTCGAGGGATGGAGCGCAATCGGGAAGTGGAGCGGCGTGCGGCTCGCGGATTTTCTCGACGCCATTCGCACGCGCACCGACGCGCGGTACGTCGTCTTTCACTGCATGGATAACGACGGCCAAGGCAACCTCTACTACGAAAGCCTCGACATGCACCAGGCACGCCACCCGCAGGCATTGCTGGCGCTGCGCCTCAACGATCGGCCCCTCGATCCCGATCACGGCGCTCCCGTTCGCTTGCGCGTGCCGACGCAGCTCGGCTACAAGAGCGCGAAGTGGATCGGGCGTATCGAGCTGGTCGCGAGTACCTCCAACATCGGTTCCGGGCGGGGCGGCTATTGGGAGGATCAAGGCTACGAGTGGTACGCGGGAATCTGACCCGCGCGGCACCGAAGCGACCACCTCGTGCGAAACTCACCATCGTCGTTAATCGCGCTGTGGGTATGCCTCGCGGTCGCTGCGATTATCGTCGTCTTGGTATGGTGGGGTTTTAATACGTTGATACCCGCGCCTCCAGGAACCATCGTGCAGGACCAGGAGGAGATCAACCTGAGCGGCGTGTTTAACGACTCGCTAAATCACACACGGTGGCGGGCCGTTTCGAGCCGGAAGTTGCTCGGCTCCCACGCCGGCAGGCAGTTTTATCAGTGGTATCTGTCGGTCTATCAGCGCGAGGCCTTGCCTAACTTTTTGCGGTATCAATCGCCGGCGAATGGCGGTCCGCTCTCGGCCGTAAGGCAGCCGAAAGGCTCTAAAATGTGGTCTCCGACGCAGCGGCTGCGGATCGTCGGCAAGGGTGAGTTCGTCCGGTTTGGCTGGGACGATCTCGTCGTTGAAACGCACGACATGGCAGCGGACTGCGGTGCGGGGACCGTATGGGTGTTCGGATCGGACGCGCGCGAAGATCTTCTGAGCTTGGTTTCGGTGCGTAACCGTTGCGAGCTGCAAGCGTCGGTCGTCGACGGCAAGAACGGACTCGACGCAATCGCGCTAAGCGGGCCGTACTATGGTCCCCACGCTACAAAGCCAAACGCTTGTGCGACGCTGAGTTACACGCACGGCAAGTGGGTCGAGACGCCCGACTACTTTCCATTTTATGTAGGCAAGCTTCCGCCAAAAAAGGCTGCGTCCGTGGGAATCTGAACTGTGCGCGATTTTGAACCGATCGTGGCGCCAGCATTGTTGGGCATCGTTGCGTTAGGTGTTCTGCTGTCTGTTCTCGGCAATAGGGGGCGGTCGCAGCCTGAATCCGGGCGCGACCGCTGGCGGATCGTGCTCCTGTCGGTTCTTGCCGTTGTACTAGGCATACTCATGTGGCACAGCTCGTGGTGGGAGCCCGCGCCTCCCGGAACCATCGTGGAAATTCGCCCCGTGTTCTTCGACGGGATCAGCGGGCCGCGTGCGGCCGACCCGGAATGGTACGTCGTTCTCAGCCGGAAGCTGCTCGGATCTCACTCCGGAAAACAGTTTTATCAGTGGTATTTTTTAGTCTATCAATCCGAATTGGCGGGCAATGTTCTAGAGTACGAATCGCCGGCCGACGGCGGGCCGTTGTCGATAGTAAAACAGCAACGAGGCTCTAACTCGTGGCTCCCGCGTCAGCAACTGCGGGTTATCTCTGGCTATGATTTCGTGCAGCCGGTATTGCGTGCCCGTTCGGGCCGGCGATCCACCCGGAACCTGGAACAAGTCGTCCTCGAATCGCACGAGATGACCACTGACTGTGGTGCGGGGACGGTAACGGTCTTCGGAGTGGCGAGCAGCAAGATCGAGCCATTCGTTTCCGCGCGTAATCGCTGCGAGCTGCGAGCATCGATTGTCGACGGCGAAGGTGGACCCGACACGATCGTACTAAGCGGACCGTTCTTTGGTCCTGGCGCTCCGATGTGCTGTCCCACGAAGCCGCACGCCATCGCGACGCTCAGCTACTCCAGCGGCGGTTGGATAGAAACGCCGAACTACTTTCCGTTCTACGTGGGCAGGCTTCCGCCGAACTAAGCGACATCCGGGGGAATCTGACCCGCGCAACACCGAATCGAGGTTCATGCGAACCGTACCACTGTTGATCGCCGTGGTGGCATGCGTCGCGGCCTTGACGATTGCGTTCGTCGCTGGGTGGCGCGCTTTTCCCGCGTTAGCATTGGTGCCCACCCCTGAGCCGCCCGGAACCGTCGTGCAGAGCCAACGCGTCGATCTCTCGGGCGAGGCGATGCATAGCCAATGGCGCGCGTTCGCGAGCCGCAAGTATCTCGGCTCGGAATCCGGCAATAAGTTTTATCAATGGTATTTGTCGATCTATGCGTGGGGCGATGCCTGTGCGTCTCGGTGTGCTCTGAAATACCAATCGCCCGCGGACGGCGGACCGCTTTCGATCGTGGAGCAGCCAGAAGGCTCCAAGATATGGTTCCCGATGCAGCAGCTGCGCATCGTCGGCGCCGGCGAGTTCATGCAGCCTGCGGTGCAGGAGCTCGTCGTGCAATCGCACGAGATGTCAGCCGATTGCGGCGCGTCGACCGTGACGGTATTCATGGCAACCGCCGCGGGGAAGGTTGTTCCCGCGGTCTCGGCGCGCAACGGCTGCGACCTGAGCGCATCGATCTCGCATGGAAAGAACGGCGACGCGATTTCGCTGAGTGGTCCGTACTACGGACCCAACGCGCCGATGTGTTGCCCGACGAAGCCGCACGCGACAGCGATGCTGAACTACAAGGGCGGCAAATGGATCGAGACGCCCAACTATTATCCGCTCTACGCCGCGAAGTTTCCGCCGAACTAAGCTACATCCGGAATATGCCGAACTGCGTGGGCGGCTGCGGCGCATGCGCGGCGGCATCGAGGCCGATTGCGATGACGCGGCGTGTATCGAGTGGGTCGATGATGCCGTCGTCCCAGAGGCGCGCCGTCGAATAATACGGATTCCCTTCGCGCTCGTACTTCTCTAAGATCGGCGCTTCGAAGGCGCGCTTTTCATCCGGTGTCATCGAGCCTTTAACCGTCGAGAGGACGCTCGCCGCTTGGGGGCCGCCCATCACGCTGATGCGCGCGTTCGGCCACATCCAGAGTTGGCGCGGCGCGTACGCGCGCCCGCACATGCCGTAGTTTCCCGCCCCGAAGCTGCCGCCGATCACGACGGTGAACTTCGGCACCTCCGCACACGCGACGGCCATGACGAGCTTCGCGCCGTCTTTAGCGATGCCGCGATTCTCGTATTCTTTACCCACCATGAAGCCGGTGATGTTCTGCAGGAAGAGCATCGGCGTGCCGCGCTGCGCGCAGAGTTCGATAAAGTGCGCGCCTTTGAGCGCGCTCTCGGAGAAGAGGATGCCGTTGTTCGCGAGGATGCCGATTGGGTGCCCTTCGATGCGCGCGAATCCGCAGACGAGCGTCGAGCCGTAGCGGGCTTTGAACTCGTGAAACTCCGATCCGTCGATCAAGCGCGCGATGACCTCGCGGACGTCGTAGCCGATCCGGCTATCGGCGGGAATGATGCCGTAAATGTCGCGGGCGCTGTACTTTGGCGGTTGGGCTTCGATGCGATCCCACTGCCGCGGCCGCTCGAGGTGCAGGTTACGCACGATCTCGCGGACGATTCCGAGCGCCTGGTCGTCGTCGTTGGCAAAGTGATCGGCGACACCGGAGATGCGCGTGTGCACGTCGGCGCCGCCAAGCTCTTCGGCGCTGACCTCTTCACCGGTCGCGGCCTTGACGAGCGGCGGTCCGCCGAGAAAGATCGTTCCTTCGTTCTTGACGATCACGGTCTCGTCGCTCATGGCCGGGACGTACGCGCCACCCGCTGTGCACGATCCCATGACGGCGGCGATCTGCGGAATGCGCAGGCTCGACATCCGCGCTTGATTGTAAAAGATGCGTCCGAAGTGATCGCGGTCCGGAAAGACGTCGGCTTGTAACGGAAGAAACGCGCCGCCCGAATCGACCAGGTAGATGCAGGGCAGGTGATTCTGCTCGGCGATCTCCTGCGCGCGAAGATGTTTCTTCACGGTCATCGGATAGTACGTGCCGCCTTTAACCGTCGCGTCGTTCGCGACGACGACACAATGCTGTCCTTCAATGATAGCGATACCGGTCACGATGCCGGCCGATGGTGAGCCGTTATCGTACATTTCGAACGCGGCTAGCGGCGAGAGCTCGAGAAACTCGGAGCCCGGATCGACGAGCCGGTCGACACGTTCGCGTGCCGTAAGCTTGTTGCGTTTACGATGCCGCTCGGTTGCCTCGGCGCCGCCGCCCGCTCGGGCGGACACGAGGCGATCGCGAAGCTCGTCCGTTAACGCTTCCATGCGTGCCGCATTGGCAACGAAGCTCTCGGAGTGACGATCCAGCCGTGATTCGAGCAATGTCATCGGCAGCGCCATTCGGCATCAGCCCCTTAGAGCCCGGTTAGAGTCGTTCGCGACCGCGGGCGTCCTCGGCGCCGACGGTGTAGCATGGTATTAATGGCTGCACAGACGCAAGTCGATTTCGGCGGTATTCTACGCCCGCAGGGTCAGCTCGACCCGTCGGCGGCGCTGCAGCCATATCGCGAACCGCTCGACGAACGTGCTGCCGCGCATCTTTTGCGCCGCGCCGGTTTTGGCGGCACCCCGGCAGAGATTGCGCGCGTGACGGGCATGCGTGCCGGCGCGGCAGTCGCATCGCTGCTCCACATGGTGCCGGCCGCATCGATTTCACCGCCGGTGGAGCTGCGCGATAACGCCGGCACGGACGCGATGCAGGGGATGAGCGCAGATATGCAGTCTCGCGCGACGCAACGGCGAGAGCAACGCAGGCAAGATCGTCAGGTGACCACGGCGATGCAGCTTTGGTGGCTCAACCGGATGCTGACCAGTCCGTCGCCGCTGCAGGAGAAGATGACGCTCTACTTCCACGGACATTTCACGTCGCGCGCGACGTTACGATTCCCGTGGATCACATACAATCAAAACGCGCTCTTCCGGCGCTCCGCGCTCGGCAATCTTCGGGAGCTGACGCGCGAGGTCTCTAAGGATGCCGCGATGCTTATCTATCTCAACGGGGCCCAGAACGTCGCGGCGCATCCAAACGAAAACTACGCGCGAGAGCTGATGGAGCTCTTCACGCTCGGTGTCGACCATTACAGCGAAAATGACGTCCGCGAGTCGGCACGCGCGTGGACCGGGTGGCGCGTCGCTCGCAGAGCCGACCAAGTTAGCTTCAATCCAAGCCTGCACGACGACGGCACCAAAACGTTTCTCGGTCAGACCGGCAACTTCGACGGCGACGATATCGTCAACATCATTTTTAAGCAACCGCAGTGCGCGCGCTTCTTCGCAGCGAGCCTGCTCAACTGGTTCGTCTACAACAACCCCGAGCCGCAGCTCGTCGACGCGGTCGCAGCCGAGTTGCGCGCGAACGACTACGAGCTCGCACCCGTCGTGGCGACGATTCTACGCAGCGAGGTCTTCTATAGCAAGCGCGCGTATCGCGCGCTGGTAAAGAGCCCGGTCGAGTTCGTCGTCGGAACCTATAATGCGCTGGGGCTGACGACGATCGACGACAGCGTCTTACCTGCGCTCCAGCAGATGGGCCAGCAACTCTTCAATCCGCCGAGCGTCGCGGGATGGCCGGGCGGGCAGAACTGGTTGACGAGCGGCACGATGATCGCGCGCCAGAACTTTCTGACGCGTGTGCTCAACTCGCAGATGGTCGCCACATCGCCGTCGCTACGCGGGCTGCCGATGCAATCGCGAACCGCGGCTGCGCGCCTCGTCACGACGCTTCTGCAAGGCGACGCCGCGCCGGCTAGTATGACCGATGTCGTGGCGTATCTCGACGGCGCGGAGAGTGCGGCGCTCGCCGCGCTCTCACCGGAAAACTACGATCAACGCGTCAGCGGCGCCGCCTACCTCACGATGGCGATGCCTGCATACCAGCTGAACTAACGGATAGCGAACCTCTATGAAACGGCGCAACTTTCTCCTCGGAACGGTCTCCGGACTTACCCTCGTCGCAAATAGCGAGCACGTCTTCGCGCGCGCGCTCGCACAGTCACCGCTGCCCGGTCTGCCCGGGAGCCAAGGTCGCTGCTTAGTGCTCGTCAACCTCTACGGCGGCAACGACGGATTGAACTGTGTCGTACCGCACGGTGATGCGCGGTACTATCAGATGCGCCCGTCGCTTGCGATCGCATCCGGCGACGTCCTCGCGATCGACGCACGCACCGGCCTCAATCCGAACATGCGGTCGCTCAAGACGATGTACGACAAGGGTATCGTTGCGATCGTCCAAGGTGTCGGGTACCCGAACCCCGATCACTCGCACTTTCGATCGACCGAGATTTGGCAGACCGCGGCGCCCGACCGGTACGAACACACCGGCTGGCTCGGACGGTACCTCGACGAAGCCGATCTTCCGCCGCAGAACCTCTTCAAGGGAGTCGCCGTTTCGCGCGTGTTGCCCGAGGTGCTCGTCTCGCAGCGCACCGACATCCCCGCGATTCCAGCGATCGGTCAGTACGCGATGATCTCTGACCGCAACGCCTTTGCGCGCTCGGCGTACGCGCAGAGCGCACGCGATACACGCCTGCCGTTCGAATCGCCGTACCTCGGCCACGTCATGGAGATCGAGGATCACGCGCAGCGCAGCTCGGAGGAACTGCCGAAGCTTATCGCCGGCTATAAGACCGACGCGACATATCCCGCGACGCCGCTCGGCCGGAGCCTCGCGCTCGCCGCGCAGATTATCGGCAGCAATCTCGGCACGAGGGTGCTGTACATCGAGCACGGATCGTTCGATACGCATTTCAATCAAAAAGCGACCCAGAACTTGCTGCTGTCGCAGTTTTCGAATGCGATCGCGGCATTCTACGACGATCTCAGCGCTCACGGCAACGAACGGCGCGTACTCACGCTAACATTCAGCGAGTTCGGCCGGCGCATCGAAGAGAACGGTAGCAGTGGAACCGATCACGGCGAAGCGTCACCGCTCTTCATGATCGGCGGCGGCGTGCGCGGCGGGCTCTACGGAACGCTGCCCGAGCTGGCCGCGTCCAATATGGGCAACGTGCGCTACACGGTCGATTTTCGCAGCGTCTATGCGACGGTGCTCGAGCGCTGGCTCGGCCGCCCGTCGACCGCCGTGCTCAACGGCAGCTTCCAGAAGTTACCGGTTCTGGCGTAGCTGAGCGGGCTTAAACGCCCGGCGCGGGGGCGATGCCGAATGGGCCGTTTCCGGCGGTGAGTATCTCATACTCGACGTCTCCGGTTTCTGGGTTAACCGCTGCGATGTAGCCGAAGCCGCCTTGATCGGCGACCCATAGATGGCGCCCCTTGTTGTCGAAGTTCATGTTCGTGGGATCTTTCCATCCTGTTGAGAACAGCACGCAGCTCGACGTGCCCTTGCACTTGTAGATGCCGTGGCTCTGGTCGATGTAATAGAGATCGCCGCGTTCGTTGAAGACGATGCCGCCGGCATTTGCGATGCCGGAGATAACGACCGTGCCGGTTCCGGTGCAGCGGGTGAACTTTACGATCGATCCGCTTCCGGCGTTGGGATCGTTGAAACTCCAGTAGCAGTTACCGCGCCGGTCGATCGCAACGCCCATGCCCGCAAGCGGGGAGCTGCCGTACGTCAGCGCGCGGGCGGGTTCAACTGCGCCCTTTACGTATACGCTGACGGTGCCGGCACCGCCGGTGGTGGTGTCTTTGTTTGACACGGCGACGAGCTGCCGATCGGAGCTCACGGCGACGTTGATCGGCACCTGGCCCGAATCGTCCAGCGTTGCCACGGGTCCGCGCGGCCCGTTCTTGCCCGTGCGATAGACGAGGACGTTCGAGTGGCCGCCGTTCGCGATGTACCATCGGCCATCGGGCGTGACCACGGTGCCGCCTGGGTCGGAGATCCGCCGCGAACTGAGCGTCTTGACGGGCGTCAGCGAGAGCTGACTGCGCTGATAGACGTTCGCGTCGTTCGCGTCGAGGCTTGTCGTGTAGACCCACATCGCCGACGACGTAGCGCCTGGGGCCGGCGCTTTGGGGTTGGAAAGCGCCGGCTGCGCTTGGGCCGCGGGCAGAACGCTGCCGTAGCCTGCACTACAGCCGCCCAGCAGGCCGGTCAACACAAATCTGGCGAGCCACATAAGGCACGCGGTTTTCGAGGACATCCGCAGAGATAACGTAGCGAAGACGCCCGAGGTTCCCTCGAGTCGAGGGTCCAGGGAAAGGCTGCCCGAACGCGCGGGCTTCATGCACCTGACGACGCTGGACTGGGTCATCGTCGGGCTCTCGCTCGGCGTGACGTTCATTCCGGCTATCGTGTTGGCGCGCCGCGCCGGGCGCAACATCACCGAGTTCTTCGTTGCCGGGCGCCAAGCGCCGTGGTGGCTCATCGGCATCTCGCTCGTCGCGACGACGTTCTCGACCGATACGCCCAACCTCGTTACCAATCTCGTGCGCGACGGCGGCGTCGCCGAGAACTGGCTCTGGTGGTCGTTCTTGCTCACGGGCATGGCGACGGTCTTCTTTTATGCACGATTGTGGCGCCGGTCGGGGGTGCTTACCGATCTCGAGTTCTACGAACTGCGCTATGCCGGCAAAGCAGCGTCGTTCGTGCGCGGCTTTCGTTCGATCTATCTCGGGCTATTCTTCAACTGCTGCATCATTGCGACGGTCAACCTCGCGCTGGTAAAGATCGCCGGCATTCTCTTTGGCTGGTCGCGAACCGAGACGCTGCTCATCTGCGTCATCGTGCCGATCGTCTTCGCAGCCACAGCCGGATTGTGGGGCGTGATGGTGACCGACATGATCCAGTTCTGCATTACGATGTCGTCCGCGTTTGCGGCCGCGTACTTTGCGATCCATGCACCCGGCGTCGGCGGGTTGCACGGTCTCATCGCGCACTTCTCCGCGACGCAGCCCAACGTACTCGCACTTCTTCCGAACTTCCATGATTTTCCTACCGCTCTGTCGATCTTTATCATTCCGATCACCGTCTTATGGTGGTCGGTCTGGTATCCTGGCGCCGAACCCGGCGGAGGCAGCTATGTCGCGCAACGCATGCTCGCTGCGCGTACCGAAAACGACGCCCTCGTCGGCACGTTTGCGTTCCAAGTGATGCACTACGCGTTGCGGCCATGGCCGTGGATCGTCGTGGCGCTCGCCTCGATGATCGTCTACCCCTCGCTGCACGATATTGCGCACCGCTTTCCGAACGTCGATCCGCATCTCATCGGCAACGACATTGCCTACCCCGCAATGCTCGTCTTTCTACCGAGCGGATTTGCGGGCTTCATGGTCGCGGGCATTCTCGCCGCCTATCGCTCGACGATCGAGACGCACCTCAACTGGGGCACGTCGTACCTCGTGCACGATTTTTACCAGCGTTTCATCCGCCCTGGCTCGTCGCAACGCGAGCTCGTTTTTGCGGGCCGTTTGGTGACCGCGCTGCTCATGGTTATCGGCGTGATCTTTACCCTCTATCTCAACAACGCGAAGGACGCATTCGACTTGTTGCGCTCGATCGGCGCCGGCACAGGCCTCATCTACTTACTGCGCTGGTTCTGGTGGCGCATCAATGCGTGGAGCGAGGTAAGCGCGATGTTTGCGTCGTTCGTCATTTCGATCGGGTTCTTCGTTGCGGCGCACCTTGGACACCCGGCCGATAGTACGATCGGCTTGCTCGTAACGATTGGCGTCACGACACTCGTCTGGCTCGCGGTAACGTTTCTCACACCGCCGGTGGAAGAGGGAGCGCTGGCCGCATTCTACGACAAGGTACGTCCGGCCGGACCTGGCTGGGCGCGCGTGCGCCGGGCGAGCGGATTGCCGCCCTCGCCTGACTCGCCGACGCTTTCGCTGCTCGGCTGGGTGCTCGGCTTGGCCTCAGTCTACGGCGCGCTCTTCGCCACCGGCGCCTTCGTATACGGTCGTCCGATCGAGGGCGGCGCGTGGAGCGCGGTCGCGGCTGCCGGCGCGCTCGGACTCTTGGGCATCGGGCGGCACGTCTGGGGCAGGCACGACGACGCCGGAGCGCTAAGAGCCCCGAACTCCCAATGAACTGGAAACGACTTAAGGCGCCGTTCAAGGCGCTAGTCATCATCGCGATCTGCGCGATCTCGATCTGGGCTGTTGTGCCCGTGCAAAAGACGATCCGCCTTGGGCTCGATCTCCAAGGTGGTGCGCGTCTCTTGCTGCAGCTCTATCCGACGGCCGAAGTGCCGCAGATCACCGCGCAAGTGCAAGCGCAGACGCGCGAGGTCATCGACCGGCGCATCAACGGGCTCGGCGTCGCCGAGCCGTCGATCAGCAATGTCGGTACCGATCGGATCCTCGTCGAGTTGCCGGCGGTAAAGGATCCGGATCAGGCCGAGAAAGTGCTCAAACAAGTCGCCGTGCTCGAGTATAAGATCGTGCCGTTCGACGTCATGCAGAAGGCCGATGCGGCCGATGCGGTGCTCAGCAATCCGAATGCACCGGCGAAAGAGAAGGCTGCCGCCGAGCTCTTCGTTGCGAAAACCGCCTACGACCTGAGCGGTAACGTTGTCTATTCCGGCAAGGATCTCAAGGGCGCGCAGGCGAGCTACGATCAGGCCGGGCGGCCCGACATCACTTTTCAAACGAAGGATCCGGCGCGGTTCGGCAAGCTCACGACGCAGAATCTGCAGAAGCCGCTCGGCATCTTCCTCGATCATCGCTATCTCTCGGCGCCGATCGTTCAGAGCCCGATTTACGACAGCGGCGAGATCACCGGCAGCTTCACGGAAGAGGCGACAATTACGCTCGCTAACGAGCTCAACGCCGGCGCGCTGCCCGTCAACGTGAAGATCGTCGAGAAAGAGACGATCGGCCCGACGCTCGGTAAGATCGATCTCGTCCAGTCGATGCGCGCGGCGGCGCTCGGCTTGGGACTCGTCCTCATTTTCATGATCGCGGTCTACCGGTTACCGGGTCTGCTGGCCGACATTGCGCTCGCGATCTACGTGCTCATGATGATGGCGATTCTCGCGCTCTCGCACGCGACGTTGACGCTGCCGGGCATCGCGGGCTTCGTGCTCTCGATTGGTATGGCCGTCGACGCGAACGTTCTGATCTTCGAGCGTATCAAGGAAGAACTCTGGAACGGCAAGACCATGCGCGCCGCCGTACGCGTCGGTTTCCAACGCGCGTTTTCGGCCGTCTTCGACAGCCATTTCACGACGATCGTCGGCGCGGGCGTCCTCTACATGCTCGGCACGGGTACCGTAAAAGGCTTTGCCTTCACGCTCTTCTGGGGGACCGTCGTCTCCCTCGTGACCGCGGTATTCATCACCCGCTTCTTCGTCGACGTGCTCGTCGACAACGATCTGCTCACGACGCCCGAACTCTATGGGGTAAAGCGCTCGGAGCTCGGCATCTTCGCGAAGGCGGGCGCGTAGCCAATGCTCTTCCGGCGCCTCAACTGGAACATCGTCGGATGGTTCAAGATCGTCCAAGCGATCTCGTATCTCGTCATCGGGCTTGGTTTGGGTTCGATGATCTATCACGGCTTCCAGGGCGGACAAGGCTTCCAGCCGTCGCGCATGCTGCGGCTCGGCCTGTCGTTTACCGGCGGCACAGACATCGCAGTGCAGTTTACGCAGCCGACTACCGCCGACAAGGTGCGCCAGGCGCTCTCGGGCCTCGGCATGACCGAAGAGTCGGTCACGACTGCCGGCACCGACGGCAAAGGCTTCGTCATCCAAACGCAGACCGCATACGCGAACGATTCGGCGCCCGTCTGGAACGCACTCAATACCGTTGCACCGGTCGATCGTGCGGCGTCGCAGATCACTTCAGTCGGACCGTCGCTCGGGCGCGAGTATCTCACAAGGGCGCTCTGGGCGCTCGTCATTGCCCTGGGCATTCAGTTCCTGTATATCGCCTTTCGATTCGGCTGGAACTACATCTTTGGGTTGGTGACGGTCATCGCGCTCGTTCGCGACGCCGCGATGATGATCGGTATCTATGCGCTGGCCGACCGGCGCGCCGACGACGCGTTTCTCGCCGCCGTGCTGACCGTCATCGGTTACTCGGTCATGGATACGATCGTAATCTTGGACCGGATCCGTGAGAACACGAAGCTCATGGCGGGCGCGCCTTATGAAACGATCGTGAACGAGTCGATCAAACAGACGATGACGCGTTCGTTCAACACGCTCGCGACGGTCATCATCACGCTCGTCGCCTTGCTCGCACTTGGTGGCGCCAGTTTGAAGAACTTTGCCTTCGCGCTGCTCGTCGGCATCTGCTCCGGCGGCTATCACTCGATCTTTTACTCGGCGCCGCTCGTACTCGTCTTTCGCAAGCGCCAGCTGGAAGCGGCGGCAAAGAAGCGACGCGCCGGGCTCGCGCAAGATCGCACCGCGACCGCGCGGACACGCGCCGAATCAAACGCGCTGCAGAGCCACGGCGGGGCGCCTCGCGAGGATATCATCGCCGCGCGCCGCGAGCGCCGCGAGAAGGCGAAGCAGACACGCACCGTCGCGCCGGTGCAGCCGCCGCGCTACCGCAAGAAACGCAGCGACGGAACCGGGTCGATCGCGGTCGAAGAGCCGTACGCAAGTCAGGACGAGCTGATCGATCCGCTTGACGCACAGCAGGCGGGCTTACACGACGCAGCATTGGAGCAAGGGCACGAAGAGATCGAGCTCAACCTCGAAGCGTTCGACGAGCGGCACGAAGAAGGCGACAAGCCCTAAAGGGCTGCCGCCGCCGACGCCCTCGGAGGCTGCGTTCGAACGCGCGCTCGCGGAGCTGTCAGGCGGCGAACCTAGCGCAGAACCGGCCACGCCGACCCAGGAACTCTCCGCACGCGATACGTTTGTCGAGCGCGCCTTTTCCAAGAGCGAGGAATACCTGCGCGACCGCTACGCGACGATCGTCGACGCGGTGCGGTTTCACACGAAGATCGCCGGCGTCTCATTCGAAGGGCGCCAGGACGTCATCGCCGGGCTGCGTGCCGAGGCCGAGCTGCGCCTCGAGCGTCAGCCGCAAAATCCGCACGATGCCAATGCAATCGCCGTCTGTTACGGTAACCTCCATCTCGGCTTCGTCAATAAGGCGTTGGCGGCGCATATCGCGCCGCTCATCGATGCCGGGGCACGCTACCGCGCACGAATCGCTTCATTGACCGGCGGTGCCGATGGCCGGCATCGCGGCGTGAACATCTTGGTCGAACGCGATGCGATCGAGACGATCGCCGAGCACGAACGAGAACGCACCGCGCTACGCGATGCGTGGAGCGAGGGCGCAGCCGACGCCGCCGCGATGGGCGATCGCGTGCGTAGCGCGCTGATTGGGAGCGCGCAGCCGCACGATGCCCAGCGCGCCGTGCTCGAACGCATCGATGCCGGGCGCAACACACTCGCCGTGCTCGGCACCGGTCGCGGGAAGTCGTTCTGCTTTCAGTTTACTGCAGCGCTGCGCGCCTTCGGCGCGCAGGGGCGGACACTTGCGATCTATCCGCTGCGCGCGCTTGCTAATGACCAGTACGAAGCCCTCATGCGCACCCTCGATCCGCTCGGGATGCGGATCTATCGCGCGAACGGCTCGATCTCAGCCGACGAACGCGAGATTCTTTTCGAGGCGCTCCGCGCGGGGGCGTGGGACATCATCCTCGCGACGCCGGAGTTTCTCGAGTTCCATCGCGACGCGTTCGGCGGCCGCAGCCGGCCGGCATTCGTCGTTGTCGACGAAGCCCATCATCTTCACGAGTCGCGCCACCGTCCGGCCTACGCACGTCTCGTGGCGACGATTGCCACGCTCGGCAATCCCCAGACGCTCGCGCTGACCGCGACCGCCGGCGACGATGCCTTCAAGAGAATCGTCGAGGAGTTGCGCATCGACGCCTGGGTGATCGATCCGACGGTACGCGAGAATCTCCACGTCGTCGACGCGCGCGGCACGAAGGAGAAGACAGGCTATTTGCGCCGTGTCTTTGGCGAGGTCTCTCAGAAGGGTATCGTCTACTGCAACTCGCGCACCGAAGCGACTAAGATCGCGCAACGGCTGCGTAAGCACTTCGGCAACGACGTCATGTTCTACCACGGCAAGATGCCGGCGACGGAACGCCTCGAGGTCGAGCGCCTCTTCCGCGAGGGCGGCCTGCGGATCGTCATCGCAACGTCGGCATTCGGCGAAGGCATCGATCTGCCGGACGTCCGGCACGTCGTGCTCTACCATATGAACTTCGACCTCGGGGAGTTCAACCAGCAAGCCGGGCGCGCGGGCCGCGACGGCGCGCCCGCGCAGATCCACCTTCTGTATGGCGAGAGCGATCGCGCGCTCAACGAATATCTCATCGATCTCGAGGCACCGCCGCTCAAAGTGTTGCGCGAGCTATACCGTGGCCTCAAACGACTCGCGCGCGACGGCATCGTCCACGGCGATGGCGCGCAGCTGGCATCGCTCGTCGATGTCGAGCGCATCCGCGATCGCACGGTCAACGCAGCGTTACGCATCTTCAGCGATTCGGGCCTCGTCGAGACCGGCAGCGACGACGACGGCCCGTACGTGCGCTTTTTGCGTGTGACCGGCAAGATCGATATGGAGCGCAACGCTCGCTACGCCGAAGGCGAGGCGATGCGCGAGGCATTTAAAACATTCTCCGTGCATGCGCTCAATGCGCCGGCGGAGACGCTCGAGCGGATCGTCAATCGGCCGATCTATCCTGGTCGCGTCGAGCTGCGCCGTTGAGCGACTAGGCAAGCACGCGCGTCATCGCACCTTCGTCGACGTCGCGATAGAAGGCGTTGTCCGTCTCGCTGACGCCGTGATCGGCCCACGGATCGATCGACTTGTGCGACGTCGGGAGATGCACCGTCGGCCCGACCGCGTCGGAGTAGTCCGCACCGCCGAACGGCGCGAAGCCATCGCTCTCGCGGTGCGCAAGCACAAGATCGCGTACCGCGGTGGCCGCATCGCGAGCCTCGGTTCGTAACGTATCCGTGAGCCGGGCATCGGTCGCAAGCGAGTCGTAGAATGCGATGGCCGGACGGTCCGCGCGCCACGGCATGCCGTCGTCTCCTTCAGGAAAGCGCACCATGCCGTCGATCGAGCGTGCGTCTTCGCGGATCGCAGCACGAAGGTTGGGATCCGCGGCCTGCGATGCGGCGTCGTCGTTGAGCCGCTTGATCGCATCCTTTGCGCGGGAGATCTTCGCTGGATCAAGATCGAGCACGTCGAACGCCGCTGCGGCGCCGAAGCGAAACTCCCCCGCGTCGTACTGGGTGTTCATGACGTCGTTCACGACGCTCGTCGCCATCGACGACGGGCTCGATGCATGCGACGCAATGGCGTGTGCGACGTCGCTCGGAACTCCCGGAGCGAGCATCGTCTCGGGGCTTGCTGCAAGATACTTCACGCCCGCACTCGAGAGCGCATCCGCAAAACCCATAGTATCCATGAGGCACTGATTCGCGACGACGCCATCGACGTTGCGCCCTGCATCTTCGGGGTGCTCGCGGGCGTGCAATGCGACGCCGTCGGCGATGGCTTTGGCGATGTCGGGCATCGACATGACGTCGCCATGCCCGGTCTCCAGGCCGCCGCCGTCGCCACCACCGTGATCGACGAGATCGAGCCAGGTCTGCTTGGCGCCACCGGCTTGCGCGGCATCGAGCGTGCGAGCGACGAACCGCGCGAGATTCTCCTCGGCGCTCATCTCGTGCGCCTTGCCGATCCGGACGTGCGTGATATCGCCGTCTGCGATCGTATACTGTTCGGTGCGCAGCGCCCCGGTGGAGAGGCGATCGCCGCGCTCGCGTAGCCGTGTCGTGTCCTCGACGGTAAACTCGATCCGCCGATCGGATTGGCTCGTCTGCAGCGCCTGCGCGAGCGTCGACTCCTGGATCGCATCGAGATTGTTGTCGCCGTCGCGGTAGATGCCGAACTCGAGCGTCCGGCGCGAGGGTGTAAGACCGACGTTCTGCAGCATGCTGCCTCCTGACGAGTGAAGTCAAGCAAGCTACTGCGACGAGAGCTCTCGATGACTAGGGGAGGCCGAGGCTCGCCGAGATCCCGAAGCCGTTAACGCGTAATCTCGCCGTCATCCGGCCGTCCGCAGAACTTCGGCAGCCCGATTGGCGTTGTAATGCTAGCAAGCCAATCCCGGTGGCTTAAGACGGTCGGCGGCAGGTTTTGTCGCAGCCGACCGCCGATAACCCACCTCCGAATCTCAGTTGCAGGGAGATCTTGATGTTGGCATCCGTCGAGACTGGAGAAAAGCTGTCGCGCATGGAGCAAAGTTTGGGGCGCGTGACAACCGTTGGCCCTTCCCAAATCACTGTAAGTCTCGATGGCAAGCTTGGGCAGGAACCGATCCGCGTCGGTTCGGTGATCAAGGTCCCGCAAGCAGAACGCGACATCATCGCATCGATCAGCGAAGTTGGATCGCAGGCCGGGGACACATCGAAGCGTTATCTGTACGCCGATCTCCTCGGCGAGCTCACGCAGGAGCAAGGCGGCGGACTGAAGTTCAGTCGCGGCGTCTCGGTCCATCCCATTCCGGGCGAATCGGCCGTGCTTGCAAGCCAAGCGGATCTTTCGACGATCTACGGCGAGCCGACGGGCGCCAACATTCAAGTGGGGACGCTGCACCGCGACGAGACGCGCCCGGCCTTCGTCGTGACCGACGAGCTGCTGCGCAAGCACTTCGCGATTCTTGGCAGCACCGGTTCCGGCAAATCGTGCGCGACGACGCTGATCCTATCGGCGATCCTCCAAAAGAATCCTAACGCGCACGTCGTCCTGCTCGATCCGCATAACGAGTACTCCACCGCCTTTGGAGAGATGGCCGACGTGGTCAACGTCGAGAACCTTCATCTCCCCCTTTGGCTGCTAAACTTTGAAGAAGCGGCCAAAATCTTGATTCGGGGCGGATCGGAGCAAGAGCAAGAGTCGCAATCGATCATTCTTAAAGAAGCGATCGCCTGGGCCCGGCGCCACTTCGAGGTGAACGAACACATGGGCTGGGTGATCACCGTCGACACGCCCGTGCCGTATCGCGTCCACGAGCTCTCGCGCTTCATCAACGAAGAGATGGGGCGGCTAGGGAAGCCGGATCGCGCCGGACCATACCTGCGCTTGCGCGCACGAATCGAGGCGCTGCGCGGCGACCGTCGCTTCGATTTTCTGTTCTGCTCCGAAGAGGATACGCTAGCGCAGACTATCGCGCGGCTCTTGCGGATGCCCGTCGAAGGAAAGCCGCTCACGATCGTCGATCTTTCGGGCGTGCCGTCGGAGATCGCCGACGTGATCGTCTCGACGCTGAGCCGCGTGATGTTCGATTTCAGCATGTGGTCCGAGCGCGACCTGATGCCGCCGCTGCTCTTGGTCTGCGAAGAGGCGCACCGCTACGTTCCGGCCGACGAACGCATTGGGTTTGCCCAGACCGCGCGCGTCATTACGCAGATCGCGAAAGAGGGACGCAAATACGGCATATCGCTCGCATTGATCACGCAGCGGCCGTCAGAGCTCTCGCCGGTCGCGCTCTCGCAGTGCGGCACCGTTTTTGCTCTGCGGCTTGGCAGCGAGCTGGATCAGCAGTTTGTCGCTCGCACGCTTCCAGACGTAGCCCGGGGCATGCTCGCGTCGCTTCCCAGTCTGCCGACGCAGGAGGCGATCGTCGCCGGGGAGGGAGTGCGCATCCCAATGCGTGTCCGCTTCCAGTTCTTGCCTGAGGAGAACCGGCCGCGAAGCGCCGGGGCGGACTTCTCGCAGAGCTGGCAGTCCGATGGTGCGAACCGCGATTTCATCGACCGGGGAATCAAGCGCTGGCGCGCTCAAGCGAGGAGCTGACCCCCCTCTGCTTCGAAGCCAGATAAGCCCATGAACCGTCCCGGCTTTCTTTTCGCATTAGCCGCTGCCACGTTCGCCGGCATGTCCCCGGCCGCGGTGCGCGCCGGGCTGCCGGACGCGTCGCGGCGCATCCTCTGGTTGCGCCGCGAAGGCTACCAGGACGAAGTCGTCGCTCCATTCTGCATCGACGGCCGCCACGTCTACGACCCGGGCTATCGGGAGATATGCTGGATCATGCGCGACCACAACGTGCCGATGACGCAAGGCTACGTGCAGTTCGACATCGTTGAGATCGAGGCGCTCTGGGAAGTGCAGGAGACGCTGGCGTTGCAAGGCATACGCGGACCGCTCGTCATTACCAGCGGCTACCGGACGCTGCAGACGAATCAAGCGACCGAGGGGGCCGCACGAAACAGCCAGCACCTCTACGCGAAAGCCGCCGACATGTATGTCGACGGCGTTTCAATGCGCGATCTCTTCGACGTCTGCTGGTCGCGCTCGATCTCCGGCGGCATCGGCTATTACGACAGCCACGTCCACCTCGATTCCGGAACGCGGCGGTGGTGGGTCGGTGATCTCGACGTACCACGCTTCGAGAAGCCGCCGAGCTTCAAACTCGCGTAGCACGCACGACAGATCGAGCTACAAAGGGCCGCGCAATCAGCGGCCCGCTTTGTTATGCTCAACGCAGGCTTATAAGATGCGAACAAACGTTCGGAATGGGGCGATCCTTTTTCGGGAAACTACCGGCTCGTGATACAGGATCACGACGTCATCGTTCTGGGCGCCGGACTGGCCGGCATGCGCGCTGCGCTAGAAGCCGCACGCGCCGGCGCTAACGTCGCAATCGTCACCAAAGTCCATCCGATTCGCAGCCATTCGAGCGCCGCACAAGGCGGCATCAATGCCGCAATTTCCGAGGACGACACGTGGGAGTCGCACGCATTCGACACGGTCAAAGGCAGCGATTATCTCGCCGATCAAGACGCCGTCGAAGTGATGTGCCGGGAGGCTCCGGCCGACATTATCGAGTTCGAGCATATGGGCGTCATCTTCTATCGCAATGAGGATGGGAAACTCGGCCGCCGCGCGTTCGGTGGCGCGTCGCTCGCCCGCACCTACTTCGTAGGCGACATCACGGGCCAGGCGCTCCTGGTGACGCTGTACGACCAAATTCTCAAAGCCGGCGTCAAAATTTATGAAGAGTGGTTTGCGACCGCACTCTATATGGAAGGCGGAGCCTGCCGCGGAGTGGTCGCCATCGAGATGCTCACCGGCGAGCTGCACCTATTGCGTGCAAAGGCGGTCATCGTTGCGAGCGGCGGTCTCGGCAGGCTCTACGAGCCGAGCACGAACGCGTTGATCTGCACCGGCGACGGCTATTCGCTCGCGTATCGGGCCGGCGCTCCGCTCATGGACATGGCGATGGTGCAGTACCATCCCACGACATTAGCCGGCAGCGGTTTCCTCATGACCGAAGCGGCGCGTGGCGAGGGCGGCTATCTGCTCAACTCGCTCGGCGAGCGCTTCATGAAGAAGTATGCGCCGAACAAGATGGAGTTGGCCGCGCGCGACGTCACGTCGCGCGCCGAAGCGACCGAGATCGCCGAAGGCCGCGGCATCGACGGTAACGTGCTGCTCGACGTCCGGCATCTCGGTGCCGATGCAATCCTCAAGAAACTGCCGCAGATTCACGAGATGGCGCTCGACTACCTCGGCATCGACATGATCACGGAGCCGGTGCCGGTTCGTCCGGGCATGCACTATCAAATGGGCGGCATCAAGACCGACATCGACGGCGCATCGTGGATCGAGGGGCTCTACGCGGCCGGCGAGGTTGCGTGCGTGAGCGTCCACGGCGGCAACCGTCTCGGCGCAAACTCGCTGCTCGATACGATTGTCTTTGGCCGTCGCTCCGGCGCGGCAGCCGCCGACTACGCGCGGCGCACGCCCGCGAGCCGGGGCGGTGACTCGCTCCTGGCGAGCGAGCAGAAGCGGATCGAAAAGCTCATGGCGCGCCCGTACAAAGGCGAGACCGCCGCCGGATTGCGGCTAGAGCTCGCGGTCATGATGGATGCGAAGGTCGGACTCTACCGCAGCCAAGCCGGTTTGGAGGAGGCGCTCTCGAGTTTGCTTGAGATGCGTAAGCGCTACGAAAACGTCGCGGTCGGTGACAAAGGGCGCGTCTTCAATCAAGCGTTGACCTTCGTGCTCGAGCTTGGGTACCTGCTCGATTGCGGCGAGACGATCATTCGCGATGCGATCGTCCGTAAGGAGAGCCGCGGCGCGCACACACACACCGATCACCCCGATCGCAACGATATCGATTGGCTCAAGCATACGTTGATCACGCGCCGCGACGGCGCCGAGCCGGAGATCTCGCACGTCCCCGTCACGATCACGCGCTGGAAGCCGGAGGCCCGCACGTACTAATGCAGTTCACGATCGAAGTCGGTCGCTACAATCCCGAAGACCGCTATCCGCAGAGCGCGGTTCCCGGACAGCCGTTTCCGCCGCCATGGGATAAATCGCCGGTGCGGCGTTACCAGACGTTCAACGTCGACGTGCCGGAGCACGCGGTCGTTCTCGATGCGTTGATCGCCATTCGCGAGTATCAAGATGAGTCGCTCGCCGTCCGCTGCGCCTGCCGCAGTGCGATCTGCGGGAGCTGCGCGATGTGGATCAACGGCCACGCGAATCTTGCGTGCAAGAGCAAGCTCTCCGAGTTTACGAAAAATGGCCAGACGCGCGTCGAGGCGCCGCCGTCGATGCCGGTCGTTCGCGATCTCGTCTGCGATATGACGCCGTTCTGGGAAAAGCATCTCGCCGTGCGCCCGTGGCTGGAGAATAAGCAGCCCGTACCGCCGCCCGACCAAGAGTACATCGTGGCGAACGCCGCAATGGAGGAACTCATCCAAGAGGTGAGTTGCATCAGCTGCAGCGCGTGCCTCATGGACTGCGAATCCTTTGCCGTCAACCCCGAGTTTCTCGGGCCGCAGGCGCTCGCCCAGGCCTATCGGTACGTCGGCGACCCGCGCGACGCGCAGACGCAGCAGCGCTTGGCCGATCTCAGCAAGCCGGGCGGCATCTGGGATTGCACGCACTGTTACGAGTGCGTCTCGCAATGCCCGAAGGGCGTCGCGCCGCTCGAGCAGATCCTCAAGCTGCGCAAACTCGCCGTGGATGCCGGCTTTACGAATAACGCCGGGACGCGGCATGCCGACGCGTTCGCCGAATCGGTAAAGCACAGCGGCCGGCTCAACGAGTTGACACTTATGCCGAAGTCGGTCGGCTTCTTCAACATCAAGGACCAACTCAAGACCATTCCGAGCGCGATCAATATGGTTCGCGCCGGCAAGCTGCCGCCGCTGATTCATAAAGCGATTCCCGGCGTCAAGCGCATCAAAACCATCTTCGAACGTGTCGGAGGACGGTTCAAGTGAAAGTTGCCTTCTACCCCGGCTGCGTTTCGAAGGGCGCGTGTCCGGAGCTTTACGTCTCGGCAAAGGCGATCGCGGAGCCGTTGGGCCTCGAACTCCACGAGCTTACGCAGGCGCCGTGCACCGGCGCCGGCGTGCTCAGCGAGCAGAATCCCCAACTCGCCGATGCCCTCAACGGTTTGACGCTGGCGATGGCTGAAGCCGAAAACGCGGATCTCATGACGATCTGCAGCACGTGCCAAGGCGTGCTGTCGAATCACAACTATGGCCTGAGGCACGACCCATTGCGGCTCGACGCCGTCAACGCGACGATCGCCGACCAGGGCTACACGTACAACGGCCGTACCACGGTCAAGCACCTGCTCTGGATGTTGTTTGAAGACATCGGCATCGATCGCGTGCGCGCTGCGATCAAGCGCAAGCTCACGGGACTCAAGATCGCGCCGTTTTACGGCTGTTACATCTTACGCCCGGCTGAAGTGCTAGGCATTCAAGAGCGTCCGGAGCGCAAGACCTACCTCGAGCAGCTCATCGCGCTGCTCGGTGCGGAGCCGGTTGAGTATCGCGGCGCGACCAAATGCTGCGGCTTTCCGATGCTCACGTTCAATCGCGACAAGGCGCTCGCGATGGGCGGTAACCACATCCTGGAGGCGAAGGAGAAGGGCGCCGATCTGCTCGTTACGCCGTGTCCGCTCTGCCATCTCAATCTCGACGGCCAGCAGCCCGACGCCGCGCGCGTCCTCGATACAAAGATCGACGTCCCAATCTTCCATCTGCCGCAGCTGTTGGGTATCGCGTTCGGCTTCGAGCCGGCGGAGCTGCGCCTGAACCATCACGTCGTCCCCACCACCGAAGCGCTGGAGAAGATCGAACTCAAGGTCTAAGCGTTCACTATACGGATGGAGATGGTGGAGGACTGGGGCAATCCTGTAGCAGCGTAAGGCCGTCGGCAGTGCTGTGCGCTAGGACGTAACGCACCAGCGCCGGTTCGCCGTCGCGCTTCTGCGGTGGCGGCGGTTGAAAGCGCGGTAAGAAGTTCGGGTCGCGCAGGTTTTGGTCGGACCACGGATTGGCCGCCTCGTTCGGATAGTACCAAGGATAGTCGAGGATCATCGACTGCGACGCGCCGCCGGAGAAATGGACCGACATGCGGATGTCTACCCAAAAGCCGTGCGTGCGCGGATCGAACTGCGAACCATGCGGATCCGAGAACGTTACGAAGCCGCAGGGCTCGTCACCGCCGCCGTTGTCACTCCCCTGCGCGGCGCCGCCCCCATCGTTCGTGCCGGCGCCTTGCGCGTCGTCAGTTGACGGCCCGTTCGCCGCGTTTTGCAGCGCCGCCGCGGGTTCGGTGCGGGCAAAAGCGATGCGTGCGGAGCGATTGGCAGGGCGAGCGGCTCGATGGCCCCCGGCGGCGTGCGGCCGTTCCGCGGTCCGCAGCGGCCGCGGCGTCGGAACGAGATGCGCCGCGATGCGATGCGGCGGGGGTGTTGGCCGAGCGCGCAAGTGAACCGCGATCTGCACGATGCGAGCGTTCGCGACGACCTCGTGGACGGGCGCCTTCGGGAAGAGTCCGGCCGGCACCAAACCGGCAATGACTTCATGGATCCCGATCGCGATGGCGAAGGCGACGATCAGGCGGCGCTCGTCAGAGCGTGTCATGCGTGCAACGGGACCGCAGTAAAAACTCCGAGCCGCTCGTTTCCGAACGGCTCGGCATTGGCATTATCCGGGATTAGTATTGTACGTCTGCACGTACCATTGCTTGAACTGGTCGTAGGTCGGATAGTACCCGTACTTATGGTAGAACCAGTCGCGATATGCATCTTGCCGACGGTCGACCTCTTGCTGTTCCGCGCGTTTTTCCCTGACCTTGTGGTTGTAGTTGATGACCAGCGGAACGGCAGCGGCCGCGGCGGCACTGATGATGATGATGTTGCGGGTACTTGCGGCGCCATCGGCAAGCGCAGGAGCAACTGCACTTGTTGCGAGCGCTACCGTAAGCACGGCCGCAAGAGCTCGCTCTCTCTTCATTGTCGATCCTTTCCAGCAGGCCATTCGATCCCGCGACTCAAACCCGTTCCTCGTGGAGATCGAACCCCTGATTCGAGCGATCCCGGATTTTCCGATTCCCGGGATCCTTTTCCGTGACATTACCCCGTTGTTGAAAGATAAGCAAGGCTTTCGGCGAGTAATCGACCTGTTTGTCGACCGATTTTCGAGCCAGGGCATCGATTATGTCGTCGGGATCGAAGCGCGAGGCTACATTCTCGGCGCGCCAATTGCCTACGCAATCGGCGCGGGTTTCATCCCGGTGCGCAAGCCCGGCAAGCTGCCGTATACGAAGCTCACCGAGGAGTACGCGCTCGAATACGGGACGAACGCGCTCGAGATTCACGCCGATGCAATCGGCAACGGCGACAGCGTCCTCGTCGTCGACGATCTCTTAGCCACGGGCGGGACCGCTGCGGCAACGCGCCGCCTGCTCGAACGGCTGGGTGCCAAGGTCAACGCATTTGCATTCTTGGTCGAGCTCGAGGCCTTACATGGGCGGGATGCACTCGCCGGGGCCGAGATCGTCAGTTTCATCTCCTATTAGGGCGTGAGACAACTCCGCGGTATCCTCGTAGTCTTCGCGATGTTAGCCGGCGTGCTGCCGGCGCAGACGCTCGCGCGCCCGCACGCGACGCCGACGCCGTCGCCCGCACCGGTCGCGGATCCGGCGATCACGCGACTCGCTCGCCAACAGTTCGTACAGTGGCAGGCGGGCGTGGTCAACAAGAGCATGTACGACCAGCAAGTCCTCGACAAGCTAACCGATACGAAGATTGCCGACGTTTCGCAGGCGCTGGGACGATTGGGCGCGCTTACGAACATGGTCTACATCGGCCCGTGGATCGAGCCCGATTTCCCGGCTGACGCGCATGGCTATATCTACCAGATGCAATGCGTCGAGGGGAACGTCTATTTGTGGCTGGCCGTCGATTCCCAGGGGAAGATCGCGACGATCTTCTTTAAGGACCGGCTCGACGTCCAGACGGTCACGCCTTCCCCCTCGGCCCGGCCCACGCCATCGCCGTAGAAGGGCCGCAAATCGGGCTCAATTAGCGCGCCCACGGTATAATAACGGGACATCCATGACTTTTCCAGAGCTCCTCGAGCGCGTCCGTCAATACGATCCGTCGGCCGACGTCGGATGGTTGACACGCGTGTACGAGCTCGCCGACGCCGCCCACCAAGGCCAGCGGCGTGCCTCGGGCGAGTCGTACATCGAACACCCGCTCGCGGTTGCCGGAATCCTTGCCGACCTCGAGATGGACGTGCAGACGATCGCCGCGGCGTTGCTCCACGACGTCGTCGAGGATACGTCGATCACGGGCGAGGAGGTCGCCAGGCAGTTCGGCGACGAGATCGCGCGGCTCGTCGATGGCGTGACGAAGCTCACGCGCATTCCCTACCAGTCGAAAGAAGACGCGCAAGTCGAAAATCTGCGCAAGATGTTCTTGGCGATGGCCAAGGACATTCGCGTTATCATCATCAAGCTCGCCGACCGCCTTCACAACATGCGAACCCTCGCGAGCCTTCCGCCGGCTAAACAACAAGCGATCGCGCGCGAGACTCTCGACATCTATGCGCCGATCGCGCACCGCCTCGGCATTTGGAAGATCAAGTGGGAGATCGAAGACGAGTGTCTCCGTTACCTCGATTCTGCGCCTTACCACGACATCGTCGAGCGGGTCGCGAAGACGCGGCGCGAGCGAGAAGCCGACGTCGAAAATGCGATTACGCGTTTGCGTTCCGAGTTCGCGGATCTCAAGATCGACGCCGAGATTCGCGGCCGGCCGAAACACTTCTACTCGATCTACTCGAAGCTGAAGAAGGGCCGCGACTTTTCGACGATCTACGATCTTACGGCAATCCGCATCATCGTCGACAACGTGAAGGATTGCTATGCAGCGCTCGGCGCAGTGCACGCGATGTGGACGCCGCTGCCGGGCCGCTTTAAAGACTACATCGCGATGCCCAAGCCGAACATGTACCAATCGCTGCACACGACGGTCGTCGGGCCTAGCGGCGAGCCGCTCGAAATTCAGATTCGTACGTGGGAGATGCATCGTACCAGCGAGTACGGCATAGCCGCGCACTGGCGCTATAAGGAAGGCGGCAAGGCGGACCAGTTCGAGAATAAACTTTCGTGGCTCCGGGCGCTGCTCGAGTGGCAGAAAGACATGCGCGATTCGCGCGTCTTTATGGAAAACCTGAAGCTCGATCTGTTTGATTCGCAGGTCTTCGTTTTCTCGCCGCGTGGTGACGTTTACTCGATGCCGGCCGGCGGTACGCCGCTCGACTTCGCCTATCAAGTGCATACCGACGTCGGCAATCACTGCGTCGGCGCGAAGGTCAACGGACGCATCGTTCCGCTCGATTACCAAATGCAGAACGGCGATATTTGCGAGATTCTCGTCAATAAGTCCAGCGGCCGCCCTTCGCTCGATTGGCTCTCCGTCGTCAAGACGTCGAGCGCGAAGCATAAGATCAAGCAGTGGTTCCGTAAGGAGCATCGCGAGGAGAACGTCCTCGCGGGTCAGGAGGCGCTCGAGCAGGAGCTCGCGCGCGCCGGCCTGCGCACTGACCTCGCGCGCGGCGAGGTTATCGAACGTATAGCTTCGCGCCTCAACTATGCGACACCGACGGATCTGCTCGCCGCAATTGGATTTGGCGACGCCTCCGCACAGGCGGTCGCCAATCGTCTTCGCGACGAGATCAAGCACGGCAACGTAGTCGATCTTACGAAGATCGGGCGTAAGCCCAGCGCGCGCAAAGGCGTCGGGAAATCGAGCGGCGTTCGGATCGCCGGCGTCGACGACGTCCTCGTGCGGATCTCGAAATGCTGCTCGCCGGTACCGGGGGATCCGATCATCGGCTACGTGACGATCGGCCGCGGCGTAAGCGTCCACCGCGCCGATTGCCCGAACGTCGCGTACATGAGTGCGACGCCCGAACGGATTCTGCAAGCGCAATGGCTCGTCGATGCGAATCTCACGCATGGCGTCGACATCGAGGTGGAGGCCGACGACCGCGCGCAGCTCCTGCAAGACATCATGGGCGTCTTTGCGGGGCTCAAGACGCAAGTCAGCTCGGTCACCGCCCGCGTACGTAAAGACGGTCTCGCCGTCACGAGTTTGACGGTGCAAATTCGCGATCTCGACCATCTCCACAAACTGCTGACGAAGCTGGAAGGTCTCAAGGCGGTTCGTCGCGTCTATCGCGTGACGAAGCGCGAACGAGTCGCCCCGTAGACGCGCTCTCGTCGCTCCACGTTGTCTTTCCCGGTGCGGCCGCGCTCGTCGCAGGTGCGATGAACAGCGTCGCCGGCGGTGGCAGCTTTCTTTCATTTCCGGCGCTGGTCTTCGCGGGCGTCCCGCCGATCGCGGCGAACGCGACCAACAACGCCGCGATGTGGGTCGGAACGCTTGGCAGCGCGCGCGGTTATCGCGAAGAGATCGCGGCGCATCGCGCGTTGCTGCTGCCGGTCATTGCCGTCAGCGTCGCAGGCGCGCTCATCGGCGCGGTGCTGCTGCTCGTCACTCCGCAGACGATCTTCGAGCGTCTCATTCCGTGGCTGCTGCTCTTTGCGACGGCGGTCTTCGCTTTCAGCCCATGGTTGAAGCGCGGTTCCACGAGAGCCCCCGGCCACGCGCCATGGCAACTTCTCGCGCAGTTCTGCGTTGCAATCTACGGCGGGTATTTCGGCGCCGGCATGGGCATCTTGATGCTCGCTATCCTAGCATTTTCAAGTCTCCCCAGCTTCAACGCACAAAACGCAATCAAAAACGTGCTCGCAGTTACGATCAACGGCGTCGCGCTGGTGCCCTTCATTCTTGCGCGCATCGTCGATTGGCGATTTGCCATCCCGATGGCGCTCCTCGCATTGATCGGTGGCTATTGCGGAGCGCGCATCTTTCGCCGCATACCGGCTCCGATCGCGCGCATCGTCGTCGTTGCGATCGGCGTTGCGATGACCACGGTCTTTTTTATCCGAGATTTTTGATTGAAAAGCAGACGGCGGTTAATTGCCTTTGCAGGGTGACCAACGGGGCCATTCGAAGGGCGATCACTCCTAACACACGTTTATAGCAGAGGTGAAGAATGCCGTTTGCCCCTAAGCGCGCTGCGCTCCTGATCGCTGCTACATTAATCGTATCGGCGTGCTCCGGGAACTCCGCGGTTCCGCCTAGTGCGAGCTCTCCGAGTCAAGATATCACGACGCCGGCTAGCAATGGCGTTACGACCGACACCGTCGACATGACGTCGGTCCTAAAGAAACTCAGGAAGACGGTCGTCATCGGATCGACCGTCGACACCAAAAACCACGACCAGGCGCCACGTGCAATCTCGATCGTTCCGGCAAACTACGGCCTGAAGAAGGGCCAGTTGCTCGTCTGTAACTTCGCCGACAGTTCCGGCGTCGCCGGCAACGGCACCACGATCGAAGTGCTGAACAACGTGGCAGGGTCGAAGCCGAAGCGCTTCGCGCAGAGCGCCGACCTCAAGGGGTGCTCCGGAGACCAGATTTCGCCGGGCAACGCCGTGTACGGCGCGGGGCTCGTGAGCGGCTCGCTCGCCGCGTTTAACCAGAGCGGCGCACTGACGAAGAACTATACGGGCGCGCCGTTCGGCGAGCCATTTTCGGATACGTACGTACAGCAGCCGGTGCTCTACGCACCTGAGTACATCTTCACTAGCGACGTCAAGGCCGGCACGCTGATCAGTCTTAACATCGGCATTGCCAGCGACAACATGGCTCCCCCGCCGCTCGAAGTCGTCAACGGATTCGATGTGAACGACATCGGGCCCGCGGGACAGCTGGGGCCGTCGGGTCTGCAGTACAACAGTAAGAGCGACACCCTCTACGCTGTCGACGGTGTGGATAACACCGTCATCGCAATCTCACATGCCAGCAACCTGCTCGTGCAAGATGAGATCACCGTGCAGCCGGGCGGCAAGACGTTTACGTGCAAGCATCCATCGGATACGTGCGCAACGCTCGTCTACAGCGGATCGCCCCTCTATGGGCCGATGGCGATGGCGATCTTACCAAACGGCAACCTGATCGTCGCCAACACCAAACGCGGCAACAAGCTCGTCGAGCTGACGTCGACCGGCACGGTATTGGCCACGAAGGTCGTCGACAATGCGCGCAAGGCGGCCGTCTTCGGGCTTCTCGCCGTCGGAACGAACGACTCGAATACCGTCCTTTATTACACGGACACGAACTCGAACGAGCTCATCGAGCTCGAGAAGTAGCGTCGACAGGCCTCGATCCAACGCTACTCGCCGGAGACCGCTCGCTCGCAGTAACCATGGTCTTCGCGCAACCCGGCGGAAAGGTCGAGGCCCGCTTTACTCTGAGTCGACCGGGTCGTCCGACGGCGGTTCCGCGAGGAAATGCTCCGGACCGTACGTTGCTTTGATTGGTTGAAATGCGCGCGGCTTCTGCTGAAAGTCGAAACTGTCGACGATGCTGGTCGCGCGCGTATCGGTGTAGCCCTCGTCGGTTGGCCCGATCGGCGGCAGGTTGAACGCCTGCTCCATGAACTTGAGGATACTGCCGAACTCATACTGCGTGTGCGAAACGTAGCCGTGGCGCGCATACGGCGAAATGATCAGGCACGAGACGCGAATGCCGAGCCCGCGATAGTCGAGTTGCGGCGGCGGAGCATTGTCGTACCAGCCGCCCCAGTCGTCCCAGACAACGATGATCGCCGACGAGTCCCAGTACGAGCTTTTTCCTACGGCATTGACGACCTGGGCAACCCACGATGGACCGCTGGAGCTATGCGCGCCGGGATTATCTGAGTCGGCCTTGCTGGGCGTCACCCAGCTTACCGACGCGAGTTGACCGTTCTTTGGATCGGTCAGGATGAGCGTCTGCGGAACCGCGATGTTACGGCGCCAATCCGGGCCGCGGCGGACGTACTTGATAGCCTCGAACGGCTCCCAAATCCCGGCATGCCGGAGTTTCGTGGCGTAATACTTCCACGAGACGCCCGCGTTGTCGAGCACCTCGGCCATCGTGTTGAACTCCGTGAGGCACGGGAACGGGCCGGCGGCATGACTGACGACACGGCGCACGTTGACGACGGTCGTCCTGGTGCCGGGCGGCGAATCGCAGCTATTGTAGGGACCGTCGGAGAAATCGGCGAGCGCCAAACGCTGACTGAGCGAGTCGGTTCCGGCGACGAGGTTGATGTGCGCCGTCCAGCTCGGTCCAAACTCCGTCGGGAACATGTGATCGGCGAGCACGTACTGCTGGGCCATACTCCAGTACGGTTGGATGAGCGAGTGCTCGACGTACGCGTACGCGGGGAGGTTGCCATTCTGCCCGAAGGCCGAGAAACCGTCCATCTTGCCATGGCGCCAATCGATCATCGCCGCTTCCCAAAGATGCGAGAGATCCGGGCCGTCAAACGTGACTGGGTGCAACGGTATTTTGTAGCGCTTGCCGCTATCGTCGAGGCCGTAGCCGTACGTCGGCGCATCCGCATTCGGATAACCTGCGAAGAGGTTCTCGATCGTGCGGTTCTCTTGAATGATGACGATCACGTGCTTGATGTGCTTGCTGACCGGATTTCCGGTCGCCGGCATCATCACCGCCGGCTGCGCAACGGGCGACGACGGCACCGAGCTGCCGGCCGCTGAGCACGCCGTAACGGTAGCGAGGATAAGGATCGGCTTCAATCCGCGCAAGACGCGCGCCGGTAGCGTTAGTTCACTCATAATCTGGTGGCTGATTCGACGGTGGCTCGGCCAGGAAATATTCCGGCGGAAATGGCGCCGAGATCTTTTTGAAGGGGCGCGGCCGTTGCGTAAAATTGAAACCATCCTCCAGGCTGTTGGCTCGTGCGTCGGTGTAGCCGCTCCCGTAATGGAGCGACGCCAGCGCGGGCAGGTTGAACGTCTGCTCGATGAACTTTAGAATACTTCCGTACTCATATCGCGTGTGCGAGACATACCCTTTCTTTGCATACGGCGAGATGATGATGCAGGGCACGCGGATGCCCAAGCCGACGAAGTCCAGCTGCGGTGGCGGGACGTTGTCATACCAGCCGCCCCAGTCGTCCCATACCACGATGATCGCGGTGGATTTCCAGTACCGGCTCTCGCCGATCGCATTAACGATGCCCGCGACCCACGAGGGCCCCAGATTGCTCTTGCCCAATGGATGATCGGAGTCTTTGAGGCTCGGCGTAACCCACGTAACCGATGCGAGCTTCCCGTTCCCCAGATCGCCCAGAATCCGCTTTGACGGCGCAATGATCTTGGTCTTCCAATCGCGTCCATACCGAACGCTGCTCACGCCCTCGAACGGCGACCATATGCCGCCATCCAAAACGGTCGTTGCATAGTATCTCCACGGAACGCGAGCGGCGTCGAGCGTGGCGGCCATCGTATCGAACTGCGTGAAACACGGAAACGGACCGGTGAGTGGACTGACCTCTCGTCGTGCGTTTACCGTATAGCTCTTCGTGCCCGGGGGCGCATCGCAAGCGTAGCCGGACGGCGGCGTATCGGCTTCGGCCAACGTCGGCGAGAGATTAAACGTGCCGGCGATCAGGTCGAAATGCGCGGTGAAGCTGCCGCCGAACTCGGTCGGAAACATGTGATCGGCAAGCACGTACTGCCGCGCCATGCTCCAATACGGTCTAATGAGGTCGCGCCGTACGTAGGAATACGGCGTTCCGCCCGAGGGCAAGACAAACTGGCTAAAGCCGTCCATCTTGCCGTGATCCCAATCGGCAACCGCCGTTTCCCAATCGTGAACGAAATCGGGACCGACGAACGTGATCGGCCGCAGCGCTATCCTTCCCCGAAGACCGTAGCCATGCGTCGGTGCGTCGGCGCCCGGGTAACCCGCGAAGAGATTATCGAAGCTGCGATTCTCTTGAACGATCACGACCACGTGCTTGATGTACTTGCCGATCGGGTTTCCCATCGCGGGTGCGTCGACGCCGGCCGGCAACTCCGCCGGGCCGTGCATCGAGCCGCCGATTGCCGAGCATCCTGCCACGCTAACGAGGCCGAACGAAGCAAGCGCTATCAGTCGCCTGAATCGCATGCGACGCTCTTCCAATGCGATTTCGAGCCCTCCTACGCCAAGTCTGAGAACCTGATGGGAATCGGCGGCATTCCGAAGCGGTAGAATGCGGTCATGCCTCGCCTACTCCTCGGCTTAGCGGCGCTCTTCGTCACATCGGCGCTCGTCGGCGCGGTGGCCGCCACGATCGTCGCGAGCCGCGACCAACGCGCGGCGTTCGTCGAGCGCGTCGTAACCCCGGCGCTCGCACCCGTCGTTCCATCGCCGGCTTCGCTGTTCGGAAAGCGGCGCATTCACGTACTGGTGTTGGGTCGCGACTACGATTACACGGCCAAGGACATCGAGTACTCAAAGAGGTCGCGCAGCGATATCGTGATGGCGTTTACGGTCGACTTCCCGACCGGAACGATCACCGAACTCTCGGTCCCGCGCGATACGGCGATCACGATGCCGGACGGCAGCCGCCAGAAGATCAATGCGTCGCTCTCCGAAGGCGGCATTCCGCTGGCGCGCAAGGTCATCTCGGGTTATCTCGGCGTTCCTTTCGATCGTTACGTCATGTTGCGCATCGATTCGACAAAGCAGCTCATTGATGCGATCGGCGGTGTCGACGTGGCGGTACACCAGCGCATCGGCTACGACGATTCGTGGGGGCATCTGCACATTCACCTCACACCCGGCGTGCATCACCTCAACGGCGACCAAGCCGTCTCGTACGTTCGCTTCCGGCACGATTGGTGCGGCGATCCGTGCCGCATCGCGCGGCAGCAAGACGTGATCCACGCGATCGCGACGAAACTCCGCGACGATAAAATCAACGACTTCCTGCACGCCAAGGCGATCATCTCGATCGTTCACGACGACGTCTCGACCGATTTCACGCCGCGTGAGCTGCTAAGCTTGGCATGGGCGCTGCGCGATACCGACCCGCATGCTATTCGCACGGCGCAGGTGCCGTTTACAGGCGACGTCCAGCTCGCCGACGGCGATGCCCTCGTTCCGGACGACGCCGCGAAGCAGCGCTTGGTGCAGCGGCTCATGCTCGGATCGTTCGCAACCGCACCGCCCTCGCAGCGCCCGGCAGTGCCGGCATCCGCGATCGTCGTGGAAGTGCGCAACGGCACGCAGGTCGACGCGCCGACGAAGACGCTCGGCATCCGCTTGAAGAGCGCGGGGTTCGCGAAGACGAGCCTCGCCAGCGCCGACCGCCTGGACTACTCGAGCAGTGAGATCAAAGTCGCTCCCGGGGCGACCGCGGCCGGCGCCGCCGTGCGCCTGGCGCTGGGGCCGAACTGGCAATCGATCCCGATCGAGGAGGATCTTCCGGTCGACGGCCAATCGCGCGTCGTCGTGCTCCTCGGCAGCGACCTCGTCGCTGCGCCGTAGTGAGGAATTTGCAGCGCCAAATCGAAGCCGCTCGCATGACCGATTATGAGGTAACGTATATTCTGCGTCCGACGCTCGAGGAAAACGAAGTCGAAGAACGCGCCAATGCGATCGGAGAGATCGTCAAGGGTCAGGGCGGCGAGGTCGTTAGCATCGAGCGCCTTGGAAGAAGGCGCCTCGCCTACGAGATCAAGGACGTCCGCGAGGGGAACTATGTCGTCATGCAGTTTCGCAGCGACGGGGCCGTCTCGAAGGAACTGGAGCGCCTGCTGAAGCTACACGAGGACGTGCTGCGGGAACTCGTCGTGCGACTCGATGCGAAGATGCTCACGCACATGAAGGCGCTGGCTGCGGCCGCGCCGCCGGCTCCCACGGCGACCTACGATCGCGGAAGCGGGCCGGTAACCTCTGTGCCACCCAGCTGACATATCCGGACGGTAGAAAGAGAGTAACGTTATGGCCGCCTCGTTCAATAAAGTGATTCTGGTTGGGAACCTTACCCGCGATCCCGAGATCCGCTACGTCGGCTCCGGCTCCGCGGTGACGAAGTTTCGCATCGCCGTGAATCCGAACAAGCGCGACGCCAAACCCGAAGATACGATGTACGTCGACATCGTCGCGTGGGAACGGTTGGCGGAAACCTGCAACACGTTCCTCAAGAAGGGCAGCCCGGTGCTGGTCGAAGGCCGGCTCTCGATCCGCTCGTACGACGACGCGAAGCTGCGCGACGAGAGCGGTCAGCCGATTCGCCGTCAAGCCACCGAAGTCGTCATCTCGACGATGCAGATGCTCTCATCGCGCCGCGACGACAGCGGCGGCGATTCGGGCGATCACGGTGGCGGCTACAACGGCGGGCGCAGTTCGCAGGCGCCGGCAAAGTCTACCACCGGCGACACCGCCGCCGACGAATTAGAAGACGAAATTCCGTTCTAGGAACTAACCTAGTGCGGCGCCCACGACCAGCCGGTTACCATCCAACCGGACGCGGTTTTCTGTAGCGCGATTGTAAGGACGTTACCCGACGTCTGCATCTTCTTGCCCTTCTGTGTGAACGCAAAGTCAGCGGGAAACGCAGCGTAAGCGCGATCTTCCGTCACGAGGAAGCTGCGGGGCATACCCAGGGTTACCTTCTCATTCGAGATGCCGTCCTTCTTGTCGGCAGCGGCATGGGATGTCCACCAATCGGCGCAAGCCGTCGCGCTGTTGTACTGGAAGGGCGGAATATTGGAGATGATCGATGCCGGCGACGTGCAGTAGGCTTCCCACGCTTTCCCATCGCCCTTATTAAAGGCTCCTACGATACCGTTGATAGCTGCCATAACGTCGCTCTTATCCGACGCGGTTGCCGTTGCGGGCGTACAGACAACGGCCGACAGGAGTGCTATGGCCACGGCGGCCAGTCTCGGGATCCTCATGGTTCCTCCTTCGGCTTCGCTCCCCGGAATCGAATTCGGCTGAGGCAGCGGTCGTTCGCGAGGCGAGCGGCGGCACCCTTAAGAAGGCAGGACGATATGGAACTGGCGACGCTGTTGAATGTGCTGTCCACCTTGGCGCTGGTCGGCGCGCTGATCTTTGCAGGGTTGCAGGTCCGCTCGGGAAACCGCGTGCGCGACGAGCAGGCCGCAGTCAAACTCATCGACGCAGCGCTGGGGACCGTGTTGGCGCAGCCGCTTACGTTACTCGCCGACGTTTCCCCGAACGTCGTAGCGGCCGATCTTGATTCGTACTCGGCTGAAGTCACTCGGTCGATTCAAGAGACCGCGTTTAGACTCGAGGTCGTCGGCTATCTGGTGTACCGTCGCGTGCTCTCACTGCAGTCCGTCGAAGAGCTCATGGGCGGAATGATAACGTTTTGGTGGGCACGGATTCGTCCGTTTGCGCAACGGGATCGCGAACAGACCAGGAATCCGCGGATGTACGAGTGGGTGCAGTGGCTCGCCGAGCGCGTTGCGGATCGCCGCGCCGGGGTTGACCCCGAGCCGGCGTTCGTCGCACACGCTGATTGGCGCTGATCTCGCCGTGAAACAACGCTCGATAACCGCGATGCTCATCCTTCTTGGGTTTGCGATCTTTATTAACTATATCGATCGCGGGAATCTCGCGACGGCCGCGACGCTGGTCAAGTCCGAGTTGCACATCGGAACATCGCAACTGGGTATCTTGCTGTCCGCGTTCTTTATCACGTACGTGCCGATGCAGCCGCTCGTGGGTTGGCTCGCTGAGCGTTTTGGTGCTAGTCGCGTGCTCGTTGCCGGATTTCTCGTGTGGTCGTTCGCGACTATCTTGACGGGCTTTGCAGTCGGTTTCGCCGCACTTTTCGCGTGCCGGCTTCTGCTCGGAACCGGCGAGTCGGTCTCGTTCCCTGCAACTGCAAAACTGTTGGCCGAGAATGTGGACGAATCGCGGCGTGGCCTAGCAAACGGCATCACGCAGGCAGGCATTGCGTTTGGTCCGGCATTCGGCATTTTTTTTGGTGGCATGCTTACGGCAGCGTTTGGATGGCGGCTGTTCTTCATCGGCTTCGGAGCGGTAAGTGTTCTCTGGGTGATCGGCTGGCTCGCGGTCGTTCATGGCCATATTCGGCGGTCTGAAGGCGTTCAAGCGTTAGAAGCGATACCAATGGCTCTGATCTTGCGCGAACCATCACTCTGGGGCGCATCGATCGGCCATTTCTGCGGAAACTTCGTGCTGTATTTCAATACGACGTGGATTCCGTACTATCTCGTGCACGAACGCCATTGGACACTGCCGCAAATGGCAATGATCGGCGGAAGCGCGTTTCTCGCTGCCGGCGTCTCGGTTATTGCGACCGGCTGGCTCGCCGACAGTGTCATTCGTCAGGGCGGTTCGCCCACTCTTGTACGCAAATGCTGCTGGGCAATCGGTGGCACCGGTCTCGCCGTCAGTTTAATCGGCTGCGGATACTCCAGCGACGTGGGCTCGGCCGTGTGGCTCGTTGTTAGCGGCCTTTTTAGCGGCGCTTTCGGTTTGAATACCTTTATCGTTGCGCAAACCATGGGCGGTCCCGCCGCGACCGGACGTTGGGTGGGTGTTCAAAACTTCATTGCGAATTTCGCCGGCCTTATCGCACCCGCATTGACCGGTATATTGGTCGAGGCGACCGGTAGTTTCAAGGTTCCGTTCACGGTTGTAGCAGTCGTCGTGCTCGTAGGGACCGGCGCGTGGCTTTTCCTTACGGGGCCGCTGACGCGCATCGACTGGAGTGCGCGGCGTCAACCCGCTCTCCTCCTCGAATAGACACCTTTCGGGGAACAGCGCGCCGTTTCGCCTAACATGCGCACGTGAACCTCAAGGTTGTCGGCGCGCTCGCCATCGCAGCGCTCGTTGGTTATCCGCTGCTGGCGGCGGCGAAACCGTTTCCGACATCCGGCCAACACCTTCCGACGCCCGGGCCGGCGCAACCGTTTCCGACGGCCCAAGCCAACCCCGAACCGCTCCCGATGGCATCAGACTCGCCGGTCGTGACCGGCGCCGGCACGGGCGCCATCGACCTTACCTTTGTGCCGTGTGCGCGCGTGAGCGACCGCGAGCTATCAAATGGTTCGGTAGCGTACTCGGTCTGGAGTGGCGCGCAGGACGCTGCGTCACACTGGAACACGCATCGAAGCGTCGTCTGGACGCCGGATGACCCCGCGGCATTGCATCAGGTCTTCACGGTGCCGGCGGGCATGTACAGTTATCAAGCCGTCGCTTTGGGCGCCGTGGGCAACGCCCGCAACATTCTCTTGTGCAGCTATTTCGGCTACGTCATGGTGTTGCCCGGAAGTCATCGAAGTGTCGTCGAGGTCATGTACGCGGGTCTTGGCTATCCCGTGCCACATGTCTTCATCTACGGTACGGTCCCCGGCGCTTACGACGTCTCGGCAGTCCACTACTCGTCGCGGCCGAAGTGCGATCGTTCGCTCTCCGGCCTTACCGGCAACCCACTTCAGATCGAGCGCGACGAGATCGGCTACTACGCGAGCGACAGCTATGCGTCTGCGGTAGGTGAAAAGGGCGCGGTGTTCGGGATTAGCGTCAAGACAAAGAGCGGTTCAGCGTCGCGCACGTTTCGCGCCGTCGCGGACTATCCGTGGAGCATCGATAGCATCGTACCGACGTCCGTGCGGCTCGACTTGACGCAACGTGATATCGATTCGGCGTTCCGCTCGCCTCCCGGAAAGCTGCTCTGCTTGTGAGCGCGTTAGGACGGGCCGGTCTCTACGTGAAATAGGTACTGCCCGGTCTTCGGCTTGCAATCGAAGACTTCCGGAGAGTAGGTGGAGTGCATTGCGGCGTTAATCGTAGCCCGATCGATTGCCATGCTACCGCTCGATTTTACGATTTGAGCGCTTACCGGATGCCCTTGGCTATTGACCGTGACGACCGCATTTGCGCTTACGTGCGCCCGGTAGTCGGCTTTTGAAATATCCGGCTCCGCCGCATCGATGGGCTTAACGTCGTGATAACAGTTAGGCGGAAAGCTCTGGTTCGAAGCGACGAGCGTGCTGACCGATGCCAAGCCGTTCGAGGTCTGCAGCAGGATCGCAAGGCCGCTAAGCAAGGCGATGTTGGCGCCGAGCACGAGATAGTTGACTTTCAACTCTGTCGTCCTTCCATTGAGCAGACGCGCGATGCGTCCGACGAGCATACGCCCGGACCCGATGGCGCTCGGTGTAAGAAGAGGCGTGCGACGGAGGCGCTCGCCGTGCGCGAGACGCGCGAGGCACGATGCGTACAGGTCGGGTTCGCCCGTCGAGTGCACGGCCCAATCGTCGCACGCGGCCTCGCGCTCTTTGACGAGTTGCCGCCCGATTAGATAGACCCACGGGTTGAAGAACAGAACCGCTTCGATCGCTCGCTGGACGATGTTCCCTAAGACGTCTCCACGCCGAATGTGCGCGCGCTCGTGCTGAATGATGCGATCCAGGTCGCCTGCGTCGAGGGTGGCCGCAAGGTTCGCCGGAAGGACGATCGCCGGCCGGCGGACGCCGGCAGCGATCGGGATCCCGATCTCCTCAGAGATCACCACATCCGGACCGAGCTCCGGCGCCGGAGTCGCGTCGCGAAGAATTCGCCTGATTCCGGCGTAACTGCGAGCCAGACGAACCAGGCCGATTGTGACGCCGCAAAGCCAAGCGATGACAAGCCAGTTGCCGCTGAGGGTTGCCGCGTTATTCGTAGCCAGCGCCGTCGCAACGGCCGCGTGCGCGACCGGCGCCGGGAGTGTGCCAAGTGCCGGCGATCGGTGCCATTGCGTGAGAACCGGTAACACGACGAGCGCGTTGAGCGCGCAATACCAGACGGCGTAGCGCGTCGCGGCATGCCCTTGCGGGATGAAGCTCGTTGCGAGTACCGCGATCGCTGCAACGAGTCCGCCTTGCCACAGGCCGTCGATCAAAATCGTATTCATGAAACGGCGCCTTTCCGATGACGCGCAAGCATTCGTTTGATGGCCGCGACGTCGGTATCGCTCAACGTCGAATCGTCGAGCAACGAGACGGCAAGCGAACCCGGAGAGCTTGCGAAGAAGCGGTCGAGAAGGTGGCGCGTCGCCGATTTCGCTGCCTGTTCGCGCGCTACAACGGGATGGTAAACGTAAGCGCGGCCGTCCTCTTCGTGAGCGATGTAGCCCTTCTGCTCGAGCGTTCGCAGCGTCGTGAGCACGGTACTATACGCCAGCGGGGGAGGAGCGAGCGAATCTACGACGTCGGCAACGGTCGAGCGGCCTCGCTGCCACAGAACCTCCATGAGACGCAGCTCGTGATCCGTGAGAATGACCGACTTCTTGCGCGACACCGCTCCTCCATAGATTACAAATCTAATAGCAAGTCTACCGCGCCGCGCCCAGAATGTCAACTAGATATCTAATACTTAACGCGAAGTCCGGGCCGGTAACAGGACTCGGAAATATCGCGGCTACGAGCGGGAGATGCGCGCCTGCCACGATGGCCGGATGACGACGCAGCCACTGGAGACGAATCTCCTCGCGGCCCCGGTGGCTGCAATCGATCGACGTCCTGGCTCTGGACGCTCGTCTTGCGGAGGCGTCACCGCAAGCTTTCGACAATCAGACGATGCATGCGCATCACCGACGCGCTCGCAACGCTGCGGCCATTCTTCTCGTTCGAGTTTTTTCCACCGAGAGATGATGCTGGGTCTCGGCAGCTATTCTCGGCCATCGAGGCATTGCAGCCGCTCCGGCCGTGTTCGTGTCGATTACGTATGGCGCCGGAGGATCGACCCGCGCTCGCACGGTCGCTCTCGCGAAGGATATCCAACAGCGGATTGGACTGACGGTCGTTGCCCACGTGACCTGCGTGGGAGCGACCCGCAGCGAGTTGCGCGATTTATTTGACGATCTCGCTCGCGCGGGAATCGAGAACGTCTTCGGCGCTGCGAGGCGATCCACCCCGAGGCAGTGCGTTCGAAACGCAACCCGGAGGGTTCAGTCACGCAAACGAGCTGATAACGATGTTGCGGCGCAACTATGACTTTCGCATTGGAGCCGCGTGCTATCCCAGAGAAGCATCCCGAGGCGCCCACTTTCGAAGACGACTTGGCGAATCTCAAGACCAAGGTGGAAGCCGGGGCGGAGTTCCTGGTTTCGCAGCTGTTCTTCGATAACGAGCGTTACTTTGAGTTCGAACGCCGCGCGCAGAGCGTTGGAATCGATCGGCCGATCTTACCGGGCATCATGCCGATCACGAACTTCGATCAAATTCAACGATTCGTGGCCATGTGCGGAGCGAGCATTCCGCCCAAGCTGCGTGTCGAAATGGAAGGCCGCAAGGACGATTCACGAGCGGTGGAGGAACTGGGTGTCGCGTTCGCCTCGATGCAAGCGACTGGCCTCCTACAAGCGGGCGTTCCTGGAGTTCATTTCTATACCCTCAACCGCTCCCCGGCGACGCGTGCGATCGTGTGCGTCGTTGCTGGCCGCTAGCGCGTGGCGCCCCGCCTTCGGAGCTGCAACACTAACGTAACGACGCCGTAACGCCGGCTCGATAGGGTTGCCGGTGTAGATTTGTCGGGGTGGAACCCGGCCGCGCCCCGAGCGGAAACGCGAATACAAGAAATGCCACAGTGCCGCCGAGTGACGGGACAGATACCGTATTGCGCGTCAAGCGTAATTCGCATCGAAACGGAACGCCGGACCGAAGAATGCCGTAGGCGAGGACGAGAGTTTACGCATGACCGCGCCGATGATGAGCCGCTTGTGCTTTCCGGCAGCCAGATAAGGCGCTCTGCGAAGATGCCGAAGAGTCGGATTGAAGCGAAGAGCCGACCATCGCCGGCATGTAAAGCGCCTTGCGAATGCGAGCGTTGCCCGTCTTACAAAGCCGGGAGCGGCCGTGAATCGAAGTCCCAGACGCCGCTCCCGCGGAGATAGTCCAGCAAACGCAGCGACAGCCTTAGCCGACTCGAAGCGATCGAGATGCGGAATCTCCGAAAGAATGGATCCGGCCGTTGTCTCACCGATGCCGGGAATCGACGTCAGTAAATCGCGCCGTCGCTTGAGGTCGGGATGGTCATCAAAATGCTGGCGAATCTTCCGCTCGACCTGCGCGATCTGTTCGTCAAGCGTGGCGATGACTTCCCGAATCGAGGCCGTAACGACGGCCGCGTCTGAGGATTGAGCGTAAACCGATTGCTGCGCCCGCGTGGTCTTGAGATGCTCGTAATGGCGCATAAGCGCTTGCAGGACACGGATTTCCGGCGGCGGAGGAACCCAAGGCTCAGGAGCTTGGCTCTTACAGAAGCGTGCGATCAGCGCCGCATCAACGGCATCGGTCTTCGTGCGTAGCAGCTCGCTCTGCGCGAATGCCTTGATGCGAGCCGGATTGACGACGCTGACGCGTTGCTCGAGGCCATGAAGATACGACGCAAGCGCTTCCCAATACGCGCCGGTTGCCTCCATGCAAATGTGCACATCGACAGCGTGGCGGTTCTTAAGCCACGCCATCAACTGCTCGAACCCTTTCGGCGAGTTCGGAAATACTTTCTTTGCCTCAGCGTGATCGCTCAGGAGACACGCGTGAAACGTTTCCTTCGACAGGTCGATTCCCAGGAACGATGCCATCGGAGTGTACCTCCCGTGACGGCGTCCTTCTCGATCGACCTTGTGCATTCGAGCTAACCGGCGATGCGGTGCTCACGATACCGTCCGATCTCTGTGGACGCCAACGGGCAGGCCGCCTATCTATCCCGCGGGTTCACAACCCAAGGAGTTCAACCAGCGTGACCTGCCCTACTGACATCATACAAGGAGCTAAACCACTTCAAAACGAGGCCCCCTCCGCTGCGTGGGGCTGGGGGCTTTCAAAAACGACCCCTCGGCCGGGCGCTGGGCTGCGAGGCTCTGCACGATCAAGCTATTGGATTCCGAAATGAGGCGCTCTCGTGGCGCGGTGAAGGGCTTCTAGTTACGGTCGTCGCTAGTATCCTCCACCGTCAGGGGTGCCTCGTTAGCACTTCTCAGCCATGCTAAGTAATTCGTTTCAATCTGTTCGATCGCATATGAAACCATATGCTCGGGTGGCACCGCAGTTGATATCGGAATACGGTCTCGCGACGGAATGGGCAGCCCTGGAAGATGCCGGTGCGGAGGATCATGTCTATTGTCGAACCGAACTATTGCGTGCCGCTGCCCATCCAAAATTCGATTTCATATTGGACCATGAATTGTGTTAGCTGACCGCTTTCAGTGTTGAGACCTACCCGGATAAGGTGTGTTACGTTTTCGTCCGAATCAAATACATAGTCATACTCCAGCTGATATTCATCGTCATTAGGGTTCACCGAACCGCTGAGACGGCTATGCTGGAGCTGTGCTTCGAATCGAAAATGCTAGGCGGTCCTCAGCATATTCAGTGCCATCGATTCGAGGGCGCCACTGATAACGGCCGCCCGAGAGAGGAAGGGGTCCGATATTTACGGCGAAGGGGACGTTAAGGTCTGACCCGGGTGCGACGCCCGGCGGTCTTCCCACCTGGAACTTAACCTGTAAACGAAGGGGTCCAGTAGCCCCGTCGGGTGCTGGGACCAATACCGGCTCACCGTCCTCTTTTACGAGATCAAACGTGAGCACGTGATCGAGGTTCGCTTCATTCCAGTCGACGTGAACTATACCGACAAGAGCGCTTGCTGACGGCTGGGGGCCGGTTATGTTCCACCCGCCGCCTAAAATGTAAAGCTTGCCTGACTGTACCTGAGCGTTATCGGCAAGCATGAATGTAAGCCTCATCTTGCTCATGTTGGCCAGGGTCGAGTCGAAGCCTCCGGCGGCGACAATACGTGAGGACGTTAATAGTGGGGTGCTGAAGGCAATCGGAAGTCGTTATTGGCTACGCTGAGGAGGACCACCACCGGGTCTGGGCGTTGGCTGCGCTATTTGCGGAGGTGGACCGACCTGGATCTGCTGGACTGACGCTGCTGGCAGCATGTTAAAATAACCGCGATCAATACTGTTTTCAATTAGCTTAACGCACATCGTCGAGGTAAACGTTATCGTCGTTGCGTGAAAGATGCTGAGGACATCATCCTGCAGATTTCCCTCGAGATCGTCGATTACGATGCCAAGTTCACGTAAGCGCTCCCTAAAAATACCAACACCATGTGAATGATGGACACGGTGGGTGCCTAAGAACTCAACGATGTCCGTCGCTTTCTTCTCTCGGTCGGGATCATCTCGAAGCATGTACTGCTTGAGCCAATCACTGACCAATCCCTTCGACAACGCTGTAGCTGTTTCGCATTGCTGCAGCAATCCTGGGCCGTACATCGGCAGTATCTGCGCCCAGGCACCAAGTGTCTTTGAATCCACCGCGATTTCAGCTTTTGCCTGCTTAAACTGATCAAGGATCGCGCTTGCTGCGACGGATCTTATTCCGTTACGATCGTTGATCGTTAGCTGCGGATCTATCGGCCCAAGCTGAGAGTGCTTTCCCATTACGATGCGGGTCGCCGCCATCGACAACATCGTTGCCGCGGACATTGCAGCTAGAGGCACAAATATTCTTATATCGGTGTACTTTTGACGAAGATAATGCACGATGCTCGCCGCCGCTTCGGCGATCCCGCCGGGTGAGTGAAGGACAATATCCAAGTTTGGACCCGGGAGGTCGCGGCACGCTTCCATGAATCCCTGCATGTCCTGCATTGTGATTCCGAGGTCCGGCGCGCCGGGTCTGTTTAGCCAAGCAGTGGCGTATACGATTACGGGTCGCCCGGAAGCTTGCGCTAGCTGGCGGATGTAGCGACGGCGGATGCTGTCTAAATCCGGATTACCGCCGCGCTGAGCAGCGGATGCTTTTACCTCTTCGAGGATTTCTCCCCAGCCCGGCATGTTTTAGGAATTTGTACCGACCGCGAAATATATGGTGTCCGGTTCTTCCGAGAACACGGCGTATGGTGTTACGTCATACTGCTTCATCGCCTCGGCTACTTCAGCAAGCCCCGGCTCCGCCTCAATGCGTCGGATAAGCTCGGAGCATTGCTCCGCCAAACTGGAAGCGCTGGCGCCCTGGGCGCTATCGCCTTGAACTTGTTCATCGGCCCGCTCAGGCACCACGATCTTATGTTACGCGAGCGTGGGGCGACTCCTCTACGATGACGCCGCCCTCACGCTCGTCGAGAAGCTATTCAGTATCGCGTACAATATCTAGCAGCAAATCGCGGTGCTTTTTTTGTGGTCTTCGGCCGGCCTCGTATTGCTTGCAGCGTCGATCGAGGCAGCCCAGTCCTCCGCATAAGATCGCGTAGCGATAGGGTTGTGACCTCGGTCAAAACCTTCGTCGACCACTCATCCGACCGCGGATCAACGTACTCGGTATAAACGTCGTTAGGGTCGAGGACGCTTTGCTCTCCGACCTCTTCCGAGCGATTCGATTCCTTGCCGATGTACGTGATCGAATCGATCATCACGTGCCGCCGGTCCAGCAATCCTACGCTTTGCTTTTTGCAGGGCGCACTCGTAGAGTCAGCACACTTGGCTTCGGGATGAAACTCGTACTCGCGCGGCACGCCGCCGTAGCTCTTGACGCGACGGTTCGCGGTCCATGTGGCCCGGAAGCCGTAACGCGGTAGCACTTACCTGGATACTGATCGACCCATTGCATTTTCTCCCGTTCTCGTGAATCAGTCTCATATGGAGCGGTGAGGCGGAAATGCTCCGCGTCGACGCCAATCGGATGTCCGAGCTTTGCCGCGTGGCAGCTGACGGTGAAATTGAATGGCTTGATCTGTTCAGCTAGTGATCGCCTTGTTTGGCGACTGCGGCGTGCGCCCTGCGCGAATCATCTGGATTGCTCGCCTGGATAAGCCGCCGGGCACTGTAAGCTCTGGAATCGGCGGGGTCTTGAGGATAGATAGAATCTTTGTAGCCCATTCGTCGCGCCGCGGACAGGGGTACTCGGTATAAAACGTCGCCGGCATCTAGGGCGCCACCCTCTTGCATGTCTTCGAGCTTGTTTGATTCCTTCCGACGAAGATCGGCGGCCGTGCGACCGTGACGTGGAGCCGATAAAACAGCCCCACGGTCCGCTTGTCGCACGGCGCGCCGCTTGCGTCAGCGCACATCGCTTCGGGATAGAACTCGTAGTCGTCCAGCATCAGCGTAGCCTTTGGCGCGAGCGATCTGCCGCGCACCAGTGGCGAGCGTCGTTCAGATCGGGTACAACTTGCCCGAGTACGGATCCGTCCACGGCAATGCTAGGCACCTGTGCGGATTGATCTCGTACGGCGCGATAAGATGCAATGCGAGCGATTAACTGTCAGTCGCGTAACGGCTCCGACTCGGTTACAAGCTCACCGCCGTGTGTCGAGGCTATCCTTGAAAAATATGGTAGCGATTTTTCCTTCTTTGTTTAGCGCCAACCACAGATAAACATTGCCACTAACGCAGCGCATTTGGTAAATATAGCCGCGCGCGCCCTGAGGAAAGTCTGGAGCAATCCACGGACCTACGTAAACGACATCCGTGACGGAGCCAAGCCGCGCCAACGCCTGCGCAGTACCGCCGATGCTCGCATCGCTTAGCTTCTGAAGCACCTCAGGGGCGTACAGGCTCTTATTGATTGCACCCGCCTGCCATTGCGTGAATTCAAGGCGTACGAGTTCGGTTATCGCGGGATCTGCGGTCGCGGTGGCAGCGCCCGCCGCCTGTGGAAGTGAGGAGGCAGCACTTTGAGCTGTGAACGATGGTAGACTCGCACCCTGTTGGGCGGCAGCCTCACCTGTCATGGGCGCGTTTTGGGTCACGTACGATGGTGCAGCGTGAGCGTTTTGCAAAAACGCTGCTAGCGCCGCGACGCTAAGTGCGAAATTGTTTTGAAGCGCTCCGGTTTCCCCAGTGTTACCGCTGGTGACGAGGCCGTAGACTGTGCCGGTGCCTATATCGAACAGGGGGCTGCCGCTATTCCCGTGGTCGGTTTGGGCGTCGTATTCTAGTTCGCTTCCCGAAGCTAGAATGGCGCTAATCGTTCCTTCGTGGAAACTAGGCGATAAACCAAGACCGGCGAGGGCTGCCCGCAATTGAATGCTCGGAAACCCGGCGAGTGCGACTTTGGTTCCGACGGCGGGCGCACCGGAACTGAGCTGAAGCGGTTGGCATCCCGAAGGAATGAGCAAGACCGCAGCATCGAGCGACGATGTACGAATAACCGATGCGGCTAAGACCTTGTTCGGGCTCGACATCAAAATGACCCGTGGGTTTGGGTCGTGAGCGACGACATGTTGATTTGTGAGCAGCAAGCCACTGTTGTCGCCGAGGTTAGAAATGCAGAATGCAGAACCGAAGCCCAGGTCCTTTCCGCGACCTGCAGCGACCAGCGCTAACGATGGTTCAATCCGCGCATACGTTGTCGCCCCCGAATCGTCGGCCAGGGCCGTGGACCCTGCTGACAAGATGATTGCCACAACGAGTGCGAGAACCCGATTCATTGTTGGCGCCTTTATTTCGTGCCTCATAGCCAATTGACAAAATGCGCGCTACCTTAGTTCCATCTTAGCACCCAAGCCGCGATCTCGGAAGCCGCCTCAGCCCACGGCTCCGTTTCTGAGTCGCCGATCAACGGCCCCTCGTCGCTGTACAGTTGGCTTCGGTCGAAGCCGCAGGTGCGCTCCACGCTGGGCTAGATGCCCTTGCATTGGGCAAATGGGACCTGGTGGGGCCTCAATTGACCGTGGTGGCTGGACGATGCAAGATAGCACAAGCCCCAGAACGCTGGGGGCGGGAGGTAGGCAATGATTCAGCGCTTCGCTTTGCTTGCGGCGCTCTTTGCGTTTGCGACCCTATTCCCATGTCAGACTGCGGCTGGCCCTGTTCCAGTAACGCACTCCGCGATCGTAGCGCAATCATTGCCGCCACTCTTCGACACAGAGAGCGCGGCCGAGGCGCATTGCCCAAAGGATGTCGTGGTTTGGCTTAACATCCCAAGCGGCATCTATCACTACAGGGGCGAGCGCTGGTATGGGCGCACGAAGCACGGCGCGTATGTCTGCGAGAAGGAAGCTATCGCCGCGGGCGATCGAGCAAGCGAGAATGGGCAGTAGACCTTCTTTCTGCTTTGACGGGCGCGTCATAACCATCATCTAACGTGAAAGAGTCACTGAGCATGAACTATATTTTAGTATCCTTGTTGGCGTGCTGCACTGTGGCGCCCGCATTTGCCCAACAATCACCGCATTTCCGAGCGACCCGGACCACGGTTGCAAACGCGACGCCCCTGCCCGCGTCAGCGCCCAAGGCGCCGGCAGCCCCCGTCCCTGAATTTGATCCAGCGGCCACGCCGAAACCCGCGGCAAACGCAAAACCAGCCACGACGGTGCTCCTGCCCGGCGGCACAAACGTCAGTGTTTCTTTGAGTGAACCGATCTCATCTCAGTCGGCTAACGTGGGTGATGTCGCGCCGATCGTCGTCGATCAAGAGGTCGACGTGAGCGGGTTCGTGGTGATTCCAAAAGGCTCGAATGGGGCAGCAACTGTCACTGTTGCGGATCGCTCTGGAGGAAACGGTCACGGGGGCAAGCTTGGATTGCAGATGAACTGGGTTTATAGTGCCGATCATGGCAAAATACTTCTATCAAATGTTGATCACGCGACCGGCGAAGAGACTGACAAGAAGGGCGCTGCATCTACAGCAACGATTTTGTCGTATGTCCTTCTGGGGCCGCTAGGGTTGTTCGCGCATAATTTCGTTCACGGCAAAGACATTACGATACCAACGACGCAAGTGTTCAAGATATTCGTGGATCACGATGTGCATGTTCGCGCAACTGACAAGGCGCAGGCCCCCACGGGATTCGATAATTGAAGCCTCGCTGCATAGATGATTGACGCAAGTGTCAGGCGTGATGCAAACGCTGCGTGACCTTAGTCGCGCGTCTTTCCGAAACCGAACGACAATGCGAGGTGATGAACCGATGCCAACACGGACCGTCCATTCGGCGACTTTCTTCAATCACGGTGCAGCCCTAGGTTCGTCTTCGGCCTCGTCAGGCTAAGTGGTGCATGGTAAAACCGTTCGGCATTTCGACCAAGCCGGAGGGCGCTAGGGTCCGCGGCGGCAAAAAGTGGCGTTCATGGCCTCATCGATTCTGTTCTTGGGCAGCGGCGGCGCGCGATTCGTCGTTGCGCGCCAGCTGCGCGCATCGGGCGGCATGTGGATGCGTTTCGGCGAGACGCAGATTCACGTCGATCCCGGCCCGGGTGCGCTCGTCCGCGCACTCACGCACGTGCCGCCGTGCAATCCGCGCGAGCTCGATGCGATCGTGCTCTCGCACAAACACCTCGATCACTCCGGCGATGTCAACGCGCTCATCGAGGCCATGACGTCGGGCGGGTTCCGGCGCCGCGGCGCGATCTTCGCGCCGCCCGACGCATTCGATAGCGAGCCGGTCGTGCTGCCGTACGTGCACCGCTTCGTCGAACGCATCGAACGGCTCGAGCCCAGCAGCGGTCCGTACCGCATCGGCAGCGTCGAACTACGCACCTCTGCGGCACATCTTCACGCCGTCCAGACGCACGGGCTGCACTTCACGCACGACGGGGTTCGCGTTTCGTATCTTCCGTGCGGCCGCTACGCCGATTGGCTCGCCGCCGATTATGCCGCGCACCGCCCCGACGTGCTCGTCGTCAACGTCCTGCGCTACCAAGACGAAGGGAACGTCGATCACCTAACGTGGCCCGACGCCGGCCGGATCGTGGCGGAGGTGCGCCCGAAGGTCGCGATCTTCCAGCACTTCGGCACCAAGATGCTCGAGGCAAATCCAAAGCGGCTCGCGCAGGAGCTCGAAGACGAGCTCGGGTTACGGGCTATCGCGGCCTACGATGGATTTGCGTTTGACGTCGATACGGAGGTCGCTGCGGCGTTTTCATAGGCGGCGGCGCTTTTATCGTCTGCATCGGCGCGGCCGGGTGCGCAAACGTCTCGACCGGAAGTCGCGCGCTGCCGTTGAGCTCCTGTTGGATGTGCGGATGCGTCGTCATCGAGCCGCTGTAGAGATAGACCGAGCCATTCTTGCTCGTCGCCGTCACGACGGGTCCGCCGCCGTCAACCGTTGCCTGTTTGGTCGTCGGGATCTCCGCGCACTTGCGCGCCCTGGGCGAAACTCGATATGACGTGCCCCGATCCACTGTGGCCACCGACCTGCGCGCCGCCGCGCACGCCGACGCGCTACATTACCGTGCTCGGATTCGAAGCGCGCGAGGCCGGGTTGAAAGTTGCCGTTGTCGTAGACGATCGATCCGTAGGCGCTGGTCGCTTGAATTTGCTGTGACGTGCAGCCTTTGAAGTTTATGTCGCCGGTCGCGGAACGCACGCGCAGCCGATCGAACGAGGAGTTCGACGCCGAGATCGCACCGCGCAGCGACTCGACGAAGCCGGTTCCGCTGACATTGTTGAGCGCGATGCCGGCCGAGCGCACGTGCGCGATAAAGACGCCGTGATAGTCGTTGAGGCTCAAGTGTCCGGCGCGAACGTGAGCGATGATCATCGCGGTGCTGCGCGGGACGGTGATGGTAACGCGTCCGCTGCCGCGCGCGACGATCGCGTCGTGTTCGGTGCCGGGCAGTTGCGGAAGGACGAACGACTCGGCGGGCAGCGTTACGGGGCCGTGCACGGTATTGATCGACTGCGACGAAACCGCGATCTGCCGCGGCATCCGGGAATCGGCGGTCGCTGCATCGAGGTGCTGTACGTCGAGCGGCTTATCCGAGGTGATCTGGACCTGTTGGCGGTCCCAGGTCTGAATCGTGACCTGGCCGCGCGGCATATGCACCATGAGGACGGGGGTCGCCCCAACGTCATAGAGCTCGTCGGCGCGGACCGGCGCTGCGAGGGCGAGCGAGCACAACCAGGGCAGCGCGGCCATCAGGGCCCACTGCCATCCTCTACACACAACTCTATTCTATCTGGCCGCTCTCGGCGGCATCATGAGAGGCCGGTGAACGGAAGCTCCATGCGCGGGAGCGTGACGCGGATGAGCGCCCCCCCGCCCGCCGCCCGGCTCGCGCGGGCATCGCCCCCATGGACTCGAGCAATCGAGCGGACGATCGCTAAGCCGAGGCCGGTGCCCGGCACCGTGCGCGAGCGCGCCTTGTCGGCGCGGTAGAAGCGATCGAAGACGTGCGGCATCTCCGCATCGGGAATTCCAGGCCCGCTATCGGCAACCTCGACCCACGCCGTCTCCCGGTTGCCTCCGACGCGGACATCGACCCGTCCTCGCTCGGTGAACTTTATCGCGTTGTCGATGAGGTTAGCGACCAGCTGGCGCAGCAGGTTCGCGTCGCCGAAGACGATCGGCGTTCCGAGATGCTCGAAACGCAGCTCGAGCTGCTTCTCCTCGGCGCGCGGCCTCGCATGTTGCGTCGCCTCACTCGCGACCTGCGCGAGCGAGACAGGCTCCTTGGGAATTTCGTCACCGCGATCGGCTTTCGCCAAGCGTCAACATCCCGTTGACCATGCCGGCGAGCTCCGCGCTCTCGCGCGCGATCGTCTCGAGGCTTTCGTCGCTGATCGCGCGATCGTGGCCGCCCCACCGCAGCAAGAGCTGCGCGTTCGCGTTGATCGACGTCAGCGGCGTTTTGAGCTCGTGCGACGCATCCGAAATAAACTGCCGCTCGCGGGCGAACGCTTCGCTGAGCCGTTGTAACAGGTCGTTGAAACTATCGGCGAGGCGGCCGATCTCGTCGTGCCGCTCGCGCAAGTTGAGGCGGTTACCTTCGGCGATGGCAAGCCGGTCCGAGGTGATCTCGCGCATCTCGCGCGAGAGCTCGTTGATCGGCGTCGTCGCCTGCGATGCGAGCACAATCGAGAAGATCACGACAGCGGCGGCTGCGGCGGCGAGCACGATGACGATGGCTTCTCGCGCGCGGACGAACGTCAGCTGCAGCGTATCGAGCGGCTCGGCGACGTGAATGACGGCCGCGCTCGAGCCTTCGCGCACGTAGCGATCCTCCACCAGGAACGGGCGGCCGTCGATCGTGAGGTTGCGGAATACAACGTCGCGTTCGGGCGAGAGCCACGCATTCGGCGGAATCGTTGCATCGCCGAGATTGGCCGTCTTCGCCAGCGGATAGCCGGCGCTCGAGTCGACCTGCACGAAACTGTTCGCCGAGTTCCACGTCGCCAGATTGTTGCTGTTAAACAGAAACTGCAGCGCGCCGCCGGATGAATCTTCAAGCGAGAACGGCGTCGACGCCTGGGCTGCAAACTGCACGATCGCGCGCATTGTCGCGCTGACGGTCGTCTCGGCCTGGTCGTAGAGAATCTGCTGGAATCGCCACACGATGATCACGCCCATCGCCGACATCGCAACAATCAAAAGCGCCGAGTAACCGAGCGCAATTCGCCACTTTAACGACATGCTCTTATAGCGCCCCGGCCACCCCACCAAACGGCGGTGGTAAAGCATCGCTTGTCAAGCAGAAACTGCGACGAGCGCGCGGCAGCACAGGAGGTGCAATCCGGACCGAGCTTGCTCCCGCGCGCGAGCGCACGTAGCAGGAGCGGAGTACAGGAGGTGCGACGACGAGCGGTTCTGCGGACGAGGCGCATCGTTTTACGGAGTGAGCTGGCAGTCGCCCTCTCAGTCTTTGATGGTGTAGCCGACGCCTCGTACGGTGGTAATGAGCTTGTCGTCGAACCCGTCGTCGATCTTGCCCCGCAGGTAGCGGATGTAGACGTCGATGAGGTTCGAGTCGCCGAGGAAGTCGCTGCCCCAGACGCCGTTGAAGAGCTCGTCGCGCGTATGCACCTTGTTGCGATGGAGCAGCAGGTACTCGAGCAGCGCGTACTCTTTGGCGGTTAGCGCAATCGAATGGCCGGAGCGATGAACTTCGTGGCGGTCGCGGTCCATTACCACGTCTCGGTATTCGATGACGTTGGTGCGCGGCGAGCGCTCGCGCAACCGCGCTCGCACGCGAGCGAGCAGCTCCTCGGTGGAGAAGGGCTTCGTGACGTAGTCGTCGGCGCCGACGTCGAGTCCCGCGACGCGATCCGGAACCCGGTCGCGCGCGGTGAGCATAATGATCGGGACGCGGCTCTTGGCGCGAATGCGCTTACAGACCTCGATGCCGTCCATGCGCGGCAGCATGAGATCGAGAATGACGAGATCGGGTTCCTTCAGCGCCTTTTCGAGGCCGGCCAGGCCATCACGAGCGACGTCGACTTCATATTGCTCGTGCTCGAGCTCGAGTTGCAGGACGCGGCTGATAGCGGCGTCATCTTCTATGACCAGAACCCTATAGGGTCGCCGCTCTTGCGTTGTCGCTCTCTCCATCTACAGACATTATCGGCCCACCCTCGCCTTGGACCTGTGAGATGCCATTTCAAGGGGTTGGGATCCGGTGAAAACGCTCAGCCAAACAGCCGTCGCGCTTCCCGCCGCCAGCCACGCCAGCGTCCCTGGATTCGAGAGGAGGCGCGCTCCGGCGGAGCCGATCGCTTGCAACGTTTGTACGAAGAGCGAGCCGCCGCCGATCGCGACGAGCACCACGAGCCAGATGGCGACTGCAGAGAGTGCGCCAACGAGGGCCATCTCCCAAAACGAAAAGGCACTCTCGAGCACTTGCGGCGCGTAGACGGTCGACCGCAAGATCGACGCGCGCAGCCCTGCCGGAGCTTCTTCGAGCGGCAGCGAGCGGATCGCTTGGTCGAGTGCGTCGTCGTGATGCATGTTCATGATTCGGTTACCTCCGTTCCGGCCAGAAGCCTGCGAAGCTGCTCCTTGGCGCGGAACAAATGTGTCTTCACCGTTCCGATGGGCAGGCCCAAAACCGTTGCGATCTCTTCGTACTGCCGGCCCTGGAGATGGTAGAGGGTTACCACCACCCGGTATTTTTCCGGCAGCGCGTCGATCGCGCGGCGCAAGCTAGCCGCCTCGTCGGCGGCGATCGCCTGTTGCTCTGGGCCCGGGCCGGCGTCGGCTCGCTCCGGAAGCTCCTCTCCAGAGAAGCGCTTTCGGCGACTGAGCCGGTCGCAACTCGCGTGGTAGGCGATCGCAAAGATCCACGTCGAGAACTTCGACCCGGGTCGAAACGTACGCAGGCTACGGAACGCTTTGAAGAATGTTTCCTGCGTAACGTCGGCCGCCTCGTCGCCGTCGCGCAGCGTTCGCCGTGCGAGGTTATAGACGGCCCGGTCGTACCTCTCGACGAGCGTGGTAAACGCCTCCGAGTTGCCCTGGAGCGTCCGTGCCACTAATGCGCCGTCCTCGGGCTCGATGGTCAACCCGATGGGCGGAGCCTCCGCCAAGAGTGCCGACACGCTTGTCGTACGAGGAAGGGGGGCGCGATGTTTCGCCCACGCAGGGTCTCCCAGCCGCCGTCGGAGCGCGTCCGGCGCGACCGAAACCTGGAGGCGTCCTCGCCGTAACTAGGGCAGGAACTTTCAAGGAGGCCCAACGCGACCATGACCACCATCCCCAACAAAACTCTTCCGGGCGCCGATCGGATCCGCCACGGGCGCCCGACGCTGACCCTGGACGAACGGAACTCCGCGCAGTCGTTGCGTCCCACCTTTGACGGCTGGGGGCCGCGCTTGTAACGTGTCGCGGCTCACGATGATTTTCAACGAATGGAGTATTCCGCTATGATGGATTCTGACGACCTGATTCCGCTGTTTGCCCTCGTCTTCGTCTTCGGTGCGCCGGTTGCAGCGTGGATTGTCTCGCGGGTGCTCGCGCACCAGGAACGCATGGAGATGCTTCGGCGCGGCATGACGCCGCCGCCGAACCTGCGCGAGATGCGCAAGGCGATGAAGTACGGTTGGACACCCGGTCAGGCGCCGGCGCAGCCATATAACCAATATGTCTTTGAAAGTGAGTACTACGCGCAGCAGCAGTTGCGCCGGGGAATTCAGGTCGCCTTCATCGGGTTTGCATTGCTTATCGGCTTGAGCTTTATCGGTTATCACGGCGACGGCAGAGTTGTCTACGGTCCGTGGCTCTTAGGTGGTCTGATTCCAATGTTCGTCGGTATCGCGCAGATCGTCGGCGCGGTCCTGAGCGGCGCGCGCTTCGGACCGCCGAGCCAACGTTTAGAGCAGCCGATCTCCGGAGCGGGTGGCGCGTTTACGCCCGGTCCACCGCGCGACGTCACGCCGCCGCCCGGCCCAACGTACGGCGGTTGGCGTCCGGGTCCGACGCCGGAGATCGAGAAGCCGGCATCGCCGCCCGACTATCGCAGTTAGCAGCGCAGTTGTCAAAGCGCAAAAACGAAGAGTGCCGCCGGTTTCCCGGCGGCACTCTTCGTTACGAATAAAGACGTATTACTTGCAGGCGACGAGCGCCATGGCCCATCCCGCGGCTGTCCGCGTCCTGACGAGATATCCGTCCGCAGTCCGGTCGTAAACCTGATAGCCCGCTCTCAGTGCGTCGGCTAGCGATTTAAAGACGATAAGACCTGCCATCTGCGGACCCTCCTTTCTTTTTCTTTATTTACTGCTCTCTATACAGTATAACGGCGTTTGTCGCAAGCCGGTTCAGTCAATTTGCGTGAATTTTCATAAGGATTTATAAGAATTGGGAGAAAACCGCACTCGGTATGCCGACGGTTAACCTGCCCGCCCGCGTACACGTGGCGACGGTGACGGAACACCGCGAGCTTGCTCGGGATGTGGTCTTGCTCGCATTTGACGCACCGGCATTGGTCGAAGCAACCCGGCCCGGACAGTACGTCATGGCAGTGCCTCCCAGCGGCGAGGCGGCTGCCGTCGCGCTCGGCATCTACGAAGCCGAAGGCAAGCGCGTAAGCCTTCTCTTCTTTGTCATCGGCAAGCGCACGCGCGAGCTAGCCGGTTGCGGCCCGGCGACCGCCTCGACTGGTTGGGCCGCTCGGCAACGGCTTCGACCTATCGACCGGCGCCGCCGACGTCGCGATCGTCGCGGGCGGCGTCGGCATCGCCTCGGTCTTGCTCTGCGCGCAAGCACTCGCGCGCCGCGGCAAGCGCCTCCGGCTCTTCTATGGGGCGCGCAACGCCAAACTGCTCGTCGACGTCGATCGTTTCGCCGAGCGGGTTGCGAGCTGGTTCTCGCGACCGACGACGGCACGCGCGGCGAACGCGGATTCATCACCGCAGCTGCTCGAGCGCGAAGCTCCGCCCGAGCTCATCTATGCCTGCGGCCCGTCGCCGATGTTGCGCAGCGTCGCGCGCATCGCGAATGAGTTCGGCGTACGCGCACAGCTCTCGTTGGAGGAAACGTTTGGGTGCGGCGTCGGCGGTTGCTGGGGATGCGTCGTACCGTTGATCGCGACGAGTCCGCAAGCGCCGAGCTTTCCAGCTGCAGCGTCCGGCGGCAGCGACGTGGTCGTACGCGCGCATCTGTAAAGAGGGGCCGGTCTTTTGGGCCGACGAGTTGCGATGGTGAGACGCGCGGCCGAACCTCGTGACGCGCATCGGACGGCTCGAGCTCGCCTATCCGACGCTCGATGGGCAGCGGTTGCTACGGAACGGGCGAAGAGTTCGCCCCGTTCGTCGATCTCTCGAAGCTCGGCGCGATCGTGCTCAAGAGCGTCACGCGCCTGCCGCGCCTCGGGAATCCGACGCCGCGTCTGGTCCACACGCCGGCCGGTATGCTCAATGCGATCGGTTTGCAGAATCCCGGTCTCGATTGGTACCTGGCGCACGAGGTGCACAAGTATCGCGACCGGCCGTGCACCGTCATCGGCAGCGTCGCCGGCTTCTCGATCGACGATTATGCGTACGTCTGCGAACGGTTAGCCGCTCGCGAAGAGATCGCCGCGATCGAGCTCAACGTCTCCTGTCCGAACGTTGCCAGCGAAGGCGAGACCTTCGGTTGCGATCCGGCCTTGACGGCGAAGGTCGTGCGCGCCGCGCGTGCGACGACCGACAAGGTGCTCATCGTCAAGCTTTCACCGAATGTCACCGACATCACCAGCGTTGCGCGAGAGGCAGAAGCCGCCGGGGCGGATGCGTTGGCCGTCATCAACACCGTGCGCGGCATGGCGGTTGACGTCGAGACCTGGCGCCCTCGTCTCGGCAACGTCACAGGTGGGCTCTCCGGCCCGGCAATCCGTCCGATTGCGGTGCTGGCCGTCTATGAGGTCGCGCGAGCGGTCACGATCCCGATCGTCGGTCAAGGTGGGATCGAGACGCTCGACGACGCGCTCGAGTTCTTCTTGGCCGGTGCGACGGCGATCTCGATCGGCACCGCGAACTTCACCGATCCGCGCATTCCCGAACGCATCGTCTCCGAGTTGCATGCCTATCTCGAGCGGCGCAACCTCGGCTCGCTCGGGGAGATCGTCGGAAAGGCGAACGTCGGGTTTGCGAGCGCGCACCAGTATGAAGGAGACGAGGGTTGACGGACGGACCATGGCCCAGCTGATCGTCGCGCTCGACTTCCCGACGCCGAGGCGGCGGAACGGCTCATCGACGAGCTTTACGAGCTCGACGTCATCATGAAGATCGGCCTCGAAGCGCTCTACGGTTATCCGGAGCGTATCTTCGCCCACTGTGCGGCGCGCGACGTCCGAACATTCATTGACGCAAAGCTCCACGACATTCCGCGCACGGTCGCTGCCGCGGTCGCGCAGCTCGTGCGACCGAACGTGCACATCATTAACGTCCACGCGCTCGGCGGACTCGAGATGATGCGTGCCGCCATCGATGCGGCCGGCGAGCGCGCCGCGACGCTGGGAATGACCCCGCCGCACGTCTTTGCAGTCACGATTCTCACGAGCATCGCGCCCGAAGACCTCAACGAACTCGGGCTGCAAGGCGGTCCCGGCGAGAATGCGATTCGCCTCGCAGCGCTCGCGCGCGATGCCGGCTGCTCGGGCGTCGTCTGCAGCGCGCAAGAAGTGCGAGACCTCAAACGGTTTTTCGGCGACGACTTTCTCACGCTGACCCCCGGCATTCGCCCGGCGGGCAGCGCGCACGGCGACCAACGGCGCGTCACGACGCCGGCGCAGGCCGTGAGCGCCGGCGCTGACTATCTCGTCGTTGGGCGTCCGGTCGTCGAAGCTGACGATCCGCGCGCCGCCGCAAAAGCGATTCTCGACGAGATGGCGGTTCGCGCGTGACCGAGACGCTGGAGCTCGAATCGCTGCTCGCGCAGCGCGGCGCGCTGCTGACCGGGCATTTTCGGCTGAGCTCCGGGCGGCACAGCGACCGGTTCATTCAGAAGTTTCGCGTGCTGGAGGATCCGGCACTGGTCGAGCCCGTCGCGCGGGCAATCGCCGATCTGTTCCGCGATGCGGGCATCACGATCGTCGTCAGCGCGGCCGTCGGCGGCATCGTGCTCGGCTACGAGGTAGCGCGGCAACTGGGCGTCAAGGCGATCTTCGTCGAGAAAGAAGATGGCGCGGCAACGTTGCGCCGCGGCTTCACGCTCTCGCCCGCCGATCGAGCGCTCGTGGTGGAGGATGTCGTGACGACCGGACTCTCGGTGAGAGAGGTAATGGCGCTCGTGCGAAAGCATGGCGCACAGGTCGCCGGCGTCGGCATTGCGGTGTTGCGCGGCAAAGCCGACTTCGATGCGCCTACACGCGCGCTGCTCGAACTTCCGTTGCAATCGTTCGCGCAGGACGAGTGTCCGCAGTGCCGTTTGGGCGAGCCGCTCGCCGATCCCGGATCTCGCCGCTCGTGAACGTCGTGGTGCGGGCCGGTGCGAAAGACGAGAGCGAACGCGCCGCCGACCGGGCCTTCGTCCGCGACCTCGGAAAGCGTAGCGCAGTGACTAGCCTTGGCTCGCTGCGGCCCGCGCCCGAACCGATCGTGCAGGCTTCCTTCGAACAGCTCTGCGAGATCGTCGAAGGCCAGTCTTCAGTGACCTTCATCGCGCAACAGGGCACCCAACGCGTCGGCTTTCTGCTGCTCTTCGATGGCCTGCTCGACGAGGTGACGTCGCTGCCGCAAGGATTCGTCGCGTACATGGCCGTCGAACGCGGGCACCGCCGCAACGGCGTGGGCAGCGCGTTGCTCAGTGCGGCTGAGGCTGAGGCGCGACGTCGCGGGCTGCCGTATATCGCACTCATGGTGACGGAGCAGAACGCAGCCGCACGCGCCCTTTACGAGCGCCACGGCTACGAGACGGAGCGGCGTTTGCTGTGCAAGCCCCTGTAGCCGGCGACACCTGGCGGCGCATCGGCTGGATCGCTACGGCGATCTTCGTCGTAGCGATCGCGCTTTGGTTTGCATCGCACATTCCGCGGACGATCTCGATCTTCATCATCGCGGCCTTCATCGCGTTCGGCGTGCAGCCGATCGTGCAACGCCTCGAACGCCGCATGCCCAAGCCCGTCGCGATCTCAATTGTCTTCTTCGCGCTGCTCCTGGTCATCGCAATATTCCTCGTGATCGTCATTCCGCTGGCCGTGAGCCAAACGCAGCTGTTGGTCGCGAACATCCCCGGATTTGCGGGTGCCGCCCAGAACTGGCTTTCGGGTTTCGAACTCTCGGTCGAGAAGCACTTTCCGACGCTGAACATTCCGGTCAATAGCCTCAACGTCGGCAAGATCGGCAGCTCGCAGATGTCGACCGTCGTCAGCGGTGCGCTATCGTCGCTCGGAGCGATCGCCGTCAACACCGCGACCGGATTTTTTATCGCCTTCTCGGCGATCGTGCTCTCGGTCTTCTTTCTTCTCAACGACACGCAGATCTCCGAAGGCTTCGCTTCGATGTTTCCGCAACGCAAACGGGAGACGGCGCGCAAACTTGCCGCCGAGGTGACACAGCTCTTCGGCAGCTATATCTCGGGGCAGGTCATCGTCAGCGCCATCACCGGCGCGGTCATCGCCGTCCTCACCGCGATCATCGGGTTCAAGTTTTCCTTGATTCTCGGGATACTGTCGGGCGTCGCCTATGCGATTCCGATCATCGGCATGCTCATCGCGGAGCTTGTCGCGGTTCCGATGAGTGCGCCGCAAGGCCTCTGGATGATCATCTGGGTCCAAGTCATCATGTTCGGCATGGCGCGCATAAGCGACAACGTGCTCGTTCCGAAGATCATGGGCGAATCGGTCGGCGTCTCGCCGATCGGCGCGATGTTCGCAGTCTTCGCGGGCGGCGAGCTATTTGGCGTGCCGGGGCTGATTCTCGGAATTCCCGTTGCAGCCCTCATCAAGATACTCTGGCGCTACTTCGCTGCCCCCTGGATCAGCGCACGGATCGATCGTTCCTAGATCATCCGGCGTCTGGCTCGAAAGGAAAGGTCATATGCATGGTCCAGATACAATCCAGGCCGGAGCTTCCGCTTTATCGCCTGTACGTGCTCAGGGCTTCGTATCTCCTGATTGCTTTGGGGCAGGGCTCGCGAACGTGGCCGGCGATCCTGCATCACACGCGGCCGTGGGATTTCTGGCATGGCGTCGGGGCGAGCTTCTTTGGCGCGCTTACGCTGATCTGTCTCCTCGGCGTGCGGTATCCGGTCAGGATGATGCCGCTTCTGATCTTCGAATTCACGTGGAAGCTCATCTGGGTGCTCGCAGCGTGGCTTCCCCCGTACCTGGGCCACACGCTGGATCCCGTTATCGCCGATTCGTTCTCCGGCATCTTCCTGGGCGTCGTGATCGTGCCGCTCGTGCTTCCGTGGGGATACCTCTGGAAGACGTACGTGACCACGCCGGGCGACCGGTGGCGGTAGCTATTTATCCGGGTTTATTTTTCTTTTCACTATTATTGCTTAGTGCTTGTACCGCCCATGCCGTTCCTAGTACTATTCTGCGCACAGGACCAGGATTCTTATTAGGATTTTGGCAAGGAGTTATAGCGCCTGTTACTTTTGTTGTCCATTTCTTCAAATCAAACGTAGACGTTTATGCGGTGCCGAATAACGGGTGGCCCTATAATCTTGGATTCATATTAGGTCTGCTATTCTTTTGGGGTGGTGGTTCGCATGCTACTTCTTCGAAAAGATAACTAATCGGGTATTCCCATTAATAAGGTTTGGTGACGACGGCGAGGCGGTCGTCGTAGAGGACGGTGCCGCAGCGGCGCGCTTCGGCTAGGCGTCGCGCATTCAGGGCTGCATCGCGGTCGTTCTCCGCGACCGCAACGAGCAGCGTTCCGTTAATACGCGCGTCGGCGCACGGCGCGGCATCGGGCAGGTCGATCGTGCGCGTGGCGGGCGAGAGAACGTTGACGGTGCCCAGCCGCAGGCCCCAGCCGCCGACTGCCGCGGGGCGGGTCGCCGCGATCCAGTCGTAAACGCCGGACGCTTTTCCGCCGACGCGCAGCGCGTCGGCATAGTAGTCGACCGGCTGACGCTGTGCGAGTCGCATCGAGAAGATGACGAGCGCCGCAAAGACGAGCGGGTTGAGCCAAGGCATCGAGGCGCGCCGTGCCACGATCGCCAGCGCCACGACTACGAGCGCGACGGCCGGCGCGCCACGGGTCGCGCCATCGTTCCAAAAGACGTTGACGATGACGGCGACGCCGAAAAGCGCCGACGCAACTGCGAGCACCGTTGCGGGTACTGGAACGCGGCGGAGCGCTACCGCGAGGACGAGCACCCCAGCCGCAATCGCCGGCGCGGCAAAGCGCAGCGATGCTCCCGTTGCAAGTTGCGCTACGCTCGACGCGTAGCCATACGGCAGGACAAAAAAGAGCATCGCTGCCCAGAACCCGGCCCACCCCAATCCGCGGTCGGTGCGCGCGATGGCGGGCCCGAGCAGCGCCGCGCAGAGCGCGAGTAACGCAAGCGGCGAGAGCGCAACCGTGACGCGAGCGAGAAGCAGCAGCGCCGCAACGCCGTGCGCGAGAATCGTCGACGCCACGACGTCGGCCATTGTCCCGGCCGATCTCACGCCGGCGCCGTGCCAGAGGAGCGCGTCATGCAGCAGCCACACCGCAAGCGTCGCAATCCCTACCAGCCAGAGCCGTAGCGGCGCCTTCCGGACGGCGAGCGCGACTGCGGCAAAGAGCCAGCCTTGCGGCTTTAGCAGTACGGTCAGCGCGATCGTCGGTGCGGCCGCGCCGCGCTCGCGCATGCGCAGCAGCCAGAGCGCTTCGAGCCAGAACGCCGCTAGCCAAACGTCGTTCTGCAGCGTTCCGCCCTGAATCGCGAGCGGATAGGCGGTTACGGTTGCGGCCGCGATTGCGTCGGCAAGCAGCGGCGGCGCGTCAAATGCTTCGCGTGCCCACACCGCTATCCGAAATCCGAGCAAAGCGAGCGCACCGGTACCGCACCACGGAAGCGCGAACGGCGTGCTGACGGCGTAGAGACCGCTCGCGAATAGTTCCGATGCCGGCGGGTACCACCAGTAGTGCGTCGCGCTCGACCATAACGAGTGCGACTGCACCCACGATGCCGCATTCGGAAGATGGTACCAGAGCGAATCGCCTTCGAGTAGCGGGCGCACGATCTGCGGCCACGTAACTGCGACGAGCGCCGCGATTGTGAGGTACGGGACGGCCCCGGCCGCTTTGTCGCGGGGAAATCGACGCCGCAGCGCAAGCGCGATGCAGACGAACAAAGTCGCCCAGAGGGCCGCCGCGTAGAGCGCGTGGACGAATGCCAACACGAACGGGATCGCGACGCCGAGAATCAGGGCGTCGCGCAGCCGGTCGACGAACGCGTAGCGCGACTGAGTGCGCAACAGCGGCGCCGCTGCGAGGAGTCCGAGCAGCCACGCGGTTGCGAGAAGGTTCGACAACTACATGGAATCCGGTGCGCTTACGCCGAGGAGCTCCAGGGAGCGCGCGAGGACGCTCTTCGCCGCGAGGCAGAGGGCCAACCGGGCCCGGCGCGTCTCGACGTCGTCGGCGAGAATCTTGCATTCGGTATAAAACTGATGAAACTCCGATGCTACGTCGCGCGCGTAACGCGCCAAACGATGTGGCGCGAGATGTTCGACGACGCCGCCGACGACACGCGGAAACTCCAAAAGACGGCGCGCCAGCGCTAGTTCGAAAGGGTGCCTGAGCGGCGTCAGCGACGCGGAGACCGCCGCCGCGACGTCTTCCGGGGACGCGCGGCGCAGCACCGATGCGATCCGCGCGTGGCCGTATTGGACGTAGTAAACAGGATTCTCCGTGTCGCGTTCTGCGGCCAAGTTCAGATCGAAGCTCAAATGCGACTCGACCCCGGACATAATGAAGAAGAAACGCGCCGCGTCGACGCCCACGTCATCGAGGACCTCGTCGAGCGTGACGATGTCGCCGGCGCGCTTGCTCATGCTGACCTGCTCGTTACCGCGCGTGAGCGTGACCTGCTGAGCGATCAGGACGTCGAGGCGCCCGCGATAACCGAGCGCGGCCGCGAGCCCTTTGAGCCGCTCGATATAGCCGTGGTGATCGGGGCCCAGAATGTCGACGACCCGATCCCTGGCCTTCAGCTTGGCATAATGGTAGGCAACGTCCATACAGAAATAGGTCGGGCGCCCGTCGCTTCGCAAGAGCACGCGATCCTTGTCGTCGTCGAACGCGGTCGCTCGGAAGAAGAGCGCGCCGTCCTTTTCGTAGGTCAAGCCCAGTTCGCGCAAATGCTCGACGCCCTCACGCACGAGTCCGCTTTCGTGCAACTCCTGTTCGCTCTGCCACAGATCGTACTCGACGCCGAAACGCCGCGCCGTGCGTTGCTGCTGCGCGACGAGCTCGTCGCGGCCAACTCTCGAGAAGTGCGGCAGCCATTGTGACTCGGGCTCGCCGGCCCAGCGTTCCCCGTCGCATTCGCGAACGTGCTGCGCTATCGGTATGAGGTACTCGCCGGGATACCCGTCTTCGGGGAACGGATACGATGGGTCGAAGAGTTGCCGGTAGCGCGCGTAGAGCGAACGGCCGAGCGCGTCGAGTTGACCGCCGGCGTCATTGATGATCCACTCGACGAAGACCTCGTAGCCGCAGAAGCGCATTGCGTTTGCGAGCGTCGCGCCGATCGACATCGATCGTCCCTGCACGACGACGAGCGGTCCCGTCGGGTTCGCGCTGCCGAACTCGAGTGAGACGTGGATTCCGTTAGGCGGCCGCTCTCCAAAGCGCGAACCCTCGCGCAATATCTGAGCCACTGCCGCTTGCCAGACCGACGGCGCCAAGCGCAGGTTGATGAATCCGGCGGTCGCTTCGATGCTCGTGAAGAGCTGCGCGAGTGGCGCCGCTTGCAGTGCCGGATCCGCGACGAGCTGCTCTGCTATTTCGCTGGGCGGACGGCGCGCAAACTTTCCGAGCGCGAAGGCGAGATTGGTTGCAAAGTCGCCGAACTCGGGGCGCCGCGGCGCTTCGAACGTAACCGATGGTTCGGGCGCCTCGGGATAGTTGGAGGCCACAGCGACGGCAGCGGCCGCAGCGAACGCATTAAGCGCATCCTCGAGTGCGCTCTCCTGCGCGGTCGTCCGATTCATGCACGCTGGTGTTCGCCACACGGACCTGGCGTGACCCGCGCGTACGACGATGCGCCCATCGTCGCGATGACGCCGTCGAGTTCGAGCAGCGAGAGCGCGGCCAGCACCGCCGGCGGTTCGATGCCGCTGCGGCATACGATCTCGTCGAACTCGGTCGCGCCTGCATCGAGCGCATGCAGAACGGCGATCGCCTTGGGATCGCGCGGCAACGGTGCAGGCGGAGGCGAGAGTGCGAGCGCCGTCTGCTGACCGAGCGCTTCGAGAACGTCGTCGGGTGTTCGGGCGAGCGTCGCGCCGTCGCGAATGAGCGCAAGACATCCCTGCACGTGCTTTCGGTCGACGTCGCCAGGCACGGCGAGCACGGGGATCCGCCCCGCGGCCCAGCCGGCCGTGTTCAGCGCGCCGCTACGCGCGGGCGCCTCGATAACGACGACGGCGTCGGCGAGCGCGGCAACGATTCCGTTGCGCTGCAGAAACTGCGGCGGCCGTGCCGGTTCGTCGGGCGGGAACGGCGAGAGCACCGCGCCCCCGGCGGCGAGCATCCGCTCGGCGAGCGACCGGTTCCGGGCCGGAAAGAAGTGGCGGTGACCGCCCCCCAGTACGCCGACCGTCGGCGCGCCCGCGACTAGGGCGCTCTCGTGGGCGGAGCCGTCGATTCCGAGGGCGAGGCCGGAGAGGATACAGCAGCCGGCCCGGCCCAGGGCCTCGGCGAAGCGTTGGGCTAGGCGCCGGCCATAGGGCGTCGCGGCGCGGGTGCCGACGATCGCGACACAGGGCCGGGCCAGGGCCGCGAGGGTGCCGCAACACCAGACCCCGCAGGCCGCCTCGAAGGGACGACCGCGCCACGCTTCGATCTGTTCGCGGCTTTCGAAGGTGGGATCGAGCATGCCCTGATCCGTTCACGACGCGGGGCCGCGGCGGCAAGTATGCGCTGCGCCGGTGGGGGGAATCCTCGATGCGCACGGAATAGGCAGGCCGCACGGAGGTACCAGAGTTGGCAGCAGAAGCGTATTGCGTCAAGTGCAAGGCCAAGCGAGAGATCAAAGACGCAGTCCAGATCACGATGAAAAACGGGCGTCCGGCAACCGAAGGCAAGTGCCCGGTCTGTGGTACCAAGATGTTCAAAATCGGCGCCGCCTAGGCACGACCGCAAACTTTTCAGCAAAAAGGGCCGCACTTGCGCGGCCCTTTTTGCGTTCACTACCAATAGTGACGTATAATACGTGCACCCACAAGATATGCCGTGGGGGAGTGAAGTACCGGTGACTTGTCCGACTTGTCGCAAGAGTGAGACGCGCGTCGTCGACTCGCGCGACGACGAGACCGTCGTACGCCGCCGGCGCGAATGTTTGGATCCGCGCTGCAAGCACCGCTTTACCACCTACGAGCGCATGGAAGTTCCGAGGCTGTTCGTGGTCAAGAAAGACGGCCGGCGCGAGCAGTACAGCCGGGAGAAGATCCTCGCCGGTTTGCGCAAGGCCTGCGAAAAGCGGCCGATCTCCGAAGGCCGTATGGAGGCGGTTGCAGCCGACCTCGAGCGCGAGCTCTTCGCGCGCGGCGAGAGCGAGGTACCGGCGACGATGGTCGGAGAGAAACTCATGGAGGCGCTGCGCGCGCTCGATCCGGTCGCGTACATTCGGTTCGCGAGCGTCTACCGTTCCTTCCGCGATATCGAGAGCTTCCGCGAGGAACTCGCTCAACTATAACCGCATTGTCTCTTCCACGATGGGGAGCGTGCGCGTCGCGCTAAAGCGTCTGCCGGCCGGCGACGGCCTTCCGCAACCACGCTATATGAGCGAGCATTCGTCCGGCGCAGATCTGCATGCTGCGGTTCGCGAGCAAGTGACGTTGCTGCCGGGTGCGCGCTCGCTCGTGCCGACGGGCTTCTCGATTGCGTTGCCGCCGGGCTACGAAGCGCAGGTGCGACCGCGCAGCGGGCTTGCAATTCGCAACGGCGTGACGTGCCTGAACTCACCGGGCACGATCGATGCCGACTACCGCGGCGAGATTTGCGTCGTGCTCGCAAACTTCGGTGCGGAGCCGGTCGTGATCAGCCGCGGGGACCGCATCGCGCAGATCGTAGTCGCGCCCGTTTCACACGCGGCGTTCGAAATCGTCGAGGAGCTCCCGCCGACCGCGCGCAGCGAAGGCGGCTTCGGTTCGACGGGCATCTCTGCGTGAACGTCTATATCGTCGGTAAGGGCGCGGTCGGTACGTACTTCGGTGACCAACTGCAGGGTGCGGGCGTCGATGTCGCGTACGCGCCGCGTTCGCTCGACGCGGTCGTGCCTCAAGACGCCGATGTGGCGCTCGTCACGACGAAGTCGTACGATACGGACGGCGCGATCGAGACATTGCGCAAAGCGATTCGCTACCCGGAGAAGTGCGTCTTCGTCTCGCCGCAAAACGGCGTTGGGAACGAGGAGAAGCTGGCCGCTGCGTTCGGCGCCGACAACGTCGTCGCAGCCGCGCTGACGACACCGGTCGACCGCGACCGCGATGGGAACGTGCGGGCCGCAAAAGACGGCGGCCTGGCGCTCGCACCGATCGGCACGAACGCGTACAATTGGCTGGCCGCCACCTTCGGCGCGACCGAGCTCAATGTAAAAGTCGTCGACGATTGGCGCGCGCTGAAGTGGAGCAAGCTCGCGCTCAACGTCGTTGCGAACGCAAGCTGTGCGATCCTCAACGTATTGCCCAACCGGTTCGTGCATTTCGACAACGTCTTTACGCTGGAGATCCGCATGATTCGGGAGGTACGCGCCGTGATGCAGGCGCTGGGTTTGGAGCCGATCGACTTGCCGCGGTATCCGGTTCGCGCACTCTTTGCCGCGGCGAGCCTCCCGAGCCCGGTCGCGCGCGGCCTGCTCGCGCGCAGCATCGCCGGTGCGCGCGGCACAAAGCCGCCGTCACTGCTGCTCGATCTGCGCAACGCGAAACCGCAGACGGAGGTCGACGTGCTCAACGGGGCCGTCGCCAACGCTGGGCGCGAGCACGGCGTGCCGACGCCGGTGAACGCGGTCTACGCCCGCGTGCTCAACGACATCGCGCACACGCCGCCGCTGTGGGCGAAGTATCGCGAGCATCCCGACCGGCTCGAGGCCGAGGTCGAGGCCGAAACGAAGCGACCGCGCGTGGCGGCACGAGCTTAGGGGAGGGAACCCTAAACATGCGCGATCCGAACGTTCCCGAATCGCTCGAAGGATGGTGGATTCTCCACCGCATGTTCGCGCTGAACCGGCGCAGTTGGGATGCGTTGCCGGAGAAGCGGCGTCACCGGTACGCCGGACACGCCGCGGATCTCGTCGAGCATTTGAGATCGAGCGACGACGGCGACGTCGGCCTGACGCAGATCGTCGGGCACAAGGGCGACCTTATGCTCACGCATTACGCGCGCACGTTCGACGGCCTCGCATACGCGCAGACGCTGCTCGACAAACTCGAGCTGCGCGAGTTCTTGGTTCCACAGGGTTCGTACGTCTCGGTATTGGAGCTCGGCCTCTACGACGCGACGGCGAAGATCCACGCCGAGCTGAGCCAGCGGGGCTTGGCGCCGCAGTCGCCGGAGTGGATCGCCGGGTTCGACGAGCTGATTCGCAAACAGGCCGAGAGCCAGTACATCGGACCGCGCCTCTGGGCGAAGATTCCCATTCACCGGTACCAGTGCTTCTATCCGATGAGCAAGCGGCGCGGCGAAGTGCAGAACTGGTATCTGCTCGGCTACGAAGCGCGGGCGAAGATGATGAGCGCGCACGGCGTCGTCGGGCGCTCGTATCACGGCCGCGTCGCGCAGGTGATATCGGGGTCGATCGGCTTCGACGACTTCGAGTGGGGCGTCGACCTCTACGCCGACGATCCGCTGGTCTTCAAGAAACTCGTCTACGAGATGCGTTTCGACGAAGCCAGCGCGCGCTACGGCGAGTTCGGTCCGTTTTGGGCCGGCTTACAGTTCTCACCCAGCGAACTGATCGTCTTCCTCGACGGCGACGCCGTCCCGCAACTGAACGTATCCGTGTCAGGATGAGGCCGATGCGCTAGGGCGCGGCTACCGTGTAGGGGCCGTTGCCCAAGAGAGTTGGGGCGCGTACCTTTCCGGTTGCAACGTCGACGAAGACGCACGCGTTATCCCGCCTGATCACGACGATGGCCGTTCGTCCGCCGGCCGTGAATGCGACCCCGTAGGGCGCGCCTCCCACGACGATCGGCGTTCCGGCCCGGTCCGTCGAGAGATCGATCGGCGTGATGGTGGAGTTCCCGTCGTTCGTAACGTACGCGAGCCGGCCATTGGGTGCGATCGCGACGAGCATTGGATAGACGCCGACGCCGATGGCCGGAAGCACGCGACGTCCCGTAAGGTCGATCGGCGTGACGCTATTGGAGGCGCTGTTGACGACGTAGAGCCGCGATCCGTCGGGCGTGATTGCAATGCCGGCCGGTCGCGCTCCGACTGCGATCGGCGTCTGCGCGGTGCGCGTGCGCAGATCGACGGGTGTGACGGAGTTCGAACCACCGTTGGTCACGTAGAGCGTCGAGCCGTCGGGCGAGATCGCGATGGCGCGCGGACGAGCGCCGACGCGGATCGTCCCTCCTGCGCGCAGCGTGACCGAATCGATCGATTGGATCGTACCGTCGTCGCCGTTGACAAGCCAGAGCGTTCTGCCGTCGGGCGCGAGCGTGATACCGGCCGGGGACGAGCCCACCTTGACGTTCGCGATGGCGCGCCCGGCACGCGTATCGACGACACTCACCGAGTTGCCGCCAAGGTTTGCGACGTAGAGGCGCGTGCCGTCGGCGCTGAGCACGGCATCGCGCGGCTGTTCGCCGACGGCGATCTCGGGCGCGGTTCCACCCGTGATGAGATCAACCGGCGTGATCGTGTTGCCGAAGCGGTTCTCCACGTAGACGAGCGCAGGCGGTGCGCCGCCTTGCGTCACCTGGACAAAGACCGTCGCGCTCTCGAGCGCCGCGCCGTTTGTGGCAACCCCTTCGAAGTGCAGGTCGTAGTAGCCCGGTGTAGTTCCGTTCGCCGCCGAGATGTGCGTTGCGAAATTCTCCGTGGCGCCGGCCGCGATCGTTACGGTTCCGCGATCGGGATCGGCTTGTACGCCGCTCGGCGTGACGAGATGCCACTGCACCGAGGCCTGCGAGCCGGCGCGATTGGCGACCGAGAGTTCGATCGGCGCGCTCGCGTTGGGTGCGAGCTCGAGTGTGGCCGGCGGCACGTCGAGTGTCGCGCCCGTTACCGCCGGAAACGATGCGGGCCCAATCGCGTAGGACGGCGGCGCGTTGCGTGCGCCGCTGCCCCACGTTTTGTCGGGCGTCGTGGCAAGTTCAAAATCGAGACGCACGCTTCCGTGCGCCGGCAGCGCGAGCCACGTATCTTGCGTCATGCGTCCATTGATCCGCAGGCGCGCAACATAGGGTGCGTCGTCGCGTGCCTGCGGCGCATCGATCTCGATCGCCGGTCCACTCCCCCCGCCGTGCACCGAGATCGATTCGAAGAGCGGACTGCCGACGTCGAGGACGCGCACGGCCGGATTCTGCGGATAGAGTCCCATCGCGCACCAGATATACCACGCACTCATCGTTCCCAGGTCGTCGTTGCCGGGCAAGCCTTGCGGCGTGTCATCGTACAGCGTCGTAATCGCGCGCCGCACGATCTCTTGGGTTCGCCATGGTTCGCCCACAGAGAGATAGACCCACGGACTGCCGAGACTTGGTTCGTTCCCGAGCCAGGCATAGGGCTTGTTTTGATCGCTGTTGATTTGCGTGAAGAATGTATCGAGTTTCGCAACCGTTGCCGCGTTGCCGCCCATGCCCGCGATGAGATCGCGAAGATCCTGCGGCACCATCCACGTGTACTGCGCCGCATTGCCTTCCTGGAAGCCGCTCTGGCCGTTTTCGGTGAGCGGGCTTGCCATAAAGGCGCCGTCGGGATCGCGCGGTGCGATCGACCCGGTCGCCGTGTTGAACAGCTGTTCCCAGTTTGCGGCGCGGCGCATGAATGCGTCGTAGACCGGTGTATCATGGATATCGCGGGCGAACCGCGCAATCGAAAAATCGTCGAGCGCGTACTCGAGCGTTTCGGAGGCGCCGTTGGGAACGGGCGCGACCGAGGTCGTATGCGTGTTGACGATATACCCGCGCCGCAAGTAATCGTCGTTGAGCTCCCAGCGCTCGACGTACCATCCCTGTCCGGGCGGCGCATCGGTCGTCGATGCACCTTTAACCATCGCTGCCAGCGCCGAGCGGACGTCGAAGTCGTGTGCGCCGAACGCGTATGCCCCGGCAATGACCGGATCGACCGAATCACCCCCCATCACGCTCGTCGGGCCGTTGACGAGGGCCCATCTGGGCAGCCATCCTTCCTGTTTGTACGCGTCGACGAGCGACTGCATCATGTCGCTGGCGGCGTCGGGTACGACGAGGGCGAGCAACGGCACCTCGGTTCGATAGATATCCCAGTCGGAATAGTTTGCGTACTCGTTGTGCCCGGCTTTCGCGTGGTGAACCCTGCCGTCGAATCCAGTGTAGAGACCGGTGACATCGCTGATGACATTGGGATGCAGCAGCGTGTGATAGAAGGCCGTGTAGAACATTCGCCGCTCCTGCGGCGTTCCGCCCGAGATCGCAATCCGATTCAGGAGGCCGCTCCACGCGTCGGTCGCGCGATTGCGCACGGCGATGACGTCCCACCCTCTGTCTTCCGCATTCAAGTTCGCGCGTGCGCCGGCAACGTTCACGAAGGAGAGACCGATCTTTACTTCGACCGCAGGGTTGCGCGTCGCGTCGAACGTCAGCCACAGACCGGTGCCCGGACCCGTCGCGCTGCGTGCGCCGAGCGACGTTTGCGTGCCGTTCCACGTGCCGTACTGTGCAAACGGCCGGTCGAACTGCGCGACGAAGTAGACGGTATATTGATCCGGCATGCCGCAGAAGAAGCCGCTCGATGCCGAGCCGGAGATTTCATTGGGAGCGTCGATCGCGATGCTGCTTGCGGTCACACCGGCCTGATTCGACGACGGATTGAAGAGTAGATTCGCCTGCGCGGTACGTCCGAAGGTAAAACGCCCGAGCCCGGTGCGCTGCGTCACCGTGAGCTCGACGTTGATTGGTTGTGTACCGACCGAGACGCTGTACCATCCGGGGGCGCTGCTCTCGGTTGCGTGCGAGAAGGGCTGTTCGGCCGATCCGGGGTCGCTCGGCAGCGCACCGATCGTCGGCAAGATACCGAAATCGCCGAAGACGTTGCAGCCCGGACCGCTCAAGTGCGTGAGCGAAAAACCGTTGATCGTACGGTCACGATATTCGTAGCCGCCGCCCGCGTTTTGCGACGGCGTGTCCGGGCTCCACTGCACCATGCCGAAGGGCACGTCGGCACCGGGAAACGTATCGATCGGACCGCCGGTCTCCGTGCCGGACGTTCCGACAAACGTGTTGACGAGCGCCGTCGGCGCGGTAGCTTCCGCGCGTGCGTCAAGCGGCGTGGCGCACGCAAGGGCGACAGCAAGACAAACGAGCCAAATACGCACGGCACGACGGTTTTGACGAAGGGGCAACCACAGCCTTGGAGGAAACGCCGGGCACACCCTTTGCCTGACTCGAAGGATAAAGCATATGCGACAGAAGTTTTCTACACTGGCTTTGATGCGCGTTATGATGCCCTGTATCGCCGGCGCATTGATCGCCGGCTGCAGCGGCGGCGGAATGACGCCGCAAACCGGCAGCAATCCAGCCGCGCTCCAAAGCCTGGCGCAGACGCTTTCGGTTCGCGATCAAATCGCGAACGGCACGCTTGTCGAAGCGTGTCACGATCTCACCTTCGGCCAGGCGCGGTGTCTTGCGCTCGGCTTGCGCGATACTAGCCTTGCGTTGGTCCATCGCGCCGGAACACCAGACGGTTACGGTCCGTCGCAGCTGCAAGCCGCGTATAACATCACGAGCGCCGCGCAGAGCAATCCCGGCGGTCTCGTCGCCGTTGTCGAGGCGGGCGGCTATCCGAACCTCGAGGCCGATCTGGCAGTCTACCGCAAAAAATTTGGTCTCCCGAACTGTGACGTGAAATCCGGTTGCCTGAAGATCGTCAACCAGCGCGGAAAGAGCAGCCCACTGCCGGGGGTGATCAAGGGTTGGCTTGCAGAACAGGCGCTCGACGTCGACATGGTTTCGGCGAACTGTCCGAAGTGCAAGATCCTCGTCGTTCAAGCAGCATCGAATCTGTACACGGCCGAGCTCAGCGCTGCAGGATTCAATCCGGTTGCGATTTCGAACAGCTGGGGCGGCCCCGAGTATAGAGGCGAGAAGCGCGACTCACATCGGATATTCTCGCATCCGGGAATCGCCGTGACGGCTTCATCAGGCGATGACGGTTACGGCGTTATCTTTCCGTCCGCTGCCGATACGGTGACGGCAGTCGGTGGAACCTCGTTGCAAACCTCCGGCGTCCCGCGCGGCTATACGGAGACCGTCTGGGACGGCAGCGGCAGCGGTTGCAGCGCGCGCATTCCGGTTCCGACCTGGCAGAGCGCGCTCGAAATAAAACTGGGCGGGTGCGCAAATCGTCTCGTTTCCGACGTTGCGTACGTTGCTGATCCGTACACCGGCGTCGCGGTCTATCAGTCGATGCGCGGCGATGGCGAGCGGCCGGGCTGGCAAGTGTGGGGCGGCACGAGCGTCGGTTCGCCCGCGATTGCGGCGATCTACGCGCTCTCCGGCGATACGGCCGGCATTCCGGCTTCAATCGCGTACGCGAATCCGAGCGACCTCTACGACATCACGTCGGGTTCAAACGGTACCTGCGTGCCTAGTTATTTGTGCACCGGTGAGAAGGGCTACGACGGACCAACGGGTCTCGGAACACCGAACGGCCTGGGGGCGTTCTAGCCACCATTCGTTCCCGCGCTAATCGTGGCCGGCGGACCGCGTACTAAACCAATCGTCTAGGGGTCGAGTAATGCCGGCGGTGACGCCGATAAAGTAAGTGATGGCCCGGGCCTAGGTCCTCTAAGCGACGTATGGCGTGGGAAGCACGGGCCATACGTATGCTGGCGGCGACGCGAGGCACTATCTTTCCTTAGTGCTTTCGCGCTCGCTACGACGCGAAGGAGCGAAGATTTTCCATGACGATTCGTAGGATTAGGCGGTTCGCAGCAGGCGCGACGACACTCGGGGCGGCTCTGACGCTCGCTGCTTGCGGCCGCTCTTTGGTCCCCAGCGTTCCGCAAAGCGCCGGGGCGCCGGCTACCCAGCCATCCATTGTGCACACCGCGGTCTACGATGCTTGGCGAACGTCGCTCATGCGGACTGCCTTTCCGGGCGATGGCTGCTTCAAGGTGTCGTTCCCATCGACGGCATGGGTGCGCGCTGCGTGCGCGACTCCGCCGAATCTCGTGTTTTGGAATCCGGCGCGGCATGGTATCCGCCCAGATAATGTGGGTGACGGCACCGACTTTGTAGCGGAGACGACGAACGACAAGGATAAAATTTCGAGTGCGGTCGGATCGTTCCCCACGATCGCCGGAGTTAAGACCGAAAAGAGCGTCGGCGGCGAGGGAGGATTGTTAGGCACGAACAGCTACAGCCTGCAGCTCAACTCGAACTTCTTCAGCAGCCTTACCTGCAAAGACGCGCACCTCCCGTCTTGTCTCGGGTGGGAGCAGTTCGTCTATGAGAACCCGCCGAATTCAAGTCAGTCCTATTTGTACATACAATATTGGCTCATACACGAGGGACAGCCGTTCACACACTGCCCATCGCAGCACAATTGGCATCTTCTTAATGGTTATTGCTATACCAATAGCCGGCGCGCCGTTACGTTACCAAATCAACCGATTACGAACCTCGCCAACGTAAGCGAAACCGGGAACGCCGACTTGAGCGGTGATAGCATCTACATTTCGACCGGTACCGACATGTACGGGATGAAGGTCAAAAACGGCCCTATCACCGACTTGGCGAACGACTGGCTTCGCTCCGAGTTCAACGTCTTCGGTGACGGCGGCGGGAGCACTGCGAAGTTCAACTCGGGATCGACCGTTACGACGAGCATCGAGATCAACGACGGCCTTAGCACGGCCCCAAGCTGCCCTGCGGATAGCGGCACGACCGCCGAGGGCAACACCCTCAGCTTCGTTCGCGCACCCGCACACGGGTCGCAACTGAAGTTCCCGTCGGTTCTGTTTACCGAGAGCAACGTCCGCGGTGGCGGAAGAGCGTCGTGTGACACGCTCGAAGGCTCCGGCCACTAAGCCGAGCTTGTCACGCAGCGGCGCCCAGTCGTTCTAAGCTGCGGTATTGGATCGCTTCGGCAACGTGCTCGGCACGGATTGAGTGCAACGCGACCTCGTCTAGCGCGCAGTAGCGTCGGAGCGAGGCCCCCGCTCCAGACGCCGCGATCGAGACTTAATCCGATCCGCACTGCCAGGGTCGAGAGGATTAACTCTTTGGTCAACAGCAAGCCTGCAGCCAATCATGTCGCTTGAGCACTTCTTCTACTTGAGCCAAATAATCGCGGCGCTCGCCGTGATCGCCTCGTTGCTGTTCGTCGCGCTGGAAGTGCGCAACTCGACCCGAGAGAGCCGTCATCGTGCCGGTGAGGAGGCATATCAAAAGTTCCGGGAAGTACAACTAGAGGTTGCCGCCAACGCCGATCTTGCTCGAATATGGTCGCAAGGGGTTCATGATTTTTCCTCGTTTGAGCCGCTTGATAGAACGCGGTTCCTGCTTGTGACACACGTGTTCTTTAAGAACTGGGAGAGCGTCTTTCTTGCGCACGTCGACGGCCGATTGTCGGACGAGCACCGTAAATCGACGGAAAGCATGGCTCGCGACTTGCTCGGCTACCCTGGTATTCAAGCAGTTTGGTCCGCTCGAAAAAGATATTTTCACCAGGCGTTTCGAGCGCATGTGGACTCTAAGATTGAAGCGACTCCAAACGACACCAGCTCAACGCTGCCCTACGAATTCCCGGGACGCGATTAGTGCGTTGATAGGGGCCTTTCGATAGGGCAAACGGGACCAAGTCCACATATCTGTGCTCCGTGATACCTAGGCAGCAGCGCCCAGACGTTCGAGACTTCGGTATTGGATTGCTTCGGCGACGTGGTCAGCGCGGATTGACTCCATGCCGGCCAAATCGGCGATCGTGCGTGCGACGCGCGCGATGCGGTCGAGTGCGCGGGCGGAGAACTGGCGTTTCGCGCTTGCGTGCGACAGCAAGCGCATCGCGGCGTCGTCTAGCGCGCAGTAGCGCCGGAGCGCGTTGGCTGGAATCTCGGCGTTGCAAACAATGCCGGCGTCGCCGAAGCGATGTGCTTGAAGCAGGCGCGCGGCAATGACCCGCTCGCGCACCTGAGGCGATCGCTCGCCCGCGTCGTAGCGCGCCATGTCGTCGAACGGTACGCGAGCCAGCTCGATCTGCAAATCGATGCGATCGAGCAATGGCCCGGATAACTTGCTGACGTATTTCGCGACCAGCGCGTCGTCGCAGCGGCACTCGACGCTGCGCGTGCCGCGATAACCGCACGGGCACGGGTTCATCGACGCAACCAGCTGAAAACGCGCCGGATATGTAAACGTTCCTGCGGCGCGCGCGATCGTCACCGTTCCTTCCTCCAAAGGTTGCCGCATGACTTCGATCGCGCTGCGTGAGAACTCCGGTAGCTCGTCGAGGAAGAGCACGCCATGGTGCGCGAGCGATATCTCGCCGGGTTTGACGAGCGCGCCGCCGCCGACGAGCGCGACGTGGCTGATCGTGTGATGTGGAAAGCGAAACGGGCGCGCTTTGACGATGCCGCTCGCCCCGACGAGCAGCCCGGCGACGCTATAAATCTTCGTGACGTCGAGCGCTTCGTGCACCGACATCGGGGGAAGGATCGACGGTAATCGGCGCGCGAGCATCGTCTTGCCGCAGCCCGGCGGGCCGACAAGCAACAGATTGTGCCCACCGGCGGCGGCGATTTCGAAGGCGCGCTTCGCGGCAAGTTGCCCGCGGACGTCCATCATGTCGCCGTGCGCGATCTCGTCGTTCGGTTCGAACTCCCGTGCAACGGTGCGGTGGCGCCATTTCGCGCCGTTCCCCATCAGCACGGCGACGGCCGATTGCAGTGAATCGACGGCGTAGAGCTCGATCTCGGAGACGAGTGCGGCTTCGTCCGCGTTGGGCGCCGGAACGATGAGCTTGCTGAAGCCGGCGTTACGCGCGCCGAGTACCATCGGTAGGATTCCCGAGACGGGTTGCAACTGACCGTCGAGCGACAGCTCACCGAGCGCGATGAACTCGCGCAGCGCGTAGAGATCGATCTGTTCGTCGATTCCCATGAGTGCGAGAGCGATTGCGAGATCGAATGCCGGCCCGGCTTTACGGACGTCGGCGGGCGAGAGGTTGACGAGCAGGCGGCCCGCCGGATAGGCGAATCCCGCGTTGAAAATCGCTGCGCGCACGCGATCGCGAGCCTCGCCCAGCGCACGATCCGGAAGACCGATGATCGTGAAGGCCGGCGTGCCGGGCGAACTGTCGGCCTCGACGCGCACGACGTAACCTTCGATCCCGAGCATCGCGGCCGAGAACGCAAGTGAGAGCATCGCGGGTCTACCTCTGCGCCGCTCGAGCAGAACGTCTAGGGCCCACAGCGCCCGCGCAAAGGCCCTTTAACGGCAGTTTAAGAGCGTGCGCGTGTTCGGCAATCGCAGCGTGGCGGGTGCGGCTTCTCCACAGATTGCACAAGACGAATGTCATACGCTGTGGACAGGAAAACAGGCACGGCTTCGGGGCGTGCCCAACCTCCGGGGCGACGCACTTCGCCCGAAGGAGACAGAGTAACGTGAACCTGCGCAGCCTCGCGTTTGGCGCCTCGGTCATAGCCGCTCTCGCCGCTTGCTCGCATGGAGCCTCGCAGTCGAGTGCATCGCCCGGCCCCTCGGGTTCGGGCGGGACCGCCGCCAAAACGATCGGCGTCTCGATTCAAAACCGCGAAGCGCAGTTCTATCAGGATATGGAATCGGGGATGCGTTCGGAGGCCGCGAAGTACGGCTATACGCTGATCGTCGTCGATGCAAGTCGCGACAATGCAAAGCAGCAAAGCCAGGTCGAAGACTTCATCTCCAAACACGTCGATGCGATCGTGCTGACGCCATATGATTCGCAGGCGATCGGCAGCGCGATCGTCGAGGCGAACAACGCCAACATTCCGGTATTTACCGCGGACATCGCGAGCACGAGCAAGCAGGGTTCGGTGATTTCGCATATTGCAAGCGACAACGTGCAGGGCGGATTTCAAGCCGGTAAGCTCATCTGCCAGGCAATCGGTAATACCGGCGCGGTCGCGATCATTGACGAGCCGGAGGTCACCAGCGTTCAAGACCGCGTGAAAGGCTTCAAAGAAGCGATCGCACAGCTCTGCCCCAAAGTCACGATCGTCGCCGACGTCGATTCGGGTGGAACGCGCGACAAGGCGAACAGCGACACCGGCGACATTCTGCAAGCGCACAAGGATCTCAAGGGCATCTTCGGTATCAACGACGACTCGGCGCTCGGCGCGCTCACCGCGGTGAAGGCCGCCGGGCTCGTCGGCAAGGTCGCGATCGTCGGCTACGACGCGACGCCCGAAGCGCGCGACGCGATCGCGCGCGGTGATATGTATGGCGACGCGATTCAATATCCCAAGAAGATCGGAGCCACGACCGTCGACGTCATCCACGACAGTTTCGGCGGCACAAAACCGCCCGCGATCGTCAAGATCGACGTCGGAGCGTTCACAAAAGCCGACGCCTCAGGCGCATCATCGAGCCCATGACACCGGGCGGCGGATCGCCGCCCCCACCTCTATTGGAGATGCGCGGCATTGGGAAATCGTTTCCCGGCGTGCACGCGCTCACCGACGTTTCGCTGACGCTCTCGGCGGGTGAGGTCCTCGCCGTCGTGGGCGAGAATGGCGCCGGCAAGTCGACGCTCATGAAGGTGCTCTCGGGCGCGCTCCTTGCAGATGCGGGCGAGATATTCATCGATGGACTGCCCGCGCGCATCGGCTCGCCGGCCGACGCGCGGCGTTTGGGCATCGGGATGATCTACCAAGAGTTCACCCTCGTTCCTCAGTTGACGGTTCAGGCGAACATCGCGCTGGGCGACGAGCCGACGCACGCCGGGCTGATCGATATGCACGCGATTCGCGAACGCGCCAAGCTGCGGCTCGGCGAACTCGGACTCGACCTTCCGCTCGATCTGCCGGTGTCGGATCTCTCCGTCGGCCAGCAGCAACTCGTCGAGATCGCAAAAGTTTTGGAGCGCCAGGCGCGCATCATCGTCATGGACGAACCGACGGCCGCGCTGTCGGAACCAGAGATCGACCGGCTCTTCGCGATCGTCCGCCGATTGCGCGATCGCGGCGTCGGTGTGATCTACATCTCTCACCGCATGAACGAACTGCCGCAGATTGCCGATCGTATCGTTGTCTTGCGTGACGGCAAGGTTGTCGCGAGCGGCGGCGCGCACGAGTTAACGGCCGACGAGATCGTACGCGCCATGGTTGGGCGGCAACTCGACGCGCGCTTTCCCGAGCTTGCAGACGTGCCGAAGGATGCGCCGGTCGTGTTGGACGTGCGCGGATTGCGCAACGCGCCGGCCGTGCATGAGGTGACCTTCTCGGTACGGTCGGGCGAGATTCTGGGACTCGCCGGCTTGATCGGCGCCGGCCGCACAGGCATTCTGCGCGCGATTGCCGGCGCCGACGTTCCGACCGGGGGCGAGATAATGGTCGACGGACGGCCGCTGCCTTTCGGGCGGATTCCCAGCGCAATTGCAGCCGGAGTCGCGTTCATCACCGAAGACCGTAAGGCGCAGGGATTGGTCCTCGGTATGACGGTTCGCGAGAACGTAACGCTCGCACATCTCAGTTCCTTTGTCGATCGCGATCTGCTCGTCGACGTCGCGCGCGAACGAACCGCGACCGAGCAGATGATCGACCAGCTGCACATTCGCACGCCCGGCACAGAACAGCTCGTTGGGAACCTTTCGGGTGGCACGCAGCAGAAGGTCGTCCTCGCCAAATGGCTGCTCGGCAACGCGCGCGTCTTTCTGTTCGACGAGCCGACGCGCGGCATCGACATCGGGGCGAAGGCCGAAATATACCGGATCATGCTCGAGCTCGCGGCCCGTGGAGCGGCGATCGTCATGGTCTCGAGCGACCTTCCGGAAGTGCTCGGCATGGCGCATCGGATCCTCGTCGTGCGCGACGGCCGCATTGCAGCCGAGTTTAGCCGCGCCAACGCGACGCCGGACAAGATCGTCGCGGTCGCCGCCGGGTCGGCGGCATGAACGCGCAGGAACAGCGGCGTTACTGGCTGCGCATTGGAGCCGCGGCGGCGGTACTCTGCGTGCTCGTCGCCATCGTCAACGTCGCTTCGCACGGCTCGTTTCTAGAGGCGAGCAATATCGTCCGCGTGCTACGCCAAATCACATATAACTGCATCTTGGGCATCGGGCAGACATTCGTAATCATTACGGCCGGCATCGATCTCTCCGTCGGTTCGCTCGTTGCGCTGACCGGCGTCGTCGCGGCGCTTTTTGCCAACGACGTGCACCTTAGCGGCTTTCCGCTCATCGCCGCGACGCTCGTGGTTGCGGTCGGCGTCGGCGCGCTTGCAGGGTGGGTCAACGCATTGCCGGTCGTCAAACTCAACTTGCCGCCGTTTATCACGACGCTGGCGATGCTTGAAATGGCGCTCGGCGCATCGTTTATCCTCTCGCACGGCCGGCCCGTGGCGCTGGTCAGCACCGACTTCCAAAACACCGGCATCGGCTCGTTCCTCGGCGGTCTTACCAACGCTCTTCATCTGCCGGGCGTTCCCATTCCGGTCGTGTGGATGGTGGTCGTGATCGTGCTGGCGTCGACGCTGCTGAACCGAACGCGTTTCGGACGTTACGTCTTCGCGATCGGCGGAAATGAAGAAGCGGCGCGGCTTGCGGGCATCAACGTCGCGCGCGTGAAAACCGCCGTCTATATGATCAGCGGCGCTTGCGCTGCGATCGTCGGCTTTCTCTATATGGCGCTCTTCTCGTCGGGATCGCCCCAGACCGGAACCGGCGACGAACTCCTGGAATCGATCGCGGCGGTGGTCGTCGGCGGCACGAGTTTAGCGGGCGGGCGCGGAAGTATCATCGGCACGTTTTTCGGTGCGCTACTCATCGGCGTGCTCTATAACGCGATGAACCTGCTCAACGTAGATTCGTACCTACAAAAGGTTTTGCTTGGGGCCGTGATCTTGCTCGCCGTCGTCCTCGACGAGTTGCGCAAGCGTTATTTATCTCGCTAGAACGGGAAGTCTGCTTGGGTAAGGCCGACGTTGCTCTTCAAATCGAGAATCGATTCGTCGAGGACGATCTGCGAGCCGGCGTATATGATTTGACGGACCGGCCAGTGCGTCGTCTTCGAAACATAGAGAATTTGCTCGGTTACGCCGCCGTTCGACGCGGGATCTGTGGGTTTGAGGTCGAGGCGATCGGTCGGTGAGCCCTCGACGATGCCGCCCTCGAGCTGCGTGAGCGTTCCGGGGATCGTCGCGTAATCGCTGACGATCCGCTGGAGCAGGCCCTCGGGAATGGTTACGCCGCGCAACGAGAGGGCACGCGGATCGTGTAGATCGACCTTCATGTGAAAACCCGAGAGAATGCCGCCGAGGTGTCCGCTGATTTGGTCGGTTCCGACCCAGACTCCGCCCGAGCCCCTGCCGTCACCCGAGAGGATCAGCGTCTTGACGTAGTGCGGTTTCATAAACGAGTACTGATACACGCGGTCTTGCGTCGCGGTCCCTTTGGCCTCGTGAACGCGCAGGGTGACGACATAATCGTTGACGCCGGAAAACATTTGATCGAAAGAAGTAATTGCCGGCGCGGTATTCGCGGCGGCCGCCGTCTGGAGCGAAGCAAGGACCAGGATCGCGATACACGCGACGCCGAGGGAGAACGATCTGATGTTAGCCTCCGATCTGTGCTTGAGGGGCGCTCTCGTCTATGAGCAGCGTACCGTGCTTTCCTTCGACGCCAATGAGAACGTCGCATTTTGCGTCGGCGGCGATCTCTTCGATCGCGCGACCGAGCGGTGCGCCGCTGTACTTGCCCTCCCGATACGAGCCAAGGATGATCAGGTTTGCGCGCTCTCGCTTGGCGATGTCGAGTACCGCCTGTTTGGTCCATCGCGCTTTGATCGTCTCGGTGCGAATCGCGACGTTGTTTTTTTGTGCGATCGTCTCGGCCGCGCCCAGCGCATCGAGCGCGGCGCGCTCCTCGACCTCCATCTCTGCGTCCGGCGGTAGCGTGTACGGCACCTCGATGACGTAGATCGCCAGCAACTCGGAACGTTCGCCGCGAGCGATCTTTGCGGCCAGAGCCATCATGTGACCGGAATCGATCTCTGGAGAGAAGGCGACGATCAAGCTGCCCACCATCCGCTCGAGCTCGCTCTCGGCTTGCGCCGCGATGCGCTGTACGTAGGACGACGGCGGATGGAGCATCCACCACAGGGTCGCGCCGATCGAGCCGGCGATGCCGAGGGCGACGAGTGCGCCTTCGATCGTCACGTGCACGCCGCTTGACGGAATCACGCGGCGCGCCGTGCGTGCGCTATGAGCGCGAGCCGGTGAACTCCCAACGCGATCATCGCCCCGCCCAGCACGAGCCCGGGCAGAATCGCGAAGCCGCCGGGGCGGATGAAGGCGAGCATGCGCACGACGATGGCACCTCCGCAGAGAATCAGCGCAACGGCAAGCGCACCGCGAACGAGCAGCATCTCACGCACCCAGTTTTGCGCGACGCTCGTCGCTGGCTTTGAGATTTGCGTGGTACTCGTCCATCAACTCGAGTTCGCCCGCCCGGCGCAGTATCTCCGTTTGTGCCTTTCGCCAGTTATGCTTCTGTGAGCCGAAGAGCGGCAGCCGGCGGTGATGCCGGTAGATGAGATAGAGAATCAAGCCGAGCACCAGCCAGCTCGGCCCAAAAATCCGGCCTAAGACGTGCGTGCGCAGCGTGAAGATGAGGATCGAGAAGATGCCGATAAAGCCTATGACGGCGATGACCGGAAACTCGACGCGCTCGCCGCGAAACCGCATCGGAATATTGAATGGAATCTTGAACTTCCGCGGGCTCAATGGATCGGTCAATCGCAGGCCGATCAGGCCGAGGAAGACGAACGAATAGCTCGTTGCCGCGCCGAAAGCGTAGAGATCGGCAAGAAATCCCAAACCGCTTTCGCCATGGAAGAAGTGCGTGTAGATGCCCGCTAAGCGCGGAAAGAGCCCCGGTGCGGCGGCGAAAACCAACTCGAATGCCGCAATCGCGCAGAAGAAGACAATGGAAATCATTGGCGTGCGAAACTTCGAATGGACGCGCTGGAAGATCGACGGCAGCAGGTTCGAGCTGCTCATCGCGTAGGCGATGCGCGAGCTTCCGAAGACGCCCGAGTTCGACGAGATCAGCAGCAGAATGGCGCCGAGCACCGGGACGTAAAGCGCTGCGAGGGCGCCATAGTACGGAACCTGCGCGGCGAGCAGCGCGACGGCCTTGCCCTGATTGTCGGAGTTGTTCGGGAATATCTGCCAGAACTGCATCGGATGCCCGGCCGCATTCGTGATCGGGTGCCACGGCTGCAGGCCGAGCGCGAGATTGGAATACGCCAGGGCAAAGATCAAGATCGTAAGGATCAACGCGACGGACGTTCGCGGAATGATCGAGGCCGGGCGCCGCGTCTCCTGAGCCGCTTGCGAAATCGATTCGAGGCCGACGAACGAGATGATCGCAAGCGACGTACCGAGCATCAGTTGGTAGGGCGACGGCCAGTTGAACTGCATCGCATGGAGCAGCAACTGTGGCCGAAAGGCAAACAAGAAGCCCAGGCAGAGGATCAAGGTCTCGCTGATGACGTCAAGCGCCGAAACGATGCCGTTGAACGTCGTGCTCTCTCGAACGCCGATCACGTTGAGCATGCAAAGTCCGGCGACGAGCCCGAAGACGACCGCGAAGTGCACCCAGGGATGCGTTGAGTTCGTCAGCACCGGTACCAGCTGGCTCGAATAGTCGACCGAGGTCCAGGCGAAGAGCGTAACGTCGATCGTGAAGTCCAGCAGCACGGCCCAGCCGGTGATGAAGCCGAAAATGTCGCCTAGACCGCGCAGAACGAAGTACTGTCCGCCGCCGGCGACCGGATACGTGGCGGCCAGCTCCGTGTACGCCAGCCCGATGCAGACGTAGACGACGCCGGCGAAGAGAAATGCGACGTTTGAGGCGCCCGCCGCCCAGGCCAAGACGAGGCCGAGACCGACAAAAATATCGGCGCCGACGTCGGAGTAGCCCCACGAAAACGAACCCCAGGGCGTGACGGTGCGGCGTAACTCCGGATTTGAAGGCATGCGCTAGCCCCTAGAACGCGTTTCGGTGCACGCTGAGCTGATTGCCGTCGAGCGTCACGACGTCGAAGCGAATGCGAGCCGACGGAGCGACGATCTGGGCGTAATCTGCGACGATTCGGCGCAGCGTCGCGCGCTTGCGCGCGTCCACCGCCGAGAGCGCCGAACCGAACCCCCGAGATTCACGGCGCTTGACTTCGACGATTACCAGAGTCGACCCGTCGGCGCAGACGGCGTCGATTTCGCCGCCCGGCAAGCGCACGTTACGCGCCAGAATGCGATACCCGAGTTCGATCAGATATGCGGTTGCGCGATCCTCCCCTTCACGACCCTTCTCGAACGTGTTAGCCACTAAAGAACCTCGAGCCCGAGCTCGAGTTGGGCATCGCGCACGCGGGCCCAGTTCGCGCGGTGGTGCACGCATGGCCCGTGCACGCGCAGAGCTTCGAGATGCTCCGGCGTCGAGTAGCCTTTGTGACCGGCGAAACCGTACCGCGGCTCCTCGCGGTCCAAGTCGACCATCAGCGCGTCACGGTAGACCTTTGCCACGATCGAGGCCGCCGCGACGACGGCGCAGCGCGCGTCGCCGCGAACGAGCGGCTCCTGCGGCCCGGCAAAGGATCGAATCCGAACGGCGTCGGTAATGAGATATTCGGGCGCTGCCGCCAACGCCGCAATTGCGCGCTCCATCGCGAGCACGCTGGCCCAGTAGATGTTGAGCCGATCGATCTCTGCAACGCACGCGCTGCCGACCGCCCAGGCCGCGGCACGCAGCTTGATCGTCTCGGCAATCTGGACGCGCAGCTCGGGGCGCACCTGCTTCGAGTCGTTGAGGCCTTTGATGAACAGCGGCTCGGCAGCTACGACGCACGCTGCGACGACGGGCCCGGCAAGCGGGCCGCGTCCCACTTCGTCGATGCCGCCGACGAGCACGAAGCCACGCGATCGGGCAGCGTTTTCGAAGGAATGCAGGCGATGCAGTCGCCGGCGCTCGCGTTCGTAGGCATTGCGCGCTTTACGCTGCTTTGGCGTCATCCGGAGACTCCAAACTGATGCGTCCGAACAGCCCATCGTTGAACGCGCGAATATAGGATTGGGCTGCGTTATGATAGTCGACGTTGCCGCCACGCTGCTTGAATCCGCGCGTTGCGGCGAAGGCCTCGAGATCCGGCACGCGCCTGCGCGGCAAGCGATCGACGGCCCAGGCATGGAACGCCGCTGCCACTTCCTGCGGATCGAACTTGTCGCGGGGCACGGCGCCGCAGAGCGCGAGCCGCCATTGCGCGCCGGCGCCTGCAATCTTTGTCGGAAGGACGCCCGGCGTATCCATGAGCTCCACGTGCGTGTCGAGCCGAAACCATTGCAAGGCTCGCGTCACGCCGGCGCGATCCTCGCGCTTCGCTGCCGAGCGGCGAATGACGCCATTGACGATCGTCGATTTGCCGGAGTTCGGCACGCCGACGATCATCGCACGCACGACGCGCCGGCGATGCGACTTATCGCCGGTCGCGCTCGCGATCGCGGACGTAATGCGTCCGACGCTGCGTTGTTCTCGGGCGTCAACCGCCAGGGCATGCAAACCTCGCTTGGAGAGAGCCTCGACCCAAGCCCGCGTTAGGCGCGGGTCGGCTAAATCAGCTCTGCCGAGCGTCACGATGCGCTCGCGCCCTTCCGCAAGCTCGTCCAGTAGCGGGTTGCGCCCGCTGTGGGGAATGCGGGCGTCGACGACCTCAACGACCACGTCGACGAGCGAGAGATGCTCGCGCATGCGGCGCAGCGATTTCGCCATATGCCCGGGATACCACGCAATGGTACGTTCCAACGCCGAGTCAACTCCCCCCAATCACGTTTGCCACTAGAGCGCTCCGGCTTCGCGCGGAGGCCAGACGCCGGCAATCGCGCGACCGATCAACACGACGTCATTCACCGGCCCGAAGAAGCGCGAATCCTCGCTGTCCGCGCGGTTGTCGCCGAGCACGTAGACCGAAGACGGCGGCACCCTGATTTCGCCGAAGCTGCGGTCGTCGGGATGCTCGACGTACGGCTCGTCGAGTTTGACGCCGTTCACGTAAACGTGCCCGCCGTCGATGCGAATCCGATCGTTTGGAAGCCCAACGACGCGCTTGATGAAGATCGCGCGCGGATCGCCCGGATGCCGAAACGCGACAATCTCGCCTCGTCGCGGCGCTCCAAGCCGATATGCAAAGGTGTTGATGAGGACGTATTCGCCCGACCGGATGAGCGGCTCCATCGAGAAGCCCGAAACCTGCGGCATGCGCACGAAGAATGCGGCGACGAGCAGGGCAAGCACTGCGACCTGCAGCGCGAGACTTGCGACCGATCGCCATCCCCACGAACGGACCACGCTGTTGCGACTTCGTTGAACGTGTTAAAGAATCTTGGCTTGCGAGGGAGGCCAGAAGATGAGGAAGGCTCGCCCAGTGAAGCCGGCCGCGCCGCCGGCGCGCGGTCCGCTCGCGAACTGACCGCCGTCTTGCGCGAAGCCCCAGATGTGCGAATCCTCGGAGTCGTTGCGATTGTCGCCGAGCATGATGTAGCAATGCGGCGGAATGCGATCCGGCGCAGTCCACTGCGCCTGGGGCGGAACGTTGGCCGAGGACGGATCCAAGCGTTGCCACGACTCGCCGTAGCCGACATATATCCCGTAGTCGCGTACTTCCAAGTTATACGCGGGTTTGTCGGCAACGTAGGGCTCGTCGAGCGCGATGCCGTTGACGTAGACGGTGCCGCCTTCGATCCGGAACGTGTCGCCGGGTCGCCCCATGATGCGCTTGATGAAGTCATCGGGCGTTGGGATCGGCGGTGGAAAGACGACGATGTCCCCTTCGTTGGGCCGGTGAAAGCGATACTCAAACTTGTCCACCAGCAGCACGTCATGGATTTGCAGCGTCGGAAGCATCGATCCCGAGGGAATGTAGTACGTACGCGCGACGAACGTGATGAGCAGCCAAGCCGCGACGCCGGCGATGATGAACGGATCGAGGAACTCCCGCGCGATCGCCGTGCTCCGCCCCGAGGATCGAACCACGACCGGCCGCAGCGAGAGAATCACGCGGCCGAGCGCGATCACCGCCACGATGGTGAGAAGTTCGAAAGGCGTCATCTATTTCTCCAGGACGTGCAAACGGCGCAACGGCCATAAGACCAGAAATGCTCTCCCAACGAAGCTCGCGCGAACCTTGCGCCGAGCCAGCGGCCCGGAGGCGAAGATGCCGCTCTCCTGAGCGAATCCCCAGACGTGCGAGTCGTCGGAATAGTTTCGGTTATCGCCGAGTACGAAGTAAAAACCCTGCGGAATGCGGTTTGGAGCTTGCCACAGGAGGCGTTGCGGAACGTTTGCCGCAGACCGGTCGAGCGGCGTTCCGTCGACGTAGATATCGTAGTCCTTGATCGTCAGATCGTAGTTCGGCGCTTGATTCTCATACGGCTCGTGCAGAGCAATGCCGTTGCGATAGACGACGCCGTTGGCGATCGAGATCGTATCGCCGGGGACGCCGATCACGCGTTTGACGAAGTCGTTCCCGCCGGACGCAACGGGCGGCGAAAAGACGGCGACGTCGCCCCGTGCGGGCTCGTGGAAACGATAGGCGATTTCGTCGACGAGCACGATGTCGCGCACCTGCAGTGCGGGCACCATTGAAACTGAGGGAATGTAGAACGTGCGGATGACAAACGTGATCAGGAAGAGCGCGATCAATCCGGCCGCAATCAGTGCATCGAGATACTCGCGCACTGCGGCGTACATCGATCGCGTACCCGAGAGAAAGGGCTTCGTCGAAAGCACGAGACGCGCGATAGCCAAAACGCCGAGAAGGGCTAAGAGCTGCAGCGGCGTCAGAGCGGCCCCCGAAACGCCGTCAGGTTACGCGGGCTTTCTTTTCCTTGATGCGGGCTGCCTTACCGACCTTTTCGCTCAGATAGTAGAGGCGGTTGCGCGAGACGACGCCGCGTTTCCCGACCTCGATACGTTCGACGCGCGGACTGTGCAGCAGAAACGTCTTTTCGACGCCGACGCCGTGCGCGACACGGCGGACCGTAATTGATTCGCCGGCGGCGCCGCCCTTGCGAACGGTAACGACGCCTTCGAACATCTGCGTCCGCTCCTTGCCGCCTTCAATGACCTTCGAGTAGACCTTCACCGTGTCGCCGGGGCGGAATTGCGGAATCCCGTCCTTGAGCTGGTCGCGGTTGAGCACGTCGATGGCGTTCATGACAGCCTTTACTCGGCAGAAGCGTATGCGGGCAATGAAGAACCGGGCATCAAGCCCGGCGGCCACCGTATACTATCACGGCCGTCGCTCGGGGTGCAAGGCGTCGCCTGCGAGCAGGTCTCGGCGGCGGATCTCCGTGCGCCGTCGGGACTCCTCGCGGCGCCATTGCGCGATCTTCGCATGGTCGCCGGAGAGCAGGACGGGCGGCACGTCCACGCCGCGGAAGACGGCCGGGCGCGTGAAGCTCGGATAGTCGAGCGAGCCCGCTGAGAAGGACTCACTCTCAAGCGACGCCGGGCGCAGAGTTCCCGCGAGCAGACGCACCGTCGCGTCCATGAAGGCCAGCGCCGGAATTTCGCCACCCGTAAGGACGAAATCGCCCAACGAGTACTCGTCCACCGGATAGAGGCTCGTCAGGCGGTCGTCGATGCCTTCATAGTGTCCGCAGACGATGATCAGGCGATTGAGTTCCGAGAATCGCCGTGCGTCGGACTGTTGGAATGGCTTGCCGCTCGGCGTCGGCACGACGATGAGCGTGCCGTCGTCGAGCGGAGACTCGGCAACGATGCGGTCGAGCGCTCGCGCGATAGGCTCGATGCGCAGCACCATCCCCGGGCCGCCGCCAAACGGCGCGTCGTCGGCTCGTTCACCCGGCGCGAGTTCGTCGAGCAGATGGTGATAACGCACGCGTACGATGCCGGCTTCGACCGCGCGTCCGACGATCGAGAGCCCGACGAAGGGCGCGAAGAGCTCCGGAAAGAGCGTGACGACCTCGATCGTGAACATAGGAGGCTCTATGTTCCGGATTCCCCGCAAATCCGCTTCCCCCGAGCCGGCCCTCGAACCGCGCGCCCGCGCACTAGGTGCGCTCGACCGGCGCGAGTTTGGCGAGGCCGAACGCGAGCTTGGAGCGTTGCTCGAACGGGAGCCGAAGGATTCGCCGGAGCGCGCCTTCTTTTACAATAAGCGCGGTGTCGCACGCGTCGGTTTGCTCCAGTTGGAATCCGCGCGGTCCGATTTCCTCGCGGCGCTCGAGATTCGGCCGGCCTATGCGCCCGCGTTGGTAAATCTCGGCAATCTCGCGTTGGAACGCGGCGAGACGGATGCGGCCATATCGCAGTACGAAGCGGCGATTCGGGCCGACGACACGTACGCAGTTGCACACCTCAACCTGGGGGTCGCCTACAAACGCGCGGGCCGCATCGCCGACTCGGTTCGCGCGTTGCGCAAGGCGCAGGCGCTCGAGCGGCGCGCGTTCAGCGCTGCGAGCTCTTGGCCTCGGACGCGGTGAGGTCTTCGAGATACTCGAAAAGCTGCGGCAGCGTGATCTTCTCGAGCGCGGTCTGTTCGCGCAACGCATCCTCGTCTTCGCCTTCGTCGCGGATATAACAGCGCGTTTCCGAGCCGTTCTCGCCCTCGCTGATGAACGAAACGGCGAATCCGCGGCCCGGCATTTCGTCGTAGATCCGCATCGTCTGCGGATTGAGGATCTCGATCGAATGCGCTTGACTCGCTGCATCGAAAATTAAGATCTTTAGGTGTTCGAAGTTCGTGACCTCGATGAGGCCGACGACGAAGACGTTCTTCGTTGAAAAGAACTCATGACCGCGTTTACTGCGGCTCGAGACTTCATAGAAGACCCGGTGCGCAACAAACCGGTTCAGGATCTTCCGCAACGTTGCCAGCGATGCCAGCTTTTCGGTGCGGTTGCCGCGGGTATAGATGATCTTCACGGCGGGCCCTGTTGCTTGCACGGTCCCACAGGTAAGCCCTCCCTGCGAACCCGGCGGAAGTCCGCTCCGGGTGCAGGAAGGTAGCCGGGCCATGTTTTCCGTGCCCGACATTCTGGTCGTCTCGGTCCTCGCGCTGCTGCTCTTCGGGCCCGAGCAGCTGCCCAAAGTCATGCGCCAGGCCGGCCGCGTCATGCGCGAGGTGCAGAGCACGTCACAATCGTTTATAGCGGAGATGGAGCGCGCCGCAGACGCAACCGAACAGCCCGCACCGCGCGTCGCGCCGCACGAGGAGTCTCTGCCTCCGCCACCGCCGGCAACGCCCGGCGGCCCGATCAGTTAGGGCCTAGATCAGTTAGATATTGAAGGTCTGGCGGAACTCGGTGATCCGCTGCTGGACGACGGTTCGAACCTGCGAGTTGATCTTATCCTTCTGATCCTCGGGTAGCCGCTGATAGATCAGGTATCCGACGGCGGAAAGCACGCCGCCGACAACGCCGACGAGCAAGACCCTACCGACTTCAACCGTATCGCCTTCGCTCGCGTGCTGCGAGCCGAAGACGCTTTGGTGGCCATTTCCAGGGGTCGAGCCCGCCCACTGATGCTCGGGTGGCGTCGCGCGAAAACTCTCAGTCATGGTGCCTACTACTCCTTCGTATGGGGCGGAGTACGTTCTTGACGGACCGTCACGTGTCCCGGGAACTGATGCGCGATTTGTTCGACCGAGAGCGCCGCGGTCTCAACGATCGCGCGGACATCCTCGCGGTCGCGGACCCGTTCGGGCCACCGGAGGCGGAGCGTTCCGGGCTGTTGATCGGCCTCGAGCTCGACGCGCGCGTGGCGTTCCAGCCCCAGCCGGGCCGCCTGGAGAATGGCCGAAACGGCGGCGCAGACGATGTCCTTTCCATGCTCGGCGGAGTCGACGTGGCCGCGCGCGACGATCGAGGACGGCCGGTTACTGCCGTCCCGATAGAAAACGACCTCGAGCATGGGAGGCTCCCGCTATGGCAGCGTGATCTTGGTGATCTTGACTTCAGCGAAGCGCTGTCTGTGGCCGTTGAGCTTCCGGACGCGCTTCTTCGGTTTGTAACGGAAGACCAGAATCTTTTTATCCTTGGCCTGGCGTAGCACCGTCCCGGCGACCGATGCGCCGCTCAGGGTCGGAGTGCCGACTTTAACTCCGCCGCCGTCGCCGGCCAGAACGACCGTATCGAAGGTAACGTCGGAGCCGACTTCGGTCGCCACGAGGTCGCACCGAATGACGTCTCCTTCGGAGACGCGGTACTGCTTGCCGCCGGTCTCAATGATCGCGTACATAACCTCGGTACGATACCAGGGCGCCGTTTGGGTGTCAATTTCTTCGACCGCATTGACGGTTCGGGCCGGCCGTGCTATTCTTGCTGTAGAACAGTCTATTTTATAGAGTAATCTGGAGTCAGATATGAAAGCAATTTCGCGCCGGCCCTGCACGACCAAGCTGGTCATCATTTGGGGGCTCTACGGATGGGCCATGGCCTGCCTGTGGCACGCGCTGCGAGCCGACGGCGTATCGAGCCCGGTTGTATGGACGATCGCAGCCGTGCTCGGCTGCGGGTTGCTCTTCTGGACGGAGGGCTGACGTGGAACCGCTCAATGCTTCAGACGCACGCGATCACGTCGAGATGGTCGAGCGCATCCTCGTGCAGTCGTCGCAACGTTTTTGCGCCGCCGGCGAGTACTTTGTCGTCTGGGGTCTTTTCTCCGCAAGCGTGATGATCTTGAATCAACTTATTTCCAACGGGTCACTTCCGGCTGCCGCGCAGTGGGCCGAGGCGATTCTCTTGCTGCTCGCGGTGTCGTTCAGCGTCGTTCGCGGCCGCGCGAAGCAGCTCGAGGTCTCGCGCGTATCCTTGGTGCAGGCGGAGTTCTTCAAGGTTCTGTGGCTGACGCTCGGCCTAGCGCTGATTGCGAACTTAGTCGCCTTCAATCTGTTTAAGGATTGGGGCAATGCGGCCATCTGGAGCTTTGCAGCCGCGGTCATTCTGCTTTTCATCGGCATGCATGGCAACCGCCGTGCGATGGTGGGGGGAGTCGGCGTCCTGCTCTCGCTCGCAGCCGCGAACTTCGCGCCCCCGACGATCGTCGGCTACATTCTGGCGGCAGGGATGCTGGTAGGGTACTCCGGTTTTGGCCTCGCCGAGCTCCTCACGCGCGACTAAGGATTTATGGACGAGCTCTTGCTATCCAAGATGCGCCTGGGTATCGTCGCAGAGTTGCTTGCATCGCGGTGGGTGACGTTCTCGGAGCTGCAGCGCTCGCTCGAGGCGAGTCAAGGCAACCTCGGCGCCCATCTCGGCAAACTCGTCGAAGCGGGATACGTCGATGAGGAGAAGAGCTTCGTCGATCGCCGTCCGCGTAGCCGCTACCGGCTGACCGCACGCGGGCGACAGGCGTTTGCGGCGCACGTGACGCAGCTGCAGGCGCTGCTGAAGGCGAGCTCCTGACGGCTGATGGATGGAAGTAGGGGGGCGCGTCGAAAGCGGGCGGCGTGAACGTACCGCACTCCTATCGCTTGGTCGGTCGTGAGGCACGCGAAGAACGCTCAATCGTTTCCCTGAAGAGTGGTGCCACGTTCGGCGGCGAGGAGATCGCGATCTGTGCCGGACCCTGCGGTGTCGAATCCGCCGAACAGCTCGAGCGGATCGCGGGTGCGGTTGCCCGCGCCGGAGCCAACGTGCTGCGCGGGGGCGCCTTTAAGCCGCGGACGTCGCCGTACTCGTTTCAAGGCCTCGGTGAAGAGGCGCTCAAAATGCTGCGCTACGCCGGCGATCTCTACGGCCTGGGCGTCGTGACCGAGGTCATGGATCCGCGCGATATCGAGACCGTATCCGCGTATGCGGACATGTTGCAGATCGGCACTCGTAACATGCAAAACTTTACGTTGCTGCGCGAAGTGGGCCGATCCGGGGTCCCGGTGCTCTTGAAGCGTGGTTTCTCGGCGACGGTCGAAGAGTGGCTGCTCGCTGCCGAGTACATTCTCGTAGAAGGCAACGACAAGGTGGTTCTTTGCGAACGGGGTGTGCGATCGTTCGACTCCGCGACGCGTAACGTGTTGGATCTGGCGGTGGTCCCTTTGCTCGACGAGCTGACGCACCTACCGGTGATCGTCGACCCGTCGCACGCGGTCGGCATCGCGCGGCTCGTTCCACCGATTGCCGCCGCGAGCATCGCGGCCGGCGCGCACGGATTGCTCATCGAAGTACATGCGGATCCGGCAAACGCGCTCTCAGACGGCGCGCAGTCGCTCGATTGCGCTGAGTTTACCGTGTTGATGGAAGGCCTTGCGCCGATTGCGGCGTTTACGGGGCGTACGTTGCCGGCGCGAGGGCGAAAGCGAGCCGGTGTGGCCGGCGGGCTCAGCGCTCGGACGTAGCGGCGATCTCGCTGCGCGCGGCAAACTCCGCCAGTGCGTCGAGGGCGTTGTCCGCGGTGCGATCGAGAACGAGCGGCGTTAGACTGGCGTAGCCGGCGTGGACCGCACCGATATCGGTACCCAACGTCGCTTGATCGGTCTCGAACGGCGACTCCCACGCGCGATAATAGCGCGTCGAGCCGTCGAGCTCTTCGCCGATCATCCGTCCGCATATGCGCTTACGGCCGAGTCGCGTCACCGCGATGCCGCGGATCTCGCGCAGATCGATGTTGGGAACGTTGAGATTCCAGCACCATGCGGCCCGAGACATCGCTTCGAACGCCTCTTCGACGCAGCGCGCGGTAATCGCGCCGGCGCTCTCCCAGTAGCGATCGCCGAATGGCTCGTCGTGGTTGAGGGCGAGCGAAACGGCGATCGCCGGAATGCCGAGCAGCGAGGCTTCGATCGCACCGGCAACGGTTCCAGAGTAGTTCACGTCCTCGGCCAGATTAGGTCCATTGTTCACGCCGCTGATCACGAGCTCGGGGCGAGGACCGATCTCGGTCGTTCCGAGAAAGACGCAATCTGCGGGCGTTCCGGAGCACGCGTACGAGCATACCGCGCTATCGTGGAGCCGTTCGATCGTGATCGCTTCGTGTGCGGTAATCGCGTGTGAGACGCCGCTGCGATTACCCGACGGGGCAACGACCGTCAGCGCGTGCGCGCCCGCAAGCGCGACGACCAGGGCGGTGATGCCGGGCGAATCGATGCCGTCGTCGTTCGTGATCAGGATGCGCATCTGCACCAACGCTTTCGGACGCCGAGAATGAGGCGCCTGTGAACGTCGGCGACGTTCTCGATCGAGCGCAGTGGTCGACGGTCCACGTGCGCATTGCCGCAGCCCTCGGGGTAGCGTGGATTCTCGACGGTTTCGAAACGACGGTCACCGGTCCGGTCCTCGCGAACGTCGCGCACGAGCTGCACTTCAGCAGTGCGCTCGCTGCGTGGGTCAATCCAATCTATACGATGGGCATGCTCGCGGGCGCGATTATCTTCGGCTTGCTTGCCGATCGTCTCGGCCGCCGGCGGTTGTTCATGATTACGCTCGCGATCTATGCCGTTGCCACCGTGCTGACCGGCTGTTCGTGGGACTTTCGCTCGCTGGCGTTCTTTCGGTTTCTAACCGGCATCGGCATCGGCGGCGAGTACGGCGCGATCAACTCCGCCATCGAGGAGTTCGTCCCGGGGCGATTCCGCGGTCGCGTCGACGGCGCGATCAACGCATCGTGGAATATCGGCGCGATCGTCGCTGCGGCGGCGGCGTTGATCGCGCTTGGCTTTCTGCCCAGCGGCGCGTGGCGCGCGGTCTTCTGGTTCGGTGCTGTGGTCGCTCTTGCCGTCGTGATCGTGCGCAACAGCGTCCCCGAATCGCCACGATGGCTTGCCTCGCACGGCCGGCTCGGTGAAGCTCGCGCGACGCTGGCGAAGCTCTTTCCGCGCGATGGCCACGAAATCCAACGCGTGACCGGCGCGCACGACGCCGCGCCCCCGCTCGGCGTCGTCGGCGAGATCGCGCAGCTTTGGCGGCGCACGCCGGCGCGGCTCGTCTTTTCGTTCATCTTGAATCTCGCGCAGGTGATGCCGTACTACGGCATTCTCGCGATCGGCGGCATCGCGATCTTTCCGGCTGTCGGTCTGCATGGTAAGGCAATCCCGCTACTCTATCTCGGTTCAGCCGGCGTCGGTTTCTGCGGACAGCTCGTCATGGCGTGGTTGAGCGACGCATGGGGGCGCCGTCCAACGATGCTGGCAGCATTCACCGGGGCGGCGGTGCTCTGCGGCGCGCTCGCGAGCGCGCGCGACCCTCGCACCTTTGTGGTTACCTTTCTCATCTTCGGCGCGTTTAGCGCCGCGTGCGGTGCGGGCGCCTACGTCGTGATCGCCGAGCTTTTCCCGACGCGATTGCGCGCGACGGGAATCGGGTTATCCGTAGCCGTGGGACGCATCGGCGCAATAGTGGCGCCGCTACTCTTCTTCGCGCTCAACGCACGGTTTGCCGTCGGGTCGGTCTTCGCGGCGATGGGCGCGATCTTTGCGATTGGTGCGGTCGCGATGTTGTGGTGGTATCGCTACGGTGTCGAAGGGCGCGGCCGCTCGCTCGAAGGCATGCTCGAAGCCGGCATCAAGTGAGCGGGACGAAGCGCAGTGCGAGCCCGTCGATACAGTAGCGGAGGTGCGTCGGCGGCGGTCCGTCGTCGAAGATGTGACCGAGGTGCCCTCCACACTGGCGGCAGTGCACTTCGGTGCGCTCCTCGACGAGTTGGTAGTCGGCGTGCTTGCCGATCGCGTTCGGCAAGACGTCCCAGAACGACGGCCATCCATCGCCACTATCGTACTTAACCTTTGACGAGAAGAGTGCGAGGTCGCACCCATAGCAGCGGTAGACGCCGGCACGTTTCTCAGCGAGGAGTGGGCTCGACCATGCCGGTTCCGTTCCGCCTTCGCGAAGGATTTCAAAGCGATCCGCTCCCAGGAGCTTGCGCCACTCGGCGTCGCTATGCGTGACCGGATAGTCCGTTTCCGCGGACACCCGCGAGGCGCAGGCCGCAAAGAGCGCCGATGCGCCGAGATTGGCGAGAAAGAGGCCACGCCTCATAGTGGTCTTACCGGAATGTGGCACGCCGCACCGCCGTTTTTTTCGAAGTACCGCTGATGGTATTCTTCAGCCGGCCAGAACGTCGTTGCAGCGACGATCTGCGTCGCGATCGGCGCGGAGTGATTGCTCTGCTCGCGCGTGCGCGAGGCAACTGCGGCCTGCTCTTGCGCGGGTGAATGGATGAAGATCGCCGAGCGATATTGGTCGCCGACGTCAGGGCCTTGCCGGTTGACCTGCGTCGGGTCGTGGATCTGCCAGAAGGCCTTGAGCAGATCGTCGTAACTCACGCGCTGCGGATCAAAGGTGACATCGACGGCTTCGGCATGACCGGTCGAGTGGCCACAGACTTGGCGGTAGGTCGGATCATCGACGTGGCCACCCGTATAGCCCGAGACGACGTCGACGACGCCGGGAATCTGACGAAAAGCTGCTTCGACGCCCCAAAAGCAGCCGGCGGCAAAGGTAGCATGTTCTTGGCTCATACACCAATTGAACGCCCCAGGCGCGCGGCTGGATGCGTCAGGCTCAGTCGAGATCGTTGCGAAGGATGTCCTCGAGCGTCTCCCGGCGCGCGAGAAGGCGGTGTGCGCGGTTCTCGAGCGCGACGACCGCCGGGCGCGGGAAGCGATTGTAGTTTCCGGCCATGCTGTACGTATACGCCCCGGTCGCACACATTGCAAGCAGATCGCCATTGCGGAGTTGGTGCGGCAGTCGTGCGACCGCGAGTTCGTCGTTTTCGCACGAGCGGCCGCAGAGCGTTATCTCCGCGGCCTCACCCGCAACGGGCGTCGCGGCGACGACGTGGTGGTAGGCGCCGTAGAGCGCCGGACGCGGGTTCTCGGCGATGCCGCCGTCGACGACGACGAACGTTCGCCGGCTCTGCCGCTTCACGGCAAGCACGGTATACAGCGTCGTGCCTGCCAGCGCCACGATTGCACGCCCGGGTTCGATCCCGACGCGCGGCACCGGTATCCGCGCAGCCTGCGCGAATTCGTTCACTTGCCGCACGAGGCTCGCGACCGTAGCTGCGGCATCGAGCCGCTCGTCGCTTGCATTGGGATCGTGTTGCACGCCATATCCGCCGCCGACGACGATACGACCGACGCGCAGCCCACGTTGAGCAAAGCGTGCGGCGGCGTCGAGCAGCGCAGCGACATGTGCGGCAAAGGCGTCGGGATCGTAGATTTGTGACCCGGCGTGCGCGTGCAAGCCGGCGAAGCGTAACGCCGGGTGCGCGGCCAGCAGTTCGATCGCGCTCGCCTCGTCGCGCTCGTGGATGCCGAACTTCGTATCGTCGCCCCCGGTGCGGACGAACGAGTGGGTGTGCGCTTCTATGCCGGTGTTGAGCCGAAGGACGATGTCGATCGTGTGGTCGCTGGAGACGAGTCGCGCGAGCGCGCGCAACTCCTCGATACCGTCGACGACGACCGTTCCGACCCGGCCGCTCGCGACGGCCGCAAGCTCATCGGCAGTCTTGCCGGCGCCGTGAAACGTCAGCCGCTGCTTGGGATAACCGGCGCGCTCGGCGGTGAGCAGTTCGCCCAACGAGCAAACGTCGAGTCCGATCCCCCCAACGGCTAAATGCCGCGCAAAGCCGACCGTGAGAAAGGCTTTCGCCGCGTATGAGATTTCGAGTTCATCCGGTGGGGCGGCCCTGCGAAAGCGATCGATCGCCGCGTCCACGACATTGAGATCGATGACGAGCAACGGCGTCCCGTACGTGCGTGCGAGGAACGCAGCATCGACGTTGCCGAGGGTGAGATTTCCGCTGCCGTCGCGGCGCTGGCCGGGGGTCAGCTCGCCTTGCCAGTCCGCCGTCTAGACTCCGGTTGTGAACTGCGCCATGAATGCGTCGATCCGGTCTTGGGCGATGCCTGCCGCCAGCATCCGCGCCGCGAGCGCGGTGACGTGTTCGGGAGGCGTCACGAACATCAACGGCGCCGGTCCGCCGCCGCTGCGTATCGTGCACCACTGCGCGCTTGCCGGGACGAGCGTCGTTTGGTAGCGCGAGAGCGTAACCTCCGCATCGCCGGCGGTGACGTCAATCGCATCGTTGAGGGACATGAGAATGAGCGGGCGGCCGTTGGTTGCGAGCGTGGCGGGCTCGCCCCGCGCGACGATGCGTTCGACGATAAAGTGGTCGTCGGCGATGAGCGCGAGACGATCCAGTCCCTCGAAGTGATACGGAAGTTGCAACAGCGTCCCTTGCGCGAACGCCTGATAGTCCAAAACGTCGGCGGCCTTCTCGACGTGCAGCTCGCGCGGCTTTCCATCGAGGCCCATCCGGTTCCAATCGAACATGCGATAGGTGAGATCCGATGCCTGCTGCGTCTCGAAGACGGTAATGCCGGGGCCTATCGCGTGCACGATGCCATGCGGAATGTAGACGGTATCGCCGGCCTTCACGTCGATGCGGCGGAGAATCTCACCGAGCGTACCGTCGGCGACGCGGCGTTCGTACTCGTCACGCGAGGTGTCGCGCGTCCAACCGTAGACAATTTGCGCGCCCGGCTGTGCATCAAAGACGTACCAGCACTCCGTCTTGCCCCACGGTTGATGCTCGACGCGCTGCGCGTACGCATCGCCTGGATGAACTTGAACCGAAAGCCAGTCGTGCGCCGTGATGATCTTCGTCAGCACCGGAAAGATGAGCGCCGGGTTGATGTCACCCAGCAGCTTGGCGCCAAGCTTGGCTCGCAGCTCCGCGACCGTCGAACCGGAGAACGTACCGTTCGTGACTTGGTCCGCATCCCAGCACTCCCAGGACTCACCGAGTTTCGCCGCGGGATCGCCGTGCTTGCCGTAGAGCCTTACGAGCTCGTCACCGCCCCACACTTGGGTGGTCAGCTTCGGATCGAGAACGTAGGGGTAGAGCGCCGCGCCGGCTGTCATACGCTCACCGGATACGATGGAATCCCGGCAAATCCCGGCCGAACGGTTCCCAAGGCCGTCGCAGCGAAGTCACGCGCCTTGCTCGATATCTACATCGGCATCGGCTCGAATCTCGGCGACCGGCAAGGAAACATCCTCGCCGCATTGCAGCGGCTTCGTGCGCGGGCGCATATTCTAGCCGTTTCGTCGTTCTACGAATCCGAGGCCGCGCACGGTGCAGAGGGACCGGCGTATCTCAACGTCGCAGCCGCCGTCCGCACCGAGCTCGACGCCGACGCATTCAAGCGCTTTACGGCCGAGGTCGAGCTGGCCGTCGGACGGGCGCGTGGGACGCAGCGGCTCGCCGCTCGCCCGATCGACATCGATCTCCTGGCTATCGACGGTTCGATAGTCCAGCGCAATCTCGGGTCGCGCCCGTATAATGCGATTCCGCTGAGCGAGATCGCGCCGCACATCCTCGCACCTCGATCCGACGTGCGCGTGCGCCGGCGCGACCGTAGCCTGCACTTCGACACCGATCGCCAGAACGAAGAGCCGGAAGTGCGTCTCTCGCTCAATCGTGCCGGCGTCTCCGGGGTCCGGCGGATCGTTCATTTGGAACTCGATGGGCGCTCGCAGGTCTTCAACGGCGAGTTCACGATGGTCGCCGATGTCGCGCACGATCGCGCCGGCGTCCACATGTCGCGTTTCGCTGAAATCTTGGAAGAGGCGACGCTCGACGTGCTCTCGCGCGGCGATAAGCCGGCGCGCATCGAGCGGCTCGTTGAAGCCATCGCACACGAAATCGTGCACAGCCAGCGAGCAATCTGTGCTGACGTGCGCCTTCGCGCACAGTTCGGGCTCGAGCGGTGGACGCCCGTCAGCGGCAAGCGCGGTGAAGAAACGTATACGCTCGTCGGCATCGCGCACGCCGACGCCGAGGGGACGCGGCGCGTCATCGGCGTCGAGGCCCAAGGGATGACTGCCTGTCCGTGCGCGCAAGGCATGGTGCGCGAGCATTCGCTACGCGTGCTCGAAGAGGCCGGCTTCAGCGAGGCGGATGCCAAGCGCGCGCTCGGGGTGCTGCCGGTTGCGACGCACAATCAGCGTGGGCGCGGTTCGATCCTGCTGGGCGTCGAGGCGGACGATGCGGAAGCGATTCGTGCCGAAGACCTGGTCGAGATCGTCGAGAACGCGATGTCGAGCGAGACGTACGACCTTCTTAAGCGCCCCGACGAGTTCTTCGTCGTGAACAAGGCGCACTATAATCCGAAGTTCGTCGAAGACGTCGTTCGCGGGATCCTTGCGCGCTCGCTCGAGATGTATCCCGATCTGAGCGACGAGACGTTTGTCTTCGCCAGCCAAGTCAACGAAGAGTCTATCCACAAGCACGATGCATTCGCGGAAGGCTTCGGGCTCTTCGGCGAACTGCGCGAAGAGCTGCGCACCGGCGCGTACGTCGCGCCGAAGACCGATCTTGCGAGTTGGCTGCGCACGCGCCCATCGGCGGTGCTCGCTTAACGCGACGCTAAGGGGTTGCTTCGAGCGCCGCGATGCGTGCGCGCAGCGACGGGTGTGAGGAGAAGAAGAGCTCGTACCATCCCGGTGGATCTTCATCGGCGAAGTTCTGATCGCGCAGCCGTCTAAACGCTGACGCGCCGGCCCGGGCGTCCCGCGTCGCTGCGAGGGCGAAACGATCGGCGGCCCATTCGCGCGAACGCGAAAAAGCGAGCAGCAGCGGCCGCAAGACCTGCGTCGTCAGCAGCATGATCGCATAGAGGCGCACCAGCAGCAGCGGGCGGTCGCGTAGCGCCTCGCGCTCCTGCGCGGGTGTTACGCTGTAGGCGACGAGAAAGAGCGCGGTCGCGAGCGCCTCGCCGAGCCCAATCGAGCGCCACGTATCCTTGCTGATGTAGTGCCCGAGTTCGTGAGCGACGACGAACTCCGTCTCGTCCTGCGGAAACGCTTCGATGAGCGTGTCGCCCAGAACGATGCGATGCGTCCCGCCGATTCCGACGACGAACGCGTTGGCCTTCTTCGTCTGACGGCTCATGTCGACGCGAAGAATCTCCGCATTCCCGACGCCGAAGCGCTTGGCAAGCTCGCGCAGACGTGCCTCGAGCGAGCCCGTGACCGGATCGAAGCGGTTGAACAGCGGCATGACGTAGAGTGGAATGACGAAATGGGCCAGCACGAAGAGCGGGAGCGCACCGAGGCTGGCCAATAGCGGCCAGGTGCGTGGCGCGCGCCGCACCGCGAGGCCGAACAGGGTTGCGACAAAGGCCATTAAGACCGTTGCGAGCGCGGAACTCTTTGCGTAGTCGGCGAGCCACGCGTAACGCGTCTGATCGCTTAAGCCGAAGCGGCGCTCGAGCGTGTAATCTTCGACGAACGATGCGGGCACCTCGAGGAACGCCAGCGCGAGGGAGAACGGCGCCACGTAGACGGCCGGCCTAAGCCAGGCCGGTGCGCGTTCGGTCGCGCGATCGGCGATTTCGGAGAGCGGGCCGTAGGCGAATGCGAGAAAGGCGATCGAACCGCGCAGCGTGCCGGTGACCTCGAGTGCGCGGCGTACTCGAGCATACGCGGCCGCGCCGCCCGCGCGCGCGTCGCTCGGTCTGCGCCACTCACGTGCGGCTTGGACCGTACGCCCGGCTGCGTAACCGAGCGTGATACCCGCGCCAAGACCCAGGAGCACTTTACGCACCATGGCGACGCCGGTTCGCCGGTAGCGTTACCGAAAGCCTTTTCTCGCTCCGATCCGAAGGTGAGACTATGTACGTGCGTGGGACCATACCGGATCGCGGCGTCGCGATCATCGGCAGCCGCACGCCGCCGCCCGAGGCGCGAGCGTTTGCGTACGAGCTCGCGCACCGCTTAGGCAAACCGGTGATCGCGGGCTTGGCGCTAGGCGTTGATGCGGCTGCGCATCGCGGCGCGCTTGCGGCCGGCATTCCGACCGTCGCATTCGTCGGCTACGGCTTCGGTCGCACCTATCCGCCGCAGCATCGCCGGCTCGAGCGCGAGATTCTTGCGGCCGGCGGCGCGATCGCAACGCTGCGCGCGCCCGGAACGCGCGTTTCGAAACGTGCGCTGGTGGAACGCGACCGGCTTCAGGCGGAGTACTCGCGCTGCGTCGTGCTCGTCTGCAGTGAGATCGACGGCGGCGCGATGCATACCATGGCCTTTGCGCGCGAACTCGGGCGCCCGCGTTACGCCGTTATGCCTCCATCGCGCGCCTTCACGCGCGACTGGACCGGCAACGCTGCGGCTCTCTCCGACGGTGCGACGGCTCTACCGCTCGACGTCGAGGAGGCGGTGCGCATTTTGCGCGCTATATGATCGAGATAGTTTGCTTCTCTTTTGGATGCGCTTCGAGTGCGGCGAGAAGCTGGTCAGCGAGGCGGTCGCAGATCGGATCGTCGATCTCTTCGACCTTTCCTTCGTCGGCCAACCGCGCTTTGGACGGGTCTATCGGGATGCGCGCAAAGACCGGCGCGCGCGCCAGTTCGGCGACGCGATCGGCGTAAGACGGCCCGAATATTTCGTACTGCGCCCCGGTGTCGGGGGCGACGAAGTACGACATGTTCTCGACGACGCCCAAGATCGGCGTCTTAAGCTGGTGGATGAGGTTTGCGGCCTTGCGGACGATCATTGTCGCGAGCGCTTGCGGCATCGTGACCAAAACGACGCCGTCGACCTTGAGCGACTGCAGCACCGTCAGCGGCGCGTCTGAGGTGCCCGGCGGCAAGTCGACCAGGAGAAAATCGAGATCGCTCCAGAGCGTCTGCTCGTAGAACTGCCGGATCACGCCGGCGACGATCGGGCCGCGCCAGACCATTGCCGTGTCCTCCTGATCGGTGAGCAGGTTCGAGCTGACGACTTCGATCGCGCTACGCGTCACCGCAGGCGTGATCAACGGCTGCGGCTGCCCTTGCGGCGTCTTCTTGACCGGATCGGGCACGATCACGAGCGGACGATCCAATCCAAAGAGTTTGGGGATCGACGGCCCGGTGATGTCGGCATCTAAAACTCCAACGCGGTAGTGCTTTCGCCGCAAGCCGATCGCGATGAGCGCGGTCACGAGCGACTTCCCGACGCCACCCTTCCCGGACATGATCGCGATCGAGCGTCCGACCTGCGCGCGTCCTTCGAACGCGCCCGGCGCGCGCCGTACAGGTTGACGATCTTCGGCGCGGATGTTCGGAACCGTGCCGCTGCGCCGCGCATCCCGCAGCGCATCGAGAATCGGCTCGATCCGCAAACCGTGCGCGCCTGCCCCCTCTTGGATCGTCTCGTACTTGCTCACACCGCAGCCGCTGCAGCCTAAACCGAACGCGTTCATCACGTCGGCGGCAACTGGAAAAGCTGCTACCAGGGTTCTGATGTTCGTCTGCGGGCCGATCTCGAGCTCGATTTCGGGCATGGCTTCTCCATTGAACCTACGAAGCGTGCGTGGGTATGCACGTCTCCGAGTCATTGTGCGAGCGCGCGGCCGGCGCACTGGCCGGCGGTTGCGATTCACCGGTTCGCTCCGGCTGGAGCGTCGGTGGTCCGATGTTCGTACAATCGCGCGCGCACGGCGCCTACGCCTACGACGAAGCGGGCCGGCGCTACATCGACTTCGTCATGGCGTATGGGCCATTACTCTTCGGGCACACGCACTCCGCTCTCACGACGGGGCTGGACGAGTTGGCGGGCAACGGCTTCGTCTGGGGCGCGACGCACCTGGAAGAGGTGCGGCTGGCCGAGCGCATCGAGGCGTGTCTGCCGTCCATGGAGCGGCTAAGATTCGTTACGACCGGCACCGAGGCAATGATGAGCGCGATTCGTGTCGCGCGCGCGTTCACTCAGCGCGACCGCATCCTGCGGTTTGCGGGCAACTACCACGGTCATTTCGATCTCGCGCTCGTCGGTGCGGGCGCCTCGGCGCAGACGCCGGCGCTGGCGGGAAGCGGGATTCCGGCGGCGACCATGCGCGACGTGCTCGTCGCGCGATATAACGACCTCGACTCGGTCGACGAGCTGTTGCACGACTGCCGCGACGAGCTTGCGGCGATCGTCGTCGAGCCGGTCGCCGGCAACATGGGGCTCGTGATGCCGGAGGACGGATTCCTGGAGGGACTCCGCGAGCGCGCGCAGCGTTGTGGAGCGCTGCTCGTCTTCGACGAAGTAATTACCTGGCTACGATTCGGATTGCAGGGCGCGCAGGGCCGATTGGGCGTCGCGCCCGATCTGACCGCGCTCGGAAAGATCATGGGCGGAGGCGTGCCGATCGCAGCGTTCGGCGGACGCGCCGATGTTATGGCGGTGCTCGCGCCCGGCGGCCGGACGTTTACCGGCGGCACGCATGGGGGCAATCCGTTCTGCGTCGGGATGGCGCATCGCGTTCTGGACGTTCTCGAAGCGCATCCCGAGTACTACGATGCGATGCGAGAGCGCGCGGCGCGGCTGGCCGGCGGTATTCGGACGCTCTGTGCGCGCGCCGGGCTTCCGTATGCGATCGTGCATGAGGAGTCGATCGTCTCATTTTCGTTTCGGCCCGGTCCGCCGGCGCGCAACTACGACGATACGCTGCGCGCCGATGCAAGCGCTTACGCGCGGCACTATCACACGATGCTGGAACACGGCGTCTTGCTGCCGCCGTCGCAGAACGAGGTCATCTTGCTTTCGGCCGCCCACAGCGACGCGGACGTCGAAGCGGCACTTGCGGCCTTCGAGCAATCCCTACTGGCTGCCTGAAGGCACTTCGCACGACTCAAACGCGAAGCTGTAGATGCCCAACCCATAGGCCTTTGGCGCGAGCCGGAGCTCGTATTCGCCGAAGCGCGAGTTCGTGATGAGATCGTAGGCGCGCGCCGCATCAACGGTGACGTACGAGCCGTCGCCGTCATACTGAATGTCCTTGCCGGCATCTTGTTGCGCGATCGGCTTTCCGTCTTGCGTCACGTTGACGCGAATCGCGCCGCCGCGCTCGGGCTTCATCACCGAGACGACTTGGATTGCGTGGTACCGAATCGCCGCAAAGCCACTGCTACCGCCTGAGACGGCGGCTTCTTGCGTCATATGCCAGAACCCGTCCAGATAGAGCGCGCCGTCCTTAGGACTTCCCGCACTGTACGCGTAGTGCGTGTCCGTCGATGGATCGTTGAAGGCGGTGACGTTGGCGACCGGGTGACGACCGACGAGCAGCTCGGCGGTCTGCGGATAGCAGACGGCACCCGGCTTGTCGTAACTGTCTTGCGGCAAGAGCGCCATAACATGCGGCAACTGCAGTTGCGGATTGCCGGCTTTGAGCAGCGCTTGAATCTTCGTCTCGGTCTGCGGGTAGCCGCCTTCGCCTGCGAAACCCTCGACGAGGTTGCCGTTCTGATCGAACAGATACTCGTGCGGCCAGACGGCGTTGCCGTAGCGGTTCCAGATCGTCATATGGTCGTCGAGCGCGACCGGCCAGGTTACGCCTAGCCGCTTGACCGCTGCCTCGACGTTGCTCTGGTCGCCGGAAAAGTCGAACTCGGGCGTGTGAACGCCGACGATCACTAACCCCTTGTCGGCGTAGCGGCGAGACCACTCACGAAGATACGGGAGCGTGCGCAGACAGTTTATGCACGTGTACTCCCAAAAATCGACGAGCACGACCTTGCCGCGCAGATCGGCAGGGGAGAGCGGCGGACTGTTGAGCCACCCAACGGCCCCGTCGAAGCTCTCGAGCTTTGTAGGAGCCGTGGTCTGCGAGTCCGCGACCGTGGAGGACGCAACGCAAACCAAAACGATCGCCGCGGCGGCGACCTGCAAGACTAAGCGCTTCACGCAGTTCTAGCGTTTCGTCCCGCCGGTTCGTGACCCTGGGGGCGGCTCCGTGTCGAGCCGCCCCAGGGATCACTGGTGGTGGTACGATCCTAGAGTAGCTGGAGTGACCCTCTCAATCTTCGAACTTCGAGTAGTACGTTGCAAGCGACGTCTAAGGTCGCATTTACGGAGCAGCGAATGTTCGACCTTTTGAGAGTCGTTGATATACGCGCGCGCGACGCCGCTTTCGCATCAACAAACTTCAAAATACCCGCATACCCGCCTGGGGAGCCGGAGCGCAGCGATTCCGGGTTTGCGAGGTCACAAAATGGGGCGCTCCCTCACTTGAACGTTCATGATGTACGCCTTCGGCTCGTTTCGTTTCGATCCGTCGCGCGGGTTGCTCTACCACGGAGCCCAAACGATTCCAATTTCCGAACGGCTCACGCAACTGCTCGTGCTTCTCGTTCAGGCTAATGGGAACGTCATCAACAAGGAAACGATCGCCGCGCATATTTGGCACGACGCCGCGGTAACCGACGGGAACCTCGCGCAGCATATGTATATGCTGCGCCGGCTGCTCGACGAGCGGGCGCGCGATCGGACGTACGTCATGACGGTTCGCGCGCGGGGTTATCGATTCGCGGCGCCGGTGAGCGTGGTTGCCCCCGGCGCCGGCGACGTCGTTCAGGAGGCCGGAGACGACGGAAGCGACGTGCTGCTGCGCAGCGGTCCCGAGGCGTTCGCCCGCTACTGTCGCGGCTGTTATTTGCTTGAGAAGCGAACCGCCAACGCGCTAACCGCTGCAGCCGAGCAGTTCGAAGCTGCGCTGCGAATCGACCGCGAGTACGTACCGGCGTTGATCGGCCTCGCCCGTGCGTACGCCCTCATGGCCGAATGCTGGTATATGCCGGGATCGTACGTATTCCCAAAAGCGAAAGCGGCAATCGTACACGCGCTCGAGATCGATCCTTCGTCGGCCGAGGCGCGCGCCGTGCTCGGACACGTCCTGCTGTTCTGCGATTGGAACTGGGCCGATGCCGAACGCGAAATCGAGACGGCGGTTCGCCTCAGTCCGAAGTCGACGTCGGTTTACACGAACGCAGCCTGGTTTTACATCTGCAAGGGCAGCGGCGAGAAACCGCTGCGTGAGATGCAGCACGCGCTCCTCTTGGAACCCTCATCACCGACGTTGCAACTCTTCCTCGCGCGCGTCTTCCTTCACACCGGAGAGTATCAGCGTGCAATTGCCGCGCTCTCGGGGCTCATCGAGAGTGGGCCGGATTTTTCGACCGCTCGCCGCCACCGCGCCCAAGCCTACATTCTCAGCGGACAGCCGAACGCGGCGGTGGCCGACCTGCTGCTCATGCCGCAGGATCGGTCGGAAGACGTCGCCGTGCGCCTGCCGCTGCTGGCGCGCGCCTACGCCGATTGCGGTGAGACCGAGCGCGCGGGGAACATCTACGCTGCGTTGCAGGAGATGGCGCGGACGGACTTCGTGGTCGGCTTCAACCTCGCGACGGTGGCGATCGGCCTCGGTCGGCTCGAGGAAGCGCTGGCGCATCTCGAGCACGGACTGCAAAAACGCGAGCCGGCGATGCTGATGCTGCGCACCCTACCTTGGTTCGAACCGATCGCACAACGCGTGCGCTTCAAAGCGCTGCTGCGTGCAATCGGACCGCCGGCGGAGCGACCGGCGCCCTCGCGCAGCACCGGCTCCGGTCACTTAGGCGCGTTCTGCGGGACGCGCACCGCGACGGGATAGACTGCCGGGCTGCGTAGCCCGTGGGCGTCGACGCTTCGTACCGCGATGACGGCGTCGTCCTTGGAGACGGGAACGGTCGCCTCAGTGACGTTGCCGACGTCCGCAGCGTGCTCCCACTGTGGGGCATCGGTAGCGCGCCATACGATCTCGTACGTTGTCGCGCCGGTGGCGGCGTTCCAATGGAGCGTCGAATCGTACCCTAGCCTGCGCAAGAGCATCTGCACGCCCGAAGGCGGCGCCGGGCCAAGTGCAAGCGTTGCGAGGGCAGCGACGTTGGCTTGCGTCGCGCGCTTCAGGTATGCTGCGTCGATGTATTGTGGCAGGTCGCCGTACTGCACGCCGTTCTCTACCCGCACGTCTTGATGCTGGTGCGTGAAGTTCTCGTGCGCTTCGACGAACCGAATTGCGGCTGAGTACCCCGCACGCTGAAACGATTGCTGATCGCCGCCGCGCATAAAACGGTCGGACCGAAATATCTGCCGCACGGTCAGATCCGGGACATAGACGGGAACGACCTCCGCCACAAACCGCGACAACTCTCGTGACGGCGAGTCATTCTCGGAGCCCACGAGGTTCACACCGTCGACGTCGGTTCCAATCGGAAGCGCTTCGCTGAAGGCGCGGATGACACTCGGCTCCGAGGTGCCGTCCCCACCGACCGAGTTACCGATGATGTCGTTGTTCAGCACGGCAACCACCGGGGTGTGCCTAGAAGCTAGCTCGCGCGCGAAATGATTCGATCCCCACAGGCCGAGCTCTTCACCGTCGAAGCACGCGAAGACGATCGTTCCGCGAAAGTGCGATTGCGCCATGACGCGCGCGGCCTCGAGGACGGCGGCGACGCTCGAACCATTGTCGTCAGCCCCGGGCGCGACGCCGATGCCATCGGTGCACTTGCCGTCGCAGTCGTCGTAGTGGCTCGCCATGACGTAGACGCGGCCGGACTCGTCGCCCGCAAGCGTCGCGATGACGCTCGACTCCGTGACGGCGCGCGGCGTCCGCGGCGTCTTCGGCTGAACGTACGTGTCGAGCGTCACCTGCATCCGTCCGCCCGCCGTCGCGGCGATCGCCGAAAAACTGCTCGCGATCCAGTCGCGCGCCGCGAAGACGCCGTGCGTGCTCGACGAGGTCGTCTCCGAGAAATCGTTGCGCGTACCGAATCCGACGAGATGATCGACCGATCCCTTAAGGCGATCGGCGTCGACCGCGCCGACGAAAGCGGCGATCGGCGCATACGGTTGCAATGCCGGCAGCGGAGCGTTTGCTCCAGTTGCTCCGACGAGTGATGTGAGGGCGAGTGCGCACGCCGCGCAGACAGCGGCCCGGCCGAGTGGCTTCATGCCGGGTCATTCCTTACGCGCGCGCAAGCTCCTGATTGCGACGGCGACGGCGTCCGAGCCGAACGGTGGTCCCTATTCCCGGCGCGCTATCGACCTCGCAGAAGTCGGTACAGCGCTGCATGATGGCGAAGCCTCGCCCGCGCTCGGCGAGCAGATGCGGCAATGGAACGCAGCCCTCCGGAGGAAGAAGGCAACCGCGGCCACGATCGCTGACGGTCGCGACGACCGTTTCCGCATCGATGCGGACGTCAAGGTCGATCGGTTCAGCCGCCCCGGCGTGTGCGATAGCGTTGGCGATGGCCTCGCCGACCGCTGCCGTAATGTCTTCGGCGTCCCGCCGAGCGAGGTGATGAACGTCGACGAACCTCCGCACCGCCACGCGGGCCGTGACGGCGAAGGATGGCAGCGGAGGAATGCTTAGGCGGAGAAGGTGCACGGCGTGTCCACTGAGATCCTTCCGCGAACTCTTCACATTAAACCGACCGTCTACGTATTGCGGTGCCGGGACGGTTCGCTCTATACGGGAGCGACGACAGATCTCGAGAAACGGCTGCGGGCCCATTGCGGCGGCAGCGGCGCGAAGTATACGCGCGCCCGCCTGCCCGTCAGCCTGCTCGCCTGGTGGCATCCTCGCTCGTTCGACCTCGCGCGCTCGCATGAAGCGCGCTTCAAACGGCTGGTTCGCGCCGAGAAAATTGCGATGCTGGCAGGCGGACGCGCCTTCGGCTATCGCGTCTACGTAAACGTTCCGGCGGCAGCTCTATAGGTTGCGGCGGTGACGGCGTGGATCGTCGCGTACGCCGCGGAGTAGTCGTAGACGTCGTCCGTCATGATGGCCAAGACGAACGGCGAATCGCCGAACGGCTCGACGATAGCGACGTCGTTGCGTGTTGCATTGATCTCGCCAGTTTTGTTCGCAACCTGCGTTCCCACCGGCAGGGCCGCGGGGATTCCGTCGCGATCCGTCTGTCCGAGCATGGTCTCGATCATCGTGCGGCAGTGCCGCGATGAGACGATCGTCGCGACGTCCTCGCGCGCGCCGCGCTCGATGACGTACAGGAGCTGCGCCATGTCGGCGGGCGTCGAAATGTTGTCGTTGCGCTGAGTAATCGCCGCAAAATCGAGGAACTTACGGGCCAAGCGTGTGCGCGTCATCCCCGCGCGGACGCCCGTTGCGTTGATCGCTTCGACGCCGAAGTGGCCGATCAGGAGATTAGCCGCCGTGTTATCGCTCACGGTAATCATAGGAACGATGAGCTCTTTGACCGTGAACTGCTGCCCGTCGCGAGCCGACGACATATAGTCTGAACCGCCGATGAGGTCGTTCCGTTCGAACGTGATCGTCGCGCGCAACGCTCCCGGAGCGGCCTCATCGGCCGCGTATGCCGTCGTCATGATCAAAACCTTGATGACCGATGCGGTCGGAAAGCGCGCATCGGCATGCAGCGCCGCTAAGGAGGAGCCCTCGGCCATCGTACGCGCACTCACGCCGAGGCGTCCCGGGAAGCGGCGTGCGATTGTCGCAATGCGTTCGTTCAACGCCGTCGCCGCGCCGGCGGGCAGCCTGCCGACCAGCGCGACGCTCGCCGCACCCGCGAGGAACGTCCACCGGTTCACGATCCCGTTCCCTGGTAATGCCGAAGACCGGTGCGCCAGAACGCATATGCGACGCCCGACCATGCCAAGCCGATGACGGGCGTCAGCAAGCCGACCACCGGATTGAGATCCAGACCCGTCTCAGCCTTCTGCAAGAAATACGTGGCCGGAAAGTAGTTCATGAAAGCAAATGGGAGAATGAACGCGAGCACGACCTGAATGCCGCGCGTGTAGATGCTGATCGGATAGCGGGTGAAGTCCTGCTCGAGCGACATGACGACCCATCGCAGCGTATCGACGCGGATGAACCAAAAGGACAGGGTCGCAACCACGAGCGAGATGCCGAAGTCGATCAACGCGCCGCCGACGACGATCAACGGAACGAACACCGCAAAGATCCAGTCCACGCGGACGTGCACGGCGACCGTCGCCGCTGCGAGCGTTACGATCGCGAGGATCAAGCCGTCCGGCACGATCTGCTGCGGAACCGTGAGGACTTGAAAGAGCGTATCGAGCGGACGGACTAAGAAGCGATCGAAGCGCCCTTCGCGCACGTATTCGGGGACGCTCACAATGGTGAAGAAGAGCGTATTATGCAGTTCGTGGCCGTTCATCCACAACGCGTAGAGGAAGAACATTTCCCGGAAGTCCCAGCCGTTCATCGATGGAAACTGGCGCATTGTCACGTAGAGGGCGGCCAGCGCGACGCCATGATACACGATCGTGAAGACGAACCACATGACAAAGTTCGCGCGGTACTCCAGCATCGTCAGGAGATTGACGCGCCAGTATTGGAGATAGGCGGCGACCATCGGCGCGAGGATTCGGCGCGCGCAACCAGGGCCCCGGCCGGGCGGTCGTTAGGGGTATGGCTCTATCATCTTCACCAAGCACCGTCTTTGCCGTCACGCGGTCGGGCGAGCGAGCGCATGCGAACCACGGGTGGCTGGATACGTACTACTCCTTCAGTTTTGCCGACTACGTCGACCCACAAAATCTAAACTGGGGCGCGTTGCGCGTCTTCAACGACGACACCATCGCGGCCGGGACCGGCTTCCCGGCCCATCCGCATCGCGACATGGAGATCGTGACGTACGTACTCTCGGGCGAGCTCGCGCACCGCGACAGCATGGGCAACCAGGGCGTCGTCGGTCCCGGGGGCGTGCAGTACATGAGCGCAGGGACCGGCGTGCGCCACAGCGAGTTCAACAACCGCCCCGACGCGCCGCTCCACCTCGTCCAGATGTGGGTGCTGCCCGGCGGGCTAGGGACGCCGCCATCGTACGGCGAGCGGGCGTTCGCGACCGACGAACGGCGCAACCGCTGGCTGACGATCGTCAGCGGCGAGGATGGCGTCGAGGCGCCGATTCGCATTACGCAGCGTGCGACGATGCGCGTCGCGCGTCTCGAGAACGCGTCGGTGGCGCACGTCTTTGCTCCACAGCGTTACGGTTTTCTCTTCGTTGCCGAGGGTACGCTCGAGGCAAATGGCCAGGCCCTTGGAGCGGGCGACGCGGTCCGGCTCTACGACGTCGGCGAACTCTCGATCAGCGGCAGCGGCGAGGCGGTGCTTTGGGATATTCCCGAGGCGACGCCGTGAACGTTCTTAGCCGCCCTGCACGACGATGCGCTGCGACGCGGCCCGCCATACGAGCGATGAGAGCGCGGCAAACAGCACGAGCCAGGTGAGTTGGATCATGATGGCGCTCAGCCATTGGTCGCGCGGCGTGACGCCGACATAGATGAGCAGCGGCGTCGAGTAGATTGCCGCGAAGGGCAGCGCGAACACGATGCGGCCGAAGACGCCTGGAAAAAACATGAGCGGGATGATCTGCCCCGACAAGAGATCGGAGGCCCAGCGCACGATGAGCTGAGCCGCAAACGTTTCGAGCGTCCAAAAAGCCACCGAGTTCATGAGAAAGTTTACGAAGAAGTTCACGCCGTAGCCGATCGCAAAAGCCAACAGAAAGACGGCGAACGTCGTCGGAGACGGCACGTCGATGTGGACGAGCAGCAGCGCGCAGAGCAGCGATGGGATCACGAGCAGCGCGTGGAGCGCGGTCTGTCCTAGCCCATCGCTGAAGAAGTATAACGGAACGCTAATCGGCTTCATGAGGTCGGTCGCAATCGTTCCCTCGCGGAGCTTCTCGCGAATGAGGCGCGTGCCGTCGACTTCCAGAATCAGCGACATGAGCATCGCTACGCTCGCATAAGTGATCATCGCGTGCAGCGGCAGATTGATCGGCGACGCATTCTGCGTGTAAAGCGCGGTCCAGAGCGCGCGCAGGATATAAATGCGAAGAACGAGCGAACCGATTTCGGTAAAGACCTCCATCCGGTAGGTCGCCTCGCGCGCGAACGCTTTCTTGGCAAACTCAACATACGGCTCTATGTTAGGCACGTGCTACTATTGCCGCGCCTCCCTTACCACACCACAGTGCGCAAGTGGCGACATGCCGCGCGGGGGACTCTGACGCGAGCGGCATTGACAGGATGTCATGACATTACCGGCAGGGGTGCCGCGAGCGCAGCGTAGCAGGAGGCGCGCACGAGGTGCGCCGACGAGCGACCCGGCGCGGCATGTCGCCACTCGCGCACGCTCACCGGCCTTTTTGGCGTTTGATGGCCTCCTGGCGGCGATGCTCCATCTCTTCCAGCTCGAGCATCATGACGTCGACGACCTTGTCGACTTGGGTCGCCTGGGTCGGCGGAGGCTCCTCACCCGATCGTCGCGGCGGCGGCTTGAGGTTGCGGTGCTCGTCGAGCGGAGCATCCTGCGCGTGCATTTTGCGCAGGAACTTGGCGTAGGTCTCCGCCGCTCGCGCCCGCACCGATTCGGTGCCCTCCAGATTGAAGACGTCGGCGTAGAAGTCGAGCTTTGCGGCGATCTCCGGTGCCTTGTCGGGCGGATAGATGCTTGCCGGATTGCCGAGGGCGATGTGCAGCATCGGAACGCTGGCGTTCTTGGCCAGGCGCGCTTTCACGTGGACGATCCCGCCTAATGCGACGCCGGCGCCGTCTTCGAGCACCGCACCGTTAAATATCTTCGCGCCGCTGGCGATGAAGCAGCCTTCGCCGATCTCCGCACCGACCACGTACGCATGGGGCCCGACGATGCACCGGTGACCGATCGTAAGCGGGAAGAGTAACGCGCTGCCACCGCTGGCTTTGAGCACTGCGTGCTCCATGATGACGCTCTCCGATCCGATCGTCACGGGCGCCCCCTCCGCGACGACGATCGCGCCATGGAGCACCGCACAGCCCGCGCCGATCGTCACGTCGCCGCTCACGATCGCGCTCGGCGCGACGTACGCGTTGGAGTGAATCTTCGGGCGCTTCGTCCCGCTCGAGAAAATCATGGACTCGTTCCTCCTTCCGCGTTGGCCTCAACGACTGCCGGCCTGCGATCGTACCCTTCGACGTAAATCCGCCGTATGATCGACTCGAGGTCGGGCTCTTCGAGGCTGACGTCTTCCACGCTATAGCGTTCACTCGCTTGCCGCACCAAGAGATCGGCCCGCTGCAGGTTGCGGTCGAACCGAAAGCGCGCGGTACAATCCTCGACGCCAACGAGCTCCGCGCCTTCGAGTTGCGGGCGCTCGACCCGTACGCCAAGACGCACGACGAGCGTCCGAAAGCGTCCGTACTCGTTCTTGATGCGTTCGACGTCACCATCGTAGATAATCTCTCCGCGATCGATGAGCACGATACGGCGGCAGAGACGTTCGACGTCGGCGAGGTCGTGCGTCGTCAGCAGGATCGTCGTGCCGCGCTCGGCATTGACGCGCGCGATGAACTGGCGAATCGCCTCCTTCGCGACGACGTCGAGACCAATGGTCGGCTCGTCGAGATAGACGATCTTCGGCCCGTGCAGCATAGCGGCCGCGAAGTCACCCCGCATGCGTTGTCCGAGCGATAGCTGGCGCACCGGCGTCTGCATGAACTCGTCCATCTCGAGAATATTGACGAACTCGTCGAGATTGCGCCGGTACTGGTCGCGCGGAATCGCGTAGATAGCCCGCAGCAACTCGAACGATTCGACGAGCGGCAGATCCCAGTATAGCTGACTGCGCTGGCCGAAGACGACGCCAATATTACGTGCGTTCTCCTTGCGTTGTTTCCAGGGCACGAACCCGGCTACGTCCACTTGGCCGGAGGTCGGCACGAGAATCCCGGTCAGCATCTTGATCGTCGTCGATTTGCCGGCGCCGTTGGGGCCGATGTAGCCGACGAGCTCGCCGGGCTCCAGCGCCATCGTGACCCCCGCGACCGCTACGCGCTCCTCGTAGCCGCGCGAGAAGAGCGTGCGCAGAGCGCCCAACGAGCCCGTGGCGCGCCGTACGGTGCGAAATACCTTGCGCAGGTCTCTCGTCTGGATGATCGGCGCCATCGAGGTTCTGCCATTCGATGCTCCGTACTCTCCCTCCGGTGATAGTGACGATCTCGAACGAGTACGGCGCCGGCGCACTCGCGGTCGCAAAACGCGTTGCCGAGTTGCTCGGGTACGAGTACGTCGACGAGCAGCTACCCGTCGTCGTCGCCAAGCGTCTGCAGGTCACGCCCGAGATAGTCGAGGCGAACGAAGACAGTGCGCGGACGATCGGCGAACGGCTCCTCACCGGTTTGGAGCTCGCGACGCCGGAGCTCGCCGAATCGTCGGTCGTCGAACCGTTCGACGAAGAACTGTTGCGCGCGGTCCAAGATGCCGTGCACGAGTACGCCTCGCGCGGCGATGCGGTCATCGTAGGTCGCGGCGCCGGCGTCATTCTCGGTGCTCGGCCGGACGTGCTGCGCGCCTTCCTTCACGCGCCGCGGGAGTGGCGCATCGCGCGCATCATGGAGGCGACGGGGGCCGACGGCAAGACCGCGCGGAGCGAGGTCGATCGCATCGATCGCGCGCGTGCCGCATATATTCGCGATTGGTACGGCGTAACGTTCGGCGATCCGCGCACGTACGATATCTGCCTCGACACGTCGCGGTTTGCCCCGATGCAAGCGGCGGCACTCATCGCAGCGGCGCTGCGTTCGCGCCGAGCGTCGTAACGGGGCGTGGACGACCAACGGATCCCCAAGCGTGCGGTTTCCATCCTCTTCGCGCTCCGTTATCGCGACTTTCGCCTACTTTGGATTGGACTGCTCGTCTCGAACCTCGGAACGTGGATGCAGTTCACCGCGATGGGATACTTCGTTGCCACCATGGCCGGCTCGCAGCACCAAGCCGCGCTCGACCTCGGCATCCTCGGCGCGGCGCGTGCGATCCCGGTGCTGCTGCTCTCGCCCCTGGCGGGGGTGGTGGCCGACCAGTTTCCGCGCCGCCGCGTGCTCCTCGTCACGAATGCAACGATGGCTTTGGCGGCACTGCTCCTGGCGTTGCTCGCGACGTTTCACCGTTTGGACATGATTGGGCTCGTTGCAATCGCGGCGCTGAACTCGGCGGCAAACGGCTTCGACTCGCCGACGCGGCAGAGCTGGGTGCCGCTGCTCGTCGAGCGCCCGTACGTCGGCAACGCCGTCGGCCTCAACTCCGTCGCGTTCAATGGTCCGGCGGTCATTGGGCCGGCTATCGCAGGGTTGCTCATCGTCTGGGTCGGGGTCGAGGGCGCATTCTATTTCAATGCGGCCGCAACGCTGGCGGTCGTCGGTGCGGTGCTCTTGATGCACCCGTCGCCGCCATCGGCGCGCACGCGCGAATCGTTGTGGCCGGCGATGCGCGGCGGCATCCTCTTTCTCGCGTCGCACCCGACGCTTCGCTGGATCGTTCTCGCACTCTTCATCACGGCACTTCTGACCCGCCCGTACGGCCAGCTCACTCCGGCGTTCGCGATAAACGTATTGCATTCGGGCGCGCACGGCTTGGGCTGGGCCGTCTCTGCGATTGGTATCGGTGGATTTGGCGGCGCGCTCGTGACGGCGTACTTCGCGCAGCGCGAGCGCCGATCGTTGTTGTGGTTGCAGTCTGGATTGCTGATGTCGTGCGCGGTGCTCGCGCTCGGGTTCGTACCGACGTTGGCAACGGCGTTACCGGTTCTCTTCGCGGCGGGCGTCGGAACGCTTGCGATGATGGGTGCGACGAATACGCTCATTCAAGTGCTTTCACCCGACGAGGTGCGCGGCCGCGCGCTCTCCGTCTATACGATGATTGCGATCGGAATCGTGCCGCTTGGATCGCTCATCGACGGCGCGATCGCGTCTGCCATCGGACTGCGCGTGACGTTCGTCCTGGCCGGAGCCACCTGCGCGCTCATGCTTCTCGCGATCTGGTTCTTTCGCCCAATCGTGCGCGGCGTATAAAAAAAGCGAGTCGCGAAAACGCGACTCGCATGGTTATTGCCCGAAGTTAAGGCTAAGCTGCAGCCTTCTTCCGGCGGACGGCCTTACGCGCGCCCTTGCGGACCTTGCGTGCGACCTTACGTTTCGCCTTGCGAGCCTTGCGGCGGACCTTGCGGACCTTGCGCGCGCCCTTGCGAACGGCCTTGCGCACTTTGCGGCGAACCTTGCGGCGGACGGCCTTGCGAACGACCTTACGCGCGACCTTGCGCTTGCGGGCCTTGCGGACCTTACGCACCGCCAGTATTGCTACCGCAGCTTTTTTTCGTGAACGTTTGACTGCCATTGTATGTGGAGTCATCCTTTCTCCGGTCAGACGACTGACCAGGGGTGTTGCCTACCTTATACAGTATTACGAGCCGCAATGCAAGTTTTGACCGATGACGGCACGCGCATGGAGATGCGTGTAGACGGACGCGATCGCGCAAACTCTGTCGTCGTGATCCATGGTTTTCCGCTCACGCACGAGATATGGGATACGCAAGTGGAGGCGCTCTCACGAACGCATCGTATGATCGCGCCGGACCTGCGCGGCGCCGGATCCTCGAGCGTTTCGGATGGCCCGTACCTCATGGAAATGCTCGCGGCCGACGTAGCCGCAGCACTTGATGCGCTTAGCGTCGATCGTGCCACGATCGTCGGTCACTCGATGGGCGGCTACGTCGCGTTGGCCTTCGCGCGTATGTTCACCGAGCGCGTAGAGCGCCTGGTGCTCGTCTCGAGCCGGCTCGCCGCCGACACACCGCAGCAGGCGCAGGAACGCCGGAAGCTCGCCGACGGAGTAGAGCGCGCTGACAGCATCGGTGCGGTCGTCGATGCCTACCTGCCACGGCTATTGGCCGCCGGCGCATTTGCCGATCGCCCCGCGCTCGTCGAACGTGTCCGAACGATCGCGCAACATACAAATCCGCTCGGCGTCGCGGCGACGTTGCGCGGCATGGCGCTGCGCGCTCCGGGTGACGATATTGCTGAGGATCTCGGCGTTCCGATGCTGATGATCGCGGGTGCGAAAGACGCAACGATTTCGCTTGAGGAAGCCGGCGCGGTTGCGCGCCGTTTTCCGCGCGGAAGGCTCGTCGTATGCGAGCAAAGCGGCCACCTGCCGATGATGGAGGAGCCGGATGTGGTGACCGCGGCGTTAGCCGCGGTGCTTAACGAATAACGGGTAGCTTGGACCGGCGGAGTAAGTTGTAGAGCAGGAAGCCACCGACGACGATCGCCGCGATGACGGCGGCCACGAAGGCGATCTTCAGCAGAAATGCGGCCACGACGAGCGCGACGATCGCTATCGTAACGATGATCGTGACCCTAAGGAAGAGCGAGAGCAGTGGATTCATGCGCGACCTCGTGGCGAGTGATTCACAACATGGATACCCGGCAGCCAGCTCAAGGTTTCGGGCCGAGCCGGGCGCGGAAGGTCCCCTCGCGAACCACCATACTATGGAAGAGCGCGTCGTAGTCGTGGGCGCCGGGACGATGGGCACGGGGATCGCCCTGGTCGCGGCCCGCGCCGGCTATCGCGTCGAACTCGTCGAGCCGGACGCATCGGCATGCGCGCGCGCGCTCGAAACCCTGCGCCATGAGCTGGAGGCGGATCCGCAAACGCTCGCGCGCATCGCCTGTGTCGAGCGTATCGGAGATGGCAGCCAAGCCGGAATCGCCATCGAGGCCGTCTCGGAGCGGTTCGAGGTCAAGCGTGAGGTCTTTGACGCACTGGCCCGCGCGCTGGGGCCCGATGCCTTGCTCGCGACGAACACGTCCTCGCTCTCGGTCGCCGCTCTCGCCGATACGGTGCCGCATGCGGAGCGTGTCGTTGGGCTGCACTTCTTCAATCCGCCCTCGCGCATGGAGCTCGTCGAGGTCGTTGCAGCCCCGCAAGCCAGCGATGTGGCGCTGGATCGCGCCGAGGCGTTTGTTGCGCGGATCGGCAAGCGTGCCGTGCTCGCCTCGGACACGCCGGGCTTCATCGTCAATCGTGTCGCGCGCCCCTACTATTTACAGGCGATGCGCGCGCTCGAGCGCGGCATCGCTTCGATCGAAGAACTCGATGCACTCGCGCGCGGCGTTGGCTTTCGCATGGGACCATTTGCGTTGATGGATTTCATCGGCTTGGATGTCAACCTCGCAACGAGCGAATCGATCTACGCGCGCACCGAGGCCGAGCGCCTCGCGCCGGTCGAGATCCAACGCGCGATGGTCGCGGAGGGCCGCCTTGGGCGAAAGAGCGGAGCCGGCTTCTATGACTACCGCAACGGCGTACCGCAACGCTTCGAGCCGGTGGTCGAGACGTCGTCCGGTGCACCCAACGCAGACGAGCGCGTTGCAGTCATTGGATACGGCGGTATCGCCGACGAGATCGCCGAGCTGCTCGAGCATCGCTACGCCCACATAGCGCGAATCGCGGACGACGAGCTGCTGGACGAGCTCTCGCTGGAGACGACGATCGTCGTCCACGTCGGCGACGGGGCAACCGATCGCAGCGACGCGATCATCCGCATCGACGAAGCACTCGCACCGGAAGCGATCCTGTTCGCCGACGCATACGCGATCGACGTACGAGCGTGCGCGCGGCGCATGGCGCATCCCGAGCGTCTCGTCGGGTACGGCGTGCTGGGATCGCTGACGGCCCAGCGCAACGTGGAGATCGTCGATTCGGATGCAGTATCCGACGATGCGCTCGAACTCGCGCAAGAGGTCTTCGGCGAGCTCGGTAAGGGCACGGTCCTCGTCGGCGATCATCCTGGACTCTTTCTCGGTCGTACGGTAGGTTCGATCGTTAACGAGGCGGCGATTGCCGTCGCCCAAGACGTCGCTTCGCCCGAGGACGTCGACACCGCGATGCAGTTGGGAGCGAACTATCCGCTCGGACCGATTGTCTGGGGACGCGAGATCGGCGGTGCACGGCTGACGCGCATTCTCCGGCGGCTTGCTGACGCCGAAGGAGAGGCGTTCGCGCCGCACCGCTCGCTGTGGGTGCTCGACGTCGAGGATGCACCCGAACAAGAGATGACGCTGCAGTGAGCCGGGAGGTTTGGGTAATCGATGCGCTGCGAACGCCGATCGGCCGGTACGGCGGTGCGCTCGCGCATCTGCGTCCCGACGACCTCGCTGCGATTGCCGTAAGCGCGATCGTCGAGCGCTACGGCGCGGTGCGCGACCGCATCGACGACGTCTACTTCGGAGCGGCAAACCAAAGCGGTGAGGACAATCGTAACGTCGCGCGCATGGCGGTGCTCTTGGCGGGCTTACCCGTGGAGGTGCCCGGCGCTACCGTGAATCGGCTCTGCGGCTCGAGCCTTCAGGCGATTAACTCTGCTGCACAGGCGATTGCTTTCGGCGAAGGCGACGTCATGCTTGCGGGCGGCGTCGAGTCGATGACCCGCGCGCCGTACGTTCTGCCGAAGAGCGAGACCGCTTTCGACCGCAAGCAGCACGTGTTCGATACGGTGCTCGGCTGGCGCATGGTCAATCCGAAGATGCCGGAACGCTGGACGATCTCGTTGGGCGAGACCGCCGAAAACGTCGCCGAACGCTACGGCATCACCCGCGAGGAACAGGACCGGTTCGCCTACGAATCGCAGATGAAGTGCAAGGCTGCAAACGAGCGTGATGCTTTCGCCGACGAAATCGTTGCGGTGCCGGCGCACACGCCGGGCGAGTTCGTGAATCGCGACGAGCATCCGCGCCCCGAAACGACGCTAGAAGGCTTGGCGAAGTTGCGGCCGGCTTTCAGGCGCGACGGTACGGTAACCGCCGGAAACTCGTCGGGCATCAACGATGGTTCGGCGGCGCTGCTGCTCTGCGAAAGTGGTGCGGCGCGGCGATTGGGGCTGACACCGCTGGCACGCGTCGTTGCGTCGGCTTCGGTGGGCGTAGCGCCCGACGTGATGGGCCTCGGTCCAATCCCGGCCGCGCGTAAAGCGCTCGCGTACGCCGGGATAAAAGTTGCGGACCTCGATCTGGTCGAGATCAATGAAGCCTTTGCGTCGCAGTCGATCGCCTGTATGCGCGACCTGCAACTCGATCCGCGCACGACCAACGTCAACGGCGGAGCGATCGCGCTCGGCCACCCGCTCGGTGCAAGCGGCGCACGCATCGCGACGACGCTGCTGCACGAGCTGCGCCGGCGCGGCGGCCGTTACGCGCTGGCAACGATGTGCATTGGTGTCGGCCAAGGCATCGCGACGATTTTCGAACGAATCGCCTAGGGGGGCTTTTCCCACGACCAGCAAAGAGCGCTCACGATGAGTTCTCCAACGACATCGACGACGGCTACCACGCAACTCCTCATCGGGGGCGCCTGGCGTGACGCATCAAACGGCGCGGTCTACGAAGATCGCAATCCTGCCACCGGGACGCCGCTCGCCGAGGTCGCCGAGGCGACGCGCGACGACGTCGACGCGGCGGTGAGTGCCGCACGGTGTGCGTTTGAAGAGGGAAAGTGGGCAACGATGACCGCCGCGCGGCGCGGCAGGATCCTCTACAAGATGGCGCAGTTGATCGGCGAGCGCGCGAAGGAACTCGCGCTCCTCGAAGTGCGCGACAACGGCAAGACGATTGCGACGGCCCGCGGCGAGCTCAATGCGATCGCAGAGTGCTTCGAGTTCTATGCCGGCGCGGCAACGAAAAGCTACGGCGAGACGCTGCCCCCGCCGATGCGGACGTATCTCGCCGCAACCGTACGCGAGCCGGTCGGCGTCGTCGGAGCGATCGTACCCTGGAACTTCCCGCTGCTGCTGGCATCGTGGAAAGTGGCGCCGGCGCTTGCCGTCGGTTGCACCGTGGTGTTAAAACCCGCGCCGGCTACCCCGCTGACGGCGATCGAACTCGGCAAGATTGCGCTCGAGGCCGGCCTGCCGGAAGGCGTGCTCAACATCTTGACCGGATCGACGCGCGAGCTTGGAGCGTGGATCGTCGAGCATCCCGACGTCGACAAGATCACGTTTACGGGATCGACGCAGACGGGTAAGCTCGTCGCGCAGACGGCGGCACGAACCGTTAAACGCGTCAGCCTCGAGCTCGGAGGCAAGTCGCCGTCGGTCGTCTTCGACGATGCCGATCTCGATGCAGCCGTGGCGGGGGCGCTCTACGGCGTCTTCTACAACGCGGGCCAATCGTGCGACGCGCGCACGCGGATCCTCGTGCAATCGGGGATCTACGACCGTTTCGTCGCCGCTTTTACCGAGAAGTCGAAGCGGTTGCGCATGGGCAATCCCGAGGACCCGGAGACGCATATCGGCGCGATCACGATGCGCGAACAGTATGACAAGATCAAATCGTACGTCGAGGTCGGGGCCGCGGAAGGCGCAAACGTGCTGTTCGGCGGCGATGCGCCGGTCTTCGATCCGGCGTTTGAGAATGGGACGTTCTGGAGCCCAACCGCATTTGAGGCGCAGAGCTCGCATCGTATCGCGCAGGAAGAGATCTTCGGGCCGGTTGCAACGCTCTTGCGCTTTGCAGATGAACGCGAGGCGATTGCGATGGCGAACGACAGCAAGTACGGATTGGCGGCTAGCGTCTGGTCGCAGAACATCGGCCGCGCCAATCGCGTCGCCCGTGGGATTCGTTCGGGCACCGTCGCGATCAACACGCCGTATTCGATCTTTCCCGGCATTCCGTTCGGCGGGTACAAGGAATCGGGATACGGCCGGGAGCTCGGTATGGAGACGCTGCGCCTGTACACTGAGACGAAGACGATCCTGACGTACATTGGTGAGAAACCGATGGACCACTTCGGGGTATAGGACGCTGTGGACGCGTTGCGGATCGGCCAAACGTATTGCACGACGTACGGAACCTTGTGGAAGGATGGCACCTATTTTCCGCAGGGAACGGTCGTCACGGTCGTAGGCCTGCACATCGATCAGGGATTTTGCGTCCGTTTTCCGGCGACGCTCGACGGCGAGCCGCTCGAGACGTGGGAGGATTGGGGAGAAGCGGCGTTCTTAGCCGATGAGGGCAGCATCGATCCGCCTAGCCGCCCCCTCTCCAAAGCCGTTCTTGCGGAGGCGCGCGACGTGCTCTCCGAAGCCGATGAGGGTTCGCACCTCCATCTGCACGACGACGCGGATTAAATTCTCTAGGCGCCTAGTAAGACTAGGCCGCTCTGCCACAGCTCCCAGGTCGCGCAGGTAGACGCCTCTCGCCCGCGCCCGAGTATGGCGACGTAGCAGTACGTCTGGCTCGGTTTAAGGTTCTTGAAGTGTGCGTTGCCCTTCTTGTTGGTGATCTCGGTGTCGAACGGTTTGCCCGGCCTAGGACTCGTCATCGAACGCGGCGTCGACTCTTCGACCGGAATCTTGGGCACCGGCGTTCCGAAGTTGTTCACTTGGACGGTCGTCTTGGTGATCTTCGGGTTCGGCGTCGGAGAGCCACCCGGCACGGTCGTCGGCGGCGACGAGGTCGAACCGCTGCCGCCGCACGCGGTGATCGCGAGCGACGCGGCAATTATAAGGATCATCAGGCGTTTGGGCATGGGCGGCACGGTTCGACGCCTCAAGGTTCCGCTCCGTCCGACGCAGTGCGCAGGTAGAAGTAACGTTGCGATTGCGCGTCGAGCGCGGCGTAATACGAGCGAAACGCGGCGGCGGCGGTCGTACCGGGCCAATGGGCCGGCAACAGCTCGCTCGGTAACCCGGGATCGAGATAGGTGAACTTGCGGTAGTCGTGTACGAGCCAAAGGCGTTCGACGAAGGCTTCTTCGTCGGTACGCTCGCGATGTTGTTCGAGTAGCGGCGGGTAGCGCTCGATGAACTCACGATATGCGCGAGCGATCGCATCGATGTCCCAGCAGCGTGCGATGAGTTCTCGATCGGTGCGCGGCCCGCGGTAGAGGCCGTCGAAGAGCTGCACCGCCTCGAGGGCGCCGACCGATTCGGCCGCTTCACGGGCCGCACCCAATGTGTCGGCAGGCGATAGCCAAGTCGATGGTCCCAGCGGCGCCCAGCCGAGCACGCTGAGCTCCTTGCGCAACCGATCACGCCGTTTTCGATCGCGCTCCGGAATTGAATAACTGAGCAAGCGCCAGCGACCGTCCCACTCGACAACCGGTCCGTAGATCCGCGGGCTCAGCTCGGCTATGCGGCGCAGGCCCCGCTCGGTAACTCTATAGTAGGCGCGATTCCCCTCGCGTCGCGCGCTCAACCAACCTTGCCGCGACATCCGCGAGACCGCCTGACGTACGGCGGCGCTCGAAAGTCCGAACGGCGCCATGAGGGCAATGAGGGCCCCGATCCAGAGCGACCCGCCGCCGGCCAATCGGTGGACCATGTCGCCATAGAGCGTGAAAATGAGCGAGTTTGGCCGAGCAACCGGGCGCTGATTCAGCTTGACACCTCCTGTTGCGTCTAGTATAACGGAATTCTCCCGAACCGACAAAAACCCGTTATACAAGAAAGCGTGAGTGGATGGGCCGTATCTCGACCTTCGACGATTGGATCGACATGCTCGAGGAGTGGAAGCGTGACATCGGGCTCGATCGCGAGCTCGTCGATCGTTTCATGCCCGGGTATGAGTTCGAAGCCAAGTACGGCGACTTACCGACGGCGGAAATTTATTTCGGCGACTATAAAGGGACCTCACGCTGGGAGAAAGTGCGCGAGATCCCCGACCAGCGAATGCGCGATGCCGTCCTCAATATGGTCGTCTACCAAGGCGACACCGAGTTTGCATCCAACGAGCAACAGCGTTTCCTGGTCAACAACGCTCCGACCGAGTACGACCTCGCGTCGCTGATCCGTATTATGGTGGAAGAGACGCGTCACGGTTATCAGATGTGTCACGTGCTGGTCAATCACTTTGGAAGCGAAGGAAAGATCGAGGCGCAGAAAATGTTGGAGCGGCGCGCATTTGGGAAGAAGAACCGCTTGCTCAATGCCTTCAACGAAGACGTGACGCACTGGCTCGATTTCTTCGCGTACACGAACTTCATGGATCGCGACGGAAAGTTTCAGCTCACGATGCTTTCGCATTCGAGCTTCGCACCACTCGCCGCATCGATGGGCCCGATGCTTCGCGAAGAGTCCTACCACATGGGAACCGGCATCACGGGTCTGCGGAGAATCGCAAAGGCGGGCGTCATTCCGGTCGAGATTCAGCAGAAGTACTACAACAAATGGTTTTCCGGCTCGCTCGATCTCTTCGGAACCGATCATTCGAGCTCGGCGCAGTGGGCGTATGCGTGGGGAATTAAAGGCCGCGTCGACGAGGACAAGACCGCTGACGGCGTCGATCGAGAGCACCTCAACGAGCGCGCCCGTCAGCAGTTCTACGACGAAGCGCTCTCGACGGTCGCACGCGTGAACGAAGTGAACCCGAGCGAGCAGAAGCTGATGCTGCCCGACATGCGCTTCAACCGCGCGATCGGCGAGTTCGCCGGGCAGCGCTACGCGACCGACGGACGCACACTGACGGAAGAAGAGTGGCAGCGATACGCCCCAAGCGTACTGCCGACCGAAGCCGACGAAGCCAAGATCAAAGAGTATTGCAAGAACCCTAACTGGATCGCTCCCAAAGGAAACTTAGCATGAGTACGACGGTCGACGGAACTGCGCAGCAGACCCCATTTGGGCGCGAGAAACGCGCGCTCGAAGGTAAACGAGTCATCAACTATTGGAAGGACGGCCACATCGCGTTCATCGAGATGGACGATCCGCCTGCGAATACGTACACGCATGAGATGATGCGACAGCTCGACGAGGCGATTCTGGACGCGCGTTTCGATACCGACGTCGAGGTCATCGTGCTGACGGGCAAGGGCGAGAAGTTTTTCTCGGCCGGCGCCAACATCGGTATGCTCAATCAGGTGACGCCGGAGTTCAAGTACATGTTCTGCCTGCACGCCAACGAGACGCTGCAGCGTCTCGAGCAGACGCCGAAGCTGGTGATCGCCGCGCTCAACGGCCACTGCGTCGGCGGCGGGTTGGAGATTGCGATGGCGGCCGACCTGCGCATCGCACGTAAGGATGCCGGCAAGATCGGCCTACCCGAAGTGGGCCTCGGCGTGCTGCCGGGCACCGGCGGCACGCAGCGCCTGGCGCGACTCGTCGGCAAATCGCGCGCCATCGAGCTCATGGTGACCGGCAAGACCGTCAGTTTCGAACAGGCACTCGATTGGGGAATCGTCAGCGACCTGTTCGAAGGCAACGCACAGTCGTTCCGTGAGGACATCACCGAGTACGCCAAACAGTTCTGCACGCCGAACAAGGCGCCGATGGCCGTCGGGCACATCAAGCGGAGCGTTCAGACCGGTGCCGAGCTACCGCTCCAAGATGCGCTCGCGCTCGAGCGTGAGCTGCAGTCGCTGCTCTTCAAGAGCGAGGACGCAAAAGAAGGGCTCGCTGCCTATAACGAAAAGCGCGTCGCCCACTTCAAAAATAAATAGCTTTTAGTCGACGGTGAGAACGATCTTGCCGTCGACGGAGCCCGCTTTGCTCTCGTCGAGCGCTCGCACTGCATCTGCCAGCGGGAATTCGGCCGATATCATGACGCGGATGCGGCCCTGTTCGAGCAGCTCCAGCAGCGCCCGCAATCCGGCATGCGACCACTGCGGAGTATCTCCGACGCGGATGTTCTCGGCCGTGATCTTGACGCTGCGCAAACCACGCCGCGTCTGCGGCGCCGAATCGTCGAAACGATCCTTCCGCCACTGCGCAGAATATCGGCCATGCCTTTGATCTTCTCGGCATCGTCGACGAGATCGAGGGCCGCGTCGATGCCGTCAGGATGCCCTGCTTTGATCTTCGCAACAACGTCGTCGGTGTCGTATGCGACGAACTCTTGCACGCCCAGCGATCGCGCCAAGCTTTCGTTCGCAGCGCGAGCCGTACCGATGACGTATCGCGCCGCGATCGGCCGCTATTTGCACCGCGAAGCTACCGACGCCGCCGGTTGCGCCCAAGACGAGCAACTTCGTCCCCTTGTCGACCTGCAATGTTTCGAGTGCGGCAAGCGCCGTCAACCCCGCGGTCGGTAACGCAGCCGCGTCGGCGTCGCCGACATCATCGGGAATTTTTGCCACCGGATCGTCTTCAGAAACGATCGTATACTCGGCATATGCGCCGTGATCGGGTGCGACGCCGAAGACTCGTTCACCGATCTTATACTTGGTCACGCCGGCGCCGACGCGGCTCACGACACCCGCAAAATCCTGTCCCAGAACGAATGGCATGCGTTCGTTGCCCCGATCGCGGACCTTCCAATCGATTGGGTTTACGCCCGCAGCCGAAACGCGAACCTGGATTTCGTGCGATCCGGGGGCGGGCTCGGGAATCTCTTTGAGCGATCCAAGATCGCCAGCGTGTTCGATAACCGCAGCTTTCATAGCGACCTTCTCCCCCCACACTTGGCAACCAAAACGCCGTCAGAGCGCGTCAGGTCATCGGCTCGCCCCGGCTGACCGTCTCGCCGACCGGATATCCAAAGCCGGTGATGACCTTGGTCGCGGTTCCGCCGGCGGGGTAGTTCCAGAATCCGGCATTCGCACAGTACGAATTCGCACCGACGACCTTCATCGCTTGCGGGTTCGTTCTCCCACTGCCGAGCTTTGGGAGCCACGGCTGAGAGACGTCGGTCGACGTGCAGCTTCCGCTCAGAGTGAGTTCGGTCGAGCCGATGAGCGTCGCTTTAAAGTTGGAAACCGTAACTTGGTATATCCCGCTGAAATACTCGCTGCCGACGTGCGCATACTCTTGGTCGTCCAGAGCGAGGTACTTTCCGTCCCATTGCACGCCGCCGGCAAAATGGATCGTTTGGCTGAAAGAGACTTTCTTGAGCGTCGCGCCGCCGGCGCTCAGTTCGTATAATCCGAATGGCGTGCGGGCAGTGAGCGTCTCTACGAAGAGATTGCTCCCGTTGTCATAGCCGGGCGACCAGAAGTGCCGAACCTTGCCGTTCATGTACCGCGTCGGCGTGCCGGAGGCATTCGGATAGACCAGGACATAGCCCCGGGTGCTCCCGGAACCGGCGTACACCGAAACCGCGAGATTGCCAGTGTTCGGATCGACGGAGCAGCCGATCGGATTTCCGCCGGTCGTCAAGGTCTTGATGGGCACCGTCACGCCGTGCGCGTACTCTTTGATGTCGCCGCCGTTGAACTCGGTGATCCAGACGTTGCCGGTGCTATCCGAGCACATCCCGTACGGCGAGTTTAGGCCCGTGATCGTACCTTTGAGGACGGCCTGGCGATAGGAGAATATATAGACGTCACCGGTACCCTGGTCCGATACGTAGACCAGCCGCGTCTTCGCGAGATCCGGTGCCATCCACGATTGGTGGTGGTCGGGATGGAGTGTGGGCACGAGGTGGCTCGCCGTCGTTGAAGCGAGCAGACGCATCGCGTGATCCGAAACGTTCGGCCGGCTCGCGTTCTGCGTCAGCGGTGCGGCCGGCGAAAGCGATTGCTGCGTGCTGCCGTTCGCACAAGCTGCAAGAACGGTCGCGGCCGCGGCGGCACTCAGCGCGCAGCGCGTCCACTGCTTCCCTCGAGCGCCGCTACGTGGCGGCATAATCGCTCGCCAACGCTTCCCTGCGATCGACCACCGCCGAGCGAAGCATTGCGATCGCGGCATAAACGACGACCACGACGACGAGCCACCGCACTGCGACCAGCGGCAGCGATTTTACAAGGAACGCGGCAATGAGTACGCCGGGAATGCCACCGAGTGTGAGGCCGAGCGCGGCCCGCATTGAAAACGCGCTAAACCGAATGAAGCGCAGGCTTGCAACCGGCATGAGAAACGCGCACGATCCCATCATGATCGGGAAAGCGGCCAGCGGATTCATGCCGAGCATGCTTACAACGATCAAGCAGGGCGCGTACAGCCCGATGCCCAGTGTCATGAGCGCGCCGAGGCAGAAGTTTGCCGCGACGCCGAACCACAGAAGCGGTCCATCCAAGCCCAGTGCCGTTCCACCGGCGGGAAACAGGTGGAGGTTGCTCATGAGGAAGAGTGTTGCCGCTACGAGCAATGCGATGCCCATGCCGACCTGCACGTAACGCCTTGGCCAGCGCGAGATGACGCCGGCGCCGAGCCAGGCACCCGCGATCGCCGCGACGATGAAAAGGACGAGCGTCTTTGTATCAACGTGCACGATCGAGATGAAGATTATCGCTTCGACAATTGTGGGCAGGGCGTGACCGACGTTGAGCGTTCCCGGGATCTGCTGATCGGGAACCAGCTTCCAAAGCTTAAATAGCGAGACGGTCGGCGCGAACGATCCGATCCCGAGCGTATCGAAAAAGTTCGTGCCGAAGCCGATTGCGGTCCCCAACGGCGTCGGCGCGGCAGGCCGGTGCTTCGGCAGCGCGCGGAGCAGCGCGACGACGATCGTAAGCGCCATGAGGCCGAGACCGGCAAAGAGGATCGCGCGAACGGTCATAAGGTCGGGCGATACGCCTGCAACCCGGAAGTTCCTAGGACGCCAGCTCTCGGACCGCCGCTGCGTTAAAGTACGACGCGTCTGGATGATGGATGACGATCGCCGCCGTCGATTGTTCGGGAACGATTTGAAATGCCGGCGTGAGCGTCACGCCGATGCGTTCCGTCGCATCGAGGAGAGCAAAGGCGGTCTCGTGTTGCTGAAGATCCGGGCAGGCGCCATAACCCCATGAGTACCGCTTGCCGCGGCCGGCATCGAGCTTCAGCTCGGCACGGATACGGCGATGCGCGTACTCGGCGAGCGCCTCGGCGGCCTGCACCGAGAAGCCATGGAGAAAGTACGACTCACTATAGTCCGACGCCGCCTGCAGCGCTTCGGTGCGCAGTCCGGTTTCACCGCCGACCGTAACGATCTGCATCGCCACTACGTCGACGGGCATGCCGCCCTCCGGCTCGCGCAGATAATCGGCCAGGCAGAGATGTTCGCCGCCGATTTGGCGCGGAAAGCCCATGCGCGCAATCTCGCGCGCTGGTTCGAGCGGATCGTAGAAGACGATCTCGTTTCCCAGTCCACTTGCAGGGAAGTATCCATAGACGACGCGCGGCTGGAGCAGACCGTCCCGTGCGGCTTCGCGCTGATAACGTTTGAGCCGCGGCTCGAAATCGTCCCGGACCAACGCATCGAATGCGGCGCCCTTGGTGTTTGCTGCGCCCCACGAGAGCCGGTATAGGCTGCGCAGATCGAAGCATGGCCAGACGTTCTCTAAGTCGAGCTCGCCCAACGTGCGAACGCCAAGGAACGGCGGTACCGGCACGGGCGCGCGGTGCCGTTTGACCTTCGAATATGCAATCGGCGTCGCGTCGACCGCAGTAGCGCCGCGTTGGCGGTCTCGCGCGGCGAGCGCTTCGCGCTTCGTGCGCTCAATCAGTTCGCCGCGCCGCTCGTCCTCACTGGTGAGGACGTCCATGAGGTCGAGTCCTTCGAACGCGTCGCGCGCGTAGAACAGCCCCGGACCGAAGAAGCGTGCGCCGTCGTCAAGGAGCGCGATGCGCCGCCCAAAGTCGCGGTTGATCGCAGCCCCGCCGACGATCACTGGGAAGGCTAGCCCGCGTGCGTCTTGCTCCGCGACGCAGATCGGCATCTGCTTGCTCGTCGATACGAGCAGCGCCGACAATCCAATCGCGTCGGCGTTGACCGCTACGGCTTTCTCGAGGATCGTATTCATCGGCACCTGTTTGCCGAGATCGTGCACGGTATAGCCATTGTTCGCAAGAATCGTGTGAACGAGATTCTTTCCGATGTCGTGAACGTCTCCGAAGACGGTTGCCAGCACGACGATCCCCTTCGTGACGCCGTCCTTGCGCTCGAGGAACTGCTCGACATGCGCCACAGCCCTCTTCATGACTTCTGCCGATTGCAGGACGAACGGCAGAATGAGCTCCCCGCGTCCGAAGCGGTCGCCGACTTCTTTCATCGCCGGCAACAGGATCTCGTTGAGCACGCCCACGGGCGTGCGATTGCGTAGCGCCTCGTCGATGAGCGTCTCGATGCCTTCCTTGCGGCGATGCAGAATCGCTCGCGCGATACGTTCTTCGACCGGGGCGTCGTCGGTGTCGGCCGCGGCGTCGGCGAGTGACGCCGAATCGCCGGCAGCATCGCTCTCGAAATGTTCGATGAGCCGCGTGAGCGCGTCGGGGCGACGGTTGAAGACGAGGTCATCGCAGAGATCGCGGACGCCGCTCTCGATCTCGAAGTACGGCGTGATATCTTTGGGATGAACGAGCGCGCAGTCGAGACCGGCTTGAACGCAATGATGGAGGAAGGCGGAGTTGAGTACGGCGCGCGCGGCCGGCTTTAGACCGAACGACACGTTCGAAACTCCGAGCGACGTCAGTACGCCCGGGAGCTCGCGTTTGATGCGTGCGATGCCTTCGATCGTGTCAACTGCCGAGTTGCGGAACTCGTCGTCACCGGTGGCGAGCGTGAACGTCAGAGCGTCAAAGATGAGCGCGCCCGGGGGCACGCCGTACTCACCGACGACGATGTCGTAGATGCGGCGCGCGATCTCGAGCTTTCGTTCCGCGGTTTTCGCCATCCCGGTTTCGTCGATGGTCAACGCGACGACCGCCGCACCGTGTTCTAAAACCATAGGCAGCACGGTATCGATCTTGGCGCGCCCGGCTTCGAGGTTAACCGAGTTGACGATGGCGCGGCCGGGATAGTCTTGCAACGCGGCTTCGATGACTCGCGGCTCGGTCGAATCGATCATCAATGGGCTTTCGATCGACTGCGCGAGTCGCCGTACGACCTCACGCATTTGCGCCTCTTCGTCGGCGCGTTCGGTCAGCGCGCAGCAGACGTCGAGCGCGTGTGCGCCGCCCTCCACCTGTTCGCGCGCGACGAGGACGATGCCGTCGTAATCGTCGGCGAGCAGCAAGCGTTTGATCTTACGCGATCCTTGCGCGTTGATGCGCTCCCCGACGATGAGCGGGCGCGGCTGCTGCTCGAGCGAGACGGCGGTCATCGCCGAGGCCACCTCTTGTGGCCGCTCGACCGGGAGTGCTGGACGCGCTTTGCGCGTGACTGCTCCGACTGCCGCGCGCAAGGCCGTGACGTGCGCCGGCGTCGTACCGCAGCATCCCCCGACTACATTGACGCCGAAGTCGCGCACGAACTCAGCCAGCTCGCGCGCGAGCTCGTCGGGCGTTTCGGGATAGATCGTTTCGCCTGCCGGCCCCATCAGCGGAAGCCCCGCATTCGGTATGACGCTGACGAAGCAGCGTGAGTTTTCGCAAAGATAGCGAATCGAATCGCGCATCTGTGCGGGGCCGGTCGAACAGTTGAGGCCGATCACGTCGATCGGCAATGCGTCGAGTGTCGCGCAGATCGCCCGAATATCCGTACCGAGCAGCATACGGCCTTCGGTAATCAGTGTCGGCTGCGCTTGTACCGGGACGCGCCGCATTCCGCGTGCGAACTCGCCGGTGATGCCCGCGATCGCGGCTTTGAGCTCCAGAATATCCTGCATCGTCTCGAGCACGAGCAGATCGGCGCCGCCCTCGACGAGCGCGCGCGCCTGTTCGGCGTAGATCGCGCGCAGCCGCTCGTATGAGATGTTCGAGAGCGTCGGATCCGAAGACGAGACGAGCATCCCGGTCGGGCCCATCGAACCGGCGACGAAACGTGGACGATTCGCAGTCGAAAAGGCGTCGCAGGCTTCGCGCGCGATCTGCGCGGCGCGCAGGTTGATCTCGATCGTCTGCTCGCCGAGTCCAAACTCGTCGAGCTTGAGCCGCGAGCCGGTAAACGAATCGGTCTCGATCACGTCGGCGCCGGCCGCGAGGTACGAGTCGTGAATCGCACGTACGACGTCCGGACGCGTCAGCACGAGTCCTTCGTTGCACCCGTGTTGGGGCACGCCGCCAAAATCCTCGGCAGATAGCTCCAGCGCCATGAGCTGCGTGCCCATGGCGCCGTCGAAGATTAATACCCGCTCGCCAAGCAGGCGCAAATACTCAGACAACGGCTCGAATCTCTCCCACTGCGCGTCCGGCCCGATTATACACCGTTGGTCGAGCGAAGCGAGCGAGTCCGGGCGCCGCGCCGTCGATCGCCCCGATCGCCGCGAGGACGGCGATCGTCGAGGGCGGCCGCGCGCGGCCGGCTCCGTCGATGACCTTTGCGGTGTAGCCGGTCCCAGGCACAAGTGCCGCAACTCCCATGACGCCCTCGGCGCCGCTCTTTGCGACGATCGCTCCCGGCGCACTCTGCATGAGCACGGTGTCGAACTGTCCGGTTCCCGAGACGTACTGCGGATAGGTCGTCATCGCGTCGCGAACGACGCGCAGCGCGCGCGCGTCCGGTTCGTCGATACCGTGGAGCGTCGCGAGACGCGCGAAGGAAAGCGCGGCCTTGCGCAGGCTTGTCGCGTACGTCGGAATTCCGCATCCATCGATTCCGATCGGCCAATTCTTGGCGTCATCGCCGGAGAGACGCGCGCAAAACGCGAGGATGCGCCGCTGTGCCGGATTGTTCGCTTCCAGGTACGTCGCCGGATCCGCGCCGATCGCCTTACAAAGTGCAAGAATCCCCGCGTGCTTTCCGGAACAGTTGTTGTGCAACGCCGTCGGCTCCTCACCGCGACGCAACAGCGCGTGTGCCATCGCCTCGTCGTACGGCAGATGCGCGCCGCATTGCAGCGAGTCCGCGTTCATGCCGATTTTCTGCAAGATTGAGTCAACGGCTTGGAGATGAAATGCCTCGCCGGTGTGCGACGCGGCCATCACAGCAATTTCCGGCGTATCCAACCCGAACTTCTCGACGACGCCCGCCTCGACGGCCGCTGCGGCGATGAACGGCTTCGCCGTCGAGCGCAAGTAGACGGGAACGTCGATCTCACCGGCCGCATACGCAATCTCGCCACGGTCGTCGACGGCGCACGCGGCGACATGATGAACGGACTCGACGAGCGCGCCGCGCGTAACCTCGACCGTTACGGGGGTTGCATTCACGCGATTACGCGAGAGCGGGCTCGACGATCGTCGCCTCCTGCTCGGCAAAAACCGGATTGCTCAGGTACCGTTCGCCGGTGTCGCAGCCGATCGTCACGATCGTTTTGCCCGCGAACTCGGGGCGTGCCGCGATCTGCAATGCCGCCCAGACATTCGCGCCCGAGGATATCCCCACGAGCATCCCCTCCTCGCGCGCGAGGCGGCGTGCGGTGGCAACTGCATCTGCGTCGGTGACGCGAAGCACTTCATCGTAGATGCTCGTGTTGAGAACCTTCGGAACGAAGCCCGCGCCGGTGCCTTGGATCTTGTGCGGACCCGGCTTGCCGCCGGAGAGCACGGGCGACGCATCCGGCTCGACCGCAATCATCTTCACGCCCGGCTTGCGCCCTTTGAGAACCTCGCCGACGCCGGTGATCGTGCCGCCGGTGCCGATCGCCGAGACGACAACGTCGACCGCGCCGTCGGTGTCGCGCCATATCTCCTCGGCCGTCGTGCGGCGATGGACCTCGGGATTCGCCGGATTCTCAAACTGCTGCGGCATGAAGTACTTCGACGGCGCGCGCGCTAGAATTTCGTTGGCGCGCCGCACCGCGCCCGGCATGCCCTCTGCGCCCGGCGTGAGCACGACCTGCGCGCCGTAGGCTTTGAGAAGATTTCTGCGTTCGATCGTCATCGTGTCGGGCATGACGAGGATGATCGGATAGCCCTTCGCGGCCGCGACGAACGCCAACGCGATGCCGGTATTTCCGCTCGTCGGCTCGAGGATCGTCATCCCGGGAAGCAGCCGGCCATCGCGTTCGCCGGCCTCGATCATGGAGACGCCGATGCGGTCCTTCACCGAGCCGGCCGGGTTAAACGACTCCATCTTGACTAAGACGGTTCCCCCGATTCCCCGATTGAGCCGCGGAATCTTGACCAGCGGCGTATTGCCGAACGTGTCGGCCAGATCGTCGTAGATTCGTGCCATAGTGCTGTCGATAACCCACGGCGCCTCGCGCGCGTTTCACCCTGCACGGGGAGCGACAACGGCGGGGCGACTAGGCAAAAAGAGGGCCTTCCTACGCCGGCTTCAGTTCGCCGCCGCAGTTGGGGCAGCGCGCGTCGAGTTCGACGGTACAAGCGATGCAGAACGTGCAGCCAAACGAGCAAACGCGCGCTTCCGAAGCAAGGAGCGCGCGGCGACAACGCTCGCAACTGGTTTCCATCCGTGTCGCGCCGCGGCGAAACGGGGAGTTTCGATAGCATGAAGCTGGGGCATGAAAAGCAGCATGAAAAACGTTTCGTTCTTGCGAGCTTCCTAAGATTACTTTAGATTTTCAACACGTTGAAGATCTTCACGATGAAGCGGAGCGTTATTCCAATGAATTTCACATACTTGACCCGACACGCTTTAGGCGTATGCGCGGTCGCCGGTATGCTCGCCGGCTGCAGCGGCGGCGGCGGCTCACAGTCAGCCCTCGTTCCGGCCGGGCCAACGACGCAGAATCCCGGTCAGCAGAGCGTCGTACAACCCATGGGAAAGAAACCGCCGTTTCCTCCAACCATCAGCAATACTACGCGCGACGGTTTCACCCCGAGCGGAAATCGCGACAAGACGGCTTCGTGGATGGATCCTTCGGCCGACGGGCAGAATCTCGTCTACGTTTCAGATCTCAACACGGGCGATGTGGACGTTTTCTCGTACCGGGAAGGTCATCTGAAAGGTAAGCTGACGGGGTTCAACTTGCCCTATGGCCTCTGCGCAGACCAGGCCGGCAACGTCTGGATCACCGACTTCGGCAATCGGACGATCACCGAGTACGGGCACGCGAGCACAACTCCGATAAAGACGTTCCAGGCGCACGGGGCGCCGATAGGGTGCTCGGTCAATCCGATTAACGGCGATCTCGCAGTAGCGAACTTCTACGGTGGCAAGTCCGGCTACGGCGACATCGTCGTCTTCCCCGGCGCGACTGGGGACGTGCCGACCATCCACCGGTCGGAGCGGGCGAACTACTACTGGCCACCCGGATACGACAATAAAGGCAATCTGTACTTCGAGGCATACACGAAGAGCGGCGACTACCGGTTGATGGTAATCCCAACCGGTCAAGAGAAGATGATGACCCTTTCCCTCAAGCAGGCGATTAACTTCGCCGGTGCGGTGCAGTTCGACGGCCGGTACGTGAGCGCGAGCGATCAGGCATTCGGCAGCGCACAGCAGACCGGGGTCTATCAGCTCTCCGTCACGGGCACTGTCGCCACACTCGTGAGCGCGAGCGTGCTACAAGCTTCGGGCGCGTGCACGACGAGCGACATCGTGCAGCCGTGGTTGCCGAAACTCGGCAGCGGCAAGACACTTCCGATTGCGAAGAAGGCAGTCGCCGGAAATCTCGACTGCGCGAGCGTTGGATTTTACGACTACCCGGCAGGCGGTACGCCTACCAAAGTCCTTACCGGCGACGGCATTGAGGCCCCAGGCGGTGTGACGGTAAGTCGCGCAAACAACGGCGGTTAAGCGCGTCTCTCCCTCGCGCCCGATCCAGTTGGGCCCGCACTGCGGGCCCATCCTTTTTTACGTTAGCCGTCCGGCTGCGAGCAGCGGGCCAAACTGTTCGCGCGCCACGCCGTAGCACTCGCAGGAGGCGTCCTCGAGACCTTGTCGACTGAGAATCACGATATGGCCGTGCGCGTAGCGAATGAACCCTGCTTGCGCGAGCGTGGCCGCGGCGATAGTCACGCCGGAACGGCGCGCGCCTAGCATCATCGCAAGGTATTCATGCGTGAGAGCGATCTTTTCGGAGTTGACGCGATCGTGCGTCAACAAAAGCCAGCGTGCGCATCGTTCGTAAATGGTATGCATTCCGTTGCATGCCGCGAGCTGCCCCAACATGTTGACGTAGGCCTGAAGAAATCGGTTCAGCACGCCACGAAACTGGTCGTCCCCGGCGTCGAGCAACCGCCGAAAATGATCGCTGCTAATGACGACTGCGCGGCCTGGAACCTGGCAATAACTCTCATTCGCGGAGGTTGTGGCGCCGAGCAGCAATGGGATTGCCGAGACGCCCTCTCGACCGACCGTTCCTACCTCGATTGACCCGCCATCCCGCATTTGGGTTACGACCGACAGCACCGCATCGATAGGGAAATAAACGTCTCGTATCGGACGGCCTGCCTCATAAATTTGCTGGGGCGTCTCCAGCGCGATCAGTTTGGCGGTTTCTAGAACCTCGGTGAGCATGGCCGGGCTCAAGCCAGCTAGGATTGCGTTCTGCTTAAGCAGTGCTTTGGTGGGCGTGAGAGCGTGCGCAGCGGTCATTCTTGTAGGAGCTTTTTTGAGCGCCTGGTTGGGCTCCTGGCGCCATACCGTACTGACTTTTGAGTCCAAATAGCCTATGGTAGTGTCCTGAGGGCGCAGCGTCCCGACGTGAGAAGTGCTTCGCACCTACGTCGACGGGGACGTTTCCTAGATTTTCGGATCAAACATTCCACAGTTCACAATCGATCGGAGTAACTATTCCTATGAATTTGTCATATTGGGCCCGATACGCTTTGGGCGTCTGCGGGGCCGTAGGCGTGCTGGCCGGCTGCAGCAGCAGCGGCGGCTCGCAATCGGCGCTCGTTCCCTCGGGAACTCAGAGCACGCAGCAGACCGTCGTTCAACCCGACGGCAGGACCCCGCCGCAGCCGCAGCTCATCAGCCGTACGACGCGCGACGGGTTCGTACCGAGCGGCCAGACGGACAAAGAGTCCGTCGCGGATAGATCCTTCGGCGAGGGGGAATCTTCTCTACGTCTCGGATCTCAATAGCGGAGATGTCTACGTCTACTCGTACCGTCAAGGCAAACCCAAGGGCAAGCTGACGGGGTTTAACCTTCCCTACGGCCTATGCTCGGATCGGTCGGGAAATGTCTGGGTCACCGAGTTTGGGAACCGCGACATCGTCGAATACGGGCACGCGAGCACGACGCCGCTCCAGCGGATCGGAACCGGTGGCAACCCCATTGGGTGTTCCGTCGACCCGAAGACGGGAGATTTGGCGGTCGCGAACTTCTACAGTAAGAAGGCCGGGCCGGGCAACATTGCTATCTTCGCCAATGGTGGTGCGGGGGCGCCTTCGGTCCGCAGAACGCAGCGCGCGGTATACTTTTGGTCCCCGGGCTACGACACGAACGGAAATCTCTACTTCGAAGCCTATAGTAACAACGGTAAGTATCGTTTGATGGAGATTCCGAGCGGTCAATCGACGTTCGTGACGATCGCGCTCAAGACGAACATCAACTTCGGTGCCGCCGTTCAGTGGGATGGTAAGTACATCAGCGCCGGCGATCAGGCATTCGGGAACGCGCCGCAGGCCGGCACGTACGAACTCTCCGTTACAGGCACCGCAGCGACGCTCGTCACCTCGACGGCGCTCGCCGGGTCGGGCGACTTGCACGACGAGCGACGTCGTGCAAGCGTGGGTACCGAAACTTGGCAGCGGTAGGAAGCTCCCGCAAGGGAGTAAAGCCATCGGCGGCAATCTCGACTGCGCGAGCGTCGGCTTCTACAACTATCCGGCCGGCGGTACGCCGACCAAAGTCCTCACCGGAAACGGCATTGAGGCGCCGGGCGGCGCCACGGTCAGTCGCGCAAATTCGGGCGACTAAGCTCCTGTCGCTCCGAACATAAGATGGGCCCGCAGCGGGCCTATCTTTTTTATACGGCGACTTCGGCTGCGGCGTAGACGAAGCGCCCGCCAACCATCGTCCCGATCACGCGGTGCTCTGAATCCCAGAACGAGAGATCGGCCCGCATGCCGTCCGCGATGCGGCCCATTTCGCGTTCGTGGTGGATGAGCCGGGCCGGCGCGTACGTTGCGGCGACGATCGCCTGCGCGAACGGAATCTGTGCATAAGACATATAGTTTCGCAGTGCTTCGTCCAAGCGCAGCGCGCTGCCCGCGATCGTGCCGTCAGCGGTGCGCATAACGCCGCCTTCGATGTGGTAACCGGGATTTGCTGCCGGCATATTGTCGGTTGCCAGCACGAGCCGGTCGCCGAGCGTGCGGTGAAGGATGTCGATCATTACGGGCGAGACGTGGAAGCCGTCGCAGATCACCTGCACGAGCGTGCGGCGATCTTGGATGAACGCCGCCAGGATCGATGGATCGCGGTGATCGAGCGGCGGCATTCCATTGAAGGCGTGCGTGAGCGACCGGAAGCCAAGACCGATGGCGAGCATTCCTTCGCGGTAGCGTGCGCTCGTGTGACCGGCAGAACAGACGACGCCGTTTTCTAAGAAGATGCGTAGTGCGTCGCCCGCGCCGTCGACTTCGGGTGCCATAGTGATCCAGAGGCAGGCGCCTTTGCAAGCGTCGAGCATCTCTTTCGCGCGATCGGCGCTTGCGGGAATGAGCCACTCGTGACGGTGGATGCGGCGAAACTTTGGGTTGAGGAACGGCCCCTCGAAATGGATGCCCAAACAGCGTGCGCCGCGCGGCTCGCGCTCTTCCAGCTCGTTCGCGGCTTCGACGATCTCGGATGCCGCGTGCAGCATCGATTCCCAGGGTGCGGTCATGACGCCCGCGACGAACGCGCTCGCGCCCATCTCGGCGTACTGCGCCGATGCTACGCCGACGGCATTGCCTTGGTCGCGGTTGAAAAGGAACTCGCCCGCGCCGTTGGTGTGAACGTCGATCAAGCCGGGTGCGATCGCCGAGCCGGCGGGCAGCGCATGATCCGAGGGTCCGTCGGCGGCTAAGACTGCGGCGATGCGCCCGTGTTCGACGGCCAAGCGCCCGAACGTCGACGTACCGTCACCGATCGCGATGAGCGCCGGCCCTAGGAGGCGTGCCGCCATTACTGCTGGCGCTCCCCTCGAATAAGCGCGAGCGCTTCGTCCCGGTGCTGCTCCATCAGCATCTTTGTATCGCCTTCGACGTTGAGCCGCAGGAGCGGCTCGGTATTCGAGGGCCTAACGTTCATCCACCAGTGTGGATACGAGATCGTGAGGCCGTCGAGGTGATCGATCGCTGCATCCTTGTAGTGCTCCCGGATCTTCCGTAGCGTCGCGCCGGCGTCGGCGACCTTGCTGTTGATCTCTCCCGAACGGAAGCGCGTGTCGATCGGTGCGATCACCTCGCTCACCGGCTTGCCTGCCTCGCTGAAGAGTTCGAGGCATTGCAAGAGCGCGATCATTCCCGAATCGGCGTACCAGTTGTCACGGAAGTAAAAGTGCCCGCTGTGCTCGCCGCCGAAGACGACGTCCTTCTTGCGCATGATCGCTTTGATGATCGAGTGGCCGACCTGCGAGCGAATCGGGATCCCGCCGGCTTTCTCGATGAGCTCGGGAACGCTGCGACTGCAGATGAGGTTGTAAAGGATCTTCGCGCCGGGATGGCGCTTGAGCGTATTGAGTGCAACGAGCGCCGTCACCGTGCTGCCGTCGATGAGATTCCCCTGCTCGTCGACGATGAACATTCGATCCGCGTCGCCATCGAACGCGACTCCGAGATCGCAGTGGTGTCTCCTGACGGCAGCCTGCAGGTCGGCCATATTTTCGGGTTCGATGGGACTTGCCGGATGGTTTGGAAAGCTTCCGTCGAGCTCGAAATAGAGCGGTATAACCTCGCACGGCAGCCGCTTGAAGACATGCGGTACGGTCTCACCGGCCATTCCGTTCCCGGCATCGATCGCAATCTTGAACGGCTTGATCTTTGAGCGATCGAGGAAGGAAAGGCAGTGCTCAGCAAAATCGTCGAGAATGTTCCTCTGCGAGATGCTGCCCGGCGTAGCGGCTCTAGGGGGCAGATCGCCGGATGCCACACGATCTCGGATCGCAGCCAGGCCCGTGTCGAGCGAGATCGGTTGAGCCTGTGGGCCGGTAACCTTCATCCCGTTATAGTTTGCGGGGTTATGCGAAGCCGTAATCATCACGCCGCCGTCGAAACCAAACTTACCGACGGCAAAGTAGAGTGCGTCGGTCGAAACCATGCCGATATCGACGACGGCGGCGCCTGCCTCGGAGGCGCCGCGGGCGAACGCCTCACAGAGATGTTGGCCCGAGGGGCGCATGTCGCGGCCGGCGGCGATGCGCTTCGCCCCCAGCAGCGGCACGAAGCAGCGCCCGATCGCATAGGCGATATCATCGTGCAGCTGAGCCGGATAAATGCCGCGAACGTCGTACGACTTGAAGATGCTGGGATCGAGTTGCATTTGCACGGCTTCCCGATCTTCGACTGTGGCTTGGTGACGCCTCCGTGATCAGCGCGACGTTCATGCGCATTACGGGAGCCGTTCTTTTAACGGCGTTCCTCATCCTGACGCTCGTCATCGCGATCGAAGGCGCCGCGCAGACGCGGATGCAACTGGCTGCAACGTTTGCGAGCCAAGCGCAGATCCAGCAAGCGCAGATATCGCTCGAAGAGCTACTCCGCCTACAGATCGACGAGGAGAACATGCTGCGCGGCTACTCGCTGACGCAGGATCCTTTCTACGTCCGTCAATATCACGCCGCGGCGTCGGGTTACGACATGAAAGAGAGCGCGATCCGGCGCACGCTGATCGAGCAAAACTTGACCGCCGTCCAAAACCTTCTCACCAGCTATGCGAAGCTTCAGGCGCAGTGGCGAACCGCGGTCGCGGCGCCGTTGCTGGTCCATCCCACAAAGCGCCTGGCCGAGTTGGACAAACGCAATAAGCTGTTCTCAGATTACGAAAACAGACTCGTCGCCGCAATTCGCGTTGCGCTCGCCCGGGACAACGATCTCTTGGGACGGAGCACGCAACAGCAACTCGATCAAACGGCGAAGATGCGCGAGCTCTGGATCCTCATCTTCGGCGTGCTCGCCATCGTGCTCAATGCCTATCGCTCGCAGCTCAACCGTGAGCTCGTACAGGAGCGTACGACTACCGAAATCCTCCAACAGGCGTTTAGGAGCGAGGCCGTACCGCTGCCGCATTGCGAGGTCGGCACCGTCTATCGCTCGGCAACGAGCCATTCGGCGGTCGGCGGGGACGTGTTCGACGTCTACCGCCTCACCGATCGGACCGCGCTCCTCTTCATCGCGGACATCAGCGGCAAAGGCGTTGACGCGGCGGTGCTGACCGCATTCATCAAGTTCATGATTCGATCGATCGCGTTGCGGCAGAGCGATCCGGGGCGACTGCTTGACGAGTTCAATACCGCCTTCGCTCGGGCGGTCGGGAATCCGGACATGTTCGTGTCAATGTTCGTTGGGTTGCTCGATACGGAGACGTTCCGCTTAGAGTATGCCAGCGGCGGTCACGACTCGGCATTCTTGCGCCGCGATCATGCGGCGACGCAGCTAGCCGTGACCGGCCCCGTGCTCGGGGTAATGGAAGAGCCTTTCGGCACGGAAGTGATTGACCTCGAGCCCGGTGATATGCTCGTACTGGCGACCGACGGGCTTACGGAGGCGCGCGATCGCAAAGGACGGCCGCTCCAAGAGGGCGTCCTCGATCTCATAGCCGAGTCCGGCCCGGGCGCGCAGGAGCTCGCCGACCAACTCGTCGAGCGCGTCCGCAAGCGCGGCGGTAATCAGCTGCACGACGATCTCGCAATTCTCGCGATACTCGTTCTCGAGTTGGGATCGCCGCGTGAGTAAGATAGCGCTGGCCTTTGTCGTCTGCGTTCTCGCCGCGACGGCCTGGGCGCCCGCGAACTGCCGGGTACGGCCGGGGGAACAGGTCGTGCTCTACAGCACGACCGACGATCCCGCCGTGCTCGTCTGGGACTCACGCGTGCGTTTGCGCGACTATAACGCGGCGTCGTTTGACGAAGCGCAGGCGTTACTGCCCCACGCGCTGCTCGTCGCCCCCGGAACCCGTGCGACCGTGATCACGTGCATCTCAAACTACGTACCGTCGCAGATGTTCGCTACGCCCGACGATGCCGTCGGCGTGCTGATTCTCAGCGGATCCCAGAAGGGTGCTACGCGTTGGGTCTTGGGGTCGGACGTTCGCGCGTGGTAAAGACGCGCAGCGTACCATCGACGAGCGCAACAGACGACATCGCAATCCCGTAGGCTTGCTCGAGGAGTTGGCCGCGCAGCAGCACGCCGGGTCGGTCGAGGGCCAGCAGTCCGCCCTCGGCCAGGAGCGCGATGCGATCGGCATACGCAGCCGCCTCGTTCAGATCGTGCAATGCGCAGACGATGGTCTTACCCTGTGCGACCCCGCCGGCAAGCGAGCGAAGCAGCGAAAGAATCTCATGCGCGGCGCGAACGTCCAAATGGCTGGTAGGCTCGTCGAGCAGCAGTACCGGCGTCTCCTGCGCGAGGCCCAACGCAATCCAGACTCGCTGCTGTTCGCCCATGCTAAGCGTCGAGAACAGGCGATCGGCGAAGCGCTCGATGCCCGCGGCGTGCAAGGCAGCGTCGATAGCCGCTTCGTCTGCGCGATAGCGCTGCCATGGCCACGAGTGCCGATGTGGATAGCGTCCGATCGCAACGACCTCGCGTGTGCGCAGCGACTCGACCATGACCTGGTCGCTCGCAACGAACGCAATGCGGCGCGCGCGCTCGATTGCGCTTAGACGAGCGATTGGCGCTCCGTCGAAGAGCACGGTTCCCCCGGCGGTTGGATGGAGCGCGGCGATCGTCCGCAGCAGCGTGGTCTTGCCGGCACCGTTGGGGCCAAGAACCGCGAGCAACTCGCCGGATTTCACCGACGCGGTGATCCCGTCGAGCAGCCGGCGACCGCCGACGTCGATCGCTACGTCGCGCAGCTCGATCATTCGCGGTGCAGCGACGTCGCCGGATGCAGGTAGAGATAGAGAAAGACGGGGACGCCGATCAGCGCGAGCAAGACGCCGATGGGAAGTTCCCCGGGTGCGACGATCCAGCGGCAGATCGCATCGGCGAGCATGCAGAGCCCCGCACCGATAACGATGCACGCCGGAAGCATCACGCGGGCGTTCGATCCGACGATGCGCCGTGCGATGTGCGGCACGATCAGTCCGATGAAGCCGACGAGACCCGCGAGCACGACGCTCGTCGCGGCGAGCAGCGACGATGCCGCGAGCACGATCCATTGCGCTCGGTCGACGTCGACGCCGACGCTCCGCGCGCGAAGGTCGCCGATTCGTAACGCGTCGAGCGGACCGCTTGTCGAGAACGCGAGGATCGTGCCCACAATGGCATACGGCGCCGCAATCGCGAGGTCGTGCCAATCGCGCCCGGCCATCGAACCTGCCAACCACGCCACGATCGTGCTTGCGTAATCGCTCGATTGCGAGCGGACGATGGCCAACGTGATGATCGCGGCAAAAAGCGTCGAGAGCGAGACGCCGGCGAGAATCAGACGATTGGCGTCGATCCCGCTGCCGCGTCGCGCCAGCGTAGCGACGAGGAGCGCTGCTCCGAATCCGGCGACGAACCCGATTGCAGGCGTAGCCGGTGCGGCGACGCCCGCAAGTATAGCGAGCGCGATAGCCGCCGCCGAACCGGCGCTGACGCCGGTGAGATAGGGATCGACAAGCGGATTACGGAGCATGCCTTGCAGCATGGCACCGCCGAGCGCCAGCGACGCACCCACGACCGCAGCGATACAGATGCGCGGCAGGCGCAGCTGCCACACGATGACGGTGAGCGCACCGGGCGCGTGCGGGTGGGAGAGCGCGGTGATCACGTCGCGTACCGAGAGCGGCGTTCCGCCCACGAGCAGGCTGACCCCGGCGCACCCGAGAGCGAGGAGCGCTAATGCGGTCAGACGGAGCGAGACGCTCTTCACCTACCGCGTTCGCAACTCCACCGCAAACGCGCGTCCCGGCATCGGATATCCGGCGTACAGTGCGTAACGGTCATTGCCGAGATTGTAACCGCGTAACGCGACGATGAGATGCTGCGTAACGCGATATCCAAGGTATGCGTCAACCTGCGTGAACGTCGACGGTTCGTAGACCGCATAGGCCGGCGCAAGATACGGATCGTTTGGCTCCTGCGGACCCTGTGTCGTCGCAGATATCTTGAAGCCGTCGAAGCGGCTCTTTGCCGGCGCTAGGTACTGCAATGCCAGCGTAACGGCGAAGACCGGCCCGCGGCCGGGAAGGCGCGACTGCGTATCCAGGTCTTGAGCGCGATAGAGATTCGTCACGTTGAGCGTCGTCGTATAGCCGTGGAACGGGCGCGTGCTCGCGCCGAGCGTCAGCCCCTGAATCGACGCGTGCCCGACGTTCTCCGGAATGTAGTCCGGCGGCGGCGAGACGATCAGATTCGATCCGCTCGTCGTGAACCAACCAAAGCTTAGCGATCCAAAGCCCATCGGAGCGACGAGCGTCGCATCGCCGACGCGCGTTCGTTCCGGCTGAAGGTTTGGATTCGAGTACCCGGGATAGTAGAGATCCCTCCGCGGTCGGCGCGCGAAACGCCGTGGCGGCGTTGAGCTTGAGCGCAAGCGGGGGGAGCAGATTGACGACCGCTCCGACCGACGGCGAGTACGCCCCGCCTACGCCGCCGTCGCGTTCGCCGCGCAAGCCGGCGTAGAACGAATCGCCGTTGCCGCCGAACCACTGCGCCTGCACGTAGGCAGCGGTTTGCGCATACGCGTCGACGATCGGGGCGTTGTCGGCCGCCAACGGCGATCCGCCGCCCGTACCTTCGTCGACTCGTGCGATGCCGCGCATCAGGTCGATGCCGTAGACGAGGCGTTGGCGCGCGTCGCCGACGATGTTGCGCAAACTCGCCATCCAGTGTTGGTCGTAGAGCAGTTGCGCGTAGGGCGGGTTTGACGGGATGCCTGGCGGCGGCGTCGGATAATATGAGTTCGGGCAGTTGTTATCGGCCGGCGTATCGCACGTGTAGGAGAGGTCCTGCGACGAGTCGCCGAGCTCGAGAATGCTCGTCGAGCGAGGACCGTGGTGCGAGACGTTGAGCCGCAGATCACGATTCACGGTCGATTGTTCGCTAGTCGGCGAGAAATATCCGAGCTCTCCCGGCGCGCCGACCATCGCGTCTGCGATATCGGCGCTGAGCGCGAAGTCGAATGCACCCAACGTATGCCCGTACCGTACCGACTCGGCCGTCAAACCGGCTTGCGCGTTCTGCCGGTTCGGCGCGTTGACCACGGAGTAATCGTTGGCTGCATACGTGCGTTGAAACGAGACGTACGGCGTTTGGAACTGATAAGTTTGCTCGCCGAACGAGCCCGTAGAGAGCGTCGCGGTGCTGCGTTGCGGCTGCGGCGCGGTAATGATGTTGATCACGCCGCCGATCGAGCCGGATCCATAGAGCGTCGAACCGCCGCCTTCGACGATCTCGATTCGATCGACGTTTCCGACCGGAAGCTGCTCGAGATTAACGTTGTCGATCTGTGCTCCCGCGACCGGCTGTCCGTCGACGAGAACGAGCACCTGTTGTGAGGAGCTGCCGCGAATCCCGAACGACACCGCGGCTCCGAACGCACCGTAGCGGACGAAATTGACGCCCGGAACGTTCTGGATCGCATCGGCGACGGTTCGGTCGCCGTCCTGGGCGATCTGTGCCGCTGTCACGACGTACGTCGTACGCGCCGTGCGCGTGATTGATTCGGGTGCGCGATCGCTCGTGACGACGTGGGCGATCTGCGGTAACGCAGACGGTGAGGGCGAAGGCGAGGGCGACGTGACAGCCGTAATGGCTGCAAGTAATACCGACATTGCAAATCCTTCCTTCCAACGCGAGGCGGATAGTTGCTATAGCGGCTTGCGACGATGTCCTGACTCACGGATCGTAGCCGGTGCCCGTGCCTTCCCATCCATCGGATAGTGACGTTCGGGCGGCTCCCCGCATACAGTGGCGCGACCGTGCCGGCATCACACCGGCTTCCCGCGCAAACCTGGTGCAAGCGATTAACGAGCGCGCCTGTTCTTCCTCTAGGGGGAAAGGTCGGCCGGGCTGCGTACTCGCAGCCGGTGGCACGCGAGCTCCTTAGGTTGACGATTCTAGCGGCCGCGCTCGTCCTCGGCGCGTGCGCGGCGCAAACAGCCGGCAACTCGGCGAGATCGCAGAGTGGCCGAGCAACGACCGTCGCCGCCCTCATGCCGTCGTTCGCGGATGACCTCTATGCCGTCGGCGCGGGCAGCCAGGTCGTCGCGGTCTCCGCGTACACCGACGTGCCGCAGGCGCGCGTGCTTCCGCGCGTAGCCGATTTCACCAGCATCGACGCCGAACGAATCGTAGCGTTGCACCCCGGCGTTGTCATCGGTATTCCCGCGCAGTCACGTTTGGTCGAGCCGTTACGCCGCGCCGGGCTGCGCGTCATCCTGTTGCCTGACGACAGCTACGATTCGATTTTCACGAATCTTCGGACGATTGGCGCGCTCACCGGTCGCAAGCGAGAAGCGGCCGTAACGATCGCACGGTTGCAGGCCGAGACCACGCGGCTGCACGCGCGCACGCGCGACTTCGCGCGCCATCCGAGCGTCTTCGTCGTACTCGGCGCCGACCCAATCTGGACCGCTGGTTCGGCTTCGTACATCGAGCGGTTGATCGAACTGGCCGGTGGCGTCAACGCTGCGTCGGCGATGCACGCCGCGTACGGCGAATACAATCCCGAAGCACTGCTCCACGACCAGCCCGACATGCTCGTAACCGATCCCGCAACCCACCTCGAAGCGCTTTTCGATCGCGAACCGTGGAGGAGCCTACACGCGGTCGTGCTGCATCACGTTTACAGCGTCGATCCCGATCTCATCCAGCGGCCCGGGCCGAGCTACAACGAAGGGCTGCGTTGGCTCATCGCGCGCCTGGAGCCGCTCGCGAACGCGCACCGGTGACGCAGCGAGCTCTCGTCGTCGCAGTCGACGTGCGCGACCGGCGCCACCCCATCGAACCGGAGTTGTTAGAGCTCGTCGCGCTCGCCGACGCGGTTGGCGTGAGCGTAGTCGACCGTGTCGTCCAGCAGCGCGAGCACATCGATCCGGCAACGCTGGTCGGGAGCGGTAAGGCCCTTGAGATCGCCGAGCGGGCGAAGGAACTCGGTGCAACCCTCGTCCTTGCGTTGAACGATTTGCGGCCTCGACAGCGTAAGAATCTCGAGAAGATCATTCCACTGCCGATCGTCGATCGCACGATGTTGATTCTCGACGTCTTCGCGCGGCACGCGCGCAGCCGCGAGGGGAAGCTGCAGGTCGAACTCGCGCAGCTGCGCCACCGGCAATCGAACCTCATCGGCGCGGGCGCGGATCTTTCGCGTCTCGGCGGCGGCATCGGCACGCGCGGGCCTGGTGAGACCAAGCTCGAAGTCGATCGGCGGCGCATCGGTCAACGGATTGCGACACTTAACGCGCAGCTCGTTGAGGTTCGCAGGCAACGTTCGGTGCGCCGTTCGGCGCGACGCGAACCGCTAGTCGCGCTCGTCGGGTACACGAACGCCGGCAAATCGTCGCTACTCAACGCGCTCGCCCGCAGCAACGCCTACGTCGCCGATCGGCCCTTCGCGACGCTCGACCCGCTCGTTCGCCGCGTCTACTTGAAGGCGGACACCTATATTCGGCTCGTCGACACCGTCGGATTCATCACCGATCTCCCGAAGGATCTTGTCGCAGCGTTTCGCGCGACGCTCGAGGAACTGCAGGACGCCGATCTCCTGCTACACGTGATCGATGCGAGCAATCCGGACTGGCGGAGGCAGCGTGACGCAGTCGATGCTATCCTGGCGGAGTTAGGGCTCGAACACGCGCCACAACTGTTCGTCTTCAACAAGTGCGATCTCGTCGCACGCGAGGCGATCGAACCCGATGCGCTGCCGGTTAGCGCGGTAACCGGAGCAGGCCTCGATTCGTTGCGCGCCGCAGTGGTGGAACGCATCTCATGAAGCGCCGCGTCGCCGCCGTTACCGGACTTCTCGCCGCCGTCGCGGCGATCGGCTGCGCGCGCGACAATAACGATGACGCATTCGTGGCGTCCGTTCACCGGCTGCGGCCTGCGGTCGTGCTACTCTCGATGCACGTGCCACCGGAGAACAAGAAGGACAAATACGACGATGCGTACGCAACCGGTTTCGTCGTCGCGTCCGGCGCGTGGGGCAGCGACATCCTTACGGTCGAACACGCGATTGACGAGGCGCGCAACCTGCGCGCGACGATTGGAAATCATGGGAGCGTTCCGGCGAAGATCGTCGCGACGAACGAGGCGCTCGACCTGGCGCTCTTGCGCACTCACCGCGGAGGAGTCGCGCCGATCGCGCTCGGTTCGTCGGCCCGCTTGGACGACGACATCGGCCGCGAAATCGGTCTGCTCGGCTATCCGGTGCCGGACGAGTTCGACGACGAAGGGCTAGGCTTGGCGACCTCGTTGAACACGGGGCGCCTCTCGTCGGTTCGCAAGGATGCGCTCGAGATCATGATCTCGATCGTTCCCGGCGAAAGTGGCGCGCCGGTCTTTATTGCGGATACGGGCGAGGTCGTTGGGATCGCAGATTCGCGCTTCGACGACGAGCGCAGCATCGGCTTCGCCGTTCCGGTCGACGACGCCAAGCGTTTCCTTCACCGGACCGACGCACGCCACGGGTTTTAAGACAGGAGGGCCCGGATTTTGCCAGTGGTCTTCATAACGGGGCCGGTGTGCTCGGGAAAGAGCGCGTTCGGCGTGCGTCTCGCACTCGAAAGCGGACTTCCGGTCACGTATATCGCGACCGCGGCGCAGAATCCCGACGACGTTGAGTGGCGCGCGCGGCTCACTCGACACGTACGCGACCGTCCCGCGGCCTGGCAGACCGTCGAAACCGCGTCGATGGTGCCCGAGAAGCAGCTCGCGCTCTTTAGCGATGCCCCGCCGAACGCGTGTCTGCTCGTCGACGCGCTCGGCACGTGGCTTGCGACGCGCATTGCCTCGCGTATCGACCTGCTCGAGATCGACTACACGGTTCTCGAATCGCAACTCGACGGAGAGGGCGCGCAGTTCATCGATGCGATGCTCCATTCTCCCGCGCACGTAATCGCCGTCAGCGAGCAGATCGGCTGGGACCTCGTTCCCGCGGCGCCGGCCGACCGGCTCTTCCGCGATGCGATCGGGCGCATGACGCAGCGGCTTGCGAAACATGCCGAGCGCGCTTACCTCGTCATCGCGGGGTACGCAATCGACCTGCGCGCAGCCGGCGCACCGATCGAGTAACGCCTCGATGAGCGACGCGCTCGAGCTCGTAACATTCCTCTGCGCCGTCGTCGTTTTGACGGTGCTCGCGAAGCGCCTAAAGATTCCCTATCCGATCGCGTTCGTCGTCGGCGGCGTCGGGCTTGCGTTCACGCGCCATCTCCCGCGCCCCCACGTCGATCCCGAGCTGATCATGCTTTTGGTCGTGCCGCCGTTGCTCTATAGCGCTGCATGGTCGACCGACTGGTTCGAGTTGCGCCGTAACTCACGGCCGATCACCTTGTTGGCCATCGGGCTAGTCGTCTTTACGATGGTCGTCGTCGCGGCCGTCGTTCATGCAACGGTCCGCGGCTTCAGCTGGCCGCTCGCCTTCACGCTCGGTGCGATCGTCTCGCCGCCGGACGCGGTCGCCTCCGAAGCGATCTTCGAGCGGCTAGCGATCCCGCGCCGGATTGCGGCGATCGTTAGCGGGGAGTGTTTAGTAAACGATGCCACGGCGCTTGTGCTCTACCGGTTTGCATTGGCAGCCGCGATCTCCGGAGCGTTCTCGCTCGCGCATGCGAGCATCGCCTTCTTCGTCGTCGCGGTTGGCGGTGTCGCGGTCGGCGTTGCCGTGGCGCTGCTCTTGGAGGCGGCATTGCGCTACATCGCGCGGTGGGGCTTTGAAGATGCGATGATTGCCAGCGTGGTTTTTCTTTTGGCGCCGTTTGCGTCGTATCTGCCGGCCGAAGCGATGCACGTCTCGGGCGTGCTTGCCGCGGTTTCGGCCGGCATCCTCTTGAGCCGGCGCTCGACGAGTTTCATCGATTCGGAGACGCGCATTCTCGGTTCGGCGGTTTGGCGTCTGCTCACGTTCGTCCTCAACGCCTTCGCCTTTCTCCTCATCGGATTGCAACTTCCATCGATCGTCGAGGCGCTTCAACCTCACGTGCGGGATTATGCGCTGTACGGATTGCTTCTCAGCCTAACGGTCATCGCCGTTCGCATCATCTGGATCTTTCCGGCGACCTATCTGCCTCGGATGCTCAACCCACGGTTGCGCGCTCGGGATCCTTATCCGCGATGGCAGAGCGTTACCGTGATCGCATGGGCGGGGATGCGCGGCATTGTTTCGCTGGCGATCGCGCTCGCGTTGCCGTATACTCTCGGCGGCCAGGCCTTTCCGCAGCGCAGCGTGATCATATTCTTCACGTTCTGCGTCATCTTCGTGACGCTCGTACTGCAGGGCGTCACGCTCGGACCGCTGATCGAATGGCTCGGCGTCACCGAGACGAGCCGTGGCCAACGCTACGAGGCGAGCGTGCGAATTCGCGCACTTGAGGCCGGCATCGCGCGGCTGCACGAGGCGGAGAAGGAGAACCAGACGCCGCTCGAGTGGGAGATCGCCGGGCGGATTCTCACCGAGTACGAACAACGCATCGATCTCTTGCGCGGGCGTTCGGTCGACGATGGACAGGCCGAAGCCGCGGAAAGCCGCATCGACCGGCGCCTAGAACGCGAGGCGCTCGCCGCCGAGCGACGGGCGATCATGGCGATGCGCCGAGCGGGCGATATTCCCGATGACATCTACCGTTCGATCGAGTACGACCTCGATCTCGCAAGCCTGCGCTTAACCTAGGGTCCTAAGGCGTTGCCGTCGGCGATGATACGGGTGCCGACGGGAGCGGCGAAGCGGCGGGCGATGCACCCGCCGTCGATGCCGGCGCTGCGACCGATGTCGGAGGTACGCTCGGAGCGGGCGACGGCGTCGGTGGAGGCGGAAGCGTCGCCTGGCCCGTGGCGTGGACGAGTGGGACGAGCCGCAAGTAGCCCACCGATACGGTCGCGTCTTTGTCGACCGTGACGTCGCTCGTCGTGGTACCGTACCCGGCGGCGCGCGCGGCGATGGTTTGATCTCCGGTGACGGTACGCAGCGCAAAAGCGCCGTTGACGTCGGCTTGGGTCGTATAAATCGAGCCGACCGAGAGCAGTGCGTTGGGAATCGGCCGGTTGGTCATTGCGTCGAGTACGCGTCCTGTGATGCGCCCATAGTCTTGTACGCCGACGATATTTGCCGGCGCGGAGCATCCGTCGCCGAGGCCGAAGAGCACGATCATTGCCAAGACGGCGTACCGCATACATCCATTGTACGGGCAAGGCATCGTCGCGTCCCGCTGCCCCGAACAGGTATGGGCCGTCGCTTGTGAAAAGTTTCACAAGCCATGAATCCGTATGGACCGGTCGCGATCTACCTCTGCGTCGCGCTCGCCGCGGCGCTGCTCTTCACGGCGCTACCGGGCCTGCTTGCACGGCGCAAACCGAATCCCGAGAAGCTCGAAGCGTACGAATGCGGCGTCGAGCCGACCTCGCCGGTATCGGGGCGATTCCCGATTCGCTTCTACCTCATCGCGATGCTCTTCGTGATCTTCGACGTCGAAGCCGCATCCTTCTATCCGTGGGCCGTGCTTATGCACGACCTGCGCGTCTTCGGACTGTTCGAGATGGTCGTTTTTATCATCGTTCTTGCAATCGGATATGCGTACGTTTGGAAGAAGGGTGGCTTTACGTGGCGGTAAGCCCCGGGAGCTTTATGTTGGCACGGGTCGACGACGTTGCGCGGTGGGCGCAAAGTTCGTCGGTCTGGCCGCTAACGATGGGTCTGGCCTGCTGCGCGATCGAGATGATGACGGTGACGTCGGCTGAGTACGATATCGCCCGGCTGGGATCCGAGGTCTTCCGCAGCTCGCCCCGACAGGCCGATCTCATGATCGTCTCCGGCCGGGTCGCGCAGAAGATGGCGCCGGTCGTGCGCCGCCTCTACGATCAGATGGCCGACCCGAAATGGGTCATATCAATGGGTGCGTGCGCGAGCTCCGGCGGGATATTCGATAACTACGCAGTCATTCAAGGCATCGACACGATCGTACCGGTCGACGTGTATGTCCCGGGTTGTCCCCCGACGCCCGACGGGCTGCTCTATGCGGTCAACCTCATTCAGAAGCAGATCCGCGAGGGCGGCCGTGGCGGCATCCTCGCACGTTCGTAATAAGAAGTAGACGCACAGCCGAGCATGCCGAGTACGCAAACTCCACCGATCACCGGCGTCGCGATCGATCCTCCCAGCGTGCGCCCGCCGATCGCGGACGCCGCGATCGAACGCGTCGAGCTTTCGCAACTCCGCAGGCGCCTCGAACAGCTCAAGACCGACGGATTTACCATGCTGCTCGACCTCGGCGCCGTCGATTACCTCGAACGGAAGCCGCGTTTCGATCTCGTCTATCATCTGCTCAAGGTCGCGCCGATGCCTGCAGGCGTCACCGAAGTCGGAGCGCCGGCGCGCATACGTATTCTGTGCGGACTCGATGAGAACGATCGTGCGCCGAGCGTGATGGATATGTGGAAGTCTGCGGATTGGGCCGAACGCGAGGTCTACGATCTGTTCGGGATCGCATTCGACGGCCACGCCGATCTGCGCCGCATCCAAATGCCCTACGATTGGGAAGGGCACCCATTGCGCAAGGATTATCCGATGCGCGGTCCGGCGCGCGAGCGCTCTCCACGGCCACCGTTTGCCAATAAAGCGAACGTCGTCGCCGGAACGCCGCCGGTCGGCCGCACGCTCGAGGCGCTTCAGGAACAGGTCAAGCGCGCTCGCGAGGGCGCGGGCGGCGAGAAGCCATGACGCTCTCACCAACGCCGTTAACGCCGGAGATCGTCAGCCAAGAAGGCAACACTATGGTGCTTTCGATGGGCCCGCAGCACCCATCGACGCATGGCGTTCTTCAGATCATGCTCGAGATCGACAGCGAGAACGTCGTGAAAGCGGAGCCCGAGATCGGCTACCTCCATACCGGCATCGAGAAGACCGCCGAAGGCCTTTTCTGGTCGCAGGCGCAGACCGTGATCGAGCGCATGGATTATCTCGCGCCGGAATCCAACTCGCTCTGCTACGCGCTTGGCGTCGAGAGACTACTCGGAATCACCGATCGGATTCCCGAACGGGCGCAAGTCATCCGCGTTATGGTCATGGAACTCACGCGCATCGCCTCGCATTGTGTCTGGCTAGGAACGCACGGCATCGACCTCGGCGCGATCTCGATCTTCTTTTACTGCTTCGACCTGCGCGAGAACATTCTCGACCTGCAAGAAGCCGCCGGCGGCGCGAGGATGCATCCGAACTACGTTCGCGTTGGCGGCCTCAATGGCGATCTTCCCGACGGCTATCTCGCGAAACTCGACGCGCTCATCGATAAGTTTCCGCGCCGCATGCGGGAACTGCGCGGACTGCTGCAAGCCAATCCGATCTTTCAGGACCGAACCATCGGCATCGGAGTCCTCTCCCCCGAAGAAGCATTGCAGTGGAACGTCACTGGACCGAGCCTGCGAGCCAGCGGCATCGCGTACGACGTGCGCAAGGCGTTTCCGTATACCGGATACGATACGTATAAGTTCGACGTTCCGACACGCACCGAGGGCGACGCATATGCCCGATTTCTCGTGCGCCTCGACGAGATGGAGGAGGCGATGCGCATCGTCGAGCAGACGCGCAAACGGCTCGATACACCCGGGCCGGTGATGATCGACGACCCCAAGGTTGCGCTGCCGCCGAAAGAGACGATCGCGCTCTCGATGGAGGCGCTCATCCACCATTTCAAACTGGTCAGCGAGGGTTTTCGCGTTCCACCGGGCGATGTCTACCAGTCGATCGAATCGCCGCGCGGCGAACTCGGCTACTACATTGTCAGCAACGGCGAGAACCGGCCGTACCGCATCCGCACGCGTCCGCCGAGCATGTACAATCTGCAGGCGCTCAAAGGAATCGCCCCGGGCAACCTCATCGCCGACCTCGTCGTCATGATCGGCTCGCTGGATCCTGTGTTTGGGGAAGTGGACCGATGACGCCCGTTCGCTCGGCCTGGCGACATGGTGGTTTGGACACGCTCGTTTTTTCGCATCCTGCGAAAAAACTGCTCGGTTCGTCGTCGCTCTCGCCATCCTGGCTCCGCTCCTCCCTCACACGGTCCAGCACCACCACGTCGCGCGGCCTCGCGTGCGCGTCATCGGGTGAGAGTGAGCGCGGTGTATGACCGAGCGGGAGAAAAACTTTCCGGGTTTATTGGAGCAGCTTAGGCCGGAGTGCAACCATATTATCTCGCGATACGAGCAGAAGCGGTCGGCACTGCTGCCGTTGATGCATTTGTTTCAGCAGCACGAAGGATACGTGAGCCTGCAAGCGATGGCGGCGGCGGCCGAGATGCTTGCGATCAGCCAGGCGGAGGTCGAAGGCGCGGTTTCCTTTTATACGCTGCTCTACCGCCGGCCGGTGGGGAAGTACATGCTGCAAGTCTGTCGGGGGCTCGCGTGCACCATCAACGGCGCCGAGAACATCATGGCGTACGTTCGCGAGAAGCTCGGCATCGGTCATTTGGGGACGACCGAGGACGGACTTTTTTCGTACGAGGAGGTGGAGTGTCTAGCAGCGTGCGACCGCGCAACCTGCATGCAGGTCAATCTCGAGTACGTCTACGACCTCACTCCGCAGATGATCGACGAGTTGCTCGCCGCTATTCGTGCCGGAACGTACGGCGTCGCGCCCATGGCGCAGACAGACCGGCCGGCGCAGACATGGTCGATTCCGCAGGACGAACAGATCGCCGCGGGCCGAAAGTCGCCCGGCGCGACCGGCGTCACCAATCCGAACAACGCCGGGGGCATCGGCGACGCGAGCGGCATCATCATGCTCGATAATATCGTCAAGCGCGACGTTTACTTCTTTACGCCGACGCAGGAGCGCGCAGTCGTCGATTCGCGCGCGGTCGTGAAGACCGTCGACGGGGAGGGCGAGCGTGCCGGTCACTAAGGTGCTGACCGAAGGTATCGGCGAAGCCGATCTTCGCGGCCTCGAAGCCTATCGCAAGCGTGGCGGATACAAGCAGTGGAAACGCGTCGTGCGCCAGCTCAAGCCGGTCGACGTACTCGACATCGTGGAAAAATCCGGGATGCGCGGACGGGGTGGTGCGGGATTCCCGACCGGGCGCAAGTGGTCGTTTCTCCCGAGCGACAAGAACGTGCGGTATCTGGTCTGCAACTCCGACGAAGCGGAGCCGGGGACGTTCAAGGATCGCATGCTGATCGAAGAGACGCCGCATCTCGTGTTGGAAGGCATGCTAATCGGCGCATACGGGATCGCCTCGCACCATGCGTTCATCTATATCCGCGGCGAGTTCAGGCGCGGTTACGAAATATTCTGCGCCGCGATCGACGAGGCGCGTCAAGCCGGATACATCGGCAAGAACATCTTCGACAGCGGCTACGACCTCGAGGTAACCGTGCATCGCGGCGCCGGTGCGTACATCTGCGGTGAGGAGACCGGCCTGCTCAACTCGCTCGAAGGCAAGCGTGGCGAGCCGCGGCTCAAGCCACCGTTTCCCGCCATCGAGGGCCTTTACGGCATGCCGACCGTCGTCAATAACGTCGAGACGCTCGCCTATCTCGTGCCGATTCTCGAGCGTGGGGCGGAGTGGTTCGCCGCAGTCGGTACGGAGCGCAGCAAGGGCTACAAGATCGTTTCAGTCTCCGGACACGTGCTCAAGCCCGGCAACTACGAGATTCCGCTCGGTACGACCGTGCGCGAGATCGTCGATCTCGCCGGCGGCCTGCGCCCGGGGCGCACGCTCATGGCCATTCAGCCCGGCGGCGGCTCGTCGGCATGCATCTTTGAAGAGCATCTCGATCTGCCGTACGACTACGAGAGCATGACCAAGGCCGGCTCGATGCTCGGATCCGGCGCGTTCGTCGTGTTCGACGACACGACCGATTTCGTCAACGCGGCGTACAATCTGGTGCGGTTCTTCGCGCACGAATCGTGTGGCCAATGCACGCCCTGCCGCGAAGGTGGAAGCTGGATCGGCAGGGTCCTGGAACGCTTGGTCGAGCGCCGCGGCGTTCCCGGCGACTATGAGATGCTCTTGCGCGTGGCCGGTGCGATCACCGGCTTGAATCTCTGCGCGCTCGGCGATTCGATCGAACCCTTCCTCAAGTCGGTCCTGCTGCGCTTTCCCGACCAGTTCAAATCGCGTATCGCACCGGCAGAGGCGCAGACCGCATGAGCGCACCGCTCCTAGCCGCGAGCGAGGAACTCGTCAACCTCACGATCGACGGCATTCCCGTAACCGTGCCGAAGGGAACGCTGTTGGTCGAAGCGGCCAAGACGATCAATCAGTCGATCCCGATCTATTGTTACCACACTAAGCTGGGGCCGGCGGGCCTCTGTCGCATCTGTTTGGTCGAGATCGAGGGCATGCCGAAACTGCAGATCGCGTGCAATACCGCGGCCGTCGAAGGCATGAAGGTGCGCACGCAGGGCGAGAGCGTCGAGACAGCGCGCGCAATGGTCTTAGAGCTTTTCCTGGTTAACCATCCGCTGGATTGTCCGATCTGCGACAAAGGCGGCGAGTGCGATCTGCAGGATTACGCGATGGCGTACGCGCGCGGCAGCTCCGACGTTGCGGATCCGAAGCTGCGCAAGCCGAAGGCGGTCGATCTTGGGCCGACGATCGTCCTGGACGAAGAGCGCTGCGTCGTCTGTCAGCGCTGCGTTCGCTTCGACGACATTATTGCCGACGAGCAACAGCTCGTCGTCAAGGATCGCGGCGAGCACGACATTATCGCGACCGCAACCGGAACCCCTTACCGGCACAACTTCACCGGCAACGTCACCGAGCTCTGTCCCGTCGGCGCGCTCACGTCGAAGACGTATCGGTTTAAGTCGCGGCCGTGGGACTTGGAGCGGACCAAGACGACGTGCACGCAGTGTTCCGTGGGCTGCCAACTCTTCGCCGACGTGCGCCACGCGACGCTATTGCGCACGATGCTCGTCGAAGATGATCCGATCTCCGACGGTTGGCTCTGCGACCGCGGCCGGTATAACGTCGGCTTCTACGATTCGCCCGACCGCATTACGCAGCCACTCTACCGGCGCAAGGGTACGCTGGTGCAGATCGGATGGGACGACGCATTCGAGCTGTGGTCGAAAGCCGTCCGCGAGGCCGTGGCCAAAGGGCCGGAACGCGTAGGCGCGATCGGCGGCGGCCGGTTGACCAACGAAGAGGCGTTTGCGCTGCAGTTCGTCCACCGCGCGCTAGGCGCCGAGAATCTCGATTGGCGTGCGGGCCGGCAACGCCAGGCGACGCCCGGCAGACGCGGCGCCTCATTAGAAGCAATCGATCGTGCGCAGGTGATCGTTACGATCGGCGAGCCGATCGACGAACGCGCTCCGGTGCTCTGGTTGCGCGTGCGCAAGGCCGTCTTGCGTGCCGGGGCACGCATCGTGCAGGCAGCATCAGCCAAAGAGGCGCGCGCCGCAGCCGGCGATGCAGCGCGCGTAGCGTTGGTCTGGGACGGAGCCGATCTCGATCTCGGACGCGCCTACGCCGATGCGTTCGCGGACGTCGGGGAGCTTTCGACGCATATCGCGAGCGAGCAAGGCAACGCACGCGGCGCCGAAGCGATGGGAATGTTGCCCGGCAGCGGCCCCGGATACACGCGCAGCGGCGCAGGACGCGATTCGACGGGCATGTTCGAGGACGCACGCGCCGGCCGGCTCGCGGTGCTCTCGATCTTCGGTGCGAATCCGGTGCGCAATGGGTTCGACGGCGACACAATCGGGGAGGCGCTCGATGCGATTCCGTTCCTGATCGTGAGCGATCTCTTCATGACGGAGACGGCACAGCGCGCAAAGCTGATCCTGCCGGCGAAGGGCGCACTCGAGAAGGGTGGCACGACGATTGGCCTCAGCGGCGATCTGCTGCCGCTCAACCCCGCGCTGAGCTCACCCGACTCCGTGCATTCCGATCTCGAGATGCTCTGCGGTCTGGCCGAGGGCGTCGGCGTGACGCTGCCTCAAGCCGAGGAGATCGATCGGCTCGTCGTCGCGCACGCGGCGATGTCGCCGGAGGACTTTACGTTCGGCGACGAACGCTTCGGACCGCCGCTACGCGGCGTTGGCGCGCCTCAAGGGCGTCTGATTCTCTCCGGCGGCGGCACGTGGCTGCACGATCCCCGTATGGAGCCTTTGCGCGCCGCGGAGGCTGAGGGCTAGCCGATGCCGGTGTGGTTGTTCGTGCTCGTTAAGTCCGCGATTCTGCTGTTGGTTGTCGTGACGTCATTCGCGTACGCGATGCTCCTCGAACGGAAGGTGCTGGGCTGGATGCAGTTGCGTCCCGGCCCCAATCGCGTCGGTCCGTGGGGACTGATGCAGCCGGCCGCCGATGCAGCCAAACTGATGCTCAAGGAAGATCTCACGCCGAAGAGCGCCGACCCGCTCATCTATAAGCTCGCGCCCTTCATTTCGCTGCTCACCGCGTTTTCGGTCTATGCGGTGATTCCATTCGGCGCATCGCCGACCGGCGCGCCGTGGGCAATCGGCAACGTGAATGCCGGGATTCTCTTGGTGCTCGCCATTATGTCGATCGGCATCTACGGGATCTCGCTCGGCGGGTGGGCGTCGGGCTCGAAGTATCCGCTGCTCGGCAGCGTGCGATCCACCGCCCAGATGATCAGCTACGAACTTGCGATGGGGCTCTCGTTCGTTGGCGTCTTGATTCTTGCGGGCACGACGTCGCTGGACGGGATCGTCAACGCGCAAGCGCGCTGGTGGTTCGTTCTGCCGCAGTTCGTCGGGTGCATCGTCTACATCATTACGGCAGTCGCCGAAACGAATCGCACGCCCTTCGACCTCGTCGAGGCTGAGACCGAACTCGTCGCCGGGTTTCATACCGAGTACTCGGGTTTGCGCTTCGGCCTGTTCTTCATCGCCGAATACGTTAACATGCTCACCGTCTCATGTATCGCCACGTTGCTCTTCTTCGGGGGGTGGAACGCACCGTTCGGCTGGACAATGGTTCCTGGTATCGTGTGGTTCGTCGTGAAGGTCGCGTGCTTTATGTTCTTCTACATATGGTTGCGTGCGACGCTGCCGCGTCTGCGGTACGACCGGTTGATGACGTTCGGTTGGAAGTTTCTTTTGCCCGTCGCGACGTTGAACCTCATCGTTACGGCGATCGTCGTCGCGTACCGAGGATAGCGCATGGCCGTTCGCAAGCGTCTCTTCAACATTGGCGCGATCCTGACGGGTTTGTCGATCACGTTTCGGTTCATGTTCCGGCGTCGGCCGACGATTCCGTATCCATCGGTGAAGAAGCAGCACGCGCCGCGCTTTCACGGCCTGCACGAGCTGCGACGGTACGGCGACGGCAAGGAGCGCTGCATTGGGTGCGAGCTCTGCTCGAGCGTCTGTCCAGCCAACGCGATCACCGTGATCGGCGCCGAGAACGCGCCCGGCGATCGCCGTTCGCCGGGCGAACGCTATGCGGCGCGATACGAGATCGACGAGCTGCGCTGCATCTTCTGCGGCATGTGCGAGGAGGCGTGCCCGACGGACGCGATCGTGCTCACGCCGCGTTTCGAGATGTCGGATTATCGCCGCGGATCGTTCGTGTACGATAAAGCGCGTCTCCTCGTGCCGCCGGAGGCGGGCGTCGGTCCGGCGCCCGACGAGCGGCCGGGAGGCATTCCGGGCGATCTCGGCCGCGTCGCCGAGATCAAGTCGACGACCGACATCGCCGAAGGTTACTCAGCGACGTGGCGCGGCGAAATCCTCAAAACGCAACGTAAGGGTTTGGCGGGATGAGCGCCTTTTGGATTCTGAGCGCGATTCTTATCGCCAGCGCGGTGTGGACGGTCTCGGCGCGTAAGCCGGTCTATAGCGTCGTCGCGCTCTTGGTGAACTTTGCGGCGCTCGCGGTGCTCTACGTCACGCTTTCGGCCGAGTTCTTAGCCGTGATGCAGATCATCGTTTACTCGGGCGCGATTTTGGTGCTCTTCGTCTTCGTCATCGCGCTGTTGAGCAGCGGCGTCGGGCCGTTCTCTGCCGGGCCGAACCGGTTGCCGTTCGTTTGGATTCCAGCGGCACTCTTCGTGCTCGCGTCGCTCGGTTTCCTCATTTATGCAATCGCGAACGCCCCGGCGATCGCGCACGCACCGGGGCTGGCGACCGGCGGCCCGGTCGGCACGGCCGGCGTCTTCGGCAGCGTCGCCGATTTCGGCAAAGCGCTCTTCACGGTGCAGTTGCTGCCGTTCGAGGCGACGGCGCTCATCCTCATGGTCGCGGTCATCGGCGTGATCACGCTGACCGGACACCTTTTCGAGGAGCGGGCGCCACGTAAGCATCGCGGCGAGATCGAGCGCGAGATGCGCGAGGCGATTCTGCGCGGAGGCGAACGCTGATGATCGTCCCGATCGCCAATTATGTCGCGCTTGCCTCGGTGATGTTCTTCATCGGGGTTATCGGAGTCGTCGTGCGCCGTAACCCTCTCGTCATGCTCATGAGTATAGAGCTGATGTTCAATGCGGCCAACGTGCTCTTTATTGCGTTCGCTCGTGCGTGGCTGCAAAACGCCGGCCAAATCTTCGCCTTTCTGGTGATCACCGTCGCGGCCGCGGAGGCGGCGATTGGGCTGGCGATTGTCGTGACGACGTTCCGCAGCGAGAAGGACGTCGACGTCGACCAAATCAGGACGCTGCACGGATGACGAGCGTCGAGAGTTACCCGCTGCTCGTCGCACTCTGGCTCTTGCCGCTGGCCGGCGGCGTCCTCTGCTGGGCATTCGGTCCCCAACTTCGCGGGCTCGCCGGCTGGCTCGCGTCCGCGTTCGTCGGTGCGTCGTTCGCGCTGGCCGTCATGCTATGGCCCGCGGGGACGCAGGGCGTCGTCGGCGCGCACCAGGCGCTCTTTTCGTGGGCGCCCGGTTTTGACTTCGGCCTTTTGCTCGACCGGCTCTCGCTCGTTTGGACCTACATCATTACCGGCGTCGGATTCTTGATCGTCTTCTATTCGATGGGCTACATGAACGGCGATTGCGCCTTTGCGCGCTTCTTCGCGTACATGAGCTTCTTCGTCTTTGCGATGCTCACGCTCGTGCTCTCCGATAACTTCGTCGGGTTGCTCGTGGGCTGGGGCCTCGTCGGTTTAGCGTCGTACTTCCTCATCGGATTTTGGTTCGAGCGCCCGTCGGCCGTTGCGGCCGCACGCAAGGCCTTCGTCATCAACGTCGTGGGCGACGTCGGAATGATGTTTGCCGTCTTCCTGATCGTCGCCAACGCGCATACGACCGGGTACGACGCGGTCTTTTCGCGCGCCGGTCTCTTTAGCCCGGGTCTGCTGTTCGCCATCTGCCTCGCGCTGTTCATCGGCGCGGCGGCGAAGTCGGCGCAGTTCCCGCTGCATACGTGGTTGCCCGACGCGATGGAAGGCCCCACGCCGGTATCGGCGCTCATTCACGCCGCAACGATGGTGACGGCGGGCGTCTACCTCGTCGCGCGGTGCGCCCCGCTGTGGAGCCACAGTCCCCGCGCGCAACTGCTCGTCGGAACGGTCGGCGGCTTGACGGCGTTGATGGGCGCGATCCTCGGCGCCGCACAATGGGATATCAAACGCATTCTCGCCTACTCGACGATGTCGCAGATCGGTTACATGATCATGGGCGTCGGCGTCGGCGCGTACGAAGGCGGCGTCGCGCACTTCTTCACGCACGCATTCTTCAAGGCGCAGCTGTTCTTGGGCGCGGGCGTCGTCATCCACGCGCTCTCCAACGAACAGGACGTGCGCCGCATGGGCGGTCTGTGGAAGCGGATGCCGTTCGCATTCTGGGTGATGCTTACCGGCGTGCTCTCGATCTGCGGCATCCCCGTCTTCAGCGGATTCTTTTCGAAGGATCAAGTGATCTACGCTGCGCTCGAGCACGGACATCCGTGGCTCTATGGCATCGGCATTCTTACCGCCGGAATCACCGCTTACTATATGTTCCGGATGCTCTTCATCGCGTTCTGCGGCGAGTACCGCGGACAGGTCGATCCCGCGTCGCTGGGGATTCGGCACCCCGCGCAAACCGGCGTACCTGCCAATGAAGAACTCCCACATCACAAGCACGCGCCGAGCTGGATCATGAACGCGCCGGTGGCGCTGCTCGTCATTCCGACGGTTGCCGCCGGTGCGGTGCTCATGTACGGCCCGAACGCGCCGTGGGCGACGTACTTCACGGGTTTCTTTCCGTCGCCGGCTCTCCCAGCAGCGCCGGTCTCCGAGCTCGTGACGAAGGGAATCGTCTTAGCGCTGGTCGCCGCCGGCCTCTGCATCGCATGGGGACGCTACGCGACGCGGACTGCGTTGGCCGACGCCGTGGTACGCCTGCGCGCCGAGGCCGAACGCATGCCGCGGCTGCTCACGAAAGGGTTCTATATCGATGCGATCATCGACGTGCTCTTCGTGCGTAGCGCGCAGCTCCTCGGAACGCTCTGCGGGCGGCTGCTCGACCCGCACGTGCTCGACGGCGCGGTCCGCGATCTCGTCTTCTGGGTGCGCTGGCTCGGAACGTTTGTGCGTTCGATCCAGACCGGCCTCGTGCGCGCGTATGCGCTCATGATCGTCTTTGGCGCGGCCTGTTTCATCGTCTACTACGCCATCGCCGGAAGCATGCATTAATGCCGCTCGTTCTAGCGACTGTCGTCCTGCCGATCGTCGCCGGTATCGCGCTCTTCGCGCTTCCGCGCACCGATCGAACGATCTCGCAGACCATCGGCGCACTCGTCGCGGCGGCGACGTTCGTCATGCTAATCGTCGATGGAACGCAGGAGTGGAGTTTCCGCTGGCTCTCGCGGCCGTTCGAAGCCGCATTTCACTTCGGCGCGACGCCGGTCTCGTTCTGGATCGCGCTGCTGCTCGCGCTCTGCACGCTCTGCGCGATCGGTTCCACGAACATTGTGCGCACGCGAAACTTTATCGCGCTCATGCTCGTGCTCGAAGGCACCATGCTCGGCCTCTTCTTGGCGCGCGACCTGCTGGTCTTCGCGTTTTTCTGGGATTTCATGCTCGTGCCGGTCTTCTTTGTGCTGGTCGGGTGGGGCGAGCATCCGGCAATCGCGTGGCGCTACTTCATCTACAACTTCGCCGGCGGCCTAACGCTGCTGCTCGCGACGGCGGCGTTCGGCGTGATCTACGGCTCGACGGACGTCATCGGACGAGCGGGCGTGCACTTCGCCGGTGGTTGGGCGCCGTGGATTTATGCCGGATTTGCGTTCGCGTTCCTCGTGAAGACGCCGGTCTGGCCGCTCCATACATGGATGCCGCTGACGTATAGCGCGTTGCCGCCGCCGATGGCAGCCGTCGTGTCGGCGGTGCAATCGAAGGCAGGACTCTATGGATTCCTTGCAGTTGCGCTTGCGATCATGCCCGAGTACGTGCATGCGTATGCCGGCGTGCTTGTAGTCCTCGGCGCGATTTCGCTCATCTACGGCGCGCTCGTGGCGCTGGTGCAGAACGACACGAAGCGCATCGTCGCCTACTCGTCGCTCTCGCACCTCGGATTGATCGTCATCGCCATTGCGTCGGGTAATACGCTCGCGCTCGAAGGGGCTCTCCTCTATATCGTCGCGCACGGACTATTCTCGGCCGCGATGTTCATTCTGCTTGGCTATGTCGAGGAGCGTGAAGGGACGCGCTCACTCATTCGATTGGGCGGCCTGGGCTGGAACAATCCGCGCCTCTCCGGAGCGCTCTGCATCGCCGCGCTCGCGACGCTGGGGCTGCCCGGTCTAGCCGGATTCGCCGGCGAGCTTATCATTCTGATCGGCGTCTATGAAGCCGGTTACGTGTGGCCTGCACTCGTCGCGCTCGTAGCGATCGTCATCGCGTCGGCGTACGTGCTTCGGCTGTACCAAGATTTGATGAACGGGCCGCAGGTTGAAGACGTGCCGGTGCGCCGCGACCTCACTTGGCGCGAAGGCCTAGCGGTCGCGCCGCTACTGGGTGCCCTACTGTTCTTTGGTGTCTATCCCCGGCCTATACTCACGCACGGATGGGCTGTGCGCAGCGTGCACCCGCCCGTTGAATCGGCACAAAGCAGGTTCGAATGACGATTCCATTTACGAGTGCCGACTGGTGGGCGATCGTTCCGGTCTCGGTGGTCGCGTCGGCCGGACTAGCGGTGCTCGTCGCCGATCTGATACTTGGTCGCCATTCGCAGCGCTATGTCTCGATCGTCATCGGCGTCGCCGGCGCGATTGCCGGGGGCGTGCTCGCCGCGCAGCAGTTCGGCCACGACTACAGCGCGTTCTTCGGCGGCTTTATGACCGGCGGGTTCACGACCGTGTTCGAAGAGATCATTCTCATCGCACTGATCGGTTCGCTCGCGCTCTACGGGACGATCGGCGCGTCCGAGCACATCGCCGGGACGTCCGCGCTCATGCTCTGGAGCGCCTGTGGCGCGATGCTCATGGCCGGTGCGGCCAACCTCATGATGATCTTCCTTGGTCTCGAGCTGCTTTCACTGGGTCTCTACGCGCTCTGCGCAACCGGCACCGGCAAGACGTCGCGCGAATCGGCGCTCAAGTACCTCATCCTAAGCTCAACGGCAACCGCGTTTCTGCTCTTTGGCATGGCGCTGCTCTTCGGCGCGACCGGCAGCGTTATGCTCGCCGATTTGGTGAATCCGTCGCTCGTCTCAAATCCATTGCTGTGGATGGGCGCCGGAATGTTTCTCGTCGGCCTTTTGTTCAAGCTGAGCCTCGTCCCGTTCCATACTTGGACGCCGGACGTGTTCGAAGGTGCGCCGCTGCCGGTGACGGCGTTCATGAGCGTCGCGACCAAAGCCGGAACTTTAGCCGTCTTCGCCCGCTTTATGTACGCGGCGCTGCCGTCGAGCATCGCGGGCTCGCTGCTGCTTCCCGTCTGGATCGTCGCTGGGATATCGATGATCGTCGGCAACGTCGGCATGCTCGCGCAGCGCGATCTGAAGCGATTGCTGGGCTATTCGGGGATCGCGCAGATCGGCTATATTCTCACGGCGCTTGCCGGCGGCACTCCGCTCGGTCTACGGTACGCGCTCTACTATCTCGCGGCGTACGCCTTCATGAATCTGGGTGCGTTCGCGGTGGCCGCCGCTATTTCGGGCGATGGCGAAGAGGGAGCGCAGATCTCGAACTACCACGGCCTGGCGCACCGCCGGCCGTGGCTCGCCGCCTCGATGACGATCTTTCTGCTCGCGCTGGCCGGACTTCCGCCGACCGCCGGCTTTCTCGGCAAAATCTTGATTCTCTCGTCGAGCGTCGCCGCGGGGTATCTGTGGCTGGCCGTGCTCCTCATCGTCGGCACGGCGATCTCTCTCTACGCCTACGCAAAGGTGATCCGGGCGATGTTCGAACGCGGGGAGGCGCACGGGACGCACGACCTCAAGCCGTTTGCGCCGCTCGCCTGGACGAGCGCCGGAATCTGCCTGGTGGTCGTCGTCGCGATGGCCTTCTACCCGTTGACGCCGAGCAACATTCTGCCGCTGGTTCGGTAAGCGCCCGGCGTCACGCCCCATGGCGGCGGTGCGCTATAGTAGCAGAGAGGTATCCTACGATGATTCGTCGCGCTGCTGCCCTTCTGGCCTTTCTCGGCCTCGCCCTCACGCTCTGCAACATTCCGCGTACCGCTTTGGCGGGTGAAACGCTGATCGTCCCGTTTGGAGACCAAGTCGTGGATCAGCAGACGGCGATCATGCAGGCGCGACAGTTCATTGCCGAAGGCAACATGGATCAAGCCGTGCACGATCTCGCGGCCTTCGTCGAGGGCCACCCGAATGCAGCCGACGCGGCGCGGTTTCTCGGCGATCTTTACTACCGGCAAGGCAACTTCGAGCAGGCAGAAGCCGTCTACCAGCAGCTTCTGGCGCATAATCCAAAGGATAAAGAGACCCACAATCGCTTAGGTGTCGTCTACGCGACCGAGAATCACGTCGACGCCGCGATCACGCAGTTCGAGGATGCGCTGCCGGGGACCGACTCGATTCGCGACCTCGTGATGTTGCATCTTCGTAAAGGCGATCTATCCGCGTACGAAGCGCAGATGGAGCGCGAAGCAGATGCCGAGCCGACCGATTCAGACATTCAAGAAGAGCTCGGTGAGATCTATCAAACTCTGCACCGACCGCTCGACGCGATCGAGTACTTTCAGCGCGCGCTCGACACCGATCCGACGTCAATCGCCGCGCTCAACGGCATGGGGATGGCGTACTTAGACATCCATAACCATAACACCGCGATGCATTATCTCAACAACTGTCTCAACGGTGATCCACAGAACTACGCCTGCCTCGACAATCTTGGCGTCGCCGAGATTCAGGGCGGCAACTTCAACGCGGCACGTGAGGACTTTACGCGCGCCCATCGTTACGCACCCGAGCGTCCCGAGGCGATCGTCAACTTCGGGTACCTCGCCGATTACAACGGCGACTGGAAGCGGGCCGTCGCGTACTACGTTCAAGCGATCGCCGTCGATCCATACGTCCCCGAATCATACGTGAATCTCGGTATCGACTACGAGCACAATGGGCTCTACCCGCTGGCGCAGTCCTCGCTGCTCAAAGGCGTTGCCGCGGTACCGTACGACGGACGCATTCGCTATCTGTTGGCGCGAGCGTATATCGCGCAAGGACAGCGAGCGCTCGCGCTCGACCAGCTCAAGGCCGCCGAAGGGTCGCTCGATCCCGACGTCGCTCAGATCGCGAAAGAAGAGTCGGCGCGCCTCACAAGCGCCCCCGCCACCGCTCCCAACGAGTAAGCTTTGAGCTACGTGCGGGCGATGCAGTCGATTTCGAGGCGCGCACCCCGCGGCAGCGCGGCGACCGCGACGGTCGATCGCGCGGGCTTCGTCGCTCCGAAATACTTGTCGTACACCGCGTTGACCGCGGCGAAGTCCTGCATGTCGACGAGGAAGACCGTCGTCTTGATGACGTCGGCGAAATGGTAGCCGGCGGCGCAGAGTACCGCGCCGAGATTCTGGATGACGCGCTCGGCTTGCGCTTCAACGTCGCCGCTCACGAGCTCGCCCGTGGCGGGATCGAGCGGAATCTGGCCGCTGCAGTAGAGCTCATTCCCGCACTGGACCGCTTGGCTGTACGGCCCGATCGGTTTGGGTGCGTGCTCGGTTAGAACGTGCTCGTGCTTCATCGTCAGGTCTGCGCGGCGTCCAACGACATGGTCCCCTTAAAGGCTTGTGGCGCCTCCTCGATGCCGAAGTTCCCGCCGTAGAGCGTCTGAACGCGCTGCAACTCTTCGTCGGTGAGCACCGGGGCGTCGGGCGCGGTGGCAAACTCGATGAGCTGCTCGCGGTCGTAAATGTTCGGTAATACGGTCATGACGCGCGGCTCGTTGAGAAGCCACAGAATCGAGGCTTGCCCGAGCGTCCGCCCGGGCTTCTCGAGGAAGCGCAGCTGCTCGACCTTTTGCACGCCGTTGATGAGCCATTCGCGTGGCCGGTGGCTACGGTGGTCTTCCTTCGGGAACGTCGTCTCGGCGGTGTAATGCCCTTCGAGCATTCCGCTGGAGTGTGGAACCCGGATCATGTATCCGGTGCCGGCGTCGATCGCGCGCGCGGCCTCGATCTGCTCGTCGCCGGGATATTGCTCGAGCATGTTCCAAATAATCTGCAGGCTCGAAACGTTGCGTTTGCGCACCGCCTCGACGCCTTCGTACAGCCATCCGATCGCCGGGCCGAGCGCGACGCCGTACATACGGATCTTGCCTTCTTGTTTTAGCGCCTCCAAGACTTCCCAGAGCGCGTCGTCGTCGATCTGCGCCATGCGTGCGTTATGCATCTGATAGATGTCGACGTACTCGGTGCCGAGGCGCCGTAGCGACGCTTCGAGCGCCTTGCGCACGAATGCGGGCGAGAAATCCTGCGGCAGCTCGAACTGCCCGCGCCTGTTCTCCGCGCTTCCCGAAAAATCATAACCGAACTTCGTCGCATAAACGATCCGATCGCGGCAATCGGAGAATGCCTTTGCGAGTTGCTCCTCGCTGCGACCGTTGCCGTACGTGTCGGCGGCGTCGAAGAGCGTGATTCCCAAGTCGTATGCGGAGCGCAACAGCGCAACGGCTTCCTCGTCGCTTTTCTTGCCCCACCATCCAGTCGAGGTGGTCCAGAGGCCGAAACCGACCTCGCTGACGCGCACGTCGCTCTGCGGGTAGGTCCGATATTTCATACGAGGGCGTTCTCCATCCGGTGCACTAACACTCCACAGGATGGAACGGCCAGGCACGATTCGAGACGACTTTGCGCGCGTCGGTGCGTGGATCGACGACTACTTCGAACACCCCGAGGCCTACAGAGTGATGCCCGCGACGCGTCCGGGCGAGATCGTCGCCAAACTTCCCTCTGCGGCGCCCGAAGAAGGCGAGTCGATGGAGCGGATTCTCGACGACTTCGAGCGGATTATCGTGCCCGGCACAACGCATTGGAACCATCCGCGTTTCTTCGCCTATTTCGCGACGAGCGCGGCGCCGGCCGCAGTAGTCGCCGAGGCGCTGGCAGCGACGCTCGACGTAAAGGCGATGCTCTGGCGCACGTCGCCGGCTGCGACTGAGCTCGAGGAAGTGACGATGCGCTGGCTGGGGCAGCTGCTTGGCTTGCCCTCGCACTGGGCCGGCGTTATCTACGACACCGCATCCGTCGCGGGCTTCACGGCGCTTGCCGCCGCGCGCGAGGCGCTCGGCCTCGCGATTCGCGAGTTCGGAATGACCGGGCGCGGACTGCCTGCATTACGCGTCTACGTCACCGACGAGACGCACTCGCACGTTGAGAAAGCCGCGATCGCGCTCGGTATTGGGCAGTGTAACGTCGTGCGCGTTGCCTGCGACGACGAGTTTCGGATGCGACCCGATGCGCTCGACGCATGCATCGAGGAGGATCGCGCGAACGGGACGCAGCCCCTCGCGGTCGTCGCGACCGTCGGAACGACCTCGACGACGTCGATCGACCCGGTGGCGAAGATCGCGCAGATCGCGCGCAAGCACGATGTCTGGCTGCACGTCGACGCAGCGTACGCCGGCACGGCGGCGATCGTTCCCGAGTTCCGGTATATCCTCGACGGCGTCGAGCATGCCGATTCGTTCGTCGTCAACCCGCACAAGTGGATGTTCGTTCCGATGGATCTCTCGGCACTCTTCTTTAAGGACGAGGCGATGGTGCGCCGGGCCTTCAGCCTCGTGCCCGAGTATCTTACGACGTCAGAGCCCCCGGACGCAGTCAACTATATGGATTACGGGCTTCAACTCGGGCGGCGCTTTCGCGCGCTCAAGCTGTGGTTCGTGTTGCGCTATTTCGGTGCCGAGGAGATACGCAATAAACTGCGCGGCCATATCGAGCTCGCGCAGCGCTTCGCGTCGTTGGTCGATGCCGAGCCGGACTGGGAAGTTCTCGCGCCGCATCCGCTCTCCGTCGTCTGTTTCCGCTATGCCCCGGCAGGCGAACCCGAGGACCGACTCGACTCGATCAATGCGCGGCTGATGCAAGCGGTCAACGACACGGGCGAGATATTCATCTCGCACACGAAGATCCGCGATCGATACGCGCTACGGCTTGCGATCGGGAACTTGCGCACGACCGCCGCCGACGTCGAACATGCTTGGGACCTATTACGCCGGTGTGCGGCGCTAATAGACGCGTAGGTACTGTTCGCGTTCCCACGGGTGGACGGCGCGGCGATAGCGTTCGTACTCTTCGAGCTTGGCATCCCGGAATGCATGGTAGAGATGATCGCCGAGCGCGGCGCGCACGACCGGATCGGCATCGAGCTCCGTAATGGCTTGGCGTAGCGATTTCGGCAGCGTGCCGATGCCGCGGTCGCTGCGTTCGCGATCGCTGAGATCGTAGGTCGAGCCGACCAGCGCCGGCCCGGGAAGCGTCGTGCGCGCGATGCCGTCGGCGGCCGCGCCGATGAGCACCGCCAGCGCGAGGTAGGGATTGCAGGCCGGATCCGGGCTGCGCATCTCGACGCGTGGCGGCGATTGTCCCGGCGGAACGCGGATCAACGCGTTGGCGCTGCGCTCCGACCAGACGGCATAGATCGGAGCATCCCACGCCGCGACGAGCCGCTTGTACGAGTTTACGGTCGGGTTGCAGATCGCCGTCGTTGCCGCCGCGTGCGAGAGCAGGCCGCCGACCACGTAGAGCGCGGTCGCTTCATCGCTCTCGGGTGCGAGCCGAAAGTCCACGTGCAGGCCGCTGCCCGCGCTCTCCTCGAGCGGCTTAGGCATGAACGTTGCATCTAACGCGAAGTCAGCAGCCACGTGCTTCGCGATGGTTCGCAACGTCAGCGCGTGGTCGGCCGCCGCGAGCGGGTCGACGTGCGCGACGTCGATCTCGTGCTGGCCGGCGCCGTGTTCGTGATGCGCCGACGCGATCGGCACGCCCATCGGCCGCAGCGCCGCCACGATGGCGTTACGCGCTTCCTCGCCGCGATCGTTTGCCGAAAAGTCGAAGTACGATCCGACGTCCGAAGTCGTGGTCGACGCGAGTTCGATACCGCGCCTTTCGAAGAGATAGAACTCAATCTCGAGCGCCACGGCCAGGCCGTTGAGCGACGACGCGCTCTCGATCGCGCGCCGCAGCGTCGTGCGCGGGCAGCCTTCGAAGGGTGAGCCGTCCGGCATCGCGATGTCGCAGATCAAGCGCGCCTCGCGCCCCTCGGGGGACGCCTTCCACGGATAGACCGCGAAGGTCGACGGATCGGGCTGCAGCAGCATGTCGAGCTCCTCACCGCGCACAAACCCGTCGATCGATCCGCCATCGAAGGTGACGCGGCCATCGAGCGCCGCTTCGAGTTCATCGATCGGAATCGACACATTCTTGCTGACGCCGAAGATATCGGCGAAGACCAAGCGCACGAATGCGACGCCGTGCTCGCGCGCGAGTTTGACAACCTCCCGCTTTCCGGCCGGGCGCCGCCACTCAGTGAGATTCATGGAGTTCATCGATCGCAATCGCTAGACGAAGGGTGAGTTGATCGTGCGGATTCTCGAGCGAGCGCCCGCAGATGTCGGCAATCTGCCGAAGGCGATAGAAGACGGTATGGCGGTGGACGTTCAATGTGGCTGCCGCCGTCTTGACATTCTGGCCGAGCGCAAAGTAGAGTTTCAGCGTCTTTTCGAGTTCGGTTTGATGTTTCTCGTCATACGCGCGCAGCGGCGCGAGTACGCCCCGGGCAAACGTCTGCAGGGCAGTCACGCCGGCGCCCTCGTGAAGTAAACGGTAGGCGCCGAGGTCGTCGTAGACGACGACGTGACCGCCGCCGTAGATGCGCCGTCCAATTGCCAGCGCCGCTTCGGCGCTCGCAGCGCTCGCTGCCAGCTGTAACGGCGATTCCACGCTTCCGACCCCGCCGCAGACGCGGACGTGCGCCGTCTTTTTCGCAACGCTCTTCGGCAACAGCGTTGCCGCCGTACGCGCGTTGCTTGCATCGATCTCGCGAGCGCCGGGGACGAAGATGAAGAGCGTCGTTCCTCGTTCGACGATGCCGACGTCGCCGTCGCCGGATCGAAAGAGTTCGAGAACGAGCGCTCGCAGATCGAACGCTGCACCGGGCGCCGGCGATTCCGCGGCTTCGACTTCGAGTGCGATTGCAACGTATGCCGGCGCAAGCGCGATGCCGTAGGCTGTGGCGTCGTCGCGTGCCGCCGCCGCTTCATGGTACGCGCCGGTTAGCAACGCTTCCCAGAAGTTCGTCCGCCGTCCGCGTGCGCCGGCATCGCGCGCCAGCTCAACCGCAATGGCCGCGGCGGTGAGGCGCAGCAGAAGATCCGCGTCGCCGTCGAGGCTGCTGCCGAAGAGCGAAAGCCAACCAACGTGCTGGCTGCCGGCGACGACGCGCTGCGCGCGTCCCGGTGCCCCGGACTCAACGACGCCTCGAGCGCTCGCGGGTACGTTGCCGGCGCCGGCGGCTGCCAGATGCTTCCAGCGCGCGTCTTCAACGAGCACGCCGCCGCCGGCGGCCTGTGCGAGCAGCGCGGCAAGCGCTTTCGGGCCACCTCCTGAGGCGGCGATGCGAGCGAGGGATTCGGCGAACGCGACTAGCTCGTCGGGGTTCACGTCGCGTGGCTGTGCGAATGGTGGCGCGCGGTGAAGTGCGGCAGTTTCTTCGCGACATCGTCGGGCATGATCGCATCGATTGCGTCGTCGACGGTTACGATGCCGAGCATCGTTCCGTGCTCGTCGACGACCGGAACTGCGAGCAAATCGTACTTCGCGATCGTCGAGGCGACGTCGACTGCAGGCGCTTCGGGCGTCACCGTCACCAAATCCCTATCCATGATCCGGTCGATGAACGCCGTGGGCAACTCGAGCAACAGCGTGCGCAAGGAGAGCGCGCCGAGCAGATGGTCGTCCTTGTCGAGTACGTACAGGTAGTAGATGAACTCCGACTCCGGCGCGATCTCGCGGATCTTCTTGATCGTCGCCTGCGTCGTGCGGTGCGGATATATCCAGACGTAGTCGGTCGTCATCATGCCGCCGGCGGTATCTTCAGGATACTGGACGAGCGTGCGCAGCTCTTGCGCCGTGTACACATTCATCTCGGCGAGCAGTTCGGTCTGCTGTTCTTCGGGCAGCTCGGCGAGCAGATCCGCGGCGTCGTCGGCATCCATCTCCTCGATGATGTCGGCGGCGCGTTCGGTGCCGATGTCTTCGATGAGATTCTTCTGCGTTTCGGCATCGAGGTGTTCGAATGCGTCGGCGGCGGTCTCGTCATCGAGTTGCCCGACGACGGCGAGCGCCTCCCGCGTCGAAAGTTCGGAGATGATCTCCGCAAGCTCTGAAGGATGGAGCCGCGCGAGGCGGCTCTCTTTGACGGAGAGACGGACCTGCGACGGATTGACGTCGCGAATCGGCGCGACGGAGTCCCACGCGATCATCGAACGCGGTACGCTGCGCAGCCGGGAGGCCCAGCGTTTGCCGAGCGACTTGAGGCCGAGGCGACGCAGGAGCCCGGCGACACCGACGTCGGCCGCGACGACGCGCAGGCGCCCGCCGGTATTCGCGAGCTCGATGTCGTTGATGCGGACGACCTTGCGGCCATCGACGTCGACGATCTGCTTGTCGAGGAGATCGGCGACGAGGTAGAGTTCCGTTTGCTCCGGCGGTGCGGGCTCTTTCGGCGCCACCGTCAGCGCGATGTTGCCGTCGCGGTCGACGTCGGCAACCGTCTCTATCGGTGCGAAGCGCAAGCCTTGTGACGTCTTGATGACGAGTCCGTCGACGTGTGGAAAGACGTCGTCCGGCTTACCGACTAAAAAGTCACTGACTTTTCCGATCGGCAGATCGTTGATCGTCGCGCGGCGCCCGACCAGGTCCGAAACGAATCCCTCCGTGAACGCCATACGCGCCCCTTTGGCGGTGCGCGAAGAAAACCCTGATGGCTAGGCGGCCAATGGGGCGCTGCGCATCCAGGCGCCCCCGCGCAGCTTCCACTGCGTGAGCAACGCGCGCAGCGACCAAGCTGCAATCCATCCCAGCGGAACGCTGAAGAGTCCGACGTGGAAATGCTCGATGCCGATCCACGCGAACGGAATGACCGAGGCGCTGCACAGGATCCCGACGATCATCGAGAAGCGCGTATCGCCCGAAGCCCGGATCGGCGCCAACGAGACCATCGCCCAGCCTTTGATCGGCAGCGTTACCATGTGCAGGGCGAGCGGAAGCGCGGCGAGCGATGCGACGGCCGCGTTGAGCGTAAAGACGTAGGCGAGCGGCCATGCGGCCAGCGCCGTGACCACACCGACGGCGGTCGCGACGACGAACGCGACGCGTTGCGCGCGTTCGAGGAACGCGCGGGCTCCGAGCGGGTCGCGCGCGCCGAGGCGCTGCCCGATGACGATCTGCGCCGCGCTCTGGAGCGGTGCCGGAACGATGAAGGTGAGGTCGGAGACGATGTTGAGCGCTCGAAACGCTGCTACGTAGATGGCGCCCAGCGGCGCTAGCATCATGACGATGAAGATGTCCGGAGCCGTTACGCCGAGGAGGAAGATGGCCTCAGGGAAACCCAAACGCGCGCAGCGCCACGCGAGCGGCCACGAGATCGTGCGCTCGGCAAAGACGCGGTAGACGGGCCGTCGCGCGACGTAGACGATTGCGTAGATCGCGCCGATGCTCTCCGAGAGCAATGACGAGATACCGGCGCCGACGATTCCGAACGGGTGGTGCGTGAGCCAGCCGAGGCCCAGCACCATGAGCAACGGGATGTGGATCAGGTTGATCGCGATCAGGACGAGGATCCCGAGTTGCCGGTTTCCCGCGGCACCAAGCCCGACGATGAGCGTGGCCGAGAACGCGATCGGAACGAGCGCGGCGCAGCGCAGCATGAGGTAGATCGCGCTCGCGTGCGCGCTCGGCAACGTACCGACCATCGCGTGAACGATGCCGTGTGCGGCGAACAGGCTCGCAAGAAAGCAAAGTATGCCCAGGAGCAGCGGAATGGCAACTCCGGCTCGCAGCGTGCGCGCAAAACCATCGACGTCATGATCGCCGATCCGTTGCGCCGCGATGATCGACGTCCCACTGAGCGCACCGAATACGGTGAACGTAACCGCGATGGCAGCCGTGTTGGCGGCGGTCGCCCCCGCAAGTGCAATCGTTCCCATGCTGCCGATCGCGATCGTGTCAACCACGCCGAGTAGTTGATCGCCGAGCATTTGAATGGCAACGGGAAGCGAAAGGCGCCGGAACGCGGCGCCTATGCGGGTGTGATCGACGATCATCTCAGCTTGTCGAGAGCGCCGAAGAAGGCGTCGATGTCTTGTTCCGTCGTGTAGAAGTGTGGCCCGACGCGAATGCCGCATCCCGGCCGGTAGTCGACGAAGACTCGACTGGCAACCAATGCGTCGCACGCTCGGGCGGCGCCTTCGAAATCGATCCCGATCCAGCCCGTGCGGCGTTCGGGCTCGAGCGGCGTGGGAACGCGCAGTCCGCGTTCGAGCGCCATGGCCGCAACTTTGCTCGTCAAGCGTACGTTGTGCTCGCGGATCCGCGGTACGCCGATCGACCGGATGAAATCGTGTCCAGGTTTGGCAGCGACGTAGCCAGGAATCGTCGGTGTTCCGTGGCCGAAACGGTACATCGACGGTGCGTACTCGATCGGCGCAGGTTCGAACGCAAATGGCCGCGCGTGTGCCATCCAACCCGTGATCGCCGGCCGAAAGCGCTCCAGCAGCGACGGCTTCACGTATATCCAACCGCATCCGGGCCCGCCGCAAAGCCATTTGTGCGAGCCGCCGGTGACCAGATCGAGGTCCCATTCGCGCACGTCGTAGGGATAGATACCGGTCGTCTGGTACGCGTCGACGAAGAGGAGCGCGCCGACCGAGCGGCAGTGAGCTTGCAGCGCGCGAACGTCGGCGACCGCGCCCGAGATGTAGTACGCATGCGAGACGACCGCAACTGCAGTCCGCTCGTCGATCGCGTTGATGATGCGTTCCGTTCGCATCGCGCCGTTTTCGGCCGGGACGACGCGCACGGTTGCGCCGTAGCGTTCCCATTCGCGCCAAACGTACGTCAGTGACGGGAACTGAAGCTCTTCGTAGACGACCGCGTTGCGCTCGCCGCGGAAGTCGATGCACGTCGCGATCGCGGCTTGGAGCACCGAGACGTTCGGACCGAGAAACGTGCTGCCCGCGGGTGCGCCGACGATCGCACCGATGCCGTCGGCGATCTCTGCAATTCGCGGGAGCCACGCTTCCCACGCTTGCGGACCTTCGGCGGCCCACTCGCTCCAATACAAGTCGAGCGCGGCGCGTGCGGCGATCGGCGCCGCGCCCATCGAATGGCTGACGAGATAGGTTGAGCGCTCGAGAATCGGAAACTGCGCCCGCGACGCCTCGGTCATGCGTACGTCCCCTCGCCGAGATACGTGCGAACCTCCCACAGTTCGGGGAAGAACCGGTAGCCGAGCGTGCGTTCCAGATACTGTGCGCCGAGCGAGCCGCCGGTGCCGGGCTTATGCCCGATCATGCGCTCGACCATCCGAACGTGACGGCCGCGCCACAAGAGGAACCGTTCGTCGAACTCGATGAGCGACTCGAGCAGCGCATAGAGTTCGTGATGCTTGTCGTCGCTGTAGATCCGGCGGAAGCTTTCGATGAGGTCCTCGGTCGAATCGACTGCAAAGCCGCGCCGGCGCAAGAGCGCTTTGACCCGGTCATACAGCGAGGCTTCCTTCGCGCGCCGTTCGAGCCGTTGCCGAGCCGCGTCGTCGAGCTCGACCCACTTGAGGACGTCTTCGCGGCGCAGGCCGCAGGCAAATTCGAGCTCGCGGAACTGAATCGATTGAAAGCCGCTGGCGGGATGAAGGTGGTCGCGAAAGCGATTGAACTCCTGCGGCGCCATCGTTTCGAGAATGTCGACCTGCTCTTCCAGCAACCGCTGGATGGTATGGATGCGGCGAAAGTGCGCCGCCGTGCGCCGGAGGTCGTCGCGATCGAGTGCCGCCATCGCCGCGTCGAGCTCGTGTAAGAGTTGCTTGAACCACAGCTCGTAGACTTGGTGAATGATAATGAAGAGCATCTCATCGTGATGCTGCGGTTGCGAAAGCGGCTGCTGCAGTTGCAGCAGCTCGTCGATCTTGAGGTAGGAACCATACGAGAGTGGCACGGCTCGTGGCTTACGGGGGCCGGCGAGGTTCTCCTCGAATGCGCGGTCGGGATGACGCGTACGTACCTGCCCTTGCTCGCGATTGCCGTGCTTCTCGCGGCGTGTTCGAGCCCGCACGCGGGGTCGGGACAAGGGGCCTCTACGGCGCCGGCCAACCCGGTCGACTTTCCGCTCCTCTATGGCGCCGACGTGCTCTCGACGCACGTGTGGCACAATACGATCACCGCACGTCCCGGCGCCGCCGATAGCGCCGTCTTCTCCGAAGGTGCCGGAACGTACGACGGCCACGACGTTGTAGCCGGTACGCAGGCGCTCATGCCTTCGCTCGAGGCGTGGCTTCAAGACCTCAGCCAACATCCGCCGCCGGGTTACACGATCGCGCTGAGTGGAAATGGCGTCGAAGCGGTGCGAACGCATACGCGCGAGCTTGGTGTCGACTTTGTCGCATTTCAATCGATGCAGAACGGTAGGCGCCACGGGGTCGTTGTATTGGCCGTCGATCCTGCAACGCTCGACGAAAAGGCGGGCCCGATGCTTGGCGTGATCGGAAAGTTCAAACTTCTACCGCGAACGTTGCGCGATCCAATCGACGCCCAGGCGAAGAAGCAGACCGGTTTCACCGTCACCGAAGCGACGAGTCCCAACACGCCGCTCGGCGCGGCGATTGCCGCGCTCGACGAGTTGCGCGACTTCGGCGGCCGCGGCATCGTCCTCATTGACGCCGTCAAACAATAGCTTCTTAGCGTTGTGAGTATGAACGCAGCTCGCCTGCGCGAGATCGGTGCGTGGGTGATGCTCAACGTGCTGTGGATACCGCTAACGTTTCAGGACACGGCGCTGATGACGATCGCCGTGCCGGTAGCGATTCTTCACCTCGCGCCCCAGAATCACGTCTGGGCACTTTCGGTGGTCGCCAGCATTGCGGGGCTTTCGGCAATGATCGTTCCGCCGTGGGCGGGAGCGCTTTCCGATAAGCTTCGGCGCCGTGGCGGATCGCGCCGCAGCTTCGTCGCAGTCGGCCTGCTGATCGACGTGGCTGCGCTTATCGCGCTCGCGTATACCGACACGTTGCTCTGGTTCGCATGCTATTTGATCGTCGCAACGATCGGTGCGAATATTGCGCTCTGCGCGTACCAAGCGCTCCTGCCCGAGTCCGTGCCGCGGCAGAGCTGGGGCGCCGTCTCCGGCGTACGGGGCGCGACGACGCTCGCCGGCACGGTGCTCGGTTTTGCGATCGCGGGCTCGATGCCCGATCCGCGTTGGACTTTTCTCGCAACCGCTGCGGTGATGGTGATCGGCAGTCTTTCGCTGTTGGGAATCGGCGATGGATCGTACGACAGCGAAGATCAGGCCCACGTCCGCGACTGGCACGATTTCGCGGTCGTCTTCGTCGCGCGGACGCTCGTATTCTTTGGACTCGTGCTGCTGCAAACGTTCGTGCTGTTCTTTTTCCGCGATGTGCAACGGGCCGGAAACCCAGCGGCGGGGACCGCCATCTATGCCTTTTCGACCTTGGCCGGAGCCGTGGGGTCGACGATCTATCTGGGTATTCTTTCAGACCGTGTGCCGCGCAAGATTGTCACCGCTCTGGCGGGCATTCCGATGGCGGTCGCGACGATCGGCTTCGCGCTCGCGCCGGAGATGCGCTGGATGTTCATCTTTGCGGTACTTTTCGGCATCGGTTTTGGCGGCGTGATCTCTAGCGGTTGGGCGCTGGCCATGGATGCGATACCGAAACTGCGCGACGTCGCGCGGGATCTGGGCCTTTGGGGCATTGCGTCGCATCTGCCTAACGTTATCGCGCCGCTCGTGGGCGGCGCGCTCATCGGCTCCTTTCACGGCTCTCGCGCCGGCTATCAGGCGGTCTTCGGAATGGCCGGGTTCAGCTTCGTTCTGGCCTCGCTCTCCGTCTTGCGCGTCGGCCGCGGACCGCAATCTCGTTGACGACGTTATCGCCTGTCAGGCGCGATTCTTGGAAGAGACGATCGCCAACGCCGCGTATGCTACGCCGTATGCTAGCGCTCGGCGAAAGGAGTATCAATCTTGAAGGACGTCTGCCTAATCGTCTATCGTGCCGCAGATATGGACAAAGCCAAGCGGTTTTTTCGTGAGCTCATCGGCAGTGAGCCGTACGCGGATTCAGCCCGCTACGTCGGCTACAAAAGCGGCGATATGGAGATCGGGCTCGTTCCGGGCGGAGATACATCCGACCCTGGAGGACTCGCATACTGGACGGTGAGCGACATTGCGGCGAGCGTGGAAGCGCTCGTAGCAGCCGGCGGCACCGTCGGGCAAGAGATAAAGGACGTCGGCTACGGAATGCTGGTTGCCAGCGTGAAAGATCCTAACGGCGTGATCGTAGGGTTACGGCAACCGCCGAAGGGCTGACCGTTCGAAGGCAACGAGACGGCTGCGTACCGACCCCGGGGTCGCGCCCTTGATGCGCCCGTCGGCGCCGACGACGCGATGCGCGGGAACGAAGAGATCGAGCGGCGTGCGTCCCATCGCCATGGCGACGCCGCGGTGCGCGAGCGGTGCGCCGACTGCTCGCGCGACGTCGGCGTACGAAACGAACTCGCCGAACGCAAGTGACGCGACGGCTTGCCAGACGCGCACTTGAAACGGCGTTCCACGTAACTCGAGCGGCAGATCGAACCGGCGCAAGCGTTTGGCGAAGTAGGCGCGCACCTGCGCGCGCGCCTCGGCGAGCAGGCCGTCGGCGGAGGCTCCGCCGGCCCCCCTCCGCGGGGCGACGAACGTGCTCGCGACAATGCTCGTACCGTTGCCTACGATCAACAAATCGCGTTTTAGTGGGGTCGAAAGGCGTAAGCTCGTAGGGTCCGCACGTGGGGGCATGCAAGTCTCCTGGGCCATCACAGAACGATGGTGGCTTTGCCTTCGTTGCTAGACTAATGGATGACGTGCGAAGTCCGTAATGGGCATTGCCGCGTTCTTTATGGGAGGTTCCTTGTGAGACATTCAATCGTTCGAGTTTCGGCACTAGCGGCCATTTTTGCGCTGGTCGCCTGTTCGAGCGGCTCGGTCGGCGGACTGCCGCCGCAGAGCGCCCCGGTGGAGAACGCCGCTGCGCTTCCCTCGGACGCGCTCGTCGGTCCAAGCAGCGGCGAAGTGCCCTTCCAAGGCATCAATCCCGTCCGCGCGGTCTGCCCCAAGCCGACCTCGTCCGAACAGGCGCAGTGTTTCGCGATGATACGTACCGACATCACGCCGCACATCCACCTCGCACAAGACGTCCAACCCGCCAACTCGTGCGGCTTTTCTCAGGGATACTGCGCGTCGGATCTCGAGGAAGCGTACAATCTTCCATCTTCGACCAAGGGTAGCGGAAGCACGGTCGCGATCGTCGACGCATACGGCTATAAACACGCGGCTTCGGACTTGGCGGCGTATCGGTCGATGATGGGACTGTACGCGTGTGGCAGCTGCTTGCGGATCGTCAATCAGAACGGTCAGACGTCGCCGTTGCCGAGCGAGCCGCCGCCGAACGACGACTGGAAAGTAGAGCAATCGCTCGACCTCGACATGGTCGCGGCGATCTGCCCGCACTGCAAGATCATTCTCGTCCAGACAAACAACGACTATACCAACAGCCTCTATCCGGGCGAGCAGACCGCCGGTCGCCTCGGCGCCAAGTACATCAGCAACTCGTGGGGCGGCAGCGAGGGCGGCGGAGACAATCCGATCTTTCATCAATCGGGCGTCGTAATTACAGCGGCAGCCGGCGACGAAGGCGGCGGAAAGACCGGCGGCGGCGGCCCGTCGCAGCCGTGTAGTTACACGTACGTCGTCTGCGTCGGCGGAACGCATCTCAGTCGCGCGAGCAATCAGCGCGGCTGGAGCGAAACCGTTTGGAACGATTGGAATCTCCAGTGCGTAGGCGGTCCATGCGGCGCCACCGGCAGCGGCTGCAGCGCGGTCATTGCGAAGCCCGCTTGGCAGCACGACAGCGGTTGCACGAAGCGCTCCGAAGCCGACGTTTCCGCCTCGGCGGCTAACAGCGCCCCGGTCATCATCCACAACTCGGAAGAGGGCGGCAGCGGCTGGTTCCTAGTCGGAGGGACGAGCGAATCGACCCCGATTATTGCAGCAGTCTATGCGTTGGCCGGAAATGCGGGCTCCCAAAACGGACCCGAGGGCGTTTGGAAGCACCATTCCAAGCTCAACGACGTCAAAACCGGAAACAACATCAATCCCGGACACGGTCCGTGCGCTTCGTCGGTGGTGTACATCTGCACGGCACGGGTCGGATTCGACGGACCGACCGGCTGGGGATCGCCCGAGGGTATCGGGGCATTCTAATGCGCAATCTTGTTGCGGTCACGGCGCTGCTTGCGCTCGTGACCGCGACCGGGTGCCAGGGCGCGGGAATGACACAGACTCCGCTGCCTCCGACCACAACGCAAGGCGCACCGCAAACTGCAGGCGGGACAACGGCGCCGCAGAGCGACGCGTCCGATACGTCGGACGACGACGCAACCCAAGGTGATACGGATAAGCCGGCCTTCGGTGCCCGTACGGCCTCACCAGCAGCCGCGCAGCCGAAGCCCGCGACGAATAGTGCGCCTGCGCTGCGCAACGTCTGCCGTCACCCGGCAGAGTCCGGACGCCGTGAATGCGATGCAATCGTTCGCGGCGACGCCGGCGGCGCAGTACCGAACGGATATCATGGAACGTCGTTACGCCGCGCATTCGGGCGAACCAACTGTAACGGCCGCGCTCCATACTGTGCCTCAGATCTCCAAGCCGCATATGGCGCGGCAAATGTGATCGCGCGGCGCGGTGGCCTGGTTGCCGTCGTCGACGCATATGGCTATCCCACCGCCGCCTCGGATCTGGCGATCTATCGCAACAACATGGGCCTGCCTGTCTGTACGCAGCGCAACGGCTGCCTGAAGATCGTCAACGAACGCGGAGCCGCGAGTTCGCTGCCGGCCGTAAATACCGGCGACGACTGGCGCCCCGAAGAGGCGCTCGATCTCGACATGCTCTCCGCGATCTGCCCGAAATGTTCGATTCTTCTCGTCGAGACCAGCAGCAATAAGAGCGCCGACCTTGCGGCAGGTGTGAATGCGGCCATCGCGCGCGGTGCGGCTGCGATTGCGAACGGTTACAGCGGGGGCGAAGAGAGCGCGGCGGATCGCGCGTACAACCATCCGAAGCGGGCCATCGTCGCGAGCGCGGGCAACGCCGGCGTCGGCGCAGTACAGCCGTGCAGCTATGCAAGCGTCGTCTGCGTCGGCGGTACGTCCTTACTGCCCGGTTGGCAAGAACGAGCTTGGAGTGCGACGGGCAGCGGCTGCAGCGCCCACGTTGCTAAACCGCAGTGGCAGCGCGACAGTGGGTGCGCGATGCGTTCGGAGGCCGATATCTCGGCCGTAGCAGATCCCCAAACCGGCGTCGCGTTCTATGAGTCACCTGGTGGCTGGCAAGAGGCCGGCGGGACGAGCGTCGCTACGTCGATCCTTACGGCGCTCTTCGCGCTGGCGCCGAGCGCCGCGCGCGTCAATGCGCCGCGCTGGATCTGGCAACACGGCGGTTCGTCGCTCTATCGCGACGTCACCGAAGGAAGCAATGGCGAGTGCGCGGCGTACTATCTATGTCATGCAGGAAAAGGATATGACGGACCGACCGGCTGGGGAACGCCGAGCCGCTTGGCCGGCTCGTAGCGCGGTAGTGCTAGCGCTTGCACTCTTGGGGAGGTTTGCTTTCGCGGGACCGGCCGATGCCGCGCCGCGCGACAACGCGGTTATCGTCGATTCGGGCTCGACGAACACGCTCGGCTATAAGATTGAGGTTTGGTCCGACGGCTCGGCGTCGGTGACGCCGCAGAACAAGGCCGGCATCGCGCAAGGTGCGGTAAAGACGTTTACCGTCTCGGCGGCAACCGCCTCGAAGTTCTTCGCCGACTTGCAGGCAGCGCGTAGCGGAAATGCGACCGGTTCGGGCTGCATCAAGAGCGCGTCGTTCGGAACGGCCACGCACGTGACGTGGCAAGGCTGGACCTCGCCCGATCTCGATTGTCCACCGTTAAACGCGCTGGTCGCCGCGCTCGTCCACGACGTCGGCGAGATCCGTCAAGCCTCAGGCGTCTCGTCGCAGGTGATGCACGGGCCGGTGATGGTGCCGCAGCCCGCACCGACGCAACCCGAATAATAGTAGGTTTAAGGCGTCTGCAGGGGCGCGTTCGAGCGTAGGACGCCTTGGCCGTCGGAACCGAGATAAAGGTAACCACCAACCCAGCGGATCCCCCAGAAGCTGTGCGCGACGAGCGCATCGTCCAGCCGCTTCCACGTGCCACCGTTATCGCTTGAAAGATAGGCGCCGCGCAGAGTCGTGATTGCGACGTCGGCAGTGCCGTTCTTCACCGCTTCGTTGTATTGAATCTGGCGCTCCGGCGAATAGAGGAACGCAGGTGCGGGGCCTGTCTCGGCGTCGCGGGCGCGTTCGTCGGAGCGGCGGAGCCGCGAGAGCGAGCGATCGGCATCGATCCGTGCTCGAATCATCGGCGCGTTCGTCACGGTCGCGATACGCCTGAAGGTACGGCCGCCATCGCGGCTGCGCAGCACGAAGATATTGTTCGACGCATCGACGCTCGACGCAAGTACCGTGCGGCCGTCGACCGGCGAGATCGTCATAGCGTACCAGAACGGCGTTGCAGGCACGCCGGTCGATTTCGTCCAGGTCGTGCCGCCGTTGGTAGTAAGCGAGAGCGACGATGCTCCGCTCGCCAAATCGCCGACGAGTATGTGCCCACCGTCCTTGACATCGACGACGATCGCGCCGGGCGCGCTAAACGGCCACTTCAGCTTTGAGAGAGTCGTTCCGCCGTTGGTGGACTTGAAGACGCCCTTCGGTGACGGAGGAAAGCCTACGCCCAGGATCGATCCCGAGGCAAGGTACATGACGAGCGGGTTCTTTGGATCGAAGGCGATCGGCGTCGTCATCAAGCGGCTTGGAAATATCTGGCCCTGCATCCCCTGTGGCGGCGAGAACGAGGCGCAACCGTCGTTCGAAACGCTCAACCCCGAAGCTTCGTCGTAGGCGTAGCAGATGGCGGGACTGCCGGGGCGCAACTCGTTGAAGCCGTCCTCGTAGAGATTGAAGTTTGCGCTCCACGTCTTGCCGCCGTCGCTCGTCACGTGACTATCGAAATCTTGCAACGAGGATAGGAGCGTCTTGCCGTTCGGCGCGACGGTAAAGCGCCGCGCGAGCCCCGTTGCCGAGGAGCTGCTGACGACGCGGTCGTTCGGGCGGCCGAAATAGGTCGAGCACGTTGGTTCGTCGTCGAGTCCCTGATCCGACGCGATCCAGCACGTATCGTCGGCGCCGTTAGCGGTGGTCCATATGTTGCGCAGGTCGATGACTCGCAGGTTTGCGCCTTGGGAGGCTTTAGGATTGCGCGAGCCGTCGCCGGTGATGTAGTAGAGCAGACCGTCGGAGCCGACATAGAGGCGATGCGAAAATACTCGGCTGAAGGCGATCGCCTGCGTGCCGAGGCCATAGTCGAAGTAGATTTTCTTCAAAACCGCATGCCAGCTACGGCCGCCGTCGGTCGAGGCTTGCAGATTCTGATCCCAGCTGCCGTCGTTCATGCTCGCATAGACCGTCGTCGGCGCGAACGGATCGACCGCGATCTGGTGAATGCTGCGCGTTGATCCGTCGGTGCCGGTTTGCGCGGTGTAGTGAAGCTTTCCAACCTTCGCCCACGAGCCGGCGGAGAGGGCGTAGATGCTGCCGTCGGACATGCCGGTGTAGAAGGCGTTGCCGAGGGAGCCTTCCACCGCACCGAACGCAACCGGCGCAGCATTCTTCGTCGCGGCGAGCGCGACTGTCCAGTGGGCGCCGTTATCGCCTGACTTCAGGATGCCCGCCGCGCTCGTCGCGAAGACCGCTTTGCCGAACGTTGCGAACTGCGTCGCTTGCGTTGTGCGGTAGACGTTCGTCCAGGACGAGCCGCGATTGGTCGAGCGAAAGATGCCGTCGTACTCCGTCGCCGCCAAGAGCGTCGATGCATGTCCCGGAACGATCGACAGTGCGTTGACGACCGAGGAGATCGCGCCGGACGGATCGGTGAGGCCGTCGTTGATGCGCTGCCATGACTTGCCGCCGTCCGTCGTACGCAAGATGCCGGCGCTCGAATAGGTTTCCAAACCGGTACCGCGTCCGCTGGCCGCGTAGATCGTCTGCGGGTCGTTCGGATCGATGGCGAATGCGTTGACCTTACCGGATGTCGGATAGCCGTCCGACATGTGTGTCGGCCCGAGCGAGGTGAACCCAAGATGCGCTCCGGCCGCGCCGGCCGATTCCGCCTGTACCTCCGATGGCGGCAACACACCTGAGGCGCGGCAGCCGGCAAGCGCCGACGAAAGAATCAGCGCCGCCAAGATCGTCCATAACGTGTGCTGCCGGTACTCTGCGTACGCGGGGTAGCGAGCTTCGAGCAGCTGCTCCTCGAAGCGCGCTTTCGCGATCAGAAATGCGATAATGACCAGTGCGGCGATCGCGATCCAAAGTGTCGGGCGGCAGAGGAAGAGACCGACGACGACGACGACGATCGCGGTATAGATCGGATGACGAAACCGGCGATAGATGCCGCTCGTCACGAGATGTCCATTGCGCCGCGGCTCGGGATCGATTTGAATGACGTTGCGTAATGAGATAAATGCCGCCGCACCGAACGCGAGGCCGGCGGCACAGAGCGCCCTTCCAACCATGGTCACTGCAAGGTTCGAGAACAGCGGGGCGGATTTTGCAAAAAATACGACGGCCGCAAACGCGCAGATAAGAATCGTTTGCAGCGTTCCGTAAATTCGACTCGCTGATGAGGCGCCCATCATGCTTATATTCCCGCGAGAGGAGAGTCGGCCCTCGGCGAGGGATGATCGGGGAAATGACTCCTCTTCCCCTGGGAGGATTCTCGTGAAACATCGTCTTTTTGTCATTGCGGCGATCGCCGCGCTGGCAGCCGGTTCGACCGCCGGCGCGCCGGCCGCCTCGAACGGTCTCGCGTGGGATTCGGTTACGAAAGTAGCGATGGGCTCTGACCAGTCGTCGCTGCAGCCCGGTAACTTCGATGCAGATTTTGCTACCGCGTCGAGCGTACAGACGCAAGACGAAGGCACCGGTGGCGGCGGGATCTTCAACAAGATCAGACAAGCCGAGGCGATGGGCAAGAACATGGCGCAGCTTATGCAGAACGGGCTCGCGGAGCACCACTACGTGGCCGGGTCCAAAGAACGCGACGACCTGATCGCTAGCCAAACCGCGACGATCACCGACTGCGTTGCGCGCACGATCACCACCCTCGACCTTCGCGCGAAGACGTATCGTGTAGAGTCGATGGATCATCCGTCGAATCCAGGTTCGGGTGGCGGCGGCACCCCTGGGCCGCGCGCGACCGACGACGGAACGCGCGTTGCGATCGTCATTACTAATAGCGCGCTCGGCGCGATGCAGGTGGCGGGACAATCGACCAACGGCTACCGCTCCAAGGCAACGTTCACGGAAACGAAATCATCGGGCGATTCGCAAACGCAGAACGTCGACTTGACGGCCTACTATACTGCGTATGCAAACCCGGAGCCCGCGTGTTCCCTGCGCATGGCCGCGCGGTCCGGTACGACGTCGACTAGCTCGTTTGCCGCGATGGGCAACGCCGCGCGGATGATGAATCAGCTCGCCGCATCGGGCATGGACAAGCGCATCAGCGTCAAACAGAGCGGCCCGGCGCTACCGATGGGGAACCTGTCGATGTTCCAAGCACTTTCGCTTAGCGTCTCCGGCAAAGGCAGCTTCACGGGGGTCGTCGAGCGCGGCAACCTGCGGCGGATCTCATCGACCGATCCGATCTTTAGCGTACCGAGCGGCTTTACGCTTCAACAATAATGTCGTCCTAAGCCCTTCGACTCTCCTTCGCTCCGCTCAGGATCGCTCAGGACAGGCTCCGCGGAAGGTTAGGTGACAATGCCGTTACAGAACCGCGTCACGCCATTCGGCGAGGTGGTCGCGCTGCCGGGGCGCGGCTTGATGATGGGCAACCGCGGCGTCTTGCACGATGACGAGCGCCGCATCGTGCGTTCGTGGCTGGTCCGTCGATGGATTGCGTGCGTCATCGAGTTCCGCGGACGGCATCGCACGATCATGAAACCGCACCGGTACACGGAGCTCTTCTTCCTGGATGAGGCGACGGCACTCAGCGCGGGACATCGCCCCTGCAAGGAATGCCGTTATGCCGATTACCGTCGGTTCGGCGCGATATGGGAAGCGTGCCACGGCGGTCCGGTGCGCGCCGACGACGTCGATCGGCAGCTGCACGCCGATCGCATAGAGCACCGCAAGAAGCGTACGTACCGTTGCGACGTCGCAACCCTGCCGGATGGGACCTATGTTGCGCTCGGCGGAGGAGCCTGGCTCGTTTGGGGCGACGAGTTGTTCGCCTGGTCCGATTTGGGGTATACGCAGCGCCGTCTGAGGCCGCCGCGCGAAGAGGTTGACGTCTTGACGCCTCGTTCCCTCGTCGAGATTCTGCGCGCAGGATACCGCCCGGAAGTCCACCCAACCGTCGCTGATACTGGAGGGTCCGTCACGTGCATTTCCTGATCGCTCTTTTCTCGCTCGCACAAGTGCTGAGTTTTCCAATGCCGCTGGCGCTGGTTGCCGATCAGAACGGACACAGCATCGCGTACGTGCTCGACGAAGACGGCGTGCGCAGCCTGTGGTTCGCGCAGGCGCCAAGTTTCGCGCCGCGTCAACTATGGAACTCGCGCACCGACGACGGTCAGGAGCTCACAAACCTCGTCATCTCCAACGACGACAAGTACGTCGTCTATATACGCGGCGGTTCGCACGACTCGAACTGGACGACACACCCGTGGCCCGACCCGGACGACAATCCGCAGGCACCGCAACTCGCCGTAATGTCGATCCCCACGGCCGGCGGCGCGCCGAAGCTACTCGGCGAAGGCGATACGCCGGTGATCTCCGCCGACTCCTCGACGGTTGCATTCGTGCACGATCCTGACAACGCGGTCTGGTCGGCGCCGATCAACGGCAGCAAAGAGGCTTCGAGGCTATTCTTCGATCGCGGGCAAGACGGCGATCTGCAGTTTGCTCCGAGCGGCAACGCGTTGGTCTTTACGTCCGACCGCGGCGACCACTCGTTCATCGGCGTCTATCGTGACGCGACGACACCGATAGAGTATCTCGCAGCCTCTACGTCGCGCGATTTCTCACCGGAATGGTCGCCCGACGGCACTCGCGTCGCCTTCCTGCGCATCCCGGGCGATGGCGGCGCGCCGGTCGATCTGCTCAAGCAGCGGCCACAACCGTGGTCGATCTGCATCGCAAACGTCTCCGACGGCTCCGGGCGCGAAATATGGCGCAGCGGCAGTACGCTGCGCGACTCTTTTCCCGGCATCAAAGGTCCGCAGTTGAATTGGGTCGCCGGCGATCGGCTCGTCTTTATCTCCGAACAGACGAACTGGCCGAACATCTACGCGCTCTCCGCGAGCGGCGGCGCGGCGAACCCGTTGACGCCCGGCGGCTTCATGGTTGAAGACACGGCGATCTCACCCGATCGAGAGAGCGTCTACTACACGGCCAATACCGGCACGACGCCCGGCGACGTCGCGCGCCGGCATATCTTTCGCGTCTCGGTGAGCGGCGGAGCGCCGGTCGCTGTAACGCAGGGTACGGACAGTCAATGGTGGCCGGCCGGCGTCACCGACGGCGTCGCGTACGTAAACGCCGGGCCGCGCGAGCCGTTTACGATCGCGTACAACGGCCGAAAGCTCAACGCGGATCAGATTCCTTCCGACTTTCCGATCCAGAGCCTCGTCATTCCAAAGCTCGTCTCGTTTCGATCCAGCGACGGATGGTTGATTCAGGGAACGCTCTTTGAAGCGCCGGGCGGTGCGGCCAAGAAGCCGGCCGTGATCTTCGTCCACGGCGGCCCGCCACGTCAGATGATGCTAACCTGGCACTACTTCGACTATTACGATTACGGCTACGGAACGAATCAATATCTGGCCAGCCGCGGCTTCGTTGTGCTCTCGGTCAACTACCGGCTCGGTATCGGCTACGGTCACGACTTTCAGTATCCCGAGCATGCCGGGCCCCTCGGCGCAGCCGAGTACCGCGATGTTCTGGCGGCCGCACGTTATCTCCAATCGAATCCCAAAGTGGATCCGAAACGCATCGGTATCTACGGCGGTTCGTACGGCGGCTACCTAACGGCGATGGCGCTGGCAAAGAACTCGAACATCTTCAAGGTGGGCGTCGACACTCACGGCGTGCACGATCTCTCGATCTGGGACGCGGCGTCTGCGCAGCAAGTAAAGCGCTACCAACAACCCAACGCACAAGCCTTCATGCGCGAGGCGTGGCTCTCGTCGCCCGACGCGTACGTATCCACATGGCGCTCGCCGGTACTGCTCATTCAAGGCGATGACGACCGCAACGTGCAGTTCCACCAAATGGTCGATCTCGTGCAGAGGCTAAGAGCGGCGCACGTGACCTATGAAGAGATCGTTATCCCGAACGAGATCCACGGATTCTTACGCTGGCATTCGTGGCTCGAAGCGGATCAGGCCGGCGCGAACTTCTTGGCGAAGTATCTGCAACCGTAATCGCTCTAGTTCACGCGGGGCTGGATCGGCGGGAGGCCTTCGAGCTCCTCGAGCGCGACGGTGCTCTTGTGCCGGCCGTAGCTGAAGTAAAAGATAAGCCCGACGACGAGCCAGATCAAGAACGCCAGCCAAACGAGCGGGAAGAAGCCCCAAACGAGTGGATTGCCAACGCGCAAGAAATAAATCAGAACGAACGCTGAAATCGCCGAGAGCACGGGGATGACGTAGGGCCCGAACGGGAGCGTGAACGATCCGGTGAGTTCCGGATGACGCTTGCGGAGAACGGGCACCGCGATCGAGACCAGCACGAACGCGATGAGCGTCCCCATGTTCGTCACTGAGCCGAGAATGCCGATCGGAAAGAGCGCGCCGGCTGTTGCGATGAGTATGCCAAAGAAAATCTGCGAGAACAGCGGCGTTCTCCATACGGCATGCAGGCGCGTGAAGCTCGGTGGTATCAGCCCGTCGCGTGACATCGCGTAGAAGACGCGCGTCTGGCCGTACATCTGGACGAGCATGACCGTCGTCAACCCCGCGATCGCGCCGAACGAGATGATGACGCCGGCCCAGGCCAGGCCGACGCTATCGACCGCAAAGGCGACCGGGAACGCGACGTTGAGCGTATAGAACGGCACCATGCCGTTGAGAATCGCGACGACAACGATGTAGAGAATCGTGCAGACCGCGAGGCTCATCATGATGGCAAAGGGGAGATCGCGACCCGGATTTCGCGCCTCTTCGGCCGTCGTCGAGACCGCGTCGAAACCAATGTAAGCGAAGAACATAAACGCCGCGCCGCCGAGCGTACCGGCAATGCCGAAAGGAAAGTATCCGCCAAGACCCGTCTGCGGGCCAGGCGGCAGGTGATAGTTCGCTGGATTGATGTGCCCGACGCCGATCGCGATGAAGAAGAGCACGACGGCGACTTTGATGATGACGATGACGGCGTTTACCGCGCCGGATTCCTTCGTACCGCGCACCAGCAGCGCCGTGATGAGAAGAACGATTCCGGCCGCCGGCAGATTCGCGTAACCGGGCATCGCATCCCAATGGCTATGCTGCCACGCTTGTGGGATGTTGGCGTTGAAGAGCGTGTGCAGAATGAATGTGAAGTAGCCCGACCACCCAACGCTGACGGTTGCCGCGCCGAGTGCGTACTCCAAAACCAGGCTCCACCCGATGATCCACGCCAGGAACTCGCCGAGCGTCGCATACGTGTAGGTGTAGGCGCTTCCGGAGATGGGAACTTTACTTGAAACCTCGGCGTAGCAAAACGCGGCGAGCGCGCTGACGATGCCGGCAACGACGAACGAGATGGTCAGCGATGGCCCCGCTCGCGTCGCCGATGCGACGCCGGTCAGGACGAATATCCCCGTGCCGATGATCGCGCCGATGCCCATCGCCGTGAGCGCCCACGGTCCGAGCGAGCGCTTCAGCCCGCGGTGCTCATCGGACCCTTCGGCGAGGATGCGCGCTAACGGTTTGACGCGTCGCGGGAACATTAACGCGCTACGTTACAAGCGTAGGACTCGGATTACCTGCGGCGGCTGATCGCTTCACCGTACGGCGAGTATGGACCGGAGCCGTTGCCGTCAACCGTCTTAATCGCTTTTCCGCCTGCCGGGTATTCCCAGAAGCCAATGCTATTGCAGTCGATGTTTCCGCCGAGGGCTTTCTTTGATTGCGGAACTCATTATTCGCGAGTTTCGGCAGCAGCGGTTGCCAGACGAGAATCGTCGAGCAGTGCTTGCCGCTCGCATCGAACTGCGTCGACCCCTGAAGCGTTCCGGTCGTGCCCGCGATCGAGAATTGGTACAAGCCGCTCTCTCCCACGTTGCCTTCGTACGCGTTGTCGCCCACGGCTAGGTATTTACCGTCCCATGCGACACCGGCTCCATACGAGATGGTCTGATTCAGTGAGACCGCTTCAAGCGACGAACCAGCGCTGGGAAGTTCGGAGAGCAAATACGCGTCACTATTATTGACGCCTTCGGCGAAGAGATTGCCTTGGTTGTCGTAGGCGGGCGGATAGAACTTCCGGATGCCCGTCTGCGTGTAGAGCATGGGCGTTCCAGAGCCATGCGCGTAGACAAGAATGCCTCCGTCGCTGCCGCCGGTACCTGTCCAGAGCGAAACGGCGAGGTTCCCAGTCGTCTGGTCGACGGCACAGCCAACTGGTTGCGCGCCGTTCAGCGAAATAGTGTTAATCGGTTTCGTCCCGCCGTGTGCGAACTCGAAGACTTCATCCAGCTTGAAGTCGGTGATGTAGACGTGCCCGGCGCTGTCCGAGCAATCGCCGTACGGGGACTTGAAGCCGGTCAAGATACCCTTGACGATTGCTCGCGGATACGAAAAAACGTAGACTTCGCTTCCGGCCACGTCGGAGACGTAGAGCAGATAGCGTTTCCCCTTTGCATCGGGCGCCATCCACGATTCGCCGCGGTTCGGGTGCACGGCCGGGCTGCGCTCGGCTTGCTGGGCTGGGCCAGACGGCGCAAGCCCGGGTTGCGACGCACCGCCGCAGGCGACGAGAAAGCCGGCGGCCGCGCAGATACTCAATGCGAACCGGACCGAGCGAGGAATATCCATGCGAGATCGACTCCTTATAATTATAAGTAGTGCTAATCGCCGACCCGCAGCAAGTCCCAGCGTTTGCACCGGCTAGATTCTACGGAAGCGGGGGCCGTTCTTTCTTGAAAGATATCGGTATTTTTGCCGCTCGAATTGACGCTTAGGGGTTGCGCGCCGTAAAGTCTTCGTAGTATGGAGACGGAAGATCGGCGGAAGACGGACGTTTGTGTCGTCGGTGCCGGGTTCGCGGGAATTGCGGCGGCCTTACGCGCGACGGCAAACGGACAGAGCGTTATAGTGCTGGAGGCACGCGATCGCGTCGGCGGTCGCGTCTGGAATAAGGCCGCGCCCGACGGGACGCTCTGTTCGGTCGGCGGCACCTGGCTCGGCAAAGACCAAGATCGAATGTTCGCGCTCTGTAAGGAGTTCGGTTTCGACGTCTATCCTCAGTACGACACCGGTGAGACGGTCATGCATCTAGGCGGCAAGAATATGCGGTACGCCGGACGCATTCCAAAGCTCGATCCGTTTGCGCTCGTGAGTCTCGGTCTCGGCTTCGCGCGACTAAACGCGCTGGTCAAAGACGTTCCTCTTGAAACGCCGTGGACGGCGCCGTATGCGCGTGGGCTCGACGCGCGCAGCTTGGGCGATTGGGTCGCCGATTGGTGGAACGTACCCAACGCGACCGCTCGCCTCCTCATGCGCACCGCCTTGATGACGCTCTTCACGTGCGATATCTCGGAGGTATCGGTACTCGGCTCCCTCGTACTCGCGCGCGGCGGCGGAAGCTTCGAGTACTATACCGACTCATCGATGACCGAGACGCATCTCGTCGACGGCGGCGGTTCGCCCGAACTCATCACGGCGATGGCAGCAAGGCTCGGCGACGCGGTGCGCCTGTCTGCACCGGTGCGGCAGATATCGCAGACCGCTGACGGCGTGCGAGTCATCGCGGACGACACGGCCGTTGATGCGCGATATGTCATCGTTACCGTGCCACCGACGCTTGCGAGCCAGATCGCTTACGATCCCGCACTACCGCTCGAGCACGAGTATCTGTTGCGCCGAATGCCGACCGGGGCAATCATTCGGATGGTCACGCTTTACGACGAACCATTTTGGCGTGCCGATGGACTCTCGGGTATGAGCGTCGCGCCTGACTTGCCAATTGCGGTTGCGCTCGACCAGACGCCACGTTCCGGGAAACCCGGGATGCTGAGCAGCTACGCCGTCGGTCCGAAAGCGTTGGAACTTGCCGCGCTCGAGCCGGAGAAACGGCGCGAGATTTGGTTGAACGCGCTTGCCGCGCGCTATGGCCCGAAGGCGCTCTCTCCAATCGCCTGCATCGAGGCGGATTGGGCGGCCGAACGCTGGTCGCTCGGCGGCATGATCAGCCATTTTCCACCTGGCGTGCTCACGAGTTACGGGCACGTCCTGCATCAACCGGCAGGGCGCATCTACTGGGCCGGCTCCGAGCGCGCCACCGCAATGCACGGCTTGATGGAAGGTGCGGTCCGGTCGGGCGAACTCGCCGCAGACCAGGTTCTAGCGGCTGCGAGTTAGGGGACGCGCGTCCCCCGTGGGTTCGCCGACGATGATCTCGGCTGCGATGCCGTAAAAGAGTCCGGTCGAGACGATACCGTGGATCTCGCGCAACGCCGCGTCGAGTTGCTGCGGGTCGTCGATGCGCCCGAAGTGACAGTCGAAGATCCAGTTGCCGTTATCGGTGATGAAGGGGAGCCGTTCGGACTCACGACGCACGGTCTGCAAATCGTTAAACCGTCGTGCGAGTTCCCGCTGGACGTAGGGGGCAGCATATGGCACGATCTCGACCGGAGTCGGAAACGCGCCCAGCGCGGCTACAAGCTTCTGTTCGGTGACGATCACGATGTATCGATCGCAGGAGAGCGCGACGGCCTTCTCGCGAAAGAGCGCGCCGCCGCCGCCCTTCGTCAGCGCCCAATCAGGTGCGACCTCGTCGGCACCGTCGATCGCAATCGGCATCGGGCGCTCTAAGAGTCCGAGCACGGGAATCGCCAAACTGCGGCAGAGGCGTTCCGTTTCGCTCGACGTTGCGACGGCGGAGATGTGCTCGCCGGCCGCAACACGTTGGCCGACGCGTTCGATAGCCCAATACGCGGTCGTGCCGGTGCCAAGCCCGACGCACATACCGTCGCGCACATGCCGATCGACCGCCGCGTAGCCGGCGGCACGTTTCGCCGGATCGGCATTCTCAAACGTCGGCATGACTGTGGCTACTCCGGTGGAGAATGGGCTACCTTCGAAGGAGTTTCGGATGAGTGATGATTCGGTAAAGATTGCGGCGCTGCTGCACCAGGTAGGCGAGGTTCATCACGTGGTCTTCGCGGACACCGACGGCAATGACGATGACTGGGCAACGTTCTATTCCGACTGGCTGCTGGCGCACTCGGAGTTGCCGCGTCTGCTCGGGCGTCGCCCGATACGCAGTCACCTTACGCGCGATCTGGTCGAGCTCGACGAAGCCTATACGAAGCAGAAGCCGCCGCAAGCATGGCCGGCGTGGTACGCGCAGCACCTAATCGAAGCGTACGGCTAGCGTTCTCCGAAGATCGCCGCGTGCTCGGCTAGTATCCGCGCTTGCGTTGCGAGGTCGACCTCGGTCGACCAGTTACCGTGATCGAACGTGCCGCCGAGCACGATGCCGTCGTTCCGCGGGAACATATAGAGCCCCGTATCGAGATACGTGTAGTCGATCGCCGGCTGCGGCTCGAGAACCGTCAGTTGGCCGCGCACGGGTTCGAGAACGGTATCGCCGAACAGCGCGCGCGAGCCCAGCCCTGTGCAGTTGAAGACAACCGGCTCGCGCAACGCCGCAACATCGGCCGGCGTGTTGAACGTCCGTACGACGATTCGGCCGCCGCGTAAGAGAAAATCGCGCTCGACGGCCGGTAGAAAGGTGTTTGGCTCCATCAGCATCGTTGCAAAGCGGCGGATGCTCTGGAAGCCGACGAACGGCACGGTCGCCGGGTCGATGGTTTCGACGTCGGCGTAGAGATCGGCAATACCGGCCGACTCCGCGTAGTGGATCTCGCCCCCTGGCGTCTGCGCGTCGCGTTTGAGATCGTAGTTGTCGATCCACCGAACGCCATAGGTCGATCCGGCCATCAGTTGAAACGCGCGGTTTGCGATGCGGGCGGCCTTTCGGAACGTGTCGAGAAAGGCCGGCGTCGCCTGCGGCATCGCAAAGACAGTCGTCGGCGTCCATTGCGCACCGGCGACGTTCGACGTCGTTTGCGGCGGCAGGCTCTGCGCGTAGATCGTGACCGCCCAGCCGCGGTCTTGGAGAATCCGCGCTGTGGCCAAACCGACGACCCCGCAGCCGAGTACCGCGGCGCTCGACGGCGAACGGCCGGCGATCATGTCGGCGGCCAACGTCGCGCAGCCCCACGAGAGGCTGAACCCGCCGCCGCCGTGCCCGTAATCGTGTACGAGCACTTTGTCCCCAAATGCCTGCGCCCGAAGCACGAAGCCGGTCGCACGGTACGGGCGCAGCCCGACGACCGTGCGGATGACGCGGTTGGCATCGATCGTGACGGGAACGATCGGTGAATCGGGCGTGGCCGACAGATCCCCAGCCGCTGCGGGCGGTGCGCCCGCGAGCACGGCACCGGCACTCAGCGTTGAACCGATAAAGGCGCGGCGCGATATTTGCATCTCTCTTTATCACTCCTCGATGTCAGAGTGGCCGGTGCTCTCCAGAACCTGCAACTCAACCGATTCAAGGTCGAAGGCGCGCTGCAGTCGCCGCATCACCGTGTTATCTATCTTTCCGTGTTCGCGGAGCTCGATGACCTTCGCCCGTTGCGCGGCTATGAGTTCGCGCTGAGCCTGTCGGAAGAGAGCCGTCGTGCGCGCGGCCGGCGTCGCGCGTCCATCGGACGAGAACTCCGCGAGTCGCGCCTCGAGCCGGCGCAAGTGGAGTTCCAAAACCTCCGGCGGGTACGTGCCTTCGCGGCGGAGCTCTTCGAGACGCGCGATCCCCGCGCGTGCACTGGCCATCAGCGCGAGGCGCTCTTCTCGGACCGCGGCGCCGTCGTCTTTGATCTTCAACCAACGAATGAGCCACGGCAGCGTTCCGCCTTGTCCTACCAGCGTGACGAGCAAGACGACGAACGTGATAAAGATGACGAGGTTCCGAAATGGAAACGGTCCGGCGACGGTTTCCAACGGAATCGCCAGCGCCGCCGCTAGCGAAACGCCGCCGCGCATCCCGACCCAGCCCAGGAGCGCGACGTGCGACCAGTCGGCTTTACCGCCAACGTGCTCGGGCTCATTGGTTTGCGGCAAGAGTCCCTGTCCGAACGTCCAGAGCAGTCGAACGACGACGCACGCGACGGCCACCGCGCCGCCCCACCACACGAGCTGACCGACCGAGTACTCTCGCAGCCCGTCGACGATCGAATGGAAGCGAATCCCGACTTCGGTGAAGATGAAAGCATTGAGCAAGAAGACGACGGTCACCCAGAATCCGGTGAGCAGCTCGCGCGCGCGCGGTTGGAGAACCCGCGGCGCGTACCGGCTGATCGCAAGACCGGTCGTCACGGTTGCCAGGACCCCCGAAGCACCGATGTAGTACGCGGGCAGATACGCAAGGAACGGGACGACGACGGAGATCGTCGCCTGCAGCGTTTCGTCTTTCAGCGCGCGCCATGCGAACGCCGCAACGGCGGCGATGACCAGGCCGATAACAACCGATTCGACGATGGTGACGATCAGCGCGCCGGCCGCGTGCAGGAGAGAAAAGGATGCGCCGACGACCGCCGCGATGCCGATGGCATAGAGAATCAGCGACGTCGCGTCGTTGACGAGGCTTTCGCCTTCGATCGTGCCGATGACGTGGCGGGGGACGTTGAGCTCGTCGGCGATCGATGCGAACGCGACTTCGTCCGTCGACGAGACGATCGCACCGAGGACGAACGCGACGCCCCAACTCATGCCGGGGACGATCGCGTGTGCGACAACCGCGACAACAACGGTCGTTGCGATGACCAAGCCAAAGGCCATCTGGAATATCCATAGCGCTCCGGCGCGGAACTCGCTCGTCGGCGCGGTGATACTTTCCCAGTAGAGCAGCGGCGGCAAGAAGACGAGCAGCACGAGGTCGGGCGGCAGCGGGAACGTCGGTACGCCGGGGATATAGCCTATCACCATGCCCCCGAGCACGAGGACAATCGGATATGCTACGTTGATGCGATTCGCGATCGTGACAAGCACGAGGATCGCGATAAAGACAACGATGAGCGCCGTCACGCTAGCCTGATTACGCCGGACAGGATGCCTTGCACTGCAAGGGGAACGGCCTCGGCGTATGTTCCACCTCGAGGCGTTTACCGATTACGCGCTCGTGCTACTGCGGATCATGGCCGGCGCGATCTATATGAACAGCGGTCTCAACGACCTCAAGGACCCAGACGCGCGCAGCAAGAGCATCGGGTTGCCGAAGGGCTTTACGATCTTCCTCGCCTTCGCCGAGATCGCCGGTGGAGCGGGCGTCATTTTGGGCGTGCTGCAGCAGCTGGCGGCGATCGGCCTAATCCTCATCATGCTGGGCGCGATTCAGAAAAAGATATTTGTATGGAAGACCGGCTTCTGGGGCGCCGACGGCTTTGGATGGAACTACGATCTGACGCTCGTTTCGATGCTGCTTGTGATCATCTGCACCGACGGCGGCCGGTTCGTCCTACTGCGGTAACGCTTAAGCGCTGCGAAGCGCTTAATGATCGACGAACTTGGAGACCTCGCCGAGCGTCGGATCGAGACGGAGATCTTCATAGGTGTATTTTCGCAGCTCGTGTCCCTCGGCCGTGGCGACGCGCACGACCACTTCGTGCGGGTGGACCTCCTTGACCGTACCCTCTTCCTTAGTTCCGTCGATGTAGACTCGGTCGCCGGGCTTTAGCATTGCAGTCATCCTTTCGTGGGCGGCTAGTTCGCTGAACGCGGCGCTTTGTAGCTCAACGCCGCTCGATTCCAGCCCGCGGCTGCGAAGCACTGCTCGTAAATCGAGTCGACGAAGGTGCGGATGACCGCAGCTGGATCTTCTGCGCGGCGCACTGCCTCGTACGGCAGTACCCATTCGTGGAGTTGCGCCGACCATGCGGCCTCGCTCGGTCGCAACTGGAAGCTTCTCGGCGCCAGGTGGTTCCGGATAGATATATCCATAGAAGAACGGCGCAGCCTTATCGTCGCCGTAGTACAGCCCGACGTTCATCAACTCGGCGTCGAGATCGTACTTCATGAGGTAGCCGCGATCGATCGGCGCCGCGACATGCCGTCCGTTAAAGAGAATCAGCGCAAAATCGAATGCGCCCCACCAAAGCTGGATGCCGGTGCGGCCGAAGAAGTGCGAGCGCCACTCGTCGAAGACGTCGGCCGTCGCCGTCGTCGCTTGGAACCAGCGTAAGACGGCGGCCGGATCGTATTCGCTCGGCCGGCGGTCTTGATCGAGCGGCGTCGTGTCGGGAATCTCTTGCGGAACCGGTGTGATCGCGCATTCGACCTTCAGCTTTTCGAGCGCGACCGCCACATCGGCATATACATCCGCAACCGTGCGCACGGGCAGGAGCGGAATCGTGGCGCGAGCGCCGTTGCTGCGCGCGAGCACGATTGTCGAGTCAAACACGTCGATGGAAGCGTCGAACGATTCGCCTGCCCAAGGGATGAAACCGGTGGTCACGCCGCGCGGCGTGAGCAGCAGGCGCGTGAACATCCAGTTTGGTTCCATGGGCGCTCGCGCGAGCTTCATCTTGCCGAGCATTTGCGTGTAGAGGTGCAGGCTGCGCTTGGTGCCGGCCCAGCGGGACACGTCGATATCAGGCCATAAACCCATGGCGACTATCCGGTTCTACACCGTAGTGCGACAACATGCAAGGGCGGGCGAAACAACATCGCATTCCCAGCGTACCTACGGTGTGGAACTCGAAATCAGCGCTCTTACCAAGCGCTACCGCGACGTCGTTGCCGTCAACGATTTTTCGCTCGTGTTACGGGCCGGCATCCTCGGCTTGCTCGGCCCCAATGGCGCGGGCAAATCGACGCTCATGCGCATGCTTGCGACCGTGACGCGCCCGACCAGTGGATCGATCGTCTTTAATGGGACCGACGTCGTGCGATCGCCCGACCCGCTCCGCCGCACGCTGGGCTACCTGCCTCAAGACTTCGGCGTTTATCCGCACCTCAACGCGGTCGAGTTCCTCGAATACCTCGCGGCACTGAAAGGCCTCGATCGCCGCGCATCGCGCCCGCGCATCGAATCGCTGCTGGAGATGGTCAACCTCACGCACGCGATGAAACGCCCGCTGGGCGGCTACTCCGGCGGGATGCGGCAACGCGTCGGAATCGCGCAAGCATTGCTCAACGACCCGGGCGTTCTTATCGTCGACGAGCCGACGACGGGCCTGGACCCCGAGGAACGGGTGCGTTTTCGCAACCTCTTGCGCGAACTGGCCGGCGAACGCATCATCATTCTCTCTACGCACATCTGCTCCGACGTCGAAACGGTCGCCGATCGGGTCGCTATCGTTGGCGGCGGCAAGCTGATCGCTTGCGGCGCGCCGTCCGCGCTTACCAACGGTTCCGGCTCACTCGAAAACGCTTACCTTCAGACCGTCGCCGGGACAAAAGCGGTCGCATGAGAGGTCTCTTTGCAATCTGCGGCATCGCGCGCGCAGACTTCTTCGAGCGCACGCGCCGCTATCAATACCTGGCGACCGTTGTCGTCACGCTTCTGCTAGGCGTGCTATTCGTGCCTGCGAGAAACGCGAACTACGTTGCGTTCACGGTAGACGGCTATCGCGGCGTCTACAACTCGGCGTGGATGGGCGCAATGCTCGCCATGCTTGCGACCGTCACCATCTCGCTCTTCGGCTTCTATCTCGTTAAGAGCGCAATCGATGTCGACCGCCAAACGCGGGTCGGCGAAATTGTGGCCGCAACCTCTGTCTCTAAGTTCCAGTACATTGCGGGCAAGTGGCTCGGAAACGTCGCAGTCTTGTTCTCGCTTTCGGCCTTCCTGTGTGTCGACGCCGTCGTGATGCAGCTCGTTCGCGGTGAGGACCGGACGATCGACCTGCTCGCGATCGTCACGCCGTTCGTTGTCGTCGCGCTGCCGGTGATCGCAATCGTCGCCGCCGTAGCCGTCCTATTCGAAGCCATTCCGTTCCTGCGCGGCGGAATCGGTAACGTCGTCTATTTCTTCGCTTGGGTCTTCGGCCTCAGCGCCGGTGCGCAATCCGTTTCGCGCATCCCGTCACCATGGAACGACGCAATGGGGATTTACGCCGTCGGTAAGCAGGTCAACGCCGCGATCGCCGCTATCGCGCCGCACGCTGCGAAGCGCGATTTCGACTTGGTGATCGGCGGCAGCCGCGAGACCGGACATTACTTCGTTTGGCACGGCTTTACGTGGACGTTGTCGGTGTTGATGGGCCGCGCAGTTTGGTTGCTCGTCGCGGTTGCGATCGTCGCATTTGCCGCGCTGGTCTTCGACCGGTTCGCCTCGGGGTCGCGTGCGGCGTCGGAACGCGCGCCCAAAGCTTGGCAACTCGGTTTCGCAAAAGCGGCAGAACGCGTCACGACGCCGTCCTTTGACATCATATTCCGCGGCGATTTCGGCACGCTGGTCCTAGCGGAGCTGCGACTGATGCTCAAAGGCCTGAACTTCTGGTGGTATGCCGTCGCGATCGGTCTTTGGATTGCGACGCTGGCAACACCGGCCGCCGAGCAGAGCATTGCGCTCGGCATGGCCTGGCTCTGGCCGGTCCTCATCTGGTCGCAAATGGGCACGCGCGAAACGATCGACGACACGCAGGGCTTCGTCTACCCATCGCTGCACCCGCTCCGGCGGCAGTTTCTCGCACTCTGGATTGCCGGTGTCTTGCTGGCACTACTCACCGGAAGCGGTTCGCTGCTGCACTGGGCGCTCGCAGGCAACACAATGGGCGTGCTGGGCGTGCTCGCGGGCACGCTCTTCATTCCATCGCTTGCGCTGGCGTGCGGCGCGGCTTCCGGAACCAGCCGTACCTTCGAGATCGTCTACCTCATCTGGTGGTACATCGGCCCGCTCAACAACGGCAAATCCCTCGACTTCACGGCATTCAGCGGCAGCGCGATCACGTTAATGACGGCCGTAATTGCGTTGGGCGTAGCGTTTTCTGCGCGCCGGCTTCGGCTGCAAGCCGCCTAGCCGGCCGCAGGTGGCGACCGACCTGCCTCGAAACATAAATATCAGCGCTTCCGTTTATACTTGGTTGCGTGCGGCTCCCAGCCTCGGGAGCGAAATGAGTAACGAAAAAATAGAACCTGTAACCGTCGTCAAGAAGCGTGCGAAAGCCGCTCCAAAAGTGTACGCACCTCACGAACATTTTGGAAGCCCGCTGAATGTTTGCCGGGTTTGTGGTGAAAAGTATACGTACGTCGCAAAGCCGCCACCCCGCAGCGGCTAATCCATAGTTCAAGGCTGGCTTTTGGGGCAAGGGTGATCTTCCGGCTGCGATCCGCGCTAAGCGCATGCGCGGCCGCGGCTATTTTTGCGGCCTGCAATGGGTCGTCGGTGCCTGTCGCGCCACCCAGTTCTGCGCCGCAACCCACTTCGTCGCAAACGCCGCCACCATTGCTTTACGTCTCCGACGGCAGCAACGTTTACGTATTGGCGTTGCCGAAAGGCAACGTAGTGCAAACCCTCACCGGGTTCGGCGAAGCTTTGGGCGAGTGCGTCGACGCTCGCGGTGACGTTTTTATTGTCGACCAGGAGCAAAGTGTCATCCGCGAGTACGCACATGGTGGAAAGAGGCCGATAAAACTCTTGAACGACAGTGGCTATATGCCAATTGATTGTTCCGTCGACCCGGCGACTGGGAATCTCGCCGTTGCAAACTTTAGACGCAACATTGCTATTTTCGCCGGCGCTAAGGGGCCGGTGGTCTACCGTAGCGACCCTAACATTAGGTCATATTATTTTTGCGGGTACGATGCCAAGGGCGATCTCTTCGTCGACGGACGCCCTCCACGGGGCGGTCCGGCATTATTCGCAGAGCTCCCGAAAGGCAGCACTGAGTTTACGGATATAACGCTGAACAAAAGCGTACCGAATCCCGGCGGAATCAAGTGGGACGGCCGATATTTCGCCATTGCTGGTGGCGCGGCCATGATTTACCGCTTCAAGATTAGCGGAGACTCCGGCAAGAGGGTCGGAATCGTGCCGATCGATCGTTCAACCGGCGTCTACGCATTCTCGATTGAATCTGGCGCCGTCTACGTTCCCGGAACGTTTTATAAAAGGTTCCAGCATAACGTCCGGGTTTACGCCTACCCGGCCGGCGGTAGATCTTTGAAGTCGTTCATCGGCTTTAGCGGTCCCGCGGGCGCGGTGGTGAGTCGAGCGAAGTAGCGGCTGAGCTTTCTCGACGACAGACCTATTTCTATAGGAAACTTGCCGTAGCGGGAAAAGCCTTGTCCGATGAAGAGTCTCATCGTGTTCGATCTGGACGGGACGCTGGCGAAGAGCAAGGCCGCCATAGATGACGAGATGGCGGTACTCCTCGACCGCTTGATGCGCGCAATAAAAGTCGCGATCATCTCCGGAGGCGACTTTCCCCAATTCGAAACGCAAGTGCTGGGGCATCTCCCGCACGGGAGCAATCTTTCAAATCTCTCGATACTGCCGACTTCGGGCACCAAGTTTTTTGTTTATGACGGCGGATGGCGCAAACTCTATTCGGACGACTTAAGCGAAGATCAAAAGAAAACGATCGAGGATTCACTCGAGAAGGCGGTTCTTCAGACCGGCTTTCAGCCAAAGGAAACTTGGGGCGAGCGCATCGAGGATCGCGGAACGCAAATCACCTACTCGGCCCTCGGTCAACAAGCGCCTCTCGACGCGAAGGCGCAATGGGATCCCGATTTCGCCAAGCGCAAACAAATCAAGGCGGTTCTCGACAAGATGCTGCCCGATTTTTCCGTACTTCTCGGTGGCACTACCTCGATCGATGTCACGCGGCCGGGCGTCGACAAGGCCTACGGCATCCGCAAGTTGCAAGACGTTCTGCACATTCCGATTGAACGGATGCTATTCATAGGCGATGCGCTGTTTCCGGGCGGCAACGACTATCCCGCGAAGCAAGCAGGCGTCGATTGCATCGCGGTGCGCGACCCGGAGGAGACGAAGCGGGTGATCGAAGCGCTGGTCGCCTGTACGAGTTAGCTCGCCGGAACCGGTCGCCGGGCGCACCGAAAAGGTCCGCGCCGTCAGTGGAGTATTCTCCCGCAATTGCTACTCGGGAGGTCGGTCATGAGGCGATTGTTAGCAGTGTTTGTGCTTTGCGGCTGCGCGGGATCTCGCGCCGTCGTGCCCGCCTCGCCGGAGTTTGCGGCACGGGCAGAACGGCCGGCCGCGACGACAAAGCTATTCAAGCTGCAGACACCCAACGCCGGCGGGCTCAATATCGCGGCCGGTTCGGATGGCGCGCTCTGGTTCACCGAAGAGCTCGCAAGCAGGATCGGGCGCATCACGACCGGCGGAAAGCAGACCAGCTATAAGACCCTTGCTCCAAACGCGTCACCGTTGGATATTACTGCGGGCCCGGATAAATCGCTCTGGTTCACAGAGTACGCGGGCGCCAGGATCGGTCGCATTACTACGGCGGGGAAAGTGACCGAGTTCAAGGTGCCGCACGTTCCGACGGGCATTACCGCAGGCCCTGACGGAGCGTTGTGGTTTCTCGAGATCGACGGCACGACCAACTACGTCGCGCGGATGACGCCCAAAGGCAAGGTAACCGAGTATAAACTCCGGTCGCACAACGGATTCTCGAACGAGTTTATCACGAAAGGGCCGGCGAAGACGCTGTGGTTCACGCAACCGAGCACGAATCAGGTCGGCAGCATCACGTTGTCGGGCACGGTCAAGCTTTATAAGAATACCGACGGCGACGCTAGGCCGGAGGGTATCGTCGCGATCGGCTCGTCGCTCTGGGTTGGTGAGAGTGACGGTGTCGCAAAGGTCTCGACGGGCGGTACGTTCACCGAGTTTCCGATGCCGCCAGGCGGCGGCGGCGCCGTTACCGGAATCACGCGCGGGGCCGATGGCAAAGTGTGGTTTGCCGTCGGCGAGAGCAGCCAAATAGGCACAATCTCGGGAGGGAAAGTCAAGCTCTATCAAACGGGACCACTCCAGCCCATGATCCAAGGCTTGACGCTAGGAGGGGACGGCAATTTGTGGTTCGTGCAATCGACGAAGAACGCCATCGGGCGTTTCACGTTCTAGACCCCGGGTCGCGCAGCGTCGAGCCCGCGCCGTATATCGCCTAGGAACTCGCGCGCAGCGCTCTCGGCGATTCGCCGGCCTATTGCTTCGTCGAAGATAGCTCCGGCCGTTCCGAGCGGCGGCTCGTAGGTTCCGTCGAGCTCGATGTAGCTGACTTTCCGATCTCCCTCTCCCCAGACGACGAGCGTTCCGGTGAATGCGGGGAAGACGGCGCTGCCCTCGGCTGACCATCGTATGCGTATAAGATCGTTGAGGTTCTGGTCGTCGCGATCCCGCCATGCCTCGACACGCACCTCACGATCCAGATTGATGCCTTGTACCAGAAGGGGTACGCGCAGTCGGAGCCGGGCGACGCCATTCGAGCTACGTAACGACTCTAAATATGCCTCGAGCCGCCGCTCGATCTGGGGAACGGACCCCTTGACCGAAATATCTTCCCGGAGATGCGTCACGCTTGAGACCATACCCGGCCGATGTGAACGCGGTGGGAATGCGCGATTCATCGGTTTTTCGCAGCACACGGCCGCCTAGGCGCTCAAGGCAAGCCGGACCGCTTTGAGTAGCTCCTCCGGTTCGGACGGCTTCGGGATGATATGCCGTATTCGATACATCGCCATGAAGTCGCGCAGCGCGTCATTCATCGGCGTCGCGGTGTAGAGCGCTACTCGAAGTGCCGCCGTGGCGGGGTCGGCGCGCAGGGCGCGGACGAACTGCGGGCCGCCCATCGACGGCATCGAAAGGTCCAGGATTAACAGGTCCGGTCGTTCTGTGGCGGCGACCGCAAGGCCGTCGGCGCCGTTCGGAGCTTCGTACACGATATGGCCGGCATGTGCGAGCAGCGTCCGGACGAGAAGCCGCGCATTGTCGTCGTCGTCAACGACGAGAACCGTTGCCATTACGGAGCGGATGGCTTGAGATACGTTTCGATCTGCGACACAAACGTGTGCGGATCGATCGGCTTCGAGATATATCCGTCGAAGCCGACGGATGCTATGCGCTTGCGGTCGCCATCCATAGCAAGGGCCGTAACCGCGACGAGCGGCGTGGAGGCGAGCCGAGCGTCAGCCTTACAGCGGCGCGCAAACTCATATCCGTCGATGCCCGGCATCAAAATATCGGTGAGCACCAGCGCGTACGTGCCTTTCCGTACGGCATCGAAACCAGCAAGCCCGTCCGAGCAGCCTTCAGCCTCGTGCCCGAAGGCGCGCAGCAGATAGAGCATGAGGTCGAGGTTTGCCGAGTTATCGTCGACCACGAGTATTCTGCCGCTCGCGGTCACGGCTCACATACCAACGTCAGTGTAAACGTGCTGCCCTCCCCGGGATCGCTCCGCACGGACAAGTCGCCACCGATCAACGTCGCCAGATTTTGGCAGAGGAAGAGACCGAGGCCCGTTCCGTCGCTTCGCCGCGTGCCCGACCGATCGAACTGCTCGAATGCTTTGAAGAGTCGCGGCTGGTCTTCGAGCTTGATCCCGATGCCCGTGTCGCTGACGCTGAGCGCGACCGCAGGGCGATCCTGCCACGTTGTCGAGTGGACCTCTACGCGAACGGTCCCTACGTGTGTATACTTGATCGCGTTGCTCGTTAGGTTGAGGAGAATTTGACGTAGTGATCGGCGATCCGTCTTCACCCAACGCGCATCTTGGGCTACCAATGTGGTGAGGGAAAGGCCCTTCTCGGCTGCACGTTCGGCGAGCGATGCCGCGACGTCGTGCACGACCTCCTCGATCGGGACGACTTCGAGGTTGAGATCGAACTTGCCGGATTCGATCTTGGCAAGGTCGAGGATGTCGTTAATCAACGAAAGCAGATGGCGCGCGCTCCATTGAACGATCTTGAGTTGGCGATCCTGCTCCTCCGTTAACGGTCCCGGCAGCTTCATCAGCAGCGTACCGGTGAATCCAATGATTGCATTGAGCGGCGTGCGCAGCTCGTGACTCATCGATGCCAGAAATCGGTCTTTTGCAAGGTTCGCCTGTTCGAGTTCGGCGTTTAGCTCGCGCAAACGCTGTTCGATCTGTTTGTTTTCCGTTACGTCGCGAATCGCACTTGCTACAAATCGTCCGTCGGACGTTACGAGCGGACTCAGGCTAATCTCCACCGGAAACTCGCTTCCGTCTTTGCGCAGCCCGTAAAGCTCGAGCCCCGCACCCATCGGCCGAACGCGTGGATCGACCGAGTACCTGGCGCGGTCACTGACGTGCCGCCGGCGGTAGCGCTGCGGAATGAGCATCTCAACCGGCTGGCCGATGAGCTCTTCGCGATAGTAGCCGAACAGGCGTTCCGTCTGCGCATTAACGAGCCGAATGCAGCCTCCGTCTGCGTCGATAATGATCGTCGCGTCGGGCGCGTGTTCGAGCAATGGCAGGCGCGAGCCGGCGAGATCCACGAGCGAGAGCGCTCGATCGTCCATACGTGAAGAAATTCGGCTCGCCGGCAGCAAACCCGCTTCTGTAGGGCAACGGCAGCCTTTTCGCGGATTACCTTGAGGTGCAGTCGCAAGACGATCGGAGCCATGAACTGCGCAATCTGCTCGGCATAGCGCTGGCCAACGTAGAGGGCATGATCGACGAGCTCGTGCCGCCGACCAAGCCACGTTTGGAAACCTTGGCGGCCGCGCTGCGGCAAGCAGCGGCGCTCGTCGATGCGCTCGGCGATCGAACGCCGTGATGCCCAAGCGCGTTCTCGTGGTCGACGATGAGGCCGCGATCACGGACGTTCTTCGAGCCTATCTCGAGCGCGATGGATTTGCCGTGGAGGTCTGCGGCACGGTCGCCGGACGCAACGGCGAGCTTGGAGCGCGGCGCGCCCGACGTGCTGCTACTCGACGTCAGCCTGCCGGACGGCAGCGGCCTCGACGTGTTGCGCTCGGTCGCATCCCCGCGCGTTCCCACGATCGTGCTGACGGCACGCGCCGACGAGGCCGATCGCGTGGTCGGTCTCGAACTCGGGGCGGACGATTACGTCACCAAACCCTTCTCGCCGCGCGAAGTGGTCGCTCGGGTGCGCGCGCTGCTGCGCCGCACGGGCGAACCTGCGGCGATCCCGCCAAATCGGCGAACGACGCGAAAGACGCGGATCGTGGACCTCGAGATCGATCACGACTTCCACGAGGTCAGCATAGAAGGGCGGACGGCGGCCCTGACGGCCACCGAGTTCAAAATTCTGTCCGTGCTCGCCGAGAATCCGGGCGAGGTATTCACCCGCTCTCATCTGTTGGATCTCTTGGGCGATAGCGGCGAGGTGTTCGAGCGGACGCTCGATCGCCACATCAATAACCTGCGGAAGAAGATCGAGAAAGATCCACGGGATCCGCATTACGTGCTGACCGTCTACGGCACGGGTTATAAGATGCGCAAGAGCTGAGCTTATGAAGGAGTTCGGAACACGCGCTTCGACAGTTCTTCGCACTTTCCCGATAGGATAGACGCATGACTCACCTTATGAAACGTCACGTCGTGCTCTGCCCGTACCACCGCGCGCAGCGGTACCTCGCGGACCGGGTCGCCGCAAGTGCGGCATCGGGAGCGCCACGTTCGCTCAAGCTCACGCTCTCGGGACCGGGCTTCGAGCTCACGAAGGACGTTACCGTGACGTTCGGTCCGGCGGCCGATCCGATGCACATGGAACAACCCTGGCACATTCATTGGAAGCCGGTCGCCGGGCCGTATCCCGAGTTCGACGGCGAGCTGACCGTCCGGGCCGACGAGACCTATGAGTCGGCTTTGCTCGAGCTGCAGGGTGGCTATCGTCCGCCGGGCGGCGCGCTCGGGGAGGCTTTCGATTGGGCGGCCGGGTCTCGTATCGCGGGAGCAACTGCGGAAGCGTTGCTGGAGCGAATCGGAAGCGAAATGGAGTCGCGTTACCAACACGAGGAGCAGAGCAAACATACAGCGGCCGGCGGATGAAGCGCGATGAAGCGCCTTTAATCGGCACGCTCCGCTTTGTTTTGGTGATGGGCGGTGCTTTTGCCGTGTTCTGGCTTCTTATGTACCTCTTATTGAGAGAGCGTTGGTGATGCACGTTCATCGCTACGAGCGCTGGTGGATGACGTTTGGCGTCGCGATGCTGTTCGCGTTCTTGACGCTGATTGGATTCGCCGCCTTCGCCGATAATATCAATCCACCGACCGGAATGCAGCAGATCGATCCGACGAAGGTGGCGCAAACGCCGCCGTTCGATAAGCCGGGCCTACGGAAGCTCCCGAACGGCTCGTACGAGGCATACTACGTCGCCGAAGTCTTCTCGTTCAATCCGTCCAAACTCGTTATTCCCGACGGCGGCAAAGTGACGTTCTTCGTAACGAGTGCCGACGTAGTCCACGGGTTTTTCATTCCTGACACGGACATCAACATGATGGCCGTGCCCGGTTGGGTGAACGAAGAGACGCACACGTTTACGCACCGTGGTACGTACTTACTGATCTGCCATGAATACTGCGGCATCGACCACCAAGATATGTTTGCTACGATCGAGGTACGCTAGAGTGCCGGCTTCGGATCAGACTAGGCGTGAGAATCGGGTCGTGATCGCGCACATCTACACCGCGACGGCGGCGATTGCGCTGGGTGCGCTTTTCGGCGTCTTTCAAGGGTTTGCTCGCACCGGCGTCCTTGGGGCGCCGGCGTGGTTCGACTACTATCGGATACTTACGTTGCACGGCGTATTGATGGCGCTCGTCTTCACAACGTTCTTCATTACGGGCCTCTCGTTGTTCGTGACGTACCGAGCGATACCGCGCGATCGTAGCCTCGGCGCTGGTTGGTTCGGATGGGGTCTCATGATCGTGGGCACGGCGATGGCCGCGCTGACGATTCTCAAGGGCGACGCAACCGTGCTTTATACGTTCTACGCTCCGCTTAAAGCCAGCCCGTGGTTCTACATCGGCGCGACGCTGCTCGTGTTGGGCACGTGGGTCGTGGCCTTCGAGATATTCGCGAACGTGCTTTATTTCCGCAAGAAGCATCGTGGGGAACCCGTCCCGTTAGTCGTTTTCTGTGCGGCCGCAACCTTCGTGATGTGGATCGTCGCGACGCTGGGCGTGGTCGCCGAGATGGGGTTATTGATTCCCTGGGCGTTTGGCTGGACACCGGGCATCAACGTCATGTTGACCCGGATGTTCTTTTGGTACTTCGGGCATCCGCTCGTCTACTTCTGGATCATGGGCGCGTATATCATTTGGTACAACATTATCCCGACGCGATACGGCGGGAACGTGTTTAGCGACGGCCTCACGCGCCTGACCTTCATCATGTTGATCTTGCTCTCCACGCCGGTCGGGATTCACCACGAGTTCATGGAGCCCGGCATTTCCTCGACCTGGAAAATGCTGCACACGGTGACAACCTACGGCGTCGCAATTCCCTCGTTTATCACTGCATTTGCAATCTTCGCCTCGTTCGAGCTGGCGGCGATCGCGCGGGGGCGCCGCGGCTTTATTGCAACGGTGCAGAGTCTGCCGTGGAACGATCCGACGTTCAGCGGCGCGGCTCTTGGCATGCTGCTCTTCATTCTCGGCGGGTTCGGCGGACTGGTGAATGCGTCGTACAGCATGGATACCGTGGTGCACAATACGATTTGGATCGTTGGGCACTTTCACGTAACGGTGGGCGGCCCCGTCGCGCTGACGTTTCTCGGTGTAGCCTATTGGATGATTCCGCGCCTCACCGGGCGTACGCTTTGGAAGCCTGAGCTCGCGCTCTTTCAAACGCGGCTGTGGTTCTTCGGTATGCTGATTATGTCGCTCTCGATGCATGTTGCCGGATTGCTCGGCGCCCCGCGTCGGACCGCCGACGTGGGGTACATGGGAGCGGCAGTGGCGAATACGTGGCAGCCATTCATGCTGCTCGCGGCTGCGGGCGGATTCTTTCTCTTCGTGAGCATTCTGCTGTTCGTCGCGGTTGCGATCGGGACGTTGCTACGTAATGAGAAGACCGAATCGATGGAGGCCACATTCGCGACGCCATCGCAGGAATCGTCGTCGGCGCCGGCGGCCTTCCAACACCTGTTCCGTTGGGGCGTCCTCGCGCTAATCCTAGCCGTGCTCGCGTACGCGGGTCCCCTCGGCGAACTCTTGCGGCATCCGGGTTATTTGGCGCCGGGATTGAGGACCTGGTAAGCTAAACCGCTCGTTTGGGTGGAACGACCATCACGGGAACCGGCGCGCGGCGCGCGACTCCTTCTGCGACGCTTCCCATGATTGCGCGCTTGAAGCCGCTGCGGCCGTGACTACCGATCACGATGAACTGCGGCTCGATTTCTGCCGCAAGCTTCTCGATCTCGTCGATCGGTAATCCTTGAACGATTCGACTCGAGGCTGTCGCGGGGGAGCCGACCTTCGCCACCGCCGCGTCGACGATACGGCGTCCTTCGGCCTGCAGCTCTTCGAGGCAGCCGGCCAGGAGCTGTACCTCACCCCCGCTCATCATCGCGGCCCGCGCGAGGTCGACGACGTGACAGACGACAACCTCCGCGCCGAGCGATCCAGCAAGGTCGGCTGCGACGTGCAGCGCGCGATCGGCGTATTCCGAACCGTCGACCGGCACGAGAATTCGCGGGCCATGAGCGTTCATGTACGGGCGCGTTCTCCGACAATCTGAGCGTTGCCTATCGCAGCTTTCGCGCCGCGTACGAGTAAAACGGGGATGGTGCTGCGCCGGGCGACGCTCTCCGCGACGCTGCCGAGGACCAAACGCCGAAAGCCGCCGCGTCCGTGCGTTCCCATCACGACGAGATCCGCTGAGGTTTCATCCGCAAAGTGCAGAATGGCGTCGACGACGCTGCCGCGGACGAGATGCGCCCGCGCCTTGACTCCGAGCCGGCGTGCGGTCGCGCACGCTTTGGCGAGGACCAATTCACCGTCCTCCGTCAAAAAATCGGGGGCCGATTCGGGTGGCTTTCCGAGGTTGCCGGGCAAAGCGATGTAGTCGATCGCATAGCAGATCTCGATCGCTGCATGAAGCGATGCGCCTAAATCGCACGCATACGCAAGAGCTTCAAGCGCAGGCGCCGATCCGTCGACAGGGACGACAATAGTTTTGATCACGCGGTCGCGAGACCGGCGACATTTGCGCATTGATAGAGATTGAACTCGAGCGTCTCCGCATTGAGGGCAATCTTCTCGACGAGGGCGCCAAGCCGTGCATCCCATTGCGCACGGCTCCAGGCCTTGCGGGTTTTCCACTCGACGACGATGAGAATGCGCCTATGGTCTTCACTCGCATAGCAGTGCGCGTCGAGTAGTCCGTCGAGCGAAGCTGCTTCACTCTTGAAAAAAGACGAGATCGTCGCATAGAGACGCTCGAATTTCTTGGGATTTACCTTGAGCAGCCGGACGAAGAAGACCGGCGCGCTAGCTTTGGTCCTCATGACTTCGCCGAGGCGGCTTCGATCCGTGCCTTTTCGCGCACGATAACGACCGGGACCGACGCCGAGCGCAGCACGGCTTCAGCAACGCTGCCCATGAGAAACCGCTTCAGCCCGGACCGTCCGTGGGTTCCCATGACGATCGTGTCAGCCCGTTTCTTACGGGCGTATGCCTCGATCTCGTAGACCGGCTCGCCCTGGATCACGCGCCCTTCGGCGACGATGCCGGCCGCCTTTGCCTTCGCGAGCCCATTTTCAACGAAGTGCGTTGCGGCCTCTTCGGAAGCCGAATATGCGCGAACCGCAGCCTCGGGCGGCATTCCGTTTAAGGGGAAGGGGTTGATCACGGAGCAGAGGGCGAGTTGCGCGCCCTCAGTTTTGGCAAGTGACAGGGCAACGTCGAGGGCGTCGGCCGCGCAGGCCGAGCCATCGAGTGCCACTACGATATGCTTAAACATGCCCTAACGATAGCGTGGGGCGGAGAATTCGTGGTGAATGCGCGGCCGAAGCAGCTTCACGAGATTTTCTTCAATTGGCACCAAACCGGGGCGGGACTAGTGTGGGACTACCCAGACGTAGGGCGTTTGCGGCTCAAGATCGGGTGGAACGTCGCTCGGTGACTGTGCTCCGCGCGGGCCAAGGCTGCGAATAAAGCGGTAGATGGCGCGCTGGTCCTGCGTATCGAGGAATCGCAGGTCGTGCCAAATCATCGGCCAGTGACCACCGCGCGTATGCACCATGAAAAGCCAGTCCGCTTCGCTGATCTGTGAAAACTCCAGCCGAACGTTGGCCGGATAGCTCGTTCCCCAGGGGCCGCGGTACCCAATGTCGGTTCCAGTCATCCATCGCGAGACAGGAATCGTTCCGTCCGAAGCCCGCCACCCTGGCGTATGGCAGTCGTTACAAGAGCCAAATCCCACGAGGTAACGGCCGCGTTCGATGAGCGGGTCCGCTTTCGGCGGCGCGTTCGCAGCTAGGAACACCGTGAGAAGCACCATCGACACGATCATCGTACGAAGCATTGCTGGACCCCCTCTCAGGATCCTGATTTCAGGGGAAGAGTATGAAAATCCGGCGAGGCGACTCTTCACGAGCCCTTCCTATGGAAACACTAGTCTGTAAATATGGAGATTTTTCGAGATCGTGCCGACGCCGGCCGACAACTCGCACGCTATGCCGCGAGCTTCGGCGGGTTCGAGGATTCGATCGTTTTGGCGTTGCCGCGCGGAGGAGTTCCGGTAGGGTACGAACTCGCACACGCTCTGCAGGTGGCACTCGACGTTTACATCGTACGGAAGGTCGGCGTTCCGGGATATAGCGAGCTGGCCATGGGTGCCGTCGCGTCCGACGGGTCCGTCGTCGTTGACGAGTCGACCGTAGCGGCACTCGGCGTGACGAATGCCGAGTTCCAAACAGCGCTCTCCGCCGAGTTTGCCGAGTTAAAGCGGCGTGAGCGAGCGTACCGTGACGATCGGGCCGAACCGAACCTGACGGGGCGCCGCGTGGTCGTCGTCGATGACGGGCTGGCGACGGGCGCATCGATGTATTCGGCGATCGCCGCACTGAAGCAACGCAAGCCGGCCGCCTTGACAGTTGCCGTGCCGGTGGCGCCCAATAAAGTTTGCGCGTCGCTCGAACGGCACGCTGACCGCGTCATTTGCCCGTATCGCTTAGATTTCTTCGGATCAGTTGGAAGCTATTACCACGATTTCTCGCAGGTGGACGATGACGAAGTCCGTCGCCTCTTGAGCCAAGCAGAAAAGGAACGCATGATATGGAGAGTCGCGTAGCCGGCGATCTCAGATCGGCCATTACTCCGCTCAATGGCGGCCATTACGAAAAAGACGCGCTACTTGCCCTCATCGGCGAGGCGTCTGTTGTGATGTTTGGCGAGGCGACCCATGGCACGCACGAGTTTTACTACGCTCGGGCCGAGCTTACAAAAAGGCTGATCGTAGAGAAGCAGTTCTCGGCCGTTTGCATCGAAGGGGATTGGCCAGACGCCTACCGCGTGAATCGGTACGTGCGCGGCTCGAATGAGGACGCCGGCGCTGGCGAAGCGTTAAGCGGCTTTAGGCGCTTTCCCACGTGGATGTGGCGCAATGCAGTGTTGTGCGATTTCGTCGAATGGTTGAAAGAATACAATGACTCTTGCGGCGCCCGAGGGCGACCGAAGGTTGGGTTCTACGGCTTGGATCTGTACAGTATGTATGCGTCAATCGAAGCCGTATTGCGTTACTTGGATGGTGTCGATCCGCAGTCGGCCGCGCTAGCGCGCCGGTACTACGCCTGCTTGGCTCCGTACGCCGAGCACCCCGAGCAATATGGCGTCGCCGCCTCGTACGGCTTGCGTGCTTCGTGCCGCGAGGAGGTCTTGGCAGCGCTGCTCGACATCCAACATAAAGGATCGCAGTATGCTCGGTTCGACGGTCGAGTTGCAGTGGACGAATACTTCTATGCAGAGCAAAACGCGCGTATCGTCGCCGGCGCCGAGCGCTACTACCGCGCGATGGTCGACTATTCTGCGTCGACCTGGAATCTGCGTGATACGCACATGATCGACACACTCGACCGGTTGCTCGTCCACCTCGGACGGTATCAAGCCGATGTAAGAGCGGTTGTCTGGGCTCATAACTCGCACGTTGGGAACGCCGCTGCGACCTCGATGTCGTCCCGCGGCGAAACGAACATTGGTCAACTCGCACGTTCGCGATACGGCCGCGACTGCATCGCCGTAGGATTTACGACGTACGAAGGGTACGTTACCGCAGCATCGGACTGGCATGCACCTGAAGAGCGCAAACGCGTGTTACCCGCGCGGACGGACAGCTACGAATATTGTTTTCATAAGCTCGGGGCGCCGAGGTTCTGGTTGCCGCTTCGGTCGAATCATCCGCACCTCGAAGGCTTACCTGACGAAGCCCGGGAGCGCGCGATCGGCGTAGTTTACCGGCCCGACACCGAGTTACAGAGTCACTACTTTCTTGCACGGCTTCTGGATCAGTTCGACGCCGTCTATCACTTTGACGTGACTCGGGCCGTTCAACCGTTGGAACCCGGAGCGCGCTGGATTATAGGCGAGCCTCCCGAATCGTATCCTACGGGGGAATGAATCCACTGGAAGTGGGCCGGCTCACCGGCCTTGCGCGTGGATCGTAGCTCGTGATTGAGAACGACTCGCGAAGCCATTATGAAGGTCGAGAAGGAGTCTGTTCGCCGGCTTTTCCTCAGCTGGCGCTATCTTTTTTTGGGAGTAGAAGGAGAAACATCGATGCAAACAACGACCCTCGATCTGCAAGAGCAGGTCATTGAAGCACTCGCTTTCGATCCTCAAGTAACGGCGGACGATATAGCGGTAACGGCGCAAGAAGGCGTCGTTACCTTGCGGGGAACGGTTCCAAATCTGACTCAAAAATGGGAAGCGACGAAGATTGCGAAGTCGGTGCGGGGTGTCCGAGGGATCGCCGATGAGCTGACGGTCGACCTTCCGTCAGTTCATGTCAGGGGCGATACGGACATCGCGCTCTCGATCGAGCGCAGGTTTGAATCGAATGCCATCGTTCCCAAGACCGTGAAGTTCGTCGTCAAGGATGGTTATGTGACCCTTACTGGGAACGTAACCTGGCGTTACCAGGCCGATACAGCACTCGGCGAGGTTCGGCGAGTTAATGGCGTCAAGAGCGTACTCAACGCGCTGAATATAACCTCGACGAGTCAACTGCGTGTTGAGGACGTGAAGGAAAGAATCCAAAGCGCCCTTCGGAGGATGGCCGATGCCGATGCGAAGGGCATAGGCATAACGGTATCCTCAGGCACCGTCACACTCTCTGGAAGCGCTAAAACGTGGGCCGAACGCGATAACGCGATTCGCGCCGCGTGGGGTGTTCCAGGCGTTCTAAACGTCGAGGACTTCATAACCGTCACTCCTTGGTAGCGGTCTTCGCAATGGGAGGATCAGCGGGCGGCTCGAACATCGGCCGCCCGCCTTCGCAAGGAGCGATTGTGAAGGGGCTGGCAGAGAACATTCATAAAGAGTTCGCCACCGAATGTTAGGTTTAGCGTATGTTTAAGAAAATTGTCGTCGCGCTTGACGGGTCGCAATGCGCCCAACAGGCTTTCGATCTTGCCATACAGTTAGCCAAAACGGATGGGGGCGAGCTCGGCGTCTGCTCGATCGTCGACCCGATCATCGTTGGGGGAACGACTCCACCAAGCCCGGCGATGGACATCGTTTTCTCCGACATGGAACGTGAAGCGGTAAAGACAGCAGAAAACGCTTGCAACAGAGCGCAAAAATCTGGAGTTCGTGCCTCCGGCGAAGCTCGTCGCGGTGTTGCGGCTTTCGAGATACTCAAGTACGCCGACGAACTCGGTGCGGATGCGATCGTCATGGGTACCCACGGACGACGCGGATTACGGCATTTGATCGTCGGCAGCGTCGCGGAAGTCGTGTTGCGAGAGGCGAAGGTACCGGTCATTGTGGTACGAGAGCGCGCGCCGGCGCGTGAGCCACAACACTCGCATTGACGCTCATCGCTCCCGAGCGGTTGGCACTGCTCCTGGGTTTGTCGCTCTTCTTCGGCTTTGCATTCGAAGACTTTTATGCAGGCGAGCTGCCGCGACGCCCCGGTGGGGTACGAACGTTTCCCCTTTTGGCATTGGCTGGGGCGGCACTTTACGTACTGGAGCCGCACTTCGGCGCTGCATTCGTTGCGGGTTTGTTGGTGCTGGGCTCCTGGATATACGCCTATATCTGCGACGCAAAGGCAACGATCGAAGGGATGTTTATCGTCCCGGCGTGCAATCTGCTCGCTTACGCGCTGGGTCCGCTTTCGCTGACGCAACCGATCTGGTTCGACGTAGCGGTAGCGGTTGCCGCCGTGCTTCTCCTCGGCGCGCGGCACAAGCTTCACGACTGGGCCAAGCGGGTCTCGACCACCGAAGTCATTACCGCAGGGCAGTTCTTGATTCTGGTCGGCGTCGTGCTGCCGCTCCTCGCCGGCCGGCCTGCAATTCCGTACACATCCATCACTCCGCTCGGCGTATGGCTCGCCGTCGTAGCAGTTTCCACGATTTCGTACGCCAGCTATCTGCTCCAGCGGTACGTCGTTCCCAAAAACGCAACGCTGCTCATGTCGATCTTGGGGGGTCTCTATTCGTCGACGGCTACAACGGTCGTGCTAGCCCGTCGCGCGCGCGACGAAGGCATGACGCCCGAGCTGCAGGGTGGCATTCTGGCAGCGACCGCGACGATGTACGTACGCATCCTTATCGTCTGCACGCTCTTCAACTTCACGCTGGGTCGAGCTCTCGCGGTGCCGCTCCTTTCACTGGCGGTTGTGAGCGGCGTCTTCGCGCTGGTACGTTCTCGCGCCGGAAAACGCACCGCAGAACTCTTCGTGCCATCGAACCCACTGCAGATTTGGACAGCGTTGCTCTTCGCGCTCCTCTTCGTGATCATCTCGGTGCTGACCAACGTCGCGCAACATTATTTCGGACACGCCGGCGTCTACGCGCTGGCAGCCGTCGTGGGCATCACGGACATCGACCCATTCGTTCTCAGCCTCGCTCAAGGCGGTTCGGGGATCGGCATTGCGAGTGCGGCGGCGGCGATCGTCATCGCAACCTCTTCAAACAATCTACTCAAGGGACTCTATACGATTGCCTTTTCGCGCCGGCGCGAAAGCGCGGTACCGTTTGCAATTCTGCTGGCGATCGCCGTCCTTGGCTTGCTCGTTGCATTCCTTGTCGCAAAGGCGTAGATCGATGAATGTCCTCTCTCTCAACGGTGGATCGTCATCGCTCAAATTCGCGGCCTATTCGGCTCAAGCGCTGGAGCCAGTGCTGCTCGTAACAGGCATGGCACCGGCGGGCGGGAACGCCGGTGCCGCACTCGACCGTGTATTGGCAGAGATCGTGGCGCAAGGACCACCTGCGGCGGTCGGTCATCGTATCGTCTTTGGCGGGCGGCACTACACCGAACCGACACTCGCCGATCCAGGCGTCCTAAGCGAGCTCGAGAAGCTCGGAGCGATCGAACCGCTGCATCTGCGCGCCGAACTCGATCTCGTTCACGCCGTTGAACGGCGATTTCCAGGCATGCCGCAGGTACTGTGCTTCGATACTGCGTTTCATCGGCAGGCCCCGCTCATCTCGAGACGTCTGCCGCTACCGGACGAGCTCGATCCGTTACTCGAGCGATACGGTTTCCACGGACTTTCATACGAGTACGTGAGCTCGCAACTCGGCGCCGATAGCGGGCGGACGATTATTGCTCATCTGGGCTCGGGCGCGAGCCTCTGCGCCCTCGAGGGGCAGAAGCCGCTCGACACGACGATGGGCTTCAGCGTGCTCGGCGGTCTCATGATGGCGACGCGGCCCGGCGATCTCGATCCGGGAATCGTCTTGCAGCTGCTGCAAGCCGATGGTTACAACGCCGACAAGCTAGCCGAGCTGTTCTATCGCCGGTCCGGTCTTCGCGGCGTCTCTGGATGGACCGGCGGTATTCGGGAGCTTCTTGCAGCGGCCGAGGAGGACGAACGCGCGCGCAACGCGGTCGAACTCTTCATCTACCAGCTCGTGAAGCACCTGGGATCGATGGCGGCAACGTTGCGTGGGCTCGACACACTCGTGTTTACGGGGGGCATCGGCGAGCACGCTCCGTCCGTACGCGCCGCGGTCTGCGAGTCGTTGAGGTTTCTCGGCGTACGGTTAGACCCGCATGCAAATGCGAGCAATGCTCGAACGATTTCCAGTTCGGAAAGCCGCGTCGCAGTCATGGTCATCCCCACCGACGAAAATATCATGATCGCCCGCCATACGCTCGCCGTTCTGTCGAGGTCCAACCAATGACAACGCACGCCACGCCGACCACTGAACCACAGTTTTCTTTCGATGCCGCTCTTTCGACCGCGGTCGAGACAGATGGCCGTCAGGCGACCGTCGAGCGGCCAAACGGTCCACTTGACCCGGCGTTGCTCGACCGGATGGATCGGTACTGGATGGCCGCCAACTATCTATGCGTCGGGCAAATCTATCTCGCGGCCAATCCGCTCCTGCGCGAGCCGCTGACTCCGGAATGCATCAAGCCACGATTGCTCGGACACTGGGGCACGTCGGCCGGCCAAAACTTCATCTACGTGCATCTCAATCGCTTGATCGTCGAGCACGATGCAAGCGTCATCTACATATCCGGCCCCGGGCACGGCGGCCCCTCGCTCAACGCGCATTCGTATTTGGAAGGGACGTATTCGGAGGTCCATCACGACATCACCCAAGATGCCGAAGGAATGCGCTTGTTCTTTCGCGAGTTCTCGACGCCCGGCGGCGTGCCGAGCCATTGCGGGCCTCACGTCCCAAACTCGATCCACGAGGGCGGAGAGCTGGGCTACTCGTTGCTCCATGCGTTCGGCGCCGCTTTCGACAACCCGGAACTTATCGTAGCCTGTGTCGTAGGCGACGGCGAGGCCGAAACGTGTCCGCTCGAAGGAAGTTGGAAGAGCGTGAACTTCCTTAATCCCGTGACGGACGGCGCCGTGCTTCCGATCTTGCACCTCAACGGATATAAGATTTCCGGCCCTACGGTCCAGGGTCGTACGAGGGACGACGAGCTCGTAGCGTATTACGAAGGGCATGGCTACAAGCCGCACTTTGTCGAGGGCGACGATCGTGCGACGATGCACCAGCTTTTCGCGCGCGCGCTCGACGACTGTTACGAAGAGATTCGCGCCATCCAACGTAACGCGCGAGCCACGAAAAGCGCGTTCCGGCCGACATGGCCGATGATCGTTCTGCGGACGCCTAAAGGTTGGACGGGGCCAAAAGTCGTCGACGGCATTCCGATCGAGGGAACGTTTCGCGCACACCAAGTGCCGCTGGAGAACGTCCGAGCAAACCCGGAACACCTGAAGCTTCTCGAAGCCTGGATGCGAAGCTACAAACCCGACCAGCTCTTCGACGCCGGCGGCCGTCTCATTGAGGAACTGCGATCGTTAGCGCCCCGCGGCGATCGCCGCATGGGTGCGAATCCCAGCGTAAATGGTGGCCGCGCTCTCACCACGCTCGACCTTCCCGATTTTGCGGACTATGCACTCGACGTGCCCGCTCCGGGGAAAGTCGCCGCCGAAGCCCCACGCAAACTGGGTGAGTTCTTGCGGGACGTGATCGTGCGGAATCCGAAGAGCTTTCGCCTTTTTTGTCCCGACGAGACCAATTCGAACCGCCTCAATGCGGTCTTCGACGTCACGACGCGGTGCTCGCTAGAGCCGACCGTCTCGATCGACGACCATATCGCTCCCGACGGGCGTGTGATGGAGATTCTGAGCGAGCATTGCTGCGAAGGGTGGCTCGAAGGGTACGTGCTGACCGGACGCCACGGCGTGTGGGCTTCCTATGAGGCGTTCGCTCAAGTCGTGGATTCGATGCTTACGCAGCACGCGAAATGGCTCGAAGAATCGAAACAGTATTCATGGCGTAAGCCGCTCGCTTCTCTCAACGTCTTCTTAACGAGCCACTGCTGGCGTAACGACCACAACGGCTTCAGCCATCAGGCTCCGGGATTCGTCGACAACGCGCTGGCACGGCGGAGCGAAGTGACCCGCATCTACTATCCGCCGGATAGCAACTGCTTGCTCAGCGTAATGGACCACTGTCTGCGCAGCCGTGATTACGTCAATATCGTTACCTGCGGCAAGCAGCTCGAGCTGCAATGGACCGATATGGCCTTCGCGCGCGAGCACTGTTCGAGGGGCGCCTCGATATGGGACTTTGCAACCAACGACCGCGGAGCCGAGCCCGATGTTGTGCTCGCTTGCGCCGGCGACGTACCGACGCTCGAAACCTGCGCCGCTTCGTGGCTGCTTCAAAAATACGTCCCGGGAATTAAGGTTCGTGTCGTCAATATCGTCGACCTCAGCGTGCTCATGGCGCCGGAAGCCCACCCGCACGGCATGGACGATATATCGTTCGAAGCACTTTTTACGAGAGAAGCGCCGGTCGTCTTCGCGTTCCACGGCTATCCGTGGGTCATTCATCCGATGGTTCATCGGCGGGCGAATGAGGAGCGATTCCACGTGCGTGGATTCATCGACCGCGGCACGACGACGACGCCGTTCGATATGGTCGTGCTCAACGAGATGAGCCGCTTTCATCTCGCGATGCTTGCGCTCAAATATGTCTTGCGGCTTCGCTCGGAGACGGGAGATGTCGTCGATGCGTTCGAGCGGAAACTCAACGAACATCACGAGTACATTCGCGAGCATCTCGAGGATATGCCTGAGATCAAAAACTGGACGTGGACGTCACCAGATGGGGGCTGAACGTCGCAACAAGTGGGCACCGTTTGTGAATAGTTTCTTCCAACGAAGTTCTCGCCGTCGTCGTATGATTGGTGATGTGCTTGAGGTTCTGATCCTTTTCATGGTGCCGGTTGCCGATAGCCCAGGCGGGCGAATAATCCGGTGCTAGGTGTCCTAACGGCCGATCAAATCGAGTCCTTGCTCCACGCCGAGATCGTTGCGCGTATTGGATACGTCGATCGCCGTGGCTTGCCGTGTATCGTTCCGATAACGTATGCGTACGACGGTCGAGCGATCTACGGGTACAGCTTGCTCGGCGCGAAGATCGAAAACATGAGCGCAAAGCCTAAGGTATGCGTCGAAGTCGACCGCGTGCAAGGCGGTGCGGATTGGAGCTCCGTGATCGTTCGCGGCGTCTTCCGCCTGCTCGAAGGAAAAGCCGCGGTCGATGCCGCCGACTTGATATCCGCGCGGCTACGGACGTTAGGCTCGGCGGAAGGCGTTCCCGCGATGGCGTCGCAGACGTTCGTGGCTCGCACCGGCGGCGATGGGATTGCGTATTGCATCGACATCACGGAAAAGCGCGGCCGTTATTCTAGCTCCGGCTCACGTTGACGTAGGGTTATCTCACTGGGGCGAGAGGTTCGGCGGCCACAACGGGCCTGTGGGCAGCGCAAACCAAATCAATCCATTCCACGTAGGTTTCTGGCCGTTGCTCAACGCTTCTTCGGCGTAAAGTATGATGAAGCGCGTGACGTGATAGGACGCATCGATGTTGCCGATTTGCGTGTGAGTGCCGAGCCCATCGTTGGTGAACTGTTCTCCGACCGAGACGAGACCCCGCTGGCCGACGTTATCGTACAGTTCATACGAATAACCGTTGCTCCCCGCCGGGGGAAGGCCCGTACCCGGATTGCTGTCGTAGTTCATCTGATACGTCGCCAGGAAGCCCGGCAACCGCGTTAACCGGATCCCGCTGGGCGTAAAAGCCATTACTGTAGTACTGATCGAATCCGCCCTCGGTTAACGGCCACGAACCGCGCGCACCGAAATAGCCGACCTCGAGCGGATTGCTGCGGTTAGCGAACGCGAGCTTGTACTGCAGCGTCTTATCCTGCATCCAGTCATAATCGTTGAATCCGTTGAAATCTGTTGATGCGGTCCCATAGGAAACCTCCGCATCGAGCGATCCTCGGACGTAGGCAAACTTGTAGCCCCAGCGGTTGGCATCCAACTCATAGGTGTGCTCGCCGACGGTCATTTCAGCGGCGGAGTTGACGGTTAGCCCGGAGACGTCGAACCATTGGCTGAACTCGGACGGCGCCGGCACTTCGAGTTTCCCCATGAAGATGTGGCCCGCGCCGTCGAAAAAGTTGTTGTAGGCAATCCACGCGGTATCCAGGCCTCCGGCTTGGCTCTGTTGCCAAATCCATTGCTGGACGTGGTAGGTCCATTCGCTGTTCTCTGTTCCAAATGCGCCGTCGGCGTGCACTCCTAGGCTCCCGATGTCCCACGAACCCGGGCCCGGTGCCTGCTGCGAGTAGCTCACGGGATAGTCAACCCAGATTGGTGACTCGCGTTTCAACACGTGCGGATTTAGGCCGGCATATCCCGTCCGCTGCACCCAACGTCCATAGGCGTTTAGTGCCGGTATCTGGATGTGGCAATAGGAACATTTGATGCCGTATGCTTGCGCGAAGTTGGGCATCGCCTGCGCCGGAATCTTCGTTGCGAGCACCAACGTAACGAAACCGGCTGCGACAAGAAGCGCAGAGGTCGAGCAGGCTCTTCGGTTCGTTAGAGCGCGATGGTTCACGGCACGACGTTCACCGTGAGCGTCATATTCGGATGGCCAGCTCCACACATGATCGCGCAGTGAAGTACGTACTTCCCGGCTTTCTTGGGCGTGACGTTGACGCTCGTCGGTGCGCCAGTCGCGATCGTCGTCAACGGAATGCCTAGCGCGTCGGACTGAAGCCCATGAACGCCTTGGCTCGAGCTCAAGTGAAGCGTGGTCTCTTGACCGACGTGAAGTTGAATCGTATCCGGTGTGAACTTCCAGTCGGAAGCGACGATGGCGATCGTCGAGGTTGCCGCTGCCGACGCGGCCGGAATGGCAGATCCGGCGATAACGGCCGCCATGGCGAGCATTCGATGATACGTTTTCATAGCTGCGACTATAGCCCCCACGCGCGAGGAGTTTTGGGAATGCAGCCTTCTTATGTTCTTCCCAAGATGCGGGCTGCCACGGGAACAGGTTGCTCATTAGAGTCGTCGAAATCGAGGACCTCTTAGGCGGTATGCACCGCAGGTGACGGAGGCCGCGCTTGAAGGTCAACCTAAGGCTCGTCGTTCTCGCCGGAATCGCCCTCGCCGGGCTGATCTCAGCGAGTTTTCATAGCACCGTTCTGGGCGCACAGTCGCCGGACGGCAGATCGATCTTCGTCGTGAACTGCGCTGCCTGCCATCGGGCAACCGGCGAGGGTGGCGGCCCTTACCCCCCGCTCGCGGGAAACCCCGACGTGAACCGGGTGGATAGCGCCGGCTTAATCCAGACGGTTTTGAACGGACGCACCGGTCCGATCGTGGTGAACGGAACGCAATACGGCGGCAACATGCCGTCCTGGCGCGGCCAGCTTTCGAATGCCGAGATCGCGGCGGTGCTCACGTATGTACGAACCGCGTGGAGTAACAGCGCACCCGCGGTTTCCGAAGATCAGGTTGCGGCAGCGCGGGCGCCGGAAGCGATGAGCGGCGCCGGACTCTTTGCCGCTAAGTGCTCCGCCTGCCATCAAACCGCCGGTCAGGGAACCGACATGTACCCGCCGCTTGCGGGCAATCCGGTGGTCACGGCCGGGGATCCTAGCACGATGATCGCCGTCATCGTCAACGGCCGAACCGGACCGCTAAGCGTCAATGGCAAGACGTTCAACGGCCAAATGCCGACGTGGAAGGGCCAACTCACCAACGCCGACATAGCGTCGGTCGCGACGTACGTCCGGTCCTCTTGGGGCAATAACGCCTCACCGGTAACCGAGTCGGAAGTCGCGGCCGCCGGTACGCCCGTTTCTATCCAAGTCGGAGCCTCCATCTTCGCGAAGAACTGTGCGGCTTGTCATGGTGCTAACGGCGACGGCGGGATCGGTCCGGCGCTGGCGGGGAATCCGCACGTTAATATCGCCAATCCCAACCTGATGCTGACGACGATTGTGCAAGGCAGAAATCAGATGCCTTCGTGGCGTGGACAACTCGCGGCAAGCGATATTGCCGCGGTCGCATCGTTTGTCCGGTCCTCGTGGGGAAACAGCTCCGGTCCCGTGACGGTCCAGGACGTCATGGCGATCAAGTGATCGTCGTCGCCACTAGCTGATCCGTACTTGGCCTAGCGCGCCTCGTTTCGAAGTCGCATCACAAGATGACGCGACTCATGATCCGCCATCATAGCACAGCGTGATCGTACGCAGGCACCGCGGTCAGCGGTAGGTAACGGGCTCCGAGGGGAACTCATCGATGATGCGCGTCGGAATTGCAGGCACGGGAAAGATGGGCAGCGCGATCGCACGCAACTTGCTCGAACGCGGCTACCAGGTTTCCGTTTGGAACAGAGATCCGGGCCGACAGAGGAGCTCGTAGCCTCGGGGGCCGTTCGTTGTAACGATATTCCTTCACTGGTCGAAAGCATAGACGCAGTGATTATGATGCTTTGGGACGACGACGTCGCGCGCCAGATTTCACTTGGCCGGATCATTCCCGCGGTCGGAAAAGGTCAGCTCGTCATTGAATCGTCCACGCTGTCGCCGCAAATGTACGAGACTTTAGCAGAAGCAGCGGCGCAGCGAGGAGTAGACTTTCTTGCATGTCCGGTAGTCGGCAGCGTGGACAGCGCCCGCGCGGGAACGCTGACGCTCTTTCCAGGCGGCAGTAAGGCGGCTTTCGATCGTGCCGGCGGCCTCTTAGGCGCCCTCGGTTCGACGATTACGTTTACGGGTTCGCCGGCCGCGAGCGGTCTTCTGAAGCTCGCCAGTAATGCGGTTTTGGGCGTTATGGCGGATTCTATCGGCGAGCTGCTCGATATTACCGAACGCGGCGGTGTCGACCGCACCCTCGCAATCGATACGCTCGTACACGCCTTCGAGCGGGCCGGTGGAAAGAGGCAGCAACTCGTAGATCGGGATGCGAAGCCGCGCTTTGCTGCCGCTGCGCTACTTAAGGATCTGCGCCTAGCTAAAGCTGCTCGTCAAAGCCTTGGAGTGGAGGCGCCGGTCATGGACTGCGTGCTTGCGGAGTTCGAAAGCGCCGTGGCGTCCGGACTCGGGGACCAGGACTATATCGCCGTCGCGCTTGCCGTTGAGCATCCCGACGCAGCTTCGACGAAGCCGGCCGGGACACAGACGTAGACGGTTTGCGTCAAACGCTTGCGCGAGCGCTCCTGATCATCGTGACGCTCTTCGTCGTTGTGGTCTATTACGTGCCGATTGGGCACGTCGACTTCGCGGAGAGGTGGGGAGAAGGCACGTTTGGCATAGCACTTCCCGCCCAGCTATTCGTCGTTTCGGCCGTCGAGCCTGATTCCGCCGCAGGTCGCGCGGGAGTGCGCGCCGGCGATCGTCTGGTCGCGCGCGAGAACCTCGAACTTCCGTCGCGCGTGCGGTCGGCGTATCCAGGCGAGCGTGAAACGGTGACGTTCGAGCGAGGGGGTACGATACGCAAGGTAACTTTGACGGCGGTGCCCGACCGGAGCTTCAGCATTTGGCGGCGCATTGGAGGGGTGCTCGCATACTTGCCTCCCACGATCTTCTTGGTCGTAGCGTTCTTGCTCGTCTTTTTGCGGCCGTCGATAATGTCATGGTCGTTCTATCTTTTTGCAGTTGGCTATTTTGGTACCGGCCCGGCGTTCATGTACTGGTCGCACGTGTTGTCGCCATCGGCGTTTTTGGCGCTCAGCTTCGTATTGACCACGGTCTTCGGACCATGGAGCGTGCTGCCGCTGTTGCCATTCGTTCTGCGTTTTCCCAACGGTGATGTGCTCGGGTGGCGCCGCCACATCGATCCTTTCGTGTGGGTGTTTCTCGCGTTGTCGTACGCGGTCTATGTCGTCGAGTGGCGAATGTGGTTCGTCACGGAATCGGTTCCGCGTTGGGACGTCGTTCCGAGCGCCGTTATTCCGCTCGGGGCTTTTCTGCTCGCCGGATTGATTGTTGCCAAGAACGTCGCGACGGCGACTCCGAGCGACCGGCAGCGCTGGGGCTTTCTAGCAATCGGGACGATCGCATCATTCGTCGCGTATGCAGTCTACTTCGTCCCGGGCGTACCGTTTGCCGTCGGGCAGGTCGTTGGCTTTGGCGTCGTGCTGATGCCGATCTGCATTGCGTACGCCGTCTTCAGACTGCGCGTACTCGACGTAAATTTTGTACTCAACCGGGCCCTCGTTTACGGCCTATTGTCGCTCGGCGTCGTAACGATGATCTCGATTTTAGATTGGGTATTTTCGCGCGTGGTCGCGATAGGACGCCTAGCGATAGGTTTCGAGCTGCTGACCGCAATTGGCATCGGCTTGCTACTGGATCGCATCAACCACAGCGTCGAGGGTTTTGTCGAATCCATCTTCTTTCGGCGACGGCGGCTCGCCGAAAGATACCTACGGCGCGCAGCGTCGGCGCTGCCGTATGCAACCGACGAGGCTGCGATATCCGACGGCCTCGTGCAGGTACCGGTCGATGCGATCGATCTCGCGGCCGCGGCACTTTACCGGCGATCCGCCGGCGGAACTCGTTTTGAAGGCATTGCGACTGCGACCCAAACGACGGTCGCGCCGCCAGGATTCGACGGGAACCATCTGCTGGTGCGAATGCTGCTCGCCGATGAAAAGGTGGTCTGGCTCGACGATCTGCGCGCGCAACTCGATACCGAAAATGCGGCGATCTACACTCTCGCGATGCCCGTGACGGTACGCCACGAACTGGTCTCCTTTACGCTGTACGGCGCGCATGCAAACGGCGCGCAACTCGACCCGGACGAAGTGGCCTTACTGGAGGAACTTGCGCTTGAGGCCGCGCGAGCGTACGATCACGTCGAGGCGGTACGCGTGCGCGAGCGGTACGCGCGGTTTGCGGTGCCACTTCCAGATTAACTCCCGGACCGCGGAACGGGCTACGAGTTACCGATCATCCAGTTGACGGAGCGTTGAAGCGGCACCGGCGTGACCGTACTGCCGCCGCAGTATGGATAGTCGATCATGACCGCGACCCAAAGGAGCAATGCCATCGCTAGCGCCGTGCAGGCGACCAGTGCCAGATGCATGTCGCGCCGCTCGGGATGCACGAACGAAGTAATCGCGATGAGTATCCACGAGAGCACTATAGTGCCGAGCCAAAGTTCCTCGGGGACTCCGGAATAGGCAGCGCGCAGGCGGTTGTTACGAAGCGCGGTGAGCGTGTCGATCTCCCCGTCGACTTGGCCGAGCAGCGATGGAGTCGCCGGCTGGGCGTCGCGCTCCAAACTCTGCTGAACTCTGCCGGCCTCCGCGCTCCCCTGCCCGCCACATAGCTGCGACCAGTCTCTGATAACGGCGCGCGAGTATGCTAATACCTGAGGCCGCTGAGCAGGGGCGATGTCGCGCCAGAGTCTGCGAACGGTCAGCGCTTCGGTATCGACGTCGGCGCTTGCCGCATGCAGGTTCGACCAGAGTGTGACGATGACGAAGGCGAAAATCAGCGCATTTAAGCCGCCGACGATGGAGATCCACGGTGGCACGAACGACCCGTTGCTCGGAAAGTGCCAATGCGAGTAAAGCCGACGCCCCAGGAGACTGACGCCGATAGCGAAGGTTTCGTAGACCAATACGATGGCAACAAAGGCGACCCAGGGCGGGATATTGCTCAACCACAGAATTAGCTGGCTCACGATGAGCTTGGATTCGCCGATACGCCGCGGTACTCATCGGTACTGCAGCACGATGGAACACGTCTAAGTGCCGGCGTCGGCTCCCTCGTGGAAGACAAACTTTACGATTAGGCGGTTGAGCGTCGCGCCGGAAGCCGGGCTTCCATAGTTGACGTAAAGCTCGTCGCCCGCGGAGAATCGTTGGTGGAACGCGACGGCGAGATTGTTCCCGATCTGCGTGCCCGTCGCGAAGCCGCCCAGCCCGTTGATGTCACGCAACTCTACGCTGAAGCTGCTCTCGTTCGTGAGACTGTAGCCCAAAGAGATGCGCCGCAGCCACTGCGAGTCGAGTTCGCCGTCGGAGAACGCCCGCTGGTAGGTCCCGTCGTACTCGAGCCCGAGGGTAACGCGTCGGCCCAGCGGGCGGCTCGTAACGATCGTGAACAGATGCACGTAGTTGTCGCCGAACGGTCCCCACGCGTAGGTAGTGTCGATGGGTGACGGCGTTCCGTCGCGATAACCAATCGGAATTTGATAGAGATCGAACGGCTGGGTAACGCCATCGCGGTAGCACGGGTAGCCGGTAAAGCTCGATTGATAGAGGATCGGTCCGCTGCAGCCCGGGCCGGCCGGAATGCCGTACGACCGAAGTTGGCCGACCGCCTCGCCGACGCCGTCCAACGAAAATAAGTTCTTGAAGACGGCGTTGACGAAGAGTTGGCTGTCGGCCTGGTGCACGGCGCCGGAGTCGTCGAGAAACCGGTCTGCCAGGTAAAAGATCGAGTAGTTCTTGATCGCGGGCGACGAGCCGACAACCTGGGTATAGAACTGCGGCCCGCGGATGTCGGAGTTCGCCGTGTATCCGTCGATCGGATCGTAGTTCGGCGAGACGGCGAGGTATCCGCCGTTGAACTCGAGATTGTCCTTATGACGGTCAACGAACACTTGCGTCAAATCGGCGGTGCCTTGCGGCACCCACGTGCCGTTTTCGAACGAATGGTCGAAGAAGTAGATCATTCCGTTCTGATAGTCGCGTGCTTCGGCGCCGGCTTCGATCGTATTGTCGGTCCCGGCAATGCTGTGGTTGGCGAAGACGCCGTCGCTCCAGTAGATGAACGAGCCATTCGGCAGCGCGTGTTCGTAACCGTACGCTTGATCCGAGAACGTGTTATTCGTCGTTTCGTCGTAACCGTGAAACGTCAGCGCTCCGAAGCTCTGATCGCCGAACGTTCCTTCGACTTTCGCCCCGCTGTCGAACGGTCCGACGGAGGGGGAGTAGAAGACAAGATCGTTGGCCGTTGAGTAGGATCCGGTCGTCGTGCGCGGGCCCGAGGCCGCGTTGATGAAAGCGGCGCCTTGGGCGAAGAATGGCCGGTACTCCACGAGTTGCCGCTGAAACTCTTGCGGCACGATCGTCTGCTGATCGATCTCTACGTTGGAGAAATCCGGATTGAGGGTACCAACGAAACGAATCGTCGGCGTGAGGGGATAGCTGATGTCGCCGCCGATCGAGCGCACGTTCATCGGCAAGAATGTCCCGTTGGCCTGTTGGAAGAGATTGCGATCCTCGCCGATGCTAGCGAGGCCATAGATATCGGCACGCGCTTTCGCGCGTACCGCCGCGGCGGGGGCGACGTCGAACTCACCGCCTGCCCAGAAGCGCGTATCGTTGGTAAAGGTTGGCCATGAGCCGCCACCCGAGTCTTGCATAATCGGATCCCAAGCCCACGCGAGGTGCTCGCCGCGCGCCGCGATGCCGCGCACGAACTGCAATCGCCACGTCTGTTTGCCGCCGCGCGGTACGCGTAGGACGTCGAGCGGAACGATGAGGACGGCGCTCCAGGAGCCGTTTCCGATCTTGCCCGCAGCGCTCCAGCGCGGACGAAAGCGCACGTTCTCGTTCGCCTGTTCGTATCGGGTGCCGCGCGGTGTGGCTTCGAAGTAATAGGCCTGGCTGCCACCCCCGCCCGTTACGAGGCCGATGCCGACGAAATCGTCCACTCCAAAGCCCACGTCGTTTGTCGTCTGCGATGCCGCGATGGGTACTCCGGCTTGATCGGCTTTGACACCGACGTAAAGGTTCTTATCGTCGTAAAGCAGGTAGACCGTCGTCGCGAACCTCGCCGGCGATCGGGTTGTGACGTTCTCCCAGGGGCCGTTTCCGTCTGGCACCTTTCCCGCAGCCCAGGCTCCATCCGCGAGCGTCGGATCGAGGGTCAATGGGTGCGGCGTACGTGCCACCACAAAGGTGAAACTGTTCGTTACAGCCGCGGATGCCGGCGCGGTTGCGAGCCCGAACCCCAACACCACGCAGAGGAAGAAGCTCAGCAGCTTAACGGTACGCACGATAGAGCCCCGGTACGCCGCTAGTGCGAAGATCCTGGAATAACACGCTGCATGATAACACGGCGAAACGGACAGGCACGATCCGTGCTTCTCAAAAATCGGTCAAAACGAGGCCGGCACCGGGCCCAATGGCAGCCTCCACTTGCGAGGTGGACCCTAATGCGTGGTTGCGGAGCGCAAAGCATCAGCGTACGCTTCCCGCATGCGCTGTTACAGCGTCAAGGAGAGATCATGAGAATCCATCGATTTGCAGGTTGGGCCCTGACCGCGGCTATGGCGTTTTCGGCAACGCCCGCAATCTGCTCGGCGTCGCCTTCGAGTGATGCTATTAACACCGTCAAGCTTGCCATAGACGCGATGAACAAAGGCAACATGAACGCGTTTGTGGCGTTGTGCGATTCGCCGGCTTTTGTCATCGACACGTTCGATCCGTATCTTGTCAGTGGACCGACGGCTTGTGCCGATTGGTGGAACGCGCGAGTCGCCTACAACAAGAGCGCTCAACTCACGGATGCAACGGCCGGCATAGGCATGCCGTGGCACGTGTTCGTGACCGGCGATAACGCGTATGTCGATGCTCCGTTCGACTACCATTACAATCAAAAAGGTCAGACGATGCGGGAGACCGGTTCATCCATTACCGTGACGCTCAAGAAGACGGCGGATGGATGGCGCATAACGTCCTGGGCACACACAAAGCACCTCTAGAGTTCGGCCGCATGGCATAGCGGGCGTAAGCGCGACGGTTCTCGAGCTTGCGCCTGCGCAGGTCTCCTGGGTGGCGCCGCAGCATTGAGACTGAGTAGAAATGCCGAGCAAGATCGACATCGATACCGACAAGCTGCGGGAACAAATTGCCGAGGCGCACGAGCGAGCCCGCAGCGAAGGCCGCGCGCCGTGGGTGCGCTATGTCGGCTTGACCGCCGCCTTTTTCGCCGTCTTCGCGGCAATAGCCGCGCTGCGCTCGGGTGATCTGATCAACGGAGCGCTGATCGATCAGATGAAATCGACCGACGCGTGGAACGAATACGACACCAGCCGGCAGAAAGAACACCTGTACACCGTCGCCGCAGACGGCTTGGTCGATCGCGGCGCGACCAACGCGCCGCGGTTGCTCGCATATCGCGCAGAAATCGCAAAGGAGGCTGCCAAAGAGCGGTCCCTCGCCAAGAAGGCCCGCGGATTCGAGGACGTATCGGGCATGGAAGTCCGGCGGCACCATTCTTATGAATATGCCGTCGCGCTGCTTCAGGTGGCCATCGCGCTGGGCGCGGTCGCGGCGCTCGCGCAATCCGTGCCTGCCTGGCTCGTCAGCCTCACAGCCGGTCTGGCGGGCTTCGTGTTTTTCTTGAGGGGATTCGTATTCTGAAGTTGCTGAGCGCAATCCCGCGCCGCGCCTGAGCGGATGCGCTCTGTGCACCCTGCTGTCACAAGCCCATGGTTTCACTTGTTGGAAGCAAGAATCGTTGGCAGGAGGTATGCTCTAATGGACTCCATTTTGCGCCACGTCCTTTTTGCAATGATGCTGGCTCTTGTCGTGGCCGTAGCTCGCCCCGCGCCTGGCCGGGCGGCGGACGTCCCATACGAACGAATGGCCCCGTTCAGCCGGTACCTCATGGCCGACCGTCAATCAGAGATCAACCTTGCGCGAAGTGCGGCGCCCTCAGCGATATCGATGCACGCGACCATCCTCGTGCTCGGCCGTCACGGCTACGAAACCGCGGGGAAGGGCACGAATGGCTTTACTTGTCTCGTGGAACGATCGTGGATGTCGCCGTTCGACTCCCCCCAGTTCTGGAACTGGAAAATGCGCGGGCGAATTTGCTACAACCCGGCGGCGGCGCGCACCGTGCTGCTCTACACGCTCCAACGGTCGGAAATGGCGCTCTCGGGGCTGACCAAATCACAAATGCTCGATCGCACGACGGCCGCTGTTGCCGATAAGCAGCTGCCGGTGCCGGAACCGGGCTCCATGTCATACATGATGTCGAAGCACGGCAATCTGGGCGATGGCGTCGGGCCGTGGTTGTCGCACCTGATGTTTTACGCTCCTAAGGCGGACGGTGCGAAAGATGGGGCAAGCTGGGGCGCGGACTTGCCGGCGTCACCCGTCATACTCGACACGTCGCGCCACCTGATGCCGGAGCCAGAAACGATCTTTATGGTGCCGGTCGCGCATTGGTCCGATGGGACACTCGCGCCGGCCACGTAAGCGTCTCCCCTAAAGGGCCGTGGTTCCCAGGGTTTGTCGCGCCGAACCTGCGAAACATGAGGAGCCGCTCTCCGGTACCACGGGGAGAAAATAGCCGAAGAAAGGTCCCGATTGATGCTACTTAAGATTGCAAGTGCCATGCTTTGCATGGCCGTTGTCGCTCCGGTCGCCGCGCGCGCCGGCGCAGTGCCGGATGCCGTTGCCAAGGTCATCACCTCCGACTATCAGTTGGACTGCACCGCCACCCAGGATCCGACCGACGCGAACCTTAATGCGGCGTTTGCCGTGCTCGCGCCCGACTTCGTGCACGTCGATTTCAAGGGGAAGCAGCTACAGCGCGACGAGTTCATCGCACAGGGCAAGCAGCAGATCAAACAGCTGCACATCACGACCTGCGCCAATACGATCGAATCCACGACGCTCTCCGATCCGAACACGATCGTCGTCGTCGTTACCGGCAAAATCGCCGGCCAGCTTCAAGCGCCCGACGGCAATCACGACATCGAAGCGACCACCAGCTCTCAGGATACCTGGAAGCTCGAGAACGGCACGTGGCTGCAGATGCAGGACAAGGACGTGAGCGCCTTAGTAAAGATCGACGGTAAAGTCGTTCAAGACGAAGGCAACTAGCGCGATGCGTTGGAGACTCGTTCTGCTGGCGGCCGGCGTTCTTTCGCTGGCCGCTCCGCTCGCTGCGCGCGCCGACGAGCGACCGATCGCGCAGATGCGTTGGCGCGCGATCGGCCCCGCGCTCCCGGAAGGACGCGCGACCTCGGTCGTCGGCAGCAATCAGCACGCATTGCTCTACTACGCGGGCACCGCGGACGGCGGCGTGTGGAAGAGCGTCGACGGCGGCACGTCGTGGCAGAACGTCTCCGACTTCATTCATTTGAGCAGCGTCGGCGCGATCGCCGTCAACCCGAGCGACGACGCCGACGTTTGGGTCGGCGCCGGCGAGACGAATCCGCGCAACGACGTCATCCCGGAGAGCGGGCTCTACCACTCGACCAACGGCGGCCGCTCGTGGCAGGCGGTATCCTTTCCGAACGCGCCCGGCATCTCGCGCATCCTCCTGGATCCGGCGATCCCAAGCATATCCTCGTCGGCGTGCTCGGCGACGTCTTTGCACCGAGCACGCAGCGCGGCGTCTACGTCTCGTTCGACGGCGGCGCGACGTTCAGCAAGACGCTCTATCTGTCCGAACAATCCGGCGCGAGCGACATGGCGATGGATCCGAAGAACCCAAGCGTGATCTACGCCGGGATGTGGCACGTCCTGCGCCGTCCGTGGGCGATGACCAGCGGCGGAACCGGCGACGACGGGCTCTATCGTTCGAGCGACGGCGGAAGAACGTGGAAGGAGGTGACCGGCAACGGCTTTCCCGCTCCGCCGATCGGCCGCATCGGCGTCGCGATCGCGCCGTCGCAGCCTAGTCGCATCTACGCGCTCGTCGAATCGGCCGCCGGCGTTCTGTGGCGCTCCGACGACTCCGGCGTCACGTGGAAGATGGTCAGCAAAGACTCGCTGGCGAACCAGCGCCCGTTCTATTTCTCGCACGTGCGCGTCTCGCCGACCGATCCGCGCACCGTCTACGGCGTGAGCATGTTGCTGGCTACCTCGTACAACGGCGGCGAAAAGTTCAACCTCTCCGCCTTCGGCGTGCATCCCGATCTGCACGACATGTGGATATCGTCGGACGGCAATCGCATGGCGCTCGCCGGCGACGGCGGCATCGCGATCTCGACCAACGGCGGCGCGACCTGGTCGAACTCGCGGAACATCGCGATCGGGCAAGTCTATCGCGTCGGGCTTTCGAATACGATGCCGTATCTCGTCTGCGGCGGACTTGCAGGACAACAACGCCTACTGCGGCCCGGCGTTCAACGGCAACATCGACGGAATCACCAACCGCGACTGGTTCAAGGTCGTCGAGGGCGACGGCGAATGGGCGGTTCCCGACCCGACGAATCCGCGCCTGATCTGGGCGGATTCCGAGAACGGCGAGATCGTCATCTACGACCGCGTCTCGCATGAATCGACCAACGTGCGCCCGTATCGCGGAACGGCGCAGGAAGATTTCGTGCTCGCGAACTCGCGCTATCGCTTCAACTGGCAATCGCCGATCGCGTTTGCCGCGTACGATCCGCACGTCGCCTTCATCGGCGCCAACGTGCTTTTCGAGACGAGCGACGGCGGCAAGCATTGGAAGGCGATCAGCCCCGACCTCACGCGCAACGACAAGTCGAAGCAGCAGGTCGCGAAGAACTCCGTGACCCACGACGAGTCGGGCGCCGAAAACTACGGCACGATTCTCGACATCGAAACGTCGGCGCGCCACAAGGGCGAGATCTGGACCGGCTCCGACGATGGCCTCGTCTACCTCACGCGCGACGGCGAGTCACGAGCTGCGCACTGGCGCAACGTCACGCCGCCCGGCCTGCCGGCCGACAGCGCCGTCGAGACCGTGGCGCCCTCGACGCTCGCCGACGGCACGGTCTTCGTTTCGGCCGACCGGCACGCGATGGGCGACGATGCCGCCTACATCTTCGTCACGCACGATTACGGCGCGCATTGGCAAAGCGTCACGAACGGCATTCCGGCCGGCGAGTACGTGCGCGCGGTTCGCCCCGACATCGCCAACGCGAATATCGTCTACGCCGGCACGAATCGCGGCATTCGCATCTCGTGCGACGGCGGTGCGAACTGGCAGAGCTTCCAGAACAACTTGCCGGCCGTCGAAGTGCGCGACATTCGCATCCAGCCGCAGTTCGACGATCTCGTCATCGCGACGCACGGGCGCGCGATCTGGGTGATGGACGACATCCGCCCGGTGCAGCAGTCGGCGTGCGCGATGCCGACGGCGCCGCTGGTCATCGGTCCGCGGCCCGGCATCGACCTGATCGGCTACCGCGACGACGAAGGGAACTACACCGATTTCGTGGCGCAGCAGCCCGGCGGCGGCCTACTGAGCAGCGGCGGCGCCGTCGCGACGCTCTACTACTGGCTGCCGACGCCGGCCAAGAAGCGCCCGACGATCGACGTCGTACGATCTGCACGGGCACTTGCTGCGCCACGTCGAGGGCGAACACGACGTGTTCACCGGCGAGGAGGGCGAGTCGTACTGGCTGAGCCGCAGCGACGGCAAGAACGAGTTCGACTACGACTTCACGATCGACGGGCCGGCCCGCTACGACAGCGCGCCGTTCTTCTTCCGCGGTCCCGACGAAGGCCCGGCGCTTCCGCCCGGCCGCTACACCATGGCGTTTCATCTCGACGGCAAGACGTATCGCTTCCCGCTCGCTCAAGCTCGCCGATCCGCTCTCGAGCACGACGCCGCGGAGTACCGAGCGCAGTTCGAACAGCAGCGCCGCGTCTACGATCTGCTTGGGCGCATCGACACGATGCTCAACGCGCTGCATGCGGTTCGCGAAACGCTCGTTGCCGACAAGAAGGCGCTCAAGCCCGGCGACGCGGCGAACGCGGCGAAACTGCAGACGGCGATCGACGGCATCGACGCGCTCGTTGCGACGCTGACGTCGTCGCCGCAGAGCTTCGAAGACTTCATTCAGAAGCCGGGGCAGCTGCGCGAAGACGTTCTTGGGCTGATGAACGACGAGCCGCTCGCGCAGGCGAGCCTTACGCTCTACGCGCGCCTCGAACGCAACTACGCTGCGCGAGCGAAGGCGTACAACGCTTGGGCGGCTTCGCTCGACGGGGTCAACGCCACGCTGAAAGCGGCAGGAGAGAAACCGGTCTCGGCAGCCAACGCACCGACGTAGAGAAACCTGATCCTTCGGGGCCTACGGGGCCCGGTGCGCGCCTATCCGCGAAATAGATTGGTCTCGCTGTCGAAAGTTGGGCCGGCCGTTCGACACTCCCCGGGGAAGCTCGGGCCTTGATTGCTTTGAAACATGCGGTCGCCAAATCCGTACGCTTCGGCCATCGTAAAAGTACGGCTGCACGTCCGATTGGGGTACGTAGGCATAAGCCCGGTACTCTTTCGTGCGGACACCTCTGTCCTTTTTTGCACCCGCTTTGCACGCGATTGAAGCCGTCGAGCAAACCGCCGTCGTATTCCATCTCGAAGGCGCGGTGCTTATGCGAGAGGTCGTACGGCGCAACGAGCGATTCGGGCCGCAGCGGAAAGATGCGGCCGCCTCTCGCTTTGCCGTATCGCACGATGTCGGCACCTGGAAGCCCGTTGAACAAGTTGTCGACCGAGCGGTTCTCCTGAATGACGATCACGACGTGCTCGACCCTGTGCGATTTCGCAGCGAGCGGGCCAAGAGTTCGAGCAGCCCGCGGTGCCGCCGGGGGCGAGATTGCGCTAGGCGGTTGTGGGCCGCAGCCGGTCAGCATGACGGTCACGCAAGTCTGCACGAGCAAGAATCGTTTCACGCTAGTCTCACAAGGGAGCGGTCTACGATGCGGCCGAGCGAAACACCGCGAAGGCAACCGCCGCGAGTCCGACGGTGTATGCGTAATAAGCTTCGCTGGTCCAGGGGGCTAGCAAAAACGCAATCGTTAGCACGAGTATTGGTGCCGCGATCGCTTCGGCGAGCGTGCGGTACCCTCGCGCCCAGAACGCTATCGTAGCTAGCAGCGCGATAGCAGCGGCTAGCGCCCTTGCACCTGCAACGCCGAATCCGTCTCCGAAAGGCAGAGCACGGGCCGCCCAAACGTTGAACCCCCACACCGTGAGATGACTCGTGATACCGCCGAATAAGGAGCCGACGAACGCCGCCGGATTCGCAAGAAGCGCCGGGACGAGCAAAATCGCCGCGATGCCCAGCGAGATCGCGATGATCGGCCTTCGCGCATCGGTGGCAACGCGCCGGACCACGAATGGAAACAAAACCCACGAAAATTCCTTAAAGGCGATTGCCCAGCCGAATGCGACTGCACAACCGCCGTAAAGCCACATCCGAACGGCGCCTCCAGCCCGCTCGGCGTATACCAAGAACGTCAGGGCAAGAACGCTAAGGAAGGTCAGCGTGCTTTCGTTACTTCCGTCGACGCTGAATAGCAGCGATAACGGGCAAACCCCGAAGAATGCCACGGCCACGGCCGTGCGCGCGTACCCGCAGACCGGACCCAGCAGTGCTAGGGCAACGACCGTTCCCATGCCCGACCAGCGATCGGTCGGCGGCGAATGCGTAACGAGCTGTTCCAACCAGTAAAAGACGAGCGCACCGGGTAGATACGGAAATGGCTGCCCCGGTGGTTTCGTGGAGGCGTAGTAGTGCATGTACGGATTCTGATGATGCAGCGTAACTTGAATCGCCTCACCCGTAGCTGCGAGCACGTCGCTGCCGGCAAATGAACCAACCGCCGCTCGAACGATAAGGCTGGCGGCAACGCAGTACACCAGGACGCCCCATGCTGGCATTAAGTCGAGAAAGGCGAGCGCAGCCACAAGCGTTACTCCCGCCGCGCAACGAACGACAATGCCACCAATGTCATCTAGGTGGACGTCGAGCAGCAACCACACAAACATCACGCCGCAAGCAACGAGTAGCAATCCGCGCTCACCCATATCCCTGCGATCGTCCCGGCTCGAGATCACGTGGGAACGCTTAGCGGGACCGGTTCGGGGCGATCGCCCCTCCCGATGCTGCGGTGCAGGACGCTAAAGCCGACGCCTCCGGCCACCTTCGCGAACAAGTCACGGCGGAAATGCTGGGAGAGACGTCGAGCAAGTGCCGCCGTCAGATCGCAGGACCGATGCCGAGCGAAGTAGGTCGCGAGAAGCGGTCGGGTATCGTCGCGGTCGAGCGGCATTGCTCCGATGACGGCTCCCTTCGCGGGCGGTCGTTGGCTTCGTCGGTGATCCCGGCCTCCCCGGGAAGGCCTAGGCTTCCGACGTCGAGAGCAGATTCGCTTCTTGATGGCGGCAGCCAAAGATTCGCGGCTCGAATTACCGGTCGCCCTCGCCGCGGTTACGGGTTTACGTCGCGGCGAATTGCTTGCGCTGCGGTGGCAGCACATTGAGTTCGACAAAGGATCTCTGTTCGTTGCTGAGTCACTGGAACACTCGAGGGCTATGAACGAGCGAGTTCGATTCAAATCTCCGAAGTCGAAGACGTCGAGGCGAGTCATTCCGTTGGCACCGAATGCGTCACGCTGCTGTTCGCATAAGGCGCAGCAGGAGGAAGAGAAAGCTCTAGCCGGCGGAGCGTACACCAACAATGATCTCGTGTTCCCGAACCCCGATGGTCAGCCGTGGCCGCCGGATACGTTCTCGATGCAGTTTGCCAAACTGGCAAAGTCACTCGGAATGAAATGCTTTCGATTCCACGATCTGCGCCACGCGTTCGCCTCGATCACGCTTGCTGACGGCGTGTCGATCAAAGAGGTGCAGACACTCATGGGTCACAGCTCTCCGGTTGTGACGCTCTCGGTCTACGCTCGTTCGATCGAAGGCCTCGGGCGACACGCGGTCAACGAGCTCGCTCGTTCGCTCCTAGCTCAGGAGAGGGCCTAAGTTTACGTTAGCAAATGTTAGCAAATGGCTCTGCTAGATGATCTCCGTTAGCAAGCCCATTTGCGGAAACCGCATATAACATCGACGTTAGCGGGCACTTGGAGAGGTGGCAGAGCGGTTGCTAAAAAGGCGGAGGAATAGGTCGATGCGGCATGTTCGTTTACTTACGCTGATTTTGCTCGCCGCGTGCTCGTCGAATGGAGCGAGCACTTTCCCAGCGGCGCCGTCACAGGCGCTGGTCGGGACGCCGGCGACGCCTGCGAGTACCATATTCCTCTCCATGACCGGCGGTGGGGTGGCCTTTGCCACTACGCCGTATCAGACCTGGAGCGTCATGTCATCTTCAAGATATTCGCTGACGGGCCTCATCCCAATTGTGCTGACCAAACATCAGCTGTTGTTTACCGGCACAGACGCGAACCCGGGGGCCGTTTACAGCTTTGCTCCGCCGTATACCGGAGAACCGCGTAAGCGCGGAGTTCTTGCAGATGTCCTTACGATGACGGTCGACCCGAGCGACAATGTATGGGTGGGCGCCGACGACAATCTTTACCGCTTTAAGAAGCCGAGTTACTCGGGCGCGCGTATCGCCCGCTCCATGTTATTTACGAACCCGCAAGCGATCGTTGCTTTGCCGACCGGACAAATCGCAACCACCGCAGTCAAGGATACCGTGAACGGGTTCGAACCCGGTGCGGTCGACATTTTCACATCGTCGCGAGGCGAGTTCGTGCGGCGTGCGATCAAGACCGTCGCGTACCCGGAATCGCTGATCGTCGATCGCAATAAGGATCTCATCGTGACGTCTTGTAGCAGTTGCTTCAGCCTCGGTCAAACCGCGGACGAAATCGCGCTGATTGCGCCGCCATATACGAAGCTGACGCGCGTCATCGCGAAGGTTCCGTACACTGACGTATCCGGTATGGCCACGGCGGCCAACGGCGACCTGTTCGTCATTCAAGGCACCGCCGTCGTCCTATATCCGGAACCCTATAAAAGGGGGCATGCGACGAGCGTCTCCTCGGCGGAGGCGCTCGACGTCGACAACGCGGGTAACCTCATCTACTCCAACGGTTCCTCAGTGTACATGCTCCCACCGCCTTACAAAGGCACGCCAACGCAGATTTACTCCGGCAACGGTCTGGTCGAACAAATCATAACCGCGCAATAGCCTGAGGGCTGCTCTTTGAAGTTTCGTCGATACGCTTCGCGAAGTGCCACGCTGTTGCGTGCCACCAAGTAGCCGAGAAGCGACTCGGTTACTAGGTCGCACGGGGCCGGGACACGATCCGGTAGCATTCGTAAGGCATCACCAGTGGTCTTGTCGCTGTGCACGTATCGGAACTGTAATCACCGTCGGCGAGTCAGATCCCAATGCCGCCACAAAGGCCTCCTTGATTTCCGTCTTTGATTTCGCCACCACTGCCTGACAACCGAAACCTTTGGCGATGGTTGGAATGTCGAGGCCGGGGAGGTCCAGTCCGGGTATGTTTGACGCCTTTTCGAGAAGAGCGAAGTCCTTCAGGACCCCGTACTCGCCGTTGCGCATAACAACGAATACCACTGGCAGCTTGTATTGCGCGGCGGTATAGAGACACTGGGCGGCGGAGTGCTCAAAGTGGCACCGACGATCTGAATTTTAATTTTGGTGACCGGGGTTACGTTGGCACCCCTTTAGGCAAGGAGCGTAATCAGGACCGCGAGAAGGCCGCGTCGCTACTCAAATTGTGAGAGTTGCGTTTCGCCATTATCGAGGTTCCTGCACTATGCGTGCCCTTGTGAATATCGTCGCTTCGCTTCTAGCGCTAAGCGGTTGCAGCATTGCAACGCCTCAGCTGCCCTCAGCACAAACAACGACGGAGCAAGTCGGATCACCGAACGGCTCTGAACGAGCCGTCGAATCGAACGATCGAAGCGGTGCAGGCGCCATAGCTGACGATGCCGGCGGCACCGGCTCTTGGATTTCGCCGGACGCGGCAGCGCAAAACCTACTTTACGTCTCCAGCCACAGTTGGGTTTCCGTCTATACGTATCCGGCCGGTAAGATGGTAGGCAAGCTGAAGGGCTTCTATCTACCATCGGGACAATGCGTGGATACCTCCGGCAATGTCTTTATCACGGACTTTGGAAAATCCCGCGTTTACATGTACGCGCACGGCGGTAGCAAACTATTACGGACGCTTTACGTGCCGAATGCCAATAGCTGCTCAATAGACCCAACCACTGGAAATCTCGCGGTGGCCTCGTATGGTGGTGTCGGAGTGTGGATCTTCCGCAACGCTAAGGGAACACCGATAAAGTACCGAGACCCCAACTTTGAGTACTATTACGGCTGCGCATATGACAACAAAGGGGACCTTTTCGTTGACGGTCAAAGCCGACAAGGTACGGGCTATACCCTCTTTGCCGGACTTCCTAAGGGCGCTAGCGGATTGAAGACCGTCAAACTGAATCAATACATCGGCTGGCCTAGCGCTGTGCAATGGGACGGTAAGTACATCGCAGTGGGCGATCAAACGACGCCAACGATTTACCAGTTTATCGTAGGAGGCCGCAAAGGAACGAAGGTCGGAACGACCACCCTTGGTAGCAATGCACGCGACACGCTACAGTTCTCGATCCAAGGTGAGACGGTTATTACATCGACGGTTTGTACTAGGACATGTAGCCGTAAGGCGCGGCGGGGTTCAGCGGCAATGTTGTTCAACTATCCGGCCGGAGGTAACGCTACCAACATTATCGTCAGCGGCTTACTAGGAGAGCCGAACGGTGACTCCGTCAGCCTGGCTCCGCACTGATATTGAGCCTAGTCGCAATGTTGTGAGAAGTATCAGTGATATAAGAAGCTCAATAACCACATGGATTTGCGAGGACTTGGAGAGGTGGCAGAGTGGTTGAATGCGGCGGTCTTGAAATGTTTGCAGCTAGCCTCAATAAGCCCTCGCAAGTATCATTTGAGCACGCGAAGTCGACCAATCGGTCCTTATGGAAGCTTGTCGTATCTTAGTCGGTTAGAAAATCCGTGAGAAGAATCGTTTTTCTCACGGGCGCCGTTTCACGTCGCTAAGGACGATTTGGCAATGACGCGTAGAGCGCACAGCCGCTTCAAGTTCTCGCGCAGGCCGATCAGTTTGACTGAGCGACTTGCTAGCCCCACGGCAATCGCTTCAAAGTTTGCCATCACCGCATGGTCAAATAGTAGTTAAGACGGTGCTTTGCGCTGCGAGCAGCGGACTTGCGCAGCCGGAAACGAACTTTCGAACTAACCTATTTCTGAGAGAGGTCTATCCATGCATCGAGCCACCCGCATCGCTCTTCGCGCGCTGATCGCAGCCGCGCTTTTGAGCGTTACTTGGATCGCCGCGCCTTCGGCGGACGCGCAGCACGCCAATCCCTGGACGCTAGGCATCGTCGACGCGAGCTTCATTTGGTCGCCGCCGGCCTCGGTACTCGAAAGGATTCCGGAATGTGCCTACGACCTGGCAAAGCAGGCGGGATACACGGCGGCAAAGGCGTCGCGGGGCGAGGAGTCGCCGCTGCAACATTGCTTAGTGCGTGCCATGCACCAACACGGTGCGACCGCGAATGCGATTGCGTTCTCGCACTGGTATTACGAAACACCTGGCGGCGATTCGGCCTTTATGACCGCTTTGGTGACCAAGCCGCGGTTCGGACCGGTGCAGATTGCGAGCATCGAATACGTGGGGCGCGCGAACAATACGACCGGCTTACTCTTCGTCAACGGTACCAATCCGCAGGTGACCAATCCCGCCGGCGTCTTCGCGCCGACGGCCGAGCCATGGAAGCAGAACGTCGCCTTCCAAGCTATCCAAAGCGTACACCACCACGCGATGGTGTACCCGGCGCTTTCGTATGCATCGCTCGCGAAACGCGATGGCGGCGGCCAGCGTTTCACGCTCGCCGCGCCGATTCTCGACGGATGCCATGCTTGCGCGCAAGTCGGCGTCGTCTACATTGCCTACGATTTCGGTAACCTCGGTGCCCCAAAGAGCGCTTCTGTCAGCGCCGTTCACCAATGCCCGTCGTCGGATACTCGTTGTGCAAAGCCCGAATAAAGGCATCGCGGTTCCGGGGTCCAAGCCAGATTAACGAAAGCCCGATAGAATCGGCGGTAGCGTGGAGAGGTGGCAGAGCGGTTGAATGCGGCGGTCTTGAAAATCACTAAAGCCGTCCCGACAAGTCACCGCTAGCGTCGATTGAGCACGAAAAACGGGATGTATCGTGACCTCCAGGTACCTACCGGGAGCTATTCTGTAGCAAATTGTTAGCAAATCCGGCATTTGCTAACGTACTTGCTAACGCGCCGATCGCGGCCGCTCCAGGCCAGTTGGAAGTTTCTCAGAGCGCTGTTGTTTTTGCTTGACAAAACCTAGGCCTAGGTTTAAATTGATCCCCCGGTGGGCAGCAGACGGATTGGCCAGGTCCGATTCAGGATGATCTCCGGAGACCACGCCGCCAGTGTGGTTCCACACGTTCACGCAGACATTGGCAGCGGAGAGGTTATTGTTGAACTGGTCGCTGGAGGAGTTCGATTGTCAGAGGCCCATTCCGACCCTATTCGCGGCAAGGTGACTATGAGGGAGCTGCGGATCGTTCTTCGCACGGCAAGGGATTCGTATCAACAACTGCTCGAGCTCTGGAAGGAGAGCCAACCATGAAGTCAGCCCAGAAAAACAGAAGGTAAGAATCCTCACGACTCAAGCCGAGATGGGAAAGGCCGTAGCGGCCGCTCGTCGCCGCGAGAAGGCAGCGACGAAGATTCGTCACGCCCGCTACGATGCGAACCGCGACGCTATCATAGCTGAACTATCGACGGGATCGATTCTAGCCGTGCCACGCCGAGTTATTCCGGGTTTTTCAGGAGTGCGACGCGCCGCGCTTGCCGATCTTGAAATCACACCCGGCAATGAGGGTCTTTGGTCGGGCAGCGCCGACGACGGCGTTCTTCTCGAGCAAATACGTGGTTCTAGCTGCCGGCGAGAGAACGGTTGGAACGATTGGCGCGCCGGATCAATGCCTCGAAAAAATCACCGGCGCGTGCTTCGGCATCGAGAGTGAATGGCGCAAAAGGCGGTCGCCCTCGAAAAAGTGCCGGCGTAAGGACCGAGGTCCTCCTCAGCTATCGGCCAGGCCGTCGGCCACGGCATCTGAGTACGCAGGGGACGCACGGTGTCCAGGCGTAAACCAAGCATCGTCTGGCGCCTGACAATCAGGTTGACTGGCGTCATGCCGATCGTTTGGCGGACGATCCTCGTGCGCCCGGACATTAAGCTTGCGATGCTGCACCGATACCTACAAGCCGCGATGGGCTGGCGCCAGTGCCATCTGTATGCCTTCACGATCAACGGCAAAGAATATGCCATCCCAGACCGCGACTGGGACGTCAATCGGAAAGTCTACGATGCACGTCGCCATACGCTTGCGCAGCTCTTTCCCAACGCTTCCCGCGCAGTTTCACTATGTGTACGATTTCGGCGACTGGTGGGAACACGTCGTCGAGATCGAAGGCGACGAAGAGGCGCAGTATCGCAAGCAGTATCCGATCTGCGTCGCCGGCGCCGAGCCTTGCCCGCCGGAAGATTCGGGCGGTCCGCCCGGCTATCGAGAACTACTCAGCGCAAATAGGGATACCAAGCATCCTGAGCACAAGAACTGGAGCGCGGGGGCCAAGGCGCAATTCTATCCGCAGAGGTTCGATCCGCAGCACGCAACCTGGATGATGCGCGACGTGCAGCGCGGCTACATCTAACTCGTTCACGAGCCCTAACGTGTCAGGTTCTCCACCGGAATGGTCGTCGAATGGTCGTCAGCCGTCCGGATACCTGACAAGAGACATTTCGGGCGGCGTCCAGCGGGGATTCGAAGTGCCATATGGTGGTCCAGCCGAACCTGCCCACTCCTGAAACGTCCGATCCTATGAGGGTTTCCCGATGAACGGAGGCCCACCCGTTCCGCTCCGATTTCGCCTTTTTCGGACCTCTTCATCGCGCGGCTGATGCACCGAGTTCTTAGATGCGAAGTGATTCGCGGAGAAAACGCGCCACGGGCAAAAAGGGCCAGAAAAGGCGAAAAGCCTCGTACCGATTGAGCTTTTCAGCCATTTCGGATTGCCATAACGTTCCGCCGATTTCCGGACTCTTCCGCAAGAATGGTCGTCAAAAGGTCGTCAAAGTTCCGTGGGAAGTTTAGCGAAGATCGCGCGCGCAACCTTGAGTGCGCTATCGAGCTCTTCGTCGCTTCAGCGTCAACGTAAACTCACGGCTTCGCGACGCGAGGCCGCTTTGCTTTGCGGGCATTGCGCCTTGAATCGGCGAGGCAGCCGCGCTCCGGCATCGCGGGGCTCCGCTAGAAGTCGCTGTCGACGTCTCCATCGTCGGGCGGCTGGTTTAAGAAGTAGCTCTCGCGCTGCGGCACGGGAATCCGAACGAACCTGCGCGGGGCAGCATGAAGGTCGAAGAAATCGCTGAGGTCGTCGGCACGAACGTCGGTCGTTCCGAGCGAACCTAAGTTGAAGGCCTTTTCAACGAACTTCAGGATGCTGCCGAACTCGTGCTGGCGATGCGAAACGTACCCCTTCTTTGCGTAGGCGGAGATCACGATGAGCGGAACGCGAAAGCCCAGCTCGTACGAGTTATAGATCCTCACCCTCTAAAACTTCTCGTATGCAGTTTTCAATGTACGATTGGGGCGATCGACCGGAATCGAACCGGTGTTTACCGCATCACAAGCGGCAGGCTTACCACTAACCGACGAACGCCGCGCGGGGAGCGCCCGGAAAAACATTTAGGGACCCGGCTTTCGCCGCGTCCCCTCGTCAAAACTAACGTGGTTCGGTCGACGTTTAGCCGGTGTTTTCGATACCTTTATGATCCATTGGGCGCGCCGAAATACCGAATCGCGGCGCCGTGGCGGCGCTATTCGGACATAAGACGACCCCGAAGGACCAGGTTAATCTATCTACGACCATACAAGACGAACGTATTATCCCACGCCTTGCAATCTGTCAACGGTCGTTCGGAGCTGCGGTGCCGCTTCCCATGCTACGGGCTGATCGCCATTGACGTTGCAAAGTTCAGACCGGTTTCGACCGTATACCGTGGCGTTACGCGCTCAGGTTCGTATTCGTAGATATCCACATACGTCACTGTTTGCGACACAATGTGCGAATTAAACGCGTATGCCGTTCCCGCACGATCGAACGCGAGCCCCGAACAGCCGAGGGTCGGCGTATATAGCTGAGCCAGTGGTTGCACCGCGCCCGGCGCAAAAACCAGCACATACGAGCCCCCAACATACAGATTGCCCGATCTATCGAATGCAAGCGCCAGCGGGTCGACCGGATAATCGGGCCCGGCACCCGCGCCTCGCAAGGGGATTTCGTACTTCAATGCTCTTGAGTGCTGGGCATAAACCGTCACAGCACCGCAACCGTGAACGCCAAGGTGCCCAATATTTTTGCAGTATCCTCCGCCGTCGTACTCTGCAACGTAAAGGTTGCCCGATGAATCGAAGGCCATCGCGGATGGGCCGTCGACGCCTTCGGTAACGGAGTATTTAAGTGTAGCTTTCCCAGGCGGGTAGACTGAAATGCTGCCGCGACCGGCGCGCGCAGGGTTCATAAGAAGGGGGCTATTAGCAACGTACAAGTCTCCCGAACTATCTAAAGCCAAGGCGTATGGATCGGAAACACCTTTCGAGATCGAGTACGATGGCAATTGCTTACCGGCCGTGTACACCGAAACGCTAACCGAACCGGAAACATTGAAACAGCGCGGACAGTTGCTGACATACAACGTACCCGTGGCGTCGATCGCCAACGCCGATGGGTTGTTGATGCCTTTTGTGATGGTCGTGACCGGCGACTTGCCGCCAGGCGGATAGACGCTTACCCAACCTCGCTTGTGGTAAGGGATATTCGCGACGTAGAGATTCCCGGAACTGTCGAAAGCTAGCGCAGTCGGGTTGTCGATGCCATTCGTAATCGTTTGGGCGACCTTGGTCGAATTCGGCGCGTACACGAGGACGGAGCAACATGGGTTCTTCGAGCTGACCTTTCCGACGTACAGGTACCCGCGCATGTTTTTAGCCGGTGCCCGAATAGCGCCTGTCGCTCCAATCCCTGGCGCGCTCGATGGGGCGTGAGTGAAACTCGCCGACAGCCGGCGGCGGCGACTGCGCCGACAAAAGCTACCAGAACAATACCGTGGAATCTTGTCATGATCGGTTCACATTCTAGGGCCGCAGCGCGAATGCATATGGATTGTAGATTCCGTTTGTTATCTCGTACTCGGGATTATTCTGTCCCTCAGCATATACGTAAACGTAGCCGTCTGGTCGACCAAATCTATTCAAAACGTAGAGATTTCCGCTATTGTCGAACAGAAATCCCGATATGTCACCACTCCCCGGAACGCTTATCGTACTGCGAGGCATCTTTTGCCCTGGGAGATAGATTTCGATCGCGTTGTTCTTAAAGTTCAATGCATAGAGATTACTACTGGAGTCGATGGCTACTTGGGTACTCCCCGGCGCCAACAGCAACGGCAGCTGCGGTGAAGTGAGACCCTGCGTGATCGTGTACGTCGGCGAGTTCGAGCCTGCGGTGTACACCGCGATCGAACTCTTCTCCGCGCCTTTATGGCCGATGTTGTCCACGTACAGTCGACCTGCAGAATCGAACGTAAGGGCTAGGGGGCCATCGATCCCCTTTGTGATTGTGCGTGCCGGTGAAATGCCGCCCGGCGCGTACACTGAAATGCTTCCGGATCCCGGCAGAAAGACCGGCTTCCCCGCGCCATTGTTCTTATTGATCGCCATGCACAGCGGGCAGTTTGCAACATACAGATTGCCTGACCCGTCGAGGGCAAGTTTGTACCCGTAGGCTATCCCTTTGGTAACTGTCCGTGACGGCAACGTCTTACCGGGCGCGTACACGACGACATATTCATATCCGGGAACGCTTTCACACGCGGGGCAATTCAGAACGTATAGATCGTCGTTAGCGTCAACGACAAGGTACCACGGCACGTACAATCCCCATCCGATTGTATACGCGATCGACGTCTGGCCGGCGGGGTAGACAAAGACGTGATCTTCGCCCATGCTCGCTACATAGAGTTTCCCCACGCTGTCGAAGGCGAGTGAGGAAATAAACCAATTCCCTCCATTAATTTTCGCGGTGTGGATCACCTGAGCCGGCTTTTTATCTCCAGGCGGATAGATGCTTATTTGATTTGGTCCGTACGCACCCGGGTTTAGGCTCGCCACATAGAGGTCGCCGCTCGTTTCCAGCGTTGGCGTGCCGTTACTGGCAGGAACAAACCCCTCAGAGCTTCCTCGAGTCGGAGCAACCCCGGAACCCGCTCCCGCACATGCGCAGAGAAGCGTGACGATCACCGCCAAGGCGCAGAGGTGAGGAGCACGCACGAACTAGCCCTCCTGTTATAAACCTTTACGTTCCCGACCGCCCGGGCTGGTACCCGCGCATCCGCGCGTCGGGCACCTTCGAAAAGAGCTCGCGAATATGGTCGAACGTTCCGGTGTAGGTCGCGGGATTGCTGCGCGGCGTCCGCCCGATCGGCGATTGATCGATGACGACGAGCTTGTCGAGTTGTCCGGCGCCCTTCACGGTGCCGTACGTTCCGCCCGGCGGCTGCCGGTGCAGATGCTGGTTGAGCGCGCGGACGAGCACCTCGTTGACGAGCGTCGAATTGCCGCTGCCGCTCACACCGGTAACGGCCGCCAAGACGCCGAGCGGAAAGCGCACGTCGATGCCACGGAGGTTATTCGCCCGCGCGTTTCGCACTTCGAGCCATGCGCGCGGCTCGCGCCGGCGGCGCGGTATCTTGATGAACTTGCGTCCGGAGAGGTAGGCGCCGGTCTCCGATTTCGGATTCGCGATCGCGTCGGCGAGCGTGCCCGCGCTGAGAATCTCTCCACCTTCCGCACCCGCACCCGGACCGATGTCGACGATCACGCCGGCAAGCTGGCTACGTTATTACTGCAGGGAATCGGAGATCACGACATGGTTTCTATCGGGCTGGGGTCTTTGGCGTTGGCGGAGTACACTGTTACGTCGTGCGCGTCTCCGTCATTAGCGACGTAGAGTAGCGGACCCGAATGCGCATATTGCGCTGACTCCATTACGCGTTGCGGCATCGCACCTGGCGCGCCGATCAGCGCCTGCGATCCGCCGCAGCCTGCCAGCAATACAACGGCCGCGCACAGAACCAGTGTGTTGCGACTAAAATCTGAACGCGTCATTTTACCCCCATCCTGAAGCGTAACGCTGCAGCGGCTCGAATCGTTCTGCGAAGCTTGCTAGCTCGGACCCACTTGCGCGTGACGCCGGCGGTTTTGGAAAATAAAACGCCGATCTCAAAAAAGCTTATGAAATCGGCGCGTTTTTTGGTGGAGATGGGGGACTCGAACCCCCGAGCCCTTACATGCGAAGTGATTCCAGCGCTAAAAGGGCGACCCTCAAAAGAGCCGCGCAAAGCGCGAAAAGCTCAATAGGTACCGAGCTCTCTCGGTATTTCGGACTTCCATAAGCTTCCGAGATTTTCCAAGCCTCTCCACGAGAATGGTCGTCAAATGGTCGTCAAATTTCCAGGTGTGGCCTGGGACATTCTCGACGCGGCCCAAGCGGGATTCGAACTCGCAACCAGCGGTCCCGGCCGATCCCTGGCAATCGTCAAAAGGCTTATTTTGTAGGGTTTCCGGCGCAACGGCATCCCGGCCACTCCCGCCCGATTCCGAGGGTTCATGACCACTGCCGTGACAATTCTGTGACGGCGATCGCGACGCGAAGGCCTAGCTCTCTAAAGTAGCCGCCTACCTTAAGCTGCGACGCCTTCGAGAACGTGGCGGTCGACGGCCGAAGGTCAGAGTGGAACACCTCGACTTGGACGTTGCCTTTGCTCGGCGGGTGCCTCGTTTAGGCGGGGTGCTCTCGTCGTTGTAGCCCCTCGGACAGTCCCTAACTTGCAGGTTGGTTACGCACGCGGTGATGCTTGGCCGAGTAGCAAAGCCCGTGAAGTCGCGATGTTAGCCCGGACGGCAGCCGAGACAAAATCCCTCGGATTATACTCTGGAAAGCTGTGCCGCAGCCAGATTTTCTGCGGCTGTTTACGGTGCTATTATCCATTGTGCGGCCCACCTGGATACGCCGGCTAGTCTCCACGATCGCTAGCTCGAACCGATCTCAAGACGGCCTTCCTTCGGCGCTAGGGTCGCTGCGCACATAACTATTTTACTTAACAACACCTGAATGAAAAAGAAGCAGGAAGGAACACCATATGGATACCGACGTCATCATTGAGAAGACGTATCCCGCTGTAGAGTATGACGCCACGGAGAGCGCCGGCGTGTACCACGAGACCGCGAGGTCAACGGATATATGTACCGCACGTATAACGCGCGGTACAACGGCACAAACTGGACATACGTCAAGCCATCAACTCCGTTGGCGTATGCTACCGTGCAGAACCCGGACGGCTCACTTCACTTTCTGAGCGTCGTGGGGAGCGCAATCCCCAGCTGGACCAAATGGAATGGCAGCGGCAATAATAACGTGTTTAATGCCGTCGACTTTGGCTTGAGTACGAGCGATCCATCTGGCGGTGTTGACAACGTCTCGGCCTTAACAACGGCTATCGCGGTAGCTTCCGCGGCCGGCGGCGGTACCATTTTTATCCCTTCGGGAACCTATCCATTAAACGGCACAATCAATATCAGTACGGCCATGATGGACCTCGCAGGCATTATCATCGCGGGGATGGCCGGCAGCACAAAGCTGGTGCAGTATGGAGGCGTCCCGACCTTCTCAATCACCGACTGGACATCGGGTAGCTTCGGCCGGGGCTTCCGCTTTCAGGACCTGATCCTTGACACCAACCAGATGCCCGTCACTACCGTCGAGGCCTATATGATCTATGTGACTGCTAGTCAAAACGTCACATGCTCGCGCGTCTTCTTTGCGAACTGCCCTGCCGCGATGTATCTCGACAACAATGCTTTGCAATGCGGTCTCTTTGACTGCACGATCGAGTACGATGAAGGACCCAGCGACGCAACGATGATCACGCTAGGCGGCTCCGAAAACTACGTCGTGAACGGCGTTATCAGGCAAGGCGGATCGCAGACAGGATGCTTTGGTGTCCAGGTAAGTCCGCGCGGCGGCGGTGCGTACCTTACCAACCTCAACATCTCTGAATTTGATACCGGCATCGCGGTCACGGGATCGAGCGCCAATCTGCTGCACGCATTCATTTCGAACGTCCACTGCGAAGCCAACGTCAATGCAGTGACGATCCAGCCGGCCGCGGCCACCCCAAACATAAACCAAGTTTTCTTTAGCAACTGCGACTTCGCGCGCACGTCCGACTCATCGTACGTCGACGCCGGAGTGCTTATCAGTCTACCAAACGGAGGCACCATCTCCGACGTCTTCTTCAACAACTGCATGTCTCACGATTGGGCAGGCCCGGGGATACAGGTCGACGCCGGCCAAGACATCGTGATTAACGGCGGCCGGTATGGTATGAACGCCACTGCCTCGTCAATGACCACGAGCGGCGCGATTGCCATCACTGGTGCAGCGACGCGCGTCTCGATCGTTGGCGCCGATTGTTCGGGAGTGATTCCGAGCTACCATTCGCAGCCGCCTGCTGACGGGCCACAACCCCACGGCATCTCCGTGACCGGAGCGGTTACCGATATGGCAGTGAGAGGTTGCAATCTAACGAATAACCCGTCAGGTGCACTCTACGTGCCCACGGCCAATACCGATCTACGCGCGACGGATTGTGCGGGATATAACGATCAAGCGACCCCGCTGGTGAATGGCCTACCGCCGCTGAACGAATTCAGCAACATTTCGCTCTCTTACTACGGTCCGATCGCCTTCTACGTTTGGGGCACAGGCGTAAGCAGCGTTAAAATAAACGGGGTCGTCACGAGCCTGACGTCGGGCGGCTTTACTCTATCCCAGGGCGAGGCTGCATTAATCAATTACAGTGGCTCACCGAGTTGCCTAGTCGTTGGAAAATAGTAGGGGTTTCCGATGCCGGTCGAATTCCGAGCGCGCGAACAGAATCGGCGATGAGCCTTGGGAGCCTCGAGCCCGAAGCGCAACGCTCCGGGCTCGGCTCCCGTTAACGTAGATAATGAGGAGGGCCAAGTGAGGCGATCGACGCTCGGCTGCTACGCCATCTGCCTCTGGCTCGGCGGGGTCGTCGCCGGCTGCAGTGCTCCTGCGCAGCAGATTGAGCCGCCCGTGGGGATGCCAGGATCTGCGGCTACGGTCAGCGGTCGATACGGTGATTCCGCGTTGACGCAGAGTGTAAAGAATCAGGCATCGCTCTACGTGGCCGACAACAGCAGCAAAATCGGAAGCCAGGCGCAGGTCTTGATCTTTACCTATCCGCAGGGCGCTTTCACCGGGAAACTCACCGCCTTTAAAGATGTGGTTTACGGGCTGTGCGTCGGTAAAGCTGGCGATCTGTTCGCGACGGACTTTGACGGTCAGGATGTTCAAGTATACGCACGTGGCGCTATGAAACCGATGCGTACCCTTCGCACGCACGGGTCGCCCGAAGGATGTGCCGTCGACCCGACAACGGGCAACCTCGCGGTAATGAACTGGTGCGAGGGGCCCATCGGCCAGTGCGGTGACAACCACGGGGCGGTGCTCATCTACAAGAACGGTCGAGGTCGACCGAAAAAGTACGTGGACCCGAACATCGGCACGCCTTTTTACTGCACGTACGACGATGTGGGCGATCTCTTCGTCAGCGGTCTGCTCGGCCCGTTCTATAGCGACGCGTATGGCGAGCTACCTAAAGGCAGCTCATCGTTCAAGAGCCTGACTCTCGTCGAGCTGCCCAGAGCAGAACAGCCGGGCGGTATTCAGTGGATCGGTGGCGAGCTGGTCGTTGCGCCGATCGCGGGTGGGCGCGTGATATACCGATACAAGATCCATGGAACTCGTGGAGCGCGGGTGGGCGTCATAAAGCTCACCGGCGTTCCATCGAATGACGGTCCGCTCGCGTTTTCGATTAAAGGGCAAACGCTTATTGCACCCGAGTTCCACATGCCGTCGCAGCACGGCATTGGCGAGGTGCAGTTCTTCGGGTATCCGTCAGGCGGAGAACCCACGTTTACTTTGAACCACACGTTCTATTACCCGACCACCGCGGTCGTAAGCCCGGCTACGAACTGACGAGATTCTGAGCGCTTTCAGAACGGCGGGGAATTGTCCTCGGCCTTCCCTGTTGTACGTGATGAGGAGGATTCCGTGAAGCGATCACGGTTTGGCCGCTGCGCCATGTGCCTCTGGATTGTCGCGTCACTCGCAGGCTGTGGCATTCCGGCGCAGCAGATCGAACCGCAGACTGGTGCATCCGAATCCGCGGCCGTCAGTGGTCGATTCGGCGATTACTCAGTGACGCAAGGTGCGAAAAACCAGGCGTTGCTCTACGTTGCCGACGACAGCAACGGATCCGGGGGTCCAGGACAGGTATTGATCTTTACTTATCCGCAGGGCGTGTTCGTGGGAAAACTCACCGGCTTCCAAAACTTGATCTATGGGCTGTGCGTCGATAAAACCGGCGACCTGTTTGCGACGGACTTTTGGGGCCAGGATGTTCAAGTATACGCACGAGGCGCCACGAAACCGATGCGTACCCTTCACACGCACGGATCGCCCTTTGGCTGCGCCGTCGACCCAACGAGCGGCGACCTCGCTGTGCTGAACTGGTGCGAAGGGCCCCTCGGCAGTTGCAGCTCTAACGGCACGATCCTCATTTACAAGAACGGTCGCGATCGACCGAAAAAGTACATCGACCCGAACATCGGCGCGCCCTTCTACGCCACCTACGACCAGGCGGGCGACCTCTTCGTCAACGGCCTGCTCGGCCCGTTCTATAGCGACGCGTATGGGGAGCTACCCGAAGGCAGTTCGTCATTCAAGAGCCTGACTCTCAACAAGTTGCCCACAGCACAGCAGCCGGGCGGTATCCTTTGGGACAACGGGGAGCTGGTGGTTGCGCCGATCTTGTCCGGGAACGTAATATACCGTTACACTATTCACGGGAATCGCGGGAAGCGGATTGGCGTCATTAAACTCGGCGTTCCGCCCAATAACGGACCTCTCGCGTTTTGGATTCAGGGACAGACCCTGATTGCGCCTCAGTACCGCCTGCCAGCAAAGCACGGCATCGGCCAGGTGCAGTTCTTCACCTATCCATCAGGCGCCGGACCCACGTTTACTCTGAACCACACATTCTATTATCCGACCGCTGCGGTTGTCAGCCCGGCCGCCAACTGACTGGATCCCAAGGCGCCATCGTTACCCAGCCTTCAGCAAACGGGCAGCTTCTTGGCCGGAGCGCAGGAGGGCCGCGGTAACGACGGCGTCTTCCTCCGGCAGAATCGTCGGCAGGTCGCAGAGTAGACGATTGATTTTCGATACGCGCCAGCGATCGGCCGGCGCCCGCGACGCAACTGCACCGTTTTGCGAACGTTTCTCCTGGAGTGCAAGCGGGCTGAGCGGGGCCAGTAGGCCCCGCGACCCCGCCCTGTGGACTGGTTGTGCGCTTGTGCGCACAACCACCGGCTTGCGTCACGAAAAGAGAACGATTGCAGAAGGTATAGATTCGAGGTTGTGAAGCCGCGTCGCTATCCGCTGTGCATGAAAAAAGTATGGCGGTAAACTTGCATCTGGGGTATAATTGGCGTAACAAAGTCTGCCCGACTTACGTCCGCATTATAATGCGGACGTAAATCTAAAGTCCCGTCGCGTTAGCAGTTCGAACGGGGCTTTTTCTTTTCCGGAGGTGAGCAATGATTACGAAGGCGGTGCCGGCTCGCGTTGTGAAAAGAGAACGATCGCTAGAAGCGTAGATTCGAGGCTGTGCAGCTGCGTCGCTATCCTCTGCGCTTCGAAAAAGTATAGCGAAAAGCTTGCATCTCTGATATAATTGGCGTAACAAAGTCTGCCCGACTTACACCCGCATTATAATGCGGATGAAAGTCCAAGTCCCGCGGCGTCTCGCGCGGGGCTTTTTCTTTTCCGGAAGTGAGCCCATGATTACAAAGGCGGTGCCAGCGCGCGCCCATACCCGCACCTTCGCGATCGGAGTCGACTACATCACCGAGCACACCCATCAGCGCGCTGTAGCGAAGGCTGGTCACTCCTTTGAGGGTGGCGTGGCCTATGCAAGCGCACCGGAGAAAGCTGAGTGGGTGCACCTGCGTGGTGTCATGTCGGCCGAGACGGCTGCGATTGAGATGGAGGCGGTTGCGGCGTTGTCCAAGCGTTGCCACGATCCCGTCTACCACCTGATCATCGCCTATGCCAAGCACGAGCAACCGACACGCGAGCAGGTGGTCAGCGATGCGGAACGCCTGCTCGAGGCGATCGGTATGGAGAAGAGCCAGTACGTGCTCGCGGCGCACAAAGACACTGACGACTTCCATGCTCACGTGATTGCCAACCGTATCGGACCCGATGGTAAGGCAAATGACCTGTGGCACGAGCGGATCATTCGCGAACGTGTTTGTGCCGAGATCGCGGCCGAACGCGGCTGGGCGATCGTCGTCGGCCACCACAACCGCGACATCGTCCAGCGCGCGGAGTACCTCTACGCGCCGCCACCGGATCCGGAGCGCAGGCTGAGTGATGGCGCGTATCGCCGGCTGCACGAGCGGGGTGAGCTGCCGTGGCAAGAGAGTGCGCGCCCCTACATACTGGATGCCATCGATCGTGCCAAAGACTGGAATGACGTGCATCAGCGCCTCGGTGCCCACGGTGTCGTCGTGAAGCTCGTCCGCCGTGGCGAGCGCGTTCAGGGTCTGGCATTCGCCGAGGGACTAGACCGCAGAGCGCCGGGGTGTGCCGCGTCACGGATCGATGCGCGCTGCGCACTGCGAGCATTAGAGTCGCGCTTCGGGTCGTTTGAGCCAGCGCGCGAGGCAGTTGCAGAGATCGCGCGGCCGGTGCCATGGAGCGACCGCGTGCGTCCAACGATTCTGGCAGCCGTTGATGCGGCGAAGACATGGGAGGATCTCAAGGAACGCCTCGATCGCGACGGTATCGTGGTCAAGCTCATCCAGCGGGGTAGCCGTGTACAAGGGCTCGCATTTGCAGCGGGTAGAGAACCTGACGCGCCGGGCTGTGGAGCGTCGCGCATCCATTCGCGTTGCAAGAAGGCAGCACTCGAGCAACGCTTCGGTCCGTTCCCGTACGAAGCGCAGCAGTACCACGAGCACAGCGGAAGCAGCGTCCGCAGTCGCGCGGAGCGTGAGGCGTTTAGCGACCCGCGCTGGGCAGTGCGTGATGCCGAACGCATCGTCGACCATGCCCGTCTACGCTCGGAGTACGCAGTCTACCGCAACCGTTTCTTCGCTGAACGCGCTGATGCAATGGGAGTGCGCAGGGACGCAGCATGGGAACGTGAGCGCGTACAACGGCAGCGCGATGCCCAGAAGCGCCGCGAAGCGCGCCTGTTATTGCGCGCAGTGGCGCGAATGGGCACGCGCGGTGTCATCGCCCGTCAACTCGCGTACTGGTCGATCGATGCCGTCATCGGCCGCCGGCGCGCCAAAGAGTGCGACGCTGCGCGCGTGCGCTGGGAGGCTGCGAAGATCGTGCTGGCGTCAGAACGCAAACTGGCGCGTGAGGAGAAACCGATGGACTATCGATCATTCGTCAACGAGCGGGCACGTGCCGGCGATCTCGGAGCAGAGCGGGTACGCGATGCGCTCGTTCGCCTGGCGGGCAACCGGGACCAGCGCGGTCCACAAACTGAAATGCGCCGCACGACCCTCGAAGCGGTTCGCCTGCGCCTAGACGTCATCAGGGCGGAAGAAGAGGGACGTTATCAACGGGCGCGCGTCGAGCGTCAGCATTTACAGCATGTCGAGCGTCCGCCCTCGCTTGACGAGGCTTTCGCTGGGGAGCGGAAGCGGATGCAAGAGCGCGCCGCAGAGGCCACGCGGTATACAGACTCCGAGCGCGTTCGGCTGGAGCAGATCGCCAGAGAGAAGCGGTCGTGGAATCCGCTCTCGCGCCGCGCAGCGACCAAAGAAGAGGCAATATTGCGAGGCGAGCAGCTAGCGCGTTACGAGAAAGCGCTTGGGTGTGCGATGGCTGAGTTTGAACAGCGCGACGTACCTCAGCTCGAAAAGCGGATAGCTGCTCAGGAACGCGTTTACAGGGAATACGTCGCCGCATCGCTAGGCCTCGAGCGGGAAATCAACAACGCGCGCGACGCCAGCGATCGGATACCGAAAATAGAGCAGCAGCTGAAGATCCTCGAGCGAGCGGGCATCGTGCACGTCGATTGTTACGCTGCCATGCCGAACACCCGCCTCGATGAGGTTGTCGAGGCGATCGAGCACCAGTATCGAGCTCTGCCCGAGACCATACGGCGAGACGTTGAGTATAGCATCCCCAAAAAACAGCGCGCTCGCGAATCGATGACGATAGACCGATAGCGGTCGGGTTCGGAATCCTAGACACGTTGCAAAAGCCGCATGACACCACAACATGGAAGGGTGACGCCGTGAAGAAGCGCCTCGAAGACTTAGATTGGGAAACTGCGCCTGATTCATTGACGGTCGCGGAAGCGGCTGCTCTTCTGCGCATACCAAAGAATGCGGCGTATGAAGCTGTCCGTTTGGGGCTGCTTCCAGCGGTGAATTTTGGAAAACGGCGGACGCGGATTGCGAAGACCGCGCTTCGGCAGGTATTCAGAGCAACGTCAGAGGAAACGATCTCGACCGCCGCCTTCAACCACCTTCCAGGAGGCGTAAAATAACGTGGAAGGTCATCTATATCAACGCGGCAAGTCCAAAGTCTGGTACTTGCTGTACGACGCGCCGGTGCCGAATGGCCGAGGGCGCAACCTGCGCAGCGTCCGCATCGGAAAGATGTCGAAATCCGAGGCGGACGCTAAAAAGCGCGAGATCCTCTCGAAAGTCGACAACGGTATGCCGCACGAGCGGGCCGGCTCGACGAGCGTCGAGCAGTTTCTTCATGCATGGCTCGATGCGACCCGGGACCGACTAGCGCCTAGGACGGCGGAGCGGTATGCATCGATCGTCAACCTTCACGTCGTTCCGGTCGTCGGTAACGTGAAGCTATCGAAACTCGCACCCGAGCATCTCCGGAAGGTCTATGCCGCGGTACGCGACAGGGGCCTCTCTAGTCAGACGTGTCTACACGTACACCGAGCTCTTCACACGGCGCTTCAATATGGCGTACGTGAGGAGCGCGTCCTCAACGAGAACGTGGCCAATCGAGTAAAGGCTCCCACGCCGGACACGCGTGAGCCGATGCCGATCAATCGGGAGCAGATACGTTTCCTGATTGAGGCGGCGAAGGGTACGCGGCTTGAACTCCCTATCGCTCTTACCGCCGTTACGGGCCTACGTCGCGGTGAACTGCTGGCTCTTCGCTGGCAGCACGTAGATCTCGATAAAGGCTCGCTGTTCATTGCGGCGTCGCTGGAACACTCGAGGGCTATGAACGAGCGAGTTCGATTCAAGGCACCGAAGTCGAAGACGTCGAGGCGAGTCATTCCGTTGGCACCTGAATGCGTCATGCTCTTGCGCTCGTACGCGGACCAACAGGGAGAAGAAAAGGCTCAAACCGGCGCCACGTACACCGACAATGATCTCGTGTTCCCGAATCCCGACGGTCAGCCTTGGCCTCCCGACACATTCTCGATGCAGTTCGCAAAGCTGGCCAAGTCAGTTGGAATGCAAGGCTTTCGATTCCACGATCTGCGCCACGCGTTCGCCTCCATCACGCTTGCTGACGGCGTGTCGATCAAAGAGGTGCAAACACTCATGGGTCACAGCTCTCCGGTCGTGACGCTCTCGGTCTACGCTCGTTCGATTGAAGGTCTCGGGCGAAACGCGGTTAACGAGCTCGCTCGTTCGCTCCTGGTTCCGGAGAGGGCCTAAGTTTACGTTAGCAAATGTTAGCAAATGGCTCTGCTAGACGATCTCCGTTAGCAAGCCCATTTGCGGAAACCGCATATAAAATCGACGTTAGCGGGCACTTGGAGAGGTGGCAGAGTGGTTGAATGCGGCGGTCTTGAAAACCGCTGAACGCGATGAGCGTTTCGTGGGTTCGAATCCCACCCTCTCCTGGAAAAGCCTCACGGCTATGACCTGAAAGCCACTGCGTGATCATCACTGGTGCCCACGGCTTGCCGCCGGCGGAGCGACGCACGCCTAAAGCGAAGGGCCTCTAATGACGACGCAGGCGGAGTCAGGCTCGGCAGCCTCAGCTCGTCCTACCGGCACGATCGCCTTTCTGTTTTCGGACATCGAGGGCAGCGCTGCTCGATGGGAACGAAACCGCGAAACGATGGACGCTGCCGTAAAACGCCACGATGCATGCTTACACGCTGCGATGGCAGCGCACGACGGTTATGTCTTTAAGACCGTTGGCGATGCCTTCTGTGTCGCTTTCGCTCGCGTGTCGGATGCCGTTGCTGCATGCGCCGATGCAAATGCTGCGTTGAGCGCCCAAGATTTTAGTGCCGTCGGGGGCTTACGCGTGCGTTTTGCGCTACACACGGGCGAAGCGATCGAGCGAAACGGTGATTACTTCGGTCCGGCCGTGAACCGCGTGGCACGACTCATCTCCATCGGCCATGGCGGTCAGATATTGGTGTCGGGCGTAACGCGAGACCTCGCGCATACCGACCTGCCCGCAGGCGCGACGCTGGTCGATCTCGGTTCGCAGTGGTTGGAGGATCTCGCCGAGCCCGAGCATGTATGGCAGCTCAACGTCGAAGGATTGCCGTCGGAGTTTCCAGCGTTGCGTTCGCTCGACGCCTTTCCCAACAACCTTCCCGTGCGACGCACGGCTTTTGTCGGCCGCGAGCACGAGCTGTCGGAAGTCAAAGATCTGCTCGATCGCCATCACTTGGTCACGCTCGTTGGTTCCGGTGGCGTTGGAAAGACGCGCCTTGCCATCCAGGCTGGTGCGGAGCTGCTCGATCGCTACCCCGACGGCGTGTGGTTTGTCGATTTCGCGCCAATCACCGATCCCAAACTCGTCGTTAGCGTTGTCGCGCAAGCGCTGGGCATGAGCCAAGTAGGGCGCCCGCTCGGCGACGCGATTCCACACTGGCTCAAGCGTAAGAAGCTGCTGCTCATCTTCGACAACTGCGAGCACGTGCTCGGCCCGGCTGCAGAACTGACAGGGTCGATTCTCGCGACGACTGACGTGCGAATCCTGACGACGACGCGCGAGGCGCTCGGCATCGAAGGCGAAGCCGTGCACCGCGTCCCATCGCTCGCGGTTCCGGCCGAGGCTGCTGCCTTGAAAGTAAACGAGGCGCTTAACTATGGTGCAGTCGCGCTATTCGCCGATCGAGCGAGGGCCTCCGATACGCGATTTGTCCTGACCGACGACACAGCCCCGATCGTGGCCGAGATATGTCACCGTCTCGATGGCATTCCCCTAGCCATCGAACTTGCCGCAGCGCGCGTGAAGGTGCTTTCCATTTCCAACCTTGCGCAACGCCTCAACGAGCGATTCAAGCTTCTCACGGGCGGAAGTCGAGATGCGCTGCCACGTCAGAAGACCTTAAGCGCACTCATCGACTGGAGCTACGACCTGCTCGCGCCGCAAGAACAACTCTTGTTCACGCGGCTGGGCATCTTCGCCGGCGGCTTTGGCCTCGATGCGGTTACGAGCGTGTGCGTTGGTGACGGGCTAGACGCGCTAGACGTCTTAGACCTGCTGAGCTCGCTGACCGACAAGTCACTGGTCGTTGCCGACACCAGCGGCGAACAGGAGCGCTACCGACTACTCGAGTCCACCGCAACCTATGCGCTCGAGAAACTGAGCGCGTTGGAACGCAAGAGTTTGGCGCGGCGCCACGGTGAGTACTTTCGCGATCGGGCAGAGGCGGCCCACGAACGCATCGGCACGGGCTCGATGCTCGCGTGGCGAGCCGGCGTCGAGCTCGAGCTTGACAACTACCGGGCGGCGCTCGAATGGTCGCTAACGGACGGGAACGACGCCGTCCTGGGCGGGATCATTGCGGGCGCGTTGTCAACGCTCTGGGCGAACTCTGGGCTCGGAGCCGAGGGCCGGTATTGGATCGAGCTTGCGCTCGAGCGGATAAGCGAAGCCGAGCAGCCGCATGTCGTGGCGCGCCTACTGTCGGCGCTGAACTTTTTTTCGTCCGGAAGCGCAAACGCGGGAAGGTCGCAGCGGGCCATGCAGCTGTACGAGTCGGTAGGCGACACCCGCCGTGCGGCTCGTGCGCAGTCGTATCTCGCGTATTCTCTTGCTCAGACTGGACGCCTCGCAGAGGCTAGCGAGCAGAACCTCCGCGCCCTTGCGACGTTGCGCGAGTGCGGGGACAAGTGGACTCTAGCAGGCTGTCTCAACGTGCAGGCCATCATCGAGTTGCGTCGCGGCGATCTCCGTGCCAATCGTGAACTCTTGACGCAGGCGCTTGCGGCTTACAGGGCGAGTGGGGATGAGATGGGCGCAGCAATTGTGCTGAGCAATATCGCGGAACACGAGTTCGCAGACGGTCATCCAGAGGAGGCGCTGCGCCTCGGCATCGAGGCGTTGGAGATCCACTTGCGTATGAAGAATGCAAGACACATTGCCAACGACTGTAATAACAGTGCCACATACCGCGTCGCGCTTGACGACATCGCCGGATCCCGGGAGTCAGCGCGCGAAGCATTGCGTTTTGCGCGGCAGGCGCAAACCAAGCTAGAAATTGCCGGCGCGCTGCAGAGTTTTAGCATCGTCGCCGGCCTCAGCGACGACGCGCGGCGCGCGGCTCGGCTGCTGGGGTACGTGGATGCGAGATATGCCGAACTTGGACAGAAGCGCGAATTCACGGAGCAATGGGCCCACGACAAGATCGTGGCCACGCTGCGCCAGAGACTCAGCGATGACGAGGGCGCAAGCCTCGCGGCAGAAGGTGCGGCGTGGTCAGAAGATCAGGCGGTCGAGGAAGCCCTGAAGGTTTAGTTCACCAACCGCCGGACGCGCCACCGCCTCCGAAACTTCCGCCTCCGGCCGAGAAACCGCCACCGCCAAAACCACCGCCGCCGAAGCCTCCACCTCCAAACGAAGATCCTGCTGCCAAAAATCCGCCGCTACCCCAGTATGACCGGCGCCGCATATCGGCCTTGGCTTTCGTCGTGCCTTCGCGCATCACGAGATACCCGTAGCGAATAGCGGTCACGATTCGCATCACCACAAGGAAGATAATGATACAAGTTACGATGCCAAACACGATGGCAAGGCCGCTAGGGGCCGATGACTGCTCCCTCGCCTCGGGCGAAGGCGGCGCGACGCCCGTGTAGGACGGCGTAATCGTCGTGAGTATTGCGGCCACGCCACTCGAGACCGCACCATCGACGTCGCCGGCCCGCATCCGCGGTATGATGTCCCGTTCAATGATCCGGTTCGCGTCGGCATCGGTCAGCGCGCTCTCCAATCCGTACCCGACCTCGATGCGAGCCTTGTGATCCCGCATAAAGACAAAGAGTACCGCACCGTCGTCGTGGCCGCGTCGCCCGATCTTCCAATGGTCGGCCGTCTCGCCGGTCCACGTCTCCAGCGGAACATCTCCGGTCGTCTGGCCGATCCAGACGAGGATCTGATGCCCGGTTGCCGTTTCGTAGGCTTGCAGTTCGCTTTCGATGGACGCGCGCGTACCGCCTGAAAGAACGCCTGCGGGATCCGTTACGCGGTGATCCGGCGTCGGGGGAATCTTGAAATCGGCACCGAGCGCCGGAACCGCTAAAACGCACGCCGCAAGAGCGACCCCCGCAATAAGGAAGCGCGCTCTCACGTTGCCGGGGCCGCCGGACTCGCAAAGTGCGCGTGCAGCGCTTCGCCGACGCGCCCAATTGCGTAAACGATGCCGCCGGTAACTTCGCCCCGCGCAAAGTAAGGCTCACTGTCAGCAACAACTGCAGTCCAAAACGAATCACCCACGCGCTCGTGCAACGCGCGATCCCCGATGACGGCAAAGCGGCGCGCCTTCGGAGCGACCAGGATTAACGCCGCGTTGGCGTTTTGGTGCCGGTGCAGCCCAACGCGCCTGAACTCCGACTTCGCACGCTCGAACGCGTCAACAGTCGAGTCGGGAATCACGCGAACCGCGATGCGTCCCGTCGTCCCATCTTCGGCAGCGCTGATGGCTGCCGCGATCCTGTCGCGTTCGGCCCGCGTCACTGGTTGAAGTTCACGGCCGGCGGTTTCTCAGCGCCCGGCTGCGATTGGAAGTACGGCTTCTCGTTGAAGCGGCTGCCGAACATTCCGGCGATAAAGACCGTCGGAACGGTATCTCGCTTGGTGTTGAACGCACGTGCAGCGTCGTTATATTTCCGCCGCTCGAAAGCGATCCGATTCTCGGTGCCTTCGAGTTGGGCCTGAAGCGTCTGGAAGTTTTCCGTGGCTTTCAGCTGCGGGTAGTTTTCAACAACCGCTAACAGGCGCGAGAGCGCCGCGCCGAGCTGATCTTGCGCGGCGGCATACTTCGCGAAGTCTTGAGGGTTGTTCAGAGCATTTTGAACCACTTGAGGCGATATCTGTCCGACACTGGCGCGTGCTTTCGCTACCGCCTCGTAGGTGCTCGACTCAAAGTTGGCCGCACCTTTAACCGTCGCCACGAGATTAGGAATCAGATCCGCGCGTCGCTGGTAGACGTTCTGGACCTGCCCCCATTGCGCATCGACTCCCTGGCCCAGAGTGACAAGCGAGTTGTACGTCCCCGCCACCCACAGTGCGACGATGACGACGACTCCAATGATGACGATCGGTCCGACGTACGAAGGACGTTGTTGCATAGCTTGGCGTAAATGCGCCGCCGTGCCCCTGGCCCCTCCCTGTAGCGGCCGGGCGCGGGTATTAACGACGGATTTTTGCCGTTTAAGCGCGAACGGCTCAGCCACGTGACGAACGTCGATGGTTCGGAAAGCTTAGACCGCTCGACGCGGCTCGCGTTCGACCGGACGTGGCTTGCCGAAGAACGCACGATGCTGGCATGGGTGCGCACGGCGACCTCGCTCATTACATTCGGATTTGCGATCTACAGCTTCTTCGGACTTCCTAGCGGAGGCGGAAGCAAGTTTACCACTCACCTCGGACCACACATCTTTGCGCTGCTGCTGATTACGATGGGACTCGTTTCGTTGCTGGGCGCTGCACTTCAACGGCGACAAGCGATACGAACCATGAAGTTGGACTACCCTGGTCTCTCACGATTCTCGATGGGCACGGTCGTCGGCGCGCTCATGGGATGCATCGGATTATTTGGAATCGTCGTACTCCTGATGCGGGTTTGAGAATCACGTGAGCGCCACGAACCTCGTTCCGATTCCCAATACCCATCGGCGCGCGTGGCCGGGAACGGCCCACGCCGACGACATCTCTTCCGAAGCCGACGTATTGTTGACGGCGTGGCTGCGCCCGCAACGCGGCGGAGAGCTCGACCTAGAACGCGCGCGCACGCTCGGCGCAACGTTGCCGGCGCGCCGCACGTACGCGGATCGAGCTGCGCTCGCAAGCCAAACGGGCGCCGATTCAAAGGATGTCGAGCTGCTGCAGCGCTACTGCAGCCAGTTCGGCATCGAGATCGTCGCGACGCACTGGCGCTCCGTCGTACTGCGCGGCTCCGTGCGCGACGCAATCCGTGCGTTCGGCGCGACCGCCGCGATCTACGAAACGCCTGCCAAGAGCCGTTTCCGGCACCGGTCCGAATCCTTGCACGCGCCGCCGGAAATCGCCGCAATTTTGCGCGGACCGTTCGGCATTCATCAGTGGCCGCGATCGCATGCCATCGGGACGCTGCACGGTCACACGGTACCGTTGGGCGCCGCTGACGTCGCTGCGCGCTACGATTTCCCAGGCGCTGACGGTTCCGGCCAAACCGTCGGGATCCTTCAGCTACGCGGTACGTTTAAATCCGACGAGTTCACGCAGTGCATGCAGGCCCAAGGGATTTCCGCGAAGATGCCGGTCGTCAAGCGTGTCGACGATGCCGAGCTCTCGCACCAGATAGAAACCGAGAAGGATATCGAGTCGGCGATCGACGCGCAGATCGTCGGCTCGCTGGCTCCGGGCGCCCAGATCGTCGTCTACGCCGCACCCGATGACGAGCGGGGCGTGCTCGATGCCATTCGCACGGCGCTCTTCGATAAAGAGTACGCGCCGTCGATCTTATCCATCAGTTTCGGCTTTCCCGAGTTTCTGTGGACGCCGGTTGCCCTCGAGATCCTCGACGATCTCTTTACGGTGGCTGCCTTGCTCGGCGTCAGCATCTTCTGCGCGTCGGGCGACAACGGCGCCGAGCTGGATTACGATGGGAAGCCACACGTCCTCGCACCTGCATCGAGTCCGTTGGCACACGCTTGCGGCGGCACCGAGATCGCCGCGGATACCGGTACCGAGATCGCGTGGAGTAAGACGGGCGGCGGCTTTAGCGATCGCGCACCGGCGTCTCCTTGGCAGAGCGCCGTCGCTGCGGTAGCCGCGGCGTACGGTGACAAACCGGGGCGCGGCGTGCCCGACATCGCAGCGCAAGTCATGCCCGGCTACACGGTCTTCTTCGACAATACGAAGTTTGCGATGGGCGGAACGAGCGCGGTCGCGCCGGCGTGGTCAGCGCTTGCGGCGCGGCTCAATCAGCGGCTTGGCCATCCAATAGGGTTCTTCGCGCCGTTGCTCTACGCAGCCCGACCGAATAGCCTGTTGCGCAGCGTCACCGCCGGAAGTAACGATCGATACCACGGCGCAGATGGATGGAACCCGTGTACCGGACTTGGGCTCCCGGTCGGCAGCGCGCTCGAACGCGCGCTGCGCGGAGATTCTTAAGAGCTAGAAGCCGACGCAGCCAAGCGCATCGTCGTGAAACGCTTGGTGTGCGGCCTTGTACTTATCGACGGCCTTTGCGAGGCGCTCCCGGTCGCATCCCGCTATCGACGCCAACTTTTCGTGAAGAGTCTCGATCGATTTTCCGTGCTCGTCAAGCGCACGCGTTGCGTCGGACTTTGCATCTATCACGGCCACTACTCTCCTCTCGGCGGCATCGCCGCCGCGTGTGCAGGGAATTTGTGTATCGCCGCAGCGTGGGCAAGTGCCTGCTCCTCAGCCAGCTGGGCGCCGGCGCTCATGCGTACCGCCAGGTCGTCGGCGCCATAGGCTTCCGAGAGAAGCCGCATGAGGCGTTCGTAGCCACGCCGTTCGGTATACTGCCGAACCTCGCCGCGCGACCCGTAGAGCGCATCGGTAAAGCCAACCAGGACCGTCGCGCGGTCGAGATCTCCCAGCAACGCTGCCAGCAGCGCATGGTGCTCGAGAACCGACCAAATCCAACCGCGCCCCGACGAACGCTGCAAATGAAGAGCCTCGCGCAAGTGCATGCGCGCGTCGTCAAGATCGTCGATCGCGATTGCATACGCGCCGAGATTTGAGAGCAGGAGCACGAGATAGACCGAGTTCAGTCGCGCGTAGGTCTCCTTTGCTTCGCGCGCCGCCGCTCGCGCGGCCTCGATATTCCCGGCGGCAAACTCGAGCTCGCCGAGGTTGAGCAATGCGCTGGCATGCGCTTCACTTCCCGGCCGCTCCAAACGTGCCACTTCTGAAAACCTGCGTCGGGCAAGCTCGACTTCATTGCGCTGCAGATCGGTCACCGCCCATATGCGCAGGACCACGTTGGTCGTGATTCGCGAGAGCAGCTCGGGCTGACGATACGCTTCGAGAAAGACGGTGCCGGCTTCGTCGAAGCGCGCAGCCGCACGATAGCAGCCACCCAAATTCGCGAGGGCGCGGGCGATTTCGTTCGCGTCGCCAGTCGCGCGTGCGATCTCCACCGCCCCAAGGGCCGTCTGTTCGCGTTCGGCGAGCGGGCGTCCGACGAGCCACTCGAGCAACACGCAGTGGCGTAGCAGGCGAGAATGGACGACAGCATCGGGCATCGCGTTCGGGAGCGCAACTGCGGCTTCGCACCACCGCAGCGCCTCTTCTGGAGTGATTAGGAGCTGCGGCCACTCGATTTGCGCGAGCAGCGATAGGCCAATCGCGGGTTCGTGTTGCGCAAAGATCGTCCACTCGATCGCCGCGCGGATATTGTCGACCTCCGGCGCGAGCAAACGCCTCCATTCCTCATCTTCGAGCGCCTGCACCAGTGGCTCGAGCTCCCCAACGAGCGAGGCATAGTAACGCGCGTGCCGCGTACCGATCGCTTCAGTTTCGCCGGCCTCGGCCAAGCGTTCGAGCCCGTACTCTCGGATCGAATGGAGCATACGATACCGTTGATCGTCTCCGAACGACTCGACGGTAACCATTGATTTGTTCACCAACGACGAGATGGTCTCGAGCAACTCCCAATCGTCAGCGATCGCGTCCCCGGTACAGACCTCCGTCGCCGCCGGCAGGGTCGCTCCGCCGCTGAAGACGGCAAGGCGTCTGAACAACATTCGTTCGCGTTCGTCGAGGAGGTCGTAACTCCAATCGATCGTCGCGCGCAGCGTCGCTTGGTGCGGGAGACGGCCACGCCCCGCCTGCGAGAGGATGCGAAAGCGCTCGCCGAGCTTCTCCTCGAGCTGACGCGGCGATATCATCCGCATCTTTGCGGCAGCGAGCTCCAATGCGAGCGGTATGCCGTCGAGTCGCCGGCAGATGCGTGCGAGCGTCGGCAGGTTCTCCGGCGTGACCTCGAACGTGCTCGACGCCGCCTTCGCCCGTTCGGCAAAGAGCGCGATTGCTTCGTCGTCCGCAAGCGGGTTAACGTTGCGCACGGATTCGCCCTCGACCTCGAGCGCTTGGCGCGACGCCGCAACAACGCGCAGGTTCGGACAGCTGCGCACGAGGGTTTCGACGAGCGCGGCGGCCGCGGCGCGAACGCGATCGTAGCCGTCGACGAGCAGCAGCATTTGTTTATCGCGTACGCTCGTGACGAGCGCATCGATGACGCTCTGGCCGGGCGATGTCCGGACCGAGAGTGCGGTCGCGACCGCCGAGGCAACCGCATCCTCCTCCGCGATCGGCGCCAGGTCGACAAACCATACGCCATGCTCGTACTCGTCGAGCGATCCGCCGGCAAGTTCGAGCGCGAGCCGCGTCTTGCCGACTCCGCCGGTGCCGGCCAGCGTGAGCAGTCGCGTCTTGCGGAGATCGTCGCGAAGCCGCTCCAACTCGCCCTCGCGACCGAGAAAGGACGTAAGCTGAAGCGGAAGGTTCGTCCGCGCGACGCGCGGCCGTTGGGCCGTCTCGGGCAGGAATGATAAGTCCCCTGGATCGCCTCCTTCGTCGAGGCGGTGCAACAGTGCGGTCAGCGCGTCGATGCCGGAGTTGCGCTCCTCGAGCGCGTCGATATAGTGGATGCCGGAGAGGAGGTAGCGCAGCGCGCCTTCGGGCTTTACGCGCTCGATGCGAAGGGGTACGATCGGCGCGCCGTTGTTGTGAGCGATGTGAACTTCGTGTGCGATCTGCCGCGAGGCGTTCGCATTGGATGAGAGGATGAGCACCATCGCTTTGCACGCGTCGATCGCCGGCGGAATCGCGGCCGACCAATCTTGGCCGGGCTGAACGTCACGGGGCGCAATCCAGCACGCTACGCCGCCTGCCTCGAGCATCGCGCACAGCTCCTGTACGACCGGCGCGTCTTTTGTCGAATAGCTGACGAAAACCGTGTGGCTAGGCATGCGGCAGATTTATGGGCCGGGAGCGATGCAGGCTGAGCCACGCGGAGCTTTCACGGATCGCCTCTTCGCCGAGATTGCGCAAAATATCCCGGATTCTGGCGATGGTCGCTGCGTCGGGCTCGCCGTCGCTCAGGAGGCGACCGACTTGCTCGTGAGCGCGCCCGAAGAGTACCGCCATCATTTCGTAGCGGCGGGCGTGTTCTGCCCAGCCGCGCTTCTCGGCGTAGTTGCTCAGGAGGGCGGCCGCAATGGCCAGCATCGTCGCGGCAAACAGAATGGCCTGATCGAGGGTGTCGGAGAAACCGAAGCCGGGCAAAAGCCGCATTGCGATCGTGATAACGATCGCAATGAAAAGGGAGATCGAAACGAGACGGGTCGCGATCTCGGTGCGCGCGCGCTCGCGGCGTCCGGCAAAGGCCGTAAAGTAGTGGTATTCGTGCGCCAGCCACTGTTCGTGGACCCGGCGCAGGCTCGCGGCGGGACTTTCATCGGAGCGATCCGCCTCTGGGACGACGTGCGGCTCGGTTACGCTGCGAATCGCAAACGGAAGCCAATCGATTTCGGCGCGGTGGTTCTCGGCGAACACGTCGGCCGCCGATTCGGCGATGCCCGCGATCTTCCAGTAGTGTGCGACGCGCAGAACTTCGGCAAACGCGCGGCAGTCCTGGTGGCGATTCTGCCAATCACCACGTTTCGAAAGCGCAAACGTCCCGAGCGCGACGGCGATGCACGTCATATAGGCGATCAAGAGCCATAACGGGTGACTCGGGAGCATGCTGTAGACGTTAAAGCCGGCGACGGAGAGGAAAGCCGCGACGAAGATCGCGCCCAGGGCGAGCGTCGTGCGCGAGCGGTAGACAGCCGCCACCGCCCCGGCATCCTCGCGGACCGTTGAAGTTCGCCCCGCCGCCGTTGCGCTCGTCAACGCGTCGCGATTGAAGCGGTCGACGTCGGCTTTCGCCTTCTCAAATGCCGCGGCGGCGTCGCCGAGGACGCGGGGATAGATCGTCTGCGACGCGGGTTGGCCCGGCGCGGCGGGGCCGGCATCCGAGCCGCGCGACGTCGTGACGTGTTTGACCGGCCCGACGACGGTTAGATCGAGTTCCTTGCGCCGCGTCACGAACGGTGCGGGAACGCCTTCTAGCTGAAACGCGACGACTTCAGCCGTGCCTCGTGCCGGCTCCGTGATGCCGTCCCAGAGCGCGATGATCTCGATGCTCTTGCTCACGAGAAATGCGCCACAGTTTGCATAGGCGTGCGAACGTTCGTCGCGGAGTGTAAAATCGGCGTGCCCCTCGTCGACCGGCGGGACGACGAAGACCGATTCAGCACGCTCGAGGAGCGTGCGGAACTCATGCAGAGATTCCTCGCCCTGAAAGTCCGTTTCGTAGTTTGACTGTTCGAGCGGCATCGGCACGACGAGTGGAATGTCGAGAGCGAGTGCGACGCGCGCGACGAGCCGGTCCGCGCCCTCCGCGAGGGACGACAGCAACACGATCTTCGACGAGGGATGTTCGCGGCGCAGCTCCGTCAATAGCTCGCGTACGGCCCGTTCGAGCGGTTTCGTATCGGCCGGCAGATCGCGATGTCCGGTCACGCCGATGATCAGCGGAATCGGGCCGTATCTATCCAATGGCGGCGGCGCGCTAGCTTCCAACTGTGTCGAGCATGATTGCGGTGTGGTCGCGTTGTGTAGCCTCGCGCTTTGTATTCTGGAAGCTTGCGACGAGGCATGCGTCGCCGTTGCGAACGAAAAGCATTGTCGCAATGGTTTTAACGACGCCTTTAACCGGACCCTCGGGAATCTGCAACTCGCAGGCGACGACTGCCAGCGCCGCGTCTAGTGAAACCTCGCGAATGTGCTGTAGGTCGAATCGGAGCGTACTGTCCTTGTACGGACCCTTAAAAATTTTGTCGTGGACTTCCATGACCGGGCCGCGCCCCTTGACATACATGCCGAGCAGATTGATGAAATCGACATCCGGAGTGCATAGGTCGGCCCACGCGGCGCCATCTGCGCGATTCCAAGCATCTTTGAGCTCACGAAGGGTAGCGTCGATTTGTTCCTTCACCGTAATCTGACCTCCATAAACGTTGGACATTCGTACAGGACCGCGCCGAACGGCTCGCACTCGGTAAAGCCGAGCGATGCGTAGAGTTCGCAGGCGGCCGTCAAGCGTCGATTCGTTTCGAGCACGAGGCGCTCGAACCCACGCTCGCGCGGGAAGTCGATCGTGGCGTTGACGAGCGCACGCGCGACGCCAAGCCGCCGGTACTCCTTTCGGACGTAGAGCCTCAACATCACCGCCGTCGTAGCGTCGAGCGCGGTGACCGCGACGCAGCCGGCGGGTTCGCCGCCGTGTATTGCCACAAAGGCGGCGTTCGGTTCGCCATAGAGCTGTCCGAGCTCGACGACCGACGGCACCTCGCCGTGCGTGAGGTCGCCGGGCAGCCCGGCCTCGTGTTCGAGCAGGAGCATGTGTAGCCGTTCGAAATCGGCGACGCGCTCTGCACGGAGGATCTCGGTCGGTATTAGGAGACCTTCTTATTTATGACGGCGCGAGCGTGCGAGCCGCCATCGTGGCGCTCGGTCACGTTGAAGTCGTCGGCGAGCGCCCAGACGATATAGAGTCCGCGTCCGCGTTCGCTCAAGAGATCCGATGGCAGGCGCGGCATGAGCGTGAACCCGGGCCCGCGATCGAGGAAATGCAGCACGAGCGTGCTCTCGCTGCGATCGAAGATGATCTCGATTGGTCCCGCCGCGTAGCGCACGACGTTGCCGAGCAGTTCGCCGAAGACCAACTCCGCGGCGTCGAGCGCTTCGGCTTGCAATCCACACTCACGCACGGCGCCAACGAACGCGTAGCGCGCGTTATGTCCTGCGTCGGCGTCGGCGGTATCAAACGCCCAGCGGCACGCTGTCGTGTTAAACGTTTCGTCTTTCGTGCGCTTCTCGTCGGCATCGAAGCGCATCGTCAGGATGACGATGTCGTCGGTGCGGCCGTTGTGCGAAATGCCGCGATAGATCGCTTCGGCCGGACTGAGGATGCTAAAGACATCGAGCTCGACGAGAGCCTTCTGAAGCCGTTCTTGGCCTTCGATGATATCGTGCTGCGATTCGATAAGGCCGTCGGTGTAGAGCACGAGAAACGCTTTCTCGGGCACGACGACGCTGGCGGCCGTCTCGCCGCGAACGCGCAGTCCGAGTGGCAACCCGCTCGTTGCGAGCGGCGTCACGGTACTTTTTTCGTCGCGGAGCAGTGGCGGTGGATGGCCGGCCGAGGCGTACGTCAGCGTTCGGACGACCGGATCGAAGACGCCGACGAATGCCGTGACGAAGCATTCCGGATGTTCGGTTTTCAGCGTGCGGTCCGCCGCATCGAGCATCGCGATTGGATCGGCATAGACTTGTGCGACACCGCGCAGCACTTGACGCATCGATGACATAATGACCGCTGCGGCCAGGCCGCTGCCGGCGACGTCGCCGATCGAGACGACGATGCGGCCGTCGGCGAGCCGAAGGGCGTCGTACCAATCGCCGCCCAAGAGTTCGCGATCGCTCGACGGCACGTAGATGCCGTCGAAATGGATGCCGGCGATCTGCGGAAGCGAGACCGGCAATGCGGCGCGCTGAAACTCAGCGGCAATCTCACGCTCACGTTCGTAGAGGCGCGCGTTTTCGATCGAAACGGCGGCACGCTTGGTCAACTCCTCGAAGAGCGGGAGATCCGACTCGTCGTAGTGGCGCGGTGTCTCTGCCCAGTACGAGACGAGCGATCCGATCGTCCGGCCGCGCGTGCGCAGCGGAATCGTCACCGCCGAGTGCGGGGCCAGCCGCCGAATCACGTCGAGCAGGTCGGGCGCGGCGGCGCGCGCGATGAGCTCGTCACTGACTTCGCGCACGAGCAGCGGCTGATTTCTCCGCAGCGCCGCGGCGATGCGCGGCTCCCAGCGCGAATCGTGGTTATACTGGCCGAGCAGGCGAGTCATCAGCGACATCTTGCGCCGGTCGGCGTGAATCACTGCGGCGGTCTGTAACCGGTCGTCGTCGTCGAAGAGATCGATGGCGGCCCAATCGCCGAACTCGGGAACGATGATGCCGAGCAATCCTTGCAGCGTCGTTTGGAGATCGAGCGATGCCGCGAGAACCTCGCCGGCCTTGGCGATGAACGCGAAGCGTTCGCCTTGGCGCTTGTACTCGTCGATGTTCGTGCAGATGCCGAGCCAGCCGTCCGCACCGCCGGGCGCATCGTCGATCGGCCCGACGCACGTATGGAACCAGCGCGTGACGCCGTCGGCTCCCCGCAGACGCATCTCAATCGAGACGGGTTGGCCGCGCTTAATCGCTTCGTGCAGCGCCTCTCGGCAGAGCCGGCGATCGTCGGGGTGAATCGCGTCGAGCCACTGGCGCTCGAAGCTGTCCGCGGTTGCGGTCTTCGGTTGCCGAAGACCGGTGTATTGATACCACTTGCGATTGAGCGCGTCGATGCGACCTGCGCGCGTAGCAGTCCACGCGATCTGCGGAATCGTATCGATCGCAGTGACCTCGAAACGGATCAAAGGTGACCTCATCGCATACCTTTGGGGGAGGCCCGACTTCGCGGCGGGGGAGCGCATACCATCTTGCTCGTCTACGCCCGCTTGCTAGACACTGCCTAGCCGCCGTTGACGTCCAGAAAGAGTTCGGTTGCTAGCGCGATGAGGAAGCCGACGCACATCGACGTCGTGACCAGCGCCGTGAGTCCGGTGCGCCGTAGCACCGCCCAGAGCTCGCCGATGACGAAGATGAGCGCGCCGACCGCGACTGAGAGGAAGAGTACCGAGAGCGTCGGCGAGTAGAAGCTGTAGCCGACGATCGTGCCGAGAAATGTTGGCCCCCCAGCTACCAGCCCGGCGAGGCCGATTTGCGCCCACGTCGGCACGACGCGACCGACGAGCGGCGCCGCGACTCCGAAACCTTCCGTAGCATTGTGTAAGCCGAATCCGACGATCAGAGCAAGCGCGATCGCCGTCGCGCCGGCGGCCGCCGATGCGCCTATCGCCAGGCCCTCGCCAAAGTTATGCGCGCCGATTCCGATCGCGATCATTGCGGCGAGCACGATCGGGTTCTCCGCATGTTGCGCGGCCCGGCGCGTGAAGTGCGTCGCAGCGCTGCCGAGGCCGACGAGCCCGACGACGAGCCCCGCGACGAAGACGACGATCAGCAGCGTCGGAAAGCTCCCGCCGCCGGTATGCCAGGCGTTAATGCCTCGCTCGATCGGCACGATCGCATTCTGCGCGATCTCGATGACGAGATAGAGCAGAATGCCAATGGCGAGCGCGTTTAGCAGCGCGACGGTCTGCATCGAGAGCCGTTGGGCGCGCGCGATCGGCAGCCCCAGGAAGATCGTGAACCCGGCGATCGCGCCCAGGAGCACCGTCGTCGTGAAGCTCAGCCCGCGCTTGGGCATCGTCATCGCAGGCTTCATCGCCGGATACATCGCCGCCAGCGTGTCGGGCGTGCCGATGTAATGGATCGCGGTGATCAATCCACTCGGCATACCGCTAGCATCTTCGATGTGGTCCATGACGTGGCAGTGAATGAGCCACGTTCCGGGCTTCGCATTTGCGTCGACGACGACGTCGATGCGCTGTCCCGGCGCGACGAGCACCGTGTCTTCGACGTCACGGTAGTCGACCGGTGCGGCGTCGCGGGCGACGATCTGCTGGTAATGCCCGTGCGTGTGCATCGTGTGGAACTCTTCGCCCGAGATGTTGATCCAGCGAATCCGGAATCGGTCGCCGGCCTTAACATCGAGGGGATGCGTCGCCGGGTACTCCTTACCGTTGAGCGTGAACTCGTTCTCGGCGCCACTGCGGATCTGCCACGATGAAATCATTTCGAGAAAATCGTGCGCGAGATTACGCTCGACCGGCCGCGGGTTCGACGGCTCGACGATAATCGCGCCGTAGAGTCCCGAGTCGAGCATTGCCTCGTCGTCGTGGGTGTGGTAGATGTACGTGCCGGGCTGATCGGCAACGAAACGATAGGTGAAATGACCGCCGTGCGGTACGAGCGACTGCGATATCCCCGCGACGCCGTCCATGGTATCGGCAATGTCGTGCACGCCGTGCATGTGAATCGAATCGGCGACCGGACCGTCGTTGGTGTAATCGAGCACGAGCGTGTCGCCCTGCTGCACGACGAGCGCCGGCCCGGGCACGACGCCGTTGTACGTGTTGGCCATCACCGTAAGGCCCGGCTTGAGCGTCCAGGGCGCAGGGCGTTCGACGACGTGAAAGATTTTGATGCGTCCGCGTGATTCGGGCACGGCTTGATATGCGCCGTCGGGCCGCGCAACGCTCGGCGATTCGCCGGCCGCCGCCGTCGCAGCCGGAAGCGGGCCGGAGATCGGCTGCAGTCCGAGCGAGGTCGAGTTGGGTGACGCGACGTCGTCAGCGTCGGCGCGCGCGACGCCCGGCGTTGCGGCCAGAGCCAGCAACGTTATCAGAAGGATGGCCGGCGCGCCGGCGGAAGCTCGGGACTTGCACATTTTAGGTGTGCCTAAGATTGTGGATAGGCACGCCTTTTCCCGCCTACGGCGAACCGGGCGCGCTGGGAGGTCGGCATGGCACAGATACGGCTAGAGCGCGCGCTCCACGTCCCGGCAGTTTCGGGGTTCGAGGCGCTAGGCGCGACGCTCGATGCGATCGCGCGGCAGGACGGTCCGTGGGCGGGCTTCGCGTTGCACATTCGTTTGGGCGAGATGCATCTGCCGGATGTCGGCTACGTCGCGGTGCCGATTACGCTCGAGATTCCGGCGCGCCACCCGGAAGCGCGCAGCCTCGATATCAGCTTCTCCGCGTCGAGCCACCCATCGGCGTTCCCAACCTTCGACGGAGCGATGGGCGTCGAAGAAAACGGCTCGGGCGAGTCATCGCTCTGGCTCAGCGGCACGTATGAGGTACCGCTGCACGCGATCGGCCGCGTCATCGACGCGGCGCTCATCTCAGGCGTTGCCGAGCGAACGCTGCAAAGCTTCATCGACGAGATTGCCGAGGCGTGCACCGCCCGCGTCAACAAGCGCGAGGCCGAGTTTATGCGCTACCGGTTCTACAGCACGCGCGCATAGCGACCGACGGTGGACGACGTGCGGGTGCAGTGTTGCATCGCCGGCGGCGGCCCGGCCGGGATGATGCTCGGATTGCTCTTGGCGCGTGCGGGCGTAAAGGTCGTCGTACTGGAGAAGCACGCCGACTTCTTGCGCGACTTTCGCGGCGACACGCTTCATCCATCGACGCTTGAAGTGATGGCGGAACTCGGCCTGCTCGACGAGCTGCTGAAACGTCCGCACCAAGAGCTCAAAACGCTGGACGGCAACGTCGGCGATAGGCTCATCCAGATCGCCGATTTCACCCATCTCCCGACGCGATGCAAGTTTCTTGCCCTGATGCCGCAGTGGGATTTCCTCAACTTCTTGGCCGAAGCGGCTCACCGCTATCCGACATTCGATCTCCGCATGCGTAATGAGGTCGAGTCGCTACGCTGGGATGGCGAACGCGTGATCGGCGTCGCGGTCAAGAGCCCACAGGGCGAATACGACGTTAACGCCGATCTCGTAGTTGCAGCCGATGGCCGCCATTCGCTCCTTCGGGACGAAGCGGGCCTGGCGCACCTCGACCTCGGAGCACCGATGGACGTGCTCTGGCTGAGATTGACGCGGCACCCTTCCGATCCGCATCAAACGTTCGGCTATATCCGAAACGGTCGCATGATGGTGATGCTCGATCGCGGCGATTATTGGCAATGCGCATACGTCATCGTGAAAGGTTCGTTCGAGGAACTGCAGCGGCGCGGCCTCGACGAGTTCCGTCGCCAGATCGTTTCCATCATTCCGTTTCTGAGCGATCGGGCCGGCGAGATCAAAACGTGGGACGACGTGCGGCTCCTCACCGTTCAAGTCAATCGATTGGTGCAGTGGTATCGCCCGGGATTGCTCTGCATCGGCGACGCCGCACACGCGATGTCGCCGATCGGCGGCGTCGGAATTAATCTCGCGATTCAAGACGGCATCGCCGCCGCGAACATTCTGTCAAAAAAGCTCTTGAACGCATCGGTTGCGGTCGACGACCTGCGTGCCGTCCAGAAGCGTCGCGAAGCCCCCGCGCGCTGGACGCAGAACCTGCAGGTCTACATACAGAAGCAGGTCATCGGCCGCGTGCTTTCAGACGGGCACTCCCCACTGCTCGGACGCGTACCCGCGCTCTTGCGCTTCCTACCGTTCTTGACGCGGCTTCCCGCATATGTAGTCGGCATCGGTTTTCGCCCCGAGCACGTCGAACCGGTCACCGCGGCTACGATGCCGCAAACGTGACGCCGGCCTTTTGGACCTCCTGATACGGCAGGAGCCAGACGAGCGACTCATCGTGCAGGTCGACAACCTGGACGCGATTGCCGAACGGATCGATGAAGTCGCAGCGAAATGGCGGAATGAGTTCGATGCCGTATTTGCCGACGAGTTTCTCACGGACTTCTGCGAGTTGCGCTTCGTCGCGTACGATTAAGCCGAAGTGCCGCGTGCGGTTTACCTGCACGGAAGGCACCTCGAACATCGCAAGAAACTGATGCTCCCCGATCTTGAAGAAGGCGTCGCCCTCGCCCTCGTCTAGCTGCTCCAGATTGAAGACGTCCTTATAGAAGGCGCTTGCTTTGGCGACATCGTCGACCTGGATTGCGATGTGGTTGATTCCATATACCTTTACGCTCATACTCGTTCTACCCATCGGCCGGCACCGGTGGTTGCGCGCGCCGGACGGCTGCGGGTTCGCGCTGGGCGCAGGTTGAAGAGGCGGCGATGGGACGTGCAGTGATCATCGGCGTCGTTGGAACGCTAGTCGTTCTCTTCCTCGTTGCGTACGTTGCGATCAAAGCGGGCCTGGTCCCGGCCAACGCGGATGCGAAGCCGCCGAAGATCGAGCGCTGGATCGCGAGCACCTCGCTGCATGCAACGCTCGCGCGCGAGGCGCCCCGCACCGCCAACCCGATGGCGCTCAGCGATGCGAATCTCATTGCCGGCGTCAAGCTCTACGCGGAGAACTGCGCCGTCTGTCACGGCGCGTCAGACGGGAAGCGATCCGCGATTGCGAACGGACTCTATCAGCGGCCGCCACAGTTCGCAAACGACGGCGTCGAAGACGATCCCGAAGGCGTGACGTACTGGAAGATCGAGCACGGCATCCGCATGACCGGCATGCCATCGTTTAGGACTTCGCTCACCGACGAGCAGCGCTGGCAGCTCACGCTCTTTCTCAAACACATGGACGGCCTTCCACCGGCGCCGAAGCGCGCCTGGACGGCCGTCAAGAGTGCTACTGCGTCGAGCTAGTTTACGCTTATGGCTGCGGCGTAGCTTCAGTCGCCGCCTTCGGCGTCGCCGCGAAGATATATTGATCGTACGTGTTCGGCGCAGAGCTAGCCAACGCAGGGACTCCGGTTGGCGAGTACTGCTGCATCGAGAGACCTGAGAGCGCTGCGGCCGTCTCTGGGTAAACCTGCCCGCGGAACGAGTTGTCGCCATTCATCGTCGCGATGATGTGCAACTTTCCGCCCGGGCCGGCGCCCAATCCGAGATCGACGCTCGACGGACCGATGTCGAACCAAATGTAGTTCCCGTCGCGTCCGCCCGCTACCGGAATGAAAAGCTTGTAAAACGATGTGTGGTAGTAACCACGCAGCGTGCCATCCGGGAAGATTTGCAGATCCAGATCGCCGGTCAGCGGATACGTCGAGCCGTAAACTTGCGTGATCGCCGTCCGGTAGTGCAAGTCCGTCGGCTGTTGCTGCGCTGCCGCGGGATTAGAGAGCGCGACCAGCGCCATGCTCATGAGCGCAATGTAGCCGGTGAACCGCAGAGCCAAAGACCTTACCATACTGATGTTTTCCTCTCCATTGACCGTTCTAGGGAGTAGAGCGCTTGGCTCGCCGAGAACGTGACGGTCGTGGTACAGCCTGCCGAAATTGACCTGCGCGGCCTCCCCACCTGGGAGCGCCCGGACCTCGTCCGCAAAGCACTCGACCGTCTTCCCTCGGGAGCCTCGTTAACCCTCATCACCGAAAACGAACCGCGGGCGCTCTCTGCTCGCGTGACGCAAGATCGAGCCGACCGGTTTGTCGTCGAGACGCGACGCGTCGCGAGCCGCGTTTGGCAACTACGGTTAACGCATCGGCCGGGCGAAGGCTCGGGCTCAGACCGCAACTCGAGCGCGCAGCACCTCGGGCGCTGTTCGGCATTCGCCGCGCTCGATGCGGGTGTCCGCGAGGAGCTCGCGGCCGCGGCGATCTGGCAGACCGGGCGCCGCGGACAGACGCTCGTCGCTGAGAACGTCGATTGGACGTTCATCGGGATGGTGACCGAGGGTATCGTGGCGCGCGCCAACGGCGGCGGCCGCGAACGGGAGCGCATATTGTACGAAATATTTCCGTACGAGCTCTTCGGCGTGGCCGAGTACTTCGATCGCGGCCTTAAGATGGCGCGCATCGCCGTCTTCTCGAAATCGGCGCGCATCCTCAAGGTGCCATGGGAAGCCGTCGCGCGCGTCGCCGGGCGCTACCCGGAGCTGACCAACGCGCTGGGAATCGTCATGGCACAGCGGTTGCGTTTGCTCGCCGATGCGCTCAGCGTGCAGGGATCGCTACCGATTCTCGGGCGCATCGCGCGCGTACTCCTTCCGTACGCGATGCCGGAGCGCGGTCTCGTTCCAGCATCCGCCTCACTCTCCGCGGTTACGCAATCGCAGATCGCCGCATCCGGCGGCACCGTGAAAGAAGTGGCCGCGCGTGCGATCGCCGAGCTCGAGTCGCGCAAAGCGCTGCGCCGCGAGCACGGCCACATCCGCTATCTCGATCGCGAAGTGTTATTGGAGTTGATTCAGGACGTCTCCTGAACGCCTACCCGATCCGATCGAAACCGGTATACGGTCGTAACGCTGCCGGGATCGCGATCGATCCATCGGCTTGTTGATTGTTTTCTAGGATCGCGACGAGCGTACGTCCGATCGCCAAGGCGGAGCCGTTGAGCGTGTGGACGAGCTCCGGCCGGCCCTTCTCGTTCCGGAATCGGATCGCGGCGCGGCGCGCCTGAAAGTCGGTGCAGTTCGAACACGAGCTGATCTCGCGGTAGGCATCGCTGCTCGGGATCCACACTTCGAGATCGTAGGTCTTGGCTGCATTGAACCCCATGTCGGCCGCGCAGAGCGCGACGACCCGGTAAGGAAGCTCGAGCTCTTCGAGCAGCGCGCGGGCGTCGCTCGCGAGCATCTCGAGCGCGCCGGCCGATGCTTCGGGAGCCGTCAGCCAGACGAGCTCGACCTTGTCGAACTGGTGCTGGCGAATGAGTCCGCGCGTATCGCGCCCGGCTGCGCCGGCCTCTTTTCGAAAGCACGGTGTGTACGCAACATACTTGCGGGGCAGCTCCGCGAGCGTCAGAATCTCGTCGCCGTGCAATGCGGTCAGCGGCACTTCCGCGGTCGGAATCATGAAGAGTTGCTCGTAGAGATCGGCGTTGGTCGTTGGATCGGAAAACATCGCGTCGGCAAACTTGCTTAACTGACCCGTCGACCACATCGTCGCTCCGGAGACGAGCAGCGGCGGTGCGACCTCGACGTAACCGCGCTGTCGCGCTCGATCGAGGAAGAAGTTGCCAAGTCCGCGCGAAAGCGTGGCGCCCGCGCCTGTCAAGACGCTAAACCGGCTTCCTGAAAGTTTTGCCGCTCGCTCGAAATCAAGGATTCCCAGCCGCTCGCCGAGCTCCCAATGCGGCTTGATCGGAAAGTCGAAGCGTCGCACCTCGCCCCATCGATCGACCTCTTGGTTCGCATCTGCATCGGTGCCGTCGGGTACGGAGTCGTCGAGTAGGTTGGGAAGGTTCTCTAGCGCGCCGCGCAGCAGCGATGCGTGGTTAGCCGGATTCAGCGCGCTCGCTCTGTCGCCCGCATCGCCTATCGCGCGCGAAAGCTCCTCAAGCGGGAGGCGCGCGTCGCGCGCGGCGGCAGCTTTATCGGTTGCCTTGCCGATCTCCGCGGAGATGCGATTCTTCTCGGCTTGGGCTCGTTCGAACGCCAACAGTGCGGAGCGGTACTCCTCGTCGTAGCGCAGAACGTCGTCGATCAACGACGGATCGAGCCCACGCCGGCGTAGCGATTGTCGCACGCGGCCGGGATCGCGCCGGATGAGTTCGATGTCGAGCATGAAGAAACGCGCCATTATGCAGCCCGCAAACCCACTCCTACTCGCGCCGGTGCAAGCGATGGCCGCATTCTTGACGCGCGTGAACGTTACGGTGCCGGGCGTCGAGCATGTTTCGCTGGACGATGCGGCGGGACGCGTGCTCGCGCGGGAGATTGTGGCCGACGCAGACTACCCCAACGCGGCGCGCTCGGCGATGGACGGGTTTGCGCTCTCCGCCGAGAACACGCCCGGGGCGTTCGAGGTCATCGGCGACGTGGGGATGGGGGCCGCGCCACAGGCGGCGGTCACGCCGTCCACGGCGATGCGAATCCCGACCGGCGGCGTGCTCCCGCGCGGTGCCGACGCCGTCGTACCAATTGAAGACGCGCGCGTGAACGGAAGCTCGGTGGACGTCGATGGGCGCATCGAAGCCGGCGATTCGGTTATCGAACGAGGCGCCGACATGCGCCGCGGCGACCGCGTGCTCCAGGCGGGGCGACGTATCGGCGCACCGCAGGTCGGCCTTCTCGCAACGCTCGGAATCGTCGAGGTTCCGGTCTACCGTCGCCCGGTCGTCGCGGTGCTTTCGAGCGGCGACGAACTGGTCGCGCCTTCGGCCGCACTCGAGCCGGGGTCGGTTCGCGATTCGAATCGCTACGCCATCGCGGCGTCGCTGCGTGCCATGGGGGCGCAGCCGCGTCACTATCCCGTCGTGCGCGACGAACTCGACGCATTGATTGCAGCGCTGGCGGGTGCACTCGCCGAATGCGACGCGGTCGCGGTGACCGGAGGCTCCTCCGTCGGCGAGCGAGATTTCTTGCGCCAAGCGATCGAGGAGAGCGGCGAACCGGGCGTCGTTGTCGCGGGTCTGCGCATCAAGCCGGGCAAGCCGGCATTATTCGGTGCGGTCGGCGGCAAACCGATTCTCGGACTGCCCGGCAATCCGATGTCGGCGCTGCTCGTGCTCGAAGCCGTGGCCGCGCCAATCGTCGCGGCAATGACCGGTGCACCCGCGCCACGCCTGACGGTGCCTGCGCGCCTGGCGGAGCCGGTGCGCAGCCGGCCGGGCTGGACTTGGTACGTTCCGGTCGGACTGCGACAGGATGATGACGGAACGTCGGTGGCGCAACCTCTTCCCGTGCGTTCGTTCTCGGTGCGCATCGCCGCGCAAGCCGACGGCTATATCATAATGAACGAACGCGATGACGAATGGCCGGCTGCGACGGCGGTGACCGTCCATCGTTTTCATGCTTGTGGAGGCAACTAGAGAGCAGTGATCCGACCGACGCGCGCCGTCGAGGCGATTCCCGTCACGACGCCGTTCATCGGCCCCGAGCAGTTGATGCGCGAGACCGGGCACCATGAGCTCGTGCGCTTGGGAGCAAACGAGAGCGCGTTTGGACCGTCACCGAAGGCCATCAAGGCGATGAGCGCCGAGCTCGAACGGCTTGCGTGGTACGGCGACCCCGATTCGCTAGATCTGCGCGACCGGCTTGCCGATAAGCATCGCTGCCGTCCCCACGAGATTTTGGTCGGCGCGGGCATCGACGACCTCATGGGCTTAACCGTCCGTGCTTTCGTCGGACCCGGCGATCCGGCTCTCGCGCTCTACGGTACCTATCCAACCTTCAACTATCACGTCGTCGGCCACGGCGGACGTCCGTTGTCCGCGCCGTATCGAAATGACGGCCGGCCGGATCTCGATGCGTTACTCGCGCTCGCGAAACGCGAACGCGCGCCCGTGCTCTACCTCGCAAATCCCGACAATCCGAGCGGCGCCTTCGTCGGGCGGGCCGATATGACGCGCTTCTACGAGGCGCTTCCACCGGAGACGCTCTTCTTGCTCGACGAAGCGTACGCGGACTTCGCTGACGCCGGTGAACTGCTGCCGGAACAGCTCGACGACCGTCTTATCCGGATGCGCACGTTCTCGAAGGCCTACGGTATGGCGGGCGCGCGCATCGGTTACGCGATCGCTACCGAACGCAACCTGCAGACGCTGGGAAAGCTTCGCTTGCAGTACGGCGTGAATCGGAACGCGCAGGTTGGCGCGCTCGCGTCGTTGGACGACGACGAGTTCCGCCGGTACGTTGTGCGCGAGACTGCGGCCGCGCGCGACGAATACTATAGGCTCGCTGCGGAGCTCGGCTGCGGAGCGATCGAATCGTACGCGAACTTCGTTTGCATCGACATGGGGAGTAAGGAGCGGGCGGCGAGCGTCATGGAGGAGTTGTTGCGGCGCGGCGTGTGGATCCGTAAGCCCGGCGCAGCGCCGCTCGACCGTTACGTTCGCGTGAGCGCCGGGACGGCCCCGATGCGAGCGGCATTTGCCGAGGCGCTTCGCGCCGTACTCGCGGAGGCCGCCGCCTAGTAATATGAACTATGCGGTGCTCTCGGACATTCACGGGAATCTCGAGTCGCTCGAGGCGGCGCTTGCGTTGATCGCGCCCGACGACCGCGTGATGTCACTGGGCGACACCGTCGGCTACGGCGCCAATCCCAACGAATGCGTTGCGCTGCTGCGCGGGCGCGCCACACACGCGGTCATGGGGAATCACGACCTGGCGGCGGTCGAAAACTACGGCGTCGAGCTCTTTAACGACGCGGCGCGCAACGCGATCGCGTGGACGCAGACCGTGCTGGATCCCGAGAGTCACGCGTGGCTCAACGCGCTCCCGTACGAGCTGCGCGTGCCTCAGTTTCTGCTCGTCCACGGCGCGCCGGTGAACTACTTTCAATACATCCTCGACAAGGAGACGGCCGCCGCGGCGTTCGAGCGCACCGATGCACCGGTCGTCTTTATCGGGCACACCCACATTGCGGAGTACTGGGTACTCGAGCCCGACGGTTCGGTGGGACACCGGCACATGCAGCACGGCGGCGAGCTGACCCTTGAAGATGACAAGCGCTACATCATCGACGTGGGCAGCGTGGGCCAGCCGCGCGACCTCAACCCGCAGGCGTGCTTCGTCCTCTTCGACGACGAACGTCGTCACGTGCGATGGGTGCGTTACGACTACCCGATCGACGTCGTCCAGGCGAAGATCCAGGCCGCCGGTCTGCCGCGCTATCTCGCCGACCGTCTCGCCGCCGGCCGCTGATGCGTGAGATTCCGTTCGATGACGGCAACTGCTTCGGGTGCGGACCGACCAATTCGATCGGCTTGCACGTTCATTTCGTCCGCGCCGACGACGGCGAAAGCGTGCGCGCAAGCGTGACGCTCGCGCCGGAGTATCAAGGTTGGCGCGGCATCGCGCATGGCGGAATCGTCATGGCGCTGCTCGATGAGGCGATGGCGCATGCCGCCGGTCTTGCAGGGTACCGCGGCGTAACGGCATCGGTGAACGTGCGTTTTCGCAAGCCCGTACCGCTCGAACAGCCGCTCGACGTACGCGGCCGGCTAACCTGGCGCCGGCGCAACGTACTCGGCGTTGACGCCAGCGTGCTCGACGAAAGCGGAACGCTGCTAGCGCACGCCGAGGGCAGCTTCGTCTCGCGTGGATCGCTCGAAGCCGCGCCGGATCGCCGAAACCCGCTGTTACAGGACCGATGAAGGGAAAGCCGGTCGCGCCGACCGTCGACAATCGCCGCGCGCGTCACGAGTACCAGATCCTCGAATCGTTCGAAGCTGGGCTCGTCCTGACCGGTACCGAGGTGAAGTCGATCCGCTCCGGAGGCGTAAGCTTGACCGAAGCATACGCGCGCTTTCGGGACGGCGAGGCGTGGCTCTTCGGCATGTACGTGCCGCCCTATCGCCAGGGAAGCTTCTCGAACGCCGAGTCGACGCGGCCGCGCAAGCTGCTGCTCCATAAAGAAGAGATCGCGCGGCTGCATGGGCGCGTTGCCGAGAAAGGTCTGACCATCGTGCCGCTGCGGCTCTACTTCACGCGGGGCATGGCGAAGGTGCAGCTCGGTTTGGCTCGCGGAAAGAAGCTCTGGGACAAGCGCGCCGACGCAGCAAAGCGCGACGTCGAACGTGAGATCGCGCGCCACGTCCGCCGGTAGCGAATCGCGGCAATGAGAGGAGCGCATCCGGAGCGAGCCTTAGAGGAGGCGATCGAGCGCGACGGCGTCGTTCGTCGCGGCGAACGGATACTCATCGCGTGCAGTGCTGGGCCCGATTCCATTGCATTGACCGGTGCGTTGCACGCGGTCGCAAAGCCAATGGACTTGCAGCTCTGCATCGCGCACGTGAACCACGGCGCGCGCGCGTCCGCGTGGCAGGACGAATGCGTTGTGCTGCGGATCGGATCGGATTTGGGCTTACCTACCGACATCGTCGCGCTCGAACCAGGCACGCACGACGAGCAGCGGCTCCGGCGCGCGCGCTATCGCGCGTTAGTCGATCGCGCACGCAACCGGTCGTGCACGGCGATCGCGACCGCTCACCATGCCGAAGATCAGAGTGAGAGCGTGTTGCTGGCGCTGTTGCGGGGTGCGGGCCCGCAGGGGCTGAGTGGAATGCGTGCGCGGCGCGCGCTGCGCGACGGCGTCGAGCTTGCGCGTCCGCTCTTGATGCTGCCGTCGGCATCCCTCGTCGCATACTGTCACGCCCGGGCGTTGCCGTATGCCGTCGATCCGACCAACGCCGACCTCGGGCTTCGGCGTAACGCTATTCGCGACGCGCTCGGCACGTTGCGCGGACTCTTTCCGCAACTCGATTCGGCGGTCGCGCGCGCCGCAGAGCTCGTCGCCGCCGAACGTGACGCGACGCAACGTGCCGATCTGCGTAATGCGGTTCGCGAACGGCTTGCGGTCGAGGAGGATTTGCGTGACATCGACTTCGCGCACGTCGAAGCGGTGGTACGCGCGATCGAAGGCGGTCGCAGCGGGGCGTTCTATATGAAGCCGGGCGTCTCACTGAGGATCGAGCGCGGTAGCATCACGGGCGTCGCCAAGACATGAACTGCCTAGAACACGATCCCGCGATCGGGCGATGCCTCTACTCCGCACAGGAGATCGGGTTAGCGGTCGAGCGCTTGGCGAGCCAAATAGCCGCTGATCACGCCGGGCAACCGCTGCTCCTGCTGGGGGTGTTGAAAGGGGCGCTGTGTTTCGTCGCCGATCTCTCGCGGGCGCTGGCCGCGAAGCCCTGTGGTCCAAGCGAGATTATCGTGGATCATATTTGCATTGAGCGGTATGGGGCTTCGGGCCGCCGCGGGGCCGGCGTGCACGTCAAACTGGATGCGAGCCTGCCGGTCGGCGGCGCAAACGTCCTGATCGCCGAGGATATCGCAGACGAGGGCCTGACGCTGCACTTCCTGCGCGAGCTGGTGGGGCGGCGCGGCCCGGCTAGGCTATCGACGGCCGTCTTGTTCGATAAGCCATTACGCCGGAGCGTCGAGCTTCCGATAGAGTATATAGGGCTCCAGGTGCCCGATGTCTTCGCTATAGGTTACGGATTGGACTATCAGGAACAATACCGCAACCTGCCCTTCCTCGCCGAGCTGCGGGAGAGTCAGACGGTCTAACAATACAGTGAGCAAGCATCTCCGGTCCATCATCCTCATTATCTTGGCGGTCGTCGCCGTCTTCATCATCGTCGAGCGCGTCGTTGCGCCGACCGAAGGAGCGACGCGCCTCGACTACGGCGCCTTCTATCAGAAGCTCGAAGCCGGGCAGGTTCAATCTTTTCATGCGACGGGATTGAATGCGATCGGCGATCTGTCGAACGGCACGAAGTACTCGGTTGCGGTTCCCAACGTCGATCAGGCCTTTGTCAACGAAGTCTATAAGAAGGTCAAGAGCGGCGCGATCAGCTTCGATCAGCAATCGAATACCGGGCCTGGTTTCGAATCTCATGGCGTTTGGTTCGCTCGCGATCACGCTGCTGCTGTTCTTCTTTATTCTGCGTCAGGCTCAAAGCGGCGGAAGCCAAGCATTGTCGTTCGGGCGTTCGCGCGCAAAGATGCTCTCCGAGAACCGTCCGAAGGTCACGTTCGCCGACGTCGCGGGCGTCGACGAAGCGAAGGAAGAGCTCGCCGAGATCGTCGACTTCCTGAAGTATCCGAAGAAATATCAATCGCTCGGCGCGCGGATTCCGAAAGGCGTGCTGCTCCTCGGGCCGCCCGGAACCGGAAAGACGCTGCTCGCGCGAGCAATCGCGGGTGAAGCCGGCGTGCCGTTCCTTTCAATCTCCGGATCGGACTTCGTCGAGATGTTCGTCGGCGTCGGCGCGTCGCGCGTCCGCGACCTCTTCGATCAGGCGAAGAAGTCGGCGCCCTGTATCGTCTTCATCGATGAGATCGACGCGGTCGGGCGTCAGCGGGGCGCGGGTCTTGGCGGCGGCCACGACGAGCGCGAGCAGACGCTCAACCAGCTACTCGTCGAAATGGACGGCTTCGATCAGAATACGGGCGTCATTCTCATAGCGGCGACGAACCGCGCCGACGTCCTCGACCCGGCGCTGCTGCGGCCTGGGCGGTTCGACCGCCAGATCGTCGTCGCGCGCGCCGACTTCAAAGGCCGCGCGAAGATCCTCGAAGTGCACGCGCGCAACAAGCCGCTCAGCAAGGAAGTCTCGCTGGAGACGCTGGCAAAGCGCACGCCGGGCTTCTCGGGTGCGGATTTGGAGAACCTACTGAACGAAGCCGCGCTGCTGGCCGCCCGCAAGAACAAGATTCTCATCGAGATGATCGACTGCGACGAGGCGATCGATCGCGTTATGGTCGGCCCCGAACGCAAGTCGCTGGTCATGTCGCAGAAAGAGAAGGAGGTCACCGCGTATCACGAGTCGGGTCATGCGATCATCGGCGGCCTGCTCGAAAAGGCCGATCCGGTGCACAAGGTGACGATCATTCCACGCGGCATGGCGCTGGGAATAACATGGTCGCTCCCCGAGGACGACCGTCACAGCCGGACCCGCGAAGAGCTGCTCGCTGAGATCACGATGGCGATGGGAGGACGGTTGGCCGAGGAGATCCGCTTCGGCGACGTCACGACGGGCGCCAGCAACGATTTTGAAAAGGCGACCGAGCTTGCGCGACGCATGGTCACGCAGTACGGGATGAGCGAACTGGGACCGATCCAGTTCGGACGCGGCGCGCACCAGGTCTTCTTGGGACGCGATTTCGGCGACGAACGCAACTACTCGGAGGAAGTGGCGAGCAAGATTGACTCCGAGGTTCGCAAAATCATCGAGTCGTCTTACGAGAACGGCAAGCAGCTTCTCAAAGGAAACTGGGAGAAGGTAGAACGGATGGTGGCGTCGCTCATCGAGTTCGAGACCGTCGATGCCGAGGAAGTGCAGGCGATTCTCGCAAGCCGCCCTTACGACCGCGGTATCACGACGTCGCCCAAGCAAGAGGCGCAGAGCGAACGTCCGACGAGCGAAGAGCCGAAGCGAAGCGAGAAGCCGTCGCGCCTTCCGCCGAAGATATCACCCGAACCCGCATGACGCTTCGAGCGACGCTCGCGACGGCCACGCTCGCCGCAGCGCTGCTCGGCGTCACCGCCTTACAAGCCTCGGCCGCCGCCCAACAGACCGGAGCGTTGCCGCGCGGCGGCTCGTACGTCTTGGCGGCAGATCCCACTGTCGGTTCCGCCGCCATCGGATTATGGTTTCGTGCGCCGGGCGCTGGATACGACAATGCCACACCGGGCATCTCGGACCTCGCCGCAACCGCGGCCGCGGTTACGCCGCTGGCCAGCGGGAAGTCGCTCTTCGCCCTGGTCCATAGCCTTGGTGGCGACCTCAACATCGAAGTCTATCCCGACATCGTCGGCATCGCGGCCGTCGTTCCGGCGCCGGCCGCGCGTCAAGTCGTCGCAGCGATGACCGCCGCGTATTTTGCGCCGTCGGTCAACGACGGCGCGGCAAAAACGGCGCGTGCAAATGCGGCGGTTCTTGGCGTGCAGCAACGGTACGAATCGGACAGCACGCTGCACGACCTGCTCTTCGCGCAGGTGTTCGAGAGCGGGCCCGCACACTATCCGGCGTTACCGACCTCGATCTCCGATCTCACGCGAGTTACGACCGAACAGATTGCAACCTTCGCGAAACGCGCGTTTCGCTCCGACAACTCCGTGCTCACGCTGACGGGCAACATCAACCCGTCGATCGTCGACGCGGTGACCGACGGAAGCGGCAACGGTCAGATGGATCCGCCATACGACTCGAAGCTTGCGCCGGCACCAGTCTCGACGACGGCGTCCGCGCCGATTGGCGGCGTCGGCATGGCGTGGGTCGGTCCACCGATCTCCGACGAGAAGGCCGCGACGGCGCTCGACTTCATCGCCGATTATCTCTTTCGCGAGCAGACCGGCGTCGTCTCGAAGCTGCTCGAAAACTCCAAAGGTGATACGCTGCTCATCGGACAGTTCATCACGCTGCACGATCCTGGCGTCTTGGTCGTGACGATCGGTGGCGATAACCTCAAACAGGTTCAACAGCACGTGCTCGACGCGCTCGCCAAGCTCGAAGAGCCGATGGATCCGCAGATATTCAACGCCGCGCGCGAGGCGTTTCTCTACCATGTCGCCTCCGACACGGAGAGTCCCCAGGCGCAGGCCGACAATCTCGGGTGGTACAGTGTCGAAGGCAATCCGCAGTACGCGCCCGGCGTCACCGACGGCGGCTACGCGCGTGCCGCGCGATCGCTCGATCCCCAGTATGTCTCGGAGGTCGTTCGCCGCTACTTGCGCAATCCGGTCGTCGTGAACCTCGCGACGCCGGCGCCCGAAAAGACGAGCTCGCAATGAACCTAAAGCGTTTGACCCTGCTCGCGACCGTGCTCGCGGTTTTGGCTCTGCCGTTGCCGCTGCGCGCGGCCGACGACGTCGCATCGCCGAGCGTCGAGAACGCCGGAGGCGTGACGATCGTCCGTCAGAGCGACGCTGCGTCGTCGCTCGTCGGCGTGACGTTGATCGTGCGCGCCGGTTTGAACCGGCAAACGATGAAGCAGAACGGTCTTGCGGCGCTTGCCGCTGAGACGATCGTCCGCACACCCGTCGGAACGCCGCGGATGCCGTTGGAGGAAGCGATCGCGGCGCACGGCGGTTCGATTCATTTCACGGTCGATCCGCAGGACGTGCGCTTCTACATCGAGGCGTTGCCGAGCGATGCTCCCACCGTCTTAGATCTTTTGCGCGCTGCGATCGCAGCACCGGATTTCTCACCCGCGACGGTACGCAGCGCGCGGGCCGCGCTGGTAACTCAGATCGCGGAGAGCCAGGACATCGCGCTGCAGGTCGGGCTCGACATGCTCAACGCCGCCGGGTCGCCGGAAGCCAATACGGGGCTGCCGGAGCTCGGGACCGCTACGTCGCTCGCGGAGCTCGTACCCTCCGACGTTAGCGCCTTCTATCGGACGTACTATCGCAACGGCGGCGCCCTCGTGAGCGCTGCGGGACGGCTCGAAGCGCTACCGTCGGGCGCATTGCCGGGCCTGGTCGCCGCGCTCGCAAGCGGCTCGTCCTCGATCGTCACCGTGCACGTGCATCCGCTCAATGGCGCATCGCACGAGATCGTCGCGCATCGCGACGTTCCTTCACCGTGGCTCGTCGCAGAGTATCCCGCGCCGGTCGTCGACAGCAAGGATTTTGGGCCGATGCTTGTTCTGGCAGCCTTCGTGCGACGTACGCTTTCAGACATCGCCCAAGTTCCAGGCGTGGTCTCGCCGACGTTCGCTTCGCGCTCGGTCGGCGCGATCTACGCGTACGATCATACGCCGCCGCGGCTCGTACTCTACGTCAACGGTGGCCTGATCGGTAATCCAAGTCGCGCGTTCGCGACCGCGCTCTCGATCGTCAACGTGCTCGCGGCGACGCGCCTGCAGGGTTCGATCGAAGACTTCAAGGCCGAGGCGGCGGGCGACTTCGCCAACGATGCGACGGCGCTCGAGACGCGAACGTGGCTCGCCGCGCTCTTCGCGCAGGAGAGCGCGTCGCCGGATTTTCTCAACCGAGCCTTCCGGGCGATCGCCGCCACGACCCCCGACGACGTGCAGCGCGTTGCTCGCACGTATCTCGGCAATCCGACCATCGCCCTGGTCTTGCCGCGCGGAACGAATCTGCAGAACTGAACGTAGCGCTCGTTCACGACTACCTGAACCAGCGCGGCGGAGCCGAGCGCGTCTTTGCTACGATCGCGCGCGCATGGCCCGAAGCACCCGTCTATACCGCGCTCTACGACGAACGCGCCGTCGGCGACCTGATCCCACGGCAGCGCATTCGGGCGTCGTACCTGGCGCGCATTCCGTTCGCGAACCGCACCTTCCGCGCGCTCGCGCCGCTCTATCCGCGCGCCTTTGAAGCGTTCGATCTCTCCGCTTTCGATACGATCGTCAGCTCGACGACGGCGTGGGCGAAGGGCGTGCGCGTGCCGCCGAATGCGGTCCACGTCTGCTATATCAATACGGTAAGCCGGTTTGCGTTCGCGTACGACGAGTACGTCGGCGGCTTCGGCGTGCGCTCGCTGGCGCGTCCGATGATCGAGCGCCTCATCGCATGGGACCGCGCAGCCGCACAACGGCCGACGCATCTCGTCGCCAACTCGCGAAACGTCGCCGAACGCGTGCGCCGCTACTATAATCGCGAGTGCGAAGTGCTGGCCTGTCCCGTCGACGTCGAGCGCTTCACTCCCGGTAGCGGCGGCGGCGACTATTTCGTCGTTGCATCGCGGCTGCTGCCCTATAAACGCATCGATCTCGCAATCCGCGCTGCGGCGCTCGCCGGCGTGCGGCTTTTCGTCGCGGGGACGGGACCGGCAGCGCGCGCGTTGGCTCAACGCGCGCATGGTACGACGACGACGATGCTGGGCTACGTGCCCGACGCGCAACTCAACGAGCTTATCGGCCAAGCGCGCGCCGCGATCGTGCCGGGCGAAGAGGATTTCGGGCTCGTTCCACTCGAGGCGGCTGCGGCCGGACGCCCGAGCATCGCGTATCGCGCCGGCGGTGCGCTCGAGACGATCGTCGAGGGTGAGACGGGGACTTTCTTCGACGAACCGACGCCCGAGTCGCTCGCCGCCGCTCTGCGCACTTTCGACGCGTCGCGTTACGATGCGCGGTCGCTGCGTGCGCATGCCGAACGCTTCTCCCCCGAGCGATTTACCGCGGCATTACGGGCGATCGTCGAGCGCGTTCGAAGTAAGGCGTCATCGTGATGCGGGATCACCGTTTACGGACGGTCTACATTGCGGTTGCCATTTTTTTCTGCGTCTACTTTGCGCTCGATCTCAATAAGCTCTATGCGTTGCGCTACGGCGCGGACCTCGGCACCTACCTGCAGACGCTGGTCAACTTACAGCACGGCTCGTCGTGGAACTACGGCGAGTGGCGACCGCATCTTCAGGTGCACGACTCGTGGCTTCTGGCGGCCCTCGTTCCGTTTGTCGCGCTGGCTCCGCGGGCCGAGACGCTTCTCGCCATCCAGGTGCTGGCACTCGCGTGCGCCGCGATTCCGCTGGCGATTCTGGCGCGCGATCTCGGTGTGCAGCCGCGCGCCGCGAACCTGCTCGCGATCGCATATCTGCTCTCGCCGTGCACCCAAGGATTGAGCTACGACAACATCTCCGAGAATGTCTTCGTGCCGCTGCTCGCGTTCTGCGCGGCAGTTGCGGTGCGACGGCGTTGGTTCTGGGCGGCGTTGCTCTGCGCGCAGTTGCTCATGGGGCTCAAGGAAGACGAGATTGCCTTCGCGCTGTGGCTTTCGCTTGCGTGCGCGCTCTGGTGGGACCGGCGCATCGGCGCCGCCGTTTCGGCGCTCGCACTACTCAATGCCGCGGTCTTTTGGATCGTGGAGCGCAACGCCGGCGTGCACCCCAACCTCCCCACGTATGCTTTTGCGGTCGGTGACGTCAGCGGAAAGCTGACGCTGATCGCACTGCTGCTGGCTCCATTTGCCTTCGCTCCGCTGGCGGTCGGGCGATGGTTATTGCTCGCGGCCCCGATGCTGGCCGAGATAACCTTCATGCAACGCTGGAACTATGAGCCGAGCCGCGTAGGATCGCACTACACCGCGCCGCTGCTGGCCGTAACGGCGATCGCAGCCGCATTTGGCGTGCGCCGGCGAGCGGGCTTCGCGGTCGCGATGCTCCCCTGTGCGCTCGTCGTAATGCTCTTCATCTTCAACGACACGGTCTTGCGACCGGGGCGCTGGCCCTACGTTATCGACTGGCCCGTCTACGCTCGTGCGGTTGCGATCCGCGATGGCAGCCGAGCCGTGCTCTTGCCGCGCGGCATGGAAGGCGTCTGGGCGGTCGCGGCGGCAAACCCGCGGGTCCGTCTCGATCCACGCCCCGATCCGCACTTCGTCGCCTGCCCGGCGTACAACACGAACGCACGCGCATTCTTCGCCAGCCTCACGGGGCAGATGCCGGCCGCGATGTGCGGCGGCGTACCGGTCGGGCCGTGAGCGATCGCGACCGCATCACCGTGCGTGCGTTGCGCGAGGATCGCGGGCGCTTCGCGGCCCTGCGCTCCGCGCGCGTGCTCGTCTACTGGCCGCACGGCCTGGGCGACTGGGTTCATTTTGCGTCGATTGCACCGCTGCTCGAGCCGTCGAACGTCTACGCGATCACGCGCTTCGGCGACGACTATGTGAGTACCATGGAAGGCAATCGTTACGTTCGGCCGATCTTCAGCGGCGTGCGAACCCCAAACGACGGCAGTCGCGAGGGAACTCGCCACTTCGGCATCGAGTTGCGCCGGTGCAACGGCGCCCGCGTACACCTGGCCTTGTCTGCGCCGCTGCGAGCGCCGGTCGAGAGCTTCGCGCCCGATATCCTATTGTGGACCGACTACCCCGAGACGGAGGGCCGTACCGCATACCCATTTCACACCAAGGCGCGCAATCTCGCGCGGCTGCTCGTCGCTCGCGATCGCCTCAGTTCGCTCGATCTGTCCCGGCCGCTGCGGAGCACGATCGATTTCGAGGCGCCGGCCGCGGTCCAACGACTCGTTGACGAACGACTCGCGCGATTCATCGAACCTGCGGACCGCCTCTGCATTATCTCGCGCACCGGCGTCACGGCCGCGCGAAAGAACTGGGGCGACCATGTGCAGGCACAGGAACTCGTACAACGTCTGCGCCGCCAAGACTCGCGCTGGCGCGCGCTCACGATGGACGGCGAGACGCTCGGCGACGGCGCGGCCGATTTTCGCGATCTTTTCGGCGATCTCAACGAGCCGTTCGCGCGGCTCTATAAGGCGTTACTCGCGCGCACGAGCCTGTTCATCGGCATTCCGGCGGGTCCGCTGCACATGGCGATGGCACGCACGGGTGTCCCCACCATTGGGCTATGGCTCGCGCACCATCCCGATTGGTACGACGAGCCGAATCCGGATGCGGTCCATCTCATCGGCCGCTACGTCCGAGAGCGCCGGTTCGATCGGCGGCCGGCGACGACCACCAAACCGCCGTCGCTCTTCCACCGCATCTGCTATCTCGACACAGCCGAGATCCCCGGGGAGCTCGTGCTGGAGGCCGTACGTGCGATTACTTGACGAGATGCGGACCGAGAAAGAGCAGTGCAGTCGAGAACGCGTTGAAGCACGCGTGCGACATCATCGAGGCGTATGCATTGCGAGACCAGTAGTAAACGCCACACAGCACGATGCCGGCGGCGGCCAGCGGCAGCGCGGCAAAGAGGTCGCCGTGGGCGATCCCAAACATTACGCCGCTGACGATCGCGCCGCACCAGAAGCCACCGTAACGCAGGCCGAGATTGAAGAACAGGAGCCGGAAGAACGTCTCCTCCGCGAAGGGCGCGAAGATGACGGCAAAAACGGTAAAGAGGACGAGCGACGCCGGATCGTGGAGGCCGAGTACGATCTGGACGATCTGTTGCTCGTGCCGGCTGTGTGCGAGATTGGCGATCAACGTCGGGCCGACGTCGGCAACGACGATCATCGCGACCGCGCCGATAAGTGCGATGCGGAACGTTGCAGCGGTGGGAGTGCGGAAGCCAAGCTCCTTGAAGCTGAACTTCGAGATGCGGGGTAAAGCCCAGATCACGATGGCCGCCACCAACGCTTCGGGTCCGAACTGAATGACGAGCGAGGCGTCGAAGAGCCAGGCAGGAATGGGTTTCATCGGCATCTGGCTTGCGAAATACTCGGCGAGCCCTGTTGCGATGGTCAGCAGTCCGATGAAGCCGACGAGCGCCCACGCCCAGAAGCCTTTGAAGCTATCCTTCGGCCAAGACGTCGGCCAAGCGGGCGAAGTCGGCGATGTCGAGTCGTTCACCGCGAAGCTCCGGAGGGAAGTTGCAAGTTTGCAACGCCAGTGCAACCTTCGCGCGATCGACGTCGAGTGCGAGCGAGAGACTGTTGACGAGCGTTTTGCGCCGGTACGCGAATGCCCCGCGCACGACCTTCCAAAAAAGCTGCAAATCACGCGAAACGACGGCAGGCTGCGCGCGACGGACGAGCTTCACGACGCTCGACTGCACCTTCGGTGCAGGGTAGAACGACGATGGGCGAAGCGTAAATGCGCGTTGCGCCTCCATTGCATAGGCTACCGCGACTGAGAGGCTGCCGTATGCCGCCGTCCCAGGCTGGGCAACGAGGCGATCCGCGACGTCCTTCTGCACCATGACGGTGAGCGATTCGGGTCCGCGCTCCATCGCGGCGAGCCGAACGACGATCGGCGTCGCGATATTGTAGGGCAAGTTTGCGGCAACGATCCAGGGTTTGTCGCCGGCCCAGACCGCGTAATCGAAGGTGAGCGCGTCGGCTTCGACGATCTCCGCACCGTTGAGGTCGTCGCGCGCGCGCAGCAGTCGCACCAGCGCCGCATCGATCTCGATCGCCGTCAGCGTCGGGACCTCCTCGAGGAGTGCGCGCGTCAAGACGCCGGTGCCGGCGCCAATCTCGAGAACGCGCGCTGCAGGTGACGCACCCGCAAGGCTCAACCCTGCGATTCGCTGCGCGGCACGTTCGTCGACGAGGAAGTTCTGCCCGAACCGTTTCTTAGGCCGGATTCCTAATGCAGCAAGCCGTTTACGGGGATGGATGAACACCCCCGTATCGTACGCTACTTCAAGCGGTAAACGGTCACGTCGCGGCGCCCGAAAATCAACGCGTCGCGCAGCGAATCGAATCCAAGGTCGATGCGTGCGCCGATGATCGCGCCTCCGGTGTCGCCCGCAACCGCCATCCCGTAGCCCGGGATGTAGAGCCGCGTCCCAAGCGGGATGACCCGCGGATCGACGGCCACGATGCCGTAGCCGGCACGGCGCCCGATTGCCGTCATGCCGCCGCACCCCGCGCAGTTTGCGGTGTACGCGGTCGCAACCATGCGCAACGCGCTGCGCGTAACGTAGCTCATCTGCGTGACGCCGCGGGCTTCGAACGCACCCAGTGCGTTGGTGCCGACGCCGTCGTCGACGATACGTGGCCGCGGGCGGCGCACGACCTTCGAGGCGAGGACGCTAGAATGGACCGGACCGCCGTCGCGCTGGGCGTACCGGATCCGCACCGCGCGTTCGCCGGGCCTGCCCGGTGACGTTACTTTAGAGGAGCCCGGGGGTAGTGATGAAGTCAGGTGATGAACTGTCGGCGGGGGGATCGAGCGGCGCTCGAATCGCTCCCATGTTACGACACCATTGCCTTGCCATTTCACCTGTGTGACATACGCCGCTGCCTCGACTGGAGCCGATGCCAAAGTCCGATAGACCAGCACACCAGCAACAAGGAGGGCGGCGCAGAGCGCACGTCCGATCAACCCGTTTTTCCTTTCTTGCCTCGGCTCGAGTCAAGGTCCAGGTCACACCCATGCAAACACCGGACGATGATGGCGAACCGTACGTTGGGGAAGCGGCGCAAGGGCACCGCGGGGTTACGGTTCCTGTGACACGCCAAACTACTGCGCGCCTGCGTGGCTCCTTTTCAGCAGGCTCGCCTGAGGACGGCCGGACTATAGCATGCCCACTTCAAGGCCGGAATATGCCAAAAGTCGCAATGACGAGAGGAGCGACCTCTTTTTAGCCGTGCGTCTTCGTATCGGATTCTTCACCGAGATCTATCGTCCGGTCGTCAACGGCGTCGTCGCCTCCGTCGAGACGCTCGCCGACGGATTGCGCGCGCGAGGGCACCAGGTTTACTGCTTCACGCCGCACATCCCGGGTTACACCGAAAGCAAAGGGCGCGTCTTTCGCATGCCGTCGCTCCCGCTGCCGGCGCGGACGCCGTATCGCCTCACGCTGCCGTTGCTCAGCCGCCGCAGCGTGAACGGAGTTGTGAAGCGCCTCTCACTCGTACACGTGCATTCGCCATTCGTCACCGGGTGGATGGGCATGCGCTACGCGCGCCGTTACGGCATGCCCCTCGTCTACACATACCATACGCAGCTTGAGGCGTACGCGCATTACGTTCCGTTCGATCCCAAGGCGACCCGGTTTGCGGCCTCGCAGCTGACGCGGGCGTTCGCGAATCTCGCCGACGCCGTCATCGTTCCAACGCCCGCAATGGCGGCGCGACTACGCGAGCTAGGCGTGACAGTGCGCGTCGAAGTGCTTCCAAGCGCCGTCGACGTTATGCGATTCGGCGCCGGCCGGCGCGACGCGGCGCTGCGCCAGCAACTGGGTGCGAGTGACGGCGAGAGGCTATTGCTCTGCGTCTCGCGCCTCGCGAAGGAGAAGAATCTGGGGCTGCTTATCGAGGCACTCGCACGCACGAACGACCCATCGTTCAAACTCGCCGTTGCGGGCGACGGTCCGATGCGCGGCGAGTTGCAGGAGTTGGTCCGAGCGTCCGGCGTCGGGCGGCAGGTCCAGTTCCTCGGCGCGGTCGCCCGCGAACGCCTACCCGATCTCTATGCGAGCGCCGACGCCTTTGTGATGCCGAGCACCACGGAGACACAAGGGCTCGTCCTGGCCGAGGCGCTGGCCGCGGGCGCGCACGTGATAGCCGCCGATGCCCCGGCCAACCGCGAAGTCCTCGGCCGTGCTGGGACGATAGTTCCAGCCTCCGCCGCGGCGTTCGCGCAGGCGTTTGCGGCCGTGCCCGCCGCCCCCGACGCGCAGCGTGCCCGGGCGGCACGCGTAGCGGCCGAGCCATTTGCAATCAGCATCCAGATCGATCGGGTCCTTGCGCTTTACGAGAGCCTCCTTCGCCCGGCTCGTATTGCTTGACTCGAACATACGTTCGATCTAAAATGGGTACGAGGGATGCAGGCAATGAGCAGCGTGAGGGGTGTGGACTCGGTAGAAGCGGAGCTCGGCTACGCGGCCGGCAGCTCGGGTCGAGGAGTCGTCTACACGCGGCTTCATGCGCGCGGCATCCGTCATCTGCTCCGCATCGCGTTCGCCGTCCGGCCCACATTGGCGAACGACGAACGCGCTGTGGGCTATGCCGCCGTCACCGTGGCCGCGAAAGCGCTGCGCGAACGCGGCTTCCGCCACGTGCGTTTCGCGCTTGGCGACTCGCGCCTCGTCGACGAGATGACTGCGCACCGGGAGTTGCCCGATACGCTTGCGATGGCCTACGTCCAAGTGCGCTGCGCGCTCAACGCACTCGCGTCGTTTAAGGTCCGCGTGCGACAAGCGGACGAACTTACGCAGCGGGCGCGTGCGGAGGTTGCACTGAACGTTGCCGCGTGACGATCACGCGGTTATTGCCGGCCGAACTTCCGGTAGCGACGAAAGCGTTAGCCCAAGCCCTACTCGGGTGCGTACTCGTGCACGATTCGAACGAGGGCGTCGCCGCCGGCCGTATCGTTGAGACCGAGGCGTATCTTCCGAACGATCCGGCATGTCATGCGTATTCGGGTAGAAGCGCGCGCAACGCAACACTGTTCGGGCCACCGCACCACGCCTACGTTTACCAGATTTATGGCACGTCGTTCTGCTTCAATCTGTCGAGCGAAATCGACGGTAAGGGTGCGGGCGTGCTCGTGCGCGCACTCGAGCCGATCGAAGGACTTTCGTTGATGTTCCGGCGGCGGGCGACGGATCGCACGCGCGACCTGTGCCGCGGTCCCGGACGCCTCTGCAGCGCGCTCGGCATCGATCGCACGCTGGACGGCATCGATCTGGCAACCCATCCTCGGCTCTGGCTTGCGCGGGCGATTCGCCCCAACGCGCGCATGCGGCGCAGTCCTCGAATCGGCGTGAGCCGCGCGGCGGAGCGGCGCCTTAGGTTCTACGAATCCGGCAACCCCTTCGTCAGCGGGCCGGCCAGGTTGAGCCCTTCTTGAATGCTCGACAGACCTGTGTTATAGTGTGATCGTCGCGCCGATCCGCTGATAGCCGCGACGCCTTGAACATCCCCCCGCGCGCACGTTTACCGATCTGATTGCGACGGCAGCCTCGCCCTCGATCATCGAAGTTTGGCGTGTGCGGTTCTAAAGAAGAGATACTCCTCTGCAAACGGAACATCGCCCCAATCAAGACATGCGCCCGCCGGCAGGCGGCGGCAGACGCCGCCGTTCGCGGCGCCGCCACCACTTTGGACAACATCCTCCCGCCTTCCACGAGCAACTGCCGCAGCAAGTCGAAGTTCCGCCGATGCTCACGGCGGCGCAACTCTCCGAAAAGACCAAGACCGAGTTGCTCGATGTCGCAAAAGAGCTCGAGGTCGAACTTCCCGCGCCGGCTAAGCTCAAGAAGGACGAGATCGTCACGCTGCTCGTGCAAGCGCAGATCGCGCGCTCGGGCATCGAGGTGGCCAGCGGCTTGCTCGACATATTGCCGGAAGGCTACGGATTCTTGCGTCGTGCCGGATACTACATCGGCAACGACGACATCTACGTCAGCCAATCGCAGATTCGGCGCTTCGAGCTTCGGCGCGGCGATATGGTCGAAGGCCAAGCGCGCCGGCCGAAGGAGAGCGAGAAATACTACGGTCTCATTCGCGTCGACACCGTCAACGGTTTAGATCCCGAAGCGATCAAAGGCCGGTCGGTCTTTGAAAAAGGAACGCCGATCTTCCCGGAGGAGCGTTTCAAACTCGAAACGCGTCCGACGCAACTCTCGACGCGCGTCATCGATCTCTTCTCACCGATCGGTAAGGGCCAGCGCGCGCTCATCGTCTCGCCGCCGAAAGCCGGCAAGACGACACTGCTCAAGAACATCGCGCAGGGCATCTCGCTCAACCATCCCGACGCGCACATCATTGCGCTGCTCGTCGACGAGCGGCCCGAAGAAGTCACCGACATGCAGCGAACGATCGAAGGCGAAGTGGTCGCGTCGACGTTCGACGAGCATCCCGAAAATCACACGGCCGTCGCCGAGTTGGCAATGGAGCGCGCAAAACGCCTCGTCGAACTCGGCAAGGACGTCGTCATCTTGCTCGACTCGATCACGCGCCTCGCGCGTGCGTACAACCAGGTCGTCGCAAGTTCCGGACGCACGCTCTCGGGCGGTCTCGACACCGCATCGCTGCACAAGCCGAAGCGTTTCTTCGGCGCTGCGCGCAAGATCGAACATGGCGGTTCACTTACGATCATCGGCACGGCGCTGATCGAAACGGGTTCCAAGATGGACGACGTCATTTTCGAAGAGTTCAAAGGCACCGGCAACATGGAGCTCAACCTGACGCGCAAGCTCGCGGAGTCGCGCGTCTTTCCGGCGATCGACATCAAGCGCTCCGGCACGCGACGCGAAGAGCTGCTGCTATCGCCTGACGAGATGCGCAAAATCTGGATGCTTCGCCGGGCGACTGCAGTACTTAACACCGGCGACATTACCGAGATCATCCTCGACAAGATGGTGCAGACGCGCACGAACGACGAGTTCCTGCAATCGGTCACGAAGGAAGCGCTCTCGATGTCGCGCGGTTACGACGAAGGCGGCAACGGGAAGTACTAGACGGCGTGATGACGCGGAATCTGCGTAGTTCGACGGTACGAACCGCGCGACACCGCGCCTCGCGCAGATCGCAAACGATCCGGAGGTCGCGCGATTTTATGCGCGACCTTTTTCCGCATCCATACGGCGTCGAGGACGCCGGTGATTGGATCGCGCCGCAACGGCCATTCGGCGTGCGACGCACTTTGCGATCGAGGTCGCCGGTGGGCATAGCCGGCGGGATCGGCTACGTGCCGTTCGAAGGCGAGCGCAGGATGACGGCCGAGATCGGCTATTGGGTCGGACGGCGCTTTTGGGGACGCGGATACGCGACCGCCGCTTGCGGCGCGCTGACACGGTGGATATTTCGCAGTACCGAGATCGAGCGGTTGCAGGCCAGGTGTACGCGCCAAACATCGCCTCGCAGCGCGTTCTCGAGAAGTGCGGCTACGAGCGCGAGGGTCTTCTGCGCCGTTCGATCATCAAGAACGGCGAGTTGCTCGACGCGATCGTGTACGCCAAGTTGCGCTCGTGACGCACGGCATTCGGCTCAACAAATATATCGCGCAAGCCGGGATTGCGTCGCGACGTCACGCCGACGACTTGATCGCGCGTGGCGAGGTTCGCATTGACGGACGCACCGTACGGGAACTGGGGCGGATCGTCCATCCCGGCGAGCGCGTCGAGGTGCATGGGCGCACTATCGAGCCGGCGGATTCAACGTATCTCGTCTTGCATAAGCCGCTCAACGTCGTGACGACGTTACGCGATCCCGAAGGACGTCGGACCGTCGCCGATATTGTGCCGCGCACGCCGCGCCTCTTTCCGGTAGGACGCCTTGATTACGCGACCACCGGAGTCTTGCTGTTGACGAACGACGGCGACCTGGCGCAGCAGCTGCTACACCCGCGGTACGGCGTCGAGAAGACGTACCGAGCGACGATCTCCGGCCGCCTCTTGCCCGCCTCGGTGCGGCGCCTGCTGGAGGGCCTGCGCGTGCGCGAGTTCCGGGCGGCTGCCGCGAAGCTGCGAGTCGTAAGCGCGCGCCCCGATCGCAGCGTCGTCGACGTCACGATTCACGAGGGGCGCAATCGTCAGATACGGCGCATGTTCGAGGCGCTCGGCCATAAGGTTCTCAGCCTGACACGCATCCGCTTCGGTCCGATCGCATTAGGCGAGCTCTCCGTCGGTCACTTTCGTGCTCTGACCGCCCGAGAGCGCAAAGCTCTACAGAGCTACCGCAGGCTAGACGATACGGCGTCGCGTAGCACCCGGGACTAACCCCGCTTTCCCAGCTGCTCGAGGTACGTTATGAGACATCTTTCCCGCCTTGCCGGGCTCGCGGCGATCGCCGCGATCGGTTCATTCGCTGCGCCGGCCGCGGCGCAGTACGCCAACGAGTTTACGCAAGCAAAGCTCCTCAAGCAGGGCACGACGGCGAAACCGATCGCGGGGAGTGGTACCGTCGTAGTCCAGGTTCAGGTCAACTCCGACGGCTCGCATAAGGCGGTGCGCGTCATTCGTTCGACCAACTCGGGCGATAACGCCGCGGCGCTCGACATCGCGCAGAACTCCACGTATCGCCCCGCGCATCGCGGCTCGACGCCGATCACCGATTTTTACGATTTCACGCTGAAGTTCAGCGGCAGCTCGGTCTCGAGTGCGTCCCAAGGAAGCGGTCCCGTCGCCACGGGCAACGTTAGTCCCGCGGCGGCCCAAGTCGCGGCGATGATCCGCGCCGGACACTATGCCGAAGCGAAGTCCAAGGCCCAGTCCGAGCTGCTCTCCTCGCCGGGCGACGAGTCGCTGCGGCAGATGCTGGGCATCGCCGCCTACGACGACGGGGACGTGACGATGGCCGCGGCTTCCTTTAACAAGGTCACGACGATCGGCAAGCAGTTCCAGGCGATCGCAGCCGCGAGCTTCGCTGCGGCGGCCGTTAAGGGGGCCCAGGAAGACCCCGAGCAATCGCTCGAGTACGCGCAGAAGGCGGTCGCGCTCAATCCCGACGTCAACGCGCACTTTGCGCTCGGCGTCGCGCAACTGGCCAACGGCCAGAACGCCGATGCGCTGGCGTCGCTCAAGGCGGCTCGCGATGCGGCGATGGCCAGCCCGAAGCTCGCGACCAGCGCGAAGGTGAATATCGACGCCGAACTGTTGCAAGCGTACCTGGCGAACAACGATAACGCCGGCGCGCAGACCGTTGCCGCGGAGATCAAGCAACTCGACCCGACGAGCACCGCGGGGTCGGTTGCGATGGCGTCGGCGTTGCTCAAGGCCGGCGCGGCCCAAGTCCTTGCCAAGAACACCGAAGCCGCTCTCAAGGACTTCGATCAAGCGGCGGCGCTTGGCGATCCCCGGATCGCCGTCACAGCCAACCTGCAAGCTGCGTTTGCTATAGCACAGAGCTCGAAACCGGATTACAAGCAGATGCAAGCCTACGCCGATAAAGCACTGGCCCTGAAGCCGGATGACGCGCAGGCAAACTTTGCCGAAGGGATCGCGCTTGCGGGTCAGTGGGGGGCAAGCCACGATGCCGGTACCAAACAAAAGGCGATCGCTACGTTGAACAAAGCCGATCAGGCAGCGAAAGCCGCCGGCAATGAAGGGCTCTCTTTACAGATCGAAACGTTCATGAAACAAAGTCTGAATACTACTGCCGGTGGCTAGCCGGATACCCGTCCCTTATCTCGCCAGGACTTTGCTCGACCCTAGGCCAATGGGTCGCCGTCACGGGCCGAGGGTCGGCAAGAATCATCGTCTAGTGGAGGGGTTGTAGAGACCGTGTTTGCCGGATTTATGAGTCTCATGCAGCAGGGCGGCTGGGACATGTGGCTGCTCTTGCTGATCTCGATCGTCGGTCTCGCCGTCGTCATCGAGCGCTTGGTTTTCTTCCAGACGCAACACTCGGACACGAAGGGACTGCTGCGCCAAATCGGCGCCAAAGTCGCCGCCGACGATCTGGACGGCGCAATCCAAGTTTGCAAGAAGAACCGCGGCATGCTGCCGCGCATTCTCGAGTTCGGGTTGCAGCGCGGCGAGAAGAACCGGGCCGACATCACCGACGCGCTCTCGATCGCGCTGATGGAGCACCTCAACTCGCTCGAGCGCAATCTCGCGATCATCGGTACGATCGCCGTCATCGCCCCGTTCGTCGGGCTCTTCGGAACGGTTCTCGGCATCATCCGAGCCTTCCAAGACATCGCGCTCAAGGGCAACTCGACGCCGGCCGTCGTTGCGGCGGGCGTCTCCGAAGCGCTGATCACGACGGCGACCGGTCTCATCATCGCCGTTATTGCGGTCGTGTTCTTCAACTTCTTTAAGTCCCGGATCAAGAACTACAACCAAGAGATGATCGTCGCCGCAAACCAGCTCGCCGAGATGCTGCACTTCCACAACACCGGCTCGCCGATTCCGACCGATCTCTACCAGCCCTCGAAAACGTCGGGCTAACTAAGGCGCGATCGTGTCACTGCTTTCGGCTCAGCAAGAGCAGGAGGTCATGGCGGAGATCAACATCACGCCGTTCACCGACGTGCTGCTGGTTTTGCTCATCATCTTCATGATTTTAGCGGCACTCGTCGCGCCGCCCGGCTTCGAGAAAGAGCTCCCGAATAAAAACAACAACCCGTCGACCATGAATAAGAACAAGAACGACATCGAGGTCGACGTCAACAACAAAGGCGTCATCTTCGTCGACGGGGAGAAGACAAATGAGGTCGGCATCTACCGCGTGATGTACGACGTGTCGAAGAAGAAGCCGCACCATCACGTCTCGATCATCGCCGATGCGAAAGCGCCGTACGGCGTGATCATCCGAATTCTCGATGCCGCCAAGAACGCCGGTTTAGAAGACGTTGGTTTCGTGACGTCGTGATCGCATCGGGACCGCGTACCTAAAGGATTTGCGGCGCCGAGGGGCGCCGCTCGTAACGGAGGTTAAGTGACTTGGCCGTTTCCACAGGTGGGGGCGAAGATGAGGTAATGTCGACCATCAACATCACGCCGTTCACGGACGTGTTGTTGGTCCTCCTCATTATCTTCATCATTCTCGCCTCGGTTACGAAAGAGCCGAAGCTCCCGGATGCCTACAATAAGGAGAAGGTTCAGCCGTCGCAGATCGTCGTGATGATCGACGAGAACGATCATATCCAAATAGGCTCGAATCAGGTGCCGATCGCCGACGCGAAGGCGGCTTTCGAGCAACTCCAAGACGCGACCGATCATAAGTTCAAGAGCGTCATCATCAAGGCAAATCCAAAGGCGAGCTACGGCCTCATCTTGCAGTTGATGGATGCCGCAAAGTCCGTCGATCTGACCGATTTTGGTTTGGCAAATCACGTCCAAGGGACGCCCGAGGGGATCAACAAGTAGCCGATGCCCAAGCGCGAGTCGCCCTACATCACGACCGGCGAGAAGGTCAAGGGTTTTTTCCTTTGGGCCTTCGTTATCTCGTTGCTCATCCACTTAGTCATCGGCGGCTTCTTTCCAAACATCGGCAAGCATCACGAGGAGCAAGAAGTCGAGAAGGTCTCGATGACCAAGAAGATTCGCATCCGCGTGCCGACGCCGCCGCCGCCTACGCCGACGCCGCCGCCTACCCCGACCCCGCCGCCGAACGCCACGCCGCCCCCGAAACCGGTCACCCAGCCGAAGCTCAAAGTGAACCTAATCAAGCAGAGCAGCAGCAGCAAGGCCGGCCAACAGACCGAGCAAACGGTTAGCCAACCCAAGAATGGAAACGAGGGCGGCGTCCCTCAAGGCCGCGGCACCGGTGCGCCCGCTGTCGGGCCGCCTGCAACGGCCAAGCCGGCGTGCGCGAATCCGAACGTCGAAGCGACGGTGACCAATCCCGTCCAACCCGAGTACCCCGACTCGGCGCGCGATCTCGGCCTCGGCGCGGTGACGGTGGAAGTCGAGGTCACGGTAGGGCCGAGCGGAAATCTGGTTGAGGCAAAGGTCTACAAGAGCTCGAGCAATATGGCGATCGACCAGGCGGCGCTCCGTGCGGCGCGCCAGTCGACGTACTCACCGAAGCTCATCGACTGCAGCCCGACGCAAGGCGACTACCTCTTCCGAGCCGACTTCCAGCCCGATTGACGTCGTAAGACGTCGAAGGGGTCTCCCCAACGATGAACTCGCGGCGCGCTCAGCGTTTACTTCTCCTCGCCTTTGCGCTCTCGCTACTCATTCATCTCGTCCTCGCGCTGGTCGTTCATCCTTCGCTGCCGAGCCCGCAACGCCAGGCGGAGGTCGTCTCGCTCGAGCACCGCAGGGCGACGATTGCCCTCACCGTGCCCAAGACGCCGCCGCCGCGCGTCGTGACGACACCGCAGCCCTCGGCGGCGCCTTCGCCGCACGTAGTTGCACGTAACGGTCGCGGCCGTCCGGCGCGCTCGGCCGGCGGCAGCCCCGGGCCTGCGCGTCGCCTGGAGACGCCAACACCCGCGCCGGTCGCGGCGGGCACGAGCTGCACGCGGGCCGATGCCGATCCAGCGGTTACTTGCATCTCCGCAACCGCCCGACATCGCGCCGGCGGCACGCGCGGCCGGCGTCAGCGGAATCTCGCTCGTGAGCGTGCGGCTCGACGCGGAGGGACAGGTAATCGACACGCGCGTTGCACAGAGCAGCGGCGATTCGTCGCTCGATCTGGTTGCAATGACGATGGCGCGGCAGGCTCGTTACGCGCCCGCGCTCCACGACTGCCGGCCCGTGGCGAGCGCCTACACGTTTAGCGTGAAGTTCGTCGCGTGGTGAGAGGGCGGACGCAAGTGTTGCGGAGTAACGGTGCGCGGTGACGTTTACCCAGGCGTTTGCCCTGGCCATCCTGCAGGGCGTGAGCGAACTCTTTCCGATCTCTAGCCTCGGTCACACCATCCTCGTTCCGGCGCTGCTTCACTGGCGAAATGTCGATCGCGCGTCACCTTCGTTTCTGGCGTTCGTGGTCGTGTTGCATCTCGGCACGGCGATCGCGCTCGTCATCTACTATCGCGCGCAGTGGTGGGCGATCGCACGTGCGCTCTACGTGAGCCTCGTTCGCGGCCGCTTGAGCGACGACGATTCGGAGCGAATTGGCTGGCGGCTCGTCGTCGGTACGATCCCCGTCGGTATCATCGGGCTGATCTTTGAGGTGCCCGTTCGGCGCCTTTTTGGATCGCCTGTGCCGGCCGCGCTCTTTCTCGTTCTCAATGGCTTGCTGATGTTTGCCGGTGAAGCGCTGCGCCGGCGGCGCGAGCTCGCGGCCGGCGCGGGCTGCTCGTCGATCGGCGCGTTGAGCTACGCGCAGAGCGTGTTTGTCGGCTTCGCGCAATCGTTTGCCCTCTTACCGGGCATCTCGCGCTCGGGGATATCCATGGTTGCCGGCCTGCTCTGCGGTCTCGATCACGAACAGGCGGCGCAGTACTCGTTCCTCTTAGCGACGCCGGTGATCTTTGCCGCCGCGCTGCTCGAGATTCCAAAACTCTTTGCCCCCGACGCCCATCTCGTCGCCGTGCAGGCGATCGCGGGCGGGATCGCGGCCGGTGTCGCAGCATATCTCTCGGTGGCGTTCCTCACGCGGTATTTCCGGTCGAACGACTTACGGCCGTTCGGCTGGTACTGCCTCGTCGTCGGCGTCATCAGTCTCGTTCTCGCACGAACTGGAGCTATCTCATGAGAGTCATCGCAATCGTTCTGGCCGTCATCTTCTTCGTGATCGGTATTCTCTACGGTATGGGGAAGATCAATGCGTTTACCGCGTCGGGTGCGGGACACGAGCATCACGTCACCCATTTGATCCTGTTTTGGGTCCTCGCACTGCTCTGCCTGATCTGGGCTCGCTTTTCGAATGCCGCCTCGCGATGAAACTCACCCACGTTCGCGAGGATGGGAGCGTCTCGATGGTAGACGTCACGGATAAGACGCCGGCCGCGCGCTCGGCGCGCGCCGAGGCATTCGTCCGCATGAACGATGCGGCGCAAGCGGCGCTGCGCGACGCAACGCTGCCGAAAGGCGACGCGTTTGTGACCGCGCAGCTCGCCGGCATCATGGCCGCCAAACAGAGCGCGTCGCTCATTCCGCTGGCACATCCCTTGCCGCTCGGTGGCGTCGACGTGCGCTTCGATTGGACGGCCGACGGGAGGTTGCGCATCGAAACCGAGGCGCGCACCGTAGCCCAGACCGGCGTCGAGATCGAGGCGATGGTTGCGGCCGCGATCGCGGCGCTGACGATCTACGACATGACCAAGGCCGTGGACAAAGGCATCACGATCGAGTCGGTGCGTCTGCTCGACAAGCACGGTGGGAAGAGCGGCGACTGGTCCGCGCGGCAGTGACGTCGCGCGTCGCGCTCATCGTGCTCTCCGATCGCGCTGCCGCCGGAACGCGTCCCGATGCGTGCATTCCGGCGATGAAGGAGCGGCTCGGCCCTAGCTATGCGATCGTGCGCGAACGCATCCTTCCCGACGATGCGGCTGCGTTGCAGGCGGAGCTCATCGAGCTTGCAGATTCCGGGAACGCCGATCTCGTACTGACTAGCGGCGGTACCGGCCTCGCGGCGCGCGATCGGACCCCGCAGGCAACCGCGGCCGTCCTCGACTATGAAGTGCCCGGCATTGCGGAAGCGATTCGCTCTGCGTCGCTGCAGATCGTGAAGACGGCGATGCTCTCGCGTGCGCTCGCCGGCGTGCGCCATCGTACGCTGATCGTCAATCTGCCCGGGAGCCCGAAAGCGGTCGCGGAAGCGCTCGACGTCGTGCTGCCGGTCCTGCCGCACGCGTTGGCGCTTCTGGCAGACGAAGTCGTAGATGGCTAAGTTCGTCAAGTAATGGAGATCAGCAGCTACGCGCAGGCCGAGTTCTACTTGCTTGGCACGATCGGCGAGGTCGCTTCGCCGCGCAGCTCCTACAAACTCGACCGTATCCGCGCACTGCTCGCCGAACTCGGCGACCCGCATCACGCCTATCCGACGCTGCACGTCGGTGGAACCAGCGGCAAGGGATCGACGACGACGATGATCGCCGCCGCACTGCAAGCCTCGGGAAAGAGTACCGGATTGCACACCAAGCCGCATCTCGCGTCGATGACCGAGCGCGCGCGCGTCGACGGAGTGCCGATTTCGACGGAGCGCTTTGCCGCGCTCCTCAACGAGATGCTCCCGGCGATCGAACGCGTGACGCGACTATACGGTCCCCCGACGTACTACGAGACGCTGCTCGCCCTCTCGTTCGCGCACTTTGCAGCCGAGCACGTCGACGTCGCCGTGATCGAGGTCGGACTCGGTGGGCGTCTCGACGGGACGAACGTCATCGTGCCGGAGGTTGCGGTCATTACGTCGATCGGCTTCGATCACACCGACGTGCTGGGCGAGACGATCGAAGCGATCGCTTCCGAAAAGGCGGGCATCGCAAAGCCGGGCGTGCCGCTCGTCGTCGCCGCGGTTCCGGCGGCGGCGCGGCTCGTGATCGAGCGCTGCGCGGCCGAGGCCGGTGCGAAGGTGGTGCACGTGCGTGACGTCGTGCGGGTTGAGGTGCACGGCGATCGAACGATGACCGTGATCGGAGCGCATGCGAGCTACGCTCTGCAGCTGCCGGTCTTGGGCGTCTTCCAACGCGCGAATGCTGCGACGGCAATCGCCGCACTGGAGCAGCTGCGCGACGATTTGCGACCCGATCGTGAAGCCGTCCAGCGCGGTTTTGCCGGCGTCGCGATTCCCGGCCGCATGGAGCTCTTCCCGGCATATCCGCCGCTAGTCTTCGACATCGCGCACAACGTCGAGAAGGCGCGCTCGCTCGTCGCCTCGCTGATCGAAAACTTTCCCGCGCGGCGCATCCACTACGTCGTCGCAATCGGCGATACGAAAGACGCGCGGCAGCTGCTCGCGACCTTCGCTGCGGTACCGTCGACCTTCACCTTTACCTCGTTTAGCAGTGCCGGACGTCACGCGATCCTGCCGCAGCGATTGGCCATGCTTGCAGAATCGCTCGAAGTTTGGGGGCGGGCGATCGACGATCCCGTTGAAGCGCTGACCGTCGCGCGCCGGCTCGCCTCGCCGGACGACGTGATCGTCGTCACCGGCTCGACGTTCATCGTCTCGACGCTGCGCGCATGGTACACGTCGGGCGCGGTGTGCTGACGGAGACGCTCTCCGTTCGCGGCACGCAGTTTGCGTGGGGCCGGCGCACCTACATCATGGGGATCGTCAACGTGACGCCGGACTCGTTCTCCGGCGACGGCCGAGCGGATCGCGATGCGGCGATCGAGCACGCACTCGCGCAAGCCGCGGCCGGCGCGGATATCCTGGACGTAGGCGGGGAATCGACGCGCCCCGGTCACGAACGCGTGAGCGATGCCGTCGAGATCGCGCGGGTCGTCCCCGTTATCGCGGCAGTGCGCAGCGCGCTGCCGGAGCGCCCAATCTCAGTCGATTCGTACAAACCGGCCGTGATTCGTGCCGCGCACGCGGCCGGCGCCGACGTCGCGAACTCCGTCTGGGGAGTCCCCGACGACGTTCTCGACGCGGTCGCCGAATGTGAGATGCCCGTCGTCATCATGCACAACCAGCGCGATACCTCCTACGCCGGCCCGGTCGTCGACGAGGTGTTGCGGTCCCTCGAGTGCAGCGCGGCGCGCGCAACGGCGCGCGGTCTTTCGCACGACCGCATCGTCCTGGATCCGGGGATCGGCTTCGGGAAGACGGCCGACCAGAATATCGCCGTCTTACGCGCGCTCGACCGGCTCGTCGCGCTGGGTTTTCCGACCTTGATCGGAACGTCGCGCAAGTCGACGATCGGGAAGCTTACGGGACGCCGGCCGCACGAGCGCCTCTACGGTACGGTAGCGACGATCGCCTTGGCCGTTTCAGCCGGCGTCGACGTCGTGCGGGTGCACGACGTGCGCGAAGCGCGCGATGCAACTGCCGTCGCCGACGCCATCGTACGCGATTGGAGGCCGCCCGAATGGACCGGATAGCGCTGCGGCGGGTGCGTGCCAACGGGCGCCACGGTTTCGAAGCCGGCGAGCGCGAGCGGCCGCAAACTTTCGAGATCGACCTCGAGATCGACCTCGATCTCGAAGCCGCGCGCGAGAGCGATCAACTCGGCGATACGATCGACTATGCGTCGTTACACGCTCGTATCGTGCGGCTTGTCGAGACAACGTCGCACGCGTTGCTCGAACGGCTTGCCGGCGAGCTACTTGCAACCGCGTTCGAGGATCCGAGGATCGCACGCGCCGAGGTAACGGTAGCAAAGCCCGAGATTCTCGATGGCGCGACGCCTGCGGTGACGCTGCGCCGCGACAATCCGCGCTACGGCACGCAATGAGCGCGCATCGCGCTTACGTCGGCATCGGCGCGAACATCGGAGACGTGCTGGCGAACGTCGAGCGCGCGATTGGCGCGATGCGCGAGCTCGGATGCGTGACGAAGCGATCCTCGCTCTATCGCACGCGGCCGTGGGGCCGGCAAGGGCAGCCCGAGTACGTGAACGCTGTCGTGTTGCTCGAGACGAGCCTGACGCCGGTGACGTTGCTGCACGGACTGCAGTCGATCGAGCGCGATTTAGGGCGCGTTCGCAGCGACCGCTGGGCACCGCGCACGATCGATCTCGATCTGCTGCTCTACGACGACGCCGCGATTGACGAAGCGGGTTTACAGGTTCCCCATCCGCGGCTGCGCGAGCGGGCATTCGTGCTCGTGCCACTTGCCGAGATCGATGCGCGCTACGCAACGATGCGCGACGCGCTCGACCAAGCGGAACTTGACAACGTTGCGCGAATCGTAACGCGAATGCCATCCAAACATGTAACCGAGCTCGTGCAGCGCGTTGAAGCGCTCGTGCGCTTTCTCGACAGCGGAGACGCGACCCGCGTGCGCGTTCGCCGGGGAGAAGATGAGATCGAGGTCGTGCGCCGGGCAGAGCAAGCCCTTGGGGTGCCAGTCGCGCGCGGCGATGCGTCTGAGGACGCGCCGTCGTTGCGCACCGAGACGATCAAGGCGGATATCGTCGGCATCTTTCACATTACGCGTCCGACGCCGGTAGCGGGCGACGTGCTCGACGGCGACCGCGAACTCGGATATATCGAAGCGCTCGGAATCCGCACGCCGGTGCGAAGCATCGGCGCGGGCCGTATCGTCTCGGTTGCGACGGCCGACGGTATGGCCGTCGAGTACGGTCAGCCGCTCTTCATCGTTGCGCGAGGATAAGAGCGATTTTCTACAAGGTCCTCATCGCCAATCGCGGCGAGATCGCGTTACGAATTAATCGCGCGTGCCAGGAACTTGGTGTGCGAACCGTGGCGATCTTTTCCGAAGCCGATCGCGACTCGCTGCACGTGCGCCAAGCCGACGAAGCGTTCTGCGTTGGGCCGGGCGCTGCCGCGCGATCGTATCTGAACATCCCAAACATTATCTCGACCGCGCTGATTACCGGATGCGACGCGATCCATCCCGGCTATGGCTTTCTCGCCGAAAACGCACGTTTCGCAGAGATATGTGCCGATCACGGGCTGACCTTCATCGGGCCGCAACCCAGCGTCATCGCAACGATGGGAGACAAGGCGACGGCGAAGCGCGTCATGCGCGATGCCGGCATTGCCACGACGCCGGGCAGCGACATCCTTAGCTCCGTCGAGGAAGCGCATGAGGTAGCAACGAGCATCGGGTATCCCGTGATGCTCAAGGCGACGGCAGGCGGCGGCGGCAAGGGCATGCGTGTCGTCGAGCACGACAACGAGCTCGAGCGCGCGTATGCGAGCGCCACCGCGGAGGCCGAAGCGAGTTTCAAGAACGGCCAGCTCTACGTCGAGAAACTAATCCGATCCCCGCGTCACATCGAGGTTCAAGTGCTCGGCGATGGGCTCGGGAATATCGTCCATTTCGGCGAACGCGACTGCTCCGTCCAAAAGCCTTCGCACCAGAAACTCATCGAGGAGGCGCCGGCGGTGAATCTTTCGGCGCGCGCGTCCGATGCGCTGCACGAAATGGCGGTGCGTGCCTGCAAATACGTCGGCTATACCAACGCGGGAACCCTCGAGTTCCTTACCGCCGGCGACGATGTCTACTTTATGGAGATGAACACCCGCATTCAAGTCGAGCATCCGGTTACCGAGATGGTCTACGGAATCGACCTCGTCAAAGAGCAAATCCGCATCGCCGCCGGCGAACCGCTCGGCTACACGCAGAAGGACCTCGTCGCACGCGGCCACGCTATCGAGTGCCGGATCAATGCCGAGGACGTTTCAAATCGCTTCGCACCGGTCGCAGGCGCCGTCTCGAAGGTCGTCTTTCCGGGGGGCCCCGGGATTCGTGTGGACACGCATCTCTATCCGGGAGCGTCGATTCCGCCGTACTACGATTCGATGCTCGCAAAGGTCGTCGCATTCGGCGACACGCGCGCCGTTGCGATCGCTCGCATGGAGCGCGCGCTACGCGAGACGCTTATCGAAGGCGTCAACACGACGATCGAGGTGTGCCTAGAAATTCTTGCTTCGTCCGCGTTTCGCGAGGGACGGTACGACATCGAGTTGCTGCCGAAATATCTCAGCGTCGAATGCGGGGAGCGTGCGCTACGAACGCGGGATACCGGTGACGTGAAGCGGTCGCGGCGTCTCGGACGCGAACAGGCCTTGCAGGTACTCTACGCGGTTGCGATCGGCAACCGCGAGCCATCGGAGGCAATCGGTGAGATCGTCGGCGAGCTCAGCGACGAAGAGCAACGCACGTTCGTACGCGAGCTCGCGCTTGGCACGCTTGAGTATGCCGGCGAAGCCGATCGCATCGTGAGCCCAATGCTTGAAGGTTGGGCGATCGAACGACTGCCCACGATCGATCGGTTACTTCTTGAAATGGCTACGTTTGAGCTTCGGTGCCGCCCCGAAACACCGCCCGCGGTGGCAATCAACGAGGCGGTCGAACTCGCCAAACGTTTCTCAACGGAGGATTCGGGACGCTTCGTCAACGGCGTCCTGAGTGCGATTGCCAATGGCAAGGCATAACCGAAACCGAGGCTTCGCAGTTCTGCGCACCGTGCTCGTCACGTTGTTGCTGCTCGTACTCTTCGTCGCGGGAACGATTACCGGGATGATCGCGGCATACGCCCGCAACCTTCCCGACATCAGCCGGATGGCCGACTATCAACCCGCCAGCGCGACACGCATCTTCGCGCGCGACGGCACGGAGCTGGCCTCGGTCTACAAAGAGAACCGCGTCTGGGTACCCATCGCCCGGATTCCGCCGTTGGTCCGCGACGCGTTCATCGCCAACGAAGACCATAACTTCTACTATCACCACGGCGTCGACGCCGGCAGCATTATTCGCGCGGCGTTTGCCGATCTCACGCATCAGGAGTTTCAAGGCGCATCGACCATCACGCAGCAGCTCGCCCGGCGGCTCTTCCTCAACGACCAGATATCGCTCTCACGGAAGGTTCAAGAGGCGCTGCTCGCGATCGAGATCGAGCGTTTTTATACGAAGGACGAAATCCTCGAACGCTATCTCAACATCATCTATCTCGGCGGCGGCGCGTACGGCGTCGACGCCGCGGCGCATACGTATTTTGGCCGCAGCGTCGACCAGCTGACGCTGGGTCAGTCCGCGATGCTCGCCGGCGTCGTCGCGGCGCCTTCGGTCTACTCGCCGTTCTCGAACCTCGATCTGGCGCGCGACCGTCAGCGCCACGTTCTCGATCGCATGGTCGAGAGCGGTTACGTTACGCAGTCCGATGCCGATGCCGCCTACGATGATCCCCTCGGGCTCGTCGGCGAGCAATCCCCCGGCTTGCAAGGCTATAAGTATCCGTATTTCACGACGTACGTCATCGCACAGCTGGAGCGAATCTTCGGCAAGCAGGCAGTTGAAGAAGGCGGCCTCCAGGTCTACACGACGCTCGACCCGCGCATGCAACGGATCGCGCAGGACGCGGTCAGCTGGGGTGTCGCGCAGGCGGAGGCCGAGGGCGTCAACGCGCACGAAGCTGCGCTGGTTGCGCTGCGTCCGTCGACCGGGCAGATCGTTGCAATGGTCGGCGGCGCGGCGTTCTCGCTGAGCAATCAGTTCAATCGCGCATGGCAAGCACACCGCCAGCCCGGCTCGTCGTTTAAGGTGTACGACTATACGGCGGCGATCGACTCGGGCATGCCGGCATCGACGGTCATCGACGATTCGCCGGTGGGCTACCCGATGGGCGACGGTACGACGTGGTCGCCGACCGACGACGATCTTCGCTACCTCGGCCCGGTGACGCTGCGTGAAGCGCTCGCGCTCTCGCGGAACGTCGTCGCGGTGAAACTCGCCGACCGCATCGGCTTGGACCGCATCATCGACTACGCGCACCGGATGGGCGTGACCTCACCGCTGGAAGCGAACCTCTCGCTCGCCCTCGGCTCGTCCGTCGTTTCGGTACTCGATCAGGCCAGCGGCTACTCGACGCTGGCAAATCAAGGCCTACACGTCGATCCGACGCCGCTTCGTTTCGTTCGCGACTCGCTCGGAAGCACCGTGCTCGACAATCGCTATCCGCAGGCGACCGACGTCGTGAGCGCCGGAACCGCTTTTATCGTTACTTCGATGCTCGAAGACGTCATCAAACACGGGACCGGTTATCCGAACGCCGTGATCGGACGTCCGGCCGCGGGCAAGACCGGAACGACCTCCGATTTTCGCGACGCATGGTTCGTCGGTTACACGCCGGATCTCGTCACCGCGGTCTGGCTCGGCAACGACGACTACTCGCGAATGGTCGAGTCGTACGGCGGCAACGTTCCCGCGCGCATCTGGGCGCGGTTCATGAAGGCTGCGCTCGCCGGCACGAAGCCGCACGACTTTCCGTATCCGGCCGACGAGTTGGCAAAAGTCGGCGGATGCGGGCGCGGATACGAGTACTACCTGCGCGGAACCGAGCCTGAATCGGGGTGCGCCCGCGTGAGCCAAGGGTACGGCTACGGGACGCAAGGCGTCACAGTGCTGCCGACGGTTCCGCCGGCAGATGCGACGCCGCCGGCGACGCTCCCGTCGTTACCGCCGACCGACTCCCCGATGCCGAGCGACGCGCCCTCTCCAACGGATTCGGACGCGCCGCCGTGACGCTCTTCGGCGAGTCGGAGGTGTTGCAACTCACCGTTTCAGCATTCTCTGACCGATTGCGGCGCTGGCTCGAACGGCGTCCCGAGTTGCAACGCATCGCAATTGTCGGCGAAATCTCTGAATGGAAGCCGCAGCCGAACGGCAACCTTTACTTTACCCTCAAAGACGATCGCGCGGTTCTGCGATGCTTCTCCTTCGCCGCGGACGCGAAGAATTTTCCGGAGGTGCGAGACGGGGTAGCCGTCGTCGCAACCGGCCCAATCGAGATTTGGGAGCGGCGAAGCGAGTATCAGTTACGCGTCGTTGAACTTGCGCCGTTCGGGGTTGGCGCGATCGCGGCGAAGGTCGAAGCGCTGCGCAAGCGCCTCGCGGCCGAAGGACTCTTCGACGAAGAGCGCAAGCGTCAAAGCCCGCGCTTTCCTCGGCGCGTCGCGCTCGTGTCGACGCGAGGCAAGGGCGCTGCCGACTTTGAGACGACGTTGCGCGAGAAGGCACCGAACATTACCGTGGCGTTCATCGAGACGCGCGTTCAGGGTGACGGCGCTGAGATCGATATCGCCGAAGCCCTTGGACGTGCCTCACGCGAAGAGGTCGACATCGTCGTACTTCTGCGCGGTGGGGGAACGTACGAGGATCGCTATCCGTTCAATACGGAGCCCGTCGTGCGCGCGATCGTGCGCTCGCGCCATCCGGTCGTGACCGCGATCGGCCATACCGGTGACCGCCATCTCGCCGACGAGGCGGCCGACGCCGTCTTCAAGACGCCGACCGCGGCGGCCGAGTACATTGCCGGATCGTGGTCGGCGGTCACGGTGCGACTGACGCACCAACGCGACTCGCTCGTCCGTTCGATCGCCGGAATCGTCGCGCGATCGTCGCAGCGTCGCGATGGAGCCGAGCAGATGCTCCGCGCGGCGATCGACATGCGGATCGCTCACTTTACGCAGCGACTGCTCCAGCTTGGGACCCGGATCGCCGGCCAAGACCCGCGGCATCGGCTCGCCGCGCGAAGGACGCAGCTAACCGCGCTCCATTCGAAGATCGATCTGCTCTACGAACGCTTCTTTTCAAACGGCGGCAACGCACTCGCACTCGCGGAGGAACGCCTGCGTTCGCTCGATCCGCAAGGACCGCTCGAACGCGGCTACGCGATCGTGACGTTCAAGGGGCAGGCGCTGCGCGACGTACGCGAGGTCGCCGTCGGCGAACAGATCGACGCGCGGCTGTTTCACGGGATGCTTTCGGCACGCGTCGAACGAGTGGAAGATGGTTGACGCGACTCCAAAGACGTTCGAGGAGAAGCTCGATCGCATCGATGCGATCGTCAAAGAACTCGAGAACGGCCGAACGAAGCTCGACCGTGCGATCGTCTTGTTTAAGGAAGGTAAGACGCTCGCCCGCGAGTGCGAAGCGTTGTTGAAGAACGCGCAGGAACAAATCGACGGGGCTATGCGCGAGCCTTCCGAACGCGAGGGCGAAGGTCAAGTCCCGTTTTAGGGAACCTACTAACCTTGGTGCGATTGGATTCCGCGGTTGCCGAGCGCGCAGGGATTACGCGGTCGCAGGCGCGCAGCCTTATCATGGAAGGACGCGTGCGTGTCGACGGTGTGCCCGCAACGAAGGCCGGCCAAGGCGTCGCGGCCGGCGCACACCTCGAGATCCAACGCCCGCGCCGCTTCGTCAGCCGCGGCGGTGAGAAACTCGAGCACGCGCTGAACGTTTTCGATATCGACGTCTCGGGCGCGGAGGCGCTCGACATCGGGGCGTCGACCGGCGGCTTTACCGATTGCCTGCTGCAGCGTGGCGCGGCGCACGTGACCGCGGTCGACGTCGGCTACGGCCAGCTCGATTGGCGATTACGGAACGACGCTCGCGTGCGAGCGGTCGAGCGAACCAACTTCAGGCATATGCCCGACGACGCATTTCCAGGCGGGTTCGATCTCATCGTAATCGACACGTCATTCATCTCGCTGAAGACGATTCTCGCGCGCGCGATCGGCTATCTTCGCAAAGACGGGGCGATCTGCGCGCTCGTGAAGCCGCAGTTCGAGGCAGGCCGAGAACGAGTTGCCGCCGGCGGCGTCGTTCGCGATCCGGCGACGCACCGCGCGGTACTGCGCGAGTTGCGCGACGCCGTCGCTCGGCTTGGATGCGTAGCCGTCGCGCTAACCGCCTCGCCGCTGCGCGGACCGGCCGGAAACCGGGAGTTCCTGATGGAAGTGCGCCGCGAAGGGCCGGCCGTCGACGACGCACGCATCGAGACTGCGCTCAGCGAAGGAAGCCAACCATGACAACCCTAGCCATCGACAAGAAGGTGGTCGCGCTCTACGTCGATACGGCGCGCGAACACGCACGGACGATCGCAAACCGCATCGCACAGGACTTTCGGGCGCAGGGATTTGACGTCGTCGAGGGTGCGGTTGCCGGCGCATCGTCGCTGCTCATCACGGTCGGCGGTGACGGCACGCTCTTGCGCGCGGCGCGCATTGCCATCGAGAGTGACGTGCCGCTGCTTGGCATCAATACCGGGCGGCTCGGCTTTCTCACCGAGCTCGACGAAGACGACCCGCGGATCGGCGATCTGCCCGCACTCGTCGAGCAGGGCCTCTACATGGACGAACGGACGGCGCTCGAGGCCGAATACGACGGACGGCGTTACTTCGCGCTCAACGACGTCGTCGTCCGCAAGGGCGAGGTCTCGCGAATCGTTCCCTTCGGATTGGGATTCGAAGGCGGAGTCACCACCCACATTCCTGCCGACGGGATTTGCGTTGCGACGCCGACCGGATCGACGGCATACTTTCTCTCGGCCGGCGGCTCATTGATCGCGCCGAGCGTCGATGCATTCGGCGTCGTACCCCTCCTGCCGCACACGCTCTTCTCGCGACCGCTCATCGTTCCGATCGATTCACGCATCGAGATCACATGCGATTCGGAGGTCGCGCAGGCGCACCTCGAGTGCGACGGCGATGTCTTGACGGACATCGCCCCGGGGTCAAGCGTTCTCATTCGCTGCCATCCCAGGCGCGTGCGCTTCGCACGCACGGCGCCACTCGATTTCTTAGAGCGCCTCGAAACCAAGATGCTTTGGGGCGTTTCGATCAAGAGCCCGCGCCGCTAATCGCAAGGCTCGCGGCGGTGTTGCGTCGGCTCGAGATCGAGAACTACGGACTCATCGCGCGCGCCGAAATCGATTTCGCGTCCGGCGCGACGATCTTTACCGGTGAGACCGGATCGGGCAAAACGATGGTGCTGGGAGCACTGGATTTTGTGCTCGGCGCGCGGGCCGCTGCCGACGTCGTGCGCCGAGGCGCTTCGAAAGCGACGGTGACGCTGTTCTTCGATCCCGACGAAACGCTGCGCGAGCGGCTGTGCGCGGATGGATTCGAACTCGATCCCGGTGAGGCGGCGACTGTCTCCCGCGAGATCGCGCAGACCGGCCGATCGAGCGTGCGCATCAACGGGCGCCCCTCGACGGCTGCGTACGTGCGCGAGGCCGGCGCGGCGATCGCAGAACTCGTCGGCCAGCACGAAGCGCAGCGGTTACTCTCGCCTGCCTATCACTTGGAGCTTCTCGACCGGCTTGCCGGAGAGGCGGCGGCGCGGCTGCGCGCAGCGGTCGCGGGCGCATACGCGCGCGTGCAGGAGCTAGCGGCGCGGCGTGACGAGCTCACGAACGAAGACCGGCGCGCTCGCGAACGATACGACGACGCATTACTGGCCGCGCAAGAGATCGACGAAGCGAGACTCGATGCAGGCGCTTCGGAAGAGGATCGCCTGAACGAGCGCCGGCGCTATCTCGGAAACATCGAGCGCGTGAGCGCCGCGCTGCGTGCCGCGCACGACGCGATGGCGGGCGAAGATGCGGGAGCGATCGAACTGCTCGGCGCCGCGAGTGCGGCGCTCTCCGGCATTGCGGAGATCGGCGGCGAGTTGCGTTCGATGGCGGATCAGGCGTCGGCGCTGCAGAGCGAGGCTAGCGACGTTGCCGCGCAGATCGCGCGCGCCTTCGAGAGTGCCGAGTTCGATCCGGCCGAACTCGAGCGGATCAATACCCGCCTGGCGCTTATCGAACGGCTGAAGCGCAAGTACGGCGCGAGCGTCGAAAGCGTGCTCGAGCGCGCGCGTCAGGCGCAACGGACCGTCGACGAGTACGAGAATCGCGACCGTCTGCTGGCCGAGTTGGATGCGCAGCGTGTCGTCGCCGAGACAGATCTCGCGGACGCGGCGCAAAAGCTCGGCGCGCTACGCCGCAAAACGGCCGTTGGGCTGGGCCGGCGCATGATGGCGCGAGTTCGCGGAGATCGCGCTTGGATCCGGCCGATTCGACGTCGCATTCGAGCCGCTCGAGCGCATCGGCCCCAAGGGCGCCGAGCGCGTCGAGTTTCTCTTTGCGGCTCACGCCGGCGAGCCGGCGCGCGCGCTGGAACGCGTCGCATCGGGTGGCGAGCTTTCGAGAGTCTTGCTCGCACTGGTCGTCGTCCTCGCCGGCGTGCGCGAAACGCGCGGCGCGCTCGTCTTCGACGAGATCGATGCGGGCATCGGCGGAGCGACCGCGACGGCGGTCGGTGCGCGGATCGGTGCGCTGGCGCGCCGCGAACAGGTCGTCTGCGTTACGCATCTCGCCCAGCTTGCGACATGGGCCGACCGTCACTACGTTCTCGAAAAAAGCGAGAGCCGTAGCGGCACGACGATCTCGGTACGCGAGATCGAGCGTCCGAAGGAGCGCGAGACGGAGATCGCGCGGATGCTCTCCGGGGAGCAGCACGACGTTGCGTTGCGACATGCGCGGACGCTGCTGCAGAGCGCCAAGAAGATATAGGGCTCTAAGGGATCTGGTGGATCTTTAGGACGTTCGTTCCGCCCGAGCCGACCGGCATGCCGGTAATGAACGCAATGAGATCGCCCGAATGCACGAGCCCTTCCTGAACCATACGCCGCTCGGTCACGTAGAGTAAGACCTCAATCGACGAGTACGGATCGATCAAGAGCGATTCGGTCCCCCACAGCAGCGCGAGGCGGCGGGCGACGTGGGGATCCGGCGTCAACGCGACGATCCGCGCCTGCGGACGAAATGCTGCGAGATGGTGCGCGGTGTTGCCCGTCGTCGTCCCGGTAACGATGTACGGTATTTGGAGTTCGGCGCTTGCGCGCGTCGCAGCCTCCGCGATCGACGAGGCGATCGTCGGGGCGAAGTTCTCCAGCCGCCGGTCGCGCAACGCCGCGTGCGGATAGTAGAGCTCCACTTCGCGCGCGATTTGAGCCATCGTGCGTACCGCTTCCGTCGGGTAGGCGCCGCGCGCCGTCTCGCCGGACAGCATCAAAGCGTCGGTTCCGTCGAGGATTGCGTTGGCGACGTCGGTTGCCTCGGCGCGCGTCGGCCGCGGCGACCCGATCATCGATTCGAGCATCTGCGTTGCGGTTACGACCGGCTTGCTCGCGCGGTTGCACTTCGCGATGATCTCCTTTTGCGCGATCGGCACGGTCTCGATCGGAATCTCGATGCCCAGATCGCCGCGCGCAACCATGATTCCATCGGCAGCGGCGATGATTTCGTCGAGGTGTTCGAGCGCCTCGTGCTTCTCAATCTTTGCGATAACCGGAATGCGTTTGTTGCGTTTCGCTATGAACGCCTTGACGCGGTCGACGTCCTCGGCGGCGCGCACGAAGGAGACGGCGACATAATCGACGTCCTGGTCGAGTCCGAACTCGAGGTACTCGAGATCGAGTTTCGTCGGCGAACTGACGTTGAGCGAGCCGTCCGGATAGTTGATGCCTTGTGTGGCGCGCAGTTCGCCGCCAAACTCTACGGTCGTCTCGATCTCGGTCGCGCTCTTGCCGACGATGAGCAAGCTGATCTGGCCGTCCTGCAGGTAGAGACGCTTTCCGATCGCGACGTCAGCCGGCAAGTCGGGATAGGTGGTGCCGACGCGCGCAGCGGTGCCGGCCGTCTCGGCCGTCGTAATGGTAAACGGCGCGCCGCGGGCGAGCGTCACCGACGTTGCGCCGTCGGCGAGCGATCCGGTGCGGACCTTGGGCCCGGGGAGATCTTGTAAGACGGCCGTGTGGATCCCCAACTCGGCGGAGATTGCGCGCGCGTCGGCGATCACGCGCGCGTGCTCTTCGGGCGTGCCGTGCGAAAAGTTCAATCGCAACACGTTCGTGCCGCAGAGAAAGAGCGACCGAAGAACCGCGGGGTTACTCGAAGCCGGGCCGACTGTCGCTACGATCTTCGTGCGCTTTTGCAGGATGGCTTCCATGAGAGGCCATGGCTTGCGCGCGCGCGGCGGCAGGCTCCTGCGCTCCGTTAAGCGCAGTTAAATTCCCGTCGTGAAGTTCGAGCGCGATCCAGTGGACCGCCGCTATCCCGAGCGACTCGCAGGAAGCTTCCTCGCGTCGCTCGTTATTCACGCATTGCTCGCGTTGCTGCTCTTCAGCGTGCTCGTGAGCTCCTCGGAACAAGGCGCGACCGAGAACGTCCAAGGCGGCGAGGTCGTGACGCTCGAGCGGCGCTCGCCGATCGAGGTGGCGCAGCGGCCGGCAAACGTCCAGGTTGCCGTGCCAGTCCCGCACGTCCCGCGCATCGCGCCCGTGCAGCACGCCGCGCTCGTGCAGACGCAGACGCAGAGGCTGCCTGCGAATCGGCACGAGCTTGCGGTTCAGGCGCCGACCGCACCGCCCAACCCACGCCCGATCCCGCAGCAGTCGCCGCAACCGAACCCGCAGCCGACGACCAACATTTACGAAGCGCAGCCGCGCAACGAGTTGCCCGCAGCTCCGATCAGCGTTTCGACGGTCGCGCCGGTCGCAGTGAGCCTCAAACCGCCGCCCACGATCGCGCCATCGCCGGCGCCGTCGAGCGCGGCGGCGCGGACGCCGAACAAATCCACGGCGGCACAGCCAAAACCGAGTGCGAAGCCGACGCCGGCGCAGGCAGTACCTAAGCCCTTGCCGAGCGCGCCGGCGGTCTCCACCGCAACGGCCGCGCCGAAGGCCAGTCCGGCACCCGCCGCACACGCGTCGGCCGCGCCGACCCAACGCCCAGGCGTGCCGAGCCCCAGTCCGACGAGTACGACCGCGGTTGCAAAGACGGCCGGAACCGCACCGGTGCCCGGTCCCAAGGGCGCAGCGTCACCCGGGCCGCGCGAAGGGAGCGGACCGCAGAATAAGAGCGCGGCGGAGCGACCAATAGAAGTGCGCCCGACGCCCGCCGCCGGATCCGTGACGCCGAGGCCAAGTTCGACCGGCGGCATTAATCTCAATGCGAAACTGCGCGCTCTGCTGCCGAACAATCCCGTCCACCCGACGAGCAAACAGTACACGCCGACCTACTCGCTACGCGGCCGGCTCGAACCGACACCGCCGCCCGACGTCCTCGCGAAGACGAAATACCTGTACCAGTCGCGCGGAACCGGTGGCGATGCGCTCGTGAAGATGTGGGTAACCGCCGCGCGCAAAGCAGGCCCAACGACGATCTGCACGGGATGGCTAGTCCGTTATCCGCAGCCGGAACGCGGCGGCTACGCGCCGCTCCCAAGCAACGGAAATGCGAACGTTCCGACGGCAAACGGAACGCAGATCTCGATTGGTGGCGGCGGCGGCGCGGAGGCGCACGCACCACTCTCGCCGTTCGATGCGGGCATAGCGCCGGTTGTCGAAGGCATCATCTCCGAAGCGTGCGACGGGCGCCTTTTGGTGCCTTACTCCGGGCCGGCCGCAGCGTCGCCGTGAAGCCGCGTCTTTCCCTCTTGCGTTACGACATATGTCGCATTAGAATTTGAAGGTGCCGGAATGAGCCGGCATGCTTCGTAACAACGAAGGAGGGCGGTTGGAACCGCAAGATCCACCGGGCTCTCGAGCCCGCGAAGCACGCGCCGAGTAGCTGGCGCCACACGTGCGCCCACGGCAGCCGGACGTTTTCCGGAGGCGCGCCGGTCGCAAAGAAGAGAACAAGGCGAGGGGTCGCACCCACGTGGGGTTGCGACCCGTCGCGCTTTTCGGTATCCTGGTGCCCTCAAGGAGCGTGGGCTGGTCCCGCGCTTCGCTGCTTGTAGAGAACTCAAACTGAATTGATGACCACCCCTGGCGGTACGAAAGCACCACTCGCCCACGCGTTCGAACGTGAAGTCGACGCAATCGTTCACGACCGCACGTTCGGCGAGCTCGAAGTCGTTCAATATCACGCGCGTCCGGTGGCGGGCGCGATGCGACTCAGCCTTACCATCGATCGTCCGGGCGGCGTCGACGTCTCGCTCTGCGAGCGCGTCGCGGCGCGCATCAACGCGAACCTCGCGAGCGTCGACGTGCCGTATACGCTCGAAGTTGAGTCAGCGGGGCTGGAACGTCCGCTGGTTCGGCCGGCCGATTTCCAGCGCTTTGCAGGCGAGCACGTGCGCGTCGTCACGTCGCTTGCCGTCAACGGCGCGAAGACGCATCGCGGCACGCTGCGCGGCTTGCGCGGCGACGTGATCGTCTTGGAAGGCGAACGGGGCGAGTTGCTGCTGCCGGCAGCGACGATCAAATCTGCGAACCTTGAGTTCGATCCGCGCGCAGATCTCCAGAGAGACAAACGTCAACGAAAGCAATCGCATGGCAACAGCAGACACGGTAACTGAAGAAAAACTCATAGACGTCCTGCAGTTCATCGCACGCGAGCGCAACATTCCATTTGAGATGTTGCTCGAAGCGCTGGAAGCGGCGTTGCTCACGGCCTACAAACGGCATTTCGGGAGCGAGTCGAACGCGATCGTCATCGTCGATCGGCAAAGCGGTGCGTACCGCGTCTACCACCGCCGCACGATCGTCGAAGAGGTCGAAGATCCGAAACTCGAGATTTCGCTCAAGCAAGCCGGAAAGCCATATCAGGCCGGCGACTTCTACGACGAAGAGGTGACGCCGAAAGATTTCGGCCGAATCGCGGCGCAGACGGCAAAACAGGTGATCGTTCAGCGCATTCGCGAGGCCGAGCGGGATACGGTCTACAACAAGTACGTCCGCAAACTCAACGACTTGGTGACGGGCACCGTCCAGCGTTACGAGCAGCGAAACATGTACGTCACGCTCGAAGGACGCGACGAAGCCGTCATGTATCTCGACGAACAGGTGCCGGGAGAGGCGTATCGGATCAACGATTTCATTCGCGCGTACGTCCTCGACGTCAAGAAGTCGCCGAAGGGGCCGCAAGTGATCCTCTCGCGCGCTGCCGAGGGATTGGTGCAGCGGCTGCTCGAGCTCGAGGTTCCCGAGATCTCGGACGGAACCGTCGAGATCATGGCGATCGCGCGCGATCCGGGAAGCCGCTCGAAGGTCGCCGTGAAAAGCAACCGCGCCGAAGTCGATCCGATCGGTGCCTGCCTCGGTCCAAAGTCGAGCCGCATTGCCAACGTTACCGACAACCTGCGCGGCGAGAAGGTCGACATCATTCGGTACGATCCGGTGCCCGCAACGTTCATCATGCAGGCGCTCGCGCCGGCGAAGGTCATCGGCGTCGAGCTCTTCGAGGACGACGGCGTTGCATTGGTGATCGTCCCGGATTATCAACTGTCGCTGGCCATCGGTCGCGACGGGCAGAACGTGCGGCTTGCGGCGCGTCTAACGGGATGGCGCCTCGATATTGCAAGCGAGAGCGAGTCGTCGCAGGCGCGGGAACGTTATCTCGTCGAGCGCGCGGAGCGTGCGGCGACGGAACCGAGCGAGACGGTCGAGGAGGAAGAGGCACCCGAAGAAGTCGTCGCCGCGTCGGCGGAAGAGATTGACGCCGAGCTCGTTCGCAAGCTCGAGGAGTTTCGTCGCGAGCGCCTGGGTGGGGGAGAGGGTTAGAACCCATCCCGGGTCCTAGGCCGGTCCGGACCTGCGCGGGATGCAGGCGGCGCTTCGCGCAGGCCGAGCTCACGCGGTTCGTGCGGACCGCCGCGGGCTGGAGCGCCGACGTCCCCGCCGGCCGGCGCCAGGATGGTCGCGGCGCCTACCTGTGCTCGGATTCGTGCGTCGAACGCGTCACCAAGAACAGACGTTACCCGGGGCTTGGCGCGGCGGCGGCAAAATGTGGTTTAATAAGAAGCTCGTGCAAAGAATGAAATCGATGAACGACAGAAGCCTTCGTGCCCTCCCATGAGGGCTCACCTTTGATCACCTAGCGGAGCCGACACCCCTCGGTTGGGGCTCCGCGCACTCAACTGATGGGACTCGAGCGCCTGTGCTCGAGAGAGAATTTGGCCGGAAAAGTACGAATTTTGAGCTCGCCAAAGAGGTAGGGCTCACGTCGAAAGAGTTGATCACGCTCTTTAACGAGCGTCTCGGCGGCGTAGTCGAAGTCAAGAACCAGCTCAGCGTCGTTCCCGACCAGATCGCAGATCTGGTTCGCGGCGTTTTGAAGCCAAGCGGGAAGGCGCCCGCTGCCCAGAGCGCGCCGGAGCCGCCGGCGAAGCCCGCTCCGCCGCCCGCCCGCAAGGCGCCGGCGCCAAAGCCCGTCGACCTCGATGCGCCGATCGCGCGCCTGCGTCCGGTCGTCGGCAACACACCTTCTCAACCGGCGCGCGCCGCAGCGCCGACTGAGCCGGCAAAGGCCCCCGAGAGCGAGAGTGCCGTCCGGCGCCCCGCCGCCAAGATCGGCTCGACGGAGAGCATTCCGCAGCTTCGGCCGGTGCCCGCCGGACAATCGACGATCTCGCGCCGGCAGCCGCCTCCGCCGACCACGGGAGCTTCGGCATCTCCGGGTCCGCGCACCGGTCTTCCCGGTCGCCCAGGCGTAGCGCCCCGCCCAGGCCAGGTTATGCCCGGACAGGGCGGCAAGCTTCCGCCGCCGCCGCCACTTCGTGCGAGCGCCGCTCCGAGCGTCGTGACGCCGCCGCCGCGCCGCACCGGCAACGGGCCGTTCCGGCCGGTTGCACCCGGATCGCGTCTGGCGCCGCCGCGTCCGGGCATGGCTCCGGGCGCTACGGACGCGCCGGCACCCTCAGCCGGGGGACGTCCGGGCGATCGCTTTCGCACGCACGAGGACAAAGCGGCGGCGAAAAAAGATCGTGAGAAGGAGTTGTTGCTCGAGAAGGAGCGGCAGCGCAAGAAGAAAGGCGAACACGCTGCGGCCACGCCGCAGCGCGCGCTCGAAGCGATCGAGATCCCCGATCTTCTCACCGTGCAAGAGCTGGCTACTTCGATGATCGTTCCGGTCAAGGACGTGATCACGGAGCTTATCAAGATCGGTACGATGGCGACGATCAATCAGAACATCTCGAGCGACGTCGCGACGCAAATCGCCAAGCGCTTTGGCTTCAACGCGGTCGTCAAGGAGGCCGGCGAAGAAGTCACGGTCGAGCAGGAAGAGGACAAGCCCGAGATGATGACGGCGCGCCCGCCGGTCGTCACGGTTCTCGGTCACGTCGACCACGGTAAGACCTCGCTGCTCGACAAGATCCGGCAAGCGAACGTCGCGGGCGGCGAAGCCGGCGGCATCACGCAGAAGATCGGCGCGTACACCGTCGAGCGCAACGATCGCAAGATCACGTTTATCGACACGCCCGGCCACGAAGCGTTTACGGCCATGCGCGCGCGGGGCGCGAAGGTCACGGACGTCGCGATTCTCGTCGTCGCAGCCGACGACGGCGTCATGCCGCAGACGAAAGAGGCGATCGCCCACGTCAAAGCGGCCAACGTTCCAATCGTCGTCGCGATCAACAAGATCGACCGGCCCGACGCGCAGCCCGACCGGGTCAAGCAGCAGCTCACCGAAGAGGGGCTGCAGGCCGTCGATTGGGGCGGCACCATCGAGATGGTGCCCGTCTCGGCGAAGAGCGGCGAAGGCATCGACAGCCTTCTCGACACCGTGTTGCTCGAGGCAGACATCCGCGAGCTGCGCGCAAATAAGAACCGGCGCGCGAGCGGCGTCGTCATCGAATCCGCGCTGCATCGCGGGCGCGGTGCGGTCGCAACCGTGCTCGTGCAGAACGGGACGCTGCGTGTCGGCGACATCGTCGTTGTCGGCGGCACGTTCGGCAAAGTACGTGCGCTCATCGACGACAAGGGCAAACAGGTGAAGAAGGCCGGTCCCTCGATTCCGGTCGAGGTAATGGGCCTCTCCGACGTGCCGGCCGCGGGCGACACGCTCAGCGTCGTGAGCGACGAGCGCGTCGCGCGCGAAACCGCGGAGAAGCGCGCGACACGCCGTCGCGACGTGCGCATGGCCGCAACCGGAACGCAAAAAGTCTCACTCGAGACTTTCATGTCCATGCCGACTGAAGGCCGAAAGACGCTCAACCTAATCATCAAAGCCGACGGCCAGGGCTCGCTCGAAGCGTTGCGCACGCGCATGGAGTCGCTCTCCAACGACGACGTCGAGATCCGCGTGATCCACGGCGGCGTCGGCGCCATTTCGCCCAACGACGTCAACCTCGCGAACGCGTCGAACGCCGTCTTGATCGGCTTCAACATTCGTCCCGACGAGACGGCGCGCCGGTTGGCGGAGAACGACGGCGTCGACCTGCGCTTCTATCAAGTCATCTACGAAATCGAAGACGACTTGAAGAAGGCGATGCGCGGAATGCTCGCACCGGTTGAGCGCGAGGTCGTCTTGGGACGTGCGGAAGTGCGCCAGGTCTTCAAGGTTAGCCGGGTCGGAACGATCGTCGGCTGTTACGTGACCGGTGGGAAGATCAGGCGTAACGCTAAAGCGCGCGTTCTACGCGACTCGGCGGTAGTTTTCGACGGCGAGGTCGAGAGCCTGCGCCGCTTCAAAGACGACGTGCGCGAAGTCGCCGAAGGCTTCGAGTGCGGCATCCAGATCGCGAAGTTCCAGGATCTCAAAGAAGGCGACGTCATCGAAGCTTACGCAATCGAGCAGGTCGCGGCCGAGCTCGTCCACGCGTGAAGGCGCAGCGCATTGCGAAGATCGATCACGAGATCCAGCGCATCCTGGGTTCGTTGATCTCGCAAGAGTTACAGGATCCCCGGCTGGCGTTCGTCACGGTGACGCGCGTCGAGGTCGGCGACGATCTTCGCCGCTGCAAGGTCTTTGTGTCGGTCATCGGCGACCGTCATCAAGCTCGCCAATCGCTCGAGGCACTCACGCATGCCGGGCGCTTCCTGCGCGGCGAGCTGGGGCGGAAGATCGATTTACGCCATACGCCTGAACTGGTCTTCGTAGAAGATCGGTCGGCCGAGCGCGCGATAGCGCTGGCAAAAACGCTGCGCGAAGCAGCCGCACACCCTGCACCGGAGGAGAGCGAATGATCGAAAGCACGCCGCGAGTCGCATCGGCAGCGGAAGTCGTCGCCGAGCTGCGCCGCCGGAGTTCCTTCGTTATGGTCAGCCACGTCAAGCCCGACGGCGACACGCTCGGGGCAGCCTTCGCGCTCGGCCTTGCGCTCAAGCGGATCGGCAAACGCGTGCACTATTTCGCCCAAGATCCGGTGCCGCGTAACCTGCGCTTTCTGCCGGAGGCCGATTACGTTTCGGCCGCGTTACCGGCCGATCTGCCGCCCGACACGCTCTACGTCTTCTGCGACATGAGTGACTGGAAGCGTGCCGGCGACTCGCTTTCGGGCGTCGATCGAGAGAACATGCTCGACCTCGACCACCATTTAGGAAACTCGTTCTTCGGCACGCTGAATTTCGTCCTCGAAAAGGAGTGCTCGACGGGAACCGTGGTTATGCGATTGCTGCGCGAGCTCGGCGTTCCCATCGACGCGCATATCGCGACCTGCATCCTTGCGACGATCATGACGGATACCGGCGGCTTCATGCACTCGAACGCTTCGCCCGAAGCGCTCGAGCTCGCCGCCGAGCTCATGCGCCTAGGCGCCGACAAGGAACTGATCACCGACGAAATCTTTCTTCAGCGCCGCGTCGCGGCGACGAAGCTGCTTGGACGCATCATCGATGCGATGCGGTTCGAACACGACGGACGTTACTGTTACTCGTACGTCGACGACGCGATGCTTGCGCAGACGGGCGCCGACGGCGAGGATACCGAGGACGTCGTAAATACGCTGCTGGGACAGGAAGGCGTCGAGGTCGCGGCACTTTTCAAGGCGATCGACGGCGAAATCCGGGTGAGCTTACGCTCGAGCGGGCGGATCAACGTACAAGCGGCCGCGCAGCGGCTCGGCGGGGGCGGTCACTACCGCGCGTCCGGAATGACGTGCTACGGCTCGCTTCAAAAGGCATTCGCCGACGTCGAAGCGGCGCTGCTCGCCGGCGGTCTCTGATATCGCGTCTCGTCGACGGCCGTGATCGGGTTCGTCAATCTCTTTAAAGCAGCCGGTCCGAGCTCGGCGCGCGCCGTCGCACGCGTGCGCCGCATCTATGGCGCGTACGCAAATGACCGAAGCTTAAGCGCGGGTCATCTCGGCACGCTCGATCCGCAGGCGGCAGGCGTGCTGCCGATCGCGATCGGCAAGGCGACCCGCCTCATTCCGCTGCTGACCGATCAGCGCAAAGGCTATGCGTTTACGCTGGTCGTAGGGCGGTCGACGACGACGCAGGATGCGACAGGCGATACCGTCGAGCAGGCTGCTGTCCCCGACGACTGGATCAAGCGCCTCGACGCGGTATTACCGAGTTTCGTCGGCAAAATCGCGCAGGCGCCGCCGATGTACTCCGCGGTTCACCATCAGGGACGCAGGCTCTACGAACTCGCGCGGGATGGCAAGAGCGTCGAGCGAAAACTGCGCACCGTTACGGTCTACGGTCTGACGTTGTTGGGCGTCGACGGACCGCACGCCGCACGGTTGCGGCTCGCGTGCAGTGAAGGGACGTATGTTCGCACGCTCTGCCACGATCTCGGGAGTGCAATCGGCAGTCCGGCGCATATGGGAGCGCTCGTGCGCGAAGCGTCGGGACCGTTCGTACTTTACGAAGCGCGGATGCTCGAAGAGATCGTTGCGTCGCCCGAGGATGCGCTCATCGGGCCCGAACACGTCATTCCCTTTCCGACGATCGTCCTCGATCTGCGCGGTTCGGCCGATTTTCGCGCCGGGCGCGTCGTGCCGCTGCCGCAGGGCGCGACCGCGCAGCACGTCTTCGTCCGCGACGAGTCCCGTACGCTCGTCGGTGTCGGCGAGGCGCTGGGTACCCTGCTGGCGCCGCGCAAAGTGTTTGTTTAGGTGCACAGCCCAGCGTGAACGTTTATCACGAACTGAAGCGCGACGGCGATCGGCCGTTGGTGATCGCCATCGGATTCTTTGACGGCTTTCACCGCGGGCATCGCGAGATCGCACGCCGCACGCTGCGTCTGCGTCGCCCCGGTTGGCGCAGCGGGATCTTGACGTTTACCAACCATCCGGCAACGATCTTGCATCCGGGGAGCGAGCCGCCGCTCTTGTCGACGCCGCAAGAGCGGCTCGACCTCTTTGCCCAAGCGGGCTTCGAAGAGTGCCTCTTCATTCCGTTCGACCGCTCGATAGCCGAACTGGGCCCGCAGGCGTTTCTCGATATTCTTGTCGAGCGACTGGGCGTGCGTGCGGTCGTCGTCGGCTCGACGTTCCGGTTCGGTCACAAGCGCGTGGGCGATGCCGAGCTGATGGGCACCTACCTCGGGCAGCGCGGCATCGCGTTCGTTCCCGTCGAAAACGTTACCGACGGCGGCGAGCGCATCTCGAGCACGCGCATACGCGCGCTCGTCAAAGCGGGCGAGACCGCGCACGCCGACCATTTGCTCGGCGGCAGCGGATACGAGATTCGCGGCAGCGTCGAGTTTGGCGCGGGACGGGGACATTCGTTAGGATTCCCGACCGCAAACGTGCACGTTCCGGTGAAGCTTCTGCCGAAGGACGGCGTCTATTCCGCCATTGCGCGCTACGACGGCCGGGATTATGCGGCGCTCGTGTCTATCGGGATGAACGCGCAGTTCGGCGGTGAGGTCCGCAGCATCGAAGCGTGGCTGCGGGATTTCGAGCAGACGATCTACGGGCGCGAGCTCGCCCTGCGGGAGTTCCGGTATCTGCGCGAGCAACGGCTTTTTTCCAGCGTTGGAGAACTCATCGAGCAGATGCAACGCGATCTGGGGGCGGTCGCCTTTCCAACCTATGGCTGAGCGCATGTGGATGCTGCTGGCCGCGCTACTCGTTGCGGCGGCTCCGGCTGCAACGGCCCCGCCGACGGCGCGTGTCGGCGCACCGGCGCCGAGCTGGAGCGAGACGAGCCTTTCGGGCGCGACGATCACGCTCCACTCTTTGCGGGGAAAAGCGATCTATCTCAACTTCTTCGCGACATGGTGTCCGCCGTGCAACGAAGAGGCGCCGGCCATCGACGCGCTCCAACACGAGTTCGGCCCGCGCGGGCTCCAAGTGCTCGGCGTCGACGAACTGGAGAGCGCCGCGAAGGCAACCGAGTTTCGCAACGGTCACCATCTGAGCTATCCGATCCTGGTCGATGCCGGAACGCTTCGCGATCAATATAACGTCAACGGTCTCCCGGTGCACGTCTTCATCGATCGCCAAGGAATCGTGCGCGACATCGTCGTCGGGGAGCTCTCGCCGGCCCAGATGCGCCAAAACGTCGAACACATTCTTCATTAAGGGAACTTCGAGAATGAGCTTCGGACGAGCGTCACTGCGAGTAGCGGTTGCCGCAACAACGGCGCTCTCGTTCTGCGCGTGCACCGGCGGTGGCCAGAGCAACTCGATGGTGCCGGCGAGCTCGGGCTCGACCTCGGGCGGTTCCGGGAGCACGCTCCTGCGGATCGTTCTGCCTCCGGCAAATGGCGCGACTGCGGCGCAGCCAAAAAACAGCACGCTGGCAGGTACCACTGCACAAGCATTGTCGAGCTCGCCGGCGTTGGGCGCAGTGCCGGCGGCGCAATCGCTCGCGATCAACATCAACGGGCCAACACCGGTCAGCCAAACCGTTACCGTCGGCGCAAACTCGAGTGCGTGCAACGCAGGGCACGCGGCGAACGTCTGCCAGGTCGCGCTTTCGCTCGCGCCCGGAGCGTACTGGGGCACGGTTATGGCCGGATCGCTTAGTGGTGCGTCCGGCACGCCGGACGCAATCGCTTTCACCGTAATGCCCGGTGCGAGCAACGTTGTGAACATGACCTTGAGCGGCGTGCCGGCCCAACTCGTCATTGCTCCGGCATCGATCACAGCAACGCAGAATGCGCAAGGCGGGGTCGATCTGTACGGTGCGGGGCGGCATCCGCTAGTCGTCGAGATGCTCGACGCAAACCAAAACGTCATTATCAGCCCGGGCCAGCCATCGTTTACGCTCGAGCAAGCCGGTGGCTCGCTGCCGTTATCGATCACGCAGACCGCGACGCTTGCGCCGAATCTCTTCTACGTAACCGCGCCGGCCGTGGCGAGCGCAAGCACGGCGACGGTGCGCGTCAACGTCAGTTACACCGGAGCGAACAATCCGTGCGCGCAGTCTTCGGCCGTCTGCAGCGGCACGGTGCGCCTAGACGTACGCCAAATCCTGGGGGTCGCAAACTCGACGGGCAACTCGGTGACGCTCTACGTCGCGGGTCAAAGCGCGCCGCTCGCGACGCTTACGGGACTCACGAATCCGCAAGCTCTGGCGTTCGACACAACGGGAAATCTCTTTGTCGCCAATGGTCCGGGTAACGTCGCGGAGTTCCCAGCGCCGTACAACTCCTCGCCAACCGCGATCTCGCAGGGCGTGAATCACCCGCAAGCCGTCGCGCTCGACGCGCACGGAGATCTTTTCGTGGCCAACGGCAATGGGAGCAATACCGTGACGCTCTACGCGCCGCCGTACGGCGGCACACCGTCGGCGACGATTTCGACGGGCATCAACGACCCGGTCGGCCTCGCGCTCGACGCCGCTGCGAACCTATTCGTCGTCAACGCAGCCACCGACACGGTTACCGAGTACGCGCCGCCTTATTCCGGTTCTCCCGTGACCATTTCGAAGGGCTTGAGCGCCCCCAACTCGCTCGCGGTCGACGGTCACGGCAACCTCTTCGTGGCGAATCTCAACTCGACGCCGAACTCCGTCGTCGAGTACGTGCCGCCATTTTCAAATGCCAGCGCTCCGGTCGTCACGATTAGCAACGGCGTCAACGAGCAGGGAGCGATCGGCCTCGGCGGCTCGGCAACGCTCTTCGTTCCGAACGAAGGCGCAAACACCGTGACCGAGTACGTCGCGCCGTACACGGGCTTGCCGACAACGATCGTAGGCGGCCAGAGCCAACCCATAGCCCTCGCCATCGACGCGGCCGGAAACCTCTACGTGGCAAACTATGGCAACAATAGCGTGACTGAGTATCAGCCGCCGTATTCGAGCGGGTCGTGGACGACGATCTCGAACGGCATCAGCACGCCGCTGGCGCTCGCGCTCTCACCGGCCAGCAATAATGGCGCCGCGCTCGTACCGTAACCGAGTTATGCGGCGACGACGCGCAACGTATCGCCTTCGAGCGTAACGGTCGCAGCGGAGCCGGCCCGCAGTTCGCCGCGCAGCAACGCCGCGGATAGCGGGGTCGAGACGTAGTGCGAGACCGTGCGCTGGACGTAGCGAGCGCCGCTTCCTGCGCCCAGCGAAACGCGCGCCAGGTAGAGTTGCGCGTCGTGCGACAGGTTAAGCGCAACGTCGCGTGCGCCTAGCCGCTGTGCGAGCGCCTCGACGTGAATGGCGACGATCGATTCGATCTCCTTGAGATGGAGCTTCTTAAAGGGAACGATCGCATCGATACGGTTGAGGAGCTCCGAACGAAACGCCAGCGGAAGCTCGTCGTCGTCGAGGTTCGTCGTCAGGATGATGAGCGCGTGGCGAAAATCGATGGCTCGCCCTTTCGCGTCGGTAACGCGCCCGTCGTCGAGAATCTGGAGCAGCACCGACGCAACGTCGGGGTGTGCCTTTTCGAGTTCATCGAAGAGCACGACGCAATATGGCCGGCGCCGAACCGGTTCGGTCAGTTGACCGGGCTCGTCGTGCCCGGCGTACCCCGGCGGCGCGCCGAGCAGCCGCGAGACGCTATGTTGTTCGGTAAACTCGGAGAGATCTATGCGCACCAGCGCGGCTTCGCTTCCGAAGAGCGCTTCGGCGAGCGCCTTGGCGAGCTCGGTCTTTCCAACGCCGCTCGGTCCCCGGAAGAGAAAGCTTCCCAACGGCTTGCGGGGATCGTGGAGACCGGCTCGTGCCCGCCGCACGGCGTCCGAGACCGTGGCGATCGCGCGCTCTTGTCCGATTACACGTTCGCCCAGCGTCTTCTCGAGGTCGAGTAAACGATTGGCTTGCGACACGGTCAAAGCGGTCTGCGGAATTCCCGTCCAGCGCGTCACGACCGCAGCGACGTCCTCGCGGGTCACCCGTGGCAGCTCGACCTCGCCTTTGTTCGCAAGCGCGACCGACGCAGCGGCTTCATCGATGAGATCGATTGCCTTATCGGGGAGGAAGCGATCCGCAATGTAACGCGCGGCGAGCTGGGCCGCAGCCTCGATCGCGTCCGGATCGAATACAACGTGGTGGTGGTGCCCGTACCGCTCTTGGAGACCGGCGAGAATGGCGATGGTCTCGTCGACGCTCGTCTCTTCGACCATAACCGGCTGAAAGCGCCGCTCGAGCGCGGGATCGGACTCAACGTACTTACGGTACTCGTCGAAGGTCGTGGCCCCGATGCATTGCAAATCGCCGCGTGCGAGCTCCGGCTTGATCATCGAGCTGAGATCGAGCGGCGCTCCCTCGGCGGCGCCGGCGCCGACGAGCGTATGCAACTCATCGACGAAGAGGATCACGTCGCGCGCGCTGCGCTTCACTTCGTCGAGAATTCTCTTAACGCGGCTTTCAAACTCACCTCGATACTTCGTTCCGGCGACGAGCGGCCCAAGCGACAACGCGAGAACGCGCTTGCCGTGCAGCGACGCCGGGACATTGCCGGCGGCGATTCGGGCGGCGAGGCCTTCGACGATTGCGGTCTTTCCAACGCCCGGCTCGCCGACGAGACATGGGTTGTTCTTGCTGCGTCGCGCGAGGATCGAGATCAACCGGTCGATCTCGCGGTCGCGCCCGATGACCGGATCGAGCTTTCCCTCGCGCGCCAGCTCGGTCAGGTCTCTCGAATAAGCGGCCAGCGTCGGCGTTCCGCCCCGCAGCCGCTTGCCGAAATCACCGAGCGGCGAGCCGCCTTCGTGGGAGAGCCGCTCCGAGAGCATCGCGCTGGCGGCCACGAGGCCTGCCGCCGCCAGGGCCGCGCCTAAGAACGGCAGCGCGCCCGTCGCGGTGCGGCGCTGCGCGCAGTTCGTGCAGACGCGGTGCTCCCCGTACCACATGAGCGCGGGAAGCCGTCCGCAGTCTTCGCATCGAGCGGTCATTGCCTGGTGTACCCCGTGCCCCCGGCGGGAGTTTCGCGTGCGCTCATGGTTGCGCCGTAAAGGTGATGCTCACCGAGACGGTGACGCTCACGTTCGACTGATCGAACTGCGTCGGCGATGCGATACTCTTCGCCTGCAGCATCATCGGCTGCGGCCCCCCGCCGCCCTCGGCGAGGTCGATGCTCTTGATCGCGATAATCCGAAGGCCCGCCGCCCGCGCGACGGTTTGCGCTTGTGCGCGCGCATCGGCAACGGCCTTGTCGGTCGCCCGCGTGCGAGCTGCGCTGGGATCGTCGATGCCGAAGCTCACACCGTTGATCGCCGTAGCGCCCGAGCTCGCGCAGGTATCGACGACGCTGCCCGCGCGCGCAATCTCACGCACCTTGACCGTAAAGCCGCGCGAGACCGTGTAGCCGTATCGCTCGCCTGGGTTCGGGGGTGCCGCCTGCGGCGGCGGATTATAGCTTACGTTGTAGTACGCAAGCGAGATGTCACCGCGCGCGAAGCCGAGCTTGAGTAACGCGCCGACCACGCGGTTGTAGATATCGTTGTTGTGGGAGACTGCGCCGGTTGCGCTGGCCGCATTCGTTTCGATGGCCGCGCTCACGGTGGCAACGTTCGGCGGCAACGCGACGCTGCCGGTCCCCGAAACCGTGATCTCGGTCGGAGGCGTCGTTGCCCCGACGGGCAGCGCGCTCGCGGCGATGATAGCCAAGAAGCATAAGAGGGTAGGCTTCATATAGCGGACCTCCACCGTCGAGGGGGCGTCTCCCTCTCGGAAGGTTCGCGTGGCCAGGCGATCGCACGCGCGTCGCGCCTGGATGGAAGAGAACGGAAAGGAGAAACATGGGCATCCTCGCGTGGATTATCTTCGGTCTCGTCGTCGGTCTCGTCGCCCGGTGGCTCGTGCCCGGCGAGGCGCCCGGCGGCCTCATCGCCGATATTATCGTGGGCATTCTTGGCGCCCTGATCGGCGGCTGGATCTACGGCTTCTTCGGCCATGCCGGTGTCACCGGATTTAACATTCCGAGTATGGTCTGTGCGTTGATCGGGGCGATCGTGTTACTCTGGCTTCTGCGCGCGATTCGCGGCCGGCCCGCCGTCTAAGAGGGCCGTCTTACCGGTCGGAGGAAGCACAACGCGATGGCATACGTTATCACCGAACCGTGTATCGGCACGAAGGACAAGTCGTGCGTCGACGTCTGTCCGGTCGATTGCATTCACGGGAAGGATGACGACGAGATGCTCTACATCGACCCGGAAGTCTGCATCGATTGCGGCGCATGCGTCTCGGCTTGTCCGGTCGAGGCGATCTTCGCCGACTCCGACGTCCCGGAGAAGTGGCAGAACTACACGGGGATCAACGCAGAGTACTTTAAGAAGTAAGCTCGAGCGCGTTTGCGCTTATGCGAAGCGAACGGCAAAGACGGTAATCGGGCGAGCGATCACGATGTCCGCTTCGTTGAGTAGTTGCGGAGCCGCGTCGCTGCGGCGCACCGCAGTTACAGCCCCGATCGGGCGCACGCATGCGCCGCCGGAATATTGCACCGAATCGCGATAGAAGACGGCGGTCGGAATAGCCGCGTCGTCCCGGCGCAGCGCGATAAAGGCGCACGGATACGCACCGGTGCTCTCCAAGCGGTCGCTGTGCCGATCGAAGCCCACGGCATATTCTCCAACGCCTTCGAGCCGCAGCGGAACGACGAGCCTCGCACCCTCGCGCAGCGATTGCCACCATGCGTCGGCCACGTCATCGCTGCGCGCCGTGACGATTACGCGGTCGTACTCGCGAGGCGCGGGAGAATCTGCCGTGCCGTCGGCCGCGACGGCGCGAACGTTGGTATAGCCGAGCTCTTGGAGGAGGTCGCGTGCGCGTTCGACGAGATCGCCGTCGACGTCGATGGTCGTGACGCTTCCGTTCGGGCCGACCATCTCGGCGAGCAACGCGGCATTGTAGCCGGATCCGGTCCCTATCTCGAGGACGTGCTCTTCGCATAGCGGTTCGAGCAGCTCGAGCATCTGCGCGATCATTCCGGGCTGCGAGATCGAAGAGACGATCTCGTCACCGTTCATTTTGATCGCAACGGCACGATCGGCGTAGGCGTCTTCGAGGGTATCGCTCGGAATGAAACGGTGGCGCGGCACGACGCGCATCGCCGAAGCTGCCCGGCGCAGCCGAAGCACGCCGGTACGCTCGAGATGCGAGATCAGCCGCTCGCGGAGAGTCGCCTCACGATCCATTCCCTAGGATTCGCGTCCGCGGCCGAGGTGTGCTCCCGCGTTGCCGGGAAAAAGACGCGCATGAACCCCCAGATATCGAGCAGCGCCTTCGACGCATTCTTTGCTTGGGCGCCCGGGGTCATCGGCATCCTGATCTACTTGACGTTCTACGTTGCGAAGCGCCACGAAGGCGTGACCGAGCCGGTCTCCGTCGGGCAAACGTACGCTTGTGCGAACTGTGGCCGGCGCGGTCCCGGCGAGCAGATGGTAGCGCAGGAGCACGGCGGCGCCGTGAGCTGGTTTTGCGGCAGCTGCGCCGCAGCGCATTAGCGGCCGCCGCTTGCCGAACGACGCTTACTGCGTCTGTCCGTAACCGCCGAGTACTTCGTGAATCCGAGATGCCATGGCCAGCGCGTCGTCCCATTTGCGCTGCCACATGTTCCGCCCGAAGATGAGCCCTACGCAGCCGGCCGCCATTGCAACGTGCGCCTTATGAATGGTAGCATCGTCGCCCATCTTGCTTCCACCGGAGACGAGCACTAGGCTACGTCCGGCCGATTTCACGACTTTGCGCAGTCCTTCGACATCGTCGAACTGCAGCGTGTCGTACGGTTTGGGAAGTTTTGCCGAGTCCTCCGGCTTCCAAACGGGTTCGTTGAGTTTGATCACGTCCGCGCCGATCTCGCACGCGACGCGTGCTGCGTAGTCGACGGCGTAGAGCGAATCGATGCCGCCTTTTGCCTTTATCGCCGATCCCCGTGGATAGGCCCAAACGACCAGCGGCATACCATAGCGGTCGCAATCGCGGCGGACTTCGTTGCATTGCGCGATGTCGAGCTCTTGCGCCGGGCTCCCGACGTAGAGCGTATAACCGACTGCATCGGCGCCTAACCGGATCGCATCTTCGACCGAGGACGTCAGCGGGCTGAACGGTTCGTCGTCCGGCGGAACGTTCGTCTTCCCGTTGACCTTGAGGAGCAGAGGAACGCGTCCGGCGTAGCTACGCTGATACTTCTCCGCTAGGCCGACGTGCAGCGCGATGCCGGAGAAGTTTCCTTCGACCGCGAGGTGATATATCCAATCGGTATCGACCGCGGCGGGATTGTCGAAGAAATCGACCGGCCCGTGCTCGAGACCTTGGTCGATGGGCAGCATCATGAGCGTGCCGTTAGCCGGGCCGTGCTCGTACATGAGGCGGTGCAATCGAGTCCGTTTACCGATAGAGAGATTCATCTCGTCGAACGTCGGGCGATGAACTGCGGGTGTGACGGCAGCACTCATAATGGCGGCGACTTCGGCGGCGTGCGGAGTTTATCCTGAGCGGGCGGGAAAGCCCCAGCAACGTGCCCAAGGGCGGCTCGTGATCGCACGCGTTGGCTTTATCGGGCTAGGTGCAATGGGCGAGCCGATGGCTCGCTCGTTGCGTCGGGCCGGATTTGACGTCACCGTCGTGGCGCATCGCCGCCGCGACGCCGTGGAGCGCTTGCGCAGTGAGGGCGCCGCAGAGGCGCCGAACCCGGCAGCGCTCGCGCACGATGTAGAGGCGGTCGTTCTTTGCGTTCCCGACGCGCCGCAAGTCGACGAAGTCCTCTTCGGTTCGTCGGGCGTTGCATCGGCGGCCGGGCCGGGGCTTCTCGTCATCGACATGTCGACGATCTCTCCGCTCGAATCGCGCCGGTTTTCGCAGCGTTTGGCGGAACGCGACGTCGAGTTCGTCGACGCGCCCGTCAGCGGCGGTCCGGTGCGCGCTGGGGAGGGGACGCTTACGATCATGGCCGGTGGGACCGACGCCGCGTTTGCTCTTGCCGAGCCGATCCTGCGGGCGATGGGGACGCCGCACCACGTCGGGGGCGTGGGCATGGGTGAAACCGTCAAGCTCGTTAATCAAATCATCATTGCAAACGTCATGATCGCGAACGCCGAGGCCCTGATCTTTGCCCAACGCGCCGGGGCGGACCTCGATGCGGTACGAGCCGTTCTGAAGTCGGCGACCGGCGCGAACTACGTTCTGGAGCAGTGGTTGCCAAAAACGTGGCTGGCCGGCACCTTCGAAGGCGGGTTTGCGATGGATCTGCTGCGAAAGGACTTGGCCGCCGCTCTCGATGCGGCTCGTGCAATAGACCATCCGATGCCGGCGACGACGTTGGCTTATCAACTCTACACAGCTCGCTCCGAAGAAGGGGACGGCGCGCTGGATTACAGCGCGATAGTAAGAACATATGAACGGATCGCTGGAGGCGAAGCCGTCGCGGGTAGCCTTCGTCAAGAGTCAAGACTTCAATAAGAAGATCCTCGTCGTCGATGATGAGTCGGCGATCCTACAGACGTTGCGCTTCAATCTCGAACGCAGCGGTTATATCGTGGTAACGGCGGGAGACGGCCGCAGCGCAATCGCGATGGCGCAGCGCGAGCAGCCGGATCTCGTGGTGCTCGATATTATGCTTCCCGTGCTCGACGGCGTGGAAGCGTGCAAGGAAATTCGTAAGTTCAGCGGCGTGCCGATCATCATGCTGACCGCGAAGGATCAAGAGATCGATAAGGTGCTGGCGTTGGAGTTGGGGGCGGACGACTACGTCACCAAGCCATTTGCGCTGCACGAGTTCTTGGCGCGCGTAAAGGCGCGCCTACGGCGGCAGAACTCGGCCCACGCGCCGCACGACGAGGCGATCACGCTCGGCCAAATTACGCTCGACCCCTCGCGCCAGCATTTAACGGTGCGCGGAAAAGAGGTCGCGCTTGCCCCGAAAGAGTTTGGATTGCTGCGTGTCCTCATGGAGAATCACGGCCGCGTCGTGACGCGTCAGACGCTGCTCGATAAGGTCTGGGGCTACGATTTCGAAGGCGAGCAGCAGACGGTTAGCGTTCACATCCGTTGGCTGCGTGAGAAGATCGAGGAAGACTCGCGCTCTCCGCGACACATCCTGACCGTGCGGAGCCGCGGCTACATGTTCAAAGCTTGACGCCAACCCAGTGGGAGGTGGTCACCGCGCTTGCCGGACTCGTCGCCGGCGTCACGATTGCGCGTACCACGCTCGCACGTAGGTCTCCGCGCGGCGTCGCAAGCAGTCAGCCGGCGCCGGCGCCGGCGCCCATGCGCGAAGACGCGTTCGAACGCGTGGTCCGAGCGCTTCCGATGGGCGTCATGCTCGTCGATCGCGCCTATCGCGTCGAGTTTGCCAACGCTGCAGCGGCTGCGGTATTCGGCTTCGACCCCGCGCGCGCGATCGGCGCGCACGTCATCGAAGCGATCCCGAATGTCGAGTTGGAGCGGCGCATCGCCGATGCATCGCGCGGTGAGGCCTCGGTTGCGCCGGTGGTGCTTACGAGCGCGCAATCCGCGCGCACATATCGAGTATCCGTCTATCCGCTGAACGAAGAGGGTGACGAAGCCGAAGACGAGCCACTGCGCGTCGTCGTCCTTGCCGACGACCAGACGGCGCTCGTCCGTCTCGATCGAGCGCGCAAAGAGTTTCTGTCCAACGTCTCGCACGAGCTGCGGACGCCGCTCTCTTCGATCAAACTCACGCTCGAGACCGTTCTCGAAGCGCGCGAAGAGGAGACGCGAGATCTCTTTCTGCCGCAAGCGCTCGCGCAAGTCGATCGGCTCACGGTGCTCGTGCAACAGCTGCTCGAACAAGCGCGCGCCGAATCTGGGCAGCTCAAGCTCGATTTCCACGACGTGGAGTTGGAAGAAGTCGCGCGTCCCATCGTCGCTTCGTTCGAGCAGCAGGCGGCCAACAAAGGTGTGGCGTTGGAGTTGCTTGCATTGCGCCCGGTGCGCGTCGAGGCCGATCCAAACCGGCTCGCGCAAGTCTTCGTCAATTTGATCGACAATGCGCTGCGCCATACGTCGGGCGGCGGACGCATTCGCATCGAAGTCGACGCGCGCGACAGCGACGCCCTCCTGCGGGTGCGCGACACCGGCGAAGGTATTCCGTATCGCGATCTGCCGCATATCTTCGAGCGGTTCTACGTCGTCGACCGTTCGCGAGCGCGGGGCAGCAGCGGGGCCGGGCTCGGTCTCGCAATCGTCAAAGGCATTGTCGATGCGCATGGCGGGACGATTGCCGCGGAGTCCATGCTGGGGCGCGGCACCGCATTTACGATCCGGCTCCCGATCATGCGGATCAAGCGTCCTTAAGCTCCTTTAATACGCGACGGGCATCGCGACGCGATGCGGCGAAGCCTGGCCGCCGATGGTTGCCAGCAGCATAGAGCCGACCTCCGTTTCTACCGACCGAAAACTCGACATCGAGCGCCTCGACGTGTATTACGGTAACTTCCACGCGATTCGCAACGCGACACTGCGGGTTCCGGCGCATCGTGTCATGGCGCTCATCGGGCCGTCGGGTTGCGGAAAGTCGACGTTCTTGCGTGCGCTCAACCGCATGCACGACCTTACTCCCGGCGCGCGCGTTGAAGGGCAGGTGCTGCTCGACGGCGCGGACATTTACGCGCCGGAAATCGATCCAACGACCATTCGTTATCGGATCGGGATGGTGTTCCAGCGACCGAATCCGTTTCCAAAGTCGATCTTCGACAACGTCGTGTACGGCCCGCGCATTCACGGCGAACGGAACAAGCGCACGCTGATGGATATATGCGAGCGCAGCCTGCGCCATGCCGCGCTGTGGGACGAAGTGAAGGATCGGCTCGACCTTTCGGCGCTCGATCTTTCCGGCGGCCAACAGCAGCGGCTCTGCATCGCGCGCTGTCTTTCGGTCGATCCGGAGGTGCTGCTCATGGACGAGCCGGCATCGGCACTCGACCCCATAGCGACCAGCCGAATCGAAGATCTCATCGGCGAGCTTAAAAAGGACTACACGGTCGTCATCGTGACCCACTCCATGCAGCAAGCCGCCCGCATCAGCGACAATACGGCGTTTTTCCTCATGGGAGATCTCGTCGAAAGCGATACGACCGCCGCGATCTTCACCAAACCCCGCGACAAGCGCACCGAAGATTACATCACCGGGCGGTACGGCTAGCCCCGCCGGCGCGCCCGGCCACCACGCGTGTTAAGCGTTTGTTAAGAGGGCCTTAATCGGCGGCCGCTAGACTAGCCCCAGAGGTCACTAACCTTCCCTCGCAAGCCGAACTCAAGGAGATTACTGCATCGTGTCATGCAATCTCGCTCGCGTGAGCTCGATCGCTGCGGCAATGGTCCTGATCGCTACGTCCTACGCCCTGGCGGAAACACAGGATACACCAGGTGCGCCGGCGTCCGGTCAGGTGCCCATTCTCTACAACGATCATCACGTCAACGCCAACCCCGACGTACTCAAACAGAGCCGCGTGTTGGCGGCTTTAGTCAAGGACGGCGCGGTCCTCGTCCCCTTGCGCTCGATGTTCGAGTCGATGGGCGCAACCGTTTCGTACGACCCCGGCAGCAAGACCGCAACGGTGACGAAGGCCGGCGCACAAATCAACGTCACCGTCGGCAAGCCTGAGGTCGTTATCAACGGAGAGACGCGCCCGCTCGACGTTCCGCCGATCATCTATCACGGCGTCGTGCTCGTGCCGGTTCGCGTCATCTCGGAGACGATGGGTGCGTACGTCCAATGGGTGCCAGATCGGCACATCGTCGTCGTGCGGTATATTCCGCCGACGCCGCCCCCGACCGAAGCACCACCGCCGCCGGCGCCGGTAGAGACGGCCCCGCCGACGCCCGTACCGGTCCCGACCAAGAATCCGCTTACGCTCGGCGGCTACTTCCGTTCGTACTACTTCACGCGCCAAAACGCATCCAATAATCCGGGCACGCAGTTCGATTTCACGCCGGGTGCAAAGTACAACTCGAACGGCGTCAACCAAGCCTCTTGGAACAGCGGCATCGCGCTGCACGGTGATTACAACTTCACCGGCAGCGGCTGGCACATCGGCGGTACGTACTTCTACGCCAATCCCGCCGACGGTCCGTGCGTCGTGGCCGCGAATCACGCGAAAGGCTCGTCCTTCCCGTCGCCGTCGTGCGTAACGCAAGTTCCGCCGAACACGAACCCCGACGATACGCTGCCGGGCTTCACGATGAGCACGTTCTACGAAGCCTATCTCGCGTATCAGGACTACGGCTTCAACGGTAAGGTCGGAAACATGCTCTTCAATACGCCGTGGGCCAACCCGTCGGATTCGCGCTTGAAGCCGGCGGCGTTCCAGGGCGCCGACCTGGCATATTCGGGCCTTACGAACTGGACGTTCGAAGGCGCGGACATGGTCGAGTTCGAGAATCGCACCAGCTCGGAGTTTACCCAATCGACGCTGCTGACGAGCTATCCGGCCGGCGGCGGCGGACTGGCGTCGAACATCAACTACCCCGGTGGACATGGCGTCAACACCGACGGCTTTGCATTCGGCAAAGTCGGTTACTCGAGCCCGTCCGGATTCTCGGCTGACGGATACTTCTACGGTGTCAACAACATCGTCACCATGTGGTGGGGCGACGGCAAGTACACGTTCAATCAGAGTTCGTGGGCGCCGTTCATCGCACTACAGGGCGGCACCGAAGTGAACAGCGGCCTCTCCTATATCGGGAAAGTCAACAGCCAACTGATCGGCGTGCAGATCGGTGCAAACGTTACGAAGAACATCCAGATCACCGGCGCGTTCGATTCGATTCCTTGGAAGAACGATACCGTCTTTCTTCCAAAGAACGTGACCTGCAGTAACGCGAACAATCAGATATCTGCCAAGGGTGCGACGTTGGCATACTTTCTGCCGCTCAACGCCGCCCAGTGCTTCACGAATCCGAACGGGACGACGCAGGTCTACTACGGTGGATGGGCGAGCCCGTACACCGACAACTACGCGACCGATCCGATCTTTACCACGAGCATCTCGCAGGGCATGACCGACCGTCGTGCGCCGGGTACGTCGGAGAAAGTCGCGATCATCTTCACATCGACGAACAAGAGGTGGGTTTTCCTCGCAAGCGACGCGTGGTACAACTACGGCAACGCGTTAGGGCCCGAGAACACCAACGAGTGGGACCTCGACGGCCAGTACCACTTCAGCAAGGTCAGTAAGGGACTGTATCACGGGCTGCTGCTGCGCTATCGGTACGCGCAACGGTCGCTCACGAACACGTACTGCGGCGCGAGCTCGACGACGTGCGCTCCGGACATCACGACGGGGAGCACGGAGTTCGGCGGGCTGCCGCTCTTCAAGTACAACCGGGCCCAGTTAGAGTACGACTTCTAGCAGCTAAGGCCGGCCGGGAGAGGCCCCGGCCTAGGACAAGGGAGGGTGGCCCGAAGCGGGTCTCCCTCCCTCAATTTAGTGACCAAGGTTACTAATACTTACGTCGAGAAAGGTGACTAAAGTTAACTTTATGCCACAAGGAGTCGTACTTCACCGTGATGCGGACCGTAAGCTTCGGCGCTTTTCTCGTCGCCGCGCTGGCCTTGGCCGGGCCGGCCGGCGCGCAGACTGCCCCCGTTCCGTCGCCCAGCCCAACGGCGAGCCCGCTTTCGATCTCGGGCGCCTTTCGCTCGTACTACTTCACGCGCCAAAACGCGTCGAACAATCCCGGCGTCCAGTTCGACTTCGCGCCGGGAGCAAAGTACAATTCGAATGCCGTCAACCAGGCCAGCCTCAATAACGCCATAGAGCTGCATGCGGACTACGACTTTGCCGGCGGCGCCTGGTATGTCGGCGGCACGTATTTCTTTGCGACCCCGTTGGACGGTCCGTGCTCGGTCGCAGCAAATCACGCGAAGGCAGCAACGTATCCCTCCCCGAGTTGCATTCATCAGGTGCCGCCGAACACGAACCCCGACGACACGCTGCCGGGCTTCACGCTCAACACGTTCGATGAGGCGTACGTGGGTTATCAGCTTCGTGACTTCTCGGCAAAGCTCGGTGACCAGCTCTTCGTGTCACCGTGGGCCGGTCCCGAAGACACGCGTGTAAAGCCCGAAGCCTTCCAAGGCGCCGATTTTCAGTACACGTTGCCACAAGGCGAAGAGTTCGAAGTTGCCGACATGATTCAGTTCGAATCGCGCACGAGCTCGACGTTTCAAAGCAGCACGCTGCTGACGAGCTTTCCGGCGGGGAACAGCGGGATGCCGCCCAACATCTACTGGCCGGGCGGTGGCGGCATTACGACGGACGGCTTTTTCTATCTTAAAGCCGGTTACGATCCGCCAAAAACGAACTATTCGGTAAACGGCTACTTCTGGGGCGTTTCAGACATCGTCAACATGTACTGGGGCGACGCCCGGTATACGTTCAACCAGACCCGTTGGAAGCCGTACATCGCGCTGCAGGGCGGCTTGGAAAACAACGCCGGAACCTCGTACATTGGCAAGATCAATAGTTCGCTGTTCGGCATTCAACTCGGTGCGAACGTCACAAAGACAATCGTTCTCTCCGGCAGCTACGTCGAGACTCCGTGGCACTACGACTCGGTCGTGCTTCCCAAGAACGTGACGTGCAGCAGCACAAACTACCAGATTAGCGCGAAGGGCGTTACGTTCCCGTACTTTCTGCCGCTCAATGCAGCGCAGTGTTTGACCAATCCCAACGGCACGACGACCGTCGCGTATGGTGGATGGGCCAGTCCGTACACTGACAACTATGCAACCAACCCGGTTTTCACGACCGCGATCTCGCAAGGCATGGCCGACCGCCGCGCGCCGGGCTCGTCGTGGCGGGTCGCGGCCACCTATACGTCGACCAACCGGCGCGTCGTCTTCATCGCGGCTGACGCGTGGTACGACTACGGGAACCAAATCGGCCCCGAAAACACCAAAGAATGGGACCTCGACGGATCCTACCATTTCATGCCGGTCTCGAAGACGGGGCCGTATCGCGGCCTGGAGTTTCGCTATCGCTACGCCGAACGCACGCTTTCGAACACCTATTGCGGTGCGGCGTCGACGAACTGCATAGCCGGCACGCCGATCGGGACGGCATACTTCGGCGGCCTCCCGATCTTCAAATACAACCGCGCGATGCTGGAGTACGATTTCTAGCGGCGAGCGACCATTCGCTACCGGGGTTTCCAACCCGTCGCGTTAAATAGCCCGGCCTCATGGCTGCGTCGATGAAGGCTCTGGTCAAAACCGCTGCGCAACGCGGCTTCACGTTGACGGACGTACCGGTACCCCAACTCGGCCCAACCGATGTGCTGATCGCGGTTGAAAAGGCGGGCGTTTGCGGGACGGATCTGCACATCTACAACTGGGATACCTGGGCGCAGGGGCGTATCAAGCCACCGCTGGTCGTCGGGCACGAGTGCATGGGGCACGTCGTTGCCGTCGGCGATGCGGTGCGCAGCGTGCGCGTCGGCGATCGCGTGAGCGTCGAAGGGCATATCGCGGATCTCACCTGCTTGCTGTGCCGAACCGGTCAGGCGCATATCTGCGAACGGGTGCGAATCATCGGCGTCGATCGCGACGGGGCCTTCGCACAATACGTTGCGATTCCCGAGTACAACGTGTGGAAGCTCGACCCGGGAGTTCCCGACGATTACGCCGCGGTCTTCGATCCGCTCGGTAACGCGGTGCATACGGTAATGACGGCAGGTGTCAGCGTGAAGCGCGTCGCCATTACAGGCGTCGGCTCGATCGGTCTGATGGCGATTTTGGTGGCGAAGGCCGCCGGCGCGCTTTCGGTATTCGCTATCGACATAAATCCGGCAAAGCTCGAGTTGGCCGCGCGCCTAGGCGCAGACGCGACGTACGTTGCGACGCAGACCGGTCTTGTCGATGAGATTCGCGCCCGAACCAACGGCGATGGCGTGGACGTGCTGCTCGAGATGTCGGGGAGTCCTAGCGCGATCGACCTCGGCCTCCAGATGCTGCGAAACGGCGGCACCGCCGCGCTGCTCGGCATTCCCTCGGAACGGGTAACGCTCGATCTGGCCGAGCGTATCATCTTCAAGGGGTTGACGGTCTTAGGCATCAACGGCCGGCGGATGTTCGAGACGTGGTATCAAATGCAGGCGCTCGTCGCGAGCGGACGCATCGACCTGCGGCCGATCGTAACGCACGTGCTGCCGTACGAAGAGTTCGAGCATGCCTTCGACGTCATGCGTAGCGGCGAAGCCGCCAAAGTCGTCCTCGATTTCACGGGGGAGCGTGCCAAGCGATGAATCAGGCGTTCGAATCGAAGCTGCGAACGGATCTCGAGAAACTCAAAAAGGCCGGCACGTACAAACATCTGCGTCACCTCACCACGCCGATGGCGCCCGAAGTGCACATGGAAGAGGCCGGCGACGTCATCGTACTCTCGAGCAATAACTATTTGGGGCTTTCCGACACGCCGGAGGTCGTCGAGGCCGGAAAGCGTGGTCTCGACCAGTACGGCGCCGGCACCGCATCGGTCCGTTTTATCTGCGGTACGTTCGACGTGCACCGCACGCTCGAGAAGCGCATCGCGAGCTTTCTCGGCACCGAGGCAGCCCTCAGTTACGTGTCGTGTTGGAATGCCAACACCGGGCTCTTCGCGACGATCTGCGATGAAGGCTCGGCGATTATCTCCGACGAGCTCAATCACGCGTCGATCATCGACGGCGTGCGCCTCGCGTCGAAGGCGCGGCGCGAGCGCTACAAGCACAGCGATATGCACGAGCTCGAGGAGAAGCTCAAGGCCGTCGAGGGTTGCTTCCCGATCGTCATCGTCAGCGACGGCGTCTTTTCGATGGAAGGCGATCTCGCGAAGCTCCCGGCAATGGTCGGACTCGCCAAGCGATATGGCGCGATCACGGTCGTCGACGATTCGCACGGAACCGGCGTCATGGGCGAGACGGGACGCGGCACGATCGAGCATTACGGTCTGACCGGCGAGATCGACGTGATCACCGGAACGCTCGGCAAGGCCCTAGGCGGAGCGGCGGGTGGTTTCGTCGCCGGGGGCGATGCACTTGTCGATACGCTCATCCAGCGCTCGCGACCGCAGTTGTTTTCGAATGCGTTGCCGCCGACGGTAGCCTGCAGCTCGCTCGAAGCGATCGACTACCTCGATCGCCATCCGGAGCTCGTGCGGACGTTGCGCGAGAACACGCAATACTTCCGCGACGGCTTGAACCGGATCGGCTATAAGCCGCTGGAGAGCGAGAGCGCGATCATTCCGATCATCGTTGGCGAGACCGCGTTCGCAATATCGATGAGCGACAAGCTGCTGAAGAAAGGCGTCTTCGTGACGGGCTTCGGCTATCCGGTCGTACCGGAGGGCACGGCGCGCATCCGCGTGCAGATTAGTGCAGCGCTGACGAAGGCGGAGATGGATCGCGCACTGGCGGCATTCCAGGCGGTCGGCGCAGAGGCCGGCCTCCTGTAATTCGGCGCACCGCCCGCAGCGCCGTCACGGCGTCGATGCGTTTGAGGTCCGCGCGGCTCGGCGAGGTCGTAGAACGCGAGCCGGCGCGACGGAGCAACATTCGCTATAACGTCTTCCCAGGTACGGTCCGCGTAAAAAACGCCGCGCACGTCCCGGAAGATGTGCGCGCATTCGGCATCCGCGAGCAGACCGCGGCGCTGCGCGATCCGCAGGAAGAAGCGAACGTTGACCAGCGGCACGCTCAACGCGGCGTCGGTTTTGGGATCGAAAACGACCGCCACCTCGTCGTCGCCGTCGATCGCGCCCGTGCAATACCAGCGCGCAATCGCTCCAAGTGGGTGAGCGCCATAGGGCGCGCATTCGGTCGCGCGCAGTGCGCCCATGCTCGCTGCGCCGAACGTCGGAATGCGACGGCACGCGGCCAGCATCTCTTTCGGCGACGGCGCGAGATCCTCTAGGAAAACGCCGTCGACCAGTAGGAGAGCGTCGTAGCGCTCGGCGGCAGCGGCGATGTCACCGCGCGCCGCCGGCGGAAGATAGACCACGCCATCGATTGCCGTGCGATCCGGATACGGTAGCGACGGACCGGCAAAAACCGCGATCGATTTCATTGGTCCTCGATGATCGCTCTAGCGATGGGCCCGATCTTTCCGTCGACGAGCGTCGTTTCCAACTCAGGAACGATCGCGCGAACGACGGAGAATGAACGTTCGCCCGGCGCTAGATCGACGATCGCAATCCGTTTTGCAAAATCCCCTATCGAGCGGACCATGCGTGCAAGCTCGTCATCGATCGCACCCGATCGATCGGGAAGTTCGCCGAGGGCGATGCCATCTGCCGGCGCGTCGAAGTACCATCGGCCGCGCGGGAGCCCTAGGCGGCGCCGCGTGTTGTTGGCAAACGCCCCGGCAGGGTCTTCGAACCGCAGGATGCTCTCGCGCGTCGCATGGTTATCGGCGACACGAGCCTGCATCGCTTCGGTAATCGCCTGGACGGCTGCGTCCGCGGGCGACCAACTGCAGCCGGCGCCCAGATGGCAACGCCCGGCGGGGCCGAACTCCTCCGCGACGGCGGCGGATACGGCGACCGGAAGCGCGCCGTGCTGCATCGCGACCAATCGCAGCCGCAGGCCGGAGCGGACGATGCGCTCGCACAACTTGTCGACCTTCTCGTCACCGGTTGGAATCGCGATCTCGGTGGCCGGATCGTCGACGAAGGGAAAGTCTTCGCCCAGCATCTCTCGCAGCAGGCGTTTGGGGCGCAGGTGCGCGCGCGCGTGCGTAATCGTCCAAAGATGGCGTTCGAGTAGCTCGAGAAGTGCGTGATGCACGGCTTGCGTCCACGTGAACGCAGCCGCAAGCCCGTTGGTGTGGGAAAGCGGAAATGCGGCAACGCCGCGCCATGGCACCTGCACCAACGCTTTGGGGACGTCGAGCGGTCCGCCGGAGATGAGGTCACGCGCGCGGACAAACGGCATCGGCACGTACTGGTACTCGGCGCGCAGACCGCAGGCATTCAGGTCGAGGCCGTGCTCGATGGTAGCGGCAGTCATTATGCGCCCGGGTATCGCGCAGACCGCAGCGGTTTGACGTTCGACGGCTTCCATGACGGCGCCGATCGTTGCGTCTTCGCGCGTGATACCGCGTCCGTTGTAGACGCTTACAGCGTCGGGCGAATCGGGTGCGATCGCGCACACGGTCGGAATTCCCGCGCGATCGAGACGCGTGGTCTCCGCGATGCGGGTGATCGAGAAGCGGCGGCGTAACGCCGCGGTGCGCGCTAGAGCGGGATCGGCGCTATCAATTTGTGGGCGGACCGTGGCCGAGAAATCCGTCGAAGTAGCCCGCCCCCATCGCGTCGACATCTCCCACCGCTCCTGACTCCAGATGCTCGCGGAAGTCGCGCATGTGCTCCTTCACGTATGTGAAAATCGCTTGCGCGTCGTCAGCGTCCAGCGGTTGGTCGGGTTGCAGGTACTCGTTGAGAATGAGCGCGAGCTGTGCGTAGTACTCGGCGCTCGCCGGAGCTGGGAGCTGGCCGACGGCTTTTCGCGCGCCGGCATTGAGGAGAAGAAGACCGACGTACTGCTCGGCGTAGGCAGGGACTTGATCGGCTGTCAGACTCATGTGGCTAATCTACGGCCGAAGCGAGGGAAGTGCAAGCAAGCCTTCCCTCTCTTCTTTGCGGCCATTTCCCCTAGATCCTGGGGCCCCAGCCCGGGAAGAGCTGCGAGTCGGTGGGCCCGATCCGGCGCACGACGCGTGCCTCGCGGCGTTCTTGGAGGTCGGTGGTGTCGTTGCCGTCGTAGGTCGAGCGGTTCAACTTGATCGTCATTTCGTTTCCCCTTGTTTTGGTGAGTTGATGCGAGGAGCGTAACAAGGAGGCCGTCCGTCGGGTGTCCGAATGGCGTCCGAAGATCGCCCGGAAGGCATTTTTTCGTGCAGACTGCCCCACTGGTGATCCGGCTGTTCGGTGCCCCGTCGATTTCGAGCGGCTCGGATCGCGCACAGCTCCACCTTGCGCCGAAAGCGCTCTCGGTCTTGGCGTACCTGCTGCTCCATCGCGGCGTGCCGGTCTCGCGCGACACGATCGCCTTTGCCCTATGGCCAGACGACCGGGAGGATCTTGCGCGCGCAAATCTGCGGCGCATGATCTATCTCCTACAGCGTACTCTTCCTCGCGAATCCGTCGAGTGGTTGAGCTTGGAACGGCGGACGCTTCGCTGGAATGTGGAAGCGCCGTGTTGGCTCGACGTAGCCGAGTACGACCGGCTGCGCGCGGCCGATCGTTTTGCTGAAGCCGTCGAGCTCTACGGCGGCGACCTCCTGGCACCGCTCGAGGACGAGTGGATTGCAAGCGAACGCGAACGCTATCGGGAGCAGCATCTGCGCTTGCTGCATGCATTGATCGTCCGCCACCGTGATGCCGGCGAGTACGCGCGCGCAATTGAGTATGCAAAATCGGCACTCCGAGTCGACCCATGGCGTGAGGATTTCGTCCGTTCGCTTATCGAGTTGCGAAGCGAGAGCGGCGATCGCGCCGGCGCGCTGCGCGAGTACCAAACGTTCGCCGCGAGTTTGAAACGCGAACTTGGTGCGGAACCGATGCCCGAGACGCTGACGGCCATGTCGCAGTTTACCGCGTCGCCGGAGGGCGCCGTCTCGCGCCCGTTGCGCCGGCCGGGAACTGAGACCGCGCACAACTTGCCCTCGGCAATCAGCGCGTTCGTCGGCCGCGTACACGAGCTTGAAGAGCTTTCGAAGCTTGCTGTGGCGGAGCGCTTGGTTACGCTCGTTGGTCCGGGCGGCGTCGGAAAGACCCGTTTAGCCCTGGCGCTGGCGGAGCGCATCATCGAGCGGTATGCGGACGGCGTTCGCCTGATCGATCTCGCGCCAATCACCGAGCCGGAGCACTTGCTGCAGGCAGTCGCGGCGGCGCTCGACCTCGACGATCTCGAGGGGCGCAATCTCGCGATGTATATCGCCGATCAGCTTCGGGGTAAACAGGTCCTCCTCGTTTTCGACAACTGTGAGCGAGTGGCGGAGCCGTGCGCCGAGTTCGTGGAGCGAGTTCTGCGCCGCTGTCCGCGCGTTGCGGTGCTCGCGACGAGCCGCGAGCGGCTTTCGATCGGCGGCGAGGTCGTCTACGACGTCCCGGCGCTGGCGACGCCTCAGGAGCGCGAGATTGAGTACTCGCCGGAGACTCTGATGTCATACGACGCAGTCCAACTGCTCTGCCGGCGCGTCGGGGCCGCCTTTCCACGATTTTCGCTAACCGCCGAGAATGCTGCCGAGATTGCCGCGATCTGCCGGCGATTGGACGGCATTCCTTTGGCGATCGAGCTTGCAGCATCGCACGCGCGCGCGCTCAGCCCCGCGCAGATGCTCAACCATCTCGACGATCGCTTCGCATTGCTCAAGGCGCCGGGTCGCGCGAGTGTTCCGCACCAGCAGACCATGCGCGACACGATCGACTGGAGCTACGATCTGCTCGACGCGCGGGAACGGCGCGTCCTCTGCTCGGTTTCCGTCTTCACCGGAAGCTTCTCGCTCGATGCGGCGCGCGCAATCTGCTCGGCGGGATCCACCGAGGAAGACGTGACCCGGATCCTGAGCCGTTTGATCGATAAATCGTTCGTGACGGCGGTGACTCGTCCGGGCGAGAACCGCTATCGCCTGCTGGAAACGATTCGGGAGTATCTCGTTGAGAAACTGCCGACCGAAGCCGACCCCAACGCCGTGCGTATATCGCATCTCGCATATTTCACCCGCTTGGCGGAGCAACTTGAACCGCAGTTGGTGGGAGCCGATCAAACGCAAGCCATGAGCGCACTGATCGAAGAGACCGACAATCTCCGCGCGGCATTCGATTGGCCGGAGGCGCCGGCCGAAGCGCGGGCGCTCCATCTACGGCTCGCCGGTGCCCTGCGCTGGTACTATTGGTTTCGCGGATTTCTTGCGGAAGGACTGATGCGCAGCGGCGAGGCCTTGGCCTCCGGCGAGCAGACGACGGACGTGTATGCCAAGGCGCTAAGCACGCACGGTCTGTGCGCGCTGCAGCAGGGCGACGTAGCGAAAGCGTCGGCTTCATTTTCGATGGCGCTCGCAATCCACGCCAAAAGAGCGCAACGCGACCGGGAGGCGGTCCTGACCGAGATTCACGTTGGCATGGCCGCACTTTTTGGAGGCGATCGTGCGAGTGCAAGCCGGTACTGCCAACGCGCACTGCAGACGGCGCGCGATCGGGACGACCCATGGTTGCTCGCGTATGCGCTCGGTTCGAACGCATTGTGCGCGGCGCTCACCGGAGATCGCACGACGAGTATCGAGCAGTTCCGGGAGAGCGTTGCGATATCGCAAGCAATGGGTGAGAGATTTCAGGGCGCGTTTTGGTTGCTCAATCTGGCCATACAGGAGTTCGCCGAGTCGCCCGGGCGAGCACGCGAGACATTTCTTCAATGCGCGCAATGGGGGGTCGAGCAACGCAACGAGCGGGTTATCGCGGGAGCGTTCGAAGGACTGGCATGGTGCCTTCATTGCGACGGCGCTGACGAAATGGCGGCTCGATTTCTCGGCGCGGCGCAAGCGCTACGCGAACGGCGATCGCAGGCGCTGCTCGAGCAGTGGCGGGCGGCTCACGAGCAAGCTCACGGCGGGATCGAACGGTTGCTGGGTAAAGAGCGGATGACGCACGAGTTTGAAGCCGGTGTCCGGATAGCACGCGAATCGTCGGTTGACAGGCTCCATCAAATTCTGCGGGAAGGTAACGGGGCCAGCGCGGTCATCGACCCAGTAGTCTAGCGGAGGAAAGCGTCGATTTCAATCAATCGTCTGAGCTTCACACGGTTGGGCATCGTCTTGAAGCCGAGCGACGATCTCGGCGAAGGCTACGGCGTATTAAATCCTGCGTGCGCGCGCTTGCCGGACGGCGTGCTGCAGCTCTATCCACGCATGGTCGCGCCGGGAAACATTTCGGGTGTCGGTTCGTTTTCCGCAATGGATCGCGCGGATGGGACGATCGAGATCGAATCGTGCGGCTTTGCGCTCGAACCAAAGGCGTGGTACGAGTTACGCGACGAGCCGGGTGGCTACGGGTGCGAAGATCCGCGCGTCACGTTCGTTCCGGTGCTCCAGAAGTACGTCATGGCGTATGTCGCGTTCGGACCGCGCGGCCCGGAGGTGGCCGTCGCACTCTCTGATGACGGGTTGGCCTGGCATCGTCTGGGGCCGCTCCGGTTTAAGGAGAGCGATGCACCGGTTGCCGACAAAGATGCGGCGTTCTTCCCTGAGCCGGTGATCTCGCCGTCGGGCGTGGAGTCGATTGCCTTCTACCATCGGCCGACGCTGCAGATTTCGGTGCGCCGCGGTGAGGAAGCGATCGCGAAGCTAAAGTCGCTGCCGCCGGAAAAACGCGAAGGCATCGCGATCGGATACATTTCGCTCGCCGCCGTTCGCGCGGACATCGACAACTTGTGTACCGTAGCCGAGACGCATCGTCTAACGCTGCCGAAGGCGAACTGGGGCGCGATCAAGGTTGGTGCCGGTACACCGCCGGTCCGCATCGCTGAGGGGTGGCTCTCCGTCATCCATGGCGTCGATGAACTGGCTCAGCTGCGCGGCAGGTCATTACTGCGCTACTGCGGCGGTGCGATCGTGCACGATCCGGTGCACGTCGATAAGATCGTTTACCGGTCGCCCGAGCCGCTCTTCGTGCCCGAGCTGCGGGCCGAAATGCGCGGTCAAGTCGGCTACGTCGTCTTTCCGACCGGCATCGACCGGCGCGGGGAGCGCGTATTCGACATCTACTACGGCATGGCCGACGACGCAATCGGCCGCGGCCGCCTGATACTCGAGTAGGCGCACCTTCGGCGCTCTGTGATGTCGCATCTGGAACGGCCCTTCTATTGCTTCTCATCGTTTTTTAGCCTGGCCCGAGCAAGATTTTGCACGGGCTTGGCCGATGCAACAGATGATGGCAACGCATCGGGCTTCCCGTGGCAGAGCATTAGCCGCGCTGGTCGCGATCCTCGCGAGTTGTACGACGCTGGCGCGTGCTGGTGGAGTCTCGCAACAAGAAAGAAGCTGGGAGACGCAGGTCGGGCAACGGCAATATGCGCAGTATCAGCAACGCGGCGAGATCGTGCCGCGGCAATCGCCGCTCTACGCGGTGCTGGATCCGATCGGTCATGCTATTGCGGCCGTCGCCGACAAAGAGTATTACGCACCGTTTCAGTTCATTTTGATTGACGAGCGCGTGCCCAATGCGACGTCGATGCCGGACGGGAATGTCTACGTGACGACCGCGATGCTATCGTTCCTGAAGAACCGTGACCAGCTTGCCGGCGTGCTCTGTCATGAAGTCAATCACACCATCCACCATGACATATACCGCGCCTATCAAATGTCACCGAACGCTCCGCCGCCGGTGGATTTTACGCGCTCGGCCGAAAGCAACGCCGATCGGGACGGCGCCTATACGTGCGCGAAGGCCGGATTCAACCCGTGGGGCATGGTCTGGAACTTCCGGGAGCATCAAGCAATGGCCGGCGCGCAACCGAACGGCGCGGGCGGAGACCATCCCAGCGACGCGCAGCGTCTTGCGGATCTCGTGACGCTGCTCCAGAGCGACCCTGCAACGTTCGGCAAGTTCCGCGACAACGTTGCTGCTTCGACTGCACTTGCGCTCCCGGCGCAAGTGTCGCGGGAAGCACCGTACGGTCGGGCCGGATACCCTGCGCAATACTCGCCGTACCATGCCTACCCGCAGCAAGGCTATCCGCCGTATCCGCAGCAGCAGCAGCCATATCCGGCTAACGGCGCGCCGTATCCACCGCCACCGCTGCCGAAATGCTATCCCGGGTGTTAAGCGGTCAGATCACGCCGATTGAAGGTCGATTTGCGCTAGCCACAAGGCGGATCCGTAACTAAAACACGAGGTCCGCCGACTTTCCAGCCGGCGGACCTCGAAATGGTTGCGGGGGGTGGATTTGAACCACCGACCTTCGGGTTATGAGCCCGACGAGCTACCGGACTGCTCCACCCCGCGTCGGAGAGAACTCGATTACGACGAGGTTGGTTTCGCCCCTGCCGCCGAAAGGCGCGTACATGGCCCTCGACGCGTCGAGTACGGACGTTACACTCCGAGAGCGCTCGCTTGCAGCACGAATCCCAAAGATTCATCTGCACTGTCACCTCGAAGGCTCGCTGCGCCCCTCGAGCTTCGTCGAGCTTGCGGCGTCGCACGGCGTTCCGCTGCGCTATCGGCCTCCGGGTTCGCCGGAGACCGGGTCGCCCGTCGACCCTGCGGATCCATATCGCTTTACGGCATTTGAAGAGTTTCTCTATGCGTTTGCCGCCGTGAGCCGCTCGTTGCAACAGCCGGAAGACTACGCGCGTCTCGCGCGCGAGTTCGTCGAAGATGCGCTCGCGGAGAACGTCATCTATGGCGAACTCTTCGTCTCACCGTCCGTGTGGACGTTCTTCAATCCCGAGCTCGACGTCGCGGAAACCTTTGAAGCGATCGTGCACGAGTTGCGTGCCGCGCGCCCGCGCGCCCGCTTCTCGCTTCTGCCCGACCTGACGCGCAACTTTGGCGAGGCAAGTGCTTTGCAAACCGCACAAGTAGTCGCAGCGATGACCGACTTCGACATCATCGGCGTCTCGCTTGGCGGCCACGAAACGAAGTTTCCGGCGAGACTTTTTACGGAAGCGTTTGCATTTGCGCGCGCCCAAGGTCTGCGCCGCGTCGTCCACGCGGGCGAGGCCGACGGCGCGCAAAGCGTACGGGATGCCGTCGAGTTGCTCGCTGCGGAGCGTATCGGGCACGGCATCCGCGCCTTGGAACATCCCGAGACCGTCGAGCTGCTCGCGACGCTGCGTATTCCGCTTGAGATATGCCCGACCTCGAATCGCGTAACCGGCGTGGCGCTCCCCGAGCATCCGCATCCCTATGTCGAGTTCGATCGAGCGGGCTGCATCGTGACCATCGATGCGGACGATCCATCGATGCTCCAAACGTCGATCGCGCAAGAGTATGCGATCGTCGAGCGGGTCGCAGGCCCGGTTGCACTCGAGCGCTTCGTGCATAACGCAATCGACGCGAGCTTCGCCGGATTCGATCTGCGGCAGGCGATGCACCGGCGCGTCACGGAAGGGTGCGCGGAACCGGGCGTCCCGTCGCGAGGTTAGAGAGGCTATGCCGGGACACTCCCATTCGCACTTCGCCGAATCGTTCGAGATGTATATGAAGGCGATCTATCGTCTGGAGCGAGAGGGGCCCGGCGTCACGACGTCGGCACTGGCGTCGGAGCTGGGCGTCGCACCGGCGTCGGTCTCGGGGATGCTCAAGAAGCTCGTCAACGACGGCTACGTCGAGCACGAGGTGCGCGGCGACATCAAGCTCACTCAAAAGGGGCTGGAAGTCGCCGTCGGGGTCGTGCGGCGTAACCGCCTGGCGGAGCGTTTACTAACCGACATCCTCGGCATGCCTTGGGACGAAGTCTATTCCGAGGCGTGCATTCTCGAACATGCGATCACCGACAAAGTTGAAGAACGCCTTGTCGCAACGCTTGGAAACCCAAAAAACTGTCCGCACGGTCATCCAATTCCGCCCAAAGATCTCAGCGAGCCGGTGCGCAACGAGACGCCGCTCGCGCAGATCGAGCCGGGTCAGAGCGCGACGGTTGCCGGTGTCAGCGAACAGATGCCGGAGATTCTGCGCTATCTCGCGCAAGTTGGTCTGCGCCCCGGCGCCAACGTGCTGGTTGTCGAAAAGGCGCCGCTCGGTGGCCCCGTGACGATCGAGGTGCGCGACGAGCGCCATGCGATCTCGCTCGAGCTCGCGCGGATGGTTATGACCGAGTGATCACCCGTTTCCTGATCGCCCTCAACGTCATCGGATTTATCTGGGAAATCTCCGTCGCGGGGCCCGGTTTGGTGGCGCCACTCGGCGACAATAACGGCAACGGATTCGATCGCGTGCTCATCGACGGAGCGCTCATCCCTGCGGCCGTCCTTCAGTACGGTCAGTGGTGGCGCATCATCACGGGCGCGTTCCTCCACGGCGGCCTCGTGCACATCGGCGTCAACATGCTGTCGCTATGGTTTCTGGGTCGCTTCATCGAGCTGGTGCTCGGATCGTGGCGCATGCTGCTCGTCTATATGGTTTCGCTCATCGCGTCGGGACTGGGCGTCGTCTATTTCAGTTCGAACCCGATGGTCGCGACGGTAGGGGCGAGCGGCGCAATCTTCGGCCTCTTCGGCGCGCTCTTCGCGATTGGGTTTAAACTCGGCAAACCCGGCATGGACCTCGTGCGCGCCAACGTCGGCATTCTCGTCTTGAATCTCATTATTACGTTTACCGTGCCTGCGATCTCGTGGCAGGCGCACGTTGCCGGATTGCTCGCGGGCTTCGTCTTGACGTACGCGATCTATTTCCCGCCGCGCCGCGTCGCGCCGCTCGTCGTCGAAAGCACGACCGGGCGGCCGCTCGAGACGGAGTACCAATCACCGAACGATCCATCGCATCCGGTGCAGTGACGCCGGCACTCGACGAGCTCTTCGCCCCCGGCGGCGCGCTCTCGAGAAGCCTCGGCGGATTCGAAGCGCGGCCCGGACAGCTCGAGATGGCGCACGCCGTCGAGCGGGGTTTCGCCGAAGGCGTCCACACGATTGTCGAAGCGGGTACCGGCGTCGGAAAGTCGCTGGCGTATCTCGTCCCCGCCTTTCGCAGCGGGAAGAAGATCGTGCTCTCGACGGGGACGATCGCGCTCCAAGAGCAGCTCGTTCACAAGGACATTCCACTCGTCCAAGAAGCGCTCGGCACGCAGCTGCGAGTCGCGCTCCTCAAAGGACGCAGCCACTATCTCTGCCGCCAGAAACTCGAGACGATGCGCGCCGGACGGCTGGTGCCGCCGTCACGTTCGATGCAGGCGCTCTGGGCATGGGGCGCGCGCACGCAGTCCGGCGATCGCGCGGAGCTCTCCTTCGTTCCGGCGCTCGACGAATGGGAGCAGCTGGACGCCGACGCCGACGAATGCACCGGCGAACTGTGCGAGCGCTTCCGCGACTGTTTCTTCTATGGGCGCCGCGAGGAGGCGAAGTACGCCGACCTGATCGTCGTCAACCACGCCCTCTTCTTTGCAGACCTTGCGATGGGCGGAGGCCTGCTGCCGGCGTACGACGCGGTCGTGCTCGACGAAGCGCACCAATGCGAGCGATGGTGCACCGACGCGCTCACCGCGACGCTCTCGACCGCGACGGTCGGGCGGCTATTGCGCAACCTGCACCGCTCCTACGAGTTACCGAGTGTATTCGACGTTGAGTTTGAGGAAGGGATGCGCGCGCTCGAAGCGTCGCTCGCGCGTGGGCCCAGCGATCGTTATCCGTTGTATGAAGACGATGCCACGTGGGAAGCGCTCGATGCGCTGCGCGCCACGTGTTACCGGCTTGAGAACTGGCTCTTCGGGAACTGGCTAGACGCTCGCAAACGTACGCTGGAGAGCGACGCCGAGGCCGAACGACGCCGCGATCTGGCACTGCGCGCGGTGGTCGCCCACGGGGCGCTTATCGACCGCGTCGTGGCCGGCCGCGACGAAACGATCGCCTGGGCCGAACGCAGCGAGTACAGCGCGCGCTACGCAGTGAACTGCGCACCCTACGAGGTTGCAGAGTTTCTGCGCGCGACGCTGTTCGGAAGTACACCGAGCGTCGTGCTCACGAGCGCCACGCTTTCGACGCAACAATCGTTCGCTTTCGTACGGAGGACGCTGGGCATCGATGACGCCCAGGAGCTCATCGCTGCGTCGCCGTTCGACTACACACAACAGGCACGGCTCTTCGTCGCTCCGCCGCGGCTCAATCCGAAGTCGGCCGATTTTTCGCGACACGCGGCGCCGCTAGTAGAAGAGTGCCTCGATCGAACCGCCGGCCGAGCGTTCGTGCTCTTCACCTCGTACGCACGCCTGCGCGAGGTCCACGCACTCGTGCGCGTGCCATATCCGGTGCGCTTGCAAGGCGAGTTGCCGCGCACGCAGCTGCTCGACTGGTTTCGGACTACGCCAAATGCGGTGCTCTTTGCGACGGCGACGTTTTGGGAGGGCATCGACGTCGTCGGCGACGCGCTGTCGTGCGTCATCATCGATCGTCTCCCGTTTCCGTCACCGGGCGATCCGCTCGTCATGGCACGCATGCGGGCGTTGGAGGAGCGCGGTCTAGACGGTTTCGAGCACTATATGATACCCGCGGCGACGGTGCGGCTCAAACAAGGCTTCGGGCGGCTCATCCGCAGCGGTACCGACCGCGGCGTGGTCGCGTTGCTAGACGGGCGTGCGGCATCGACGCTCTACGGCGCGACGATTCTCTCAGCGTTGCCGCCCGCCACGCGCGTCGAGCATCTCGACGAGCTGACGCCGTTCTTCGCGACCGGACTCCCTAATAGGTAAGTGACGCCTCAGCGACGACCACGGTGCCGTCCATGAGTGCGAGTCGATCCATGCGGTGGCTCTTCGGCAGATAGAGCATGGCCACGCGGTCGTGCGGGACGGCCGTGCCGAGCGTCGTCTGCGCGCCGTCGTGCATCCACGCAACGTCGAGCGCGCGTTGCGTGTCCGTAACGACGATGACGTACCACGATCCATCGGGCCCGTACATGACGCGAGCCGATGCGGCGCCGTTGAGGCCGCGGAACGTGGCGGTGCGGTGCGGTGAGGCGGTTAAGCGGTTGAGCGCCGCAACGTCGGTGCGCATCACACCGTGCATCGACTCGTTCTGACGCGCGAGAAAGAGCGACGGCAGGATGCCGATGACAAATGCCGCCGCGACCGCAGCGACGAACGCCGGAGCGAGACGCCAAGGTCGCGGCGCAACCGTCGCGGTTGGCGCACCGAGCGTTCTGTGGATGCGTTGCTCGAGTTGGGGCGGCGCGTCGATTGCGCGCTCGGCCGAGACGACTTGCGTCACGTCCTCCTCGGCGGCACCGAGCAGGCGCGCGCATTGCTCGCACCCGATCACGTGCGCATCGATCGCCGCGCGCTCGGCGTCGTCGAGCGCGCCGAGCGCATAGAGCGCCGCGCTGTCGCCGATATGTCCGTTCACGAGCCTGTCCCCGGCAGTGCGGACGAGCCAAGCGCGGCGGCGAGTTTGCGCAACCCTTGGCTGATGCGGCTCTTGATCGTTCCCAAGGGTTGTTGCAACTCCGCCGCAACCTCGCGGTGCGTTCGGCCGCCGTAGTACGCCAGTTCGAGCGGCAGACGTTGCTCGGCGGGCAGCGATGCGAGCGCCCAGCGGACGCGATCCCGTTCGATCGGATCGTCGGCCGGAATCTCGTCGTACGTTTCGGGCTCGGCAGCGAGTCGCTGCTCCATGCGCGTTCGGCGTTGCTGAGCGCGGCGACGCGAGATCGCCTCGTTGCGGACGCACACGGTGAGGAAGCTGGAGAGGTTGCCGCGCGCGGCCGAGTATGCATGCGGCGACCGCCAAACACGCGCGAGCGCATCGTGGACGCAGTCCTGCGCATCCTCATTGTCGCCTAGGACGTTATACGCCGCCGAGTAAAGCAGCGTTGCATAACGGCGATACGCCTGCTCGAAGGCAGCGCGGTCGTGGGCTGCAAATGCGAAGGCAAGAGCCTCGTCGCCGCTGCGCACAGGCATAGTCGCGCAGAGCATTCGACGCAGCAATGCATCGAGGCCTGGAGCCATGCGCTCCACGGCCGGCATGGTCGTCACACTAAAGGAACGCCCGCCGCCGCCCGGCGGATGAACTCGGCTCATCCGCAGGTGCGGCAGCGGCGTACTGATGGATAAGCAACAAGCTTTTTTTGGAGGTTATCCGTGACCGTTCGTACTCTTACCGCCGCGGTATCGCTGGCCGCACTTTGCGGGGGCATTGCGCTCGCCGACCAGATGTCAACCGCGAAGCCGTCGGCCTCGCCGCATGCAATGATGACCCACGGCGCGATGGTGAAATCGTCGATGAAGCCATCGATGATGAAAGCATCGCCGAAGCCGTCCCCAATGCATAGCGGCGCGATGAAACCGTCGATGATGAAGGCCTCGCCGAAACCGTCGTCGCGGCCGCGGAGCTAATCGTCCTGCGCGACCTCGATGCGCGCTCGTTCTTGGAGCTCGTGGACGATCGACGAATCGGCGAGCGTCGTGGTGTCGCCTAACGTCCGTCCCTCCGCGATGTCCCGCAGCAAGCGGCGCATGATCTTGCCGCTGCGCGTCTTCGGTAGCTCGTGCGTGAACGTGACGTACTTCGGGCGCGTAAATTTGCCAAGTTTTTCGGCGACGTGATCGCGCAACTCGTCGGCGAACTCCGGCGATCCGAGTTCGCGCCCTTTGAGCGAGACGAACGCGTAGATCGCCTGGCCGGTCATCTCGTCGAGCTTTCCGCAGACTGCGGCTTCAGCGACCTTGGGGTGGTCGACGAGAGCGCTCTCCACCTCGGTCGTGGAAATGCGATGGCCGCTAACGTTCATCACGTCGTCGACGCGCCCCATGAACCAGTAGTTGCCGTCGGCATCGCGCCGGCCGCCGTCGCCGGCAAAGTAGAGATGCGGAAACTTCGACCAGTACGTTTTGACGTAGCGCTCGTCGTCGCCCCAAATACCGCGCAGCATGCCCGGCCACGGACGCGTCAAGACGACGTACCCGCCGCCGCCGAGGGGAACCGATTCACCGCGATCGTTGACGATGTCGGCGGCGATGCCAGGCAGCGGATGCGTCGCGCTGCCGGGCAGCGTGACGGTCACGCCCGGTAACGGCGCGATCATAATGCCGCCGGTTTCAGTTTGCCACCACGTGTCGACGACCGGCGTGCGGTTTCCGCCGATCCACTCCCGATACCACATCCAGGCTTCCGGATTTATGGGTTCGCCGACGCTGCCGAGCAATCGCAACGACGAAAGATCGTGACGCGCGGGATACTCGGGGCCCCATTTCATAAACGTGCGTATCGCGGTCGGCGCGGTGTAGAGGATCGTCACGCCATAGCGCTCGACGATATCCCAGAAGCGGTCCTTGTCGGGAAAATCCGGCGTGCCTTCGTACATGACGCTCGTGCCGCCGTTGGCAAGCGGTCCGTAGACGATGTACGTGTGGCCGGTAACCCAGCCGATGTCGGCGGTGCACCAGTAGATGTCTTCGTCTTCCTTCAGATCGAAGACGAGCTTGTGCGTCATCGTTGCCTGGGTGAGGTAGCCGCCGGTGGTGTGCCTGATCCCCTTCGGGCGGGCCGTCGTTCCGCTCGTATAGAGAAGGAAGAGCGTGTCCTCGGCGTTCATCGGCTCCGGCTCGCACTCGGCCGGTTCCGGCGCGACCAGCTCGTCCCACCAATAGTCCCGGCCGTCGTGCATGAAGACGTCGTCCCCGATGCGGCGCGCGACGACGCAATGCCTGATCGACGGCGTCTGTTCCATCGCGATGTCGCAGTTGCGTTTGAGCGGAATCTTCCCGCCGCGCCGCCACCCGTAGTCGGCGGTGATCAGCGCCACGCACTCCGCATCGTTCACGCGATCGATGATGGACTCGGGTGAGAACCCGCCAAAGATGACCGAGTGAATCGCGCCGATGCGCGCGCACGCGAGCAGCGCCACCGGCAGCTCCGGGATCATCGGCATGTAGATCGCAATGCGGTCGCCCTTCCGGATGCCGAGGCTGCGTAAGGCGTTGGCGAAGCGGCAGACGTCGTCGAGTAGTTCGCGATACGTGATGGTGCGGCGGTCGCCGGGCTCGCCCTCGTAATAGAACGCGACCTTGTCCCCGCGACCCGCACGAACGTGACGATCGAGGCAGTTCACGGAGACGTTGAGTTCGCCGTCGGCAAACCACTTCGCGTACGGCTCGTTCCACTCGAGCGTTTTTGTAAACGGTTTGCTCCATTCGAGTTTGTGAGCCCACGACGCCCAGAACGCGGTGAAATCGCGCTCGGCGTCGTCATAGATTTCTGCTTTTGCATTGGCGCGCGCCGCAAACTCGGGGGAGGGTGGGAAGCGACGGCTCTCCTCGAACAGCGCTTCGATCGCGTGCGTCGTCATAGGCGGCAGTTACCTAGGCTGCGCGGCCATGCCTGCCGAAGTCGAGAGACGCCAAGCATGCTTGCACCACTCGTCTTCGCGGCGCTTGTTGCATCGTCGTCGACGGGCCTCGCAACCGTTCGTTACGACGCGCCGCCGCCAAACTTTGCGATTCGGGGCCCGCACGGCACCGAGTACCTCTCCGATCTGCGCGGCAGAGTCGTCGTCATTGATTTTTGGGCCACATGGTGTGACGTCTGCACGGCCGAGATGCATGACTTCGTTCGCGCGAAGGCTCGGTTCGGCAATCGCGTCGCGATCGTCACCATCTCCAACGAGCTGCACGACGTCGCGGCTAGCTACTTCCGCCAGTGGAACATCGATCTGCCCCTCGTCGAAGATCTCAACGGATCGATCTTCCGGACGTACTCGATATCGAAGATCCCGGTGACGCTCGTCCTCGACCCGGTGGGGAACGTCGCCTACGTCTCGCTTGGAGGCCTCAGCTGGGATGAGCTGGCGCGCGCAATCGAGCAGGCGGAAGGTGGCTCAAATACTAGCACTCGGGGACCCGGAGTGCTACAGTAGGCGGTAATGATTGATGGGGGCGGCCTGGACAAGCGTAAGTCCTACATTCTGGCAACGATCGTCTACGAGTACGTCGCGACCGCCGAACCCGTTGGTTCGCAGACCCTGACCCAGAAGTACAACCTCGGGATAAGCTCGGCGACGGTCCGCAACGAGATGGCGGAACTCGAGGCCGGGGGCTATCTCGTCCAGCCGCACACGTCGGCGGGACGTGTGCCTTCCGACGCCGGCTATCGCACGTACGTCGACCGTCTCATGCAACCCGAAGCACTTGCGCCCGAGGAGCGGCGACGGATCCGTGACGAGCTCTCCGCTGCAACGCACGAGCTCGACGAGATCATCGACCATACGACGCGGCTGCTGGGCCGTCTCTCGAACAATCTCGCGTTCGTCACGAAACCGCAGCAAGAGACGCAGACGTTCAAACACATTCAACTCATTTGGCTAACGCCGCATACCGGCGTCGCCGTTGTCGTCACGTCGCTAGGCGTTGCGGCGCAAAGTCTCTTCGAGTTGGGCGCCGAGGTCAATCCGGACGATCTGACCCGATTTTCGAACGCGCTCAATGCGCGTTTAGCGAACCGTTCGCTCAACCGGATTACGGAAGCGGAGGTCACCAATGCCGCCAAGGAGGTCGGCGTCTCCGACGATCTACGCGGCGCGGTGCACGAAGCGATCCAATCCGTGCGTGCCGGCGAGTCCGCGACGATCGCCGCGGCAGGCGCGCAGAACCTGCTCGATCAGCCGGAGTTCCAGGATCTGCGCAAGTTGCGCTCGATCTTACGGATCGTTGAGGAGGAGAAGACGCTCTATCAGATTGTTTCCGATGCGATGAGCGCGGATTCGGCGAGCGTCAAGATCGGTCACGAACTCGGCAGCGAGGAGCTTGCCGATCTCTCGGTCGTGACGGTCCCGTACCGTTTCGGCCCCAACGCACTAGGCATGCTCTCGATTCTTGGACCGAGACGGATGCCGTACGCGCGTCTGCTCGCCTTGGCTTCGGGTACTGCAGAGAGCTTGAGCGAACGCCTTTCGGACGTCGATCGCGCGCCAGATCCGTAAATGCCCACCAAGGATTACTACGATATTCTCGGTCTCGCTCGCGGCGCTTCCGGGGACGAGATCAAGCGAGCCTATCGTGCACTCGCGCGCGAGCATCATCCGGACGTCGCGCACAACAAGGCTGACGCCGAGCATCGCTTCAAGGAGATCAACGAAGCCTACGAAGTGCTGTCCGATCCCAATAAGCGCGCGCAGTACGACCGGTATGGCGTCGTCGGGAATGGATCGGCCGGCTCTAGCGATTTTGGCTTCGGCACGGGAACGTTCGGCGACATCTTCGACATGTTCTTCAGCGGCGGCTCGACGCAGACGCGCAGAGCCGGTCCCGAGCGCGGCGCCGATCTACGCTACGACCTAACGATCACGCTCGAAGAGGCGTTTAGCGGCGTTACAAAAGACATTTCGTTCGATCGCGTCGCGCCGTGCGATGTTTGCCGCGGCAGCGGCGCAAAGCCAGGCACGGTGATCGTACCGTGCAATCAATGCGCCGGCAGGGGCGTCACGCGCGCGGTGCGACACACGCCGCTCGGACAGATCGCTACGCAGGTCGTCTGTACACGTTGCGGCGGCGAAGGGCACGTTATTCCGCATCCGTGCGACGCGTGCCGCGGACGCGGCCGCCGTGCGGTCGAGGCGCGCCTCACCATCACCGTTCCGGCGGGCGTCGACGACGGCGCGCGCATTCGCATCAGTGGTAACGGCGAAGGCGGATTACGCGGCGGCCCGCCGGGAGATCTCTTCGTCTGCCTGCAGATCGCGCCGCATTCGCTCTTCCGCCGGCAAGGGCGTGACACGTTCGTCGACGTGCCGGTCAGTTTTCCGCATGCAACGCTCGGCGCGACGATCGAGGTTCCGTCGCTGGAGGGGCCGCTCACCGTCATACTGCCGCCGGGAACGCAGCCGGGAACGAGAGTCGTTCTGCACGGACATGGGATGCGCAGCGTGCGCGGGTCTCAACGAGGCGACCACTGCGTCATAGTGCACGTGATCGTTCCGACGAAGCTCAACAAGCAGCAACGCGAGTTGCTGGAAGAGTATGCGCAGGCCGGCGGCGACGAAATCGACGATCGGTCGTTCTTCGAGCGTGTACGCGATGCGTTCCGGCCCGAATGACGCGCGCAAGCTAGCGCGCCGGTTCTTCGTCGAAGGGCTCCATACCGCCGGAAGCACCGTCGAGATCTCGGCCGGCGATGCGCATAAGATCGTACACGTCCTGCGCTTACGCCATGGCGACGCCATCGAGATCGTCGATTCCTCGGGTGCGGCATTCGCTGCAGCGATCGACGGGACGGACCGCGTCGTGCGTGCGCTCCTTACGGGCGTGATTGCGACAGGCGAACTTGACGAAGGGCGGCTGCGCGTCGACCTCGCGCAGGCCGTGCCGAAGGGGCGCCGCATGGATATCGTCATCGAGAAGACCACCGAGCTCGGCGTCGCGTCGATCCTGCCGTTCTATTGCGAGCGCAGCGTGGCGCGGAATGCCGCCGCCGCCAAAGTCGATCGCTGGCAGCGCATCGCTCGCAGCTCCGCGCAGCAGTGCGGGCGGCGGTACGTCCCCGAGGTTGCTGCCCCGCTCGCATTCGACGCACTGCTCGAACGGTTTGCAGGCTACGATACGGTGCTCTTCCCATGGGAGTTGGCGCCGCGGATACCGTTGCGGGAGACCCTGCCGCGCACGCTGGAGGGCGCCGGCACGGCACTCGTTGTCATCGGCCCCGAGGGCGGGTTCGCGCATCATGAGGCTGAGGCCGCCGCCGATCGGGGCGCCGCACTGCTCTGGTTGGGGCCGCGAATCCTTCGGACCGAAACTGCCGCCTTTGCGCTCCTGGCGGTGATCGATGCCCTCGTGGCGTAGTATGTAGGCTTCCGCATGCTCCCATTCTCGATCGTTGTTCCGACCTATGACGAAGCCGGCGGGATCGAAAAGCTCCTGCGGGCGCTTGACCACACCTTCAAGACGCACGGACTTGACGGCGAGATTATCGTGGTCGACGATAACTCGCCCGACGGGACGGGCGCGATCGTCGACGCCCTCTCGCAGGAGCTTCCCGTGCGCAGCTTACACCGGCCTGGTAAACTTGGTCTCTCGAGCGGCGTGATCGACGGCTGGAAGATCGCGCGCCCGCAATCGCTTGTGCTCGGTGCGATGGACGCGGACTTCAGCCACGACATCGACGCGTTGCCAAAGATGGTGCAAGCGCTTGACTCCGGCAAGTACGGCTTGGCCGTCGGAAGCCGGTACGTCGCCGGCGGCGGGATTGCCAACTGGCCGAGGCGGCGTATCCTAACGTCGCACGTCGCATGTTGGCTCGCGCGTCCGTTGACCCGTGTCAAGGACGTTACGAGCGGGTACTTTCTCGTGCGGCGCGAGGCGCTCGACGGCGTGACGCTCGACCCGATCGGATTTAAGATCGGACTCGAGGTAATCGCGAAGGCGCATTATGGGGAGGCGATCGAGGTGCCGTACGTCTTTACCGACCGAGTCGCGGGTGAATCGAAACTCAATCAGCGCGAGATATTCAACTATCTCAAACAGCTGCGCAGGCTCTATTCCGCGCGACTCTTCCCCCAACTGCGAAAGGTACGGGCCGCTGATGCCGATGCCTGATTGGCTCCCAACCCGTCGCTCGAAGGACGGAGAGCAGACACAACCCGCCGATGCCGGGATGTGGATGAAGTGCCAGAAATGCGGCGAAGTACTCTACCGGCGCGATCTCGCCGCAAACCTTTACGTCTGTCCAAAATGCAACTATCATTTTCGCATGAATGCGGCGGATCGCATCGCAATGATCGCCGACGGCGATTTCAACGAGATCGCTATTGGGGTGAACGCGCACGACCCTCTTGGATGGGCCGACCGCAAAACGTACGCCAATAAGCTAAACAACGATCGCGAGCGCAGCGGCAGCACGGAATCGATAACCTGCGGCTTCACGACGATCGGCGGGCACAAGGTCGGACTCGGCGTGATGGACTTTCACTTTCGCGGGGGCACCATGGGGACCGTCGCCGGCGAGCGTATCGCACTGCTGCTCGAGGAGTCGGCGAAGCGCCAGATTCCGGTCGTCATCTTCGCAGCCTCGGGTGGCGCCCGCATGGAAGAGGGTATGCTGGCACTGATGCAGATGGCCAAGACGACTGCCGCCGTATCGCGCTTTACCGAGCAGGGCAACTTCTTCTTGGTCGTCCTTACCGATCCGACGACCGGCGGCGTCGCTGCGTCGTTTGCGTTCCAGGCCGACGTCATCGTCGCGGAGTCGAAGGCGATGATTGGCTTCGCCGGCCGGCGAGTCATCGAACAGACGATCCGCCAGCGGCTTCCCGATCAGTTCCAGACGGCGGAGTTCTTGCTCGATAAAGGCGCCATCGACATGGTCGTCGGCCGGCACGTGCTCAAAGAGACCGTCGTTCACCTGCTCGAGTACGCGGCTCATGAGTAACAATCTCATCGTCGAGCGAGAGAAGCATCTCGCAGAACTCGAACAACGCATCATCGAGCTGCGCGAGGCGTCTGCCGCGCAGCCGCTCGACATGTCGAACGAGATATCCGCACTCGAGCAGAAGTACCAGGAGATATTAACCGAGCTCTTCGGCTCGCTCTCGCCGTGGGAGAAAGTGCACATGGCGCGGCATCCCGAACGGCCGACCTCGCTCGACTACATCTCGCGGTTCGATCGTTTCGACGAGCTGCACGGCGACCGCCACTTCCGCGACGATCCGTCAATCGTCGGCGGCTTCGCGCTCCTGGGTGCGCACAAGGTCATGGTGATCGGTCAGCAGCGCGGGCGCGATACGAAGGAGAACTTGCGTCGCAACTTCGGCATGCCGGCGCCGGAAGGCTATCGTAAGGCGCGGCGGCTGGCGAATCTGGCATCGCGCCTCGGGCTGCCGATCGTGACGTTCGTCGATACGAAGGGGGCCGATCCCGGCATCAGCTCCGAGGAGCACGCGCAATCGGAAGCGATCGCGATGTGCCTGCGCGAGTTTACGCTCGCACGCGTGCCGATCGTGACGACGATCATCGGCGAAGGCGGCTCCGGTGGTGCTCTCGCGCTCGCGATCGCCGATTACGTATTCATGCTCGAACACAGCACGTACTCGGTCGCTTCGCCGGAGGGCTGCGCAGCGATCCTGTGGTCTGACGCAGGTAAGGCGGAAGAAGCGGCGTCGCGGTTGAAGTTAACCGCCGATGACCTCCGTCGATTCGGCATCGTGGATCAAATCGTGCCGGAACCACTGGGCGGCGCACATCGCGATTCCGCTGCCGTGGTGAAACGGGTGCTCGAGGCACTCGAGAAATCGCTGACCAGCTTTAAGGGGATCAGCGCGGAGGTTCTTCTCGCTCAGCGATACGGTAAATACCGGCGATTGGGAGAATGGCGCGCAGAAGGAATCCCGGTCGGCGCCAAGCGGTGAAGGGCCGCACCCAGCCCGCGCTGCGCGGCGCGGGCCGGTTAACGGTCGGAGTCATCGTCTTACTCGTCGCCGGGCTGGTCGGCGTACAGTTCGCGCGCGCGATCGGTGAAAATGTCGTCGCCGAACGAGAGCTCACGGCGATTCGTTCGGATATCTCGGCGCTCCAGAGACGGCGTGAAGATCAGAAGCGCGAGTTGCTGCGGCTGCGCGATCCGCAAGGGGCGATCCCAGACATTCACGAGCGCTTGCGCCTCGTGCGGCCGAACGAGACGATCATCTTTGTTTCGCCGGCGCCCGCCGCGGCCCAGTGAACGATTCGGTCGGCGGGACGGTCATCAATCTCAACGTGTACGGCGCGACCGTGCGACTCGACGATGGGGATCTCGCGAGTGCCAGCGCGGCCGACGTTGAGGCACACCGCGACCAATATCAGCGCTCGCTGGTGCGTGGAAAGCGCTTGGCGTTCGAGCTGCGCCGGCAAGGACGGCGCTGTGCCGTCTCACTCGCGCCGCAGATCCGCGACGACGAGCTTGAAGAGCATATCGCGTCGTTTCTGAAGAGCACGCAGGAGTGGGAACCTGCCGACGGAGTCAACGCTGCCGAGCGGCATTTTCTCCGTAAGAAGCGCCGTGCGGAGCTGTTTCGCTCCAGGCACGAAAGTTAGAACCTGAGCCGGCGCTACGCGGTCGTTTCGATCGGCACGAACTCAGCGCGCGTGCTGCTCGCCGACGTCGACCCCCAGGTGCCGCGCGTCGAGCTCGCCCGTTCGATCGGTACGCGCATCGGCGAAGAGCTCGATGAAAGCGGGCGCCTAGGAGAGGAGCCGGTGCGGCGAACCCTCGAGGCGATCTCCGAGCTGCAGCGCCCGATCCGCGGCCACTACGTGCGGCTCTTCGCGATCGCGACGAGCGCCGTGCGACGCGCCGCCAACGGTGCCGAGTTTGCAGAGCGCGTTGCGCAGTTGCTCGGCGTTCCGGTGCGCGTGCTTTCGGGTGAAGAAGAGGCCGAGATGTCGTTTCGCGGTGCGGTGACGGCGCTTGCCGCGCGCGCCGGCGAACGTGTGGGTGTGCTCGACGTCGGCGGCGGCAGCAGCGAGTACGCGATTGGCGCCGGGCCGGAGCCGGAGCGCGTGCTGTCCTGCGAGATCGGCGCCGTGCGGTTGACCGAGGCCGTTCCCGCTCTCTCGGGTCGCGACGGGCCGGTCGCTGAGAAGACCCTCGAGCGCGCGCGCGAGCTGGTGCAAAAAGCGCTTGCGCCGCTGCGCGAGTGTGCGGCGGTCGATCGGGTCGCATTCGTCGGTGGAACGGCTACGACGGTTGCGGCGATTCTGCGCGGCGGAAAACGAGTTTCGCTCACGTCGCCGATTTCGCGTGAGGATTTGCAGCGCGTGCTCCTCCGGCTGACGCATGCAACGCTCGAAGAGCGTAAAGCGATCCCCGGGATGAAGCGGCAACGCGCCGACATCTTAGCTGCGGGCGTCCTCATCCTCGATATCGCTCTCGAACTCATCGGTCACCAGACGGCCACCGCGACGACCGCCGATCTATTGGTTGGCTTTCTCATACAAGAACGAGGGGCGGCAGGAGGGCACCAGCCGGTCAGTCCAAGCACATCGGCGCGAAGGAAGTACCGTCCATGAACGATACCCACATCCGCGAGCACATCGAAGAGCTCGTCGCAGAAGAGCACCGTTTGCTCGAGCACAACGAAACCGTGAACCTGACCCAACAGGATCGCGAGCGCCTCGAGAGCATCTCGGTGCAGTTAGATCAGTATTGGGATCTGTTACGCCAGCGTCGCGCCCGTCGCGACGCTGGACAGGACCCCTCGGTCGCGCACATGCGCAGCGAAGACGTCGTCGAGCACTACCGTCAGTAGTGCAACGGCGCGTGCGGGGATGGTGGTGGAATAGGCAGACACGACGGACTTAAAATTCGTTGCTCGAAAGAGCATCCGGGTTCGACTCCCGGCCATCCCAAGAATGCTGCCTCGTTTATTGGTCCTTACGCAACGAGAACGGTCGCATTTGCCATAGCCGCCTTTGCGCCAGCACGGGACAAGGCGCGCTCGGCGCAGATTTTGAACTATTAGGGATGGCGCTGGCGGCTCCAATTCCGACGGGGACGGTAACGCTGCTCTTCACCGACATCGAGGGAAGCACGCAGCGTTGGGAAGAGCGGGGCGAGGCAATGGCGCAGGCGTTGCGCCGCCACGACGAACTGCTGCGCGGCGTGATCGAAAGCCACGGCGGTCATGTGTTCAAGACGGTCGGGGATGCCTTTTGCGCAACGTTCTGGCGTGCGGCGGATGCCGTTGCGGCCGCAATCGATGCGCAATGCGTTTTCGGAGTCGAGGGTTGGAGGGCAATCGGTGGGCTGCACGTTCGCATGGCGATGCATAGCGGCGTGACCCACGAGCGCGATGGCGACTACTTTGGCCCGGTCGTGAACCGAGTCGCGCGGCTGTTAGCGACGGCGCACGGCGGCCAAGTCGTCTTATCCGGAGCAACCGCATTGTTGTTGCGCGATTTGATGCCCGAGCGCGCGCAGTTGTACGATTTGGGCGAGCACCGGCTTGCGGATCTCGCCGAGCCGGAGCACGTTTGGCAACTTGTCGCTCCGGGTTTAGCCGAGACATTCCCACCGCTGCGTTCGCTCGAATCGTGTTGGAGCAACCTGCCCCGTCAGCTCACGCCGCTCATCGGCCGCGACGAAGTGCTGGCCGAGATCGAGCCGCTGATACACAAGCATGCGTTGGTGACGCTCGTAGGCACCGGCGGAGTTGGCAAGACGCGCGTCGCGCTGCAAGCGGGTGCGGACTCGCTCGACGTTTCGGGCGACGGCGTGTGGCTTGTGGAGCTGGCGTCGGCGAGCGATGCTGGTTTGGTCGCCAGTACGATCGCGTCGACCCTGGGTTTGCGCGAGCAGCCGGATCGCTCAGTGCTCGGGACGCTGCTGCACTATCTCAAGGATAAGCGTCTGCTTTTAATACTCGACAACTGCGAGCACGTGATCGATGAGGTCGCAAGGATCGCCGACGCAATAATGCGCGCGTGCCACGACGTGCGGTTACTGGCGACCAGCCGCGAACCTCTGCGCATCGACGGCGAGTACGTTTATCGCTTGCCGTCGCTAGCGTTTCCGCCGCAAAGCGATACGCTCGCGGTCGCCGACGCGTTAGGCTACGGCGCCATCGCGCTCTTTGTGCAGCGCGCCGCGGCCTCGGATGCGAAGTTTGGGCTGACCGACGAGAGCGCGCCGATCGTTGCGGAGTATCTGCCGACGCCTCGACGGCATCGCGCTGGCGATTGAACTGGCGGCGGCCCGAGTAAAGGTGTTGACGCCGCGACACCTTGCCCAGAAACTCGACGAGCGTTTTCGCGTGCTTACCGGTGGGAGCCGCACTGCGCTGCCGCGTCAGCAGACGATGCGGGCGCTGATCGGTTGGAGCTACGATCTGCTGTCCCCCAAGGAGCAGACGTTGTTCCGGCGGCTGGCGATCTTCGCCGGTGGATGGACGCTCGAAATTGCCGCCGCCGTTTGTGCCGACGGGGAAGCGTCAGAGGATGCGATCGAGCAGTGGGAGATTCTCGACCTGCTCTCAGCGCTTGTCGACAAGTCGTTAGTGCAGGCCGAGATAACGGGCAGCGGAATGCGTTACAGGCTCTTGGAATCAACGCGACAGTATGCGCGCGAATGCCTTGCCGCGGCCGAAGAGGACGCCGCCGTTGCGCGAGCGCACGCGGTTGCGTACCTGGCGCTTGGCGAAGACCTCGATGGAATCTTTGAAACGACACGCGAAGACATATGGCTGCGCCGGGCCGAGCCAGAACTGGAGAACTTCCGCGCAGCGCTGCGCTGGGCGTTCGGAGCACAGGGCGATGTCCTGCTCGGTCAACGGCTGACTGCCGCGCTTCGACCCGCGTGGACGCGGTTTGCCGCGGCGGAAGGACAGCGGCGCATCCGGTCTGCACGCGAGTTGTCCTCTGTGCAAACGCCCGAGTCAGTGGCAGCTGCACTCGACCTAGCTGAAGCGGCGATCGCGACAGCGCTTGCTCAACGGAACACGGCGCGCGAGCGGGCAGAACGCGCGCTTGCGCTCTATACGGAACTCAGCGTGCCCTTGCGCGTTGCACAGGCGCGACATCTAGTCGGACGTGCCCTCGTCGATCTCGGGAAGGCCGAGGAGGGCGAAGTGGCGCTAACCCAGGCCGTGAAGGAGGCCAGAGCACTTGGCCTGCCCAGCGTTATCGGAGACGTTTTGCAGAGCCTCGCGATCGCGCGCAGCCACGCCGGCGACGTGCCTGGAGCGCGGCCGCTGTTTGCGGAGGCATTAGCGATGTTCCGCTCGGTCGGCGCAGAGCGCGTGTGTTCGCACATTGCGGGAAATCTCGCCGAAGCGGAGTTTCACGAGGGCAATGCCGCCGAGGCGCTACGGCTGGAAAACGAGGCGCTCGCAACCTATCGCACGTTCAATCACAAACTCGGCGCAGCGATTTCGCTGTGCAACATTGCGGCATATCTAATTGCGCTGGAACACTACGAAGATGCTTGCGTTTCCGCCCGAGATGGGCTTGCAGCCGCACGCGCCACGCAATGGGAGGCTGGCATCTTATGGGGTCTGCAGCATGTCGCGGCGATCGCTGCGATACGCCCGGCCGACGATGCGGAGCATTTGCGCGGCGATCGGGTCGGCGCTGCGCGGCTTTTAGGCTACGTCGATGCGCGTTTGGACGCCATTGAGGCGTTGCGCCAGTACACCGAACGGCAAGAGTACGACAAGATGCTCGCCGCACTGCGCGACGCGCTCGGCGAGGACCAGCTTGCAAAGCTCACGGCCGAAGGCGCTGCCTGGAGCGAAGATCAAGCCGTAGCGCAAGCCCTAGCGATCTAAGCTTTTCCGGGCGCCGGAACTCGTGCCGGTCGCCCAAAGCGAATGGTCAACGAGTGCGCGCTTCATGTCACATTTTGTCACGGACGGGTCGGCAATGGTCGGCATGGCGAGGGATGGCTCGGGAACGGTGCGGCGGAAAAGCCTGAAAGAATAACACTTTTCGGTAACGGACGGGATCGGCTGGAATCCCCGAGCGTGGGTTCGACTCCCGGCCATCCCAAATAGTATTCTCCTTATTTTACGGCCAGCGCTTCCTCGACGGCCTGATTTTCCGTCCAGGCCGCGCTGTTTGCTGTGAGTTGCTCGATCTCCACTGCGGTTAGCGTTTTGCTCAGCTCGGTCATGAGTTTTTCGTAGCCCCATTGCTCCGTCGGTTCGCGCTGCATTCCAAGCGCGACATATTGCGCGTCCACGTAGCCGAGCAACTGCGCGCCGCGTCGCAAGTCGCCGCCCAGCGCCGATAGGAGCGCGAGATGCTGCAGCGCTTCGGCGGTGAGTAGCTCGTGTCGGGCCTGTCGCGCGACGCGCACTCCCTCGCGCGCAGAGTCGCGGGCGCCGGTCAGATCGCCAAGCGCGATGCGGTACGCAGCGACATTAGTATGGACGTTGGCGACGTTCGTCGCGTTCTTGCGACGGATGTTGATCTCGAGCGCTTCGCTTACGGCGCGCAGCGCTTGGTCCGGATGCCCGTCGGCGAACTCCAGTTCCGCCAAGTTGCCTAGCACCTTTGCGGTCCCCGACTCATCCTCCAGCGCCTTGAAGCCCGCCAGGCCTTGCGCGTAGAGTTCGCGCGCCGCGCGAACATCGCCGCAAACCCACTCAAAGGCCGCCTGCTGGCTGAGACAGTTGGCCACGCCCCACGCGTCCCCGACAGCGCGCGCCGTCGCAAGCGCCAGCTCGTTCGTCGCCTTCCCCTCGTCATGCTGCCCCATCTGGAAAAGCGCGAACGCTACGTATCGCTGCGCACGCGCCGTACCGCGAGCATCGCCCACCGACGCATACAAGCGCATCGCCCGTTCAGCCGCCTCATGTTTGCGCCGACCGGGTGAAAGAAAGCTCAGCGTCGACCATAGGCGCGCTGCGAGGTTTGGTTGGTCGGTCTCGTTCAACTGCTCCAGAGCAAGCCCGATCCAGTAGCGCCCCTCGACCGCGAGCCCCGCGCTTTCCCAAAGCACTGACAATGCGCCGGCGATGGCGCCGCCGAGGACGGTATCGTTTCCGCGCGTGAGCGCCCACGCCAGCGCCGCGCGGTTGTTGTCTAGCTCGAGCTCCACGTCGGCCAGTCGTGCAAACGATCCCGCGCCGTAGCATTCGTCAGAGGCGAGGGCGTGGTCGTGGAAATACTCAGCATGCCGCCGAGCGAAAGCCTCGCGTTCGCCCGACGCGCCCAGTTTCTCGAGTGCATAGGCGGCGGTGGATTCGAGCAACCGATAACGTTCGTGTTCGCCGCTGGTGTCGGCGACAACCAGCGACTTATCGGTCAGCGAAGCCAGCAAATCCAACATGTCGATCTCATCGACGCCCGCTCCGCCGCAGACGCTCGTCGCGGCATCGAGACCGAAACCACCCGCGAAGACGCCCAGGCGCGAGAACAAGCGTTGTTCTTCCGGCGTCAGAAGCTCGTAACTCCAGTCGATGAGTGCACTGAGCGTTTTCTGACGCGGCAGCACGTCGCGCCCGCCCCCGGTGAGGATACGAAAGCGCTCGTCCAGCCGTTGCGCCAGAGTTGGGATGGAGAGCACTTTAACGCGCGCGGCCGCGAGCTCGATCGCCAGCGGAATGCCATCGAGCCGGCGGCATATCTCGGCGAGCATGGGCGCAGTGGTGTCGGTTAGCGTAAACCGCGTGTCAGCGGCCTTGGCGCGTTCGGCGAACAGCGCGATGGCGCCGTAGCGTAACGCCTCGCCCGCCGTCAAGCTCGCAACGTCGGCCGGAAGCGGAAGCGATGGAAGGCGATGCGCGGCTTCGCCGGTGATAGCGAGCGCCTGTCGCGACGTAGCCAGTATCGCGACCTGCGGCGCGGTCGTGAGAATCGACGCTGCGAGTTGCGCCACCGAGTCCAAGACGTGTTCGCAGTTATCGAAGATGAGCAGCAGCTGCTTGCGTTTGAGCCACAGCGCAATTGCCTCGTCGACCCGTCGGCCTTGTTGCTGACTAATGCCCAACGCCTGCGCGGTCACGCTTGGAACCAGCTCCGGGTCCGAGATCGGCGCCAGATCGACAAACCAGACGCCGTCGGGATAGCGATCGAGCAGCTCAGCGCCGGCCCGTAGCGCAAGCCGCGTCTTTCCAACGCCACCGGAACCCACAAGCGTGACGAGGTGGTGTCGCTCGAGCAGCTCCACGACGTCGGCGATATCGCGCTCGCGCCCTACGAAGCTGGTGCGCTGGATCGGAAGATTGTTCGTGCTTACGTCAAGCGACCGCAGCGACGGGAACTCTGCCTGCAGCGTTTCAATGTTGAGTTGCCATACGTGCTCGCTCTCGACGAGGTCTTTGAGGCGATGTTCACCGAGATCTGTTAACTGCATTCGCTCCGGCATTACGCCGCGCAGGAGCGCCGCCGTCGAGCCTGAGACGACAACCTGTCCGCCGTGCGCAATCGCGAGCAATCGCGCGATGCGATTGACCGCCGGGCCGAAATAATCGCCCTCGCGCTCGTCGGTCGTTCCGCTGTGCAGTGCCATGCGCACGACCAGTCCGCCTGCCACACTCCAGTCCTCGGCTGCGAGCGCGCGCTGTGCGTCAGCGGCGGCAGCGACGGCGTCCGGTGCGCGCGAGAACGCTGCGCAGACTGCATCGCCCATGGTTTTGAAGACGTGGCCACCGTGCGCTTCAATTGTAGTTCGCAAAAGCTCGTCATGGCGGCGCAGCGCGTCGGCCATTGCCGCGCGCTGCTGTTCCCAGTGCTGCGTGCTGCCCTCGATATCGGTAAAGAGCAGCGTCACTGTTCCGCTAGGTAGCGGAGCTTTCAGCGCCATGAGCAGAACTTCAAAGCGGCCCCGGCGCGTGCCTTGTCTTCAGACCGCGTCAATGAGCCGTTGGCTTCGTGTCACATTTTGTCACGGACGGGTTGGAAGCGGTCGTCCAGACGGGAAAGCTCGAAAGCGCTCGAACGCCCAACCTGTGCGTCAAAACCAGCGCAAGAGACCGACGCTAGGCCCAAGCACATAGCAGAGCTGCACCACGACCAGTAAGGCAATACTGAGATAGTTGTCCACAAAGCAGAAGAGAGTCGCCACGGCATAGAGCACCTGGGCGTGAAGAATGCGACGCCGCACCGCCTCAAACGTGCCGGGATGAGTCTCCTCTTTAAACAGGTTCGCCTTGTGGGCATACTCCCAACTCGCATAGCGCATCGCGCCGATGCCGACGATGTTGATCCAGTAGATCAGAAGCGCCGATCGATACGTGATGAACGCTGAAAGCAACTTGGTCGAAAACGGCACCATCGTCACCATCAGCAGCAGGCCGAGATGAATCCACGCGAAGCTGCGGTCGGAGTGCTTGATGTTACTGAGTTGCGTGTGCTGATCGAGCCAGACCACTCCAAGCGTCAAGAAGCTGAGGAGATAGGTCAAGAAGTCCGGCCCCAGCGAGGCAAGCGCGCGCCACAGTCCCGCGTCGGAATGAACCGATGCGACCACGGGCACTCGAAGCTCGATGACGAGCAGGGTCAACGCAAAGGCGAACACGCCGTCGCTGAGCGCGGCCACGCGCTCGACGCTTCTTCCGGCAACCTCGTTGTATGAGGGCGTATTCACTACTGAGCGGTAATCCTCGTAATATAGCCGTGAGGCTCACCCGACTCGCCGGCAACATAGAACACCGCATTGTTCGGCCCAACGAATATCTGGGCGTTCGATGGTTTGCTGCCGGCTACGCGAGTCCGGACTATCTCCTTCCCAGTGCGAAGATCCAGGACGACGAACCAGAGCTTGCACGTCTTCGTACGCCAAGACGAGCCCGTGCATTGGTGGTCGTCGGCGTACAACTGTCCATGTGCGTAATCGATCGCCATGCCGGCGGACCCCTGGATGCGGTCGTTCACCCACAGAAGGTGAACGCTTGTACCTCCGGCGCAGGCCGAGAAGCCTGCGATATGGCCGGTGACGCTGTTGTGAAGCGCTTCAATCCCAGAGTGGAACGGGTCGCCGGCTTGCCCAAAGAGGTACCACCCGGCGCCCTGCGCTCCCGGAAACGCAGGCTGCGCTTGAATCCGCGCACCTTTGGAAGCGCTTTGGGCAAAGATGGTCATCGGTACGGTCGCTTTAAAGTCTCCATTGTCTACAAACACGATGCCCCGTCCCATAAAGATGTCTGCGCCGGCTGCAACCGCACCGTTGTCAGACGGAAACAGGTACCTTTGAGTAAAGGCATCGTCCAAAATGAAGCCTCTTTGGGTGAGAAGGTAGCGCTTCGATTCATTCTGTGCCGGCATGTAGAGGTATTCCGGCTCGTGCCCGTCTGTAGACACGATCGTCGGTCGGGCAATCGAGACATCGGTGGACTCGAGTTGCGCCTTGATCGAGAGATTTGCAGGGTCGACCATGAGGAGAATGTTTGAGCCCGCGCCACCCATCGGAAAACCATGAAGGATGAGATCTCCGTGTAGGTCAGCGCCTAGACCATTGTATGCGGTGAGAGCGTTGGGTTTCCCGTGTGAGTCTGTTGCGAGAGGAAGCTGCTTTGAGGCCACCACCGACATTGTCTTCGGATCGATCTTGTAGAGAAACCCTTGCGCAACGGCATAAAGGTAGCCGTTAGAATCTTCCAGGATACTGCCGATGTAGTTCACGCTGTGGTTCGCGCCGTTCGCGAGCTTCAGCGTGTTGACGCTCATGGTCGAAGGATTGATGCGCGCGATATACGGTGTTACCGTCCGAGCGTATAGAAGGCTTCTCGCCACGAGCAAAGGAGTTAGCACGTGCGGAGCTCCCAAGATAAGATTCGTGAAAACATCTTGCACGAACGGCGCTCCCCCGAGTACGTACAGATTGCCGTCTAGCCCGACGGAGCCTAAGGTCGGTGCCGGCGGAAGCGTGGCGCTTACGGTGCGGAGCGAGCTACGGATGCTTGCAGGAAGGCCCGCGGCGACGGCGCCCGTGCGCCAGGCATCGCCGCGATCGTTCGGCCACGTAGTATTCGCATAACCCTGTGATATGGGTTTGCCGACGCGCAAAGTCGAGCAGCGCGCGCCCGCGGTGCCGATGCCGCTCGAGCTTGGAGTCACCGGAGATTTGGCACCGCCTCCGCAGGCGGAGACGGCAAGCGAAACGGCGGCAAACAGGGCGCCGGCGCGTATCACGACTCGGTCATGGTATGTTACGCTCGAGCGCTCGCGATTACCACGGCGGCCTGCGTTCGCACCGCGCCGTCGCGATATAACTGTTGCAGATTTTCAATCGCCTCGCTCTTTGCCGCGATACGCTGCGCTTCCGGCAGTTCGTCAAAGTAGGGCGGCGCCGCAAGTTCGTAAAACGCCTCCCACCACTCGTCCGGCGGTCCGAACCACGGCATTTCGATTACGTGACGCTCTTCGGCGGCATCGTGAAATCCGGCGGCGAGCAACGCATCGCTCAACGAGTTCGGCTCGGCAAAACGAAACGCGTGCGGCGCCCCTCGCGGCGGCTTCGGTGGGTCGCAGCGCGCCGCAAACGGTGCGACGATCGCCGTGAAGAAGCTGCTCTCGAGTTGCGGCCCCCATGCGGAAAACGCGGCACAGTACCCCGGGCGCAACACGCGGCGCACTTCTTGCAGCGACCGATGGAGGTCGACGAAGAACATTGCGCCCATTCGCGACGTCACCGCATCGAACGTCGCGTCTTCGAACGGTAACGCTTCGGCATCGCATACGACGAAATCGACGTTGGAAGCGCCCTGCTCGCGAGCGTGATCTCGCGCAATGCCGAGCATGTCGCCGCTGACGTCGGTCGCGACAACGCTTCCCATTGGACCGACGACGCGTGCGATGTGCAACGCCGGTTCGCCGCTGCCGCTGGCAAGGTCCAGAACGCGGCTGCCGGTGCCTAGATGAGCCGCCGCCAGCAGCGCGTCGCTGACGTGTTGCTGCTGACGGGTGATCCGCGGGTGCCACTTCCGCCACGCTGCCACGGTTTGCGGGTCCGTCCAATTGGCAAGGACGCGCTGGCGGAACTGCTCGGCTGCGGGTGTCTCCATACCCGAATTGTAGTACGACCTGATGCGGACTCCACCCTCGACGCGCTGCGAGTCAAGATCGCTGAAGGCCGACAGAATAACGCATTCGGGAACGGACGGGGTCGGACTGTCCTATTTTACAACGGTTTCCGCCCGTAAATCGGCGTCGCGCGCCCTTTCAACGTTTGGAGCCGACGCTGCCTGTAAGAACTGGTGGACGAATGCGATTGCCATGCTGCCTTCTCCGACCGCCGCGGCGACCCGTTTGATCGATCGGTAGCGTACGTCGCCGCACGCAAAGATTCCAGCTACGCTCGTTTCGAGCAGGTACGGATCGCGTTGTAGCGTCCAATGCTCGCTTCTTGCGGCATCGCTGCCGGTGAGGACGTACCCGCGCTCATCGCGTGCGATTGCAATCGGCAGCCATGACGTTTCAGCGTCCGCTCCAATAAAGATGTAGAGGGCGCCCGCCGCCAGCCTCGTCGTCTCTCCGATGGCGGTGACCGTGACGTCGAGAGCGTCCAAATGGTCGCTGCCGTGTACTCCGGTAACCTCGGATCCGAGTCGCACGTGCACGTTTTCTCTTGCTGCGAGCTGGTCGATGAGATAGTGCGACATGCTCTTCGTCAGCGACGAGCCCCGCACGATCAACGTCACCGAGCGAGCGTAGTTCGAGAAATACATCGCCGCTTGTCCCGAAGAGTTGCCGGCGCCGATGAGAAAGACGTCGAGCCCCGCTAGCGTGCTTGCTTCACTCTGAGAAGCACCGTAGTAGATGCCGCGACCCGTCAGCTCGGCAAATCCATCTAATGGAATGCGGCGCCACGAGACCCCCGTTGCCAGAATCAGGGTTCCGGCGCAGACGACTTCGCCGCCATCGAGTTCGATTTGGCGAGTCTGTGCATCGATGTCGAGTACGGAACGCGTCACTAGGATTTCGGCGCCGAAGCGTTTTGCTTGCGCCAACGCTCGACCGGCAAGTTCTCCGCCCGTGACGCCGTTTGGAAATCCGAGATAGTTCTCAATCCGCGACGACGTGCCGGCTTGACCGCCGGGCGCCTCGCGCTCGATCATCAACGTGCGAAGGCCTTCGGAAGCGCCGTATACGGCGGCGGCCAGGCCGGCCGGTCCTCCTCCAATGATGACCGTGTCGTATTCGGAAACTGCCGGCGTCGTCGTTAGCCCGAGCCGCTGCGCAAGTTCGCGCTGTTCCGGCTGAACCAGAAAACCGCCGCCTTCGAGGACTACGGCGGGATATCGGCCCTTGATGCGCGAGTAACCGGCAATTCGCGATTCGACGTTCGGATCGTCGGGTGTTATCCAGTCGAATGTAACGCCATTGCGGTCGAGGAAATCGCGCAGCGCTCGACACTGCGGATCGTAGCGCTCGCCGACGATGGTCGCTCGCGGCGCTGGGTGATCGGCCGCGATGTCGTGCAGGCCCTCGATCCGGTCCTGCGCCAGCACGCCCACTCGAGCCGCCAACTCCGGTGCGGATGCGGATGCAGCGTGGAAATCTCGCGGCTCGATTCGCATGATGCGCGCCACCGTTGCGGCGCGCAGATTCGCCAGGAAGGGCGAGCCCAGAACGATCGGAACCTCGCCAAAAATTTCGCCGGCCGTGCGACGTCCCACGACGCGCTCGATGCCGTCGATAGATTTCGTGACGCTGGCTTCGCCCTCAAGTATCACGAGTAATGCGCGCCCTTCGCCCTCGTGAGCGGCGTATTCACCCGGTTGCAAATGGATATCAGCGGATCGCTTTGCCAGTCGTTCGAGGTCAGCTTCGCCAAGCTCGGCAAAAAGCGGCACTCTCCGCACTTCATCAGGCGTCAGCATCCCAAGGAATTCGGATTAGTTCTGAAGCGGGCCTCCGCGTTGTCTTGTCGCGGGAATTAGCACCGAGGGCTCGGTTGCTCGGAAGCTCGCCACCAACAATGCGAAGGCTTGGAAGGGAATCCCTGCTCCGTCTTGAGAAGGTACCCCCTACTTCGATTCAAGGAGCTTTCGGAGGCATTCCCATGAGTACACATGTGTCGCAAATGGGCGTCTTTACCGTCGCCCTTGCACTTGCCGGATGTTCGGGCGGATCGTCCGCCTTAACGCCGGCGCAGAGTATCTCATCACTGGCCGCACCCCAGGGATGGCCGGCTGCTAGAAAAGATAAGCCGATTCTGTTTGTCGCCGACTCTGCCGGCAACGCGGTGCGTCTCTACGACCCAAACACGCCGAACCCGTCGCCTGAGGCGACAATCACCGATGGCATTTCGAATCCGCAGGGCCTCGCCGTTGATGCAGCGGGGGCGCTCTACGTCTCGAATGCGGGCGGCGCGCACGAGATTACAGTCTACTCCCCGGGTAGGTCATCGCCGCGTCTCAAGATCCCGGGGCCTGGATACGATGGCATCGCCGTTGATTCCAAGGGCGATATCTTCGCAACCAGGTTCGACGGAACGGTTACCGAGTATCAGGCCGGAGACAAGAAGCCGTTCAAGGTCATCCATGGCTACTCAAATCCCGTCGGTATCGCCGTCGATCGTAAGGACAACGTCTGGGTGGCCGACGATAAAGCAAATGTCGTATCGATGGTTCGGGCCGGATCGAAAAAAGTGGAGAACGTCGGGCTCAAGCGGCTCAACGGTCCATTCGGGATAGCGCTCGGGCACAACGATACGCTCTACGTGAGTAACTACTCACAAGTCAACGTCTATCCGCGCGGTTCAACCGTTCCGTCGCTCGTAATCAAAAAGGGCATCACGGAATCGGCGTTCGGCGGGGTGACGGCCAACGATGCATTCTTCCAATCGAATCAGTACGGGAGCGTCGTTGGTTACAAGAAAGACGCGAAAAGGCCGTTTTCTACAATCGTAGGCAACATTAATCCGGCAGGAATCGCGGCTTGGCCACTCGTCAAACAGTGAGCTGGATGTGAGATCGTGAGCTAGAAACGAACATCCAGTTTAAGTAGATAATACGAACACGTAAGGATGGAGGTCCCATATGGCGGGGCCTCCATTCACGTTTGGGTCGACTACTTCCAAGCTGTACCGCAGGCGGCGATGCCAGCGGCAATCCCATTGGCGATCGTCTTTGAGTTATTTGGCGTGCGCGTGCGCTTGTTGTCGGCGCTGTCGTCCCACGCGTACCATCCGACGTACTGCGCGCCGAAGTTGCAGAAGCCGGCAGCCTGATCGCGCATCTCCTTGACGCTTAACCCGGGCTGATAGAAACGGCGATCGTACGATCCCGCCCAGGCTTGGCCGATGCCGTAGAGGGGTGTTGCCGGCATGTTCCAGCCAAACTTCGCAAGACTCTGACGCATCGCCGGAAGGAGCGCCTTCATCGACCAATCGAGTTGCTCTCCACGCGACGGATGATGCCGCCCGAACGACGAGTAGACATACCATCCCACAATATCGCAGCCGCCGTTCGAATAGTTGTCAGCCGTGCCCGCGAACCAGTCGACCTTTCCGGGTCGGCCGATGCCGGCGCCGAAGCCGCAGATCGCGGGGTTCCTTGGGGTTATGTTTTCGATCTCGGTGTGGATCTTCTGCAGGAGCGTTCGCGCGCTGCCCGCATCCCAGCTCGGCCAGTCGTCGAGGACCCAGTAGCCGACGACGTATGGGCGCTTTGCGTCACGCTCGAGGATCTCGTCCACGTTGTGTAGGACAACCGAGTCTGAGTCAATGCGCGGATCCTCATCCGTCCGGCAGTAGCTATTGTACGAGTAGCTTCCCGGTGGCGGCGCGACGGTATGCGTGCGATGGCACTCCCAATAGAAGAGAATCGACGAGACGGCGGCGTCGACGACCTCGATCGAATGTGCGCTGAGAGCCTTTTCGAGCGCGCTCTGCGGTGCGGGCGACCCGTCGTATAGGATCGTCGTGTTGACGCCTTCGCGCCCGGCATTTGCAGCTCGCTGTGGCGTATCGACGCTGAACCCGATGACGGCATGCGCTTGCAGCGCATGCGGTGCAGCAGGGGCCACGCCCGCGGCGTGTGCCGGAGCGGTTCGAGTTGCAGAACCGATTGGAAGCGTGCCCGGCGCGCCGCTGCAGCTCGCTAGCGCGAGCGAAACAAGCAGTAGCGTGAAGCGCTTATGGTGTCGCGCCGGCAAGCGAATCGTCCTCGAGGCGCAGCACGGTCTGCGAGCGGACGGTCTGGTATGATTCACCACTTTCGGTTCGCTCGATCGCGGTTTCGCTGATGGAGCGCGGGGCCAACCGATTGAAGTCGTAGTCGATGGTCCCATCGATCGTCTGGGTGAGCGGGCGCGCGCCCGTGTAGTTGACGACGCGCGTTTCGTCGATCGTCATCGCGCCGGCATCATTGCCGACGATCCGGTAATCTGCAGTCGTCGAGACGTTCGGATTGGCTCGCTCGATGCGCCAGTGCCGATCGGCGCCGATCGATGTGGGGTCGACGAAGGTCGGTCCGAGAAATCGTAACAAGGTGAGCTCCTCGGCGTTCACTTTCTTGTTCGGATCGCATAAAACATCCGTGTTGCCGAAGACGACGCACGTTGCAGGCGCAGCTGAGCGCGATCCGATGGCCTGCTCACTCACCTCTACGACGAGAGCGCGATCTGACTGCTCGTGCTCGACGACAACAAAGATCCTCCCCTTGTCTTCCGTGCCGCCTCGGTTGTCGGTAATTCCCGACGGCGTGCCGGCAGATCTCGCGTTGTCGCCATCTTCGGCGAACCCGCCGACGCGGCTCTCGACGTCGCTCGTCGTACCCCACGTAAATGCATAAACGAGGTGCCGGACGGCCGTCGTGCTTGGCGCCGCGGTCGGAGCCGGTGTCGCGCTGAGCGCGACGAGAGCGACGCCCACCAGGAGCATACTCTCGTTGTATCACGCCGGCGTTCGGCCGGCGTACCATTGCCGGAGCGTTACCTCGCGTGCGGTGCGACGATCTCGGCGAGCATGTCCGACGTGCCCTGGATGCGTTCGAGGTGCGGATAACGCGCGCCGTCGTGGTAGTCGAGCGGGAGCGTTTGGAACCAGCCCGTCTGCGTAGCGATGAGCGAGATGGGCGCGTTCGAGTGTTGCGCGGTACGCAGGGCGTAGTCGAGCGAGTCGGTTGAGAACTGCTGACCGTTCACCGCCACGATCTGCATGCCAGGAGCAAGCCCGGCGCGCCACGCCGCGGAGTTCTCACGCACGTCCTTTACCTTGCCATCCTTGTCCAGGTTGGCTCCAAACCCATACCAGGCCGTAATCCCGCTGTGGCGCGTCGTATTGTCGGCGGTGATAAAGGCGTTCGGCTTTTCCGTGTAGACCATCCGCCAGCCGGCGCGCGCCAGCTCGTCCGTCGGCGGGTGCGCGCTGACCTGGTAGACGTATTTCTCGAAGAACGCATGCCAGTCGTACGGTTCGACCTCGCTGAGCAGCGCTTCGATCTGCGCGCGCGTGTATGTGACGACGATCGGGCCGCTCAGCGCCGGCTCGGTGTAGCGATGGAGGAACGTGTCGAGCGAACGTGCACCGTGCGATCGCTCGCGAACGATCGTGTCGACGTCCAGCCAGAGCAGCTCCCCCTCGTCGTAGAAATCGCCCGCGCTGCGGCGGATCGCGCCGTAATCCCCGCGCGCCTCGAAGAAGTACGGCGCGCCCGTCGTTAGGTCGATGAGCGGCGTCGTCGTACGGCCAGTTTCGTAGTCCAGCCGCGCGTACAAGGTCGCGAGATACTCCGCATAAAGACGCGGCTCGCGAATCCCCGAGCGGAAAGATAGTACATCACCGAGGTACTGGTTCAACCCCTCGTATATCCAGAGCAGATCGGTTTGTTGCGGCACTTGGAAGTTCGGCGTCGTAAGATCGGCCGGCCGCCGGTACTTGCCGTTCCACGAATGCGAGAACTCGTGCGTAACGAGGTCACCGTCGGCGAGCGACTCTTGCGGATTCGTGAGGAAGTCGTCCGGCGCACGGTTATCGCTCGACTGATGGTGCTCGATCCCCTCAAAGCCGATTGCGTCGCTGAGCGTGAGCAACGCATAGTAATTGGCGAAGTGGCGCGAGCCGTACATCGCGAATGTCTCGGCGGGCATGCGCTCGTAGGCGTGCAGCAGGTTCGGTGGGATGTCGAGATCTTGCGGGTAGTCGGCGAACGCATCGAGTTCGACGGCCGCGGTCGCGGCGCGCGCGCCTACTGTTGAGCCTTCGTGCCACAGCGTCCAAGATTTGGCGTAACGCCCCATGTCGATCGGCGAATCGACGAGCATGTCTAGGGCCGTGGTCGCGAAATCGATGCAACGGTCGGCGCTGGAACCGAACCGCACTCCAGCTAAGCGGTCACAGAGAGGAAGGGCCCCCGCGAGAGAGGCCATCCGCCCCACTGCCGTGGCGTACTGCCACCCCGGCGGTAAGATAATCGACGGACGAACGAAGTATTGATGCGAATCGATCCCTGACTGGTAGAGCAGGGCGCGATTCCAGTTGACGATTGCCACCGAATGGCTCGACGTAACATCGTCGGGTCCGTTCAGCAGAACGTAGAATTCTACGTCGAGCCAATGGACGCCGCGCGGAACGTTCACGCGGAACGCGTACATGTCGATCGGATCGCGGTGCCAATCGAGTTGCGAACCATTTGCGGAGATGCGCAGTGCCGCGAGGTCGTTGAGCGGCCCAGTCGGCCCGTGCTCTCCCGGAATCCATTTCGGATAGACGAGTGTGAAGGCTCCGGCTGTCGCGGGGATGCGTTCGTTGACCCGCACGATCCCATTGGCGGCGCGCGACGCGTCGAGCACCAGCTCCACGGGGTTATCCTCGGGTGCGTAGGACGTCTTCGCGACGAAGGAATCGGCGGGGCTTCGCACCGGCACGAGAACGACTAGAATCGCTAAAGCAATGCCGAATCTGAGCATGCTTGGCCGTTCTCAGGTGCGGCGTTCGGCCCTTCTGCCGCGCTGGGAGGTCCCCGGCCACGGCACGACCAACCTTCGCTGGTCTTTTTCCTCGTTCTGAAGGAGGTTGCGCTACCACGTGAAGATCGTGGTGACGGTAAAACTCGTTCCGGATCCGAACGCCGCAAAACGCATCGATCCCGAGACGAAGCGTTTGGTTCGCACCGGCGTGGAGACGGTGCTCAATCCGTATGACGAGTACGCGCTCGAAGCTGCTTTGCAGCTCAAAGAGAAGGCCGGCGACGATACCACGGTGACCGTCTTCTCGATGGGACCGGAAACGCTTAAGGAGACGCTGCGCAAGGCGCTCGCGATGGGCGCCGACGATGCCGTTTTGTTGAGCGACGTCGGACTGGAAGGCAGTGACGTTTGGGCGACTGCGTACGCGATGGCGCAGGCGCTACGCCGCCAATCCTACGATCTCTTGGTTGTCGGAGGGCTGACCGACGACAGCAGCACCGGCGCAGTGCCGGGCGCGCTCGCCGAACATCTCGATTTGCCATGTTTGACGAACGCACGGAAAGCGGAGATCGCGAACGGCGAGATCTCGGTCGAGCGCGAGACCGACACCGGCTACCAGAACGTTCGAGCCGCGCTCCCAGTCCTGCTCACGACCGCGCTGACGTTCGGAGAGCCGCGATACGCATCGCTCAAAGGCATCATGGGCGCGAAGAAAAAGAGCATCGACGTTATCTCGATCGGTGATCTCGCTCTCGAGCTGCCCGTCGGCACGGCCGGATCGAAGACGCAGCTGCTCGCATTTGCGCCCCCGCCCCCACGAGGCAAGGGTCAGACGATCGAGGCGCCCGACGGAGCCACCGGAGCCCGGGCCATATTCGATTTTCTCAAAGAGAAGAAGCTCGTATAATCGTGAACAACGTCATCGTCTACGCGGAGCATCGCGGCGGGGAGACACACAAGGTCACCTTCGAGCTCGCGAGCGCCGCGCGCGACCTGGCAAACCAGCTCGGCGGGAAAGCCTACGCCATTGCTCTAGGCCCCGGCGCCTCGACGCTCGCCGAAACGCTTACGCAGTACCCGCTCGACGCCGTCTACGTCAACGAGGATCCGGAGGTTGCCGCTTTCCTCTTAGATCCGGTCGTCGACTACCTCGAAGCGGCGGCGAGAACCATCGGCCCGTCCCTCGTCCTGCTGCCCAATACGCTCGCCGGCCGCGACGTTGCCGGACGTTTGGTAGTGCGGCTGAAAGCCGGTATCGCCGCCGACGTTACCGAGTTCAAGATCGAGAACTCAGTCGTGAGTTGCGTCTCTCCAAAGCTCGGTGGCGCGCTCATCACGACGTGCGAACTGCGCCCCGCCGATTATGCGATCGCGACGGTTCGCCCCAACGCGCTCTCGGTTGCGCCTGCGGCGACCGGCGCCCAGATTCGCCAACTCGAGAAGCCGGCCGGCAAATCATACGCCGCCCGCGTCGAGAGCGACGTCGAAGAGGGTTCGAGCGAGTTGGCTCTGGAGGAAGCTTCCGTCGTCGTGGCGGGCGGGCGGGGGCTCGGCGGCCCGGAGCCGTTCGATACGCTGTTGAAACCACTCGCGCTGGCACTGGGTGGAGCGGTTGGGGCATCCCGGGCCGCCGCCGATGCGGGTTGGGTGCCATATAATCTTCAGATTGGGCAGACCGGCAAGACCGTCACGCCGAACCTATACGTCGCAATCGGCATTTCGGGTGCGATCCAACATAAAGTCGGCATGCGCTCTTCGGGAACGATCGTTGCCATCAATAAGGATGCCGCTGCGCCGATTGCCGAGTTTTCCGACTTGTTCGTCGTCGGGGATGCGTTCCGCATCGTACCCGAGCTGACGAAACTCATTGAAGCCGCTAAAGGATAGATCTTTTGAAACGTTTTGTACTCGTAGCGCTGGTGAGCCTGATCTGCGCGATCGGCGTTGTGACGACGACGCCGAGCGCCAGCGCCAAGAAGACATCCGCTACGCCAACCCCGTCGCCCGCGCCGTCGGCTCTGCCGACCGCAAGTCCGGAGCCGCCAAGCGTCGCGATCCCGCGCCTCCAAGCCAAGCTTCAGGCGAATCCGAACGACCAACAGGCAATGGCGCAGCTGGCTTCAGAGTTCTTGCAGATCAATCGGCCCGACATCACGGTGCAGTACACGCAGCACCTGTTGCAGATGGGCGACAAGACGGCGCAGGTTTACTACTACGACGGCTACGCTCAAGACCAGCTCGGCAATATGGCTGCCGCCACCTACGACCTCGAGCAAGCCTCGAATCTGGACCCGACCAACGTCGGCGTCCTGGCGCAGCTCGCGGACATTTACATCAAAGAGAATCGCCCCGCGGACGCCGAGCGTATCGCGAAGCGTTCCGTCACCTTCAATAAGACCGACGCCGCGGCGATCATGACGCTTGGCGCCGTCTACGCCGCCGAAGGGCACTTCGACGACGCGCGGGCGCAGTTCGAACAAGCCTACGCACTCAATCCGAAGGACGTCGCGCCGCTGTTCCAGATCGCGTCGACCTACGGGCAGCAAGACAATATTCCAATGGCGCTGCAAACGATCGAACGTGCGCTGGCGATCGATCCGCGTAACATTCAAGCGTTGGTCTTTAAGGCCGACCTCTACGCGAAGCAACATGATGACGCGCGCGCGACCGCAGCGTACGACGATGCTATTGTCGCCGCTCCGACCGACGATCAAAAGGTTGCCATCATGGTTCGTAAGGCGGCCTATTTCGTCTCGGAGAAGAAGCCGGCGCAGGGCGAGGCGATATTCCAGCAGATCACGGCGCAGTTTCCAAAAGTGCCGGCCGGCTACGTCGCGTACGGCGACTACTTCGCCTCGACGCACCAATTCGACAAGGCGACCGCAGAATGGAAGATGGCGCTGGCCATCGATCCGGATAATCCGAGCGCGCTCATGGGGTTGGGTGAAGCCTCGATGGAGGCCGGCAGGACAAGCGATGCTATCGGCTACCTGAAACATTACACCCAGGTCTCGCCCGATGCGCAGGGCTTCGCGCTGCTCGGACAGGCCTACTCGCACGTTCGTGATTACTCCGGCGCTCGGGATGCTTGCGGCAAGAGCTTTGAGATCCAGCGTTCGCCGGCGACGCTCGGCTGCGTCGCGGGCGCCGACTACGAGCTGAAGAACTATAAGGAAGCTGCGCAGATATTCACGGTGCTAGACAAGGCGGCGAAGGGTTATCTCGATGCGAATCCGCCGCTGCTCTACCTTGCGGCCAAATCGTACGCCGGGGCCAACCAGTGTCCGAAGGCGGTGGCAACCTACAAACGGCTTCTTGCGCTCAACGTAATGCGAAAGGGCACGAAGGACTACGCCGCCGTGGAGAAGGGCGCCGCCGATCCCTGCCGCCCGCCCGCGAAACACACCGGCTGAAGTTCGTCACTGACGCGCTCTACGGCGAGCACCTGCGCGGCGTCGGACATCCGGAACGCCCCGAACGCGTAGAGCTCGTCGCGGAGCGTCTGCTGGCCAAAGGCGTACTCGGCGCGAGCGCGCCGGCCCGGGATGCGAGCGACGAAGAGCTTGAACGCGTGCATACGCCGCAGTACGTCGACCTCGTCAAGCGTGAAACCGCCGTGGGCGCGCCACACTACCTCTCGACCGGCGACGTCGTCGTCGACGAAGGCTCGTACGCGGCAGCGCGCCGGGCTGCCGGCGGCGCGATCGCTGCGATGGAAGCCGCGGTCGCCGGGCGCGAGAAGGTCTTTGCGCTCGTCCGCCCGCCCGGCCATCACGCCGAACCGTCGTGCGGCATGGGTTTCTGTCTCTTCAATAACGTCGCGATTGCGGCGCGCGCGTTTCAGGCCGGTACGGGGCGCCGCGTCCTGATCGTCGACTTCGACTACCACCACGGCAACGGCTCAGAAGCGGTCGCGGGAGGCGGTCTCTCCTACGTGTCGACGCATGCACATCCGGCATATCCGGGAACTGGAACGCGCAGTTACCGTCGATCGCAGGACGTCGTAGCAAATATTCCGTTGCCGGCAAGCGGCATTTCGACCGAAGCGTTCGTCGCCGTGTGGGAATCGGTGCTGCCGGCCGTCGCGCGCGCCGTGCGTCCGGAGCTGCTCCTTGTTAGCGCTGGTTTCGACTACGTTGCTGGCGATCGCGTCGGCGATCTCGGCGTCGGGATGGAAGCGGCCGTATCATTGGCAGCTCTGATCGATCGTATCGCGGGCGAGTTTTGCGGCGGCTCGGTCACGTATGCGCTCGAGGGTGGTTATGAAATTGATGCACTCGTCTTTTCCATCGCGGCGATCGCGCAGAGCGGAGGCGACCTGCCCCGTGCGGATTCGGGCGCAGTTCCAGGCGGCGTTCGCGCCGCCCTCGACGACGCGCTCGAGATCTGCCGACAGTAGCGCGGTATGGCGCTCGCACGGCGCCGAGTTAGTATGGAATGGAATGGAGCACGCCGAACCGAGCGCAAGACGTCGACAGCGCGCAGGAGGTACGGAATGGTGATCGCACAGCCACTTCGCCGAATCGTTACGGCATCGTTCTTGGTCGTGATGTTTCTCTGCCAAGGAACCTGGGCAATGGCGGGCGTCACGGGCGGCATTACGGGGACGGTGCTGGACGCCGAAACGTCGGCGCCTATCGCAGGCGCGAGCGTCACGGCGAGCAGCCCTTCTCAACGCGTCACCCAAACGACGGACGCGGGGGGGCGGTTCAGCTTCCTCACGCTCGGCCCCGATACGTACACGATCACGGTCTCGAAGAACGGCTACGAGACGACCAGCACGCCCGGCCAAGTCGTCTTTGCCGATACGGTGCAGACGCTGGCCGTTCGCGTTCCAAAAGCGCTTAAGACTATCGCGCGCGTCGCGTCCCTCGCCGGCGGAGCGCTGGTAAAATCCGGCACGACGTCCGACGTCTACTCGATCAATGCCTCGACGCAACAGGCAGCGGCCGCGCTCGGCGGCGGCGGCAGCCTCAACCAAGCCTACTCGGCGATCGCGACCGTTCCGGGCGCGTACGTCATCCCGAACCAAACGGGATACTACGAGACGATCAACATTCGCGGCGGCGACTACGATCAGGTCGGCTACGAGTTCGACGGCGTTCCCGTGAACCGGTCGTTCGACAACTACGCGTCGAGTTCGGCATCCTCGCTCGGCAACGCCGAAGTCGAAGTCTACACCGGCGCGAACCCGGCAAACTCGGAAGGTCAGGGCCTCTCGGGCTTCATCAACCAAGTCATCAAGACCGGCACCTATCCCGGCTATGCGACCGCGCTCGCTCGGGATTGGAACGCCGTCCTTCTACCACCGCGCTTCCATTGAGGTCGGCGGCTCGACGCCGGATAGAGATTTTTCGTACTACGTCGGTATCGCCGGTTCGAACCAAGCCTTCAACTACGTTAACAACAATAACGGCTCGGAGTACGATAACTGGCTCGGGCCGCCCCTGGGCCTCATCTCCGGCACCAACTACGCCGTGCCGTACGCACCCGGCTGGTCGCTCTATTACGGGGGCACCGGCAACACGTACTTTCCGCTTGGGCCCGCGGGCAACTACAGCACCTTCTCGACGATCTACGGGCGAAATGTCGTCATGAACTTCCACATCGCGATCCCGCACAGGTACGACGGCGGCCGCGACGACATCCAACTCCTCTACAACGACGAATCGCTTAAGAACCAGTTCTATATTTCGGGCAATGACGTCGCATCGACGTACTGCACCGGCGCGCTGGCGAGTTCGGGCACCGCATGCATGAATGCGATCAACGGCGGCCCGGTGACCTTCGACAATACGTACACGTGGAGTTGCCCCTCAGCGGTGGGGCGCACGTTCAGCTCGACGAGCATCAACTCGCTCGGTCACTGTGTCACTCCGTATGGCTTTCCAAATGGCGTCAACGTCGGCACGCCCTCTAACCCGAACGTCATCCCGTCGGCCGACCGCGATAACTCGTACAACGATACGGCGATCGTCAAGCTGCAGTACACCAAGAACATCGGTTCAAGCGCATACTTCAGAGTCTACGGCTATACGTTCTACAGCGACTGGTTCCTCAACGGCGCATACAGTACCAACTTCTGCGCCTTCATCTGCCCGGTCGCCCCGGACTACGAGTTGAACAGCCATACGCGGGGCGTCAGCGCACAGTTCCAGGACCAAATCAACGGGCAGAACCTCCTCAGCGTCCAAGGCTCGTATACGACCGCTACGATCGTGCGCGACAACAACGGCTTCTACGAGCAAGCGTATCTGCCGGCAGCGGTGATCGTCAGCTCGGCCCATCCGTACAATGGTCTCTGCTATGGTCAGACAACGCGGGGGGGTGCATTCGGCGTCGTCGATTGCAATGCGACCCCCTACCAAGCATCGGCTCCGACGACGCCGCGGCAGGCGCTGGGTGCGCTCGGGCTTACGGACATCGGTGCCGCGCCGAGCTTGACCGGCCTCAACTGCGGCGGTGCGCCGTGCGAGTACATGATGGCCGAAAACGGTTTGGCCGGCACGTACAGTGGGACGAAGCCGAGCTTCTATTCCGCGTCGGTGACCGATCAGTACCGCCCAAGCGACAAGTGGCTCATTAACGCGGGCGTCCGGCTCGACAGCTACGGCTTCCAAGGGCTGGACACGTTGGCGCCACCGCTCGGCGGGAGCGCCATCGCGCGGCAGTTCTGGTTTACGGCTTACAACCTGGACAACTGTATCAATAACAAGACCGGCGCGGTTTCGCAGAATCCGGCGCCGGGACAAGTCTGCCCAGCGGGTTCGCACGGCGCGGCGCTTCAGAACATTTCGAGCCAGCAGTTCACCTACAATATTTGGCAGCCGCGGATCAGCGGCACGTACACCTCGGACCCGAACAACGTTCTGCGTTTCTCGTACGGGCGCTACACCGAGGCGCCGAACACCGCATTCGAGCAGTACGACACGCGGCAAGAGGATCTCGCCGACTACCTCGGCACGGAGTTCCTGCAGTACGGCCGCAACACGCCGGGATATCCCATCCAGCCGCCAACGTCGATCAACTATGACTTCTCGTGGGAGCACCATTTCAAGGGGAGCGATCTCTCGTTCAAGATCACGCCCTTCTTGAGGCAGACGCAGAACCAGATTCAACAGTTCTTCCTCAATCCGATCCAAGGTTTCGTCTCCGGTCTTAACGTCGGCAGCCAGCGCAGCGAAGGCGTCGAATTCCAAATGCAAAAAGGAGACTTCTCCCGGAACGGCTTCTCGGGATTGCTTTCCTTTGCTTACACGAACTCGTACGTTCATTACGGGCCGATCGCGGCGGGAGCGTCTGGGACGACGGTGCTCGGCACCATCAACAACTCGATCGCGCAGTACAACGCGTATACCAAGTACTGCGCCAACCACCCGAGCGGCAATCCGAACAGCATCTGCGGCGGTGCGACCTCGAGCGGCACGACGGCCACCGCATGCTATCGCCCGAACGGTACGCCGGTTGCCGGATTGCCGGGCGGCGGCTGCGCGCCCGGCGATATTGCCAATCCGTATTGGAACTCGGCGCCACAATCACTGGTCAATCCGTCGCAGGCGTTCCCAACGTTCGACACCTTTCCGGGCGCACTCGGGCTTGCGGCGCAAGGCTTCGGCTCGCCCTACGTGGCGTCGATGGTGCTCAACTACAAGCACAACCAATGGGCAGTAACGCCATCGATGCAGTTCCAAGGCGGCGGTAAGTACGGCGTTCCGATCTCCGAAGCAGGCATCGATCCTGCCGCCGGCTGCGGCAAGCCGCTTGTTGGGGATCGCTACAATGCGTCGACCTGTCTGGGCGTCGTCAATATCCCCGACCCATTCACCGGCGCTTTCGACGGCATCGGGTCGTTCACGCAGCCCAACGAGTTCATTCTGAACGTGCAGGCTTCGTACGATATCAGCCCGCGCATCCAACTCGTCGGGGTGGTCGCAAACATCGTGAACTACTGTTGGGGCGGCACGTCGGCTCCGTGGACGTTCAACGACGGAAACATCTGCGCGTACGGCAACGTCGCCGGAACGATCTATCCCGTCGCTCCGTACGGCACGCCTGGTGCGACCGTCAATCCGCCGGGATATAACGGCTCGATTATCCAGCCGTTCCGCAAGTATCCATACGAGGGAACATTCGGGCCGGCACTCGTATCGGCGGAGAACACGTCGACGAAGACGCCGCTCCAGTTCTACCTGACGGCGAACATCAAGCTATAGCGAGAGTCGCTAGGGTGCGATCGAGGCGGCGATCTGTTGCAGCTCCGGGAGTGCGAGCTCACCGACGAGCATGTAATGAAGGTCGCCGTCCGTCCACGCAAGCAGTGTGGTCGCGCCGTCGGTTCCGCACTCCGCGTCGCGTCCGGCGATGCGGATGCGTTGCGGGTGCATCGTCGACATGTCGGGCGCCGAGCCTCGGGCATTCTCGAAGAGCGAGACCGTACGAATGCCGTCGGAGTAGAGAACGTGCACGGTGCGCACGCCTTTGAGCTCGATCAAACCGCCTTCGACCGATTGAAAGCCTTCGGGCAGCTGGTGCGGTTCTTGCGCGGCGAAGCCGGCCTCGCGAAGGATGCGCCCTGGATCCTCGGAGGGCTGACCTAGGCGCGGCCCCTGGACGACGTAGTAGCTCTTCGGGATCGCAAAGTCCGATGCGGGCACGTCGCCGGTGAAGCTGATCTCTTCGAAACGCGTCTCGCCGACCATCGAGCCGTCGGCGGAGTACTCTTGCTTGTCGAGGATGAGTTTGCTCTCCCGGTCGATGCGCAAGAGCATCGTGGGGTGGTGTGTGTACTTGTTCGTAAGGAGTACGTCAGCGGTTTGGCGCCCGACGAAGAGCTCGTCGGGGTGTCCGCCAACATCGTAGTTCGTGCGCAGCAGTGCATAGTTGTCGGCGCGCGCCGTTCCATCTTCGACAGCGACGTTCGTCTCTTTGATGATCCGGTGGCGCTTGACGTCGATCGAATAGCTGAGATCCCGATCGGAGATCACGGTGTCGCCCGCGAGATCGGAGGGAGCGGTGTACGTGCGCTTGGTAAGATCCGGAGCGCGGTGCTCGATACGGTAGACGGAGACCTCGGACGTTTGGTTGCCTATACGCACCACCTCGACGATGCCTGTGTACGACGTTGTCGAGGGTGCGGCAACCGCCTCTCGCAGCAGCGATACGGCGGGTGGCTGCGCCGAGTTTGCGCTCGCAAGCGCGAGGCTCGCGGCAACGGCGGAAAGGCCGGCTGCGACCTTAGCGCGTCTCATCGACCGGCTGCTGATCGGTTGCGACGGTATCCGATGTGAGCACGGACGGCAGTGCAGTCTCCTGTGCGAAGGGTGTGGTGGCGTCGAGCGCGGCGTGATTTTCGACGTAGTATCGCGCATCGATCCGTGCTGGAGCGTGCACGCCATGGCTTGCAGTTGCGGCGAAATAGAGCGCGAGCGCGACAACTGCGGCGGCTGGGACGGCGATCATCGGACGAAACGCCGCCGCGATCCGCCGCTGCAATCCGGACGAGCGTTCGCGTTCGATCGCCTCCTGGATGTTCAACTTTAGGCTTGTGGGCAGCTCACGCTCCTCGGCCTTGGCGTGCGCGCGCAGAAGTTCCGTAAGGTTGGTCTCCGACTCGCGCGCTTGCGAACAGGGCAAGCACGATGCAAGATGCTCGTGGACGTCCGCATCCTCGCGCGCAGGCAGTTCCCCGTGCAGATAGTCGACGAGTCGTTCGTTGGTTGGATGCATCTCTCTCATTGTGTCGATTTCATATAGCTGTTGACGAGCTTGCGCAACTGCCCGCGTGCGCGGTGCAACCGTGAGCGCACCGTTCCGACGGAACATCCCACGATATCCCCGATCTCCTGATAGCTGTAGCCCTCGATGTCGGCAAGGAGCACGATCTCTCGTTGCCCCGGCGTGAGCCCTTCCAGCGCGCGTGACACCGGTTCACTGAAGTAGCCCTCCACGTACTCGTCGATCGGTTCGACTGCAAGCGGGCGGTCGCTACCGAACTTTTGAGGTTCGTTGTCCTGCGGGATCTCTTCCTGATAACGTCCTTTATGCCGCCGAAGTTCGTCTCGGTAGAGATTCGTGACGATCCGGTATATCCAGGAGAGGAAGGAGGTTCCCGGTTTGAAGCTGCGCCAGGCGCGATAGACGCGGATGAACGCCTCTTGGGTGAGGTCACGGGCGTCGGCTTCATTGCGCGTCAGCCGGTAGGCGAAGTTGTAGGCTGCCTTGCCGTACTCTTCCACGGCGCGTTCCACGAATGCCGACTGTTCCGGCTTCGATGCGTCGTGCGGCTTGCGCAAGGCTGCCATAGCCCGAAGCTTCTTATCGCCTTTCGTGCAAGCAGCCCTGCCCTCGCGCCGCTAGGACCCCTCCTTTGCCCAAAGGACCCGAGCGACCAGCCAGATGCCGCCGAGCGCGGCGACCGTCAACAGCGTGAAGAGGGAGAGCTCCAAGAGCGCGATTCCGGCAAACTGGCTCCCGCCGCAGAGTGCGATGGCGTCGGCGACCAGGGCGAGCTTGAAGCGTTCGAATGGATTGCTGCCGAGCCCCGCGACCGACCGCGCTTGCGCGATAACTGCCTGCGGATCCCAGCTGCCGGTCTCGACGACGTAGGCGACGCGGCCGCCTGGAGTGACGATGAAGAGCCGGTCGTCGTGCAAGAAGTTGCTCGTGCTTATGCGCATTGAGCTGATCCGAAACTCGTTGAGCAGGTGTGTAATCACCGATCCCGTTCCGGTGAAGATCGTCCAGATCTTCGGGTTTGCAGCGTAGGCAGCCGCATAGGTGTGCAGCACGGCGGGCGAATCGTACTGCGGATCGAGCGTAATTTCGGCCAGCGCGAAACGCGTGGGATCGAGATGGCCCTGGAGATAGGCAAACTTTCCGCTGATCGCGGGACAGAGCGTCCGATCCGGACAGCGCGTAAAGACGAACGATAACAACAGCGTCTTGCCGGTAAATGCGCGGTCGAACTGCACGAGATGCCCGTCTTGATCGACGAGTTGCGCCGCCGGCAGCGTGCTGCCGACGTCGACCGGAACGGCGCGGCCGCTGTCGGGTAGTCCCGGCGCGAATGGCCCGGCAGCAATGGGATCGCGCAGCGTCCAGGGGCGCGTCGAGCGGTCGAGATAGGCATCGATGCCGGCGCCGGCGCCGAGTGTGACCGGCGGGTCGAGCCGGTAGCGGCGAATCTGCGCCGGCAGCATCTGTGGAACCGTATCGGTGCGCACGATTGCGGAGTGCTGCGAGAGCGAATCGAGCATAACGCCGTGCAGGGGAATCACAGAGAGCATCGCGACGAGTAATGCGCGCACGCTTAACCCGCCATCGCGCGTATCGCGGCGGCGAGCGCCGCCTGCGAATCGTCGTCGTCGTGAATGCTCGCAATGCGACCGCGGGCGTCAATAAAGTAGATGACCGCGCTATGCGCTTCATCGTACGTTCCTCCGCGTTTGCCCGGAATGCGCTGCGACCAGACGTGATAGGCGTGTTCGACGGCATCGATCTCTGAAGCGCTGCCGGTCAAGCCGACGATCCCACCCGGCGAGGCGCCGAAGTGCGCGAGATAGCGGTGCAGAACCGCGGGTGTATCGCGCTCCGGGTCGACAGTCACGAGGACGACCGCGAGCGCGTCGGCTTGCGCGCCGAGCTCGGAGCGCAGGCGAACGAGTTTCGCCAACGTCATCGGGCAGGTATCGGCGCAGTGCGTAAAACCGAACGTAAGCGCGATTGCCTTGCCGCGCTGCTGCGCGAGTGTCCACGATTGCCCGCGATCGTCGAGCAAGCTGAAGTTCGGCGCTTGCGACGCGTGGCTACACGCGGCGATCAGCGCGGACGCGACGAGGGCAATAGAGCGATGGAAGCGGGCCACATCCACATTGTACAACGCGCGCCTACAGGGGTTCGACGACCTCGGGCGCAACGAATGCGCCGATGAACGCCGCCGTGTTCGTGCTACGCTTGCTCATCGGTGGTGTACTGCTCGTTGGCGGTGCGCTCAAAGTCGGTCACCCCACCGAGCTGGCGGCCGCGATCGCCGGCTTCCGAATGCTTCCGGCAGCCGTCACAGGCCCGCTTGCGCTGGCGCTGCCGTACATCGAGTTGCTGCTCGGCGCGTACCTGGTTATGGGGCTCTTCACGCGCGCCGCCGCCGCGATCGCGGCGGCACAGTTCCTTCTGTATGCGAGCGCGATTGCGTCGGCAATCGTGCGTCATATTCCGGCGAACTGCGGGTGCTTTGGACCCAATGACGCTGCGGTAGCCGATTGGCCGCACGTTGCACTCGACCTTGGACTCTGTCTCGGCAGTGCGCTCGTCGCATGGGGTGCGCCCGGTGCGTGGGCGATCGATCGGAGGTTTCGCAGCGCATGAATAAGCGCCAACTTGTAGTGACGACGATCGTACTCGTGGCAATCGTCGCGATCGGCGCGGTCGCGTACTACTTTGCTGGTCCGAACCATCGCCAAGTCCAGACAGCCTCGCAATCGCCGATCGTCGGTAAGGCCAAGCTCGGTCAATCAGCGCCGCAGTTCGAAGTCGCGACAACCGCCGGTCTCTTCGATCTGAGCAAGGCGACGAAACCGGTCTTTCTGGAAGTCTTCGCGACGTGGTGTCCGCACTGCCAGCGCGAAGCGGCGGTTATCGACCGGCTTTATCGCGCGTACGGTTCGCGCGTCCAGTTCGTCGGCGTCTCAGGGAGCAACACCGCGATGGATGGCACATCGACTGCTTCTGAGGCCGATGTCGTCGAGTGGACGCGTCGCTTCAACGTGCAATATCCGGTCGCGTACGATCCCGTGCTCGACGTCGCAAATCTCTATCTACAGGGCGGCTTCCCGACGATCGCGCTGATCGACCGCAGTAAGCGGGTCGTCTATCTCAATAGCGGCGAGGTCTCGTACGGCGAGCTCAGCACGCAGATCAAGAAGATGCTTCGGTAGCAAGCAGCTCAATCGTCGGCCGGGAAGACGTAGTTGGGCGCCGGCACGATCGGTGTGCCGACCTCGAGCACGATCTGCTGATGCGCCCCCAGCGGAATCTGGCGTAGGTCGCCACCCCACTTTGCGCCGTTGACGTACGCTGTCACGGGCCCGTCGATTCCCGCCACGCCGTCGGGCCCAAGCGGTTCGCCCCAGATGTCGAAAAGCATCCCGAGCGTAAATCCGTTGCTGCCGTTCGGCGCCAGCTGGGGCGATTCGATGTGGATGATGCCGCTCGCATCGTGGGTATGCAGCCAGTAGAGGCAACCGCCGGTGGGCGTCGGCGCAAAACCGATGAACTGCGGGATCGCAATCTGCTTACCGTGGTCGTAAAGCGCGAGGTGGCTGTGAACGTGGAGCGTCGCGTACTCCTGGGCGCCGCACCCGACGCCATCGACTGGGTCGCCATGCCCCCCGTTGACCGTATCTGGATACTTCGCCTTGAACATCGCGACGCCGAGATTCTCGCCATTCGAAAGCTGAACCGGCTTGGCGCTCGCGTTGGGTCCGGGAGTCGGCGTCGCGTTTGCCTGCGCGACGATACGCCGTTGCTGCCAGTTGTACAGTAGAAACCCCAGGATAAGCGCGACCATTACGGCGGCCGCGCCGATGTAGACCGCGCGCATGGGATCGCGGCGCGGCGGCGGAGCGCTGCCACCGCGCGCCTGACGGCGGCGCTCGGAACGAGTCGGCTGTGACATCAGTGTCCTTCTATGACGGAGCTCTGAGGGGCGGCGCGATCGGCGCGTCGGTAACCTCGAGCGAACGGTTCGGCATCAAATAGTTCGTGACGTAATCGGTAACGGCATCCGAAAGATGCGTAATGGCGGCGCGATAGCCCGACTCGCGAAGCCGATCGATCCGCGCGCACGTCGAGTATTGGTACTTCTTGCGCAGCGACGGCGGCATTTCGATGAACTCGATGCGTTCAGGGAGCTCGAGTGCGTGGAAGATTGGCCGTATGAGGTCGAGCCACGTCTGTGCGACGCCCGAACCGACGTTGACGATACCGGTCGCCGGCGATTCGGCGAGATGAAGCGTCATGTCGACGGCGTCTTTCACGTAGATGAAATCCCGCTGCTGTTCGCCATCGCGAAATTCGGCGCGATAGCTCTTGAAGAGTTTAACGACGCCGGAGTCTCTGATTTGTTCGTACGCTTTCTGCACCACGCTTCGCATCTCGCCTTTGTGATCCTCATTCGGACCGAAGACATTAAAGTACTTCACGCCGCAGATACGTTCGTCGAGTTTTGCGCGGCGAGCGTAGAGATCGAAGAGATGTTTTGAGTACGCGTACATGTTGAGTGGCCGGAGCGTTTCGAGATCCATCTCGTCGGAAAGGTCCGATTCGAGCGAACCGTAGGTTGCCGCCGATGACGCATAGACGAAGCGCCGGTTGCGCTCGGCGGCCCAGAGCGCAAGGTTCTTCGTGTACTCGTAGTTGTTGCGCAGGAGGTACGCGGCATCGGATTCCGTCGTCGACGAACACGCGCCCATGTGAAAGACGGTGTGGACTTCGTTGAAGCCCGCGCCCTCGGCGATGCGCTGTGCGAAATCATCCGCATCGACGTAGTCGGCGAAATGCAGCGGAACCAGATGCTTCCACTTCTCGGTGTGATCGAGGCGATCGACGACGAGAATGTCGCGGACGCCTTGACGGTTGAGCGCCCAGACGATCGCGCTGCCGATGAGCCCGGCGCCGCCCGTAACGAGGACCCGACCGCGATGAACGTCGTGCATTAAGGAATTTCGAATCCCTCAGTTTTAGGGACGAGTCCTTTCGGCCAGATACCCGCGACAAGCAGAAAACCCGTTATTAGTTGCGAGTGGTTCGCATATAATAGCGCGCGCCGGCCGCGGCGCTGGCTCGGGCGATGTTGTCGAGCGCATTGGCGTGCCCGCTGCCGGGCGGCCGGTGCCCACGGCGAGGCGTGTCTATCGGGGGGGGGGGGGGGCGAACATCGCGCTTTTCGCGGCGTTTCTTGAAAGAAACTAGGCCGCCTCGACTGAGAGATTATGAAGGCATAAGCCGACCGTGGTTGTCGCAGTGATCGCCATGTTGACTGTGAATGTGGCCTTGCACGAGATAATCCACGTGACCCGCATGCGGCACGGCCTCGTGCCCGCATCCGGGATCATGACGATGCGAGGCCCCGTGACCGTTACAATCGTGTCCACTCGTGCAGTCCGTCGGGTTCGAACTAGTCGCGCTTAGCTCGTGTTCGTCAACGTGTTCCTCATGCGCGTGATGTAGGTGTCCGTCGTGCAGGTAGTCTGTGTGATCGCCATGTTTCGTTCCGGCATGGCCGCAGCCTGTGCCGTGTCTATGGTCGTGTGGGTCGTGCGTTGCATGTGTTGTCATGAGCAACTCCCAAATCTGCGATTCGGTATCAGCTATCGCGATACCAGTTGGCGCTATCATCGCTCGAATGTGATTTGTTGTCCATACCCCAAGCATGCATTCGCGAGGTCGGACGGACCGCCGCGCTGCCGTGTCAGCTTATGGCCGGACTCTGACGCCAAAAGTGAACGTTCGTGGCGGAGCGTAGTGATTTCCCTGAGCGTTTAAGAGCGTGACGAAGTAGCGATCGTTGAGCACGTTCTGGATGCCGAGCGTCAGCGCGGTTTTGGGAGCTATCGCTATACCTTCCTCGATGTTGAACGTGGTATGGGGAGTCGCCTTGCAGTTTCCGGGCGTTCCGTCCGGACATATGGCGGACGACAAGCCGCTGCCGTATTCCCCGTCGAGCGAAAACCAGCCTCCGCGCCGGTCATTGAGTAGCACGCCGCTGGCGACGCTCCAGTTCTGTTCGTGATCCGCCGGCGTGAAGTCCGTCGGAGATCCGAAGCACGGCGCGAGCAACTGAGTTTCGCAACCCTTGTTGAGCGAGACCACGTGTGCGACCGAAAAGTAAGCCCGGCCGTTTCTTTCCAGGGGCTGAACGTAGTTGAGTGCTTCTTGCGACAATCTGCCCAGCACGTAGTTAATGTCTTGATGGAGAAGCGTCAGGCCTACTTGGGTGTCGTCGATGAGGTCGTTTGCGTTCTTTTGCCAGACCCGAAAGCCGAGATCCCGGATCCCACCGGTATGTGACCGCCGAATTCGAGTTGGGTATCGCGCTCCGGTTTCAGGTCGAACTGCGCTAACGTCGGCTGCAAGGGCAGATTGAGAAGGTAGGCGGCCTGTGGACTAACGTTCTCAAAGGAGAATGGCTCGAAGAAGCGACCGATGTATGCGTAGAGGCTCGCGCGTTTACCAAAGAAGCGCGTGAGCTTGAGTCTCGGACTGAAGGCACCGAAGCCTTGCGAAAACCCGGTCGACTTGATCGTGAAGAAATCATAACGAAGTCCGTATTCTGCTTCCCAAAGACTGCTCATACGCCAGCTGTCTTGAAGGTACGACTGGTAGGTATTGCCGGTGTTTGGCGCGTCGTCGACGACCGTCGTCGCCGCGTTCGGGGTGTTCGGGGTTCGGATGGGGGCGAGAAAGTTATTCGGCTGCAGGGTGATCGCGTAGTACTTCAATACGCGAGTAAGGTCGTACGATACGCCGGCGGCGACGGTGTGCTGCCCGAACGTCTGCACGTAGTCGCCCTGCATGATATAATCGAGTGCCGTCCGCTGGTCCGCAAGTGAATAGCCGCACGTCGTTGGACCAAAGTTCGCGGTCTGGATGGCATCCGCGCAATCCGTTGACGTGCCGCCGTTTCCGTAGGGAGGCGGCTCAACGTTGAGGGCCTCGCCATAGATCCAGTCGTTAACCGGGTCGCCGAAGTCTTGGATATTCGAAGCCTTGTATGCCGGCCCGAACGTGATCAGCCCGGTATGACCGATCGGATGGTGATACTGAACCGCTAAAAAGGTGTCGCCCTGAGTTTCATTATCGTCCGTCGAGGCCGGTTCCCCGTTGGCGACGTCGTTAGGGATCTGAAACGTGCCGTAGCTGTTGATGAACGTGACTTTCGTGAAGTTATTTCCGCCTGCGGGCAGGGTGGCCGTAGCGAACAGCCCGACGGAGCTGGCGTCGTTATGTGGTGAATTGAAATTCGGAGGATCGAGCCCCCGCGTCGTTTGAAACCCGTTGAACGCGATATCGTAGCCGCCGGCGTTACCGATCGGCGCATGATATCCGAGTTGCGATTGGGCGTTCGTGTACGAGCCTGCAGATGCATAGCCGTCGACACCCGGGGGGCCGCTACCGGATCGAGTGGCCATATTGAAGACCGAGCCGAATCGCAAGCCGTACTGCGCGGGGTACGCACCCTCAATCAGGTCGATGAAGGAGAGATCGTTGAGGTTGATCTCGCCGCCGATATCGCGATTGAGCTCCTGGGGCAAGGCAACGCCGTCGAGCATGTAGTTAATGACTCCGTGGTCGCCGTTCATGTGCACGACCCCGTTTGCGCCGCGTACGGCGCCGGGCATCTGGATCTCCATCTCGGAGAAGCTGTTATTGAACGGCATCTGGGTCAAGTATGTTTGATTCACGACGACGTCGCTACCGCTTCCGTGAATCACGTCAGTCTGCGCTCGACTCACGACGGCATGGTGAATTTCCTTTGGGGTCGTTAGGGCGATCTCGACGTTCGCACCACCGCTGCCGAGGTCGACGCGAACGATACCCTGCAGGTCGCCCTTTTGCGCTTCGACATCGTAGGTGCCAAGTGGAAGCGGCGGGAACGAGAAGCGCCCCGCGCGCGTTCGTCGTTACATGCATCGTGAGGTTGTTTCCGGACGCGCTTACTCGAGCACCGGCGACCGGAGCTCCCTGATTCGTTACCGTCCCGGTCAGGAAGGCGCTGGCATTGACGGCGTAGCTCGGAGCAGCGCATGAGAAAACCAAGCCGCCGGCAATCAGCGCTATGCTAGCATAGCGCCGCAATAAATTGTTCATCCGATCCTCTCGAGTTGCGGCATGTGCGACGCGCTCGTCTTGACGTCAGAGTTGCGAATCAGCCAACGGCAGGTTGCGTTTATTATTGAGATTAGCGTATCATTATCAAATAGTCAAGGCGATCCGACAGGGCAGCGCCGAGCCAGTCTGAAAGTAGCCCCAAAAGCGGGGCCTGAGGCGGAGGACAACGAGTGGCAGTTCGGGTTAACCGGAAAACAAGGCAGCGGGACGCCGTGCGAGCGGTTTTAGCAAGCGCTGAGCGCCCTTTAAGCGTCGACGAGTTGCTAAGAGCGGCTTCGAGACGGGCTAATGGCCTGGGTGTGGCGACCGTCTATCGCGCGGTCGGAGCTCTTTTGGATGAGGGGTGGATCGAGCCCGTCGAGATACCCGGAGAGCCTGCGCGATATGAGCGATCGGACAAAGGGCATCACCACCATTTTCAATGTGAGAAGTGCGATCGCGCTTTTGACCTTGCAGGTTGTCTTGATAATCTCCGCAAGCTGGCGCCGCCGAGTTTTCGCGTCAAGCAGCACTCGGTGACGCTCTACGGACTTTGCGCCGCGTGCGTGCCTTAGTTTAGCGACCCGCGACCAAACTTTTAGTCTTAGCTGAACGCCGGGATAGGGGACGCACTCACGCGCGTCCCCGCAGTGTCTTGCTTCAACTCGCTGTCAAGTAGCTAGAACGGCGCCGAGAGGCGCAGCAGAAACGTTCTGCCGTTCGCGATCTGCGTGGTATTGAAGCCGTTGGCGACTTTGATGGGGTATTGGTGATTGAGCAGGTTCGACACGATCAGCTGCACGCCGAGCCCGGTATCCTGGCCCGTGCGTCCCGGGGTGAGATAGCGCCCTGCGGCCAGATCGAACGTCGTGTGGACCGGAAGATAACCGCTTAGGTTTGCATTCGCGCTTTCAAATGCGACCGGAAAACCGCTTCCGTAGTTGCCTTGCAGCGTCGTGAACCATTGGTGCCCCCTGCCGAATCGCCACGTGTATGCGGCGCTGGAAACCACGGTCTCGCTGTGATCTTCCGGAGAGAGCTGTGCTACGCACGGCACGCCGGGCTCGTTCGTGTTCGGCGGGAAGAGGAACGTCGAACCCGAGACGCACGCGGCATACGATCCAGAGTACGTCATCGTAAACCACCACATGTCGTCGTTGGGAAGGCGATCCTGTAGTCGCAACTCGGCGCCGGTATCGGTTCCGATGGAGTTGTTGAAGACCGCGAAGAGCGGCGTGTTGAGGAGCTGGGTAGTATCGAGAATATTAACGACAGTCTTCCTGAAGACATTGATGGAGCCGGTGAACTGCGGATTGAACGCGTACTCCCAGCCGGTCTCGTAGTAGGCGTCGCGCTCGGGTTGCAGGTTGTACACCGGTACGCCGCTGCAGCCTTGGAGCAGCACGCAATCCTGCCGCACGTCTTCCAGGAACGGTGCGGCGTAGAAGCGTCCGTAGAACGCATGGAACGTGTTCTTGCCGCCGTCCCAGACGTTGAGGCCTAAGCGTGGGCTAAACATCCATCCGCTCGTGTAGCCGGTCGAATGGTCGTACCGCAAGCCGTAGTTGAACTGGACGAATTTCGAGAGCTTCCAGCTGTCTTGAGCGTAGATGCCGATTTGCGAGCCGGCCTGCGTCTGCTCCGGCGACGCGGTTAGGTAGTACGGTTGATCGTGCGTCCCCGACGTCGCGCCGCACCCTTCCTCGTAGTAGCACGCGAAGGCTTGCGTCGCGACGAGATTCTCACGATTCACGTCCACACCGACCTTCCACGCGTGGTTTTTGGTCGCGCGAAAGTCCGACGCGCGTAGTCCCACGTAACTGGCGTAGGTGTTCGAGAGCAGCCCGACGTTATGGAGCTGGTCGGAATCGTCGGGTGCGGCGCAGTCTGCGCAGACTACGCCCGCGCCAAAGTTCGGCGTGATGCCGAGCACGTCGTTGTAGAGATCTCCATCGTAGTTGATGCGGGTCGAGCGCCACCACGGAATCACCTGAAAGACGCCATTGCCGTCTTGCGATGTGAGCGTGTAGTTGAGGTTCGAGAAACGATCGTACTCGCGTTGCACGTCGTCGGTTCCCGCGGGCGTGTAGATCGGGTCGTAGGGATTGTTGGGATCGGTGTTGATCGGAATCTGGAACTGCGCCAGCTGGTTGGAGTAGTCGAAGGCCAGCGTGCTGCGCGGCGTCATCTGCGTGATAAAGCGGAAGAACTCGTCGCTCTCCGACGCGTTGTCGTGAATCGGATCGAACGTTGGTGCATCGAGACCGCGGCTGCCGCTCTGCGTGTTCGCATCGAGAAACGCTTCGCTCGATCCGAACCGCGCCGCCGTCTCGATCTGTCCGACGCCCTGCGCTTGATTCCCGAACCCGCCGCTGATCGTGCCGTAGAATCCCTCGGGCACGTCGGTCGGCCGATTCGTAAGTATGTTCACGACACCGCCCATGCGGTCGCCGCCGTACTCCGCCGGGATTGCGCCAGTATAGACCTCGAGCGAATCGATGATCTTCGGATCGACGATCTCGGCAAAGTTCGACGTGGTCGCCAGCGGCAACGGCGCGCCGTCGATGTTGTAGGTAACGCCGTGAAACCCGTTGATGACCGGTTCGTTGTAGGAGAAGGGGACGACGCCCGGCAGCGTCGCAATCATTTGGTCGAGACTATTCTGCACCGGCGACGTTTGGATCTGCGAGCGATCGATCTGATGGACCGAAGGTGGGTTGCTCGAAAGGCCCTCGTGCGCGGTCACCGTCGCGCGTGCGATCTCCTTGAGCTCCTTGGTGAGCGGGAAATCAATAGTGGCGACGGTGCCGCTCGTGACGGTGACGGTTACGTCGAGTTGCGGTATGCCTTTGAGGGCCGCGCTGGCACGGTACGTTCCGAACGGTACTTGCGAGAAGACATATTCGCCGTTTGAGTTGCTCTTCGAAGTAAACTTAGAGCCTTCACCTTCCAACGTCACGGTCGCGCCGGCGACGGGCTTGCCGTCGAGCGTGACCGTCCCGCGCACCAGACCCGAGACGGCGGCGACGACGGGTGCCGCGCACGCGAATGCCAAGAGTGCGGCGACGAGCGCCGCGTAGAAGCGAGACATAGGTCCTCCTTAAAGGGTGTTGAGAAGCGCGAGCGCGCTTATGCGCAGATGTGCGCGACCGGAGGAGGACGAGCGAAGCGCCGCCGGTGGATCGGCGAGCGGCGAACGATGAGGCGAACCGGAGAGCGTTCGACCAAGAAAAGGACGCGTGGCGCCCAACGCGTGCGTGCTATGGCGATGACCGCAGACGCGAGCAGGCGAACGAGCGCGCGCGTAAGCGCGAGCACGACCCATGCTGCCGCGGCAAGCGCGACCATTGTTCCGAGCAGGGGCGCGTGCGCCGCGTGCTCCGGCTCGATACGTTCCGCGACCGCATACCACAACGTGGTACTGGCACAGAGCGCGAAAAATCCGGGTAACCGCGGCGTTATGCGCGCCGCAAGCACGCTGCCGTCGGCCGCGTTGCGCGATCCGCTCCAGGCGAGCAATCCGTAGAAAACGAGCAAGCCCACGCTCCCTACGATTGCGAGCTGAAGCAGCGCTGCATGGTAGCCGCCTCCCATGGCGTGATCGCCGCCAAAGAGTGCCGTATGGGCCATCAGCGAGGCAAGAACGCCTAGGACGAGCGCGCCCGGAAACTCCCGGAGGGTCACGCGGGTCTCTTTCTACGCCGGGACGAGGGGAGGCCTTGGGCCTGCGTCGTACTGAGCCTGCCCCTTGCCGTTCGTCACCCCCGCGGGATTAGGAGCCGCACAAGCACAGCACAGTCATGAATACGCGAGCACTCGTCGAAAATGCCGATACGGTGAGCCTGGTTTGCGCGCTGTTGGTGCGCTTTCCGGAGCTCGCATCGATTCGCTCCGGGCCGGCGGATCGAACGATTCGGTTGACCTTCGCGGTGCGGCATCGGCTCGATCGCGCGGCACAGGCGGCGCTCTCCGACGCGATCGACGATCATACCCGCGGCTTTCTGCTGCTCGCCAAAGACGAGCCCGCGGTCCTGCGTGTCGACTGCGAAGGTGACCGAACGATGAGCTTCGTGCACCTTACGCGCGATCTCGCGACCTTCTCTAAGGAAGAGCTCGAACTGCACGTGCGGCTCTTTGCCGAACGCTACGGGGACGCACTGGTCCGCAATCCGCTGCCCGACGATCACCTCGAGAGCGATCCTGCCGCCGAGGACGAAGCGGCGCTTTACGCGATCGAGGCGCTCCGCGATCCGGAGCAGTCGAAGAATCTGGTCGGGTTTCGCGAGGAGAAGCGCGTGCTCGTCTACTTCCTCAAATCGCAGAAGAAAGCGAAGGCGTCGGCTCGCCGCTAGACAGCCCTACCCTCAACGTCCTCATCATCGGCGACGTCGTCGGTTCGCCCGGACGCGACACGCTCAAGCGTTGCGTGGCGTTGTTGCGCGAGCAGCATCAGGTGGATGCTTGCATCGCTAACGGCGAGAATGCCGCAGGCGGGTTCGGGCTGACCGCGCAAACGGCCGACGAGATGTTCGCCACCGGCGTCGACTTCATCACCGGCGGCAATCATATTTTCGACAAGCGCGATTTCAAAGAGTACCTCGAGAGCACCGAACGCGTCGTTCGTCCCGCGAACTATCCGCCGACCGCGCCGGGGCACGGCCTCGGAACGTTCGACGTGAACGGCGTCACCGTCGGCGTGCTCAACCTCATGGGGCGCACGTTCATGCCGCCCGTTGACGACCCGTTTCGGTGTGCCGACGAGCTGCTCGCCGGCCTGCGCAAGCGCACGCCGATCGTGCTGGTCGACGTTCACGCCGAAGCGACCTCCGAAAAGGTCGCGCTCGGGCAGTACCTCGACGGCCGCGTCTCGTGCGTCTACGGAACGCACACGCACGTGCAAACGGCAGACGAACAGATTCTCGCCGGCGGCACGGCGTACATCAGCGACCTTGGCATGACCGGACCCAGCGAGGGAATCATCGGAATGGAGTCGGCCGCGGTGATGGAGCGTTTTCTTAGCGGCGTCTCCGAACGGTTCAACGTCCAGCGAACGGGCATGAAACAGCTCAGCGGCGCAGTCGTCTCGATCGATCCGCACTCCGGAAAGGCGACGCAGATCAAGCGCATCTTTCTCAAGGGCATCGCGTGAGCGCGCAGAAGGCCGCAACGAGATGAAGGTCGATCTGCACTCGCATACGCGGATGAGCGATGGAACGCTATCGCCGCAAGAGCTTTCCGATTTTATGGCCGAGCGTTCCGTCGAGGTCTTCTCGATCTCCGACCACGATACGCTCGCCGCGTACGGCGCCTTCGAAGCCGCTCCAGGAACTCGGGTCGTCACGGGTATCGAGATCAATACCACGTGGCGTGAGAACGAGGTGCACATCCTCGGCTACGGCGTTCCCACTGGAGTTTCGGCGATCACGGAGCTGCTCGAATACAATCAAGTGCAGCGCCGGCTGCGTGCGGAAACGATGGTCGAGCGCCTGCGTGCCGCCGGCTACGGCATCTCGCTCGACGACGTCGCGCGCGAGGCCGAGGGTGCGTTTGCAGTTGGACGCCCGCATGTCGCAAAGGCGCTGGTTCGCCGCGGGCTCGCGGAGAGCGTCGACGCGGCGTTTCGCGATGCGCTGCGCCGTGGCAAGCCGGGATACGTCCCGCAGATTTATACGACGCCCGAACACGCAATCGAGACGATCGTGCGCGCCGGAGGCGTACCGGTACTCGCGCATCCCGGCCGGCTGAAGGACCGGGTGCTCATCGACGAGCTTGCGGGGCGTGGACTAAAAGGGCTCGAGGTCTTTTATCCGCTTCATGATCTAGACGATACGAAAGAGTTCCGCGAGAAGGCCAAGCGCTACGGCCTCGTCATGACCGCCGGTATGGATTTCCACGACATTCGCTATCACACGGCCGGCGTAGGGATTGAGGTTGAGGCCGACGATCTGCGGCCGTTCTTGGAGTTGGTCGGAGCCTACGTTTAGGCGCTCTTCTCCGGGAGGAGTTCGCGCTCGACTGCCGCGCGAACGCGCAGCGCGAAACTCAGCCCTTCATTTTCGAGCTGGCGTAACCGCTCGTCTTGCGTGGCGGCAAGCCCGGCGTCGTGCATGAACCGATGGTTGATGCGAACGTTGAACGCGCACGCGGTCAGCGCGGCGTGAGCGAACTCTGCGGCACATCCGACGTCGCTGACGACGCCGCGATTCGGAATCTCTAAGAGCCGCTCGGCGAGACGCAGCGTCTCAAGCGCGAGCGCCGCAGTCGCAAGCGGCTCTTCGGCGGCGCCGGCAAGCGCGGCTTCAAGCGCATCTCGGCGCGTACGTTTTTCGGCGTCGGTACCTTTCGGCATCGCTTGGGCGGCGATAACATGCTCGAAGGCGACCTCATCACGGATACGCGCTTCAAGCAGCTCGGCACGGAGCCGGTCGGCCCGTTCGACGAGTTCCTCCGCGAGCACCCGCCGGCCGTCATCGCGCCGTGTGAGGTGGATGCGACCGACCATCGCGACAAGTGCGGCGCCGGTGGCGGCGACGATTGTCGCTCCGCTGCCGCCGCCGGGGATCGGCGCCGCGGATGCGAGGCGTTCCAAATAGCTCTCGAGCGTATCCACGCCCGGTGGGTTGGCGCATCGGGCGGCCGAGCCTGCGCTCCGCGGGCGGCGGAGGAAGGGGTGGTGGCGGCGAAAAGGCCGCGTGCCTTTCTTCCCCCCACAGGAGTATTGAGAGTGCCCGTTTTGGATCGAAGCGGCGTCCCCGCGGATGCAGCAGCATTGGGTGACGTTCGCGATCGGAATCTCGCCGCAGCCGGTCGTTCACGCATCGAGTGGGCTGCCAACTACATGCCCGTTCTCGCGCAGATTCACGACCGTTTTGAGGTCGAGAAGCCTTTGCGCGGCGTCCGTATCGGAGCGTGCTTGCACGTCACGACGGAGACGGCGAACCTCATGCTCGCGCTGCAGGCCGCCGGCGCCGAGATCGCGCTTTGCGCGAGCAATCCGCTCTCGACGCAAGACGACGTCGCAGCGGCGCTCTGCGAATACGGTATTCCGACCTTTGCCATCAAGGGCGAAGACCACGCCACGTACTACTCGCACATCGAGTCGGTCATCGCAACGAAACCGCAAATCTCCATGGACGACGGATGCGACTTGGTGACGACGATCTTCACGAAGCATCACGATCAGCTCGCAGAGATGATCGGCGGCTGCGAGGAGACGACCACCGGCGTCATCCGCCTGCGCGCGATGGAGCGCGATGGCGTGCTCCCTTATCCCCTGATCGCGGTTAACAATGCGCTGACCAAGCACATGTTCGACAATCGCTACGGCACCGGCCAGTCGACGCTCGACGGGATCATTCGCGCGACGAACGTCCTGTTGGCGGGGCGTACGATCGTCGTAGCCGGATACGGCTGGTGCGGGCGCGGCATCGCGTCGCGCGCGACCGGAATGGGTGCGCACGTCGTCGTGACCGAGGTCGATCCGCGCAAGGCGATCGAGGCGGTCATGGACGGTTATCGAGTCATGCCGATGAACGATGCCGCAAAGATCGGCGACATCTTCATCACGGTGACCGGCAACTACCACGTGATCGGCGAAGAGCAGTTCAAGCTGATGAAGAACGGCGCTATCGTTTGTAACTCCGGCCATTTCAACGACGAGCTCGATCTGGAATCGATCAAGCGCATCGCCCGCGGAAGGACGGAGCCGCGCGCATTCGTCGAGCAGTTCGAGCTGCACGACGGGCGCAAGATATGCATCCTCGCCGACGGACGGCTGGTAAACCTAGCCGCGGCCGAAGGGCACCCCGCAGCCGTCATGGACATGTCGTTCTCGAATCAAGCATTGGCGACGGCATATCTCTTCAAGCATCACAAGACGATGGAGAAGAAGGTCTACGACGTGCCGGAAGCGATCGACGCCGAGGTCGCCGCGCTCAAACTCTCGTCGATGGGCATCGAGATCGACACGTTGACGCCGGAACAGCTGAAGTACATGACGTCGTGGAGCGAGGGAACGTAGTGGCGTACCGGCGGACCTTCACCAGCGAGTCGGTGACCGAGGGCCATCCCGACAAACTCGCCGATCAGATCTCGGATGCAGTCCTCGATGCGTTGATCGCCGACGATCCGTACTCGCGCGTTGCGGTCGAGACGTTTGCGATGACCGGTCAGATTCACATCGCCGGTGAGGTCACCACGAAGACGTACGTCGACATTCCGCGGCTCGTCCGCGAGACGATTCGCGAAGTTGGATACACCAAATCGGCGATCGGGTTCGATGCAGAGACCTGTGGCGTCAGCGTCTCGATCGACGAGCAGTCCCCCGACATCGCGATGGGCGTCGATCGATCGCTGGAAGCCAAAGCCGGTGACGACGATGAGTTCGAGCTCATCGGCGCAGGCGACCAAGGGATGATGTTCGGATATGCGTGCCGCGAGACCGACGAGCTGATGCCGCTGCCGATCGTGCTGGCGCACAGCCTGACGCATCACCTCGCAGCGGTTCGCAAGAACGGCGACATTCCGTATCTGCGTCCGGATGGCAAGTCGCAGGTGACGGTCGAATATGAGGGCGACACGCCGGTGCGCATCGACGCGGTCGTCGTTTCTACGCAGCACGATCCGGAGATTCCGCTCGAAGTCATTCGCAATGAGATTACCGAAAAGGTCATCGAGCACGTGCTGCCGGCTTCGCTGCGCGACAAGAAGACGCGCGTCTACGTCAATCCAACCGGGCGCTTCGTCATCGGCGGTCCAAAGGGTGACGCCGGTTTGACCGGCCGCAAGATTATCGCCGACACCTACGGGGGCATGGCTCGGCACGGCGGCGGCGCTTTCTCCGGAAAGGATCCGACCAAGGTCGACCGATCGGGCGCGTACGCCGCGCGGTGGGTGGCCAAGAACGTCGTTGCGGCCGGACTCGCCGACCGGTGCGAAGTGCAGATCGCGTATGCGATCGGTGTTGCGCATCCGATGGGCGTGCTCGTCGAGACGTTCGGTACGGGGAAGCTTCCGGAAGAGCAGATCGCCCGCGCCGTCACCGAGGTCTTCGATCTCCGTCCGGCGGCGATCATTCACCATTTGAACCTGCGGCGCCCGATCTACAAACAGACGGCTGCGTACGGCCATTTTGGCCGTCCGGATCTCGGCCTGCCCTGGGAACGCGTCGACCGCGTCGACGCCCTACGCAAAGCTACTTCGTTTCATGGAGAACAACTGCGTGTTCCGAACTTTGCAAGCTAGCCTATCCGCATTCGCCGCGGCCGTCGTCCTCTTTGGCGCATCGGTGACTCCGGTGCGCGCGACGACTCTGGTTCCCTCCCAGACGTTTCACGCCGGTACCAAGATCGCGTGCGTGTTGGATAAAGAAGTCGATTCGTCGAAGGTGAAGTACGGCGATGAGTTCGCGCTGCGCGTCGTCGACACGTCGCACCCTGCGCTGGAGGGTGCGAAGGTCGTTGGCTACGTTAGCGAAGTGACGCAGCCGTCGGGAATGAATCGCGCCAAGATCACGTTTTTCTTGACGTCGATTCATTTTCCAAACGGCACGCACAAACCGATCAGCGCGTATGTTGTCAACAAGGGCGTGGTTCCGTACAATCCAGGCGCAGTGCAGGCGTCGCGACAGCAGATGACTGCACCGATGCCGCACGGGTTCATGACGCCGGGTCCGGTTGCATGGCAGATGAACTTCGGCGGCGGCAGCTCGCCGAGCGTTTCGACGCGCCCCTCGGGCGCGCTCGGTGGGACGGTCTACGCGGCGACCGCGCACGAGCCGATCGTCGTTGCGGCCGGGACGCCGGTGACGATCGAGCTGCAGCAGAGTCTGACGATCCCGTAGCGGACACTACGTTTGACGGAGCGGTCCGCGACGCAATAGTATAGGCGGTCGGCATCGGTCCCGGTTAGCTCAGTTGGTAGAGCAGCTGACTGTTAATCAGCGGGTCGCTGGTTCGAGTCCAGCACCGGGAGAGGAAACAAAGACCACCCCACGATGGGGGTGGTCTTTTGCTTTCGCTGCTTGTCATCCTGAGCTCAGCGCCGAAGGGCGAGTCCAGCACCCCATACGATTCTTTACCTGTGCGAAGGTTTGTAGGCCGGCCGCTGGTGCCGGCCGGTGAGGGCTTCCTAACGGCGGCCGGCGGTGGCGAGCCTCCCGTTCCGCGCGCCTTTCTGTGGGGCGACCGAAGGCTGTGCGTCGGCGCGATCGTAAGAAGCTGGCGTTCGACGAAGAGCGATCGCGGCGATGCGTATCTCAAGCGTCATTGGTTCGAGCTCACGATCGAGTCCGGCGAGAGGATCGAGGTCTACTACGACCGGGAAGCGCGCCGCAGTTACGCCGCACTGGTGGCTCTACACGATCGAAGACGTTACGGACTAGGCTGTACGCTGACGGTTAGGTCGCCCACTTGGTCTTTCTTCCCTTCGCTGATGCCGAAGAAGTGGGAGGTTGGCCGGCCGCCGGCGGGATAACGCCAGGCGGCAACGGCTTCGTCGTCGCCACGCTTGACGATGCCGAAGAAACCGAACAGCGAGCCGTCCCAAATCCAGAAGTTGTCGCTCGGGAACGTTTTTCCGAGTGAAATCGTTTTTACGACCGTGCCGCTGCGGCGGCCGACCTGGATCTGATAGACGCTGGCGGAATCTTCGCCGACCCCTTCGTCGAAAACGAGATACCTGCCATCCCACTGCAGCTTGTTGAAAAAGCCAGCACCGTTGAGCGTTAAAGCCGTTAGTGTAGTTTGCCCAGTGCGTAACTCGGCGAGGCGAGGTCGTCCTCGGTTGGTACCGGCGCCGGAGAAAAGGTCGCCCGAGTCATCGTACGCCGGGTACCTGTATCCAGTGAGATGCTTGTCGGCGTAAGGGGTCGGAGAGCCCTGCGCTTCCGGATACACTAGGATGCTGGACCTGCTCGCTACGGCTAAATTGCCTGTGGTTGGATCCACCGCGCAGCCGTAGACAATGCCGTATTGCGATGGTACGCCAAGGGTTGCGATAGGTGAAGTCCCACCGTGGGCGTACTCGATGATGCTCTGCTCGTCGGTGACGAATACATTGCCGGTGTTCGGATCCGAACACACGGCGCTATCGCTCCACGAGCCTGGAATGGTTGCAACAATCTGCCAGTCGGGATAGGAAACGACAACGATTGCCTTGATCGTTACAATGTAAAGAAGATTGCCGCTTGACGGCTGATGGGGTTGCTCGCGCAACGCGCCCATACCTAGTGGGATCGAGGTACTCTGAGTTCCGTTACACGCAGTCAGACAAATCGCCGCGACGAAGGCTCCGGCAGCACCTCGCAACTGCAGCTTCGTCGCTAGTTTCTCTCCCATGCCGGCTAGTTCGGCAAAGAGGAAGCCTCTAATGGCAGCCCGAGCAAGCCGTCGCCAATTACCTAAGCGGCAATCGGATTAGCAATATTGGGAGTCGCCGCTTGCTTTTCGCTTGACGGTGAATTGGGAAAGGGAGCTCTATATGTTGCAGTTATCGCAGACTCCCTTACGGGACTTCGTCGTCCAATACCGGACGCAGCTCTGGTTGTTCGTGGCCATCAGCTTGGTCGAGCTAGCGATCCAGGCTGTATGGCACCCGCTCGACCACGTCATTAACTGGGAACTGATCACCGTCCGGTCGCTGCTTCACTAGGCCCGGTGGGAGCTACGGGAATCCGGCCGATGTCGTGGAATGCTTGGCCGCCCATGGATAAACGGCGCGAGAGCGCAGACAAGTCACGCGAAGCGGTCCTCGAGCGAGCGATCGCGCAAGATACGGACCCGCTCAAGCTCCTGGAGATGGAAGACGCTCTACGCGGCGTCGCGGCGTCCGGCTCGGCGGACCGCGAAGCCGCGCTACATTAGCGGTGCTTCGACTCCATACTTCCGTTTAGCGATCTCCACGCAGCGCTCGCACGGTGGAAGCGCCCCGCGCCCTGCGGTCCAGCCGTGGCGCGCATCGGCCGTCTCCTTCCCACAGATGCTGGAACGCGTTTTTCCGCCACCGGCCTTGACGAAATGAAAGACGGTTGCTTCTACGTCGCGCCGGCGAGCAGGCACAATCATGCGTGCTCAGTTCCGACGCCCTGTGAATAAATCATGTGAGGAACTTTTTGCGATGCTCGCAAGGAGAGCGCGCCGCGCAAGGCGCATATCTTATGTGCGTGGCGCCGCCTAATATCACTCACCTGGTCGTGGGCGACGGTGCGCACCGGAAACTGCACCCTGCAACGCGCAGTAGCCGGTTTAGTCCAGCCTCGTATGGGTATAATCAACGGACTTGAGTTAGGGGTTATCCTGGTGAGCTACAAAGGGGACCGGTTCTTCCGGTCCTCTTCTCTAGCTATTTTTAGTCGGTTAGATCGCAACGCTGCGGAGTAACACGTCGCATCGGGCGGCGAAGATAAAGTCGCTCTCGGTAAGGCCGCCGATTTTATGCGTCCATATCTCGACGCCGAGGCGGCCCCACGAGACCTGCAAATCGGGGTGGTGTTGCTGCTCTTCGGCCATCGCACCGATCCGAGCCGCCGCCTTCATCGCCTCAGCGAAGTCCTTGAAGCGATAATCGCGGGTAAGGATAGTAATAGTTCCGTGCTTAGCGTCGGCACGTTCGATGACGCGCCAGCCCGGATCGAGTTGTGCGAGCAAGGGCGCAATCTCTACCCGGGTGAGCGGCGGCACGCCGCCGCGGCACGGCACGCAAACCTTTTCTGCGAGGGCTCCCACGACGTTTGATAATACTACACCGCCTACCATCGAAACTGCCGTGCTGCTTGCATTCGAAGGACCCGACCGTTATTCGACGGTTGGTGGCCTCGGGACGCGCGTTACCGAGCTAAGCGCCGCGCTCGCCGAGGCGGGAATCGCGACGACGCTGATCTTCGTCGGCGATCCAACCCTCAACCCGAAGGAACAGGCCGGTCCGAATCTCGAGTACCGGCGTTGGTGTCAGGCGATCTCGGCACGCCATCCGGGCTGCGTTTACGACGGCGAGCGGGAGAAGATCAAAGAATACGCCGCCGGTGTGCCCGCGCTCGTCGAGGAAATCGTCGAGCCCGCCGTCCGCGCGGGGCGACGCGTGCTCGTGCTCGCGGAGGATTGGCATACCGAGCCCGCGCTCATTGAAATCGACCGCCGGCTGCGTCAGCGCGGGCTGCGTGCCGGCGTGACGCTCGTCTGGAACGCGAACAACGTCTACGGCTTCGCCGGAGTCGATTGGGAGGCGCTTGAACGTGCGTCGACGATTACGGCGGTCAGCCGGTACATGAAGTTCGAGGTCGGCGCGCGCGGCGCAGAAGCCCTCGTCGTTCCAAACGGCATCCCGTCGCGCTCGATCGCGGGCCCTCGCGGCCGAGCTCGAGGCCGCGGTGAAAAACGCGCTCGTTCGCCGCCCGCTCTTCGTGAAAGTCGGCCGCTTTGAGCTGGAGAAGGGCTGGCTTCAGGCGATCGAGGCGTTCGCAGCGATCCGAGCGAGTCGATCCGGCGCAATGCTAATTCTGCGCGGGGGTCGTGGCGATTGTGAAGCGCAGATATTCCACCACGTGCGCGCGTGCGGCTTGGAGGTCGAGCGCGTGGAGAGCGATTCGGCGCGTCCGCTGGACGTGCTCGCCGCGATCGCTGCCGTTCGCGCGCCGATTGCCGACGTACGAACCTTCATTCCTGAGCCGCTTCTCGCCGCGCTCTATCGCGTCGCCGACGCCGTCCTCGCCAACAGCAGCCGCGAACCGTTCGGGATCGTAGGCCTCGAAGTGATGGCCGCGGGCGGGGTTGCCGTTACCGGATCGACCGGTGAAGAGTACGCGCTCCCGTTTGAGAACGCGCTCGTCTGCGATACGGCCGATCCGCGCGAGTTGTACTCGCTCGTGGACGCAGTACTGACCGATCCGGCGCTCTCAGCGTCGATCCGCGTGGCTGCTGCAGCGACGGCGAAGCGCTACGCGTGGCCGGCGATCGTCGACCTGATGATGCGCAAACTCGATCCTTTACGGCGCGCCGAGTATGACGAGACACAACGGCGGCAGGGTTAACGCCGCCTCGCAGCCGTCAGGTTCGGGGCCGCCGTATCGCGGAGCGCTCGTGTCCAGGAGGAGGCGATAGCCGGCCGCGCATGGGGCTTCGAAACGCCATGGATGCGACGCTGTCGCATTAACCGCCACGATCACACGATCGTCTCCAACCGCGTTCGTTCGAACGAACGCAAAGCGGCCGTCGCCGTCCGCGGGCGACTTGATCCACGCAAAGCTTAACGGATCGCCGTCGCGCGCGTGAAGCGCGGGGAAACGGCGGTAGATCGCGTTGCAATCGCGGACGAGGTGCTGGATTCCGGCGTGAAGCGGATCATCGAGCAACCGCCACTCGAGTTCGGCGTCGCAATCCCATTCGCGGGCAGCTCCAAACTCATCGCCCATGAAGAGCAGCTTCTTGCCCGGGGTCGCGTACAGCAGACCGAGAAGCAGACGCAAGTTCGCGAACCGCTGCGCGCGGTCGCCGCGCATCTTTTCGAGCAGCGAACCCTTACCGTGAACGACTTCGTCGTGCGAGAGCGGCAGCACGTACGCTTCACCGAAGAGTTGGTCCGCGGATCGCGCGAGGAGTTCGTAGCGATTGGCCGCATCGACGGCGGTTTCAAAGAACGTAAAGAGCTCGTGCCGCCACGCCATGTTCCACTTGAATCCGAAGCCTAGTCCACCGGCGTCTGCGGGCGCCGTAACCATCGGCCAGGCCGAGGAGTCCTCGGCGAACGTCGCGACATCGGGATGCTGCCGTGCAAGCGTCTCGTTCAGCCGGCGGAAGAAGGCGACAGCCTCGAGGTTCTCGTTACCGCCGTTGACGTTCGGCCGCCATTGGCCGGCGGCGCGGTTGTAATCGAGATAGAGTAGCGACGCGACGGCATCGACCCGCAGCGCGTCGACGTGAAACGCTTCAATCCAATAGAGAGCACTGGCGATCAGGAGGCTCGCGACTTCGGGCTTCGCATAGTCGTAGACGAGCGTCTTCCACTCAGGCTGGACGCCCCGTTGCGCATCGGCGTCTTCGAAGAGCGGCGTACCGTCGAAGTGCGCCAAGCCGTGCGGGTCGTTGGGAAAGTGTCCGGGGACCCAATCGAGGATGACACCGAGCTCCAGCGCGTGCGCGTGGTCGACGAACGCACGAAAGTCGTCCGGCGTTCCGTAGCGGCCCGTCGGTGCAAAGAGTCCCGTCGGTTGATAACCCCACGACGGATCGTGGGGGTGTTCCGTAAGCGGCAGTAACTCGACGTGCGTGAAGCCCATGTCCGCAACGTATGGCAAGAGCTCCGCAGCGAGTTCGCGGTACGAGAGCGGACGGCCGTCGCGGCGTCGCCACGATCCGAGATGCACTTCATAGATCGAGATCGGCGCACGGCGATCGTGCCGTGCGGCGCGCCGGCGCAGCCACGCGGCGTCGCTCCAGGCCCACGAGCCGTCGCTCCATACGATCGAAGCGTAGTGCGCGCGCGGCTCCCCGTATCGTGCAAACGGATCGGCTTTCAGCAACACCTCGCCCGTCATGCTCTCGATCTCGTACTTGTAGAACGCGCCGTCCGCGACCGCCGCGACGAACCGCTCCCAAATGCCGCCGTCACCGCGCAGCATCGGATCTCGCGACCCATCCCAGTCGTTGAAATCGCCGACGACGCTGACGCGCCGCGCGTTCGGCGCCCAGACGGAGAACCGCACACCCTCTACGCCGTCCATAGGGCAACGGTGCGCGCCGAGCATACGCAGTTTGTCCAGGAGCGGCATACTGCTCCGATTAGTTATGGGACTTCGGCTTCCATCTCTTCAGGCTCTTCGCTGGGCTTGAAGAGCGATTGGGCAATCGCGGTGGGGACGATCGCGGTCAGAACTACGACGGTTACGAGCGCCGTGTACTGCGCTTGATCGATGTAGTGGTGCGTTAGGCCGTAGAGGCTCGAGATCGTTCCGAACGTCAAACCAGTGGCCATCATCAGCGTGAGATAGCTCGCGTTCATTCGGTCGTACTTAAAAACCCATCGCGCGATAGGCTGAACCCCGGCAATCTTTGCCAAGACCTTGACGAAGAAGAGCGTGACGATCAGCCCAATGCTCGAGAGTGCGGCGCCAAACTCGACATACGTACCGGCTTTGAGGAAATAGAATGGCGCGAGGAGCGTCATCGTCATCGTTTGGAGCCGGCGCTTGATGTCGGGCATCGTCGTCATCATGCCTGCGCAGGCGAGGCCGAGAAAGTACGCCGGTAGTACGCCCTCGCTCTTGGCAAACGTTGCCATGGCTGCCAACAGAAAGATGACGGCAAAGAGCGTGCGCAGCGCTGGTTCGCTGACGAACCGCCGCGTGCGCTCGATCGTGGGCGGGAGAAGCTTCGGGATCACGATGACCGCAACGACGATCGCGGCGGTTAGCCCGGCCAGCCACAGGTTATAGTTGGCGAAGAGCAGCCCTAACGCGACAACCGTGCCGAGATCGGTGAAGAAGCACGCCGCCAAAACGAGCTGCCCGAACTCCTTACCCGCCAGGCCGGATTCGATCATCACGGCGTAGACGACCGCAACCGACGTCGTCGACATTGCGATGCCGGCGATCTTCGAAGCTTCGGGCGTCCAGTGCCCGATGAAGTAGGCGTACGCCATCGCTGCCAGAAACGGCGCGCCGAACGACACGGCGCCGATTACCGACGAGGGAACGAGTTGACGGCGGAGTACGGCTGGGTCGATCTCGGCGCCGGCGAGAAACGTCAGCAGAATGCTGCCGAAGCCGGCAACGAAGTCGATCCACGCATTCGTACGGAGGGAGATGAGGTTGCCGGCGAGCATGCCGATGATGATTTCGACGAGCGCCGCGGGCATCTTGAGACGGATCGCAACAAAGCCGCTGATTGCCGCGAGCGACATCCACAGGCCCGCAACGAGCCACATGTTATCGCCAATACCGTGAAAAGACATAAAAATAACTCCTGTCAAGTGAGTTCAACAGGAGCCATCAGCCGGTATCGGCGGTTAAGGGAGCTCCATCCCTAAGAGCTCCTTCGTCATTCGAACGGGTGTTTTCCTTGCCCGGAGTACTCGGCGCGCTGTTGGATGAGCTTGGCGACGAGCGCGGTCCATCCGGTTTGATGGCTGGCGCCTAAACCGGTGCCGTTGTCGCCGTGAAAGTATTCGTAGAACGGTACGAGATCGCGCCAGAGCGGATTCTCTTGGAAGACCGCGTTCTGCCCGAAGACCGCGCGTTGTCCGTTTGGGCCGCGAGTGAAGAGATGGATGAGCCGATGCGAAAGATCCATCGAGACCTCCCATAACGTCAGATACCGGCCGGACCCCGTAGGCATCTCGACCTTGAGATCATCGCCGTAGAAGTAGTGGAACTTCTGCAGCGCCTCGATGATGAGGTAGTTGACCGGAAACCACACCGGGCCACGCCAGTTCGAGTTGCCGCCGAACAGCGGCGTCGTCGATTCGCCCGGCTCGTAATCGATGCGGTACTCCATGCCGTCGAGCGAGAGCGAGTAGGGGTGTTCGGCGTGCTCGCGCGAGAGCGAGCGGATCCCGTACGGCGAGAGAAACTCCGCTTCGTCGAGCATCCGTTTCAGAATGCGAATGAGATGGTCGCGGTCGACGATGGAGAGAATCCGCCGAACGCCGACGCCGCCTTGATTCATCGCCGCGATGTTCTCGATCAGGTCAGGCCGGTTATGGGCGAACCACTCAACTCGCTTGGCAAAGTTCGGCAACTTCTCTCGTATCGAGCCGTCGAACGTCTCGATCGCCAACAGTGGAATCAAGCCTACCATCGAGCGAATGCGCAGTGGTGTAACGTTGCCTTCGACGTGAAGGTAGTCGTAGTAAAATCCGTCTTCGTCGTCCCAGAGCCCGCGGTTCTCTTGGCCGCCAATGTTATTCATCGCATCCGCAATGAGCAGGAAGTGCTCGAAAAACTTCGACGCAATATCTTCATAGACGGGCATCGTCTGCGCGAGCTCCAGCGCGATCGCGAGCATGTTGAGCGTGAAGACGCCCATCCAGCTTGTTCCGTCTGCCTGATCGAGCCGGCCCCCTTCGGGCAGCGGCGCGCTGCGATCGAAGAGGCCGATGTTGTCGAGTCCGAGGAAACCGCCTTGAAAGACGTTGCGCCCCTCGACGTCCTTGCGATTGACCCACCACGTGAAGTTGAGTAAGAGCTTCTGAAAGACGCGCTCGAGGAAGAAGAGATCGCCTTTGCCTTTGCGCTTGCGCTCGATCTTGAAGACGCGGTAGGCAGCCCACGCCTGCACCGGCGGATTCACATCACCGAAGCCCCACTCATAGGCCGGAATCTGGCCGTTCGGATGCATGTAGTACTCGCGCGTTAAGAGCGACAGCTGGACTTTAGCGATAGTCGGGATCGACCAGCGAGAGCGCGATGCAGTGGAAGGCCAGATCCCACGCCGCAAACCACGGATACTCCCACGTGTCGGGCATCGCCAACACGTCGTCGCTATAGAAATGATCCCACGCGAAGTTGCGCCCCGACTCACGCGATACGGGCGGTGGCGGCTGAAGCGGATCGCCTTGGAGCCAATCGTGGATCACGTAGTTATAAAACTGTTTGCTCCAGAGCAATCCCGCTAGCGCTTGGCGTTGAATCGTGCGCTCGTCATCGCTGACCGGAAAGGTGTTGAGTTCACCGTAGAACTCGTCGGATTCGGCTATGCGGCGCGCGAACAGAGCGTCGAAATCGCCGAACGGATTCCGGTGCTCGGCTGCGGAGAGACGAAGGCGCAGCACCCGCTGTGCGCCCGGATCTAGATCGAGATCGTAGCGCGCCGCGCACTTCGTTCCGATCAGCGCGGGGTTGATCGTGTCGTGGGCGCCGCCGACGACACTGTCGTTGATTCCGTCCTTCACGTACCGGTTCGTATTTGGGGCGTTGAACAGGCGCGCGACATTCGTCTCATTCTCCGTGAAGAGCAACCGGCCGGCGTCCTCGCAGTAGAGGCGATACGTCCCCAGCCGTTGGTGCGACGCGATGACGACCTCCACGCGATCGGCGGGCACCGTGTTGCGTTCGGCCTCGATATTCGGTTTGGCGACTCCGGCCTTCCACGACCAGGTGTTGCGAAACCAAAGCGTCGGCAACGCTGTAAGTTTCGCGCGTTCTGGCCCGCGGTTGATCGCCGTGATGCGAATGAGGATGTCGTCGGGGGTGGCTTTCGCATACTCGACGTACACGTCGAAGAACCGGTCGCTGTCGAGAACACCCGTGTCTACGAGTTCGTACTCCGGGTCGAGGCGCGTTCGGCGACGGTTTTCGTCGAGCAAATCCGCGTAAGGAAACTCGGCCTGCGGATAGCGATAGAGCATCTTCATGTATGCGTGCGAGGGCAGGCAATCGAGGAAGAAGTAGTACTCCTTTACGTCCTCTCCGTGGTTACCCTGATCGCCGGTCAGGCCATAGAGGCGCTCTTTGAGGATTGGATCCTTGCCGTTCCAGAGCGCGACGGCGAAGCACAGCTCCTGATAACGATCGCAGATACCCGCGATGCCGTCCTCTCCCCAGCGATAGGCGCGCGAGCGTGCGTGATCGTGGGGCAGATACTCCCACGCGGCACCATCGGGGCTGTAGTCCTCGCGAACGGTTCCCCACTGACGCTCGCTGAGGTACGGGCCCCACTGATGCCAGCGCGCGTTGTCGCGCGTCTCTTTGAGGCGCTGCTGTTCGGCGTTCATGCTCTATCGGAGGGCGGCATTCCACGCATCGAACGCGCAACCCGTTCGCTACAAGCGGTAACGCAGGCGGACCTGCGCCGTTCGCGCCATCGGATAGGCTTCGGGAACGTATCCCGCCGTCCCGTAATCCCACGGCGCCACTTGCCCGCGGCCATTGTTGGTCGGAATCCCGTTGCCGAGCGTGTAGAGGCAGCGCGTACAGTACTGCGCGCCGTACGCTCGTTCGTAGTAGACGTTGCCGCCGCGATACCCCGGCGGCCCGATGAGGTAAGGATTGCCTTGCAGCTGCGTCGGTGTCGCCGTCGCGAAAATATTGATAATGTCGAGAATGGCCGTAAATCGCGGGGCGAGATCGAACTCGGCGTGCAGGGACGCGAGCGCCTGCGGGGCGGTATGCAGCGTGTTTGGATCCGCGCCTTCGTTCGTTCCCAGCGTCGCAACGTACGGGTTCGTCGCGGCGTCGTACGGCAGCGCCGGATCTTTAAGGAAGTAGTAGTTATATCCGGGATTGACGTAGTTGTCGTTCGGAACGAGCTCCGGTGCTCCGGTCTTGGGATTTAGAACCCAGACCATCGCGCCGTTGCCGTAGGGATAACCGCTTTCGTACGACAGAAAGGGCGTGACGCGTAGGCGGTTGTGGAGCAGGAGGTCGAACTCGTAGCCGAGCGTACCGGTGAAATTCGGAACGTATCCCGCCGGATAGAGATGACCCGCAAGAATCGCCGCCGGGTTGAGATCGTTGTATGCAAACTGATCGACGCTCGACGTAAACGTCCGATTGTAGTTTGCGCTGAACGTCAGGCCGCCGCGCCTGGCGAAAAACTCTGCGCCATGCGCACGAAGCAGGCCCGCGTTCGTCGGTACGCCGACCGCGTCGGGATTCTCCGGCGTCGCACGGAAGTTGAACGGTAACACGTCGATCCGATTCTTCTCGAACTCCATGTAGTACGTGATGCGAACCTGCGTCGGGCCGCCGTGCTCGTACGAGAAGCTATAATCGTCCGACGTCTCGGGCGCGAGGACGACGGACGGCGCGGGAGTGGTGGAGTCGTCGCGCTGAACCTCGAGCGGAAGCGGCGCGACCGAGTTATGGTCAAACGTCGCGCGCAGCGCGTTGCGGTCGTCAAACGTATAGGCGAGACCCAGATGCGGGTCGATCGCGCCGACGCCGTACGAGAGACCCGTGCTCGTTGAGACGTGCTGCGCGGTGTAGCGCAGCGTCCCGGTTGCGGTAAGACGATCGTCGATCGACCAGGTGTCGCCGGCATAGAGCAGCTCTTGGTTCAGGCGCGGGTTCGATGTGACGGTTTCGCCGGCGGTCGGGACGACCTGATTGAGATTGCTGACGTTTGCCGAATACTGCGCGCCCGCGCGAACATCGTGCTTGAGTCCGGCCTGATCGTCGAAGTCGTAGCCGATGCCGTCTTGACGCTGGCTCTGCTGCGACCAGAGCGAGATCACACCGTCGGGGAAGGAGAGGTCGTCCCAGAACGGACCGTTTGCTGTGGCCCCGACCTGCGAGCGGTAGACGTAGACGCGACCGAGCGCGTGTTTCCAGTTATGCAGCCACTGTAGTTTGCCGATGAAGTACGTGCCTTGCGCGCGCGACGGCGTATCGACCTGGCTGTCGGGGTTTGGTGGTTCGCCGGGAAAGGAAATGGCGTTCGAGTTGAACGTCGACCATCGCTCGCCCGCATATGGCGTGTCGTATTGGTCGTACGTCGTGACGCCGGTAAGGAAGACGGCGGAAAAATCGTTTGATGGATTTGGCTGGAAGTGGACCGTCCCCGACCACGCCGATTGCGCGCGCGTCTGGAGCGCCAAACCGTACGTCCCCATCTCCGATGGATAGAACGTCGTTCCATCGCCGTATGCGAAGTAAGCGTTGCCGAGCGTGGTGGCCAGCGCGTACCGCCAGCGCAAATCCGGCGTTGCCCACTGTTCGCTCAGCTTCAGCTCGCCGAGCCGCGCGCCGACTCCGGCGGCGATCTCAAAACTGCCCTTGGCGGGGTAGGTGCCGATCGCCGGGATTTCGTTGACCACGCCTCCGAGCGCGTTCTGGCTCACGTCGCCGAAGCCGCTCAATGTCAGCGTCGTCGATTCAATGCCCGTCGTTCCGAGCTGGGCGCCGACGATGTTGCCGCCCGGCTCGGCGATCAGACCCTGCGGAATCGGAACGGAGTCATAGTCGAAGACGGTGTCCTGCACCTTGCCGCCGCGAACGATGACGTTCGCGAAGGAGTCGAGCTGCACGCCTGGAGCGTTTGCGATCGCACCCTGCACCGCGTCTTGCGTATAGTTCGCGAGCCCGGAGGAGGATTCGTTTGGAATCGCGGCGCGCGCAGCGTCGCCGGTTACCGTGAACGTTTCGCTCGTTCGGCCGACGGAGAAGGCCTCGCCTTTCGCTTCGACACGTGCGATCTCTTTGAGTTGTCGTTGCAGGTGAAAGGAGAGTTCTTCGCGCTCGCCCGGAAGGACGACCGCAATGTCGGTCGCCGTCTGGTAGTTCTTGGCTTCTACCGTTATCTGATAGGTATCGGCGACCACACCCAAGATGACGAAACGGCCCGACGCATCGGTCGTCGTCGCGTATCGGCCGGACGGCGACGCGGCCGCGACGCGCGCATCCGGAAGCGGCTTTCCGGTGCTGGTCGTGACGCTTCCGAGAATAGCGCCCGTCGTAAGTTCGGCGGCGTTCGCCGCAACTGCGGCGACGACAGCCAGGGCGATGAGAGCCGAAATGCGCACGGCTCATTATGCAGGATATCGCGACGGGGCGAAAGAGCACTCTCGATGGCATTGGTGCAACAACGTCTCGTCGTCGCCGGACGCGAGCTGGAGGTCGAGCGTATCGGCGCGCGCCGCGCCGGCCGTCCGGTTCTGGTCTTCCTGCACGAAGGACTCGGCTCGATTGCGCTATGGCGCGGCTTCCCGGCTGCGCTCGCCGATCGCACCGGCTACGAGGCCGTCGTCTACTCGCGCTACGGCAACGGATTCTCGGCGCCGCTGACCGCGCCCCGAACAGCGCGCTACATGCACGACGAAGGGCTCGTCGCGCTGCCGGATCTGCTCGATCGATTGGAGATTGAAGATTGCGTGATCGTCGGGCATAGCGACGGTGCGTCCATCGGTTTGATCTACGCTGCGATGCATCCAGATCGCGTGCGTGCACTCGTCGTCGAAGCTCCCCACATTTTCGTCGAAGAGCTCTCCGTTGCGAGTATCGCCGCGATCAAAACGGAGTTTGAGGGCGGCGATCTGCGCGGGCGCATGGCGCGCTATCACCACGACGGCGACCGGACGTTCTACGGCTGGAACGAGATCTGGCTCTCGCCGGAGTTTCGCGACTGGAATATCGAAGTATATCTGGACCGCTTACGCGCGCCGCTGCTCGCGATTCAGGGGCTCGACGATAAGTATGGGACGCTGGCGCAACTCGAGATCATCGCGCGCAAAGCGCCGGTTCCCGTCGACCGGCTGTTGCTAGCTCGCTGCGGTCACGCGCCGCATCTCGATCGGCCGCGCATCGTGGAAATGACGATCGCCGGTTGGCTGGAAGAACTTACTGCGGTGCCAGCGCCTCGTTCCATTCCCTAACATACCAGCGTTTAACGACGCCGTTGGTTACGAAGGGATCGTCTTTAGCGAAGGCTTCGGCGGCCTCGCGCGTCGTGAATATCCCCATGGCGCCTTCCATCGGGTCCGCGAACGGACCGATCATTAGTAACGACCCGGCGGCCTTGAACTCTTGCCAGCGGGCGCGATGAAGGGCGAAATGAAGGGGAGCCTTTGCGAGCAGGTCCTCCCCCGATTCGTAGACCAGCACGTACTTCATATGCGCTAACGTTCGTCTAGTACGTAGGATGGTCTTGGCAGCGTTCGACCGACGGGTCGTTGCTGGGAAAGATGGTGAAGACCGCGCCGCGCGGCACAACAATGTTCTTTCCTTTACGAAAATAGTTGAAGGCGCCGACGACTACGCCCACCCCGGGAACCGGTATGGCCCCGAGGTAGTTGGGGATCGCATCCGGAGAGCCGTTCTTCACGAGCGAGTCCGTATTGTGGTTGAGGACGACCCCCATATGGTAGCCGTTGGGCAGGACGAGGTAGAGCGGCTCGAGCACGAGCGTTCCCGGCCGGGCATCGCGTCCCGCGGGTGAGGCCACCGCGACGACGCCGTAGCCCATCGTACGCTCGGGAATGGTGACGTCTGCGCCGCTCGTCACGGCGTTAACCGTCTCGAACCGAAAGAAATCGCCTGGCCGCGCGTCGGACGAGTCGACGCTCTCCATCATTTCGACCGCGACGACCGTGCAACGATCGAGGGTCATGGGAAGCGCGGCGGACGTGCATGGCAGAAGGAGTAGCATCGTTGCTACTATGGCGGCCGGCACGAGGCTGCGACGGTTCAATGCTGCGGTACCAGATGCAGCTGTGCAGCTGCGTAATCCAACTGCACCCTGAACTGTTGCAAGAATGCAGCGCCGAGGTGCCCAAACGCCGTGCCTTGCAGACTCTGCGTCGTTCCGATGCGCTGCGGACCGGTGTGGTACGAGCCGATGGTAACTTGCGGAATCTCGCCAATCAACTCGACGCTGCTGCCGCCGATTCCGCTGACGAGCCGGCGTTGTGTCGCCGCGAACAGTCCCGGATGCTTCGCGTAAAAATCATACGCGAGGTTGATATTCGACTCGTCGCCGGTATCCACTGCCAGCCGCGCATAGAGCGTGCCGAGCTGCACGTCGACGACGGGCACGAAGTTTTGGAATGCGAGCGGAATCGTGATGGCATTGGGGGCGGGCGAGGCGGCTAACCGAAGGACGTGCGCCGCCGGATCGATCTCGACGCTCGTCGCGCCGAGAATGTCGGCGCCGAGGACGATGTCGTAGCCGTAGCGGCGCAGGTCGCTGAGGACGAAATAATAGGCTTCGGGGAACGTGGCGTTGCCGAGGCGCAACGGTCCGGCGCGAACGACTTGCGTCGCGTAACCGCCGAGACCTTGGACGCGATAGCCGCCGACCACTGGAGCGCCGAGCCGGCTCGCGAGCTCCGAGCTCATCGACAATCCAGAGTTTCCGGAATCGAGCAAGCAACGAAGCGAGATTCCGGCGACGCTGCAGGTGACGATCGGCGTGACGGACTTGGGATCCGTCGGGATGGGGTCGGCGGGACCGGCGAACGCCGGCGACAGACCGTGCGGCGGATGAAAGCTCGATGTTACCGGAGCTCGGTCGTCGTAGCGCTCGAGGACCTGTCCATCGTGCAAGACCTCGAATGGCAGCGTCATCCCGCCAACGTGCCGGTAGTCGCGGTACTCGAACGTGTCTGCGCCGCCGAGGTCGCGTGCGTAGCGGATCAATCCCGTCTGCGGGTCCACGTACAGGCGCAACGCGATTGCGTCGTGGTCGGCGACGACGACCGTGCGATAGCGCCGCGCGCCTATCGAAACGAAGCCGCCGTCATCAGCACGTCCGCCGTGCGTCGTGAATGCGGGCGCTAGAAATGCAGACGAGGCTACTAGGCGAAGCGCGCGCAGGTATGGTTCGGGCTGCGTCGATTGCGGAAGCGCCGTATCGTTCATGTTCACGGCGTAAAGCCGAAGGCCGTCGAAATACGTTCCCTGGCAGAGTTCGCCGACGCAGCGCCGCACGACGATTCGCAGACCTTGACTATCGCTCGAGACGACGGTAGGCCGTCCGTCGAGCGTCAGACGGGAAACCGAGACAAGATGCGCGTCCCAGGCCGGGCCGCCGGCGCTGCGCATGCGGTCGAGGAAGCGCGCAAAGTTCTGGTCGCTTGGGCTCGCTCCCAACGTCGCCAGCCCGAGTGCGCAGAGCAAGGCAAGCCGACCGGCGAATCCCATGAAAATGACCTTCGAGTTGCTCGACGGCTATCTCCTCGACCGTTCGCCGTCGAGAGGAGAGGTCGTGCGGTTGCTCTTGGAGCAGCGGCCCCACGCCGAAGGCGCACCCCCCTTCTACGAAGGGATGGAGCGGCTCGGGGCGCGCACGCCCGATCTCGCCTTGATCGCGCTGCGCCTGGTTCTGGCCGGAAAGCGACCGGACGATCTCGCGGTCACGCATCTTCGGGACGTGATCGAGCGCGCTCGCTCGGGCGATCCTGCAGCTCGCGACGAGTATCGCCGTATCGCGACGCCACCTGCCTGAATGCGACTCGCGGCCGATGAGATCATCGCCTCCTACGCGGGGTACGGCAGGCGCGCCCTCGATCGCGTTTCGATTGCGGTGGAGGATGGAAGCACGCTCGCGATCGTCGGTCCGTCCGGAGCGGGCAAGACGACGCTCCTGCGCGTCATCGCCGGATTGCTGCGGGCGCGCAGCGGCGAAGTGCGGCTTGGAGAACGGCGCATTACCGAGCTGGCTCCGCAGGAGCGGCGCATCGCGATCGTCTTTCAGGATGACGCGCTCTTTGCGAACATGACGGTCCGCGAGAATCTGCGTTTCGCGATGCGGCGGCAGACCGGCCAAGTGTGCGATCGGGTCACCGAAACGGCCTCCGCGCTGCACGTAGCCGAGCATCTGGAGCGGCGGCCGCGCCACCTCTCCGGCGGCGAGCGCCAGCGCGCATCGATCGCGAGGGCGCTCCTCTCAGATCCGCTCGCGCTGCTGCTAGACGAACCGCTCGCCCATCTCGACCCTTCGTTGCGCCGTTCCGTGCGTGACGAAGTAGTCGGCGTGCGCGAGCATTTCGCCGGACCAATTCTCTACGTGACGCACGATCACGTCGAGGCGATGGGCATCGGCGAAACGCTGGCCGTGCTCGTCGACGGAAGGATCGAGGATTCAGGGCCACCGCAACGCGTCTACGACGCCCCGCGCACCGTCGGCGTTGCGCGCTTCCTCGGTGAGCGCCCGATGAATCTCTTCGATGAGGGTCAGACGATCGTCGGCATTCGACCCGAACTCGTCCGGGTGGTCGCGCCGTCGCACGGCGAGAACGGGCGCGTCGTGCGCCGTGAATCGACCGGCGCAGATGCATATGTCGAGGTCGAGACGCCGCGCGGACGCATCGTTGCGCGCGTGCCGTCAAGCAACGGCGTTGGAGCCGGCGACCTCGTCTCGCTCGAGTTTCCCGCGCCGGCGTTGCGGCGCTTCGATCGTGCCTCGGGCGCAGCGATCGAGGACGCGCCATGAACGATACTCTGGCGCTCGCGCGCGGAATCGTCGCGACCGGATTTGCAGAGGATGCCGCTCGCGTCGCCGCGATGGCCTTCGGCGGCTACGTGCTGTTTGCACGCAACGGCACGTCGGTCGAAGCGCTTCGCCGCTGCACGGATGCGTTGCGTGCAGCGTACGGCGACCTTCCGCCGTTGATCGCGATCGACCAGGAGGGCGGTCGGGTCGCGCGTTTACGCGAAGGGATCGAACCGATGCCGTCGATGATGGCACTGGGCGCGACGGATGACGCTGAACTCGCCGAACGCGCCGGCGAACAGATCGCCTTCGACGTGCGGCGTGCCGGGTGCACGATCGACTTCGCTCCCGACCTCGACTTGGCAATCGACGCGCGCAACACGGTCATAGGGACGCGCTCGTTCGGTTCGGACCCGCAAAAGGTGACTCGCATGGGAGTCGCATTTGCCGCCGGGCTCACGCGCGGTGGCATCCTTCCGTGCTACAAACACTTTCCGGGTCATGGAGCGACCGCGACCGACTCGCACGAAGCGCTGCCGACGCTCGACGCAAGCGAGGGTGAACTTCGTGCGCGCGACCTATTGCCGTTTGCCGCCGTCGCACCGGACGCGGCCGCGATCATGGGCGCACACGTGCTCGTTACGGCGATCGATTCGGAGAAGCCGGCGACACTTTCGCGCCGTTTCGCCACGGATGTATTGCGCGGCGAGCTCGGCTTCCGCGGGGTCTACGTTACCGATTGCTTGGAGATGAATGCGATATCGCACGAAGGGTCTGTCGAAGGCGCCCTCAGCGCGCTCGATGCCGGCGCGGACCTGTTGCTTTTCAGCCACCATCCCGATCTCGCCATAGCAGCTGCGGTTGCAATTGCGCGCGGCGTAGACGAAGGGCGGATCGCCCTCGCCCGGTTGGAGGAGGCATACGCGCGCGTAACGCGGTTGCGTAGGGCGAGCGCATCCCCGCTGCCGGTTGATGCGCCGTCCCCGCATCCGGGGATCGGACGCGAGATTGCTCGGCGCGCAATCACGCTCGTGCGGGGCATCGCGCACGCGGACCCGACTACGTCGATAGCAATCTCGTTCGGCCAGCCGGATGCGCCGCTCCAACGTGAGGCGCCGGCCCTGGAGCTGGCGATCGCTTCTGCCGAACCATCCGCGGATGCCGCGAACGAAATCCTCGCCACGCTCGAGCGTTCCGAACGGCGACCGCTCGTACTTGCACGCCGCGCGCATATGCATCCGGCGCAAGCCGCGGCGATTGCCAGAATCATCGATCTCCATGCCGACGCGGTCGTCGTTTCATTGCTCGAGCCGTTCGACGTGCCGCTCTTCGGTGGCGCGCGCCACGTGCTCGCAACCTACGGCGACGACGCGGCTTCGATCGGCGCCCTGGCGGACGTGCTTTTCGGCAACAGCATGCCGCGCGGGCAGTTGCCGGTGGCGCTGAAGGAAGCGCACGCGTGAGCTCGGCATTCCCGGCGGTCGATGAAGTTCTGCAACTCGCCGAAGGCCGGGAGTTCACGGGTGCCGTCGCGCGTATCGAGTATCGCGGTCGCGTCGCCTTCGAGCGAGCGTACGGCATCACGCGCGCCGACGCGCTTGTCCGCGACGTATATGCGGACACACGCTTCGACCTCGCGTCGCTGACGAAGATATTCGTTACCACGCTGACGCTGCAGGCCGTTGCCGACAATCAGCTCGGGCTCGACACGCCGCTGTGGCCGATCCTTCCGGAGTGGCGCGAGGGCGAACCGAGCCGGATTACGGCGCGTATGCTGCTCTCGCATACGTCGGGCATGAACTCAGGCGCCGATTATCGCGAGATCCTTGGCGAAAACGTCGAGCGATTTGCACTGACCACACCGCTCATCGAACGCCCCGGCGAGCGCGTTATCTACAGCGACTTTGGATTTATAGCCGTCGGCATAGTGTTGGAACGGTTGGCGGCGCGCTCGCTCGCAACGATTCTTCGGCAGAGCTTTCCATCTGCGTCACTCGGATTTCGCCCACGTGCGACGGCGCGGGTGTGGATTCCAGCAACAGAAGACGATGGCTGGCGCGGACGCGTGCAGGGATTCGTCCACGATGAGAAGGCGTACCTCATGGGTGGTGTAGCGGGCCACGCGGGTATCTTCGGTACGGCCGCCGACGTCGCAGCGTTGACGGAACGTTACTTGGGGCTGCTGCGCGGGCGCGGCGGCGCCGCGTTCCCCGAGGCGCTGGTTCGCGAAGCGGTCAGCGAACAGGCCTACGATCCAGTGCTGCGGCGCGGTTTGGGATGGGCGTTAAAAACAAACGACGAGAACTCGTGCGGGCGGCGGATGGGCGCGCGGACCTTCGGCCACACGGGATTCGTCGGTACGTGCGTGTGGGCCGATCCCGAGCGCGACGTGCAAGGCGTCTTGCTGACAAACTCCGTCTACTTCGGACGCAGCGATACGCGCGATCTGCGCGCGCGCTTCTATGAAGCGATGGTCGCGGACCTGAGCCTCTCGTGATCGCCGTAGGGCTTATGAGCGGCACGTCGCTCGACGGCATTGATGCTGCGCTCGTCGAGATCGTGCCGGCCGGCGAGCGCTATCGCGTAACGTTGATGCGTTTCGAGACCTATGCGTTTGACGCAAAGCTCGAGTTCGCACTGCGAGGTGCGTTGCCGCCGAACGACGGCGGCGTCGCGGTCGTCGCGGCGCTGCACCACGCGCTCGGTGAGGCGTACGCGGCTGCGGTGCGTTCGATCGCGGGTTCGACCGCGATAGATTTTGTCGCGTCGCACGGGCAGACGCTCTGGCACGATGGCCCGCGCAACGTAACGCTTCAACTCGGCGATCCATTTGCTATTCGCGAGGCGACCGGCGTGACCGTCTGTTACGATTTTCGCAGCGGCGATTGTGCGGCCGGCGGGCACGGCGCACCGCTCGTACCGTACGTCGACGCCATGCTTTTCGGCACCACCGACGAGGATCGCGTCGCACTGAACCTTGGTGGGATTGCGAACGTCACGCTCCTGCGTGCGGGCGCTCCCTGGGAGCAGACGCGCGGGTTCGACACCGGGCCCGCAAACATGCTTCTCGATGCGTTCGTACAGCGGCGCACCGAGGAACGGCAGCGTTTCGATACCGGCGGGGCACTTGCGGCAAACGGCCGCGTCGACGACGAACTGCTCGAGGCGATGCTTGCCGACGCGTATTTTGCAACGGCGCCGCCCAAGACCGCGGGTCGCGAACGCTTCGGCGCGCACTTTCTCGACCGCCATGGGCGGCGGCTCGACTCATTGTCGCTCGAAGACGGCGCCGCGACGCTGACCGAACTCACGGCGTCCTCGATTGCGGCCGCGGTCGCGGCGGCAGGATTCGAACGAGCGCGCATCATCATCAGCGGCGGCGGCGCGAACAACCTGGAGCTTTTGCGGCGCATCGCCGGACGGCTTGCGGACGCGCGCGTCGAAACTTCGGATGCGATGGGCATCTCGCCTGACGCGAAGGAGGCAGTCGCTTTTGCGCTGCTTGGATACGAATTGCTGCGAGGGCGTTCTGCAAGTCTGCCCGCCGTAACGGGCGCGCGCCACGCGACGCTGCTCGGCGCGCTCGCGCCCTCGGACCTCCGGTCGCTACTTGCGGCGGTCGAGCGTGAATGCGCGATGTCATGAACGATCTGCCTCCGACCGAGACAGCCGATCCACGTACCGCCGGTCTGGATATGCTCGATACATCTTCGCTCGTAACGTTGCTCGCGACGTCGCAACGCGCCGCCGTCGACGCCGTCGTGGCGGCGCGTTGCGCCATCGGTGAAGCCGTCGATGCAATCGCTGAACGAATCGGGCGCGGCGGCCACCTGCACTACGTTGGCGCCGGCAGCAGCGGGCGGATCGCGGTTCTCGATGCGGCGGAGATGCCGCCGACCTTCGGAACGCCGCCCGAGCTGGTACGCGCGCACATTGCGGGCGGACCGGCAGCGCTGACGCGCGCGATCGAAGGCGCCGAAGACGACGGCGCGGCCGGCGACGCGCTCGCGAGCGAGGTCGTCGGTCCAGATGACGCCGTCGTCGGCATCTCGGCGAGCGGCGGCGCACCATTCGTCGTCGCCGCAATCGTACGCGCGCGCGAGCGAGGCGCCTACACCCTGGCGATCACCAGCGTCGCGGATTGCGCCCTAACGCGCGCCGCAGAGCGAACCATCGTTTTGCCGACGGGGAGCGAAGCGTTGGCGGGCTCGACGCGCATGAAGGCTGCAACCGCACAGAAGATCGCACTCAATGTGCTCTCGACGGCGTTGATGGTGCGGCTCGGAAAAGTCCACGATAACCTCATGGTCGACGTCGTCGCGACGAATCATAAGCTGCACCGGCGTGCGCTGCGCCTCGTCTGCGCGCTCGCAAAGGTCGGTGACGCGCGGGCGCAAGAGCTGTTGGAGCAATCCGGCGGGCGTGTGAAGGTTGCCGTTGTGATGGAGCGTCACGGCCTCGATGCGCCGGGCGCGCAAGCGCTGCTCGAGAAGCACCGCGGTGCGTTGCGGCCGCTGCTTTAGAGCCAGAGGTTTTTAGTGCACGCGCTCGCCTTTCTCGTGTGCGTAATCCTGTTCGTGCCGACCGACAATCGGCCGGTGACGCTGGCGATGCCGGCGATGCTGGGCCGGATCGCCGGCGTTGCGGTCAAGACGCCGCCGCACGCGCTGCTCGGCAAGTTTCTGCATTCCGGCGACCCGGACGCAATTCTCCAATGGCTCAACCGAGAAGCGGCACAGAGCAAGAGCCCGTGGCTCGTCCTGTCGGTCGACATGCTTGCGTACGGTGGTCTCGTCGCATCGCGCGTACCCGATACACCTTACGCGGATGCTTACAGCCGTTTGATGGAACTCGCGCACTTACGCGCGGAGTATCGCGGGCGCTGGATCGGCGCGTTCGGGACGATCATGCGGCTCGCACCCACCGGCACGCCCGCCGGAAGCGGGTATTTCGCTGCATATCCCGTTTGGACGTACTTGCAGGCGTACGCGAATCTGCACGATCCGCCGCTGCCCAGCGAACGGGCGAAGGCGCAACAACTGCAGGCACAAATTGGTCCGGCGTCGTTGAATGGGTATCTCGAGGCGCGCGGGCGCGACTTGGCGATCGATAGGCTTCTGCTCAAGCTGACGGAGACCGGAACGATCGACCGGCTCGTGCTCGGGCAAGACGATGCCGGTGCCGTCGGCTTACACTTCGCTGACGTGCAGCTCTTGCAGAGCGAGCTCGGGGAACGGAGCCTCTCCGAGCGCGCGGCGATCGAGCCTGGCGCCGACGAGCTGGGAATGGCCCTCGTCACGCATGCGATCGCGCGTAAAGCCGCATGGACGCCGCGCGTCGCGGTGCACTACTCGACGCCCGGTGGTGCGGACTTTGAGGACCCGTTGGAGTACGCGCCGGTCTCCGAGACGATCGAGAAGCTGATCCGCCTGTGCGGCGCAGTCGTCGACGACGCGCATCCCGACATCGTGCTCTACGTCCGAGTTCCGCGCACGAGCGCGCCGCAGGACGACGCGCTCGTTACGGCGATTGTATCCGACGTCGATGCCGGGCGTTCGGTCGCGCTGGCCGATCTCTCGTATCTCGTTTCGTACCAGGACCAGGCGCTCTTTGCGCAACGTATCCTAGACTCGGGGCTCGCCGCGCGCCTCGATGCGTATTCCTCCTGGAATACCAACGCGAACACGGTCGGCACAGCGCTGGCGGAAGCGATCGCCGCCGGCGCGGGGAGACGTATGGGAACCTACGACGCGCTGGCGCATCGGACGTTTACTTTTGTGCGCTTCCTCGACGATTACGCCTTTCACGATGAGGTGCGGCCGCAACTCAACGCCGCACTCGATGCGCAGGGCATCACCGATCACACGTTGCTGACGCCGGATGTCGCCGCGGCCGCGGAGCGGCTCAACCGCGCGCTGTTGTGGAGCTATGTGCAGCCGATCCTCGGGCGCCTCGATCCCGGATACCACGTTGCGTCCATGTCAATTACGCTACCTTGGGATCGCACGTTCGAGACGGCGATCGAGGTCGGCATCGCCCCTAACTTATAGTGCTACAGGCGGCCGCGATAGAGCGCGCGAACGAAGTGAGCGTTCATGGATGTTAAATTTATAGCCACGGCATTTGCAACCGCATTCACGATCATCGATCCGATCGGCATGATTCCAATGACCCTGAGCACGACGGCGCGGGTATCGTCGCAGCGGCGCAATCAGATCGTCGATCAAGCGGTCTTAGTCGCGGCGGGCGTGATTCTCTTCATGGGTCTCGTAGGCCGAACGCTGCTCGGCTATCTCGGCATTACGTTACCAGCGTTCATGATCGCCGGCGGTATCCTGCTGTTTCTCATCGCGATCGACATGCTCTTCGCGCGGCCCACCGGTGCGAAGCGCACCGAGGCTGAGGAGAAGGAAGGCGCCGAAGCGGAGAATCCGGCCGTCTTTCCGTTGGCGGTTCCAATGATCACGGGGCCAGGCACGATTGCGACGGTCTTACTGCTCGTCAATCTTTCGCACGGCGATCGGTTCGATCTGCTAATGGTGACGCTTGCATATGCCGTTGCACTGCTGGCGACGTGGCTGTGCATGCGCGCGTCGACGCACCTGCTGCGAATCATCGGGAAGACTGGAATTCACGTCGTCAGCCGTCTGCTCGGGATCATCCTCGCGGCACTTGCCGTGCAGTTCGTTCTCAATGGATTGATGCAGACGCCGATCTTACGGAGATGAATGAACTCCAACACCGTTGCTTCCGGCCCAGTCGTCGTAGACCGATTTTTCAATCGGCGGCAACTGCGTCTCCGGCGGCAATCGATATCCGGGGAGAGGGAGCGGAAACGGTATCGGGTGTGGCGGGCGCTTGAACGGATCCGTCGCCGGATCGTAGCAGAAGGGCCAGGCAATGTCACCGTCCTCCATCGCGCCATCGGGATACGTGTATTCGTACCGCCCGTAGTAGCAGTCTTGCCCCGCGTCGTGCCAGCTATGCGTCGGCGTGATGACGCCGTTGCCATGCTCGTCGCCGCGGCTCCTCGACGCGGCGTCGAAGTTATAACTCTTCATCGTCGAGCCTTGCGATGCGGGATCGATCGTTGGAATCGCGTGCACGCCGTTCTGCTGGTTGAGTTGCGCGACTTCTTTCGAGTAGCCGGCCTCGTCGCGCTGGATGCTCGACGTAACGGTCCGGTGAACGTGCGGTACCTCAGGCGTCGCGTGGGCCGCGATCTTCGCGAGCTCCTGGTGCGGTGTCGTCGCCGGAGCGGACTCGCGCTGACGTACGTGATGCACGACGCGCGCCGGCGCCGGCGTCGGCGGGAGCCGTTCGATCGCGACGCTCGTCGTCTGTGAGACGATCTCGCGCTGGCCGCGCGGCACGAGCAGACGCGCGACCGTGTAGAACAGCAGCGTCAGAATCAGAACGTGCAGTACTACGGAGGCAATCGTCGACCAGAAGAATGCCCGGCGGCGCCGGTTGGCTGGTCCGGAGATCACGCCATCTTTATGGCGACGGTGAAGCCGCCTCCCCGCCGCCCGTGTGTCCCGTGCGGCCGCCGACGACGAGCACGTTCGCTAACATCCGATGCCGCCCGAACGATGCGTGGAACCGTCCGCTGACAGTGGTTTGATCGCCGTCGCTGACGTTCGTATCGCCGAACTGGACGACGTTGATACACATTTTGTCGCACAGCTGATAGACGGTTGCCGTTCCGCGCCGCATCTTACGCGTCGTAGGGTCCTTGGCCGTTCCCGTGACGGTCACGTCCTGGCCGTTATACGCCGATGGACGTATCGCGAGCTTGGACGGACCGACCTCCGGGCCGCCATGCGAACATGCGGCCGCGGCCGCAACGACGGCGACGAGCGCCGCGCGAAACGCGAATAATCTCAAGAATGAAGACGAAGGCATCGTTGGAGTCTCCGTAGGCTAGTGGGGAGATCGTGGCTGGCAGAGTTCGATCAAGACGCCGCCGGTAGCCTTCGGATGGAGAAAGGCAATCAAGCTTCCGTGCGCACCGTTGCGCGGCTGCTCGTCGATCAGCCGCACGCCCCTGGCGCGCATCCGATCCAGCGCCGCTACGAGGTCGGCGACACGGTAGGCGGTATGGTGGAGCTTCGTCTCGGCGTCGCCGCGATAGCGCGCGATCGGCGATCGTTCGTCCAGTGGGAGTAACAGCTCGACGACCGAGCCGCCCGCCTCCAAGCCGACCGCCTCAACCCCTTGGTCGTAGATCACCTCGCGGTAGAGCTCTTTGAAGCCGAGCGTCTCGGTGTAGAGGCGAACCGTCGCCTCGAGATCCTTGACGACGATCGCAACGTGATCAATCTCCATCTCAGAGGTTCCCCTAGCTCCAGCCGCCTGCCTGATACGTTCCGAAGACTTCGCGCAGCACGTTGCATATCTCGCCCAGCGTTGCGCCGGCGTCGACGGCATCGATGAACGCCGGCATGAGGTTCTCCGAGCCTTGCGCGCGTCGCCGAACCTCGTCGAGGCTGTCGTGCGCGCGACGCTCGTCGCGAGTTGCTCGAAAGGCGGTCAGCCGTTCGCGCTGCTCTCGTTCGACGCGATCGTCGATGCGCTGCAACGGGATTGCGTCGGTTTCGGGGTGGCTTTCGGCAAAACGATTGACGCCTACGACGACGGTGTCTGCGCGCTCGATCTCCTGCTGCGCTGCGTAGGCGGAGTCGGCGATGCGCGCTTGCATCCAGCCGCTCTCGATCGCGGCGATGCTGCCGCCGAGTGCATCGACTTCTTTTATGAGCACGCCGGCGCGCGCGATAAGTTCGTTGGTCAGCGACTCGACGTAGTAGGAGCCCGCGAGCGGATCCACGACATCGGCGACGCCCGACTCGTAGGCGATGATCTGCTGAGTGCGCAACGCGACGCGCGCGCTTTCCGCGGTCGGAAGCGCCAAGGCTTCGTCCTTACCGTTTGTGTGCAGCGATTGCGTCCCGCCGAGCACGGCTGCGAGCGCCTGCAACGTAACGCGGACGACGTTGTTATCAGGTTCCTGCGCCGTCAACGTCGAGCCGCCGGTCTGAGTGTGAAAGCGCAGCATCTGCGAGCGCGGATTGCGACATCCGAACTCGTCGCGCGTGATGTGCGCCCAGAGGTAGCGCGCCGCACGGAACTTCGAAACCTCCTCGAAGAAGTCGTTGTGCGCATTCCAGAAGAACGAGATTCGCGGAGCGATCGCATCGAGGTCGAGACCCGCGTCTTGGGCCGCGCGCAGGTACGCCTTGCCATTAGAGAGTGTAAACGCGATCTCTTCGACAGCGGTCGAGCCGGCCTCACGAATATGATAGCCGGAGACCGAGATCGCGTTCCACTGCGGTACGTCGCTCGCACAGTACGCCATGACGTCGGTGACCAGTCGCATCGACGGTTTTGGCGGGTAAATGTACGTGCCGCGCGCGACGTACTCTTTGAGCACGTCGTTCTGCACGGTACCCCCCAGTCTTTCGAACGGAATGCCGCGCCGGCGTGCGACGGCGAGTAGGAGCGCGAGAAGGACGGCCGCCGGCGCGTTGATCGTCATCGAGATGGTCACGCGGTCGAGCGGAATATCGTCTAACAGCGCTTCCATGTCGGCGATCGAGTCGATTGCAACACCGACTTTACCGACCTCACCGCGGGCCTGCGGGGCGTCGGAATCGTAACCGAGCTGCGTGGGAAGGTCGAACGCAACCGAGAGACCCGTTTGGCCGTGCGCGAGCAAATAGCGATAGCGCGCGTTCGATTCGGCCGCCGCCGCAAATCCCGCGTATTGGCGCATCGTCCAGAGGCGCCCCCGGTACATGTCACGGCGTATGCCGCGTCCATACGGAAAGTCGCCCGGCTCGCCGAGTTCGTGCCCCGGTCCTTCGACGCGATCGTACGCGTTCTGCAGCGGAATCCCCGAGCTCGTGACGTCGCGCGTCATCAATCGATCGTGACGAGCGTTGAGCCCGGTTCGACGGTCGCGCCGGCACCGACGTGGACGGCTGCGACCGAGCCGCTCTTGTGTGCGCGAACTTCGTTCATCATCTTCATCGCCTCGACCACCGCGACGACCTGTCCGGCCTGCACGCTGTCACCCTCGGCAACAGAAAGTTCGACGATGACACCGTGCATCGGCGAGACCACGTCGTTGCCGCTCGTTTTTGCGCCACCCGTGCGGCTTCTCGAGAGACGGGGCGCCGTTTTGCGCGCCGGTGACGCCCCGGCAGCCGGTAGTCCATCGACAAGCCTGACGCGATAGAGCCGGTCGTTGATCTCGACCCGGATCGCCTCGCCGGAAGCACGGTCCGCATCGACCTCGCGCGCCGAACCGTTCTGCGCCGGCAGTGCCAGCGTCTGGAGCACCGCTTCGAGCGTGCCTGTCGTGTAGCTCGCGTCGACAATCGACGGCTGATCGCACAGCGCCCGCAGCAGGGGCAGCGTCGTCGGCACACCTTCGATGCGGTACTCGTCGATCGCACGGCGCAGCCGCGCGAGTGCGCCTTCGCGCGTCGTATCCCAGACGATAAGTTTAGCGACGAGCGAGTCATACTCGGGCGGAATCGTCCAGCCCGCAAAGGCTGCCGAATCGACGCGCACCCCGAGGCCGGCCGGCTCGCGGTAGCCAACGATCGTGCCCGGTGCGGGGCGAAAGTTCGCCGCAGGATCCTCCGCATTAACGCGAACCTCGATAGAACAGCCGCGGAAGTCGATCGCGCTTTGATCGTACGCGAGCGGTTCGCCGGCGGCGACGCGGATCTGTTCGCGAATAAGGTCGAGCCCCGAGATCATCTCGCTGACCGTGTGCTCGACTTGAATACGCGTGTTCATCTCGAGGAAGTAGAACTCGTTACCCGATACCAGGTATTCGACCGTCCCGACCGAGTCGTAGCCGATCGCTCTTGCAGCTCGAAGTCCGGCATCGCGCATCGCGGCCTGCACTTCCGGCGAGACCGACACGGGCGTCTCCTCCCACAGCTTTTGATGGCGTCGCTGCAGCGAACAGTCGCGCTCGCCGACGTGGATGACGTTTCCATGCTTGTCGGCGAGCAGCTGAAGCTCGATGTGTTTTGGGTTTTCTAGATAACGCTCGGCATAAATCGTACCATTTTTGAAATACGCTTCGGCTTCGCGTCGGGCGTTCTCGAACGCCGGCCCGACGTCGTCGACCGATCGCGCGATCTTGAGGCCCTTGCCGCCGCCGCCGCCGGCCGCTTTGAGTGCGAGCGGCAAACCAAAAGCTTTAGCGGCTTTGCGGGCTTCGTTCGCGTTTTCGATCGGCTGCATGCCTCCCGGCACGACTGGTACGTTCGCACCCGTCATTGCTTGACGGGCACCCAGCTTGTCGCCCATGGCCGCAATCGCGTCGGCGCGCGGACCGATCCACGTTAGTCCGGCGGCGACAACTGCACGCGCGAAGGCGGCGTTTTCGGCGAGGAATCCGTAGCCCGGATGAACGGCCTGTGCGGCGGAGCGCTGCGCGATCTCGATCAGCTTGAGGCCGTTGAGGTAGCTCTGCGACGGCACGGCGGGTCCAAGCAGATAGGCTTCGTCGGCGAGCTCGACGTGCAAAGCGTTGCGATCCGGCTCCGAATAGACCGCGACGGTGGCGATTCCCATCTCGCGCGCCGTGCGAATGACGCGCACGGCAATCTCGCCCCGGTTTGCAACTAAGAGCTTGGAAAACATTGCTCCGTATCGTAATCGCGTGCGATCACGTCGCGAAATCGGGCGGATACATGCCCATCATGTGGTAGCCGGCGTCGACGAAATGCACGTCCGCCGTTACCGCGGACGAAAGATCCGATACGAGATAGACGGCCGTGTTGCCGACGTCCTCTTGCGAGACGTTGCGGCGCAGCGGTGCGACCTTCGGCACCACGTCGAGCATGCGCGTCGCGCCGCCGACCTGCCGCATGCTCGCGGTTTTGATCGGTCCCGCGGAGATCGCGTTGACCCGAATGCCTCGGCCGCCCAAATCGAAGGCGAGATACCGGACGGATGCCTCGAGCGCGGCCTTCGCGATGCCCATGAGATTGTAGTTCGGCACGATCTGGGTCGCTCCGAGATAGGTCATCGCGACGATCGACGCGCCGTCGTTGAGCTGTTCGCGCAGCGTTCGAACGAGGCCGATCAGCGAATATGCGGAGACGTCGAGCGCCAATGAAAAGCCGTTTCGCGACGTGTCGTAGACCGCTCCCGAGAGATCTTCTTTATTCGCGAATGCGATCGAATGCACAACCGCATCGAGAGAACCGACGTGTTTGGTCAGGTCGTCGCGCATCGCGCTCAGCGAAGCCTCATCCGAGACGTCGCACGCGACCGTGTGGGCCCCAAGCTCCTCGGCGAGCTTCTCGACCTCCTCGCGAACGCGGTCGCCCTGATACGTGAGCACGAGCGTTGCGCCATACTCGTGTAGTTTGCGCGCAATCCCGGTCGCGATCGACCACCGATTCGCCACGCCGGTTACCAGCGCACGCTTGCCTTCTAAGAGTTTCACGTAGGGAGCGTCTCCATGCCGTTTAGAGTGGAATGTTTCCATGCTTGCGTTTGGGGCGTTCGACGCGCTTGTTCTGCAGCATCTCGAGTGCGGTGGCGATCGCGCTGCGCGTCCGGCGGGCTTCGATCACGTCGTCGACGTAGCCGCGCTGCGCCGCGATGTACGGGTTGGCAAAACGTTCGGTATATTCTTCGATCAGCTCTTGCGTTCGAGCGCCGTTGTCGTCGGCGATCTCACGTCGAAAGATCGTTTTGACGGCGCCCTCTGCGCCCATGACCGCGATCTCAGCGGTCGGCCACGCGAGGTTGACGTCGGCCCGAATATGTTTGCTTGCCATAACGTCGTAGGCGCCGCCGTAGGCTTTGCGCGTGATTACCGTGATCTTCGGTACCGTCGCCTCGGCAAACGCGTAGAGCAGCTTGGCGCCGTGGAGAATAATGCCTCCATACTCTTGGTCGGCCCCGGGTAGAAAACCGGGAACGTCGACAAACGTTACCAGCGGTATGTTGAAGGCATCGCAGAAGCGCACGAAGCGAGCCGCTTTGACCGACGACTTGGTATCGAGAACGCCGGCCAATACGTTCGGCTGGTTGGCGGTTATGCCGACCGCGCGGCCGTCAATGCGTCCGAAGCCGCAAATGATGTTCTGCGCGTAGAGCGGTTGAATTTCGAAGAAGTCGCCGTAATCGACGACGCCTTCTACGACGGCACGCATATCGTAAGGCTTGTTCGGTGCGTCCGGAATCAATCCGTCGAGCGCCTCGACGCTGCGATGCGGATCGTCGTCGCAGGCGAAGTGGGGTGGGCTCTCGAGGTTGTTCTGCGGAACGAAACTCAAGAGGGTGCGCGTGAGCTCCATCAGATGGTCTTCGTCGGCCGCGACGAGGTGCGCGACGCCGCTGCGCGAGGCATGCGTCGACGCGCCGCCAAGCTCTTCGAACGTTACCTCCTCCCCGGTGACCGTCTTTATGATCTCCGGCCCGGTGATGAACATCTGTGAGATGTGCTCGGTCATAATGATGAAATCGGTTATCGCTGGTGAGTAGACCGCACCTCCGGCGCACGGCCCGGCAATAAGACTGATCTGCGGAATAACGCCGCTGGCTTGGACGTTGCGCCAAAAGATTTCAGCATAACCGCCGAGCGATGCGACGCCTTCCTGAATCCGCGCACCACCGGAGTCGTTGATGCCGATTAGCGGCGATCTCGTTCGCAATGCCAGGTCCATCACCTTACAGATTTTCTCCGCGAAGGCTTCTCCCAGCGATCCGCCGAGGACCGTGAAGTCCTGCGAGAAGAGGAAGACTTGACGTCCGTCGATCGTGGCGCGGCCGGTAACGACGCCGTCGCCCAGAAACTCCCGTTCGTCGAGTCCAAACGCGTCGGTGCGATGAACGACGAACCGGTCGAACTCGACGAAGCTGCCGTCGTCCACGAGCCGCTCGACGCGCTCGCGCGCGGTTAGCTTGCCGCGCGCGTGCTGCTGCTCCACGGCCTTTTCGCCGGCAGGCATGAGCGCCAGCTCGCGCTTCTTTCGAAGCTCGGCGTATTTCTCGTCCCGGCTCTTCACTGACGGTGACCTTGCACGCGGCTGCGAATGTTCCCTCGACGGTCACCGCAGAAGTGCCGCCGATGCCCGAGCGGTGCCGGCGTCGTCATTACCGATGTAAAAGATATTATGCGATCGTACCTCGCAGCCGCATCTCGTTGCGGCCGCAGTCGACATCGTCGGTGTGAGTAATGCGTTGCGATCGGAGTTCTCCGCGGCCGCCAACATCCGGGAGTTTGGGACCGTGACCGGCGAGGTCGGCTTTCGGGTACTCTACGCGATGGATGCCTATCACGCGAAGTTCACTCGCGAGACTCCAGCGACCATCAACGAGCGGGCGCCCGGTTCTTTTACGCGTGTGCTACGACGGTAATCCCAGTACATCCAGGCCGTCCGCTCAGCCGTTAATTGGGGCGGGTTTATGAGAGGCGCTGCGAACTATGCCGTCGTGGAGGATGCAAATCGGCTCATGGCACGCGTGTGCGACAATGACGCCGGCGCGTTCGAAAGCCTCTACGACCAGTATCACCGCCTCGTGTACGGCGTTGCGCTGCGTATCCTGTCGGATCCCGGCGCAGCCGAAGACGTCACACAGTCCGTCTTCCTCAAGATTTGGAGTGACCCGGAGGCCTTCCGTGAGGGAAGTTTTGGGGCGTGGATCGCCCGCGTTGCGCGAAACCGCGCAATCGATGCGCTGCGCATGCGGACGGGACACCCAACGGCCGAGGTTCCGGAATCCATCCCCGAAGATCAACCGTTGGAAGAGATGGCGCTTGCGCGGCTTAGTGGCGAGCGCGTTCGCGATGCGATGGGCCAGTTGACGCCCGAACAGCGCGAGCCGATCGAGCTCGGTTTCTTCGAAGGCATCACGCACGAAGAGATCGCTCGGCGCACCGGCGTGCCGCTGGGAACGGTGAAAACGAGAATCCGCAGCGGTCTGCGCCGCCTACGCAGCGTTCTTGACGGGGTGGTGGCCGTATGACCTTGCACGACGATATGCTCGATAACGTCGCTCTCCATGCGATGGGCTTGCTTCCGACCGACGCTGATGAGGCCGTCGTCACCCATATGCAGACGTGCAACGAGTGCCGAGCGGAGTATCGCTTCCTGCAACCGGCAATAACGGCCGTCGCATACTCCGCCGAAGCGAGCGCGACCGCCGGAACCGGAGCGACGGTCAGGCCGCTGCTCAAGGCGCGCATCATGAAGCAGGTGCGACCCGCGCGGAAATGGCCGGTCTTTCTGTCGCCGGCGTACGTGGTCGCCGCCGTTCTCGCGGTGCTGATCCTCGCAATGGGGTTGATCGTGCGTGTGGAGGTATCTCAACGAAACTACGCGCTGACCGACATTAACGCGACCGACGCGCAGCGGCGCCCATTCGGCACCGGTGCGTTGGTGACGCACGACGAACGGCTCTACATCGACTTCCAATCGATGGACGCGCTGCCGGCCGGCACGACTTACGAAGCATGGGTGCAGCCGAAAGGTGCTTCGGCGATGCAGCCCTCGGTGCTATTCGCGCCGAATCCGGATGGCGACACGATAGTGAGGATACCCGGCATCGCGTCTGCCACGGCCGCGGTCGCCGTCACCGTCGAGCCTGCCGGCGGATCGAAGCACCCCACGAGCAATCCGATCGCATCCGCCAACCTTTAAGTTCCCTCCCTTCAGCGCAATCCACGGCCGCCGCTGAATCGTTCATTGTTCGCTGCTCAAGCGGCTAACGCGGGAATCTGTTTAGCGCCGAAGTCGGGAAGCTCACGAATCAGTGCGGGAAAGACCAGGTCGGACAGTTTCTCAAAACTTTCGACTTCGTCGTGAACGATTCGCTGCAGATCGTGACCGCGAAGAAGGTTGCTTTGCCAAGCCAGCCGATGCCGGATCCGAGTGACGGTCCGGCGCTCGCGGCCGCGCTATGGGGCGCCGGTCAGACCGGCGAAGGTTTCAATGTCGAAGTTATGCTCGACCGCCTCGTCTCGCATCCGATCCACGTGCAAGTCATGAAGGACATCGATGCAAAGTACGGACTCGCAGCCGACGCTCAGTACCACGCGATTCTGACTACGGCAATGAAGGATCTCGCCGCAGCGTATCATCTTAGTTCGCAGATGTAGAACAGCGACCCGGTCGAGGCGCTCCTACCAGATTCCGAGGAGCGCCTTGACGTCATCCGACGCCATCGTGCGCGGATCCCACGGAGGCGTGAAGGTGATCTCGACGGTTGCGTTCTTCACGCCATCGATCGAGAGAACGCGATCCTCAACCGATTTCTTGAACATCGGTCCGACGGGACACATCGGCGACGTTAGCGTCATCATAACGTTAACGTTTTCGCCTGCCTCGCCCTCAGCCGTTATGTCATAGACCAGGCCGAGCTCGAGGATTCCGAGATTCAACTCGGGATCTTTGACGTCGGCCAGCGCTTCGCGAACTTCCTCTACCGTTGGCATGCTCCGGGATTCCTCGGCCTGCAAGGCAAACCTCCGCTGTGGTGGACAGCGTGCGGCGTCCAAGCGGGCGTGCGGGTCGCCGTCACGAAACTGCTTTGGGGCGGGTGGAGTTGAAGATGGTGCACGGCCGATAAGCAAGATATAGGGCCCGTCCAGGAAAGGAACGGTTAAGGCGATGTCAATGTGGGAGCCCTTCACCGAGCGAGCCCGGCGCAGCATCGTCCTCGCTCAGGAAGAGGCGCAGCGCCTCGGCAACAACTACATCGGGACCGAACACATTCTCCTCGGCATCATCTCCGAAGGCGAGAGCTTGGCCGCCAAAGTCTTGGAATCGTTGGGCGTCAATCTCGCTAAGGTACGGCAAGAAGTCGAGGCGATCGTGGGTCGCGGCGGTCAGACCGTGCAGCAAGAGATGGTCTTTACGCCGCGTGCGAAGCGCGTCATCGAGCTCGCTTTCGAAGAGGCTCGTCAGCTCAACCACAACTACATCGGAACCGAGCACCTGCTTCTGGGCCTGATTCGCGAAGGCGAAGGCGTCGCCGCTCGCGTGCTCACCAACTTAGGCGTCGATCCAGCCAAGGTTCGCGTTCAGACGACCTCGCTGCTCGGCGCCGAGGGTCAGCCGTCGTCTCCTAAAGGAAAGAGCAAGACGCCCACGCTCGACGCGTACGGCCGCGACCTGACGCAACTGGCGCGCGACAACAAGCTTGATCCGGTCATCGGCCGCAACAATGAGATCGAGCGCGTCATTCAAATTCTCTCACGCCGCACGAAGAATAACCCGGCGCTCATCGGCGAGCCCGGTGTCGGCAAGACGGCGATCGCCGAAGGGCTGGCGCAGCGCGTCATCAAGGGCGATATTCCGGAGCCGCTGCGCGAACGTCGCGTCATCACGCTCGACCTGGCGGGCCTCGTCGCGGGAACGAAGTACCGCGGCGAGTTTGAGGAGCGCATGAAGCGCGTAATGGACGAGATCCGCGGTGCGGCCGGCGAGATTATTCTCTTCATCGATGAGTTGCACACGCTCGTCGGTGCCGGTGCGGCCGAAGGCGCGATAGACGCCAGCAACATCATCAAGCCGGCGCTGGCACGGGGCGAACTGCAGTGCATCGGTGCGACGACGCTCAACGAGTTCCGCAAGCACATCGAGAAAGACTCCGCGCTCGAACGGCGCTTCCAGCCGGTCATGGTCGGCGAACCGAGTGTCGAAGAGACGATCGAGATTCTCAAAGGTCTGCGCGATCGCTACGAAGCGCATCACAAAGTACAAATTACCGACGAAGCACTCGAGTCCGCTGCCAGGCTCGGCGATCGCTACATTACCGATCGCTTCCTACCCGACAAAGCCGTCGATCTTATCGACGAGGCGAGTTCGCGCGTGCGTCTGCAGGCAACGCTGCCGCCACCCGCTATTCGCGAAGCCGACGCACAGCTTCGTAAACTCATCAGCGAAAAAGAGAGCGTCGTCAAAAACCAAGAGTTCGACAAAGCCGCGACGATTCGCGACCGTGAGGAGAAGCTTCGTCTCGAGAAGGCGACGCTCGAACAAGAGTGGCGCGAGCGTAAGGCGCAAGCCGATCGTGTCCTGCGCGTAACGGCCGACAACGTCGCCGAAATCGTGGCGGCGTGGACCAAGATCCCCGTCAGCCGCTTGGCGGAAGCCGAGACGGAGAAGCTGCTGAAGATGCAGGAGCTGCTGCATCAGCGCGTCATCGGGCAAGAAGAGGCGATCGAGGTGATCACGCGAGCGATTCGGCGGTCGCGTGCGGGGCTCAAGAATCCAAGCCGCCCGATCGGCTCGTTCATTTTTCTCGGCCCGACCGGCGTCGGCAAGACGGAGGTGGCGCGCAGTGTCGCGGCATTCTTGTTCGACGACGAAGAGTCGATGATCCGCATCGACATGTCGGAGTACATGGAGAAATATTCGGTGAGCCGCCTAGTCGGCGCGCCGCCCGGGTACGTCGGATACGAGGAAGGCGGCCAGCTCACCGAAGCGGTGCGGCGCCGCCCGTACTCGGTCGTCCTGCTCGACGAGATCGAGAAGGCGCATCCGGACGTCTTCAACCTGCTCCTCCAGGTGCTCGACGACGGGCGCTTGACGGACTCTCAGGGGCGTCAAGTCGACTTCAAGAACAGCGTCATCATTATGACGAGCAACGTTGGTGCGATCGGCATGACGACGACAAGCGACATTGGGTTCCGCCCGCAGAGGACTAGCGGCGAGGACGAAACGCGCGCCTACGAGCGAATGAGGAATAAGGTGATGGAAGAGGTCAAGCAGACGTTCCGTCCAGAGTTCCTCAATCGCGTCGACGAAGTGCTCGTCTTTCACCAGCTCACCCGCGAGCAGATCGAGCAGATCGTCTCTCTCGAGCTCGAAAAGGTTATCCGCGAAGTTAAAGCCCAGTTGATGGAGCTAAAGGTGACGGACGCCGCCAAATCCTTGCTCGCGCGCAAGGGCTGGGATCCGCAGTTCGGCGCGCGACCCTTGCGCCGCGCGATTCAACGCATGGTCGAAGATGAGATCGCCGAGGAGATGCTCAAAGGCACCTTCGCCTCCGGCGACCACATTCTCGCGGACGTCGATCCCGACAATCCGGAGCAGCTAAAGTACGCGAAGATTCCGTCTCTCGAACCACCGGCGGCGCCGCCGGCGTCCGAACCCGCGGTAACGTAAGGCGCTACTCGCGCTCGTCCTTGGAGTCATCGCTGCGCAAGCCGGTCCGGCTACGTCACCAATGCTGGGATGTTTCCCGAAGTGAAGGCGGCCGAAGGCGAGTCGAAGATCGTGCTGCTCGTCCGATTGCTCAACGCGATCGACCAGGGAAATCATTCGTTCGAAGGGCTCAAAGACCGGATCGCTGAGGGCGGTAAGCGTCCGAGCACGCGCAGCTTGCGCCGGTATCTCGCCATCCTTAGCGAGGCCGGCTTCCCGCTCCACTTCGATCGGCCGGCGAACGCCTATCGCTTCGCCGACGGCTACAGCCTCAAACGTCTCGACCTCTCTCGAGGCGAGCTCTTCGGCCTGGTCGCTCTCCGTTCGCTCGGCGCGAGCATCGGCGGAACGATCGGCGCATCGATCGACGACGTCGCGGAGAAAATCGTCGGCACTGCGGGACGCACCGCGCAGGCAAGGCTCGCCATCGCGTCACCGGTTGCGTTTCGTCTTGCCGGCGTTCGCCTAGACGAGGACGGCGAGCGTGCATTTGCGCTGCTCTCGTCGGCCGAGCGCGCGTCGCGCAGCGTGCGCTTCGAGTACCACGACAAGGAGGAAAGACGCACGTCGCGCACCGTCGACCCTTACGGCTTCATCATCAACGCGGGCCGCGTCTACTGCGTCGCATACGACCACGCGCGGCGCGACAAGCGCACCTTTGCCGTCGACAGCATCTCCGATCCGGTCGTCTTGGCGCAGACGTTCTCGCGACCGGCCGGGTTTAACGTCGAGGCGTATGCCGCGGCTTCGATCAGCGGCGTGCTGCACCGCGATAAAACCACCGTGGTGCGCGTACGCTTTGCCGCGCGCGTCGCGAAGGCGGCGATCGCCGCGCTCGTCGTCGCCGATCGCCGAATCGAGCGCCGCGACGACGGCTCGGTCGAGATCGCCTATCGCGTCTCGGACGTCGACGAGCTCGTCCGCTGGGTCCTCGGCTGGGGCGCCCAGGCCGAGATCATCACCCCGCGCCCCATTCGCACCCGCATCGCAAAGCTGGCTGGGGAAATTCTCAAAAAGTATTAACCCATCCAACACCAGCGAACAATATCGCTTGCGCCGAAGGGCGTCAGATTGCCGGGTCCTGTAAGCGAGGCGTGCGATTTTTTCGCAAAAGCCATGGATGGCGTATTCAATTGGGGTTGCGAAAAAACGCACGAGCAGGAGCGAACAGGAGGTGAGCGACGAGCGTCCGAGCGATAGGAGCCGGCGATCTGACGCACCCAAGAAGCACCCGTATTGCGAGCGCAGAATAACGAAGCCCGCCGATTGCTCAGCGGGCTCCGACGTATTCACTCACCGGCGTCGCCTGTTTGGTTCTCGTGAGAGAACCCCACTGACGTCGACCGGCGGTTTGACTTGACGCGGTGGAATCATTGCTCATCGCAACATTTCGCACCGGCATTCAAGTCGCGACCGATACGTGCGTCGCACCTCGACTGAAGTGCGAGGCTCATGGATCGTAGCATAGCGCGGCGACCGAGTTCAATCGGCCTCGCGCCGCAATTCACAAGCTGTCCACAAATATTTTTTCTTATGCACACGCAACGCCGGAGTTATCCTCCGAGGGTGAGCCTCGGCGGGCCAGCGAAGGTGTCGCGCATGCAGGTGCTCGCGTTGCTTCTCAGTCTCGCCGGCGTCACGAGCCCGTCGCAAGCCGTCGCGCAGAGCTTCTTCGGCGGATTGCCGATCGACGGTATTCACTGCGACCGGCAAGAGGGCGCGGCCGAGCACGTTCACGCCGCGCTCAGGCTCTACGATCGCGGTCGCGCGGTGACGATTCCCGCATCGATAGGGATTCCGCAGGGAGGATACTGCCTCTACTGGCTGCACACGCACAACGCCGACGGAATCATCCACATTGAATCGCCGGTCAAACGCAGCTTTACCCTCGGCCAGTTCTTCGACATTTGGGGCGCCGATCTGAGTTGGAAGCAGGCGTCAAGCATCACCGCTCCCCACGGCGCCCGTCTGAGCATTTGGGTGGACGGCCAAGCGTGGCACGGAAGCGATCCGCGCACCATCACGCTGCACGATCATCAAACGATCGTTATCCAGAACGGGCCGCCGTTTGCGAAACCGGCGCCGGTGGACTGGTCTAACCTCTAGTGACTGCGAGGGCGATCGAGCTCGACGGCCACAGCTTGACGCTCGACGCGGTCGAGGCGGTCGCGAACGGGGCGCGCGTAAGCGTGTCGCCGCAGGCGCGCGAGCGCGTCGCTCGAGCGCGCGATTTTGTCGACCGGTGCCTCGCCCGAGGCGAAGCCATTTACGGCGTGAACACGGGATTCGGCCGCCTCGCGAACGTCACGATCGATGCGGCCGACGTCGAGCAACTGCAGCTCAACCTCGTGCGCAGCCACGCCGCCGGCACCGGCGAACCGCTCAGCCGCGCGATCGTGCGCGGCGCCGGCGTGCTGCGCGCCAACTCGCTTTCGGCCGGACATTCCGGAGTAAAGCCGCAGACGCTCGAGCTTCTCGTCGCGATGCTCAACCACGAGGTTACGCCGGTCGTGCCGTGCCAAGGCTCGGTTGGCGCGAGCGGCGATCTCGCGCCGCTGGCGCATATGACGCTGACGCTCATCGGCGAAGGCGAGGCGTGGTACCGAGGGGAGCGGCTCCCGAGCAGCGAGGCGCTCGCGCGCGCCGGGTTGCACCCGATCTCGTTGAGTTCGAAAGAGGGGCTTGCGCTCATCAACGGGACGCAGGTCATAACGGCGATCGCGGCGCTCGGCGTTCTACGGGCCGAGCGACTTGCCGCTGCCGCCGACGTGGTGGCGGCAATGTCGCTCGAGGCGTATCTAGGGAGCGAGCGCGTCTTCGATAAACGGCTCAACGACCTTCGACCGCATCCGGGCCAGCAAGCCGTCGCGGCAAATCTGCACACGCTGTTAGCCGGCTCGGAGATCGTGCAATCGCATGCCGAGTGCGGCCGCGTCCAGGATCCATACTCGTTCCGCTGCATTCCGGTCGTTCACGGCGCCGTTCGCGATTCAGTTGCGCACGTGCGCCGCGTCACTGAGATCGAAGCCAACTCCGTCACCGATAATCCGCTCGTCTTCCCCGAGGACGAAGAGCTTCTCTCGGGCGGGAACTTCCATGGCGAGCCGATTGCGCTCGCGACAGATTTCCTGAAGCTCGCCATCTCCGAGCTCGCCTCGATGGGCGAGCGGCGGCTCTACCTCCTGCTCAACGCGGAGGACCGCGAGCTTCCGCTGTTTCTCACCGGACGCTCGGGGCTCCAGTCGGGACTGATGATCGTGCAGTACACCGCCGCCGCGCTCGTCAACGACAACAAAGGGCTTGCGTGGCCGTCGAGCGTCGACTCCATTCCGACGTCGGCCGGCCAAGAGGACCACGTGAGCATGGGGATGACTTCGGGAAACAATCTTATGCGCGTGCTCGACAATGTCGAAGGCGCGCTGGCGTGCGAGCTCCTAGGCGCGCTGGCGGCGACGGACTTTCGGCGCCCGCTACGGTCGGGACGCGGGACGCACGCGGCGCACGACGCGGCCCGGAAACGAATCGCGAGGTTGGTTGAGGATCGTTCGCCGGCGCCGGATATTGTGGCCGCGCGCGAACTCATTGCATCCGGAGAGCTCGTGCGCGCGGCCGAATCTGCTACGCGACGCTAGAGTTTGATGTTGAAGAGCAGATATGCGTTGAACGGGTTTGGAAGCACGAACGAGTTCGTATCGGCGTAGGCCGGAATATACGACTGCTGGAACGCGGGATTGAGCGGAACGGCGTTTGCACCACGGTCGTTCGGCGACGTTCCGTTATAGAAGTTCGACACGTAGTAGTAGTTCGAAATATAGCCGCACGTGTAGCCGTTCGGCGGGAACTGTTTCGTCCACGGCTCGCTCGACCCACCGAAGCACGCGTTCAACAGATTCGCCAACAGCAGCGTCGCCTTGATGCGCGGTGTAAGCTCGTATGAAAGCTGCACGCTCAGGTTGACCTGATTCGGTTGGTGGAAGCTGCCGAAGGAATCGAATACGCCGGTCTGCGGGTTAGGGATGAAGAGGCTGCCGGCCGACGTGCCATTCTGCGTGGCGGCCAAACCGCAGGTCGTGTAGTCGGCCTGAAGCGGATTCTTCGTGCGAATAGGCGAGTTGACGAACCCGGCGGAGTTGCCGCTGCACGTGCGCGGATCGATCCCGTAGACATCGGCCGGGTTGCCGTACGGTTGACCTTGATTGAACGTCAGCGCGGGGCTGATCGCAAACCGGTTGTGCTTGTAGTTTACGATTGCGCTCAGCACGCTCGGTGAGAGGTAGGCATAGTCGAGACCGACCGGATACCAGCCGTTGCGGCTAAGCAGCGGTTGCGGGCGCATCGAATAGTATGGATTCCAGATCGGCGGATAGTAGCTGGGTTTGAGCTGTGCGCACGTAGGATCGGGAAAGACGCCGCCGTGAATACCATCTTCGTAGCACCGCGAGCCGCCGCCCGCCTTCGTGAGCCCGTTGAAGTTGGCGATGTTTTGATTGTATGGATCGATCGGATTGATCGACGTCCCGGGATAGCTGTTCCAGCGTTCGGCGGCGTTCGTGTATGTATAGGAGATCAGAAAGGACAACCCGTTCTTGTCGAAGTCTCCCTTCGTAAACTCGGCCTCGAACCCGTCGACGCGCTCCACGCCGCTGTTGAGGCCTCCGGTGAGGCCAAACGGCAAGGCGATGTTATAGACCTGATTGGTCGCATAACGGTAGTACGGCGTGACCTTGATCGACATATCCGTACCTTTGAAGCGCCGCTCGTACGACGCGTCGTAGTTGTAGGAGTATTGCACGAGCGGGTTGTGGCGCGGTGTGGTGTATCCGTACTGCCAGAAGGCTTGGAAGAGGTCGTAGGCGAGGTTATTGTCCTTTGCGTTGTACTGTACCTGATAGGTCTCAGGCTCTTGCGCGAAGACGCCGGCCGAAAGCCGCAGCACGGTATCGGGATTGAACGTGTACGTCATGCCGAACCGCGGCGTAAACGCATAGTCGTCCAGCGACGGACTATAGTTGTTGCCGAGAAGCAAGTGGCCGTCGAGCCCGTCCGGGTGCACGGTTTGGACCGGGTGCGCCGGAATCGAGTTGTCGACCGGGCAGCTAAAGCCGATGAACGGCGCCGGCGGACGGCCGCTCGCGGGCGGCGTCGGAACGAAGTATGGCGAGAGCGTGATCGGGTTGTAACAAAACTCCTGTTGGCCGGCGAGGAACCAGAAGTTCTGGCCGTTGTTTGACGTGTTGGCGAGGTTGTACTCATAGATCTCGTCACGCAGTCCGAGGTCGATGTTCAGCTTATCGGTCGGATTCCAGAGATCTTCGAGGGCAAATGAAGTAAAGTTCGGTACGACGTTGTTGACGAAACCGGAGTTGCCCGTGTAGGTGATCTGCCACGAGGTCCCTGGAATCGCCGGGCCCGGTTCGGGATTTGTGAACGTGCCGTTCACCTTCGTCGAGGGGTCGTTACACGGGACGCGCTCGCCGGTCTTCCAATAGAAACATTGCGTCCCGTTGGTGAGACTCGTGACGATGGTGTCGGCTGTGTTGTTGAAGTTTGTGTTGTTGTAGCGGTTGGTGGTCGCGGTCGTGTAGTTGGCGTCGAAGGTCAGCAGGTGCTGCGAGCTGAGCTGGTCGGCAAACGAGAACGCCAAGCCGCGCGTGTGCGACTCGAGCTCGTAATCGTATGACGTAACGCCGAAGCCGTAGAAAGGCGTGCCGTAACTCAGCGGGCTCGTCTGCAACCAGTCGGAGTAGAACGAGTACACATAGAACCGGAAATAGGCGCTCGAGCCCATATTGTGCTGGTACTGGGCCTTGAAAATCGAGGCGTCGTTCCAGAACCCATCTCGCGCATCCAGGGGCACCGCGGAGTACGTACCAGCCGGACATTGGCCCGCAATCGCGGGCTGCGAATAGTTGTACGGATTGATGTTGGCGCAACGATTGCTCGGCGAACCCGGCGCGTAGTACGGAACGGCCGAGACGCCGGTTGGGCTTTGCCCGAAGTGTGTGTTGGTCGGCCAGGTGATGAAATCGCCCCACACTTCGGGGATCGATGCGCCGCCATATTCGAGCTCGCTCAGCTGCGTGATCACGTGCGGCCCGAGGTCGTTACCGGAACTGTAGAACTGGCTCTGCAGCGCGGCGTTATTATAGAGTAGCTGGACGTCGTCGTGGCCGCCGTCGCGCCGGTGCGGAATCCCCATGTGGAGGTTGATCACGCTCTCGCGGTCGCTGATGTTCGAATAGCTCGCGTACGCCGGTGAGATAGTCTGGTAGCAGCCGGGATCGTTGCCCTGGCTGTGCTTGTTTTCCGTATTGCGGGGAAGTTGGACGTAGCCGGGCTGGCCCGGTAGAAGCGCAAAGGGATCGTACACGGGTGACCCATTCGGGCCGCCGTAAAAGCCGGATCCGAGCGGTGGCGTGTAGCCGCACGTCGGATAGACGCCGGCGAAATCCTGATAGGCCGTATTGAACGCGATCGCGGGATAACCCCAGACGTCGCCGAGGTTCGATCCGTTGAACTGATCTAAGTAGCGGTAATCTTGGTCGTATCCGCCGATGCCGACGTAATAGGAAAACATTCGGTCGGGCGTCGCACCGCCGGCCTCAACCTGGATGTTGTGATAGAAGGCCGGCGTGCCGATGCCGCCGTTGACGTTTGCATAGCCCGGAAACGTTCCGGTCTTGATAACCTGATTGATGAATCCGGCGAGGCCGCTCGTACTCTCGCCCGCGGTGCCTCCACCGGCGTAGACTTGCAACTCCTGCTGTCCTAGCGTACCGGCCGTGCCGCCCGGATAGTTGTCGAACGAGCGGTTTACCGGCACGCCGTCGAACTCGTAGCCGATCTGATCGTAGTTGCCGCCGCGAATATAGACGACTTGCGCCCAACCCTGCTGGTTCGGCGGTACGAAGACGCCCGGTACGGCGGCGATCGCCGAATACGCGTTGTTGAGGTTGCCGCCGCCGCCGAGACCAGCAGCGGCTTGCGTGACGGTCGAGTTGACGGAGTAGATATCGTTCGTCGTTCCCGGTTTGACGACGTCCATCGACGAGCGCGCGGTGACGCGTGCGATCGTCTTGAGCGACGGCACCAGCGCAATACGAATCGTTTGGACCTGATCGGCGAAGACTGAGACACCGGTGAGCGTCGATGCGTCGTAACCATTCTTTGTCGCGTCGATCGTATAGGTATCGGGCGCAAGCGAGAGCATCGTGAATCGCCCCGATGCGTCGCTCGTTACGGTCAGCGTCTGCGACGGGCTGACCGCGGCGATCCGCGCGCCGGCCAGCGGCGCACCGCTGCTCGTCACGACGAGGCCGGTGATCGAGCCGGTCGTTCCGGCGACGGCATTGCGGTAACCGTAAAGCAATGCACCGGTAACGGCGAGAGTGACGAGCGAGCGTTTGAGCGAATCCGGCATGCGCGTCCCCCAAGGTCAGCGTTCGATGGCGCGTCATTCGAGCACGGGTCGTCAAGGGCTTCCAAGCGCGCTAAAGAATTCACTCGTCCATGACGACCGTAACGGATCACCGTACGATACGCGCCCCGCGCGGTTCGCAGCTCTCCTGCCAGGGTTGGCCGCAGGAAGCGGCGCTACGCATGCTCATGAACAATCTCGATCCGGAGGTCGCGGAGCGGCCGGCGGATCTCGTCGTTTACGGCGGCAACGGGCGCGCAGCCCGCTCGTGGGAGGCCTTCGAGGCGATCGTCCGGACGCTGCGGCGGCTCAAAAACGACGAGACGCTCGTCGTGCAGAGCGGCAAGCCGGTTGCGGTCTTTAGGACGCATGCGCGCGCACCGCGCGTGATCATAGCCAATGCCAACCTGGTGCCGAACTGGGCCGATTGGGAGCACTTTCGCGAGCTCGAAGCGCAGGGGCTGACAATGTACGGGCAGATGACCGCCGGGTCGTGGATCTATATCGGAACCCAGGGCATCGTACAGGGAACGTACGAGACGTTTGCCGAGCTCGCGCGCCAGCATTTTGGAGGCTCGCTCAAATCACGCGTCACGCTGACGGCCGGCGTCGGCGGGATGGGCGGCGCGCAACCGCTCGCAATCGTGATGAATGAAGGCATCTGCCTGATCGTCGACGTCGATCGTCACCGGCTGGAACGCCGGCGCGAGCTGCGCTATCTCGATCGCGTCGCCGATTCTCGCGAACGCGCGCTGGAGGAGGTCGAACACGCGCGGCGCGCCGGCGAAGCGATCTCGATTGGATACGAGGCTAATGCGGCGACGGAGTTTCCGGAACTCTACGATCTCGGGTTTCGCCCTGATGCCGTTACCGATCAGACGTCGGCGCACGATCTGCTCGACGGATACGTGCCGGCGGGTTTGACGCTTGCAGAGGCCGCTGCGTTGCGCGAACGCGATCCGAACGAGTATCAGCGGCGGGCGCTTGAGAGCTGCGGTGCCCACGTACAGGCGATGGTGCGCTATCTCGATGCGGGCGCCGTGGTCTTCGATTACGGCAATAACATCCGCGCACAAGCCGAGCGCGCGGGATTCGGCCGCGCGTTTGCCTTTCCGGGCTTTGTGCCCGCGTTCATCCGGCCGCTCTTTTGCCGGGGCTCGGGTCCGTTCCGGTTCGCAGCGCTCTCCGGCGATCCGTCGGACATCGACCGATGCGATCGGGCACTGCTCGAACTCTTTCCAAGCGACGCGCCGCTCGCGCGGTGGATTCGCCTGGCTCGAGAGCGCATCGCGTTTCAAGGATTGCCGGCGCGCATCTGTTGGCTCGGCTACGGGGACCGCGCCAAAGCGGGGCTCGTCTTCAACGAGCTCGTGCGCAGCGGCGAGCTCAAGGCGCCGATCGTTATTGGACGCGACCACCTCGACACGGGCAGCGTCGCGTCACCATACCGCGAGACCGAGGCGATGAAGGACGGCAGCGACGCCATCGCCGATTGGCCAATTCTCAATGCGCTGCTCAATACCGCAGCGGGCGCGCATTGGGTTAGCTTTCATCACGGAGGCGGCGTCGGCATCGGCTACAGCCTGCATGCCGGAATGGTCGTTGTCGCGGATGGAAGCGACGACGCGCGCGAGCGCCTCGGCTGCGTGCTGACGACGGACCCGGGTTTGGGCGTCGTGCGCCACGCCGACGCGGGCTACGAACTTGCCATCGAGACGGCCGACGCAAAGGGTATCGATTGGCGCCTCTGATCGTCCGCGCGCGGACGATCGTAACCTGCGACACCGACGCGCCGCAGTGCGGCATTGGCTTCGGGGCGCTGGGCCGAATTGACGACGCGGCGATCGCGGTCGACGGCGGAGCGATTCTGGCGATCGGTTCGCGCTCGGAGATCGCAGCGCGGAATCTCGTGGGCGACGAGATCGATTGCGGCGACTGCGTCATCGTGCCGGGCTTCGTCGACGCGCACGCGCATCCGCTCTTCGCCGGCGACCGCGAACCCGATTTTGCGGCGCGACTGCGAGGCCGGCCTCCGCCGCTGGGCATGCGGTACACGATCGAGCGAACGCGCGAAGCGCTGCTCGACCCCGACGCCTTTTACGAGCGCACGATCCGGCCGCGACTTCGAACGATCCTAGCGCACGGCACGACGACGCTCGAAACGAAGACCGGATATGCATTGCACAAACCCGGCGAGGTCGAACTGCTCGATCTCATCGCAACGCATCGTGCCGACGCCGACGTCCCGCGCCTTATCGCAACTTTTCTCGGCGCTCACGCACTGCCGCCCGAGTTCGTCGCCGAAGAGCCGTTCGTCGATTACCTGATCGATCAAGTGATTCCGGCTGCTGCTTCGCACGGTGCGGTCTATGCCGATGCGTTCTGCGAGCCCGGATTCTTCTCACCCGAACAGACCCGGCGTTATCTCGACGCCGCGCGTCTGTACGGCATGCGACTGCGCGTCCACTGCGACGAGATGGCTTACGGTGGTGCGGCCGCAATGGCCGCTGCACTCGACGTCGACGCAGTCGATCATTGCAACTACATCGAAGAGCCTGACGTGCAAGCGATCGCAGACCGAGGCATCACGACCGTAGCCTGTCCGGCGACCGTTACGTATCTCGGCTTGGCACGGCATGCGCCGGTGCGCGCGCTCCTCGAGGCCGGCGGGAGCGTCGCGCTCGCAAGCGACTATAATCCCGGCACCTCGCCGTGCTTTAACCTGCAGACGGTGGCGTATTTCGGTCGCCGAATCTTCGGATTGACTGCGGCAGAGGCGCTCTACGGCGTGACGCGAGCGGCGGCGCATTCGCTGCGCGCCGATGCAGGGCGGCTGCGTGCCGGTGGCGTCGCAGATTTCGTCGCGCTCCAGATCGAGTCGCCGGAAGAGTTCGGTTGGCAGTTTGGCGGGAATCTCGCGGCGTGCGTCGTGAAGGACGGCCGCGTGGTTGAGTAACGAGCTCGTACGCTGCGCGCGCGCACTCGTCTCCGGGGAGCTGCGCGAAAACTTCGCTTTCGCCGTCCGCGACGGATATATCGCCGAGAGCGGCGCGTATCGGGAGGTGCGACAGCGAGCGCGCGATCTTGAGACGCGCTCCTTCCCCGCCGATAAGCTGATCGTTCCGGGATTTATCAACGGCCATAGCCACGCCTACCAGATTTTGCTTCGCGGCTGGGCGGACGATTGGGAGTTTGCGCGATGGCGTAGCGAGGCGCTCTACCGCGTCGTGCCGTCGCTAACGCCCGACGATGTCTATTGGACGTTCGTCGCGGCGTTTTCGGAGATGCTCGCCGCAGGGATCACGACCGTGGCCGAGTTCTTCTATATCAACGGCGCGGGAAGTACGCACGCAGAGGCCGCGATCGCAGCGGCGCGCGATACCGGCATCGGTCTAGTTCTTGCCCGCACGTGGATGGATAGCGCCACGGCACCCGACGCGTTTCGGGAGACGATCCAACAGGCGGAGGAGCGAACCAGCGATCTGATGGCGCGCTATCCCGAGGCGCGCGTCTGCGTGGCGCCACACTCCCTGCATGCCGCTTCCCAGGAGATGATCGAGGCCGCGGCGCGCTTCGCGCGAGAACGAAATTGCATGCTGCACGTGCACGTCGCCGAGGCGCCTTACGAAGGCGAGCAGACGCAGCGGCAGTTCGGGGCGTCGCCGATCGAGCTGCTCGACCGCCTTGGTGCGCTCAACGAACGGACCGTCGCGATTCATGCGATCTATGTCAGCGAAGCCGAGCAGCGGCTCTTGGGCGAGCGCGCCGCGCGCGTTATTACGAATCCGATGACGAACCAATATCTCGGCGATGGGATATGCGACGTCGTCGGGTTGCAGGCCAACGGCGTCAGGATGGGTTTGGGCACGGATGCTGACGTCAAACCGTCACTCGTCGACGAGATGCGCGCCGCGGCGCTGCTGCAGAAGATCAAGTATCACGACGGCAGCGCGCTCGGCGCGCCCACGGCCTTTGCGCTAGGCACGGCGCAGGGTGCGGCGGCGCTGGGCGTCGATGGCGGCGATTTGCTCCCGGGCCGGCCCGCGGACTACGTCGTGCTGGATGGCGCGGCCATCGACGACTGGAGTGCGCCGCTGCAAGCGGTGGTCTACCGCGGCGAGGACCGGTGGGTCCGGGCGACATTTAAGGCGGGACGCCGCGTCTATGTCGGCGAGCCGTCGCCGCTCGCAGCCCGGGCTCGCGTCGCCGTTGCAGAAATCGCCCGCAGGCGCCTCCCCTAAGCGGCGGCTCGCTCGTGCGTGCAAGCACTTGCATTCATTGGTACGGCGTGCTAGACTCTGCGTGCAAGTACCCACTTGCAGGCAAGCGTCTAACGAGGTGTTCAACGGAGCGTGGAAGCGATCGTCATCGAGTACTCACCACACGCATACCCGGCGCTCGAGGCCGCCGTCCTGGCGGCGTTCGAGGCCGGCGCTACGCAGGTCGTTCTCAATCTCGACCGCCTCGACTCCCTGGACACTGACGGCGTCCGCGGGCTGATCGCACTGCTGCGGAGTTCCCGCGCGGTCGGCGGCGAGCTCGCGCTGCGCTCGACGAAGCCGGAAATTTTGCGCACGCTCTCGGTGACGGCACTCGACCGCGTCTTCCGCATGGTCGAGGCGCAGGCGGCTTAATCCGGTGGGGGCGCTCCTCCTTTCCGTCAGCACCGCGCTCGCGACCGCGACGATCGTGGCCGCAGCCGGTCCAACGAACCCGTCGGTTCTGCCGACCGATGCGCGCGCGGTGATCGAGCGTATGGCCGGCCGCAATCCGTCACTCGAGTCGTACCGGGCGCGCGTGCACGTCAACGTCCGCATGCTCAACTTTCCGTTCTTCGCGCCGAAGCTGGACGGGACGTCGTACTTCAGGCGCCCCGATATCTACGAGGTCGTCTTCGACAGCATGCCGAGCTACGCAAGAGGCTTTCAGCGCCTCTTCGACGACGTCGGCGACCCGGTCGCCTGGGAGCGCGACGAAGACATAACCGTCGATGGAACGCAATGGTTGGACGGGCGGCAGATGATCGTGCTGCGGCTGACCAAGAAAATTCACAGCGATATTCTCGACCACGTCCTGGCGTACGTCGATCCCTCGAGCTACGCCCTGATGCAGATGGAGTGGTACTACACCAGCGGGGGTAGGATCGTTATGTCGCAACAGTATCGCCAGGAAGGCACATATTCGGTGCTCTCACAACAGCACGCAACGATCGACATTCCGCACGTGCACGCAATCGCCGACGCATCGTACGGCGCGTACCAGACGAACGTCTCAATCGAGCCGCCTCCGGTGACGACGCCATGATCGAGGCACGCCGAACTTCGGACACCCGATCCGCGTCGCCTGAAGAGACGCGGGAGCGGATTCTCGTTGCGGCCCGCGAGGTTATCGGCCGCAAAGGCAAACGCGGCGCCACCACGCGGGAGATCGCCGACGTCGCCGGCGTCAACGAGGCGACGATCTTTCGTCACTTCGGGACGAAGGAAGCTCTGTTGGTTGCCTGCGCGCAGCACTTTTGCGGGTATCTCGAGCTGCAAGACGTCGCGACGCGTTTGAATGGCGATCTCTCCGGCGATCTGCTCACGCTCGCGCGGCTGATGTTCGCCCGGTTTGAGTCGCTGCAGGATATGATCCGCTGGTCGCTTGTCGAGCAAGAGTACGAAAAAGATATCTTCGCTGAGACGACCTGGCGGCCGCAGCTTGCGATTCTGGCCGTCCTTACCGAGTTCATGGAACGGCGCATCGCCGGCGGCGAGCTGCGAGGCGACGCGCAACAGCTGGCGGTTGTTTTTATGGGTCTTGTCTTTATGCACGCGCTCAGTGTCAAGAAGTTTCCCGACTCGTACCTCCATCGCAGCAAGCCCGATGTCGCGCTGCGGTTTTATATTGATGTCTTTCTTAATGGGGTAAGGAAGCACTGATGGATACCCGCGAGGCGGATAAACAGGAGCGCGTTCGGGCCGGCGCTCCGAACGGCAAGGGCCGTCACGGCCCGCCGCAGGAACCCGACGAGCCCAAGAGCCCTCCGCGCAAACGCATACTCTTTGCAATCGGCGGCGTGGTTGTGCTCGCGGCGGTGCTGATATGGGGCATTCCGTGGCTGCTTTATATGCTTTCGCATCAGGGAACGGACGATGCACGCGTCGATGCAGACGTGGTAGCGGTAACGAGTAAGATCGGCGAGCGAATCAACCGAATCGCCGTCGACACGAACGCGCCGGTCGCGCGCGGACAGTTACTCGTAGTTCTCGACAACAAAGACGAGTTGGCGAAGTTCCGTCAGGCTCAGGCGCAATACGACTTGGCAGTTGCAAACCAACGGACGACGACGCAACAGAGTCAAGGCGGCGTTTCGCAGGCCGGCGGCGACGTGGCGAGCGCGCAGGCTCAGGTACCCGTCGCGCAGGCCGGCGTCGATCAAGCCGCGGCGCAGTTGCAGGCCGCGGAATCACAACTCCCCGCCGCGCAGCAATCATACGCGAAGGCTTCTGCGGACCTTCGGCGCACGGCGTCGCTGGTCAGCACCGGCGACGTGGCGTCGGAGCAGCTCGATGCGATGCGCGCCGAGAATGCCGGGGCGGCCGCGTCGCTTCACGCCGCACAAGATCAAGTCAACGTTGCCGACGCGAATCTCATGGCCGCGCAACAGCGGGTGGCCGCATCGAACGCGGGCGTGACCGCGGCAAGCGGCGGCCTCTTGACCGCGCAAGGAAAGCTTGCGCAAGCCGCCGATCCAAGCCAGGTTGAATCGGCCAAGGCCGCGCTCTTCCTCGCGAAGCAGAGTCTCGCGTACACGCGTATTGTTTCTCCGATCGCGGGATACGTCGGCGAGAAGAGCGCCGAAGTTGGGCAGACGATCAGCGCGGGGGTGACGCTGATGACACTTATCCCGTATCGCGTCTTCATCACGGCAAACTATAAAGAGACCCAAATGGGTCAAATGAAGGTCGGACAGCCGGTCGACATTCACGTCGACGCCTATAAGGGTGTGACGTTCCACGGGCACGTCGCTTCCATCAACCCCGCGTCTCAAAATACTTACGCTCTCGTGCCGGCGCAGAACGCCACCGGCAACTTCGTGAAGGTCACCCAACGAATTCCGGTCCGCATCTACGTCGACGATCCGCGTTCGGATATGCCGTTGCGGCCCGGTATGAGCGTTGAGACGTACGTCAAGGTAAAGTAACGAGCGAGGAGTCTCATGCAAGAGAGCGTGGTCGTCGAACGCGGCCTGCGCAGGGCCATCGTGAGCGTTGCGGTGATCGCCGCGACGCTCCTAGAGATCATCGACACGACGATCGTCAACGTCTCATTGCCGAACATCCAGGGTAACTTTGGCGTGGCCGTCGACGAAGGGGCGTGGATCGTTACGGGCTACATCATCGCAAATGTCGTCGTGATTCCGATCACGCCGTGGCTCGCCGCACGATTCGGACGCCGTCAGTACTTTTTTGCGTCGATCGCCATCTTCACGTTCGCATCCTTGATGTGCGGCCTTTCGGGAAGCTTCGGGCAGCTCGTCTTTTGGCGCGTCGTGCAAGGCTTGGGTGGAGGCGGCTTGATCGCTACGTCGCAGGCGATTCTGCGCGACACTTACGGCCCGGCGGAACAGGGGAAGGCGCAAGGCATCTTCGCGATGGGCGTGATCGTAGGACCGGCCCTCGGGCCGGTACTGGGTGGTTGGATCACCGACAACTGGAACTGGCATTGGATATTTTTTATTAACCTGCCGGTCGGCGCGCTCGCCGGGACGCTCATCTGGCTCTATCTGCGCAATCCGAGCGAGCCGCAGTACCGCCGGCTCGATTGGGTAGGCCTGGGGTTGCTGGCGCTCGGCCTGGGTTCGATGCAGTACGTGCTGGAACAGGGGCAGCAGTACGACTGGTTCGACGACGGCAAGATTCGCGCGTTCGCGGCACTCTCGGTCGGCGGACTCGGCGCGTTTGTCTGGTGGACGCTGCGCTCGACCATTCCGGTCGTCGACCTGCACGTCTTGCGGTTGCGCCAGGTCGCTGCGGGAAGCGTGCTCGGCGGCGTGCTGGGCGTGAGTCTCTACGGTTCGATCATCATTCTGCCGCAGTACCTGCAGAACTCGCTCGGCTTTACGGCGACGCTTTCAGGCCTGACGATCATGGTACGGGCGGCGGCGATTATGCTGTTCACGCCGCTTGCTGCGACGCTCGCCGGCCGGGGCATCGTCGATCCACGAATCTCCGTCGGCATCGGCTTCGTCTTACTTGCCGTCTCAAACTGGATGCTGGCCAACGTGACGACCCCACAGTCGGAGTTCGGCAGCTTGATTCTGCCGCTCGTTCTCAGCGGCATCGGGCTGTCGCAAATATTCGTACCGCTTTCGGTTGCGGTAATTGGAGGCGTCCCCGACAGACTCGTGCCGTCGACCTCGGCGTTCTTCAACCTTTCACGACAGATCGGCGGGAGCGTCGCCACCGCCGTGCTCATTACGCTGCTCGTCCGCGGTATGGCGGTCCACCAATCGGCGCTCGCCGATACCCAGACGTTGGCGCGCCCGGCAACGGCGCAGTTCCTCGACGGTGCGGGCTCCGCGCCGGGTTCGGCATCGGCGCTGGCACGATTGGATTCTATTGTAACCGGACAGGCGGCGGTCCAAGCGTATGCGGATACCTCGCGCTGGGTAGCCGTAATTACGATAGCGCTCGCTCCATTGGTTCTCTTGCTTAATAGACCACGCCTCACCATGAAGGTGGAGGGATCAAGATGAAGACTCGCACGTTACTACCGATCGTCGGCGCGTTCGCCCTCGCGGTCGCCACGCTGCCGTTTGCGGATGCGTCGGCACAGCAGAATACCGCGCCGCATCGCGCGACCGTGACGCCCGTTCCGTCGGCGATCCTGCCGGCCGTCCCGACGGTCGCGCCGGGTTATCAGGCGCCCAACGTCGCGCCGACGGCGGCATCGATCATCGGAGTCACGCAACAGCCGTTCGTCGGCATCGAGCTCAGCGATGCTGTCGCGATGGCGCTGTTGAAGAATCCGAACCTCGCCGTTTCCTCGTCAGACGTGAGGATCGCGCGTTACCGCATCGTTCAAGCGAAAGGCGCCTTTGACGTCGCGCTTCACCTCGAGCCGACGTCGAGCTTTACGGTCCAGCCGCCGGAGAACGTGTTTTTCGCCGGTCCCGGTGCGCCGTACATCCCTTTCCCGGGCGCCTCTCCTGGAAACGCGCCGGGAAACATCATCCAGCACCAATCGGGCTTCCAGTACGGCGTCGGCGGCCAGACGATCAACGGCGCGACTTGGTCGGCGGGCATCCAGCAGCAGCGAACCTATAACAACACGGTCTTCAACCTTTACAACCCATACTATCTCGCATCGCTCAACCTGGCGGTGACCCAGCCGCTGTTAAAAAATGCCGGCATGAATCCAGCTAAGCAGCAGCTGAAGCTCGCGATGATCAATGCCGACGCGAATGCCGCGCAGGCATTCGTCGACTCCTCCAATACGATCTCGCAGGTCTCCGACGCCTATTGGAACCTCGTCGCCGCCTGGCGCAACGTGGCGATCCAAGAAGAAGCATTGAAGGAAGCGATCGAGCAGCAACAGAGCAACGTTCGGCTCGTCAAGCGCGGCGCCGCAGCACCGATCGACGCCGTCGAATCGTCGACGCAGGTCTCGAACTTCCAAGACAATGTATTCTCGGCGCTCGAAAACGTCTCCGAGCTGCAAAACGAACTCAAAACGCTCATCGTCGCCGATCCGGGCGACCCGATCTGGCGAGCTAACCTCGTTCCGACGTCGTCGGTCTTGCAGCTTCCGACGGTCTCAGATCTCAACACCATTGTGGCCGCGGCGCTCCAGAACCGGCCCGAAGTGCGTCAGGCGCAAGATAAGCAGCGCCAAGCCGATCTCGATCGTAGCTTTGCAAGGAACCAAGCGCTGCCGCAGGCGGACATTCAAGCAAACTATCAGAGCAACGGGTTTGCGGGCCTGCTGGCGCCGGTTGCGCCGTTCTTACAAGCCTCCTGCGCAAACCAGTTCGAGGACGCGCCTTGTCCAACGCCCGCGCCGACGACGCAAGGAAAGCAAGCTTATGCGTACCACAACCTGTGGGCTGCACTCTTTCCAGCGTTCAACATTGCGTTCATCGTGAGCTATCCGCTGCAAGGCAATGCAGCGCGCGGGCTCAAGGCCGTGGCCAACGAGGAGGAGCAGCAGGCTGCGATCATCATGCAGGGCGTCGCGGAGCGGATCGGGTTCGAAGCCCGCAATGCGCTGCAGAGTTATCAATCCTCATTATCGCGGCTCTACGCTTCACGCAGCGCGCGCCAGGCGGCAGAGCAAGTCTATGCGAGCGAGGTGCGCAAGTTCCACAATGGCGCATCGACGACGTTCCTCGTGCTGCAACGGCAGGTGCAGCTCGCGCAGGCGCGCGGCCGCGAGCTTCAAGCGCAGACGGATCTGAACAAGGCGGTCGTCGAGCTGCAACGCGTCGAGGGTACGATCCTCAGCGAAAACGGCGTCAACCTCAAGACGCTCGGATCGCAGGCCGTCGCGCGGTAGATGACCCGTTTGCCGGTTAGTGCGTCTTCTCGTGAAGCATGCCGGCGGCGAGTTCGTCGACCAGCCAGATGAGCCGCCCGGAGGCCGGCTTGACGATCTGCGCGGGGAACTTCACCGGGTCGTAGGGGCCTTCGCAGACTGCGGCGAGTGCCGCGGCTTTTTCCACGCCCGCTACCGCAAAGACAACGGTGCGCGCGAGATTGATGAGTTTTGGAGTAATCGTCACGCGCCACATGATCTGCGGCTCCACATAGACGGCGCGTACGAGCGCGTAATCGTCAACGTCCGGCGGCGTTCCCGGAAAGAGCGAAGCGGTGTGTCCGTCGGGTCCGAGCCCGAGCATGACGAGATCGAAATGCGGTGGATCGCCGAGATCGGTGCGCAAAACTGACGCGTATTCGTTGGCTGCGATTCCAGGATCGATCTCGCCACGAATGCGATGAACGTTCGCGGGCGGTATCCCAACCTGGCTGAGAAACGCCTTCTCGGCCATGCGAAAGTTCGACTGTTCGTCATCCGGCGGTACGCAGCGTTCGTCTCCGAAGTAGACGAAGACGTCACTCCAGGAGAGCTCTGTATTGTCGGGCTCGCGGCTGAGCAGCTCGTATGCGCCGCGCGGCGTGTTGCCGCCCGAGAGTGCAACGCGATACGCTCCGCGGTCGGCCATTGCCGTGCGGCCTGTGGCGATAAAGATATCTGCCAGAGCACGCGACAACGCCTCGACGTTGCGATAGACGTGCATCTCGCCCGTAATGGCCATCGCTTACCCCTTTCTGTGCGTCAAAATCTCGCCGACTGCGACGAGCGATTCGTGAAAGACGCGATCGTCGTGTCCCCAGAGGATGGCTCGCTCGACCAGCGCCGCTATGCCGGGGTTGTTGATCGCGCGATAACGTCCGCGATGTTCGCTCGAGCCCGTCACGCTCAAACGAATCGTTTCGGACGCCGGGTCGGCTTCGGCAACGAACTGCGAACGTGACGAGCTCAGCGCCACGCGCGCGATTCGCCGAGGTTCACCCTCCCGCCGAATGACGAAGTCGATCCGCGTCCCGAAGCGATTGGACATTGCATCGGCCGAAGACGGCGTCCAGTTCAGCCGGCTCGCCAGCCAACCGAGGAGATAGAACGCTTCCGGATCCGAACCGCCGGTAATTTCGACACGCCTTAGATCGAACAGTTCGTCCACGGCATTGCGGTCGTCGAAAAAGATCGCGACGCTCTCTTGCCAGGGTTCGAGGCGCAGATACGCGATGTCGGCGATCGGCGCGTCGGGATGCTTGCGCGCGTAGGCGATAAACTGACGCATCGCCGCATCTCCGACGTCGAGCAGCGAGCTATTGTACACGACTGTTTGAGCCAGCTGCGAGAGCGCCTCGAAACGCGCGTCGCCCTCGATGCCGGGCGCAATCCAGAGTAAGACGACCGGCGCATCGGGGACCCGCAACGCGGCGACTACCGAACGTAACGTCTCCGCGCCCATCTTCTTGACGCCCAGCTCGACCCAATCATCGCCCTGGATGCTATACTCGCCCTCGTTCTGCGTTCCGTCGAGAACGATCACGCGGCACGGATGCTTTGCGGCCAATGCGTGGATGCGCTCGCGGGCTAGCCCCCCGACGCGAGCCTCTTCGAACAGGACGGCAAGCGTCATCGTCGCAACCTGCATGTCCGGGCGGCCCCGGCGGCGCTCCGCGAGCTGATCCTGGATCGGCTGGAGATCGAGACTCACGCCGTCACAGGTGGCGCCAATCCGAAAAGAGTTTGGTCGCGCTCTCCGGTCCTTGACTTCCGGCGGCGTAGTTGGGGAACGAGAAGTCTTTGGTATTCTGCCACACTTCAAGAATCGGCGTTACGAGCTCCCACGCGCGCTCGACTGCATCCCAGCGCGTGAAGAGCGTCTGGTCGCCCTGCATCGCGTCGCCGATCAAACGTTCGTATGCCGGCGGCGACTGTACGCCGAAGCCGCTGCCATAGTTGAAATCCATGTAGACGCTGCGGATGTGTTCTTTGGGGCCTGGTACCTTTGCTTCGAAACGCATCGAGATACCCTCGTCGGGTTCGATCTTAATGACAAGGATGTTCGGCTCGATGCGGTCGGTCGATTCGCCATAGAACCGGTGCGGAATCGGTTTGAATGTCACAGCGATCTCAGAAACCTTACGGGGCAGCCGCTTACCCGAGCGCAGGTAGAAAGGCACGCCGGCCCAGCGCCAGTTCTCGACGTAAAACTTGACCGCAGCGTACGTCTCGGTATTGGAGTCGGGCGAGACGTCGTCTTCTTGGCGATAGCCCTTGACGGACCGGCCGTCGATCGTACCCGGGCCGTATTGCCCGCGCGCCGACATCGACCCAACCTGATCGAGCGGAGGGGGCGCGACAGCCGAGAGCACCTTATACTTTTCGTTGCGGATATCGTCGGCCGCCGCGCTGATCGGCGCTTCCATCGCGACGAGCGCGAGCAGGTTGATCACGTGGTTCTGAATCATGTCGCGTAAGGCGCCGGCATGATCGTAGTAGCCGCCTCGCTCCTCGACGCCCAGCGACTCGGCCGAGGTGATCTGAACGTTCGCTACGTAGTTGCGATTCCAGATCGGCTCGAAGATCGTGTTAGCGAAGCGAAGCGCGATAATGTCCTGAACCGGTTCTTTGCCGAGATAGTGATCGATGCGGTAGTATCTCATTCTCCGGGAAAACGTGCGCGATGGCGGTCTGCAGCTTGCGTGCCGACTCGAGGTCGGTGCCGAACGGTTTCTCGACGATGACGCGGGTCCAGCCGGTGGCGCTCTTCTCGAGGCCGGCCTCCTTGAGATGCTTGATTATCTCGGGAAAGACCGGTGGCGGCGTCGACAGATAGAAGAGGTGGTTTCCGGCCGTCGAGAACTGCTGGTCGTTCTTGGCAAGCAGCTCTTTGAGTGCGACGAAATGGCGCGTGTCGTTGAAGTCGGCGGTAACGTAGCTGATTCTCTGGGCGAAGTCGTCCCAGATCGCTCCCGTCGGCTTTTGATCGGCCGGCATGAAGAGTTCGAGCTGCTGGCGGCAATACTCGCGAAAACTCTCGTCGCTGTACTCCGATCGCGCGAAGCCTACCAATGCGAAGTCGGTCGGGAGCGTGCCGCGCAAACGCATCATGTAGACGGCAGGCAAGAGCATTCGCTTGAAGAGATCGCCGCTGGCGCCGAAGAAGACGATGCTGCACGGGTCGCTGATTCGATCGGTTTGCAGACCCGAGCGAAGCGGATTGGACGCCGCTCCATCGCTCGCCGCGCGCGCCGAAGGCTTCGCGGCCGTTTCGTCAGGCATGCGTCTCGGCTTTGACGGCGTGACCGCCAAACTGGTTGCGCAGGGCGGCAATGACCTTCGCGCTGAAAGATTCGTTTTGGCGCGAGGCCATCCGAGCGAACAGCGAGAGTGTGATCACCGGCGCGGGAACGTTTTCATCGATCGCCGCCTGAACGGTCCAGCGCCCTTCCCCCGTGTCGTCGACGTAGCCGCGGATGTCTTCGAGTCCCGGATCTTCCTTGAATGCGAGCACGAGGAGCTCGAGGAGCCACGAACGGACGACGCTGGCATGCGTCCAAAGTTCGGCCAACTGGCCGAGGTCGTAATCGTACGGCGAGTTCTTGAGTATCTCGAAGCCTTCACCGTAGGCCTGCAGCAAGCCGTACTCGATACCGTTGTGGACCATCTTCGAGAAGTGGCCCGCGCCAGCCGGCCCCACGTGCGCGTAGCCGTTCGGCGGCGCGAGTGTGATGAAGATCGGCTCGCAATGCTTTACCTGCGCGTCGTCGCCGCCGACCATGAGGCAGTAGCCCTCTTTGAGACCCCACACGCCGCCGCTCGTACCGGCATCTATTAGGGAGACGCCTTTTGCCTTACAGTCGGCGTAGAGCCGCAAGCCGTCCTTATAGTTGGTGTTACCTCCGTCGATGATGATGCCGCCCTGTCCGAGCAGATCCGCAAGTTCGTGGATCGTCTGGTCCGTCGGCGCGCCGGACGGCACCATTACCCACGCGACTTTGGGTTTCTCCGTCAGCTTCGCAACCATATCCGCCAAAGTGCTCGCCCCAGTCGCGCCGACGTCGGCCGCGGCCTTCACGGCATTGGGGTCGCGATCGTACGCAACGACCTGGTGCCCGCCTTTGATCAGGCGCTGCGTCATATAGTTGCCCATCTTGCCGAGCCCAATCATTCCTAACTGCATCTACGCTCCTTTATCATTTACCATTGCAAATTCAATCTTAGCGAAACAAACTCCGTCGCCGCGCCGGCCCCCAGCGCGCGTATCGGGACGGGCGAGAGCGGCGTTGCGCACGAGTCGCTCTTGGGAGTTGAATTTCTCACGCTCGGACGGTGAGCGCTTCGTCGACGGCGGCGTTGAGCGCGCGAAGCGCGGGCTCGATTGGGCCTTTGAGATGTACGCGCACGCCGCGGCGATGGCGTTTGTCGAGCGACATCCAGTCGCCCAACGCTTGCGCCGCGAGCAGGGTGCGGAATCCGACGTTCATGCCGGGAATCATCGGATCGTCGGGGTCGTCGGCCGTAATCTGCAAGACGACGCACGTATCGGGGCCACCCTTATGGAGCTGCCCCGTCGAGTGCAGGAAGCGCGGGCCGAAACCGACCGTCGTCGCGACACGATGTGCGTTGCGGATCTTGAGCCGGAGTTCTTGAAGCAATGCGGCGTGGGTGGGATTCCGCGCGATATAGGCGGTGATCGCGTTGTAATCGCTAGGTTGCAGCTGCGCGAAGAGTCCGGCCAACGCCCCAACCGGCGTCTGTGCGCCGATCGCACTGCTGCCGGAAAGGTACGTAACGCTGAAGGCGGGGCCTTCGACGCCGGCTTTTGGTTCATCGAAACTTCCGTTGCGTGCGTATTGCTGCAGCAGCGCAACGGTGTTGTCTTTTGATTCTTGGACGTTCGGTTGGTCGAAGGCATCGATGCCGAGAATAACGCCGGCCGCCGCCACGGCGATCTCCCAGAGGTAAAACTGTTCGCCCAGATCGTACGGGTCGTTCATCGCAAGGCGGATCACGGGATGACCGGCGGCCTCGAGAGCGTTGAGCTTTTCGTCGACGCCGGGTTCGGGATTGGGCAGGTTCGCGCCGACGTAGACGAAGAGACGATCGCTGGAATAATCTGCCGGCGTGCCGAGCGCCTCGCCTTCGATGGGCACGATCCCCTTGCCCAGCTTGCCGGTCGATTCGGCGATGAGCTGTTCGCACCAAGCGCCGAATGCTTTGACTTCGCGATGCGTGACGATGGTGAGCTTGTCGCGCCCTTTTACGGCGAGCCCGCCGATGGCGGCGCCGAAGCGCACGCCGGGAGCCGTTTTAGGATCGACGCTGCGATCGTTTGCGTGCATCGCACCGAGTGCGCGATCGAGCAGCAGGGTGATGTCGTAGCCGGCGATCGCAGACGGCGCGATGCCGACGAACGAGAGCGCCGAGTAACGGCCGCCGATGTTCGGATCGTTCTCGAAGTCGGCGCGGAACTCGACCTCGTGCGCCTCCTTGTCGAGCGACGATCCCGGGTCGGTGATTGCGGCAAAGTTTCGGCCCGCGATTGCAGCTCCCAGCTCCTTGGAGACCTTTTCGTGGAAATATGCGTAGAATGCGTTCGGTTCGGTCGTCGTGCCGCTCTTGCTCGAGATGATGAAGAGCGTCTCGGGAATATGAATCTGCTCTTCAAGCTGCTTGATCTGTTCCGGACACGTAGAGTCGAGAACGAGGCTGCGTGGATAATCCTCGGTCGGCCCGAAGGTGTCGGCCAGAATGTCGGGCGCGAGCGAGCTCCCGCCCATGCCGCAGACTACGCTCGAGGAGAAGTGGTCCTTCGCCTCCTTCGCGAACGATTTGAGCTTCGCGACCTCATCGAGCATGTGTTGCGGGATGTCGAGCCAACCCAACGATTTCTTGATGATTGCGACGTGCTGCGGATCGCTCGACCAGAGTGTCGCGTCGTGGCCCCAGAGTCGTTTGAGAAAGTCGTCCGATGCAAGCTTGTTGAGTGCGGCGTCGTAGTCGGCCTGCGAGGCGCCCAACGACAAGCGCACGCGTTCGGCTCCGCCCGATGCGAGGAGTTTCTGCTTGTACACGATCGCGCCCAGCAGGGCTGCGAAGCTATCCGAGAAGAGCTTTACGCCTTCGACTTGGAGATCGTGCGTCACATCGAAAATCGAGATACCGGCGTCTTGCAGCCCACGCATCGTCTCCTGTGCCGCCGCGAGATCGCTCTCGACGGTATCCGGAACGATCTTTCCGTGATCGAGCAGCGCGTCGAGCGTCGGCGACGGCATCGTGTTGACGGTATCCGGCCCGACTACGGTCTCGACGTACATCAGGTCCGGATAGTGCGGATTCTTCGTCGAGGTCGACGCCCAGAGTGGACGCTGGACGGCGCCGCCCGCGGCCTTTATCGGCGCAAACTCCGTACCCAGGAATATCTCTTTGAACTTTTGGTACGTGAGCTTGAGCCCGGCGATTCCGGTCTTGCCAAGGAGCTGCTCTAGCTGCGCGCCCTTGGCTATGCGATCTTGAAGAAGCTTGTCGACCGCAGTGTCGATGCGGCTCACGAAGACAGAGTTGACGGAACGGATCTTGTCGATCGGTTTGCCGTCGGCAAGCCGCCGCTGCAGGCCTTTGACGTACGCGCGAGCGGCCTTCTCGTACATCTCGACGGAGAAAATCAGCGTAACGTTGATGTTATAGCCTTGGTAGATCGCCTCTTCGATTGCGGGCAAGCCTTCCTTCGTACCGGGAATCTTGATCATGACGTTTGGCCGGTTGACGCGATCCCAGAGTTCCTTCACCATGGCGATCGTGCCCGCGCTGTCGTTGGCGAGCAACGGCGAGACCTCGAGGCTGACGAAGCCGTCATTTCCTCCAGACGAATTATAGACGCCGGCGAAAGCGTCGCACGCGTTTTGGATGTCCGCAACTGCCAGATCCCAAAAGAGTGCGTCGGCGTTCTTCTCAGAGCCGATGAGTTTGCCGAGCTGCTCGTCGTAGTCGTTGCCGGCGCCGATGGCCTTCTCGAAGATCGTTGGATTGCTCGTCATACCGCGCAAGCCTTGATCGATCAAACGTTTGAGCTCGCCGGAGGCGAACATGCTGCGGCGGAGGTTGTCGAGCCAGACGCTCTGACCTGCGTCGAGCAGTTGCGCGAGTTGGTTCTTCATCGGAGTCTCTCCTACCGAGTGGCGAGTGCGAACTTGTCGAGGGCGAGCTGAGCGACGTTTTCGGGAGTAAAGCCGAAGGCCTTTGCAATCGCGGCCGCCGGCGCGGACGCCCCAAAATGGTCGAGGCCGAATGCAAAGCCGCGGTCGCCGACATACTTCGACCACCCTAACGTCGCGCCGGCTTCGATCGACATCCTCGCCGTCACGTTGGGCGGCAGGACTTCGTCGCGATACGACTGCGGCTGCATGTCGAAGAGCTCCCAGCAGGGCATCGAGACGACACGCGTGCGAACGTTCTTGCCGTCGAGTATCTTCTTGGCGTCCACCGCCAGCGAGACTTCGGAACCGGTAGCGATCAGAATCAGATCCGGATCCTTGATCGAAGCATCCTGGAGCACGTACGCGCCCTTCGAGACGGCGGCGTCGCGCGCGCCTAAGAACGGAAGCTTTTGGCGCGTGAGCACGAGCACCCATGGGGCTTCCTTGCCCGCGACGGCGAGTTTCCAGGCCTCAAGCGTCTCGAGCGAATCGGCGGGCCGCACCACGAAACAGTTCGGCGTCGCGCGCAGCATCGCGAGCTGCTCGATCGGCTCGTGCGTCGGGCCGTCTTCGCCCAGGAAGACGGAATCGTGGGTGAAGACGTAGATCGCGTGGATCTTGGTCAGGCACGTCAGGCGCAGCGCCGGCTTGAGATAGTCGACGAAGTTGAAGAAGGTCGCCGCGAACGGCAGCAAACCACCGTGGAGCGCGATACCGTTCGTAGCGGCCGCCATAACGTGCTCGCGGACGCCGTAATGGATGTTGCGGCCGGCATAGTTTCCGGGTTCGAAATCGCCGCAGTTCTTCAAATACGTCTTGGTCGATGGATCGAGATCGGCCGAACCGCCGACGAGCTCGGGAAGCTGCAACGCGATAGCGTTCATGACGCTGCCGCCTGCGTCGCGCGTCGCGATGCTACCGTTCTCGGCGGTGAAGGTCGGCCACGGCAGATCGGAAGGAAGCTTTCCTTCGAGTGCGCGTACGAGCGGCGCGGAAAGGTCGGGGTTGGCGCGCTTCCAAGCATCGAACGTCGCTCGCCACCGCGACTCGAGCTCCGCCCCCTTGCTGCCGATTTCACGATAGTACGCCAGCACGCCGTCCGGCACGAAGAAGTCGGGCTCGACCGGCCATCCCAGCTCCTCTTTAGCTTTCTTAACGTTCTCGGGACCGAGCGCTTCGCCGTGTGCCAAGTAGCTGTCTTGGCGCGGCGAGCCGTAGCCGATGTGCGTCCGGACTGCAATGAGCGAGGGCTTGTCGGTGACGTTCTTTGCGACGGTAATCGCTTGATCGATCGTGTCGACGTCGTTGCCGCGGTCGATGTTGATGAACTGCGTGTGCCAGTTGCTCGCGTCGAAGCGCGCGACGGGGTCGTCGCTTAGCGTGACGTCGGTTGGTCCGGCGAGCGAAACGCGATTGTCGTCGTAGAAAACGATCAACTTTCCGAGCTTGAGATGCCCGGCCAGCGAAACGGCCTCCTGGCTAATGCCTTCCATGAGATCGCCGTCGCCGACGAGACAGTAGGTGAAGTGATCGACGATCGCTTGATCGTCGCGATTGTAGACCGCACCGAGATGCGCTTCGGCGATCGCCATGCCGACTGCATTGCCGATACCTTGACCGAGCGGTCCAGTCGTCGCTTCGACGCCGTCCGTCCGTTCGGCCTCGGGATGCCCGGGCGTCTTGCTCCCGAACTGCCGAAAGTTTTTGATGTCGTCGAGCGTGAGATCGTAGCCGGTCAAATAGAGCAGCGCGTAAAGCAACATCGAGCCGTGCCCGGCGGAGAGCACGAAACGATCGCGGTTGAGCCAATGCGGATCCTTCGGATTGAAGCGCAGATGGCGCGTCCACAATGCATATGCCATTGCAGCGGCTCCCATCGGCAGGCCCGGATGTCCCGAGTTGGCTTTCTGGACCGCATCGACGGCCAGGAAGCGGATGGCATTGATGCGTTGCTCGTCGGCCGGCGAGTTAGGCACGGGTCGTTCTTCCTTTCATAAATGAGAGGTGCGGTCGTTCGCCGCGTGTCTCCCATTTTCTTACCCGGGCGGGGGCGAGCTCATCGGTTGCCGTAGGGACCGGTTGTGACGAGCGAGGAGATGCGCGCGGCCGTCGAGGCGCTCGCGCACGGGGGCGACGTCCGCGGACGCGCAGGAGCGGTCATCGATCGGGTCATCGCGATGCTCGACGTTGGGGCGTTGCGCGTCGCAGAACCAAACGGCGACGAGTGGGTCGTCAACGCGTGGGTCAGGGAAGCAATTCAGCTCTTCTTTCAACGCCGCAGCGCGCAGTGGCTCGGCGACCGCGATCGTGATGCGCTCGTCTACTACGACAAGCTCCCGGTAAAACGTAACTATAAGAAGCTAGGCGTTCGTTGCGTGCCACCGGGCGTCGCACGCTACGGAAGCTATTTGGGACGCGGCGTCATTCTGATGCCCGGTTTCGTGAACATCGGCGCTTACGTCGACGACGGGTCCATGATCGACGCGTGGGCGACGGTGGGTTCGTGTGCGCAAATCGGAAAGGGCGTCCATCTGTCAGGGGGCGTCGGCATTGGAGGCGTGCTCGAGCCCGTGCAGGCGATGCCCGTCATCGTCGAGGACGGCGCCTTTCTCGGGTCGCGCTGCGTCGTCGTCGAGGGCGTGCGCGTCGGGCGGGAGGCAGTACTCGGCGCCGGCGTCGTGCTGACGGCGAGCACGCCGATCGTCGACGCGCGCGAGGCCGAGCCCGTTACACAACGGGGCTTCGTTCCGGCACGCGCCGTCGTCATCCCCGCGACGGTTCCCAAACGATTTCCCGGTGGCGAGTTCGGCACGCCGTGTGCGCTCATCGTCGGTACGCGCAGTGAATCCACCGATCAAAAGACATCGCTGAACGCCGCGCTGCACGAGTACGAGGTCGGCGTGTGAACTCGCGCGTGCTCGCCGTGCAGCCCTCGCTCATTCGCGAGGTTGCCGCCAAGAAACGGCCGAGCTCGATCGACTTGGGATTGGGCGAGCCGTCGCTGCGTCCCAACGAAAGGCATTTCGACAAGGCGTTACGTTATATCGCAGAGCACGGCGTCAAGTATACGCCCAACGCCGGCGAGCCGGCGCTCCGCGAGGCGATCGCGCATCACTATCGGTATCCGGGGATCGACCGCGTCGAGAACGTCTGCGTAACGACGGGCTCGCAAGAGGCGATGTTCGTCAGCCTCAAGACGTTGCTCGAGCCCGGTCGCGACGAGCTGCTGGTCGTAGAGCCGACCTTTCCGTCGTACGCCAAGATGGCGTCGATCGAGGGAGCCTCAGTTCGATCGATCGCCATGCTCGAAGAAGAGGACTTTGCGTTCGACGCCGAGCGCATCGCAGGTGCCGTCGGGGAACGCACGCGCGCGCTCGTCATCTGCTCGCCGTGCAATCCGACCGCTCGCGTCATTTCGCGCGCCCAAGCGCTGGAGCTCGCACGCATCCTCGAGCGGCGCGGCGGGGACCCGGTATGGTTGATTCACGATGAGATATATCGGGAGCAGACGTTCGTCGATGACCCAGGTTTCTTGGCCCAGCACTATGCGCACACCATCGTTACGAACTCCGTGAGCAAGAGTAACGCGCTGACCGGCCTGCGATTGGGATGGATCATCGGTCCGAGCCACTTCGTCGAACAGGCGATCAAAGTGCACGCGTGGGCCACCTCGTGCGCCGATACGTTCGCGCAACAAGTGGCGCTGGATGTGATCGGCACGCGTGGCGGATTGCAAGAGCACGCCGGTTGGTACCGGGAGAACCACCGCAAGGTCGTCGCGGCACTCCAGGCGAGCGGGCTGCGATTTATCGTTCCGGAAGGATCGTTTTACGCGTGCGTGCGTCTGCCGGGGGGAACCTCGTCGCTCGCGGCCGCGCACGAGCTCATCGAACGCTACGACCTCGTGGCGATTCCAGGTATCGCATTCGGCGATGCGATGGAGGGCTGGCTGCGTCTGAGTTGGGTCGGCGACGCGGCGCGCGTTCGCGAGGGCATCGCGCGGATATGCGAATACTGTGGTCTCTGAGGAACCTCTGATTAATCCCATGTACCGATCGTTTGGACCGCAAAGCAGTCGGATGCGAGGAGAAGGCGAGGAAGCATATCCGAAGCAATCTGTGACCGAGCCTCCGACAACGCAGATGACTGCTTTGCGGCCAAACCCTTTGGGCAGCGGCAGTTTTGCCGCAGCTCTTCGTTGTGCCCTCGGTCACAGAGGGCTTAACTATGCTCCCTCGGGCTCGCCTCGATCTGCGGCAAAACTGTACGCTGCGATCGGTGCGGCGGATTAATCAGAGGTTCCTTACGCTATCGAAACCGTTTGCACGTTCGTAAACTCCGTAATCCCGAACGTCGACAGCTCGCGGCCGTAACCACTCTTCTTGATTCCACCGAACGGTAGGCGTGGGTCGCTGGCGACGATCGAGTTGACGAAGACCGATCCGGCTTCGGCGCGCGCAACGATGTCCTCGACGGCGTCGACGTCGCCGGTCCAAAGGCTGAAGCCGAGCCCAAAATCGGATTGGTTTGCAAGCGTTATTGCTTCGTCGGCGTTTTCGGCGGCAACGACGGCCGCCGCCGGTCCGAACACCTCCTCGTCGAACATGCGCATCCCTGGACGCACGTTCTCCACGATCGTCGCCGCGTAGAAGTAGCCCCGGCGGTCCAAGCGCTTTCCGCCGAGCGCGATCCGTGCGCCTGCATCGACGGTGCGGCGTACTTGTTCATCAAGCGTCTCCCGAAGGTCGGCGCGCGCGCATGGACCAAGCGCAACCTCTTCATTCATCGGGTCGCCGACGGTTTGACCTCCGCTCAGTTCGACGAAGCGCGCGAGGAAGTCGCCGTAGACACGCCGCTCCACGATGAACCGCTTGCCGGCGATGCAGCTCTCGCCGTTATTCTGGAAACGCGACCTAACGGCCGCGCGCGCGGCCGCGTCGAGGTCGGCGTCGGCAAGCACGACGAAAGCATCCGAGCCGCCCAGCTCGAGGACGCATTTTTTGAGCGCGTGACCCGAGGCCGCGCCGACTGCAACGCCGGCTCGCTCGCTGCCCGTCAGCGTCGTTGCCGCGACGCGCTCGTCGGCAATCAGCGCATCAGCGTCTTCGTTGGTCACGAGCAAAACGCCGAAGACGCCGTTTGGGAGGCCGGCTGCGTTCGCTATACGCTCGAGCTCGAGGGCACAACGAGTAGTGTTCGTCGCGTGCTTGAGCAGGACGACGTTGCCCGCCATGAGAGCGGGTGCGATCGCACGGATGACCTGCCAGTACGGAAAGTTCCAGGGCATGATCGCGAGCACGACGCCGAGCGGCCGAAACGCGACGTAACTGCGCGCGGCGTTCGATGCAGTCTCGCGCGGCGCCAACATCGCCTCGGTATGGTGCGCGAAGTACTCGAGCGTCCAAGCGCATTTTTCGACTTCGGCGCGAGCCTGCCGAATCGGCTTCCCCATCTCGCGCACCGCGGTAGCGGCCAGCGAATCGCACTCCGTACGCATCGATGCAGCGATTGCCGTCAGGACTGCCGCGCGCTCGCCGAGCGCCGTCGAACGCCATTGCCGGGCGGCGCGCGCCGCGGCTGCGAGCCGCGCCTCGACTTCGGACGGTTCCATGTAAGGGATGCGCTCGAGTACCGCCTCGGTGGCGGGATTGATCGTCTCGATCATAATGCGTGCGCCGACCACGGTCCGCTCGGTCCGGCGTAGACTTCGATAAGGCGGTCGGGGTGCAGGTAGGCGCGTGCGACGCGCTGGACGTCGGCGGCGGTGATTCGCGCAAAGCGTTCGTTAAGCGTGCGATAATAATCCAGCGGTAGATTGTAGGTTGCGATATTGATGAGCTGCTTCGCCTGTCCACTCGCCGAGGCTTCTTCGAGCAGGGCATCGCTTACCAGACGAACCTTTGCGTCCTGGAGCTCGACCGGCGAGACGGGTACGTTCTGCAACGCCTGGAGTGCGGCGCGCACAAATGCTACCGCTTCTGCGACGCGTTGCGGTGAGGCGTTGAGTTCCACGCGCAGATCGCCTCGATCGCCATTTGCGTCGACCGAGCTGCTCACGCCGTAGACCAGACCGCGCTTTTGGCGGAGTTCCTGCCAGAGACGAGATTCGAACGCGCCGTTTCCACCCAAAATCTGGTTGAGCACGAGGAACGTATCGTAATCCGGGTTCGAACGCGCCAGCGCCGGTTGTCCGAGACGAATATAGACTTGGCTTGCGGCCGTTCCGACGTAGTCGTGTCCCTTCGTCGCCGCAGGCAACGGCATGAGATGGGCGTTCGGCTTCGGGCCGATTGCTTGCCACGATCCGAATGCCGACTCGAGCGCGGCGCGCGCGCGCTGCGGAGAGACGTTCCCGACGACCGCGATCGTCGTTAGGTCCGGCCGCCAGAAACGCGACGTGTAGTTCGCAAGATCGTCGTGCGTAATCGACGCGATCGTCGCAGGCGTCGGCCTGCGCAACGACGGGTCGTCGCTCGAGAGCAGCAACTCGTTATACGCGCGCTCGATCATAACGCCGGAGATGTTCTCTTCGGATTGCAGGCTGTTGGCGAGTTGCGAGCGCTCGATGTCGAGCCAAGGGTTCGCAAACGTCGGATGCGCTTCGCCGTCGGCGAGGATGGCGGCGATTTTCTCGAAATAGCGGCTTTCGCCTTGGGCTGAAAAACTCTCGCCCGTCTCGATGATCGCACCGATCGAGTCAGTCGCTTGGCGGCGCTGCTCGAACGGATAGCGCTGGCTGCCGTAATCGGCGACCGCGTCAGCGAGGCGAATGATGCCTTCTTTGCCGGCCGGCTCAAACGCGGGCGACGAGTCGATCGTTCCGCGCAGGACGAACGTCGGGCGATCGGTCTTCACTTGGACGAGCACGCGCACGCCGTTTGAAAGGGTAAATGCGACCGGCGACAGCGCGCTGCGCGAGGTCGTCGGCGTTCTTACCGCCTTAGCAATCCAGGCCGGTTCGACGATCGGGCCGTTCGGAATGCGTTTGGAGAAATCGTCGCTCGCGGCGGAATCGCTCTTCTGCGACCCCTGCCGCGGCGGGCTTGCGTTGGGACGCAAATGTCCGATGACCGTGGGGTGTGAAAGGTAGTTACGCGTCGCTGCAAGCAGATCGGCGGCGGTCAGCGCCGCGAGGCGATCGTCTTCGTCGTGAATTTTCTCGCCGACGATGCCGTAAGTATACCCCGCTAGGTCGCCGATGCCATCGATCGAGTCGGCGGAGTAGAGGCGCTCGGCGATTGTCATTCGTTTTGCCGCTGTGACGAGATCTGGATCGTATCCGTTCGCCAGGATCGAATCAAGCGTGTTCTGGAAGACGGCTTGGGCCTCGTCCGCCGCGTGGCCGGGATTGAGGATGATAAAAACGTTGAGTAACCCTCCGCGCAGCTGCGTGTCTGCTTCAGCCTCGATCCCTAATGCGATGTTACTCTGGACCAAAGCGCGGTAGAACGGCGACCGCTGATTCTCCAGGAGCGTTGAAAGCGTGCTGATCGCCGGCTCGCCGGATTGTGCGTCACCCGGGACCGAGTATGCGAGATCGATGATCTCAAACGGAAATGGAAACTCTGCCTCGACGGTCTGTCCGTGCGACGGGACGGGATTGAGATTTGCGCGCGGCGGGAGCTTCTTGGCGGGAATCGATCCGTAATATCGCTCGGCCTTCGCGAAGACGACGGCGTGATTGACGTCGCCTGCGACGACCAGCGTCGCGTTGTTTGGAGCGTACCATTCGTGATAGTAGCGTGCGATGTCGGCGACCGTGGCCCGCGCGACGTCCTCTCGGCTGCCGAGCGGCGTACGCCCGGCGGGTTGCCCGGGAAACGCGGCCGCGCGAACCCGTGCCAGAAGGTTGTAAAACGGCGAGCTCGCATCGCCGTCGATCTCGTTGAGTACGGCGTTGCGCTCGATCGCCCAATCGCTCGCACGTAGCGCCGCATGCTGCATGCGATCCGCGTCGGTATAGAGCGCGACGTCTAACTTGTCGGCCGGCATTTCGAAGTAGAACTGCGTGAAGTCGTAGTTCGTCTCGCCGTTCATCTGCGCGCCCAAGCGCGCGACGATGTCGTCTAAGCCGCCCGCCGATATCTCGGGCGTTCCGCGAAACATCATGTGTTCGAGCGCGTGCGCCAACCCCGTCTTTCCGGGGGTTTCCTGGAGCGAGCCAAATCCATACCAGACCGACGTCTGTACGACCGGAGCCGCCCGGTCCTCGACGACGACGACACGCAAACCGTTGCGGAGCGTCGTAGTAAAGATGCCTGCGTCGCCGGGGCCGTTTTGCGCGTGTGCCGCACTGCCCGCGACAGTCGCGAGCGCGAGCGCCAGGCATATAATCGAGAGGGGTTTCACAGCGCGGATACTCCTAGGTAATATGCTGCAGCCGCTTCGACGGCCGCCCAGGGAAGGCAGCCGACCAGCTCGCCGCGCTCCACAGCTATTCCGCGTTCGCCCGTGAGCCGGCGAACCAATTCGACGATGCGATAGAGCGGCGTTGCTGCATAATCCGTCACGTTGAACGATACCTGCACGCGACGCTCGTCCAGCGGAAACGCCAGCGCGCGGAGCGAGCGCATGCCGCCTCCTTGCTCGCGTACGATCCGCGCGATCGAACGCGCTTCTGCGAGGTCGCTCGTCGCAAGCTCAACGTTGAAGGCGATCAAGACGTCGCGGGCCCCAATCGCAATCGCGCCGGCGCTCGGGTGCCGGCGAACGTCGCCCTCGTCCGGAAGCCACGCCGTATTGCGCCTAATCTCCGGCAGCAAACGCCGCTCCTCATTTCGCGCCGCGGCCCCATAATAAAAGGAGGGAATCCGGTAGCGGCGCCAGATTTCGGCGCCCGCACGGTGCGCGAGTTCGGCGGCGTCGGCGAGGTCCGCGCCGGCTAGCGGGACGAACGGCAAGACGTCGAGCGCGCCGATCCGCGGGTGCACCCCGGCGTGCGTGCGCAGATCGATTCTTTCGAGCGCAACGCCGGCTAGCGCGACGGCCGCTTCCACGACCTGTTCCCCGCTTCCGGCGATCGTCAGGACCGACCGGTGGTGGACCGCGTCGCTGCTGCGCTGCAATAGAGCCGCGCCGGTGCGTTCGACCGCGGCGATCGCCGCGTCCAGCGTCGCGCTCTCCCGTCCTTCGGAGAGGTTTGGGACGATCTCGAAGATCGGCATCCGTCGTCGCCTAGCCCAGCGCGTATTCGATCGCGGCGGCAAGGTCGGGTGCGTTCGCGGGCGTCACCACCTTTGCGTAGCCGAGCTTGCGCGCTTCAGCCTCACGCCGCTCGGCCGCGTGCACGGGGCGAACTTCGCCGGAGAGGCCGAGTTCGCCGAAGACGGCGGTCTCGGGCGGAATTGCGACGTCGCGAAACGCAGACGTGACGGCGAGCGCGATGCCGAGATCTGCTGCCGGTTCGCTGACGCGCAGGCCGCCGGCGACCGAGGCGTAGACGTCGTGTGCGCCGAGAGCGAGACCGGCACGGCGCTCGAGTACCGCGAGAATCATCGCCAGGCGCTGCTGATCGAGGTTGTTCGCGAGCCGCCGAGGTGTGCCGTAACTTGCCTGACCGACGAGCGCTTGCACTTCGATGACCACCGGGCGAGACCCGACCATCGAGGCGACGACGCACGAACCGCTGGGACGCTGCGTCCGCGTCCCGAGAAATATCTCCGAAGGGTTCGAGACTTCGCGGAGTCCGGAGTCATGCATGGTGAAGACGCAAATCTCGTCGATGGCGCCGAAGCGATTCTTATAGGCGCGTACGATCCGATGTTCCCCGGCGCCCTCGCCCTCGAAGTAGAGGACGGTGTCGACCAAATGTTCGAGCAGCCGAGGACCGGCGATCGAACCATCCTTCGTTACGTGCCCGACGATGAACGTCGCGCAACCCGAGCGCTTGGCATATCCCACGAGGGCTTGCGTGCAATCGCGAACCTGCGAAACGCTGCCGGCGAACGAATCGGATTCCGGTAACCACATCGTTTGAATCGAATCAACGACGACGGCTACCGGCGCCCGCCGGTCGAGCTCGTCGAGCACGGAGCGAAGATTCGTCTCGGCATGAACGAGCAGCCGGCCTGCGTCGTTACCGGCGAGCGTGCGGCGAGCGCGCAACTTTAGCTGTGCCGCCGACTCCTCGCCGCAAACGTACACGACATCGCCGCCCAGAGAAAGACGTGCGGCGATCTGCAGCAGCAGCGTCGATTTGCCGGCGCCCGGCGGTCCGCCGATGAGGATCACGCTCCCAGGGACGACGCCGCCGCCGAGAACCGCGTCGAACTCCGGCATGCCGATGCACAAGCGGTGGACGTCGGGCAGACCGATCTCTTCGAGCGCAACCGCCGATGCGTCGCCCGCGCGTGAGGGCGGCCGTTCGTTCAACGTATTCCACGCTTGGCATTGCGGGCAGCGCCCTAACCAGCGCGGAGATTGCGCGCCGCACGCCGAGCACGAGTAGACCGAACGCAACTTAGCCACGATATCGGAGGGGTAGTTTCTGCGGGGCCGGTGCTTTGCCTAGGCGAATCGGGGCTGCCGATGAGCGTTCGCACGCATTTGCAGATCGCAATCGACGGACCGGCAGCGTCGGGAAAGACTACCGTGGCGCGTTTTACGGCGCGGCGTTTACGATTGCTCTATCTCGACACAGGAGCAATGTACCGCGCGCTGGCGTACCGGGCGCTGCAGACTCGCACCGATATCGACAACGGACCGGCGCTGGCGCGACTTGCGGAGAGCGAGCCGGTCGACGTCGTGCTCGACGAAGCGGCGGCGCTTGGCTTTCGCATCTTTAGCGGAGGCCACGAGCTCGACGAAACCATGCTGCAGAGCAACGAGGTTACGGCGATCGTTTCGACGGTCGCCGCGCATGCCGACGTGCGCACGACAATGGTCTTGGCGCAACGCCACGTAGCGCAAGAGGGATCCGTCGTTATGGCGGGACGCGATATTGGAACCGTGGTTCTTCCCCAAGCGCCGGTTAAGATATATCTGACGGCATCGATTCAGGCGCGCATTTCCCGGCGGCGCGCACAACTCGAAGAGGCAGGAATCGACGTCGACGTTCATCGGCTCGCTCAAGAGATCGAAGAGCGCGACCGGCTCGACCGCACGCGCCTCGTCTCGCCGCTGGCGCCCGCTCCCGACGCACACATCATCGACTCGAGTCGGATGCGCGTCGAGGAGGTCGTCGACGAAATCTGTGAGATCGTCATGCGCACGGAACAACAGTTCCAGTGAATCCAAGATTCTACGACTTCGCGAAGGCAACCGTTCGTCTCATCATGCGTGTGCTGTGGCGCATCGAGGTTTTCGGATCGCAGGACGTTCCGGAGAACGGACCGCTGATCGTGGCCTGCAATCACCTCTCGCTACTCGATCCGCCGGCGATGGGGTGCGTCTGCCCGCGGCGTATCGCGTATATGGCGAAGAAGGAGCTGTTTACGGTTCCCGTGTTAGCGCCGGTCATCCGGGCACTCGGCGCCTACTCCGTCGATCGTAAGGGAAGTGCGACTGCCGGGGTCAAGCGCTCGCTGGAGGTCTTGCGAGCCGGCGGCGCAATCGGCATCTTCCCGGAGGGTACGCGCAATCTCGACGGTACGGTCGATGCTCAGACTGGAGTCGCACTGCTGGCGTCCCTAGGGGGCGTTCCGGTCGTTCCTGCCTGCATCGTGGGCAGCGATCGGGCCCGAAGCTTCGGCCAGATCAAGGTCGCGTTCGGTGCGCCGCTGATACTGAGCGCCGGCCGGAAAGCAACGCGCGACGATTTGGCGAAGTTCACAGGCGAGATCATGGGTGCGATTCGAGCGCTCGCGGAGAAAATGAGTGGAGATACGTAAGGCCTCGGTCCAAGGATTCTGCTTTGGCGTCGCGATCACGGTTAAAAAGGCCGAGGAAGCGATTGCCTCGCGCGGTGACGTCACGACGCTCGGGCACGTCGTGCACAACCCGCAGATGGTTGAGTCGCTTGCGTCGCGCGGCCTCAAGAACGCGCACTCGGTCGACGAGGTCGACGCGGGAGCGCTTTTCATTCGGGCGCACGGCTTACCGGTTGAGGTCTTCGACAAGGCGCGGGAGAAAAATCTGGAGATCATCGACGCGACGTGCCCGATGGTAACTAAGATTCACGTGCAAGCCGAGAAGCTCAAAGCCGACGGCTATAAGATCGTCGTCATCGGCGATCCGAATCACCCCGAGGTCAAAGGAACGCTCAGCCACGTACCGGGTGCGTGGTGTATCCAAAGCCCCGCCGACGTGGAGCGCCTCCCGCGCTCCAGCCGCGTCGGCGTCGTCGTTCAGTCCACTTGGTCGGGCGAAGGCTTTACCGAGATCGTCGCCGCGCTCTCCGCGAAGTACTATGAAGTGCGCGCCGTAAACACGATCTGCACCGACACGCACAACCGGCAGAACGAGGCGCTGCGGCTCGCGAGGGACGTCGAAGTTATGATCGTGGTCGGTGGCAAGACCTCGGCCAATACGAAACATCTCGCCGACCTGTCCGAATCGCACGGCGCCCGCGCTTATCATATCGAAGGGCCGGATGAGCTGCAGGCGTCGTGGTTCGAAGGCGTCAAAGTGGCCGGCTTGATGTCGGGCGCGTCGACGCCTGGCTGGCTCGTCGACCGGATCGAGACGCGTATGGAGGAGTTGAGCGGTTCTCTCGCTCTCTGAGCGCTTCGAGCGCTCCCTCGAGGAGCGAATTGCCGGCTATCGGGGATCGAGAGAGATCTCCGATATGCTTTTGCGGCACTTTGGCTACCCTCCCTACGGTCCGGCGCGGCGCGGCAAGCGGCTGCGTCCGCAGATGGTCATGCGGATCGCCGTCGGCGAAGGAGCGCCGCTCGAACACGCGATCGACGCTGCAGTAGCGGTCGAGATCTTTCACAACTATTCTTTGGTCCACGACGACATCGAAGACCGTGACGAACTGCGCCACGGCCGGCGGACGCTTTGGAGCACCTACGGGCTCGCTCGCGCCATCGATGCGGGCGATGCCATGTGCGCGCTGAGCTTTCTGAGCCTCGAGCGGGCGGCGCTCTTCTTGGAGCCGGGCCGCGTCCTTGCGATGATGGCGCTGCTGCACGAAGCGCACGCGATTATGTGCGAAGGGCAATCCCTCGACCTGTACTTCGAGTCCCAGCTGTACGTCGATCTCCCGGGATACTATCGAATGATCGAGTGCAAGACGGCGCAACTCTTCGACGCCTCGTGCAGGCTCGGTGCATACGCGGCCGGGTGTGACGATGCTAAGGTTCGCGGCTACGGCGACGCCGGGCGCGCCTATGGCATCGCTTTCCAGATCCGCGACGACGTCTCGGGGATTTGGTCGAGCGTGCATGAGACCGGGAAGATCACCGGCAGCGACATTGCGCGGCGAAAATGGACGTTTCCCGTCGTCTGGGCGATCGCGCAGCCGCCGTCGACGGCGCGCAACGTCGTGGCCGAAGCGTACGCTATCGGCCGGCCACTCGAACCGCAGGCCGTCGAGCGAGTTGTCGAAGCCCTCGATGCATTGGGAGCACGGGAGGCGGCGCGGCAGGCAGCTGCGGAACACGTTGCGGTCGTCGAGAGTCATCCAAATCGCGAGCTCCGCGAGTTTTTTTTGAGTTCGCTCGATCTCGCCGCCGCAACGTGAACCGAAAGGAACGAGCGTGAAGCGAGGGGCGTCTACCGCTTGGGGATTGCCGGCGCTCCTAATCGCCGGACTCGTACTCCGGCTCTTCTTCATCGGCAACGAAGGGTTCAAGACCGATATCCAAACGTATACCGCCTGGGCGCTCGCCCTCGGATCGCACGGGTTTGCGAGCTTCTATGGAACGATCGGGTTCGCAGACTATCCGCCGGGGTATTTTTACATCCTCGCATTGATCGCGGACGTATGGCGGGCCCTCTTCGCGTCGCACGATCATGATCTCAGCATCCTTCGCGCGCTCGTAAAGGTGCCGGCGATCCTTGCCGATCTCGGCGTCGGCGCGCTGCTGTACGCAATCGCACGGCGTTTCGCGGGGACGGCCGTAGCGCTTGGCGCGGCCGCGCTCTACCTCCTCAATCCGGCAACGATCTACGTCTCGGCGGCCTGGGGACAGGTCGATTCGATCTCCGGCGGCCTGGCATTGCTGGCGGTTTACTGTTTGCTGCGCAGCGACGGCGAACCGGCGCAACCGTATGACCGCTGGATCGTCTTTGCATGGCTGGCGCTTGGGTATTCGCTCTTGATCAAGCCGCAAGCCGCCGTGCTCGTACCGCTGGTCGTTGCGTTCGCGTTCGTCGACCCTGCGCGCCGACGCGCCCGGCTGGTATCGACGGCGATCGGCATCGGCGCGGCCTTATTGCTGACGGTGGTGCTCTTCGAGCCCTTCCACCCCGGCAATCCGATCGCGGGCTTCGCGTGGCTGATCCAACGGTACGCCTACGGATCGAACGTTTATCCCTACAATAGCGTCAACGCGTTTAATCTCTGGGCGCTTCGCGGCGCGCTCTGGGTTCCCGACAATCGGTACATCCTCTTCTTGCCACAGTACGCGTGGGGCATTCTGTTGGTATGCGCCGCGCTCGTATTGATCGTTTGGCGCTACGTCCAGGAGCGAACCGCAGAAGCGCTGCTCGAAGGTTGCGCGATCGCGACGCTGGCGTTTTTCGTCCTGGCGACCCGCATGCACGAACGGTATTTGTTCAACGGCCTCATTTTCACGATCGCGTGCGTGCCGTTTGCGCGACGATATGTCATCGCCGCCGTTGCGCTCTCGGGCGTGCTCTTGGCCAACCTTTTTTACTCGTTACAGTATCTGCAGGCGGTGACGGGCGGCATGCCAGGCGCGAACACGCAGAACCTATGGGGTAATTGGACGGCGTTTTTCTCGCTGATCGCCATCGCGACGTTCTTCGTTCTGGGTTATCAATATCTCGGAACCGCGGAGAGCGGTAAACGGGCGACCGCAACGCCCCAACCGCCGCCGGGGAAACCGGAAGAACAGCAGATGCGAGCGGGCTTCCGCCAATGGTTCGATCCTCGCGAAGGTTTGCTGCCGCTGCGCGCGCGTGCCGACTATCTCATCATGGCTGCGTTCGGCGTCGGCAACTTCGTGCTTTCGTTCATCGGTTATTGGTGGCCGTCAGAGAAGGTCTTCGACGAGATATATTTCGCGCGCGCCGGCGAAGAGTATCTGCAGAATCTGCGAATCTACGAGAACACGCATCCGCCGTTCAGCAAACTGCTCGTCACGCTGTCGATGATGCTCTTCGGCGGCATGCCGCATGGACACGGTCTCGGGGGATGGACCGGTCTCAACGCGATCGTCGGCCACATGTCGAACGGCGACAACTCCTACGGCTGGCGCTTCCTCGACGTTGTCTTCGGCGCGCTCGTCGTCATGCTGTTGTACGCATTTGCCAAGCGCGTAACGGGTTCGACGCTGTTTGCGTCGATAGCGGCGCTGCTTTTGACCTGCGACGGCATGCACTTCGTACAATCGCGGATCGCGACGCCTGAGGGTTTCGTCGTCTTCTTTGCTACGTTTGCGACGTACGCGTTTTATCGATTCTGGATCAGCTCGCAGGTCGGCGACCGCCTTGCGGTGAGCGTTCCGCGTTGGGCGTTTGTTGCCGGTGCCTTCGCCGCGCTCGCCGCCGGCGGTGTGATTGCGGCGCTCGGCCACGTGTTCGCGAGGCTCGACGAGCCGACGACGACCGTCGTCGCGCTCTACCTCGCCTGCGGCTTCTACCTCCTCGTGCGCTACGTTGCGTACCCGGTGCTGTTCGGCGACTTTAGCGAACGGCGCGAGTTGTCGTTTGCCGAGGGGTCGTACGCGCTGCGATCGAGCGACGCTACGACGCTCTATACGGCCGACGGCGGTTCGATCGATTCGCGCGGCAAGATTCAACGCGGCGCACGGTCGCAGAACAAGGGCGGCGTGCTCGTCTATCGCGACGATCCCCTAACGATCGAATATCGGCGCGATGCGAGCGTGACGTATTCGACGCCGGACGGCCAAGCGGTCTACGCCGACGACGATATCCGCGCGTCTTTCGCCACGGACGGCTCGAACGTCGAAACGGTCGAGCAAGGGCGGTCGTCGCGCCTGTGGCTGATGCTCTTTACGATCGCCCTCGGCTGCCTCGTGAGCAGCAAATGGTACGGCGTCATGGGCTTCGGCGTCAGCTTCATGGTGTTGATCGCGGTCTGGCTGCAGCGGTATGTCGTGCACCTCCAGCCGACGGTTTGGGGCAATCCGCGCGGTTTTCGGATCGACGGCGCCCTGGCCACGATCGTCTTCGTGAGCGCGACAGTGTATGCGTTGGCGTGGGTCCCGGACCTGATTCGTCAGGCGCCCGACCCGGGCGAGATCCACAACCTCAACGACCTGGTCTATCGCCAGTACACGATGTTCGAGTACCACGATACGCTCAAAGCGACGCACCCGTACGCATCGAAGTGGTTTGAGTGGCCGTTCGACTACGTCCCGGTCGCCTATTACTACGAGGACCACCGAAAAGATCAAAGCAACCCGCGGGGCTGTTGTATCTACGAGATTACCTCGATGCCGAACCCCGCAATACTGTGGTTTGGATTGCTCACCGTACCGTGGATTGCGGTCCTGGCGTGGCGCGAGGGAAATAAGGCGTACGCGCTTATCGTATTGACCTATCTGCTGCAATGGCTGCCGTGGATGAAATCGCCGCGTATTACATTCGCATACCACTTTTACGTCGACATCCCGCTAATCTGCCTCTGCACCGCGATCGTTCTTCAGCGAATATGGAACTGGACCAAGCGCGAGAAGATCGGATGGTTGGGCGCGATGACGGTTGGCTCGTACGTCGCCATCGCGGTCGCTTTGTTCGTGTTCTTCTATCCGGTCCTTGCGGCAACGCCGCTCACGTGGAACGATTGGCACGCGCGCATGTGGATCGATAAGTGGGTGATCGGCCCGGGCTGAGCGAAGGCTTACCTGCTATGTCGGGGCATTCTAAGTGGCACAATATCCGGCTCAAAAAGGGTAAGGTTGACGCCGCTCGAGGCGCGCTCTTCACAAAGCTGAGCAAGGAGATCATCCTTGCAGCCAAGGGCGGCTCTGCGGATCCGGAGGCAAACTACAGGTTGAAGATGGCGGTCGAAAAAGCCCGCGAGTTCAACATGCCTCAAGAGAACATCAAACGGGCAATTGCGCGCGCCGCCGGAGCAGCAGACGAGCGCAGCATCGAAGAGGTTCGCTACGAGGGATACGGACCGCACGGGCTGGCCGTTGTTACCGACGCACTCACCGACAATCGTAATCGGACCGCCGGCGAACTGCGATTTCTCTTTTCTCGCCACGACGGAACCATGGGCGAAAGCGGCAGCGTGGGGTGGATGTTCGATGCCGTCGGAGTTGTGGAGATCGCATCGGCCGGCCGCTCCGAGGAAGCTCTGCTCGAAGATGCGCTCGTCGAGGGAGTCGACGACGTCGAATATGACGACGACGTTAGCGTCGTATACACGCGGCCGGCTTCGGTTGCCGGCGTGCGCGACCTGCTGCGTGCGCGAGGTTTCAAAGTCCTCGACGCGTACCTCGGCATGCGTTCCCGAACGAAACTCGAGCTGCACGGCGACGAGCTCGCCGCCGCGCTCGCATTTCTCGAAGCGCTCGAAGAGCACGAGGACGCACAGCGCGTCTTTAGCAATCTTGATTTTAGTCACGTTCCGTTAGAGGCATTAGCCTGAAGTCCTCGATCCAGGAGCTCGTGCCGCGGGACTGGATCTTTCCGATCGCGCTGGTGATCTTCGTGGCCGTAGTCGTATGGTTTGGACGGCAGATTCACGACTTTATTATGCCCTCGTCGTACACGGTCACGTTGCCGTCATTTGTCGGTCAGACTTTGCCGGATGCAAATGCCGAAATCGAGCGCCTAAAGCTTACGTCGGCGGTCGTCGATCATACGACGAGCGATCGCTATCCCCAAGGCGTCGTCATCATGCAGCGACCCGACGCCGGCGAACAGGTCCGTGAAGGACGCCAGGTATCGTTCGTCATCAGCGATGGCATCATCGCGCGCCTCATGCCCGACCTTCGGTACCAATCGATGCGCGAGGTACAGTTGGATCTTGCGCGCGCGCATCTGCAGCTCGGAAAAGTTGCGACCGCCAAGAGCGATGTAATTCCCGACGGGCACGTCGTCTCACAGAGCCCGTCACCGCTCGCGAACGTGCACGAAGGAGACACCGTTACGCTGACCGTCAGCCAGGGCGGTGTCGCGACCATGCGAGTGCCCGACTTTGTCGGACTCTCGATCGATCAGGCTCGAACGCTGGCCCAGAAAAGCAGCATCAAGTTGGGGCAGATCGTTTGGACGCCGCTGGGGAGAGGCGCGCCCGCGCACGGCATCGTCGCGCGCCAGTTCCCGGCTCCGATGGCGAAGATCGCGCCGTTCGACCCGGTTTCGCTGCAGGTCAGCGCCGGGCCGAACGAATCCGGCTACATCATCCGGCAGGTGCATGTGCTCGTATCGGTCCCCGTCCCCGACGTCTCGCAGAGCGGATCGCAGCTCGACGTTCGGCTTGCGATGACCGACGCCACCGGAAGATACGACCTCTTTCGCGGTTTTGCCGAGCCCGGTCAGAAGCTCGATTTCACCGTGACCGCGGTTGGCACGTCCTTACTCGATATGTACGTGAACAACGTCTTGATTGGGGAAATGCGGCTGGGGACGGAACCACCTCGCGTCTACAACCAAACGCCCCTCCCTTCGCCGTCGCCCAACGAGTTCTAGATGAAGTCTAAGGAGGGCCAATGACGATAATCGCCCCGTCGCTGCTGTCCGCCGATTTCGCGCGAATTGCCGAGCAGATCGAAAGCGTCGATCGCGCCGGTGCGGAGTACCTGCACCTAGACATCATGGACGGTCGGTTCGTCCCTAACATCACGTGGGGCCCAAAGATCGTTGCGGACATCCGAAAGCTCTCGCGATCGACGTTCGACGCGCACCTCATGATCGTCGAACCCGAACGCTACGTCGACGACTTTCGCGCCGCCGGTTGCGATCGCATCACGTTCCACCTGGAAACGACGCCGCATGCCCAGCGGTTGCTCACGCATCTCCGGTCGATCGGTGCGGCGCCCGGAATCGCGCTCTGCCCACAGACGCCGGTCGCGATGCTGCAAGACATCATCGAGGATTGCCAGACGGTGCTCATCATGAGCGTGAATCCCGGTTTTTCGGGGCAGCACTTTATCGAGCACGCGATCGAAAAGGTCCGCGAGGCCCGCGCACTGATCGACCGCCGCAACCCGCAGTGTTTGATCGAGGTCGACGGGGGCGCCGGCGATAGCAACGCTCGGCAACTGGTGGAAGCGGGCGCCGATGTGTTGGTTATGGGTTCGGCGGTCTTTGGATCGGACGACCCAGGTGCGAACGTGCGTCGCATTCGCGCGCTGCTCGCGTGACCGAAGACGACGTCGTAGAGGCGATTCGCGAACTCCTAGAGCGCTGCGGCAACGAGAACCGCTTCGGGCGGGTCCGGCTCGGCATCGGTGACGACGCCGCGGTCTGGCAACCATCGCGTTCGCATCGCAGCGTCATCACCAGCGACGTGCTGATCGACGGGGTGCACTTTACGCGTGACTCGATGTCGCTTGAGGATGCCGGCTGGCGTGCGATGGTCGCCAACATCAGCGATCTTGCCGCGATGGGTGCGCGGCCGTTGCTGGCGACGGTCGCCCTCGGGCTTACGCCTACGATGGTAATGGACCAGATCATGGAGCTCTATCGCGGGCTTGCCGCAGCGGCGGCGGATAGCGGCGTTGCGATCGTCGGCGGCGACCTGTCGCGTTCGAGCGTGCTCTCGATTTCAATTGCAGCGGTCGGTGAGGTCCGCCCCGCGCACCTCAAGCAGCGCTCCGGCGCGCGGGTAGGGGACGTCCTCGCCGTAACCGGGGCGCTGGGTCGTGCGCGGGCGGGGCTCGAGGTTGCGCGCGCGCCCGGCCTTATAACTGGTACGCTGCGCGAGTCCGCGCTGCGTGCGTTTCGGCGCCCGGAGCCGCGGGCCGCCGAGGGAAGGTTTTTGGCGGCCAGTCGCAGCGTTCGCGCGATGATCGACTGCTCGGACGGATTATCGACCGATCTGGAGCGCCTTTGCGCCGCTGGAAAGCACGGTGCGATCGTGGAAACGGTGCCGGTTTCGGACGAGGCTCGCGGCGTGTCGCGACGACTATCGGAGGATCCCGAACGGTTTGCGCTCGCCGGCGGTGAGGATTTCGAACTGCTGGTCGCCGTGCGGGCGCGCGCCTATGCGTATCTCGAATCGCGTTTTGCCGCGCGCTTCGGCCGGCCGTTATTACGCGTCGGCGTCGTGCGCCTCGAGCCGGGAATCGTCTGGAATGGAGAAACGCTCCAGCGATCCGGCTGGGATCACTTTAGGCTCGGCGAGTGACCCGCTTCGAGCGCAAGCACTGCGTGCAGACGCGGGCCGTACGATGAACGCCGCGATCGTCGATGCGGATCGACTGCAAGTTGGGCAGCCAGCGACGTTTCGTCTTATTCATCGCGTGGCTGACATTGTTGCCGGCTTTCGGTCCCTTGCCACAGAATTCGCAGCGCTTCGCCATAACCGGCAGATGGTACCATGCCGCAGGCCGCAGAGCAAGTCGAATTGTCGACCCCAGGCAAGGATTCCGCCCATGCCTCCGAAAGACGGGCCGCCGTGGACGTTATTGCCTCCAGCGCCACCCCAACGTTCCAATGAGTCGAGCGCGCGTCGCGGTCGATGCGATGGGAGGGGACCGCGCCCCCGAGGAGATTGTCGCCGGCGCGCTGCTCGCGGCGGAGGCTTTCGATGTCGAGATACTGCTCGTTGGCGACGAGACGCGGGTCCGCGCGCTCTTGCGCGGGCCGGGAACCGACCGGATCCAGGTCATCCACGCACCCGAGACCGTTCCGATGGATTTGCCGGGCTCGGCGGCCGTGCGCACGTCGGAGCGAACCTCGCTCGGCATCGCCGTCGGCATGGTCAAGCGCGGCGAAGCCGACGCCATCATTTCGGCGGGTAACAGCGGAGCGTTCGTAGCGATTGCGGTCGTGAAGTTGCGAACGATCGAAGGCATCTCGCGTCCTGCGATCGCGACCGTATGGCCGGCACTGCACGGGCCGACGGTGCTGCTCGATTCCGGCGCGACAGTCGATTGCCGTCCCGAGTGGCTGCAGCAGTTCGGCATCATGGGCTCGGCCTACGCTACTGCCGTTCTGCATATCGCCGAGCCGCGGGTCGCGTTGCTTTCGGTCGGGGAAGAGGTCACGAAGGGAAACCAGCAGGTCTTCGAAGCCGCGCGGCTGCTCGAAACCGCCCCGGTCAAGTTCGTCGGGAACGTCGAAGGACGCGATCTCTTCCATAACGTTGCCGATGTCATCGTCGCCGACGGATTCGTCGGAAATATCGTGCTCAAGACCAGTGAAGGCATGATCGCGGAGGTCGCGGGCGTCATGCAGGATACGCTCTTGGGCGGCAACGTCGTGACCAAACTCGGGACGTGGATGCTCGCTCCGGCGCTGCGAAAACTCGGCCGAAAGTTCGACTACGAAACCTACGGTGGCGCGCCGCTGCTCGGGCTGCACGGCAACTGCATCGTGACTCACGGGCGTTCGGGACGCAACGCCATCAAGCACGCAATCGGGGGCGCCGTCAAGGAGATCGATCAAGACCTCGTCGGCAAGATCACCGAGCTCATAGCGCCGCACCTGACAGCTTCCGAAGCGTAGTTCCTTTCCTTCGTATGCTCGGCATTTACGTACACCTGCCGTTCTGTCCGTATATCTGTCCGTACTGCGACTTTGCGAAGTGGCCGCTGCGCGCCGATCGCGCCGATCGCTATCTGCAAGCGCTCTATGCCGAGATGGCAGCGCAGCCGCGCGCGGAAGCCGCCACCGTCTACCTGGGCGGCGGCACGCCGAATGCCTACGATAGCGCGACGATAGCCGCGCTCGTGACGCGCCTGCGCGAACGGTTTTTCGGAACGCACGAGATCTCGATCGAGGTCAATCCGGAGCTCGTTGCGTCGCACGATTTCGTGCGGTATCGCGAAGCGGGCATCACGCGGCTTTCGATCGGCGTTCAGTCGTTCGAACCGCAGGAGATCGCTACGCTCGGCCGACGCCACGATCCCGAACAGATCGGCGCAGTCGTGGCGGCTGCGCGTGCAGCCGGGATGGAATCGATCTCGCTCGATCTGATCTTCGCGGTCCCCGGACAGAGCGCCGCGAGTTGGCGGCGCTCCGTGCAGCGCGCGATTGCATTGGACGTCGATCACGTTTCGACGTATGGCTTGACGATCGAAGAAGAGACGCCGTACGCGCGCTGGCGTGAACGCGAGCCGGCGGCGTTTTTTGACGACGGCGCAGAGGCAGAGCTGTACGCGATTGCCATCGACCTGCTCGTTGCAGCGGGCTACGAGCAGTATGAGATCAGCAACTTCGGGCGGCCGGGGCACGAGTGCGCACACAACCTCAACTACTGGGCTAACGGTGAGTATGTCGGTCTCGGCGTCGGCGCGGCGTCGTATCGCGCCGGCATACGCTCGGTAAATACGCGCTCGTTGAATGCCTACACGGAGGCCGTGCTGTGCGGAGATCGAGCGCCGTCTGAGAGCGAGCGCCTGGAAGGCCGCCGGCGGGTAGGCGAGGCGGTGATGTTGGCGTTACGGACGAGCCGCGGGGTTCGCTTCAGCGAGTTCAAGGTGCGCTACGGAACCGACGTCATCGCCGAATACGGACCCGTCGTTGCGCATTTCGCCGAGATCGGGCTGCTCGAGCGGGTGGAGGATTCGATGCGTTTGACGGAGCGCGGTCGATTCGTAGCGAATGACGTTTGCGGAGCATTCGTAACATTCGACTGACCGGCAAGAACCTTTCGGAAACCGTGTTGCGGGGCGCCTTCGTCATCGTCTTCGCTATTACCGGTTTCCTACTTGGACGAGAGACCTACTTTAACGTCTTTGCGCCGCACTTCGCGAGCGAAGGCGCTCAGTGGACATTGCTCATTTGTTCCCCTGTCATAGGCGCGATCATCGGCGCGCTGCTCGCGCCATACGGACAGATGCTTTTCGAAGGTCAACTGCAACAGGCGGAGGGGGCGATGGAGCGCCTGTCACCGGTCGAAATAGCCGGTGGTTCCATCGGGCTCATCGTCGGATTGCTGATCGCCTTTTTGATCAAGAGCATCGCGTTCGAGTTGATCTCCGACGTAGGCAAAGCGGGAACGTATATCGCGATCGTCCTCTACCTCATCGTCACCGCGTTCGCCGCCTACTTGGGTGCACGCATCGGCGCAAAGATGCGCGTTGTGCCGATCGCTAAAGGCGGCATCGGCACAACCATGGGCCAGCCGAAGGTGGTCGATACCTCGGCGATCGTCGACGGCCGCATCGTCGAGATCGTAGAGAGCGGCTTCCTGGAAGGCGTGCTCATGGTGCCGCGTTTCGTACTCCGCGAGCTCCAGGCGATTGCCGACTCGGTCGACCCGCTCAAGCGAACACGCGGCCGGCGCGGATTCGATGTGCTGACGCGCCTCCAGGAACTGTCGACGTTCGAGATCAGCGAACGCGATTTTTCCGACATGGCTCCTGGAAACGTGGACGCGCGATTAGTTCGCCTCGCGCAAGAGATCGGCGCGAAGCTGGTTACCAACGACTACAATCTTAATCGTGTCGCGCACGTCGAGGGCGTGAGTGTCCTCAACGTTAACGAACTCGCAAACGCGGTCAAGCCGGTCGTACTTCCCGGCGAAGAGCTCCACGTCGCCGTTATCCGCGAGGGCAAGGAGATGCATCAAGGCATCGGTTATCTCGAGGACGGTACGATGATCGTTGTCGAGCAAGGCCGGCGTTTGATCGGCGAAGAGACCGACGTCGTGGTCACTAGCGTCCTGCAGACCGTTGCGGGGCGAATGATTTTCGCCCGTCCCAAGCGCGAGGGCGTCGCTTCTTGAAATGGGCCGCGATCGTCGTCGCAGCGGGGCACGGAACGCGCCTGGGACGACCCAAGCAGCTGCTCGAGCTCGCCGGCCTGCCGATGGTCGGATGGTCGATTCAGGCGTTTGCCACGATCCCGGAGATTGCGGAGATCGTGGTAGCGACCGAGCCGGATTCGATCGCACCGATACGCGAGCTCGTCGAGCGCCTGGCGCCGGGGTGCTCGTCACACGTCGTTGCGGGCGGCGCTTCGCGACAAGGTAGCGTCTACGAAGGGCTTAGCGCGGTATCGAGTGAGTGCGCCGCGGTGCTCGTTCACGACGGCGCGAGGCCGCTCGTGCACCACGATGACGTGCGTGCGGGAATGCGCGAAGTGCGCGCTGGAAGGGCTGCAGTGCTGGCCGTGCCGGCGATCGACACGATGAAGACGGTCGATCCGCAGACGCTGCGCGTGCTGGGAACGCTCGACCGCCGCACCCTCTGGGCGGCACAGACGCCGCAGTTTGCGTGGGCTGAGGATCTACGTCTGGCGCACGCGCGGGCGCGCAGCGATGGGACCGAGGCGACGGATGAATCGGGACTCCTCGAGCGCTGCGGCATCGAAGTCATCGTCGTTCGCTCGACGCACGAGAACTTTAAGGTAACGGTGCCCGAGGATCTGGCGCGCGCTGAGACCATCTTGCTAGAGCGCGTCGTGGCGATCCGCCGCTGATGATTCGTGTAGGACAGGGCTACGACGTGCATCCGCTCGTTGAGCGGCGCAGACTCGTCCTCGGAGGCGTTACGATACCGTTCGAACGCGGGGCACTCGGCCATTCGGATGCCGACGTCCTCGCGCACGCGCTTGCCGATGCGGTGCTCGGCGCGGCCGGCCTCGGTGACCTAGGAATGCGGTTTCCGGACACCGATCCGCAGTGGAAGGATGCCGATTCGATGCACTTGCTGGAACGCTGCGCGTACGACGTACGATCGGCCGGCTACGCAATCGTCAACGTCGATGCCGTCGTCGTCGTCGATCGGCCGAAGCTCGCGCCGTTTCTCGACCAGATGCGCGAAAACGTAGCCGGGCGGCTTTCGATCGGCGCCGATTGCGTCGGTGTCAAGGCGAAGAGCTCCGAGGGGTTAGGATTCACGGGTGATGGAAGCGGTATCGCCGCGTATGCAGTCGCGCTCGTCGAAGGAAGTCCGCAGGCTGAGAATCCCCGAGGGCGCGCGCCGGGTTAAAGGGGTCGAACATGGTCGAGCCACTCGAAACATTCCTCTCCGACCTGCGAGCGCCGCTCGAACGCGATCCAGCGGCGCGCGGTTGGCTCGATGTCCTGCTCTCCTATCCCGGATTTCACGCGATCGTTGCGTACCGCATCATCCACCGGCTGCATCGGATGCGGGTGCCGATTCTGCCGCGCTTCCTTGCGAATGTATCCCGGTTCTTCACCGGCATCGAGATTCACCCGGGTGCGAAGATCGGTAAGAGCGTCTTCATCGACCACGGCAGCGGCGTCGTCGTCGGAGAAACCGCCGAGGTCGGTGATGGCTGCACGATCTATCAAGGTGTCACGCTCGGCGGTATCAGTCTCTCGCACGCGAAGCGCCATCCGACGCTCGGCAGCAACGTCGTCGTCGGCGTTAACGCGACCGTGCTCGGCGCCGTCAAACTCGGCGACAACGTGCGCGTCGGCGGCGGCTCAGTCGTGGTGAAAGACGTTCCGGCCAACGCCACCGTCGTCGGCGTTCCGGCGCGGATCGTCGCGCAGGACGGCAAGCCGATTCGCGCCGTCTCGGATCGCCCGCAGGCCGAAATGCCCGATCCCACCGCCGATGCGATCTCCGGTCTGCAGCGGAAGATAGAGCGCCTCGAGCGACGCCTCGATGAACTCGAGCAAGGCGCGGATGACGAAGGCGAGGCGTGGAGCTGGGTGATCTGAGGACTCCCGCCTGAAGCTCTACAACACGCGCTCGCGCCGCGTCGAGGAGTTCGTACCGCTGCGTCCCGGAGAGGTGGGCATCTATGTCTGCGGGCTGACGCCGTCGGCACAGGCGCATCTCGGTCACGCTCGTTCGTTCCTGTTCTTCGACGTGCTTCGGCGCTATCTACGCCACCTTGGCTACCGGGTTACCTACGTGCAAAACGTCACCGACGTGGACGATCGAAGCATTCGCGCCGGCATTGAGACAGGCGAAGGCTACCGCGCGATCGTCGAGCGTTATTACCGCGAGTTCAAGGAGTCGATGGATAGACTCGGCGTGCTCGAATACGATGCAGAGCCGTACGCCACGCAGTACATCGCGCCGATCCAAGCGATGATTCGCGAACTGATTGCCGGCGGTCACGCGTACGCAACGGCCGACGGCATCTACTACCGGGTGGCATCGTTCGCATCGTACGGAAGGCTCGCGAATCGCAATATCGACGAGCTTGAGGCCGGAGCGCGGATCGAGGTTGACGAGAAAAAGGCAGATCCGCTCGACTTCGCTCTCTGGAAGTTTGCGAAATCGGAGGAGCCGAGCTGGCCGTTTGAGCCATTCGGCGCCGGCCGGCCTGGCTGGCATATCGAATGCTCGGCGATGTCTCGCGCGCTGCTCGATCCTGACGGCACCGGGTTCGACATTCACGGAGGCGGAGCGGACCTGATCTTTCCGCATCACGAGAACGAGATCGCGCAGAGCGAGCCGCTGATGCAGCGGCCGCCGATGGCCGACGTCTGGGTTCACGGCGGTTTGCTGCTCTTCGACAACCGCAAGATGGCGAAGTCGTTGGGGAACTTCGAGCCACTTTCGGCACTGCTCGAACGCCACGATCCGCAAGCGATCCGCTGGCTCTTCCTGCAGACCGGGTACCGAAAGGTCATGAACTTCACCGAAGAATCGATCGTCGCGGCGGCGCAAGGACTCGGTCGCATCAAGACGGCGTATCGCGCGCTCTCGTTCGCGGCGCGCGACGATCGCGGTGCGCCGATCGCCGAGACGCCCCAATCCGACCTCGATACGCAGATGGGAGCGGCGCTTGACGACGACATGAACACGGCGGCGGCACTGGCCGTGCTCTACGATTTCGCGAATCAGGTGACGCGGAGCGCGCTGGAACCGCGTTCGGCCGCGACGGCCGCCGAACGCTTCACATACTGGTTGGATATCTTGGGCGTGAAGCCCGACGCGTCGTGGCTCGAGGAGGCACGCGTGGAGCTTCCGGCAGATTTCGTCGACCGCCTGCGGCGTGCGCTGCAGGAGGCGCGCGTCGACCTTGCGGGCAACGAGATCGCCGAGGCGAGCGCGCAAGACGCCCTGGAGCGCGTCGTGGCATTGCGCACGACGGCGCGCGAAAATAAAGACTGGGCGGCTTCAGATCGCTTGCGAGAGGTCTTGCAACGGTGCGGAATCGAGTTGAAGGATTCAAAAGACGGAACGACGTGGAGCGTCGCCGGGTAACGCGTAACGCACAGCGTCGCGAGCTCGATTTCGACGACGTCGTCTACGGCATCCACGCGATCGACGAAGCACTGCTCGGCAGCGAGCGCCTGCGCGGCATCCACGTCGCCACGGATCGCAAGAAGGATAGCGCCTTGCGTGGGTTACTTGCGCGGGCCAAGGAGAACCAGATTCCGGTTCGCTTTGAACCGCGCGCATTTTTCGCGCAACTTCCGTTCAAAGCGCACCAGGGCGTCGTCGCCATCGCACCGCCTTTTGCGTACGCATCGCTCGACGAGGTCGTGCTACGTCCGGATGGGGGCGGTGCGCCGCGCACGATCGTGGTACTCGATCATTTAACCGATCCCCACAACGTCGGCGCGATTCTGCGCACGGCGGAGGCGGTGGGCGCGGCGGCGCTCGTCCTGCCGAATCGCCGCTCCGCCGGTATCAACGCGACGGTCAGAAAGTCGGCGGCCGGCGCGGCCGCGCACCTGCCGGTCGCCCGAGTCGCCAACGTCGCCGAGGCCTTGCGGTCGCTGAAGAGAGCCGGCTTCTGGACGGTCGGCGCGGACGCGGGAGAAGGGGCGCAGGAGCTCTCCCAGGCCGATTTTCAGGGCGATTTGGCCTTGGTCATCGGCGCCGAGGGCAGCGGACTTTCGAGCGTGGTAAAGCGAGAATGCGACTACTTGGTCCGGATCCCGATGCGCGGCCGCGTGGCCTCGCTCAACGCCTCGGTCGCCGCCGGAGTCCTGCTCTACGAGGCCCTCCGGCAGCGGGATTGCTTCCTCCGTCCTTGACGAGGGAGGGGGACCCTCCTATATACTAGCTGTCGATGTGCCGCGCCAGTTGGGCTGCGGCCTACGCATGCGGCACACGAGTCACGAGGCAAGCAAACGATATGGCAATGACCCATCCTGTGTCGGATGGAGTGGAGTACCAGCAGCGGGTTGACGAAGAGCTGGTGGCTATCGCGAAGACTGGCGACAATCTCGCGATGGAATATCTTCTCAACAAGTACAAGAACTTCGTTCGAATCAAGGCCAAGAGTTATTTTCTCATCGGCGCGGACCGCGAGGACATCATCCAAGAAGGCATGATCGGCCTCTACAAAGCCGTCCGTGATTTTAAAGCCGATAAGCTCTCGAGCTTCCGGGCCTTCGCCGAGCTGTGCATTACTCGCCAGATCATCACGGCAATCAAAACGGCGACGCGGCAGAAGCACATTCCGCTCAATCAATATATTTCGCTGAACAAACCGATATACGACGAGGATAGCGAGCGTACGCTTCTCGACGTGATGGCGTCGCAAAAGACGTCAGATCCCGAAGAGCTCGTCGTCACGCAGGAAGTTTCCGACGATATCCGCCAGCGCATTCGTCAGAATCTTTCGGAGCTGGAATCTCAAGTGCTCGAATCCTATCTCGAGGGGAAGAGCTACCAAGAGATGGCGCGCGATCTCGGCCGGCACGTAAAATCGATCGACAACGCGCTCCAGCGCGTCAAACGCAAGATCGAGAAGAACCTCGCCGAGTTCGAGTTTCAATAAGTTTCAATAAGGGGGAAGGAACGAACGAGGCCGGTAGCACCGGCCTCGTTCTCGTTTTAGGAGCCGGCTAGGAGCCGGTCTTTACGGCTAAGCGATCGACGATCACGCGATAAATATCCTCGCGCTCCGCGATTGGATCGACCACGACGACTTCGGGGTCGCCGTTCTGAGGAGCGATGCACACCGTCACGCGACCGCGCGCGCAGACGTCCATGCAGCTCGTACTGATCGCCCGAATCGGCCCCCAGTGACCATTCTTCTTTCAAGCGCGCCTTGAGCCAGTCGCGCAGGTTGAAATCGCCGATCGACGCGGCGACGTCGGGATCTTCGTCCGGTATGCGTTCTTTGAAACATCGCTCGCACACCAAGACGAGGCCGGATTGTTTCCATTTTGGATTGACTTGTTGCATTGTTGTTTATACGTTTATAAAAGAGATGAGCCGACGGCTGGATTCGAACCAGCGTGCCCATTTCGGGACCTCATTACAAGTGAGGTGCGATCGACCACTCCGCCACGTCGGCACATTCACATCTCTGTATCGGAGAAGCCCCAAAAACCTGTTCAGGAGCAGTCGGCTGCCGGAACTGTTCGTCGTGCGGGATTGCCGCGGCCGCCAAGCCGGTGAGCTCGGCCGTGCCCGCGGTTGAGGCCACGAAAAGTCGGAGTTAACGAATGGCAGTTTGGGCAGAGCAAGGTCAGATTCTCCAAGCGGTTGTTCTTCCAGTTACCGTCGATATGTTCGACTTCAACGGGAACGTTGCCGGTCTTCGCGTGCCGCTCTGCCCAGCCGCACTTCGCACACCGCTCGCCATAGTACTCGCGTAGGACGCGCTTTAGGAAATGCAGCGGTACAGGGCCGTCCGCGCCGCCTTGCGAGACAAAACGATGAGCCTTGCACGCATGCCGGTGCGCGTGCATGCACTTATACGAGCAATATTGCTTCGCGTACGTCGTGATGGGCCTGCCACAACTGTTTAAGCACCATCTCGGACCCGGCGTGGGGCGTGCCGCTCGCATGCATGTGATCGAGCAATATTTCGTGGCACCTCTCTTGATTTGGTTGCCGCACCCATTTGTGCAAAAGCCGCGAAATGTCATTGGATTCATGGGCAAAATTGTACGATCCCGTTGTGCCACACGTGTGGCGCACTACCGGGAAGTCCAGCCGCGAGGCGGATCGAGTCCTGTGTCGAATCGGCGCTATCGCCGCCCGATACGGGCGAGCCAACTTCGCCGTATGGAGATGTCGATGAGATCCTTCGCGATCGTTCTGCTACTGGCCACGCTCGGCGCGGCCGGTGCCTCGAAGAGCGTCACGGTCCAGCCGTCGAGCCTCGGTTTCAAACAGGCCCTTAGTTCGTGTCCGTCGGGTACGTTAGGCTCGATCACGCTGACGCTTGGGCATGTCCGCGTCGCCGAAGGTGCGGGCGTAGACTCCGACATCGACGACGCGAATCCGAGCAATCAGCAGATCGTGCTCACGAACGGAAACAGCCGCGCGATGGTCGCCGTGGATGCGACGAAGAATGTGGTTAGCGCAAAGCACGTAACGCTCGAAGCGGCCAAGCGTGTCGCTTGTATCGCGCCCGATTAGTTAACGGCGATCCAGTCCGTAATCGAGTATTGCGCACCGGAGCTGACGATCGTCAGCGTACCGTTCCCGAACGCATCGGTGCGGAACGTACCGATCGTCATCACGCCGCTGTTGATAACGCCGTCGACGTGGAGCGGTCGACCGCTCGAAATGGCCCGTAACGTCTCGCCGCTCGAGAACGTCGCGTCGCCGGCGGTTAAATGCACGAGCTTCCCTTGATGGAACGTCGCGGCGATCGGCATCGTAAATCCGTCTCTCGTCGTCGACCCACGTAACGCGTAGCGCCCAAGCATCGGAGCGCAGCTCGTCGCCGCGGTTGGGACAAGTGTGAGCGAACCGATCGCGGCTTGATAAATGTTGCCCGCTGCACGTGCCGACCACGTAGCGATACCGCGCGTACTTTCGGAGCGCATCCCACTCGGCTCGATGCGACCTTCCCATCCAAAGCTCGTGTCGAGCGATGGGATGCCGTTTACCGTGTAGCCGGCGGCTTCTTGGCAGAACGCATTCGAAGCCATCTGACGTTGCTGCACGCTCAGGAGTGATGCCGAGGCGACGCGTTTGGAAAATGTGCGCTCGCGTACGATGAGAGCGCCGCCGGAATACCGGACGACGCCACGCAGGAGCCGCCCCGTTACGGCACTCTCGTCGCCTACGAGGTCGCGAACCGTAGAACCAAAGGCGTTGGTGGCGCCGATTGCGGCGATCGCGTTTTGGGACGCCGATGCGCGGTGCGTGTCGAGGGCGTCCGCGGCGTCACTGACGGTCTGTACGCCGTCGGCAACAGGCAATGACGCACCGTTCTGACCGATCGAGCCACTGCAACCGGCGAAGAGCAATCCGAGTATGGATGCAACCGCGAGGCGGGACTTACGAGCCATCCGGCACACACTCCAAGCTGGCTAGGGAGAAGCGCTATGGCTTCATGGTAAGCCACCCAGTCTCATACCCACATGAGAAGATCATGAAGAGAGGCCGGCGGGAGTACCGTGATCACTCTTTACCGCCCTGGCGCGGGCCCAGGAGGGCCTCTCGGCGGGCACGAACCGGCGCCCCTTGGTCTTCGCGCAAGCGCGACGGGCGCGGGTAGGTGGCCGAGTGGTTAATGGCACCAGACTGTAAATCTGGCGCGCGAAAGCGCTACGCTGGTTCAAATCCAGCCCTGCCCAATGTGCGGGCGTTGCATAGTGGTAATGCCCTTGCCTTCCAAGCAAGAGTCGCGGGTTCGATTCCCGCCGCCCGCTCCAAAGGACCGACGAGCGTCGGGAATCGCGTCACTTATTTCGTCGGAATCGAACGATGTCTGAGTTGCGAGGTCGGCGTGATCTCAAAGATGACACCTTTTCTGTGTGAACCGCCCCCGTAAGCCGTGCCGTAAAGATTACCGGTTGTGTCAAATGCGACGCCACTATACGGATACTCTCCGTCGACACCCCCAGTGAAATCGTAGACGTCGTTAAATGTCCAGCCACCGCCCTGCGATGTCAGCTTGAACACCGATCCGAAGCCGGCGGGGCCATCTTGGTTCGTCGTACCGTAGATATTGCCGGCCGCATCCATACTGAGGTTGGCATAGGGTCCTTCGTTCCCCGTAAAGGTGTGAATAACGGTAAAGGTCCAGCTTCCTTGCGACGGCATAAGTTCGAAAACCGTGCCGCCTGTGCCACCGCCCTCTACCGTTGTGCCGTACAGATTGCCCGAGGCGTCGGAGATCACGCCGGTAACCGGGTACTCCGCGTTGGAGGGAAGCGAGGCGATCGTACTTTCGCTCCAGCCGGATCCCGAAGGCTTTAAGGTAAAAACAGTTCCATAGCCAAGCGTGCCGCCGTCGGTTGTGGTACCGTACAGATTTCCCGAGGGATCAAACGCGACGCCACCAAAGGGCGATGAGCCGTCGTTTCCACCAGCAAACTCGTGAAGCACGGTCTCTCTCCAACTGCCGCCCGAGCCCGTCAACTCATACGCTACGCCGCAGCCGTAACCGCACTGCGGAGGGAATAAGCCGCCCTCGCTGGTTGTGCTGTAGATATTCCCCGCTCGATCGAACGTAAGATCACCGGTAGGCCATCCTCCATCGCTTCCACCGCTGAAACGGTAAAGCACGGTTTCCGTCCACGGGCAGGATACGCCCTTGCAGACAGTTGCCGGGCGCGTCAGCTTGAAAACCGTGCCGCATTGATGGCAACCCGCTCCTATCCCTCCACCTTCGGTCGTTCCGTACAGATTGCCATCGGGTCCGATGACGACTCTGGATTGAGGGAACGCGCCATCGCTGCCGCCGGTAAATGTGTAGAGCGGGCTCAGGGTCCAAGCAGAACCTGAATACTTCAACTGGAACACGTTGCCGTAGCCGCTTCCGCCGGCTTGCGTCGTACCATAGAGATTCCCGGCCGCGTCGATCGTTAACCCGGCATGCGGATTCGCGCCGTCACTGCCGCTGAAGTCGTGAATGACCGTAAACGCCTGGTCCGAAGCCGCTTTCGTCGCGAGGCCGTGCTTGGAGGGGCCATTTTCACTGCGGCTCGGCGAGGCCGCCGGGGCCGGAGAGAAAGGACTATTCGTGCTGCCGCTGCAGCCGGCAGTTAATGTGGCTGCGACCGCAACCGCGATGAGACGAGGTGAGCAAGCCATGTCGGAAACCTCCTGAGAAGCGTAGGGAGGGCCGCAACGTACGGCGGCGTTGAGTTCGAATGCTGCTGGTAAGCATATCAACTCCGCGTCCCTCGAACGTTCCAGCACGATCCAACTTGAGGTCGCCGACGACGGCCCCGGATTTAGTGCCGAAGCGGTCGCCCACGCAACCGAACGCTTTTGGCGTGGCAAGCTGCATCTCGCCAACGGCGAGGGAGGCGGCGCGGTTGTGATGATTTCGCTTGCCGCGTCGTCACCGACGGGCTAGCCGAACCGTTCCTTATCGAGCGATGACGACTGCGTTGGTAACGTCTTGCGATCGCCAGTGTCTGCAGGCACGGAACCGTTGCCCGGTCGAAGTGCAGACCGATGCCGTTGTAGCTCAGTGGTAGAGCACGTCATTGGTAATGACGAGGTCATGGGTTCAATCCCCATCAACGGCTCCACTTGCCCGTGCGGTAACCAGGCAGCGCGCGGGCGGATCGAAATGAGGAGCATTCGATGAATCGGCATCGTTTTATCGTGACCGGGCTTTCGGCAGCCGTTACGGGGGCTGCGCTTTCGGCGGACGCGTGCTCGTCGAGCATCAACAACGTCGCCCTGCCCGTACCTCCGTATGCCGGCGTCTACACTCTTACGACGCAGTACGCGACGACAAACCTCAAAGGCTATAAGTTGCGAACACGCACGTATAATGGCCGCGTCGCCGGCCCGATGATCGAAACCCGTCCGGGGCAGACGCTCGCGATGCGGATTATCAATCGCCTACCGTCCAACGCGAAGGCCAAGGCGCCCGCGGGAAGCGTGCCGATCCCGATCGTACGCGACTCCATGGAATCGATGGATCCGTTGTTTCGTCCCCCGGAGACGCACTCCGTAGAGATCGACAAAATGAATAACCCGCACGGGTTTAACACGACGAACCTGCACGTTCACGGAATTCAGACGATTCCGCATCTCTTCCAGCCGCTCGGCACGAGCGACCCGAGCGCAATGATGATCGAGATCGGCCCCGGCGAGAACTACTTCTATAAGTTTCCGATTCCGCCGGATCACCCGAGCGGACTGCATTGGTACCATCCACATAAACACGGCTCAACCGACGTCCAGGTGAGCGGCGGCATGGCCGGGCTCATTGTCGTTCGCGGACCGATCGACGAGGTGCCGGAGATCGCTGCGGCTCGCGAGATATTCCTGGTCGTGCAGTCGCTTCTGGTGAATCCCAGCAAGACGGACCCGACGCTGTACGAGCGCGAGTACCGCGCTTACAAGACGCCACAGGACGGTGGTTATGCTTTCTCGACGCAGTACGCGATGCTCACGGTGAACGGCGAGGCTGCGTATTGGATCAAGAATGCATCCGGAAAAATGCCGGCAGTGTTTACGCCGCTGGGTGTGCCGCAATACCACGTGCGGCCGGGCGAGGTCGTACGCCTTCGGATGCTCAACGGCACGAATGCTATGCCCTTCTTCATGGTATTGCCAGGCTTCGACGTCTGGCAGATCGGTTTCGACGGCGTCAATACGCTCAAACCGATCTACCTTGATATGAGCGGCGACGGCGTCAAGACCATCACGCCCGAGAATCTGTTCAGCGCGCCGATTCGCCTGGCGGCGCAAGGCAACCGCATCGAACTGTTGATACGCGCCCCGAAAAAAGAAGGGACGTACACCCTCTCGTCGCTCGCGGCAGAGGATATCTTCCCGTGGGCCGGCGGCGCATTCGACATCGCGCAGTTCGTCGTGAGCGGGGCCTCGGTGAAGATGGGTATTCCCGAGACGCTGCCCAAACCGACGCGCGAGTACCCCGTAATTCAGGAGAGCGACGTCGTCCAGCATCGCACGTTTCGTTTTGGGCAAGGCCCGCGCAAAGATCTGCTTACCGGCTTCGGGTTCACCGTCGACGGCGTGCTGTATCAGGAGATGGTCGCGAAGACGCGGCCGAAGGTCGGCACGTGCGAGCAGTGGCGAATCATCAACGAGACCGACGATCTCCACCCGTTCCACTTGCATGAGAACTCTTTCCAGCTCATTGCGATCAACGATACGCCCAACGATCCGATGCAGGTTTGGGATACGTTTGCGGTCCCGCCCAAGCGACACGGTCGCCCCGGGAGCATCACCTTCCGCGTGCGCTTCGTGCAGTGGTATGGCAAGACGGTCTTCCACTGCCACGTCCTCCCGCACGAAGACACGGGAATGATGCAGAACATCATCATGTCATGATCGCACCGCTCGACGTGGTCAGGGTCGATATCTGCCCGCGCCCCTTGGCCGGCCGCTAGAGCGAGGGAGCGGTTCTTTTTGGGCATATTCTAACCACGCCGGCGCGATGCGGCGATATAATAGTAGGGCACATGCTTACTGAGACTCGCCGCATGCTCGAGGTGCTGGTGATTGCCGCCGGCCTATTCGTTGCCGCTCCATCGGGTCTGTGCGCACAGCAGGTTCCGAGCTACGCAAACGCTGCGGCCGAAGAGACGCTAAAAGGAACGATCACGGGCTTCGACGGCGCCTATACCGTGTACGTTCGCGACGTACGCGGCTACACGGACAATATTTCACTACACCAAGGAACGATCATCAATCCGACCGGTATCCGGCTCCAGGCCGGAATGCGCGTTACAATCTATGGCCACGCAAACGGCCCGACGTTTGAAGCCAACCAAATCGACACACCATACCCGGCCTATCCGCCTTACTACGGCTATCCTTATTACGGAGGCTGGTCTCCCGGCCCGTATGCTTACGGACCCTATTGGGGCGCGGGCTTCGGTTGGGGTTGGGGCTGGCGCGGACGTGGCGGGCCCTGGTGGTAATCTAGCGCCCTACCAGAGCGAGCCTTCGGCGACGAATATATAGAGAATCGGGCCGAGGCCCCAGATGATGCTGACGACAAACCAGACGACCTTTACGAAGGTCGTCATATCGCCGCGTCCGATCAGGTTGATCCACATAAGGATCATTGCGATCGGATGCAAGATGATCGAGAGCAGTATTTCGAACAGCAGCTTCATCCGACACTCTTCGCGGCTGCATCGTCCCGGCGCCTTCGCCGGTTATGGGGGCCGGAGGAGTACAGCATCGTGCAACATGACTTAACGCCGGAAGTCCAAAAGAGCGAAGAAGAGTGGCGGGCGCAACTCGGGCCGGAACGCTACCACATCCTGCGCGAAGCGGGAACCGAGCGGCCGTTTTCAGGGAGCCTGCTCGAAGTTGCGGATGACGGCACGTACACGTGCGGAGCCTGCGGCCAACCGCTCTTTAAGTCGAACGCGAAGTTTGAGTCGCATTGCGGCTGGCCAAGCTTCACTCATCCGGACGAGCAGGAGAACGTGCGCCTTCTCGATGACCACAGCCTCGGCATGCATCGGATTGAAGTCCGCTGCAAGCGCTGCGACTCACACCTCGGGCACGTCTTCGACGATGGGCCCGGCCCGACGGGAGCACGCTATTGTATCAACTCGCGCTCGCTCGAGTTTCAACCCTCGCAGTAGTTCTAAGCGCCGTCCTTGCCGGCAACGCCGGCGCGCAATCCGTTACCGGCGTCGTGACCGTCCTCTACGCTGGATCGCTGATTACGCCGATGGAAGGTCCGGTCAAAGCGGCGCTTGCGACGCGCGGCATCGACTTCCAAGGCCAGCCCGGCGGCAGCAAAGAGCTGGCAAACCTCATCCTCGCGGGCGTGCGGTCGCCCGACGTCTTCATCAGCGTCAATCCGCAGCTCGTCGCTAAACTCGGCGCGCGCGTCGCCTCCGCCACGACCTTTGCAGGAACGAGTCTCGGGATAGGGTGGGCGAAGGATTCCAAGTATGCTGCGCTGTTCGACGGCGTCGTTGCCGGAAAAGAAGATCTCGCAACTGCGCTCGAGACGCCGGGCGTTAAGATCGGCCGCACCGATCCCCAGCTCGACCCGAAGGGCGTCTATACGATCCAGGGCGTCACGATGTGGCTGGGCCGCGACGGTGAGCGCCGCCTCCTCGGTCCGGACGAAAACCCGTCGCAGATATTCCCCGAACAGGATCTGCTCGCGCGCGTCGACACCGGACAGGCCGACGCCGGCTTCTTCTACCGCACGGAAGCGATCGCACGCAGATATAACTTCATTCCACTCCCCGGCAATGCCGCGTTGACCGATCGCATTACCTATACGCTTGCGATCATGAAGAACGCACCGCATCCCGCGCTGGCGCAAGCATTCAGCGACTTCATTCTCACCGGACAAGGCCGCGCGATACTAGAGCGGGCCGGCTTAACGTTCCTCACGCACTCCGTGGGTATAGAACGGCATGACAGTCAAAGCGCAGTTCCCTAACGAACAAGCGGCCGACGGCAGTTTTAAGCGCCAGGAAGACGCCTTTCGCGATTGGGTAACGGCCGACGGCCGTTCGAAGTATCCGGTCGAAGCGGGACGCTACCATCTGTATGTGTCGCTCGCCTGCCCCTGGGCGTGTCGCACGGTCATCGTACGAAAGCTCAAAGGCCTTGAAGCCGCCATCGGCATGACGGTGCTCGATCCAATTCGAGACGACCGCGGCTGGCGCTTCGCCCAAACCGAGCCGGATCCGATCAACGGCTGGATGTTGCTGAGTCAAGCCTACTACGCCACCGATCCCGAGTATAAGGCACGCGTTACCGTCCCCATTCTTTGGGATAAAGAAGAAGGCCGCATCGTCAGCAACTCGGATGACGATATCATGCGGATGTTCGAGATGGAGTTTGATGCGCTCGCTGCGAATCCTAAACTCGAGCTCTATCCCGAATCCCTCCGACCGGAGATCGATGCGCTCAACGACCGGCTTTACAAAACGGTCAACAACGGCGTCTACCGGGCCGGCTTTGCGACGCAACAAGTGATGTACGAACGCGCCGCTTATCGACTCTTCGAGATGCTCGATGAGATGGAAGAGCGGCTTGCGACGCGCCGCTATCTCTTTGGCGCGCAGCCCTTCGAGAGTGACTGGCGCTTCTTCGTAACGCTCGTGCGCTTCGATCCAGTCTACTACGGCCATTTCAAATGCAACTTGCGCCGGATCATCGACTACCCGAATCTCTATGGGTACTTACGCGACCTCTACCAAATCGACGGGATCGCCGAAACCGTCAACTTCGACGATATCAAACGCCACTATTACATCACGCAAGACGAGATCAACCCAACCGGCATCGTGCCGATCGGACCGCTCCAGGACCTCATGTCGCCCCACGGCCGGGAGGGCCTCAGCCGAGCGTCTTGACACCGAACATATGTTCGATTAGGATGAAGCTCCCATGGTGGCGTTGGCGGCGGTTTCGGAGGCGACGGACTCCCATCGGAAGAGCTTCGCGGAGCTCAAAGCCGGCCTCGCCCAGGCTATAGCCAAGCCGGCCTCCCTCCCTGGAGAGGGGTTGATCGTGACCCACGTCGCAGAGCTCGATTGCCTGCTCGGCGGCGGTTTTCCGACCGGGATCGTGGCGACGCTCGAGGGGGAGCGGGGCGGCTGGAGCCTTGCGGCGCGGCTCGTGGCTCGCATCACGCGACGGAGCCTTGCGGCCATCCTCGACGATGGAACGCTCTATCCGCCGAGCTTACTCGAAGCGGGAGCGCATCTCGAACGCGTGCTCGTCGTTCCGGCTCGGACGGCGTTGAAGATCGCGCGTGCTGTCGATATTCTCTTACGTTCGCGGATCTGCCGATTGATTTTGATGCCGGCGGTTGCGCTCCGCGATGCGGTATGGATGCGATTGGCGAAACTTGCGCGCCGCAGCGGCGCGCTCGTTCTAGTGATCGCAGCTCGAGCCGGCGCATCGCTCACCGCCGTTGCGCGATTGCGGCTCCGGTGCGCGTTCGAGCGCATCCTCGTGCACGGCTCGCACGGGCTTTGGGGCAGAGTGGCCGGCTTCAAGCTGCACGTCGATCTGTGCAAGCACGCAGCGATGATGCGCGATGTTGCTCTGCGTTAGCATCACCGACCAACGGCTTACGGAGGAGCCACAAGGCCGAGTCATTTGGGAAGAGGTGCTCGATGCGTTCGACGCGATCACGCCGCTCATCGAGGACGTTCGTCCTGGCCTAGCCTTTCTCGATATGCACGGTATCAGCGGTGATGCCGAAGCATGTATGGCGCGAACGCGTACGGCGATCTTGCCATTCGGCTTTCCGTCGCGGCTCGGTATGGGGGTCAATAAGATTGCCGCGCGAGCGGCGGCGTATGTAACGGACGGCCGCATCTGCCCGCAAGGCAAGGAACGGGCTCTCCTCGCCCCGCTTGCACTGGAGCTGCTCGACATCGATCCGGCAACGATCGAACGGCTGCATCTCCTGGGCGTCGAGCGGCTCGGCGATCTCGCGCGCCTGCCACACGGTCCCTTCGTCCGGCGCTTCGGTAGCGCGGCTGCGAGTTGGCACGACCTGGCGTGCGGCATCGATCGTACGCCGTTCGTACCACGCGCGCACACCGTTGCCATTGAAGCCGCTATGTTCGGCGAGGGTCGCGCAGAGCAAGAGGCGCAAGTTTTTTTTGCGCTGCGCGTTTTGGTCGCTCGGATTTGCGCCGATCTCGAACGCTGCGGCAAACGTGCCGGAACGCTGCGTTTGGAGATCGAGTTGGAAGACGCACAGACGCATCGGTTCGACGTGGCCATTGCGACGCCGACGGCACACGAGCGGATGCTTTTCGACATGTTGCGTGCCAAGCTCGAGGGTGTAACATTTACGGCAGCGATCGTCGGCCTGCGAGTACAGGCGTTGCAGCTGGAAGAAGGCGGTGAATCACAGGCGCTCTTTACCGCCGACGACGTCGATCCGCAACGTGTTGCGGTCGCCGTCGCGCGCCTCAACGCAGCGCTCGGCGAAGCGGTTTCACGAGCATCTACCCGTCAATCCCACGTGCTCGAGGAGCGATTCTCCTACGAACCCTTTACGCTCGAGAAGCAAAAGATGTTCGAAGAGCCTCAAATACAGTGCGAACTCGTTCCGCAGCTGCGGTTGCTCGAAGTGCACGAAATTCCAGTACAGCTACGCGGCGGCGAACCGGTGGTCGTAGACCGGCGCGCCGTGTTGGAGTGCGTCGGTCCATGGCGTGTCGCGGAGCGCGCGTATATGCCCGCACCAATAACCCGCGACGAATACGATGTCGTCCTGGAAGACGGAACCTTCGCCCGCATCTACCACCAAGGCTCGCACTGGTATTTACGAGGAGTTTACAAATAGTGCTATGTACGCATACGCCGAGCTGCATTGCTGGTCGAACTTTAGTTTTTTGCAGGGTGGGTCGCACCCCGAAGAGATCGTCGATCGTGCGGTAGACTTGGGGCTGTCGGCGGTTGCGTTGACCGACCGCGATGGTCTCTACGGATCGGTGCGCTTTTCGACGCACGCACAGCGGCGAAGCATCGCCGCGATCGTGGGAAGCGAGCTGACGTTTGAAGACGGCGCGCACATCGTGCTCTTAGTCGAGGACGAGGGCGGATACGCCCATCTCTGCGAGCTCATCTCTACGGCGCAAATGCGCGGGAGCAAAGGCGACGCACGTTTGAAGATGGACGATCTGGAAGATCGCAACAAGGGGCTCATCGCGCTCTCCGGCGGCCCGTGCGGGCGTATCGAGCGCGCGCTAGCCCGGGATGGTCCGCGTGCGGCGGCGCGCGAAATCGAACGCCTGCGTGCGATCTTCGGCGAGCGCTTCTACCTCGAGCTGCAGCAGCATTTAACGCTCGAGGAGACGCAGGCCAATCTCCAACTCGTGCAGCTCGCGCATGAGTTTAAGGTGCCGTACGTCGCTACCAATGCCGTCGTCTATGCTAACAAAGACGATGCACTGCTGGCCGATGTCCTGGCGTGCGTGCGGCTCGGTACGACCATCCAGAAGGCTCGAGCCGAGAACCTCCTGCGGCCAAATGCGGAGTTTTACCTCAAAGCCCCCGCGGCGATGCGGAGGCTCTTCACCGACTATCCTGAGGCCATCGAGTGCAGCGTAACCATCGCACGGCGTTGCACCTTTCGGTTGCGGCGTCTTACCGAGCAGTTTCCGCTCTTCGCCGTTTCCGATGGGATGTCGACCCAGAGCTTTCTGCGGAAGCTCGTCTACGAAGGCGCCGTTCGACGGTATGCGACACCCCTCGAGCCGCGAGTGGAACGGCAGCTCGAATACGAGCTTGGCCTCATTGCGAAGATGGACTTAGCCGGCTACTTTTTGATCGTTTGGGATATCGTACGAGAGGCGGCCGAGAAAGGCGTCCTCTGTCAGGGACGAGGGTCGGCGGCGAACTCGGCGGTCTGTTATGCGCTTGGGATCACGGCCGTCGATCCGATCGGCATGGGGCTGCTCTTCGAACGCTTCATGTCGGAAGAACGACGAGAAATTCCCGACATCGACATCGACTTCGCGCATCAAGATCGCGAGTTGATTATTCAGTACGTCTACGAGCGATACGGCCGCACCAATGCCGCTATGGTGGCGGAGATTATTTCCTACCGCACTCGCTCCGTCATACGTGACGTCGGCAAAGCCTTAGGACTAAGCTTGGCGCAGGTAGACGCGATAGCTCGCGAGTTTGACGCTCGTGAGGAACTTCCGGAGGAAAGCGGTCCCGATCTCCTTTTTTCGCTCTGTCGCCGTCTCGACAAATTTCCGCGCCACTTGGGCATTCACTCCGGCGGCATGGTCATCACCCGCGACCCATTGGTTCGCGTCGCTCCTATCGAATGGGCGACGATGCGCGACCGCACCGTCATTCAATGGGACAAAGACGATTTGCAGGATATGGGCTTGATCAAAATCGATCTGCTCGGCTTGGGCATGCTCTCGCTCTTACGCGAAGCGTTTGGCGCGCATAAACGTTGTGCCGGCCGCGGCGATACCTGGCTGCCGGCGAACGTGCCTCCCGACTTAGCATTGCACACCATTCCGGCCGACGACAAAGCGACGTATGTGATGATGCAACGCGCCGATACGGTAGGGGTATTCCAGATTGAATCGCGCGCGCAGCAATCGATGCTGCCGCGCCTCAAACCGGCGTGTTTCTACGATGTGGTGATGCAGGTCGCGATCATTCGGCCGGGGCCGATTCAAGGGCAAATGGTGCATCCGTTTCTTCGGCGCCGATCGGGCGCCGAAGCGGTAACGTATCCGCATCCTAAGCTCAAGCCGATATTGGAACGCACGCTTGGCGTGCCGCTCTTCCAAGAGCAGGGTATGCGCCTGGCGATCGAAGCGGCGGACTTCTCGGCTGGAGAGGCAGACCAGCTTCGCCGGGCGATGGGACACAAACGTTCGCGCGAGCGAATGCAAGCACTCCACGACAAGCTCATCGCGGGCATGGTACGAAACGGCATCGACGGCGCCGCTGCCGAGCAGCTCTTCAAGATGCTCGAGGGATTTGCAGATTATGGTTTCCCCGAGTCGCATGCCGCGAGCTTTGCGCTCTTAGCGTATGCGTCGGCGTATGTCAAGTGCCATCTCCCGTCGATCTTTGCCGCCGCGATTCTCAACGTGCAGCCGATGGGATTTTACTCGACGGAGGTCTTGGTCAACGACGCGCGCCGCCACGGCGTCATCGTCGAGCCGATCGAAGTCAACCACAGCGAATACTGGTCGCACGTCGACGGCACCGGGAGGCTGCGATTGGGATTCCATCTCGTGCGTGGTTTGGGCGACGTACAACGAAAGCAGTTGGAAGCGGCGCTCGCGCAAGGCGCTTTCCGTAACGTACTGGACTTCGCGCAGCGCACGAAGCTCGAGAAGGATGTGTTGGAGAACCTCGCAATAGCGGGTGCATTTGCGCCCTGGTACGGCTCGCGCCGAGAGGCAATGTGGGCGCTGCGAGGGATCGACGAGCGAGAAGCGCGCGGCGAGCTGGGCGCGCTCATGGACGTCGACGAGCCGGTGGCTCACTTAAAACAGCTCACGGCAAAGCGCAGGACGGCATTCGATCTCTGGTCGACCGGCGTTACGCCGGCCGGCCAGGCGATGGAACATTTCCGCACGTTCTTGACGGAGCAGCGCGTCATTCGGGCGACCAATCTCCGGGAGCTCGCAGCGCGGGCACCGTGTCGCGTCGGTGGCTTGGTCATCACGCGTCAGCGTCCTGGAACCGCTAAGGGCTTCGTCTTTCTAACGCTTGAAGACGAAACCGGGCTCGTCAACGTCATCGTGCGTCCGGACGTCTACGAGAAGTTCCGCCGCACGATTCGCTCTTCACGAACGCTCATCGTCGAAGGCACGCTGCAGAAAGAAAGCGGCTGTATCGACGTCTTGGCGCGTCGCATCTGGGCATTCGACGACGAGGGTATCGCACAGACTCTTTCGATCCACAATTTTCATTAATACGTGACGGTCATGGCCGTCGTTCCGTCGTATTAGGCGAGCAATGCGCAAAATAAACGTTGAAACAATCGAGCCGACGACATGGTCTTCGCCGAAAGGAACGTTTGCCGGCACCGGCATCGAGATATCCGAGGCCCTGGGTAGAAAACGCGACTCGACCGACCTGCGCGAACGCCACCCATTCGACGTCGAGATCCTGCGCGTCGCACCGAACAAGCGCCCCTATCCTTACCACTCGCACAGCGAGCAATGGGAGTTCTATCACGTTATCGCCGGCCGAGGGAGCGTTCGCCACGACGACGGAACGACGCCGATCGTTGCCGGCGACGCCTTTATCTTTGAGCCGGGCCAGGCGCATCAGCTCACCAACGACGGCATCGAGGATCTCGTCGTGTACGTGGTCGCCGATAACCCGCTTGCGGAATCGTGCTACTATCCCGATAGTGGCAAGTGGCTCGTCCGCTCGCCGGAACGGCGAATCATGCGCTCCGAGCCGCTAGACTATTATGATCGGGAGGAATGACGCAACGCGGTGTGCGGAAGGTTCACGCTAACCGATCCGGTGCGTTTGCAGCGGACGTTTCGCCAGTTTCGCTTTCCAGAGTTCAGCGAAACGCGGCTGCCGAACGTCCCGCGCTATAACGTCGCACCGACGCAGCCCGTGCTAGCCGTTCGTAACGATGGGCGCGATACCGTCGAGCTCATGCATTGGGGCATCCGCGGTCGCATCAACATCCGAGCCGAGTCGATCGCTTCGCGGCGCGGCCCGGTACGAAGGCGTTGCATCGAGTTCGCCGACGGCTTCTACGAGTGGCACAATCGTCAACCGGTCTACTATACCCTGACGAGCGGCGAGCCTTTTGCATTTGCCGGCCTCTGGGAGCCGGAGAACGACGCCGCGGCGTGCGATGTGATCACCTGCGAGCCCAACGCGCTCGTCGCACCCGTGCACGACCGCATGCCGGTCATTCTTACGGGTTCGAACGTCGAGCTGTGGCTTTCCCCCGAACCATTGCCGCCGGAGGTCGCCGCGTCGCTGCTCAAACCCTACGACGCGCAGCTAATGCATTCGCGTGAAGTCTCGAGGCGCGTTAACGATGCCAAGTACGACGCGCCGGACGTTCTGCGTGCCGGTCCGTAAACGCGGCGGCCCGCGCTCGTGCTTCAAGCGTAACGGCGCGCCGAAGGCCCCGTTCGCAACGAAGAAGGACGCCGAGCGCGCCGTCCCCCGAACCAGTGTGGGGTTGAAGCCTTATCGATGCGCGCAGCACGGCTGGCATCTCGGGCATTGATCGGCCTGCGCTCTAAGATTGAAGCCGCCCTCGATCTCGAGTGGCGGCTTCAAATACAAGGCCTGCGTCGCCTAAGGCTTTAGACTGACGGTCGAACCGACGGGGCTCTTAAACCTGCGCAGCAACTTCAGCTGTGCCGCTCCAGGGTAGGTGTAAAAGCCGACGTTTTTGTTCGCCGAATCGGGCATGACGATCTTGTGGGAGCGCCTGTCGTTCCGAGTCGTCACGATCCAGAACTGGCCCTGGCCGGATCCGGGAATTTGTGTCGTCGCGACGAGCGTTCCCGCCGACCCCTTGATCTTATACCGGTAGATCGTGCTGGTCGTGGTATCCATGACCGCGACGTGCCTGCCGTCCCACTGCACGGCTCCCGGAGCGCCTATGCTCTGCGTCAGCGTAATAGCCATAAATTTCTTGCCGTTCTTGGGAAGTTCGGCGAACTCGAATTGGCCGCCCGCCGTTCCGGCGGTGCCGTCGATGAAGAGATCGCCGGCGCGGTCGTAGCCGCAGAAATAGATAGCCTTAATCGCGCTGTCGTTGATCTTGTTCCCTTTACCGTTTTCGTTAGCGGCGTAAATGACGACGCTACCGGCTCCGCCCTTCGTGCTGCGGATATTACTAACGGCCAGATCGCCCGTCGCCGGATCGAACGAACAGCCAACGGGAAACTGGTCCGGATCGGTAAAGACGTGGCTCTCCGTGGTAGCGCCATGCGCGAACTCAAGGATTCGTGACTTAAACTGATCGACGATGAAGACGTTACCGGTCTTGACGTCAGAGCAAGCGCCTTCGGGTGCGTGAAAACCTTTGAGCTTGCCGACGCGTTTGCCATGCGGGAACGTATAGACTGAGACGGTATTTGTCTTAATATCGGTGATGTAGACGAGATCGGTTAGTCTAGCTTCGGGTAACATGAACGCCGGCTCGTTGTCGGCGACGACGCTTGCGTCGCGCGCGGCGGAAGGATAGAAGATCGATTGCAACCCAGATGCCGATGAGACGGCACTCTGCCCTGAGGGCGTAAGCTGGAGCGATCCACCGCTGTTGCAGCCAGCCGCCGCGGAAACGACCAGCGCGAGCAGCGTCGCAGAACCTGTGCGGCTGCTTATAGCGAGGGTTCGAGAAAAGCGCATAGGGGGCTGCCTCCAAACAGCTTCGAATAGGTACCTGAGGGAAAAAGTTGGACGCGCGCTGCGTTCGCCCTGCCCGCAATTCGTTCGTAAGTATGAAGAATTGCGCTGCCCAAGCCCAGCAGCGCAAGCTGTCAAGTCTGAGATTCCCTCGACTTCGCCACCGCAAGCGACGCCGGTTGCGGTCAGCGTCTGACCGCTTCGGCGACCGGTCTTGGTGTGAACAACTCGGTCATCGCGGCGTTGAACTGCGGAATGTCGTCGGGCTTGCGGCTTGTGACGAGTAACAAATCCATAACAACCGCTTGATCGACCCAGTCTCCGCCGGCGTTGACGATATCGGTCTTTAGCGACGGCCACGACGTTAGCTTGCGCCCGCGAACGTAATCGGTCTCTACGAGCATCCACGGACCGTGGCAGATAGCCGCGATCGGCTTCTGGGCCGTTTGCACAGCGTGAACGAACAGCACCGCTTTATTGTTGACACGTAAACGGTCGGGGCTGCGAACGCCGCCGGGGAGCAGCAGGGCGTCGAACTCTTGCGGGCTCGCCTCCCCAATTGAGGATCCGACCGCAAACGCGTCGCCTTTTTCGTCCCCGTGCCAGCCCTGCACCGCCGACGTTTGCGGCGAGACGATCGTTGTCGTAGCCCCCGCAGCTTCGAGCGCCTCGCGCGGATCCGTGAGCTCGATTTGCTCGAATCCATCGTCGACCAGGATAGCTACCCGGACGCCGTGGAGTGGATGATGGTGCGTCATAGACGCCTGATTCCCGCCCTTCGCATCGTCAAACGTCCTTCGGCTGCCGTGGGCCAGGTTGGGAGATCAATCCATTGGCGGAGCCACGGGCGAGGGCGTGCCGCGCGCCGGCGGGTGCAGCAGCGATATGGAAGCGTACGCTCCTATCCACGATCCAACCGCGGCGAACACGACGTAGCGCCAATCGTGCGTGTACGTTATAACTGCAAACGAAGAGAGCAAATACCACGCGCTGCTCCACGTTGCAGCCGAGATGCGCCGCCGCCCGGCGACCGCGGCCGTGAAGAAGACGTAGACGGCATCCGTTGCCGCGGTGCTTACGATGACGCCCATGACGAGGAGCGGACGAAGCTCACTGAGGTGCTCGAACATGAGCGCCTGTTCTGACGGACCAGCAACCGCGCCTTTAAGACGGGAACCCGAAGCAGACTATCGAATTTCCTTCACTATGATTTCTTCGAAACTTTATCGCACAGTGGCGCTGGCGGCGATCGCCTGCGCCGCGCTCGCCTCGCAGAGCGCGAACGCGCAGAGCGTCTCGGTGATGATTAACGGGCAACCGTTCGCCATGAGCCCGGGTCCAATCGAACAAGCCGGGCGCGTGTTCGTTCCTTTACGCGGAATCTTCGAGCGGTTCGGAGCCGGCGTCGTCTATTCTGCCGGTACCATCAATGCAACGAAGGGAAGCACCACCGTTTCGCTGCGCATCGGCTCGGTGCAGGCTACGGTCAATGGACAGCCGCAACAGCTCGACGTCGCGCCGTTCATCGTAGGGTCGACGACATATGTCCCCTTACGCTTTATCGCGCAGTCGCTCGGCGCGCGCGTCGGGTATGACAACGGCACGCGCGTCGTCAGCATCGACATTGCGCACCCGGTCGAACCGATTCGCCCCATTCGGCCGAATCCACCGCCCCCGAACCCGCCGCCGGCGAACGTCAACCTGCGCGCCCAACAGCCGGCACCCGGCGCGACGATCGTAAATCGCTTTGCGGTGATCTCCGCCCAGTTCTCCCGGAGCGTCGAGCCCGGCAGCGTCCGCGTCCTGCTCGACGGCGGTGACGTGACCTCGCAGAGCGGAGTTTCGCCGACCGGCTTTTCGTACAAGCCGCCTGCGCCGCTCGACTTCGGAGCGCACACCGTGCGTGTGACCGGCCGTATCGTGCCGGGAGCGCGGTTCGATCGCTCGTGGTCGTTCACCGTGCGCCGTTCCGGACAGCCGGGGATCCAGATTACGATCGACCAGCCGGCGCCGAATGCACCGGTGGCCCGCACGTTTCTGCTCAGCGGAAACACCGCGCCTAACGCAAGCGTCGAGGTCACGGCGGGCGCCACACCATCGACCACGGGCCAGTTCAGCGGCAACACGACCGCCGGCGGCGCGGGGCACTTTAAGATCACCGTGCGGCTGAGCACGATGCCCGGTCAGTCGTCGGTTCGAGTGCGCATCACCGCGACGGACCCCGCAAACTCGCAGAGCGCGCAGACGACGCTGCAGCTTCGCCTGAGCCAGTAGGCGGCGTGCGGCCGGATTTCCGGATTGCTCGAGCTGCGTCGGGCGACGTACCGGCCGTAGCGCCGCTATTTCACGCCTACCGCACCTTCTTTGCCGGGCGGCAAGAATCCGACAGACTCGCACCGATTCTTGGAAGAGCGGGTAACGCGCGACGAGTCGGTGCTGTTCGTCGCATGGGACCAGACCGAAGCGGCCGGATTCATACAACTCTATCCACTTTGGTCGTCGTGGAACTGCCGCCGGGTATGGTTTCTGAGCGACCTCTACGTCAAGGACTCGTTACGGAAGCGCGGCTTGGGGAGCCGGCTCGTGAAGCGGGTGATCGTTTATGCGAAGGATACCAACGCGGCCAGCATTATGGTGGAGCTGCCGCGTGCGCAGGAGCACCTGACGGAGTTTTACGGTAAGCTCGGCTTCGAGCGAGATGAAGTCTTCGATCTCGCGCGGTACCTCGTTTCTGAGACGTAACGCCTAATCGCGCGACGAGGGGTGAACCGCGCGGCCGTCTAACGCCACCGGCCAAGGAGGGTTCCGGCCAGAATGCTTCGTTCGCGCGCGGCACTCTTCACCGCCGTGCTTACCTCGGCGTTCGTACTCGGCAGCGCACCCGCACCGGCCGCGCTCGATATGGTGGTCGGCGCACGCCGCGTCGTGCAAAACGAACCGGTAAGCACATGCAGCAGCAAGGCCAAGACCGCTTTGAGCGCGCAACTCCCGACCGTTTTCGAAGCCGGAGACGGCACCGGCCAATGGCTGGGCTACGGAACTGCCGATAGCACCGGTCACTCGTCCGCCGCCGCGGCCATCCATTGCTATCCCGTCGGTAACGGGTACGTCGTGACGTTTACGTGTGCCGTCGACCAACCGCCAAATCCGGAAGACGCGAGCACCCTGTGCGGGAAACTCGCCGGCTCGTTTGGTGGACCTTAACAGCATGAAGGCTCGTTTCGGCAACGGATTGACGGTGCTCGGGCTTGCATGCAGCCTCGTGCTGTGCACGGCCATCGGGCGTTCGGCCATCGAGATGACGACCGGCATCCGCTACGTGATTCCGAACGGATCGCTGAGCGAATGCAGCGCGAAGGCCAAGACCGCACTCAACGCCTATCTAACGAACGCAGCCGAATCGAGTCCCGGAAGCGGCGAATGGATTGCCTCGGGATCTTCAGGCATCAATGGCGCGACCAGCGCGACTGCCGTCGTGCGCTGCTACCAGGTGGGAAGCGGTTACGTGGTCACGTTTACATGCGCGGTGCAGGTGCCGGGCAGCCTCTACGGCGCGGATCCGCTGTGCATCGACGTTGCGCACAACTTTTCAGGCAAGCCCGTCACCCCGCTTCCGACGCCGACGCCAATCCCAACGGGTTGCAGCACGACCAATCTCGTCGGCTCCTGGGCATCCAACGACTCCTCCGGTCCCACTTTTAAGATCGAGCTCGACGGAAACCTCACTGACGCCGAGGGGACCTCCGGCAACTGGATCCTCAACGGCATGACCGCGACGCTGACCTACTATGGAAACCACACGTTGACGCTTTCCGCCGACGGAAAGCATCTCACCGGCGGCGGCTATAGCCTCACGCGGAAGTGCTGAGCGCAAAACGCCGGCGCAAAAAAGGGCGTTCCTTTAGGGATTTGGCGATCCAGCCGACAATTGATGGTGATGGGGATCGAGACTGAGGTTAAGCCTCAGCATCGCATCGGCTATATCGACGGTCTAAGAGCCGTTGCGGTTCTGACGGTCGTGTGGAGCCACGCTTACGGGGCCAATATGCTCGGCCAATCGTTCGGCGTCGCTCTGTTCTTTGTCATCTCGGGCTTCTGCTTAGCCTTTCCGACCTTGGTGAAGCTGCGCGAGCACAACGCAGCTTCGTTTGACGTCTATCGATATGCAGCGCGGCGCGTCGTCAGGATCGTGCCGCCGTACTGGATCGCCATCGCCCTCTTGTTCGCGGCGTCGATCTTCGTATCGAGCCCGCCCTCCCTCGTGCACGCCTCACTCCTCGACGTCGTACGGCAGATGCTCTTCGTGGACCGAAATACGACTCTGCTGACAGGCCCATTCTGGTCGCTGCCGGTTGAGTTCCGCTGGTACTTTCTCTTCCCGGTTGCGCTCTGGCTTTGGGTAAAGTCGCCGCGCGCGTTCGTCGCCGTTGCGTTAGCGCTCGTCATTATCGGGAACGCAACCAACGCATGGAGCGTCGACGTGTTGATGCTTCCGGCGTTGCTTCTTGGCATCGTCGCCGCGCAGATACAGATCGACGGTCATCGCTATGCGCGCTTCGCCCTTCCCGCAAGCGCCGTCGCATTTGCCGTCGCCTATTGGAAGACCGGGTTTCTCATCAGCCCGCTGTGGGAGCTAGGTGTGTTCTTGTTTACCGTGGGTGCTGGTTCGACGGCGTGGTTTCGCAAAGCACTCTCGTTCCGCGGCATTACCGCGATCGGCCTGGTCTCGTATAGCATCTATCTAGTTTTCGCACCGATCGTAGCGCTCGCGTTGGCACGTGGAATACATCCGATCGCCACGATCGCGCTTGGAGTCGCGGGCGGGTTTGTGTTTTGGTGCGTTGCCGAGCGGCCGTTCCTGAATACGAATCTGCGCAACCGGATGGTTGCCGATTTCACTGAGACGTTCGCAAAATGGTTCCCGAGAATCGGCATCGGACGCGACTTGCGTCTCACGCCGGTTGGCAAGACGAACGGAGGTCTACAGCCCGAGATTCACGTGGGCGACGTCGCCGTGTGCGTGCTGGAAACGACGCCTAAGCGCGGCTCGTAACGACGATAACCGCGAGAACGATGGCAACGAGGTCCTCCGTCAGTGCCGCGGCGACCGGCCCAAACCGAGCGATGAGCTTCAGCCGCCCAGCGTGTCCGCCGTATGTTCCAACGACGCTGCCCAGCACGCCCGCAACCGCACCCGCCCATCCAGCCGCACCGAATCCGGTTGCCGCGACGTAGCCTGAAAACGCACCGCTGATAAGGCGCGCGGACAGCCCGAAAAGCTGTGTGCGCGAGGGCGTATTCGGTAGCAGATCGGCGACGTACTCGCCGAGCGCGAGGAAGCCGAGGATCCATCCGGCGATTGAGCCGCGCGCGATCAGAAGCGCCGCCGGTGCGGTGAAGGTTCGCAACCCGGCTACGATCCCGAGCCCGAACGCGATCAAAACGACGATCATACGGGGCGCTTCGCCACCGCTGCGCGCCCACCTTAGCGGAATTGATAATTGACGCCGCGTCCAAGGTCGAGACTATGATCAGATGTCGTGAACAAAGGCAGTTGGTGGCGCCTAGCGGTTTTTACACTCGTATGGTCGGTAGTGACCGTCCATTTTGCGGCGCTATGGCTCTTCGCGGCGCCGCCGAATCCGCTGCGCGCTCCGCTGCTGCCGCTCGTCTATCTGTACAAGGGTTCGCCGTTCGGGAATCACTGGGCATTTTTCGCGCCGAATCCTTCGATGGGCGACCGATTCGTCTTCGCGCGAAGACGGCTGGACGACGGTACGAATACCGGCTGGGTCGATGTTTCGGCATATCTATCGAGTGCCGCGATCAACAACTCGTTCAGCGCTCAGGAACCTCTCTTTGAAGCCTTAAGCCATGCCGCAAACCTGTGCGAGCGGCAACGCGGCTCGAGTGGAGTTCGCTACTGTGACTCTCGCCCGAACGCGCTGCATCTAATTATGAGGACCTCGCAGGCGGTCTTAAACGATAGGTTTGGACGAGACGACAACGCTCTCGTTCAAATTAAGCTTGTGTCGACGGCATTCCCCGCCTTTGCGTTTCGAACCGAGGAGAGCCGGATTAGCCGGCGTGATCATCGGACCGTGGCGGCACGTACGCCCCGTTGCGGAGCTCTAACATGACCCGGCTGCTCGCACGAATCGACACCTTCATTCAGGCGCAGTGCATTCCGGCGCGGCTGACGCGCCGCGGGGCTGCTCCGAATCGCGCTTTCGCTGATTATGCTCGCCTATCTGTTGCTGCATTTCAGCAAACGGGCGATTCTCTGGGGGCCGCAAGGCCAGATCGATTGGATCGAGTATACGAGATTGACCGCTAATTGGCTGGCACTCTATCGCTACAGCCCGTTGCCGGCATACGCAGAGCTGTTGTATTGGCTTGCGGTTGCGGTTAGCGCGCTGAACCTGGCAGGCTTCATGCCGCGGCTTATGGGCCTGCTATTTGCCGTGTTTGCCTCGGCCACACTCAATCGAGACTGGCTTGCAATGGACGGCGGTCATAGCCTGCTGGTCGTTCTGTCGATCTATCTCGTCTTCGCCGATACGTCGGCGTTGTCGATCGTGAAACGCGTTCGGGCGCCACAGGTATCTCAGACCGCCGCAATCGTCCACAACGCCGCGATGTTTGCGGTGTCGGCGCAAGTATGCCTGATGTACTACTGGGCGGGCTTTTACAAATTATTCGGTGTTAGCGTGGCGCCAGGGGACCGCGTTGTATTTCGTGCTTCGGGACCACCAGTTCAACTTTCCGGGCCTGTCTCAGCTTGTCTACGACCACGGCATGCTGATCGCCCTCGGTGTCTACGCGACGCTCGTCTTTCAAGGCTCCTTCCCATTTCTGATGTGGGTGAGACGAGCAAAGCCGACGATGGTCGCGATTGCGATTTCATTCCATCTGGCGATCGCCGTAATGATGGGCTTGATAACCTTCTCGAGCACGATGATTGCCGCGGACCTGGCGCTTCTCTCCGACGATCAGCTGGCATCGCTCTGGAGACACATCGTCTCGACGAAAGACGCTGCCGGCAAGCGAATGCGAATCGCAATTCGCTTACCACGCGCCGTTTCTATCAGAACCCATTATTGATAATGATAGCCATGCCTTGTAGGTGTGGTGCATTAGCAAAACTGACAGTATCGCGCGCAACAGCGCCATAGTACGATCCACGCATTACAGTTACTGATCGGAGGTAACAGCGGTGTACGGACGTTCTGCGCGTGACGCGATCTGCGCGAGCGCGCTGGCCGCGGCAGTTGCACTCACCGGATGCGGCCAACATAACCAGATGGCCGGCCCCGGCGCGATGCCCGCGATACAGGGCCAGGAAGCGAACCAGTTTGCGCCCGGAACCATCGTCGCGGTAATGGGTGATAGCCAAGCTGCGGTCAAGGCGAACGTTGCCGCGGCGGAGCAGGCACACCTCAAACCTCGATACGTGACGGTCGAGACGAACAAAGACCGCCATATTTTTACCGTCTACGCGCAAGTGTTGCGTTCGCGTGAGGCGATCATTGTGCGCGCGTACGGGAAGATTTATGTGTTTTCGGCAAAGTCGGCGAAGATCTCGTACGCTGGGAAACCGGTGGACGCGAGCATGTTACCGCTGGTGAAGGCGCCGAAGATCGATAAGACGCTGGAGCGCGGGCGGGTGGCCGGCGATTTCGAGTACAACCGCTCGATCAAAAGCGGCTTGTGCTCCGGCTGCGACATCATGGAGCTGCGTCCGCGTGACGTTAAGACGTCGAGCTGGAACGGAAAGCTGGACGCTTGGCAGAGGTCGCCGGAGTATGTCGCGTGGACGCCGGGCAGCGGGCTGAGCCCGCAAATCCGGCCGGTCGACGTCGGTGGTGACGACGGTGGCGGCGGCGGCGACGACTGCGGCGACGTCGGCGGCATCAGCGGGCATTAGCGGGGGCATCGTCGCGCGACGGTAGCAGCAGCTATGGCCCCGTTAGACAGCGCGGTCCGGCGCAAAGATGCGGCCAACATCATCGCCGCGCATCACGTCTTTCCGCAGTGCAGCGGCAGCAGCAGCAGCGGCAGCGGCGACCTGTGCGCCGAGCAAATTTACGTCGCAGCATGGGATTTCTGGGAGTCGGGCCAGTCGACGCGCGGTTTGAATGGGGCTGCATACCGTAACGAGTGCATGGCAGCGACTGAGTACGTTCTGTCCCAGTCAGACGTCCTCGGAATGTCCAAGTTTGGCGTGGGTACTCCTCCATTCGCGGGTCCGTACGGATATAACGGCCTTAGATATTGGGTGAAGAACGCTTTATTGAGCGGACAGTGGATTCAGGTGACAGCCGCGGAGGCGATTCCGGGCGACCTGGTCGTTCTCCAAAGCACAACGAGGAAGCTAGCCACGACAAAGATCGGAACGCACATTGGCGTTGTGATGACCGACGGCTGCACGAACGATGCGTGCTACATGATCTCCAATAGCTCTCATGACGGAAAGTTCGACAATTACCTGACGGTGGCGAATCAAGGGACTAACTCTGCCCACTCTGACGGTGACACGGCTATTCCTGCCGTGTACCTTCACTTCGATTGCGTGCTATAGAGGGCGCTTAGCGATGAAAAAAGCTAGTTTGTTCATTCGGGTGTGGCGCGATCGTGGCGCAAAAATCGGCACGATGAAGCGAGCCGCAATGGTCTTCTTTTTCCTTGCCGCGGTAATGGCTGCAGCCGTTCCTGGAACGGGCGCCGGCGCAGACGGGGCCAACCTCGGATCGCCTCAAGAAGTCCAGGCCGGACCACCTCGTGGAACGCGAGTCGGTGTGGTCGGCGATAGCGAAAAAGACCTGGATGCCGACATCGCCGCGGCGCGTGCAGCCGGTCTGTTGCCACAATATGTAACGATATCGACAAAGGACCGGTCCTATCACTTTTCTCCGTACGCACAAGTCGTCCGCACGAAGAGCGAGCTTGCGGTGCGTGCGCATCATCGCATCTACATATTTCCGTTGTCGGAGGTTTCGATTGCGTTCCCAACGGAGTCTACGCGCGTAGACGCAGAAACACTGCCGCTCGTTACCGATCTAAAGACGGGCCAGGTCTCGGAGACGAGGGCGGAATATCAGCGCTATCTTAACGCGTGGCACGGTAAGTCGGATCCGTGGCAAGTCTCTCCCAACTACGTTCAGTATGGCTCCTCGAAACTGCATAGCGACGCTCGGATAGGGGGCGGTTCCAGCTCCGTGCCACCACCAACGCCGACGCCGCATCCGACGCCGACCCCGACGCCGCATCCGACGCCGACCCCGACGCCGCATCCGACGCCGACCCCGACGCCGCATCCGACGCCGACTCCGACGCCGCATCCGACGCCGACCCCGACACCGGTACCGACGCCGCGCCCACCGACACAGACAGATGTGTCGCAGTTGACGGCGCTTTTACCGTCCGGTTCCGGTCTGGCGCTTCAATGGGTCGCGATCGTCGGCAACTATGCGGAGGTGGGAGCTTGGGTGGGCGGCGACGGGCTGAGCCTTCTGGCGACCAATACGTCAGGTCACTGGGTGGAGATCACTGACGACAACGGGTTCTTCGATGGCGAAAGCATAGTGCAGGCCACCGGCATTTCGCAAACACTTGCAGATGAAATCGCCGGTCAGGCTGAACGCGACGAGATCTATTGGTAAGGAGCGGCTCGAGAACGAGTAACGGTTAGCGGGCCTATTCTGTAGAATGGGCCCGCATGGATCTGTTGGCTCGATTATCCATCCTCTGCGTGGCGGCCGTTGCGTTGGCATCCTGCGCGTCGCGTCAAACTCCGCAGACCGTCGCGGGAACGTGGCCGATGTATCAACTTCGGCCGGACCACAACGCAGTTCTAGATCGCGCCGGCTTCTCGGTAAGCTGGCAGTTCGACGCGCAAGCGCGGATCAACGGCGGCCTTGCCGTCGCGGGCGATACGGTCTACGTGGGAACGTTCGGCGGCAAGGTCATCGCACTAAATCTGCTCGACGGTACGCAACGCTGGGAGACAACACTCGATAATGTGGTGATGTCGACGCCCGTGGTCGCCGACGGGCTCGTCTTCGTCGGCACCGGACATAACGGAGCGCCGGGCGCGCCTTCCCATGGCGGTTTCGCGTACGCTTCGGACACCGGTGCAGGCCTCAGCGAATGGGGGCGCGTCCAGGGCGATCACGTCGTCGCACTAAACGCCGCAGATGGCAGCCGGGCGTGGGCCTACCACACCGACGGCGAAGACATGCCGTCGCCGGCATATATCGACGGCAGGCTCGTCTTTGCCAACGGCGATTTTCATGCGTACGCGTTGAACGCTACCTCAGGCGACGCCGCCTGGCGTCAGGATATGCAAGGCATCGCAACAATGGCTTCGGCTACCGTTGTCGCGGATCGAAGAGCCGTGCTGTTGGCCTCGTGCCGTAGCATGGAGGGCGAGTCACACACGTTTCTGCTCGATGCTGCGACGGGTACAGTCAAGTGGCGCGCTCCGTACGGCGACTGCGACGCATCGCCGGCGTACGCCGACGGCCGCGTCTTTGTCGCCGGCGTTCGCGGCTTGCGCCAATCGTTTGGATTCGGCGGTCGGAGCCTCATCGCGGCGCTCGATGCGGACTCGGGACGAGCCTTGTGGACGTATCGCTCGGCGAGCGTTGGGCTCTACACGGAGCTTGCGTCGAACGAGCGCGCGATCGCGGGGACGTACGCGGACGGCACGTACTTTCAATCGATTCCAACCGACGACCGCATCGTGGCGTTCAACGCAACGAATGGAACGATTCGCTGGCAGTTTCATACCACCGCGCCTGTGAAGATGAGCCCGGTCGTTCAGAATGGACTCCTCTACGCCGGCGATACCGCGGGGGTACTCTACGCGATCGGGGCGGCCACCGGACAGTTGGTTAACGTGAAACTATACGATGAACCGTTCTCGACGTCGCCGCCGGTGATCGTGGGCAATACGATGATCGTGGCAAACGGCACGACGGTGTATGCCCTTGCGCTTACGGACTAATCCCGTTGCGTTTGCGGCTATCGTCGCCACGCTTTTCGCGTACGGCTGCGGATCGAACGAGCGATCGTTTACGCGCGACCTGCGTGGGCATGTCGACCACGTCGTTATCGTCGTGCAGGAGAACCGGAGTTTTGACAATCTGTTTCAGGGCTTTCCGGCAGCGGATACCGCGACTTACGGTTACACCCACGACGGTACGCGGGTTCTGCTCGAGCCGGTTCCACTGACCGCCAACTACGACCTGAGCAACGGGTGGCACGACTTCGTGACGTCGTACGATCACGGGAAGATGGACGGCTACGATTTACGAAAGCACATCCCGTTTAGTCCGGGCGCCGTGCCGCTGGCTGCCGCCCAGTATCCGAACTACGCGTACGTTCCGCGTGCCGAGACTCGGCCGTTGTTCGATATTGCCGGTCAGTATGTCGTGGCCGATCGCATGTTCCAGAGCAACATCGATCAGAGCTTTGCCGCCCATCTCTATCTCATTGCGGGCCAAGCCGCGAGCACGACGAACGTGCCCAGCGGGCGTCCTTGGGGTTGCGACGCGTGGCGTGGAACGCGAGTTCTGACCCTCACGCAGCAGCGGAAGCCCGGCGTGCCGGTATTCCCGTGCTTCAACTTCAAAACGCTCGCGGACGAGCTGGAATCAGCGGGCAGGTCGTGGAGCTACTACGCACCGCAGCTGCAGTCTGCCGCGGTCTGGCGTCGTTTCATCGAGCTGCGCCGGCGAAAGCATCTGACCCCCTATCAGGGTCCTAACTTCGGTCAGCTGTGGACGGCTTACGATGCGGTCGCACAGCAACGTTACGGCCCCACGTGGTCGACGAACATCATATCGCCGCCGGCACAGTTCGTAACGGACGTTCGGTCGGGTCAACTTGCCAACGTGACCTGGATCGTTCCGGATTGGAAGAACTCCGATCACTCGGGCTCGCGGAGCGATACCGGCCCATCCTGGGTCACGACGATTGTCAACGCTGTTGGGGAGAGCAGGTTTTGGCGAAGCAGCGTCGTGCTGATCGTTTGGGACGACTCGGGCGGTTGGTACGATCACGTTCCGCCACCGCAGCTCGACTTCGACGGTCTCGGCGTTCGCGTCCCACTCATCGTCGTGTCGCCGTACGCAAAACGCGGCCATGTATCGCACGTGCAGTACGAGTTCGGAAGCATCGTCCAGTTCGTCGAGAGCACCTTTGGACTCGACAGGTTGGCAGCGAGCGACAAACGAGCGAACAATCTCTCCGACTGCTTCGACTTTACGCAACCGCCGCGACCGTACTTCGCGATCCGCGCAAAATACAACCTTGGCTACTTTCTGCTCCAGCAAGCGTCACAGCGCGCCCCCGACGACCATTAGAATGTAAGGATGCTCAACGTGCTGCTGGCGGTGGTTGCTGCAACCGCCGCTACACCAACCATTCCGGCCGGCCCTCCGGGTGACGCTTTCTACCAACCGCCGCCGACGACCACGTACGTTGAGGGGAATGTCATTTGGGCGCGACGGTTCAGTGACGGCGCCGCGCTACCTTCGGCGCCGGTGAACTATCGGGTGCTATACGAGAGCGTTTCGCCGAACGGCACCTTCGGCGCCGTCTCCGGGACGTTGGCGATCCCGCCGGGTGCGCCGCCGCCGGGCGGCTGGCCGCTGATTAGCTGGGCACATGGAACGGTCGGCGATGCACCGCAGTGCGCGCCATCCCGATCGGCGGCGCCGAACGGCGAACAGCGTATGCTCGATGGGTTCGTCAAACGTGGCTATGCCGTCGCGCAGACCGATTACGTCGGCAACGGGACGCCCGGCATCCATCCATATTTCGTAGCAGTCTCTGCGGCCCGCGACGTCACCGACATCGCCTTGGCGTCGCGTCGCATCGATCCGCACATTGGCCAAAGGTGGATTGCAATGGGCCACTCCGAGGGCGGCGCGGCGGCGCTCTCGACCGCGGCGTTCGGCCAGCAGTGGGCGCCCGAACTCAAGCTCGTCGGCGCGGTCGCGTACGCGCCTGGATCGCACCTCGAAGATTTCTTGCAAAACGAGTACGCAAACGATGCGCCAAACAGTGGCCTCGTGTATTTGGGGTTACTCATCGCCGGCTTCTCAACCGTCGATTCGCGCGTGGTGCCGTCCGAGATGCTCGAGCCGGATGCGTTGCGGCTGATGCCTGAGTTGCAGCAGCGCTGCGTGTCCGAACTCGAGCAAAGCTCTGATTGGGCGCGGATCGCTCCACGTACGATCTTTCGCGAAAGCGCCGAAGGTGGAGTCGAGGCGCTCTACCACGATCTCGTGGCGAACGATCCCGAGAATCTCTCGATCTCGGTTCCCATTCTGCTCGTACAAGGCGTCGCGGACGCAATGATTCCGGCCGAGATGACGATGGACGTGCGCGATCGCCTCCGCCGGAATGGAACCTCGGTGACATTCAAGGCATACGTTGGCGCCACGCATGGAAGCGTGCTCGCCGCGGCGGCCGGTGATGTCGCGGCATGGATCGCCGAGCGGTTCTCAGCCCCTTAGACTCAGCTAGTTCTTGTTTGGCGTCATGTACATGCGCCCGTGCGGATAGTCGAAGATGAAATCGAAGTGCTTGAGAAAGTCGAACCCAAGGAGCACGTCGTCCGAGAAGATACCGCCCTCGTACGCAGTCTCATTCTCGTAGACAATCGGGCCGATCGTTAGGCTCTGGACGCCGCCGCGCCCGGTTCGCAAATGGTGCTTGCGCATGAGCTCCGAGCCGAAGAAGACGATGCCGGGATTGCCCGTGTCGAGCATAGCGTTGACCGGCAGCGTCTTGTTGAGCGTCATCGGAATCGTAGGAATTCCGTCGGAGACGTCGACAACGAGCGGGATGCCCGCGGCGTTTGAGAGATCCGCGGTTGCGGGGTCGAGAATCGTCATTTTCGATGCATAGACGTCGAGTTTTACGACTGCGGCAGCAAAGAGGTCGAATCCCATGAGCCCATCATATCCGGCGTCGTCGAGCCCGCGCCAATCGTTGCGGGAGAAGTCCTGCGAGTAGACGAGGGCGTTGCGCAGCGTCGCTCCGCCGACACTTAAGGAATCGACTCGTCTCACGCGCGCAGATACGGCGCCCTCCATCGTAATCGCTTGCGTGCCGCCTTTGAGCGCTTTTGCTCCCGCGCGGTCCGCGAAGTTGTCGTTGAGCACGATCGCGTCCGCACCGGTATCGAGGATAAAGCGGCCTTTGACGCCGTTGACGGTCGCATCGACGAGGATTCGATAGAAGGTCAACGTGAGCGGCACAGGATCCTGGTTGGTAAATGTCCACTGGGCGGTCGGTGCGGGCGGATGGAGTTCGTCGTCGCTAATAGGCACGTTCGGCTCGAACTTCGAGAACGTATGAATCGACTTGCTCTGGCCGACGCGATAGGATGCGATCATCTTCTTGCCGGGCATGGGGTCGCCATAGGAAAGAACGTGGAAGGTCGTTTCATATGCGCCATCGGGATCGATCGTCGCTTCGACGTACGCCCCGGTGTCGGGGTCGATCGCAATCTCGATCGGGTCGCCATTCTCCAACGTTACGCGCACGACGCTCGCGGTCTTTCCATCGATCGTCTTCGTCTTTACAAAAGTGGCGGGTAAGCGGGTAGTACCTTCTTGCTGGAGCATTGTGTACGAGGCAAGGAACTTCGCGTAGTCGCCGTAGACCGGCGTCGTGAAGCCGTTGAGATCGCTGTTCCAGAAGAGCCGGCCAGTGAAGCCTTCGTGCTCCGTCGTGTCGCCGCGTTGCGGATATGTGTACGTATCGTGATAGATCGCGCCGACCGAGAGTGAGACGAACGTCTGCGTCGTTTCGCCTTTTTCATTCTTTACGTTGCCGGTGACACGCATGCTGCGAAAGGTTCCGTCGCCGAACTCCCAGCCGACGTAAGCTCGGTGCTTAGCTAGTAGCGCCGCGGACTGAGCGTCTTGCGTCGGCGTTGCGGCGGCCGCAATGCTCGCTGTGACGATTGCTAGCGCGACGCTCTCGAGGAGCATGGTGAAGCGGCGCATTTATTGGGGTTCGTATTTGAAGAACTCACCGTCTTGGGCCGAGGCCGCCGCTAGAGCTGCCGAAAAGCCGGCCGCTGTTGGTCGCGTGGCTTGCCAACGGGACCCGTTGCCGAACCTGACGGAGTCGACCGAACATACGGCGGTGTGCGCGGTGTTGGTCGTGTTGAGCCATTCCCAGGCCGGAATGTAGAGGGCGCCGCCGACCGTCGCACCCGATTGCTGCATCGACTTTTCAGCGCCCGTGTCTCGCTGCAGATCGACGCGCTGCGCGCCGGCCGCAATGGGTTGCGAATCGTCCGAACCAAAGAACGTGGTCAAATGGCCACCCGAGGCGTCGAACAGGTCGAACCGTAACCGAACGGCGCTCGCGGCCAACGTCGAGTGGTTGGTAAAGTTGGCGCCAAAGTCGGCGTAGTAGTTCGTGATACCGTTGGCGCCCGATCCGCTGGTCCGTATGCCGGCCGCGCATGCATCGATGGCTACGGGGGAGTACGGCTGAGCGAGAACTGCGGTCGGCATGAATGCGTCCGCCGGAGCCGCAACGCCGGCGGCGATGGCGAGTGTGACCAGAGTTATGCGAAGATGTAGCATACCCTCACCAATGCCGCGCGCTGAGGTAAACGTCCGCATCCGCTCCGCGCGGCACGAGAAAGTAGACGACGATCGTCAGATAGAGCGCGAAGCTCAACACCGGGACGATCAACGCCAGGAGCGTAGCGGCGATGTAAATGAGCAAACCGGTTCGATAGCCGCGCAGGGTTGCGGCGATCGTCGCGCGGTCGACTTCGGGTTCGAATGAATCCGAAGCGACGAGATGCGCGAGCATGAGATTGTAAAATGCGGCGCACGTCGAGAGGACGAGTCCGTAGAGGAATGCCGCTGCCGAGTAGGTGGGGTAGGATCCGAGCGTCGTCGTTGCAAATGGGATGAGGACCGTACCCGCCAGCAACAAGAGGTTCCAAAAGACCGCCTTACGGTCGACACGGCGAACGAGGCGAAAGAGCGCGTGATGATTCTGCCACATGAGCCCGATGACGGAAAAGCTGAGCGCGTACGCGATGAGATTGGGCCAAAGCCGCAGTAGCGCGCCCGCGAGCTCCCGGTTCGACGCGAAGTGCGCCTGCGGCAGCACGAAACCCAGCGCCAACAACGTAATTGCGAATGCAAAGACGCCATCCGAGAATGCCTCGAACCGGCCCTTATTCATCGGCTATTTCGGCGTCCGGCGAACCATGGGGCGGTCTTTCGCCTATCGCGCGATACTTCCGGCTCGACCAACTCAAGGGCATTCCCGGGCACGGCATTCGAAGTCGTTAAGACTGCGAAGATTCTGCGGGAATCGGGCCCTTAGCGCGACGGCGCGTTCGGAACGGAGGATCGTCGTTGTCGTACCAATCCATCGCCTTGTCGTAGAGAAACTCGAAGTTTTCGAGCGAATAAGGATTATTGCGCCGCCGCAGCTCGAAGTAGCCACACTTTTCCATCTGCTGCCACATTTCGCGGATGAGCGGTCCGCAGTAATCGGCCATCAGCACGGTGTCCAGCAGCCCGTGGCGCGCGTACGTGCCGATCTTTTCGAACGTGTTGGCTACGAGAAGTTCCTTATGCTCCTTTTCGTCCAGTGCCTGGAACGGCAGGAGTATTTCGTCGCGGAAGCGCTCGTCGAGCATCCGCTGCGCGAGCTCGTTCTCGACGAACAGCCGCGCCGAGCGGAACTCGGGCGTGTCGAACTCTGCGAAGGCCTGCATCGTGCCGTCGAGCTGCGTCGATCGCCGAAGGTGCTCGAGTTGGTCTCTGGTCAGCCGAATCTGCCGGTAGCCGACGAGCACGGTGGCTGCAATAACGATCGCGGTTGCGGCCGTCGCGATGGCGGTGAGCGCCTCCCAGAAGAGCATCGCGCTAAGCGTGCGGCGTCGTGCGCTTGCAGAGCGACGCGCTCGTCACTTGCCAACTTCCGCCTACCGAACTTTCGAACTCGCGCCGAAACGTCGAGTCGCCGAGACTCGTGTAGATCATTCGGATGTCCTGCGTCGTCGACGGTGCGCCACTTATTGTGCCCTCGAATATCCACGTCGAGCCTTTGGCGGGCGGCGCGGTTCCGCTCTCTTGAAAAGCGGGATTGTTCGCAAGCTCGGCAGTCCACGCCCACCGCGCGGTCCTCGGATTGAAGCGATAGGTCTCGTTGAACTGGCCCGAGAGGCCGCCGGGCGTTGCAAAGACGTTCTTCAGCGCGATCGATCCATCCGCATTTCGCGTGAACGTCATCGTGCTGCTGCTGCGGGCATCGCTCTTGCACGACCACGTCCCGAGCAACTGATACGCCGCGTCCGTGGACGGCGGCGCCTGCGCGATGGCGAAGCCCGTGAGTGTTGCTATAAGGGTTGCGTGGGTCAGCATGACCGTAGATATGCAACGAGGCCCGCATCGTGCCTGCCTCCCAGCCGGAGGAAAGCGACCGGGAAATGCGTACGAGCCGAGAATGAAACGAGACGAGGAGCGCCGGGAAGGCATTACCGACGCCGACGACACGGGATTGATAGCCGGCGAGCAACTGATCACGCAAGCCGAAACTTTGCTGCCGTTACGGGAGTTTCCGCACCAAGAGCTTCATGCAGCGTTGCCCGACGCGCATCCCGCCCACGCAACGATCGACCGGCTGCATGCCGAGGTTCATGGCTCGGCGCCCGACGTCGACGCCGTCCGGCAACACGTCGGCGCGCTGCGGGCGCTACCTCAACTCGAGGCGGCAATCGCGAACTGGTGGGACGATCCGCGGACGCAGCGCGTGATCCTGGACTTAGGCCAGATCGGATTGTAGTGCGAGCTGCGCACGGCGTTCTGCTCGTCTGCGCCGTCGCGGCAACGGTGTACGGAACGCCTACGGCCGTGGCGCAGACGGATTTCGCCAAAACGTACGGATCGGCGTGGAGCCCGCCGCTTGGCGCCTGGCTTCCGGATCCCGATACCGGCTTCGACGCGTGGGCAAAGGCACGGACGGCGCAGATCAATCAGTACGACTATTTTGTCTGCGACGGTTCGCATACGCCGGCGCTGCCGAGGCAGAACTTCGACTATCCCGGCAGCTCCTGCCCGCTCGCTAAGAACGGCACGACGTACGTCTTCGGGGCCGCCGAGCCGATGAAAGGAAACATCGCTTACGATTCGGCGCGTCACATCGTGTTATATAGCCGCGGATGCTGCGCCTGGCGCGGGTTCGCATTGACGGCGAACGTTGCGCCGCCGCCGAAGACGGTGAAGAATGCAGATCTAAGCGCGGTCCATACGATGCGCGGCCTTGCGCTCGGGATGACGATGGCGCAGGTCCGAGCGATCTACGGGCAGGCGCGGCCCTATTTCGCAAGGTATCCGGCGGGCGCGATTGCGATCTCGTACACGACGATGCGGGGGACGCCTACGAAGGCCGAAGGCGATGCGTGCGGCCAGTTCCAAAGTTTCGCATTCCGTCAAGGCCGCTTGATCTCAATCGAGTTGCTTACGGGGTGCTGATCGTGCAATCCCGGTGCGGTTTGGCGGTCGCATTCGCGCTCGTACTCGCGCTTAGCGACGCTCTCGCGGCCCCGGCGGCAGCCGCCGACGCGCGAGTCGCTACGATCCAGAGCATCGTTAAAAGTGCGATCGCAAAGCAGCATCTGGAGGCCGTTATCGTGAAGGTGCGGTCTAACGGAAGCAGCGTTTACACCGGCACGTTCGGCGAATCGATGACCGGCGTGCCCGCGACGCCGGACATGCACTTCCGCAACGGCGCGCTCGCATTCACCTATATGTCAACGCTATTGCTCGAGTTCGTCGACCAGAAGCGCGTAACGCTCGATACGAGACTCTCGAAGTATTTTCCCGATCTTCCGGACGCGAACCGTATCACGCTGCGGGAGCTGGCGCAGATGACCTCCGGGTACGCAGATTACGTCTACCAGCCGGAGGTGACAAACGGCGTGTACCTCAACCCGTTTCGTCAGTGGACGCCGCAAGAGCTCATTCATATCGGCGTATCAAAACCGATGGAGTTCACGCCCGGTGCGAACTGGGGCTACTCGCATACCAACTACGTGATCCTCGGCCTCGTGCTCCAGAAGATCGCCGGCATGCCGCTCGCGGAGGCGCTGCAGCGCTCCGTGTTGGGGCCAATGGGGCTCAAGCAGACGACGCAGTTCACGACACCGGTCGTTCCGGGGCCGGTGCTCCACTCATTCTCCTCTGAACGGAGGGAAGTGCTGCAGCTTAAACCGAGCGTGCCGTTCTACGAGGAGTCGACGTTCTGGAATCCTTCGTGGACAACCGTCGAGGGCGCCGTTGAAACGACGGATATTACCGATCTCTGCATCTCGCTCGAAGCCGTCGGGACGGGGAAACTACTGTCGAAATCGTCTTCGCTCGCGCAGATCAAACCAAGCCTCATCGGCTTCGGCCACACGCAGGCTAAATGCGCCGAGTGCCGTGCGAATACTGTTGCCTTTAACTACGGACTGGGCGTGATTCTTTACGGACCGTGGATCACGCAAACGCTCGGTTTCGCAGGCGCCTCGGGAGCCGTCGGCTATCTGCCGTCGCGACGTCTAACGATAGCAGTCGAAGCCACCAATGGAGCCGGCGCGTATGATTCTCACGGTAATAGCGGTCTCGGGGCCGCCACGTTATTTCGCGACCTAGCGAGCGCACTCGCGCCGGGCACGCTGCCTAAGGAGCCTCGTTAAGCTTCCCGGGTTTGAGCGAGGGGCTACAGCCAAGCGCGGCCCTGGCCGATGAATTCATTATACGGGCCTACTTCCGCGGCTAGGGAGATTTGAATGACGAATCGCTTTGTTCGTCGGATGGCCCGCCACAGGACCTTCCCTACAGCCCTGATCACGGGGGCGCTCGCACTAACGTTGCTTGCGTGCTCCTCGGCATTAAGCGATCCTGCGTCTACGCTGCCGCAGACGGTCGCGAGCGCACGGTCGGCGCATCAGCCGGCCAGTTGGTGCGCTCCTCCTAGCGTTAGCTGGCGCAAAGCCTCCAATAGATGCGGGCAAACGACGGTCGCATCAACCAGCAAGAACACAGCTTGCTTTTTCAATGACGCGGTGATGTACAGCGGGCACAGTGCAAGCGGAGATAACTATTACCAAGGTGCCGCCGGCCTTCAGATGGTCTATTGGTACATCAAAGACAGTCAAGGCTACGTTCAATGGTACGTTTATTGGATCAACATCATGAATCAGCCGCTGGCGGTCTACGGCAAGTATCTGTATGCTGATATGAACTGCGTCAATCCGTCCTCGCACCAAAGTATCAAGGTCGCGCCTTACTGACGCGGGAACGGCCGAAACAAAAGATGCCCCGCTGTTGCAGGGCATCCTTCTCGGCTCGAGATGGCTTTAGTTCACCGACGCCTTTGCTCTGACTCGGGTTTTGAAGAACTCCAACAAGTCTGAGTTCAGTCGATCCTTAAGTGTGGTTGGCAGTCCGTGCGGGGCACCTTCGTAAATCTTCAGTTCCGCGTTGGGAACGATCTTTGATGACTTGAGCGCGGCGGCCACGATTGGCACTATCTGATCGTCGTCACCGTGCACGATCAGCGTCGGTACGTCAAACTTCTTCAAGTCCTCGGTCGTATCAGTTTCTGAGAATGCCTTGATACAGAAGTAACACGCGGGAAAACCGGCGACCATACTCTGGAGCCAAAACTCGTCGCGCACGCCTTGCGATACTTTCGAACCGGGACGATTTGCGCCATAAAATGGCGCGCTAAGATCTTTAAAGAACTGCGAGCGGTCGCTACGGACGCCTTCCCGCAGCTGGTCAAAGACTTCCATTGGTAGACCTTCGGGATTTGCCGGCGTCTTGAGCATGAGTGGGGGAATGGCGCTGACAAGGACGGCCGCGGCCACGCGTTTGGTTCCGTGTCGTCCGATGTAGCGAGCGACTTCGCCGCCACCGGTGGAATGGCCGACGTGAATCGCATCGTGCAAGTCGAGCGCCTCGACAAGGGCGGCAAGATCGTCGGCGTACGTGTCCAAATCGTTCCCGTCCCAAGTTTGGCCGGAGCGGCCGTGCCCCCGCCGATCGTGGGCGATGCAGCGATAGCCTTTGGAAGAGAGAAAGAACATCTGGTCTTCCCAGGCGTCAGCGTCAAGCGGCCACCCGTGACTGAACACGACGGGTTGTCCTGAGCCCCAATCCTTGTAATAGATTTCGGTGTTATCGGGCGTTTTGATCGTGGGCATAGATAAGCTCTTTCCAGGTCTGCGCCTGATCGATGTTGAGGACGCCATGCTAGCACACAAAAAAGCTAGCCGGTATCTTCACGCAGCTCAAAAAAACTGCGCAAGCGGGCCAATGTATGCTTGCGGCGGCAGACCGGTGCGCCGGAACGTAACTCACGGTCGGAATGCGGGCAGCGCCGGCTTTAGGATCATGACGACGAAGGCGAAGATCGGCAGCACGAGCGCGATAAAGCCCCACAGGTCCCAGCTCTTCGACAGGCGAGCGTACGTGGCGAGATCGCCAGCGTGCGCGGCTCGCGAGAGTCTTCGTTGAACTTGCGAAAGCGGCGCGAACGCGATGCCCGCAAGGGTAAACGCGAGTATTCCCCAGAGTATCCAGCCCGTCGCAAGGATCGGTATCCCACCGGCGAGCGCGGCGCCGATTCCGCCGATCAATAGCAGCACGATCCCGGGAATCGTGAATATCCGGTCGGCGCGAATAATCGCATCCATCGTATAGGCCATTACCTCGGCATTTCCGATTCGGTCGGCGTAGAACTTCCAGAACACCCCGACCGTGATGTTACCGAGGAAGAGTACGACGCCGGTGATGTGGATCAGCTTCAGGATCAGGTACATGGCCGGTGGCTTCACGGGCCTCCGCACGAAGTACTTCTCGCATTACCAGCTTCCCGACGCGCCACCCCCGCCAAAGTCGCCACCACCAGCGTCGAAGTCGCTGCTGGAGCTCGAGTCGTCGTCGCTGCTCGTCGAGAACGTCTCATCGTCGGAGCCTCCGCCGCGCCCTCCAGGTCTGCGCACGGCGAGAAACACAAACAGCACGAAAAGGCACACCGGGATCGCAAACATCAGCGGAACAAATATCCGAACCAGGGGAACAAGGGTCTCGGGCGGGATCGTCGCCGATGCCCGCGGCCCCGCACCGACACTAACGGCAAACGCCGGCGTGATCGTGGTAAGGATCGCGCGAACGCCGTCGGCGATCGCACGATTCGTATCGCCGCTACGCATGGCCGGCACGATCTGCTCGTCGATGATGCGTTTGGCGTCGGCGTCCGAGAGCGCGCCCTCGAGTCCGTAACCAACCTCAATTCGAACTTTACGATCGCTCATGAATACGAACAGCACGGCGCCGTCGTCGAGGCCGCGCCGTCCGATCCTCCAGGTGTGAGCGGTCTCGGCGGTCCACAGCTCAAGCGGAACGTCTCCGGTGGTCTGTCCAATCCAGACGATTATTTGGTGGCCGGTGCTCGCCTCGTACGAACGTAGTTCACTCTCGAGCGCGGTGCGAGTCGCTTCGGTAAGGGCACCGGCTCCATCGGTCACGTACTGATGCGGCGTCGGCGGCACGTTGAAATCGGCAGAACGTGCGGCGCACATACTCGCCAAAACCAGCAGCCACGTAATGAGAGCGGATCGCGGCGCTTGGCCCATAGCTACCAGTTGCAGATCAAAACGGGATTTCATGCTCGCTACGGAGATAGCGGGCGGACTTATTGACGAGCTCTCCGCTCTATCGCAAAATGGAGAGACTTACATACGGAGGTGCGCTATGCGCGTGGTTCTCGCCGCGGCCCTGTGTGCGTTCATGAGCGCAGCCGCGGTCGCCCAGACGCCCCCGCCAGGGTACTCGCCTTTCGATCTCGCTCAGCAGGCGAAGCTCAAGGCTGACCTTGGGGCCTGGAGCTGCGTCTCCGTTCCGGCCACGAAGGCCCCACTTTCGTTCACTGAGTCGGAGCAGGGCAACTGGTTTGTCGCCCGCGAGACCGGCGATAATCCCGCCACCGGCTACGAACGCTGGAGTCATTCACTGAAGGCGTACGTCTTAATAACGATCTTTGACTCCGGCGCGAGCAACGTTGCGCAGACGACGTCCTTGGATCCCGACAATGCAACGTGGACACAGACGTGGCCGGCGCTCGACAATCAGGGGCGCAAGCGGTTCGATAACACCGTGTCGCGTACTGGAAACGTTTTGCACTCCTCAACGCAGTTCCACGACGACAAGGGCGGCGTTCAAACCAGCACCACAACCTGCACCAAGGAATAGCCGCGCCTTATGGAAGATCGTTTTGCGAAGTTGCCGGCGGCCAGGTTCGGTGCGAGGACGGTGGCGATCGCCGGCGCCTTAGGCGCGCTAATGACGGGAGCTCTAAGAGCCGCTGGTCCGACCCCGGCACCGCTCTCTTGCCCGAACGCGGCGCAATACACAGATGCTGGTACGAAATGCACTCAGGCGAATCAAAGCAATGACGTGGATTCGGAAGTGGCATTTTGCCCGAATGCCGCGTTGGAGGCCGGGGAATGCGCTACCGCGGAAGTTGGGTTGGCCAAGATCGACGAAATCGGCAATGAAGCGTCGTTCTCGATGATGACGGGCGTGGCAATGTTTACGCAATCGCATGGCCAAAACGTCGACGTCGCGACGGGTTGGCTACGCGTTGCGATGGCGCTGTTTCGTAAGGTGTACTCCGATCCGGCCGCACCGGAGGGCCTGCGAGCCAGTGCGCGCAGATATATGGGACTTATTTCGCAAATGACGTGGTATGTGGACGGCCCACCACCGCAGTCGCCGCCCGGGCCGGCAGCACGGCCGCCCTCTCAATTGTTTTACTAAGCTCAGTGGGCGCGCTTGGCGAAGGAAGCAGCATCTTCTTGCCAGTAGAGGGAGCGGATCATGCATGCTGTACGCACGGCGTTTGCTGCAGCCGCCATCGGCGCAATCGCATGCGCGGCGGCTGGCGCCTATCCATCCACGCTGACGCTAAAGCTATACGCTCAGAACCGGCCGGGTGAAACGGGCACGGCGACGCTCGAGCAGATTCCCGGTGGTGTCAAGGTCGTCGTCAAGATGTCCGGCGGTCAAAACGGCACACAGCCTGTCCATATCCACACGGGCACCTGCGCAAAGCCGAATCCGGTACCCAGGTATACTCTGACCGACATGATCGATGGCAGTAGCACGACGACGCTGTCGGGCCTCACCCTCGGCGACCTGCTTAAAGGCAAGTATGTTATTGACATCCACGAGAGTAGCGCCGACGTAAAAAGGTACGTGGCGTGTGCCGCAATTGCGATGCCGGAGTGAAAAACACGCAATAGGCGGTTTCGAATGGCTACGCTGCATCCGCCCCTAAACGGGCTATCAGCCGGTAAGCACGATCTCCAGGCCCGCGTGGCAGGTTGGCACGCGGTCGGCTCGTGCAACATAACGATAAATGAGCCCTTTCATTTTGCCGCTTCAGGAAATTACAACGTATTGGGGCGGAAGGGAACCTTCGATCTGAGGCTGGATCTTACGGACGAAAATCCAGCTGCGCCCAGTGGCTCCTGCACCGTCACAAACGCGGGCCAGAGCTTTAATGGGACGTATACCCGCAGCGGTGCGGAGATTTCATTCACCACTGGGGAGAGTAGCGTTACGATTTCGCCCGACGGCCAGAACGTGATCCTTCAAGTAAGTGGATATCCCAAGGTTCGCATTCTCGCCTGAGAGCTCCCGACTGCGAAAACCTACGCCTTGTGATGATTCTTTTGCTTGTGACGTGGAGTGCGATTCTGAGCACGATACCGGGCACGCACGTCGGTTCGCTCCACCTCCATGAAACGTTTGCTCAGGTCGAGCGCACGCTCGGGCCGGCGCCGGTGAGGAAATCGGGGTGCAATGCAGACGCATCCGATGGTTGCAGTCCAACCATGACCTACACCGACGGTACGAATACCGTCGTCGTGCACGCTGAAATTTTCAGATCCCTATCCGAGCAAGATCGTTCCAGAATCGGAGAACGTCGAATGGATTCAACTGCTTCCCGGAAAGACGATGGGCGCCACGACGATTTCGAAATCAGGCGTTCCTCGTCTCGCCACATGGACATGGGAGTCGCACGCCGTTCTGGCGCAGCCCCCAAAAGCCGTTTCAGGCTGGCAGCGCAGCTCGCCTAATACGGGGGAGGTGTTTTTTGAGCGGCGCGTGTGCGGAGTCGCGATGAGCGAGGATACTCCACCAGGTCAGGTCATGCTCGAGTCTCGTCGGCGCAGCGCATCTCTCGGCTACTGGGAGTTCAACCTCAACTACATAGAGTTCGTGGAGGGATGCTGATTCGCCGATCACGCTTCGCAGCGCCGTGCGTCAGGCGTAGCTTTCAACCTTTACACTGGACATAACGTCGCCGCGCTTGATTGCATCGAGTGCCTCGAAGCCTTCGGTCATTTGTCCGAACACCGTATACTGCCCGTCTAGAAACGGTGCGTTACCCAGGCAGATATAGAACTGCGAACCCGCCGAGTCGGGTTGGGACGACCGTGCCATTGCCACCGTTCCGCGCAAGTGAGGCCGTGCACTAAACTCGGCCTTCAAATTGTACCCAGGACCGCCCGTTCCATCGCCTTTTGGGTCGCCGCCTTGCACGACGAATCCCGGCTCGACGCGATGGAACGTGAGCCCGTCGTAAAACCCCGCATCAGCGAGTTTGATAAACGCCGCGCAATGAAGCCGCGCGTCGTCGGGGAAGAACTTAAAGACGATGTCGCCGTGTGTGGTCGCAATGCGCACCTGCGAGTTGCGCGCGCGCGCGGTGTATGCGTCCATTTCTGATGGTTGGGGTGCAATGAATGCCATGGTACTAAGCCGTTGAACGAAGAGCCGGCGGGCACCTGGAACAAAGCTCTCGCACGAGACTAAGCTGGAAGCGGTGGCCAGCGGCCGGCCTCCTTGGCCTCGACAATCGCGACATTGAACGGGACCGCCTCGAAATGCGCCCGCAGGTCCGGATCGTCGATCGAATCAGCGACCGACTTGGTAATCTCGGACGCCAGTTCCAAAGCAACTTTCGCGCGATTACGTTCGCCGGCCCAGTGGAAGATGCGGGCGCAAATCCAGAAACGATATTCGGGGAAGGGGCCCTCATCACACGACCATTTGAGCGACAAGGCTTCCTCGACTAGACTCATCGCAACGTCCACGTCGCCGTTCATTATGCGACCCAGTGCCGCGTCGACGAGGTCGGCCCCAGCCTCGCTCATGTCGCCGATTTCGCGCTGGAGGGCCAAGGCTTCGTCCATGTGCGCGAGCCCGACCTCGAGTTCCCCGAGGTCGCGTTCCACGGACCCGAGGTTGGCGAGCGCGGCGATTCGCTGGAACACGTGGTCGATCTCAATCGCGGAATCAAGCCCGGCTCGAGCGAGGCTTTTCGCATCTTGAGGACGATCTTGGATCTGTGCAGCGATGCTTTCGTTAATCAGGCACGATGCTCGCCCACGTAGATCGCCCAGCCGTTCATAGCTCTCGCAGGCACGCTGAAAGTGCGCGCATGCTTGTTCGAAGTCTCCGCAACGAAGGTGCAGTGACCCGAGATTCGCTAGCACGCGCGCGAGCCCCGCGCGGTCGCCGATCGCCTCAAACATTTCGGCAGCCGTGAGGTTTGCTGTACGCGCCCGCTTCCACTGTGATTGGCGTATCGCCGCAGTCGCTTCATTGACCAGTGCACGGGCCTCGCCGACGCGATCTCCGATCGCGCGATACCGCTCGCATGCTTCCTCGGACAGCGTCAGCACGCGTGGGTATTGCGAACGCGTCAACGCATTCGTTGCAGCCTGCATGACCGTGTCGGCCACGGCGGAACGATCTCCGGCGTCGCTCGCGGTCGATCGAGCGCGCTCCAGCGCATGATCCGCTGCATCGACCTCGCCCGTGCAACTCTCCGCCTCGCTTAAGGGCAGCAGCGCGTCGACGCGATCTCGCACACCGCCGATCGTTTCGAAGTGCGCGAGGGCGTTGTGTGCGGCCACCTTCGCGGCGGCGTACTGGCCGATAGCCACCAAAAACCGCGCGTCGGCGCATTCGGCCCGGCCCTGCCAGAAGCGGTCGCCCGACGCCAAGGCCTGCCGGTGCAGCGCGTGGATCGCGTCGCGTTCGCCCGCGCGATCCTCCGACGACCGCAACAGCAGAATCCTTCGGCTTAGGATACGACAGCGCGTTTCCGCGCTCTCGGCCAGCTGGTCCAGCCGGTCGAGGTCGATTGCCTGCGCTTTGCGGTTACCCAATCGAGCGTTGGCCTCTTCACGAATAAACAACGCGCCGACGAGCGACGCGGAATTCTTTTCGCGCTCGATGGCCAACGTCGCGAGCGCGACCGCATCGTCGTTAGCATACACTGCGGCAGACTCGCGCGCGGCACGTCCGTACCAGCGCGCCGCTTGCTCCGACAAGCCGGCCAAATCGTAATGCCGCGCCAGCTCGCGAACGGCGACGACGCGTTGCGCCGCGCGCTTTTCTAGCATGTAGGCGATGCGCGCGTGACGCCGTTCCCGCACCTCCGCGTCGATCTGCGCGTACGTCGATGTGGCGATCAAATGATGTGTGAAAACGTAATCGAACCTGTCGCGCGCGCCGGCCTCGCGCACCAAACGACGGTCGAGCAGTTCGTTGAAGGCTTCGCGAGTCTGCGCCGCAGACAACCCAGCCACATCGCGCACCACATCGACGCTGCAGCCTTGACCGCAAATCGCCGCGATCTCTACCACCATCCGCGCCGTCTCGCTCAAGCGCGCCGTGCGGGCCGCAATGACCTTCGCAATGCCGCCCAGCGCCGAATCGGTGTCGGCTGAGGCATCGCCTTTGGTTTCAGCGGCGTGAGCGATCGCCTCGTTGAGGAACAGTGCGTTGCCTTCGCTAGACACGTACAGCCGGTCGACAGCCGAATCGTCGGTCGCGCCCAGATAGTCAAGCTGTGCCACAAGCCGTGCGACGTCGTCGCGAGCGAACCGGTCTAAGTGCAGCTCGGTCGTGCGCCGTTCGGCGCCCAGCGCATCGGTCAGCGCCCGCACAGGATGAGTCGCCGGCGTCTCTTCCTCGCGATAGGTCGCCACGATCAACACCCGTGCACGATCGATGCGACGCGCGATGGCTGCCAGGGCTTCGATAGTTGCGCGGGACGCCCAATGTACGTCTTCGAGCACGAGTAGCAGCGGACGCGGCGACGCCAGATGCTGTACTGCCGTCGCCAACGATGCATAGAGTCGCGCCGATTCGCGATCCGGCGACAACTCCGCAACCTCCGGTTCGGTCCGCGCGCGCAGCTCGGGCAGGATGCCGGACAGTACTCCTAACGTCAACGGATCCATGGGTCGTGCTGTCATGATCGGCAACGCAGCACGGAGTGCTTCGACGATGCTTTGGTAGGGCGAAGATTCCGGCGACGACGTGCTTCCGCCGTACACTCGAGCGCCCTGCGCTTCAGCCTGCGCAGCGAGCTCGTCGATCAACCGCGTCTTGCCGACGCCGGCTTCTCCTGAAACCAGCATCACGCCACCCGCACCGCCGGCGGCAGCATCCCACCGCGCGCGCATAGCAGCGCGTTCGCGTTCGCGACCGATAAACGGGAGCACCGTGACGGATCGACGACCGATGAGATCGGCACGTTCCCTCAGCTCAGAAACACCGCCGAGCAAGGCTTCGCCGCGCAGGATGGCTTCACGCAAAGCCAGCGTCTCGGGCATGGGATCGATTCCCATCTCCGCTCGCAGGCGCTTGGCGAAGAGTTCGTATTCGGTCAATGCACCGGACGAATCGCCCAACGCATAATGGATCGCCATGGCTTGGCGAACGACGTCCTCACGCCACGGTTCGGTGATTAGGAACCGGCGTGCGTAGCCCAGAGCCGCAACGTTGTTGCGCGCGGAACGATTCGCGGCGACGAGGTCGTGCAGCGCTTGCAGATAGTGCGTGCGCAAGCGCTCGCGGTCGGTAACGATCCAGTCCTCGTAGACGTCCTCTAGGAGATCGCCGGCATACAGATCGACCGCGGCGGCCTGCGTCGCTGCGTCGGATGCCAGACGCTCGAACTCGATTGCATCGACGAACGCCGCTCCGGCAACGTTCCAGCGGATGGTCTCCGAGTCGACGATTAAGAGCGGTTCGGCCGCTCGTGCCGGTAACGCACGAGCGGCCCGCCAAAGATAGCGGCGCAGTTCTTTGGCTGCAACCGCTTCGTCTACGTCTGGAAAGAGGTTAAATGCCAGCGCGTCGCGCGCCACCGGCTGACCCCGCCGCAACGCCACCATTGCCAGCATTGCCAGCGTTGTCGCGCGCTTGGGAAGTTTCGCCGGTGTGCCGGCAGTGAGAACGTTCCCCTGACCCAGCAGCAGAATCTGCAGCTCTGGGACGGCTTCGCGTGCGAGGGTATCGAGCATGAGACGCTACAGCTTCCGGTGCCGGCACCGGCCTCCTGGCGGCGCACATGCGTGATCCTCAGGCGTTACGTTCCGAGGGCCTGGCTACGTAGCGGAACTGCCCAGGCGTCCAGGCGCAAACGCTGCCATCGTTCATGGCGAAGGATTCGAGCCCGTCCACCTCCGAGTTGAAGTCCTCGTTGAGCCTCTTGGTCGCAGGCCAGTTTACGGCTGGTTCTTGGCGCGCAACGCCACGCGCCTTCGAGTTTGAAAACTGTGGGCCGTCCACGAGTGCGTTCAGCGCGGCGGCCAGCCTTCGAGCATCATTCATCGTATCAAGGCGTTCCTTCGACGCGGCCCAGTGCCTTCGCGGACGCGGCTCGACCTTTTCAGAAGGCGTCGCGTCGGGGAAAGTTCGATTATCCACCGTATATCGCTCTCATGACTGAACAGTTTCCAGATGATAGAAGCGAGGGCGAAGCTCGTACGGTCTTTCATATCCTGTCTGTCACGCTCGATCCGGACCGGAGCTCGGAGTTCGCGGATCAAGCCACCGCCTTAATCGAAACGGTCGTAGCCGGACTTGACGGTTTCGTGGAGGGTCAGGTCTTCGAAGCGGACGATCGGAAGGCCGTAATACTTATAACGGCGTGGAAAACGCGGCATAAGTGGGCCGAGGCGAACTGGAATCAGCGAGTCCAGACTCTCTTAGCTACGTACGTTGAATCGGGTGCAACGTTCGTTGACGTGATGTGCTACGGGCGGCCGAAAATCGTCGCTGCGAGTGCGCGGTAGGCGGCGTCGATGCTCGAAATCAAGAGCGGCGCGGTGCGAGCGTATTATCTGTTCGATGTCGCCGACTCGATCGATTTGGTTAAGATAAGTGCGCTCGCCGGGGATACTCGCGCGCCGGCCGGGCTTCCATTGCGCCCGCACGTTCCTCCCTATCTGCAGTTTCCGGTTCCGCCCCTGGTCGCGAGTCTGCCGGAGGTTCATTTCGACGGCCTAAGCTGTTCGGCGCGGCTGAAACTCTACGATTACGGCGTCGTTTCGCTTCGACTTACCTTCTTCGTCGCCGGCACTTGGAACGACCTGACAACGCTTACGGAACGGGCGCGCAGTGACGAACGCATCATTCGGTTCGCCGAATCGACCGTCGGGCGAATCTGCGATGAATACGCGCATGCTTTGGACGAACGCCATCCGGCTTTGATCGAAGACTATCTGATTGTCGAAATCGATCGTTTTGGGGAAGCCGTCGACGCTGAAATGCTCTTGGCCGATCACTCCTCCTCGCTCGCGAGCCTGTTACTCGGCGAGCGCAAGCCGCTCTCGGCAACGGAAACCGAAGAGGCCCTGCGGATGCGCTTCTCCTACCACGAGGACGACCTGACAATCGTGCAGTGGGATACGGCTTTCGTCTACGACCGGCGAGAGAGCGCGCGCGCGATCGAAGACATCCTAGAGTTTGCCAACTCCCAGTTGCTCGAGCTGCGCACCTACGACGCGCTGCTCGACCGCGAGCTCGACGTCATCTACAAGATGCAGCCCGCAGGTCCGCCGCGGTCGTTGCGCGGCCGCCGCGAAGCCGAGCAGGCCGCAACGCTGCGCTACCTCATCGTCGACGTGCTCGAGCTCACGGACCGCTCAGGCAACGCGTTGAAAGTCGTGGGCGACGCCTATTACGCGCGCATCTACCGATCCGCGGCAAAGCGTCTCGGTCTTTCGGACTGGCAGCGTCAAATCGACACCAAGCTGGCCAGCATTGGCGAGATGTATCGCTTTTTTAGCGATCAGGCCCGCAGCCGCCGGGACGAGTTTCTCGAAGTGATCATTATCGTACTGGTAGCCGTCGAAGTCGTGATCGGCATCCTCACGCTTCTGCATTTCTAGCATGACGCTGTCCATTCTCCTAACCGCGCCATGGGATGTTCGCCTCGATGCGATTCCGCACGCGCTCGACGTTCCCAAGGTGGCGGCGCATCGATTTTCCTGGAAGCAGGCCGGTGTGGTCGGCTATCCGCGCGGGCCCTGGCTCGTTTTCCCCCAGCGGCCGGACACCAGCGACGACGGCGGCGCCTCAGACGAAGCTGAAGTGATCGTGCCGGGCGCCGACGAGGAGCTTTTTGCGAGCCTCTACGGCGTGCTCGCGCGGGACGCCGACTACGATGCGATTGCCGCGCGCGTCGGCGGAGACGATGGCTACGCCGGCATCGTCGACACGTTGCGCGCGATGGGTGCGCAGCATCCCGATGCGATGTGGTTCGTGCGCACGTGGTGGGTCGATAGCATCGTCGAGTAACGGGGCGTTGCTAATGGTGGAAGAACCGGGTTGCAAGAAACGGCCAAAGCCGCTGACCTACAAACATTCCCACCAGTCCGATAAGGCCGAGGAATGGCGGCGCAGGCGACGGCAGTTTCACGAGGCTAAAAACAACACCGACGGCAAGACCGGTACCAAATGCGAGCAGCATTGCGCTAGACGAAAGGGCTTGATCGCTCATTTGGGGAGTCTGGCGGCGTTGCTTCCTCTCTTCCTCCCGCGGTTCGTCTGAAAGATGGTCGTAACCGTGCCCATGCCTGGCAGGCCGCTCCCATCGAATTGGAAGAACATGCTGGGCGACAATACCGCCTAAGTGAGGACAGTGCCATGCAGCGATGCCTCGCGACCCTCTTGATTCTGTTGCTCGCGGCCGCGTGCTCAGGTAATGGAGGCGGCAGTGCCACCGACAGCGCGGCATTACTCCAGGCTGGGACAAACGGCGCGGATTGGCTCATTCCTGGAAAAACCTATTCGGGCAATCGCCTCACCACCCTGACGCAGATCGATCAATCTAACGTTGGCACCTTAAAGAAAGCATGGGAAACCGCGGTCAAGGATGACGGAGAAGAAGAAGCCTCACCGATTATTTGGAACGGCATGGTTTACGTCACGACGTCGCACGACAACGTGCTCGCTCTTGACGGGAAAAGCGGCCAACTCAAATGGGCATTTGGCTACAACCCCGCTTACGAGCTGCAGTACGCAGTCAATCGTGGCGTCGGTTTGTCCGATGGGAAACTCTACATCGTCACGCAGGATTGCCGCCTCATTGCGATTGATGCAGCGACCGGAAAGCAGATCTTTAACGTGCCGGCGTGTCACGATACGACGAACACGTGGTACTCGACTGCAGCGTACGTTTACAAAGACAAGGTCATAGTCGGTACGTCCGGCGGCGATCTCGGTGGAAGCGGGCTGGTTAGTGCATTCAGCACCCAGGATGGCGCGCGCCTATGGGATTGGCACACTGTTGCGCAGCCGGGTGAACCGGGCCACAATACCTGGCCTGGCGACTCGTGGGTCCATGGTGGCGCCGCCGTCTGGGCCGGTCTGTCGATCGATCAAAATAGCGACACACTCTATGCGGCTCCCGGCAATCCCGGGCCAAATCTCACGACGTACGGTCGCGAGGGCGCGAACCTTTACGCAGACTCCGTCGTTGCGCTCGACATCTCCGGCTCGGCGCCGAAGCTCAAATGGTATTACAAGGTCTCTCCCAACGACGTCCACGACAACGATCCGTCGATGCCGCCGGTACTTTTCTCGGGCAACATCGGCGGAGTGAATCGCCAACTGTTGGCAGTCGGCGACAAAGCCGGCGACTTTGTGATCCTAGATCGCACCACCGGCAAGCGAATCAGCCAAATGGCGGTAAGCAACCAAAACGGCATTTTTACAACCGTTCCGACGGTTGCCGGCGCTTTCGCGTGTCCAAATCACGGTGGAGGAATCGAGTGGAACGGCGGTTCCTACGATGCGACGACGAACTACTTCGTCATTCCCAGCACGCAAGAATGCGCGGTCTGGAAGATCACTTATACCGGTGCGGTCCCGTACATACCGGGGCAGCCATATACGGCGGGCCCGTTCCCCAAACGCCAGGTGGCAACCGGGGTGGTGACGGCCGTAGACGTTTCCACCGGTAAGCCGGCGTGGCGCGATCAGCTACCATATGCGGCGCAAGGCGGGGTGCTGGTCACGAATAACGGGTTACTGTTCACCAGCGACACCAGCGGCCGCGTGTATGCTTTGGACACGAAGACCGGGCGCGTGCTCTGGCACGACGATACTGGGTCGGCCATCGTCGCGCCGATCTCCGCCTACAGCATAGACGGTAACGAGTATCTCGTGGTGGAGGCGGGCGAAGCAGGAAACCAGCAGACACCCAACCTGCCAAAATCGCAGGGCGCGCGGGTCGTCGCGTATTCGCTGGGCGTAACGCAAACGGTCATGAACGACAGTACCGGACAACCGGCGGTCGCGACCGTCGCCGCTGCGAAGGCGCAAAGCTCCGGTGCGTCCTCGACGGCAACCGGTAGTGTGCCGTACACCGCGGCGCAAGTGAAGATTGGTGCCGCCGTTTACAAAGGCAAATGCCTGTCCTGTCATGGGGCTAGGCTGCAGGGAGTCGCCGGACCGGCGTTGACCGGGCCGGCATTTGCGCACGCGAACCTCAACGTCGCGCAAACCTACGCGATAGTCACAAAGCAGATGCCGCTAACCGCGCCTGGCTCGCTTTCGAAATCGGATTATGCTGCCGTTATGGCGTACATCCTGGCGTATGGATGCGTAAAGTCGACGGGTGACGGCAAGCCATTTCCGATCGCGCCTGAGCCGGTGGTCGCCAACGTCAAAATCGGTGCCGCCACATGCCCGATTTAGGCCCATCGTTGCGCTGCTTCTAGAACTGCATCCGTGCGAGCTCTACGTTTTGACGTCTTCGGCCCACCGTCGGTCCTTCATGTGGCCGAAATTGCGGACCCGGATGAGCGCGATGGGTTTGCCGTCATCCGCGTGACGGCCGCGTCGATCAATCCGAGCGACGTGAAAAATGTCGCCGGCGCAATGGAAGGAACGACGCTTCCGCGGACGCCCGGGCGTGACTTCGCCGGCGTCGTCGAGCGCGGCCCCGCGGAGTGGATAGGGCGTGAGGTTTTTGGAACGGGTGGAGATGTCGGTTTCACGATCGATGGCAGTCACGCCGAGCGGCTCATTGTTCCGGTCGGTGCCCTCACGCTAAAGCCGGAGCGCTTAAGCGCTGCCCAAGCGGCGAGCGTGGGAGTTACCGCCGTAGTAGCTTGGTTGGGGCTCATCGAATATGCGGCGCTGCAGCCGGGTGAAAGGGTGGCAATCATCGGCGTCGGCGGCGGTGTCGGTACGGCGGTAGCCCAACTCGCGCGATGGCGCGGTGCATCCACAATCGTAGGCGCCGACGTGCTCGCGCCTGCACCCGGTTCGCCCGCGCAACGATGCATCGATCGTTACGTGCAGTCCGGCGAACACCTGACCGACGGGTTGCGTCAGGCGACCGGTGGTTCCGGCGCAAACGTCATCTTCGATGCGGTCGGCGGAGTCGCGTTCGAGGCTGCGCTCAAGAGTTTGGCGCATCGTGGACGTCTGGTGGAGATCACCGCGATGGGGGGCGCGCGCGTCGAGTTCGATCTGCGGGATTTCTATCACAACGAAGGCCGAATCATCGGCGCCGACAGCCGAAAGCTCGATGCAAGTGCATCCGCGCAGCGACTTGCGGCGATGGTTCCGGCATTTGATTCGGGAGCGATCGAGGCGCCTCCGATTGACCAGGTCGTACCGCTGGGCGACGCGATCGATGCCTACGAACGCGTCGCCGCAGGCGCACGCGATCGGTTTGTACTTTCTCCGAATATAGGAAGTGGTGGGAAGCATGGATAGCAGAATAGACGGCGTCAATCCAAAGGCGAAACCTAGCGGGAGCGGTTGCGCCGAATGTCTGGCATCGGGCGGCTGGTGGCTGCACCTCCGACGCTGCGCCGAATGCGGTCACATCGGCTGTTGCGACACCTCGCCGAACCAGCATGCTACGAAACACAATCGGCATACTGGCCACCCGGTGATCGCGAGCTTCGAGCCTGGCGAGGATTGGTTCTACGACTACCGATCGGAAGAGTTCGTCGAGGGCCCGACGTTAGCTCCGCCGGATTCGCATCCGTCGGACCAGTCCGTTCCGGGTCCGAAGGGCGGCGTGCCTCGGAATTGGAGAGATCTGCTGCACTAATAAGACACCTGCGATGCAACTCGGCGAGTGGGCTAGAGGAATCTCGAGAGCGATCGTCGTTGTCGATCGATCCGCGATTGAAGTAGGCTTCACCCTGCGGTGCACGCTCGGGGTTGCGATTCCGCTCGTCGTTGCCATTGCGGCCGGTCATCCGAGCTTAGGGTTCGCGCCGGCGATCGGCGCGCTCATTTGCGGTTTCACGTCGCTCCAAGGAATCTATCGTTCGCGAATCGTGACCGTTTTCGCGGTCGCGATCGGCATTGCCGTAGCGAGCTTCATAGGCGCGCTGGCCGCGCCGTATGTAGCTGCACTTGTCCTCATCACGGCGGTCATTGGCTATTTCTACGGGACGGTATCACAGCTGGGGATGCCGGCAAGCGTCGCGGTGCTCAACACAACCGTCGCATTCATCATCTTTTCGAGTCTCTCTCACACACCGCGTCAGGATCTCGAGCAGTCGTCGCTGCTTCTGGGGGGCGCCCTGATTCAAGTTTTGTTACTGCTGGTCGCGTGGCCGATCGATCACTTCACGATCGAACGGCGGGGCTTGGCCGCGGCGTATCGCGAACTCGCCGGCTACGCTCACTCACTTACTCAGCCCAATGCCGGCGCACCTCCGATCGCCGCGCTCGCTACGGCGCGACAGATCGTGGCCGATCAGCAGCCGCTCTCGCGCGCTAGAGACATCGCTCGCGTGACCCGGATTCTTACGGACGCGGAAGTGTTGCGCCAACGCCTTGCTTCTACGACGGTACTGCGACACGATGAACTCGCGGTCACCCCCGCCGAAGTTTCGCGGCTCGTGCAGGCTATTGGCAGACAGCTCGACGCCCTCGCATCGACGCTGGAGGGCACGACCAGCGCAGACGATCTTGATGCCATTCGTCTGCAAACGCTCGCCGAAATTCAAGTCTTCGAGCATGTCTACAGCGCGGAACCGTTTGCGCTTGCTTTGGTTGGAGACATTGCAGACCACTTGCAGGACGCGACGCAGGCCATAGCGGTTCTAGCCACCGGCCGGCCCGCGCGCTTGCTGCTTAGCTCCCAACCGCACCCGGCTGCGTATATCGAGACGCGCATTGACTGGTTGAGCCGCGATGCTATCCGCAATGCTTGCGTTCTGAGCCTCGCCATGTTGATCGGGCACACGATCTTTTCGGCAGACCGCGGATATTGGATTGCCTTGACCGCCGCACTCGTGCTGCGACCGGACCTACAGAGCACGATCAACCGCGGTTTCGCCCGCATCGCTGGGACGCTGGCCGGTGCCGTTGTCGCGGCGTTAGTATTGGTTGCGTGCCGCGGGAACCCGGTCTTGCAGAGCGTCGGAATGGTCGTCGCCGCCGGCCTCTGCTATCTTACGCTGATGCCCAACTACGCGCTTTTTAGCACTGCGATGACGGTCTTCGTCATCCTGTCGCTGAGTCTAGGCGGCGCGTATACGGGCACAATTGCCGCCCGCGTACTCGATACGCTCGGCGGCGGAGCGCTTGCGATGGCGGGCTATCTGCTGTTCCCGACGTGGGCGCGAAAGCGCACGCGGCCGCTGCTGGCTGATTTCATCGATGCACAACGAGAGTTTGCCCTCGTCTTGCTCGCGGCTTACGCCGGCTCCGAGCGGGTCGACCGCGACGACCTTGCAAAAATCCGGACCCGCGCCTGGAAGATTCGCACGGAGCTCGAAACAGCCATCGATCGTGCGAGAGCGGAACCGCGTCAACCGCATACGATCGAAACGGATCGAGCGCTTGAGATCCTGGCTGCAACGCAAAGCTTCGCTCTAACAAACATGGCGCTCGAGAGCGGCCTCGAGACAATGTCGCCTGCGCCACCACTTCCAGCCTTACTACCGATGCGCGACGCGCTCGATCGGGACATGCGTGAGATTGCCGAGGCGCTGCAAGAGCGCCGCCACGCGGATATCGATGGCTCGCTCGCAGACGCTTACGATCGATTAAAGCAAAGCACGGTGAGCCACGATCCCACGGATCAACTCGCCGTCCACTACGCGGGAGGATACGTTCATAGCGTCAAAACGCTGGCCGACCTAACGTGAAGGCGAGGATATAAATGCAGAAGACCGGCGAACGCTCGCTCAACGGCCCGCAGACAACCGGTCGCACCTACCGCAACCTTTCGCAGCCGACTTACGAAATCGATGACTCGCTGCGTAACCAGCGAGTTCCCGTGCACGGCGGGGTCGAGTTGCTCGCCGATGTCTATGTGCCGCGCGGCGGCCCTCGCGCTCCGGCCATCTTTTCTGCCTCACCCTATCCGCGGCAAATTCAGAATAGCGGGGCGCCGCTCGGGTTCGTTGAGGCCGGCGCCAGCGATTTCTTTGTGTCGCGGGGCTACGTGCACGTCATCGTCAACGTGCGCGGTACCGGCGGCTCGGGCGGCGTCTACGATCTCTTCGGTCCTGACGAGCGCACGGATATGGGCGAGTTGGTCGAATGGATTGCCGCCCAACCCTGGTGCGACGGCAGCGTCGGCGGAGTGGGCGTCAGCGCATTCGCGATGACGCAGTTGGAAGCCGCGCTCGAAGCGCCGCCGCATCTGAAAGCGCTCTTCGCACCGCTGACGTCACTCGACGTGTACGAGTTGTACTATCACGGCGGCGTAATGAACACAACCTTCGACATCGCGTGGGTTCGAAGCGTTGCCAAGCTCGCCAATCTCGATGACGCCAAGCTGCGCAGTGCTGCCGTGGGTCTCGTCGAGGAGATCCTGCGCAACCCGCGCGTACATGCGAAGTTTGCACACTTTAACGGCGAAGCTGCGCTCGGAGCGCTTAAACTCACAATGGGGGGAGCGCTTCATCCACCGTTTTCCACCCTCGCGATGGCGTGCTCGGTCGAGCATCAAGTCAGGGACGATTTTTGGGAAGCGCGCAACATGACGACGGGCCTCGGCAACATTCGAGTTCCCATTTACCTGGGCAGCGACTGGCAGAACGTGCCGGTACATCTGCCTTCGACATTCGCGCTCTACAACGGCCTGCCGCCGAACGTCCCGAAGCGCATGTCGCTCTTACCCGAGTACGGCTTCACGTGGCCGTGGGAAAGCCTCCACGTTGAAGCTTTGGCGTGGTTCGACCACTGGCTGCGCGGGCGCGACACCGGCATTATGGACGGTCCACCCATTCGCTACGTCATTCCCGGCGAGCAGAGCGAGCTGTGGCATGAGGCTTCGGCTTGGCCGCCGCCGGAATGCTCGATGCTAACGTGGTATTTGCGCACCGACGAAACGCTCGCAGAGAATCAAGGCCCGGTGGGAAAGCGCGCGTACACGTACGTAAGTCCGGCGCTGGCACCGCTGATAGGGGCCGACGAAACGATGCTTTCGTGGTCTACGCCGCCGCTCAAGAGCGACTTACGCCTGGTAGGTCCGGTCGAGTTGATCCTCGACGCGTCGAGCACCGGCGGCGACGTCGCATTCTTGGTCACGCTACAAGACGTCGCGCCGGACGACTCGGCGACTGACGTGACCATGGGATGGCGCCGAGCGGCCATCTCCGACGACTACACGAAACTCGGCGGCGTTTCCGCCGGCGTAACCGCAAGCTACACTATAAGATTGGTAGACAACGCACGCTGCTTTGCTCCCGGCCATCGCGTGCGGCTCCTGGTGCGCAGTGACGACACGACCGGTCCAGCGCCGATGATGGGTTTCCACCACGCGCAAATCGGCGTCTCGTCTCGAATTAGCGTCGCGTCGTCGTCGCGTTTGAAACTCTCGGTCGCACAGGATGGGTAGCTAGGAGCCACTAGCAGACGTTAAATAGTTGGTCGAGCCCCATGACCCGAAGCAGCCGAAGGACATTGTCGTCGAGATTGACGAGGGCAATGGCGCTTTCCGGTAGCCGGCGCCGTAGCTTGATCATTTCTTGTAAGAATAACGAATCGACGTATGTAACTTTCGCAAAGTCGATCGAGACCGGTCCGTCATCGAGCTCTGTGAATAAGGATTCTAGTTCTGAATTGACGGGATATGTCGTAATCGCCGTCAAGCTCCACCCGCTGCACTCTTGCCTCGTCGTTCATCGCGGTTATGACGCAATATCTTTTTTCAACAGAATTCTCGTGTACTCACGAGCGGATTGGATTTGAACGCCATCCATGAAAGCGTGCATCATCTCAAAGCCCCGCCCACGATGTCCGCGACGTATGAACGGCTGCCAACGTCCAAAATCCTCCACGCTGAGAACGAGATGACTGCCTTCTTGCGCGAGCTCTAGCCGAACCAATCCAGGATCGGCACCGCGATAAGCATGTTCGACGGCGTTGGCAACCGCCTCGCCCAGCGCGGTAAGTATGTCGAACCGGCACTCGCTGGCGACGCCTAACTCGACGAGCTTCCTGCTGATCGTAGCGCGTGCAAGCGCTGCGGCGACCGGCACGGCGGAGAAGACGAAGTCGGGAACGGGATCCTTTCGCAAGAGGATCAAGACGGCGGTGTCGTCACGATTTGCGAGACCGCCGAACATCCGCTCTTGCAACGCCGATGCAGGGTCTTGGAGCTCTGCCACGGATGCGGTCGACGAACAAAACAGGTCGCGAGCCGAGTCTAGCAAGCGCCGTTCGCCCGCGATGATGTCGCGATCGTTCTCGATAAGTCCGTCGGTATAAAAGATAACGCGGGCATCGTCGGGGACCGTAAACGTCCACTCGTGACATTCGAGTGCGTCGATACATCCTAGCGGCAGGCCGGAGGACGGCAACGCCTTGACGGGGCCACCGCGCAGCGCAACGAGCGGTGATGGGTGACCGGCGGTGGCGTACGTAAGCTGGCTCGTCGCGGTATCGTATATCGCGAAGATTGCGGTGACGACGTGAAGCGATTGGCGCAGTAAAATCATGCGGTTTACGTGGCTAAGCACCGCCGCGGCACTCTGCGTTCCGACCGCGGCCGTCCGAATCGCTAGACGAACTTCGCCCATGACGACCGCCGACTCGAGGCCATGGCCGGCCACGTCTCCAACGGAGATCGCGATTCGACCGTCGGACAGGTCAAAGGCGTCGAACCAGTCGCCGCCCACCTCCGCCTCGTGACTCGCGGGCCGGTACGCGGCGTGCAGCTCGGCTCCGGCGACCGGCGGCAGCCGTTCCGGAAGAAGCGCGCGTTGCAGCCGATCGGCGACCTGATGCTCGCGCACCATCAATGAACGGCTCCTCAAAAGAACGCCTAGCGAGCTGGCGAGTATCCGCAGCGCTTCACGGAGCACGCCGTCAGATCGGTCCGAGGCCGCGAGCAGGCAGCGCATCCATCCAAAGCCACGGCGTCCGTCACTCAGTTGCTCGACGACGAAACCTTCTTCGACTTGCTCCGACGGCATGGTTCCGGCGACAACTCTGAGGTCACCCTGTTCAGGGACGGCCCCGTCGAGCTCGATCTCGCAGTAATCGCCGAGGTTCTCGACGATTGCATTGGCGATTTGGGCAAGCGCGTTCCGAAGGTCGCCTGACGATGTAAGCACGCGACCGGCAAGGAGCGTTATATCGAGCACGCCCTTAAGGCGCTCTGCCGACGTGTTAAGCGAGCGCACCGAACGTTGCTTTCCCACTTTTCGCCAAGCTAAACGTCGGATGTTATAACCGCCATCGGGGTGGGAACAAACCGAGGGCTACCCTGAGGGAGGAAACATGCCCACAACTGCTTCGAAACAGCAGCCGAATAACGTTCTGGGCCAGCGTATACACACGTGTACATATCAGGATTTGCTGATATTATGCTCGTATGGATCGCGTGACGTCGCCCGAGCCTAGTAAAGCGGCGAGTCTGCGCGACGACGTCCCCGCGATCGGTGCGGCTTCGCTCGCAACCGGGTCGGCGCTGACGGCGGCGGTCGCAGGAGCTTGCTGTGTTGGGCCTTCGCTCGCGCCGATGCTCCTGCCGATCGTTGGAGCGAGCGGTTTGATTGCCGTCGCAGCGCTTCGCCCCTATACAGTTTGGCTCGAGCTACTGGCTGCGCTCATGCTGGCGTTTAGCTTTCGACAGGTCTATCGCCGCCGTGCTTGCCAAACCGTGCCGACCGGCCTGCGCATCGCACGCGCTGCGACGTTGCTTGCCTCCGCGCTCTGGCTGGTCTCCATTGCCTATGCACTCTATGGATTCACGCACGAATGAACGAGATCACCCGTAACGCGTTCCTGAGCGGCTGCGCCATGGCGTTGGGCGGATGCGCCCGCGCCGGAGCGTCAGCGAAGAACTATCAAGTATTGAGCAGCGACGGCGAACCGTTTCGCTCGGCCTTCAACGATGCCGTTGGTAAGGTGCGCATCGTCGTGCTCGTTAGCCCGACTTGACCATACTGTCTTCGGGGGTCTCTCGAAATTCAACAAGACGTTCTCGACCGGGTGCCCGCAAAGGATCTCACCGCGTTCTTCGTTTGGGTGCCGGAACTGCGCGCGACGGAGTCCGATGTGCCGTATGGGATCGCGCTGGTGCCCGACGCTCGCGTGCGCAACTACTGGGATCCGAACGAATCTCTCGGCAATGGATACGATCGTCTTTTGGGAGTTGGCGGCCCAGCGTGGGACGTCTATTTTCTCTACGCGAGGGGCGCGCGTTGGGACGGATCACTGCCGCCCAGGCCGGACTTTTGGATGCATCAGCTCGCAGTGACGACGGCCCCGCGCCTGGACCCCGACGTATTTCGTCGGCGCGTCGAGCAGTTGCTCGCGCGATGAAATGATGCGGGCCGAGTTACTGACGGTCGCCGGCTGCCCGAACGCCGCCGTTGCATACGAGCGATTACGCACTGCTCTCGACGAGGTTGGCGTCAGCGCGGCAATCGAGACGATTGAGATTGACACACCCGAACGTGCGCGACAATTGCGGTTTATTGGATCGCCAACGATTCGGATCGAGGGGCTCGACGTGGAGCCGGCAGCCCGGCGCCGGCATGACTACGGTCTCTCGTGCAGAGTTTACCAATCGGACGGTGCGCGAATCGCCGGTCTTCCCGATATGGAGATGGTTCGCGCAGCGATTCGTAGCGCAGCGCCGGTCGCGTCGCGCGACATTCTCTTGGACTGGCGGAGCACGGCCGCACTGTACGGGGTTCCGGTCCTCGCGATCTTTGCAGTCGGCTTCCCCGCAGTGACGCCGGGATGGCGAACCGCGATTTGGACGGCCGCGCTCGGCACGATGGGTGCAGGATGCGTCGCAAATACGCTCCGCTGCGGGCGCGTTCACTGTTACCTTACCGGGCCGTTCCTCCTAATTATGGCGATTATCGCGCTGCTGTACGGTCTTGGTATCGTGCCACTGGGCAGGTTCGGTTGGAACACACTCGCCGCGCTCGCCCTCGCCGGTACGCTGCTCTTATACTTCGTTCCCGAGTTTTTCGCGGGACGCTATAGACGCGAGCGAGGTTAACGGCTATCGAATGTTACGCGTCGTCGGGTGAGAAATCGCCGGCTTACCTCTGTGCAGGGTGGATGAGCTGAGTTCGTACACCACGCCGTAACTAGTCGAACCGCCGATGTTCGTCATGCCGTAGAGATTTCCGGCGGAGTCGAAGGTAAGGTTTCCGGCTGGATCTGCACCATCGCTGCCGCCGGTGAAATCGTACAGATCTAGGTACTGCCCTTGTGCGGTCCATTCGAAGACGCTGCCGACGTTATAGGAGCCGCCGTTCCAGTCGCTACCGTAAAGGTTTCCGCCGGCATCCGAGATGAGCGTCGCATTGTTTGGGCCGACATAGCCGCCGAACGAGTGCAGCAACGTAAACGTCCAGCTGCCCTGCGACGATGCGAGCTTGAAGAGCGTTCCCGCACCGTTCGCGCCGCTCTTTAGCGTCGTGCCGTAGATGTTTCCGGCTACGTCGAAGTAGACGGACGAGTCCGGGAACGTGCCAGACCCTTCGTTAGAGAACTGATAGATGAGGTGCTCCGTCCAACCAGACCCGGACCGCGCCAGCTGATAGACGGTGCCGACCTGGTTGACGCCGCCGTATTCACTCGTCCCGTAGACGTTGCCATCCAGGCCGAGCGTTACGCCGCCTGCGGGCCAGATCGCGTCGTTTCGTCCGTAGAGGGTCCCGAACTGGTAGATTACCGAGAAGCTTCCCGAACTCGACAGCTCCCAGGCGGTGCCGATGTCGTAGATGCCGTTAGTGTTCGTGATGCCGTACAGGTTGCCGGCGTGGTCAAAGGCGACGTCGCCCAGCGGAAACGACCCATCGCTCCCGCCGTTGAAGCTATGAAGCACGTGCTCTGTCCAAGAGCATGTGATCGTGCCGCAGAAATGCGCGGGCGGCACGAGTTTAAAGATGACACCCGCGCCCGCCGCTCCACCACCCGAGGCCGTTCCATAGAGCGCACCGTCGGGGCCGAAGACCAGCCGCGTCTCCGGATAGCGCCCGTCGGCTCCGCCGCTAAAGGTGTAGATCGGCGACAAGGTCCATCCGGATCCTGAACGCTTCAAATTCGAACACGTTACCGTAGCCCAGCCCCGACTGATTCGACTCCTCGGTGGTTCCGAAGAAGTCCCCGGCGGCATCGGGCGTCAAGCCAGTGTATGGTTCGGCGCCGTCTTGGTGATCGGCAAACGTATGGACGAGCGAAAACGCGCCGCTTTGAAGCGGACGTCCCCCGCGGACGTTCTGGTTGGCACCTGGCGCGCCGGATGAATGTGCCGCCGAAAGCGACGTGGTCGCGCTTGGGAGCGTGCCGGCACATCCTGCGACGACGAGCAGACAGACGAGCGTTGCTAGCTTCATCCTCCGATGCTAGCGGCCGCCCGTGCCTGCGATGTGCCCCTTTTCATGTGCTGCATCACAGGGCGTGCAGAGAAGGCCGCCGCGACCACCGCTACGTTGTCAGCGACGCTAGGAGGTCTGCGAGACCTTCTCGAGCGCCTCGGCGGCGTAACGCCTCCGCCGCGGTCCTCCCTCCGAAGCGTGAAGGAACTCGATTTCGACCTGTGAGTCAGGATGTACGGCGGTAACGATCGCTTCCTCGTCCTCACCCTTCACGACTACGTGATCACCGAGCCGAATCACCTTGCAACTCCATACCATCTCCCGTGCAAAATATGCTTGTTCAACGGTACACGGAAGTGCCCACTTCGGCAAGCAGCACCATTAGCGGTGCAAAACTTGTGACCTACAAACGATCCGCATTCCAAAAACAGCAGTTCACAATTAGCCAGGGGAGGGAGGCGGGAAGCCGTCGTACAACCGCCCGGCACCCGGGGTATCCCGGCTAAGCCTGCATCAAGGGACGTGGATATGCACGCTGTCCGTTTTGTTGTCTCCCGCGGAGCCGTTGCGCTCGTCATTTTGCTAAATGCGTGTGGGGGCGGAGGGGTCACGGGGACCGGCGGCATCCCTCCGGCCGGGGTTCGGCAGACGATTGAAAGCATCGCGCCCACGGCGCCGCTTACGCGTCTTGGAATCAGCCCGGAAGCGCGCAAGGGCCCGGGTGTATACGGCGTATCGTTCGACGACCTTGCGGATATCAACGACGTCCAGAAGCACGACTGCGGTGGGCCGCCGAGCTACTGCTCTGAATTCGTTAAACAAAAAGAAGTCGGGGATAAGATTTCGGTCTCTTATTCCAAATCAGGCCATACTTCATCGGCAAAGGTGGCAGCAACCGTCGCGCTTGGTAGTCTGACCGGTTCTTCGACGATTAAGCGTCACGTCGTGGGTGGAAACGTACAGATCGGGATCAAGTGGGAAGACACGATTACAATCACTTCAAAAAAGCTTCCGGCTAATACGCCTGTGAGCTTGAAAGCGACGCTGCAAATCGCCGGCAAACCCGCCCCGTGTATGGGTAACGGAAGCGGTTTCTATTGGGCTAACGACTTGTTTTCAATAACAACAACATATTCGGGCCTGGAATATGTCTCCCAGTGCGGCTCGCCCCAAGAGATATTGAAGGCGACGGTCAAAACGTATGTCGGGGCCAGGTTCACCGAGAGTGGGATCTTCGACGCTTCCTTGGGGGTGGATCCGTACGGGTCGACCTGTCCCTCCTGCCCGCTCAACCTCGACTTCACAAGCGGCACGCTTACGGCCACCTATCATCTCGACCCCATTACGCACGGAGCTTCGTACATCACGGCCAGCGGAAAATCGTATCTCTAACTCGGCGTAGTCCGATAGCGCATCTCGACTAAGTCGCCCGAAAGCTTTCGCAAATGGGAACCACCGCATCGAGCCTGCACCTCTTGCTGCCGCCGGGCATCGACGACCTTGGCGCCCGCGAGTTGCGACACGCGTACGAAACTCTGGGCTATGCGTCGGCGCCCGGCGGCGATTCGGCGAAGCGCGTCGTCTTGGCGGCCCAAGAATCCAGCCGCTACGTATCGGTCTACGATTCCGACAACGACAAACTCGACACGGGTGAGCTCAAGGAACTGGCCGCTAGGCTCTCGGAGCGTTTACACACCGTTGCGCTTCACACGGCGGTGTACGATAGCGACGCATCGCTCTTTCTTCTCTATCACGATGGAAAGCAGATCGACGCGGCTGTCGAGGGTGAGCTTTGGACGCTCGACGGCCTGCGTGTCATGCCGGCGGCGACGCGCGCGAAACGATGGCGCGAGCTTTTCGGTGGCCCTTGTCCAAAGCCGGCCGCGGGCGGGAGCCTCTTTGCCGAAGATGCACTCGCTCGATGGTGCGCGGCCGCGGGGCTCCCTCCCGCGCGGGCGATGGCCATCACCGAAGACTTCATCGAGCCGGGCGGCGCGCTCCAAACGACGCTCTATTTCGAGCGCGACGCCGCGCGGCCGACGGCTGCCGCGCGTCCGCTTGGGACGCAACAGATTAAATTCTTTCGCAGCGACGACGATCAGCCGTACCTTGCCGTCTATCCCGCGGCGTGGCCGGCGCTCCCGCGCGAGCGGCAGCTTGCGAGCTGGGGCGCAGCCGCTTCCGGGCCGGGCTTTCGCGGTCTGCGCCTTCGATTTGAAATCGAAGCGACGGGTTCGGTCGAACTTGCAGGGGTAACGGTCGTCGCATGGCCTTTCTTCAGCGGGCAGGTTACCTCACTCAAGACGGTTGCATCGGCGAGTTGGTCCGGTCTCAACGAAACGATTGAGGGATGCGCAACCATCGTCAAAGAGGCGCCCGATTTCGACTTGCCGGCGACCCAAAGTGAGAGTCGCAAGCAGTTTCTGATCCTGTCGCAAGTGGCGTTACGGCTGCACGCGGGGAGCATCGCAACGATCCGTCCGGCGTTTGAGCCGCTCGACGGCGCCTTTGCTTCGCTGGTGCTTCCTCCGGTGCGGATTGCCGGCGTTGAACCTTTGTGGCACACCGCCGCCGGCGCATCGCCCGACGTGTTGGCGGCGCTCAATCAACCTTCGATCGCGACGCGATGGGCGACCCTCCCCGACGGTTTGCAGCCCTCCAGAACACTTGCCAAGGCGTGGCTCGAGCGGTGGCTTGCGTCTTTCTCGCCGCCATCCGGCACGACGGCGAGAGTCTTCGCTGAGACGCAGATGTCGCGGCAGCTGAAGACTTCGAAATCCAATTGGAGCGCCGGGCCGGAGAGGCTCGCGCTGGAGAAGCGCTGGCCGCGACTTTTCGAAGCCGAGCGCGACTATCGCTTCGCGACGATCGAGCTAACCTTCCCCGGCGAGATATTTCCCGCGGCAGGCGCTGTGCTCTTTAGCGCCCATCGCAATCCTCTTAAAGACGACGAGCAGCCGCAGGCACAGGAACCGCTGAACTGTGCGCTCTGGTTCATCGACGACGCAGCGGTTTACGAGCGCTTCGGCACGACGCCGGAGCAGCAGGAACGGATTTTTGCGCAGTGGCTGGAAGAGACCGGCGCACTTCAGGCTTGGAGCACTGCGGCCACGTGGTTTCCCGCCGAGGTCGGCGAGCGAGGACTCACGCTTTACGAACGGGCAATCGTCAACATCGACTATCCGTATCGCGGTGCACAGCTTCAGCAGGTCGTTGGGCAGTCGAGATCGTGGCCGGCACGCCGCTTGCGCTTCGTCGCAAGACGGCTCTGGCTCAGCGACGCGCTTTTCGCGCAGACGAACCGTGAGCTGCTTGAAAAGAGCGCGACCATTCGCCGCCGGGGTTCGCTCGTCGAACTCATCCTGCGCGACGACGCGACCCTGAACACGCTGGAAGAAGCGCTCGCTCCAATTCTCCCTTCGCACGCCGACGTAATCGCGTGGCTCGAGGATCAGATTCCCAAGCAGCCCGATCGTTTCCAACAAGCGTATGCGCTCGAACAACTCGCCCTGGCGAACATCGTGCTGTCGGAACGCGACCGCGCTCCAACCAAGCTAAACGACGCGATCGAAGCGCTCGAAAAAGCGCGCAAACTATATTCCGGTAGCGAGTCACCACAGGGCTACGCGTCGATGGAGCGCAACCGCGGCCTCGCCTTAATGCGCCTCGGCGAGCGCACCGGTAATATTGGGAATCTCGAAGCGGCCGTTGCAGCCCACCGTGAAGCTGTTGAAACACTCGTTCCCGGAGACGAGGACGTAACGCCAGGCCATCGCCAGGCTTGGGTGCAGTCGCAGATCCAGCTTGCTGCCGCCTTGACCAGCCTAGGCTCACGCAACGGTAACAGCCGCGAGCTGGAGGAAGCCGTGCGCGTTCTTACGGAGTGCCGCGATGCAGGTGTGCCGGAGCAGGAGGCTGCAGTTTGGGGTGCTGCGCTCGACGTCCGGCGAGGCTTCGCGGAGCTGCAGATCGCGAAGCAGAAGCACGATCGCCGCGCGGGAGAGACCGCGTTCGCGCTGATGGAGAGTGGCCTGCGAGTGCTTCGCGAGAGCTCACAACCAAAAATGTTCGAGCGCTACGAGCGAATCTTACAAGAGGCTTCCGATATACTTGAAACGCTCTGAGCTAGACTGTGCCGGCGCCGACGATTGAGACGCCTCGCCTGCTGTTGCGCCCGTGGCGCGACGGCGACGTCGTCGCGTGGCTGAGGATGAACGCCGATCCGCGCGTCAGGGAGTTCTTCGCGAGGCCGTACGACCGCGACGAGGACGAGCGGATGTCGCACGAGCTTCGCCGGCGTCTCGAGCGTGACGGTTACGGATGGTGGGTGCTGGAGGTCAAGGGCGGCCCGGCGTTTGCCGGCGTCATCGTGCTGCAAGAAGTGCCGTTCGAAGCCCCGTTCACGCCGGCGTTCGAAATTGGCTGGCGACTTGTCCCCGACGTCTGGGGCAACGGGTACGCGACGGAGGGCGCTACTGCAGCGCTCGAGTTTGCGTTCGAGAGATTGGGTCACCAAGAGGTCGTCGCGATGACAGCCGCATCGAACGAGAAGTCGCGGCGCGTGATGGACCGTCTCGGGATGATACGCGACCCCTCCGACGACTTCGATCATCCGAGGCTTGAGGAAGGTCAGCCGCTACGCCGCCACGTTCTGTACCGGTTAACGGCTGCTGGCCGGCGTCTTTAGGGCGTTGCGGCAGGATCTCCCGAGGCGTCCTCAATGGTTGCGATCTGGTCGCCGCCATGGATGACTTCCCGCACGGCGGGGTCGCCCTCGCGGATCGCATCGGAGACAATTGCATAGTGCCGGTGACCATGCCCCGAATCGTCGGAGGCGTGGAGAACGCCGGCGAGTACGCGCCGGTCAGCCAAAGTAACGCGCACGGCTTTGCCGACATAGGGTTTAATCTCTTGATCGGTCATGTTCGCGAAATCGCCTGAAGGTCGCCAAAGGTTGCGTGACCAGCTGCGTATCGGCGCGTTGTTTACGCCTGGGATCGGTTCATCGATTCGCGGAAGGTACCCAAAATGACAGTCGTTCTGATCGACCACCACCGCGCACGTTTCTTCGAGCCCGCAGTCGGACGGCCGGCTCACGGAGCGCGGGCATCTCGAGCCGCTGGACCCCCACGGGTTCCAGCGACACCTCGAGCACCGTACGGAGGCCGACTATAAGGGTCAGCGCACCCCGGAGGCGGACGAGTTCTACGAGCGCGTCGCGCAGCGGCTAAGGAATGCGCCTTCGATCCTTCTCCTTGGCGACGGGACGGGAAAGAGCGGCGCCATGAGATACTTGCTCGCCTTTCTCAAACAGCGGCACAAGGAAATCGCCGATCGCGTAGTGGCAGCGCAGGATGCGGACCTGTCGGCGATATCGCTCGGCGAGATTGAACAAATAGCACGACGCTACTCGGGCTAGCTTTTGCACGCGAGGCGATCGCGCCTCGAAGAGGCGGTCAGTTCAGGCTCGTTGCCACGGGCACGGGACGGCCTTCGTCCAGATCGAGCACGTCGAACCACGTGACGATGTCGGAACGCCCCGGTGCCACCTGCTCGCGCAGGTTATTGAAGTATTCCTCGGAGTGCGAGCCGGGATCGGGATGCCAATGCATCCGCTCGTTGTTGAAACGCGCGACCTCGTCCGGGCTCTTGCGCGAAAGGAACTGCGTCTGCACCCAATTGGCGATCGCGTCATCCGTTTGGAGCTCCTTGACCTTGCTCGCGAACTCGGGTCCAGTCGTCCCGAGAAACTCGAAGAGGGGCTTGTCGTGCGGGCAGTTGTAATCGTACTCACCTAGGTGTCCCTCGTTAGAGGCCTTAGCCTTGTCGATGACGCGCTTGAGCGAGACGAGCCCGATCAGCTTGTCCTTGGCGCTGCGCGGTTTTTCAATTGTTAAATCCATAAATCTCCTCGTTACCAGCGTGCGTACCCGTCTAATCCGCCTGACCTGCCGTCGGGTTGCAGTAGCTACCGCTGGGACGCTGTAGGTATATTTACGGACGTCCGCTTACTCGCCGGGATGGTAGGTTCGCTCGGTATGCCCTGCCAGCTCGTCGGGATAGAAATAGACGGGTCGCAGTTCGCCGGTGCTATAGCGAACTGCCTGGTCGTCGAAGTGCGGCGAGTGTGGGTCGCCGTTTTCTCCGCCGGCGGAAATCGCGATCGCGCGAACGCGTTTGCCGAACTCAACGACCGCAACGAACGTGTTGCCGTCGGTGCCGTACCACTTCTTGGTGTGCGTGCCGGGCGCGGCATAGAAAGCTGCAAGCGAACCCCAATCGCCTGAGATGAAGGGTACGGGAATGCTCGGAGCCCCGTCGTTGAAGCGTGGCTTGATGTCGTCGGTCAAGCGTTGAAATCGATTGATCTCTCCCCACGGGGTTCGCCAGGTTCCGAAACCGGCGGAGATCCGGTTCACCGCGAGCGCGAATGATTTGAGCTTCCGCTGCGACGTGGTTGCAAGTAAGGCTTGCAGCTCGACCGAGCCCACTTCGTGGGAGAGTTCGTCGGCCCAGAACGCGGCAAGCGCGGTGGGGACCGATTCGTTCGACCAGCGATCGTCCCAGGAGCGCAGCGCATCGATCGGCTCGGCGAGTTTCGTTTTGAGCGCGTCGGTCGCAGGCAACGCGTTATAAGCCCGAACCAACGACGGCACCAGCGAACGGAAGAACGGCAGATTTCGATCGAATGCGAGCGCGCGCAGCCGCTCGAGCGTGAAGTCGTGACGCCCAGTAAGCAGCATCGTCGCCTGAATCCCGCGTGCGTCTTCGCCGGCCGTATCCATATACTTCGGATAGCGGCTCCGTTTCGGACTACCCGGACCGGCTGCCGAATAGGGCCAGTCATTGGTGTTAAAGACCCAGCCCGTAGACGGATTGACAACATCCGGTTCTTCGTCCAGCGATAGCATTCCGTGCCAGTCGGTCGCCGGATTCGACCCGTCGACCGGTTTCGTGTAGTCGAACCGATCGTCGCGACGTGCGACGAACTCGGTCATCATAAAGGCAATCTCCCCTTTGTCGTCGGCAAAGATTGTGTTGTTGGACGAATTCGCGCGCAGCTGAGCGATGCGATAGAAGGAAGCGTAGTCGGTCGCCTTCGTTCGCAAGAACCCCGACTCCAGCGCTTCCACGGGACGATACATCAGCTTTTCCGCGATCCACCTGCCGTGTTCCGATGCGACAATCGGCCCGTGACGGGTGCGATAGACGGTAAACGTTTTGCGCGCGAGCGATCCGTCAGCGGTGCGATATGGGACGACGATCGTCGATACCGTTACGGGGTGCAGCTCGCTGCCGTAACTGTAGTAGAGGAGCCCGTCGCGACGGACGATCCTCTCAGCATACCGATCGACGTTGTTCACGCCGCTCGACGTATGCATCCAGCCGGCGTGCGCGTTGAAGCCTTGATAGATGAAGAACTGCCCCCACGTTACGGCACCGTATGCGTCCAGCCCCTGGTCGCTCGACATCTGCAGTTCAGAGCGGAAGAAGAACGACGTGTGCGGGTTGATCAGCAGCAGCGCGTGACCGTCGACGGTGTCCCTCGGTGCAATCGCAATGCCGTTCGAGCCGAAGCGGCCGAAAAACGACGGCCGTGCGAACGCGGTTCTTGAAACGCGCGGGGAGCCGTAGAACGCGCGTAACTGCGAGAGATCGACGTCTTCGATGTCGGGACCGATCGTGCCGTCGGAGAAGCTGAGTGTCATCCATGGCTCGAAGTGGGTGATGACGCGCGGGTGCACGTGCGGATGCGTTAAGAGATAAAAGTTGAGACCGTCCGCCCACGCGTCCATCAACGCGCGCAGCCATCCTGGGCTGGCGCGATATTTCGCCTTGAGATCGTTGGGGTCGATAAAGAGCTTCGCGCGCAGATCGTTGTAGATCGCGGAGGCACCGTCGCTCTCGGCAAGTCTCCCGAGATCCTCGAGGTAGTTGGTTTCCACGCGATTGAAATCGTCTTCGGCTTGCGCGTATGCCATCCCGAACACCGCATCGGCATCGGTCGATCCGTGTACGTGAGCGATTCCCCAGTCATCGCGGACGATCGTGACGCGGGAGGCTCGTGCGCGTAATGCAGACTCGTCATCGCCCGCACTCGCCGACGCGGTGAAACCGGCTAGTGCCAATAATACGACGAGGGACCGTAAAAGGCGGGCTGTACTGGACCGCCGTGCGCATTTCAAGACCGCCAAATTCAACCGCTTTGCCATCTCTCTACGTTCCGACTCGATTTATATCGCATGCAGCGCACCCGAGCCGAGTGACGTGTCCGTATCCCACTTGCACGTTCCCGTGGGCAGCACGAGCGCATGAATCGGTGAATCCGGAGGAGGGTTGGAGATCTTTCATGCTCGCGGCAGTGCCGTGCCACAGAAGCGCGTGGGTCACGGTCATCCCAACGAGCGTGCCGCAGCCTACCTCGCTCTGGGACGCCAAGCCGCTGGCGTACGCGGCCGACACGGTCGACGGCGTGAGGTCGACGACCGTCGCAGCGGTGCCGTGCCAAAGAACGGCATGGTTGGTATTTGTCGTGCTCGAGAACGCATAACCCGCCTGCGCCCTACCGCGCACCGCGTACGCTTCGGAATATACAAAGCCGGCCGGATTCAAGTCGACGGGCGTTTTCAAGTGCCCGAGCTTCCATAGTAGCGCGTGTAGCGGCGATCCGCCGGAGCCGGCGATAAACGTCCCGTCGGTGTCGTACGCATTCGATCCCGGCGAACAACTTCCGCAACTGCCGGCTAGCTCGTCGTGGATTGGGGAGTCATCGACGATATCGACGACGGATATTTTCGGTGCACAGGCATAAAGTCTTCGAATAGAATAGCCCTCCTTGGCGCACGGCAGCGAGGCCGGCTGGGCGAAGGCCAAGGCTTATTTGCTATAATATGCGGGTGCGCAATCGTTTAGCGGCCCTCGCTCTGATCGGCGGCTCGCTGTGCTGATGAAATCGTGATACACGTACGATGGTAATTCGCACACTCGTCGTCTTTGGGCTCGCGAGTGCCGCAGCCGCAGCGGTACCATCGCAGGCCACGAGCATCGTCGGATTATGGGGCAGCGAGCGTAGTTTTGGGCCGCGGGTTCGCGGCGAGCTCGTCGTCGACGGCCGCACCGCACCGTGGCAAGCTTCGATCGATGGCTACGTGCTCGGCGTGCACCGCGATGGAAGCGCCATGGACTTTCACCTTCCCGGTGACGCGGGCGCGTTCCGAGGCCGCATAGCTGCCGACGGAAGTATCCGCGGTTTTTGGGTTCAGCCGGAAACGACCTTCAGCGGCGCACCCTATGCATCGCCGGTGACGCTGCGTCGCGAAACGCAGCCCGTATGGCAAGGCCGCGTACGCCCTCTGCCCGACGAACTCAGTCTGTACCTCGACGTCACGGTCGCCGACGACGCAAGCCTGCACGCGTTCATTCGCAATCCGGAAGAGAATCTGGGAATGGGCCGCCCGTTCGTCGTAAAGCTCGACGGCAGCCGCGTCAGGCTCGTCGACGCCGACGATCCGCACGACGTCATCGACGGCAGCTACGATCCAAAGACGGTGACGCTTTCACTGACGACGCCCGACTTCGGCCCGTTCGTCTTCACGCGTCGCGACGCCGGCAGTGCGCCGGGCTTTTTCGCGCGAACGCCCCCCATCGAAGGCTGGACGTACCGGCAACCGCTCTCGTTGGGCGACGGCTGGCCGACCGCGTCGCTCGCCAGCGTGGGCATCGACGCCGCGCCCATCGGCGAGCTCGTCGACTCGATTCTCACGCAAAAAACCACGAGCTTCCTTACGCCGTACATCCAATCGCTGCTGATCTCGCGCCACGGCAAGCTCGTCCTCGATGAGTATTTCTACGGCTTCGATCCCTTTCGCACGCATGACATGCGCTCGGCCTCCAAGACCTTCACCGGGCTCATGGTTGGTATTGCCCTAGAGCACGGCGCCCGGTTCTCCCTCGACTCGCCGGTCGTCCCGCTCTTCCCGCAGTACCGCTCTTTCGCAAATCCGGACCCGCGCAAAGACCGCATCACCGTCGAGGATCTGCTGACGATGACGTCGGGGCTGGCGTGCGACGACAACGACGACACCTCACCCGGCAACGAAGACCGCATGTACGCGCAGACCGCGCAGACCGATTACTATAAGTACGCCCTTGACGTTCCAATGGCCGCCGAGCCCGGCTCCTCGCGCGCGGTTTACTGCACGATCGGCATCAATCTCCTAGGCGGGATCTTACGCAACACAATGCACGAGCCGCTCGTCGATCTCTTCGACCGCTACATCGCGCAGCCGCTGCAGTTCGGCGAGTATCACATCGACCTCACGCCCGAGGGTGATGCGTACATGGGAGGCGGCCTCTACTTGCGGCCGCGCGATGCGCTCAAGCTCGGACAGCTTTATTTGAACGGGGGCATCTGGAATGGCCGCCGTGTCGTCGCCGCTTCGTGGGTGGCACTTTCGACGCGCCGGCACTCATCTTTTCCGTCGTCACCCTTCACTGCGAGCCACGAATACGGGTTTGCGTGGCACATTTTCGCCCCGACGGTGAATGGACACACCTATACCGAGTATATGGCTCAAGGAAACGGCGGACAGCTGATTATAGTTTTGCCGCAGCTCGATGCCGTGGTCCTGATTATGGCAGGCAACTACGGAAACTATCCTACTTGGCGGACTTTCTACGAGCAGCTGCTCCCGCGGTATCTCATCGCCGCGATGCAGCAAGGCCGTTAGGACGCCGCCAGCGACGATTTCTGTTTCACCGGCGAAAAAATCCGCTCGTAGGGTTGGATTCATTTGAGCGCGCCGGCTGCGATCGAGGTGCAGGACCTTTAGGTCAGTCTTTCAGCTCTACGAAGATGACGTGCGTATCGGTAGTCCCGATGTTCTCACCCGTATGGATTTCGGCAGGTCGCCAGAGCGCACGTCCTGTTTCCAGAGCGACTTCCTTAATGTCATCGCCAACGGTTAGCCGGCGCCGAAAGTCAGACAGAGTTAACAGCACACTGTTAGGGTGCCGATGTGGTTTCGTTTTCACTCCCGGCGCGTCTCGGTAGTCCAGAACTCGGACTCGGTCGTTCTCGAAAATCGTCTTGTATTTATCCGGATCGGTGAATGTCGGATCTAGCTCGTCCATGTCGCAGCCCCCTTTCTCTCAGCGGACGCTACTCTCCAATATTGGACGTTCCTCTTCCTCGACAGCTAAGGTAGAGTGCTCGAAAAGCATTTGCCGCATAATGGCCCCCCAGTTCCTACCAGTGGCCTGCGCTTTGACCCCCATCTACATGGGAAATTTCGCCGGTCACGTACGGGGCGCTTTCCAAATACATCACGGCAGCGACGACGTCTTGAATCTCTCCAATTCGCCCGAGCGGGATCTGCGCTTCGAGTCCGGCGTACGATGCCTCCGGATGCGTCCTGATGATTATAGGTGAAACCGCATTCACTCGGATGCCGCACGACGCATATTCGATCGCGAGTGCCTTCGTCACTGAGTTCAAGCCACCCTTAGCCAACGATGCTAGCGCCGCCGGAACACCTTTGACAGGTTGTTCGGCTACCGTCGCCGTGATGTTGACGATATGACCCCGACCTTGCGTCTCCATCCGCCTCAGCGCGCGCTGCGTAATGTGGAAAAATCCGGCGAGATTCGTTGAAAGCATTAAATCGCAGTCAGCCAGGGTGTACTCTGTAAATGGCTTCGAAATGTAGGCTCCGGCATTATTGACTAGTGTGTCGAGCCGTCCGAATCTATCAACGCCCTCGCTCATAATGAGGTCGGCGGTCTCGGGTTTACTAATGTCGCCGGCAACGTTCAGCACTTTCGGGTCTGTGCTGGGCCCGATTGAGAGCGCGCTGGCGACCACCTTGAAGCCGGCATCGCGGTATGCGGCTACTAGGCCTTCGCCGATACCGTGGGAAGCACCGGTGATTACTACAACCTTGTCCTTGGCCACTTCTTATCCATAAGGGACGCCAGCTTTGCTTTGCCCGACTTCTATAATATAACCGTCAGGATCGCGGATGTAGCAGCGCGTCTCACCATACTTTTCTAGAGGTTCAGTGAGAAACGTCGCTCCCCGGCTCTTCCATAACTTGTAGCACGCTTGAATATCTGCTACACGGATATTCATGAAGCTACTGATCTCATTGGGGTCGGGAGGGGGGCGGAGCGTCACCGTTGGTTTGTCGGGTGTCGGACCGCCCCCAACGTTGATTATGAGCCAGGTGTTTGCGATTTTGATGTACGGCGGCGCGTCTCCATCGCCCATACTCACAACTTCTCCCCCGAAGACCGTTTTGTAGAATTCGGTGGATCGCTCGAGGTCGGCCACTGTGAGAAAGTGAGCGACGGTAAACCCCTCGTGCGGCGGCATCTGATAGCTTTGCTGCTCTACGTGTACTTTGTCCATTGATCTCTCCAATTGCAGTTATAGTTTAATGCACGGGCACAATAAACTCGACGGTTCCCGCATCATGAGGTCCTGACGGATCGGAATGTCGCGCGAACATCTTCGCAAAAGAGCTGTGGCTGTTCCCAGGCGGCAAAGTGGCCGCCGACGTCGTGTCTCTTATAGTACACGAGCTTCGGATACGCTTTTTCAGACCAGCTGTGCGGCGCCGTGTAGATCTCGTGGGGAAACGCGCTCACGCCAGTCGGGATCTTCACGCCCTGCACATTAAAGAAGCCGAGCTTGTTTTCCCAGTAGAGCCGCGCAGAAGAGATGCCCGTCTTCGTCAGCCAGTACATCGTGATGTTGTCGAGCACGTCGTCGCGCGAAAGACCGCCGGGGTTTCCGAGAAATGCCGGCGCGATCATCTCGTAACTGTCCTTGTCGTGATCGAGAATCCAAGCCGCCAAGCCGATCGGCGAATCGAGCAAGGCGTACAGCGTCTGCGGGCGATTCGCCATCTCGACGGCGTACCCGAGGTGATGCGTGTAGAAGTCGGCCAGCTGCCGATACGCGCTCAGCTCATCGCCAGTGAGCCCGGCGGGCGGCGGAGCGTTTGCAATTGCCTTCGCTAAAATGTCGCCGGGAACGGTCCCGGGCATGTTGCTGTGAATGGCCATTACGTGATCGGGCGCGATTATCGCCAACTGTTGGGTGACGGCCGCACCCCAATCGCCGCCTTGCGCGACGAATCTATCGTATCCGAGGCGCTGCATCAGGATGACCCAGGCCTTGGCGATCCGTACCGGATCCCAGCCGAGGGCCACCGGTTCGGCCGAATAGCCGTATCCCGGAATTGACGGAATCACGAGATGGAACGCGTCCGATGCGCTAGCACCGTGTGCCGTGGGATCGGTCAATGGGCCGATGACCTTCATTTGCTCGATGATCGAGCCGGGCCATCCGTGCGTGATGATGAGCGGCAACGCGGTGTCGTGTTTCGAACGAACGTGAATGAACTGGATGTCCACTCCGTCGATCTCGGTGACGAATTGCGGAGTCGCATTCAATCTGGTCTCGATCTTGCGCCAATCGTAATCGCCCGCCCAATAGGTCGCCAGTGCCTGCGTCGTCGCTAACTGCACTCCTTGCGAATCATCTACCACAAGTTCTTTCGTCGGCCATCGCATCGCTTTGATGCGCCTACGCAGATCGTCAAGTTCCGACTGTGGGACGTTCAAATGAGGAAACGGGCGAATAGCGGTCGTGGCGCTGTCCGTTTGCTGTGCAACTGTAGTCATGGTTGAACTCCCCTCCGAAGAGTTTTCTCTCGTTCTATTCGATCGCGCGCAGCCGAACATGCCAAGCTGGCCGGCGGCGACGGCGATCGCCGCAGCTCCACAAAAGCGCCGGCGATCGACGCGGAGCTTTTCCGACACGGCATCACTCCTGTTTGGCTGAAAGCTTCGCGATAGGGCTACCCAGTGCCGTTCGCGGGACCGGCTTCGGCGTATCCAACATTTAAAAGACCCGCATCGACTTGCTTCAGCGACCTGAACGACGTGTGCGTCCCTGGTTGGGGGGTAGAATCGTCGTCGTGTTGCCAGATTGCGCATTTGCGGAAGTTAGCGTGCCGAGTTGCGCGGTAGCGACGGTCATGGCCGCGGCGCAAAAAAACTCACGGCGCCCGAGGTGTCCTTGTGACATTGAACACTCTCCACTTCAACACGAACCGCGATACGGTAACAGCAAATCTGTGGGAGCCCAGAATACGTCGACCTCATTGTCCTGTCAAGCAAGCCAAATGGCCGGGATTTTAGTCACGTAAGAATCGACTCAGCGTGACTGCGTTGGGGTGGTTCTCCTGGCAGACGTCCGAACGACTCCGTGAACCCCTTAGAGAATCACTTGGCGATAAGGTCATAGATATGGGCCATTTGCCCAGCCAGCATCTGTAACATAAAGGCAATTTAAACAGCGCTAGCGGGATTCGAACCACTACTCGGGGTTCCGGAGAGTCCTGACCGCTCCGTTAGAAAATGTTGGATAATCGTTGAGACAAGTGGATTCAACGACTGGTTTGATCGTTCGATGAGTCGTAGCTGTGCTTTGTCGAACGGAAAGCCTAATCGCGATGGGGGGTCGGCGTTGGCAGCGGCAACTGAGGTGCCTGAGGCGGCGGTGTGGTCAGCGGAACGGTGCTGGTCCCGACGTCGCGTGGCTGCGGCTGCGTTGTCGGTCGTGCTTGCGCCTCGAGCGGTTTCTTGACGCTCGCCTTTGCCTGGACAGCATGATCCTCGCGGAGTGCAGGCCTTGCGACGGGAGGAGCAGACTTGATCACAGGGGCGGGAGCGGGAACAGTTACTGGCGCTGGAGCGACGATGGGCGCCGGAGCGAGGATGGGCGCCGGGGCGATCATGGGCGCCGGAGCCGCGGGCGCAGGCGCCGCGGGAGCGCCGCCGCCACTACCGCCACTACCGCCGCCCCCCGCCAGCGCGCTAGGTCCAGAGACCGCGACGAACGCGGCAACGAGCATTCCGACGGTGAGGTGTTTCACTGATGCACCCTCCTCTGCGTTGCCTCCAGTCTACTCCCCGACGACGATCGGAGTCCTGAAAACAGCCTGGGAATGCTACGCTACGGTTCAGGCCAAAAGCCCAAAAAGACGCCCGCGATTGCAAGCGCTTTTGGGTTTGTAGGCGAGAACCACAACAACCTCGCATCGCTGACGCTCGTGCGCGCGATGACGCAACATTCACCAAGCCGTTTTGCACACATTGCACGTCACGGAGTACGTGGATTGCCGTAGCTGCAGGGGCAACATCGTTCGCAAGGGGCTAACGGTAGGATGCTACCTGACGGCCGCCCGTTTAGAAGTTCTTCGCGGACGCGAGCGGTACGGAGCGATGATACATTGGCGGGGAGGCAGCTTTTTGATGATGATTTATCGGCTCGGCCGGGTCGCAACGGTGCTCGGTGCCGTTCTGACGTTCGCCGGTTGCGGTCACGGTTCTTTGGTTCCAGGCGTTGCTCAAAGCGCGGGGGCGCCTAGTAGCCTGCAATCCATCGCGCACGCCGAGACGGACGACGCTTGGCGAAAATCTGTTACGCGAACTTCCCTCCCGAACGATGGTTGTTTCGAGGCGTCGTTTCCATCGACAACGTGGATGAGCGTTGCGTGCTCTGCTCCACCAAACTTTTTCGTTGGGAGTCCTGCCAAGCGCATCCGCCGCGATCTCGTCGGCAGCGACTTGGACTTCACAGCGTATACGGGGCTGCCGCCTGCACCACCAATATCGACCGCCGTTGGATCGTTCCCCGCGGTCACCGGAGTGACGAGCGTCACGAGTCCCGGCAACAAACGGCTCGACGGCCCGAATAGCTACAGCCTCCAACTCAACTCGAACCAGTTCGCGACTAAAACCTGCACGGAGAATCACCTGCAGTATTGTCAGGGCTGGGAACAGTTCGTCTATTTCAACCCGTCGGGGTCGAGAAAGTCCTACCTGTTTATGGAATATTGGCTTCTCTCGGCCTTCGGGGAGTTCGACCACTGCCCGAAAGGCGGTTGGCATCTATACTCAGGTAGTTGTTGGATCAATAGCCGAGTCGTTAGGCTACCCAATCAGATGATTACGAATCTCACCAATTTCATCGAGGCCGCGAAAGCCGGCTCGAGCCGTGATATCCTCTCCCTCTCGACCGGCACCGACATGTACGCGCTCAGGGTCCCCGACCCGATCGCCGACTTCCCAAGCAACTGGACTGACGCCGAGTTCAACGTCTTCGGTGGCGAAAACGGTAATCAAGCCGAATTCAATGCGGGATCGACGATTATCGTCAGCATAGAAATTGATGACGGCGTTAGCACGGCTCCTTTGTGCCCGGCGAATAGCGGTACGACCGGCGAGACAAACAATCTCAGTTTCATCCGCGCACCCCGGCACCCGACTGAACTCCAGTTCCCGTCGGTTCTCTTTCAGGAGACCAACGTGCCGGGTGGCGGAGCGGCGTCGTGTGACAAGCTCCGAGGTTCCCGCAGCTAAGCATCGTTGTAACGGCGCGGCTGCACCAGGCAAGATTCGGATAGACGCGCGCGCTGCGGCGGCGGTACGATGGACTCATGGTAGAGGCAGCGTTAGCATTTCGACCGGCTCTACACGCGGCATTCGACGAAGCGCTCGGATTTTTGGAAGCGCTCGACGACGCTCCGGTCGGCGCAACCGTCGATCCGGAAACGCTTCGCAACCGATTGTCGCGACGGCTGGAGAACGAGTCCACCGATCCCGTTGCGGTGATCCACGACCTGGTACGCGATGTCGAAGGCGGGCTTCTCGGAATGCCCGGTGGGCGCTTTTATGCATGGGCTATCGGCGGGTCGCTTCCGGCGGCGTTGGCGGCGGATTGGTTGACATCCACGTGGGATCAGAACGCGGCGCTCTGCGCCACCAGCCCGGCGGCTGCGATCGCGGAAGAAGTCGTCGGTACGTGGCTCAAGGATCTGCTGCGCCTGCCGGAGTGCGCAAGCTTTGCGCTGGTGACCGGATGCCAACTGGCGCACGTCACGTGTCTTGCGGCGGCACGGCATTCGTTGCTCGCGCGAATGGGCTGGGACGTCGAAGAGCGTGGGCTTTACGGTGCGCCGGCCCTACGACTGATCTCCAGCGCCAACCGCCACGCGTCGATCGATCGCGCCGTTCGGCTGCTCGGACTGGGGCTGCAAAACGTCGAGTTCATCGCGCCCGACGCGCAAGAGCGGATGGACGCGCACGCACTGCGTCGAGCCTTGCAGGCAGAGCGCGAACGGCCAACCATCGTGCTGCTTCAAGCCGGCGACATCAATACGGGCGCGTTCGATTCATTCGAGACGCTCGTGCCGATAGCGAAGGAGGCCGGAGCCTGGGTGCATGTCGACGGCGCCTTTGGCCTCTGGGCTGGGGCCAGCCCCTCGTATCGCCATTGCATTGATGGAGCGGATGCAGCCGATTCGTGGGCGACCGATGGGCATAAGTGGCTGAACGTTCCCTTCGACAGCGGGTACGCGTTCGTAGCCGACGCGCAATCGCACTCGGCCTCGATGTCGACCCGTGCCCCGTACATCGCTGCCACTTCTGCAGCGCGAGATCAAATCGACTGGAATCCCGAGTGGTCGCGGCGCGCGAGGGGCTTCACCACATTTGCCGCGCTCCGGCAATTGGGGCGCAACGGAGTCGCGGAGTTGATCGATCGTTCGTGCCTTCACGCGCGCTCGCTCGTCAGCGGCATCGGTCAATTGGACGGCGCCCAAGTTCTGTGGGAGCCCATCATCAATCAGGGACTAGTTCGATTCACGGATGACGCTCGCACCGAGCGAGTGATAGACCGTGTCGTCAAAGGAGGGCAGGCGTTCTTTGGAGCGACGACGTGGCGCGGAGTGCGGGCGATGCGGGTTAGCGTTCTGAACTGGCAAACCACGCAAGCCGACGTAGCGCGCGCGGTAGCCGCCGTAGCCGATGCGCTGAAAGGGCTTGACACCGTATTGAAAGAGTGAGCGACGTACGACCAAGAGGCGCCGCTCGTATGCCGATACGATATCTGCCTTAGCGCTAGGTTGGTGAGTATTCAATCTGTAAGTGCTAAAGTCTACCCATGGTTCAACGAGATGTCGCCGTCGCAGTAAGGAACACGAGATGATCAGGAATGTCTTGATAGCTGCCGTCCTAGCCTTCGGATTTGCCGCGACTTCGTCGGCTGAGGTGATCTACGTACAGGTTTCACCGCCTTATCACTCCGTCGAAGCGGTTCCGGCGGCGCCGGGTCCGGGCTACGTTTGGGTTGGCGGCCACTGGCGCTGGAACGGCGTCAAGTACGTTTGGGTGTCGGGGGGTTACGTCCGCCACGGCGGCGCGTGGTGCCCTGGGCACTGGCGGCACCTAGCGGGCAGCGGGTGGTACTGGGTTCCCGGACGCTGGTGCTAATGGCCTGAGTTAGCGCTTTCCAAGAATCGAACCCGCTCTTCAAGTTCGCGGACGCGCAGCGCGTCGAGCGCGTGGGCGACGGCCGCCGACATGTTCCGCAGCGACTCGATCTCGTCGGGCGCGTATGCCTCGGCATGCTCCTTATTGCCGCAGACGAGCGTACCGATCAGCTCGCCGCGCACAATCATCGGAAATGCCAGAGCACCAGGCAACGCAGAGCCCAACGCGTGAAGGTCGGCAACGACCCGGCGAGCCCGCATCGCGACGAGTGCGGGGTCATTCTCGTCGACCGAATGGCTTTGCGTAAACGAGGAGTTGTGCGGCTCGTAGAGTCCCGATTGACCCCGTAGCCAGACCCCCGCCTCGGTTGCATGCCCGTGGCGCATCGCCGTCGCCACACAGCGCTCGAGCAACGCTCCGGCATCGGTCACATACTGTGCGTCGAGAGTAAAATCCGCGATCGCGGCTTCGTCGAGGTGGCGCTGCCGGAAGAGCACCCGATCGACGGCTTGCTCGACACGCGCGTTGATGAAGCGGATCGAAAACCCCAAGATCAGCGCGACGCCGAGCTGCACCGCCATGCTGCCGGCGCGGCTGTGCTGTTCCACAAATCTTGACGTTAGCGTCTCGACGACGACGAAGATCCCGACGATGATGATAGAAACGGCGCCGTAGACAACGGCTCGATTGATTACGAAGCCGACGTCGATGACTCGGTGGCGCAGGATGACGTAGGCCAAACCGAACGGGATAGCTCCGATGAGGAGCAGCGTCGCATAGTCGACGATCGCCGAAGCCCCGATGGTATTCTGCACGGTGATATCGATCGCAACGGCGACTAGGCCGATGCCGAGCATTAGAAAGACCCACCGCCGTCGCTGCCGTTCCGACGCCGCGCCCTGCACGTAGGCGACGATCAGAATCGCGATCACCAGCAAAGCGCTAGCGACAAAGAGCCAAATTATTGCGATGCGCGCCAGCGCGACGGTGTGCTCCGTCGCGGCGAACGAAGTATCCGCGATCGTGACGCCGGCAGCGACGACGGTCAAGATCTGCGTGATGCGCGCGAGGTTGCGCGGAACGGGCTGGGCGGCGCCGTCGGGAAACTCCGCAGCGAAGGTTGCGGCGGCCGCAGTCCCTACGAGCAACAACAGAGTGCTCGCGGTTTGCAGCACGAGAACGGAAAGAAGCGGCGTCGGCATCACGGTGTTCGGCAGCCCAATCAGCAGACCGTAGCAAAGCAAGAAGAGCACGAGTGCGCGTGCGGCGGAATCTTCCCAACGGCGCCATGCTAAGAGTGCGGCTACTGCAAGGAAAGCGAGGCGAATGACGAGCGGGAGCAGCAGGATCGTAGCGTATGCCGGCCGCGGCGTAAGCAACGAGACCGTGCGCGAACCGTTGACTACGACCGAGATGCGCGAACCCGGCGCTGAATAGGAGGCCTCGGCGCGCTCGAACGGAGTCTTGCCAAACGAGATCGTGTCACCGACTCGAATGCCGGCCAGGGCGCCGGGCGAGTTCGGCGCGACGGAAGTCACGCGTTGGTTCTGCGCGGCACGCATCGTCTGTGCCGTCCGCAGGCCGTATTCGGGCGGCACCGGCAGCAGCGTGTCGTAACAAACGAAAACGGCAGCGGCTGCGATGACAAGCAGCGCAACGACGCGCCACGCACCGGCCTTCATCCGCGCGGCTTCATCCTTGCGGCGGGCGTTTCCCGCACTTCGTGGACCTAATCTTCCATCCGGACGCGTAAGGTCGAAGAATCGAGTCGCGAATAAACGTATTACGCTGCCGGATCTTGTAAGTGCTAATTTGAGAGCGCCTTGCGAATCGATCCAAAATCGGACCTCCCGTTGCCCTCGCCGCGATTACGGTTGTATACTTGGAGCATGCGGCACACAACTCACGACGACCACGCGCATGAACATTCCGACGGCTGTTCGCATACAACCGTTAACCACTTGGGGCACGTCGATTACCTCCACGACGGTGACCTTCACTTCGTGCACGAGGGACACGTCGACGAGCACAACGTCGAAGTATCGGGCGCGAATCCCGAGGACTGCACGGCGGCGCACGCCTGCGGGGGACACGAAGCCAACCACACGCATGGCGCCGGCTGCGGCCACGAAGCGGTCCCGCACGGGTCCCACACAGACTACCTCGTCACGGCGCACCTGCACCATGCGCACGGTTCACACTGCGACGATCACGGAGTGCTTTCGCCCGCATAAAGCGATTGGGTCAGTAGTTGGTGCCCGGCTCGCCCTCTTGAAACATGTCCTTCACGATCGCGTCAAACGCGACGAGCCGGCTCCTGGGCTGCAAAGTGACCTCCTTGGCGATCACGTGAACTTGGTCGAAGAGAAGCCGCTCAGCCTTCTCTGGATCACCCGTTGCGAGAACGGACGCGAGAGCATCGACGCGCTCGCGCAGCGCTTGTAAGTGCTCCTCCAGACACCCGCGAACGCTGTCGATGCGGCCGTAGTTGAAGCAGCACTGCTCGTGCAGAACAAACTCCGGCGCCGGATCGTCGCTGCAGCGACTGACAGTGAATACCGTCGACGGTTTCACGCTCAGCGGCGTCCGCCTTGCGTGAAAGCTCGCGGTCGAGCCTCGTTCACAACGGTCATCGAGTACGGGAGATTTCCGACAAAAAGAGTTTTCGACATGATACTGCTTTCGAAAAAAGAAAATCGTTCTGGTACTAGTGATAATAGTATATCAACTAGCTGTCGGTCAAGTTGCGATTGTGTCGAAACTGCGACCGAAACACACCAGTATTGGCGATGGCTAGGCTGCACAAGAGGCGCATAGGCCGTACAGAGTCACGGAGTGTTGTTTAACCCGAAACTTCGGCGGCGCTAGCTTGCGGAGATTATCCAGGCACCCGGCGACGTCAAAAGCGCGATCGCACTTCTCGCACTGAAAATGATGGTGGTGTCCCTTGTCTGCGCGTTCGTATCGAGCCGGTTCTCCCGGGATTTCGACGACGTCAATCCAACCCTCGCTCAGCAGCGTCCCTACCGCACGGTAGACGGTCGCCACACCCAGCCCCTTCACTCGCCTCGACGCCTCTTTGAGCAGTTCGTCGACGCTTAGGGGTCGTTCTGCGACCGCCAAGACAGCGCGCACGGCGTCGCGTTGCTTTGTTTTCCGGCTAACCTGAGTCACCACTCGTTGTCCTCCGCCTCAGATTTCTTACGATAGAGCGCTTTTCAGGGCGCCCTGTAACTGCGCCTGCCGAAGCCGCCCTTGACTATTTGATAATGATACGCTAATCTCATTAGTGGAGCGCAAGCTGTCGTTGGCTGATTCGCAACTCTGACGCTAAGAAGAGCGCGTAAACGGCTGCGACTCGAGAGGATCGGATGAACAGTTTATTGAGGCGCGATGCTAACGTGGCGCTGGTTGCCGGCGCCTTGGTTTTCTCATGCGCCGCTCCGAGCTACGCCGTTAATGCCAGCGCCTTCCTAAGTGGAACGGTAACGCATCAGGGTGTTCCGGTCGCCGGCGCTCGAGTAAGCGCGTCCGGAAACAACCTCACGATGCATGTATCGACGAACGCGCGCGGGCACTTCTCGTTCCCGCCGCTTCCGCTCGGCACTATGACGTCGAAGCGCAGAACGGCGATTTGCGAGGGATCGCCCGCGTCGATCTCGGCACCGGCGGTGCGAACGTCGAGATCGCCTTAACGACCCTGAAAGAAATTCAGCACGTTGTCGCAAGTCGAGCGCAGACGGACGTGATTCACGGAAGCGGCAGCGACGTTGTGGTGAATCAAACGTACTTGACCCAGATGCCGTTCAATAACAGCTTCTCCGAGATGGAGATCCAGATGCCTGGCGCCGTGCGGGGCGCAAACGGGGTCGTGCACATAAACGGCGACCACGGGGTGATCAACTACATGCTCGACGGCATTGCCTTACCGCAGGAGCTCAATCGCGATATCGGCGGCGAGATCAACCTCAACGACCTCTCCTTCATCGATCTTATTGAGGGTGCATACCCCGCGCAGTATGGCTTGCGTTTCGGCTCGGTCTTCAACATGGCCACTCGATCCGGTACGGGCCCTCCGGGTTTCGACGGCTACGCGTCTGCCGGCTCGTACACAAACGCCCAATCGCAGCTCGGCTATCATGCGCCGATCGGTAGCGCCGGCGGCTACGATGTCGCGTTCAACGGGTTTCAAACGACGCGGGGGCTCGATCCGCCGAATTTCAACTCACCCCATAACGACGCCAGCTCCGTGGGAGAGTTCGCGACGGCCACTTTGCCTGCGGGCGGAAATAACTTCACGAAGGTCACGTTCATCAACAGCTACGGCACGTTTCAGATTCCCAACGACGTCGCAAACGGCGAACCGGCCTCGACCGACGATAACGAAACGCAGGCCGACACCTTTTTGGCGCTCCAGTATCATCATCCGCTCGGTGATACCGGATCTGATTACGTTCGGGCCGGCATATAAGGCTTCGAAGATTCGAAGACTTCGGCGATCCGGTTAACGATTGGATCTATGGCGAGGCCCTCAATGTCGAGCCGCCTCCCTACGGAAACGGCGGCACGTCGACGGATTGTGCGGATGCCATCCAGACCGGGAGCTTCGGTCCAACGACGTGCGGCTATTCACTTGCGGACCAGCGGACGGCACTCGATTACATCATGCAGGGCGACTACGTGCAGACGTTCGGGCAGCACACCATCGCCGCCGGCGTATCGTACGATCTCACTCGCGTATTGAAATACTACGCAATCACGCTGCAGCCGAACAACTTTCTCGCCCCCATCCAAACCCCGAATATGCCGAACGCGCCGGTGACCGTCATCGATGACGCGCCAAATACCGGCAACACTTATCAATCGTACCTTCAAGACAGCTGGCGTATGAGCAGTCTTTGGGAAGCAGACTACGGACTTCGTTATGATTTCTTCACGATCAAATCGACCGAGTTTTCGCAGGGCTTCGGTGCCTTCAGTCCGAGACTCAAGCTCACGCGCTTCTTTGGTAAACGCGCGAGCCTCTACGCATACATCGGTCGCTTCTTCGAGCCATTCTCCTTTGAGAACGTTAGTCCACAGGCCGCCTACCTTCTCAATCTGCCCTTGCAGCCGACGTTAGCGCAGTTCGACCTGAAACCGGAGCGCGATACCCAACTCGAGTTCGGCGGCCACATACCGGTCGGATCCGGCGATCTCGGCTTTCGCGTCTGGCAAAAGAACGCGAACGACCTCATCGACGACACCCAAGTAGGCCTGACGCTTCTCCATCAAGACATCAACTACGTGCTGGGCAGATTGTCGCAGGAGGCACTCAACTACGTTCAGCCCCTAGAACGGAACGGCCGGGCTTACTTCTCGGTCGCACACGTGGTCTCGCTCAACAAGGGCTGCGAAACTCAGTTGCTCGCGCCATGCTTCGGATCTCCGACGGACTTCACACCGGCGGATCACGAACAGAACTGGAGCATCGCCAGCGGCGTTCTGCTCAATGACCGGCGCGGGGGCTGGTTTTCGCTAGACGGGGAATACGGCAGCGGCTTGTCGTCCGCCATATGTCCCGACGGAACGCCGGGGAATTGCAAAGCGACGCCCCACACCATTTTTAATGTAGAAGAAGGGATCGCGGTAGCTCCCAAAACCGCGCTGACGCTCGGCATCCAGAACGTGCTCAACGATCGCTACTTCGTGACGCTCTTAAACGCTCAGGGAAATCACTACGCGCCACCACGAATGTTCACTTTTGGAGTCCGGGTCAGGCCATAAGTTGAGTCGCCGGGCAGAGGACTCCGTCTTGCTCGCGCCAAGGCCCATTCGAATGCTCTGCGAGTTCCAGCATGAAAACAATTCGTAATCTGTTGCTGAGTGCGGCGGCAGTTTTACTGACATTGCCAGTTAGCGGCCAAGTGGTTTCACATAGCCGGGCACAGTCGACCGTCTCGATTTCCCAAGATGATGCAGAAATGCTGTCGGGCTTTTGGGAGACGCACGATCCATTTGCTAGCAAACTCGCTCAGTTGGGAATCCTACTCAATGTCGAGCCCGGTGAGCCCGGGCGGTTGAAGGTTCGCGTATACGAGAGGTTGGCCGGTAACGAGAAAGGCGGCTGGTTTAATACCGATAATGGCGGTGGGGCATCGTGGGATGGACATCGGCTGCGAATTGAACGCAATGGAAAATCGACGGACGTTTTTCCAGATCAAATGGCGATTGATTTGACTTTCAATGGGCAGAAACGACTCTGGACGGGAACCTACACGCGCCGCGGCACGACCAAGGCAGTCGTCCTGTCGCGCCCCGCCGGATTACTAAAGCCCGCCTCAAATCCATTTCTAGGCCGCTGGCACGAGAATGACACGAATCGTTGTGTTTACATTGTTCAGGGATCGGACGGGAAGCTTCTCGCATGGCGTACCACAATGTCCCCATCAGCCGTAAGCTTCCACGAGTACGGTGATGCACTGGGAGTCGAGATCGAGAGTAATACTGTGACATTACGGGAAGGCATCGCCGAGGCCGACAGCACTGGGAACATGCCTGAGAAATTCGTGGGTAAATTATCAGCAGATGGATCACAGATCGTTGGGCATTGGCAAGGCTCGGTACGCCGAGCCGAACTTGGAACGGGGGAGGCCACAACCTTTACTAGACCTGTTGGCCCAAGCTGCTGGTCTCAAAGTTCGAATACTAAAGAGCGGGTGTTGCTTTCGCGTTTCCAGTCTGAGCAAGACGTGGCAGCAAAGGAAGCGATAATGTTAAAGATTACGACAAACTACCCGGACGCAGGTCCGGCACTACTAAACATTGCGCGTGAAACTAAGAGCATGGATACGAGATGGCTCGCGATTCGGGGCATCGGAGACGTGAAATTTAGGGCTGCAGTGCCTTTCTTGCTGCAGTCCTTGGATTCACAGTCCAGTTATGTTCGCGCAAATTCTGCCCGCGCGCTCGGTGAGATCGGCGACCCGTCAGCTATACGTAGTCTGATCCGCATGCTCAAAAATGAACAAGACAGTGGAGTTATCGAGCAAACCGCATTGGCTTTTGAAATGCTCGGCGCCAAAGAAGCTCTTCCCGCTTTGAAGGCCAAAGCCGAAAACCCATCTTCTCAAACCCGCGATTGGGTACTTGGAGCGGTTGAAGTCTTAGGTTCGAAGAGAGATATACCATTCTTCGCAGCTTTCCTTTTTGACAACAACTACAATGTTGCTTTGGATGCTGCTGCAGCATTGGAACGACTCACTGGCCAAGATTTCGGATTACCTAAATGCAGCGGTAACGGCCCCTGTGGAGTGGATTATGAGGGCATAAAGAACGCTCAACGTTGGTGGAAAGCGCATAAGGAGAATTGGAGTTTGGTTACCCCAATGCCGTCGCCCACTGCCGGTGCATGCCCTGCCGCAACCGATGTCGTCGTTACGCGACCCGAAGAGCCGATCGCTCCGCCTGGCCTGTCAGAGCTGGGTGGCTCGATCAGCGTGACAATTCTCGTCACCGTTAATCCTGATGGTTCGGTCAAAAGCGCGCAAGTTGAACGGTCCAGCAACTCCTTAGCTGTCGATAAGGCCGCTCTCAACGCAGCGCGATCGAGTACATACAGACCCAAAATAGTGAATTGCCACCCGGTCGAAGGTACGTACCACTTTACTGTAAAGTTCGAGCCAAACTAACTCGTTGCCGTTAGTCCCTGTCGGTCGGACAAGAGCGCCGCTCGTTGTTCGGCCAAGTCACGGTTCGTGTGTCCAAAGGCTGGATGCCGCGGTGGCCTGACGTTCGAGGCGCAGGACCTTTAGGTCAGTCTTTCAGCTCTACCAAGATGACGTGCGTGTCGGTGGTCCCTACGTTCTCGCCCGTATGGATTTCGGCGGCCCGCCAGAGCACCAGTCCTCCCGCGTCCGCGAAAGCTGAAAACAACGAACCGCACCCTCGCGACGAATCACTGAGAATTTGGCGATAACATTTTTACGAGTATCTAGCCGTGGGTACATCAGCCGATACATGAGCACGCCACAAACAACCTTACGCTCCGGAGCCCGCCCGGCGGCAGCGAGCGGAACGTTTGCCATCGGCGGCGACTTGCCGGTGCACCGCCTCGGTTTCGGCGCGATGCGCATTACGGGAAACGGCATTTGGGGCGAGCCGGCCGATCGCGACGAGGCGATGGCCGTCTTGAATACCGCACTCGAACTCGGCATCACGATTATCGACACCGCCGATTCGTACGGTCCCGAAGTTTCGGAGCGCTTGATCGCTGAAGCGCTCTATCCGTATCCGTCGAATCTGGTCATTGCAACGAAAGCCGGTCTGGTGCGGCCCGGTCCGAACAAGTGGGAGCCGGACGGTCGTCCGCAACATCTGCGCTCGGCAATAGAAGGAAGTCTCCGACGGCTGCGACTCAAGCGCATCGATCTCTTACAGCTGCACCGCATCGATCCGACGGTGCCGTTCGAAGATCAGATCGGCACGCTTGTCGAACTCCAGCGCGAAGGAAAGATCCGCCACCTCGGCCTTTCGAACGTGAGCGTGCCCGAGATTCGAGCGGCGCGCCGTTTCGCGACGATCGTCTCGGTGCAGAATCGCTACAATCTCGTCGATCGCGAATCGGAAGACGTCGTCGAGTACTGCACGCACGAGAATCTCGGCTTCATCCCATGGTTCCCGCTCGCCACCGGCGGCCTCGCCGAGTCGGGCGGCCCGCTCGCGAGAATCGCCGAGAGCCTGGGAGCAAAGCCGACGCAAGTCGCGCTCGCGTGGTTGCTGGCGAAATCTCCGGTGATGCTGCCGATTCCGGGAACATCGAGCGTGAAGCATCTCAAGGAGAACGTCGGCGCCGCTTCACTCAAACTGAGCCCATCGGATATGCGAGAGTTGGCCTGACGCGCGAGTGGGTCGTTTTCGATCTCGACGGGACGCTGATCGAAAGCGAACAAGTCTGGCGAGACGTGCGGCGCGAGTTCGTCGTCGCCCATGGCGGCCGCTGGCGCGACGGCGCGGCAGCAGCGATGATCGGGATGCGCACCGCGGAATGGTCGCGCTATGTCCACGACGAGCTCGCCGTTGCGCTTACGCCGGAGACGATCGCAGAGCGCGTTGTCGCAGGCGTCATCGATCGGATGAAAAACGTTCCGGTTTTGCCGGGTGCCGGTGCCGCACTCGATCGCCTCGCGAGCGCGTTCCCGCTCGGCCTCGCGACGTCGGCTTCGTTGCTCGTTGCGAAGAGCGTCCTGGAACGCACCGGCTGGGGCAAGCTGTTCGCCGTCGTCGTATCGGCCGACGAAGTCGCGCACGGTAAGCCCGCACCCGACGTTTACCTCCGCGCGCTCGAGCTCCTCAACGCGGATGCCGCGCGCACCGCGGCGGTCGAAGACTCGGCCAACGGCATTCGCTCGGCGCACGCCGCGAAGCTCGCCGTCGTCGCGATTCCCAACCGCGAATTTCCACCCGGCGCTGCCGCCCTCGCACTTGCATCACGAGTCATCCCGAATCTCGCCGCCCTTGACGCCGACGTCATACGCAAAGTGCTCTAGCACTTCCAGAACGCGCCGCTGTGATTCCGGCGAGTCGGGACCGATACGTCAACCGCGTTTCGTGCTGCGGTCGTTCCCCTCCGCCGAGCAGCGCTACGAGCGTTTCTCAATGAGAGAGTGTCCACTCAGCGGTCGAGCTTCGGGACGTTTCATATACAGGCTTCGCCGGTACCGATGCGATGGGCCGGCACCACTCTTCGGACAAGCTCCGCCGGACGGCGGCGTCCACGAAGGCGGCTCTGAGACCGCAACGTACGGTAGCGGCGCAGGCGATGGCGACATGTTGAACATGTCCTGGAGCCCGTCGAGCTGACCTTGCTGGTAGTCATCTCCACCGAGCGAATTCACACCAAAGATGGCTTCGATGAATTGCAAGATGACGCTCTGGCTGCGGTACTGCGGGACATTTCCGCCGTAACTCGAGACATAGCCACGCGCCGTGACGTACGGGGAAATCACAAAGAGCGGCACGCGGAACCCCCATTCGTTTGGATCGGGGTACGTGCCGTACATATTCGGGTTTGGATGAACGATGTTCCCTAAGCCCGTCGGCGGCACATGATCGAAGAAACCGCCCCAGTCGTCCCAGACTACGATGATCGCCGTCGAGTTCCAGTAGTTGCTGTGGCCGATGGCGTTGAGCACCCAGCCAAGCCATTCTGGTCCGTCGTCCGAGCCCGAATCGGCGGGATGATCTGACTCATGTGCGCAGGGTGTGATGTACGTCAGCGACGCGAACGGGCGCGATGGATTAGAGCTTCCAATGTCGCTGACGAACTGTTCCGCGTCCGGATCGACGGTGAACATGTTCTGGCCCTGCAGCCACCGCTGGTAGAGATGATTGACGCCAAGCGGAGCGGCCCAGATCGTGTTGTCGGCGTGCGCGATATACTGCCAAGCGGCGATCGGCGGCGTCTTTTGCCCGACTTCATCGAGGATCGTTTTATACTCCTCGCAGGGCGGAGCAAGGGTAGGCCCATTGTCCCATGGGGTACTCGAGGGCAGCGGGATCGCCATGTTGACCGTTTTGACTGCGTAGCCGCTAGTCGGATTGCATCCCGCGGTCGCCACCATGTCAATGGCGCTGTCGCTCTCCGCGTAATCGCCGGTTGGACTCGGCGACATTGATACCGGCCGCGGGTTCTCCGCCTCGGCGTAAGGCGAGGACGTGGCGGCAGGCAATCCCCCGGATTGCGCGGCGATAAAGTATTGGTGCGCCACAAAGCTCGGCCCCTCGTTGGCCTGCAGCACATTATTCGCAAACGCCCAGTTCTCAAGCAACTGCTTGTATATCCCGGTCTCCTTGGCCGGAGCGTACGACAGCGGTGTATCGGTCGATGGGCACGACCCGTTCTCGAGACCGGCACACGACATCGGCTCGGTATCCCAGTGTCCACGGGATTCGTGCCACCAACCGATTGCGTGGCCGTGGTCGGGGTCGAAGTGCGCACTCAGAGAGTTCGGCTGCAGCGTGGGCGTCGCCCCGGGGTTGTAAAGGTTCATCGCGGTGCCGCAATTGGCGCTGTGGGACGGGCCGCAGAACGCGGAGTCGTAGTAAGCCGCAAATAGATCGTCAACCGTGCGGTTTTCCATCACGATTACGACGACGTGATGGATCTGAGTTGGGAACGTAATCAAGCGGCGAACGCCGCCATAGTTGATCCAAGCGCTTGAGGGGTGGGCTCCGCGAAAGTGGATGTTCGGAACCGATGCGACTCGGCCGGAGCTCAGCGCACCCGATATCTCCGAAACCGATTGACAGGCGACAAGGATCAGCGCCCCTCCCAGCACGGTGAGGCAGGCGCAACGCTGGGAACGCGTCATGTTATGCTCTTCTCGCAGCCGTTGATGTTCTGATACCATGCTGCAAGAAAATTTTACCGGTGGCAAGCGACGCAGCGCAACAATTAGCAAGCCTCCAATGAATCGACTCGCATTTGTTAAGCGCCGTTAATAACTCAAGTCATTTCAAAACCATAGCTATCGCGCCTGTACGCCGCGCCTGCGCGCCAGGCGCCTCAAAGGATCGTTATGCCTTTAGGGGAGGATCAGAGCTCCCAGTGGTAAGCGGGAATTTGACCGGCGAAGCACCGAATCGCAGCGTGTGCGAAGGTTACTCGCAATGCTCGCGGCGACGGCATTCGTTGCGGGCGTTGCAATCTGTGCGGTTGCCCAAGCCCAAGATGTTTTTGCACCGGCGGCGCCTGGAATCGTCGTGCAGAGCCAGTTCCTCTAGCTCAACGGCGAGGCGACGCACAGCCAATGGCGTGCGGTCGCGAGCCGGAAGCTTCTCGGCTCCGATTCCGGGACCCGGTTCTATCAGTGGTACTTGTCGATCTACGCGGTCGACGGCGAGGCCTGCAATTCCCCCAGCGTCGTCGGCGGCTGCGCATATTACTATGGCTTGAAATACCAGTCGCCGGTAAACGGCGGTCCGCTCTCAATCGTGACGCAGCGGAAAGGCGCGAAACGCTGGTTTCCGATGCAAGAGTTGCGCATCGTCGGCGCGGGCGAGTTCATGCAGCCCGGCCTGCAACAGCTCGTCGTGCTATCGCACGAGATGGCCGGCGATTGCGGTGCGTCGACCATTACGGTGTTCTCTGCGACAAGCGCGGGAAAGATCGTTCCCGCCGTCTCCGTGCGGAACGGCTGCGAGCTGAACGCGTCGATCCTACATGGGAAGAACCGCGACGCGATTTGGCTGAGCCGACCGTATTATGGTCCGGATGCTGCGATGTGTTGCCCTACGAAGCCACATGCGACCGCGACGCTCAGCTACAGTAACGGCAGGTGGGTCGAAACGCCTTGGAATTCGGCTAGTCCAATGCCGCCGCCCACTGCCAGTGCATGCCCCGCCGCAACTGATGTGGTTGTCACGCGACGCCAAGAGCCAATCACTCCGCATGGTTTGTCAGAGCCGGGAGGTCCGTTTAGCGTAACGATTCTCGTCACCGTTAATCCTGATGGTTCGGTCAAACACGCGCAAGTTGAAAGGTCCAGCAGCTCCTTACCTGTCGATGAGGCCGCCCTCGAGGCAGCGCGATTGAGTACATACAGACCAAAAATAGTGAATTGCCGGCCGGTCGAAGGCACTTACCACTTTACCGCAAAGTTCGAGCCAAACTAACTCGTTGCCGCGTTGCCGGTCGGCTTAGCGATCGTCGTGACTTCCGAACGCGGAGTTGATACCATATCTGTTTGTTAATGATGCCTCACGCTCTGAGCCGGCTCTGCTGACGTAATTGACTTTTATATAGCTAAGGGGATATATCTCACCCGGACGGCCGCCCTAAGGTGGCCGCTCGAGTTTAACAATGCCCAATGCAACCGTGGTAGCTGCCGTGACCATCTCTTAAGGTAACAAAAGGTTCAGTTTTGAGTTCCTAGTGTTACTGGCTGGGCATAGAGACGCCTTGCGCCTTGAGTGACTGGCGGATTGTGGCGAGTTGTTGGGGTGAGAAAATTTGCTCGAGCGCTTGTTTTAGCTGTGTGGAAGTCATATTGTTGACGTTCGGCTCGAGCTTCCTCAGTTGGCGGAGCTGGCCGATCGTTGGGTTTGCGGTTTTCACGGCGGTCTCTAACTGTTGTTTGGTGGGCGGTTGCGTCTGGGCCATGGCGGCGGTTGCGGTAGCAACCAGGGCTGCCGGTGCAACGGCGGTTCCAAGTGCACAGGCCAGAGCGAGGAGGCGAAGTGCTCGCATTGGACATACCTCTTTCCTATGAATTCTAAGCAGCGATTTATCGAACAGCCCTCCCTTTCGAGCGAGGGCAGCGCGATTCCGGCCATGACGCTGTTTAACGAAAATTCTTTTCTGCTGAATCCCGAAGCATTCTTTTAGTGAATCGGCGGAAGGCGTCTACGCGGAACTCGTAACCGAAGAGACGCAAGCGGCGTCCAGCTTTGCCGCGCTCGCCGCGCGACGTTAACGATACCGCTACGTTTACAAGCTAGTGTACAGAATCGCGCGTAGATTCGAATATGCCATCGGCAAACGGATATACCACGCGCCGCGAACTTGGAAGCTGCCGGGGGAATCGATGGCCGCCTGCACAGGAAGCCGTAGCTAGTAGGCGATCACATAGCCATCTCGTTTTGAGCGCCCGGTTTCCGCTCCTGGCGCCATACCGTACCGACTTTTGAATCCCGGTTAGCGTATGCTGTATCGTGTAGTCCAGAGGGTCACCCATTATGTTTTGCACGACACTTTGCAGCTCGTCGATATTTACGAGAATCGCCAGACTTACACGTTCTCGTAGCTGCATTACGGTCGGCCGATGCCGGTGATGGCACGGGAATCCTCGCCTTCCGACTGGCCATGCGCCAACCCGTCGCCTCCAGGTCGGGAAGACTGTAACCTCAGCAACGATAGCCTTGCGTTGCGCTTTTAGACCGCTGCATCCAGCGGAGCTTGGTTTTTATGAAAAAACAACAATTGAGGCAACGCTGCGCGCGGAAACTCCGGGCCGAAATAGCTGCCTGCAGTGTCCAGAAACCGGGGTGTCGCTTCACGTCTCTAAGCGATCGAGCTGAGGCAAGGAAGACGTCCCGAACGCGCCGACGGGACTCGAGCCGTTGACAACGTGGCTTAAGAATCGTCATTCCTTAGAGGGGCGGTAGCCAGGTGCGGGCACCGTGAGGCAAACGACGCCCGCACCGGAACAAGCGGATCGAGATCGTTTAGTCTTCGAGAGCAGCCTTCGCGGAGGTAATGCTTTTCTTGAGATGCTCTTGGACCTCCGCGCCTTTTGCATCCATAGCGGATTTCGCCTGACGAGTCGCTTCGTGGAGATGCTCGAGAACTACTTCCAAGCGCACTTCGTTATAGGCTTTCTGCTCCTTGAGTCTTGCCTGCAGCTCCGTTCTGGTAGCTTCAGCCTGTCCAACAGCGGTACGGATGCGCTCTTTGGCTTCTTCGCCGTGCTTGGTTGTTGCCGACTTCAGCTCGTCGTGAACCGATTGCAGGCGCTCTTTGATGGTTTGAGTTTGTGTTGCCATGATGAACCTTTCATTTTGACGTGCTACTCTTTGATCGTGCTACGTGCTGCGCCGTTATGCGTGTTGCAGGGGCATCAGGCTCCTGGCCTTTAGTGCCATAGAACACCAGACAACGCCGTCGAAGATGAAGTTCACTCCTACGGCAAAACCGATGAACCACAACGCCGAGATCGGCCACTGAGCCCACAATGCCAGGCCCAAAAGCACGCTCAGCACACCGCCGAACGCGACCCATCCATACTGCGGCATCCGGAACCACACGGCCGAGAAGAACCGGAAAATTCCCCCGACGATCAGAAGGATGGCGATGAAGAGCGTCAGCGCTAACGCGCCAATCGCCGGATGCCCGATCAGCATCAGCCCGACGACCGCATTGAACGCGGCAGCCAACATCAAAAGGAAGGCGTATCCGGCCCCGGCGCGCGCCGTGAACATCGCCACGACGTAGCCCGCCCCGCCGACGAGGAGCAGAGCTCCGAGTACCATGACCGACGCCATCGTCGCGGCCACCTGGGCGTAGACGCAGTACGCGCCCACGATGATGAGAAGGATCCCGAGGGTCAAGTACCAGCCCCATTGCCGATGGGCTTCTTCCTCGACGCTTGCCTGAAGATTTTGAAATAGGGCAATCATGCTAATGAACCTCCTTAGATAAACCGTAGCGGACCGGGGAGAAGAGATTGGGAAGAATATGAAAACCTACCAATCCTGAGATGATGCCGGCGGGCCGACGTGCGCCATGTACGCCACACCGCCAGTCTGGGTAGCCACGATGGTGCCCGCATTCCAAAGCTGGATTAGCGGCGATGAGCGCGAGCGTCACGATAGGGAAATGCGTCGGCCGCCGGGAGGCGTCGGTTAGAGGAATCATCCCTGCCCGCCCACGCCAGCATCACAGGCTTCGAATGGGAAGGACTCGTGAACGCCGCTTCATTGGAATCTAGCACAATTGATCTACGATTCGACTGGACCAAGGGAGGCTCGGAATTCTTGGATGCAAATAGTCATTAACGTTATCGGGGCACTTCTTGCGTTGGCTTTTCTTATTGTGGGCGGCGCAAAAATCGCCACTGTGCCGGCGATGCGCGAATCGGCGAGTCACCTGGGACTCTCCGTCAACGTCTATCGCGGAATCGGAGTGCTGGAACTTGCCGGCGCTCTGGGCCTCTTGATCGGGCTTTCAAACAAGAGCCTGGGAATTGCCGCCGCTATCGGACTTTTTCTCCTCTTGATCGGCGCCATCGGCTCGCACGTACGGGCACGAGATTCGGTCGCCAAGCTCGTCCCTGCGCTCGTCCTTGGAGCGCTTGCAGCTGTGTACATTGGGATGCGCTTAGCCACGTGAATTCAGTGCCTGGCCTCCCTTCGATGGCATGGCTGTACATAGGACGGGAACGATGAAGCAGCGACGAGTTGTGTTGTTCGGCAGCCTCTTGGCGACGGCAGTCTTTTGTGTCGCCCAGGCTGCTACTACGCTCCCGAGCGGCGACGACATCCTGGCACGCGCTGCCGCAGAGCAAGGCTTGACGGCGTACTCGGTGCCTGTCCATTTTGACGTGCACATGCATCGCCCGATCGAGTTCAAATCCGGAGCCGATGGCGTCGCCTACTACAAGTCCCCCAATCAAGCCGCGATCGCCATTACGAAGATACCGGGGCCATTGGGGAACTTCTTCAAGGGTTCCTATACGCTCGACATGGTTCCACAAACCTGGCCTTCAAAGTATGTCGTGAGTTCCGTCACGCAGGAAGCGGCCGGCGATTCGTTCACGTATATCTTACAGGCCGTACCGAAGGCCGATCCGTCCGTCGATCACGTCACGTTCGAGGTGACGCACGACTACCGGGCGATATCCGCGCAATGGTTCTACAAGGATGGCTCGTCGATTCGGCTCAGGATCGAAAATCAGCACATGCAAAACTACACGCTGCCGCAGTCCGAGACGATTTCGGTGGCGATGCCAAAGTATAGCCTCGACGCGACCGCGACGTACGGCACGTACGCAATCAACGCGCCGGTCGACGACTCAGTGTTTCAAACGAAGTAGCGCAGTCCTCGCAGACCGCGCCCATCGATGGCCGAACACCGGCTTCCTGGTAACGCCTGCCTACGCGATGGACGCGTATGGGAGGAAACGTCCCGATCGCGAGCTTACAACGGCGCGGGTTTATATGACCGGTAGTCGCTAAAAAAAACTTTCTAGCGAGTGGGTCGGGCGCCTGAGGGATCCTGCTTAAGTGTGTTGTGGAAAGACGCAATGCGCCAACCAGAGGGTCCGCGCCACAGCACGGCCGTCGCAATCGCATCGTTATCTCCCGCCATGGGTCCTTGCGGGCAATGCAAATGAGCCTCCATCAGAGCGACGACAACTTCACCGGTAGCTTCCCGAATCTTCGATATCGCAAAAACATTCCGACTGTCGCGATAGATGCTGTCAAAGATCCTCTGGTGTCCCTCTGCGATCGTATCGCGACCCACAAAGTGATCGCCACGGATATTGACAAAGTCCGCGTCCTCGGTGAACATTTTTCCGAAGGCGACGCCGTCTGCAGCATTCCACGCCGCAGTCAGCGCCTCAGCGAGACGATCGATCTCTACGCGATCGTTTTGATTCATGTTTGCTCTCCGTCACACGGGCGCTAGTCCAGCGCGCCTGGTCTGTTCGGCGCGATTTTGGTAGCCCCAGCGGGATTCGAACCAACGCTCGGGAATTCCGGCGAGTTCCGTCCGCTACCGTCCGTTCCCGACCGCTCCGTTAGATACCGGGCCGCCGCTCGGCTGACGCTTGAAGTCGCGAGGAACTTTGAAAACGGCGTCGTCGTCTCGAATTATGCGCAGGTTGCCGCGCTCGACTACGAACGCGGCATTACCCAAATATGGTGGGTCAAACCCCGACGAAATCGCCTCATACAGCGGGAAATCATCGGGTAACGGTGGTCCGGTCTGGGAAACATTTATGTGGTAACCCGGAGCGAAGTCCGCCAGGATTTGATGGAGCTGATTCGCGAACCGAGTGACGTTTCGTAGCGACGGAAAACCATCGCCGTGCGAAGCGTTCGACACGTAGTCAACCGTTGGGCAGGCAAGTTCTTCGTTAAAATAGGTGGTGTAGTAGGCGATGTATTTTGCGCTACGCGTGTGATCACCATCTTTTTTCGTCTCCGTGATTGCAACGACCGAGCGATAACCGTCCGTCGCGATTCCCGCAAACCGCTTATTGCCCAAGGCGCTGTTTACAAGATCTAGCGAGAGGTGCAAATTGTCGCCGAGCGGCGATCCGTAACGTTCCATCGGCTGCACGTCGAACGTCTTGGCTCGCAAATCCAATGTCGTAACCGTTTGTAAGGCGCAGTCTACGATCGTTGCCCTGTGAAACGTGGGTTGATCGATCCGCGCTTTATAATTCGTGGCGTAATAGTTTTCAGCGAAACCGCTCTTCAACAAGGTCGCCGCATTGCCGCCCATTGCAGTGAGCTGGTCGAGGCTGTAGCCAAGCACGCCACCGGAACCCACGATTTGCAAGTTCTCGTTTGAGGCGATCGCGAAATCCAAGTCGAAGTCGCCCGGCTGTAACGACCACGCGTCTGCGTTTGGAACGGTCTTCGTGACCGAGTTCCACGCCAGGCCGATTTTAGAAGGTATGGATACCCCCTGGGCAACGGCGGGCGCCGGTGAAAGTGCCGCAATGGCAGCGATGAAAAATACTAAAATTGAATTTCGCATGGCTAATGTCCTCAGCGTAACTATAGCGAGCCGCCGTGCCGAAAACGTCGCCGGTTTGTGACTACACTGGGACAGGGAGTTTGCCCTCGGGCAGGCAGCGAGTCAGCACACCGCGTAAAAGCGGTGATAAGTGTCGCGGAAGCCGGCTTTCCGTCGAAAAGCAATGCCGTTTTCTTACTAAAATTTAGCCCCAGCGGGATTCGAACTCTCATACGGCGGTCCTGGCCTGTCCGTGTAGCTACTGAAATGTCCGATATAGGCAGAGTTTTCGCGATGCCCAGCTCCTGACCGCTACTGACCAAGACGACTGATTCGGACCCCGCTGATGCATTCTTGATGCACGAAAGCTGTAACGGGGCGACGCGAGAGAAGCACTTGTTCAGCTGGTGAACCGGCAGGTCCCAGAATACTTGAACGTTGGGTTTCCGTCGGCACGCTTGCCGGTCCCAGTCACTTGCAAGATGCACTGTACCGGCGGCCCCGCGATGTGATCGGTTAGATAGACCGTCCCGTGATCGGCCCCAGTCCTCAAGTTTACGACAAACCGAAACCTCGCGTCATGAATCATGACCGGTGCAGAACCGGCAATTACGCCGGAAAAAACCTGGTCGCCGGTATCTACGAGCGTCCCGGCCCTTTCATCGATCACGGAGGTGACCTGGTACAGCACTTTGCCGTGGAGATCACCGTTTAGCTCGACGATTTCGGTACTCCGTTGAATTACGCCGCTTGGTGTTTTCTGCTTCGAGTACACGAACGCGCGGTTGAGAAGATCCGCGCCGGTGCCTTTGACGTGTACTGTGCCGACAGGAACGGCGAATGCGGGAGTGATGCACAGAGTTCCGGCGACCACGAAGGCAAAGACTTCCGCTGATATTTTCACAGTAACTCCAATTCTTATTAGCGGAATTCCGAGATGTCGGTCTTTTTCGGGCCGCTGCCGGGCGATTCCGGCTGATCGCGGGGGCTCGCGGCGAACGTGGGCACGAATGCAGCTGCGGTGCCGCTAAGATATTGAACGGCTCTCGGAAGACGAATCAAGTTCGGCCCAATCCTAATATTCACGAGCCTATCATCGTCTTCCGAATGATGTCGCCGATCACGCTGGTGGCGGCATCTATCAGTACTTTCCCAACGGCTCGCGCCGCTTCTGGGCCCGCCGTTTTCTTGAACCACGCTCCGAGCGTCGACGCCTCTTCGGCAGTAGCGCGTTGCTCGAAGACGAGTGTCGTATCGCGAATTTGAGGGGCTGCTACATTTGTCGCAGGTCCTTATGAGTTCGTCCCTGACAGCCGAGCCAGTGGCTGCCGATATTATCTAGAGGGCCGGCCACCTCGGCAAGCCGGCAAGCATCTTGTCTGTGAGGAGCCTAATTGTCGCGCACCTTTATAGCGCGCGTTCTCGGCGTTCTTTGCGCGACGGTCTTTACGATCTGCGCTGGGGTGCCGTCGATAGCCGCTACGAATGTCGCCACGCTCGCGGTCAATGCGGGCGTCACGAGCAACTGCGTTGTTTCTACGCAGCCCGCTCTCCTTACGATGAGTTACGACACTGTCCTAAATATCGGCACGCTGGGGGCGTCATCGTTTACGTATGTCTGCACCCAGGGCGTCTCAGTTTTGGTGCTGCCCACCAGCGCGCACCACGGCGCCTCCGTAGGCAGCTCGAATTGGGAAGCCGTCAATGGCACCAATAATCTCGCGTACCTTCTTTATAACGACACGGCTTGCAGCGCCAACCAGTTGACCAACGGTATGGCCGAGACGCTTCCCAGCGGCACGGGCGTTGCGCAAACATATAATATCTGCGCCGTCCCGAACACGACCTTGCAGCAGAACTTGCCGGCCGGCACATACACTGACACCGTAACCTTCACGTTCGACCTCATGCCTTAACGCCGGATAAAGCCAGGCAGTTAGGCGACGTTAAACGTCGAACACCGCCCATCGTCGTGATTCCTTAGGGAGAGCCGCACCAGAGCGAGCTCGAACCGCGAAGGCCGGCAACGCGCGGTCTCGAACGCCGGCGGCATGTGGGAAGTCCGGAGGAATGAACGGGATTCTACTGACTCCTTTGATTTCAGGCCCGACTTTGTGCCGCGATGGGGCCAGATTTGTTTGCTCGGCATTTTCTTTGGGGGCGCTGTTCTAGAGTTGCTTTGCTCTTGGTTTGCTGTCCCCGGAGCAACGCCAGGGTTCTTCGCATTTGGGTCGCTTTTCTTCAGCGGTCTCGGGGTTTTGACTCTTTATGCAGTCACGATGTCGATCGAGGTCATTCCGGGCCAGGTCTCCGTTAAATACCTGTGGCCTCTCTCTTCCGCGACCATCGCTCTGGCAAACGTGCGAGAGGTGACGCTAAAGTGGGGCTACTTGTATTACGGGCGATGGCCGGATTTTAGTCACGTAAAAATCGACTCAGCGCGTTTTCTTCTAGAAGACGGGAGCGAACGCAAGTTGGCGATGGGGTGGTTCTCCTGGCAGACTTCCGAACGACTCCGTGAACTCCTTAGAGATTCACTTGGCGATAAGGTCATCGATATGGGCCATCTGCCCAGCCAGCATCTGTAACATAACCCCAGCGGGATTCGAACCAACACTCGGGGGTTCCGGCGAGTCCCGTCCGCTACCGAATCGTATTATTCTGTAAGGCTTTTTCGTCACCCGGCTGCCGGCCGATCCCGTCCGTTACCGGCCTTTCCCGAGCGCTCCGTTAGAAAAGTTTAGAAAATCCGCAGGCTTTGATCTCGATGACAACGCTATTCTTAACCGCGTCACGGGCGATCGCCACGCTTTCATAATGAATCGCACAACGTCACCGTGGAATAATTCCTCATCGGCACGATTAGACGAACAGTGCTTTTTTCATACGCAACTCTGCGAGAGCCCTTTGGGCCTCCTCGCTGAGGTTGGACTTCCCGACCGCGACGGTCACCTTGTGAACCCTGCCGGTGAACTTGTTATCACCGATTTTGTAGTCGTCGCTGACACACGTATAGAGGTTCTCACCAACGTCCGTCGTCTCTGCGCCAAAGGCGAACGGCTGCGTGTGCTCCACCCGTCCTGCGGCGACATCTTTATCGTTGACGAAGATCACACCGTTACCGCCCGCACCCAAACCGCCGTCGTAAGCGAACTCGAAGCGAAGTGCCACCCGCCCTGCCGGCAAACGAGCGGGGCCGACGATCCTGTAAATCTCGCGGCCGAGATAGTTCCAGGCAAACCGGGGTGCGCCGTCCTTGACGTAGAGGCTCCAGCCGCCCATCTCTCCGCCTTGGGCGATGACCACCCCCTCTGCGCCTCCCTTCGGAACCTCGATGTCGGCCGTGACCACGAAAGAGCGGTTCTTGACGTTGATGAAGCCGTTTTCGGGAATGCCCTTCATGCCCTCATAGACCGTCATCTCGGTGCGACCTTCCATTAGATCCGGACGCCCGGCTAGAGCGGCGTTGAAGCGTTCCCAAGCGCGGTCATCAAGCGGAAGCACGTTGTACTTGACGGCCTCTTCTAGGAAGACTCCCTTTAGCTTCGCAAGTTTGTCAGGATACTTCGCGGCAAGATCATGCGCGCAACTGAAATCTTCTTCTACGTTGTAAAGCTCCCACGTGTCGTTCTCAAGCGTAGCCCGTGGCTTGGGCTCCCACGGCGGCCGATGCACCGTAGTGGCAAACCAGCCGTCCTGGTAGATGCCTCGGTTACCCGCCATCTCGAAGTACTGCGTGGTGTGGCGCGACTTCGCCTCGGCGTTATTCAAAGTGTCTAGCACACTCACGCCCTCGAGCGGTTTCTGTTGGACGCCATACACGACGCCCGGCTCGGGCACACCAACTATCTCCAGCACCGTCGGCGCAATATCGATCATGTGCATCCACTGTGTACGCAGGCCGCCCTTCTCTGCGATGCCCTTCGGCCAGTGGACCACCATGGGTTGGCAAACGCCGCCGTACGAGGCCACCTGGTGCCCCCACCCAAACGGCGTGGCGCCGGCAAAAGCCCAACCATTGTTGTACAAAATATGGGATTTGGGGCCGCCGATCTCGTCGAAGTTTTTCAACGCAACGTCCAGGGGCTCGGGCAGCCCGTTGAACACGGACAACTCATTGAAGGCGCCGTTGAGGCCGCCTTGGAAAACCGAGCCGTTGTCGCCGGTAATGTAGAAGATCAGCGTGTTGTCCATTTCGCCGAGGGCCTCGATCTCGTCGACAAACCTCCCGATTTCGTAGTCGGTCACCTCGGCAAAGGCCGCATAGATCTCCATGTACCGCGCAAAGACTTTTTTCTCGTCGGCCGTCAACTCGTCCCATTCCTGGATTCCCGACGGCTTGGGCGCCAGATCGGTGCCCGGCGGCACGACCCCCAGCTCGATCTGTCTGGCCAACGTTTCTTTGCGCACCTGGTCCCAGCCCTGATCGAACTTGCCCTTGTACCGGTCGCGCCATGATGCGGGCACCTGAAACGGGCCGTGTGTACCGATCGCCGCGTAGTAGACGAAGAATGGCTTGTCGGGCGCCAGCGAACGCTGCGAACGCAGCCACAGGATTGCTTTGTCGGTGATATCCGCGCTAGCGTAGTAATCGCGGTCGGGGTGCATATCCAACCTGGTCATGTTGTCATAAATGACCGGGTGAAAGAGGTCAGCTTCGCCGGACATAAAGCCGTAGAACTTCTCAAACCCGCTATGCACCGGCCAGCGATCGAACGGTCCGACATCGCTGGCTTCCCAGGGCCCTAGCTCGTGACACTTTCCAAACATGGCCGTGTTATAACCGTTGAGCCGCAAGATCTGGGGAAGCATTGTGATGCTGTCGGGACGCATCGCGGTGTACCCCGGAAAGCCGCTGGCAATTTCCGAGATCACGCCGAAATTTGCGCTATGACTATTGCGGCCGGTAAGCAACGCTACGCGGCTGGGCGAACACAACGGCGGAACCTTGAGATTGCTGTAGCGCAGCCCGGTCTTGGCTAGACGATCCAGCGTCGGCATCTGGATCGGTCCTCCGAAGGTCGATGTGTCGCCGAAGCCCATGTTGTCGAGAAGGATAACGACCACGTTGGGCGCGCCGTTCGGCGCCTTTACCTCGAACCGCGGTGGGGCTTTTGCGTTGTGCGCGTCGAGCTCGGTGATTGGCGGATACTGAGGCGCGCGGGATGGGAAGCACGGTACGGTTTATGGAAGGGGTCGTCCCGTTGCTGGTTTTGGCCTCTGACTTATCTGTCATGGTCTTTTTCCTGTCGCTGTGTCGCGGGCGCGATTGTACATGATGGAGGCGTCGCAAAAGCCTTCGTCACGCAAATAACCAGCTTCCTTTGAGTCGCGTTAGCAGCGGAGCGGCTCAAAGTCCGGCTCGCGCCCAAGTTTGATGCGACTTTCCGTTATTTTCGCAGCATGTTCTCTTAAGGTCGTCAATCCACGTCTATCATCGCTGTGATTAAGGAAACTTCTACCATGTTCATGCATCAATCTCCAGCAAAATACACGCGGTAGCAGAGGTTATCGCTGCCCTTCGACAAGCTCAGGGTGACACGGACTTCTGGGCAAAGCTCTCGTTCCGTCCCACACTGTTGCCGGAGTCGCCTGAACGGCATGTCGATCGAGGATAATACGACCAGAGAACGCCTATGATATCAGGAATTTTTTGGTAGCCCCAGCGGGGTTCCGAACTACTGCTCGGGGTTTCGCGAGTCCCCGTCCGCTAGTGATTCGTATTATTTTAAGGCTTTTTCGCCATTTGTCATGCCCTGCGGTTAACCGCGACTTTTCAGGCGGTTAGACAAATGTTAGAAAGTCGAGCCGGACGGCGCAAAAACCCTTATGGAATAAGGAGAATTTGTAGCCCCAGCGGGATTCGAACCAACGCTCGGGGGTTCCGGCGAGTCCCGTCCGCTACCGAATCGTGTTATTTTGTACGGCTTTTTCGCCACCCGGCTCCCGACCGATCCCGTCCATTACCGACCTTTCCCGACCGCTCCGTTAGAAAATGTTAGAAAGCAAGCTAGGCGCCCTTGAGGCCCGGAGGTGCGATTCGCGCGTGGCCGGGTCAGAACGTTAACCACCCTTCAGGGCGACTTCCAGGCGAATATCCCAACGAAGGCCGGCGCCGTAGATGGCCGATCTTTAGCGCTAGCTCTAGTTGGAGCTCTGGAGCATGGCAAGCAGGCGCTGTTCCGCTCGACCTCCTTGACGCCTGTCGCGCAACAGGCTATACTGTTGCCGTGAAGCTTGTAAGGCTACAGAATGCGAATCCGCGATGAAGGCACGCTAGACATCTTTAATGGCATTAACTCCAAAGCGGCGCGCCGCACGTTGCCTTCACAACTCCACACCAGGGCCGCCGAGCTCTTAGACCGTCTCAACGCGGCTGCCTCCGCTAGTGATCTTCGCACTCCGGCAAGCAGTCGTCTTGAAAAACTCAGCGGCGACCGCGAGGGTCAGCAAAGTGTTCGCATCAACAATCAATATCGCATCTGTTTTACCTGGAACGAAGGAGAAGCACAAAACGTAGAAATCGTCGACTACCACTAGATGTTCATGTATACGATTTTTGAGGTTAAATTTCATGACTATGCTTGTACCGACCAATCGTCGCCCGATCACGCCAGGCGCGATCCTTCGGGAGGATTTCTTAGAACCACTCAACCTGACGCAGGGTAAGGCCGCCGAGGCCCTCGGCATTGACCGTACCAGCCTCAACGAATTGCTGAATGGACGTCGCAACGTAACGACCGAAATGGCCTTGCGCCTTGGCCACGCGTTTGGCACGTCGCCTCAGTATTGGCTCAACCTCCAAATTGCCGTCGAGCTCTTCGACGCGCAGCAATCTGAAGTCGTCGCCGAGATCGAGCGGCAACCGGTTCTTGCATCACGCCCGTAAGTTGATCTTACTTTAGGTAGCGACGAATACGAAGTTTTTAATTCAGGTTCGCGTTTAATCAGACCGTAGGTCGCGTATTTACGCTATACCGTTCGGACAGTATCCCCCCACTTAGACTAACATACACGGGGATGCTTCGCGAAGAAAAGTACCACCGGGGTGGCTTAGACCAACCCTGAGAATATTAGAAGCCAAAACACAAATAGCGCCCTAAGCTCCTCACAGCCGCGCACTTTCGGAGAGAGAGAAGCACGCGTCGCGAACAGAATCGTGTTAATTTGTACGGCTTTTTCGCCATCCGGCTCCCGGCTAGTCCCCTCCATTACCGGCCGTTCCCGACCGCTCCGTTAGATTCTGTTAGAATCGGAACGCTCTCGTAAACGACGGTCTGCACGAAAGCCGTCAGGTTGACAGGCCCCGAACGTGTGGGCTACAATGTAGCTCAGGAGATCAGACTAACCAAATGCCGGAAAATAGCGTTGTACGAGCTCGAATCGACGAGCGCACCAAGGACGAGGCGGCTGCCGTCCTTTCGTCCATTGGTCTAACGGTATCGGATGCATTCCGGTTGCTGCTGATTCGTATTGCGCGGGAAAAGGCGCTGCCGTTCGAGCCCCTCGTGCCAAATAGCAAGACGATCGCCGCAATGCGCGCTGCAAGGCGAGGTGCCGCAAAACCCGTTGGGCGCGTCAAGGACCTTCTGACCGATCTGAATGCGAAGGATTGAGCGCACTGCTCAGTTTAAGCGGGACTATAAGCGCGAGAAGCGCGGCAAACAGCTAATCGGACTTGACGAAAGTCTCGTGCAGTTCGTCGCCTGGCTGGCTGCGGACGCCCGTCTGCCGGACCGCGCCCGAGACCATGCGCTTTCTGGCGAATGGAAAGATTTTCGCGATTGTCACATCCGACCTGACCTTGTGTTGATATATCGCAAACCGGGCGACGCCACTTTGCAGCTTGTTCGCCTCGGCTCTCACAGCGAGCTTGGCTTATGAATCTGAAGCCGCCCGGCTTTCGTGGATAGTTTGAGATTGGAAAGTCACGCGGCAGTTTCCCGCTCAAAGACTGCCGGCGAACGGTAGCCCAGCGCTGAGTGTCGCCGGTGAAGATTGTACCAGCCTTCAATGAAGTCGAAGATCGCGAGTTCCGCCTCGCGGTGCGTGCGAAAGCGATGCTTATCGAGTAGCGCGCACTCGAGGGTTGCGTTGAAGTTCTCGCACATCGCATTATCGTAACAATCGCCGACCGATCCCATCGATGGGCGGATGTTCGCTTCTCGGCAGCGCTACACTCTTCGCCGCGATATAGCGAGGGTCACGCGTAGCGCCAGCGGGATTCGAGCGTGGAATATCGATCCTGCCCCATTGCGGCGAGTCGATCATCCGTCTCGGAATCACGATCGAGAGGTTGCACGTCTACGCAAGTTCGGCTCGGGCGCCGTGTGGCGGACGCCAGCGGTACGGTAGGCTGGTATGGTTTGTGGAGGGGCTAACCGCTGTTACCGCTGCCCGAATGGCCTGAGGTGGATAGTTCCAAAGGAGGTCGTCGTGCGAATATTGAGAGCAGCTGCGTTCTGGGCGTCGGTGGTCGTCGCCCTAGCGCTCGTAGCGTGCTCCCGTGGTTCACTGCCGACGTTGCCCGGCTTGCCAAGCATGTCATCGGGGGCGCCCGGCGCACGTTCCGCGGGCGCGCTCGAACCGCTCCTTAAGTGCGATGCCGGATGCCTGAGATATCCGAAGCCGTGGACAGGGCCGACCGCGCCGCCGTATGCATTGCCGCCCTGGTATACACTGCCGCCCGTCAACGTTTACGTATACAGCGGGCCCAATATCTACAAGATCGCTCCTGGCGGGGAAAAGACCACGGTTGCTTCGGGATTCTCGTTCCTCCACGGGGAGCTGGCGGTCGACCCGCTCGGGAACTTCTGGTTCGAGTTTGTACAAGACGGGCCCCCCATCACGGACGCCGTTAGCAAGAACGACCAGACCACGATCAGTTCGGGATGGACGGGGCCGGTATGGTCTGTGGCGGCCGACGTGGCTTCGAATGCCTATGTTGTAGGTCAGAACTGCCCGAACAGCTGCTCCTATAACCCTATTATCAGCGACCTTGTGAAGATCGCTCCGAACGGATCCCAAACCACACTCGTTCAAGACACTTATGACTTTGGCGGTCCCTCATTGATGAGCGTCGGGGTCGATGCGGCCGAGAATGTCTACTACGGCGAGTTTGAAGGTTTGGAAACAAGCTCCAAACTGTTCGAGCTCGCTCCACATAAGCCGGCCAGCCTCCTCCTTTCCGCCAGTAACTGGCTGGAATTCTATACACTCGCGTCTGATCCGGCCGGAGATGTGTACTTCTGTTGCACGACTTCGCTGTCGATCGAAATGCTTGGTACAGATCGCATGGTCTATAATATCTTCGGCCCGAGCTCTAGCGTCAGCAATAACGACCGTGGTTTAACCGTCGGTGGTGGAAACCTCTACTTTACCCCGAACGAAAGCGGTCCACCGTATAGCATCGATACGGTCGCTCCGAACGGAGATATCGTCCCATTCGCTTCAGGGTTCGATTATTTAGAAGGCATCGCAGTCTCGCCTGCGTGCGTGGACTATTCCAGGAGCATCGTCAGGGCGGTGAGTGGTCATCCGGAAGTGAGCGCGAAGGCGGCACACTTTGGCATCAATTTGGCAGTTTTTGTTGCGGCAATCGCAGCGACGGAAACGGGCGACTCAACCAAGGCGGACAACGGCAAGGATATCTATCAGAAGGGTGGACCCATCTTAGGAAAAGACGGGCCACTTAAAGGACTTTGCGTCGCTTTATGTGGTGTGGGGCTCATGCAAATAGATCTTGAATGCAAACTCATAGACCATAAGGTGCATTGCAACAACGAAGGGTACAAAGGGGGGCTGAACGTTGCGGCTAACCTTGACTGGGCCATTACGCACAGTATCGAGGACGGATTCAACTCTGTAACGAAGCATTATCCGTCGGATACTCCCGATCAGGCCGTTACGGACGTAGCAGACTATTACAATGGTGGATACTTGGGCGAGAAGTGCCCGTTGGGGTGCGAGATCGGGAAGAAGAAATACAACGGCACTACCCCCTCGCGATGGGATCCGACGGACAAAGTGCAAGACTACGGCGTGACGGTGGACTATCACTATCAACGGCTGATGCACGACAGGAACGTGTGCCCGAATGGTGGTTGGGATGACACCTCTCAGCCGGATTAACTTCCGGCCGTCAGCGGCCGGTTTCCGCGACCTTGTCCCCCCAACGATTCCTTCAAAAAACGGCTGAATCGCTCCGCTGAGTCTACGGAAAACATCGGCATGCTCAAATTGTATTTCCGGTCGTCATCTAAGACGAACTGCGCCGATTAAATTCGGATACCGTATTCAGCCCTCGTTCGAGCTCTCCCGTCGCCCCAGCGAACGTTCATGCGATCGAAGCGATGCAGCGCGATCACGCCGACCGGATGGAGACGATGCTCGGCAGCGGTATCGCGAGCGCAATTGGCACGACGGCGGCGGTGCTTTCGGAAGCATCGGCACCACAACGGTGCCAGACGCGTACATCGACAACGAAAACGCCCGCAAATACAGGCGTCTTGGTATAGCCCCAGCGGGACTCGAACCACTATTCGGGGGTTCCGGGCAGTCCCGCCCGCTACCGATCAGTGTTATTTTGTGAGGCTTTTCGCTGCTGCGGCTCCCGGCTGGTCCCGTCCATTACCGGCTGTTCCCGACCGCTCCGTTAGAAAATGTTAGAAAAATCCTCTCGTTGGGTGGTCTCGCTTGAACGAGCGCCGGCGTCGAGCTCGTTGAGGATCGCAACGATCTGCGCCTCGGTGAATCGAGTCTTCTTCACGTGAGTCTTCCTTACTGGGCTTTACGCCCGGAAACTCACGGTCTCCGTCTTTCCGAAATCACGCCTTCAGGTCAACGGCAAGACAAGGTGTCATTTGGAATTTAGCGTCGTCTTAAAAGCCCGCTCATCTTCACCAACGAACCACCTTTATTAGCCGGAACCAACGTGGATAGTCCTAACTCTGTCGGGGTGCATTCCTGGAGCGCCATGATTCGCGGCATGGCCGTGGGGCATCCCGAACGTGAGGAAGAGACTTAGGAAAAGCGGAAGCATTTTGGTTATCCTTTCAAGACACCTTAGAGCGGCCACGTAAGAAAGTTAGCACAACCGCGTGCTCTGGACGTGCCTCGGCAGCCAATGATTCTGATCCTGGATGCCTGAGTGCTCGCTGCTGCTAGGTTGCCCGAGCGAGCCTCCAAAGCAGCATTCCGCCGCACAGGATCATCCGACGGCAAGGCCGCGGGCCCCGATGCGCCGACCGGCCCGATGGCTAATGTAAAAATCGCGAGGCGCTAGGCCAGAAATTCTCCCTCTAACGCCACTCTAGGCGTGGCCCGTGACCAAATCTGACTGTTCCGCTCGATGGAGAACGAGCCGATGGATCCCGTCCGAGTGATCGAAGAGCTTGTGCGTGACGTGAAGGGCGGAATCCTCGGCATGCCTGGGGGACGCTTCTACGCCTGGGCCATTGGCGGCTCGCTCCCGGCAGCGCTGGCGGCGGATTGGTTGACGTCTGCTTGGGATCAGAACGCCGCGCTGTACGCCTGCAGCCCGGCGGCCGCAGTCGTCGAGGAGGTCGTCGGTGTATGGCTCAAAGATCTCTTGTGCATTCCGCCATCCGCCAGCTTCGCACTCGTAACTGGGTGTCAGATGGCTCACGTAACGGCCCTTGCAGCAGCGCGACACTCTTTACTTGCGCGAGCTGGCTGGGACATCGAAGAACGCGGGCTCTACGGAGCACCGCCCATACGAATCGTTTTAAGCAGCAATCGGCATGCTTCGATCGATCGGGCCGTTCGACTTCTCGGGCTGGGAACGCAACATGTAGAGTACATCGAACCAGGCGAAGGCGAAACGATGGACGCTCAGGCTCTGGGCCGCGCCTTGCAGGCGGGGGGCCCGACCATCGTGGTGCTTCAGGCCGGCGACATTAATACTGGGGTGTTCGACTCTTTCCAAACATTGCTACCCATTGCCAAGCAGTACGAAGCCTGGGTCCACATAGACGGCGCCTTTGGCCTTTGGGTGGCTGTTAATCCGGACTATCGGGACATGATCGAGGGAGCAGATGCCGCTGATTCTTGGGCGACGGACGGGCATAAATGGTTGAATGTCCCCTTCGACAGCGGGTACGTATTTGTAGCAGACGCGGAAGCGCACCGCGCGTCAATGTCCACTCGAGCTCCTTATATCACGGAGAACGCGATTGCCCGCGACCAAATCGACTGGAACCCGGAATGGTCCCGTCGTGCACGGGGATTTTCAACGTACGCAGCCCTCCGACAGCTGGGTCGCGCTGGGATCGCGGACTTGATCGGCCGTTCGTGCCGGCTCGCTCAGAAACTTGTAGATGGTATAGGAAGTCTCGAGGGCGCGCAAGTGCTATGGCGCCCCAACATCAACCAAGGCCTTGTGCGATTCCTCGCAAGCGACCGCGACGCCGCGGTCTCCGACCACGATTGGCGCACGGAGCAAGTAATAGATAACGTAGTCCAAGAAGGACGGGCGTTCTTCGGTCCGACGACCTGGCGCGGAATGCGAGCCATGCGCGTTAGCGTCCTGAACTGGCAGACTTCGGATAGCGACGTCGCGCACGCCATAGCCGCCGTCGCCGACGCGCTTCATCTGCAGACGGGGGACTATGAATCTTAACAATTATGAGGGCGCGGTCATATTCGGAATCCTTCCGAAATAAGCAGAATTTTAGCCCTAGATTCGAACCAACGCTCAGGGATTCCGGCGAGTCCCGTCCGCTACCGTGGAAAGCCTACGAGCCTCAATGAAGACATATGGTAGATCGATGAGAGCAATGGCATCACCGGCAGCGTCAGTCTTAGCGAAACCTAATTGCATCGAACAACAGCGCATCGCTGAAATAGCACCGTGACGCCCGTCAGATCGTTGCGGCCAGCCTGCCAACCCATGTGCAATTTGCGCCTGCGTCCCAACCCGGACGCGAACCACCTAATGTTAGGCCCTCTCTCCCGTCAAATAAGAATAGCTCTGCTGGACGCCTTGGTTTCGCCAAATCAATTTGGCATTTCGGCAGCGGCAGCAAGGTCTCGCGATAAGCGCCCGATGATCCGTCCAGTTGGTACAAATGGATCCAGCGATTGCCAGCACAGGCTGTCAGGGCGTCTCCGCGCGGACTTATCGCCAAGTGGCTCAGGCAGTCTTGCGTGTCCGGCAGACGGGTGCTCCAAAGCAAAGTTCCATTCATCGCGAGCTTGGATATCTCGATTGGTTTGGAATCCGACCAACTCGACATGATGTATGCTGCGTGCCGGCTTGCAGCAACCGATAGGTAGCCGAAATCTGAGTTTACGAATCTGTTGATTCCATATCTGACGCGTGTCCGCGTAAGCGGTTTTCCCGATTCGTCGATGACCCAGGCGATCACGTCGTCTCGATAATCCCTCGCTAGTCCCGATCCGGTTGATTCAAACCCAGCTACGAAGGTCCGATTGTCCGGAAGTGCCGCGACCCCGATTCCCTTATCGTTGCCTATATGAAGGTCCCACAGTTGGCGCCCGTCTTTATCGAGGCGCGCGATCCAGCCCTGCGGCCCGTCCCTTCCGGCGACAATCAAATCACCCGACGGCATAGGAGCTATGTTCGCGACGAGCGCGTGGCCGCGGCCATAGACGCTTTCCCAACGTGGCTTTCCAGATTCATTGATTCGCGCAACGTACGCGTCACTGTGGCCCCAGCGGGACAGGTCGTCAGAGCGGTTTGTTAACCCGCCGACCCAAATTTGCCCAGCTGTTCCGACCGTCAGTGTTAAAAGATAAAGTCGACGATCTGTTGCGTCGTCTCCTATAAGGCGCCCCGTCAGTCTCGCTACGGGAAACTCCGCTCCTTTGAGTTGCAACTGCCCGTTCTCGACGCCGCGGTGTGTTACGTCGGGCAGAAGGACCGGATAGGAGCCTTTTTGGCCGTGCCACTCGTCGCCGAGAAACGCAACGCGGCCATCTGGGAGCATCGACCCTGAGACAAGCGTCAGACCCTTCCCCTGATCCAGGTCTGTGGTCGGGTTTCGCCGTGCGCTAATTGGCGTGGACCATAAAACCTTCAAACTGGAAGAACCCGCCGCTACCGTGTTCGCGGATACAGACGTCATAACAATCGCAGCAGCTAGCTGCGAACCTACGAGAGTGAGTGCCGTCACAGAAGCGTTACGTATCATTCGCTCAGCTCGATTGGCGCCGCAAGAGAACCGGCGGCAAGCGCAAGGGGCGCGGTTGTCAGACAATTGTAACTGAGGCTAGCCTTTTTGCACAAGAAAACCATCGCCCTTTTGGTAGCCCCAGCGGGATTCGAACACTCATATAGCGGTCCTGGCCAATCCTGCCTGATACTGAAAATCCATACTGATGTAAGGGTTTTTCGATGTGTCTGCGTCCTGACCGTCTACTGCCCGAAACGGCCCTTTTCGGACCCGTCTGTGACACGGGTGTGACACGGGAGCGGGGCTCTAACAACGAGCGTCACATTATGGCGAGAGGCTGTCGGTTTTTCCGTATACCCAAGGCGCGACAAAACGTGCTATCGGGGAGACACATGCGCTCCGAGCGAAGCCATAATGTCAGTACTACTGAGTCCGAGTCTACGAAACGCACGAGCTGGGTACGTGCCGCGTAGGTCAGAGTTAGGGTCAACTTGTCGACTATACCCGATACACCAAGGCCAGGGAGCTTGCTCCGGCCAGGAGCGCCAGGAAAAAGACTTCTCACGGACGACGCTCTGGGTAGGGAACGTTGGGTCGCGAATCTCGCTGACCTGATCGAAGCCTATCCGGGTGGCGCGAGTCTAACCATAGCGCTTTACGGGAGATGGGGTTGTGGCAAGACGACTCTCCTAAACTTCGTCGTCGAGGCGTTGCAGAACCCGCAGCGAGATCGCATCGTTGTCGGACGGTTCAACCCCTGGAACTTCTCCCAGCAGGATCGGCTTTATTCAGCGTTCTTTGCGACGGTCGCGAGGCTCTTGAAGAAGGCCGACAGGTCAAATAGAGCGCGTAAGGCGGCAACAGCGCTCGACGCGCTGTCTGTAGCCACTGCTCCGTCAGCATTAGCGGGCCTCGGATTCGTTTCCGAGGGTGTCAAGACCTTAGCCGAGATGACAAAGCAGTACGCAGACTCCCTGGGCGATATTGAGAAGGTCAAAGACGATACCTCCGAGGCTCTCAGAAGGTCGGAGAAGAGGCTCGTCGTCGTCATCGACGACATAGACCGATTATCGGAAGAGGAGGTTCGCCAGGTATTTCAACTCGTGAAATCGGTCGCCGACTTTGAAAACGTTATCTACCTCCTCGCCTTCGATCAGAATATGGTCGCTAAAGCGCTCGACTCCATAACGGGCGGCGAAGGACACGCTTTCCTGGAGAAGATAACTAACCTGGTACTGCGAGTGCCGCCTTTGACGCGACGTCAGGTCAGAGAGCTTTTCCTCGCCGACCTTCAAAGATATGCGTCTCGACAACGCGATTATAACTGGGGCTCGGAGCGCCTGCGGCGCATCATCGACGTTGCATTTAAGAACTTTAAGACGTTGCGTCAGATGGAAACGCTTCGCAAACTTACTAACGGCGACGGAAGGCCTAACGGCAGTCGATTTTGATTTCATAGATCACGTCGGTCTCAGCATGTTGCAAACGCTAGAACCGAAGCTTTTTGATTTCGTTGGCAGCCACGCTGAGCTTTTTGTGGACGACTTGGAAAATCGCTTAGTGAGAGTCGATGGGCAGGACAAGCTAGACAGAGCCGCGGTAGCTGCGGAGTTAACCGGCCTCAAAACTCTTAATGAGAGCGATGCAAAGGAGCTGCTTGGCGCGGTGTTTCCGAAAGTTGACAGGCTTTACGCCGCCTATGGGTCGGAATCGTCATGGGGAAAGCCGGAGTGGCGTAAAGAAAGCCGCGCGTGCGCCAGTTTTGCCACATTTTCGCGATATTTCGTGTTCGCGATAGATCAGGGCGACTTGTCTTCGTCGGACAAAGATTCATTCTGGGATGCCGCAAGCAGCGTGGACGCACTCGAAGTTTACCTGCGAGTTCTGTCGCCAGAGAAGCTTTTCAGCGTGTATGAGTTCCTGACAGACATAGATACCGAGCGCGCTAGACACCGCCCTTCTTCGAAATATAGTCACGGCGACGATCGACATTGGTGACGAGTTCGCCGTACTACCTGGTTTAGATGATATATTCCGAGGGCCTATGGCTCAGGCAGTCACTGCTCTAAATCTGCTCCTCACGGCACTCCCACCAGATCAACGGTTCGAACTGGTACTTGAGGTATTTCGCCGGCGTCCCCAGAGCGTCCGCGTGCCATCAGAGGTCGCGTTTTATCTAGCAAGACGAAGCGAAAGTTTGTTTACCGAGACACAAGTACACGAACTTGAACGTGTCTGTCGCGACCTGTACCGAGCATCGTGGGAGAGAGGCGACCTCGTTAAGCATCCGCGGTTTCTGGGGATGTTGCCAGATTGGCTCGGGCGCCAGGAACCCAGGACGGATGCTGCGGAGATAATACGAGCAACCCTCTCAAGCGACGATGCAAGGTTCCTTGAACTGCTGGGCCGTTACGAGAACGTCCAGTTTGACCGCTTTGAGCCCGACCGATTTAACACAAAGTACTTAACGCAAATCTACACGCTAGAAGAGTTGCTAGAGCGGCTGGAGAGCATACGGGACAATCCAGCATTAGAGCAACAACGACCGCGTGTTGAAGAGCTCATAGCGGAAGTTCAAAGGCAGCTTGAGGGAGGAGATGTTCAGCCTCAGCCGTTTCTGCCAGTTCCGCCGCAGGGAGCGCCTCCTGCGATGAACCTGCCGATTGAGGAATAGCGTCTGTGCACCGGTTTCTATACGGCGGAGAAAAATGGTAGGCTGATGTCCCTCGTCGTGCTCCAGCACCGACGACGAGCAGAGGGACTAAGTCGTGACCTGTAGCGCGGTCTTCACGAAGAAAGAAAAATGGATGGCGGGGAACGTCGCCTAGCCTTCGTGTTAATGTAGCAGGGGACTCCTAAAGCCGCCTGAAGGCGTCCCTCGCGATGTCAAGACGTCATGCAAAAGCTCGTGCGGTGTTATCCTGTATGGCTTTCTAGCGAATCGACGATGCCTGCCTGTGCCGTCCGGTATCGGGCTAGAACCGGCGATTTTAGACCCTATGGCAACCGAATGGCAACCGTAGGGCAGTCAGTCGTCACCGCCATGGCCCTCCTCGACGCCGCGATCCGGTAGCGACTCGGCATCCCTGAGCACGTGGCCTCGGTCATCCACCCAGCGCAGCAGCCAGCGCCGCAGGTAGGCAAGGTCATGGGGCGCGCAGCGCAAGAGGGCCTCTCGCGCTCGCTGGAACTCGGCCGACGTGTACCCTCCACCCATGCGAACAACTGTTCGATAAGTAAGCAGGGCACCACCTCGCGCGTTTCCGGGGAAGCCCTCGCATGCAGCGCCAAAGATAGCCTCCGCGTGGCAGACGACAAGAACGTCAAGTTTCTTCCCGCGGTCGAGCGTCGCGATCTGAGCGGCGTCGAGCCGTTAGCCGGCACCGATGGGAAGACCGTGCTCGACTTCTGGCGATGGGCGCACTCGGACGTGCTCGAGAACGTCCAGCGCGGCGTGTTCGCGGAATATCTCATCGCCGCAGCGCTCGACATCACCAGCGCCACGCGCATCGGTTGGGCCGGGTACGATCTTGACTACGAAGGCACGAAGATCGAGGTCAAGTCGAGCGCGTACTTGCAGACCTGGCGCCAGCGTGATCTCTCCAAGATTCTGTTCAGCATCGGAGCGCGTCAGCAGTTCGACGAGAGCGGCTCGATGTACGATTCGGATCCGCGGTACGTCGCCGACTGCTACGTTTTCTGCGTTTTCACAGATACCGATGGCCCGACCGCCGACGTTCTCGACGCCGGCCGCTGGATATTCTACGTAGTCGCGATCTCTGACTTGATCGAAGCATGTAAGACGGCAAAGACCGTTTCCGAAGCGCGCGTGAAAACGATCACCCCGAGCATCAAGTACTCGGATCTCAAGCGACGCATCGACGACGTGCTCGCGGGCATCCGGTTCGCGCCGGCCTCCGCGGCGTCGCCCGCGCCGCCCGACTCGACGGAACTAAGCACGGAAAGATCGGCCCGGCCCTACTTGGTTGCGGAGCGCAAGACTCGCGCGCATCCCGTCGTCGTCAACGCCGGAAACTACCAGGAAGCGCATCTACTCGCGAGAGCGGACGAGACGATCGCGTCGTTCGGAACTCACGTCTCCGCATTCGAGCTATCGAAGCCGCGGCTGGAAGCGGCTCTTGCCGAAGGGGCGATAGACTTGCGTTTTCGACGGCCGCGTGACAAGAGCAAGTGGCAGCACTGGAGCGACGAGGAGTTAAGGCAACTTCACGACGACTACGAAGAGCACGGTACGCTCGAGGCCGTGGGGCAAAAGTACGGACTTACCAGACAGCGTATTCAGCAACTGCTCGTCCTAGGCGAGAAGCGCGGACTGTTCCTCCAGCCGCAAAACCCGGCGAACGTGCCGATCGATCCGAATCTGCTCGAGCGGGTTACGCGCGAGGCCACGTCGTTTGACGACGGCCTACGAATCCTCGGTCGCTCCGACATGCACGTGAGAAGACTTCTCCGAGACGATAAGTATGCACAGGCATTTCAACGCAATCGGCGAGCGGCCCTCATCGAAAGGATCGACAGCGAGTACCAAGCCGTCAAAGCGAAGATCGGGCACGAACCGAATTCTTACGACTTGCAGCGTACTCCCGAGTCGCGTGCGATCTATACCTTGATCTGCAGCCAGTACGGCGGTATCGACGGATACTATCATGCCAGAAGCATTTCCCGAGATACGAAGATGCGAAGGGCAGACGTGATGCGCATCGAGCGGTTCATGTCGTCGCCGGAGGCCCTTGAGGAGCGGAAGCGAGAGATCGCGGAAACCGTCAAGGTGTTCACGACGCGGCTGGGGCGAATTCCGAAGGTCTTAGAGTATCTGAACGACCCCGACGAAAATCTGCGGAACACGTATCGCGATATACGACGAGTATGGGGGAACATGAGCGCGTTTTACGGCTGGTTGCACGAACGGAATGGATGCTCGCCTCCGCCCGGACCGCCGAACTAAGCCATGAAGGGCTGACATCTTTTGATAGCGCCAACGGGCGCCGAAACTAAGCCGGACCATCCCGACAAAAACGGTGCGTGTTAAAAAGTGTTGTCAAACCCGAACGGCCACCAATACCTGTATATCGTCAGTGCGCCTCTCCCTTGCAGAGTACATCGTTCCCGGTTTCAAGCTCTGCGATAACTCGTTTCAGCTCGAATGCAATGTTTTTTTATCCGCCTGTCTTGTTGCGCGCTGTAGATGTCCGCAAGCGTGCGAAGGTTCCAGAGGATGCAGCCCTTTTCAGCACTGAAGCGCCGCCAGAGGGTTTCTCCCTCTTGGCGCTCGTCCTGCGCCATTGCGCGGGCGTTGTGCAGCTTGTCCGCTGCACTAACTAGAGGTCATCTCATAATAGGTTCCGCAGCAAAATAAGGCTGCAGCCCAACAATAGGAAGCCGAGGAAGTTCGCAGGGTGGTACTCGTAACGGACAACGAGGCGCCGAAAGTGCTGCAGCCACGCGAACAGGCGCTCCACTCGCCAGCGTCGTTTGTATCGGCGAAGATGACGCCCGTCTTGGGTTGCTGGTCTGCGGCGATTCGATCGGTGTGGCGAGATCATGTTGATGCCGCGGCGGGCAAGACGCCCGTCGAGAGCGTCACTGTCATATGCCATGTCGCCAATCAGATGTTTGGGGAGCTTCCTGAGGAATCGATTGTCGAGCAACTTCTCGACAAGGGTTACTTCATGCGGCGAAGCACTCTCGATGCATAAGGCGACAGGAAGACCAGCACCGTCTGCCACTGCCATGATCTTGGTCCCCTTGCCACGCTTGGTTTTTCCAACGCAAGCGCCCCTTTTTTCGCCGGGGCAAAAGTGCCGTCGACGAAGCATTCCCGGAGATCGATACCGCCCCGTTCGCGCAAATCTCGCGCAAGTTTCTCGATGATCCGTCTCAACACGCCGGCTCGGACCCACTGCTGGAATCGTCGATGGCACGTCTGGTACGGTGGATACCGTTCTGGCAGATCGTGCCACGGTGCGCCCGTCCTCAATATCCAGAGAATCCCGTTGAGAACTGCACGCGAGTCTTTCCAGGGCCGACCCCGGCCATCGGGACGCACCTTTGGCCGAGGAATCAGCGGATCGAGAACGGACCACTGTTCGTCCGTAAGATCCATTGCGGAGGACCTACACGACTACCGCCAGAGGATCCTGCTGGGTGTATGGGGTTTATGGGATGACCTGTAGACAAGACGAGGCATCCTGATGGCCTCGCAGCCGATCGTGATAGCGTCCCTTGCGCTCGTGCCACGGGGGTTTTTGGAGGGGGTTTACTTCGAGGGAGTCCGAGCATGCTTCTACGATCTCGGCAACTCGAGAACCAAAGCGCGCCCGTATAATCGTCTAGCGTGCGCGCTCCTTCTTGATCTTCGGCAGCGTCGTGAAGGAGCGCCGCGATCGCCTCATCCTCTGTACCGCCGTTCTCGAGCACGATACTCGCGACGGCCATCAAGTGGCTAAAATACGGCGCCTGCGTACCTTTGCGCTTTTGTTCACGGTGAACGTCACTCGCGTATTGCAGCGCTCGGTCAAAACGGTCGGTTAACATATTTGATACGCTCTAAGTCTCAGTCGTGCTCGAAAATGAGGATGTCGTCCGAGCCGTCGAGCACGTCATATATCCCGGTGTCATCGCCTGAGATCGCGAAACGCAACGCGGCGAATAACCTTGGCTTCCAAGCCTCCCATAGAGATTCGGAATCCGGGCTCGCCTCGCTGGGATCAAACTCTACCCGGACCTTCGCTGCCCAAGCTTCAGCCTGCGATCCAGGTCCGACCGAGGCGGAGAGCGTGCCGAAATCCTTCGGGCAAAGCGTCCAGGTACAATCAGACGGGTCGGTCGTCATGGTGCGGAGGCGTCTCAGGAGTCGCGAGCAAATGCGATTCGCCTCCTTCACGAGGCGAGCGCGGCTCGCGCTATCGAATGCGCCGTCTTTCGTGGCGTACTCGCCGATAAAGTGCCCCATCGTCAGAGATCGCCAGGTCGGGTCGGGACGTGGAAGGTGAATCACAAGCCGCCCTTCACGGCTCGGAAGGGGCGTTGATTGAGCTTCCGATGCCCGCGTTGAGAGCCGCCAGCTCGGAGCCCAGAAGCGATTCAAGAAGTCAAAGTATTGCGATTCCGTGCCGTCCCATATCGTGTAGTATCGGTTTGCCTCGAGATCCGCCGCCGGGATCGCGTTTAATGGATTCCACTGCACCCGAATGTTTGCTTCCTCAAGCAACGCGCGAAGCCCCACGCTCGGCTCCCATTTCGAGAAGAGGTGAACGGTCGGACACCCAGTGCCGTCGGCGAGAAGCGCCAAAGTCATAGCCAGGTCGCGCGGGAAGCGCCCTTGACAGACGACACAATCAGGGCCCTTGCACGAATGCGTGTCGTGGAGTTTCCTCATGACTTTCCAGGAGAAGTCCCGCATGGTCTGGCCGGTTGCAATGAATGCGAGGTGCCGTTCGATCAGAGCGTTCTGCTCGTTCGTTTCGACGTACGAACGGACCGTATTCATGCTTCCCATAGGGAACTCCCACGCCCCGTTCCACCCCTCAGCCAGGCTTGCTTCAGCATCTTGTTCTGTGTCAGATGCGAAATCGACGACGATAGCAAGCATCTTTTGCGTAAACGGCTGTAGAATCCAGTCACCGTGGGTGACGAGCGATCCGATCGCACCGGCAAAAGATATGAAATCGAGGCATTCATCAGGGTAGCCAAGGGGAATACGTCTGCCGCCCACATCAGTAGCGATCGAAATGAAGTCGTGAATTCTTCGTGCCATCAGGCCGCGCGCTTTTCCGACACGCACGCTGCGCGTTGGAGTTTTCCAACGCTCCGATGTTTTGTCGCCAGGTGATAAGCGCGGCAGTGCGGGCAGCGATAGACCCGGGCGACTTTCGTGCGCGCCGCCTTGGCTTCCGATCGGCTAGAGTAGGAAATCTTGGTAACGCCATCGAGCCGGCGGCACGTACGCGGACGTACTATCCTCGGCACAAGGGTCTGAGACCCATCGGGCATTGGGCGGCCGACGAAGATTTGGCGAACCGCGGAAGTCGATGCGAATGTAGCCAGCATGGTCTTGAACCTCCTTACACTCCCATTAAAGCATCGAGCCTCGCCAGACGTGTGGCAAGAAGGGAGCGCATCATGCCCACAATATGGGTGCACTCGGCAGAGCTCGAGGCTCCGGGACGCCGTCGCCGGCGACGAGCCGCAAGATCCAGCTACTGATCGCGCTGGTGCGACGCCGTCGGCTATCGTTACGGCAACTCCAACGAGACTTCGCGATTTCGGAACGCACCCTACTGCGCGACCTTCAAGAGCTGCGCCGGATCGGTGCGAAGGCGGGCTTCCGCATCGGTCAGCGCAACGGTGCAGGCATGGTGGAGTTGGCGGAATTCTAGGGAGAGGAGCGTCGCCCACGAACCTCGCGCCATGGCGCAGCGCCTAGGAAAGCCGCGCAAGTCGGGCAGTCCGACGGCCGCGACCGCGCGAAAGATCGGCATTCTGCTCGATCTCGTGCGAAATCGCTCGATCTCACTCAAGGGCTGCATCGCAACGTACCGAGCCGAGGAGCGCACGATCTTGCGCGATCTCCAGGAGATGCGAAGGATCGGAGAAGCAGCCGGCTTTCGCATCAGCGAACGCGAACGCGGCGATACCTTCACGCTCACGGAGTTCAAGGCGAAGCCCTCCGGGATTGCCGCGGGTGAAAAACGCCTGCGCGCGTTAATGGCGGAGTTGCTAAAGTCGTATGGCGAGCCAATGCACGCGCTCGCAGAAGGACTTTCGGATCCGCCGCCAGAGGGGTCAGCCGGCTCTTCATTCGTGCATTTCGTTCAGCCCCAACTCGTCGACGGGTCCGGCGTACGTAAGGTGTTCGACGAAATCTACGCCGCGTGGCAGAACGATGCCCGCGTCGAGTTCACCTACAAGGATCAAAGACGCACGGTTGAACCGGCAGCCGCCATCGTGCGCGCGGGGCGGTACTATCTGGTTGGCCGCGACGTCGCCAAACACGCGTGGCGCACATTCTCCATGGATCTTATCGAAGGAAAGATCCGGCGCGTCGGAACCTTCGCGCGCAAAGCGCCACCGGCAAAGTATCTCTCAAACGATGCGATCGGTTTCCTCAAGGGCGACGGTCAGTCTCAGACCGTCGAAGTAACGTTTTCCAACACGCTCGCCGAAACGGCCAGCTCGCGGAAATGGCAAGCCGCGCAAAAGGTTCGTCGCAACGACGACGGCTCGGTGACTATCTCAGTAACCGTCGACGACGTCGACGAGGTCGTTCGCTGGGCGCTCGGCTTCGGCGACGAGGCGTGGATTACCGGACCGCCGGCGGTCGTAGCGCGCGCGAAGGAGACTCTGGCTTCGCTACGACGCCGCTACGCTTAGCGCGCTCCTCCAGTCTCCGCAACCTTGGCACGTAACCGGCGCGACGGCGTCAGGGCTCGCCAGACGGTTGGCAAGCTTCCGCCCGAGAATAGGGACATGGCAACAACTCCTGACGATCAGTCAAACCTCAAAGGCCTCTTTCGAGAGGCAGGCCTGAAGTATCAAACCGTCGATCGCGAGCGCGTCGAAGTGGTCCTCGGTGGCCCGTACCGCCCATGGACCATTGTCGCGTCGCTCTCCGAGCATTGGCTATCGCTCTCGACGACCGTGTGTCGTGTGCCCGAACTGCCGGGCCAAAAGGCGGAGCTGTCCGAACTGCTGATGCGGCTCAACGACGAGATCGTGCTGGCGAAGTACGCGCGGCGCGGCGGATCCGTCGTGCTCGAGCTGGAGTATCGCGCCGAGCATGTTAATGCCGATACGATGCATGGTCTCGTCACCCTAATCTCCACGTGTGCGGACGGCCAGTATCCGCGCGTTTTCCGCGTCGTCACCGGTGACGAGACGCTCGCGCGGCTCGGGAAGCAGTTCGCTGCGATTCCGCCTCCAGACCCGGACCGCCACCCGTCTGACGATGGAAGGCGCTAGCCTACACGGATGAGCTGCATGAACGTAACACGATCAAAAGCTGATCTTGCCGTCTGCCTTACGAACTATCAGCGCGATCGTGAGTCTTGGCCCTCGTGTCGTTAAAGCTCTGGGGGCGGAACGCGCCAATAGACTGGAGCGCGCCGCGATGAGCCTTGCCAGACTTTGCTCACACGCACCTGAGTACACGGAAGCAGTAATCCACCTCCCGATGCCGCTAAGCGGAAAGACTTTGGAAGAGGCCACCAAGGAGCTGGTCGCGATCCTTGATAAGCATCAGCCAGACGCTCATTGGCTTTTTTCGCTCGGCACCGATGCGAACGGCAAGTATTTCGCTGAAGCAACGCCGTTTTTGTCAAAGTTCGCGTCGCAGCGAAATCTATACGTCAACGTGGCGCTCTCTGACATACACTCGAGACTTTTTGCCTGGTGGATAACGCAGCTCTGGCGCGCTGAGGAATTGACGAGCGCTGGCTATGATGCACTCAGCCGTTGGCACATACTTGTTGCGGCGGCATGCTCGCGGTCACTTCTCGAGGGAGCTGCGAGCTTTTCTAGCGCGACCCAAGAGGCTCTTACATTGTGGAATAATTTCAAGATCTTAGGTGAGCCAAAGTTGCCTTCACTACAAGAGTTCTCAGAAGTCTTTAGCAAAAAGTTAGCTGAAGCCCAGCATGGATCACGACTGAAGATTAACGGACGCTCGTGGCCACTTGTGAGCACCAACGTAATCACAGAAATCAAAAAACTCGCCAAGGCTGAGCTGAGCGTAGACGTCATCGATATCTATCAGTGGCTGTGCGACGCGGTACATCCCAGTTTGGGATCAACTACAGTTTATACTGCTACGAGAGGGATGCATGTAACTAAGACCCACATGATTGAGAAATATATGAGGATGCCGCTCGATGGCATGCCGGAGGCGGGTTTGGAAATTCCGGCTACAGTCGCTGAAGCAGCTGCCGACGCGATAATCGTATCGGTCGCCACCCTGTTGCGCGATCTGCATAGGTTACGGTGGCTAATCGCAGACTTTGGCCTTACTAGCAAACTGGCGTTTTATCTCGACTTGAATTATGGCGGTCGCATGGATCAGCCAAGACCCAACGATCCGTGCCCCTGTCGTTCCGGCAAGAAGTTCAAGAAGTGTTCGCATCAATGGGGGACGATGGGATTACCACCTGAGGTTCTGCCGGACGACCCATTGCAGAGCGCAGAATGAGGGTTCAGCTCTACGCGGCGGGCGTCCCAATCGAAGTGATCTCTAAATGACTTGGCCGGACGCGCGGCAAGGTCGCCGTGTTCCCGCGTTGGGCAGGACAGAAGAGCTCCTGAACTAAGTAACCTAGCAAGAGCTTGTTCGTCATAGGTATTCGCGGGAACCAAGCCACGAGAAGGCTTTATAAGTCTTGAGGCGCCATTTTTCTTTCGAGGCAGGAGGAACCGCTCATTGGTAACTCTCTGGGAAAAATTTGTCTGAAGGACAAACGTTAGTCACACTTTTGAAGCAGCACATTCTTTCACAAATGCGCTTGGAGTCGGCGTGCCATCCTGATGCGATTGGTTTAGGTAACGTTGAAATCGAGGAACTTTGCGGTCTGGCGCTTCACTTGGATTCGCAGGACCACTACCTGACATATTCCCTGTTGTGCTCTCTCATCAAGGATGGTGACATTGAACGGGTGCACTGGCCCAAAAGCCCCAGAAGGCCGAAATATCGGCTGCGGAAAGACGGCGAGCATTTAGTCGGAAATCTTGCGGCCGGCGGTGGCACAAGGGGCGCAGATGTCTGAGTACTTAGCACCTTCCCAAGAGACCGAAATGGTGCAGGCTCCTCGGCCTTCCGCCATCATGAATTCGCTGAGAGCTATTGGGTATTCATTTAATACAGCGGTCGCTGACTTAATAGACAATTCCATCGCTGCAGGAGCGACGCAGGTCGACATTTCCTTCGACATCGACCCTGCATGGGTTGCCATTATTGATAATGGTAGGGGAATGTCGCGTGAAGAGCTCATATCAGCGATGCGACACGGCGGTACGGGCCCAGACGATCCCCGCTCAGCAGAAGACCTCGGCAGATACGGTTTAGGGTTAAAAACTGCTTCGCTCTCACAATGCCGCCGGTTGACCGTTGTATCGGTGAAGCATGGGACTGTTAGCGCCGCGCGCTGGGACCTCAATGAAGTCGAAAGGCGGGATAATTGGATCCTGTTATTACCTCGGGAAGATGAAGTCCGAGAACTTCCCGCATACAGAGACCTAATACAGCTCGAACACGGAACATTGGTACTCTGGGAAGACTTTGATCGTGCGACGGCGGGAGAAGCAGATAAGGCGGTTGCGCTTCAAAAATTAGTTCTAAACAGTAATCAGCATCTTGGCCTCGTGTTTCACCGATACCTTGCGCCCGAGATCGGCAAGCGTCTCGTGATTACGATTAATCGGCGACCAGTCGAAGCGGCTGACCCGTTTATGAAGACCAATCCGTATACAGAACTAGCGGGCGAAGAAACTGATTTCATCGACGGTCACGAAATTGGAATTAAAGCCTACATCCTACCTCATATAAGCCGAATCACGAACGAAGAACTGGAACGCGCAGGCGGAAAGGACCGCCTGCGCGACACTCAGGGCTTCTACATTTACCGTAACCGGCGACTTATTATCGGCGGTACCTGGTTTCGACTTCTCGGGCGAGATGAACTCACCCGTCTTGCGCGCGTACAGATTGATATTCCCAATGCACTTGACCATCTTTGGGGGTTGGACGTAAAAAAATCCACCGCGCATCCCCCTGAAGAGGTGCGCCAGATTCTTCGGCAGATAATTGGAGTCGTTGCCCAAAAAAGTGTAAACGTCTTTCAAGAACGCCGTCGCAAAAAAACTAATGACCAGATTACATACCTCTGGGAACACTCGCGGGTGCGCGACGCAGTGCGGTACGATATCAACCGTACTCATCCGCTAATCAGGAGCTTTTCTGATACACTGACGACAAAGCAGCGGGCGACGATGAACCATGTTCTGGATGCCATTGAGTACACACTGCCGATACGTCAGATTTACGTGGATCAAGCCTCGAACGAATCGATCGAGCAGGGGGACTCTGAGACGGAAGAGCGATTGGGTGACCTACTCAAAGACCTCCTAGCAGGATGCTCGAGCGACTCAGAGCAGCAGCAGATTCTTGAAGGACTGCGGTACCTCGAACCGTTTAGTTTGTATCCAAACCTTACCACCGCGTTAATTGGAGAACAATAAAAATGCTGGATGGAACAGGTGCGACGCTTCAGGGCCGGCCTCAAGAGTTGGCGACTATAGTAATCGCGGTCCTGGCGACGAGTGAAGAACCTCCGTCGATAGAACGCGTTACCGAGGTAATGAAACGGATGCGCCTTGCCGTCCCCGTCTCAGACGAAGAATATGTCCAGGTTGAAAAATTTGTGCATACCCAACGGCGAATGTCAATGGGCAAAGGTGTAGTTCTGGCATCTGAATTCCAAAAGTGGCTGATCCATCGTAAACCCTCAATCATTCCTTACTATTGGGAGCGATATAGGCAGTATTTACTCAGTCAACATTTCGGGCCGGCTGTGGTGCGGCAGATGGACAAAACTACGGATGAACTGCTGGACTATTGCGGCGATCCGCAAGCCGCCATGTTAAAGCGCCGAGGGTTGGTTGTTGGCAACGTCCAGTCTGGGAAAACGGCAACCTATACCGCGCTTATTAACAAAGCCGCAGACGCAGGCTATGGTGTGATTATCTTGCTGGCTGGGATGCTGAACAGCCTTCGTCATCAAACCCAGATGCGCCTAGACGAGGGCTTCGTAGGATTCGACGCTGCAGTGATCCGGGGGAATCATCTGCAGCGCGGGGCGGCGCCAATCGGGGTTGGCCGCTGGGCAAACACGAGAGCACCATTTGCGTTTACGTCGAAAGGAAGAGACTTTGACGCCAGCTACGTTGGCGTTCGCGGCCGCCTTGAGGCTATGAACGAACCTGTCATTATGGTTATCAAGAAAAATAAGACGATCCTTGGAAACCTTTACACCTGGCTCGCCGACCAGAATCCAACTAGCGATGGCAAGATCCATGTTCCAGTCTTACTCATCGATGATGAGGCAGATGCGGCAACGCCCAACACGGGAGCAGAGCATGATCCGCGTGCTATCAATGCCGGGATTAGAAAGCTATTAGCGCTATTTTCAAAATCTTCGTATGTTGGATACACCGCAACGCCGTTCGCAAATATTTTTATTTCACCAGATTCTGCTATCGAGATGTTGGAAAATGATTTGTTCCCGCGGGATTACATTTACGGCCTGGAGCCACCTAGCAATTACATTGGGCCTGTAAGAATGTTCCAGGAGGAGGCGAGACTCTTCATTAGGACCTTTGATGACGCGGAAGCAAGTTTCCCGCACCGGCATAGGAAGGAGCTAGCTGTTGAGAGATTGCCTGATAGCATGCTCGATGCCTTGGCCAGTTTTTTGATTGTCAATGCAATCAGGGATATCCGTGGGCAGACGGGCACGCATCGTTCCATGCTGGTCAACGTAAGTTGGGCTAACAACGTACAGCATCAAGTTGCTGAGTTATTACGCATCGAGTTGGAAGCGGTGGTCCGCGACGTCGAAACGTATGGCAGCTATGCTGTGGAGCATGCACTGGCACGAAGCGCCCGCATTCGGAATCTTCATGGAGTCTTTCAAAGGGAGTACGCAAATGCTCAGACTACCTGGGATGATATTCAGAGTGCACTGTACAATGCCATTCGCACTATCACAGTAAGAGCTGTAAATATGAGCTCTGGTACATCTCGACTCGAGTACGAGGCGTATAAGAGCCAAGGGTTGCGAGTAATTGCCGTGGGAGGAAATGCACTTTCACGAGGGCTCACACTGGAGGGTCTTAGTACCAGTTACATCTATCGAAATTCAAAAGCGTACGATACCTTGCTTCAGATGGGTCGCTGGTTCGGTTACAGACCGGGATTCGAAGATCTTTGTCGTGTGTGGATGTCACAAGAGTCGCTATCGTGGTACGCGCATATCACTGAAGCGACCGAGGAGCTTCGAGCCGAGTTTAGGCACATGCATGACGCTGGTCAGACACCGCAAAATTTTGGGCTCCGGGTAAGAGCCCACCCTGACGCACTGATAGTAACGGCCCGTAATAAAATGCGTGGCGCGGCAGAGGTTTTTGAGGGGACAGCGTCTTTCAGCCACAGACACGTAGAGTTTAAAGAGCTAGTCTTAAGCGACGATGTGCATTGTGGCAATTTGTCGGCGGCAGAGACCTTAGTACAATCCATTATTGATAGGAAAGTCGCCTGCGACATCGACTCGCGACGATCGCGCTATTTGTGGTATGACCTACCAAAGGAACTTATAGCCAAGTTTCTGGCATCATTTTGGGTGTATCCGGGGTTCTATCAGCCGCAACAGATTGCTCGGTTTCTTGCAGAAACAGACGTGGCCGAGCTCAAACAGTGGGACGTCGCCATTCCCTCTGGGTCCGCTAGGGAGAGGGTAATGGTCGCGGGACTGGAGATAGTGCCAGCTCGCCGCGAAATGCAGCGAACGGGGACTAAATTCCAGCCAGTCGGTCGCAGGTTAGGATCCGAGAACGATGAGGCCATTGGGCTTACGGAAGAGCAGAAGGAAACAGCAGTTTCGCGTCGCGACGGATATAGAGAGAGGGGTGACAAGCATCATCCGCTTGCCCTGTGTTATCGCGAGCTTCGCAATCGCCCCCTCCTGTTGCTCTACCTTATTGAGCCAACAGGTAAAGATGAGCAGACCTACAGCGGTCCCCCTGAGACGCGGCCGATAGTAAGCGCGGGCCTTAGCTTTCCACGGTACAACGACGAAAACGGCAGGGGCATGATCACCTGGAAAACCAATCAGGTGTATCAGCAGCAGCAATTGCGGCTCGATTTTGAACCTGAGATAGACGAGGACGAACAGCTTGAGTCTGCCACTGTCGTCGTCTGAGGCAGTCTGGGAGCGGCTGGAGCAAGCCGGCGAGGATCAGGTATTTCAGCGGATCGACGAGCATCACCCGGGCAATTTCTACGCGGCGCTTGATGCCCGTCGGCGTCGGGGACTTGTCCTAATATCGAGCAAACCACCGTCCGAGATACCTGATCTCGAAAACCTTGAAATCGAAGTAACACAGCAGCAAGATGGCCGATGGAGAACGTGCATTTGGGTCGCGCATCGCGACCTACAAAATCTTTTCGCGTCGCTGGTCCAAGATATCTTGGATGCCAGCCGTTCTCTCCCTGAAGACGCGATGGCACAGTTTACGGCCGCTCGTATTGTTCGATGGCGAGACCTGCTCGAGTGTGGAAGCTCCAAGCTCGCATTATGGGAGCTACGCGGATTGGTCGCCGAGCTGGTCGTCTTAAAAAAGCTGTGTGATCTAATGACCCCTGCGGAGGTTGTGGAGGCATGGCACGGCCCGCTCGGCGCCCCACAAGACTTCGTGTTTCAGCAACTGCGAATCGAGGTAAAGGCGGTTGGCCCTACAGCAAGGCGAATACGAATAACATCGGCGGCCCAACTCGATACCACTGCGGGTGTAGAGCTGCGTTTAGTCGCCGTTCTCCTAGCGTCCACTATACTCGAGGCTGGCGACGGATTCACGGTTGCGGACCTCGTGGCCGATATACGGTCCATTCTCGCAGCGCACGCGGCTGCCGATAAAGAATTCAGCCGGCGGCTTGGTGCCGCGGGGGCTGGAGACCTGGAAGCATACCACAACTTCCGCTTTCGTTTGGACGGTATTCGAAACTTTGCCGTTCAAGAAAGCTTCCCGAGGATTGTTCGGTCGATGCTCATGGACGGCATCGATGAGGTATCTTACAGTATTGCGTTCGCAAAGATCGCGAGCTATGAACGTGCATTAGGAGATTAGGTGGATCTGGAACTATTCCACGCGGATTTTATGAACAGCGTTCAGCTGAGGATCGCTAGCAGCGGCGGATTTACTGACGATGCATTTGCTGAAACGGCTGCCGAACGTTTGGAAGACGTCAACGAGATCACAACCTTCGAACCGTGCCACTACCGCGCGCCCAATGGCCGCATGGGAATTGACGGATACTCCTTCGACGAGGCAGACGATTCGCTGCGAGCCTTCATTGTATATCGCAGCGGTTCAGATACTTTGAGCACTCTAACAAGAACAGACGCAGAAGGGCAGTTTAGAAAGTTGATCGCGTTTGTGGATGCTGCCTTCACGGGACGGTTCGAGAGGTCCGTGGACGATAACCATCCGGCCCGCGACTTTGCCGAGAGAGTATTTGAAGAGAAAAGCAAGCTATCACGCATTCGTGCGTATCTTCTATCTGATTGTTTATTAAGCTCTCGCGTAAAAGACTGGCCCGAAGGCTCCATTGAAAACGTTCCGGTGGACTATCATATCTGGGACATCGGCCGATTCTACCGCGCCGCTATGTCGCAGACAGGGCTTGATGAAATTACTGTTGACTTTCGTGAAGGACGCTATGGCGATCCAAATGGCTTGCCATGCTTAGCCGCGAGCACGCCTGGCAGTCCCTATAAAGCCTATCTGTGTAGTCTGCCCGCTGAACTTTTGGGAGAGATTTACGATCGTTATGGAAGCCGACTATTGGAAGGAAATGTCCGTGCATTCTTAACGGCTAAAGGAAAAATCAACCAGGGCATTAGGGCAACATTGCTAAGGCTGCCTCAAATGTTCTTCGCCTACAATAATGGAATTTCCGCCGTAGCTTCAGATGTTCTAGTCGAAGAAAGCGCCAACGGGCCTCGAATGCTTAGCGCGACCAATCTACAAATCGTTAATGGCGGTCAGACGACCGCCTCAATAGATAACGTTCAGCGCAATGACAAGCAGGCTACTCTTGCATATGCCTTTGTGCCGATGAAACTATCAGTCGTAGCGGGTGAAGACTCAACCAAGATGGTTGAGGACATATCCCGCTATGCCAATAGCCAAAACAAAGTTAGTGATGCTGATTTCTTTGCCAATCATCCTTTTCACCAGCGGCTCGAGCAGATTTCCAGGCGTATATGGGCCCCCGCTAAAGGAGGGAATCAATATGACACACGCTGGTATTACGAGCGGGCTAGAGGCCAATACCTCAATGAATTTGCGCGACTGACGCCGACGCAGCGTGATCGCCTAAAACTTGAAATTCCAAAAGACCAACTGATTACGAAGACGGACCTTGCTAGATGTGAGCTATCCTGGGAATGCCGCCCATATAACGTCAGCGCGGGCGCACAGAGCGTTATCGCAGAATTTGCAAAGAGAATAGCAGAGGCCTGGAAGTTGGACCCGGATGCGTTCAACGAAGATTATTTCCGCAACGTGGTCGGTCGGATGCTGATCTACCGTTCAGCGGAGAAGCTCGTTTCGAGTCAGCCGTGGTATGTCGTTGGCTATCGCGCGATCATCGTAACATATGCGATCGCGAAACTCGCCTATGAGTTGTCAACTGTCGGAGGTCGCGTGCTTGATCTCAAGCAGGTGTGGCGACAGCAAGGAGTGTACCCCGCGTTGAGCAGTGAGCTGATCAGCATCGCAGAAAAAATATTCCTGTCGCTGTACGAATCCGCGGAGGGTCAGAGGAACCTTACACAATGGGCCAAGCGCCAGAGTTGCTGGGAGGAAGTGAAAAAACTTCCGATTCGGCTAACGGCTCCGTTTGTTGCGACGCTTGTCGATGGATCGGAGGCGTCGGAAGATGCGCGAGCGGCTCGGGCAATGCAACAGATGGACTCAGGAATCGACGACCAGGAAGTGGTATTGAGTTTGGGGCAAGCGTATTGGCAGCAGCTACTAGAGTGGGCGACCGCGCGCGATGGGATCGCAGCGACTGACGAGCGGTCTGCGCGCGCTGCTGCTGGGCAGTACGGAAGCCTGCCTACGGAGCGGCAGTGTAAGCGACTTCTTCAACTCAAGAAACGGTGCGAAGAAGAAGGGTTTGTTGTCGCAGAACCGGGGGCGAGCTAAGAAGCGCAAAGTCTCTAACTCGCTAGTCGACCTCGTATTGGGAGAGCAGCGTTTTCAGTTTTTGAATCAGCTCCCGCGTAGTGAGCGGCCAGCTTGTCTTGGCTAACTCACGCAGTTGCTGGTCTCCAGCCGCTCCTTTGAGCTGCACCGCCTCAATGACGCGGGCGACTCTAGTTCCCTTCAGGTAAAGCCGAGCGGAAGCATTGTTCCTATTTGGTAGCGAGTCTCCGACAAATCCTATTCCACGCTCAGCAAGATGTCTCTATACTGTCGCGCACGAGCTCTCCGAGCCGATGAGCACCGTGGAGCTCCTGGAGTTCCTTCATCCATACGGTCAAGACGCCGTCGCTGTCCGTTAGTCTTCGGTGTATGTCGTCAAGTTTACTGAGAAAAGCGGCATCAATCACAAATTGAACCTCGGTACAAAGTCAAAGATTTGTTCTAAAGGCTGCCTACGAAAAGTATAGTGCAGCATCTGAGGCTACCCGTCAAGCGTTACAGCTGCGCCGATGCAGGCGTAGGCCTCGAGCGAGCCTTGGAGTAAAGCGCTTCGAGGCTGGCTTAGGGAGGGCACGAGGTCATCGGCATGTTAGTGCGTTTAGTAACCTCTACGTAACTGGTCAGGATCGGGATTCGCGAGCTTCCGTCAGAAAGCATCCGCGAAAGCGGCCGCGAAGATGAAAACATGAACTCAGATATTGAACGGGTGATGCTCGACGCCGGTTTGAGTAGAACGGAGCGAGCTATCTTTTCGATGCTCGCGGCAAGGGCCGGGATGCCGGTAAGCAAAGAGGAGCTGCTATCTTCCCTTAAAGCCAGTGCGCCGCACACCGTCGATTCCCACATAATGGCGATTCGCCGCAAGCTGGCCGATCGTGCCGAGGGCGTAACAATCGAAACTGTACCACGATCGGGGTTCATCTTACGCGGGTCGAGAAAGACTCTTGGACGTTGAGCTGCTGAAGCCAATGTATGAATAGTGAGGAGCCATTCAAAGCGTGGACGGCCTATCGGACGATCGGAGAACATGCGGCGTATCCGCTCGCGCGATACGAAGCCAGAGCTGCTGCTACGGAAAGCCCTTCATCGGCTTGGCCTTCGCTACCGGATACACGTTAAAAACCTCCCGGGCAAGCCGGATATAGTTTTTTCACGCTACAGGGTTGTCGTCTTCGTACATGGCTGCTTTTGGCATCAGCACGAAGGGTGCCCTCAAGCCTCGCGTCCGAGGACTAATGATAGTTACTGGGGATTGAAGCTACGGCGCAATGTTGAGCGTGACAGGCAGCACGCTGAAGCCTTAGAACGCCTCGACTATCGCATTCTTGTTCTTTGGGAATGCAATATAGAAAGAGACTCTTCTGAGATTGCTCGAGAAGTAGAGTCATTTGTCCGTGGCGACGCGGAACTACAATAACCTCGCCCGGGCATCCCTAAGAATGAGTGACTGAATGAAGAAGGCGTTCTTACGTGTTGCCCTAGCGCCAGGCCCGCGAAGACTCCGCTAGGTACGGCAGATCTCTAAGCTGGCACGTGCGGCCATTCAT
>CAVWWP010000002.1:0-782508 GCA_963758805.1 Vulcanimicrobiota bacterium
GCCTTTGGGTGTTCCAGTAGAGCCGGAGGTGTAGATCATATAGGCGAGGCTGAGGGGCAGGATGGGCAGGTTGAGATTGGTGTCGGGAAGAGCGGCGAGCGGCTGTTGCAACTGGTCGAGTTCGAGCAGCAAGCACCCCGGCGTCTCTGGAAGCAGCGGCCGCAACCGGCTATGCGTCAGCACGATTCCGGCGCCGCTATCGGCGAGCATGAAGGCCAGCCGCTCGCGGGGATACTCCGGATCCAGGGGAACATAGGCGGCGCCCGCCTTGAGCACGCCCAGCAGTGCGGTCACCAGCTCCAGCGAGCGCTCCAGGCAGACCGCCACCAGCGTCTCCGGCCCCGCGCCTAAGCTCCGCAGATGGCGGGCCAACTGGTTGGCCTGCCGGTTGAGTTCACCATACCGGATCGAGTTCGGTCCGCAGACCACAGCTTCGGCCTGTGGCATCCGCTCCGCAACCGCCTCGAAGCGCGCCGGCAATAGCGGCCCCTCGCCCCGGCAACCCTCCGTGCCTTGCCACTCGGCCTGCCGGCGCCGATCCTCCGCGGTTAGCAGATCTGATACCCAGACTCCCTGCTCGGGATTTTGCGCCGCTTCCTTTAATATGCGCTCATAGTGCCTCAGCATCGCCTGTACCGTGGCACCGTCGAATAAGGCCGTGCTGTACTCGGCCGTCAGCCGCAGCCGACCCGAACGCTCTTGCACCAGTAGGGTCAGATCGCACTTTGCGGTCCCGGTTTCCAACTCGCCCAGAGGGAGCACTTCCAGGTTTCCCATCGCCCAGCTCCCCGGCGAGCTGGGCTGGAGATCGAACATGACCTGAAATAAGGGTGTATGGCTTAACAAACGCTCGGGCTGCAACTGCTCCACCAGTTGCTCGAAGGGCAGATCCTGGTGCATGTAGCTGTGCAGCGCCCGCTCTCGCACTCGCTGCAAAAGCTCTCGAAAGCTGGGGCGGCCGCTGAGGTCGGCACGCTGCACCAGGGTGTTTACAAACATCCCGATCTGGCCTTCCACCCCTTCGGCTCGACGGTTGGCGATCGGGACCCCTACTCCAAACTCCTCCTGGGCGGCATAGCGGGCCAGCAGCACCTCGTAGCACGCCAGCAGCGTCATGAACAGCGTCACGCCCTCTTGCCGGCTCACTTGCTGGGCCGCCTCCAGTGCTTCGGCCTCCAACCAGAGGCATTCCTGAGCGCCGCGATTACTGCGCGTCCAACTCCGCGGCCGGTCACTGGGCAGAGCCAATACCCCTGGCATGCCCGCCAGCTCACGGCTCCAGTACGCCATCTGCTCCTCGAGCACGCCCGTGGCCAACCACTCCCGCTGCCAGCTTGCATAATCAGCATACTGATAGCTCAGCGGCTCCGGCTGGCGCCCCTCGTAGAACTCGCCCAGTTCGCGCCACAACACTTCCAGCGACCAGCCGTCGGCGATCCCGTGGTGCAGGTTCAGCAGCAGAACGTGCTCCTCTGGCCCCAACTCCACCAGCAGCGCCCACCATAACGGGCCCCCGGCAAGCGCGAAAGGCTCCCGCGCCGACTCTTCCAGCAGTTCCGCAAGCCGAGCATCGCGCTGCTCGACGCTTTCCCCAGTTACTATTTCCACGCGCAACGGGACCGCGCCTGAGGCCGCAATCACCTGCACCGGCTCCCCGTCCCGCTCCGCAAAATGCGTCCGCAATATCTCATGGCGTTGCGCCAGAGCCGCCAGCGACCACTGCAGGCGTTCGCGGTCCAATCGGCCGCAAAGATGCACGGCCGAGGGAATATTGTACACGCTCTGTCCGGGCTCGAGCCGATCCAGAAACCATAGCCGCTGCTGCGCATACGACGGCGCTACCTCGTCGCCGTGCTCCACCGCGCGTAAAGCGGGCCGGCGCGGCCGCTTCCCGCCGGCGCGCTGCTCTTCGATCTTCTCAGCCAGCGCCGACACGGTCGGATACGCGAACACCGTGCGCAGATCCAGTTCCACCTGCAGAGAACGCTCCAGCCGGGAGATGACCCGCATCGCCAGCAGAGAGTGACCGCCCAACTCGAAAAAATTATCCCGCGATCCCACTAGCTCGACACCCAGCAACTCGCTCCACAGCGCGGCGATGGCGCGTTCCAGCTCTCCGCGCGGCGCCTGATAACGGGCCGTCACGCTCTGACGACTCTCAGGCCGCGGCAAACTCTTGCGATCGATTTTCCCGTTCGGCGTCAGCGGCATCTGCTCCAACACCACCACCGCGCTGGGAACCATGTATTCTGGAAGGCGCGTCTGCAAACACTGACGCAGTTCCGACCCGCCGGTTTCCGCGCCGCTCTCCAGCACTACATAGCCCACCAGCGTCTTGTCCCCGGTCGCGTCTTCCAGCGCCGCCACCACGGACTCACGAACTCCCGCCTGCTCCCGAAGTGCCGCCTCGATCTCGCCTAACTCGATCCGATAGCCGCGTAGCTTCACCTGATCGTCAAGCCGGCCAAGGTACTCTAGCTGACCGTCCCCGCGCCGTCGCACTTGGTCCCCGGTTCGGTAAAGCCGCTCGCCGGGCAAGCCAAACGGATTCGGTACAAATCGTTCCGCGGTCAGATCCCCTCGCCCCAGATAACCGCGCGCCAAACCCACTCCACCCAAGTGCAGCTCGCCGCTCACCCCAGCTGGAACCTCGCCCATGCTCTCGTCCAGCACATACCCCTGCGTACCATCGATCGCGACACCGATCGGCGGCGGCAGTGGACTCTCGCAGTCGATTCGGGCTGCAGTTGCTACGACCGCGCTCTCTGTTGGGCCATAGTGGTTGTAGATCGCAAAAGGCAGGGATCTCTGAATTGCAGACAGCTTGTCGCCCCCGGTCAGGAGGGCGCGCAACGAGAGTCGAGCGAGGTCTTGTTCCGAGGCCTCGCGGAGAAACAGCTCTGCCAGGGGTGTAGGCAGAAAGCAAAGTGTGATCGCCTGGGCCCGTAGCCATTCCGCAATCTCATGGGCAGACCATACCGGTCGTGTGGATGCCATACACAAGCTGGCACCACAGGTTACGTAGGGCCAGATCTCCCACACGGATGCGTCGAATGCGAGACTGGCTGCCTGAGAAGCCCGGTCCCGCACCGTAACGCCGTATTCTTTCTGGTGCCAATCCACCAAGTTGGCGACGGCTACGTGGGTGTTGAGCGACGCCTTTGGGTGTTCCAGTAGAGCCGGAGGTGTAGATCATATAGGCGAGGCTGAGGGGCAGGATGGGCAGGTTGAGATTGGTGTCGGGAAGAGCGGCGAGCGGCTGTTGCAACTGGTCGAGTTCGAGCAGCAGGCACCCCGGCGTCTCTGGAAGCAGCGGCCGCAACCGGCTATGCGTCAGCACGATTCCGGCGCCGCTATCGGCGAGCATGAAGGCCAGCCGCTCGCGGGGATACTCCGGATCCAGGGGAACATAGGCGGCGCCCGCCTTGAGCACGCCCAGCAGTGCGGTCACCAGCTCCAGCGAGCGCTCCAGGCAGACCGCCACCAGCGTCTCCGGCCCCGCGCCTAAGCTCCGCAGATGGCGGGCCAACTGGTTGGCCTGCCGGTTGAGATCACCATACCGGATCGAGTTCGGTCCGCAGACCACAGCTTCGGCCTGTGGCATCCGCTCCGCAACCGCCTCGAAGCGCGCCGGCAATAGCGGCCCCTCGCCCCGGCAACCCTCCGTGCCTTGCCACTCGGCCTGCCGGCGCCGATCCTCCGCGGTTAGCAGATCTGATCCCAGACTCCCTGCTCGGGATTTTGCGCCGCTTCCTTTAATATGCGCTCATAGTGCCTCAGCATCGCCTGTACCGTGGCACCGTCGAATAAGGCCGTGCTGTACTCGGCCGTCAGCCGCAGCCGACCCGAACGCTCTTGCACCAGCAGGGTCAGATCGCACTTTGCGGTCCCGGTTTCCAACTCGCCCAGAGGGAGCACTTCCAGGTTTCCCATCGCCCAGCTCCCCGGCGAGCTGGGCTGGAGATCGAACATGACCTGAAATAAGGGTGTATGGCTTAACAAACGCTCGGGCTGCAACTGCTCCACCAGTTGCTCGAAGGGCAGATCCTGGTGCATGTAGCTGTGCAGCGCCCGCTCTCGCACTCGCTGCAAAAGCTCTCGAAAGCTGGGGCGGCCGCTGAGGTCGGCACGCTGCACCAGGGTGTTTACAAACATCCCGATCTGGCCTTCCACCCCTTCGGCTCGACGGTTGGCGATCGGGACCCCTACTCCAAACTCCTCCTGGGCGGCATAGCGGGCCAGCAGCACCTCGTAGCACGCCAGCAGCGTCATGAACAGCGTCACGCCCTCTTGCCGGCTCACTTGCTGGGCCGCCTCCAGTGCTTCGGCCTCCAACCAGAGGCATTCCTGAGCGCCGCGATTACTGCGCGTCCAACTCCGCGGCCGGTCACTGGGCAGAGCCAATACCCCCGGCATGCCCGCCAGCTCACGGCTCCAGTACGCCATCTGCTCCTCGAGCACGCCCGTGGCCAACCACTCCCGCTGCCAGCTTGCATAATCAGCATACTGATAGCTCAGCGGCTCCGGCTGGCGCCCCTCGTAGAACTCGCCCAGTTCGCGCCACAACACTTCCAGCGACCAGCCGTCGGCGATCCCGTGGTGCAGGTTCAGCAGCAGAACGTGCTCCTCTGGCCCCAACTCCACCAGCAGCGCCCACCATAACGGGCCCCCGGCAAGCGCGAAAGGCTCCCGCGCCGACTCTTCCAGCAGTTCCGCAAGCCGAGCATCGCGCTGCTCGACGCTTTCCCCAGTTACTATTTCCACGCGCAACGGGACCGCGCCTGAGGCCGCAATCACCTGCACCGGCTCCCCGTCCCGCTCCGCAAAATGCGTCCGCAATATCTCATGGCGTTGCGCCAGAGCCGCCAGCGACCACTGCAGGCGTTCGCGGTCCAATCGGCCGCAAAGATGCACGGCCGAGGGAATATTGTACACGCTCTGTCCGGGCTCGAGCCGATCCAGAAACCATAGCCGCTGCTGCGCATACGACGGCGCTACCTCGTCGCCGTGCTCCACCGCGCGTAAAGCGGGCCGGCGCGGCCGCTTCCCGCCGGCGCGCTGCTCTTCGATCTTCTCAGCCAGCGCCGACACGGTCGGATACGCGAACACCGTGCGCAGATCCAGTTCCACCTGCAGAGAACGCTCCAGCCGGGAGATGACCCGCATCGCCAGCAGAGAGTGACCGCCCAACTCGAAAAAATTATCCCGCGATCCCACTAGCTCGACACCCAGCAACTCGCTCCACAGCGCGGCGATGGCGCGTTCCAGCTCTCCGCGCGGCGCCTGATAACGGGCCGTCACGCTCTGACGACTCTCAGGCCGCGGCAAACCCTTGCGATCGATTTTCCCGTTCGGCGTCAGCGGCATCTGCTCCAACACCACCACCGCGCTGGGAACCATGTATTCTGGAAGGCGCGTCTGCAAACACTGACGCAGTTCCGACCCGCCGGTTTCCGCGCCGCTCTCCAGCACTACATAGCCCACCAGCGTCTTGTCCCCGGTCGCGTCTTCCAGCGCCGCCACCACGGACTCACGAACTCCCGCCTGCTCCCGAAGTGCCGCCTCGATCTCGCCTAACTCGATCCGATAGCCGCGTAGCTTCACCTGATCGTCAAGCCGGCCAAGGTACTCTAGCTGACCGTCCCCGCGCCGTCGCACTTGGTCCCCGGTTCGGTAAAGCCGCTCGCCGGGCAAGCCAAACGGATTCGGTACAAATCGTTCCGCGGTCAGATCCCCTCGCCCCAGATAACCGCGCGCCAAACCCACTCCACCCAAGTACAGCTCGCCGCTCACCCCAGCTGGAACCTCGCCCATGCTCTCGTCCAGCACATACCCCTGCGTACCATCGATCGCGACACCGATCGGCGGCGCGGTCAAGTCCCGTCCTCGATTGAGGCAGGCAAAGGTAGAATAGATTGTATCTTCCGTGGGGCCGTACAGGTTGTAGATCCTCTGCACGTGCTCTTTCTCGAAGATCCGCCGTACCAGGTCGAGCGAAAGAGCTTCCCCGGCGAGATTTACCGTCGTGATCGAGGAGGGCAGCTTGTCCAGCCAAAGCAGCTCAGACATGACCGAGGGCACGGTGTTAATAACGGCTACTTCATCGCTGCGCGGCATCTGCGGCAGATGCAAAGCGTCCTCTGCGAGAAACGTTCTACCCCCGCACGTCAACGGACCCATGATCTCGAAAACGGAGAGATCAAAGCAGACCGACGTAGATGCCAGCACGGCAGAGACCTCGTCGGCGGCAAAGGTTGCATTCGCCCAGGTCAGGAACGCGCCCACGCTGCCGTGGCATATCTCTACGCCTTTGGCCTGTCCCGTTGAACCGGAGGTATAGATGACGTAAGCGCGATTCCGAGGGTCAATTTGAGACGGCAGATTGTCGCCGCCGTGCAGCGCAATCTGCTCACAGTCGGAGTCCAGGCACAGCAGGCGCCCCGGTGTTTCCGGAAGCAGCGGCCGCAACCGGCTATGCGTCAGCACGATCCCGGCGCCGCTATCGGCGAGCATGAAGGCCAGCCGCTCGCGGGGATACTCCGGATCCAGGGGAACATAGGCGGCGCCCGCCTTGAGCACGCCCAGCAGTGCGGTCACCAGCTCCAGCGAGCGCTCTAGGCAGACCGCCACCAGCGTCTCCGGCCCCGCGCCTAAGCTCCGCAGATGGCGGGCCAACTGGTTGGCCTGCCGGTTGAGATCGCCATACCGGATCGAGTTCGGTCCGCAGACCACAGCTTCGGCCTGCGGCATCCGCTCCGCAACCGCCTCGAAGCGCGCCGGCAATAGCGGCCCCTCGCCGTGCGCCACGCGGCGTGGTACGGAGCCGTTCGGCGAGTAAACAGCATCGTTGCAATCGCGAGATACTCGGGAAATATCCACGGTCACATTCGCAGTCCAAGCGCCGAGAAGATTCGAGCCCTCGAAAGAGATGCGCCAAATCCCTCAGTTCGCTGAAAATTCATTTCGGTCGTAGCGCGAGGTAATGCCCATACGCACAGTGTGTCGCGAATCGCGATCTTGCCGCTCGCCTCGTCCAGCCATGTTATCAATCGGCTCACCGCGATTTGGAGACGACGCACAGTGCATCTCCTCCGTGATTTTGGTCGCATTGCGTGGCGATGTCTCAGCCACGTACAACTCCCGCGAATAGCGCAATTGCCGACTCAGGATCGCGCACGGCAAAGGCGATATGGTCGACGTTGAGATATGTGGTTGACTCGCGATCGGGAGAATGACTTAATAAGTCCTGATCAAGCATTTCATTTTCCGTCCGGGCCCGTTCCGCTTTCTTCTAAACTTAACCGCTGCACAGGTAGAGCGCAATATCAAAAATGATAGCGTGAACCGCGCATGTTTTGCGCTTCGCAGCAAACAAAACCGGAGCCTCGATCCACGCTTTGAGGGTCCTTGTCGCGCGCAAACGCGATCCTTTTTGACGTTATCATTATTGATAGATTCTTGGCGTAAATGGATTTTGCAGCAAACTGCGCTTACCACATGCCGCAAAGGCTTCATTTAAAGGGTGAGTTAGACAGCGATGGATTGCGTAGGGGAGGGCTTTCTAAATGTGATAATGTAGGCGCTCCCGTCACAAACGTGTTGCGCATGGATCGCTTGCATTTCCAAAGGGACCAGCGCAGCTATCCGGCTCATTTCATCCGCTTCGCTCTCATCCGCAATCATGATCCGCGCTCCAGGCTTAGCAACCCGGATCATCTCTACGATACCTTTTGCTGGATCGCTGAAGAAGTTGATTGAACCAACGTGGTAAACGACATCGAAAACTTCGTCCCTATAAGGAAGCGCCTCGGCGTTTCCCTGCACTAACTCCGCTTCGATGCCGGATCGCTTTAGGCTGTAAAGGCCACGCCGAAGCATCTCCCGAGAGAGATCCAGGCCAAAGTAGCGGGCATTGGGAGGCAAGAGTCTCAGATTGCCCGCGCTGCCTACAGAGGTCTCGAGCACCCAGTCATGAGGGTCGACCTGCACACACTGCATCCAGCCTTGGCGAATAGCGTTCTCATCGCCATTCCTGAGCATCGCCTCTACGCGAGTCGCTTCGTCGTAAAAACCACCGCATAACTCATAGAGCCGATCGAGTTTGCTGTTAAGCCCCTTAATCTCGTCCCTGGTCGCAAAGTTCGGAATGCCATCGACGATGGGAAATCTCTCACCGCTTTGGTCGACGAGAGCCTCTCCCTGCTTATCGCTGACGAAGCGCAAGTCCACGCCGTCCTTCGGACTCTGCAATATTGACATCAGACCGTCCCGCGGCCATTTCTTCTCCTGCTTCCCGGTCATCCAAATCCAAGCGCCGATCAAGGCCGCCAGAACCACGCAGATCACAGCCAGTGCGGGATTTGAAGTGAGATCGATGTTATTGTTGTTATGACCTATCCCAGCTATGGCGCCCGCAAGCACAACGATCGCAACGGTTAAAACCGCGTATCCAACCCACTTCCGCAATCTGCTCTTTGCTGAGAAAGGCTCGGAGATCCAATTGAGAACAGCGGCAAACCAGAGGACAATAAAGCCTACGCCTACTCCCCCGATACCTCTCGCTGCCCAAACAAGAGCAATGTTTCTTCCTTGGTCATGACCCATCGCGATGTGTTGATAGACTTGCCCCGGACAAATTAGCTCTGCCAACTGGTTGATCGCCGTTGCCAATAAAGGAAGCATAAGTGTCGAGAGAAACGCTGTAGACCTCGGACTGATCAACCGGTCGAGAAAAAAAGGCGCGCTGCTAAACAGAGCGGCTGCCGCAGCCCAGCCAAGATGCGATCTCATAGGCAGCTGCAAGCTATCTAATAGAAAGAAGGTTGCGATGAAATTGATGAGATAGATCAACCCGAATCCGCGCGGAGGCCTGAGGCAGCGAAGAAACCAGACTGCGAGAAAACCCGTGGTCCACGGCCGCAGCGGCCCCCAAAACACTCCTACAATAAGGATAACTAGTACAACCCAGGAGTAAAAACGCACTGGATAGTTCACGCTCGTGCGTCTGTCAAAAGAGACGGCCATGCGCCCCTTACTTTTACGCGTCCCCACCGCTCTACGGCCCTCCACGTTATGGTTCACTCAACTAAACGGCTAACGCCGAGGTGTTCTCGAGCTCATCGAGCGCTTCGATCAAGGTTTCTTCATCTGCTTGCTTGATGAGCGTCTGCAAGACTGCTTCCGCGAGACCCGCAACGGTTGGGGTGTTATAGAAGCTGGCCACCGGCAGCTCGATCTCGAGCATCTCTCTCATGCGCGAGGCTATTTGAATCGCGAGCAGCGAATGACCGCCCAATTCGAGGAAGCCATCGTGAATGCCGATCTCGGAGATGCCGAAGACACGCGCCCAGATGTCGGCGATGCTTTGCTCCAACTGGTTGCGCGGCGCCTCAAACGGCGTGGAGAGATTAGGGCGCGGATGACCGGATTTATGTGCCTCTGCATCGCTCTGATCTGCGTGCCCCTTATTATCGCGAGCCAATTCCTCGGCCTCCATGGCCTCGAATTCAAGCGGCGATATCGCAATCATCGGCAGCCAGGTCAGCGAAAGCGCTCGCCGGAAAGCTTCGGCGCCTTCTTTGGGCAGAATGTATTCAATCTGCTTGGCTTTCGGGCGGCTCTGCGCAGGCATCGACCCCGTGCGCCCTTCGCTGGCCGCCTGAATGAGGGAATCGTGAACCTTCTTCATGTTGTAACCCTCGACAACCACGATTTCGTGGCCTTGCTCATCGAGAAGCGTGAGGTTCAAGCTGATAATCTCCTGCGCCGCGTCCTTGGCCTTTTCAAAGGTCGCATGGCTGTAGAATTTTGCCGGCAGAGGCTTGTACATGCGCACGGATTGGTAGGAGAAGGGTAAGTAGGATCCACCATTGGCGGCCAGGTCGATTGAGAATGCCGTTGCCATGTCGAACATGGCCGGATGGAGAAGGTAGTGCTCCAAGTCGCTCGCGTGCTGCTCGCTCAGCCGCAGCGAAGCCAGCGCCTCACCCCGGCCGGTGGCCACGGAAGAAATGACATCCCAGCGCGGGCCGAACTCAACCAGTTCCACGCGCTCCTGGATGGGGGAAACCGTGCCGTCGCTTTCGTCCGCTTGCACACTCTCCGGGCATCGTTCGGTTATGGCGGCCAGCGAATGTTCGCGTGTTTTGGTGGACGCGATGGGAACGATCTTGCCGGTTGCGTGATCTTGCCAAGGTAGCTCAGGCGGCAGGCTCTGCACCGTAAACTCGGTCAGATCGCCGGTATCCTTTAAAACAACCCGAACCTCCCGTCGTTCGTCTTCTCCCAAGACGAGCGGCGAGATGAAGGTGACGTCGCGGAGCTCGACAGCCATGGCGTTGGTTTGGTTGGCGTAGGCGGCTCGCGCCAGTTCGAGGAATGCAGTGCCTACCAGCGTAGGCGCTCCCATCAGGCGATGTTCCCCGACCAGCCAGTGCTCGGATGCAGACAAGGTTCCAATATAGACCTGTTTTCCATGCTCCGATTTACGGCCACCGAAGACCGGATGCGCGACGGGGCGAAACTCGGTGGGATTCTCGATGGAAGAAGCATGGTTGGGATTTTCGTCGGCATCTACGGCCATGCCGATCTCGTCCCAACGATCCCAGTTTAGTGAGATGAGCGAGTCGTCGCCGGGCTTCTTGCGAGAGTACGCGAACGCATCCAGGAAGGCGTTAGCGGAGCCATAGTCAACTTGCCCGCCGTAGCCAATCAGCGCTGTCTGCGAGGAGCAGAGAGCGAAGAAGTCGAGTTCGATGTCCTTGAAGACCTGTTCGAGCACTAAGGTACCCTTGATCTTCGGCTCGAAAACGCGATCGGCGATTTCGCGCGTCTTCACTTCGATAATGCCGGCACCGGCTGTACCCGCGGCATGAATGACTCCGTGGATAGCGCCGAACCTTGCCTGCGCGTTGCCGACCACCTCGCGCATCTGATCCAGACTCGAGACATCGGCGTTTACCAGGACGACTTCCGCGCCGAGTTCCTCAATCTTTAGCAGAGATCGGATCCTGCGGGAGATGCGGTTGGAGTGAGCATGCGCTTTGAGCCAGCTCTCCCAATATTCTCTTTGCGGCATCTTCGAGCGGCTCAGGAGGAGCAGTTTGGGTTTGACGGACCGAGCCATCTCCTCTGCCAAGGTGAGTCCCACGGCTCCCAGGCCGCCTGTAATGAGATAGACTCCGCCTTCGCGCATCTTGGGATGCGCATTCTCGGGAACCTCGACACGGGTTCGCTCAAAGGTCTGAATCCAACGGTGCCCGCCGCGATAAGCCACTACTCCGTCTTGAGCCTCAGAATGGAATTCGGCGAGTAGGCTCTCGGCCAGGGAGTCTTCCTGATCGGGGCCTTGCGGCAATTGAACGTCGACGGCGCGGCTCTTGACGTTCAGATATTCTTTCGAGATCGTCTTGCACGTGCCGGTAACGGTTGCCTTCGACGGATGCGGAATGGCTTCTCCAGTGACGTCGTAGACGTTATTGGTGACCGCATGAATGCGAATGGGTATGGTGGAAAATTGTGAGCTCAAGCCTTGAGCGAGAAAGATCATGCTATAGAAGCAGCGGTCCAGATACTCGGGAAAGACTTCCAACTCATCCTTCTCCGACTCGACCGGCGTGACGCCAAATAAATGGACGATATTACGCGGCTCCTTCTCAGCCGCGCGAAGCTCGGTGAGAAGCGAGACGTAATCTTCCTGCACTCCAAGGCGAATGGAATAGCGGTGAGCATCGTGCCGGAGATAACTGTCTCCCGCTGAGACGAGCACTACATCGTGACCGTCGCGGTTGAGGCGTTGGGCGATTCGGGCGCCGAGTCCGCACTCATCCTGGAACAACAGCCACGAGCCGGTTGGAGCCTCCGAGGCCTTGCGCAGGAGAGTGGAGCGTTTCCAGCCCGGGAAGAAGAACCAGTCGGCAATATCCTTTTTCTTGGAAAAATCGCGCGCCTTGGTCGGGTAACTGCCGGGGACGGGAGAACTAAGGTCGATCTTGTATTCCTGATGCTCAAAGGGATACGTGGGCAATGGCACCCGGCGTGGCCGATCCTCGCTGTGCATCGTGTCCCAATTCAGAGCACAGCCTTTCGCCCATAATCTTCCTAGCGTTGACCAGAAATACTCCATGGCCGGTATCGTGTCGCCCTTGGGATCAGGAAGCGTCGAGAATGCGGACTGGTCGAGCGTCTTGGCGGGATGTTGGGCGGCGAGGCCGCTGAGCACGCGCCCCGGGCCAACCTCTAATAGAAGCCGGTTCGGCGATGCCAGCAAATGGCCAATGCCATCGGAGAAGCGAACCGCATTGCGCAGGTGCTTAACCCAGTATTCCGGATCAGTTGCTTCCTGTGCGGTAATCCACGATCCGGTGTAGTTCGACAGATAGGGTAGGCTGGGCTCGTGCAGCTTCACCCGGCAAACGGCCGCGCGGAACGAGTCCAGGATCGGGTCCATCATCTCAGAGTGGAATGCATGTGACGTGTGCAGGCGGCGGCACGGCGCATCTTTTTCTTCGAGCAACTTCTCGAAAGCGTTGATTTCGGAAGTTGGGCCGGATACAACACAGATCGAAGGCGCGTTCACGGCGGCTATGTGTAGATGCGCGGCGTTCTCAAGCAAAACGCGCGTCTCGGGCTCGGAAAGGAGCACGCCGAGCATGGATCCGGGCTCCGCTTGCTGCATCAGCCGGCCTCGCTCCGCAACCAGGGCCAGTGCATCCTCCAAGGTGAACACGCCGGCCAGACAAGCTGCGACGTATTCACCAATACTGTGACCGACCATGCCGTCGGGCTGGATGCCGTAGGCCATAAGAAGCTTAGCGAGCGCGTATTCGATGACAAATAGCGCCGGCTGAGTAAAACGGGTTTGCTTAAGCTGCTCGGCGGCCTGCTCGGCCTGGTCATCCTCGGTAAAGAGAAGGCTCCGCAAATCTAGACCCAGGGCGGCGCGTAGCAGGTCGCAGCAGTGATCAACCTCGCTGCGGAACAGCGGCTCCCGCTCGTAAAGCTCGCGACCCATGCCGACGTATTGACTGCCCTGGCCCGGGAAGAGGAACGCAACCTTGGGCGGTTCGGTAGCGGCCTCGTCAGTAATGAATGCCGGATTGTCTGCGCTCTCCAGCGCTTGCCGAGCATCTTGTAATGTCCGGCAGACCAGAGCGCGCCGTTGCGCTAGGGATTTGCGGCCCACTTGCAACGTGTGCGCAATATCCGGCAAGGTTGCCTCCGAATCGATCTCGAGCGCATCTCTAAGCCGGAGGGTAAGTGCGTTCAGCGCCTCTTTGGTTCGTGCCGACCACACTAGCAGTTGATAAGGGCGCGAGGAGATGGTGGTTTGGAATTTCGGCGCTTCTTCGACGACGACGTGCGCGTTGGTGCCTCCCACACCGAAAGAGCTTATTCCCGCGCGGCGCGGCCCGTTTCCGTTCTTCCATTTCGTCAACTCGGTGTTTACAAAGAAGGGGCTGTCGTCGAAGTCGATCTCCGGGTTGGGCTTCTCAAAATGCAGACTCGCCGGAATCAACTGTTTTTCGAGCGAGAGTATCGTCTTAGTGAGGCCGCAGACTCCGGCTGCCGCGTCCGTATGGCCTACGTTGGTCTTTACCGAACCGATGGCGCAGAATCGCTGCTTTTGCGTGAAGGCGCGGAAGGCTTTGCGCAGCGCACCCACTTCGATGGGGTCGCCGAGAGCCGTCGCCGTTCCATGGCACTCGATATATGAAATGGATTCCGGGTGTGCGCCGGCGTTGGTGAGTGCTTCCAGACAGACTGCGACTTGGCCGTCTGTCCCAGGCGCGGTATAGCCTACCTTTGCCGCGCCATCGTTGTTCATTCCCGTGCCCAGGATGACGGCATGAATCGTGTCACGGTCGGCGAGCGCGTCTTCGAGCCGTTTGAGCACCACGACGCCGCTGCCGCAGCTGAAGATCGTCCCCTTAGACGACGCGTCAAAGGAGCGGCAGTGTCCATCGGGAGACATGATTCCGCCCTCGACATAGAAGTAGCCAGAACGTTCCTGCATCGAAATCGACACGCCGCCGGCAAGAACCATGTCGGATTGATGGTGAAGCAGATTCTGACAGCCGAGCACTACGCCAACCAGCGAGGTTGAGCAAGCCGATTGCACGGTTACGCAGGGGCCGCGGAGATTCAGCTTATAGCCAACCCGGGTGGCGAGATAGTCTTTTTCATTGGAAGTTAGGACGGCCATCTGTCCGGCAGAAAGCATGGCGTCCTGGTCATTGACCAGTCCGATCATGTACTCCGAGGTTCCGGTTCCCCCGAAGAGGCCGATGCGTCCGGGGAAGTTGAACGGATCGTATCCCGCATGCTCCAGCGCCTCCCAGCAGCACTCCAGGAATACTCTCTGCTGAGGATCGACGATTGCCGCCTCGCGAGGCGTGTAGCCGAAGAAGGGGGCGTCGAACAGAAATGTTCCCTCGTAGACGCCGCGAGCTTTCACATAACTCGGATGGTCGATCTCTTCCTGGGTGACGCCGGACGCGAGAAGCTCCTCATCGGAGAAGAAGTCAATGCTCTCTACGCCCTCGGCAAGGTTCTTCCAAAATTGTTCCAGGGTTTTGCTGCCGGGGTAACGGGCACTCATGCCAATCACGGCGATCTTGCCTAACGTTTCCTGCTCTTGCTCTTTGAAGTGAAGCATTGCTTTTAGCGCCCTTTCTCGGGAAGGAGTTTTCTTGTTGCGTTGCGTTGCTGGAATCCGTCAAAGATGATTGGCACCATCTCCGATCTTTTTTGTGAACGACTACGTGATGACATCGCTAATGAACCACATCAAAGAAGCTCCAAGGTGCGGCCATTGTATCAGACCTCCGTGCCACGAAAAAGGCCCAATCGCGGCTCAAACACACAATTTAACGGTATTGATAAGCGTGATCGGTGAAACGCTTAAGCACTATAGTTGGCGAAATCGCAAACTATCGACTATCAATTTAGATATTGCCAACACCTGAAAGGAAAGCGATACTTACACAAGTCTTTTCCGCTGCGGATTTGGTGGCCAGGAGAACAGAATGTCGTCATCGTCGAGCCGGTCGTGGCTCGCAGTCGCAACGTCTTCATAATGCAAGATGAGATTCGAGACAACCCATTGGTCGATCGTCACATGCAGCTAGACAGTATAACACGCGACATGCACGGCGTTCTCGAGGGAAGCCAAGGAGCAGCATGATGACGGCGATTCGGCGATACCCATTAACGCTGATGCAGCAAAGCCTCTTTCGGCATCAGAAGTTCTATCCATACGATAGCGCGTATAACCTGACGTATCTAACTCGTATCGTAGGCCCTTTAGCCCCGAATCGTCTCGCGGCTGCGATAGAGGTACTCCTCAACGAGTCCGACCCATTTCGCACGGAAATCGTCGAAGAAAACGGCAGTGTCTTTCAAGACGTCGATGAAGCAAGACAAACCGAAGTCGATGTAATCTATCGCAACGCGGCAGTAACGTCGCAGGATACCTTTGTGAGGCGCGTGCGTGCGCTTGCCGAGACATTGCAGAACTCACCTCCGCGAAAGCGGTGGCCGTATCACCACGTCAGCATTCACGTCGCTTCCGATTCGCTCGCCTATCTACTGACGTCTTTGCCGCATCTCATCGCGGACGGTTACACGTACTCCTCCTGCTTGAGCGCGCTTAGCCGCGGTTACAATGCGGGTGCGGTCGCGCTTCCGGCCGCGATGGCGCGTTGGCCCGAAGGAGCCTTGGATCAAGACGAGGCCGTTTACAAGAAGGCACGAGATTACTTTGCTGCCGAGTTGCAGGGGCGAGAATCTTTGGAGATGGCCGCCGTCGCGCAGCTGCGGAATCAAGCCGGCGCGATAACCGGTAGAGTCGTGTCGTTCGACGTTCCGCGTAGCACCGTCGATCCCGCGCTGGCAGCGGCAAAGCTCTCTTCAAGCCAGTTCTTCTTGCCGGCATACGCCATTCTTTTGAGCAAACTGGTCCCAAACGAGCAGGTGATTTTTGGATATAGCGTACCCGGTCGAACGTCGGCTACGCGGAACTCGCTCGGATGCTTCGTCACGGAGGCACCGGTGGTACTGGATATTCCGGTCGATGCTTCCTTCACGGAAGTCGCGGGTCTCGTCCGGAATAAGATATTTCGCCTGCACCGTCACCAAGCGTACGATGCTCAAGCATTTCCCGAACTGACTGCTCATACGACGTGCCTCTTTACCTCATACGAGCGGGAGTTCAACTTAAATCTCGATCGCTGCGTCTGCGTAGCCGAGCCGGTCCCAAGGGAGCACTTTTCAGCAGAGATTCGATTGACCGTCGAAAACCGTTCCGCGTCGTATCGGCTCGTCTTCGACCTCGGCAGATACTTCGATGAAATCGACGTCGAAGGCGCGTTCCGCACGGTACTGCGAACCGTAATTGCAGACCCGGATGCAAGCGTGAAGGCTATAGTGCTGAACGAATCGCGCGTGGCGGGGGAAGCGCTTACGCGTTCGTACGACACTGTAAAGGTACCGGGCTGTGGGGTGGCCTCGGCGTTTGAAGCGGTTGCCGCTAAGTATCCGCAGCGGCCGGCAGTATCTTTCGGTGCAGACACCCTTACCTACGAACAGCTTAACGCGTTAGCCAACCGGATGGCGCGCACCTTATCCACCGTTACGAGCGGGTGCGACTCCGTCATGCTTTCGGTGGAACCTTGCAACGAGGCCATCGCTGCTCTGCTGGCGATCCTCAAGCTGGGCAAATGCTACGTGCCGGTCGATACGCGCGCGCCGAAAGAGCTGCTTCGCGGCATTATGGAAGAACTGGACGATCCATGGGTTATTTCCGGTACGAAAAGTCAGACCGAAGGACCCGCCATAAGCCTCGAGGAGTTGATGCGATTCGCGGCTCACGCCGACGTGACCAACATCGAACGGCGCTATCACCTACAAACAGCCGCTTTTAGATTCTACACTTCGGGTTCTACCGGCGTGCCTAAGGGCGTCACGGTCTCTCATGGCAACGTGCTCAGCCTCATGCAGGCAGCGGCTTCCGAATTCGCGTTTGAAGCCGAGGACGTTTGGACGCTCCTCCACTCGCTCAGTTTCGACGCATCACTTTTGGAAATCTTCGGAGCCTTGCTCCACGGGGCGAAGTTGGTGATCGTGGACTTTGCGACGACGCAGGATCCACGACAGGTTTACAACGTGCTAGCCCGCGAGCGGGTTACCATGATGACGCACACGCCTTATGAGTTTCGAAACCTTATTCTCGAAGACGAAGCGGCCGGCGCCTTGTTGAATCCACGGTTTGTGCTTATCGGTGGTGAAGCGCTCCATTTTGATTATCTCAAGACCTGGACAAAGCGGCATCCACTATCGGACTGCAAGATCATTTACGCGTACGGCGCTACGGAAACGACTTGCGTGACCGCCACTTATCGGCTTTCGGAGTCCGACTTGGACGAGACGCGCGCTATTATCGGCCGGCCAATACCAGGCTCGAGTATCGTAATTCGAGCAACGGACGGCGGCGCCGTGCCGGCCGGCGTTCCGGGAGAGATTGCAATCGCGGGTGCGGGCATCACGAACGGCTATCGGACCCTCGAGGAGGCCCGCAGCCGCGGTTTTGTTGCCGGAGACATGGGGATGGAGTTCCGAACCGGAGACCTTGGTAGGCTTGCGCGCGACGGCAACATCGTTTATCTCGGGCGTCTCGATCGTCAACTGAAAATCCGAGGATTCCGTGTAGAGCCCGGCGAGATCGAGAACGCCATTAAAAGTACGGCTCTCGTCGCTCACTGCGCGGTGCGCGCAGTAAAGTTCGACGGGGCAAAGGACGAGCGCCTCGTCGCCTATCTCGTACCACTCGAGCAAACGGTCGATGAAACACGTTTGAGGGAGACTCTAAAACCTCTGCTGCCCGCGTACATGATCCCGGCGCTGTTCGTTGTCGTACCGAAAATAGCCACAACGATCAACGGAAAGATCGATTTCAGCGCGATGTCTCGCAACATCGTCTCCCAAACGGCGGCATCTAAGACATGGAGAAAACAACGGTGCAAGACATCGAAACTCGCATCAGCCAAATAAACCCAGAAGGGGTGGACAAGCTCCTGGGTAGGCTGCGCCAGGCTAAGGGAAAACCTGCGGCCCCCGGAACCACGAGAAGACGATTCGATCCTGCCCTGGACGCCAACTTCCGATTGGAAATTGGTAGCGCGGGCAACTTCGATTCGCTAAGCTGTCACCTATGTCCGCGCGTCCCTCCCGCTCCGGGAGAACTTGAGGTCGAGGTGTACGCCGGTGGAATGAACTTTCGCGATGTCATGATCGCGCTCGGCGTGTATCCCACGGCTCCCGGCGAGATACCAGCCCTGGGCGGCGACTTCGCCGGTAAAATCGTCGCCGTGGGCGACGGGGTGGAAGGTTTCAGTATCGGCGATGAGGTCATGGGCATCGGCAAGCACTGCTTCGGGGCATACGTCAACGTTGAGGCAGACGACACTCTACACAAGCCCCAACATATGACCTTCGAAGAGGCAGTCACCATACCGGTTGTCTTCTATACCGTGTATATCGCCCTGCGCGCGCAGGCCGATCTTTGGCCGGGAGAATCGATTCTCATCCACTCCGCTGCCGGCGGCGTCGGGCTGGCCGCGATTCAATACGCGCGCAAGGTCGGAGCAGAAATATTCGCAACCGCCGGCACGCCGGAGAAGCGCGATTACGTACGCGCGCTGGGCGTCGAGCACGTCATGGATTCGAGGTCGCTCGCCTTTGTCGAAGAGACGCTCGCCGCCACTAACGATGAGGGAGTGGACGTCATCCTGAATTCGCTGGCCGGTCAGGCCATTCTCAAAGGGCTGGAATTACTGCGACCATTCGGCCGTTTAATCGATATCGGCAAACGCGACATCGTCGAGGACATGCAGGTCGGCCTGTTGCCCTTTGCAAAGGGCATTTCGTTCTGCTCGATCTCGCTGGGATTGATGGACCGCTGCCGCATCGGCTTCCGCAAGCGCATGGCCGCCGAGCTCACCCAGTGGTTCAGTGACGGAACGCTTCAGCCGCTGCCGTTTCGCTCGTACTCCATCGCGAAAGCGAGAGACGCTTTCGTTCACATGTCGGAAGGCAAGCACATCGGCAAAGTTGTTCTTTCCATCAAAGACCAGGAAGTGCTCCTGGACGCCAAGTCTCTCGCAACCCCAAACCGCTGAACGCACAAGATGCCATCAAAGGATAGCGCCATGACGGAAAAGCAGACGGCCGCGTTAGTCCCCCAGCGCATCGCCGATTTTTCGGTCGAGCAGATCCGCATGTTTGCTAAGAGATTGAAGGCGGAGAATCCCCCGCTCTCCGATCCGCTTCGCCGCCAAGACTCTAACGCCAATATCTTTCCGCTATCCTTCTCTCAGGAGGGCTTCTGGTTTCTCGAACAGTTGATGCCTAGGCATCCCTCTTTCAACTGGGTGATGGCGGTGCGCTTCCATCTCGCCATGGAAGACGAAGGCTGGCAGGAGATCTTTGGCAAGCTCATCGCGCGGCATGAGATTCTTCGCAGCCGCTACGTCCTCCGTGACGGCGTGCCTTCGCAGATCGTCGATCCGGCGCCATCTGCGCCTGTACGGATCGTCGATCTGCGTCATCTTGCGCCGGCAGAGCGCGAGGCCGCACTCGTGGAGTTTCTGGCTGCAGAGCGCAAGCGCGGCTTTGACGTCGAGACGGCGCATCTCTGCCGTTTCCACATCCTTCATATTTCTCCGGATGCGACGGTTCTTTGTTCTTCGACTCACCTCAGCATCATCGATGCCTGGTGTCGCAAAGTCGTCATGAACGATCTTTCTTCCCTGGCTACAGCTCACGTACTCGGCCAGCCCGAGCCTGCTCCGCTGAAGGTTCAATACGGCGACTACGCCGTCTGGGAACGAAAGAATCTGCAAGGGGATAACCTTGACCGCCATCTCGCCTACTGGAAGAAGCAGCTCGAGGGCGTCCCGGAACTCAACCTGCCCTCAGATTATCGCCGCCCTCAGATTCAGCGCCTGAATGGTGCAACTGAGACCGCGCTGCTCCCCAAGACCTTGACCGACGCGATGAAAGAGCTGGCCGCTACGGAAGGGGCAACCCCCTTCATGGCCCATCTCGCGATCTTTAAGATGCTGCTCCTGCGTTATGTGGGCCACGGAGACATCGCCGTCGCTACGCCCGTCGCGAATCGCGAGCGAGTCGAGTTCGAAGCCATGCTCGGGCGCTTCGTCACCACACTCGTCCTGCGCACTCGGATCGAGATGCAGGCGACCTTCCGCGAGGTACTGCGTCAGGTGCGCGATACGGTGCTCGCGGCCCTCGCGCATCGCGATGTCCCATTCGAGCTGTTGGTTCGCGAGCTGCGTTTGAGGCGCGAACCGGACCGCAACCCGCTTAGTCAGGTAATTTTTCAGTTCGAGGACATTCCGGCATCCGATCTCTCGGTGGGGGCCCTCGGAGACGGCCTAGCCACGCCCATTGAAGCCGGGAATGAAGCGTCTGTTTGGGACCTCAGCTTCCATTTATTCTCGGACTGGGACCGTTCCGTCCTCGGCGGGTCTAGCCAAGTGCGCCTGGATCTGTGTTACGACCGCGATCTCTTCAGCGATACAACCGCTCGGCGTATGATAGGCCACTATGTACGTCTGCTGGAAAGCGCGGTTAAAGCGCCTGACACGGAAGCGTCGGGATTCTCCGTCTTAACATCCGACGAAGAGCTCGCTCTTGAGGACTGGAACGCCGTCCCAGTCCACAAGCTGGCGCACTCAACTTTTACTACGGCATTCGAAGCGCAGGCGCTCGACGTCCCCGATCGGATCGCGATCGAACAAGGTAGCTTCAGCCTGACCTTCGATTCACTCAATCGATCAGCCAATCGTTTAGCCGCCTATCTCGTCCGGTGCGGCATTCGCGAAGGCGATACCGTGTGCATTGCAATGGAGAGTTGTTCCGATCTCGTAGCCTCGGCGATTGCAGTGCTCAAGACTGGCGCTGCGGCGGTTTTCCTGACGCCGCAGGACCCGGCTCCCTATCGGCATCGGACATTGCAGCGCTGCGCTCCGCAAGCCATGCTGCTCCACGAGCGCAACGAGGACTTGGCTCGCGATTTCTCCGGATTGATCGTCGCGCTAGATCGGCAACACGCCGAGATTAATGCGGAGAGCGATCGGAACCCTCCGGCGGCGGCAACTGCGCGAAGCGTCGCCTATCGCTGGTATGAGTTGGACCGAATACATGAGGTGCACCACAGCCATCTTGTCCAGCGGCTGGCCACGTTGCAGGACGCGGTTGAGTTGACGGATGAAGATGCACTGTGGCAGCGATCGCCACTCAGCGCAGACATTGCCAAGGTCGAGATCTTTTGGCCGCTGGCCTACGGCACGCGGGTCTTGATCGATGCAACGGATCAGGTCCGCGTTTGCGCTCCGGCTCAGGAATCTAAGCCGACTATCGCCTTTGCCGTTGCATCCGAACTGCCGCTCCTGACGAAATCCAACAGCCCCGATATCCCGCACTCCTTGCGGGTTGTGCTCTGTACGGGCGAAATGCCGGGAGGGCCAGCCCTGCGCGCGTTCTTCTCATCTGTCCACTGCAGGCTGCTGCACCTGTACGTCCCGCCCGAGGTGTCTGTGGAGGCTGCCATTGCGGAGTTCGAGGAAGATTCCCCGGACTCGTGGTGGCGACCGATAAGCCGCAGAACCGGAAACGCGCGCATTCATGTCCTCGATGGCTTTGGCAAACCAGTGCCCGTTAGTGTAGTCGGCGAGGTGTTTGTCGAATGGCCGATCGATCCTAACGTGCCGGACGCGGTGGAGAACGGCCTGATTCCGACGGGCGATCTCGCACGTCTGCACCAGAGTGGAGGACTCATACTGGAAGGCGGTCTTCCTCGGCATGGATGGGTCGGCGGCAGCCGCATCGTGTTCGCTGAGATCGAATCGGTTTTGCGCCGCGAGCCCTCAGTGGAGGATTGCGCCGTGACCGCGCGGCAGACCGCCGATCACGAGAATCAGCTTGTCGCGTATGTCGTAGCCGACGGCGCATGGTCTCCTGCGCGGCTCGACTTCTACTTACGTAATCAACTTCCGTGCCGCCTCGTGCCGCAAGTGTACGTCCCCGTCTCGTGCGTCCCGCTGCACACGGATGGTTCGGTGGATTGGAAGACTCTGGAAGCGGTGGAAGTCCTCGACACGCAGGTTCTCTCGCGCTGGGAGCGTGCCATTGAAGCAAGCCGTGGAATCCGCCAAATTGCGGTGGTCGCCAAAGAGTCTGCTAGCTCTGAGCAATCCCGGCTGCACGTCGGGGATATCCTTCCGCCTGGCGTCGCCTTCGGCTCAAGTCCACTCAACGGACACGCACTTGTCGAAGCTCCGCATTCCCCTCTGCCATCCGTAACGCAAGTTTCGGAACAGGACCCGGAGGTCAGATGGTCGATCTCCGACGGCGGACCTTTGCCGTTGCCGCCCGAGATGCCGGCCCACCTTGGCCAGATGCTGCAACGCGCCGCAGACCTCTATCCGCGACGAGCCATCCGGTTTCTCTCGTCGGACGGCTCGGAATCCTCGCTCACGTACGAAGACCTGCTTCACGGCGCGCAGCGCGTTGCGGTCGGCCTGCAAGGAGCCGGGCTCGATCCCGGAAGCCATGCGATCCTTCAATTTGCGAACAACCGGGATTTTGTTCTTGCGTTCTGGGGCTGCGTCCTCAGCAGTGTTGTTCCGGTCCCCATCGCTGTCCCACCACTCTATGCGGCATCCAACGCGTTGACTTCGAAGCTGATCAACGCTTGGCGCCTGTTGAACCGGCCGGTTCTGTTGACCACACAATCTTCTGCAAACTCAATTGCAGAACTTGCGACGCAATTGGATATCGACGACATGCGCACCGCCGTTCTCGATGACCTGCTCCAATCCGAGCCTGCGCCGCAACACCACCGGCCGTCGCCCGAAGACGTCGCGCTACTGCTGCTCACTTCTGGAAGCACCGGCACGCCGAAAGCCGTGCCGTTAACCCATCGTAATCTGTTGTGCAGGACGGCCGCGGTAGCCCTTCGTCATAATCTTTCCGCGCAAGACGTCACGCTAAACTGGATGCCACTGGACCACGTTGGCGGCATTGTGATGTTCCATCTCCAGGACGTTTACAGTGGCTCGGCGCAGATCCATGTCGAAACCGAGGCAATCTTGTGTTCGCCCCTAGCTTGGCTCGATCTGATTGCGCGGCATCGAGCCACAGTCACCTGGGCGCCGAATTTTGCCTTTGCCATGGTGAATGACCGCGCGGCAGAGCTCCCGCTGCATCAATGGGATCTCTCCTCGTTGCGACTGATTCTCAATGGCGGTGAGTCGATCGTGCCGCGAACGGCGAAGTGCTTCATGGATTCCCTTGAGCGCTTTGGTTTGCCAAAGACGGCGATGGTCCCAGTCTTCGGCATGTCCGAATGCTGCTCTGGGGTGACTTATTCACATAACTTCTTCGCCGAAAATATCGATGAAAACAGTTCCTTTGTCGAAGTCGGAACGCCCATATGCGGGTTTCGCGTGCGCATCGTAGACGATAGCGGCGCAATCGTCGAAGAAGGTAAGATCGGCCGTTTGCAGCTTTCCGGCGAATCCCTCATGTCCGGTTACTACCAAAACCCGGAGTTGAACGCCACGCTCTTTACCCACGACGGCTGGTTCGATAGCGGCGATTTCGGCTTTCTCAGCGGCGGCAGCCTCACCCTGGTTGGACGGAAGAAAGACGTCATCATCATGAACGGTGTCAACTTCTACAGCCATGAGATCGAATCGGTGGTCGAGGAGATTCCAGGCGTCGAAGTTTCCTTCACCGCAGCCTGCCCGGTCCGTAGTCACGGGGCCGATACCGATCAACTGGCAATATTTTTCTGCCGCCAGGAAAACACTGACCTCGTCGAGACCTTCCGTCAGATTCGCGCTCAGGTAACGCAGCGCATCGGGATAACCCCGGCGTTTGTCGTGCCGATCGGCAAGGACGAAGTGCCGAAGACATCCATCGGCAAAATCCAGCGATCCGCACTCCGCGATCGTTTTGAAGCGGGAGAGTTTCGTTCGATTCTTCGCGAGATCGATCTGTTGCTTGGCAATGCAAACACCTTGCCGAACTGGTTCTACAAGCGCGTCTGGAGGCCGAGAAAGATCGCCGCCGTGCGGGATTCGCTGGCTTACGGAAGCTGGCTGGTCTTTTTGGATCGCGAAGGACTCGGGGCCAGTCTGTGCGAGGAACTCCATCGCCTGGGACGGCCGTACGCAACGGTCGAAATTGGCGACCGTTTTGAAAAAATAGGCGCCCAGTCATATCGCATCGAGCCTGCAAATGCCGAGCATTATGCACGGCTCGCCTCGGTGTTGGCAGAGGAGCGCAAAGAGCCTCACCATGTGGTGCATCTGTGGAGCTACGCGCCTCTTCAATCCATTCCATCCGGTGCGGAAGCCTTGGACGTGAGCTTGGCCCCAGGGGTGTACAGTATCTTCCACCTCGTGCGCAATCTCGCTGCCCGCTCCGGTTCACCTATTGATCTTACCGTCATCGCATCGCACTCCCGGCCGGGAGAGAACGCCGAGGAGATAAGTTTCGACCGTGCCGCAGTGGCTGGACTCTTGAAGACAGCCAACCTGGAACACCCCCACTTGCACTGCCGTCACATCGATTTCCCGCTGCGGTCCGTCAAGGACGAATCTGCCGCGCTATTGCTGGAGTTGCGCGCTGCGCTTGGCGAGATCGAGGTGCTCTATGCAAACGGGGAACGGATGGTCACCGGCGTGGAACCAGTACGCTTAGAAGCGCGCGCGAACGAGTTGCCTTTCAAACGCAATGGATTGTATCTGATCAGCGGCGGACTCGGCGGCATCGGAATCATCGTCGCCAGGTATCTCCTGGAAGTTTTCGGGACAAAGCTGATCCTGCTGGGGCGAACCCAGCTCCCGCCGCGAGAGCATTGGCCCGCCATCCTCGAAGAGAGTGGTTCAGCGGAAGCCCGTCGTCTCCAAGGTTATCTCGACCTGCAAAAAGCAGGCGAGATCGAGTACCATGCGCTGGATGTCTGCGATGCGGACTCCGTCACCCGTGCAGTTCGTCAATGGGAACATAGATGGCAAGGCACGCTAGACGGCGTCTTGCATTTCGCCGGATTTTTGGCGGAAACACCGCTGGAGCATGAATCGATTGAGAGCCTTTCGGCATCGATCCATGTCAAACTGGAAGGCGCTCGCGTGCTCTCCGAACTCATCGCTCACAGCCCCCAGGCGATCTTTGTCTCCACATCTTCCGTGCAGGGCCTGTGGGGAGGCACGGGCATGGCGGCCTATTGTGCGGCCAACGATTCCCTTGAAGCCTTTAGCCGTTCGCTATGCACGCACGGCGTGCGGAGCTATTGCTATAGCTGGAGCATGTGGGATGGCATCGGAATGAGTTCCCACTTCCAACTCGGTTCCGGCATGCTCCGTCAACGCGGCCTGTTGCCGATTGCGGCAAACCAAGGCATCAATTCTATGCTTGCGGCGCTGTCCCAGGAACAGAGCCATCTTATCGTCGGACTGGATGGCGGCAGTATTCCCTTACGGCGATATTTGGGATCGCGGGAGTGCCTGAGACAAAGCGCGGTTGCCTATTTCTCCGCCGATGAAGAGGTCGATATCGAACGACTGCAATCGTTCGTGGTTCCCGACCGCTTTAAGGCGAAAACCGCCTGCCGATTCGTCGAAGTACCGGATCTCCCGCTCACCGATTCGGGCCAGATAGACCGGGTATGGCTCGCACGCAGCGACGCCTCGGATATCGCTGCCGGCAGGGTCTCGATGCGGCCGTCAACAGAGATCGAAAGCCAAGTCCTCGCTTTGTGGAAGAACGTGCTCGGTATCGAACAGGTCGGCATTCACGACGACTTTTTTGCCCTCGGCGGCTACTCGATACTTGCTGCGCAGCTCATGGCTGAGAATTCGCCAGACCTTTGGCCGGGACTTGCCGTTGCGCGTTCTTCTCGAGAAACCGACGGTCGCTCATCTGGCCGAAGTTCTTGCAGGCTCCGCCGGCTTCCAGCAACGTTCTCCGCTGGTTCCAATTCAGAGCCGGGGAACGCGAAGACCGCTCTTTCTTGCTCCTCCCGCGGGCGGAAACGTTCTGTGTTACTACGAGCTTGCTGCGGAGTTGGGAACCGACCAGCCCGTGTATGGACTGGAGGAGATAGGCACAGATGCCGCAGACGCGGCGGGCTCGATCGAACAACAGGCGCAGAGTTACTGCGATGCGATCCGCGGTCTCCAACCGCGTGGGCCGTACGCCTTGGCTGGATACTCATTGGGCGGCTGGATCGCATTCGAGATGGCTAGACAACTGAAGCAACAGGGAGAGGACATATCGCTCCTGGGCGTCATCGATATCGAGGCCCCTGGCCGCCTTTGGGAACCCTTGAGCGAAAATCGTGAACCCGACCCGGTGCAGGCGCTGATGGCTCTGTGCGGGATGTTGGAGACATATACTGGTCGCGAGATACCCGTGACGAGAGAGGACCTCGTAGTACTAGACGAGGATGAGCGCGCGGAATACATTTTCCGGAAACTGAGCTCGCACGATCTGTTGCCCGCTGAGATCGACCTGAAATACTTCCTGCGCTATCTCGCCATTCACGAGAGCAACTTGCGAGCCAGCTATCACTACACACCCGAAACCTACGACGGAAAGATCGTGGTCTTCGCAAGCACCGAGGAATTACCGAATAACCATGTCCCCCGCCGTGAAGACCCTACGCTGGGTTGGCAAAACTATTCGTCTATGCCCATCGCCTGGCGCCGCATTCCGGGGAACCATCTGACAATGATAACCGCGCCTAACGTGAGGATCCTGGCGCGTTTGCTTGAAAGCGATCTCGAAGAGAAGGTCTCTACCCAGCCCATGGGAGCCGAATCGATGGCTGCAGCCATTACGATCGGCTAATGATCGAAAACATACGGAAGGAACTCAGCATGATCGACACCGAGGAAGAGAAAACAACTTACAACGTTGTGATGAACCACGAAGAACAATACTCAATCTGGCCCGTCGGCCGTCCCCATGCGCCCGGGTGGACAGAGGTCGGGATCAGCGGGACCAGACAGGAATGTCTCGCGCATATCAAAGAGGTTTGGACTGACATGCGTCCACTCAGTTTGCGGGAAGCGATGGCTAAGCAATCAGCCGGATGAGCGACTCAATCTCAACTCGCTCGGGCCTCGCGGATCCGGGCTTCCATCGATGGGTAAGGTGTTATGAGCCGCGGCCGCGTGCGTCCCTGCGGTTGTACTGCTTCGCTTATGCAGGCGGCAGCAGCGCGGTTTTTCGCGATTGGGCGAGAGAGGAAGGGTTCGCAGACGTTGAGGTTTGTCCCATCGAGCTCCCCGGTCGCGGAAGCCGGCTGAAAGAAGCGCCGTTTACCTCTTTGCAGCCCTTGGTCGAATCGCTGGCCGCTTCTCTGCCGTGTGAAAAACCGTTCGCGTTTTTTGGCCACAGCGTCGGCGCCTTCGTCGTCTTTGAGCTGGTGCGGCAACTGCGCCGCTCTGGTCGGCGGCTTCCTGAACATGTGTTTGTGTCTGCTTGCCGCGCTCCCTCCGTTCCAGAAACTGATTCCCCCCGGCATACGATGCCGGAAGACGAGCTGCTGCGAGATATGGTTAAACTCGGAGGTACTTCTCCCGAGCTGCTCGCAGATATGGATTTCATGCGAACGTTCCTGCCGGCGATTCGCGCCGACTTTGCGCTATCGGAAACCTATGTCTACCAAACAGAGGACCCTCTGCCATGCCCAATTAGCGCTTTCGGGGGCGACACCGACAACGAAGTCAAGCACGAAGAGATTGCGCTTTGGAGAAACGAGGCCGCGCGCTTCAGCCAGCGCTCGTTTCGTGGCGATCATTTTTATCTCAATACCAACCGCGGGGAACTAACGGGGGCCATCGCGAGGACTCTTACCTTGCAGGCCATCTACTCGGGCGGAGGGCTTTGACAAGCCCCTGGTGGGCGCGAGATCGAGCCCGTCGCGGTGGAAGTAGATCGCGTTGATGAAGTTCTTGGCGTTGCGAAGCCGCGCGCGGTGATGATTCCTGGGAAAACGGCGGGATTCGAGAGGATTCGAAGGGACGCCGGGGGAGGCAAAAACCCTTACAGGACAGTACTTTTCGGCATTTGACGGGAGCGGCCGGGACTCCGATTTGCGGGTTCCATTCCCGTTGGCGCTCCAAAAAACCGAGACGCCCTGCCAGATGGTTCGATTCGAGCTACTTGGATTTCTTTTCGAGCAGGAACGAGATTTTCGCATTGATGCGATAGTGGGTGATGTGGTCTCCGGAGACGGCTGCTTCGAAGTTCTGAATGTAGATCGACTTAATATCCTTGAGCGTTTCTGCCGCATGCTTGACGGCGTTCTGAGCGGCATCTTCCCAACTCTTATTCGACTCAGCGAGCACCTCGACGACCTTTAGCATATCAGACATTTTAGCTTCCTTTCCGGTAGCAGATTTTCACGGTCTTGCGGATGTCAGCGGCGATCGAGAGGGCCGTGACCGACGGTTACGATACGTTGCCGCCATTGCTGCTCCAGTTGTTTTACCAGCTGTGAAGGGCGCGAAGGCGAGATGTTTTCTTGATTTGATGTTCTTCCATCCGCCCTAAGACGTCGTCCGAGATCAACGCGGCCTCCGCCTAGAACGGTCCTTTGTTCAGCATGACGCACCGTACCGGGTACTACGCTTTTTACCGCGATCCCGCACGTGCATGAGTAGCACTCCCGTGTGAGTGCTTTGTGAGAACGAACATGAGGGTGCTTTGCGCGCCCCGGCAAATATCCATTTATGACCCAAATAGTTCGGACCACAGATATCCACGCTCCAGAGAGTGTCGTGGTCGAACGACTCCAAAACTTCTTTTCCCGGAATCCGAACCTCCAGGTGAAGGCCCTGGGGTCCTCAAGTGCGAGCGTGGAGGTTCGTTGCTACGTGCTTTTCGATTGGCTGAGTGTCGCTCCGCGTCCTCAGGGCGTGGCATTCGCGTGGCGCCCGCGATGGCGTGGTTTTCCAACCTTCGGTGCCACGCTTACTGTTCAATCTGCCGGTAACCAAACGAAGCTTGTTCTTGAGGGTTCGTATGAACCCCCCGGGGGTGCCGCCGGTCGTTTGTTTGATTGGGCCGTGGGTCGAAAGCTAGCATTACGCACCATGGACGGATTTCTCAATCAGGTAGCGGCTAGCCCCTAAGGCGCCAAGCGCATCACAGGCGCATGTTGAACGTCTTGGCCGGACTCCGATTTGCGGGTTCTATCCCCGTTGGCGCTACCAGAAAACGCTCATGTCCAGACGGAACGCAATGGAAGCTATTGGAAGGAATGAAGAAAGTCTTTCAGGCGTTTGAAATCACGCCTTGTGGAAAGCCAAAGCAGACGATATAAATGAGGGCCAACAGGAACCAAGCATAAAACGCAACTAGGGCCCAATAGGGTGTCGCCCCATTTGAACGGGTCGCAAGTAAAATACTACCTTTGAATGAGCTCCCGTACGGAAGTTTGCCTAACCTATACGCGAGGAAAAGGGCCCAAATACAGTACGCTATGCCGCATGACGGGAAGATAAAGCGGACGACGATGACTGTATCGATGTCCATATATCAGCACATCCTAGCGCCGAGGGCTGTCTCTCAAAAACCTGATTCGGTTCGATTGAGATTTCGCGACCGTGAAAGCCTTGATTCGCAGACAACACGCCCGGATCATTCTTAGAAGGGGCGACTGCATTGACATGGCTCTGTCATCCTGAGCTTGTCGAAGGACGAGGGTTCGATTCCCGTTGGCGCTACCAAAAAACAAGAAATCTGGGTTACGCCTAATGCGCTGCAAAAACCGTCGCGGGTGCCGGTTGATTCAAGAGGTAATCGCCATATACAATCCTCGCGTTACCGCTGTAGCCCGGAAACCTTGCGACTACGGTAGCGCTGCGTGGCAGATGGTACTGCGTGACACCGCGGTGGCGCTGGAACGCTACCGTCAGCGACGCCCCGTTGGTATACGAGAAGATAATCGACTCGATACCGTAGGTGGTGGCGCTGATCCACATCGTCATGGTTTTGATGCGGCTTTGGCGCTTTGGCGTGCCGGTTAAGACGTAGGCGGTGTGCTGGCCATGCGGTTGCGAGACCGGCTGTGCGATCGCGTAATCACGCAACCAAGTTTGCGGCGTCCCGATCGTCGACAGCGTGTTGCCCAGTCCGCGCGCGTAGCTCGGCGGATTGTCGAGGTGGAGCGCTTGTTCGTCCGGAGCCTGATAATATTGCGTCCCGGTCATCTTGAAAGGCACCGAGATGAACGCCACTCTGACGCTGCCGCTGATCGTGACTGGGACCTGATAGGAGCTGAGGCCTTGCCAGCGGCTTTCGCTGCGCTGCAAGATGGCCGCCGCATCAAGCGTTGGCGCCGGGGAAGTGGTTGGCGCCACGACGACGCCGAGGACGAGCGCTATGCACGGTAACACCTGAACTAGCACCAACCCCGCTTCGACCGGTCCTAGTGCGCCCCTTCCGCGTCCGGAATAGCAAAGCGCGTCCGAAACTGTTATACGGCGAGCGCTTCCGCCACAGCTTGGTCTTCCGATAGCCGCGCGCCTTCGGCGCCAAGCGCCTCGATCTCAACATCGGCGAGTTGCTCGTGCAGAGCAGTCATTAGGATGTCGTAGACGTGCTGCTCGGTCGGCTCGCGTTCGTAACCTTCGTTGCTGCGGTACCAGGCGTCGACGTATCCGAAAAGCCGCGCGGCGCGCCGCGGATCGCCGCTGCGCGCGGCGACCGCTGCGAGATGCGCGATCGCAATCGTGGCATCGAAGAAGAATGCTCCGCGCGCGTATCGCAGGCCGGCGCGTGCCGAACTGCGCGCCCCCGCAATATCGCCCACGGCGATCCGATATGCGGCTCCGTTTACAAGCGCGTGAAGGACGGTGTAATCCGACCGCGGATTCCCAGCTGCGGCCACGATTGCTTGCGTGAGCTCGAGCGCTCGCACGGTGTCTCCCATGCGAAACGCGAGTTCGGCCATGTTCATTCGGAGCAGTGTGGCTTTGTCGTCGTAGCCACGCTCCGTCGCAAGGTCGAGCGCTTCAGAGTAAGCTCCTTGCGCATCGTCGAACCGTCCAGAATTAAACGCGATTGTGGCGGCGACGTTGAGTACGAGCGCGTAGATCGACTGACGCGTGAGGCCGTGCTCCTTTGCGAGTGCAATGGCGCGGTCGATCACGGGTTGCGCCTCTCGCGAACGCCCCGTCTGTCGCATGCCGTCCGCGACGCCTCGCAGCCCGAGCACCGTGATTGCAGGATCGTTGCAGCGCTCGCCGAGTTCCGCAGCGCGCTGCGCCGCCTCGGCCTTGCGCGCCCCAACCGAGATGACCGAGAGCGCGTGCCAGGCGCGCGCCGCTCGCGCGGGGTGCGCAGCATCGTCAAGCCGCTCGAGCACCTCGTGGAGCCATGACCGAATTTCCGCCTCGCCGGCTAACCTGCGGTAAATAACGAAAAATCCGCCGACGATTCGCGCCGCGAGCACTATTTCATCGTGAGAGAGCGCCCACTCGATGGCGGCACGCGCGTTCTCGAGCTCCGGTTCGAACTCCGCGCGCCACTGCGCGGTCGGCGCCGTCAACCACGCCTCGTATAAGCGGTCGGCAACGCGGGCGGCCCACTCTGCGTGGCGTGCCGCCACCGCCTCGCTCTCCTCGCTCTGTGCGAGCTTCTCGAGTGCAAACGCGCGCGTCGATTCGAGCATCCGATAGCGCGAAAGCTCGGCGATGTCGGCAACGACGAGAGATTTCTCCGCGAGCGAGGACAAGAGATCGAGAACGTCGAGCGCATCGAGCGCCTCGTCGATGCAGACGGCTTCGGCCGCTTCCAGCGTCGCGCCGCCGGCGAAGATCGCAATGCGCCGGAAGAGCTGCTGCTCGCGCTCGGAGAGCAGATCGTAGCTCCAATCGATGAGCGCGCGCATCGTCTGCTGGCGCGGTAATGCCGCGCGGCTGCCGCCGGTGAGCACCCGAAAACGCTCGTCGAGCTTCTGCGCAAGCTGACGGGGCGGTAGGACCTTCACGCGCGCCGCCGCAAGCTCGATTGCCAGCGCGATCCCGTCGAGGCGCCGGCAGATATCGGCCACGATGGGTGCGCTCTCGTCGTTCAGTGCGAACGTTGCATCCGAAGCTCTCGCGCGTTCGGCAAACAAGGCGATTGCGCCATATTGCAATGCGTCTTCGCTCGTCAGCGAATCACCCGAGGGTACGGTGAGCGACGGCACATGGTAAACGCGCTCGGCGGCGATGCGGAGCGGCTCGCGGCTTGTCGCCAGGATACGCATCTCAGGCGCGGCACGCAGCATTGTATCGGCTATACGTGCGACTTCCTCGATGAGGTGCTCGCAGTTGTCCAAAATCAGCAACAGATTGCGCGGCCGCAGATACTGCACGAGGACGTCGACCATCGGGCGGCGCTCTTGTTCGCGCAGGCCGAAGATCGATGCAATCGCGTTTGCCACCGCAGCGGGGTCGCTCAAGGCCGCAAGCTCGATGAACCAGACGCCGTCGTTCGAGCCGTCGAGCAGGTCGGCGGCGACGTGAAGCGCTAGGCGCGTCTTGCCGATACCGCCGGTCCCGACGAGCGTCACGAGCGGATGTTCGAGCAAGAGCGGCGCGATGTTCGCAATTGCGTCGTCGCGGCCAATGAGCGGCGTCACCTGACGCGGCAGATTATTCGGCAGCGTCTCGAGCGACCTTAGCGGCGGAAACTTCTCCGGCAACCCCGGCGCGACGAGTTGCCAGACGCGCTCCGGTTCCACGAGGTCTTTGAGCCGGTGCTCGCCGAGATCGTGAAGCTCGGCGTGATCCGGCAGCACGCCGCGCAGAAGTTGCGCCGTCGCGCCTGAGACGACGACTTGGCCTCCGTGCACGACGCTCAACAGCCGCGCGACGCGATTGACCGGAGAGCCGAAATAATCTCCATCGCGTTCGTCGGTTGCGCCGCTGTGCAATGCCATGCGAACGTGCAGGCCGCCGACCGCACTCCAATCTTCGCCGGCAAGTGCGCGTTGCGCATCGGCAGCAGCTGCGACCGCATCCGATGCGCGCGAGAATGCTGCGCAGAACTGATCGCCCATGGTTTTGAAGACGTGGCCGCGGTGCGATTCGATCGCGCTGCGAATGAGCTCGTCGTGCCGCCGCAAGGCACCGGGCATCGCAGCGCGCTGCTCCTCCCAATGCTGCGTGCTGCCCTCAATATCGGTGAACAAAAGCGTCACCGTTCCGGTGGGAACTGCGGCTCTCAGCGCCATGCTGGGAGGTTCAAACAAGACTCCGGCCTCGCCTGGCTACGAGGGGACTTTTCGGTATTTGATTCTAGTTCATTCATGTGCTGCGTTGCTTGCCCACCAACGTTGTCCGGAGTAGTTGCCGCAGTTCGCCATCGTCAATCGGTTGTTCCGCCCATCGTTGACGATATCCAAACACGCCCCCGAACCGCTAAACGTGTTTCTCAGGCGTACGTAGCCGCGTGCAGTTTCCGTCGCCCACCATCTTTGTCCGGAGTAGTCGCCGCAAGTCGCCATCGTTAATCGGTTATTCCAGCCATCGTTCACGATGTCCAAGCACTTTCCCGAACCGTTGAAGGTGTTTCTGAGGCGGACGTAGCCTTGGGTGGTTTTCGTCGCCCACCACGTTTGTCCGGAGTAGTTGCCGCAGTCCGCCATCTTCAAACGATTGTTCCAGCCATCGTTCACGATGTCCAAGCACTTTCCCGAACCGTTGAAAGTGTTTCTGAGGCGGACGTAGCCTTGTGTCAAGAGAGCATTGGCATTCGCTGTTGGAACAGGCGCGATCGCGGCCGGAGTGGCGGACTGTGGACTACGAGTCCAGTAGGTTCCGTTGCTCCAGTGAATTACGGTGAGGTCGGCAGAGATGTGACCGAAGTACGTGCTGCGGGGGCCGGCATGCGATGGGTTAGGCCAGTTCGGCCAGCTTGTCGAGAGCGTTGACGGATCGGTAAAGACGCCCGTTGCTCGAGTGCCGATCTCGTTGGTCAACGTCACGTCGGAGCCGCTCTGCCGAATATGACATCGCTTCGATGCGCTTCCCTGCGCGTACCACGTGCCGGTAATATTTGGAAGCGTTCCCGCGCGGAGGGGCAACGCTCCGAACGCATATATCGCGATGGCGGCGGTCGCAACGGCCGCGGTTCGTAACAGGCTCATGTTCCTCTGTTATAGCCTTGACCGTCATATTCCACCTCGCCGCGGCGCATAACGCCATCGAGCGTTACTCGTTTACGTGCGCATACAGATCCGCGGCTCTAACCTCGAACGGCTAGAGCCTTATTCAAAAACGATGGGAGCGATGCGTTAGCGAACGAAGCGCCGTCCCCAATATGCGCGGCGATAAGGGCGCCAATAGGGACGACCTGCCCAATATGCGGGACGCCCATATACGGCCGGATAGGGCGCGTAGCCGTAGCCTCCGCCAGCGTAGCCGTAGCCTCCGCCGATGCCGTAGCCGACGCTAACGCCATAGCCAACGCCGTAGGGATAGCCGTAGCCGTACCGATAGGGGTAGCCATAGCCGTAACGATAGCCGTAGCCCCGGTAGGTTCCGTAGTAGCGGCTGCCCGGGAGCACCCGTCCCGTCACTGCGGGTCGCACGGTTCCAACGTAGACGTGAGCCGCCGATGCCGGCGCCGCCGCGCCGAGTAATGAGCCTGCGCCCACAGCGCAGGCGAGTAAGACGTTATGGAGTTTCATTAGGCTTTATTTTTAGCATTGTTGAGGCGGAAACTCTCGTTAGTAACGATTAGAAGCTCCTTCGAAAGAGATGAGAGGGCATCCGAGCGTGCTAGGGGCCTGTGGCCCCGCCGGCAACGAAGGAAGTCGATATGGAAACATTCGGAAGAAACGACGTCCTCGCGTACATGCGCCTTCACAGGCTCGTAGTCGTGGCAACGGTCGGCGACGCCGGCCAACCGCAGGCGGCCCTGGTCGGCGTGGGATGTACCGACGATTTGGAAATCGTATTCGATACGATCACAACTTCGAGAAAACACGCCAACCTTTTACGTGATAACAGGATTGCGATTACTTTCAGCGGCCCAGACGAAAAGACGCTGCAACTCGAGGGGGTTGCGTCGCCGGTTTCCGTAAGCGATGGTCGGGACGTCGGCTATCGCGAGGCCTATTACGCCGCATGGCCAGAATGCCGAGAACACGTTTCGTGGCCGGACCTCGCCTACTGGCGCGTCGTTCCGCAGTGGGCTCGGTATTCTGATTACGATCGTGGTCCGCTCGTTAGCGAGTTCCATTTTTGAAAGCACTTCCCAGCCCCGAACTAAGCTCGGAGCTGCCGGAATCACCGGCGGAGACTCGAATAAGGCGGCCATATGGGAATCCCGGATGAACTCTGAAGAGCTTCGCGCTATCCAAGCGCCGATGAAAGGGCTGTATAAAGAAAAACCGGAGGCAGCCCTTATCACGCTCAAAGCCCAAGGTCGTCTTGGCGAGGGCATCACTTGCAAGGTACAAACAGGCAAAGCTCTCATTGAAGCGGGGCTGCATCCTGCGACCGGCGGAGACGGGTTGAGTGCTTGCTCGGGCGACATGTTGCTCGATGCGCTGGTGGCCTGCGCCGGTGTAACCCTGGGCGCCGTTTCCACTGCAATGGGAATCGGCATTCGAGGCGGCGTGGTGCGCGCTGAGGGCGACCTGGACTTTCGGGGAACGCTAGGGGTCGTGAAAGACGCGCCGGTTGGATTTTCCCGTATTCGGATTAACTTCGACTTGGACACGGATGCCTCTGAAGAACAGCTGAACGCGCTGATTCGCTTGACCGAGCGTTATTGCGTCGTCTATCAGACGCTACGGCAGCCGCCGGAGATGCTCGTTTCAAGAAATACTATGGCGTAAAGGCGAGGACTGCCGCGTGCCAACCTATATGGATATCCACGAGATTCCCGGAGCCACCGCGGAAGCGGTTGCGACCGCGCATTTGGCCGACGTGGAGACTCAAGGGAAGTATGGCGTGGTGTATCACAAGTATTGGCTCAACGAAAGCCAAGGTAAAGTGTTCTGCCTCTGCAGCGCGCCGAACCCTGAGGCCGCTGCGAGCGTGCATCGCGAAGCACACGGCCTAGTCGCGGAAAAAATCATTGAGGTAGCTCCAGAGGTTGCGGAGGGATTCTTTGGCGGATCTGAAGTGAATTCCGCGGGCGCCGTTCTCCTGCCCGGGGGCACCGCCGATGACCGCGACCCCGGCATCCGGACGATCCTGTTCACGGACATCGTGGGCTCGACAGCAATGACCCAACACCTTGGGGACGACGCCAGTATGATGCTTCTTCAGGTTCACGACACCATCGTGCGAAATGCTCTGCAAGCGATCGGCGGTCGCGAAATCAAGCACACAGGAGACGGCATCATGGCCTCCTTCTTGTCAGCGGTAGCAGCGGTGCGATGCGCAATCCAGGTCCACCAAGAGCTGTCCGAGCACGTTTGGCAGAACAACGATTTTCCAGTGACCGTGCGGATCGGCGCCGCTGCGGGAGAGCCCGTCGAAAGCAATCGTGACCTCTTCGGGTCGACGGTTCAGTTAGCGTCAAGGATTTGTGCGCACGCACAACCCAAGCAAAGTCTCGTATCCAACGTAGTCGCGGAACTGTGTATAGGGAAAAGCCTGGAGTTCCAGGACCTTGGCAAAGTCCTGTTCAAGGGCTTCGACGATGCGGTCCGCGTTCACGCGGTTCGATAGCTCGCGCGAAACGCCGTTTGCAGCGAACTAAAGCCCGCTAACTTCAAAAACTTTGGGTGTGCCGCGGTAGGTGCCGATGCCGACGATCGATCCATCGGGCGCAAACGCGTAACCGCACTCGAAGCGCCAACCGGCGCGATCGACGATATCGTCGAGGCGCCGCAGCGATCCGTTCTGCCACAGAAATGCGTAATGCCGGCCGCGTTCGTCCTCGAGCATTCCGATGATCCGGTGGCGCGCGTCGATTGCGTACGCGACGCTGAGCGGACTCTCGGGAGCGAGTTCGACCGCGCTTTGCCCGTTCTGCCAGAGCAGCGCGTGGATGTGGCCGGCGTATGCGACGTCGGCGCCGGGCAGCGTATCCGCGCCGACGCTCGTGCCGTCGGCAGCAACGCCGATGGCGACACCCGTGCCGAGAGGTTCGCGGGTACGTTCGTGCCAGCGCATCGCGACGAAGCGTTCCTTCGACGAGACGACGTTCGACGGCGCGGGAACGCCGGCGACGTAGGCGGTGTAGCCAACGGCATACAGACCGCGCGTTCCCAGCGCGACGCCGTTGCCCATATTCAAACATTGGTAGCTCCGGAGGTGAAGCACGACGGGTGCCGTTTGGCCGCTCGTGTCGTCCAAGTTCACGACCGGCGGCGACTGCATCGTCGCGATGAGCGATCCGTTGCTCAATACTCCGCCAACGAGCGGCCCCATCGACAGTTGAGGAAACTTTTCGCATGAGTTGAGATCGAGCGATTCCAGATGGCCCGACGCGGTCATCCGCTCTGGCCGATCCGCGTTGACCAGTAATGCACCCGCCGCATCGAAGCCGGCGATCGTGCTGCGTGCGGAGAGCATTCGATGCGTTCCGGACGCATTCCATAGAACCGCATGCGATGCAAAACCGTGTGTCGTCAGCGTTGCGGCAACCGTACCGCCGTCGCTGACCGCCACGAGCGAACGCGAGCCGAACGGATCGATCGTTGCGTCGTGCGGCAGCGGCAGGACCCTAATCAGCACCGCGCCGAGGACGACGGGAAGCATCGCGCCTAGAGCTGTCGCCAGACGAGCGAGACCGCCGCAACGACCAGCGCAACTGCGACCACGATCAGGAGTTGCGGCGAGCGCAGGCGTAGCGAGAGACGCGCACCGATTGGGCCGCCGAGAAATCCGCCCAAGACCAATGGGATGACGTCGCGCCCGACGATGTCGTGCTGAAGAATGTGGACGATTAAGCCGACCGGCGATGTCAGCAGTATCGCAAAGTGCGAGGTCGCGCTGATCGCGTGCGCCGGAAGCTCGGAGAAGTAGAGAAACGTCGGCACCAAGACGATCCCGCCGCCGAGACCGAAGAGGCTCGAGAAAATCCCAACTACGAATCCTAGGGCCAGTGCGGCACGGCGGGACATGCCTTTGATCGAATCGACTTGGCGGTCCTCGGGCCGGCCTGCGATGCGCCGCTCCGCATTCCACGCCATGTCGACGGCGACCGCGACCAGCACGATCGCCAAGATGGTGTCGAAGAGGCGTGCCGAGATGTGAAGGGAGATCGTCGCGCCGAGAATGCTGCCGGGAAGGCCGCCTGCGGCGATGAGCAGACCAACGCGTAAGTGAACGCGGCGCTGCAGTAAGTACGTCAGCGCACCGCTGGCGCTGTTGGCGACGATGAGGACGAGCGACGTGCCCGCAGCGTATGCGGGCGAGAATCCGAGAAAGAGCCGCAGGATGGGGACGAGTATGAAGCCGCCGCCCAATCCGACCATCGAACCGAAAATGCTGGCGAGAAACGACGCAGCAAAGAGCTCGAGAGCGAAGCGCACTAGGGCGGCCGAGCGATGCTAGCTCGAGCGGCCGATATAGCGGCGATCACGCGTATCGATACGAATGACGTCTCCGGTTTCGACGAAGAGGGGGACCTGAACGGTAGCGCCGCTTTCGAGCTTCGCCGCCTTTGTCGTATTCGTCGCCGTGTCGCCTTTGAAGCCGGGATCGGTCTCGACGATCTTCAACTCGACGTGCGCTGGGAGATCGATGCCAATCGGGGTTCCGTCGTGGAACTGAACGTCGACGACCATTCCGTCCTTGAGGAAGTCTGCGGGCCCACCGATAAGATCGCGTTGGAGCGTGACGTTCTCGAACGATTCCTGGTCCATGAAATGATAGCCGTCGGCGTCGTTATAGAGCATTTGCATCTGACGGTTGTCCACCGTCGCGCGCTCGAGCTTCTCGCCGGCGCGGAACGTGCGCTCCAGCGTCGTGCCGGTCTTCACGTTCTTGAGGCGCGTGCGAACAAACGCCGAACCCTTCCCGGGCTTAACGTGCAGAAACTCTATGACGGTCCAGAGCTGTCCGTCGACGATGATGGTCACGCCGTTGCGCAGATCGTTGGATGAAATCATGATCGGCTACCGTCCTTGGGACTCGGGCTGCATCTTCCCTTTTGCGCCGTCCCGGAGCCTCACTTGAAGAGGCGGATCGGCGACTCGGTTCCGGTGCGAAGCCGCTCGATATTTGTGCGGTGCGTGTAGAAGACGAGCAGCGCGGCCGCAACCGCGTAGATCGTCGGGGCCGGAGAATGCGTAAGCGCCCAAAATGCAAACGGCGCTATCGCGCTGCCCAGCATCGATCCGACGGACGAGTACCGCGTTACGAGCGCGCCGGCCAGCCAGCCGCCGCAAGCGATGAGCCCGACCGGCCACGAGAGTCCGAAGATGACACCGAAGGACGTCGCGACGCCCTTTCCGCCGCGCCATCCCAGCCACGGCGAGAAGCAGTGACCGAGGACGGCGGATAGCCCCGCGACGCTCGCGGAGATTTGCGTCCAAGGCGTTGCGTGAAAGCAGGCCACCGCGATCGCGACGGCCGTCCATCCTTTTCCCGCATCGAGAAGCAGCACCGCGACCGCGCCGCCCTTGCCGAGCGTTCGCAGCGCGTTCATCGCGCCGATGTTTCCCGAGCCCTGCGCGCGGATGTCGGTGCGGAAGAAGAACCTGCCGATCAGATAGCCGAAAGGGACCGAGCCGATCAGAAAACCCGCCGCAGCGCAAACCAGCATTGCTAGGCCCAGCGGCAGCTGCATCATGCAGAGTCGCTCTCGCGCCGCGCGCGGAACTCCAGCGTCAGCGGAATCCCCTCGAAATTCGAAGTGTTGGCGCAGCATGTTCTCCAAGAAGCGCCGATAGTGTGTCTGCAACGAGATCCGGGTCGTTACAGTGAAAGACGAACACCGGCGGCCGCGTAGCCGGCTGCGACGCATAGTAGATGCGCAACGGTCGTCCACTGGTCACGGGAGGCGGATGTGCGAGGATTGCATCCCGGATCGCCGTGTTGAGAGTTGCCGTCTGCACGCGTCGCTCCAGATTTTCGGCAGTCTGCGCCACGATCGGCATGAGGCTTCCCAAACGGCGATGCGTCTTCGCCGAAAGAAACGTGATGGGCGCGAACCGAGCGAACGGAATTGCATCGTGCACTGCGTTGGCGAGCACGCCTTGACTGTACTCGCCGTCTTGCTCGCGCACGATATCCCATTTGTTGCCGACGAGGATGAGGCCCTTGCGCTCTTCGATGGCGATTCCGGCGAGACGTCGATCTTGCGCCGTCACGCCTACCATGGCATCGAAGACGAGGATGGCGATGTCGCAGCGCGAGATCGCGTTGAGCGAGCGCAGCGCGGCGTAATACTCGATCGCGCCGTGCGCCTGCGGTTTGCGGTTGATGCCCGCAGTATCGATCAGCCGGATCGTGCGCTCGTGCCATTCGAAACGCGTGTCGATTGCGTCGCGCGTCGTGCCCGGTACTTCGGAGACGAGCGCGCGCTCTTCGCCGAGCACCGCGTTGAGGAGCGAGCTCTTACCGACGTTGGGGCGCCCGATGATCGCGATCGCGAGCTCATCCTCGACCGTGCCGTCGCCGAGCTGCGCCGGCAGCAAATCGACGATGCGATCGAGCAAGTCGCCGGTGCCCTCGCCGTGAATCGCCGACACCGCGACCGGCTCGCCGAAGCCGAGCGCCGAGAACTCGGCGTGGACCGACGCGGCGGCCGCCGACGCCTCCGATTTATTTGCCACGAGCACGACCGGTCGGCGCTTGCGTCGCAGAATGGCGGCGACGTCGTCGTCGAGTGGATTTAGACCGGTCTGCGCATCGACGACAAAGACGATGACGTCGGCTTCGGTCGCGGCCGCCTCGGCTTGGCGCTGCGTCGCGCCGGCCAGCTCCGGCCCGTGCGCCACGTCCGCGTCCGGATCGATTCCTGCCGTGTCGACGACGCTGAAGATCCGCCCGCGCCAATCGCAGAGCGCGTAGAGCCGATCGCGCGTCACGCCCGGCGTATCCTCGACGATCGCGAGACGCTGGCCGATCAGACGGTTGAAGAGCGCACTCTTTCCGACATTCGGGCGTCCGACGATCGCGACCGTGGCGGGTCGGATCATCCTTCCGCCGTCTGCTTGCATCGCTTGCACGCGACACTGTTCTCAGTGAGGAGCGTCCGCACCCATCGGGGACGGGGGTATCGAGGGGCGGAGCGAACTCTGGCCCTCTTGCAGAGGTTCCTTTAAAGATGCCCAGTCTCTACATCGAAACGTTCGGCTGCCAGATGAACGAAGCCGATTCGCAGTACATCGCACGCCGCGCCCGCTCCGAAGGGTACCGGATCGCCTCAACTCCGGAAGAGGCGAACGTCGTCGTGCTCAATACCTGCACGGTTCGCGACAACGCGGAACGGCGAGCCTACGGCCGAATGAATCATTTCAAATCGCTCAAGGATGCCGACCCGCAGCTGCGCCTCGTCGTCATGGGATGCCTGGCCGAGCAGGACCGCGATCGGATGCGAGGGCTCGCGCCACACGTCGATGCGGTCTTCGGGACAAAGGAGCTCGTTCGCCTCGCGGATCAGCTCGCGGCGTGGCGTCCCGACTTCGAGGGCGTCGATTTCTCGGACGACCGCGCGTTGCTCGATCCATTGGGCGGCCGAGCCGACGCGCTGACCGACGCATTCTCCCACCTACGGGCGTTCGTCACTGTCCAGCGCGGCTGCTCCTACTATTGTACGTTCTGTATCGTCCCGCACGTTCGAGGCCGCTTCGACCACCGGCCGCATCAGACGATCGTCGAAGAGGTTCGAGAAGCGATCGGCCGCGGCGCCCGCGAGATCACGCTCGTTGGGCAGACGGTCAACGCCTGGACCGATCCCGTGCACGGCACCGCGTTTGGAGCGTTGTGCAAGAGCGTGGCCGCGCTGCCCGGGCTAGAACGCCTAACGTTCATCTCTCCCCATCCAAAGGATTTTAGCGAGCGCATCATCGCCGAACTCGCGGCAATCCCGCAACTCGATCACCGCATTCATCTGCCACTGCAGTCGGGCAGCGATCGAGTCTTGCGGCGGATGAACCGTAAATATACGCTGGCGCAGTTCCACGAGAAGGTCGAGCTAATCCGTGCATATTTGCCGCATTGCGCGATCACGACCGACATCATCGTGGGCTTTCCCGGCGAATCCGAGGCCGATTTCGAACAGACGCTTGCGTACGTGCGCTCGAACGTCTTTGCCAATGCGTTTACCTTTATCTACTCGATTCGCCGCGACACGCCGGCTGCGCGGTGGGAGCAGGTTTCGCACGAAGCAGCGTCGGCGCGCTTCGCGCGGCTGATCGACGCGCAGGACCGCTCGACACGAGCTCATCACGAGAGCAAGGTCGGACGTACGGTCCGAACGCTCATCTGCGGTACGTCGAAGAAGGATCCACTGCGGCTGGCGGCGCGCGCCCTCGATAACGTCACCGTGATCGCTCCGAAGCCCAGCGATTACGACGACGAAGGCATTCGCCCACACCCGTACGCGAGAACACCGTGGCTCGACGTCGAGATCGAACGCGCGTACGTTTGGGGTTGTATCGGACGCGTGGTCGGGCGCGCGACACAGGTTGACGCGGCCGCATTGCCGGTCGCGCGGCCCATCGTCGATCTGGTGAATGTGTGATGAGGATCGTTCTTGCGCTCGGGCTCGCGCTCGCGCTCGATGCGTGCGGCGGCGCCGGCGGAAGCCTCACGCCTGCCGGTCAGACAATGTTGGCTAACGCACATGCGGGAACGAGCGCTGCCGCGACGGCCTCCGAGTTCGTCGGATTCTGGGAGTCGTGGTCGGATACGAACGGCGAGGACGCCTTTTCACGACTTGAGAAGGTACCTGCGAGTGTCACGACCACGGACGTTGCATTCAGCATCGCCGACAGCAACGCCATCTCAGCGCCGCAGAACACCTATCCGCTCGACGCGGGCGCGCAGCACATCCATAGCCAGGGTGGAAAGCTGCTGCTCTCGTTCGGCGGATCGACGTCGCCGTTTTCAATCTCGAATCCACAGCGTTTCGTTCGTAACCTTCACCGCTATCTCAAGATACATCCCAACCTTTACGATGGGTTCGATTTCGACGACGAGGTCATTCCGACCAACGGCCAACAGCAGCTGATCGGCGTGCTGCTCGCCGTTCGCCGCGCCTTCCCCAACGCGACCGTCAGTTTCGACGCGTTCATCGACGGCGCGGACCCCGGACCGCGCACGTATCATCAAGGCGAGGACATCGCGATCATCGCGGCAGCGGGTCGAGCGATAGACTACGTGAACGTGATGGCTTACGACCAAGACGGGTGGGTCCCGACGACGCATCCCAACTGCAACTATCGCGAAGGATCGCGCGACGACTGCCGGATTGACGCGCTGCGCGAGTTTGGCGACGTCACGATGGAGAACGGCAAGAAGTTTCCGCTAGGCAAGATCGTCCTCGGGCTGATGATCGGGCAGGACGATTTCGGCGTGACGGTCACACCGAACGACGCATCGGGGTACGCCCGGTTCGTGCGCCGCGCGGGCTATCGCGGCATCATGATCTGGGACCTCGATCGCGATAACGGCCAAGTTCCCCCAGCCGGCACCGGCCATCCCGACGGAACGTACGTCCGAGACATTTCACGCGCGTTGGGAACCTAGGAACGTGGCTAGGGATGGGCTCTAAATACTCGCCGATGCTCGAGCAGTACTTCGGGATGAAGGCGAAGCATCCCGAAGCGATTCTCCTTTCTCGCGTCGGTGATTTTTACGAAGCCTACGGCGAGGACGCCGAAACGATCGCGCGTGCGCTGCAGATCGCATTGACGAGCAAGGAGGCAGGTGCGGGGAAGCGGGTCGCAATGGCGGGCGTGCCGCATCATGCGCTCGCCCAGTATCTGGCGCGTCTCGTGCAGCAGCGGTTCGTCGTTGCGCTGGCCGAGCAGCTCGAGGTGCCGCAGCCGAATAAACTCGTGCGGCGCGATGTCGTTCGGTTGGTGACGCCAGGAACTCTGATCGAGGAGCAGCTGCTCGATGGGAAGCAGAACAACTACTTGGCGGCGATTGCCGTCGCAGGCGAGACGTTCGCCCTCGCATACGCCGACGTTTCAACGGGATACTGCGCGGCGACCGCGATCGCAGGCGACGAGGCCTACGACGAGCTGCTCGCCGAGACCGCGCGCGTCGCGCCGGCCGAGATCGTCGCGGATCTACCGGCGGATCTCCGGGCGACGATCGCCACGGCGGTCGAAGCAATCGGCGCGCGGCTGACGACACCATCGCTGGGCCTCGTCTCCGAACGCGATCGCGCCGGAATCGAGGGCTTCTCGATTGACGAATCGATCGCGATCCATCGCGCGCTCGATGCGCTCACGGCGTTCGTCAAACGTACCGGACTTGGCGACGGAAATCGCGGCTTAAACCAGCCGTTCTTCTATCGGCGGCAAGCCTTTCTCGCGCTCGATCCCGCGACGCGAAAGAACTTGGAGCTCGTGCGCGCGCAAGGCCAGAATCCACGCGCGACGCTCCTGGCGACGCTCGACGCGTGTGCGACGTCGATGGGCTCGCGTATGCTGGCGCGATGGATTCTCGCGCCGCTCGTCGATGCCGTGGCGATCGCCGCACGCCAAGACGGCGTCGCTGCGCTGCTGAGCGAACACGCCCGGCGCCAGGCGACGCGCGAGCTTCTGCGGGGAGCATTCGATCTCGAACGCATCGCGCAGAAGGTGCGATTCCGCCGTGCGACTCCGCGCGATCTTGCGTCGCTTGCGGCGGACGCTCGAAACGCTGCGGCCCTTGCGCCAGGTCGGCGCCGCCCGCGTTGGCGCGGCTGCTCGCGCGCGTCGGCGACTTCGGCGAACTCGCCGAGCGATCTGCAGCGTACGCTGACGGACGAGCCGCCGGTCGCAGATCGGCGAGGGCGGTGCGATCCGTCCGTGCCGCGAGCGCCGAACTCGGCGAGTGCGTCGAGCTTCGCACCGATGCGCGCTCCAAGCTCTCCGAGCTTGAGAGCCGCGAGCGCGAGCGCACCGGCATAAAGACGCTCAAGATCAGGTATGCGAGCGCGTTCGGCTATGCGATCGAGGTGAGTAAGAGCCTATACGGGCGCCGTGCCGCAGGAATACGTTCGGAAGCAGACGCTGACGACCGGCGAGCGGTACATCACACCCGAGCTCAAGGAACTCGAGCTCGCCATTGCGACGGCGCAGTCGCGCCAGGCACGGTTAGAGCAGCAGCTCTTCGACGCACTGCTCGATCGAGTCGCGGCACGAGTCGACGAGCTGCTGCAAGCGGCCGATGCCGTCGGCGGAGATCGACGTGCTGGCGGCGCTCGCGCAATGCGCGGCGGAGCGCGGCTACGTGCGACCCGAGTTCGTCGACGAGAGCATCGTGAACGTTGAGGATGGGCGACATCCGGTGATGGAGGCGATACTCGCGCGCCGCATTCGTGCCCAACGACCTCCGGCTCGACACGCGGAGCGGCCGCTTCTTGCTTCTGACCGGACCGAACATGGGCGGCAAGTCGACGTATCTGCGTCAGGCCGGATTGCTGACGATCATGGCGCAGATCGGCTCCTTCGTTCCGGCCGGCCGGATGACGCTCGGCATCGTCGATCGGATATTCACGCGAATCGGTGCCGGCGACGATCTGGCTTCCGGGCAGTCGACGTTTTACATGGAGATGGCGGAAGCGGCGACGATTCTGCGGCGCAGCACGCGGCGCTCGCTGCTACTCATCGACGAAGTCGGCCGCGGAACCGGAACGCTCGACGGCCTCGCCATCGCGCAGGCGATCTGCGAGTTTCTTCTCGAGCACGACGATCAAGCGCCGATGGTGCTCTTCGCGACGCATTTTCACGAGCTCTGCGCGTTGGCCGAGCATTGGCCGCTGGTCGCAAACTATCACATTACGGCGGTCGAGAACACCGCGCGCGGAGGCGCGCCGGTCTTTTCGCATCGCGTCGCGCCGGGGAGTTCGTCGCGGTCCTTCGGTATCGAGGTTGCGCGGATGGCAGGCTTGCCCGCCCCGGTCGTCGAGCGGGCGCAAGAGATCGCCGACGCGCTATCAGGCAATGCAGACGTCGAGGCGCGCGTTCCGCTCAAGACGGCGTTGCGCAAACGCACAACGCCCGACGTGCAGTTGTCGCTTCTGCAGCTCGGGGAGGGCGACGCTTGTTAAAGACGATGCTTGCCCAAAGGTGGTACCGCATCGCGCTCCTAGCATTCGCAGGGATCGTCGCGACAGGCGTAGGGTTCTTGGCGTTTCGCACTCCGATTCGTCACCAGATCGCGGTGCAGAGCGCGCGGCGCTCGTTCGGGCAGCTCAAGCTCAACCTTTTAATCGTTGGATATCAGTCGGACGAGGCGACGACCGACACGGTCATACTCGCCCATCTCGACGTCGATCGTCGCACGGTTACGCTCGTCTCGATCCCACGCGACACGTGGGTAACGATTCCCGGCATCGGTCCGTCGAAAGTTAATGCGGCATACGCTTACGGCGGCGCGCACATGACGGCCAAGGTCGTGAGCAAGCTCATGGGAGGCGTTCCAATCGATGGAATCCTGGCGCTTCAGCCGGAGGGTGCGTCCGCGATCGTCGACGCAATGGGCGGCCTCGACATCAACGTCGACGAGAGCATGGATTACGACGACAACGGCGGCGATCTCCACATTCATCTCGCTAAAGGCCCGCAGCATCTCACCGGAAGTCAAGTCGCCGGATACGTACGCTTCCGGCACGACGCGGCGTCGGATTTCGGTCGCGTAAAGCGGCAGCAACAAGTGGTTAAGCTCATGCTCGACCAACTGAGCGAGCCGCAGAACTGGACGAAGCTGCCTTCGATTCTGAAGCTCGCACGCAAGGACGTCGACACGACGCTCGACCAGCGGCAGCTCGTCTCGTTATTGACGATCTATCGCAGCGTTCCCGACGAGAACATCCGCTCGTTCACGCTGCCCAGCCGCGTCGGATGGGTCGGCGACGCGTCGGTCGTCTTCGCCGATCAGCGTTGGGCGAGGTTGATCGGCCGCGTGCTCTTCGGTAAGGTCGATCCTCCGCAGGACGAGATCCTCGTCGCCAATGCCACGGGAACCGCTGCCTTCGACGCGACTATCGTCGGCGCACTACGCGGCGCCGGCTGGAACGTGCGCACGTTCGTCGACGAACCGCGCCGCACGACAAGCGTGGTCGTTGGTGCTTCCCCGGCCGCCGCGATGCTCTCGAAGGCGTTTGCCACCGCCGTTCGCTCGGGGTCGACGACGACGTTTGTCATCGGCGCCGATCTCGCGCCCCAGACGGAGTAGAGGCTAGCCGCCGGCCGAGGACATAAATGATTGAATCGTCGACACGACGGTGAGCGTCGCGACGATAACGACCGTGGCCCACGCTATGGCGTTAAAGACGCGACCGTTGACATAGCGGCCCATCAGGCGCCGGTTGTTGATGAGCAGAAGCATGAGCACGAGCACGATCGGCAAGAGAACGCCGTTCATCACCTGCGAATAGAAGATGATTGCGAGCAGTGGCGAGCCTGGTATGATTACCGCCGTCGCGCCGATGGCGATGAGCGCGAAGTAGAAAAAATAGAAGACCGGGGCTTCGCGGACGCGGTGGTCGACGCCGCGTTCAAAGCCGAACGCTTCGCAGACGTAGTAGGCGGTCGATAACGGCAGGATCGTCGCCGTAAAGACGGCCGCGTTGAGCAAACCCAGCGCAAAGAGCAGCGCAGCGAAGCGTCCGGCAAGCGGAGCGAGCGCGACTGCGACGTCGCCTGCGCTGTTCACGTGAAGTTGGTGTGCGGGCCCGGCGTGAAGGTTGTGGACGTAAATCGTCGCCGCGCACGACACGATGATGAAGTAAGCGATGATGTCGGTCCAGATCGCGCCCGCGAAGACGTCCACTCGCGAGAAGCGATAGTCATCCTCGCGAATCCCCTTGTCGACGACGGCAGCCTGAATGTAGAACTGCATCCACGGGGAGATCGTCGTGCCGATCACCGCGATGATCATTAGGAGATATGCGGTCGAAGGCGAGAAGTGCGGCACGAAGGTTTGGCGAATAACGTCGCCCCAGTTCGGTCGCACCAAGAATGCGCTGACGATATACGCCAGATAGACGGTGCAGAACGCGAAGAAGATGCGCTCGAGGATCTTATACGTTCCGCGCGTTACCGTTAGGATCACGAAAAATACCGCGCCTGCAACGAGAGCAATCTTAAGGGCTTCGGCATTGACGCCGTGAAGGTAACTCGCAAAGATCGGCGCCGACGAGGCAACGCCGGCAAACTCCGTAGCAGTGTTACCCACGTCTCCGAGTACGAAGAGCAACAGGCACCAGAACGTCACCTTGACGCCGAAGTTTTCACGAATGAGATCTGCTAAGCCCTTCCCTGTGATCGCACCCATGCGGGCGCACATCTCCTGCACGACGACGAGCGCGATCGTTACGGGTACCAAAAGCCAAAGCAGCGAGTAGCCGAACTGCGCGCCGGCCTGCGAGTAGACGAGGATACCTCCGACGTCGTTGTCGGCGTTAGCGGTGATGATGCCGGGGCCGACGATCGAAAGAAAGAGGACGACCGACCGCCAGACGTTCGGGCGTGACGAGCGCGTCATTGGACGGCGATCCGCTGATCGACGATGAGAGCGGTTCCACGCATGGTCGGCGGCAGTCCGAAGGGCATCGAAGGGAGTCCGACCAGCGCGTACCGCCGGCCTTCGACCAGAAGCGCCGTCTTTGGCCCCGTCGCGAACTGTACGCCCGCGAAGCCCACGCCATAGATAGCGTCGACCGGCGTCGTTGCCCACACCCCCGTCGTCTGATAGCGGCCGTACCCGACGACCGCGAGCAGCTTACCGTTGAAATGGTGCGCCCAACTCGCGACGATCTGCGGCACTCGCATCGCCACCGCATCGATCGGCTGCCCGACATCGGCCGGCCGGCTCAAGTAATCTTCGACGCCATCAAATGCCACGTCGTCGTGAGGCAAATGCCATGCGAGATAGAGCCCAAGTTGCTGGTCGCGCCCGATCGTTCCGAACGCGTTTCGCTGCAAGAGAAAGAAACCGTCGACGAACCCCACTTGCGAGGCGTTCGCTGTGGTCTCAGGCACGAGCTGCCGCCAATCCCCGTAACTCGCATGCGCCTCGAGCCGTTTGTTCGTGTGATCGCACTTGAAATGAAAGCCGGCTCGATTCGCGCCGATGACGCTGTTGTCGACGAGCTGATAGGTCGACTTGAGCCAGACGCCGGGCCAGGACCAGGCGACGCTCCAGATGTTTTCCGGAATGCCGTACGGCAAGATCATCGTCGCATAGGTTGGATCGAAGCGGTGGTACTCCAGCGTTGCTACGTCATTTTGAAAGTGGCGCGCCAGGCTTACATGTTCGTAGTTTCCATAATGCGCCGTTCCAGGTTGGCTGACGAGGCCTGCGTCGTACCACGCGCGGCCGAGCTCGACGAGCGAGTCCCAGCCCCTTGCAGGGTGGAAGAAGGCGCGCGCGCCGGCGATCGTCTGCTCTTGATCGGCCAGCGTGCTGGTAAAGAGCCGCCCTTGATAGCTGTTATAGATCTGTCGATCGACACCAAAGAAGGTCGTCGTTGCGATCGGATTGCCCGTCGTCCACAGATGCGCAATCTGAATCGAATAGCGGCCGGCATCGCCACGATCGAAGACCAGCGAACCCATCGTTAAGCGGACGGTCGTATTTGAGAGTGCGGGCAGGAGCGCATCGGTAAACTCGAGTGTCGCACTGCCGTAATGCCAGATGCCGTCGGCGCCGAGCAGCGGCAACGACGAGGGGCTCGCGGTCCAGCTGTCGATCGACGGAATGCCTGATCCGAGCGTTTCGGCAGTCTGCACGCCCAGCGATGGAACGGCTTGGGTCAATGGCGGCGGTGCGAAGACGAAACGGTCGGTCTGATCGAGGGAGAAGTATCCTCCGCGAACCTTCCAGCTGTCGTCGCTTGCGGCAACCGAGGCCTCCAAAAGGCTAGCGCTAAGGACGTCCGCATCGTCCTGCGCTGCGTGCGTCGGAAAGGCGATAGAATACGGAACGAGGCGCGAGAGCGCGTGGTCGTTCAAGTTCGCAATGAGCGGTTCGCTCCAGTAGAGTGCGTTGGTCGTACTGCCGGTCAGTCCCGCGAGACCAAACGTCGCTTCGGCGTCGAAACCCGCAGCGTGGTAGATGCCGGAGAGCTCGTATTGCGCGATGCCGGCGACTCCCGGCGTCTCGGGTGCTCCGGTAAACCAATCGTACGGCGACATCGGCGAGATGGGTGAACCCTTCGCGAACCCCAAACCCTCGGGCGGTGTCGTCCCGGGGCCGTTGGTCGCTTGGTCGATGAACGTATTGCTTCCGCTGACCGTGAGCGCAAACCGTGGCGTCGGGATCGGCGAAGGCGACGGCGCTGGGCTCGCGCCCGCGGCGATCTGCAGTGTCGTTAGTACAACGGCCAGGAACATGTGCCACCAGCATCTCCGCAAACAAAAAAACCGTCGTTCATCCTCGCGAGCCGACAGTTCGAGAGAGCTTGCGCGACAAGCCGCGCCACCGTCCTCCTCGACGTCGAGTTTTAGCACTGCACGACATAGAACGCGGGAACGCATTCAGCCGCATTAGATTCGCCTTGATTCGGCGGAATCTGGTCGACCCGTTGGGGTCTCTCGACCTTTCCGGGCAGCGGCATCCCTTCATGCAGACGCCTCACCTAACGAGGAATCCTCACCCAGGATACACCCTCGACCGGCTTTGTCAACCCGCGGAGTGGATGAGCTTCGCGATCATCCCGTGAACCAGACGGCGTGACCGTGCGCATCCGCAAACTTGACGCCGTAACGATTGGTCAGATCGCCGCCGGCGAGATAATCGACCGACCGGCCTCGGTGGTGAAGGAACTCGTTGAGAACGCGATCGATGCGGGCGCGACGCGCGTTGAGGTCAATGTCGAGGGTGGAGGCGCCGATCTCATCGAGGTGATCGACGACGGCGCCGGCATAGCAGCTGAAGAGCTATCGCTTGCCGTGCAACGCCACGCGACCAGCAAACTTACCGCTGCGGAAGACCTGGAATCGATTGCGACACTTGGCTTCCGCGGTGAAGGGCTTGCGTCGATCGCGGCGGTCGCTCGGCTCGAGATCGCTTCGCGCACTCCGCAAGCAGCGGTCGGCGCACGCGTCGTCGCCCATGCCGAAACGGTAGCCGCAGTCGAACCCATCGCGGTTCCGGTCGGTACGCGACTACGCGTCGAGGCACTCTTCAAAACAGTGCCGGTTCGCCGCGAGTATCTTCGCTCTGCGAGCGCTGAGTTTAACCGCATCTCATCGTGGCTCTCTAGCTTCGCGCTTGCCTATCCGCACGTTACCTTTACGCTACGTCACGACGGCAAGGACGTATGGGTGATGCCGGCGAGCGGCGAGCCACGCGAACGCCTTGCAATGGTGTTTGGGCGGCAAGCCGCGCGGGCGATGCTGCCACTCGACGGTGCTGCGGCGAGCACGATCCGCGGCAGCGTGCGCGGATTCATCAGCGCGCCGGGAAACGACCGCCCGGACCGACGCTTACAGGTGCTCTTCGTAAACGGCAGGTTATCGCGTAACGCACCTTTGAGCGCGGCGTGGGCGAGCGGATACTCCACCTATACGATGACGGGGCGCCACGCATTCGGCGTGATTTTCCTCGAGTTACCGTCCGACGAAGTCGATGCGAACGTGCACCCGGCAAAGAGCGAAGTTCGCCTGCGCTACAGCAGCCAGGTCTTCGACGCCGTCCGAGCCACAATCGTAGGCACGCTGGCAGAACATGCGAGAGTTCGCTTTCGCGAGAATGTCGCGGCAAACCCGGCTATCTCGTTCGCCCCGCCGGCGAGCGACGCTGGATTTGCGGAGGTTCAGTCGTTCTTCGGTCGCGCGACCGATGTCGTGGAAGCACCGGTCGGGCGCTTACGCGTCTTGACGCAGCTCGCACGCACCTTTATCCTTGCTACGGACGGCGAAGCATTGCTCCTCGTCGATCAGCACGCCGCGCACGAGCGCATCGCGTACGAAGCCATCGTCGCCCGCGACGAAGACGCGCCGAGCGAGGCACTACTGGTGCCCGACGTCGTCGAACTGGATCCGGCACGCAGCGAGGTTCTGGACCGTACGCTCGACGCGCTACGCGCGGGAGGGCTCGAGATAGAGCCGTTCGGCGATCGTACGTATCGGATCGCCGCGACACCCGCGGGTTATAACGCGCGAACGTTTGACCTCTTAGGCTTTCTCGACGACCTCACCGACGACCCGAAGCAACGCGACGTGCGAGAGCGGGTGTGGGCTTCGCTTGCATGTCATTCGGTGACCGTAGCCGGTGAGCGGCTCGAGCTCGATGAGATGACGACGCTCGTCGACCGCTTGCAGCAGTGTAAGAATCCGATGCATTGCCCGCACGGACGTCCTACGATGATCCGATTCGATGCCTCCGATATCGCGCGCATGTTCAAGCGTGTCTGAGGCTGCCGTGCTCGTTCTTGCCGGTGCGACGGGAAGCGGCAAGACGGAGTTGGCGCTTGCGCTGGCAGCGGAGTTCGATGCCGAGATCGTCGGGGCCGACTCGCGCCAAATCTATCGCGGGATGCCGATCGGCACCGCCGCACCGTCGGCCGAGCAACTCGCCGCGGTCCCGCACCATCTCGTCGGCTTCCTCGATCCATACGAGCGGTATTCTGCAGCCCGCTATGCATGCGACGCACTCGACGCCATTCAAGCGATTCACGGCCGAGGCAAACGCGCGATCGTCGTCGGAGGCACGGGATTCTACATTCGTGCGCTCACCGGGAACGTTGCGCTCGCTCCCCAATACGATGAACCGCTGCGCACGCGTCTCGCGCAGGAGGCGCGCAGTCATCCCAACGCGTTCCTCCACGATTGGCTCGCGCTTTACGATCCCGGGCGCGCCGCGGCGATCCATCCGAGCGATGGCTATCGCGTCTTGCGTGCGCTCGAAGTTGCGCTGGCGTCCCCCGCGATGCGCCGGCGGGACGAGCCGCTGCGTAGCTTTGGCAGCGAGGGATGGCCCTCGGTGGCGGTCTTTCTCGACCTGCCGAACGACGAGCTCGACCAGCGGATCGCCGCGCGCGTCGATCGAATGCTCGCCGCAGGTTTCGTAGAAGAAGCGGAACGGATTGGAGCCGATGCGGTCGCGGCGAACGCGGTCGGCTATCCGCAGGCGCTCGCGTACGCGCGGGGCTGGAGCACGCAGCCGGAACTGCGGGCACTCCTCGAGCGCGCGACGCGACGGTACGCACGCCGCCAACGGACGTGGTTTCGCGCCGATGCGTCGGCGCTCTGGCTCGCGCCGGAGTCGGTAGCATCGATGGTACGGGAAAAGCTGCAATGGGGTGCGAAGCGCGGGTAGGTATGCCAGGTGCGCTTCAAGATACGTTTCTCACCGAGTGCAGACGGCAGGGAACGTCCATCGTCGTCTTCTTGGTGAACGGCTTCCAGCTTCGGGGCGTCCTCAAAGCGTTTGATTCCTTTACGATACTGCTCGAATACGACGATCGGACGCACCTTGTCTATAAGCACGCGATCTCGACGATTTCGCCGGCCGCGCCCGTCGCGATTGCATCGCATTACGAGGCGGCGCCGGGAGCGCCATAATGCGGGTCTCCGTCTCGAAGATGCACGGGGCTCGAAACGATTTCGTCATCCTCGATCGGCGAGCAAACCCCGTTACCGACCTGGCCTCGTTTGCACGATGGGCGTGTGACCGGCGCGCCGGCATCGGCGCCGACGGCGTGATCTCCATCGAACCATCGACGGTAGCAGACGTTAGGATGCAGACGATCAATGCCGATGGCAGCACGGCCGAGATGTGCGGCAACGGGATCCGTTGCGCTGCCCGATGGCTCGACGAGGCCGGCGAAGGCGAAAAGCGAGTCTTCGAAACCGATGCCGGTCCGGTCGCCACCGAAGTCGTTGCTCGGGAACCCGAGTACCTCGTCCGTGTCGCGATGGGGCGGCCAACGCTCAAACCTGCGCGTTTGCCGGTCGTCGGTGACGTTACTCTTGTCGATTTGGGGAATCCGCACGTCGTCATTTGGTGGGAGCGAAGTGACGAGAACGACCTGGAGCGAACCGCGCGTGAGATCGAGGCGAGCGGAGTCTTCCCAAACGGCGTCAACGTGCACGTCGTTACGCCGAAGACACAACGTTCGTTGCACGTTGCACACTGGGAACGCGGCGTCGGTGCGACGATGGCCTGCGGGACGGGAGCGGTCGCCTGCGCCGCCGTCGCGCTACAGCGAGGTAGCGTATCGTCTCCGGTCGAGGTATTCGTGCCCGGCGGGCGACTCGTCGTCGAATGGAACGGGCGCGACGGTGCGAGCCTCACCGGGCCGGCCGTTCGCGTCTTTGACACGAGGATTGCGATTGCAGATGAAGGCGCGGGGTGAACGAATCGGCCTCGCTGCGTGCGATGCCGACGGTGCGATCTACTACGACGCGGCGCTCGAGCCGCTCGCCGACGGCGGCATCGTGCGCCAGGTAACGCGCGACGAGCTGATTGCGGAGCCGCCGGGCTGCATGAAGATGCTTTTGCCCGAGCGGCATCCGTTGACGACGATCGGTCCCGCATCCGACCGGGCGCCCCTGGCGGTTGCGTTGCCGGCAGGCTACACACGGTTATTGCTGCCCGCCTACGCGAGCGAGAGCGGCGCCGAAGAGCTGCCGCTCTTTGGTTACACCTTTGCGTGCACCATCGGCGACAAGCTAATGGTTGCCGCGATGAAGACCGACGAGAGCGAGGACTGGGAACCGCGATTCTTCGCGCCCGGACGGCTCGAGACGCTGATCGACCGCCGGCTCGCACGCGAATCCGGTAATCGAGTCCTCGCGCAGCTCGCGATCTGCTCGCGCGAGTATGGCTGCTTTACCGCGCAGAACGTATTCTTAGAGCGCGGCGAGGCCGCGCTACCGGTCTCGGCGCGCTGCAACGCGCGCTGCGTCGGTTGCATCTCGGAGCAAGAGGGCGACCTTCCCGCACCCCAAACGCGCATCGCATACGAGGCCGACGCCGGCGACCTTGCGAAGATCGCGGTTCACCACTTAGAACGCGTTGAAGACGGCATCGTTTCGTTCGGTCAGGGCTGCGAAGGCGAACCGCTGCTGCGCTCGATCACGATCGCGCGAGCGATCGAGACAGTTCGAAACGTGCGCTCCAACGGAACGATCAATCTCAATACGAACGGAAGTCAACCTGCGGCGCTCGAGCGCTGCATCGACGCCGGACTACAAGCGGTCCGGGTCAGTCTCAACTCGTTCCGTCCAAAAGCCTATGCGGCGTACTATCGCCCCGCCGGCTACGCCCTCGACGACGTTCTCGCCTCGATCCGGCTCGCCACGCAGCGCGGTCTGCGCGTAAGCCTTAACCTTCTCACGCATCCAGGTGTGACCGACGCTGCCGACGAGGTCACGGCCATGGAAGCGTTCCTGCGGGAGGTTCCGGTCGCGATGGTGCAAACGCGGACGCTGAATATCGATCCGCATCGCTACTTCGAAACCGTCGGACGGCCGAAAGCGCCGCTCGGAATGCGGCGTGCGATCGAAACGATCCGTACTTGGACGGACGTGGGCAACTTTACCCATACGCATTAGCAGCGATTCGTGAAGCTCTGGCAGATTATCGTTGTCGTCGGGCTCGGCGTTGGCTACGGCCTGATTGAGCCCGGGCGCTTGACGTACGCGCTCGGTCACGCGACGCTTTATGTTTTTCTGCCGGCGTTGCTGTTTGAAGCGGCATGGAATCTTAACTATAGGGCAATCTTGCGTCACTGGCAGGCAATCGCAACGCTTGCCGGGCCCGGGGTTCTGCTTACGGCCGTGATTGTTGCAGGCGCGTTGGCAATCGTGCACGTCCCCTTCGGCCCCGCTTTACTTACCGGGGCAATCCTCAGTGCAACCGACCCCATTGCCGTCGTGGCAATTTTTCGCAGGTTGAAGGCCCCGAAATCACTCGTGACGATTATCGAATGCGAATCGCTGTTTAACGACGCGGTCGCGGTTGCGCTCTATCGCGGCGTGCTTCTGGCGTTTGTCCTAGGAGTTTCAAACGCTCGTACGGTCGCGCTGGTAGTCGCGGGCACGTTAGCGGGGGCGGTTGGCTCCGTAACGCTGGGCATTGCGCTGGCCTTTGCCGTTGCGCGCGCGCTGCGCGGCAGCCGCAGCCCTGGTCTCCAGATTGGTGCCACGATCCTCTGTGCGTATGGCGCGTACTTTGCCGCCGACTACCTTAGCATGCCGGGCATCTTTGCTACGATTGCTTGTGGCATCGCGCTACGCTACTACGAACGATCCTGGATGACGCTTACCATCGCCGAAGACGTCAATCGCTTTTGGGACATCGGCTCATTAGTAGCTAACGTACTGGTGTTTTTTATGGTTGGCGCGGCGCTGCAGATCGGACGCGTGACGCACGAACCGATCTTTATCGTGACGTGCCTCGTTGCGGTTGGCTTGGCGCGTGTCGTCGTCGCCGGTCTACTCCTGCCCTGCCCATATCCGCGAGAATGGCTCGACGTAGTAAGAGTTGCCGGCATGCGAGGGGCGCTTTCGCTCGTTCTAGCGTTGGCCATCCCGATTTCATTTCCGTACCGCACGGCGATTGTCGACGCGACGTTTGCCGTCGCGCTCGCAACTCTGCTTGTGAGCAGCTTCGCGCTCGTACCGGTCGTGCGGCGTGCCGCGCTTGCTCGCTCACGGTCGTAGCTTTTTAGTATCCCTTCGGTCGTCGGGTGCGCCCTTCAGACACCCAACGGGTATGCCTCCTCGCCATGCAGTTCGACGTCCAGGCCGCGCTCTTCGGCTACTTCGTCGACTTTGACGCGGGTAACGAGATTGATGAGCCATAGCATCGCGTACGTAAAGATGAAGGCCCACGCACTGCAGACGACGGCCGCAACGAACTGCTTGCCCAAGAATGAAGGATTGCCGCGAAGCAGTCCGTCGGCGCCGTTGGGGTTCCACAGCGTCGATGCAAAAACGCCAAGCAAGACGATTCCCAGAAACCCTCCGACCCCGTGGACGCCCCAGACGTCGAGAGCGTCATCCCAGCCCATCGAGTTCTTCAGGGTGATTGCGAAGTAACAAACGACGCCGGCAGCGATGCCGACGATCACCGCAGTGGTCGGCGAGACGTAACCGGCGCACGGTGTGATCGTTGCCAAACCGGCGACCGCTCCGGTGAGCAAACCGACGAACTTCGGCTGGCGCGCGCGCCCCCACTCGACGAGCAGCCAGGTAATGGCGGCGAATGATGCGGCGATATCCGTATTGAGAAAGGCGGAGGCGGTTACGCTATCGACGCGCAACTCGGAGCCCGCGTTGAATCCATACCATCCAAACCAGAGCAGTCCCGTGCCCAATGCGATCAGCGGCACGTTGTGAGGCTTGTTCTCGAGAACGTGGCGCCGCCCGACGTAGAGCACCGATGCGAGCGCTGCGAAACCGGCCGATGCGTGAACGACGATGCCGCCCGCGAAATCGAGGCAGCCCCATTTTGCCAAGATGCCGTCCGGGCTCCAGAGCATATGGACGAACGGGAAATAGACAAATATGAGCCAGCCGGTTAGGAACCAAAAATAGGCTTTGAAGGTCACACGATTCGCGAATGCGCCGGTAATGAGTGCCGGCGTAATGATCGCAAACATCATCTGGTAAGCGATGTGCACGACAAGGGGAATGCCGGCATCGTTGCCCGTGAACATGGTGTGCAGCGTAACGCCGCGAAGAAAGGCATACGTCGCCGGATTGCCGATGATCCCATGCCAGTCTGGCCCGAAGCTCTCGGAGTAGCCGAAGGCAAACCACAGAACCGTCGTCCATCCCAACGACATAAAGCTCTGCATCATGATCGTGAGGACGTTTTTGCGCTGAACCAGGCCGCCATAGAAGAAGGCGAGGCCCGGTGTCATGAGCATAACGAGGCTCGCGCACAGCAGCATGAACCCGGTATTGCCAATATTGACGGGAATCGACGCAGAATTCATCGAGATTCCTCCGGCAGGCAACGAAAAAGGGCGCCGAGCGCGCCCCTTAGCCGAAGGCCCGAGATTTTCCGCTAATTCATGAAAGAAAGACCGGCGCCGACGTAGCTTTGCTTCTGGCCGTTGATCACGGTCGGCGAGAAACCATACTCCACGTCGAACTGCACGTGACTGCCGAAGTCGCGCTGGTAGACGAAGTCGATGAGACTCTTTCCACCTGAAATTGGGACCCGCCGCCGAAAAGTACGCGTACTCCGCCGAGATCTCCGACGGGCCGCCGGGGAGAGCCGCACTCAGCTCGAGGCTCGGAACAAAGGCAAAGTACGACTGGGCAGCGCCGCCGGCATTGAAGCCGCTGAATGCATTGAAGCTGAGAGTCCCGGCGAGGCTAAACTCCGAATTGATCGTATACGCGCCGTTGAAATCGCCGGTGAACTGTGCGTTTCCGACCGTGAAGGCGTTGCTTCCGGTTGGATAGGTGATCGCACCGTAGAGTCCCCAATCGGCATTTGAGCTATAGCCGAGCTCGTACTTCGCGGCGAGGCTCACGTCGCTCGCGCCCGTCACGGTCGGCTGGCCGACTGACGTCGTCTCATAGCTCGGAAAACCGAGTTCGAGATCGAAGTGAGTATTGGGGGTGCCGATGCGCAAGAGCGACTGCGGATAGTTTGCATTGCTGCCGCCGCCATTGCCGCTTGTCGTGATGTTCGTGTAGCCGTTTTCGAGATCGAAATGCCCGGTCCGAACCGTACAGACGCCGGTCGTGACGGTCGGCCGATTCACGATCGACAGTATCGACCCGCATGGATCGCTCGGGGCACTCGGGGCCGGTGACGGTGAACTCGGCAAGGGCGAGCTAGACGGAGCGGGCGTCGCCTGAGCAAAAGCGGTATGAGGCATCGCGGCGAGACCGCACGCCAGACTTATGATTCCCAGGAGCCGGGTACGAAGCATAGTGCCCTCATCATAAAGCTAAAAGACGGCGCGCCATAGCCGTCACTCGGATGATCCGCTCGGATATCCTTTCGGATCATCCGATTGGCGGATAGCAGCACGCGGGCGGGTCGGCTATGCTGAAGGGCGTGGCAGTAGAAATCGGGGTCGTCTTGCTGACGGTCGTGGGCTTCGTGATACTGGAGCTTTACGTCATCGGCTGCGAGAGAGTGTAGCAATGGGTTTTGACGACGGGTTGGGCCTGATCCTGACGGTAGCCGGCTTAGCCTATCTCGTCTTCGCGATGCTGCGACCAGAGAGATTTTAGCCATGACCGCAATCGGCTGGCTACAGGCCATCGTATTCTTCCTAATCGTGCTAGCGCTCACGAAGCCGATCGGGTCGTACATGGCGCGCGTGTTCGCTGGCGATCGGACCTGGCTCAGTCCAGTGCTGGCGCCCATTGAGAAGCTCGTCTATCGCCTGTGCGGCGTACGCGAAGACGAGGAGATGCCGTGGTACACGTACGCGTTCTCCATGCTCGCGTTCTCGCTGATCAGCCTGGCGTATCTCTACATCCTGCTGCGCACGCAGAAGTGGCTGCCGTTCAACCCCGCCCACATCGACAACATGACGCCTGATCTCGCGTGGAATACGGCAATCAGCTTCACGACCAACACGAACTGGCAGTTCTATTCCGGCGAAACGGCCATGAGCTATCTCTCGCAGATGGCCGGCCTCGCGTGGCATAACTTCGTCTCGGCGGCGGTCGGCATCGCGATCGCGGTTGCGGTCGTGCGCGGTCTCGTCCGCACGACGGTTAAAACGCTCGGGAACTTTTGGGTCGACCTGACGCGCTGCTCGCTCTACGTGCTGCTCCCGATCTCGATCGTCGTCGGGTTGTTCCTCGTTTGGCAAGGCATGCCGCAGAACTTCCACGCCTACCAGAGCGTCAAATCGATCGAGGGTTTCGCCCAGACGATCACCGGCGGTCCGATGGCGTCGCAAGAAGTGATCAAAGAGCTCGGCACGAACGGCGGCGGCTTCGTCAACGCAAACTCGGCGTCGCCGAACGAAAACCCGACGCCGCTTAGCAACCTCGTAGAGCTGCTGTTGATTTTCTCCCTTGGCGCCGGCTTGACGTACATGTACGGTAAGATGGTCAAAGATACGCGGCAAGGCTGGGCCATCTTCACGGCGATGGCGATTCTGTTTTTTGCCGGCTTTGCGGTTGCATATTGGGCGGAGTCGGCCGGCAACCCCATCGTTCATCAGCTTGGCGTCGCCGGCGGAAACATGGAAGGCAAGGAATGCCGCTTTGGCGTCTCCGCCTCGGCACTCTGGGCGACGGTGACCACAGATACGTCGTGCGGTGCGGTCAACTCGATGCATGACTCGTTCACGGCGCTCGGCGGTTTGGTGCCGCTCGTCGACATGCAGCTGGGCGAGATCGTCTTCGGCGGTGTGGGCAGCGGCCTCTACGGCATGATCGTCTTCGTCGTTCTAACGGTATTCATCGCCGGGCTGATGGTCGGCCGGACGCCGGAGTACCTCGGCAAGAAGGTCGAGCGTCGCGAAGTGCAGTTTGCGATCTTAGCGGCGTTGGTGACGCCCGTGCTCTGTTTGGTGCCGACCTCAATCGCCGCCGTGCTCCCGGCTGGGCTTGCGACGCTCAATAACGCCGGTCCGCACGGATTTTCCGAGATTCTCTACGCCTTCACGTCGACGAACGCCAATAACGGCTCCGCGTTTGCGGGGCTCGGCCCGAATCTGTTCTACAACCTAATGACCGGCGTCAACATGATGTTCGGACGCTTTGCGGTCGCGGTACCGGCGCTTGCGCTAGCCGGCGCGCTGGCCGGAAAGAACGCGGTGCCAGAGAGTGCCGGCACGTTCTCGACGCGCTCGCCGATCTTCGTCGCGCTGCTCATCGGCGTGATCGTCATCGTAGGAGCGCTGACGTTCTTGCCCGCGGATTCGCTCGGACCGATCGTGGAACATCTGCTCATGCTGCAAGGAAAGACGTTCTAATGCTCAGTCAACGGCGATTGGAGCGCCGCCCGAGAGCTCGGTCGCTCTGGGATCGGCCGATCATCACGCGTGCTTTTTGGGATTCGTTCAAGAAGCTCGATCCGCGCTGGCAAGCGCGAAATCCCGTCATGTTCGTCGTCGAAGTCGGCGCCGCGGCGACCACGATCTTTTTCATTCGCGACCTGGTTCGGCACAGCGGTTCGCCGGGTTTCGATTTCGATTTTGCGATCGCGGCGTGGCTCTGGTTCACCGTGCTCTTTGCGAACTTTGCCGAAGCGGTGGCCGAAGGGCGAGGGAAAGCGCAAGCCGAGACGCTGCGACGGACAAAATCCGATACGTACGCGCGATTGCTGCACGAAGACGGCACTGAAGAACGCATCACTAGCACGAGCCTGCAAAAGGGCAACCGGTACGTCGTGGAGGCGGGTGAGATCGTGCCTGCGGACGGCGACGTGATCGAAGGCGCCGCCACGATTGACGAGTCGGCCATTACGGGCGAGTCGGCACCGGTCATTCGTGAGTCCGGCGGCGACCGCAGCTCCGTCACCGGAGGAACGCGCGTGCTCTCCGATCGGATCGTCGTCCGCGTTACCGCGAATCCCGGTGAGAGTTTCCTCGACCGCATGATTCGCCTCGTCGAGGGCGCGCAACGGCAGAAGACCCCGAACGAAATCGCGCTCTCCATTTTGCTCGCGGGTCTGACTATTATCTTCCTTATCGCCGTTGCAACGCTGGCGCCGTACTCCGTCTACGCGGGCACGCACCAAAGCGTAACGGTGCTGATCGCCCTTTTGGTGTGTTTGATTCCGACCACGATCGGCGGGCTGCTCTCGGCGATCGGCATCGCGGGAATGGACCGCGTGATGCAGCGCAACGTGCTCGCGATGAGCGGGCGCGCCGTGGAAGCCGCGGGCGACGTCGATACGCTCTTGCTCGACAAGACCGGAACGATCACGCTGGGCAATCGTCAAGCCGTCGAGATCGTTACGTCAGCAGGGATCGACGCAAAGGACGCCGCGCGCATGGCCTATCTTTCCTCGCTCGCTGATGAGACGCCGGAAGGCCGTTCGATCGTCGCGCTCGCGCAGCAAGCCGGTGCGCGTGACGGCGAAGCTCCGGCCGGCGCCGTCTTCGTGCCGTTTAGCGCATACACGCGCATGAGCGGGCTCGACCTTCTCGACGGAACAAAGATCCGCAAGGGTGCGCCGGATTCAGTGCTGGCTTGGGTGCGCGAGGGGGGCGGTACGCCGTCGGACGATCTCTCACCGGTGATCGAGCGGATTGCCCGCAGCGGTGGCACGCCGCTGCTCCTGGCACATAACGCGTTGGTCATCGGCGTCATCTATCTGAAGGACATCCTCAAGCCGAACATGACGGAGCGCTTCAGTCGGCTTCGGGCGATGGGCATTCGTACCGTGATGATCACCGGCGACAATCCGCTGACGGCGGCGACCATCGCGAAGGAGGCCGGCGTCGACGACTTTCTGGCCGAGGCGACGCCCGAGACGAAGATGGACCTCATCAAGCGCGAGCAAGGTTCGGGACGGCTCGTCGCGATGACCGGCGACGGAACCAACGACGCCCCCGCGCTCGCCCAAGCCGACGTAGGCGTTGCGATGAACTCCGGCACGCAGGCGGCCAAAGAAGCCGGCAACATGGTCGATCTTGATTCGGACCCGACCAAGTTAATCGAGGTCGTCGAGATCGGCAAGCAGTTGCTGATGACCCGTGGGGCCTTGACGACGTTCTCGATCGCAAACGACGTGGCGAAGTATTTCGCCATCCTGCCGGCGATGTTCGCGATCGCTTATCCCGCGATGAGTGTGCTCAACGTGATGCGCCTAACGACGCCGCAAAGCGCCATCCTGTCTGCCGTCATTTTCAATGCGCTCATTATCGTGGCGCTCATTCCGTTGGCGCTGCGGGGCGTACGCTACGAGCCCAAGGGAGCCAACCGCGTGCTCTTTGAGAACGTTATGCTCTACGGCGTCGGCGGAATCATCGTTCCTTTCATTGGGATCAAGGTGATCGATATGATCCTGGCCGCGCTTCATCTGACGTAGGGATCTGCACATGATTAGACATTTGGGTACGTCGCTGCGGGTCACGATCGTTTCCGTGATCATGCTGGGTTTGATCTATCCGCTAGCGATGACCGGTATTGCCCAAGCGCTCTTTCCACATCAGGCCAATGGCTCGCTGGTGCGGGTAAACGGCAAAATCGTCGGCTCGTCGATCATCGGTCAGCTTTGGATGAAGCCGCAATACTTTCACGGGCGTCCGTCCGCTGCCGGGAAAGGCTACGATCCCACCTCGACAGGCGGTACGAACCTTGGGCCGACGTCGAAGAAGCTGATCGACTCTACCAAAGCGACGATCGGTTCGCTCAGAAAAGAAAATCCCGGCGCTAGCGGACCACCGCCGATGGATCTCGTTACGTCGAGCGCGAGCGGCATCGATCCCGATATCTCGCCCGAAGCGGCTTATTGGGAGGCTCCGCGCGTGGCGAAGGCGCGCGGCATGAACCTCGCCGCCGTCAACGCGCTCGTTTCGCAGCACGTGCAAGGAAGAACGTTCGGCTTTCTGGGCGAGCCCCACGTCAACGTGCTCGAACTCAATCTCGCACTCGACGGCCTAAAACCACAGTAGCGACCCACCGGCTCACTCGTCGAACGACGCGCTCTGGGCGGAGGCCGGCGGCAGCAGAACGAGGAGTTCGCGTGCTCCGGCATCGAGCAAGCGCCGCGCAAATGACGGACGTTGTAGGAGCCGTGGCATACGCTTCGTTCCGGCGCACGCAATGGTCGTCTCCGGCCGCGAGCGAGCGACCTCGATGAGGCGTCGCGGCACGTCGTCGGCTGTCTCTTCGATCCACTCGGCGTTGGTCTTCCTCGCTTCGGCGCGCAGGGCTTCGACGATCTCCGCGTTTACCCGCTCGCGGGGGTCGACGACGTGCGCCACGGCAAACTCGACGGCAAGGCGCGCTGCGACGCGGCTGGCGCGCGGAATCATCGGCAGGTCCACGTCGCGCGAGCCCACTGCGAGGAGAATCCGCTCGAACGGAGAGGCTATTCGTTCGCGGTGGCGCGCGCGTAACGCCTCGCGCAACGCAAGCTCTCGCAACGCGAAGAGGTTCTCGGTACGAAAGAAGTTCGAGAGTGCCGCCTCCGTGCGCTCGGGCGGATAAATTTTGCCTTCCCGTAGCCGCTGACGCAACGTCTCGGGCGTCACGTCGACGAGGACGACTTCGTCGGCGAGCGACAGGATGCCGTCGGGCAGCGTTTCACGCACGATCGTTCCCGTGAGCCGCAGGACCGTATCCCCCAGGCCTTCCAGATGCTGGATGTTCAGCGTCGTCAGGACGTCGATGCCGGCGCGCAGTACGGCGAGAACGTCGAAGAAGCGCTTCGGCGCGATCGATCCGGGCGCGTTGGTGTGCGCGAGCTCGTCGATCAACGCGACCTGCGGCTTGCGTGCGATGAGCGCATCGCGGTCGAACTCGCGGTACGTAATACCGTTGTGGTGAATCACCTTGGGCGGAATGATTTCCAAGCCTTCCAGCAGAGCTGCGGTTTCGCGCCGACCGTGCGTTTCGACGAAGCCGACGACCGCGTCGACGCCCTCGGCGACGAGTTGGTGCGCCCGATCGAGCATCGCATAGGTCTTTCCCGCGCCGGCTGCGGCGCCGAGGTAGACCGTCAGCTTGCCGTAGCCGACGCGCAGACGGTCTCCGGCCGTTTGCGAGTACGGTGACGGGGCCGGATTCTCGCCAAGATACGTCTGGCCCGCGCCTGCAATAAAAAGGTCGTAGGGCAGCGGTTGATTTGCGAGCTTTGCGGCGACCTTGCCGTGCGGCAATGCAACGAGCGACGCACGCAACGTATCGCCCGATACGCTTGCGGGATCGATCGATTCGTGCAGCATCTCCGCGCCGAGCTCGCGCGTGACGCGCTCGAGCGCGGAGCCATCGACGCCGGGCGTTGCGACGACCTCGAGACCGAGGTCGAGCGCGTGCGCGATGGCTGCCGTTCGCCGAAGGTACGGCGCGGGATCGGGGCTCGGGTAGACAAACGCCGCGGCCATTGAGGTGCGGCCGGCCTTAACGACGGGAAGCGTCAGTGTGTCGACGGTGCGGAGCAGCAGCTCGCGCAGCATATAGAGCGTTTGCTCCTTGAAGAGTCCGCCGAGCGCGCGTTCGATATCCTGTTCGTTGACGATCTTGCCGGCTCGTACGCGGCTCTGCAGGAGCCGCGACGAGACGTCGATCGCGACAACCTCGTCGGCGGCTTGAAGAAACGAGAGCGGAACGATCTCGCGAATCGGGTAGCCGATTAGAGCTTCTACCGTTGGAGCGATTGTCTCGACGTGCTGGATGTTGAAGGCGCCGATGACCCCGATTCCATGTTCCTTGAGCGCGAGTGCGTCTTGCCAGCGCTTGGCGTGCGGTGCGTCACCGAGGTTGTCGTGCGCGAGTTCGTCGAGGATCACGACATCCGGTTTTTCGCGCAATGCCGCCTCGTAGTCGAAATCTTCGAACGTCCGGTCGCCGACCTTCACTTGGCGCGTAGGAAGGCGCGGAATGCCGGCTGCAAGACGCTCGAGGTCGGGGCGCTGCTTCGTCTCGATCCAGCCGATGGCGACGCGCTTGCCGTCTTTACGAAGACGGCTTGCATCTTCCAAGAGACGGCGCGTCTTTCCCGACCCCGGCGCACTCGCAACGTAGACGACGAGGCGCGCACGGTGGCCGAGCTCGCGCAGCAACTCCTCCGCTCTCGCGCTGCGATCCACGTCACGGCCCTTCGCGCTGCGGCAAGGCGCCCCCGCCGGTCGGCCCGAAACCGCACGGCAGTGCCGTTGCTTTGTTACGGGTTACTCGTCGCCGCGTGGATCGTCGACTTGATCACGCCGCAGCTCTTTATCGTCGCGATCCTGTTCAATGGCCCGATAGCGCTCAGCAGCCTCGCATTACGGAGGCGGCTTACCGCGAACTTGGTCATCGCCGCCGAAATTGCCAATGTCATTGCGGGATACGTCAACGGTGTCCAGGAAGGCCATCGTTGGAGCGCCGTGGCCGTCGGAGATCGATTCTTGCTGGCAGCGTCGTTCGTACTCGTCGGCTATATGAGCGTGAAGACGCAGGAGTATGCGCGCGAAGCCGGCGTATCGGCCGGCCGCAGACGTCAGGTCGAGATCGAGAGAGCGCTGCGAGAAGCGACGAGTCGCGTGCGTGAGACGCTCAACGTGGAGCTCGTGCAACGCGCCATCGCCCGGGAATCCGTGGGTTTACTCGGCGCATCGAGCGCAATGCTCATCGTGCGCGATGCACCGTTCCAGGCCCCGTTGAGCTTTGCGTACGTTGCCGGGACCGAGGTGCGCGTCGAGCGGCTGGCGCTCTCGACCGAACTCGCCTCGCTGGCGGCGCGAGCCCTGGAGACCGACGGCGTCTTTACGGTGACTGCGAACGACCTGTTAGGGCGCGTGACGCTCGATGTGCTCGGCGCGGGCGAAGCGCTCGTCACGCGGATCCCGACGAGCGGATCGGTGAAACCGGTGCTCGTCGTCTCCGCGAATACGGGCGCGCCGTTCGTCGCCGACGCCGTCGTGGCGCTGGGTGCTTTCGCGGAGCAGGCGGCGATGGCGCTCGAACAAGCAAGGCTCTTCGCGCAACTTGGTGAGCGCAACGACGAGATCGCGCGGCAGAAGGATGAGTTGGCAAACCGGAGCGACATCATTCGCGATATCGTTTATACGCTGGCGCATGATTTGCGCACACCGCTGGCCGCCGCAAACGTGACGATGCATCAGGCGCTAACCGGGGCGTACGGCGACATTTCGGACCGTTATCGCGGGATTCTCACGACGACGCTGGCTGCCAACGATGACGAGCGCCGAATCGTCGAGACGCTGCTGCTCGTCGCGCGCTACGAGGCGGGTGAGGATTCAACCGTTTTCGACCGCGTCGATTGCGGCGAGCTCGTCGCGCAGACGGCCGGCGAGCTGGGGCCGGTTGCCGAGGTTAAAGGCGTCACGCTTCGCGCCGAACAGCCGCCGCAGCCGTTGTTCGTACTCGGCGACGCGCACGAAATCCGGCGCGCCATCATCAACCTGATTGCCAACGCGCTCGAGGCGACGCCGAGCGGCGGCCGTGTCGTGGTCCGCGCGTCGCACGACGCAGATGTGGTCGCGATCGCGGTTGAGGATGATGGCTACGGATTGCCGGAGGGACGGCGCGCCGGACTCTTCCAACGCTTCGGCGGTACCCCGCCGGGCGCGGGCAGTGGGCTGGGACTCTATATCGTCCGCCGAATCGCGGAGAAGCATGGGGGAGCCGTTTCGTACGCGCCGCGCGAACCGCGGGGGAGCGCCTTTACGATGACGTTTCCGATTGCAGCGGCGGGCAATGGAACCTAACAGCGCGACGCGCGTCGTCATCGTTGAAGATCACGCGCTTACGCGCGCCGGTCTTCGCACGGCCTTGGAGCGTTCGTTCGAGGTCGTCGGGGAAGCCGCGGACGGCTTGGCGGGATGGGAGTGCATCGCGCGCGAGCGGCCCGACGTCGCCGTGGTCGACATCGGATTGCCGGGACTCGACGGCATCGCGGTCACCAAACGCGTCCGCGCGGAGCTGCCCGGAACGCGCGTCGTTATCGTTACGATGATCGATCTCGAGGAAGAAGTCCTCGCCGCGCTTGCGGCCGGCGCAGACGCCTATTGTTTGAAAAGTGCCGATCCGCAACGCATCGTCGATGCGGTAACGATCGCCGCGGAAGGCGGAGCGTACTTCGATCCGCAGATCGCCCACGTCGTGCTGGCGCACTTTTCCGCCGGCACATCTGCAGCGCCGCGCTCTTCACCGCTCACGCAACGCGAAACAGAGGTCCTGCGTCTAATATCGGATGGAAATGGTAATGCCGAGATTGCGCGCTCGTTGAACATCGGCTTGGGCACGGTCAAGGGCCACATCCGAGACATTCTCGAGAAGCTCTCGGCGAGCGACAGAACGCATGCCGCGGTCGTCGCGCTGCGAAAAGGGTATATTTAAGCGTTAAAGATCCGGCGAATGCGCTCGCCGGCGCCGTTCTTCACGATCATGATCATCGCGTCACCCGCATGCAGCGTCGTATCGCCGGTCGGAATTTCGAGGTCGCGGTCCGGACGATCCACGGCGACCACGACCGAGTTGTGCGGGAACTCGATCTCGGCTAACCGCTTGCCGTCGACCGGGGATTGCTCGGGGATTGCAACCTTGACGAGTTGCATGTCCCCTTTGCCGAACAGGTGCATCGTCTCGAGCATCGAGTGATACTTCGAGGCGTTGACATGTTCGTTGAGGACGTCGAGGATGAGCTCCGTCGAGGAGATGACGATCACCGGGTCCGTGAGATCGAGCGAGTTGAAGATGAGCTTATTGGCGGGATTGTTGACACGCGCGATGCAGCGGGCCTTCGACTTGCGCTTCGAGAGCAGAACGACGACGAGATTATCCTCGTCGTCGCCGGTGTCCGCGACGACGACGTCGGCGCGGCCCACCCCGGCCGCTTCCAGCACGAGCGGGTCGCATCCGTCGCCGACGAGCGTCACCTGCCGGTCGATGAGGCGTTCGAGCATCTTCGCCTTGCGCTCGTCTTTCTCGACGACGACGACTTCATGCCCCTGGTTGAGCAGCGCGCGCGTAAGATAGGAGCCAACCTTCCCGCCGCCGACGATGAGTATGAACACCCGGTTACGCCGTAGCCTTCGTCAGCGGCGCCGCCCCGCGAAAGCGCTGCGCGAAGTCTGAAATCGCTTCGGGCGCGACGATCGCATTGATTTCGTCACCTTCCTCGAGCAACGTCTCCTGCGACGGCACGATGACACCATGGCTTCCACGGCGGATCGCAGCGATGCGAACGCGCCCCGGCTGCTCGATCGTGCTTACGGACTTACCGGCATCGTCGCGGCCGACGATAGCCGAGATCGAACTCAGGCTGCCGTAGTCGAATGCCTGCAGGCTCTGCCACGGTGCTTCGATGAGCACATCGCGGATGAGCTTGGCGCCGACCGTCGTGGGGCAGACCGTCTCGACGCCGAGCTCTCGGTACATCTGACCCCGAGGTGGATCGTAGATGCGTGCGACGATGCGCTGAATTTTGAACATGCGCTGTGCGATGAGCGCCGCCATGATGTTTCGGTTGTCGCCGTTGGTGACGGCGATGAAGCCGTCGGCGGTGGCGGCTCCCGCCCGCTTGAGGACGTCGTAGTCGATACCCGTTCCAACGACGACGTGGCCCTTGAACTTCTGTCCTAGCCGCCGGAAAGCGCCGGCGTTTTCGTCGACGACGATGACTTCGTGTTGGTCCGCATCGAGCAGTTTTGCGAGCGCCGAACCGACGCGTCCACACCCGACGATCAGGTATCTCATGAGTAGCGGAAAATGCTTTCCAAAACGTTCGAGTTTTCCCCTGGTAGCATGCCTCGGCGGCGTGCCAAAAGGAAGCCAGGATGGGTGTGCGAAGTCCCGTGTGCTATCGGGGCGTGGCTCAGCTTGGTAGAGCGCTTCGTTCGGGACGAAGAGGTCGCACGTTCAAATCGTGTCGCCCCGAAACTTTCCCCTCAGGCCGGGAGACGGCGTGTTTTCCAAATTCAATCCTGCCGCACGGCGCGTGCTTCGTGTGGCCGAACAAGAGTGCCGCAATCATAGCCACTATTACGTCGGCGCGGAGCATCTGTTGGTTGCCTTGCTGGAAGAGCGTGACCCCTCCATTCTTGGGATGCTGGAGGCGGAAGGCGTCGACGTCCGCGAGGTGCACGCCGAGGTCCGCCACGCGCTCGGGACCGGCGAGGATCATCCGTGGGAAGGGATTCTCTTGACGCCGCGGGTGCGCAAGATCGTCGCGCTCGCCGAGCAACGAGCGGCTCAGCGCGAGCTCGGCCCAGTCGATCTCTTTGAAGCGCTGCGGGCCGAGGGCGGGAGCCTCGCCGCCGAGATTCTCCGTCGCGCCGCCGCTCGAAACACGGCGCCGGTCGTCGAGTAAGGAGCTGGGTGGAACACTTCCAGCACGCCGTCATTGCGTTCGTCGATCAGTATGGTTACGTGGGCCTGTTCGTTGCGCTCGTCCTGGGCAACGCCGGAGCGCCGGTCGGTGCGGAGATCGTGTTGCCGGCTGCCGGCGCGCTCGCCGCGACGGGGCACCTGAGCAGCGTTTGGATCGCCATCGCCGTCGCGCTTGCCGGCGAGCTGGCGGGTGGATCGGTCGGCTATGCGATAGGTCGATACGGCGGACTGCCGCTCATCGAGCGGTATGGAAAGTACATTCACATCACGCACGATCGCGTCGTCGTCGTGCACCGCTTCTTCGAGCGGTGGGGAACGTTTGCGATCTTCATCTGCCGGTTCATCCCGTTCGTCCGCGGCGTCTCGCCGATCGCAGCCGGCATTGCCGAGATGCAGCTCTGGCCGTTCTACATCTGGACGTTCTTTGGGTCGCTCATTATGTGCAGCGCCCTAGTGCTGCTCGGGAACGCGCTCGGAGCGCATCTTGATTCAGTCATACCGCTGCTGCATCGCGGCGCGTACGCCGTGCTCGCCGCCGTGATCGTCGTCACGACCATCGCAATCTGCATCGTCCGCGCGCGACTGCAAAGGAGCCAACGCGTTCCGGGGTGACGTTGCTCCAGACCCTCTCGCAGATTCCCGACGCTCCAGGCGTCTATCTCATGATCGGGCGGGATGGCGAGATCCTCTACATCGGCAAGGCGATCTCGCTGCGCAATCGCGTGCGGTCGTATTTTCAGGAGAGCGCGGCGCACACGATCCGAACCGCCGCGATGGTCGAGCGCGTCGTCGACGTGCGCACGATCGTCGTGACGAACGAAGTCGAAGCTCTGATCCTTGAAGCCAATCTCATCAAGCGCCACCAGCCACCATTCAACGTTCGTCTGCGCGACGATAAGCGCTACCCGTACCTGAAGGTCACCAACGAGTCGTTTCCACGCGTGGTCTTCACGCGCGTGGTGCGCGATGACGGAGCGCGGTATTTCGGTCCATACACCAACGCGCACGGACTACGCGAACTTATCGATTTGGTGCGGCTCGTCTTCCCGCTGCGAACGTGCCGCGAACCGATCGACGGACGCCGTAAGCGTCCGTGCCTGCAGTACCATATCAAACGCTGCTTGGCTCCGTGCGTCGGCTACCAGTCCGAAGAAGAGTACGACCGCATGATCGATGAGGTCGTGCTATTTTTGGAAGGTAAGCAAGAGTCACTGCTCGCGCGCCTTCAACACGAGATGACGGAATCCGCCGAGCACTACAACTTTGAGGCCGCGGCGCATATTCGCGACCGCATCGTGCAAGTGCGGCGCGTCACCGAGGGCCAAAAGGTTGTGTGGAAGTCGCGGCTCGACATGGATTTGGTTGCGATCGCGCGCGCGCAGGGCCAAGCCTGCATGCAAGTCTTTCTCGTGCGCGGCGGCAAGCTCATCGGTCAAGAGCACTTCATTCTCGAGGGCGTCTACGAACAGACCGACAGCGTCGTAACGGGAGAGTTCCTCAAACAGTTCTACACGTCGCGCACAGCGTCAGCACCGGAAGGCAAGCCGATCTCGCTGGCACGCATCGCGCGCGAAAATGAAGTGCCCGTACCCGAGAAACGCAAAGTTACGCCGACGAGCGCCGCCGCAGTTCCGAAGGAAATTCTCGTGTCGGCGCTGCCCGAAGAGCTGGCGACGATTCAGGCCTGGCTCTCGGAGGTCAAGGGACAGCGCGTTCGAATTCTGCAACCGCAGCGCGGCATCCGTGCCGAATACCTGCGGCTCGTGCAGAGCAATGCCGAGCAGAATCTCAAGGCGTTTCTGGCGCACCAGGAGGTGCAAGAGACCGCGCAAGCTCGCGCGCTCACCGATCTCGCCGACGCTCTGGAACTGCCTGAGCCCCCGCACCGAATCGAATGTTACGACGTGTCCAACATTGCGGGGACGAATCCGGTCGCATCGATGGTGGTGTTCGTCGAAGGGCGTGCGAAGAAGAGCGATTACCGTAAGTTCAAGATTCAGTACGATCAGGGACCCAACGACTTCGCGATGATGCAAGAGACGCTCCGCCGCCGGCTGCGCTACCTGCGCCGGGAAACCGACCGTACGGAGACGCCGCTCGAGCGCGAGCTGGCGAAGAAGGAGAAGTTTAACAAGAAGCCCGACCTGCTGCTCATCGACGGCGGCAAAGGGCAACTCAGCGCGGTATTTGAGGTGATGGAAGAGCTCGACATGACCGGGCTCGCCGCCGCGGGCCTGGCGAAAGAACACGAGTGGCTCTACCTGCCGCACCAGTCGGAGCCGGTGATATTACCGGCGAACTCGCCGGCGCTCCATCTCGTCGCGCGCATCCGCGACGAAGCCCATCGCTTTGCCGTGAGTTACCATCGCCAGCGGCGCGCCCGCACGATGAAACGTTCGGCGCTCGACACGCTTGCAGGCATCGGGCCGACGCGGAGGAAACGATTGTTAACGGCGTTCGGCTCGCCGGCGGGCATTCGACGCGCAGGTCTGGATGAGATTGCTGCCGTCAAAGGGATGACACCGGCGTTAGCTGCGAAGGTCAAACAGGAACTCGAAGGGGGGTCTACGTGAACTTACTGATCAGGTTCCTCATCAACGCTATAGTCCTATACCTTATCGCAAAGTACGTTCCCGGCTTCAATCACACCGCGACACCATGGGCGGCACTCATCGCCGCGGTGGTGTTTGGTTTAGCCAATGCGTTGATCGGACCGGTGCTTCGCTTCTTGTCTGCTCCGCTTACGTGGATCACGCACGGCGCGTTCGCGTTTGTCATCAACTACATTCTCTTCATCCTCACGGTTTGGATAGCGCCTGGCTTCCACAACACCGGTGAGATCAATCCGTGGCTTGCGAACCTCTACGGAACCATCATCATGACGATCGTCTCCACGCTGGCGCAGACCATGAGCCGACAGGAGACGCGCCCCAGCACTTAGCCGCACGCTGGGCCGGCCACAATAGTCGGACACGCCGAAACTGCGGGTTGCTTCGGCGTGTTATACTATTGCGTCACGGTCATGGGGCTGAAATAGGTTCGACAAGAAGGCTCGTGATCGGCGTTAGCAGGCGGAGCTGCGAGCACTCCTTAAACGATCGCAACGGCAACATCTGCCGATAATCAATACGCACTGGCTGCCTAATCTAGGTTAGCCACCGGATGTAGAGAGTCGCCCGAACTACTCTGCCCTCCGGTCACAAATTCGGGCTGGTACGCGCGCTCGATCCGGCGCGCGTACGAGATTAAAGGATCTGCGTCGAGTGGAAGCCGGGCTTCGAGGCGCCCGCTCGACTAAGACAAACTCGAAGCTGAGCCTGGAGAACGCGCCGGTTAGGCTTCTTGGACTCGGGGGGCAGTACCCCGACAGCTCCACCAACTTCTCCGTGCGCGTGAGAAACGCGCATTATTGATTTCGTTCGTAGTAGGCTTCCTTCGTCGTCGGAAGCCGGTCGACGTCTTCCAACTCGAACTCGTGCTCCTTTAGGTCACCATTGTGGGGAACGCGAACGACAACTGTCCGCGTCTTCTCTTCGACGACGGTGCCTTCGAGTTGCAATGGTTTGACCCAAACTTTGTCGCCATGCCGGTACTTCATTGGTAACCCCCTTGTGTTAGCGTTTCGCGAACGACGCGAGCACTTTCGGCGGTAAGAGCCAGAGTAGCGTTCCTCCCGCTGTCGCCGGCCTGACGACGTCTACGCATGCCAACGCACCCTTCTTCACGTCGACGCGTGCTTCGCCGATCAATCGCCCAATCGCGCAGCTCATAGACGGCTCGTGACCGACGAACATTATCGCATCGGCCTTGGCGTAGTCCTCGAGCATCTCGGCGATCCGCTCAACGTCGAAATCGTCGGCGACACGCGCGTCCTCGACGAGCTGTCCAACCATCTTCAATCGTTCGGCGACAATCGCAGCCGTCTGCTTCGCGCGTAAGAGCGGGCTCGTCACGATAACGTCGAGACCCAGCGAAAGCGCCGCGATCGCGTCGGCCTCGCGCGCCATCCGTTCGTGTCCCTCTCGCGTGAGCGGCCGATCGAAATCGCGTCCGGTCCACGCCGCCGGCTCGACGGCGATGCCGTGCCGCAGGAAGTAGCACTTCATGGATGGCGACTTAGGCATGAGCCGCTCGACTCCCGGCTGAAGAGCCGTCGCATGCAAGACGACGTGCGCGAGAAGACGTGGCAGACGCGACTCATCCACTCCGACACGACCGTTCCCGGCGGGTACCGATCGCTCGTTACGCCGGTCTACCGGGGCTCGACCACGCTGTTCTCCTCAGCGTCGGCGGTGAACGATCGCTGGGACCAGGCGCGCACGGGATACACGTACGGCTTGTACGGAACGCCGACGTCGCTGGAACTCGCCGCACGGATATGCGAACTGGAGTCGGGCCGGCACACGATTCTCGCGCCGGGCGGACAGGCAGCGATTGCGCTCATCGACTTGGCGTTGCTGGAAGCCGGCGATCACGTGCTGGTACCGGCGAGCGCTTATCGCCCGAATCGCCACCTGAGCGCGGGTTTGCTGGCACGCTTCGGCGTCGGCGCTACGTTTTACGATCCGACGATCGGTGCGGGTATCGCGGCGCTCATCACCGAGAAGACGCGCCTCGTCTGGACCGAGAGTCCCGGCTCGATCACGATGGAGGTCCAGGACGTGCCCGCGATCGTCGCGGCGGCGCACGCGCGTGGCGTCCCCGTCGTCCTCGACAATACATGGTCCGCCGGCGTGCTCTTCGACGCGTTCGCGCATGGCGTCGACATCACGATGCAGGCGTTGACGAAGTACGTCGGCGGCCACAGCGATCTGCTTTTGGGCTCCGTGACCGTGCGGGACGACGCGCTCTACGAGCGGCTTGGATCGACGCGTTCGGTGCTTGGCTTCGGTGCATCGCCCGACGACTGCAGCCTGGCGCTGCGCGGTCTGCAGACGCTTGCGGTTCGGCTGAGTTACATCGAGGACTCCGCGTTGGAGATCGCGCGCCGGCTAGCCGAACGCCCTGAGATCGAACGAGTTCTGCATCCTGCGCTCGACTCGTGTCCCGGTCACGAGTTTTGGAAACGTGATTTCCTTGGCTCGTCGGGCGTCTTCTCGGTTGTCTTTGCACCCGACGTTTCGCAGCAGCAAGTGCATGCATTCGTCGATGCGTTGCGGCTCTTTGAGTTGGGGTACAGCTGGGCTGGAGTGACGAGCCTCGCCGTCGCGTACACGATCGATGGAGACGCCGGCCGGCCGTCGTACGGGCATCGGCTCGTGCGGCTCAGCGTCGGCTTGGAGTCGACGCGCGATTTGATCGCAGATATCGAGCACGCTCTCGCGCGTGCTATGGCTCGTTGATCTTCAGCGTGCCTTCGATCACCGGCACGCACTCGCCCGAAATGCGAATGCGCTCGCCGAGATCCTCCACCCACAGCTCGCCGCCGCGAGACGAGAGCTGGCGCGCGAACATCTTTTTCTTTTTGAGTACGCGCGCCCAGTAGGGCGTCAGGACGCAGTGCGCGGATCCGGTCACCGGATCCTCGGGAATACCGTAGCGCGGCGCAAAGTAGCGCGAAACAAAGTCGGCATCATCTTCACCAGCTGCGGTGACGATGAGACTGGAAAACGGCAATGCCGCGACGGTATCCGGGTCCGGATCGAGCGCTCGCACTTGAGCGCTATCGCGCAACACGGCCATCCCGCGATCGCCTTCCCAAAGTTGGAGCGGTTCGACGCCGAGCGCCTCCGCGACGATCGACGGCGGATGCTGCGTCGTTGCGGGGAGTGCGGGAAGATCCAACACCAGTTTCGTGCCCTCGCGCGTAACGTCGAGGCGTCCGGAGAGTGTATCGAATCGCACGTGATCGCGCTGCGGGTAGAATAAGTTGAGTACGACGTATCCGGCGGCAAGCGTCGCATGACCGCAGAGCTTTACCTCGGTGGTCGGCGTAAACCAGCGCAGGTGAAATCCGTCGCCGTCGGGCACGAAGAAGGCCGTCTCGGGAATATTGTTCTCCGCTGCGATGGCTTGCAAGGTCTCGTCTTCGAGCCACGCTTCGAGCGGGCAGACGGCGGCCGGGTTTCCTCCGAACGCCGTCTTGGTAAATGCGTCGATCTGGTGGAAAGGGGTCTTCAGGCGGCACCCGATTCCACGGTCAGCGCTCGCTCGACCGGCGCAATGTCGTAGTCGACCGACAGCACGAAGTCATAGTTGTTGTCGTCGACGGACGCAGCTGCATTGGCAATGGATTGCGGCCAATCGGACACCTGTTCGTAGCACGACGTAACGAAAGCGCGGTAGGTCGCCTCGGTTCTCATTAGTGCCGGTGGCGCATGTGTCAGCGCGAGTGTCCGGCGCGCGGAGATCAGGGTGTCGAGCAGCGTTCCAAATGCAACGCAGAGCGTGTCGGGCGTGCCGCTAGGCGTGGCCGCCTCGCCAAATGCGGCCGCGACTTCCTCGAATGTCTGCTTCAAGTGGGCCGATTGCTCGGAGATCACGCGTGCATACGCAAGGCTGTCGACAAACTGCGGCGCCGCGAACGGCTCGCTCCGGCGCCTCGCTCGCGCTTCGACCTCGCTCTGCAGCAACGCGCTTTCACTCAGCATAGTGTCGGCGATCTTCGTCGCGTTCCCGCGAAAGCTTTGCTTGAAGGTCATCGAAAGCGGCGCACCGGCCGAGTGCGGATCCGCGGTGACGCGGAGCTGCTGCTCGCCGATCGTCTGATCTTGCGTTCCGTCTACGAGCCGCGACGCGACGGCGCCGGCGCGCGGGTTGCCCGTCCCGAGGACGCGCGTCTTGCCATTGGCTACGACGACGTTGAAGGTATCGTCGAACATTCTCACGTGGGCCACGCCATTGAGTGGAATTTCAACCGCGCGCTTCTCGCCGGTAAAGACTATGCGCCGGTCGGTGAGCACGAGCGCTCCCGTATCAACCTCGAGGGCGAAGAGTCCGGCTGGATTGGCGCGTCCGTCGCGCTCCTCGTACAGTCGGCAACGCTCGACCCAATATGCCTGCTCGTCGCCGCGAAGAACGATCGGAACGTCGGTAATGCGAGCTAGCGGTTGCGTCGCGAGTTGTTGCGCCTGCGACCGGTATTCGGCGAGCAGCGCCGCGGCGCGCGCCTTGTTCTCGGGTCTGGGCGGTTCACAGTGGACGACGTAAGGTGTAAACGACTCACTGCTTCCGACGCCGGCAAACTCCGGCTTGAGCGATTCCATCGAGTTAAAGCGCATGAACCCGAGCCACACGGTGATCAGCATGATGACGAGGACAAGCATAAACATGGGCTAGCGGCCCCCTTTCAAAGGTAGAAAGGCCGGGGCCACAACTCGGCGCTTATCGACTCCGCCCATTACGCAGCGGAGGACAGATTGTAAAAACTCGCGGCACATACGTCCGCAGTAAGACTGGACCTTCACGGTTGCTCCTTGATGCCGTTTCGGACAGAACGTATATTCGATGCTAGGGGCCGGGCGCCTCCTCGCTTTAGCAAGAATTAGCCGGTCTACTCCTAGCTATCGGCTTGCCGGCGCAAGGTCTTAAGGAGTGGCTGCTTGGCCTGGAAGGCGGGCGAGCGCAGCGGGGAAGCCAATGAGAGCGGTTGCCCCGGCGACGAGCGCCAGGGCGGCCGAGGCAATCATCGCGTCACGAAAGCCTGCCAGAAGCGACGGTGCGGCGGTTACCAGGATGCCGAGACCGGCGATGCCGAGCAGGCCCGCCGTTCGCGCGACGGCGTTATTCACTCCCGACGCGAGGCCGGAGTGATCGACGCTGACCGCGTTCATGACCGTCGTCGTCAAGGGTGCGACGAACAGCGCGCCGCCGCAGCCCAGCAGCGTCGCGGCCGGAAAGAACGTCGTCCAGTACGAGCCACCGGCGCCGGGCACGGCGTACGCAAGAAAGCCGGCTGCGGCAAGAACCGACCCGAGCAGCAGCGGTAACCGCGGTCCGGTGCGAGCGACCAAACCGCCCGACCAGCGTGACGAGACGACCATGATGAAGATGAACGGAAGCAGCGCGGCGCCGGCTGCAGCCGGTGCGTAGTGATGCACGTTGATCAACACGAACGGAACGAAATACATGCTTCCGCCCAACGCGGCGTAAAGAAAGAACGTATAGACGTTGGCGGCGCTGAATGCGCGCGACGCGAAGAGATCACAACGCACCATCGGATCGTGCGTCCGGCGTTCGACCTCGACGAATAACGCGAGGACGGCGATGCCCGCACCCGCTTCGACGATCGACGCCGTCGCGATGTGTCCGGCATCCATGCCGATGAGCCCGTAGACGAGCAAGCCGAGTCCGAGCGTCGCGAGTGCCGCGCCGGCGATGTCGAGGTGCCGCACGGCGGATTGGTCACGGCTCTCCGGGACGCGCGTTGCGATGATGACGAGCACGGCGAGCGCGATCGGTATGTTGAGCAGAAAGACGTAGCGCCAGGAAAAGTCTTGCGTGAGCCATCCACCGATGATCGGTCCCATCGCCGACGTCAGCGCCGAGAAGCCGGACCAGGTACCGATCGCCCGGCCGCGCGCTTCGCCGCTGAAGTTCGCGCTGATGAGCGCCAGGCTTCCCGGCGTGGAGAGCGCGCCGCCGATGCCTTGGACCCCGCGCGCGACGATGAGCATCGGCATACTTGCAGCGAGTGCACACGCGATCGACGAAGCCGCGAAGATTGCGATGCCGATGGCGAAGATTCGACGGCGTCCGTAGAGGTCGCCGAGTGCACCGCCGAGGAGAATCAAGGCCGAAAGGAAGAGCGCATAACCTTCGATGACCCACTGCGTCTGCTCCGCTCCGGCATGGAGCTCGCGTTGTATCACGGGTAGTGAGACGTTGACCGCGGTCGAGTCGATGAAGGTCATCGCGGATCCGAGAATGGCGGCGACCAAAACCCAGCGCTGCGTCACCTGGGCGCCTTCCCTTCGCACGACTGCGCTCCTACCGTGTCCGCAGAGGCCTTCGCCGAAGCGCGAGAAAAGCGATGGGCGATGGCGTCGGTGATCGATCGGCCGTTGCGTGGAGCGATTCTAGCTGCGGCCGATAACGCGTTCGTTCGACGTGTCGTGACGCGACACGGCATGCGCCTAGGTGCGCGCCGCTTCGTCGCCGGCGAGACGGCCGAAGAGTTTCTCACTGTCGCTCGTGAGATTAATGCCGGCGGATTCGCGATCGCCGCGACGATCCTCGGCGAGGGCGTACGAGATCGTAGCGAAGCGGCGGCCGTCGCCGCCGATTACGTGCGGCTCCTGCGTACGTTCGCGGAGCGGGGAATCGACGCAAACATCGCATTCAAGCTGACCCACGTGGGCTTAGATCTCGATCGCGAAGCGGCATTCGAGCATGCATCGCAGATCGCGCAAACCGCGCACGAGACGCACAACACCGTACGGCTCGACATGGAGCAGTCGCGGTATGTCGACGCAACGCTCGATGTCTATCGCCGCTTACGGGCGGAGTATGATTGCGTGGGATTCGTTCTACAGTCGTACCTCTACCGAAGCCTCGGCGATCTCGCGGCGTTGCTGCCGCTCGCACCGAACCTGCGCTTGGTCAAAGGCGCCTACTTGGAACCGCCGTCGATCGCGCACCCGAAGAAACGTGACGTTGACGAGAACTACTTGAAGATGGCCGAGCTCGCGCTGTCGTGCGATGGCTATACCGCGATCGCAACTCACGATCCGCGCATGATCCGGCACGTCGAAACGTTCGCCGCCGAGCGCGGCCTGCCCAAACGTGGGCGATTTGAGTTTCAAATGCTCTACGGAATCGCGACGCCGCTGGCGCGCTCGCTCGTTGCGCAAGGCTATCGTGTCCGGCAAGCCGTTCCGTTTGGATCCTATTGGTTTCCGTACCTGATGCGCCGGCTAGCTGAGCGGCCTGCGAATATGGCGTTCTTCCTCAAGGGAGCGCTGCGGCGATGACGTCGGCTTCGACCGGACTCTCCGGCATTTGGGCGGCGGCGCTGACGCCGATCGATGCAGCGCTGCAGCCCGAACCTTCGACGGCTCTCCCCTACTATCGCGAGTTGCTCGCGAGCGGGTGCGATGGGCTCAACGTGCTCGGCACGACGGGCGAAGCGATGTCGCTGAGCGTCGCGCAGCGCCTGGGTTTCATGGAGTCGCTTGCATGCTCGGATCTCCCAATCGCGCAAATCATGGCCGGAACCGGTGCGGCTTCACTCGCCGACGCCGCCGTTCTGACGCGCAAAGGCTTCGAATGCGGTTTTGCGGCTGCCCTGGTCATGCCGCCGTTCTATTTCCGCGATGCGCGCGACGACGGCATCGTCGCATTCTTCGACAGATTGTTCGGGCAGGCCGATCCTCCGGCCAAGAGCGTAATACTCTACAACTTTCCGCGCATGAGCGGGATTACGTTCGGACCGGATCTCGTCGATCGTCTCGTCGACGAGTTTCCGGAAGCGATCGTGGGCATAAAGGACAGTTCGAACGATCCTGCGCTGCAGCAAGAGATCGTCGACCGGCACCCGGCATTGAGGATATTTCCCGGATCGGAGTACGATCTGGGTGCGGCGCGTCATCGCGGCGTCGCGGGATGCATCTCCGGCACCGTAGCACTCTGGCCGGCGCTCGCGCGCGCCGTCTACGATGGCGACGACCGCGAGCAGGAGTTAGCGCTCAACGCACGGCGCGTAGCGCTCGAGCCTTTGCCGCTTATCGCCGCCGTTCGCTACTTGACGGCGAGGCGTTATGGGGACGAGCGCTGGGAGCGGCCGCTACCGCCGCTCGAAGCACTTACGAAAGAGCAGAAGAAGTTCGTCGAGAAATCCAAGCAGCTAAAAATCCGAAGATGACTCCGGCAGCTAGGAGGGTGAGAAGGCGGTTAGGTCGCCGTTTTGGTCGGAGCAGTAGACCCAACCGTTGACGACGATCGGACTCTGCCAATGAATCGGCCCGATCGTGCGGCCGACCCGATGCTCCGAGCTGCTCCACAACTCTTTGCCGTTGAGCGCGTCAAGCGCGACGATCGCGCCGTCGAAGGCGACGAAGACGATGCCGTTGGCCACGACCGGCGAGCTGCCTTCGCCTGAACTCGATCCGGGATTAGACTGCCAAATGCCGACGAGCTTGCTCGCACCCCGGCCGTCAGTGCGCAGGCGGTAGGCCTGCACGGCATTGGAGAATCCCAAGAAAATCCACGTGTGGTTCGCCGAGTCGCTCCAGACCGCCGGCGTCGAGAAGAGTCCGCCCGGGAGACTCAACGTCTGAAGCTCGTTGCCGACACCGGGGAGCGGCGAACGGTCGAGGAGCTTGAGAATCGCATCCTTTCCGCCCTCCACGAGCATGAGCGGCGTCGCGCTGTTCGGCTGGGCCGGCAAGAGCGCAGGCGACGTGCTCCCCAGATCGGTGTCGCCAAGCTGGAGACTCCGGTAGTCCGTCGGCGTATAGGTACTCGTTAGCTGCGAGAGATTTGCGGTCAACTGGAGGACCGAGTCGCCATAGTTGTCTCCGCCTCGGTCGGCGTCGAAGTCACCATTGCCCGTCGCGGCGTAAACTCGTCCGTTCATCGATGCGTCGGGATCGACGACGGCGCCGCCGCGCGCCCAGATACCAGAGCGTTGCTGGCGGCAGGACGTTGGCGTCGGAAGCGTTCGCTTATGGCTGCAGAGCGAGTTGAAGACCGTCGTCTTGCCGTCGCTGAGACGGACGCTGACGACATGCCCGTCGTACGGCGTCGCGTCGCCGTCGTATCCCGAGGTTACCGCATAGAGAAATCCGTTGGCGACGTTGAGCGGGGATGCGTCCTTCTCAGTGGAGGGCATCTGCGTGATGCGCGCCGGAAATCCGGGAGCGCTGAGCTCGCGCCCCTTTGAAAGCGAGAGCTTGTGGACCATACCGTCGACACCTGGTACATAGATCGCGAGACCCGACGGATCCACGGCCGGCGTCGAGTCGGTAATGTTTGGGCCGTGCGTCATGTGCCGCCAGAGTATTCGGCCGGAGGTAGCCTCTACGGCGAACGTCTCGCCGGTCGTCGTCGTTTGAAAGAGAACGGGTCTGTAAGCTCGGCCGACGCGGACGTGGTCGAGGAGAATCGGTGTCGAATCGGCGACCGAGCCGAGCGATATCTGCCAGCGCTCGCGCAAGCGGTGTACGTTCGCGACGGTGAGCGTATGCTCGGCGGTGTTGAATCCGCTGCGCGCCGCGTCGTAACCGAAGAGGGGCCAGTTGTCAGCCCGCAGCCGGGAGGCTCGTTGCGACGACGAGCGTCGCCGCCGCGACAATTTGCAGCAAAGTCCTCGGCATGATAAACGCTTGGCGGCAAACGCCTAAATGCCTGGCACGGCCGGCGGAACCGCCATCCCAGCGTCGAAAGGCTTGGCTGCTAAAAGCTGTTAAGAAAGGAAGGCCCCATTGAAAAATATCGCGATTCTCGTCGGAGCGCTCGTCGCGCTCGTCGCGCCGGCCGGCGCATCGCCGATGTCGGGGATGAGCACCATGCAATACTACGTCGGCAGCTGGAACTGCTCGGCCGGGAACGTCGGTCAGCCGATGAGTAAGGCGACTGCGACGTTCACGCTCGACAACGGCCTGCTTCGCGAATGGGTCGTCGTGCCGGCGCAGGGGAAGATGAAGAACACCTACGTGCTCTCGATCGCGACGACGTACGACGCAAAGGCAAACCGGTTCATCGAGACCCAGACCGACAACATGGGTAACTGGACTGCTTCATACGCGAAGCCGTGGATGGGCACGACCGAGGACTGGACCGACCACGCCAGCGCCGACGGCAAGTTGGGCCACAGTCAAACGATGCGTACCAGCGCGAGCTCGTTTTCGTTCGTGGCCTATCCGACGATATCGTCGATGAAGGCTGTCTTCAAGGGATCCTGCACAAAGGCATAGGCGCCGCCTCGAAGAAGAGCGTGTAGGTCCTTTTCCATTCAGAAAGGATTGACGCGTGCGTAACTTCTTGACTTCGATGTGTGTAGCGGCCGTGCTCGCCGTGCTCGTAAGCCCGGCGCTAGCATCGGACGCTACACTCGTCGGGGGAATGGCCGGGTTTAACTACCTCCTCGGCGGTCCGTGGAATTGCACGACTGCGGTTCCCGCGATGGCCGGCCAACCAGCTCGCACGGACCACGTCGTGCTGACGTTTGACGTCGCGCCCAACAACGTCGCCCACGATCACGTGGCCGGCGCCTCATATATGGGCGACGACTACTACGGCTTCAACGCCGACGACAACACCTATTGGAGCGCGAGCGCCGACGCCTTAGGCAATCACGGCTCGGCGGCTTCGAAGGACGGGAAGACGTACACCGGCACGAGCGCGCTCGGTTCGGTGACGATCAACGTAACGAGCACTTACAGCAAGGTCAACGCGAACACCGCTACGATGCACGAAGTGCTTTCGGCAAACGGTCAGCAGATAACGATCGATAGCACCTGCACGCGCTAGCTCGTGCTTCGGATCCTTCGCGCAACGACGCGCGAGCTCGAACTAAACCGATCGCCGAACGGATCGACGGTGAAGTTCGCGGTCTGAACCAAGAGGAGGAGATTGATGTTTCGTTCGCTCGTATTTGCCGCGGCGTGTTCGCTTCTCATATCGAGTTTTGGGATCGCGCGCGCCGCCGCGCCGGCGATGCTGCCGCCGCAACCTAAGGTCCATCCCGCCGGTATCCCGCAGAATGCGGTGCTGGTGTCGCCGTGCGTCGCGACGATGGGCGAGCACTGGGTGGCGCTCAAAGATATGCCGCTGGGGCCGATCTACGGCGTGTGGAACGGCAAGCCCGTCTTCACCGAGATCATGGTTTCCGTCGGACAGCTCGAGAAAGGCTTCAGCTACGCGAACATTCGCGCGCTACCGGGCTACACGATCGATCATGTCGATTTTAAGTTCGAGCCGCACGGCCATCCGGGCTTTCCGGTACCGCACTACGATCTGCACGCCTACTACGTTTCACCCGCAGTGCAGGCGACGATCTGCCCGAATGGCGCTCCGGATCCGGCGATGAAGCCGCAGAACCCTTAACCGACAGCGGTCGCCAGCGGCACGTCACGCCCTTCGTCGAGATCGAGAAGGTCGAACCACGTCACGACGTCGGGCCGGTCGGGCGCGACGTCATGTCGCAACTGTTCGAAGAACTCCGCGCCGTGCGAACCGGGCGCCGGATGCCACCGCAGGCGCTCGTCGTTGAAGGCGTTAATTTCAGCCTGCGTCTTTTCAGCCAGCGACGCGGCTTGTGCCCACTGAGCGATCGCCTCGTCCGTCTCTAGCTCTTGCACGCGGCGTGCAAACTCTTCGCCATCGGTCTCGAGAAACTCGAAGAGTGGTTTGTCGTGCGGGCAGTCGTAATCGTACTCTCCGAGCGCCCCGGCATTATACGCTTTCGCCTTGTCGATCGTGCGCTTGAAAGAGACGATGCCGGCGAGCTTTTCCTTGGGGCTGCGCGGCGCGTTTGTCGTTAGATCCATAAGATCTCCTAGGTACGCAGCATACCCCGGCCGCCTGCTCTTGACACCAGCTAGCGGGATCCAGCGGTCCCGGCTGAGGCGCGTCGACTTCTCGTGCGAGAAGCGGCCGGCTAGGAGTTAGGTTCGCCAAACGTCAAACGCCGTTAAGATGACGACGCCTGCAGATCGCCGCGATTTTGCCCCGCCGGTCGATGACGTCGTCGTCGACGTTCCAGGTTGGCAGCGGGTGCAACCGCGCATTCCCGATACGCCGCAGCGGCGAACGCTCGCGCGGCGGCGCAGCATTCGCGAAGTCGTCTTCGGCGTCCAAGATGGGATTCTCACCACGCTCGGCATCATCACGGGCGTCGGCGTTGCGGAAGGCGATCGGGGCGCCGTCTTTATCAGCGGTTTTCTCGCATTATTAGCCGGTTCGCTTTCGATGGGTGTCGGCGAGTATCTGGGGCGGAAGTCCGAGCGCGAGGTCGTGAAAGCGACGATCGAGATGGAGAAGCGGGAGATGTCGGCCGATCCCCAAGGCGAGTTTACGGAGCAGGTCGCCTACTATAAGCTCAAAGGATTCAGCGCGGACGAAGCGCAGATGATCGTCAAGCGCCTCACGCAGATGCCGGAAATCTATCTTTATGAAATGGTGCGTGACGAGTTCGGCATCGATCCGCGCGAGGCGGAGAATGCCGGCCTGCGGGCGCCGCTCGCGATGAGCGCCTCGTATGCCGTTGGATCGTTCGTGCCGATCCTCGCGTACATGCTTCCGTTATCGATGAGCGCGTCGACGTTGATCGCGCTGCTCTTCGCCCTCGTCGGCCTGTTTGGCGTTGGCTGCTACGCCGGCACGCTGAGCGAACGAAATCCGGCCGGCAAAGGGTTGGAGGTTGCAGCCTTCGGCTGTGGGGTCTTCGCGCTCTCGTATCTCGCCGGACACTTTATCCCGCCGCTCTTCGGACACGCACCGGTCGGCGTCGGCGGCTGAAGGCTACGGTGCGCCGCGCAGCATGACGCGAGCGGCGTTCCAACCCGCGGCGCCCATGACGCCTCCGCCCGGATGTGCAGCGGCGCCGCAGAGGTAGAGTCCTTTGATTGGCGTTGCGTAGCTCGCGTAACCGGGGACGGGTCGAAACATGAACAGCTGATGGAGCGGCATCGCGCCTTGGAAGATGCTGCCGCCCGTGAGGCCGAAGGTCTCCTCGAGATCGACGGGCGTGAGAATCTGCCGATCGATGACCGAGTCTTTGAAGCCCGGTGCGTACTCTTCGACGATGTCGAAGCAGCGATCGGCGTACTCGTTGCGCAGCGCATCCGTCCAGGGTCCGCTCTTGAGCTCGTACGGCGCGTACTGCGTGAACATCGACATGAGATGTTTACCTGGGGGAGCGACGGTCGGATCCAGCGACGACGGCATCGTACACTCCACGACCGGGTGTTGCGAGAAACCGCCGTACTTCGCGTCGTCGTAGGCGCGCTCGATGAAATCCTGATCGGGGCAGAGATGGACCGTGCCAAAGTGTTGCGGCCCGGGCTCGTGGCCGGGTAACGCGCTAAAGCTCGGCAGCCGCTCGAGCGCGACGTTGATCTTACAGGACGCGCTGCTGTACGAGATGCGCGCAACCGCATTGCGAAAATCGTCGGGCAATATTGCGGGATCGAGAAGACGCTCGAACGTTAACCGGCAGTCGACACCACTGGCGACGTTCTTTGCCTCGAGCTCGACACCGTTCTTGAGCGCAACGCCGCTGACATGGCCGTTGCGCGTGAGAATTTTGGTGACCTCGGCCTCGGTCCGAATCTCGACGCCCAGATCGCGCGCGGCCGCAGCCAGCGCGTGCGTCAGTCCGCCCATGCCGCCGCGCACGTAACTCCAAACGCCGCGCTTGCCGTTGGTCTCTCCCATGACGTGATGGAAGAGGACGTAGGCGGTGCCGGGCATCGACGGCGCCATGAACGCACCGATAATTGCATCGGTCGCGAGCGTTCCCTTGAGCTCCTCCGATTCGAACCATCGGTCGAGAATCGGGCGCGCCGCGCCGGTTAAGACCTCGATCGCTTCGCCCATTGCCGGTCCCAACCGCTGGAGCCGGCGTCCCATCTGTCCCGCTTCCAGCATGGCGCTCAAGGTCGGCCGCAGGATATTCGGAGGAACCTGCGTCAGCGTCGGCTCGACTACCGACGCTACGCGTTCGAGCATCGCCTCGTATCGCGGATAGCGTTGCGCGTCTGCACGGCTGAACTTCGCGATCTCCTCGACGTCTCGATCGATGCTCGAGCCGAGCATCAGATAGCGTCCGTCTAGAAAGGGCGAGAACGACGCCGGATTGCGTTCGATGGGTTCGAATCCGTACTCGCCTAGGCGAAGATCGCGAACGATCTCGGGGCGGAAGAGGCTGTTGACGTATGCGGCCGTCGAGACCTTAAACCCCGGGAAGGTCTCCTCCGAAACGCATGCGCCGCCGACGATGTAGCGCCGTTCCAACACGAGAACGTTCCATTTCGCGCGCGCCAGATAACAAGCGGTCACCAGCCCGTTGTGACCGCCGCCGATCACGATGGCATCGTATTTCATTGCGGAGGTTCCCACCTAAAGCATGACTTTCAAGGTGAAATAAGCGTTGAAAGGTTCGGTTACCGAGCTCGTTTGATCGTTGTAGACACCGAAGGACGGTTCGTACGGATACTTTAAAAACGTCTGCACGTTTGCGCCCGGGTTGTAGGCATTGCCGACGGGAGGCGTATACGGTCCGCCGACGAGGTTGGTGTAGAGACAGGTTTGGTTGCTCCAGTAGTACGTGAACGGCGTGTGCTGGCCGCCGAAACACGTCTGCAAGAGGTTCGCAAACGTCACCGATGCAGTCAAGCGCGGCGAGAGGGCGTAGGCTACCTGCAGGTGGCCCAGCAGCTGGGCGGGCTCGCGAAACGCGCCAATCGCGTCGAACTGGCCGGTATACGGATCCGGAATCGAGAGCGCGGCCGCGCAGCTGGTGTTATTCGCGTTGAACGGTTCGCCGCCGGCGGCACCGTACGGATAGCGCGGATCGCCAACGGTCGAACCGCCGAGCGGTTTGCCGCAACCGGCGGCCGGATCGACGCCCGGCGTCGTCAGCGGCGCGCCGTAGCGGTTGCCTGCGACGAACTGAAACGACGGCGTGATCGTGAGCTTGTCGTGCTTGTAGTTAAGCAGAAGCGTCGCGACGTAGGGATAGTTGTAGGCGTTCACGCCCGACCCGACGCCGCCCGGGAAGATCGAATACGGGAGATACGCAGCGGTCGGGTCGAGCAACGAAAACGCGGGGGAGAGCCAGTACGGGTTGGCGACGTCGCCGGCGCGGCAGGCAGGATCCGGAGTGCCCCCGGGCGTGTAGCAGGCGGCCGCGGCTTGACCGCTGGTCGTCGATCCGCAGACGAGTTGGCCGAACTGCGCCTTCCCGTACTCACCGCCGCCTTTGGCACACGCTTTTGTGTATGCGTTATATTGCGCGATACCCGAGTTGATGGGGGCCAAAACCGTCGTCCCGTTTGGCAGCGTGCTGTACTTCACCGTTGCGTACGTGTACGCGAAAGAGAGCTGACCGGCAAAACCGTTGCGACTGAAGTCGCCCTTGTCCAGCGCAAACTCGAAGCCCGACGAGGTTTGGTAGCCGGCGTTGAGCCCCGACGTAATGCCGGCCGTGTAGTTGATGTAGAAGTTCTCGACTTGATCCTGGGTCTGGCGGAGGAACGGCGTCAGCTTGAACGACCAATCCGTCCCCTTGATGTGATGCTCGATCGAGAGATCGCTGTTGTAGGAAACGGACGGCGCGACGGCATGGCCCGGTGTCGTAAAGCCAAGTGGATAGAACTGCGCGAGGGTATCGGGCAGGTTTTGTTCGAGCGAGTTGTACTGTTCGTACGCGGCGCTGGGCTGTTCGTTATAGCGGCCATAGCTGGCGCGAAGCACCGTATCCGGATTGACGGTGTAGGTGAGGCCGACACGCGGTTGCGGGAGGTTGTAGTCGAAGCTGCCCGGCGTATTTTGGATGTTTGCGTTGACGTATTGCTTTCCGAACGCCGAACACGGTCTTTGAGAGTTCGTGCTCCAGCCGCTCGTGCCGAGTAGCGCGCTGCGATCGACCAGTGTCAGCGTTTGCGTATCGTAACACGTGTCTTGGTTGAATGCGTTGAACCAGAAGTTTCGCCCCGGTCCGGTGACGGTGTTCGCGCCGACATAGTCGTAGTTGTCGACACGCACGCCTATGTTGAAGTAGAGCTTGTCATTCGGGCGCCACTGGTCGGTGATCGAGTAGCCGGAGAAGTATGGCGTCACGGTGTTGTTCAACCCGTAAGCCCCGTTTTCGACGACATAATAGGCGCACGGTCCGCCGCCGCAACTGACGCCGCCGATGTTCGAATGTGCCGTCGGGTTACTCAGCTGGAGTAAGGTAGGGAGCACGCCGTACTGGACACCGCCGGCCTGGCCGTCGCTGCACGTCGTTGCAGTTGTGCGCGAACTATAGGCTTCAAGATGATAGCAGGTTCCGCTGAACGGTGCATTCCGGTTTACCAGAACGGCGAACGCGTTACCATAAAAAGCTCCGTACTGGAACATCTGCTCGTTGTAGATGCGGGCGCCCGTGGACGTCGTGTACGAGCCCTCGGCCTCGAGGAGATTCTGGGAGTTGATCTGATCGGTGAACGAAACGCTCACGCCGCGCGTGTGGCTGTTGATCTCGTAGTCGCCTGAGTCGTAGTAGGCGTAGGGCTGGAGCGACATCATCGGGCCATTCTCGACCCAGTCCGAATAGTACGTGTACCCGTAGACGCGGAGGAACGCACTGGAGCTAAAGTTTTTTTGATATTGCAGTTTGAAGATCGCCTGGCCGTTGTAGCCGCGATCGCGCTGGTTGTACGGATCGGGAATCGGCCCATCGAACGGATGCGGCGGCGACGATGGATAGTAGTACGGCCCGATGAGCGACGTATAGTTCGACGGTAGGAAGGTGCCGATCGGACCGTGGTACTGGTACGCGTCGAGGTAGTAGGGCGGGAAGACGCCGACGGTATTGATCCAGTTGTTGTATCCTTCATCGTTGACCGAGCTCAAGAAGGTTGTAAATATCTCGTCGTTGTCGTAGAGCAGCTGAATATCGTCGCGCAGCCCGTCGCCTGCGTGCGGGATGGCGACGTGGAAGTTTACTACCGAGGTACGCGTCGCGATGTTGGCCGCGTTGATCGTTCCGAAGCCGATCGGCCCGAGAATCCAACCCGGCGTTCCATTCGGTCCGACGTTCGGCGCGCCGTTGGTGTAGCACGACGGCAGATAGACTCCGCCCAGCCCTTTGGGTGACGGACACGCGCCCAGCTGCTGGCCGAACTCGTTGGCGTACGCCGCGCCGCCGAACTGGTCGACGTAACGGTGATCTTGATTGTAGCCGCCGATGCCGACGTAATATGAGAACATGCGGTCCGGCGTGGCGCCACCGGCTTCGATGTTGAGGCTGTGGTAGAAGGTAGGCGTGCCCGCGCTCGCATTGATGGTCGCATAGCCAGGAAACGTGCCGGTCTTAATCACTTGATTGATGAAGCCGGCGAGTCCCTGGGCCTCGGCATTTGAGGGCGTTGCGCCGGTGTACACCTGCAGCTCGAGCTGTCCGAGCGACGAGAGCGACCCGGATGGATAGTTGTCGAAGGCGCGGTTAACGGGAATGCCGTCGAACTCGTAGCCGACCTCGTACGAATCGCCGCCCCGAACGTGTACGGCTTGCAAATAGCCATTTTGATTGGCGGGGACGAAGGCGCCCGGCACCGACGCGATCGCCGAATATGCGCTGTTGAGCGCGCCGCCGCCGCCAAGAACGGCCGTGCGCTCCTGCTGCGCGGCATTGATCGAATAGATGTCGGCCGTCGTGCCGGGACGCACCAGGCTGGCAGCGCTGCGAGCGGTGACGCTTGCAATTGTCTTAAGTGCGCGGTGCATCGTGACGCTGACCGTCTGCGCGGCGTCGGCAAAGACCGCGACTCCCGCGTAGGAGACCGGATCGTACCCATCTTTTGATACCGCGATCGTATACTCGTCGGGCGCGAGTGAGACGAAGACAAAGTGCCCGCGTGCATCGGTCGTTGCGGTCGCCGTCTGCGAGGGGCTCGTGGCCACGACCTTCGCTCCGGCGATCGGCGTGCCGGTACCGGCCTCGGTGACGTTGCCGCCGATCCCGCCGGTCGTACCGGCGACAGCCGTGGCCGTCAAGAAACAGATAAAAACCAGGAACGAAAAATAGCGCATCCGCATTACCCCGAGTTGGTTCTGTCACAGAGCGATGGAGGTGGGTCGGGCGGCAGCTTCCAGGCTGCCAATAGCTGCCGGTAGGCGTTCATCGCGCTCTCGAACTCCGCGCGAATCGCCGCGGCCTCGCGCTCGTGCGGCGGCAGCGGCGGACCCTGGGAGAGCGCGACGACTCCTTGCAGAATCGTCAATCGCTCGCGTATCCGGTCGGCCATGAGTTGGTCGTCCTCTGAGTTTACGACGCCCGACGTGAACTGTGAATAGACTGCCCGAATGGCTTGGAGCATCGCTGCGCTGTGCGTCGTGCGCGCGAGCGCGTCGAGGCGATTGAGCGCAACGTCGACGGCCGAAAGCTCGTCGTCGAGCGACTTGATGAAGCGATAGCGCGCGACGTACTGTGGCTGCGTCCATTGCGCGCGTGGGTCCGGGTCCACGAGAACGGTTTGTGAGAGACTTCCTGCCCCGGCGTGTAGGCGCAGCGTGTATGTCGCCGGTACGACCGTTGGCCCATCGCCGCCGGCGATTCCAAGACCGAGCGCGCAGCCACGGCACGGGCGGGCTCTCGCGCAGGTCCCACGCGCCGCGATTGATCCCGGCGTTCCCGTCAATTGCGAAGCACCGGATCGTCGCGCCATCCGGTCCGGTCACCTCGACCCACGACGCAGCCGCAGCCGGCAGATAGTCGGTCAGCAGCGCTCCGTCGGGCGGATTCTCCCCGCCGTACGAGCCGGCGGGCAGGCAACACTCGTCGGGTTGCGTTCCGTACGTGCCGGTCCACCAGCGGTACCACGTGTAGGTCGCGCGCACTGGAAAGAATGCCGGCGTATCGGCGGAGACGGTCGCGAGTGCGGCGAGCGCTGCGACGTCGTCGAGAATCCAGAACCCGCGCCCGTGCGTTGCGACGAGAAGGTCGTTCGTCTGCGGTTGGACGCGCATGTCGGCAATCGCGACCGAGGGCATGTTCAGTCGCAGGCTCCGCCAATGCGCGCCGCGGTCGCCCGAGATCCAAACGCCTTGTTCGAGTCCCGCGTAGAGCACATCGGGATTGACGGGATCCTCTCGCACCACGTGAACGTACTGGTCTGCTAGGAAGGCCGCTGACGATTGTCCTCCAGGTCGCGCCCGCATCGTCGGTCGTTAGGATGTAGGGATGTGGATCGCCCATGATATGGCGATCGACGGCGACGTACGCGCGATCGCGCGAAGCGATGCGATGCCTCGACGGTGTCGATGCGACCCCACGGTGGGACCGAAGGGGGCGTAACGTTCTTCCAGCCTGCGCCGCCATCGGTCGTCAGCGCCACGACGCCGTCGTCGGTTCCGATCCAGATCCGGCGACCGTCGAGCGGCGACGGGGCGATGTCGAAGATCGTATCGTAGAACTCGGCACCCGAGACGTCGGTATTGATTGGGCCGCCCGCGACGAGTTGTTTGGTCGGATCGTTGCGCGTCAAATCCGGACTGATCTGCGTCCAGGTGCGTCCGCGGTCGCGGGTGGCAAAGAGCACGTTTGCGCCGTAGAAGGCGAGCGCCGGATCCGTCGGCGAGAATGCAATCGGAGCCTCCCAGTTCGCGCGAAACGGCAATCCGGCGAGCGCGCGGCCATTCGTATCGGTGACGTCCGGTGTGACGTCGTAGTTTTGCCGCGACTTCATGTCGTAGATCCCGAGCTGTCCATTGAGCTCGTTAATGCCGACGTTCCAAATCGAGTTAGGATCGCCGGGTTCGGGCCAGACCCACGAACCGTCGCCGTCGTTCCCGACGTCGCGCCACTCGGCGTTTTCGATCCCTAGCGGGCTCAACGAGTCCTCCGGTCCGCAGTAAGAGTCGTTGTCCTGGATTCCGCCACAGACGCGGTACGGGTTCTGCCGGTCGTAGCCGATGCGATAAATCTGCGCGATCGCTACGTTGTAGCGCCAGTCCCACGTCTTGCCGCCGTCGATCGAGATCGGCGCGCCGCCGTCATTCGCCTCGATGATGCGCCGCCCGTCGCGCGAGATCCAGAGCCCGTGGTGATCCTGATGCACGGCTCCGCGAACGTCGTTGTAGCTGCGGCCGCCGTCGCGGGTCTCGATGAGATCCTCGGACGAGAAGAAGACGTGGTCGCGATTCGACGGATCTACGGCTAGCCGGCTCATGTAGAACGGGCGCTGATTGACGAGCGTGTCGCGCGTCACGAGCCGCCAATGCCCGCCGGCATCGTCCGATCGCCATGCGACGCCGGATTTCGATTGAATGACGGCATAGACTCGATTCGGGTCGCTCGGCGCAAGCGCGATTCCGATGCGGCCCATATAACCGGCGGGCAGTCCGTTGCCATGCAGTTGCCGCCAGCTCGTGCCGCCGTCATTCGATTTAAAGATGCCGTCGTTCGGGCCGCCGCTCGTGAAGCTCCATGGAACGCGACGGAACTGCCAGATTCCGGCGTATACGACGTTAGGGTTGCGTGGATCGACGGCAATGTCGGACGCGCCGCTCGACGGGCCCGGCGTAAAGGACCCGCTGCCACGTAGCGCCGCCGTCGGTCGTGCGATAGACGCCGCGTGAGGTGCTGTCGCGATACGGATTTCCAATCGCGGCGATCCAGAGACGCTTGGAGTTTCGGGGGTCGAGCGCAATCTGTGCGATCGCCCACGTATCGCGCAGGCCGAGATGACGCCACCGGCGTCCCCCGTCGCGCGTGAGCCAGATGCCGTCGCCGTACGAGATATCGTTGCGTAAGTTCGGCTCGCCCGTGCCGACCCAGACGGTCTGCTTATCGTGCGGATCGATCGCAATCGCTCCGATCGCACCGACCGCGTCATGCGGCCAAACGTCGTTCCACGCGAGACCGCCGTTGGTAGTCTTCCAAACGCCGCCGTCGGCGCCGCCGAAGTAGTAGAGATTTGCATCGGCGTCGCTGCCCGCGACCCCGCTGGTGCGACCGCCGGCAACCGCCGGTCCGATATTCCGCCAATGCAGCGCATCGAGATGGACCTGAGCGAGCGCGACCGCGAGCAACAGCGGAAGCGTCAGCGTCCCGCCGTTTCCATGATGCCTAGATAGTATTGGTCGAAGGCGTTGAGCAGGCCCTCGGCGTTGGAGTATGGTCCCGGGCTATATGCTCGCGAGCTCAGCCCAAGCTGCGTAAGCTCGTTAACGTGCCAATCCTGGCGGTTGGTGACATCCCAGAACTCCACCACGTCACTCGGGTCGAAGCCCGGTTCGCGCAGCGCACGTTCGTCGAAGAGCCATGCGCAGACAACCTCCGTGCGATCGACGGTCAATGGTCTGGCGTAGTGCACCATGACGTAATCACGATGCAGGCTGAGCAGAAGCGACGGAAAGATCGTGTAGTAGTAGACTGCGGTCGAGATCGGCGCCCGCGACGCTGCCAAGTGAGGGACGCGAGCTCGTCCCGGTCGTCGTCAGCGCCGTACCCGGACGGCGCATCTCGGAGTAACCGCCGAGGAACGGTCCTTCGGTGAGGTCGTTGCGGCCGCTGTCGGAGGGCGAGAGCTTATCGAGCTGCGGATGGACGAGCGGACAGTGATAGCACTCGGAATAGTTCATAAAGACGAGCTTCCAGTTGCATTGCAGTTCGTAGCGGATCGCGCGCGCAGTGCGCAAACGGCCGACCTCCCACGCCGCGAACCGGCCGACGAGCGGCGAAAATACGCGATCGAACGCTCCATCGGAACGCCCGTCATCTCGCGACCGCGCGAGATTGACAAAGATAAAGCCCTCCCAGGCCGCAGTCGCGGCCTCTTTGAGCGGGTACTGCGCGCGATCGAAGCCGGGTACCTCGGCCATGTTGCGTGCGGCCTGGAGTTCGCCGTCTAGGCCGTACGTCCACGCGTGATACGGGCACTGAATCGAGCCTCGAAAGTGCCCCGACGCCGTTTCGCAGAGGCGCGTGCCGCGGTGGCGACAGACGTTGAAAAACGCGTGAACGGTCTCACGCGCGTCGCGCGTCACGATCAGACTTTCGCCTGCGACCTCGGCCGTGAAAAAAGCGCCGGCTTGCGCGAGCTGCTCTTCGCGTCCGATGCAGATCCACTCGCGCGCAAATACGCGCTCGCGCTCGGCGGCGAAAACTGTTGGCGACACGTACCATTGCGATGGAAGCGTCATCGCGCCGCTTTCAACGCTTGGCCTCACGAAGGTCTCCACGGTCCTCCCTCCACGCTGACGTCAAGGAGTTCTTCGATATTTGGCAGTATCCGCTGCATGGCAGCGATTTATTTGGCTATTTGGTAAATCAAGCGATGAAAGCTTCGGAGAAAGCGATGGATGAGGCGCGTTCGCTAGGCCGGGACGCCTATCTCTCGCCGCAGTTCTACGCTCGCGAGCAAAATGCGATCTTCTGGGACCAATGGTTCTGCGTCGGGCGCGTCGAGTTATGGCCGCGCTCCGGCGAGTACCGCGTCCTCGACGTCGCCGGCGAGAGCGTCATCGTTTTGCGCGACGGCGATCGTCTCCGCGCGCACGTTAATCTCTGCCGGCATCGCGGGAGCCGGCTGCTCTGTGGCGAGGGCGCGCTGCGCGGCGCTATCCGTTGCCCGTATCACGGATGGGCTTATGCACCCGACGGCGCGCTCGTCGCGGCGCCGTTCGTGAAAGTCGATGAGGTCCCCGAGCGTGCGCGGCGACTCCATCCGGTTGCCATCGCCGAGTGGGGTGGTTTTGTCTTCGCCCATCTCTCGCCGTGGCGCGTCGAATCGAGCGGACCCGCGCTCGCCGAACAGTTGGGCCCGATTCCGGAGCGTCTTGCACGCTATCCGCTCGGCGAACTCCGCATCGCGCGCTCGATCGAGTATGAAGTCGCGGCGAACTGGAAGGTGATGCTCGAAAACTACAACGAGTGCTATCATTGCGCCGGCGTTCACCCGGAACTCTGCCGCATCGTCCCCGCGTTCAAGACGCATGGCGGCTTAGCGCTCGATTGGGAGCGCGGTATCCCGCATCGCGAGGGCGCTTGGACGTTTACTTTCAGCGGAACCTCGGCGCGCGAGCCCTTTGCCGCCCTGAACGATGATGAGAGGATCCGCCACAAAGGCGAGCTTCTCTATCCCAATCTCATGCTGAGCCTCGCCGCCGAACACGTCGCTGCGTTTACGCTGTGGCCGCGCAGCCCGTCGTCGACGACGATCCGCTGCGACTTTCTCTTCCATCCGGATGCGATTGCAGCACCGGGATTCGACCCGAGCGATGCCGTCGATTTTTGGGATTTGGTAAACCGGCAGGATTGGAACATCTGCGAAGGCGTCCAGAGCGGGATGAGCTCACGTGCCTTCGAGTACGGCTACTATGCGCCGATGGAAGACGCGAGTCTCGACATCCGTCGCTACATCGCCTCGCGGCTGGGCGAGGACGCCATCGGTTCGTGAACAGCGAGTACGACGTCATCGTTTTGGGTCTAGGCGGCATTGGCAGCGGCGCGGCGTACTGGCTTGCAAAACGCGGCGCTCGCGTGCTGGGCTTGGAACGGTTCGAGTTCGGTCACGCGCGCGGCAGCTCGCACGATCATTCGCGCATCATCCGCCTCTCGTACTTTACACCGGCGTACGTGCGCCTGGCGCGCGAAGCCTACGGAGCGTGGGAATCGCTCGAGGGCGATGCCGGAGAACGGCTTGTCTACAAGACTGGCGGCCTCGACATTGGCCCGCGCGATGGGGCGATCTCGCTCGATACCTACGCAAACGCGATGCAAGCGTGCGAGGTCCCGTTTGAACGGCTCGACGCCGCCGAAATCCGCAGGCGCTGGCCGGCGTGGCAGATCGACGAATCGATTCGTGGGCTCTTTCAACCCGATGCGGGAATCGTGGCAGCCGAACGCGCGACGGCAGCACATCAGACAATGGCACGCGAGTTCGGCGCAACGCTGCGCGAGCACGCACAGGTCTCCAGCGTCCGCGCGTGCGACGGCGAGATCGAGGTTGAGGTCGGGACGAAGCGCATCCGCGCGGGGCGGCTGGTCGTAGCGGCTGCAGGCTGGACGAACGCAGTTTTAGCCCCGCTGGGCGTGCGGATTCCGATCGAAGTGACAAAGGAACAAGTGATCTACTTCGAGGCAGCGGATCTCGCTCGCTTTGCCTTCGGTTCGTTCCCGATCTGGATATGGATGGACGATCCGTCGTTCTACGGGTTCCCGGTCTTCGGCGAAGCCGGTGCCGTAAAGATCACGCAGGACTGCGGCGGCAAACCGGTCGACCCCGATACGCGAGGATTCGAAGAGGATCCGGATATTACCGCGCGCGTTCGCGCTTTCTTACAACGCTATCTGCCGGCGGGGCTCGGCCCGGTTCATTTCGTGAAGACGTGCCTGTACGCGATGCCGCCCGATCGCGATTTCGTCGTCGATACGCTCCCCAACCATCCAAACGTCAGCGTCGCCATCGGCGCCGGCCACGGCTTCAAGTTCGCTTCGCTGATCGGGCGGATTCTCACGCGATCTCGCGCTCGACGGCGGGACGCACAGCGGTATCGCCGATCTGGCGATCGACCGGCCGATCTTGCAAATGCAAGCCCCGCGAAAAACCTACATGCTCTAGACCGTCGATTCCGCCGTCGGCCGCGGCGGCCAGCGGTCGTAGCGCAACGTTGCTGCGATGGCTCTATTGAACGGCAGTGCTACAAAGGTCTGCCGCAACTCCGGGACGTCTATCGAGTCTGCCATCGTGCTAGCGAGCTCCGATGCGAGCTGCAACGCCCCCGATGCGCGCTCGCCGTCATCGTTCCAATGAAAAATGCAGGCGGCGATCCAGGGTGCGATCGGCGGGAAAGCCGACGTGGCAATGCGCGCTCGGTCGCAAGCCATGATCTCTTGCGCGAGGGCCGTGGCGGTGGCGAAGTCGTTTCGCATGGCGTACGCTAGCGCCGCATCCGCGAGATCGCCGGCATTCGGCAGGCGGCCGAGGCCGCGGTCGATCTCGAACGCTTCCTCCATGTGCGCGATCGCCGCGTCGAGTGCTCCGAGGTCCCGTTCGGCAAGGCCGAGATTGGCTAAAGCGGTGGCGCGGCCGGACGCGTACCCGATCTCCGAAGCCAGCGCAATGCCTTCAAGGGCCAGCGCTTTAGCGCCGTGCGCGTCGCCTTGCCAGCACGCGACGAAACTGCGATTGACCATCGCTCCGCAGCGGCCGCTGCGATTATCAGCGCGCTCGTACGCTTCTTGCGCACGCAGTAGAAGGTTGCTCGCGGTTGGGAAGTTTCCGCAACGCGCATGAAACAAGGCGCGGATCATTAGTGTTCGGGCCAGACCGATTCCATCGCCCAGCTCTTCGAATGTTTTTGCGGCCGTCACGGTTGCTTCGCGGACGCGTTGCCACTGCGAGAAGTACAGCCCGGCTGCGGCGACGTTGAGGAGTGCGCGTGCCTCACCGACGCGGTCTCCGATCGCTCGATACTCATCGGCAGCTTGCTGCGCGAGCTCGATCGCGAGCTCATACTCCTCGCGAGTTACTGCCGCGGACCATCCCCGCATGAACATGAGCGCAATTCCCGCACGGTCGCCGGCGCCGGTCGCGACCGCCCGTGCTTCTTCGATGAGCCGGTTAGCGGCTTCCAATTCGCCGCTCCAAACGTTTGCGTCGATCAGCGAGGAAAGCGCCTCGATTCTATCGCCCGGCGTGCCGTCGTGGTCGAAATGCTGCAGCCCCGCGCGTGCGGCTTCCTTGGCCGCTTCGTATTGTGCCGTCGCGATAAGGTATCGAGATAGCGCCGTTGCTGCGCGACCCTGCCACCGGGCATTTCCGAACGCCGAGCTCTCCGAGCGAAGCGCCTCAATAGCTTCGAGCTCCGCCTTGCGATCGTCCGATAAGCGCAACACAAGAATACGACGATCGAGAACTTTGCACCTGAGTTCGCCTCGTTCCGCGAGCGCCTCGAGACGATCGAGATCGGCGATCTGCGCGTCGGCGCGGCCCCGTCGCGCGTTGCTTTCCTCGCGCAGCAGCAACGCTTCCACGACCGCTTCTTTCTCGCGGCAGCGCTCGATGGCCGAGGTGGCGAGATGGACAGCATCGTCGTACGCGTAGACCGCCGCGGCCTCGCGTGCCGCGACGGCAAACCACCGGGCCGCCTCCGGGAGAAGGTTCCCGAGATCGTACTGGCGCGCAAGCTCGCGAGCCGTTCCCTCGCGCGTCACTCCCCGGGCCTCGAGCGCCCGGGCGACGCGCGCGTGCATATGCGTTCGCTTGGCGGGATCCGCCCGACCGTAGATCGACACTCCGAGCAGGTGATGCGTGAACGCATAGTCATAGCGATGGGGAATGGCAGTTTCGCGCATAATCCGACGGTCGAGCAACTCATTAAATGCCTCGAACATCTGAGCGGCCGAGAGTTGCGTCATCTCGCGCACCACGGCGATGCTGCATCCCTCGCCGGTGACCGCGGCAACCTCTGCAACTTCCCGGGCGTGCTTCCCTAAACGGGCCGTACGCGCGGCGACGAGGTTCTCGATGCCTTCGAGTGAGAGTGCGGCATCCGGCCCGCTCTCGAGAGCGTGTGCGATTGCCTCGTTGACGAAGAGCGCGTTGCCTTCGCTAAACTCGCACAGGCGCTCGACGAATGAACCGCCGTGCGTAGCGAGCGAATGAATTTGCCCGACGAGCTCCGCAATCTCTTCACGCGAAAATCGCTCGAGTTCGATCTCCGTCGTGCGGCGTTCCGCGCCTAACGTATCGGCGAACGTCCGCAAGGGATGGGTCGCTCCTACCTCTTCCCCTCTGTAGCTCACGACCAACAGCACCGGCAGATGGTCGATGCGGCGCGCGATGGCAAAGAGTGCGTCGATCGTTGCGTCGCCGGCCCAGTGGAGATCTTCGAATATCAAGAGCAGCGGCCGTGCCGCCGCGAGCGTTTCGACAATCGACGCCAAGGATTGATTGAGGCGAGCTGCCGCGCCTTCCGGCGCGAGTGTGGAGATCTCGGGAAGAGAGGCCGCTCCCGAATGCAGTTCGGGAAGGATATGCGAAACTACGCCGAGCGTCAACGCGTCGGCCGGCTGCGCGCGCAAAACGGGAAGCGCTGCGCGAAGCGCCTCGAGAACGGATTGGTAGGGTGCGGCTTCCGGATAGGACGTCGTTCCATGGTAGACTCGCGCGCCTTGGGTCTCGGCGGCGCGCGCAAGCTCTCCGGCCAAACGTGTCTTGCCGATGCCCGCCTCGCCGGAGAGAAGGACGGTGCCGCCGTTTCCGGATGCTGCGCGTTTCCACCGCGTGTCGAGCGCCTCGCGCTCCCTTTCCCGCCCGACGAATGGTAACGTGGCTGATCTTCCGGCGTCGGTGCTCCCGATCATCGCATCGCCGCGCAGGATCGCTTCGCGCAATGCAACGGTCTCGGGCATCGGTGCAATCCGGAGTTCGGCGTCGAGACGCTCGGCGAAGCGATCGTACGTCGCGAGGGCGCCGGCGACGTTGCCAAGCGCATATTGCAACGCGATGATTTGCCGGACGACGTCTTGCCGCCACGGGTCGGATGCGAGCATTCGTTCGGCGTAGGAAAGCGCCGCAGCATGATTGCGCGCCGAACGACGCGCTGCGACGAGCACTTGCAACGCCTCGAGATAGAGACCGCGCAGCCGTTCCCGTTCGGCGAGAAGCCAATCGTCGGCGATGCCCTCGAGGAAATCTCCGCGATAGAGCTCTACGGCTGCGGCGTGAGTGCCGGCATCTGCGACGAGCCGCTCGAACTCGATGACGTCAACCCATGCGTCGGAGTTCGTGTTCCAGCGAAGAGACTGTCCGTCGGAATAGAGTAGAAATGAACCGTGCTGCAGCGGCAAGGCTCGATTAAGAAAATAGAGATGACGCCGGAGCTGCGATAAGGCGGTTTGTTCGTCGCCATCCGGAAATAACGCGAACGCGGCGGATTCGCGGCCCACAGGATGGCCGCGGTGCAGGACGATAAAGCCGAGCAACGCCAGCGTCTTTGCGGGACGCGCGAGCCTTACGGGCTCGCCGTCGGCTTCGATCGCACCTTGGCCTAGCAGCCGGATTCGAACCTCCATGACCCAGGATTCAGTCGCGCCCGCCGAACCTCCTCAGCTTCGCCAGGATTCATTCGCCGGCGTCGAACCCCGCCAAAATGCCGTCACGATATCGGCGCCCCGACGTTTCTAGGGCAGCACGCCAATGAGCGAGGAGACCGTTTTATGAAACAACGCGTGGCCGTCGTCGCCGTTCTCGCGATGCTTTGTGTGACTGCGATCGCCCGAGCGGACGAGAACCCCACGTACTTTGGGCCGCCGAGCGCCGCCGAGCTGCAGTTCATCCAATCAGTCAAAGCCGATCTCATGGCGCGCTATCCGCATGTGGCCGATGCCCTCAAGGCGGGCTACGTGCGATATACGAGCGTTGATAACACGGGCGCGATCAGTTACGCGAACATGCATTGGACGTCGGATCCGACGCACCCCAGCCAGCTCTGGTACGACACGGACGGCAACCTCATGGGTGCCGATTTCTCCATTCCGCGCCCGAACGGTGAGCCGCGGCCGCAACTCTGGGGGATCAATCCTGGTCGCTGGTACCAGTTCAACGGGCACGTCCACTATGTCGTGCGCGATCCGTCAACCGGTAAGATGGTCTACGATCTGTGGATGTGGAACCGCGATTTCGTCGACGCCGGCGGCGACCTATCGAATCCATCCCCGGATGTCATCGTCAAGCTTGGCCGCGTGCCGGACGCGAAGTATATCGTAACGATTTTCGACTTCCCAACCATCTGGGATCTCATCGTCTGGTTGAAGCCGCACGACCCCGGGCCGTTCCGCTGGTAGCCTGAAGCGACGTGAAAAGGCGCCCGCCGTTGCGAGCGCCTGGAGGTCAAGCCGGTACGTTACCTCTAGGGTATCGGCAGGCTGCGACCCAAAGTTGAGCCTCTGAAAGGCTCCGCTAAATTGAAGGCGCCCGCACGATCTGGGCGCCGAGAGGGTTATTCCGAAAGGCTAGCGGCGCGAAGCGCCTTCTGCCGGCCGACTGCGTAGACCACTACCCCGCTAAGGATCATCAACGCGGTTAGGCCGATGATCTTGACCACCGCCAGCAGTTTATTGGGGTCGTCGCCGGCCGGGAAGCCGGCGAAGATCATCGCCAGCAGCGTGGTAGCAAAGCCGATCATCCCCGCAGCCAGCACGGTCCACCGGCCGCCGGGAACGCGTAGGCTGTCCGGCTTGCCGGCCAGCGGGCTGAACTTCATCGCCGCCCCAAATAAAAAGAGAAACGGCACCATCGTGATGAGGACGGTCGAGCCGACGAGGACATCGTAGGCGCCCTTGACGCTCGTTCCGCCTTGGCCTAAGAAGATGAACAGCGCCGCGAATCCGGCTTGCGTCAGCAGCGCTACGACGGGCGATCCCCAGCGTGGATGCGTCCGTCCGAAAGCGGCCGGCAGATAGTGGTCGATGCCCGCGACGAACGGAAGCCGCGCGGTCGCGCCGAGCCACGCGCCGGTGCTCCCCAGGCAGCTGACTGTTACCAGTACGGCGGCGACCGGAGTGAGTGGATTCCAGGCCATGCGCGCTGCGGCGCGATCGATTGCCTGCATAACGCCCGACGAGGCGTTGACCTCATGCGGCATCAGCGCGGCCAACACGCTCATCGTTCCCAAGATATAGATCGTCGCAATCGCCGGCGCCGCAAGCGCAAGCCCGAGCGGCACCGTTCGGCGTGGGCTCTTGATCTCGCCGCCCATGAACGAAACGCCCTCGGGCCCCGTCCACGCAAACGCTATGACCGACCAAAAGATGACGTCCTTGAGCGTGACGCTGGGACGCATCGCTCCCAGCGTCATCGGCGTAGCCGGCCCAAAGCGCCACCAGACGATTGCACCCAGTGCGATCAGCAGCAACGTGACAACCCACCGACAGACGGCGCCTGCGCTATTGAGCCATTTTCCAACCTCTAAGCCATAGACGTTCACGATCGTGGCGAGCGTTAAGCCGACGAGCGCAAAGACGATGAAGTAACCCGGCGTTGCCGCGAGATGCGCAGCGCTCGCGCCGCCGATGAACAATGCGTTGCCCGCGGCGAAGTAGAGCAACGCGGCAAAGTATGGAAGGACGCTCGCCCAGTACGTCCATCCCGTCATGAAGCCGGCGAATGGACCAAAGGCGCGCTTACCCCATACGTAGAGGCCGCCTTCGTCGGGAAAGTGCGACGAGAGAAAGACAACCGCGACACCGAGCGGGACGAACATGGCCAGCGCTCCGATAATCCATACTGAAATCGAACTCGGTCCTGCCACTGCTGCCGTCGCGACCCACTGCAAGTTCGAACTTGCCACGACAAAGAACAGGACCACGTCGAGAAGCCCGAGCGTGCGCCGTAGCTGCACTTAGGTGGTTCCCGTCCTACGTGCCGTATCGAGCCGAATGTGCGTTGCGTGGTTCCACGAGTGCGAGCACGTCTTCCCAGAGCTCGGCTGCCCGATCGGCGTGCGCCTCGCGTTCCTTCTGCAAGCGTCGTTTCGTGCGCGGCATCGTTGGTGGCAGTATCCCAAGGAGCACGTCGCGATCGTGCGTTTCGCCTAAGGCATCTTGCACCAGGGCAAGACGCTCGGCTGCCGCGTCCAGTGTCGGCTCGAGGACCTCGAAGCGCTCGAGTGCGTAGCGCAAGCGCTTGCAGGCGATCCTAAAGTCGTGGAGACCGCGCCGATCGCGTTCTTGCAGTGCCTCCGCAAGGCTACGCGCCTCACGTAAACGAGTCTCCAAGACGCGCTCGATGACGTCGTGGACGTCGCAGATACCGAAGAGTTCGACCGGCTCAGGTTTCACGACGGGCCTATGCGAAGCATATCTGCCTAACGCGTTTGCATGCGCCTTCCATTGCCAGCCGCTCCCGTACGCCAAACTTCTCGACTAACGGACGCGCGATCTCACGCTCGCTCTCGTCGATGCTGCGCTCGAGGAGCTGGAGAAGCACGGTAGCGTCGCGCGCCGCGTCGGTGGCGTTCGCGGCGCGCTTGACGCGGCGTAGCAGACGCGAGCAGGATCTGAGGTCGGCTGCATCCTCCAACAACGAGCGCAGGCGGCGCGCAGTGGTACGCAACTCGTGGAGCCGTTTGTCGGTAGGTTTGCGCAGAAAGCGCCGGCGCGCGCGCTCTAAAGCGTGCCGCTCGTCGGCGATCGTCCGTTTCAACCATCTCACGGTACGAGGTCGCAGTAGCGCAGAAATGCTTGCACGAGCGCCCAGGCCTGCGCTGTTGCGCCGGAGTGATGCGACGCGCGCGCATTGCAGAAGAAGCCGTGCCCGGCCTGGGAGAAGAGCACTTGCTCGTGGGTCTTACCGGCTGCGGTGAGAGCGTCGGCGACGGCACGGTATTGCGGCGGCGGAATGTGTGCGTCTTGGCCGCCCCAAAACATGAGCAGCGGAGCGTGTTGCTGCGGCGCGAGTCCGAGCAGATCCGGCGCGATGCCGCCACCGTAAAACGAGATCGCGGCGCGCAGTGGTAGCTGTGCATTGGCGACATATGTGGCGCGGCCGCCGAGGCAGAAGCCGACCGCAGCGATCCGGTCGCTCTCAACCTGCGTCTCGAGCCATGCGTGCGCGGCACGCCCATCCGCGGCAAGACCGTCGGTGGTTAGCGCGCTCATGTGCGGCCGCACGACGGAGATATCTTCGTAGCCTGCTTCAAAGTTGTGTGCGGTCCGGTGGAAGAGTTCAGGCGCGATCGCGAGTAATCCGAGCTGCGCAAAACGCTCGGTCACGTCGCGAATGTGCGCGTTTACGCCGAACGCCTCTTGAAAGATAATGATGCCGCCGCGCCGGTCGTGCGTTTGCGGCTGCGCTACGTAGGCTTGCATCGGCCCATCGGCAGTTTGCAGTGCGACACGTTCTGTCGCGATGATGCTCATCGGCGGCGAGTTCGACGGGGGTCTTTGCGCCGCCCCTCGCGAACGACTTTGCAAACGTGAGATCGACGCGCCTGCCCGTCCTTATCGTGTTGCTGGCGATCGTGGCCGCCGGCACGTGGTACTATCTTTCCACACGTGGTACTGGTCCGGGTCAGACGCTGATGGTCTATTACACGAAGCTCGATGGAAAGACGCTCGCCGATCAGAGCGTTTCGTTACGTCCACGCCAGCCCGGCGAAAGCGCGGGGGAGCACGTGCATAATGTGGCGCTCTACGCAGCCGTTCAAGCTGTCGCCGGGCCGCCGAACGAAGTGCAGGCGATTCGTTTTCCACCTGGGACGCGCGTTCTGGGTGTGACGGTCGACGGCAGGACGGCAACCGTCGATCTTTCCAGCGACGTCGAGCGACAAGCCGGCGGAACGTTTGGCGAGAGCGGTGAGTTCGAAGGGCTCGTGTACACAATGACCGGCGTTCCCAGTATCGACGCCGTACAGATAACGGTTGACGGACAGAAGCTGGAAACGCTGCCAGGGGGACATCTTGAACTCGATCAGCCATTGCATCGGTCCGACTGGTAAACTCCTTCGCAGTGTGACGATTGGACTGTCGATCGTCGCATCGATGCACGCCTCTCGAGCGCTTGCCGACGGCTCGCTCACCGCGCTTTACCAGCATCAGACGCTCCACTTTACGCACATAGATCGCGTGGACGGCAACGTTGCCATCGGCGTCGGGGATCCCGCGCTTCAAACTCTGCTGCGCGAGTCGGGCGCGATACTCACATGGAAGGCGGGTGAACGTTACGTCCTCATCACGACCGCGATTCCGGTCGTCGTGAGCTTCGCGATCGGCGACCGGCGGTACGACGTTGGTCCGATCGGTCTCGAGGCGCCGTTCGCACCGTACGAGCGCAGTAGCGAAGTCTATCTTCCCTTCAATGAGCTGCTGCGCGGCCTCGATCTCGCGCTGCGCCAGGACGGAGCGGTCGCGGTGCTGCAGCCGCAGCTCACGACCCTCGACGTCCGCAACGACGGCGATCGCGTCAGCATCGTCGCACACGCAGGTGCGCCTCTCCACTTCCGGGTCGTTAAGCAGAGCGCCAACTCGGTCACGTACGAGTTCGACGGCGTCGGCACGACGCTGGCCGGCACGCGGCAGATCAATAGCGGCGGCGTACGCAGCGTCGAACTCCAACAATTGGGAACTGCACGCGATCCAAAGACCTTTCTTACGCTCGCGCTGGCCGGCGGCGCCAAGGTCATCGGCGCTGCGAACAGCGACGATCGGGATGTCGCGCTGACCGTCGCCGGGGGCGCCGGCGCCGCGCCCGTTGCGCTGCTTTCACCGACGCCGGTGCCGCCCGAGGCAGCGCCGACCGCGGCTGCGACCGCCCAGCCCGGGCCGGCGCTCGTCACGGGCGTCGCAGTTCAACCATCGAATGGCGGCGTTTCAATCACGATTGCAGTCAGCGGCAACGCAACGTACGAGTGGCACCGTCTGCGCGACCCAGACAATCGCTTTTGGATCGACATCAAGAACGCCCAACTACAGGGACCAGCGGTCGATCAAGACGAGCCGAGCCCGCTGGTCTCGATGCGCGTACGGCAAGGCGACCCGACAACGGTGCGAGTTGCGCTCTCGCTCGTTGGGCCGCAGTCGATCGCGTTCGCACCGTCGACGAGCGGCTTAGAGATCGACGTCGGAAACGGCATCGTTGCGGACGCGCCGCGGTTCGGTAGCGGCAGCGTCGGGAGCGTCGTCTCCGCGGCCACCGACAATGCCGGTCAGGTTACGCCGGCGCCGCTCGACCAAACCGGGACGCAGAGCTACGATGCCACCGCGTGGAAGTTCGGTCCGCGCGGCGGATACGTGCCGACGAATCCGCGGCTTATCGTCATCGATCCCGGGCACGGCGGAAGCGATCCCGGCACGATGCACGGCGGCGTTCGCGAATCCGATCTCACGCTGGATATGGCCAAGCGCCTGCGCGACATCCTCGTTTCGCGCGGTTGGGAAGTGAAGCTCACGCACGATACCAACGTCGACGTCTACGCGCCATACGATTCGGCGCACGAGGAGCTCCAAGCCCGCGACGACATTGCGAATCAAGCCGGTGCGCGGCTCTTCGTGAGCATCCACGTCAATGGCTACGTCAACTCTGGTCCCTACGGCACGACGTACTACGTCTCGAAGCCGGACGACGTAGCCTTGGCGCATGCCCTCGAAACGCAGCTCGCGGCGGACGGAACGAAGGACGACGGCATCATCAAGAGCCATCTCTACGTCACGTTGCACGCACTCATGCCGGCGGTTCTCGTGGAGACAGCCTTCCTGACCAATCCGAGCGATTACACGTTGCTGACGTCGTCGGCCTGGCGCCAAAAAGTCGCCGAAAAACTCGCCGACGGAATCGCGCAATACATGCAAGAATATCCCGTCCCCAATCAACCTACACAATAATTGTCTCGCCCTTTATCTCTCCACTTAGCCCAACGCCGCGTCGTTGCCGTTGAGCGAGAATGAGGCGACTCGGACCCATGGGTGATGAAAAGTCTGCAACTTTTTCGGGCACCACAGGATGTGGTATTCAAAACTTTGTTCTCCCGAAAAAGTGGAGAAGCAGGAGCGAAGCATGGATGCGGAGCGACGAGCGGCTTTGAATCACCCATGGGTCCGGGTCGGCGAATAAGATGCTAGGGCTTTTCGACTCGGGGTTGGGCGGCCTCACCGTGTTGCGGCGGTTGCGGGAGCGGATGCCGTTGGCCGACGTTGTGTTTTTTGCAGATCAGGCAAACGTGCCGTACGGCGATCGCACGCACGAGGAGCTGTTGCGACTATTGCACGCGAACTTGGCGCGGCTCGACGGATACGGCGTCGAGGCGATCGTCATGGCGTGCAATACGTCGTGCGCCGTTGCGGAACGGTACGGCTGGCCACCGACGCATGCACGGGTGCTCGATCTCATCGAGTCGGCTGCAATCGCCGTCGAACGAAGCGGCGCCCGTAAGGTGGGCGTCGTTGCGACCGCGGCGACGGTCGGTGCCGGCTCTTACGGGCGCACGCTGCGCCGTCAGGTTCCAAGCATCGACGTCGTGGAGGTTCCGGCACCTGCGCTGGTGCCGATCGTCGAAGCGGGCAAGAGTGATAGCAACGAGGCACGCGCGGCGGTCGCCGAGGTCTGCACGCATCTGCCGCTCGATCTCGAAGCGCTCGTCTTCGGCTGCACGCACTATCCGTGGCTCGCGCCGCATTTCGCGGCGGTGCTCGGGCCGGACGTCGCGCTGATCGACCCGGCGGTCGTGCAGGCCGAGCGCGCAGCGGCGGTCGCCGCGCATACCCGCGAGCGAGGCGAGACGACGTATGTTACGAGCGGCGACGAAACGGCATTTCGCGCCGCGATCGCGGGGATCGCCGGCGCGCCCGTTAGCGAGTGATACCCGAGAACAGCCCGATGCGGAAGATTGCGAAGAATGCCCCCGTCGTGCAGATCGCAAGCGCGGCCCCCGCAACCACCTGCGCGACCGTGTGCGACCGTAAGTAGACGCGCGCCCAGCAGACCATCGGAATAAGGACCAGAAATGGCAGGAACTGACGCCCGTACAGGAGCGTCAGCGCCGTCAGCGGCGCCGTGATGCCGAGCGCGTGCGTACTGATCTTCCAGTAGCGCGTGATGTACTGCACGACGAGCGTCGAAACGAAGTAGCCGAGCATCGCCGCGAGCATAATGTGCGGTGCGTGCGCGATCCAAAGCACGACGGCGCCGAAGGCATAGAACACAACAAAGACCGTGAAGACCATCTCACGCTCTTGGCGGACCGACATGTCGAGATCGGATATGCGATCGCTGGCGTAGAGCCAGAAGACGTAGAGCATCGGACCGATCGACGTGAAGAACGTCGAGAGGAAAAGCAAGCGCCAGAAGTCGAGCGTCCCGGTTGCGGTGACGTCTGCAAGGATGACGAACAGGGCAAATGCCGTCAGGAACGGGTTGAAGATCGTCGAGAGCGTGCGCGCCAGATCACGCCATACGTGACGGTTCCTGATTGGAACGACGACGCGAATCGGGTCGGTCGACTGTCGTGACTCCGGCACGCGCGATTCTTCGGCTAGGTTCCTTCTAATAACCTCGTATGGAGCAGGCGCGCTGGGGGCCGCGGTCGTAAAAGAACGCCGCCTTGCTTTCGATACTGCTCGCGGCAGCTGCCGCCGCAACGAAGATCGTTCCCTCGGCGGTCGCCTCGGCCGTGCCCAACGGTGCTGCGCAACCGCAGCCCCTCTCGGTGCCGCCGTTGCCCGTCCAGGCCGCCCCGCAATCGGCAATCGCGCAACACGCGCCGTGGTTGACGCACGGGATCGCCGGGATATTTGTCCTCGCAGCGTTGCTGCTCATCTTCCTCCTAGCGATTCAGACCACGAAACAGGAAGGCTTGACGGGATCGATCGGCGGCCGCGTCGAGTCGTCCTATCGCGGGCGCCTGGGTGCCGAAGAGCAGTTCAAACGCCTCACCGGCTTCGTCGCCGTCGTCTTTGTCGTCTCGGCCTTCGTGCTCTCGTTGACGGGGATCTAAGGGCCGAAGCGTTGGCGCTGCTCGAGGTCGTCAACCTGCGCACGATCTTTCGAACGGAAGATGGTCCGGTAACGGCAGTCAATGGACTGTCGTTTTCGTTAGGCGTCGGCGAGACGCTCGGGATCGTCGGCGAGTCCGGATCCGGCAAGTCGGTCACCGCGCTCTCGATCATGCGACTGCTCTCCCGCAACGCGACCGTCACCGCCGATCGCATCGCGTTCGACGGCGACGAGCTCAGCCGCAAAAGCGAGTCGGAGATGCGGCAAATTCGCGGCAACAAGATCGCGATGATCTTTCAGGATCCGATGACTTCGCTCAATCCGGTGCTGACGATCGGCGAGCAGATATCGGAAGCCGTACGCCTGCATCATGGGCGCGAATAAGAGCGAGGCGCGGGATCGGGCCGTCGAGATGCTGCGCAGGGTTCGCATCCCGGAGCCGGCGAGCCGCCTCAACGACTATCCGCACCAGTTTTCGGGCGGCATGCGGCAGCGCGTCATGATTGCGATGGCGCTCTCGTGCAATCCCCAGCTGCTCATCGCCGACGAACCAACCACCGCGCTCGACGTCACGATTCAAGCGCAGGTTCTCGAGCTGATGAACGAGCTGCAGCGCGAAACCGGGGCGGCGATCGTCCTGATCACGCACGATCTCGGCGTGGTGGCGGAGGTCTGCAAGAACGTGCTCGTGATGTACGGCGGAAACATGGTCGAGTACGGTACGGCCGATCAAATTTTCGGGGCGCCCCGCATGCCGTACACGCAGGGCCTGCTGGCGTCGCTGCCCCGCCTCGACGAGACCGAACGCCGCCGGCTCGAACCGATCGTCGGACAGCCGCCGAACCTCCTGCGCCTTCCGCCGGGCTGCGCCTTTGCGCCGCGCTGCGCGTACCGCATGCCGATCTGCGCCGAGCCGGTTCCACTCTACGATTTCGGCGAAGGTCACGTCGCGCGGTGCTACCTCTACGACGAGCGCGCGCGCGACCAGCGCCCGGTCGAGGCGCCGAGCGTCCCGCAAGTGCAGCCGTGAGCGACGTCTTACTCGAAGCGACGGAGCTTTACAAGTATTTTCCGATTTATGCCGGTCTTACGTCGCGTCACGTCGCCGACGTCAAAGCGGTCGACGGCGTAAGCTTCTCAATCTACGAAGGCGAGACGCTCGGCCTGGTCGGCGAGTCCGGCTCGGGAAAGACTACCGTCGGCCGGCTCTTACTGCGACTGCTGCCGGTCACGAAGGGGCGGATCGAGTTCCAGCACCGCGACGTGCTCGCCATGGGCCGCAACGAAGTGCGGCGGCTGCGCCGCTCGATGCAGATCATCTTTCAAGACCCCTTCGCGTCGCTCAACCCGCGCATGACGGTCGGCGAAATCATCGCCGAACCGCTGCAAATTCATGGGCTCGCCAAAGGGAAGGAAGTCGAACGCCGGGTTCGCGAGCTGCTCGAACTCGTCGGCCTTCAGCCGTATCACGCCAACCGCTATCCGCACCAGTTCTCCGGCGGACAACGCCAGCGCGTGGGGATCGCGCGAGCGCTAGCCGTCGACCCGAAGTTCGTCGTCTGCGACGAGCCGGTCTCGGCGCTCGACGTCTCGATTCAGGCCCAGGTCATCAACCTGCTGGAGGAGCTGCAGAGCCGGTTGAAGCTGACGTACCTCTTCATCGCTCACGACCTCTCCGTCGTCCGGCATATTTCGAGCCGCGTCGCGGTCATGTACGTCGGCAAGCTCGTTGAGCTGGCAGATCGCGATGCGCTCTATCAGAACCCACTACACCCCTACACTCAGGCGCTGCTCTCGGCGATTCCCATCCCCGATCCAGTTCTCGAACGCCGTCGCAAGCGGATCGTCTTAGAAGGCGACATTCCGTCGCCGGTCAACCCGCCGTCGGGTTGCCGTTTCCACACGCGCTGCCCGATCGCGTTCGATCGCTGCTCGGTCGAGGAGCCGGCGCTGCGCGAGTACGCACCGCAGCATTTTGCGGCATGTCACTGGGTGCAAGAGCATCGGGGCAACGCGCCGACGCTGGCGTAAGCGGGCCTCAGAAACGAGTGATGGGCGGCCGTTGCGGCCGCCCATCACTATGTAACCCTTCGAGAACTAGGACTTTTTCTTGCGGCCGGCTTTACGTACCTTACGGGCGACTTTGCGCCCGGCCTTGCGCGTTTTGCGGGCAACTTTGCGACCCGCCTTGCGAGTCTTACGGGCGACTTTGCGACCCGCCTTGCGTACCTTGCGGCCGGCTTTGCGCTTCTTACGAGCGGTCTTGCGACCGGCTTTGCGCACCTTGCGACCAGTTTTGCGTGTCGCCTTGCGAACTTTACGCGCTACCTTGCGCGTGGCTTTCCGCACTTTTCGCGCAACTTTTCTGGCGCCGGCCTTACGGCGGCGCGCTTTGCGACGCGGCTTAGGGGCATCGGCAGCCTGGTCGCCCATCATGGAATCCGAGTCCATTCATTCCTCCTCGTCCCGGGGACGATTAGCGTACAGCGCTCGTCGGCGCTTTTGAGCGCATCATAGAGGATTTCCGCAAATGTTGCAAATTACGCGCGCGCGTTAATTTGCGGGGTTCTTGACCCCAGCGGTATACTAAGGCCCGTGAAAAAGCCCCTGATCATCGTGGAATCGCCCACGAAGGCTCGGACGATCAAAAAGTTTCTGCCGGCGCGCTACATAGTAAAAGCGTCGGTCGGCCACGTACGCGATCTTCCGAAGAGCACGCTGGGTGTCGACGTGGAGCACGACTTTGCGCCGAAGTACCTTACGATCAAGGGGAAGGGCGACCTCATCAAAGAGCTGCGAAACGCCGTGAAGAGCGCGACCGACGTCTATTTGGCGACCGATCCCGACCGCGAAGGCGAGGCGATAGCTTGGCACCTCGCCGAGTTGTTGAAACTCTCGGAATCCCAAGCGGATCGAGCTGCACGAGATTACCAAGGCTGCCGCGCTGGCGGCGCTCAAGCACCCGCATCAAATCGACATGGATCGCGTCAACGCGCAGCAGGCGCGTCGCATTCTCGACCGTCTCGTCGGTTATAAGATATCCCCACTGCTTTGGGCGAAGGTGCGCGGCGGGCTCTCGGCCGGGCGCGTGCAGTCGGTCGCCGTAAAGCTCATCGTCGATCGCGAGCGGGAGATAGCCGCCTTCGTGCCCCGAGAGTATTGGAGCATCGCGGCACTGCTCGCGACCGAGCGCGATCCGGCGATGCCGTTCGGCGCGGACCTCATCACCCATCGCGGCGAAAAGCTCGAAGTTGGGACGCAGGCGAGAGCCGACGAGATTGTCGCGGACCTTGACGGCGCCGCTTATCGGATATCGCTCGTTAAAGAAGCGCGAGGTGCGGCGCAATCCACCCGCACCCTTTACCACGTCGACGCTCCAACAAGAAGCTTCGCGCCGGTTGCGCATGCGGGTACGGCGCGCGATGCAGATCGCGCAGGCACTCTACGAAGGCGTCGAGCTCGGAGGCAGCGAGGGTACGGTCGGCCTCATCACCTATATGCGGACGGACTCGACCCGGATCAGCGATCAGGCTCGCGACGCAGCGCGCGAGTTCATCGTCGAAACCTACGGCGAGCAGTTTCACGGGGGCCGGCGATACAAGGTTCGCGAGGGCGCGCAAGACGCTCATGAGGCGATTCGCCCAACGTCAGTCTTGCACACGCCCCAACGGCTGGCCGGCGTCCTAAAACGCGAGGAACTGCGGCTCTACACCATGATCTGGGAGCGGTTCGTCGCGTCGCAGATGTCGCCCGCACTGTTCGATCAGACGATCGTCGACGTGGCCGCCGGCGAGTATGGTTTCCGTACGACCGGCACGGTCATGCGCTTTCCGGGCTTTACGCGCGTCTATGAAGACGGCAAAGAAGAGGACGCCAACAACAAACGTGTGCGGCTTCCGGAGCTCGCGGAGGCGCAGGAACTCGAATGCCGCCAAATCGACGCAAAGCAGCACTTCACCGAACCGCCGCCGCGCTATACGGAGGCGGCACTCGTCAAAGCGCTCGAGGACAACGGCATCGGACGCCCGTCGACCTACTCGACGATCGTCGAGACCATCCAGGCCCGCGGCTACGTCGCGCAGCAGGAGCGCAGGTTCGTGCCGACCGAGATCGGGACCGCGGTCAACGATCTGCTCGTCGAGCACTTTCCGAAGATCGTGAACTTGGATTTCACCGCCGGCATGGAGAGCGATTTGGACAAAGTTGCCGATGGTGCAGGCGACTGGGTCGGCCTCCTCCGGCGGTTCTACGGACCGTTCGAGAGCGATCTCGAAGCCGCCGAAAAACGGCTGCCGCGCTTGGAGCTGCGCGACGAGCCGACCGATGAGATCTGCCCGAAGTGCGGCCGTCCGATGGTCATTAAGACCGGGCGCTTCGGCCGCTTCATCTCGTGCACCGGCTATCCGGAATGTAAGACGACGAAAGCGATCGTGAAGGAGACGGGCGCGGTCTGTCCCCGCTGCAACGGCGCAATCCTGGAGCGCCGCTCGAAGAAGGGGCGTACCTTCTACGGCTGCGCCAACTATCCGAACTGCGACTTTATCTCGTGGGACCCGGTGCTTCCGCAGCGTTGTCCGGTCTGCGGATCGCACGTTACCGCGAAGACGCGCCGGGGAGGGAACGTCACGCTGGCCTGCGCTGCCGACCGCGCGCACGACGTCTCCGCACTCGCTCCGGCTGCCGATGGCGAGGAGCCGGCGCAAGAGCGAGAATCGCTCGAAGTGTGAACGAACGGCTGACGGTCATCGGAGGCGGTCTCGCCGGATGCGAAGCGGCGTGGCAGGCGGCCCGGCTCGGCGTCGAAGTCGATCTCTACGAGATGCGCCCGCTACGCTGCGGTCCCGCACACAAGACGGCGAGGCTGGCCGAGCTCGTTTGCAGCAACTCGCTTCGCGGCGCGGCGCTCGAAAATGCCGTAGGCTTGCTCAAAGAGGAGCTCGCGCGTCTCGATTCCCTCATCGTCAACTCAGCCCGCGCTACGGCGGTGCCCGCCGGCGGCGCGTTGGCTGTGGATCGCGATCGCTTCAGCGCGCTGGTAGAATCACGGCTCGCGAGCGAGCATCGTATTTGCGTTCACCGCGAAGAGCTCTGCGCGATTCCCGCCGGACGGCCGTCGATTGTCGCGTGCGGTCCATTGCCCAGCGACGGCCTGCTCGCGAGCATCGACCGCGTCATCCCACGCAAACGCCTGCACTACTATGACGCGGCGTCGCCGATCGTCGCCACTGAATCGATCGATACGACGCCGATGTACCGAAAGTCGCGATACGACAAGGGCGATAGTGACGATTATCTCAACATCCCGCTCGACCGGCCGCAGTACGACGCACTCCTCCACGATCTACGCTCGCTCGAGCGGCATGAACCCAAAGCGTTCGAACGCGATGCGAAGTATTTCGAAGGCTGCCTGCCGGTCGAGGTGATGGCGGATCGCGGCGACGACACGCTGCGCTTCGGACCGCTCAAGCCCGTCGGACTCCGCGACCCGCGTACGGGCAAGACGCCTTACGCCGTGGTGCAGTTGCGTGCCGAAAACGTGGAAGGGACTGCATACAACCTCGTCGGTTTTCAAACCCGCCTCTCGTGGCCCGCGCAACGCGAAGCATTTGGAAAGCTTCCCGGTTTGGAACGCGCCGAGTGGTTGCGTCTCGGCGTCGTCCACCGCAACACGTTCATCGACGCCCCCCACGTGCTCGACGAACGGCTGAAGCTGCGCGGCGACGCGCAAATCTATTTCGCGGGACAGATTACCGGCGCGGAAGGCTACGTCGAAGCTGCCGCATGCGGCGCCATGACCGGCATTCACGCGGCGCGCGCAATCCTCGGTCTGGCGCCGATCGCGGTGCCTCGCGAGAGCGCCTTCGGCGCCGTGATCGCGCACCTGCAAAACCGGCACACACCCGACTTTCAGCCCTCGAACGTCACCTGGGCCGCATTCCCGCCCCTCGACGCTCCGCCGCGCGAGAAACGTCTGCGCCACCAACGCATGGCAGACCGTGCGCTCGCGGCGATCGATGCCTTCGCGGCTGAAACCCTCCTCGCGCCGGTCGGGTAGTGACGCTAGCATGAGGATCAAATCTACGACGATTCTTGCAGTGCGCCGCGACGGGCAGCTGGCGATGGCCGGCGACGGACAGGTGACGCTCGACCGAACGATCGTCAAACACGGCGCACGGAAGGTGCGAAAAATATCCGGCGGCAAGGTCTTGGCGGGTTTCGCGGGGTCGGCCGCCGACGGCATCACGCTGCTCGAGAAGTTTGAAGCAAAGTTCGGTGAGTTCAAGGATATTCGGCGCGCGGCCGTCGAGCTTGCAAAGGACTGGCGACAAGATCGCGTCTTACGCCGGCTCGAGGCACTCATGATCGTCGGGAATCCGGAGCATCTCTTCATGCTTTCCGGTACCGGCGACGTGATCGAGCCCGACGAAGGGATCGCCGCGATCGGCAGCGGCGGCCCATACGCGCAGGCTGCTGCGTCGGCACTCGTGCGCAACACGCAGCTGAGCGCTGCCGAGATTGCGCGCAGCGCGCTGGGGATCGCGTCTGAAATCTGCATCTATACCAACGACGACATCACCGTGGAGACGCTTCCGTGACCGGCAGCGTCACGCCGGCGCTCGACGCCGCGGCGCTTACGCCACGGCAGATCGTAGACGAGCTCGATAAGCACATCGTCGGGCAGAAAAAGGCCAAACGCGCGGTTGCCATTGCGCTGCGTAACCGCTATCGGCGGGCGCGTGCGCGCGAGGACCTACGCGACGAGATCACGCCGAAGAACATTCTCATGATCGGTCCGACCGGCGTTGGGAAGACGGAGATCGCCCGCCGGCTGGCCGCGCTGGTCGGCGCGCCGTTCGTGAAGGTCGAGGCGACGAAGTATACGGAGGTTGGATACGTCGGCCGTGACGTCGAGTCGATGGTGCGGGATCTCGTCGAGGCGGCAATTCGGACGGTGACCGACGAGCGTCGCGACGAGGTGCAAGAACTCGCCGTCGCGCACGCGGTCGAGCGCGTCATCGACGCGCTGCACCCGGAGACGCGATCGCCGTCGTCGCAGCAGGGTAATCCATTTGGGACGGCGTTAGGGTCGATCTTCGGAAGCGGGTTTACGGCGCAACAACAGGCGCCGCCCGGGCCCGCGACCGTTCCGTCGAGCGAGGCACAGCGCGTGCGCGACCAAACGCGCGGCGAGATCGAGCGTGGCTTCTACGACGTACGTCTCATCGAGATCGAAATCGAGGAATCGCCGAACATTCCAATCGGCGTCATCGGCGGCGGTGCCGATCAGGGCGGCGACATCGGCGAGATGCTTGGCGGTATTCTGCCCAAAAGGCGGACGCGCAAGCGCGTCACGGTGCCGGAAGCGCTGCGCATTTTCGAACAAGAAGAATCGGCCAAGCTCATCGACATGGATGCCGTAAAGCGCGAGGCGCTTCGGCGTGCCGGCGAAGACGGAATCATTTTCATCGACGAGATCGATAAGGTTGCGGGCTCGCAGCAACGCGGCGGACCCGACGTCTCGCGCGAAGGCGTGCAGCGCGACATCCTGCCGATCGTCGAAGGCTCCACGGTGAATACGAAGCATGGACCGATCAAGACCGATCACGTCCTCTTCATCGCGGCCGGCGCATTTCATATGTCGAAGCCTTCGGATCTAATTCCGGAGCTTCAGGGACGGTTGCCGATCCGCGTAGAGCTCGATTCGCTCACGGCCGAGGATTTCAGGACGATCCTTACTCAGCCGAAGAACGCGCTAGTCGAACAGTACAAGGCCTTGCTCGCGACCGAGAACGTAACGCTGGACTTTCGGGAGGATGCGATCGCGCAGCTCGCAGCATATGCGATGAAGGTGAACGAGCAGACCGAGAATATCGGCGCCCGGCGGCTGTATACGGTCTTGGAACGCTTGCTCGAAGAGGTCAGCTTTGAAGCGCCGGAGCGCACCGGCACGGTCGTGATCGACGAAGCCTACGTACGCGAGCGCCTATCCGACGTGGTCGACGACACCGACCTGTCGGGGTACATTCTCTAAAGACGGTTCTAAGCAGATTCCCATGCGTTCCGGCAGGTAGCCGGCGGCCGAGTTAGGATGGTTCATAGCATGAGAAAACCCACGCGCGTCTTCATTACGCTCTGCGCCGCGGCGGCCGCTCTGGTTGCTTGTAACAGCAATGGCAACGTGACCGTGCCCCCGCCAATCGGCTATTGCGGCCCCCCTCCCAATAACATGGAGGTACTCTTTCCAAGGCCGAACGCGCGCAACGTCTCGCCTGCGCTTGGCGCCATTTACGTCTCGACGCAGGGCGCGCTGCCCCCGAGCAACAGCTTCGACTTTGCCGTAGCGCAGTCGAACGGTGCGCAGACACTCACCTCAAACTTTTTCCAGATCAACCAGTCCCAGATCCCGACGCCGCACCCATCGCCGAGTTATGCCAACCCCACATACTACGCGACGTCGATCCAACCGCCGAGCTATATCATCGGACCAGATCAATCGGTGAGCTTGCTCTGGAACGATGCCGGAACAGGCTGCACGCCACACTTTGTCGTCAGCTCGTTTCGGACACACGGATAGGCCACTACGGCCACCGGCTTGACTCCAGCGGACCCGCCTGTGCGCGGGTCCGCTCTGCATCTAAGCAGAATAGGCGCCCGCTATGCCCTACGTCCGCGAGATTGTAGCCGAGGGTCATCCGGCGCTGCGTAAGGTCGCCAAACGCGTAAATCCGAAGGAGATCGGCGAGCCGCTCTTTCAGCAGCTCATTGACGATATGTTCGCGACGATGTACGCTGCGCCGGGCGTTGGGCTGGCCGCGCCGCAAGTGAACGTCTCGAAGAGGGTGTTCGTGATGGACGTTCACGACGAGGAGCACGAGCCGGCAGTCGTCATCAATCCGAAGATCGAGCACGCCGAGGAAGAGGTCGAACTGCGCGAGGGTTGCCTCTCGGTACCCGGTTTCGTCGGCGACATCGTTCGGTATAAGCGCGTGATCGTCAGCGGCCTCGATCGGAATGGCAATAAGATTCGCCTCGAGGGCGAAGGACTGTTCGCCCAGTGTCTCCAGCACGAGATCGACCATCTCAATGGGACGCTCTATATCGATCGCGCGCAGAACCTGCGTCCGATTGAGACCGAAGAGGAGCAGGAAGCAGCGGAGGCCTGAGAACGCGCTGGCTACATTAAAAACGCTGTTCTTTGGCACTAGCGCTTTTGCCGTGCCTACGCTGCGCATTCTCGCCGAACGCACCGAGGTTGCCGGCGTTGTCACGCAACCCGATCGCCCCGCCGGCCGTGGCCAGCAACTACGCGAGAGTCCGGTGAAGCAGTTAGCGCGTGAGCGGGGTCTGCGCGTATTAGAACCGGCACGGCTCGCGCCGTTTGCCGCCGAGATCGCAAACGACGCGTACGATCTCTTCGTGCTCGCCTCATACGGACGCATCTTGCCGCGCGCTCTACTGGAGATTCCGCGCCTCGGCTCGCTCAACGTCCATCCCTCGCTACTCCCAAGATACCGCGGCGCCACTCCGATTCAGAGCGTGCTCCGTGACGGCGAGCGCGAGACCGGCGTCAGCGTAATGCTCATGGATGCCGGGCTCGATACCGGCGACCTCGTCGCGCAGCGCCGGGTCGCAATCGAGGCCGGCGAGACGTACGGTGAGCTGCACGACAGGCTCGCGCATATCGGCGCGGAGCTCGTCGGCGAAGCGCTCGCCCTGGCCGAGCGCGACGCGCTGCCGCACGAACCACAGCGCGGTGAGGCCACGCTTACCCAGCCCCTGCGCAAGGACGATCTTACGGTCGATCTGACCTGGCCCGCGGAGCGCATCGTTCGCCACGTGCGCGCCCTTTCGCCGCAACCGGCTGCGCGTGCGATTCTCGACGGCGAGCTGGTCAAGATACTGCGCGCCCACGTCGCGGCCGACGGAACCCTTGCAATCGACGAGCTCATCGCGCCGAATCGCGGCCGGATGTCGGCCGACGCATATTGGAGGAGCCGTCGTGACCGCGCGTGACGTAGCGCTCGCCGTCGTTCGCGATGTCTTTCCCGCGCATGCCGCCGGTCGGGAGCGCGGCGCTCAAGCCTCGCTCGACTATCATGCCCGCAAGGCCGAGTTGAGCGCACGCGACCGCGCGTTCGCGACCGAGCTCGCGTACGGAGCAATCAAGATGCGTCGCGCGCTCGATTGGTATCTGGAAGCCGTTCGTCGGCACGCGCGGGAAGGCGCTCCCGGCCGCGATTGCGGAGATACTTCGGCTGGCCGTGTACGAACTCGTCTTCACCCGCCCCGACGAGCACGCGACGGTCTTTGAGTTCGTCAACCTTGCGAAGCGCTGCGGTCATCGCGGCTTGGCCAACCTCGTCAATGCGGTCTTGCGCAGCTTTTTGCGCGACCGGCCGGTCGAACCGCAGCGCGATCGCTTTCCAACCGAGGACGAGTATCTCGCGGTTCGTTATTCGTTGCCGACCTGGATCGTACGGCAGTGGCGTCAGCTTTTCGGAGATCGCCTGGAAGCGGTCTGCGCCGCGGTCAACGAGCCCGCGCAAGGCGCGATCGCCGTCAATCGCCGCAAGACCACGGTCGAGGAGATCGCGCAGCGTCTTTCCGGCTCCGGCGTCGCCGCCCGCAGATCTCCCATTGTTGCCGAATCGCTGCTCGTCGACGGCGCGCCGCGAGGGCTCGGCGATGATGGGTCCTGGTGGATACAGTCGGAGAGTGCGGCGATGCCCGTCGACGTGCTCAACCCGCAGCCCGGCGAGGCGGTCCTCGATGTCTGCAGCGGCCGAGGGAACAAAGCGCTGCAGATCGGCGGGCGCATCGAAGGTCAAGGTATGCTGCTGTGTCTCGAACGCGACGCGCGAAAGTCTGCCACACTCGAGGAACGGTTGGCGGCGGGCGACGTCGTCGCCGGCATCGTCACAGGCGACGCAACCGCGGACCTGCTTTCGGCCGAGCAGCGCTTCGACCGCATACTCGTCGACGCGCCGTGCTCGGGCGTCGGCGTCATCGGGCGACATCCCGAGGCGCGTTGGAAGAAGGCTCCATCGGACGGCGAACGCCTCGCAGTGACGCAGCGCGCCCTCCTGCAGCAGGCGGCTCGCCACGTATATCCGGGAGGCGCACTGGTCTACGCGGTCTGCTCGACGGACCCTCGCGAGACGACGGAAGTGATGGATTGGTTTCTCTCGGAACACAACTTCGAGCGCGGTTTGGTTCCGGTGGCGTACGGACCACTGCTGACGCAGGCTGGGGACGCCCTCGTGCCGCCCGGCATCGACGGGCGCGACGGCTTCTATATTGCCAGAGTCGAACGCCGTACGTGAACTTTCTGGCGCGGATCGAACAAGCGTGTGCGACGTTCATCGAACGCGCCTTCGCACGAACGTTTCCCAGCCGGCTCGAACCCGCGCAAGTAGCGCGCAAACTCGTCTCGACGATGGAGGCGCAGACAAGCGAGCAGGACGGGCGCCTCTTTGCGCCTGGAGCGTACGTCGTGTACGTCAACGCCGTCGACTTCGATCGGCTAGCCGAGCAACAGAACTTTCTCGAACGCGAGTGGGCGAATCTCTTGCGCGACCTTGCTGCACGGGTCGGAGCCGGGTTTTCCGGCGACGTGCGCGTCACGATGACGGCGCGAGAGAGCGTGCCGCTTGGAGCCGTCGAGGTTGAGATCGCCGAGCGCGAGCGCGGGACCCGGTTCGCGCTCCGGATGCTCGTGGGAATGCCGGTCGACGGGGTATATCCGATTGAGGGGAGAGCGCGCATCGGCCGCGGCGACGAGAGCGAGGTCGTGTTGCTCGATCCCAGCGTTTCGCGTGCCCACGCAGTCGTCGAAGTCGGCGGCCGTCCGACCGTCCGCGACCTCGGATCGACGAATGGAACCTTCGTCAACGGCGAGCGGATTGAAGCACGTGGACTGCGAGATGGTGACGAGCTGAGATTTGGAAATACACGGATGAGGTTCGAAACCCAATGATGCTGCTGCTCGCGGACGTAACGGCGTTCGAGACGCAGATGCGCGTGGGCTCGCTCGAGGTGACGCTGGCCTTGGCGGCCGTTGCGTTCTTTGCGGCGCGGCCGCGGGTGCGTGCGGCCGCTGAAATCGGGCAGCTCATGCCGATGGACGTCGCGATTGAAGTCATCGAGCGCCGGGGGACCCGCGAATGCCGGGCGCGCACGCCGTTCGAGCTAGGGCGGACGAGAGATGCGGAGATCGTGGTCGCTGACCCCGAGGTGAGCCGTCGCCATGCGCGTTTCGACTCGCACAACGGCGTCGTCTACGTAGACGACCTCGCGAGCAGCAACGGCACGTTCCTGAACGGCCGGCGCGTGACTGAAGCAATCGAAGTGCGCGTCGGCGACGCGATCGACGTGGGCAATACGCGCCTCGTCGTTCAGTCGGTGCGGCGCGCGTGACACTCGCGATTCGCGGCGGTCAAGCGTCGTCGCTAAGTCTTCAGCTCGCCCCCGGCGCGTGGCTCCTCGCCGTCGCGCGCGGCTTCGGCTCGGTCGACGGCGTCGCCGTCGAGTGCGCGTTGCTCGAGCACTTGCGCAGCGAGTGCGAGCGTTCGTTGCGCCACGCTCGATTCCGTCGGGCGATCGAGCGGCCGCAGCAAGCCGCAACGGCGATCCTTTCGGCGCTCGCCCGCGTCAACGCGCGGCTCCATGTCCGCACCGCCGGCCACGACGACTATGTGACGGCGGCCTCCTCGCTGACGGTCGTGCTCGTAGTGCTCGGTAGCGCGCACGTCATTCACGCGGGGAACACCGCGGCCTATCTCGCCCGAGGTGGCCGCCTGCTCGCGCTCTCGGCGAACGATGCGTTGGACGACGCTCCGGTTCCGCTGCTCGCGCGTTCCATCGGAGGCGGCGCCGCGCTCGACGTTACCGTCTCGAGCACGATGCTCGACGAGGGCGACATGATTGTCTTGGTAGGCCGGCGGCTGCGTGACGCAGACGATCGCGGTGCGCTACTCGAGCGTCTCGATACCGGCGATCCGGGCGAGCGCGTCCTCATCGCGCGGTTCGAACGCGATGCTCCCATCGACGTGCCGGAACAGAGAAAGCAGCCTCGGTATTCGCGCGCCACAACGCTCTTGGTCCGCGCCGCAGCAATGGTGACGTTCGCTGCGGCATTGGTGCTGGCGCACTGATCGCACTGACGGTTCGGCGCCTCGCGCCGATGGTCGGCGCGCTCGCCGTTGCTGCGCTCATCCTGTCATTTGCGCCGCGCGAGGCAATCGGGCCGTGGTGGATGCTGGCACTCCTCGGTGCGCTCGCCTGCATTTGGGTCGCGTGGCAACCGCCGGGCGTTCTTCGCGACGACGTGCTGCCCGCACTCGCGGTCGTGCTTGCAGCGCTCGGTCTGGCGATCGTCGCACGTCTATCGCCGGATCTCGCTAAGAAGCAGCAACTGTGGCTGCTCGTTTCGTTGGTGCTCGCGATCGGGTTAGGTCCGGCGTTCGCGCAGTTTCGGCGGTTTGCCGCGTACAAGTATCTCTGGGTCATTGCCTCGCTCGTGCTATTTTTCTTGCTGCTCGCCTTCGGCGAAGAGGTCAACGGCGCGCGCCTGTGGATCCGCATCGGCCCGGTGGAGTACGAACCGATCGAACTCATCAAGCTTTTCATCGTACTCTTCTTGGCCGCGTATCTCGCCGAAATGGCCGACGTTATCGCGAACGCGCGGCCTTGGTCGCTGCGCAATAACGTCAAATATCTCGGCCCGCTGTTCATCGGATGGGGCGCCTCGATCGGCATTCTCTTCGTTCAACGCGACCTCGGCATGGCGACGCTGCTTTTGGTAACGTTTGCAACGCTGCTCTACGTCGCGACGCGCCGGCTGGATATCGTCTTGCTCGGTGCGTCGCTCTTTGCGGCGGGCGCCTTTTGGGCCGTCCGCCACTACCCATACGTTGCGACGCGCATCGCCGTCTGGCGAAATCCGTTCTCCGATCCGTTGGGCGCCGGATATCAGTCGTCGCAGAGCTACTACGCGCTCGCGGCCGGCGGCCTGTTCGGAACGGGATATCGGCTCGGCCACCCCGGATTCATTCCCGACGTCGCGACGGATTACGTCTACGCGGCCTTCTCGGAGGAGCTAGGAGCGATCGGCGCGATCGTTGTGCTGGCGATCCTCCTCGGGCTGGTCTTGCGGATTTTCGCGGTCGGCCTCGAACAGCCCGATCTCTACACGAAGTTGCTGGCGACCGGCCTTGCGGCAACGCTTGGTTTTCAGGTGCTCATCATTGTGGGGGGTGTCTTGGGGCTCTTTCCGTTAACTGGGATCACGTTGCCCTTCATGTCGTACGGCGGAAGCTCGCTCGTGGCGAACTTTTTGCTGGTTGCATTGGCGTGGGCGATGAGCTCGCGGCCGAGGGCGGTCGCATGATCGCTCGCGTTACGGCCGCGATGTTGCTGCTCGTAGCGATCGGATGTTCGAAGACGGCGTCCAGCGGCGCGGCGGCTTCGCCGGCCGGCGCGGCGGTGGCGCGCAATCCCGCGTCTGCCAGCGACGGTGCAGTCGTCTACATCACGAACTGCTCGAGTTGTCATCAACCTGACGGTCAAGGCGTTCCGGGCGCGTTTCCACCGCTCGCCGGCAACCCGTTGGTCACGGGGAACTCGATCGCCGTTATTGCCGCCGTCAAGAACGGTTTGAGCGGCAGGGTGATCGTCGGAGGAAAGGCTTACAGCGGTATCATGCCGCACTGGGGCGGCCTCATTTCGGATGAAGAGATTGCGTCGGTCGTGACCTACATCCGTACTTCGTGGCACAATCGCGGCTCGCCGGTCAGTCTCGCCGATGTCCGAGGGGTTCCGTAGACCTTCGCTAGATCGAGACCACCGCGTCGATTTCGAGGCGGCCTCCGAACTCACGGTCGAAGAGCTCTTGCAGAAACGTATACATCGCGGGATCGTGATGCCGGAGGCGCGCGCGGGTCGCACGCGGCCATGGTGAGGTTGCGTCGTTGGCCTCAACGTACGCGCGCAGCGATTCAGCAAAGTACTCGTCGATGCCGGTCGCAGCGTACGGAGTGACGAACGCCGAAGCATTCGCAAACAGCGCCCGAATTCGCGGATCGATACCGCTGCGGTAAACGCCGCCGCCCAGAGCGCAATCGAGCGCATGGCCGAACTCATGCGCCACGGTCATCGGTGAGCGGGACCGCAAGTAGAGCGTGCGCTCCTCGACGACGAATAGGCCGGCCGGTGGAGCGGGCCATGTATCGACGTCGATGCCGAGGCGTGTAAGAGCCGCGGACGCTTCCCGATACCGCTGCCCTCGCTGAAGTGGTAAGACGTTGATACCGCAGCGCACCGCATATGCGAGCGCTCCGCTGCCAAACCGCAGCAGCGTTTCTATTACGTGCCATTGCGCATAGCGCTGGCAGCCGTCTTTGAAGAGCCGGCGGGCGATCGAAAGCGCGTCGTCCTGCATGCAACGCCATCGTCGCGCCGAGCGGTGACGGCGAAGTGGCAAAAGTATTTCAGAGTTTCTTCATCTCTGCCGTCTAGCGTGGTGACACTTTTCCTAAAGCCTTCCGGAGGATGTCCGATGTCGATTCCACGCGCACAGAGGCGCTTGCCTGTTGCCCTCATTGCGGCGGCCGCACTCGCCGCGGGATGCAGCCATAGCGGAGGCGCCGGCATGCTGCCCTCCCAAGGAACCGCGATGACCTCTGCGACAAACTCGTCCATGGGCGAGGACAATACGTCACTACTGAAGTTGCTCAAGAACGAAGTTGTGATCGGATCGACGGTCGATCCGAAGTTTCACCAACTCAATCCCTACGGGTTGACCGTCGCACCGTCGACTACCGGCGACTTTGCCAAAGGCGATCTCGCCGTCTGCAACTTCAATGCGAAGAACAACGTGCAAGGAACCGGCTTTACCATCGTCGCGCTGCACCCGGTTCCGGGTTCGAAGCCGAAGCTCGTCTCCTCGAGTCGCACGCTTCTCGGATGCGCGGCCCTGGCGCTCGGTCCGGCGGACGATTCGTGGGCGGCGGCTTTTGCGGCCAACGACAATCCGGTGATCTCCGCGACCGGTTCGCTCGAAACGAACATCAAGGGCAAACCGTTTGACAAACCGTTCGGACAGATCTACGCACAGCCGAAGTCAGGAAGCCCCGCTTTCTACGAAAGCAACGGCGGCCGCGGAACGATCGTCCGTATCAACCTCGGATCCACGTTTACCTATGACGTGATCGCGAGAGGCTTCGCAATCAACCACGGTATGCCGGGCAGCATCCTCGCGCCCTCCGGCCTCGCGTACGACGCATCGTTGGATACGCTCTACGTCGTCGACGGGACGAATAACACCGTTGTCGCATTCTCGAAAGTTTCCACGATTCCAAACGGCGGCGTCACCGTCGAACCAGGCGGCATGACGTTCTCTGGGCCGTCGGCGAGTCAGGCGCGCTTAGTCTTCGCGGGTGCGCCGCTCAACGCGCCGATCAGCTCGGCTCTGCTGCCTAACGGCAACCTCGTGATCGGCAATACGGGCAATCCAAACGGCAAGAATATCATGGTCGAGATTACGCCGAGCGGAAAGCTGCTCGCTACCCGCAACGTCGACAAAGGCGCGGCCGGCTCGCTCTTCGGTATGGTCGCCACCGGTACGACCGACGCTAACACCAAAATATACTTCAACGATGACAACCACAACGATCTGCGTGTCCTAGAGCACTAACGTCGTGGCGGCCGCACTGCACCGAACGGCACTCCTCGGTCCGTGCATCGCCGCTGCGTTGCTCGCCGGATGCGTGAGCGACAACGCTGCGTCGCTTCCCGCTCCCCCAGTCGCCTCGCAGGCACTGGGGGAGCGCAGCGTTGGACTGGGCGGCACGCTGTCAACGCGGGACGGCATGCAAATCTACGGCTTCGCTATCGCCTCTAACGGCCGCGACGGACTGCTCGCAACGCCGGAGCATATCGAAGCGTTCAACGCCAACACCGGGCGCGTTACGGGCTCGTTTCCGAAGACTACGCCGGCCGGAACGACGTACAGCCTCGACGGTATCTTCACCGGTAACGTCGCTCTTGTCACGCGGTACGTCGTGCCGAACGGCAAGATCTACGCGAAGCGATTCTACAGCGTGATCCGCCCGAGCTCGGCGGGGACGTTTACCGGGCGATGGACGCCGCCGATCAAGGACGTCAACGTCTACCAAGCCGGCCCGAACTTCACGTCGGCGTCAACCGCGCTCTTCGCAATCGAGCTGCGGCGCCAAGACCGGCCGGTGCTCATCGTCTCGAACGTCGAAAAGAATACGTTCGGCGCGGTCGTTCACCTCGACCCGAGTTCGTTTTCGCTGGGGGATCAACCGCAGCTCGCGCAGGATACGGTGACCAACCAGGCAGTCTTCGCAACGTCGCCGGATGGCGGCGCCGTCGGCGGCGCCGCGCCGATCAACGTCCTTGCCGATATGACCACCGGCCACCTCACGCAGTTCGAGGGCCTCAACAACGGGCCGTATGGTGCCGGATTCGTCAACGGTTTAGCGGTCGATTCGGCTACCGGCATAGCGGTAACGACAACCGAGCTCAACGCGCAAGTCGAGTTTTACGATCTCGCGACCGAGACGGGCACCGCCGTGCAACTGCCGTGTACCGGACCCGCATCGCAAGAGAACAGCGGCTCGGGCATTGCGACCGACGCCGTTAACAAGCTCGTTCTCGTTACCGACCCGGTCTATTGCGACGGCAGCCAGGGCAGCGCGATCGTCGTTTACGACGAGAGCGGCAACCTCGTCGAGAGCATTACCGGTTTCAGTTTTGGTCCCGGCGCGTCGCCGCCGATCGTCGTTCCCTCGAAACGCATGGGCTGGGCTTACGGCCCTAACCCCAACCAGTTACAACAGTTCTTTTACTAACCGTTTTGCTGGCGCGTGAGGACGCTAAAACCGGGGCGGGTCGGCCGCGGCGGGATGACATCAATGGTAACGCTCTGGCGCCGCGAGCCGTCGGCGGCTTCGATGCGCCACCTTCCCAGGCGCAGGGGCCAAAAGGCGGTGCCGCCGGCATCGAGCGGTACGTTCGTCCCGTTGACGCTCCAGCGAATGCGACGACCGGAGTCGAGCGCTCGTAGCGCGATCTGCTGCTCGCGCGCCGCGAGAGGACTCGTCGCGACGTTTTGCACGAAGACGTCACCATCTCTCGGCGAGACGATACGCAGACCAGCGCCCACCGCCGGTGCGCCGTCTTGCGCGAGCCACGCGTCGTACCTAGAATCGAGACGCATCGCCGCCGGCCGGCGAACGCCGGCCAGATCGTTCGGCAGCACCCACTCTTCAACGATCGCGGCGCACTGCGACGCGACCGGCGTATGTCCGGTTGTCGCGCAGATCGGCGCGCGTAGGAATCCGGCCGGCGGCGCGAACGGTCCGGGATCGCTGCGATCGTAGAGATGTAGCATGATGCGGTTCCAGAGCGGTCCGGCGCCGGTGACGCCTGAGACTCCGCGCATCGGCGTACCGTCGAAGTTGCCCACCCAGACACCTACCGTGAAATCGCGCGTAAATCCGACCGTCCATGTGTCGCGGTAGTCAGATGAAGTACCCGTCTTCACCGCGGCATCGAACGGCATCTCCAATACGGAATGGACGCCGAATGATTTAGCGCGCGCGTGCGCGTCGGCGAGCATGTCGGCAACGAGTTGCCAATAGATCGTGACGCCGATGCGGCGCGACGCTGTGGGTTCGCCGTCGACGAGATGCAATGCCACGAAGCTGCCGCCGCGCGCGAGCGTTGCATAGGCCTGCACCAGTTCCCACAGACTGACCTCGCCACTTCCGAGCGTCAGTCCGAGACCGTAATACGATGCGGGCCGGTCGAGATGCGCGAACCCGAGCTCGTGGAGCCGATCGAGAAAACTTCCGACGCCGAGCCGTGAGAGCACTTCGACCGCGGGCACGTTTAATGAGTTCGCCAGCGCGTAGCGCACGCGCACCGGGCCGCTAAAGCGCCCGCTGTAATCGTCGGGCTGATAGAGCCGCCCGCCGGGAATTGCATAGGCGGCCGGCACGTCGGCGAGTATGCTCGTCGAGCGGATCTCGCCGCGTTCGAGTGCGAGCTCGTAGTTGAACGGCTTCAGGGACGAGCCGGGCTGTCGTAGGGCTTGGACGCCGTCGTTGCGACCGAGTACCGCATCGGAGAAGTAGTCCGGCGATCCAACGTAGGCGAGGACGGCGCCGGTGCGATTGTCGACGACGAGAGCGGCGGCATCGGTCACGTGATAGGCTTGCAGAGCAGTCGTGACCGCCTCGGTCTGCGCCTGCACGAATCGCTGCGTCGCGCGATCGAGCGTCGTGCGGACGCGACCGCTCCCGGCGCGCTGCCGGTAGAGGAAGAAGAGCGCGTGTGCGGCGTCGGCGATCCCTGAGTCGTGCCGCCGAACGTGCAGGGTTTCACCGAATGCGCGCGCGGCTTGGTCGTGCGTGATCTCGCCGAGATCGACCATGCGTGCGAGAACGTACCGCTGGCGCAAGCGCAACGCGTGCCAATCGGCATCCGGCGCAAAACGCGATGGATCGTTCGGAATCGCTGCCAAGAGCGAGGCTTGCGCGAGATCGAGATCGCTCGCGGGTTCGCCGAAATAGGTGCGTGCCGCGGCTTCGACGCCGTAGAGGTTCCCGCCCATCGGCACCCGGTTGACGTACGCCTCGAGCACCGCACGTTTGCTCGAACGCGCCGCGATGCGCTCCGCGATCGCGATCTGTACGAGCTTGCCGCGGAGCGTGCTCGGCAGCGGGTGGAGCAGACGCGCGAGTTGCATTTCGATTGTCGACCCGCCGCTGCGGGCCTCACCGAAGATCGCGTAATCGCGCGCGGCGCGAAGCAGGCCGCGTTCGTCGATGGCGCCGTGGCGTGCAAAGCGAGCGTCCTCCGCCGCGACGATCGCGTCGACGAAGACGGGCGAGACGTCGGCGAGCGGTACGCCCACGGCGTGCGAAGAATCGGCGGCAAGAATCGTCCCCAAAACCGAACCGTCGCGATCGGTGAACGTAACGGCGCCGCCCGGCGCGGGCAAGCGCGCGACGTCGACGCCGAGCAGATAACTCGTCGCCAGCAGCGCAAAAGCCCCGATTGGGATGGCGACCGCAAAGACTTTCATCGTCCTCCCATAAGATACGACGGTTCGGGTGCCGTTGCCGCCGCCGAGGAGGAACTCATTGCGCAGCTCCGGTTCGATTCTCGCCGTTCTGAGCGTGCTCGTCTTAGCGTCGTGCGCTCCCGCGACCAACGTCCCGGCGCTCGCACCTGTAACGGCGCTTCCGAAACCCTCGCTGCCGCCGTGGATCCTCTCGATTTCGCCGACCGCACAGGCCCAGACGCTCGCGCAGATTCGCGTCATTTTCGCAAAACCGATCCTGCCGCTGCAGGCACTCTCGGGCAACGGCGCGGCAGATGCGCTCGATCGCCTTCACGTCGATCCCGCGCTCAAGGGGCATTTCGTCGTGCTGACGCCGCGAATGATCGGCTTCGTCGCCGATCAGGCGCTGCCGGTCGGCACGCGGGTGCGCATCACGCTTGGCGCGGGTCTGCACGACCTCGCCGGCGATCGGCTCGACAACGATCTGGCATGGACGTTCGAAACGCAGGCACTGCGCCTGCGCGGTCTCCCAAGCACGACCGCGACCGACGACGAGGCAACGCCCGCGCCGCTGGGACTGACTCCGACGCTCACGGTCACGGCGAACGCCGCGCTTGACGTAGCCTCGCTCGAGGCCCACGCACGCCTGCGCGCCGGGAGCGAGAGTATCGCCGTCCACGTCACGCCGGAGACGCAACCTACACCGCCGCCCGGAAGCAACGCCGCCGAACTCTTCGATCCATCGCTGGACACGTGGATCTACGATCTTCGGCCGGCGCAGCAACTGGCGCGTGCGACGACCTACACGCTGGCGATCGATCCGGGCGTCGCACCCGCATACGGAAACATCCCGACAGGTCGAACATTCGCGGGCGCGCTGCGCACGTACGGTCCGCTGGGAATCGTGCCGACGCCGGCGCCCAGCCCAGATAGCGGCGGTGGGCGTTTCGCCGGCGGCGATCCCGTGATCGCGTTCACGAATCAACTCGATCCCAAATCGGTTGCGGGCGCAGTGACGATCTCGCCTTCACCCGCCGCCGTGAAGGCGATGACGTTCGTTGCCGATCAGTCGAATACGATCGCCATCGATCCATACGCGCTCGATCCCAATGCGTCGTATCGCGTGACCATCGCGCCGACGGTGAAGGACGTCTTCGGGCAATCGCTCGGCGAGCCAAGAACGCTCACGATTACAACAAGTGACTTCGCACCCGGCGTCTGGGCGCCGACCGGAACGAACGTGATTCCCGCCGGGGTGCCAGTCGCGATCGACTTCTATGCCACGAATCTTCCCGGTAACGTCTATCAGGCAGCGTACGCGCCGGTCGCACCGGTGAGTTTGCTGGGCGGCGCGGATCCGCTAACGCTGCTGCCCGATCCGACGACCTGGCCGTCGCGAACGCTTGCGGGTGCGCACCGCAACGTGCAGAGCGTCGTCCGCGTACCGTTGCAGCAAGAGATCGGCGGATCGCACGGCGCGCTCGCGTACGGTTTTCGAACGTCGCTCGATACGCCCGACTCCACGCCGTCGTACACCGGGATTGCGCAGCTGACGAACCTCGGCGTCTTCGCGCAGTGGTTTCCGGCGCACGGCATCGTCCTGGTGCAACACCTGAGCGACGGCGCACCGGTCGGCGGCGCGAACGTGACCGTCTATCGCCTCGATCCGGATAACAAGGCGGCGCCGCAGTCATGCGCAACCGGCGCGACCGGTCGCGACGGCGAGCTCGATCTCTACGGAGTCGATGTTGAGCGCTGCTCAGTCGGAGCGCCGGCGAATCAGGCCCCGACCTTAGGTTTCGTCGTTCGCGACGGCGGCGACGTCGCTACGGTCACGACGTGGAGTTGGAGCGGCGTGGCGCGCTTCGACGTCAACAGCGGCTGGGCGAGCGGCGCACCGCTCTCGCGCGGCACGATCTTCAGCGACCGCCAGATGTACCAGCCCGGCGAACGAGCCGAGATTACCGGTATCGCATACTATGTCGCCGGGAACCACGTCGTCGCGGACCGCAACGCGACCTATCGCGTGAGCCTCATCGATCCGAATAATGCGAGCTCCTCACTCGGCGCTGTAAAGACCGACGCGTTTGGCGTCTTCTCGATGCCGATCGCGTTCTCGAAGCAACAGGCGCTCGGGTACTATACGGTCGATGCCAAAGGCCGCAACGGTAACGACATCACCGGATCGCTGCGCATCGCGGAGTTCAAGCCGCCAAACTTCAAACTCGATCTGACCCTTTCGTCGGCGTCAGCCGTTGCGGGCGGATCCGTGCATGCGGGCGTCGCCGGCGCCTATCTCTTCGGAGCGCCTTTGCAGGGAGGCACCGCCCACGCCTATGTGACGCGCGATCTCGCGACCGTGCAGCCGAAGGGCTGGGACGATTTCTCGTTTGGGCCGCAATGGTTCTGGCCGGAGCAGACGCCGTCGTTCGATACCGACGTCCTCCAGCGCGACCTTCCGCTCGATGCAAACGGTGCGGCGTCGCTCGACGTCGGCGTGCCGGCCGATCTGCCGTTTCCCATGACGTACCGCGTCGACGTCGAGACGAGCGACGTCTCGCATCTCTCGGTCGCCGATTCGAAGAGTTTTCTTGCGCTGCCGTCCGATGCGGTGATCGGACTCTCGAGCGACGTCGTCGGAAAGGGCGGCGTCGCGATGCCGGTGCGTGTGATCGTCACCGATGCCGATGGAAAGGCCGTCGCGGGACGCGACGTTCACCTGCAGCTGCAGAAGATGACCTATACGTCGGCGACGCAGGCCGTCGAAGGCGGCGAGAGCGCGCAGCAGGCGGTGAAGTACGATACGGTGAGCACCGCCGACGCCCATTCGGGCGACACGCCGGTGACCGTGCAGCTCACGCCCACCGACGCCGGCCCCTATCGCATCCTTGCGACCTTCGCCGGCGCGGGCAGCGACGCAGGCGCGACCGAGATTCAAGTATTCGCCTTTGGTGCGGGGGAGGCAGATTGGGGCGGCGACGATCCCAATGCCGTCCAAGTCAAACTCGACAAGCCGCAGTATGCGATCGGCGATACGGCGACGGCACTGATCGCGTCGCCTTTCGCGCGCGCCGACATCTATCTGGCCGTCGTACGCGCCGACGCGATCTATCGCACGACGCTGCGCAATGTGAGCGGCGCCGCGCGCGTTACGTTCGCAGTAACGCCGGAGATGCTGCCCAACGCCGCGCTTGAAGCGGTCGTCGTTCGGCGGCCCGCGCCCGGCGAGCATCCGGCCGACACGCTCGCACGTACGGGCATGGCGGCCTTCACCGTCGACCTCGCGGAGCGATATTTGAAGCTTGCGATCGCGCCGCAGAACGGGACCGTGGCGCCGGGCGGTGCACAGCACGTCGCGTTCACCGTTACGCAGAAAAACGGCGCGCCCGCGCCCGGAGAGATCGTCGCGCTCGTCGTGAACGATGCGATCCTTCAGCTCTCCGGTTATCGCCTCCCGGATCTCGTGCAGACGGTCTTTGCCGCACAGCCGATCTCGACGATCTTCTCCGACAACCGGGAGAACGTGACACTCAAGACGCCGACGGCGCCGCTCGAAAAAGGCTTCGGCTACGGCGGCGGCTATCTCGCCGGCGCTGCTAGCACGCGCGTGCGCGAAAACTTCCAGCCGATGGCCTACTACGGCGTTCTCAAAACCGACGCATCCGGGCATTCGCAGGCGGCGTTTACGATGCCCGACGATCTCACCACCTGGCGCGTGATGGCGGTCGCCCTTGCGAAGGATGACGCACATTTTGCCGCCGGCGACGCGACGTTCATCTCGAGCCAGCCGCTCGCGACCAATCCACTGCTGCCGCAGTTCGCGCGTTCGGGCGATGCTTTCGACCTCGGGCTCTCGGTTGCGAATCAAACCGGCGCCGCCGGCGCCCTCGACCTCGTGCTGAGACTGACGGGCGCGCTGGGCTTTGCGAGCGGCGATCCGCACGCGTCGAACGTGACCAAGAATGCGGCGACTGGGATGCAAGCCTTCCGCTTCCCCGTAGTGGCCGGCACTCCGGCGCCGACGACCTTCGAAGCGAACAGCGCGCTGGGAAGTCAGCGCGACGCGTTTAGGGTGCCGTTCCTCGTGACGCAGCAGGCGATCACCGATAGCGTCATCGAGAGCGGCGTGGCGACGACAGGGTCGTCGAACGTGCCGATCGATTTTGCCGCCGGCGGAACGCTGCACGTCACACTCGCCAACTCGATCGTGCCGCAGCTTGCGGTTCCCGCCGAGCGCGTTATCGGAGGCGACGCGCTGCCACTCGCCGACGAGGCTGCCTCACGGCTCGTCATTGCCTCGGCGCTGAACGTGCTGCGTCCGACCTATAAGCTCCAGCTTTCATTCGCTCCGGCAACCGAAGCGGCGGCCAATCTGCAGCGACTGCTCGCGTTACAGCGCGCCGACGGTGGCTTCGGTGAGTTTATCAACGCCTCCCAGAGCGATCCGTTCGTCTCGGCTGCCGCGCTCGATGCGCTGCTCTTTGCGCGCGCGCGGGGCGTTGCAATACCCGCTGCACCCGTGGCGCGCGCGACGGCCTTCCTGGGCGCAGTGCTTGCCGATCCGGGCCGCTATAAGTGGTGTGCCAAGGATGCACTCTGCAAAGCGCAGGTGCGATTCGAGGCGTTGTGGGCGCTCTCGCTCAACGGCGCGCCGCGCACCGATTTTCTCCCACAGATCGTCGCACAGTCGAACCAGTTCGATGACGCGACCCAAATCCGAGTCGCGCGCTATCTCCAGCGTACCGGCGCATGGCGCGCGCAAGGTGCCCAGATGGCCGACCGGCTCGTGCAGACGCTGTATGTCACGGGGCGTTATGCGACCTTGAATCTTTCGGCGCCGTCGCCGTGGGCGTGGCAGGACTCACGTCCCGACGCGCAGGCGCAGATGCTCCAACTCTTGCTCGACCGTCACGCACCCGCCGAACAGATCGACGGAGCGGTGCGAGCGCTGCTCGCGCAGGCCTGCAGGTGCGGCTGGCCGACGACGGACGACACGGCATCGGCGCTCGTTGCGCTGACGGCCTACGCGGCGACAGAGCATCTCGTCCCGAGCCACGCGAGCGTAACGATCGGCGGCACGACGGTCGCGACGGCACGCTTCGGTTCGACAGTCGCCTCGCAGACCTTCGACGTCCCGGTTGCGGCGCTGCGCGGCAACGCGGCGATCGTTGGGACGACGGCGGGCCGCGTGCACTACGTGCTCCTCTACACGTATCCCGTGCGCAGCGATGCGCCTGGAGAGCTCGCGGCGTTTCGCGTCATGCGATTGGTGAACGATCCAAGTGCGGCCGCAAACGCGGCGCCCGTCGCGACAATGGATCTAGCGGCCGGAGGGCCGGTCAATCTGCCGGCGGGGCGCGTCTTTGACGTCGGCGTTCGCGTCATCGTAGATCATCCCGTCGACCGGATCGTGATCGACGATCCTTTGCCTGCGGGCTTTGAAGCCGTCGACACGACGTTCCGCACGACGTTGCAAGCTCTCGCACCACAGACCGATAGCTGGCAGATAGACGCGCAACAAATCTATCGCGATCGCGTCATCGCCTATGCGTCACACCTTGGTCCCGGCGTCTACGACGTGCACTATCTCGTGCGGAGCGTGACGCCGGGCACCTTCGCGTGGCCGGGCGCACGCGCGTACTTGCAGGATGCACCCGAACAGTTCGGCCGAAGTACAGCGTCAACGCTGCGGGTTACGCCCTGAGCAAGGTTAGTAGGTTGGACAGTAGTACTTTGCTTGCGCGTTGCCCGTGATGCCGATGTTCTGGTTGGTGTTGTTGACCCAGTAGACCCAGGTCGTAGTTCCCGCGCTACCGGTCTGCGTGATGTCGATGGCGAGCGGCGTTCCGCCGGTGGTGCCGTTCCAAAAGTTGACGACGAAGCAGCCGTGAAGCGTCGTCTTTGCCGATGCGCAGATGTGGCCGGGTTTGCAGGTCGTCTCGTTGGCTAATGGCCTGGCCTGGATAGCGCCTTCGACAAAGTTTGCGGGGTGCGCAGAGAATGCGGGGCCGAGCGTGACGGCCAGCAGAAGTGACAGCAGGATCATTGGTATCGTGTAATCTCCTAGCGGCAGTATGCGATGAGTAGTACGAGTAGCATAGCGGTAAACGTTGCTTGATTCGCAAGCAGGCGGAGCTTTTCTGTACGTTCTCTAATGCCCATTCAATCGAAAATCTAGACCTGTTTTGACGTGTTTTAAGGAAGGCCGCCTCCATGAGCACCTATCGAGCTCCACTGCGCGACATGCAGTTCGCCCTGCGCGAGCTGGCCGGGATCGGCGACGTCGCGAAGCTTCCGGGCTACGAGGAGAGCCTCGATGTCCTCGATTCCGTGCTCGAAGAGGCAGCTTCGTTCGCGAGCGGCGTGCTCGACCCGCTCAATCGCATCGGCGACACCGAAGGCTGCACGTGGAAGGACGGCGACGTCAGAACGCCGGCCGGCTTCAAGGAGGCCTACAAGAAGTTTGCCGGCGCGGGCTGGATCGGACTGCCGGTGCCTCCGGAGTACGGCGGTCAGGGGCTCCCGCAACTCTTGCTCGGGCCGACGCTCGAGATGTGGAACGCGGCGAACATCGGCTTTGCAAACGGGCCGTTGCTCAATCAGGGTGCAATCGAAGCGATCGAGCTCGTCGGATCCGAAGAGCAGAAACGACAGTACATTCCCAACCTCGTCTCGGGCCGCTGGACCGGCACGATGTGTCTGACGGAGCCGCAAGCCGGTTCGGATCTCGCGCAGGTGCGCACGCGCGCCGTACCGAGCGGCGATCACTATCTCCTGAGCGGAACGAAAATTTTCATTACTTTCGGCGAGCACGACATGGCGGAAAACATCATCCACCTGGTGCTCGCGCGGCTTCCGGATGCACCCGAAGGCACGAAGGGCATTTCGCTCTTTATCGTGCCGAAGGTTCTCGTTAATGCCGACGGCACACTCGGCGCGCGCAACGACGTCGTCTGCGCGAGCATCGAGCATAAGCTCGGCATCAACGGTAATCCAACGTGCACCCTCAACTATGGCGAGAAGGGCGAAGGCGCGGTGGGCTACCTCGTCGGCGAGCCAAATCGCGGTCTCGAGTATATGTTCATTATGATGAATGCGGCGCGGTTCTCGGTCGGCGTGCAAGGGATCGCGCTGGCCGATCGCGCCTATCAGAGCGCGCTCGAGTACGCCAAGGAACGCGTGCAGGGTCGCGACGTCAAGCCCGGTTCCCGGACGCCCCAACCGATCGTAAAGCACCCCGACGTGCGCCGCATGCTCATGCTCCAGAAGGCGACGATCGAAGCGATGCGCGGCCTCGCGTACGTTACAGCTGCGTCGCTCGACTACGCGGCGCGCCATCCCGACGAGCGCGTGCGCAAGGAGCACAGAGCGTTCGTCGAGCTCATGATTCCCGTGGTCAAGGGCTGGTGCACCGAGAGCGCGGTCGAGCTGTGCTCGACGGCGCTGCAGGTCTTCGGCGGCATGGGCTACATCGAAGAGACCGGGATCGCGCAGCAGTACCGCGACGTTCGCATCATCACGATCTACGAAGGCACGACCGGCATTCAAGCACTCGACCTGATCGGCCGCAAGCTGCTTCGCGATATGGGCGCAACCGCGAAACGCGTTGGGGCGACGATGGAGGCCGTCGCTCAGGAGTGCGCCGCGCACAAGAACCCATCGGTTAAGCAGATCGGCGAGGCGCTTGGAGAAGCGTTGACGACGCTCGACGAAGTCTCGCAATGGATCGGCACGAGCGCGATGGGCGATCTCCATGCCGCATTTGCGTGCTCCGTTCCGTATCTCCGCCTGTGGGGAAGCATCGCCGGCGGCTGGCAGATGGCGCGCGCGGCGTTGATCGCGGCGGCGAAGATCGAAGCGGGCGATCGCGACGCGGAGTTCTATAAGGCCAAGCTCGCGACGGCTAAGTTCTACGCGTCGCACGTTCTCTCGCAAGGCACTTGGTATAAGCGCCAGATCGTTGACGGCTCGAGCGACGTCATGGCGCTCAGCGAGGCACAGCTCGAGCTCGACCGCAAGGTCGCGGTGACCGTCTAACCGTGACCGAGGTGCGCGCCGAGCGCCGCGACGGCGTCGCGATAGTGATGCTCGACAATCCGCCGATGAACTTGCTCTCGTTTGCGTACTGCGCCCAACTGCTTGCGTACCTGCGGACGCTGCACGACGACCCCAGCGTCGCGACGATCGTCTTTACCGGCGCCAATGACCTGTTCAGCGCCGGCGCCGACGTCAACGATTTCACAACCGAGCCGACGACCGAAACAACGACGATTCGCGACGTGATCGGCGCCGTCGAGGGCAGTGAGAAGACACACGTCGCCGCGATCGACGGTAACTGCCTCGGCGGCGCGCTCGAACTTGCGCTTGCATGCGACTACCGGTACGCGACGGCGCGCTCGAAGCTGGGTCTGCCCGAGATCCGCCTCGGCCTGCTGCCGGGCGCCGGCGGCACGCAGCGCCTGCCGCGCCTGATCGGCGCGCGCGCCGCGCTCGAGTTCATGCTCAAAGGTTCGTCAGTCTCCGCGCAGCGGGCGCTGGAGCTCGGCGTCATCGACGGCATCGTCGAGAGCGAAACGAATGCGCTGCCGCCCGACGGAGCGATGCGTAAACGGCGTATCTCGGAGCGCACCGCAATCATTGCGCCCGACGTTCCGGCGCAAGCGGCGCCGTTTGTCGTATCGCAAGCGCATGCGATGCTGCCGCCTGAAGACAGCGGCGGGTTTGCCGCGCACAAGCTCGTCGACGCAGTTGCGGCCGCGGTCGAGTTGCCGTTTACGTTCGGCATTGCGCGCGAGGCACGGCTCTTCGACGAACTCGTGCGCTCGCGCCAGTCGCTCGCGCTGCGCCATCTCTTCTTCGCCGAGCGCGAGCTGTCTAAGATTCCGGGTTTAAAACCGGACGATGCACTGCCGGTACGCGCGGTGGGCGTCGCCGGTGCAGGCACGATGGGCAGCGGCATCGCGATCGCGTTCGCGCAGGCGGGCATTCCCGTCGTCGTCGTCGACAGCAACGACGATGCCGTCGAGAGGGCTCGCCAAACGGTCATGCGCATGTTCGCATATCAGGTGCAGAAGGGACGGCTGACGCCCGAAGAGGCGTGGAGCCGCGGCCAGTCGATTCGCTTCACCGACGATTGGGCGCAACTCGCCGACGCCGATGTGGTCGTCGAAGCGGTCTTTGAGGATCTCGGCGTCAAGCGCGAGGTCTTTCGCAAACTCGACGGCGTCGCCAAACCTGAGGCGCTGCTGGCGTCGAACACCTCGACGCTCGACATCGATCTCTTGGCCGCGCAGACGCGGCGGCCGGATCGAGTCCTCGGTCTGCACTTCTTCGTGCCCGCGAACATTATGCCGCTCCTCGAGATCGTACGCGGGCGGCGGAGCTCGCTCCAAGCGATTGCAACCGGCTTCGCGCTCGCCAAAACGTTGCATAAAAAGGGCGTGCTCTCGGGCAACGCCTTCGGTTTCATCGGAAACCGCATGATCGTCGACTATCTCTACGAGGCGATATCGCTCGCCGAAGAAGGCGTTACGCCGGCGCGCGTCGATGCGGCTATGAAGCGCTTCGGCTTCCCAATGGGCCCGTTTGCGATGAGCGACCTCTCCGGCCTGGACATCTTTTGGTCGGTGCAGCGGGCGCGCGGCGAAGGGAGGTTGGGGCGCACGAACATCCTGGAACGGCTCGTGCAGATGAAGCGGCTCGGGCAGAAGTCGCTTGCCGGTTACTTCAAGTACGACAAATCAATCGGGAAGGGCCGCGAGCCGATTCGCGATCCGGATGTCGAGCGGCTTTTCGCCGAAGAGGCCGAGCGCGCCGGTATCGAGCCGGGCGACGCCGACGAGATAGAGATCCAGGAGCGTCTGCTCTACGCGCTCGTCAATCGCGGTGCGTACTTACTCGCGGAGCGGATTGCAGAGCGCCCGGGCGACATCGACATTGTCTACGTCTATGGTTACGGCTTTCCGCCGCATCGCGGAGGCCCCATGTGGTATGCCGACGAGATCGGCATCGAGCGGATCGTCGCTCGGATGGAAGACTTCCGTCAGCGCTTCGGCGAGCGCTGGGCGCCGGCGCCATTGCTCGTCGAGATGGCGGCGAACGGTCGCGACGTTCGCAGCTATGCCGAATGCGGGAGAGCTCATCGGTGCGTGAAGCGGTGATCGTTTCCGCCGCGCGGACGCCGATCGGGCGCGCCTTTCGCGGGGCGTTCAATCAAACGCCGGGGGCGACGCTAGCCGGGTTCGTCGTTAGGGAGGCAATGGAACGAGCCGGCATTGACCCGGCCGAAGTTGATGACGTGATCGTGGGCTGCGGACTTCCGGAGGGTGCGACCGGCAACAATATTGGGCGTACTGCGGCGCTGCGCGCCGGTTGCCCGGTGACGGTACCGGGTCAAACCGTCAGCCGGTACTGCGCCTCCGGACTCGACGCAGTTGCGGCCGCCGCAAAGCGCGTGATCGTCGACGGCGCGGAGATCGTCGTCGCGGGCGGCGTGGAATCGATTTCGATGGTGCAGCCGAATCTCAACTTGCACTTCTTTACCGAAGAGTGGCTCTTGCGTCACACGCCCGATGTCTACATGCCGATGCTCTATACGGCCGACAACGTCGCAAAAAAATATGGCATCTCGCGGGAGCACCAAGATGAATATGCGTTACAGAGCCAGCAGCGAACGGCCGCAGCGCAAGAAGCGGGGCGCTTCGACGATGAGATCGTCACGCTGCCGACGTGGAAATACCGGCAAGATGCCGCGACCGGCGCGGTGAGTGAGGAGCGTGTCGAGCTCGCGAAGGACGAAGGGAATCGCCCCGACACGACGCTTGCCGGACTCGCGGCACTCAAAGGCGCCGTTGCCGGCATTGCGGATACGCCGATAACGGCCGGGAACTCGTCACAGCTCTCCGATGGTGCGGCGGCGGTCGTCGTGATGGAGGCCAAGCTCGCGCAGCAGCGCGACCTCACGCCGCTGGGCGCGTATCGTGGCTACGCCGTGGCGGGATGCGAGCCCGGCGAGATGGGGATCGCACCCGTGTACGCGGTGCCGAAGCTTCTCGAGCAGCATCGCTTGACGATCGGCGACATCGGGTTATGGGAGCTCAACGAAGCCTTTGCCGTTCAGGCGGTCTACTGCCGCGACACGCTCGGTTTGCCGAACGAGCGGTTCAACGTTGACGGGGGCGCGATATCGATCGGCCATCCGTACGGAATGAGCGGTGCGCGCATGACGATGCACGCGCTCATCGAGGGACGGCGACGCAGCGAGAAGTACGCCGTCGTCACGATGTGCATCGGCGGCGGCATGGGGGCCGCGGGCCTCTTCGAGGTTCTCTAGGGTGCCGAACCGCTACGTCAGGACTTCGGGGCGAATGCAGTGCACCAGCCATTGGGACTGATCGAGCCGTCGACGATCTTGCACGAACCCGCCGCCGTCGGCGAGCTCCCGGCAACGAAGAAGGAGCAGGCCGAGCACTTATGGCCGTTGTTGGGCGACGTTTGATACTTGAACTGGGCTTTCGTGCCTTTTGCCTCCGCCCGAACAGTAGCGGCGGCGAGCAATCCGGCCAGTGCCGGAAGAACGATGGCGCGCTTCACGAAGACTGCCCGAGTCAGGTCATGAGCCGAGTCTTTCACGGTCTACCTCCGAAGTGGCGCGTGAGCCTTGGCTGCCCTTCTGCCGAGCAGGGACTCCGCTCTCACGTTGGCTTAATGGTACGCTAATCCCGATAGGATGTCATCCGGTGCCCGAGTGGGGTTCAATAGTGCAGGGGGATGAAAAGAGAGAACATGACAACCAAGTGGATTGCTAATCTCCTGTGCGCCGCGGCATTTACCGGGGCGACCTTGACGAGCGCCTTGCCGGTCTCCGCACAGCAGCAGGCGCCCGACAACAATGGGCCTGGACCAGTCAGGGTGACTACCATCGACGGTTCGGCGGTCGTCACGCGCGGTGACGACAAGACGCAGGTTGCCGCGGTGATCAATGCACCGCTGTTGCCCGGCGACTATATTTCGACCGGACCGACGTCGCGAGTCGAGCTTCAGTTTGACAGCTACACGGCCGTGCGACTCGGGGGCAGCGTCCAAGCTCGGATCACGAACAACGATCCGAATAACCATCAGCTGCAGCTCGCCGACGGCACGATCGAGTTTGCGGTCGTCCATGGCGACACGCCGATGCAAGTGGATACCCCGTCGGTCACCGTGCGCTCCGCAGATTCGGGGAACTACCGCATCACGATCTCCAGGGACGGTTCGACGTGGGTAACGGCGCGCCACGGTCGCGTCGAGGTCGTCACGCCGCACCAAACCTATACGCTCACCCCGGGTCGCACGCTCGTGGCGCGCGGTTCGGCGTCGAGCCCATCGATCGCATATACGACCGAGGTCGGCTACGATTCGTTCGACGAGTTCAATACGAAGCGCGACGAGGTCATGGTGGCGGCGATTAACGCGGATACGGCACTCAATCCGTCGATCGCCGGCTACGGGAATGTTTCCTCGTACGGCTCGTGGCAGAACGTCGCGCCCTCCGGCTACGGCGGCTACGGGTACCCCGGCTACGCCTATGGCTGCTCTGGGTACCCCGGCGGCTATGGGTACCCCGGCTACGCCTACGGCGGCTACGGGTACGCCGGCTACGGCTACGGCGGGTACGGGTGCGGCAGCTTCGGTATTGGCTGGTTCGGGATCTCGATCGGATTCGGCTCCGGATGTCCCGGCATCGGCTGGTTGCCATACGCACCGTACTATCCGCTGTATTCGGGTTGGATTGGTTACGGGTGGGGCTACCCGTACGGCTACGGCTACGGCGGCTACGGCTACGGCGGCTACGGCGGCTACGGTTACGGCGGCTACGGCGGAGTCACTCACATCACGAACATCTACAACAACTACTATCCGCGGCGCGGCGGGGGGCACGGATCGCTCGTCGGAAACGTCCATAACGGCAACTCCGGGCACATCGCCGCGGTCGATCCGAGTCGCGGGGGGCACGGATCGCTCGGCGGAAACGTCCATAGCGGCAACTTCGGGCACATCGCCGCGGTCGATCCGATGCGCGGCACGCACGCCGGCGTGATCAATGGCAAGGTACCGGAAGCGCCGGGCAAAGGGAAGCTGGCATTCTCGGACCCGAACCACAAGGCTCCCGTCACGCGGTCGAAGGTTTTGAGCCAGCCGCGTTTGGCCTCGCATCATGCGGTTGCTACGGGGACGCGGCTTGCCGAACATCAACGCGCGGTTTCGCATGCGATTCACGCGACGGGTCGCGAGAACGTTGCTATTAGGCACCAGAACGCGCCCAACGAGCGCCTCGGAAAAGCGCCGAACACCCGCACCGAAGCCGGAACTGCCGTACGCGGCAGCCAGATGGCCTTGCGCGAGAACCGTACCACACAGTTGACGGGCCATGAGAACGCGCAAAACGAGCGCCTCGGGAATGCCCCGAGCACGCACACCGAAACGGGCGCTGCGATGCGCGGAACCGAGACCACTCCACGCGAGAACGGAACGGCCGTGCGCGGAACGGAGATCGCGCCGCTCAAGAACGAGACCGCAGTGCGCGCGAGCGCACCGACCGACCCATGGCAGCGTTTCGACCAGTCGCGCGGCCCGGAGGTTCGCAACGGCAGCGTCGCTGGATCCAGAGCTGATATTTCCTCCACAGGTCGCAGCGACGCCGGCTTGCAGCGCACGGGAGAGAACGTGCGAGCCACGTCGGCCAACGACAATGCGCGCAACGTGCAGGCGGCGAACGATCCCTGGAGCCGCTTCTCACAACAACGCGGTAACGTTGCTCCGCGGACCGATGCCTATTCATCCGCGCGCAACGAAGCGAATGGACGCGGGTACGGCGAATACAACCAGGCGTACAACCGCGGCGAGCAGTCCTATCCGTCGAACGCTCGCGGCAACGAGTCGTATCCGTCCTATCCGCGCGGCAACGAGTCGTATCCGTCCTATCCGCGCGGCAACGAGTCGTATCCGTCTTATCCGCGCGGCAACGAATCGTACCCATCCTATCCGCGCGGCTCGTACGGTTCGTATCCGTCGGCGCCACGTTCGTCAGCGCCGTCGGCGCCGCGCAGCTCCGGCGGAGGCGGCGGAGGCGGAGGCGGCGGTTACGCACGCGGCGGCGGCGGTGGAAGACCGCCGCACTAAGAAGCGGAGTTCCAGCGGTTCGAGGGCGGCGCCAAGGCGCCGCCCTCTCTGTTGGAGAACGTACGCGCCCTCACGATCCCCTGCTATAGAAGGAACGACTATCGATGAAAACGATACGCCTCTTGCCGTGCGCCGCGCTGTTCGCCCTGATCGTACCTGCAACGGCCTGGGCTCAGAACAGTCAGCCGATGATGATGCCCGCGCACGCGCCGCATGTGGCGATCGCGCATCCCATTAAGGTCAGTAACTGCAATCCCCAGCGCAACGTGGGAACGGCGGTAGGCTACGCGGGCTACGCGCCGGCGTACTTTCCGGCATCGGCCGGGCGGTATTGGGGCTGGCCGTCCGTCTACGGCTACGGCTACAGCTACTACCAATATCCGGTTCAAAACAATCCGACGCTCGGGATCGACTACCACAACGCAACGAACGTCGTGATGAAGGATATCGAGTTTGGTTTGGTCGTGCGAGGCGAGCTCGTGGCCGAAGTGCGTGACGTAGGAACGTTCTCGCCGGGCGCGGAGATCAAGCACGAGTTTGGTCTAAATCCCAACGTCTTTCCGATTCAGACGAGCTATGCGCAGTGCGTACCGCTGAAGATTACGTTTGCCGACGGGACGAAGTGGAAGAATCCGCACTTGCCCGCGCTTCGGCGCTCCATCTACGGCGAACCGCACCAGTAGGGCGACTCGGTTGGCAAACGATCTCTCAGCCGTCCAGTCGCGCGACAACGTTTGGGAGATGGCGCAGCGGCAGCTCGACGAAGTCGCGTCGCTCATCGGCCTGAACGAATCGCTTCACGGGTACCTGCGTCAGCCCAAGCGCGTGCTCGAAGTCTCCGTCCCCGTTCGCATGGACGACGGAGGCTTCCGCATGTTCACCGGCTATCGCGTGCAGCATAACCTCGCACGCGGCCCCGGTAAGGGGGGCATCCGGTTTCATCCCGACGTAACGCTCGACGAAGTCAAAGCGCTGGCGATGTGGATGACCTGGAAGTGCGCGCTCGTCAATATCCCGTTCGGCGGTGCAAAGGGTGGCGTGATCTGCGATCCCAAGCGCATGTCGGAGCAGGAGCTCGAGAATCTCACGCGCCGGTTCACAACCGAGATATCGATCATCATCGGCCCGGAGAAAGACATTCCCGCGCCCGACGTCTACACGACGCCGCAGATCATGGCGTGGATCATGGACACGTTCTCGATGCAGCACGGCTACTCGATCCCGGGTGTCGTCACCGGCAAGCCGCTCTCGATCGGCGGATCGCTCGGCCGCGACAAAGCGACGGCGCGCGGGTGCCTCTACGTCATCGACGAGGCGATGGAGCTGCTCGGTAAGCCGATCGAAGGTGCGCGCGTCGCCATTCAGGGCTTCGGCAATGCCGGCATGTATGCCGCGCAGCTCATGGCCGAGCGCGGCTACACTGTCGTCGCGGTCTCCGATTCGAGCGGCGGCGTCGCCAACGAGAAGGGGCTCGACGTCAAGGGCCTCGTCGCGCACAAGTTCGAGACGGGCTCGGTCGTCGGATTCCACGGTGGCGAGCGCATCGACAATCGCGACGTGCTCGAGTTCGATTGCGACGTGCTCGTGCCGGCAGCGCTCGAGAAGGTCATTACGCCCGAGAACGCCTCGCGCATTCGCGCGCAGGTCGTTGCTGAGGCGGCTAACGGTCCGACGCTCCCGGAGGCCGACGAGATGCTCTTCTCGCGCGGCGTCATGGTGTTGCCTGACATCCTCGCCAACGCGGGCGGCGTGACCGTCTCGTACTTCGAGTGGGTGCAAGACCTGTCGGCAAACTTCTGGGAAGAGGACGAGATCAACGAACGGCTCAAGCGCAAGATGGTGCGCGCGTTTCGCGAGACACACGAGCAGGCGAAGCGGTATAAGGTCTCCATGCGCAAGGGCGCGTATGCAGTCGCCGTCACGCGCGTCGCTGAGGCGACAAAGCTCCGCGGCCTCTATCCCTGACGCAGCTTGGTTTCTTCGGCGCCCAACGACGCACTCTGGTCGACGACGAGACGGGCGAAATCGTCTACCTTACAGATTTCATCGATCGACCGACCGAGCGGCACTGGTTCGCGACGCTGCTTGATGGCGTGCATTGGCAGAGCGAGCGCCGGCGGATGTACGACCGGTACGTCGACGTGCCGCGGTTGGTCGCGCGCTATCGCCTAGACGAACCCGGCGTTCCCGCGCCGGTTATGGAAGCGGCAAGCCTTGCGGGTCGTGCGACCGACACCATCTTTACTAGCGCGGGGCTAAACCTCTATCGCGACGGCCGCGATAGCGTCGCACCCCACAACGATCATCTCTATGAGATCGTTGCGGGCCATCCGATCGCCCTGATCTCCCTCGGTGCGTCGCGCCGCATGACGATTCGGACCAAGACGCGGCCGCGCCGCGTTCTCGACATTGACTTGGAGCCGGGCAGCCTGCTGACGATGAGTTACGAGACGCAGATCAACTACGATCACGGCATTCCAAAGACGCGCGACGGGGTGGGGCCGCGCGTCAGCGTAGCGCTGCGCGTGCGGCCGCAATGAACGACCGTATTGCGTTCGTCTAGAGCGGCCGCGCTCGTCGCCATCGGGATATGCCTGGCCGGCTGCACGCGCGGCGGTACCGAGCGATCGGGACCACACGTGCTGCGTATCGCCGTTTCCGCCAATCCAAGCTCGCTCAACCCGCTTCTCGCGCACGACCAAGAGACGATCGGCGACGATCTGCTCGTTACCCAGACGCTGGTCGGGTTGTCGGCGCAGAACAGGCTCGTCCCCATCTTGGTGACTCGCGTTCCGTCCGGGAAAAACGGCGACATCTCGGCCGACGGTACCCGAATCGTCTACCACCTGCGCCGCGGAGTTCGCTTTGCCGACGGCAACGAACTGACGTCGTCGGATGTCGCGTTTACGTTTCGCGCGATACGCGATCCACGCAATCCGGTGGAATCCGAGGATGCGTACCGGCGCGTCGTCGCGCTCCAGACGCCCGATCGCTACACGGTCGTCGTTCGGCTGAAGAAGCGTTGGAATGCGGCGGTCGCCGAGCTGTTCGCGCAGGCGGACTTTGCGTTCGGCATCCTCCCGGCGCATGCGTTTTCGTCGACGGACGTCACGCGCGCTGCATGGAACGAGTATCCGTTCGGAACTGGGCCGTTCCGGGTGGTGCAATGGGAACGCGGGAACCGGATCGTCCTCGAGCGGAATCTGTTTTTTGCGCCGCGGCCGAGACTCGACCGCGTCGTCTTCGTTATGATGCCCTCAACGCAGGCAGCGCTCTTTGCCTTACGAGCGCACGACATCGATATCACCCAGATCGGTCCCGAACAGCTGCGTGACGCGCAGGCGATCGCGGACGCTCACGTGATCGTCACGCCGGTCAACGGCACGTACATGCTCCTGCTCAATGCTGCAGCGCCGCCTACCGACGACGTTCGCGTACGGCGCGCGGTCGAAATGGCGATCGACAAGCGTGAGATCGTTCGCGGGCGTGGCGACGCGCTTGCGCCGGCGGACTCGTTTTTGCCGCCGGTGTTTGCCTGGCACGATCCGGCGCCGGCTACGATCGAGGCCGATGCCCGCGGCGTCGCAGCGCAGCTCACCGCGGCGGGATGGCGGCAGCGAGACGGCCGGTGGCGCAAGGACGGTAAACCGTTGCTGCTCTCGATCGCGCTCCAGCCGGAACGCGGGACGTGGATGCAGGTGGTCGAGCAAGAGCAGCTACGCGCCGCAGGAATCGAGGCCGAGCTCAAGCCGTATCCCAGCTCGCTCTTTAACGCACCGAACGGGCCGCTGCGCTCGGGCCGGTTCACGCTCGCAGCCACTTGGTGGATCGGCGCCGCCGATCCCGAGGAGTCGGTCATCTTTGCCTGCAGCCAACGCGGGCCAAACGGAAACAATTCAACGAACTACTGCAATCCGCGCTTCGATACGCTCTTCGAGGATCAGGCGGCGACGGGCGATCCGCGGCGCCGAGCGCGCGATTTCGTCGAGATGCAGCGGATCGTTCGTCGCGACGTACCGGCCATCCCGATCGCTTTTCCATCGTATCTCGACGTCGTCTCCAGTCGCGTCTCCGGGTTTGCACGCAACATGCTCATCTACCCCGTCGATGCGGAGCGATGGGACGTGCCCTAACGGTACGCTACGAGTGCGAGGAGGGCGTCGGCGCGGGCGACATTTCCCGCATAGGTGACATCGAAGGCGCGGGTGTCGGCGATGGCGATGGAGTCGGGCCGTAGATTGCATCGGCGCCGGTGCAGACGGTCTTTCCGCCAAGCTTGAAATCGACCAGCTCCTCAGCTTGATCGCTCGACCCCGTCGCAATGGTCACGCCCGTACCATTCGGCAGCATGTGCGCGACGGCTAGATCCGCTGCTCGCGCAGTATGACCGATGGTCACGGCCGTCCCGGCGGGTAGCGCAATCAAGTTGTAAAGCAGGTCCGTCTGGCGCGTCAGCGCGCCGATCGATCGATCGGCAATGTTGTCGTTGAACCACTTGCACGTGTCGACGCCTCCCGGTAAACCGGTGAACGAATAGAGGATCGTTTCGGCCGGGGCAACGCCGCCCGCGAGGGCGACGACAGCCGCGAATGCCGCGGCGAGAAGCGTTGTGCGGTTCATACTCACCCAATACTCCGCATTCATGCCGCGCCCTGTCGCCGCGGTGCCTGCTCGAGGAGGCGGCAGACCTCCTCGTCGGGGACCTGCTGGAAATCCGCATAGTAGAGTCCCACGGCGTGGAACGGTTCGGGTGTGTACAGGCAGACGACGTCGTCGGCGACGGCGCGCAAAAGCGAGCACGTGCGCGCGGCCGCGACGGGGACGGCGATGACGATTGCGGCCGGCGCTGCGCGGCGCAGCGCGGTCGCAGCGGCCTTCATCGTCGCGCCGGTTGCGAGTCCGTCGTCGACCACGATCGCGACTCTATCCGCGATCCCCAGCGGCGTCCGACCGCCGCGATACACCGCCTCGCGCCGGCGGACTTCGTCGAACTCGTCGCGCATGACGGCGATCAATCGATCCTGCTGAATGCCGAGCGATTCGATCAGTACGTCGTCGAGCACGTACGAGCCGTCACTCGCCAATGCGCCCATCGCGAGCTCCTCGTGTCCCGGAACGCCGAGTTTGCGTACGATATATACGTCGAGGGGCGCACGCAAGCGCGACGCAATCTCGTAACCAACTGGAACGCCGCCGCGCGGCAGCGCGAGCACCACGACGCGAGCGTCAGCCGCGTAGGCGACGAGCGACTCGGCTAGGTGTCTCCCGGCGTCTGCGCGATCGCGAAAAACTGCCACGGACCGAGTATAGCAGGGGCCGGTCCGACAAGGGCGTGCCGGGGTGAATCCGAACTCGTCGGCATGCGCAGAACGGTAGCCACCCTGCTGGCGCTCGCGTGCCTCTTTCCGCGCGCCGCACTCGCGGTCGACCACATCGCGTTCACGACCGGCCCCGACGGGTCCGTTGAGGTCCAAGCGTCCGTCGACGGTCAGCCGCCCGTCCCAATGCTCGTCGACTTGGGCGCCGGCATCGACGTGTTTTCGACGCCAATCGGCAATCGTGACGTGCTCGTCAACGGAAAGTACGTGACGCTGCGGCTCAACGGTCAGCGAGTCGATCTTCCGTTCGGCAACATCGTCTCGCTCACGCTAGACGGCGTTACCGTCGAGGCGCCGCACGTCGGCATCTGGAAAGGCCTCGACGCCGAACCGTTCGACGGTTTGATCTCGGCTACCGCGTTTCGCAACGAGGCGACGACCTTCGACTTCCGCAATCACGAGATAGTCATCGAAGACGCGATGACCTTTCCCGATCGCCGGCGCACCGCGCTGCGCATTCCGCTAACTCTGCAAGACGATCTCGGCGTCTCGCTAGAACTCTTCGCGGTCTTCGATTTCGGCAACGGCAAGACCGGTTTGTGCGAGATCGACACCGGTTCGCAGCATATCCTCGTGGACCGGAGCTTCGCGGGTCGGCTCGGCATCACGAGCGTTTCGTCGCTAGCCCTCGCCGGCGCGCCGCAGACGGCGGTTGCTCGGCCCAACGTCGCGTTCGCGGACCTTATCTACGACTGCAGCGTCGGCAACGATTTCTGGACCAGACGTGCATTCACGCTGGATCTGCCAAACCGCGCGATGTATGTTGCGCTGCCTACCTAGCAGCCAACGTCGCCTCCGCTCGCTTGTGTTAGAGACCTCGGCGCTGGGGTATGACGCTGGGGTCGTTCGCCAACGACAGTCGGGAGGAAATGAAGATGAACAGTTTTGGCAAGACAATTTCGCTGAGCGCGGCGCTCCTCGCGCTGGGCGGAACGGCATTTGCAAGCGTGCCCGCGCTCGCGCAAGACTATGGCGTTCCGCCGTACACGACGTGGCAATCCGACTGGGACGCTCGCAAGTACGATCGCCATCACGTCATTCTCGGCGAGGTCGCATCGTTTGCGCCTTATCGTCTGACAGTCATACGTCACAACGGCGACTCGCAAGTCGTCGACCTCAAGCATGGCACGGTGATCTATCCCACCGGCATGACACCGTCCACCGGTGAGCGCGTCGCGCTGGTTGGCTACTATAGCAATGGCACCTTCGTCGTCAACCGGGTCATCCTGCATCCGTAACAGGGTGGAAGCGGGGCTGCGGCGGCGGTGGTAATATCAACGCCGCCGGCAGCCGTGCTGCAGGTTGGCACGCGTCTCCGGCAGACCAGCCGCGGCGTGGTCGCGTTTCGGCTGCACCGGACGTTCAGCGTGCACGCGGGCTTCTCGCATCGGTACGAAGAGCTCGTTATCGACGGCATCTACGAGAACGGAACGTTCGTGCGTGCTCGCGTCCGCAGTTACACGATCAACGGCAACGCGGCGGACGCCGGGGTCAAGCAGAGTATGGAACGGCAGTATGAGTCTCCGAAACCCGGCACCACTTTCGAACCGCCGTTCGATTTGCGCTATACGAGCGCGTATCGGTACGCTATCGATCCGTCGCGGACGATCGCGTTCTCATCGAGCGCGCGGGATGCGGCGCACGGCAACGGGATATTCGCCTACGACGCCCGCGGTGACGTTCTATGGTACGAGTATCAGCCTGGCGCCCTGCCGCCGTACGCTACGAGCGCAACGATCACCGACCGCCGCGCCGAAGTGCTTCCCGGTTACTGGGCCGTGACCAGCGAGACGCAACAGTACAAAGGTAAATACGGGCCGTTTCCCGGCGCGGGGACCGTCCAAATCGATTTTTCTCACTTCCGGCGCTACCACTCGCTGCAGCAAGCCATCGACCGCACGTAATCGCGGGCCGCTGCGGAGGACGAACTTCGACTAACAGCACGACGGAACTCAAGGTCCCGGCCGACTCGTCGTTCGCGACGCTCGTCGATAGTTTCGTTGCCGATGCGGCACAACGCGCCCAACTCGACGCGGGACGCCGGCGTGCCGTGGCAGACGCCGCGCGGGTTGGCTTCGGCACGATCGTCGAACAGGCCATGGCCGAATCGCGCGAGCCGATTCGCATCGTCGCGCACTGTACGTTCGCGCAGCTGACGATATCGCTCTTCGAGCGCGGACTGCCGGTCGACGACGCGTTCGCGCGCCGCGATCCACACTGGGCGGAACTCGCCGAAAACGTCGACGCTGCGCACTGGCACGCGCACGGCGCCTCGGGCAGCGAGCTGCGGCTGATCGTGAATCGGTCGCACGCGCACGAACCTGCCGATGCGCCACCACCGTCGCACGACGTCCCGCTCGCGCCCCCGCAGGAGTACACCGTTCGGCGTTTTCAGCCCGGCGATGGGCCCGGCGTCGCGCGCGCATTCTACCTGACGTATGGCTATCACTACGACCTCAGCGCGGTCTACACGCCGGCGCATTTGACGAAGCTCAACGAAGCTGGGCATTACATTTCGATCGTCGCGATTGCAGGCGATGGCGAAGTCGTCGGGCACTACGCGCTGATTCGCGAGGCGGATGAACCGATCGCCGATGCCGGCGGTGCGATCGTTCTGCCGGCACACCGCGGCCGCGAGCTGCTCAATCGTTTGCGCGACGAAGCCGAACGCGAAGCGATCCGGCTCGGGCTCGTCGGCTACTACTCCGAACCGGTGACCGATCATCCGCGCACGCAGCGCGCGAGCGAGAGTTTCGGCGCCAAGGCTTGCGGCATCACGCTCGGCGAGACGCCGCGCAACTTCTTGGCCAAGCATATGGAGCTCTCGACGACGGCGCAGCGCCAGAGTTTTATGCTCTACGTGAAGCCTTTGCGTCAGCGCGAGCGAACGATCGTCTACGTGCCGCAACGGCATCGCGAGATCGTCGCGCGCATCTACGAGCAGTTGAATCTCGCAGTCGAGATTCGCGACGGAAGTGCGCCCGTGCAGCGCGGGAGCTTTCGCACGACCGTGGTAACTGCCGACGGCATCGCGCAGATTGCCGTCGATCGAGTCGGGCCCGAAAGCGCCCAGCTCCTACGACAGGCGACCGACGATCTACGCAAGCTACGCCATTTGGGCGCGATCTATCTGTCGCTCCCGCTCGACGATCCCGCGACGCCTGCGCTCTGCGACGCGATGGAGAAGACCGGCTACTTTCTCTCGGGTGTCGGCCCGTGGATGCTCGAGGGACGCGATGCGTTGCGTCTACAGCTCCCGCTGACGCCGATCGACCTCTCCTCGCTTACCGTCGTGAGCGAGTTTGGGCGGACGTTGCTCGACTATATCGCCGCCGAGCGCGATCGCTGCGCGAAGCTGACCGGCGAAGCGGAGGCAGTTGATTGACGAACATACGTTCGCATGATAGAGTCCTAACGTGAGCTGGCTCTCGCGGCTGCGTGCCTCGCTCGGAAAGGCCCGGGACGCGTTCTCCGCCGTCCAACGTCTGGGCAGGCCTGGCCGTCCCCTCACCCCGGAGTTTTGGGACGAGCTCGAAGAGACGCTCATCCTCGCAGATTTTGGTGTGCCGACGACAGCAAAGATCGTCACCGGCTTGCAGACTGTTGCGAAACAGGAAGCGTGGACGATGACCGATCAGCCCATCGCGCGCTTCCGCCAGGACGTCGAGCGATTCTTGACGCTCCCCGATGCGGAGCTGCACCTCGAGAAAAAGCCGGCGGTGATCCTGGTCGTCGGCGTCAACGGCAGCGGCAAGACGACCACGATCGGAAAGCTCGCAACGCTCTTCTCGAACGAAGGTAAACGCGTTCTGCTGGTTGCCGCTGACACGTTTCGCGCGGCCGCGACCGAACAACTCGAAATCTGGGCGAAGCGCAGCGGCGCCGAACTCGTTGGCGGCGCGGAGGGCGCCGATCCGGCTTCGGTCGTCTTCGACGGCATGCGCGCTGCGGTGTCGCGCGGTGCCGACATCGTGTTCATCGATACGGCCGGCCGCCTGCAGACGAAGACGAATCTCATGGAAGAGCTGAAGAAGATGCGCCGCATCATCGAGCGCGAAGCCGGCGAGCCCGCCGAGACGCTGCTCGTCGTCGATGGGACGACCGGCCAGAACGCAATATCGCAGGCGCGACTCTTCAACGACGCAGCCGCGCTAACGGGCATCGTCGTTACGAAGCTCGATTCGACTGCGAAGGGCGGCGTGCTCGTCGCGATTGTCGACGAGCTGGAAGTCCCGATCAAGTACGTCGGCGTCGGCGAGACGCCCGACGATCTCCGGCCGTTCGTTCCGAGCGCGTTCGTCGAGGCGGTCTTCGAAGAAGGCGTGGAGACGGCCGCGTCATGATGCCGGATTTCAATGCCAGACACTTGGCACTCAACGGTGAGAGCGTGAATATGCTTGAAGAGAGTCACTGCGCGAAAGGAAGACAATGGCAGAAGATGAGCGGCAAGTAGCCCTGACCAATGCGCTCGCTCAGATCGAGCGGCAGTTCGGTAAGGGGGCGATCATGCGAATGGGCGATTTTCAAGAGCGCATGGCGTTCGAAATCGTGCCGACCGGATCGATCGCGCTCGATTTAGCGCTTGGCGTCGGCGGCCTTCCGCGCGGGAGGATCGTCGAGATATACGGTCCCGAGTCGAGCGGAAAGACGACGCTTGCGCTGCATGCGATCGCGGAGGCGCAGAAGACGGGCGGGACGGCTGCCTTCATCGACGTCGAACACGCGCTCGACCCCAACTATGCTGCCGCGCTCGGAGTGGATCTTGACAATCTGCTGGTCTCGCAACCCGATACCGGCGAACAGGCGCTCGAGATCGCCGAGATGCTCACGCGGAGCAACGCCGTCGACGTGGTCGTCGTTGATTCGGTCGCGGCGCTGGTCACCAAGGCCGAGCTCGAAGGCGACATGGGCGACGCGCACGTCGGCTTGCAGGCGCGGTTGATGTCGCAGGCGCTGCGCAAGCTCACCGCCGCGATCTCCCGCAGTAAGACGGTCATGATCTTCATCAATCAACTGCGCGAGAAAGTCGGCGTGATGTTCGGCAGCCCGGAGACGACATCGGGCGGCCGCGCACTGAAGTTCTATGCTTCGATCCGGCTCGACGTCCGCAAGCTTGAGACGATTAAGATCGGCCAAGACGTCATCGGCACACGCACCCGCGTCAAAGTCGTGAAGAACAAGGTCGCCCCGCCGTTTCGCCAGGCCGAGTTCGACATCACCTACGGGCACGGGATCTCCAAGATGGGATCGGTCCTCGACGTCGCGCTCGATCAGAACATCGTCGGCAAGAGCGGATCGTGGTACACGTATGGCGAGCAGCGCATCGGTCAAGGGCGCGAGAATGCAAAGTCCTTCCTCGAGGAGCATCTCGACCTCGCCTCCGAGATCGAAACCAAAATCCGGGAAGTGCTCGGTAACGTCGCCTCGACGAACGGCAAAATTCCGGTCATCGCCATCGAGGAGTGAGGGCTTACGCGGCCGCGCTGGCGCTGCTGGCGCGGCAGCGTCTCACCGAAGCGGCGCTCTGGCAGCGTCTCGAACGCAAGGGCTTCGACGACGCGGTAATTAGCGAGGTCGTGGCGCGGTGCAAGAATGAGGGCTTCGTCGACGACCGGCTCTATGCAAGGCTCTATGCCGAGCGCAAGCAACGTGCCATCGGCGACGGGCGCCTCATCGGCGAGCTGATTCGCAAGGGTATCGACCGTGACGCAGCTTCTGAGGCTGTCGGGTCCCTGGAAGAGGATGAGTCCACACGGTGCGCGGCCGCCTTCGAGCGCCTTGCCGGCAAGACGCCGCCGCTTAGCTACCCATCGGCTGCTCGCCGCCTAGAGAGGCTGGGCTTCGCGGCTTCAGTGATCTACCGCGTTCTGCGGGAGCACGCTGCGCGCTTCGGGCCAATGGCGACGTTCGAAGGACCTGAATAAAAGCTAAGGCGCTCGCCGGATGCGAGCGCCTGTGGCTATTTCCCGTGGCCTACAATACTGTTATCGGTAGCCGGCCGGTTGAACTTGAGCCAGGGCGAACAAAAACAGGCGCCCGCCGATTGCGAACGCCTGATTTACCCAAGAGAGAGAGTATGCAATTAGTATCGGTCGCTTCGGCCGCGAACCTCAGGGGTTCGCCGTAAGTGGATCGACTAGCGCCGTGGTTGTCTCGCCGGCGGTTCCTGTGGGCACTCAGAGCGGCATGCCGATGCAGACGATCGTGGTCGCTGAAGACGATAGCGCGATTCGCGAGCTCGTGATGCATCATCTCCAGCGCGAGGGCTTTGCACCAGTGCCCGCGCAGGACGGTCACGCTGCGCTACGGCGAGCGCGCGAAGGCGCCGATCTGCTCGTTCTCGATATCGGGTTGCCTGGCATCGACGGCTACGACGTCGCGCGGCAGCTTCAGCACGAGCAGCGTCGCGTGCCGATCGTGGTGCTCACCGCGCGTACGGATGAGATCGACCGCATCATCGGCTTCGAGCTCGGCGTTGACGATTACGTCTGCAAGCCATTCTCGCCGCGCGAACTGGCAGCGCGAGTCAAAGCGATCCTGCGCCGTTGCGGCGCTACGAGAGTTGAGCCGCACTCGGTGCTGCGGTTCGGACGGCTGGAGATCGACGAAGGCGCGCGCGAGGCTCGAGTCGATGGCACGGACGCGCGGCTCAAGCCGCGTGAGTTCGCGCTCCTGCTGGAGCTGGCGGGCAACGCCGGCATGGCACTCTCACGCAACCGGCTTTTGGAACGCGTGTGGGGCTTCGATTTCGATGGCGACGAGCGCACGATTGACGTCCACGTCCGCCGGCTGCGTGCCAAGATTGAAGAACGCTGGGAGCTGAAACCCTTCCTGCAGACGGTTCATGGATTCGGTTACAAGTTCGTGCGCTCGTAGGGAGCGTATCGCCACCCTCGCCACCGTCGGTCACGAGCTGCGAACCCCGATTACGTCGATTCGCGGCTACATCGAGACCTTACTTGACGGCGGCGTCGATCCACCGACCGCGCACCGGCTTCTCGAAACCGCGCACCGCGAAGCCCTGCGGCTCAGCCGCCTCGTCGACGGGATGCTTGCATTTTCGCTCGCCGGCACGGTGCCGAGCGATCGTGCGCGATGCGACGTCGTCGAGCAGATTCACGCCGTCGTGGATACGATCGCGCCGCTCGCGGCCCAACGTCACGTCGCGATCGCAACGTCGTTGCCGGCATCGGCGAACGCGCAAGTCGACGGCGATGCCTGCATCCATGCGCTCGTGAATCTGGCCGAGAATGCAATTAAATATGGCCGTGAGTGCGGCAGCGTCATAATATCGTGCGTTCCCGAAGCCGCGTTCGTGCGGATCGCTGTCGACGACGATGGGCCCGGCATCGCGTCGGCGTTACGCGAATCGATCTTTGGCGCGGGCATCGGACTGGCGGTCGTAAAGGCAATCGCCGAGTATGCCGGCGGCGCGGTAGGCGTTGAGGTGTCGGGCCTTGGAGGTGCGCGCTTTATCCTACGCTTTCCGGCGGGATAGCGGGCGGCGCACGTCGTAGATATCAGCCCGTGGCAGCGTCCCGGGTGTTCTTTGCACATACGAGTGAAGCCGAACTCGCCCGGCTGTTCGATTTCTACCGAATCGCCTGGGAATACGAGCCCAGGCGTTTTCCAATTGCGTGGAACGCGCAGGGGCGCCCGGTCGAGTTCTTTACGCCGGACTTTTATCTGCCGGAGTACGATCTCTACATCGAGGTAACGGTCGCCAAACCGATTCGTAACACGCGCAAGAACCGAAAGCTGCGCCTGGTGCGCTTGAGCCACCCGTGGATCAACATTAAGCTCTTTACGCGACGCGACGTCGAACGGGTCTTTTCACGGGCGTTGAGACGCGCCTCGTGATTGGCGAGCCGCTCTTCGATGCCGACGCGATTGCGCGGCGTGTCGCGGCGATCGGAGCGGCCATCTCCCACGACTATCAAGGGAAGAGACCGATTCTGGTCGGCTTGCTCACCGCGGCTGCGCCGTTCTTGGCCGATCTCATGCGTGCGGTCACGATTCCGTGTCAGATCGACCTGATCTCGGTGAACAAATACGGAGACGGTGACGGAGTTTCGTTTCTTAAGGACATGGCGATTCCGATTCGCGACCGGCATGCCGTCCTGGTCGACGATACGGTCGATACGGGCTTGACGCTCCAGTACGTGGTCAAAACCCTGCTCGCTCGCAAACCGGCCTCGCTGGCGGTCTGTACGCTTCTCGACCGGCCGCACAGGAGAATTGCCGATATTGAAATTAAGTACCGGGGGTTCGAAGCCCCCGACGTTTTCGTCGTGGGGTACGGGCTCGACTATCTTGGACGCTATCGGGAGTTGCCTGGGCTGTATGCACATGGAGTCTGGCCTACCTAGATGAAGCGAGGTCTCTGGCTCGCCTGGCTCGCCGCGGTCTCGATCGCGTTAACGCCAATCAGCGCGTTCGCTCTCGACGTAAAGTCGATCGAGCAGGCCGCCGCCGACTACCGCAGTCCCAACGAGCAGCTAGAGGAGATGTTCCGAGCCGCGCTGCTCGATACGATCCGGCTGGCCGAGTACGCGCCGGACGGCACAGCCTACATCAAGACCGGTGATATTCCGGCCGAGTGGCTCCGCGACGCGAGCGCGCAGGCGCGTCCGTACCTGTTCTTTGCGAAAGAGGATCCGGAGGTCCGCCAACTTTTGCGCGCGATCATCGCGCGGATGGTCAAATATCTGCAAATCGATCCTTACGCAAACGCATATACGCTCGACTATCGTGTCTGGGAGCAAAAGTTCGAGCTTGACTCGCTTGCCTATCCGACGGCGCTGGCCTGGAGCTACTGGAAGACGACGGGCGACAGCTCGATCTTTACGAGCGATTTTTCGAAGATGCTCGACGGCGTGCTGGCGACGATGCAGCGCGAGCAGAATCACCCGCGCGATTCGCGCTACACGCATCGCGAGCTCACCGATCTCGGTCGAGGCCGGCCCGTTGGGTATACCGGCATGATCTGGACCGGCTTCCGGCCTTCAGACGATGCCTGCTATTACAACTATTTGATCCCATCGGAGATGTTCGCGGTCGTTGCGCTCGGAGACATGGCCGAGATCGAGCGCGTCGTCTACCACAACGAAGTGAAGGCGCGTGAGGCGAAGGCGCTCCGCGACGACGTGCAACGCGGCATTCAGACCTACGGGCTCGTCCTGGTTCCAAAGTACGGCTATATCTATGCGTACGAAGTCGATGGGCTGGGCCATAAGATTCTCACCGACGACGCAAATATCCCAAGCCTGCTGGCTGCGCCGTACATAGGCTACACGACGCCCGACGATCGCTACTACGATAACACGCGGCGCTTTCTACTTTCGCAGGACAATCCGTCGTTCTATCAGGGGCACGTCGCGCGGGGCATAGGCAGTTACCATACGCCCGACCATTGGGTGTGGCCGCTGGCGCTCATCGTACAAGGCATGACAGCGACCAGCGCACCTGAGAAACAGGACGTGCTCGGGCAGCTCCTGGCAAGCGATCCGGGCGATCATCTGCTCCACGAGTCCTTTAATCCCGACGATCCTCGGCAGTTCACGCGTCAAAACTTCGGCTGGCCGAACGCGCTGTTCTCGGAGTTCGTCATGACGCAGTTCCAAGGCACGCCCGAAATCCCAATGGGCGATACCGGCGACCTAGAGTTCCGCTCCGAGTAGCAGGGAGTCGTTCTGCCTAGACCCGGGCATAGGTGACTCGAAGACGCCCGTCGCTGCGCATCCGTGCTCCACTCCTACTCCTCCACTTTTTCGGGAGAACAAAGTTTTGAAGACCACCTCCTGTGGTGCCCGAAAAAGCTGGAGACTTCTCATCGCCCATGCCCGAATCTACGCAGAACGATGTGAAGGAGATCGGTTTAGTGAGTAAGGCGGATATCGTCGTAGGGATTCAGTGGGGCGATGAAGGCAAGGGCCGGATCGTCGATCTCTACGCGAGCAAGTACGACGTCGTCGCGCGCTTCGGCGGTGGCGATAATGCCGGCCATTCGATCGTCGTCGGCGACCGCGAACTCGCACTGCGCATCGTTCCGTCCGGGGCGCTCCATCCGAACGTCGAGCTCTTTGTCGGGGGCGGCACGGTCGTCAACCTGACAACGCTGCTCGAGGAGTTCGAAAAGCTAGCCGGAATTGGCGTGGATATTTCGCGCGTCAAGGTATCGGATCGCGCGCATATCGTGCTGCCGTACCATCACGCACGGGAGCGTGCGACCGAGCGCGCTCGCGGAGCGCAGGCGATCGGCACGACAGGGCGCGGAATCGGGCCGGCATACGTCGATCGCGTCGCGCGTTGCGGAATTCGGTTCGCGGATCTGGCGAATGAAGCGCAGCTGGCGGAAAAGATTCGCGACAACGTGCACCGTGAACCGGCAATCGACGGCGAGCCGCTGAACGAGGCAGAGATACTTGCCGAAACGCTCGCGGCGGCGAAAAGAATCGCGCCCCACGTCGTCGACGGCGTGCGTTACATCCACGAACGTTTGGCAAGCGGCAAACGCGTGCTCGTCGAGGGCGCGCAAGGCTCGTTGCTGGACGTCGGCTACGGCACCTATCCATTCGTGACGAGTTCTCACACGATCGCGGGCGGTGCGTGCATTGGTTTAGGCATCGGTCCAACGGCGGTTGGGCGGGTGATCGGCGTTGCAAAGGCCTACTGCACGCGCGTCGGCGGCGGTCCGTTTCCGTCGGAGCTCGACGATGCCAAAGGCGAACGCCTGCGCATGCAAGGCGCGGAATACGGTACGGTGACCGGCCGGCCGCGGCGCTGCGGCTGGTTCGACGCGGTGGCCGCACGTTACGCCGTCGCCGTGAACGGACTGACGAGCGCGGCGATCACCAAGCTCGACGTGCTCACCGGTTTCGATCGCATCGGCGTCGTCACCGGATATCGCGTCCGCGGCAAACCCGTCGACTTTGGAGCGGCCACCGATCCGGGACTCGAAGTGGAGGTCGAGGAGCTGCAAGGATGGAGCGAGCCGATCGACGGCTGCCGGAGCGTTGAGGATCTTCCCGCCGCCGCGCGCGAGTACGTTGCGCGCGTCAGAGGCGTGCTCGGCGTTCCTATCGAGCTGGTCTCCGTGGGACGGGAACGAACCCAGCTGGCCCAATAGCGCTTCGCGCGGGAGTTCTCCCGAGTATGCCTCGCGCGTTCCGGTTTCGCCTACAAGCGCTGCTCGACCGGCGCACGTACGACGAGCAGCGGGCGGAGCAGATCGTCGCGGCGGCGGCACACGCGCACGACGACGCGTTATGCGGTATTGACGCTCTCATCGATGGCATTCGGTTACGGATCGACGAACTTTCGCGCCGCGGCTCGACGTTATCGGCCTGGGAGCGCGAGATATTCGAGCGTCATGTCGCGGCGTTGGAATCCGAGATTGCCCAAGCGAAGCGAACCGCAGACTTACGCGCGGCGGAGTTGGATTGCGCTCACACACAGTTGCGTGCAACGCAGCGAGCGCGCGGCATCGTCGAACAGCTCCGCGAGCGCGCGCGGCGCGCTTACGACGCGGAGGAGGCGCGCTTGGAGGAGCTCGAACTCGACGACATCAACGCGCGCCAACACGAGCGTGCGCGCCGGCTCCATGCCGCCCATCCGTCGTGCCGGTGACGTCGAGTTTCTGGGCGGGCTACCTCCTCAAGCTCGCGGTTGTGGCGCTGTTGCTCGGCGGCATCTACGCGCTCGGACGATTCGTTTCGCGGTTGCGGGTCGGCGCCACGAACGACCGGCGTTATGTCTGCATCCTTGAAACGACGATGCTTTCGCCAAGCGCTGCGGTCCATGTCATGCGCGTCGGCACAGGCTACCTGCTCGTCGGTGGCGGCGGTGCCGGCGTAACGCTGCTCGCCGAGCTCGCTCCGCACGACGTCGAACGTTGGCGCGCCGGGGAGAGGTATTTTAAAAGTACTTGAACTGCCCGATTTTATTGCCGGCCGTTTCGATAAAATATATTTGTTCGTCGGGACCGAGCGTCATCGCAGTCGGTTCCGAGTTGGCGGTTGGAATTCTAAAGTATGTGACGCGATGTGACTTTGCGAAGAACTCGCCAATTTTGTTGGCCGTCTCGTCGGTAAAGTAGAAGTTTCCGTCCACTCCTTGAATGAGGTCGTACGGTTTCTGCGCTCCGGTAAGCGGATATTCAGTTACAGAACCGGTAGTTGCGATGCTACCGATCTGCAATGCTTTCTGTTCCGTAAACCAGAGCATGTTGTCATTTGCGGGCGCGATCGCGAACGGATAGGCGTTCTTCGTGTGCACGGGATACTCGCTTAGCGGACTGCCGCTAATGGGAAGCCGCCCGATGGCGTTGATGCCGGGCTCTGTAAACCAGAGTGCGCCGTCAGGGCCGTTCGTAATGCCCATCGGCATGGCATTGGGGCTCAGGCGGAACCGTGCGAACTTCACAAACGGCTTTCTCGGAAGCTGTTCTAGGCGCCAGATCGAGTCGGACCCGGGGTCGGTCACCCACATGTCGCCGTCGGAGCCGAGCGCGATACCGACGGGGTGGGCGGCTGAGTTTGGAAGCGTATACTCCAAGTACGGCGGTCCGTTCGTCGTGATCTGACCGACCTTTCCCGCGGTCATCTCCGTAAACCAGAGGTTGAGCGCGGGCCCAGACCCCGAGGCGATGCCCAGCGGGCCGGCCTTGTCCGTCGGCGTGACGCTCTCGCTAATCTTCGCCTGCGTGTTGAGCTGCCCGATCTTGCTCGTTCGTAACTCCGTAAACCATAGGTTGTGGTCGCTTCCAAGCGCGATGCCCATCGGCTGACTCGACGCCGTCGGGATCGGATATTGGGCGGTAACCGTCGGCGGGGGAGTCGGGGCCGGGGTCGCCGTCCCGCTCGTGATCGGCGTCCCTTTACCGCACGCAGCTAAGAGCGCCGTGAGTAATGCGAGCGCGATGCGCGCAGTTCGTGACAATCTCTTCTCCTGTAGGCTAGTAGGCGCGAGAGCAAATCAGCCTGCCATATTGGCAGGCTGGTGCGCCATTCCCCCACGGGTGCACTATGGCCGTCGGACCCTCCCGGTCTTCTAATCTTAAAAACATAGTTGACAACCCGAGCCCCATGCGCTAGGATTCAACTAAATCTTTAGTAGATCGAGGAGAGAGCATGACACGCACCACAATCGAACAGTCCGACACCGGCATCGCCCGCGAAGCGAGAACCCGTGTCCGGCTCCCCGAACGACCCGTCGTAGCCCGGATTTTTCAGGGCTGGGGACCGACGGTCTAAGCCGATGGCGCGGAAACGGTCAAAGACCCTCACCGAGGCGGAGCTGCGGCTCATGGAAGTGTTGTGGGAGAAGCGACGAGCCACGGTCGCCGAAGTGGCGGCCGCGTTGCCGCCGCCGCCGCTGGCGTACAACAGCGTCCTCACCACCATGCGGATTCTCGAACAGAAGGGGTATCTAGCGCACGAGGAGTTGGGGCGTGCATTCGTCTACCGGCCGTTGGTCGAGCGCGAAGATGCCGCGCAGAGCGCCGTCGGGCACGTGCTTTCGCGCTTCTTTGACAACAGCGCCGGCATGCTCGCACTCCAACTGATCGAGAACGAGCGTCCGTCGGATGAAGAACTGAGCCGGCTGAAGAGATTGATCGGGCAGTACGAGGAGGGAGCGCAATGAGCGGAACGTTTCAAGAGTTCACGACGGTCGCCGGCGCCATCGCCGCGATCTCGATAAATTCGCTTTGGCAAGATGCGCTGCTCGTCGCCTGTGTCTGGCTGCTGTTACGCGCGTGGCCTGCCCTCAACGCGTCGACGCGCTACACCGTCTGGAGCATAACGCTCGTCGCCGCGATCGTCGTTCCAGTCGCGACGACGCTGCCGTTCTTTACCGCGCCGGGCGCGCCCGCATCGGTCGCGACGAGCCCGCAACCGCAACGCGCGGCGCGCACGAGCGCGCACGCCGGCGATCGCTTGCGCGAGACAATCGCACCGGCTCGATCCGCCACGGCGTCCGCGACGATGCCGGCGCCCGCGGCCCGCCTGCCCCAACGCCTGCATTTGACGCTACCGCTGGCGCTTGCCGTCGGGGTCTTTGCGGCGTGGGCACTCTTCGCGCTCTATGCGCTCGTGCGGCTTGCGATCGGATTGATTCGCCTGGAGGGGCTCAAACGAGACGCCCTGCCGCTGCCGGTCGAGTATCGCGAGACAATGTCGCAATGGATGCACGCGAACAAAGGCTCGCGCGAGGTGCGACTCTGCGTCAGCGATGCGATCGACGTTCCGGTTGCGGTCGGGCTCTTCGACTCGATGATCCTTATCCCGCATTCGCTCCTCGAGCATCTTTCGGAAGCCGAAGTCGACCAGATCACGTTGCACGAGCTCGCGCACTTGCGCCGTCGCGACGATTGGTCGAACGGTTTACAGCGAGTGCTCCTGGCCTTCACGAGCTGGAACCCGGCAGCGCAGTTCGTCGGCCTGCAACTCGATTTCGAGCGCGAGGTTGCGTGCGATGATTGGGTGCTCTCGCTTGTCGGTGCGGTCCGCCCGTACGCGATGTGCCTCACGAAGATGGCTGAGACGGCCAGCTGGCCGCGCCAGCCGATGCCGGCGCCGGGCGTCTTCGCGACCCGCCGTCACATATCGATGCGCATCGAGCGCCTTCTCGCCGCCGGGCGCAATATCGCGACGAACCTGGCGTTTGGCCCGGCAGCCGTTGCGGTCGCCGCCGTTACCGCGGTTGCCATCGTTATCGCCGTCGTTGCGCCGTCCGTCGCGGCGCCCACGATTCCCACACCGCCGGTGGTCGCGTCGGTCGCTAAGGTCGCGGCACGCCCGTCGCCTGCGACAACGACGAAGCTCACCGTCCGTCGCGTTGCTCAGGCGGCCGCTCCCGCACTGCCGCAGACCTACACGCCCGGTGAAGTCGTCGTGCCGCGCACGCACGTGCACGTGCCCAGCGTCGAGGCGCACGTCCCTTCGATGACGATTCCGGCGCAGACGTTTAAAGTGCCCGCGACGACGGTTACCGTTCCGGAGATGCGAATCGCGATACCCGGCATCGACGCGGATAAACTGACCAAGTCGATTTACAAAAGCGTCGCACAGAGCACGGGCGTGGCGATCGCCGGAGCGCAAGGGGTCCAGAACGGGCGCACGTGCACGGCGTGCGATTTCGCTCGCGTGAACTGGTCGGGGCGGGACCTGCACGGCGTCGAGTATACCGGTGTCGATCTGAGCGACGCTACGCTGGCCGGGACGAACTTCGCCGGCGGCCGGTTCAGCGGCGTCGACTTTAGCCGCGCCAATCTCAACGGTGCATCGTTCAGAAATGCGCGGCTGGTCGGCTGCGATTTCTCCCACGCCAATCTCACGAACGTCGATTTCACCGGAGCTATGATCTCGGGATGCCAGTTCACCGGCGCGACGCTGACGTCGTCAACCATTCGTGACGTGTTCAATAGCTGCCGCGGCTGCGATTTTAACCAAGCAAACCTTAGCGGCGTCGATCTGTCGAACGTCAGGGCGAGCGGCGACGATCTCAGCCGTGCCGACCTTCGTGGAGCAAACCTTGGCGGAGCGCACCTCACCAACGTCGATCTGAGCGGCGCTCGGCTCGATGGCGTGAACCTTGCCGGTGCGACGCTCACCAACTGCGATCTCAGCGACGTCGATTTGCGTCACGTCGATCTTTCAAAAGCGCATCTCATCGATACCGAAGTCCCGACGAACTGATTGCAATCCTAACGTAGCCGCGCGCTCGTATGCGCCGGCCCCTATTATCGGGAGCCTCGCCGGGCGGGGCTCAGCTTCCGTGCGCTCTTACGACGAGGAAGGCTCATGAAAAGACTACTCGGTGTCACAAGCGCCCTTGGCTTTGCAGTGATTTTGCTGGGCGCGACCGGTACGCAGGGACTCCCGGCGCGATGCGTCGGATGCTCGTTCGCGGGGCGCGACTTGCAGAATGCTAACCTTGCGGGAGCGTTGTACGTCGGCGTCGATTTTGCGCGCGTTAATCTGCGGGGCGCTAACCTGACCGATACGCGCCTGACCGGAGTCGACTTTCGGGACGCCGACCTGCGCGGCGCAGATTTCGCGAATGCGAAACTCGTCGGCATCGACCTGCATGGCGCACATGTGGAGCGTGCGAACTTTACCGGCGCGGCGCTCACCGGCGTGAATCTCCGCGGCGTCCTCGATGGTACACCTGACGTGGACGTGCGAGGCCTGCTCGGGCACTGTATCGGATGCGACGCGCGCGACGCGGTGCTCGACGGCCGCGACCTCTCCGGCGTTTCGATCGTCGGTGGCGATCTGAGCGGCGCCCGCGCGCACGGAACGCGGTTCGAAGGCGCGGATCTCGAGGGTGTTACCTTTCGTAATGCGGATCTCCGGAACGCCGACCTTCGCAACGCCCGGCTCTGTTCGCGAAACTCCGCTTGGTACGAGCGCCGAACCAGTTGCGCCGACCTCCGGGGTGCCGACCTGCATGGGGCGGATCTGCGTGGCGCGTTGATCTGCGGGACGGACGGCGCGCAACGTCGCTGCGAACACGTCGACGGGGCGACGCTGCGGCAAAACTCCGGATCGGACCTAGGCGGAGCAGTTCTCTAGTGGCCAACCGGCTCGCATGGTTGGGGCGCTCCTTGCAATCCTTGCGACATTCGGCCGAGCCTTCGCCTATCCGCAAGTAACGGTCGCCGGTGGCGAGCCGCCGCTCGATCCCGCAGCGCCGGCAACGGCATGGGTGCAGGCGACGAGCGTCACGCTCGCGTGGAATCCAGTCAAGTCGCAACCGGCGAGCGAACCGGCGACCGCGCGCGTCGCGACGGACGGCAAGTTCTTGTACGTTCGCTTCGACGTACCGCAGCGCGAACCGGTCTCAGCGGTGCAGCATACCAACGACGTAGGACAGGGCAACGACGATCAAGTCTGGATCGACCTGTGGCCCAATGGCCTCAACGGCTATTTCTATCAGTTCATCGCGACGCCGAACGGCACGCACTACGAGTACTCCTCCGAAAACACCGCTTACTCGCCGAACTGGGAGTCGCACGGCGCCGCGAACGGCAACGGCTACACCGTCACGATGAAGATTCCGCTCAATGTGATTCGCAACGCGCACGGCGGCCCGTGGAAGGCGCAGTTCGTGCGCTACGTACATGCCAGCGGCGAGCAGGAGGTTTGGTCGTACGATCGCGTGCAGATGCAACCGGATGCGTACGGAAACTCCGATTACGCGCACGCGGGTACCGTGACGCTGCCCGCGCTCAAAGGAATCACGGCGTCTCGCCCGCGGCCGCGCGCAGCGGTCTACGCGCTAGCAGAGGCAGCCAGCAAGAGCATCGGCGGATCGACCTCGCGCGTCGGTGCCGACCTTTCGATTCCGATCACGCCGACCGCTTCGTTCTACTCGACCTTCCATCCCGACTACTCAAACGTCGAACTCGACCAGCAGTCGATCTCGCCGACCGTCTACCAACGGTATTACAGCGAGGTGCGTCCGTTCTTCACGCAGGCAGCGACCTTCTACAACCAGTTCAACTGCAACGCGTGTCAAAACATTCAATCGCTCTACACACCGGCGATCCCGACGCCTAGCCAGGGCTACGCGGTCGAGGGGAAGCAGGGGCCAATCGGGTTCGCAGCCTTTGATGCAGTCGGCGACGATCGCAACGATTTCGCGAGCGCGCTCGACTATACGTCGGCCGACACGAAGTGGAGCGCCAGCCTTCAGCGGGTGGCGGTCAATATTCCAGGCCTCACTGACGATACAACCGAGACCGGCGTCTCGTACTACGATCTCAAACACTTTCAAGCGTACGCGAACTACGGCGACGATTCGGGAACCAACGTACTGGTCCCCGATCAATCGCAGTACTACGAGTTCGGCACGGGTTGGTTCAATCAGACGTTCGGCTTCTTCGGCGCAACGCGGAAGATCGGCGAGTACTACGATCCGGTCGACGGGTTCATCTCGCACCCCGGTATCGCCGGATACGCGCTCTACGCCGCGAAGATCTTCGACTTCGACACCAACGACAAACTCGCGTCGGCCGGCTTCGCAGGCTTTCTCGACCGGTATCAGGGCCCGACGATGGGTCAGGATCAGAGCGACAACCAACTGGTCTTCGACCTCCTGACGAAGAGCGCGCTCGATTTTCAACTCTTCACCGGTTCGAACTACTGGCGCTTCGGCGACGTGCTGACGCCGATCACTCAGAACGGCGGCTTCTCGTTCACGTATCACAGCGGCTTACAGACGAACAATCCAGGACAGTTCCCTTATCACGGAACGTCCTCGACGCCGACGACGATCTCATACAACACAGGCCGGTACGGTGACGGACGCCTCGACACGTGGTTTCGCTCGACGACGATTCAGGTCGGCACGCGCGGGGCGCTCACGCTCGCGCTCGACGATACGGCACAATGGCTTCCCGTGCAGCCCGACAATATTCAATGGTTTGAGAGCCTTAGCTACGCCTATCAAATCGATCGAAACTCTTCGTTTGCGATCGGCATTCGGCGCGTCGTCGGCTATCCACCGGTCCCCAACGGCGGCGGCGACTGTATGGGCACATGCTCGAATATTTCGGTCGCCTATCATCTGCGGTTGCGTCACAGCGAAGTTTACGTCGCATATGGAAACCCCAATGCGCTCGTAACGGTCCCCCAACTCATCTTCAAGCTCATCTTCTATGCCGGCGCCGAGAAGGGGACGTAACGTCACAAGGAAGCCCCGCCAAGCGTCGTAACTAGAGAAGGTATGGTGCGGTCTCTCTCAGCCCTGGCGATCGCGGTCGCGCTGCTCGTGTCGCTGCTTTCGCCGCCCACGGCGCAGGCCGCGCCTGTCGCGCCTCCGACCGAGCCGCCTCAAATCTACCACACCATCACTCGGCCGCTATGCACCGAGCTCCACGGCCACATCGGGCCGGCGATCGGCATGATGTTAGAGAATGATACGTCGATAAAAAAGAGCCCGGAGCTCTTCAAGCAGTACAACACCGCGACGCTCTACGGGAACGATGCCGGCGCGCCGGGCGGTCAGAGTGGAGCGCTCGGATCGGATCCCGGCGGCGGAACCATGAATATGGCGCAGCGCATGGCGCTCCTCGGTTTGGAGACGCTCATCCGTCCGATTGCCAACAATATCATCGCGATTCAGACGATGCTCGACAGCCCGCAGTTGACCAAAGGCACGGGACGCGCCGACGACGACGAGCAGTTGCAAGAGATTCGTGCGAAACTGCTCAAGGCGCTCGCGGCACAGAACGCATCGCTCGATATCATCAGCGGCTTCGTAGATACCCAGCAGATGGCCGACTTGCAGCACGCGGGTCAGGAGTACATCGGTGCGATGAGTCAATCCGATTCGGGCAAGGCGAGCATGGCGACGCCGACGCCGAATCCGCTCTCGTACAATCCCGGCTATGCGGGCCTGGCGCCAAATCCTTACAGCATAGATCTGGCGACGATTCCGGGTCTGACGCTCGGTTATAATCCGGTCACGCGCCTCGTCGACGCCTTACATTGGACGATCGATCAGACGGCCTCGCGGGAGAACGAGGCGGCCAAATCCGTCATGAACAGCGCGGCGCTCTGTAGCGGCAGCATCCCGCTCACATCGCCCGCGCCGTAGCCGTCGTCTCGGCCGCAATCGTCGTCGCATCGCCGGCCAACGCCGAGGCGATTGGACTTGGGCGGATCGCGCAGATGTAAGCCGCGCCCGCACCATCGCGGACGGCGCCGGCCGCGGCAAGTACCTTCGGTTTCATGTTCGATCGGCACGCGTCGGTCGCCGCAAAGCGCAACGCCTCTTCAGGCGTTAGACGATCGATGCCCGATTCGTCGTCATTGGGATCGCGGAGCACGCGCGGAACGTCAGTGACGACGATGAATGCATCGGCGCGAAGCGCCGCAGCGATGACGCCCGCGGCAAGATCGGCGTTGACGTTGTATGGATGCCAGCCTTCGCGCGCGATCGCGAGTGGCGCGACGACCGGAACGAATCCACCGTCGAGCAGCGTACGCAGGACGCGAATGTCCGTCGCGACGATCTCGCCGACGTATCCGAGATCGACGTCGCCCGGGCCCCGCATCTCATGCGCAACGAGCAGGCCCGCATCCTGACCGCTGATGCCGACGGCCGGAATGCCCAAGACCGCACACGTCCGGACGATACGCTTGTTGATACTTCCGCAGAGCACGGCCTCGGTGATGGCGAGCGTAGGCTCGTCGGTGACCCGCATTCCGCCGATGCGCTCCGTAACGATGCCGCGCGTTGCCAGCGCGGCGTCGATCTCGGGGCCGCCACCGTGCACGAGCACGACGTCCGCGCCGGAGGCCCAGAGCGCGGCGACTTCATCCAGGACCGGGTCGCCGTCGGGCCGCCAGGCGCTTGCCATCGCGTTGCCACCGTACTTCACGACGAGGGTACTTGCATATTCATGCGCCATATGCATAAATATACAGAACATGTATGCCGTTGCGCCAGCCCCCTGGGGAACAAAAGGCCTTTTTGGGCGGCACGTGCTGCGGGTGAGCGATCTGACGCCCGATGATCTCGGCCAGGTGCTGCGACTGGCGCGCTTTCTCAAGGCGCGACCGCACAACGAGCAGCGCAGCCTGCTCCGCGGGCGGACGCTGGCGTTGCTCTTCGAGAAACCGAGCCTGCGCACGCGTGTCTCGTTCGAGGTTGCGGCGACGCAGCTGGGATCCGAGACGCTCTTTGCGCAGGGCGCCGAGTTCATGCTCGGCTCGCGTGAGAGTCCGGAAGACGCGGCACGGGTGCTCTCGCGGTACGTCGATGCTATCGTGATTCGCACCCACGAGCACGATCCGTTGGAACGGTTCGCGCAGGCGGCCGAAGTGCCGGTCATCAACGGGCTCTCCGCCGAAGCGCACCCGTGTCAGGCCTTGGCCGACGTACTGACGATTGGCGAACGTTTCGGAGAGATCGCCGGCCTGCGCATCGCGTACGTCGGCGACGCGCGCAACAACGTCGCGGCCTCGCTCGCTGAAGCCGCGGTGATGCTCGGTGTGATGGTTCACTTCGGCTCGCCGCCGACGCACCGGCCGTCGGAGCCGTTCCTCGCGCATCTCAATCGCCTCGGGCGGCGCGGCGGCGGCGCGCGTGCGTTCTCGAATCCGGTTCGCGCGGTGCGCGGCGTCGACGCCGTCTACACCGACGTCTGGACCTCGATGGGCGAGGAGCGCTACCGCGAGCGCAACGAGGCGATGCTCCGCCCGTACGCCGTCACGAGCGAACTCATGGCGTATGCCGCCGCGCATGCGATCTTCTTGCACTGCCTGCCCGCACATCGCGGCGAGGAGGTGAGCGCGGAGGTCATCGACGGCGCACAGAGTGCGGTTTTCGATCAGGCTGAGAATCGTATGCACGCGCAAAAGGCGCTGCTCGTCGCGTTGCTCACCGAATGCAAAGGATTTCCGATATGAAGGATCGCCGCCAGCGCGCCATTTTAACGCTCGTCGCAACGCGGCCGGTACACTCGCAAGAAGAGCTGGTAGCGCTCCTGCAAGCGCAAGGCTTCGAGGTGACGCAGGCGACGGTTTCGCGCGACGTCAAGGAGTTGGGACTCGCCAAAGTTCCGATCAGGTCGGAGCGCGGTGACGAGATATTCAAATACGTGATGCCGAGCGTCGCTGCGGCCTACGCGAGCCGCCTACACCGGGCGATGGCCGAGCTTGTCACGACAATCGACGGCAGCGGCAACCTGATCGTGATCCGTACGCCGCCCGGTAATGCGATGATGGTTGCGTCGGCGCTTGACGAAGCGGCATGGCCGGAGGTTCTCGGCACAATCGGCGGCGACGACACGATCCTCGTGATCGTGCGTTCGGGCGAAGCGATGGGCTACGTCATGCAGCGCTTCCTCGACATGAAGGGACTCAGCGCCGCATGAGCCGCATCGTCCTGGCCTATTCCGGTGGTCTCGACACCTCCGTTCTGCTCAAGAAGCTCGTGCTCGACGGCGACGAGGTCATCGCGATGACGGCCGATCTGGGCGAGAGCGATGCCGTCGCGGGCGAACATGCCGGTGCCGTGCTCGAACGCGTGCGCGCAAAGGCGCTTGCGCTCGGCGCTCTCGACGCCGTGTTGATCGACGCCAAGGAACAGTTCATCGCCGAGTTCGCATTTCGTGCGCTTCAGGCCAATGCGCTGTACGAAACGGTCTATCCGCTCTCGGCCGCCCTCTCGCGACCGCTTATCGCCGAGTTGCTCGTGAAGACTGCCCACGAGCACCGGGCGACGGTTGTGGCGCACGGCTGTACGGGTAAGGGAAACGATCAAGTGCGCATCGAGCTGACGGTGCGCGCGCTCGATCCCCGGCTCGTTTGCCGTGCGCCGCTGCGCGAGCAGCCGCTCTCGCGCCCAGACGCAATCGCCTTTGCGCGCGAACACGGCGTCCCGATCTCGCACACCGCCGAGAAGCCGTACTCGATCGATGCAAACCTCTGGGGACGCTCGATCGAAGCCGGCATTCTCGAGGATCCGTGGAGTTCGCCACCGGAAGAGGCGTACGCATGGACCGCATCACCCTCCGCCCGGCCACCGCTCGCCGAAGACGTCACAGTTCTGTTCGAAGACGGCCTGCCGTCGATGGCCGGCATGACCGGTGCACAGTTGGTAGCGGCGCTCAATGCGATTGCGGGACGGCACGGCGTCGGCCGGATCGATCTTGTCGAGGACCGCGTCGTCGGTCTGAAGTCGCGTGAGGTCTATGAATGTCCGGCGGCGATCGTGCTCATCGCGGCGCATCGCGCACTCGAGCGACTGGTGCTGACGCGGGACGAGCTGCGTTTTAAGAGCGCCGCCGATCAGCGCTATGCCGAGCTGGTCTACGATGGCCTCTGGATGCAACCGTTGCGCGGCGCGCTGGATGCGTTCAATGCGGCGTTGGCGCCTCGGATCTCAGGCCGGGTGCGCATCCGGTTGCATCATGGAAGTGCGGTCGTAACCGGGGTGCAATCGCCGCACGCGCTCTACGACGAAGCGCTCGCGACATATGGAACCGGGGACCGGTTCGATCATCGTGCGGCGACGGGTTTCATCGAGCTGCACGGGCTGCCGCTGGCGGCGTACGCTCGTCGCTCCGATCCGCAGGCGCTCGTGGCGGAGTAGCGCGGTGCGCACGTTGCAATGGGGCGGCCGCTTTACGGCTGAACCGGATGCGGAGCTGCTCGCGTTTGGATCGTCGCTGGACGAGGATATGCTGCTCGCGCCGTTCGACGTTGCATGTTCGCTAGCGCATGTCGAGGCGTTGCGCGGCGGAGGTATCATCGACGAGAGCGATACCGCGGCGTTGATCGACGCCCTCGCACGCGTGAAGGCCGAGATCGAGGATGGCACCTTTGCGGAGCACGCGCGGGCGCTGGGGGCCGAAGACGTGCACGGTGCGATCGACGCGCGCGTCCGAGAGTTTGCCGGCGCCGCGGGAGAACGGCTGCACGCCGGCCGTAGCCGCAACGATCAGGTCGCGACGACGCTGCTGCTCTACGTGCGCGACCGCGCGCGTGCGGCGGCGCGGCGGTCGCTCGAGCTCGCGGAATCGTTTGCCGGCCGTGCGCGAGAGGAACTCGAAGCCGGAACGCTCGTTGCGGGGTGTACGCACCGCCAGCCGGCGCAACCCGTCATGTTGGCATTCGTTCTCGCGGCGTGGAGCGAGCCGTTCTTGCGCTCGGCATGGCGCTGCATCGGAGTCGCGCAGGAGGCGGCTCGCTCGTCGCCGCTAGGCAGCGCCGCGCTTGCCGGTTCGGGCCTTCCGCTGGATCGGGCAAAAGCGGCGGCAGCGCTGGGTTTTACCGACCCGTCGCGCAACGCACTCGACGCGATCGGTAACCGTGACGCGGCGCTCGACCTTGCCCACGCATGTGTTCGCGCTGCGATCGATGCGTCGCGCATCGCCGAAGAGCTCATCGCATGGTCGACGCCGGCACAAGGCAACGTCGTCCTCGGTGACGCGGCTTCGACCGGCTCGAGTCTCTTGCCGCAGAAACGCAACCCGGATCCACTCGAGCTGGTGCGCGCACGTGCTGCGAGGCTGCTCGGCGCGTACGCCGGCGCACTCGCGACACTCTGTGGCCTCGCCCCCTCCTATCAGCGGGATCTTCAAGAGACCAAGGCGCTGACGATGAGCATCGTTGAGGACTCGCTCGCTACGCTTGCAGCGTTTCGGCGTGCGTGCAATGCGGTGACGTTTTGCCGCGCGCACATGACTGCGGCCGCAACCAACGGCTATACGGTCGCCACGGACATTGCAGATGCACTCATTGCACGCGGCGTCTCGGCGCGTGCCGCGCATGCGCTCGTCGGTGCCACGGTGGTCGCTGCCGAACGCGAGGGGCGGCCGTTGGAAGAGCGAGATCTCGCACGAATTGCAGCCCAGGCGGGCGTAGAAACGTTGCGCGCGCCGCTCGAAGCAAATGCATCCGTGGCTGCGAAACGCACGCGCGGTTCGACCGCGCCGCCCGAAGTCGCCGATCAGCTCGCGTCGCTCGACCGGGAGATCGCAAGCCTGCGAAAAATGTTGACGTGACGCGAGCGCACGTCTGGGGCGCCGGCGGCTATGCCGCCGCCGAAACGATCCGTCTGCTGCACGCGCACCCGTTTTTCGAGCTGGGCGCACTCGAAAGCCGGACCCACGCCGGTGCGCTCTTAGCCGACCATTTCCCACTCCTGCGCACGACGCCGTACCGTTTCGACGAACCGGGCAGCGTGGAACAGAGGGTCGAGTCCGGCGACGTCGTCATTTTCGCCGGTCACGAAGGAGAGGTCCGCGAGATCGTAGCGCGGCTGATGCGGCGGGGCGTTCGTGCACTCGATCTCTCGGCGGAGCACCGATTCGATGACGCCGCAGCCTACGGGCTCACCGAGTGGCGGCGCGGCGAGATTGCCGACGCAAAGCTCGTCGCGAATCCTGGGTGCTATCCGACCGCGGCGTTGCTGGCATTGCTGCCGCTGGTCGGAGTCGCCACGCCTGCGCACGTGGCAATCGACGCGAAGAGCGGGATCACGGGAGCAGGACGCACGCCGAGCATCGGCGCGATGTTCGCCGAAGTAAGCGGCGACATCCGCAGCTATGCGCTGGCAGGTCACCGTCACCAGCCGGAGATCGAACGCGGGCTCCGCGATGCCGGCGCGCCGACGAATGTGACGTTTACGCCGCACGTCGTACCCCTCGCGCGAGGGATGCTCGTCGACGTCTACGCGTTCTTCGATCGCACGCTGGACGCCGGCGACGTCACTGCGGCGTATCGCAACGCGTATCCGGAAGGTGGTTTCGTGCGCGTGCTCGCAAACGATCGTGCCCCGAGCGTCGCGGCGGTGGTCGGAACGAACGATGCTGAGCTCCATGTCGACGTGCAAGGCCGTATCGTGCGCGCTATTTGCGCGATCGACAATCTTGGCAAAGGTGCGGCGGGTCAGGCGGTTCAGAATCTCAACGTCATGCTCGGTTATCCGGAAGAGAGCGGATTTGGTGCGCGCGCCGTCGTCGCCTGAGGCGCAGGAGGCGGCGCAGCTCGTCGCCCTACGCGGCGGCCTCGGAGCGGTTCCGGCCGTTCGGTTAGCCGGCGTTCACGCCGGCATCAAAGCGCGCAAGCGGGATCTTGCGTTGATCCTGTTCGACGCCCCGCAGCACTGCGCCGCGGTCGTTACGACCAACGAGATCAAGGCCGCACCGCTGATCGTGAGTGCCGAACACTTAGCCACATCCGCGACGATGCGCGCAGTCGTCTGCAACTCCGGCTGTGCCAACGCGTGCACCGGCGAGCGTGGCGAACGGGACGCGCGCGCAACCGCGCGTCAAACGGCTGCACTGCTAGACATACTTCCGGCGCAGGTGATCGTTGCTTCGACCGGCGTGATCGGCGTGCCGCTGCCGATGGATCGCCTGCAGCGCGGGCTGGAACGTGCCGTTGCGCGACTCGACGATGGCGGTAAGGCGGCATTCGACGCAGCCGAGGCGATCATGACGACCGACCGCGTTCCGAAGCTGGCGGCGTACGCGTTCTACGTCGGCGAGCGGCGGTACACCGTCGGCGGCGTCGCAAAGGGCTCGGGGATGATCGCACCGAGCATGGCAACGATGCTCGCCTTCATCGCGACCGATTTTCCACTCTCGCGCGCGGCGCTCGCGCATCTGCTGACAGCCGGGTGCGAGGAGAGCTTCAACATGATCTCGGTCGACGGTGATATGTCGACGAACGATGCCGTTTATGCCTTTGCTCCGGCGGCGGCAAATGGAACCACCGCCCCGCCGGCATGCGCGCAGGCCGTTCGTCAGGTCTGCCTCGACCTTGCGCGCGCTATGGTTGCCGACGGCGAAGGGGCGACGAAGATGCTCGAAATGCGCGTAACGGAGGCGACCGACGACGCGCAAGCGCGGTCGATCGCGCGTGCGGTCGTCAACAGCAACCTTGTGCGCACGGCGCTCTACGGCGAAGACCCGAACTGGGGAAGAATCATCGCCGCGGCCGGCTCGGCCCGTGCAAAGCTCGATCCCGCGCGGTGGTCGCTCCATCTCAATGGAAAGACGTGGGTAGCGGTTGGAGCGATCGAGCTCCTTTCCGAGGCGGAGGCGCACCGAGAGCTCGAGTCGTCGAGCCTGGTCGTCGAACTGAAGCTTGGTTTGGGCGACGCACAGGCCGTCGCATGGGGCTGCGACTTGTCGCGCGACTACGTTCGAATAAACGCGAACTATCGCACGTGACGATCGCCGCGCAGAGCTACTACTTACGAACGTACAATCGCGCGCCGGTGACGTTCGTCTCGGGTGAAGGCTGCGAGCTCGTGGACGATCGCGGGAACCGGTACATCGACTGCATTGCCGGGATTGCAGTCTGCGCGCTCGGACACGCCCATCCGGCGATCGCCGAAGCCGTTGCGGCGCAAGCGCGGCGGCTCGTTCACACGAGCAACCTCTACCACCACGAGCCGGCTGGTTCGCTTGCGCGCGAACTGGCGAAACGATCGGGTATGGAGGGCGTCTTCTTTTGTAACTCCGGCACCGAAGCCAATGAGGCTGCGATCAAGCTTGCGCGGAAGTGGGCGTATCGCCGAGGAGAGGCCGAGCGCCGAACCATCCTCGCGTGCACCGGCTCGTTTCACGGGCGCACGATGGGCTCGCTAGCCGCAACCGCAAATGCGGCGTATAAGGAAGGCTTCGAGCCGCTGCCCGACGGCTTCAAATTCGTCGAGTTCAACGACGTAGAGGCGCTCGAACGCGCGATCGACGATCGGGTCGCCGCGTTCCTCGTCGAGCCGGTGCAGGGTGAGAGCGGCATAAATCCCGCGACGACCGAGTTTCTCGCGGCCGCGCGGCGGCTCTGCGACGAACGCGGAGCGCTGCTGGTGTTTGACGAGATTCAATGTGGAATGGGCCGTTTAGGACCACTCTTCGCGTTCCAGGCATTCGGCATAAAGCCGGATGCGCTCACGTTGGCAAAGGCTCTTGGCAACGGATTACCGATCGGCGCGTTGCTCGCAAACGAGCGCGCTTCGTCGGGCTTCGAACCGGGGGACCACGGTTCGACGTTCGGCGGGTCGCCGATTCCATGTGCGGCGGCGCTGGCCCATCTGCATGTCCGCGACGAGTTGCAGCTTGAAGCGCGCGTGCGCGAGCGATCGGAGCAACTGCTGGCCGGTCTACGGACATTGGTGGCGGAGCATCCCTCGTTGCTCGAACCCCCGCGTGGCATGGGCTTGCTCGTCGCGTTGCCGGTCAAACGTCCTTACGGAGCGAGTGCGCTCGTCGCAAGCGCTTGCGAACGCGGGCTCCTCATAGGAACGGCAGGCGGTAACGTGCTGCGCTTCGCTCCGCCGCTCATCGTTTCGGCCGAAGAGATCGCACGCGCCGTTTCCATGCTGGAGGTGGCAATCGAGGCATCCCTTGCGGTTTAAATGCGACAGGAAGGGTACAAGAGAACTACCTACGCAAGAACGACCGAGGCCCGCTTCAGGCGGGCCTCTCCTCTTTGTGGCAGTGCCTTACGAATCGCAAGACGCAGCGTTCGAGACTGGTGAGGGCCGATCGTCGCACTTGACGCCGAGGTCCAGCGCCGACGCCGCGCAACGGCAGCGCGAACGTATGAAGATAGGTTTCAAGAATCGCTGGATGGACGTACGCCTTACGGCAAACCGCAGCGGTATTCCCCAGCCTCCGTGCGACGCATTCTAATGCCGCGGCGACATTGTGCTTCGCTTCGGCTGCATTAGCGGCCGGTTGGGCGAGCGCCGACATGCACTCCACCGTGCCGATCCACGTCCGGAAATCCTTAGCCGAAAAATCGTCACCGGCGATCGAACGAATGTATTCGTTGACGTCGTCAGAGGTCACGGCGTTGACGGAGCCATCCTCGGCGACGTACGTGAAGAGTTCCTCACCCGGCAGATCCCGACACCGTTTGATGATACGCGCGAGCCGAGGGTCGTCGAGGGCGATGACGTGTTCGCGCCCCGTCTTACCGCGGAACCGAAAGCGAACCTCCGTTCGACGCACTCGAACATGACGCGAGCGTAGGGTCGTCAATCCAAACGAGCCATTCGCGTGCACATACTCTTCGTTGCCGACGCGAATACCCGTCATATCGAGCAATGCAACCATGGCTGCGAGAACCTTGCGGCGCGACAGTCCTTCGCCCGCAACGTCGGAAGCCACGGTCGCACGAATTGCCGGCAGTCTGGTACCAAATGCAACGAGGCGATGATACTTTGCCTCATCGCGTACCTCGCGCCAACGGGGGTGGTAACGATACTGTTTGCGCCCTCGCGCGTCGCGTCCGGTCGCCTGAAGATGACCGTTAGCCAGCGGGCATATCCATACGTTCGTGTATGCTGGTGGTATCGCCAGCGCGGCAATCCGCGCGAGTTCGTGCTTGTTTCGCACGGGACCGCCGTCGGGATACGTATAGGCGAAGTGGCGTCCACGGCGCACCCGCGCGATGCCGGCAGTCCGATCGTCGACGTATCGCAATCCCGCCGCCCGAGCTGAACCCTCGGGCGAGATTACTTCTCTTTCTTCGGTGCCTTGTGAAACTGTTTACGCCCCTTGTCGATCATCCGCAGCGCTTTCTTTCGCGAAACCGTGCCGGCGAAAACGATCGTATTGCCCTCTTCGGCAGAGTAATCGATGAGAAAGCGCTCGATGCCGGCGAGCATGTCTTCCGGGATATCCGAAATGTCGTCGAACCCGTCGGTCTTGAGCGTCACACCTGGTTTGCGTTTGGGACATGCGACCAACCGATCGTTCTCGACCCCATTTTTCTTGAGTAGGACCGCGCCGAGGATCCGGACTTCGAGCATGCATCCCGAGAACGTCGGTGCGTCGTTGAGAACGAGGACGTCGACGGGATCGCCGTCGTCGGCGAGCGTTTCGGGCACGAATCCATAGTCGTACGGCCACGCGAGGCCTTCGGCGAGCGTCATCTTGAGCATCATGATTCCGTATTGCGGAACGAATGCGTACTTGTGGCGCGTCTGCGCCGGCGTCTCGATGACGGCGTGCACGAGACCTTTCGCGCCGTTGAGCGCATAGGCCGGAATACGATCGTAGTCCGTAGGATTAATGCTACGCTTGCTCACTTCTCCGTCATACCACGGTTTGCCGGTTGGCAAACGGGTGGCCGTTCGCCTCGCGAATCAATCGGTGAACCCTGGGTATAGGGAGAGCATGCTGACAGCCGGCGGCGCGCAGGGCCGACTGGATCGACGGGGATAGCTCGAGCGAAGCCGTCACTCGCGCAAAAACTGGCGGCGGAAGCGGTCGGTACGTTTATGGTCACTGCGATCGCCATCGCCGTCGACGTGCTGTACTATACGGGCCACGGGGTCGATTATACCTCGCGCTGGCTCGCTCGTGGGTTCATTACAGCCGTCGTGGTCTACGCGTTCGCGGAGATTTCCGGCGCTCACGCCGATCCCGTCGTAACGCTTGCGTTTGCGCTGCGGCGTCTGGTCTCGTGGAGCCAAATGTGCGCGTACGTATGTGCGCAGTTCGCCGGCAGCTTCGCAGCCGCGCTCCTGCTCTGGACGCTTTTCGGCGGCTCGATCGGGCTCGGGGCGAGCCACCCGGGAACGGGGATTGCTCCTCCGGTAGCGGCGCTCTGCGAGCTGGTCTTGACGTTCGTCTTCGTCTTGACCATCCTGATGACCGCGCAAGAGGAGGCATCGATAGGCAAGGAGGCCGCGCTGGCGGTTGGATTCGTCGTTGCGGCCTGCGGGTTTGCCGCCGGCCCGATAAGCGGAGCCTCGATGAACCCCGCACGCACGATTGCACCGCAAGTACTGGCGGGCGCGTTCAATAACGTCTGGATCTATGTCGTCGGGCCGATTGCCGGATCGGCACTCGCAGTCGCCGTCCACGCGGCGCTGAGCGGCAAGCCGACGTCAGGGGCGCGTAAGGCAGCTCGAGGGCGATAATCACTCCCTGAGCGCAAGAAAGGGTATAAGAAGCGCGAACCAATCGGCCATGCAGGACGTTATCGAAGCTCTACGATTACCCTCACCGGCGCCGCGTCCGCAATCGATCGCGTTCGACGGCGAGAAACTCTGGATGGGATCGATCGAAACGAACAGGCTGTACGCGATCGATCCGAATCAGTGGACGATCGTCGAGGAGGAGAAGACACCGGGCCGACCCTGGGGCATGACGGTCGTCGGCGATGAGTTGCGCGTCGTCTGCGGCGAAGGCGAAGAAGACGACCGCATCATCCGGCGTTTCGTTCCCGGTCACGGGTTTAAGGCGCAAGATGCAATCGACTGTCCGGACTACACCGGCTCGCAGCTCAGCTACGATGGCGTGCGTCTGTACCTCAGTCAGTTCTACAACAAGCGGCTGTTAGGGCTCGACGAACGCGGCACGATCGTCAAGCAGATCGACGTCCCCCACCAAATCTGCGGCCAGTGCTACGTAGACGGATCCTTCTACCTTCTTACGACCGACGACGAAGAGACCAACGACTATTTCCTTACCAAAGTCACGCCGGCCGGTGGCACAGCGGTCAGCGAGGATCTTGCGCGCGTGCCATTCCCCGGCCGCGGGCTAGCGTACGACGGGACACGTTTCTGGACCAACCATCGCGCCAACAACGAGATCGTAGCCCTAGAGCTCGAACGGTAGGTTCGCATCGGCCGAAAGGTCGAGCGGATCGACCGCGCTCGCGTCCCGCTGATAGTACGCCGCCGCGGCGATCATTGCAGCGTTGTCGGTGCAGTATTCCGGTGGCGGGATGAAGGTCTCGACGCCGCGCCGTTCGGCCCACGAACGTAACGCCGCCTGGAGCGCTGAGTTTGCCGCGACGCCGCCCGAGAGGACGACGGCGCGGAATCCACCGCGGTCCATCGCACGCGCAACGCCATCCATGAGCGCATCGACGACCGCCGCCTGAAACGAAGCGGCGACATCTTCTGGCCGGGCCGCGCGCCCTTCGGAGGATTCCAGGAAGTAGCGCACCGACGTCTTCAGGCCGGAAAACGAAAGGTCGAGCGCGCCGGCCGATGGGCGGTATCGTGGAAAGCGGTATGCGTGCGGGTTGCCGGTTTGTGCAAGCCGATCGAGCTCCGGGCCCCCGGGATACGGGAGTCCCATCAATCGTGCCGTCTTGTCGTAAGCCTCTCCCGCGGCGTCGTCGTGCGTACGGCCGAGCACGCGCATCTTTGTGGCCGATTCGACCGCGACGAACTGCGAATGGCCGCCCGAGACCAGCAATGCAAGAAATGGAAAGGGCGGCTTTTCCGGGCGGTCGAGGAACGCGGCAAAAATGTGACCGTGGAGATGATTGACGGCATAGAGTGGCTTGCACAGGGCAAAGGCGAGCGCCTTAGCTGCCGCGACGCCGACGACGAGGCTGCCGATGAGACCTGGCCCGCGCGTGACGGCGATGCCGTCGACCTCGTCGAACGTCACGCGTGCGCGCAGCAATGCATCCTCGACGGCCGCAGAGAGCAGTGCGACATGTTGACGGCTCGCAATTTCGGGAACGATGCCGCCGTATTTCGCGTGAAACGCATCCTGGTTTGTAGCGACGTTTGAGAGCACGCGCTCGCCGTCGCGTACGACTGCGGTCGCGGTGTCGTCGCACGACGTTTCGATCCCGAGAAGAAGCATCGCGATGGTGTTAGCTTTACGGAAGGAAGCGGCCTCCGGGAAAAGCAATCGGGCGTCGGTGAGCGTCGCAGCACGCTCGGCGCGCCGAAGGGCGCGTAGAGTTTTCCGATTAGCGCCCTTTCCTTCTGGTTTGCTTGCGCGTCTTCGCTGTCTTTGCGCGCCGCCGTCTTTGCGACGCCGGTGCGCTTGCGTGTCGCGGCGGCTTTGCGTGCGCTCTGTTTCCGGTTTCGTTGCGGATGGACGCCGAGATCTTGCGGAGACTCTTCGGAGAGATCGATGCCGTAGTGCCGTCGCGGCTTTCTTGATGTTTGCAAAAGCCAACTCGCGAGCGGCCTCGGAGACGCCGGTGACCTGATCGAAGCGCGCCACGGCATTTCGCACGTGACGCGCGTCGGTCAGGGGTTCCTTGCGTTCCTTCGGAAAGGCGTAGACGCTATCGGGCAGATCGCTTTGGCGTGTCAGGCGGCCGTGCTTTTCGTGGGGTTTCCATGTTGCTCTCATGCCTGCGCTTCTACCCAAAAGACGGGCAGTCGCCTTAGGCCGCGATCCGGGGTTCCAGCTGCGGGGCGTTTACCAATGGCCCGCGATCGGTTGCCAAACAGCCACACTCCCGAAGCGCTTTTTCGACGAGCGCCTTGGCCTGAGGGTCGTCGCCGCAGATCGGCACGTTGGTGCCCGGCTGCGCAAGATTGATGAGCGCACGAACCAGGCGGTGGGTGTCGAGCTTATGCGACAGCGTCTGAGCACCGTTGTGCGAACCGGGTGCGGCTTTGCCGTCGGTTGCATCGACGATGACCGCTTCGGCGCCGGATCCGACGGCCGTTACGGCCTGGTCGATCTCCTCGCGTGGCATTGCCAAGAGCAGAAGGTCGGAGTGCATCGCCTGCTGATACGGCAACTCAGCTTGCGTGCCCAATCGCATCGCGGCGCGTTCCGCCTTCCCCGTATTGGGGTCACCGACGGTAACGTCATGTCCGCCACTGCGCAGAAGCCGTCCGATGGCGACCGCGCGTTCGTCCGAGCCGATGATTCCTATTCTCATGGCCGATTTGTACCCACGCAAGCGCCCCGCGGCCCGGCTGGCCGAACGCCCGGTCGCCCGGTCCCGACCGCGAAACGCTCGTATCTAAGGAAGGGAGCCCTGAGAAAAGTGGCTTGTGAGGCTCGGGACGCCATGATATACTCGGCGTCTGTGCCCCGGGCCGGCGGCGACGGTGGGAGTCCTTACGTGACGACGTGAGACGACGCTCCCTGCGTAGGCGGCAGCCACGGCGGGCACGCTAGACGGAGCTCCTGTCCTTGAACCTCATCGACGTCAACAACTTCGACGCAATGCGCATCGGCCTCGCGTCGCCTGAGCAAATTCGCGCCTGGTCGTTCGGTGAAGTGAAGAAGCCGGAGACGATTAACTACCGGACGCTCAAGCCCGAACGCGACGGCCTCTTCTGCGAGAAGATCTTCGGCCCGACCAAAGACTGGGAGTGCCACTGCGGCAAGTACAAGCGGATCCGTTTCAAGGGGATGATCTGCGACCGTTGCGGCGTGGAGATCACGCGCGCCAAGGTGCGCCGCGAGCGCATGGGTCATATCGAGCTCGCAACGCCGGTGAGCCACATCTGGTATCTCAAAGGTGTTCCGAGCCGCATCGGCATTCTGCTCGATATGTCGCCCCGCCAGCTCGAGAAGGTCATCTACTTTGCGGCGTACGTCGTGATCGATCCGGGCGACACGACGCTGACGAAGCGCGAGGTCCTCTCGGAGCAGAAGTATCGAGAAGCCCGCGAAAAGTTCGGCAACCGGTTCAAAGCCGGCATGGGCGCCGAAGCGATTCGCGAGCTCCTGCGCGACCTCAACCTGCGCCGGCTACAAGAGGATCTGCGTAAAGAGTTCAAGGAGACGACGGGCCAGAAGCGTCTCAAGGCGATCAAGCGGCTCGAAGTCGTCGAAGCCTTTCTTGCCAGCGGCAACCGTCCGGAATGGATGGTGCTCGCCGCGGTGCCGGTCATCGCCCCCGAACTGCGTCCGATGGTGCAGCTCGATGGCGGCCGGTTTGCGACGTCGGACCTCAACGATCTCTATCGCCGTGTCATCAACCGCAACAACCGGTTGAAGCGGCTCCTTGAGCTCAACGCGCCCGAGATCATCATTAAGAACGAGAAGCGCATGCTGCAAGAAGCGGTCGATGCGCTTATCGACAACGGTCGTCGTGGCCGCCCGGTGACCGGGCCGAACAATCGTCCGCTCAAGTCGCTTTCAGATATTCTCAAAGGCAAACAGGGACGGTTCCGTCAGAACCTGCTCGGCAAGCGCGTCGACTACTCAGGCCGTTCGGTCATCGTCGTCGGCCCGACGCTCAAGCTCCACCAGTGCGGGCTGCCCAAAGAGATGGCGCTCGAGCTCTTCAAGCCGTTCGTGATGAAGAAGCTCGTCGACCGCGGTCTCGCACATAACATCAAGAGCGCCAAGCGAATGGTCGAACGCGTGCGTCCCGAGGTATGGGATGTACTCGAAGAGGTCATCAAAGAGCATCCGGTGCTGCTCAACCGCGCCCCGACGCTGCACCGTCTCGGCATTCAGGCATTCGAGCCGGTCTTAGTCGAGGGCAAGGCAATCCATCTGCATCCGCTCGTTTGCACGCCGTATAACGCCGACTTCGACGGCGACCAGATGGCCGTGCATCTACCGCTTTCGGCTGGTGCGCAGGCCGAGGCGCGCATCCTCATGCTCTCGTCGAACAACATCTTGCTGCCGGCATACGGAAACCCGGTTTCGATTCCGACCCAAGACATGGTTCTGGGACTCTACTACCTGACGTTCCATCGTGACGAGTACGCCGGTCCGGCCAAAGCTGCCGTCACCGACGACTACGAACACCTGACCCCTCGCGCCGCAAAGAAGCACGCACCGTCGCCCGATGCCGTGGGCGCACTTCCGACGTTCCGCGATGCGAAAGAAGCCGTCATCGCCTACGAGACGGAACAGATTGGCCTGCAAGAGTGGATATACGTCCGCTGGAAGGGGCAACTGCTCAAGACGACAGTCGGGCGCGTGATCTTCAACTCGGCGTTCCCGGAACATTGGAATCACGCGTACCTCAACACGATTGTCGACAAAGGTGGGCTGAAGAAGACCATCACCGACTGCTATCGCAAGTACGGCAACGCGGAGACGGCGCGGTTCTTGGATGCCATTAAGGATCTCGGCTTCCACTACGCGACGCTCTCGGGTACGACCGTTTCGATCAACGACGTCATCGTTCCGAACGAGAAGTACGAGATCGTCGGCAAAGCTCAAGAGGAAGTCGATGGGTTGCATCGGCTCTACGAGCAAGGCTTCATCTCCGAGGACGAGCGGTACAACAAAACGATCGATATTTGGTCGAAGGCCTCGGACGAAGTGACCAGTGCGATGCAGGCATCGCAGAACCCGCTTAATCCCGTCTTTATGATGGCGACGTCGGGTGCGCGCGGATCGATCGCGCAGGTCAAGCAGCTTGGCGGCATGCGCGGACTGATGTCCGACCCGTCGGGTCGCATCTTGGAGATTCCGGTCAAGGCGTCGCTCAAAGAAGGCTTGACGGTGCTCGAGTACTTCATCTCGACGCACGGCGCGCGTAAGGGTCTGGCGGATACGGCGCTGCGGACAGCCGACTCGGGCTATCTCACGCGGCGGCTCGTCGACGTAGCGCAGGACGTCATCATTCGCGAGGAAGAATGCGGCACGCCCAACGGCATTGTCGTAAGCGATATCCGCGCCGGTAAGGAGATCATCGAGCCGCTCGAGGATCGGATCATCGGCCGGCGCGCGGCCGAGGACATCCGCCTCGATCCCAAGCGTCCGACGACGACGATCGTCGCGCGAAACGACGAGATCGACGAAGAAAAGGCCAAGGCCCTCATCGACGCGGGTATTCACGACGTGAAGATCCGCTCGGTGCTCGCGTGCCAATCGAAATACGGGGTCTGTTCGCTCTGCTACGGTCGCGATCTCGCGGCCGGCAGTCGCGCCGACATCGGTACCGCGGTCGGCATCATCGCCGCGCAGTCGATCGGCGAACCCGGCACGCAGCTGACGCTGCGAACCTTCCACACCGGCGGTGTTGCAACCGAAGACATCATTACCGGTCTCCCGCGCGTCGAAGAAATCTTCGAAGCCCGGAAGCCGAAGGGCCAAGCGACAATCACGGAAGTCGCCGGCACCGTGCGGATCGGAGACGAGCGTAACAAGCGTATCGTCTACGTCGCCGACAGCGACGGCAACGAGCACGAGTACGACATTCCGCCGGGCACCCATCTCCACGTGCAGGACGGACAGCACGTTGAACCGGGTGACTCGTTCAACGAAGGTTCGCTCAATCCGCACGACATTCTGCGGATCAAGGGCGAGACGGCGCTGCAAAACTACCTCGTGCAGGAAGTGCAGAAGGTCTACCGTTCCCAGGGCGTCGACATCAACGACAAACACATCGAAGTGATCGTGCGCTCGATGCTGCGGAAGGTGAAAATCGTCGAAGGCGGCGATACCTCGCTGCTGCCGGGCCAGTTGATCGAAGCCGCACAGTTCCACGAGGCAAACGAACGGATGCGGAGCGCCGGCAAAGAAGTCGCGACGGCGAATCCGGTGCTGCTAGGTGTAACGAAAGCCTCGCTGGCGACGGAGTCGTTTCTCTCGGCGGCCAGCTTCCAAGAGACGACCCGCGTCCTTACCGATGCGGCGATCAAAGGAAAGTACGACCCGCTGCTCGGGCTCAAGGAAAACGTCATCATCGGCAAACTGATCCCGGCTGGTACGGGCATGTCGCGCTATCGCAACGTCGAGATCGTGCCCGAAGGCCAGGACGTCGACGACGATGGCCGTCCGCGCCACGAGTTCGAGATGCCGTACCCGACGATGACCGCCGACGATGCGGCCTTAGCCGAAGTCATGGGCGGCAATGGCGACGGCATGAGCCGGCTCGTGACCGCTTACGAACGCAATCGCGAACCACTCACGGTTCAGTATGAGGGCGAGTACGAGGAAACCGTTAGCCCGCATGCGGTGCCGAAGAAGACGCAGTACGACCGCATCAAGGGCATCAATCCGGACGACCTCTAGACGGCGCGCTGCGGGCGCGACGTCACCAGCGTCACAGCGACCATCACTGCGGCATTCGCGATCATAGCGATAAAACCGGCGTTGACGCCCCAGGGCGTCGCGCCGGTTATGCTAAGTGGCGCTGCGACCGCAAGGCCGGTCGCGATCCCGGCGCCCACACCCCAAGCGTTCGCACGCCGCCATGCTACCGCTGCGAAGACGCCCGGTGCAAGTTGCGAGAGTCCGTTGTAGTACAGCAGCAGTATCTCGACGAGCGTGCGTCGCTCCGTAAGCCACAAACCCAATGCCAATAGGGCCACGACGATGACGAGAATCCGCGTCGCCAGCGTTCGTGACGCATCGCTCTTGGCAACGCCGAATGCATCGCTGAGAATGTTCTTGGAAAAGACACTCGCTGCGCCGAGCAAGAGCGCTGAGGCTGGGATCAAGGCCGCGAGCGCTCCCGCGGCGGCAACGAGCCCCATCACCCACGACGGGTAGTAGCGTTGTGTGAGCAGCAAGAACGATTGGTCGATCGAGGTGCCTTTGAGGCCCGGCACGACGAGCAACGCACAGAAGCCGGCAAAGATCATTGAGACCAGCATGAGCTGGTACAACGGCAGTAGCACCGCATTTCGGCGCAGCACTTCTTCGCTGCGCGCGCTGTAAACGGCGCTCATCGTGTGCGGCCCCATGAAGAAGCCGATGGCCGTTACCAACACGGTCGAAGCATACCAGATCTCGCCGTGGAAGCTCATGCCCGGCGCGAGCGTCAACATGGTTGGATGGAGCTGCGCAAATCGATGGAGCATGGCCGCCGGCGATCCAAAGAAGTGCGTGGGAATCACAAAACCGGCAAAGACAATTGCGCCGAGCACGAAGACATCCTTGATAACGCTCGCCCAAGCCGTTCCACGCAAGCCGGCGGTGAAGACGAAGATCGCGAGCACGATAAAGGCAATACCGACCGAAGCCGTCGACTCGTACATGCCGTACCCGGCAATGCGTAAGAGTATTTGAAGGCCGGTGAGCTGGAGCGTGACGTACGGTACGATGAGTAAAAACTGGAACAGCGCGATCAGGACTCCCAGCAGGCGGCTGTTGTAGCGGGCCTCAAAGAAGTCGGGCCCGGTTAATAGTCCGCGTTCCTTTGCCATTCGCCAGATCGGCGGCAACAGAAAATAGCTGATTGCGTATGCGCAAGCCCCGTACGCGATGATGTAAAAGGCGGGTGCGCCCATGCCGTACGACCAGCCCGCGATGCCCAGGAAGGTGAAGGTCGTATAGATCTCGCCCGCAAGCAACACCCAAAGGAGAAGCGTTCCGAACGAACGGTCGCCAACGATATACTGCTGCGGATCCATTTTTAGACGCCGGACGCAAAGCAACGCAAACACGATCGTCGCGCCCACAACGGCGACGACGATCGAAAGCGCGACGGTAGGGTTACTACTCACCAGCGCCGCTCGAGACGGCCGATGCTCCAGAGAAAGACGGGCATCAATGCGATCCACGCGAGGATCCAGCACAGAATGAACGGGACGCCGAAGATCGTGGGCTCGATGCGATTGACGAACGGCACGCCGACGCTGAGCGCTCCGACCGGGACGATCAAGAGAGCGGCGCGCAGCAGGCGAAGATGCCCAGGCATATTGCCGCGATAGATTAGTCGCCCAAGCAGGTTCCCCTCATGCTACGGCGCAACGAACGGCCCGTGCTGCACGCACTCTTGTTCGGCACCGCCGTCTTCGCCTACGACGTCCTGATCTCGGCCGGGCACGAGGGGCGACCGGCGAGCTGCGTGCGGTTCCCGCGTCACCGCTGCAACCTCGGGGCGGCCGGAGAGCGAGAATGGACGCCGATCGTAGCCGATTCCGCGACGCGGATTTTGCGCGCGCATGGCGTGACCGTCGCGCGGCTGCCCGCAGACTTTGCGGGGACGTATCGCGTTGCGGGTGCCGTCTTCATCCATTTCGACGGTTCGAGCGCGCCCTGCAGCAGCGCCGCATCGATCGGCTATCACCAAACGCGGGACGCGCGTGTGGCAGCCGCGTGGCGCCGGTTATACTCCGTGTACTGGCCGTTCGGCTTTCGCAGTGCTAACTTTACCGACAACCTGCGCGACTACTACGCCTTTAAACAAGTGGATGCGAGCGATTTCAGCCTAGTGCTGGAGCTGGGCGAGATCACATGTCCGCGGCAGCGCGCGTGGCTTGCGCCACGGCTGCAATGGGAGGGAGCACTCCTGGCATACTTCTTGAGCCGCGCGATCGGAAAGGGCGAGGTCCCGCAGCCCGGTAGCTTCCAGGCCGCCCCGAAGGCGAGCCGAAGCGCGCCTTAGAACGACGGGCGATGGCCTCGGACGTGTTCGCGCCGATCGTTCGGCCGCGCCTGATCGAGTGCATTCGTAGCCGCTCGAGCCGCCCGCTGCTGCTCCTCATCGCGCCCGCCGGCTATGGGAAATCGGTTGCCTTGCGACAGTATTTGGCGACACTCCAAGGGCAAACGGTGCGCTTCGAACTCGACGCCGAGCAGGCGGCGCTTCTAGGCTTCTTGCGTGGCTTGGCGCGGGCGCTTTCGGCTGTCGCTCCGCACGCACTAGCGACCCTCCCAGGCGCGTACGAGCGCGCATCGTCGCCGCGCGCGACGGAGCTGGCTCGCTGGATGAGCGCGCACCTGGAGACGTTCCGAGGAACGATCGCTATCGACGATCTCCACGTTGCCGACGGCGATCCGGAGGTCGCGGCATTTCTCACCGCGCTAATCGAGCGCACGAAAGGCAGTATTAAATGGGTGCTCGCGTCGCGCTCCACGGCCGGGCTCCCGGTTGGGACGTGGCTCGCGTATCACGATGCGGATATGCCCGTGGCCGAACGAGATCTGCGCTTCTCTATCGATGAGATACGAACGACGGCGCGCAAGCTCGGTGCGTCGATCGGTGACGACGAATTAGTCGCCCTTCTGGCGCTTACTGACGGTTGGCCAGCCGCGATGAGCTTTGCCTTGCGGACGTCGACTCGCTCGACGGATTTACGCAACGTTTGCGCGGTTACACGTGAAATGACGTACAGGTTCCTCGCCGAGCAGGTCTACGCGGCGCTCGACGATGTCGAGCGCGACCTCCTCGAGCTGGCAATCACGCTACCGGCAATCGACATTAGCGTGCTTGAGAAAGCCGGCTTCGATCGGGCACTTCCGATTGTGGAGCGATTGAGAGAGCGTACCGCATTTATCGTCGTTGAGTCGGCCGGCATCTACCGCTGCCACGATCTTTTTCGCGACTTTCTGCGCCACCAAAGCGTCCTCAGTGGAAGGCATCGCTACCAGCTTGTACACAAACGCGCCGCCAGGGCGCTCGAACAAAGCGGCGACATGGAGCACGCGATCGGCGCATACGCCGCAGCTGAATCGCGAGTAGACGTCTTGCGGGTCCTCGAAGCGATTGGCTTTGACCTTTTGGAGCGCGCCCAAGGCGACATTGTGGCGAAGGCGATCGAATCACTCGACGAAACCACAAAACGCGAGAACGCCACGATTCTTGCGCTCCGCGGCGCCCTCCAAGCTATAGGGGGAAAGTTCGCGCGAGCTGAGACGCTTCTACGGCATTCGTTATCTCGTGCCGGCGACAATCGCAATCTCGTAGCGGTGGTGAGTCTCCGTCTTGCCAGGCTGATCGGAAACAGCGGTAAGGAAGTCTCGGCGCTCTTAGAGCCGGTTGCGGCGGACCCGGCGCAAACCACCGCCTATCGCGCGGAGGCCTTATCATTAATAGGGGCCCAAAAGGCCATCGCCGGGGATAAAATCGTCGCAGCCGACATCGATGTTATCGAATCGATGTTGAACGCCGTAGAGTCAGATGTTTCCCGTGCGAAGGTTCTGCACCATCTTGGAATCATCAGCCGACATGCGGGACGGGTGGAGCGCGCATTTACACTGCTTGCTCAGTCAAGCGACCTTGCTATAGAGCTTCAGCTCTACAGCTTGGGAAGCCGCGTTAACGCTGTACTTTCTAACTTGGCTTTGCACGAGGAAGACGACGTCGCGCGACAGTTTAGTTATGCAACTATTGCCGCGGATGCCGCAACAAAGGCGGGCGACGCCTACGCTGTCGAGACCGCACTTCTGCAAATGCTAAGCGCGGAGATGCGACGAGGTAACGTCGACGAGAGTATCGCGATTGAAGAACGGCTTGTCGATATCCACAGCGGGGATCTAGCGCGGTGCTATGTAGCACTGTTTCAGGCGCTAAGGCTAGGCTGGGACGGAGAGTTTGAAAAAGCATGCTACCTGTTGCAACGTTGTTGGCACGATATTCATTTTGAGTTCGATCGGCTGCAATGCGGCGCTGAACTGGCGCTTTTCTTGGCGCTGACCGAGCGGCGAGAAGAGTCTGTTAACGTTATACAACATGTAACGCGACTTGCGGAGCCGTTAAACCCAAGTGGGCTATTCCGCGTTCGTGCCATGGCGATCGCAAATGTCTTCTGCGCGATCGCCGAAACGGCGAATGGCCGACTGACGTACGCGGAACGAATCCTCTCACGAATTGGCCCGGGCGATGACCTAGTTATTTGCCGGGTTCTCGAGATTACTAATGACGTGGTGGCATTGCTGCGACGAAGACTTAAGGGCGAGCTTGGGAGCGTTCTCGAGAAGGTTCGGGAACTGTCGGTATTAGGCTATGCGGATGTCGCCAAGGTGCTATTAGCCGTGTGCCTTAAGCTCGGAGAGCGTATCAGCCTAACTGCCGACAACGAACTACTGACCCCCGCAGAAGTCGGAATCTTGCGCATGCTCGAGGATGGCTTTATTCCGAAAGAGATCGCGGCCAGGACGGACCGCAGCGTCTACACCGTCCGCGCGCACATTGCGAATGCGATCGCTAAGCTTGAATGCCACGGCCGTTTTGAAGCGGTCCGCGTAGCGCGCCAGCGAGGACTCCTTGACGCGGCAAGTGCCAGCGTGCACCGAGGGGCTCTAGTTACATTTCATTAGATCGGATTGGACCTGCACGGCGCTCGGCCGTGCATAATAATTACTTCATGCTACTGAATGGAGATTGAAATGATCAGCTTGCTGATGAGCCTGATAATCGCTCTGCACATCTCGCCTCCAGACCCCTTTTTGTTAGCCATCCGCTGAAATCCAGGCGCTTAGGTTGTGCGCCATCCAGTTGGCACTCGTCCATGTGAGAATCGCCACATGGACGAGTACCTCATTGGGGCGGGAGCGGTCCTGACGGCGGGGCCGGCGGCCTCGATTAGCGGAGCAACCCTCCACGCTCAGACGGAACGCCACTTGGCCGAAGCGGTCCGGGCGGCCCTGATCGACTTCGAGGGCGCCAGTCCAACGGAGATCGGGCGAATCGTGATTGTAGCCGCGGGGTGGAGCGGCTCCAGGTTCGATGCCGAGGTCATCCGTCCGCTCCTGGCGCTGGGCGAATGTGCGCTGTCGGACGTTATTGCGAAGCTCTCCGAAGCGACAGGCGTGGCCGAGGTTCATCTCTTCGCCCACTGGTTGCCGGATGAGGCGACGACGGCAGCCTTGCGCGAGCGGGGCATTTCGCTTCTCGTCCACCCCCTCCAGGCAATCGGCCAAGCCGCCCTAGTTTCGGGACAGCGCTTCCGGCGCTGGCGTTCGCCGTTCCGCGCCGCCTGAAGGCGGGGTTCAGGTGTCTCCAAGGGTGAGCAAGCACTATGCAGCGTAGAAATGCATATTATGCCCAACGCCCGCGTAGCGGTTATCGACGACGACCGCATGGTGCGGGAGATGCTGGAATTGGGGCTCTCTCGCGAGGGCTACGAAGTACGCACGGCGACCGATGGCCTCGCCGCGCTCGAACTCGTCAAACACTTCGATCCCGAAGTCATCGTGCTCGACATTATGATGCCCAAGATCGACGGCGTCACTCTGCTTCCGCGGTTGCGAGAGATCACGCAGGCGCCGATCCTCATGCTCACGGCGAAGGGTGGCACCGAAGATAAAGTCCGTTCTCTTAGTTCTGGAGCGGACGATTATCTCGTCAAGCCCTTCATCTTCGAAGAGCTCATCGCGCGTCTCCAAGCTAAGCTCCGACGCCCACAACTGATCGAAGAGAACATCCTTCGGTGGCGCGACATCTCAATCAACCCTGGTACGCGCGAGGCGTGGCGAGGAAAAGAGCCATTAGAGTTTACGCAGCGCGAGTTCGATCTTCTGGAAGTGTTCATGCGCGAACCGCGCCGGGTCTTCAGTAAGGATCACCTGCTTGAAATTGTGTGGGGGCACGACTTCGAAGGAGGCCCCAACATCGTCGAAACATACATCTCTTACTTGCGCGCAAAGATCGATCGTCCGGGCGAGCCGGGTTCGTTCATTCGCACCGTACGCGGGGTCGGCTACGGGCTTTCGCAGTAGGAGCACGCTCGGATGAAACTCGCGTCACGGCTCTCGGCGCTCTACGCGGTGCTCTTGGGCGTTACGGTCCTCATCGTTATCCTCGCCTCGTCGATCGCGCTCGTCTTCGAGTTATGGCGTTTCTCGGGCGATATTATGATCGCGAAGCACGAGGAAGCGCGCATCCTAGTCGATCAGTATCGCCGCGAAGGCATGACGCTCCAGCAGGCGGCGCCCGAGATTGTCAATGCGCTGAGCGGCATCGGCTTGCGCGTTACGGTTTTCGATCTGAAAGGACACTATCTCGCCGGCGATAAGACGCTGCGCCCCAAGGCGCTGGCCGCCGTGCTTGCAGCGGGCGGCATGCAGCGATTTATTCCACCTTCGATGCGCGGTCCACAAGTCTTTACCTACCATTCAAATCGCGGCCCGGTTCGCGTTTACGCGTATCATGGTCCGTTTCCACCGATGCCGCCGGATCCGACGCGACTCGAGCCGCTCTCGCTTACCTACGTAGAAGACGGCTACGTCGGCTTCGGTCCGTCGTTTCCGCTGCTGCTCGTTTCCCTTATTCCATACTGGCGCATCGTCGTGACGATTGCCCTGGCGGCGATTCTGCTGTCGTGGTTCGTCGGGCGGCTATTCGCACAACAGTCCCTGCGCCCGATCATGGAGGTCAGTAACTCGTTGCGCGCCCTCGCGGACGGCGATTTTACGCAACGACGCTTTATCATGGCCGGGGGCGACGAAATCGCGTCGCTGACAGCCGCATTCAACGACGCCGTCGAGAGCGTGGCCACCGCTATCAACGACCGGCGCCACGCAGAGGAACGGATGCGCCTGTTCGCTGCCGACGCGTCGCACGAACTGCGTACGCCACTGACGGTGATCGGCGGCTACATCGACGTGCTGCGCCGAGGTGCGATCGAGGAACCCAGAATCGCGCGCCAGATACTCTCGACCATGTCGATTGAGAAGGAGCACATGCGCGGCCTCATCGACCGCCTGATGCGCTTGGCGCGCCTGGATTCGGAGGCGCCTCCGATCATCGAGGAGATCGATGTTGCCGAGCTGCTGCGCAGCCAGTGCGAAGCTGCACGGCGCTTAGACGATCGTCGGGTCATCGACTATAGCGTCGACGGCATCCAAACGGTAACGGCGGATCGCAGCGAGATCGGCGAGGCGGTCTGGAATATCATTGAAAACGCGTTGAAATACGCACCGGACGCGCCGATCCATCTACGCGCGACCCGCAACAACGGGCACGCCACGATCGTCGTGCGAGATGAAGGCCCGGGCATGTCTGAATCGGAGCGCCTGCACGCCTTCGAACGCTTCTATCGCGGCGATCAACGCGGCGAGATCACCGGCACCGGTCTCGGTCTAGCGATCGCGAAGCGCGTCGTCGAGCGAGCGGGCGGAAATATCGCGATCGACAGCGCCCCTGGGCAGGGTACCGCGGTCACTATCACCATTAAGTAATCTCTCAGCCCATCTCCAGCGATCGCTTCGTATAATCGCTTGAACATGCGCCGTTGCGTCGTGGCTCTTGCGCTTGCCTATTTCATGTTGTGCATCGGCGTGCCGCATGAAGCGCCCGCGCAATCCGACTCCGGCGAGATCGATATCTCCGTCGTCGACGTCACAACCAAGCAGCCTCTCGAACTGGCCCGGGTGCTCCTCGATGGCCCCGTCATTACTTCCGAGCTGACAAGCAAGAGCGGCAAGGTGGCCTTTACCGACGTTCCCGATGGAATCTACCGGGCCCGGATCGTCAAGCGCGGTTACGATAGCCTTACGTCGGCGTCGTTTGAAGTGCTCGACGGACGGATAATCACCGTAAGCTTCGCTCTGGTCGAGGCGAACGGCGGACTGAAGATCATCGGTGAGGTGACGGCCAAAGCCTCGGCGACCGTATCGACGACCAGCATCGACGAGAACTCGCCGCAGCGCCGACTCTCGACCGATCTCGCCGGCGCGCTCAACAAACTCTCGGGCGTGAGCGTGACGACGTCCAGCGACGATAGCGATGCGACGCAGACGATCTCGCTCGAGGGGCACGACCCCACGCAGACGCAACTCACCCTCGACGGAATCCCGCTTAACGCACCGGGAGCAGCGGGTAACATCGCCGGCTTTGCGACCGACCTCTTTGCGGGTGCGTCGGTCCGCACGGGGCCGACCCTCGGCGGCCTCGCCGGCTCGGTAAACTTCTCGACGTTGCAGCCGACACTGAGCTGGATTTCACAAGTGCAGCTTTCGACCGGCAGCACCGGGCGCTACAATTATTCGGTCGCCGAAACCGGATCCGACGGGAAGCTCGGGGTCGCGGTCCAAAGCGTTGCGCGTCTCTATCCCAGTCTCGTCGATGGCGATCTCTACGAGGATGCCAGCGGCCTCAACTACGTCCACGACGGCGATAGCACGATTTCGGGCAACATTATTACCGCACGCTACGAGTTCGGCGACCCCGATTCGCTCACCGGAATGTTTATGAACTCGACCCGTAATACGGATATTGTCTGTCTGCGCTACAACGGCGATCCGGCGACGACGCTGCCATGCGGCTACGGGCCGAACAACACCAATGGCACGAACGTCCAGCTCTACGCGCTCACCGACAATGCTTTGATCGGCGCGACGCAACTGCAGGCGTCGATCTATTCGATGGACTCGAGCAGCCTGCTCAACGAGTTGGCTCGATACGTGAACGGCGAGCCGGATCCGACCGGATATTCGACCGATACTCGCTCGACCGGCTACGCGGTCAACGCAACCCTACCTGCGCAGCAGCGCCACACGATTTCGTTCCAGGCGTACGGCACATCAACGCAGCTGTCGACGACGCCGCTCGTCCCCGAGGCTGCCGAGTTCTACAACGGATCGACACAGACGCAGTATTCGGTCCTCCAGGCCACCGACACGATTCATTCCAGCGACAAGCTGACGCTGGCGGGTTCCGCCGGGCTGAGCGCGGCGACCGGAAACAGCGGGATTTCGGAGCTTGCGAGCGTGGCGGCGACGTGGCGCCCGACCACACGCGACACCTACGCGGCGTCGTTTGCGCTCGGCGGTGCGGCGGCGACCCAGGGACGCCTTGAAATTCTTACCGATCCGGCATCGTTGCGCTTCGATTGTAATGCGAAGGTCGCATATGGAAATGCACCTGGCGAACAGCCCCAGAACAGCTCCTCGAACTCGGTCCGCGTCAGCTACACGCATACGCTGCACGGCGGCAGCGTCTCACTTACGCTCTATCGCCAGCTGCAGAACGGCGTCTTACTTCCGGTCGACGTGAACGGCATCGTGCTGCAGGGTCTCAATGCGCTCCCGCTGGGTTATCTCCAAGAGGTGCAGCAGATCTTTAACTCTCCGGCCGGTTGCAACGCGCCCCCGAACACGCCGTTTTCCGCGCAGCAGCTCTATTTCAGCACCCCGGTCAGCGGCGTGCAACGATTGTATCAGGGCGCCGAGCTGACCGGCTACGTAACGCTAGGCAATCTCGTCATCGAGCCCTACTATAATCTGACAGCGGCGCAGGCGAACTCGTACAGCTATATCTTCGATAATCCATGGTCGATCACGATCCCCGGGCAGCAACTGCCGAACGTGCCGTTACAGAAGGCCGGCATCGTCTTCGATTACAAGGCGCCGCACTCGATCCTCGAGTGGCTCGCAGACGCGCAGCACGTCGGCACGAACAATCCGAACAACCTCCCGCCGTATACGACATTCGACGCCGGAGTTACGGCGCAGCTCACGCGAGGTACGCTGACGTTTGCTGCCAGCAACATCACGAACACGTATGGCGGCATCTTCGCAAGTCCGGCGAATGCGGTCGCCTTCACGACGGCGGGCGGTTACGCCTTGCCGAACATCGCTCGGCCGCTCATGCCGCGCACGTACTCATTCACCTACTCCGTGCGATTCGGCCAGGGCACCGTTTCGCAGACGGGTACGGCGTTTCACACGCCGCGCGCGTCCGGTGGCGGCGGCGGCGGATTCTTCAATGGCGGTGCTGGGCTAGGCGGCTCACCTGGATCGAGCGGCGGTCAAGGCGGCCGCGGGATTCGAAATCTGTTCTCGCCGCTTCCACAGACGCCACCGGCCGATCCATTCGCGATCGCCGGGAGCCCGGAGACGTGCAGCGCGAGCGACGCCGCGAAAGCGCGTCAGCTCTCGGCCGAACTGAAGGCGTTCGCGGCCCACGTCGAAGCGGCGCGCACGGCCGGCGGGTATCCGGCCACGATGCCGGTGCCCTCGCTGACCGATGCGACGATCACCTACCATGGGCTCGGCACGACCTACGCGCTTGCGATTACTCCGAAAGGCACGGGCACGTTGCGTCCAATCGCCGGCTGCATGGCGCTGCACATCGCTCGCGCGGATGACGTGACGCAGCGCAAGCTCTTTGCAGTGTCGAGTCCGATCTTCTTCGTCCCGCAACTAACGTTCATGCCGGCAGTTGGGCTCTACATCGTTGCGCGGCAGCCGCAAGCGGGACAGGAGATGTTCCGCGTTTACAAGCTGCCGGCGGCGACGCCGAAGGATCCGTTCGCGCTGCGCACATCGGATACGTGCACCGGCGACGTGCGGAACCTCGCGACCGAGTCGCTCCGCGAGTTAGGCGAATACTTTGTTGCCGGTACCAAGCCCGCAAGCTGGACCATCGTCGCGCATGCGGCCAAGAGCGGCACATGGTATGAGTTACAGCCCGGCGATCCGACGGTCATTCCGGCGCTCATGATCTGCGGGCGCGTCGCGGCGACCAACCCCGATGAACTCGCGCAACACGGTTTCGACGGCAAGCCCGTACCCGAACTGAACTATGCCGCGCCGCTGGGCCTGTATCTCATCCGCCCGACGCCGAGGCCTTCTCCGTCACCCTGATTCGCGCGACGTGCCCGCGGCTCGCGCGCGTTCCACCATCTCGCGCATACGCGGATGTTCGCCTCGAATCGTCGCTACCCACGATTCGAATCGCGGCACGGTTTCGCCGGTTCGAAAGAGCACGTACCAAACGTTCATGTCGCCCATGAAGGCAAAGCGCTTCTTGAAATCCTTCGCGAGTGCGCCGTACGAGTCGAACGAACGCAAGTAGGTCTGGACCGTACCGTACTCGCGCTCGACGTCGAGCAGCGCGCGCGCATTATGGATTGTCGCATGCACTTTGCGCGGCATGCGCAGAATACCGGACGCCGCAAGCACGCGTTCCACGTCGGTTTCGGCGTAGCCGGCGACGCGCGCGGGATCGAACGCGGAGAAGGCCGCAGCGTAGGCATCCCAGTGCGCTGCGATCTGCTTCCAGCTCACGCCCGCCTGAAAGACGGCCCGCGTCATCACCTCCAAATAGTCGGCGGTCGAGCGGGGCTGGATGACCTCCGGAATGGTTTCGGCCACGTGGCGCTTATGGAGCGCTGCGGCCGGCGTCGAGCGCGAGGGCCGTCATCATTGCGACGCCCGTTCCGAGGCAGCTTTCGTCGATGTCGAAAAGGCTCGAGTGGTGCGGGTGCGCCGACGCCGGCCCGCCACACGAGCCGAGCGTATAGAAACATGCCGGCACACGCTGGGCGTAGAACGAAAAATCCTCGGCGCCCATGAGTTTGGTTGCCTCGACGACGCGCTTCTCGCCGAAGATCAGACGGGCGAGCGTCTGCGCATATGCGGTCTGCGCGGGATCGTTGCTGGTGACGGGATAGCGCCTGCTGTACGAAAACTCGTAGTGCGCACCGGTTGCGTTGCAGCAGCCGCTCGCGATACGCTCGATCCGTTCGGGCATCGCGTCGCGCACCTCGTCGGAAAAAGCCCGAACGGTACCCAGCATACGGCACGTTCGCGGGATCACGTTGTGAATCGTACCGCCGGTGATGGCGCCGACGGTTACGACGGCGGGTTCGAGCGGGTCGACTTGACGCGCGACGATCTGCTGCAACGACGTGACGAACTGCGCTGCGGTGTAGATCGGATCGATCGCATCATGCGGTGCCGCACCGTGACCGCCAACGCCTTGAATCTCGAGCTCAAACGAATCGCTCGACGCGTACATCGGCCCGGCGCGAAAGCCGAGCGTACCGGTGGGGTACTTCGACGAGAGGTGGAGTCCGTAAGCCCGCTCGATCGGGAAGCGCTCGAAGAGACCGTCGTCGATCATTACCTTTGCGCCACCGGCGCCCTCTTCGGCCGGCTGAAACACGAGACACAGGGTACCGGAGAGTTCGTCGCGGCGTAATGCCACGAGCTCTGCGGTCCCTAAGAGAACTGCGACGTGTCCGTCGTGTCCGCAGGCGTGCATCACTCCGGCCGTATTGGACCGGTACGGCGCGTGGTGCTCTTCGAGAATCGGCAACGCGTCCATATCCGCGCGCAGCATGATACACCGTCCGGGGTGGGAGCCTTGGAGCACGCCTACGACGCCCGTTCGGCCGATGCCTTCGTGAACTTCGTACCCGAGCGCTCGCAGGCGCGTTGCAACAATCGAGGCGGTACGATGTTCCTGGAACGCGAGCTCCGGGTGCGCGTGTAAGTCGCGCCGGATTTGGACCACGTCCTCGTTGAGCGTATCGGGGATCGTGGCTTGGGTGGCCATCATGTCTAGTTCGAGGCAGGGGCGGCAGATTCCCAAGTCGCAGAAGCGCGCAAAGATGAGATGCTCAACAACTGCTTTGCGTCGCGACCGTCGTATCGCTGACGAATAGCCCGCAGCCCGAAGCTTCGTACGACGTCGTCGTCATCGGCGCAGGGCACAACGGCTTAGCCTGTGCGGCGCTGTTGGCGAGGGCCGGTCTTTCGGTCGCAGTCTTCGAGCGGCGCGTACCGCTTGGCGGCGCCGCGGTGAGTGAGACGGACGTGTGGCCCGGCTACACGGTGTCCACCGCGTCGTACGTCTGCAGCCTGCTCGATCCGTGGCTGGTCGAGGCGCTCGACCTTCGTTCGCATGGCCTTTCCTACTACCGAAAAACACCGTACGCGTTTACGCCGTTGCTCGACGGCCGTTCGCTTCTGCTCGGCCTCGGCGCTGAAAGCGACGCGCACGAGATCGGCGGCTTCAACTCGGACGACGTAGCGGGCTTCGCGGCGTACGTCGAACGAACAGATCGCTTGGGTCGAGCGCTCTTCGATCGATTCTCCGACGACGATCCATCATTCGAATCCCTGGGCGCCGACGATCGGAAGTTGCTACGTGGATCGGCCGCCGATCTCGTCGAGCGGTATGTTTCGGCGCCCGTGTTGCAGGCCGAGCTCGTGAACGACGGATTGATCGGCACGTTTCTTGGTCCGCGCGATCGCGGCACCGGATACGTGCTCGCGCACCATCTCGCGGGTCGGCTACTAGGCGCACAGGGCGCGTGGGCATACGTACGCGGCGGCATGGGTTCCGTCTCGGAGGCGCTGGCTTCGGCGGCGCGGGCGCACGGCGCGCAGATTTTCTCGAGTTCGACCGTCGCGGAGATCGTGGTGGAAGGAGAGCGCGCGTGTGGGATTCGAGTGAACGGGCGCGAGATTCGCGCGCATGCCGTCGCATCCAACGCACATCCCCGCACGACCTTCCTCGAGCTGCTCGGCGACTATCCCTTGGACGATACGCTACGAAAAAAGCTCGCTGAATGGAAGAGCGTCGGTCCTGCGTTGAAGCTCAATCTGGCGCTGGGCGAGCTGCCTGACTTTCTTGCACGTCCGGGCACCGAACCGCAGCCGCATCATCGCGCGACGATCCATATCGCGCCATCGATCGACTATCTCGAACGCGCCTACACGGATGCGTGCACCGGCGGCGAAAGCGACGAGCCGCTGATCGAATGCTTTCTGCAAACGCCGACCGACCCGTCGTTGGCGCCGCCGGGTAAGCACATCCTCTCGATCTTTGCGCAGTACTTTCCATACGATCGTCCCGGCGGCTGGTCGCAGACGAAGCGCGAGGCGGCCGCGGATCGGATCGTCGGCAGCCTGGCGCGGTATGCACCGAATCTACCGGGAGCGATCGAACACCGGCAGATTCTCGCGCCGCCGGATCTCGAATCACGCTTCGGTCTCGCCGGCGGCCATATATTCCATGGCGAACTCGTGCCGGGACAAATCTTCGAAGATCGGTTTGCCACCCGCACGGCAGTGCCGCAGCTCTACCTCTGCGGTTCGGGAGCGCACCCCGGCGGCTGCGTCAGCGGCTTTCCCGGCAAGCGCGCCGCGAACGCGATCCTGCGCGATTTTGCGGTAATCGGCCGTTCATAGCCGCGAGCTACGTTGTAGCGCATGCAAATTACATGGAAGCCCGCACACGGCGGTGCCGTCGACGCGCGCGCTGCACTGCCCGACAGCGTCTTCGCCTTTCCGAAGGAGCGTAAGGAGCCGTTAACCGACGCGGCGCACGTGCGCAGCGCGATCGCGCGCTTCGGAACCGTGCAGGGCGTCACGGAGCACGAGCGCGACCTCGCCTTTGCGAACATCAAGGCCGCGGCCGGCTACTACGGGGTCAGCGTCCGAGCTGCCACTTGGCACGATCTCGCCTAGGCGATCGAGCGTCTCTCAGCGAGAGTTAGGTCTTTTTGTTGTAGGATATGTCGCATGAACAGACGCTTTCTTACGCTGGCGCTCGCGCTCAGCGTCCTTCCAGTCGCCGCACTCGCGGACGACCCACCCGGCGCTCCGCCCTCGCCGCCGACCACGGAGCAACGGCAGCAGCTATTCAAGACGATCCGTTCCTTTGGGCAGCAAGAAGAGCAGTTGCAGCAACAGATGCGCACTCAGGTGCTGAACGCACTAAGCGCCGCTCATCGGCAAGCCGTCGCCAACCTCATCGGCCAGCTCGCCATAGCGCAGAATCCCGACCCAAGCGCCGCTGCGCAACGTCTCGATTCGATGCTTTCGTCGAGCGAGCGGCAGGCGATTCTCTCCGCGCACGCTTCATTTGTATCGCAGAGTAAGACGCTCCACGATCAGATGCGGGCGCAAATCCAGAGTGAGCTTCCGGCCGACGCCCAAAGCCGCTGGATGAACGGCCATCACCACGCACAGATGCCCTCCCAACGGACCCCCGATGCGGGAACGCTCCTGCTCGCCGCGCTCGCTCCACATCCGCACGGCATGATGGGGATGTTCATGCACGGCCCCGGGATGGGCCCAGGCGGACCGCCCGAAGGCGGAGCCCCGCCACCTGACCAACCGTAGCGGTTACCGGCTTTTTTCGTAGGTCTGTCAAACAGCGAGCGGCGTGAAGCCGCTCGCTCCGTGGCAGCGTACCCTCTGGCTGATGGTGCTCGTCCAAGCGCTCATGTCTTGCGCGTTCAATATATCGGGGCCGTTTCTGCCGCTCTTCATCATTCAACTCGGCGTCGCGCCGCTCGCGAAGGTCTCGATCTGGGCGGGCGTCATCGCGTCGGTGAACTTCCTGATGGCGGCACTCTTTTCGCCGATCTGGGGCGGCATCGCCGATCGCACGGGGCGCAAAGCTATGGTGCTGCGTTCGTGCATCGCGATTGCAATCTTCACTGCGATCATGGGCCTCGTGGAGAATGTCTGGGAGCTGTTCGCAGCCCGTGCCTGCATGGGCATCTTCAGCGGCTTCTCTGCGGCCGCGATTGCGCTCGTAGGGACGCAGGTGCCCGAAGAGAGCCTCGGATTCTCGCTCGGCTGGATGGCGACGGGGCAGCTTGTGGGCGGTCTGTTCGGCCCTCTGCTCGGCGGTCTGCTCGCCGATAGCCTCCACGGTTATCGCCAAGTATTCTTCGTAACCTCGGCGTTTGCGATCGTCGCAACGCTCGTCTGCCTCGCGTTCGTGCACGAACGCTTTACGCCGCGTGATGCGTCGCAGGTCACGGAACCATTGTGGCAGAGCCTGCGCGAGGTTGTGCTGCACCCGCAGCTCGCCCCGATGTTCGTCGTCGTGCTGCTCGCGCAAGTCGTTGCGTTTGGGGTGCAACCGATCGTACCGCTTTTCGTGCACTACCTCGTCGGCAACGTGCCGTGGATCGCGACTGCGGCGGGCCTCGCATTTGCCGTGACTGGGCTTGCGGATCTCATTGCGTCACCATTTCTGGGCAAGCGAAGCGATCGTATCGGGTACCGGCGCGTGCTCCTGATCTCGCTGCTCGGCGTCGCCTGCTTTACGATTCCCCAGGCATTTGCGCACAGCGTCACGGCATTCATCGCGCTGCGCTTTGGGGTTGGACTGTTCCTAGGCGGCGTGCTGCCGACGGCAAACGCGCTGATCGGACGCCTCTTCCCGACGCACCGGCGCGGACAGGTTTACGGGATCGCCTCGAGTGCGACGTTCTTAGGGATGTTCTCCGGTCCGCTGCTCGGCGGTCTCGTCGCCGCGCGCTACGGGTTTGCCGCCGTCTTTGTGGTCATCGGGACGATTGCCCTAGCTAACTTCCTCTGGGTGATGACGAGCCTTCGCGCACCGGCGCCCAGCACACCGAGTCGTTGAATGCGCTGACCAAGCGCTCGATGCCGGAGCGGTCGATCGCACTAAAGCGTGCGCGCTTCGGGCTGTCGACGTCGAAGACGCCTGCGATCTCGCCGCCGACGATGCACGGCACGACGATCTCCGACGCGGAGACGGCGTCACAGACGATGTGATCCTCGAAGGCGCCGACGTCGTCGACAACAAGCGTCGTGCGCCGGAGGACCGCTGCGCCGCACACACCGCGACCTGCCGGCAAGCGCGTGCAAGCGGGACGACCGCAGAACGGTCCGAGCAGCAGATCGCTCGACGAGGTCACGAAATAGAATCCGGCCCAGCTGACGTCGGGTAGTTGGTAAAAGACGAATGCGGCGAAGTTTGCGGCGTTCGCTATAAAGTCGCTTTCGCCGTGCACGAGCGCGCGAACTTGCTCCTCGAGCAGTTCGTAGCTAATGGGTGGGACTGAGCTGCCAGCTTTCATTGAGTGTCGTAATCTCGCCCTTGACGTTCAGCGCGTGTGTGACGGTTCCACTCAGTTCGCCGATTACGCCGCCTTGAAGGTCTGCGTGCACGACCGCCATTACCTGATCCGGCACCTTCACGTGAGAGGGCATTGTTGCGGTCGTTGCGATCGAGGCGCTTCCTTCGAGCTTGGTTCCGCTCTCCGAAGGGATAAGTTCCGCCGGCAGACGCTGCGTTGCGCTTGCGCCGGGCGTCAAGATTGGAATGTGCACGGCAATCGGCGCCTTCGTTAACATCGCCTTTCGAATCTGCGCCAGCATGGCGACACGTTGCAGGATGAGCGCGCCTTGCGCTTGTTGCGGGCTCGACGATCCTCGCGGTGCCGGCGCCGGCTCGCTGGCGGAGAAGGTCGTCGTCACGGTCGGGCGGCCGTTTGCGGTCACCGCAACCTGAATCGTGCCGTTCGTCTGCGGTGTGATCGTGATGCGGGCCGCAACGCTCTGCTGTTGCCCACCCGGAGCGGCGATTGTGTCCTGATATGCGTAGGATCGCGAGGGCATCGAGTTTGCGCCGAGCGTCGTAGCGAGCAGTGCCGCGAATGTGGCCGCGGAGCGAAGCATAGGTGCGACTTTCACAGCGCGACGATTCTGGCTAGCCCACGCCTCTCCCTAGCGTAGCAGCTCCGACGCTCCCGCCGTTAGAGCGCGAACGTTTCCCAATCGTAGGGCGTAAAGCCTCGCGCTGCATCTTCCCAACCGACGCGATACGCTTTACCGATGCCGACCTCGTCGTTGAACCCGACGACGCCCAGCGGCAGCGTATCCGTCGGGCGCAAGTAGCGCAGGGTCGTCTCAGGAACGGTGTGCATGAATGTTGCGAGGGGCCGATTCTCGTGTGCCGCGTCAAGCACGGCGTGCGGCGTGAGCCGGTCGAACGCGCGCCGCGCTAGCGATTGAAAGTAGGCATTGCGCATCTCGACTTCGAGAATCTTTCGCTGCATCGTGCCGAACGCGCCGAACGCAATATCAATCGCGTCGCCGTAGCTTGTCTCGGGCTCGAACGGCGGGTCGAGGAGGACGACGTCGGCCTTACGCGCGACGGCATGCGCGATGCCGACCGGCGAGTTGCTGGCGACACCGCCGTCGCAATACTCGTCGATCGCGCCGTCCGGCCCCGGCATGAGAATCGGATCGAAGACGATCGGCAGTGCGGTCGACGCAAAGATCGCGCGATGTAAGAGATCCGGCGTTGCCTCGCGCACGATGGTATGCGGCCCGAGTGAGAGTTGCATCGCCTCCACGACACGCTCGGGGACCTGGTCGCGGCCGCCGCCGTGGGCGCGGAGCAAGAAGTATTCAGGGCGCTGCTGCGAGAGGTTGGTGACCGCCCAGATCAGGGGCATCAACAACGGCACCGACGGATCGATGTTTTGTGTAATCCAGTTGTAGGGCGGCTCCGCTTCGAGCAGCCCCTTCTGGCTCCGGGTAAGCGCGATGAGGTTGACCGCCGATGCAGCGCGGTTGAAGAGTCCGCTATTTGGATCGTGCAGCGCGGCGTACCGGCGCTTAAGCCGGATAATGTCCTGGCCGCTGATGCCATACCAGAGGTCGCGCAGCTTCGTATATTGGCCAGTTGCGACGAACCAGCCGTTCAGCGCACCGATCGACGTTCCGCAGACTATGTCGTACGGGCCGAGCGGCGATCCATCGGCGATACCCTGCGCCGCGGCCAGCGCTCCGACGATGCCGGCTTCGTATGCGCCGCGCGCGCCGCCGCCGCTCAGGACGAGCGCCTGACCGAGCGGTTCGGTTTCCTCGTCGGGTGCAGCGCCGGCGAGGGCCGGTACGAGTCCGGTCGCCGCAAGTGCAAGGAGAAACGCACGCCGTTCGATCATCTGAGGCCTCGCTCGCAAGGTGCGGAAAAGGGCGAACACCATAGATACGGCGAGCGGCCGAGAGGCTCCCGAAGTGCGCCCGCGCGTTCCGAAGGACGCCCCAGGAGACGGCGCCCTGGTACATTTACCCGTCCGGTTTTTGCCAAAAAAAGGATACCGTTTGTGAAGACTCTTCGGATCTGCGCCCTGCTCGGGCTCTGCGCGCTCGCGGGCGGCCTCGCCGCCTGCAGCGGCGCGTCGCAGCAAACCATACCCGTGACGGGCGGCTCAAAGAGCCGAGCCGACAGAAGGTGCAGGCCTGCCTGCGTCTCTGTATGGCGCCCCATTGATTGACCAGTGCACAGGCCAGGGCCCTTCGTGGATGGAGCCTGAGGCGAAGAATCAGGACCTCCTGTACGTTTCGGATGAACAGACCTGCGACGTGTACGTGTTCTCGTATCGCGAGGGAAATCTCGTTGGAACGCTCACGAGTGGTATAGGGTTCAACGCACCAGGGGGCGAGTGCGTCGATAAGCGCGGCGACATATTTATAACGAACGGAAACGCAACGCACATCCTGGAGTTCGCGCACGGGGGCACGACCCCGATCCAAAGGCTCAAAGATGCGCGAGGCGGCCCGCTCGGATGCGCGGTCGATCCAAAGACGGGCGATCTGGCCGTGACGAACTGGCTGAGCCGCGACCGCAAGAGAATGTACGCTGGGAGCGTCGTGATCTACAAAGGTGCGACGGGGAGCATTCAGCGGGCGTATACCGCACCGGGCTTTGATGCATATTATTGGCCGGGATACGATAGCAAGGGCGACCTGTTCGTCGATGGCCTTACGGCGTCGAATACTTTCGTATCTGCGGTACGCCCCGAGGGCGCCACATCGTTCTCATCTCTCACCTTGAACCGGTCTATCTCATACCCTGGCGGCGTTCAGTCGAACAACGGCCAACTCGCGATCGCCGACGCGTATGGGGGTGTCATCTATCAGTTCCAAATAGCGGGCACGAAGGGTACCTGGACAGGAACGACCACCCTGAACGGCGTGGGAGGCGTTCTTCCTGAAATTTACGATCGATCGGTCGAAGGTAGTTTCACCAAACTACGGCGCCGGTAGGGTAGGCTATTGGGAATACCCCGCCGGTGGCGACCCGACGCGGACTCTTACTGCGACGGGAATGGTCAACCCAATCGGGACCGTCATTAGCCCGGCTCGCTAGCAGCTGCAGCAGCTCCCACTCGTTCCAGGCTGTGGGCGCGGGCAGGCTTGACTAAGCTGGAAGCGACGGCCAGCGACCGGCGTCCTTTGCCTCGGCGATCGCGGCGAAGAACGGCAGCGCTTCGAAGTGCACCCGCAGTTCGGGTACATCGATCGACGCAGCGTACGATCCGGCCAGCTCCGACGCCCATTCGAGAACTTGCCTGCTCTTGCTTCGTCGCCGGACCAATGAAAAACGCAGGCGGCTATCCACGGCGGATTAGGTGGAAACAGCGTCGAGGTCACACGCGACCGGTCGAAGTCAGTATATCTTCGGCCAAGTCAACTGCCACGAGCAACTCGCCGTGCATGGCACGAGCCAGCGCAAAATCTGCCAGCGAATCTATCGAATCTGCGGTCAACACGCCAAGTTGTCGCCGCAGCGTCAACGCGTGGTCCATATGAAAAAGCGCAGCATCCAACTCTCCCAGATCCCGTTCGGCGCTCCCAAGGTTCGCGAGAGCTTCGGCTCGGAGCGCCGTATGATCGATTTCCCGCGCCAAGTCAAGCGCGGCTTGGGCGAGGCTCTTGGCGTCTCGTGCTCGTCCTTGCCAAACTGCAGCTGAACCCTCGTTGATCAGCGACGCAGCCCGTACGCGCCGGTCGCCCACCCGTTCATAATGTTCCCGTGCAAGTGCGAACAGCCGGCGGGCTTTCCGAAATCGCCGCAGCGAAGGTGCAAATATCCTTGATTTACCATGACGCGTGCAGGCCCGGCCCGTCGCCGATGGCCTCGAAAATTTCCGCGGCAGCCAAATGGCCGCCCGAGCGCGCGCCCATTGCGATATCCATATCGCGGATGTCGCGCAATCGAGGAGCGCGCGAGCTTCGCCTACCCGATCTCCAATACCGCGATACTGTTCTAATGCTTCCTGGGCGATCGGAGCGCACGTCGATTTGATCTCGCCGCTGGCCGTGGTCCACGCTTGCATCATCGTCTCGGCCATTGCCGGGCGATCCCCAGCCTCTCGCGCGATCGAGCGGGACTGCTCCAGAGTCGATCGGCCTCGTCGTACTCGCCCATCATATTGCTTGTCTTCTCAAGGCCAAGCGCTTCAAGGCGATAGCGCTCACGCCGGGCGCCTCGAAATGCTCAAGCGCCTGGCGCGCAGCATCATTCGCCGCGACGTACTTGCCGGTCGCCACCAGAAAATGCGCGTCCGCGCACTCGGCCCGGCCTAGCCAAGAGCGATTTCCCGATTCCAGCGCTTGCTGCGAAATGCCTCGATCGCGTCGCGTTCACCCGCACGATCCTCCGACGATCTCAGAAGCAGAATGCGCCGGCTAGAATGCGGCAACGCAACTCCGCAGTTTCGGCGAATTGGTCGAGCCGGTCGAGATCCGGGCTTGCGCCTCGCGATGACCAGCCGGGCATTGGCTTCTTCGCGCACGAATAACGCTTCGATGAGTAAGGTGGGATCGCTCTGCCGGTCGATGGCCAGCGTCGCCAGTGCGACCGCATCGTCGTTGGCATAGACTGCGGCCGCCTCGCGCGCGGCATGTCCGTACCAGCGCGCCGCCAGCTCCGACAGGCCGGCCAAATCGTAGTGGCGAGCCAAATCCGCACAATGCCGACTCGTCGCGCCGGACGCTCCTCCAACACGTAAGCGATGCGCGCGTGACGACGAGCGCGCACGTCGCCGTCGATCTGGTCGTAGATCGACGTACCGATCAAATGATGCGTGAAAACAAAATCGAACCGATCGCGCGCACCGGCTTCGCGCACCAAACGACGATCGAGGAGTTCGTTGAAGGCTTCGCGCGTTTGCGCTGTCGACAGACCGGCCACGTCGCGCACCACGTCGACGCTGCAGCCGTGCCCGCAAATCGCGGCGATCTCGGCCACTACGCGTGCCGTCTCGCCCAAGAGTGCCGTACGGGCAGCAATGACGTTCGCGATGCCGCTGAGCGCCGAATCGGCGTCGGCCAACGATTCGCTGCCGCTCTCCACGGCATGTGCGATTGCCTCGTTGAGAAACAACGCATTGCCTTCGCTAAACGCATAGAGCCGGTCCACCACCGCCTCGTCCCGTTCGCAAGATCGTCGAGCTGCGCGACCAGCCGTGCGACGTCATCGTGAGAGAACCGATCCAAGTGTAGCTCGGTCGTACGCCGTTCGGCGCCCAGCGCATCGGCCAAACCGCGCACCGGATGGTTGCCGGCGTCTCCTCTTCGCGGTAGGTCGCCACGATCAACACCCGCGCACGATCGATGCGACGCGCGATGGCCGAAAGCGCGTCGATCGTCGCACCCGCCGCCCAATGGAAATCCTCCAGGCACCAGCAGCAGTGGACGCGGAGACGCGAGACGTACACGGCGTCGGCCAACGATGCATAGAGTCGCGCCGATTCGCGATCCGGCGACAACTCCGCAACCTCCAGCGGTTCAGCCTGCGCGCGCAAGCTCCGGAAGGACGCTGACAACACGCCCAGCGTCAGCGGATCCATGGGTCGAGCGGTCAGGACCGGCAGCGCCGCGCGAAGCGCTTCGACGATACTTTGGTAGGGCGAAGATTCCGGCGACGACGTGCTTCCGCTATAGACTCGGGCGCCTTGCGCTTCGGCCTGCTGAGCAGTTCGCCGACCAGCCGCGTCTTGCCGACGCCGCGTCCCCGACACCAGCACCACACCGCCCGCGCCGCCGGCGGCAGCATTCCACCGCGCGCGCATCGCTGCGCCTCGTGTTCACGGCCGATAAAAGGCGCGCCGACGGTGATGACCGCTGTGATCGGCACGCTCGCTCACCCGGCATCGACGCTGCCGATCAACGCTTCGCCGTGCAGGATGGCTTCACGCAGAGCTAGCGTCTCGGGCATCGGCTCGATCCCCATCTCCGCGCGCAGGACTTTGGCAAATCGGTCGTACTCCGCGCGCGCACCGGACGAATCGCCCAACGCGTAATGGATCGCCATGGCTTGGCGAACCATGTCTTCACGCCACGGTTCGGTGGCTAAGAATCGGCAGGCGTATCCCAGAGCCGCAACGTTGTTGCGCGCGGAACGATTCGCGGCGACGAGGTCGTGAAGGGTTTGCAGATAGAGCGTCCGCAAGCGCTCGCGTTCGGTGACGATCCAGTCGTCGTAGACGTCCTCAAGGAGGTCGCCGGCATACAGATCGACCGCGGCGGCCTGCGTCGCTGCGTCGGATGCCAAACGCTCGAACTCGATCGCGTCCACAAATGCCGTCCCGGCAAGGTTCCAGCGGATGGTCTTCCGGGTCGACGATCAACAACGGCTGGTCTGCTCGTGCCGGTAATGCGCGAGCGATCCTCCAGAGATAGCGGCGCAGCTCTTTGGGCGCAGCGGCTTCTTCGATATCGGAAAGAGCGTAAATGCAGTGCATCGCGCGCTACCGGTCGACCCCGTCGCAACGCCACCATAGCCAGCATCGCCAGTGTCGTTGCGCGCTTGGGAAGTTTCGCGGGTGCTCCGGCAACGAGAATACTCCCGTGACCCAGCAGCAGAATCTGCAGATCCGGCACGGGTTCGCGCCCGGCGGCATCGTGCATGAGACGCTACAGCTTCCGGTGCCGGAACCGGCCTCCTGGCGGCGCAAGCGCGCCGCCCTGCGACTTGCCGCGAAGGAAATCGCGCGGATCATTCGCCGCGAGCGATCGGCTGCATGAGATGGAGGGGGGCGGAATGCCCCCCCCCCCGGGACCCTAACGAACCGGCTTGACCTGTGTCAATCGGTGGTATTGAGAGGACGAGCTAAGCTCGTAGATCGTACCGGCATCGACGCCGTGGTATGTTCGTCCCATAGAGATTTCCGCTCGCGTCGAAGACTCGCTGGAATCCGCCCAACTTCCGTTGCTGCCGTTGAAGTCGACGAGGTCTGTCATCGTCCCCTGTGGCGTCACCTCGAATACCGCGCCGAGGCCGCCTTCGGCAGTGTTACCATTCGCGGTGCCGTAGAGATTGCCGCCGCTGATCACAAGACTCGCGACAGGTCCGGAGTTATCCCAGTCCGTCGGTTGAGACTGTGCTACCTTGGTAAAGTTCCAGCTGCTGCCCGAGCGCGTCAGCTTGAACACGATGTTGCACCAATAGTTGCACGACGTTGTTCCGTAGAGGTTGCCCGAGGGGTCGACGTCACGCCGCCTTCGAGATCGTAGCCGTTTGGATCGTTCGGGTCCAGCTTGAAGTTATAGAGAATGTGCTGGGCCCAAGTCGAGCCGGTCCGCGACAACTGGAACGCCGTGCCGCCCGTCCGACTACCGCCGCTAACCGTCGTGCCGTGAGACCCCCATCGGGACCAAAGACCACGCCGCCGCGCGGTACGCTTCCGTCGTATTGCCCTGCCCCGAGTGTCAAGCCAAAAGGATGAAGTACGGTTTCCTGGCCCGAGGAGGTGACCTCATAGACTACGCCCGCCGAAAAAGCGCAGGCTTCTTCAGTCGTGCCGTAGATGTTCCCGGCCGCATCAAAGGTGATATCACCCGTGGGCCAGCCGCCGTCGGTGCCTCCCGTGAAACGGTGAGAAGCACCGTTTCCGCCCACGTGCAGACCGTCGATCTACAGCTGCGGGTCAGTTTGAACACGGTCCCGCAGTTGACACAGCCTCTTCCTATTCCCCCACCCTGCGTCGTTCCGTGAGACTGCCGTCAGGGCCGAAGACGACTCGGTATTGCGGATTCGCGCCATCGGCGCCGCCGGTGAAGGTGTAGATCGGTGTCACGGTCCAGCCGGAGCCCGACCTTGCAAGGCGATACACGTTGCCGTACCCATTGCCGCCGCCCTGGCGAGTCGTGCCGTAGAAGTTACCCGCGGCATCTTTCGTCCAGCGGGCCTGGGGGTTCGCGCCGTCCTGATGGCCGCTAAAAACGTATAGGGTACTTAACGTCCCGGCAGGCGATGCTTTTTTCGCGAGGCCGTGCTCCTGCGGAGCGCCTGCGGCCCCCGCGTTCGAAAGCGCTGGACCGGGGGGAAGTGAACTCGGGGAGTTCGAGCCGCTACAAGCGGCCAGACCGAAGGCTGCTATTAAGATTGCTAGGATTTGAAAACCGCGCATATGTCGCTCCGTCGCCCAACCGGGCAGCCTGTCGGGTACCATGATGACGACACGCACAGGCCGGAGAACCGGGCCCGCGTAGGTCATTGAACGAGGCTAGCATGCCCGGCGTCTCCCGCAGCGTCCACCAGGAGCGCCACAGCGGCCGAGCGCAGTTCCGAGGCGCAATGTTCGGAGTGGCAAGATGCTCGAAATCCCGTAAGGTAACAAGGGCACAGGGTGCTGACGCTTTACGGTCGCGGGACGGCCGAGCTGCGCTGAATTATGCAGGCGGCTGCGACCTGCGAATAAAGTTCAGGCTTGGCTATGTCGGAAGCGGCGGCCAGCGCCCGGCGTCCCTCGCCTCAGCGATCGCGGCATTGAAGGGCAGTGTCTCGAAAGAAGCGCGCAGCTCGGGGACGTCAATCGAAGCTGAGATCGACCGGGCTAGCTGCGACGCCCAATCCAGGGCTTGCTGGGCGCGCTCGTCGTCACCGGACCAGTGGAAAACGCAAGCGGCGACCCAGGGTGGGTACGGTGGGAAAACGGGTGGTCCGGCATCTATCCGCGATCGGTCGAACGTCAGGATCTGTTCGGCCAAGGCAACGGCTTCCGTCAAGTCGCCGTGCATGACGCGAGTGCGCGCCGAATCCGCGAGCATGTCCACGATGTCCCCTGAAAACGGCCATAGCTTGCGTACCAACGCCAACGCCTCGTCCATATGCGCCAGCGACGCATCTAGTTCCCCAAGGTCGCGCTCGGCAAGCCCGAGATTTCTAAGCGCTGCCGCACGAAGTCCCGCGTGTTCCATTTCTCGCGCAGCCTCGAGTGCGGCATGAGCAAGGCTCTTGGCTTCTTGCGCTCGACCTTCCCACGTCGTGACGTAACCCTCGTTGATTAACGAGGAGGCTCGTCCGCGCGGGTCGCCTACACGCTCGAAATACTCACGTGATCGTAAGCACAATCGGTGAGCTTCTACGAAGTCTCCGCAGCGAAGATGAAGGTGAGCGATATTCCTCAACGTGCGCGCAAGGCCGGCCCAGTCGCCGATTGTCTCAAATGTTCGCGCGGCAGCCAGATTTGCAGCGCGACCACGTTCGAACTGCGATAGCCATACCGCTGCCCCCGAAATTTCGTTGAGTGCGCGAGCTTCGCCGACGAGATCGCCAATCGCGCGATATTGTTCCGACGCTCCTTCCAAGAGCACGAGCGCAGCGTCATCTTGCGACCGTCGAATGCTTAGCTTCCCAGCCAGCATCAGTGTATCCGCCACTGCCGAACGATCCCCCGCCTCGTTCGCGATAGACCGAGCTTGCTCCAACAGGCAATCGGCCTCGCTAAGCGCGCCTGTTGCCTCGTTCGCTTCGATGAGAGGCAGCAGTGCCTGGATACGATCACGCTTCGTTCCGGTGGCTTCGAAATGCGACAACGCCTCGCTCGCCGCTACCTTGGCCGCTCCGAACTGAGCGGTGGCCACCAGAAAACGCGCATCCGTGCAGGCAGCCCGGCCAAGCCATGAGCGCTCTCTCGACTCCAAGGCCTGCTTGCGCAACGCCTCGATTGCATCGCGCTCGCCCGCACGGTCGTCCGACGACCGTAAGAGCAGAATGCGTCGGCTCAGAACGCGACAACGCAACTCCGCGGTCTCGACAAGTTGCTCGAGCCGGTCGAGATCGGTAGCCTGCGCGTCGCGGGTTCCCAGCCGTGCGTTGGCCTCTTCGCGAACAAGCAATGCGTCGATGAGCGATGCTGGGTCGCTCGGCCGCTCGATGGCCAGAGTGGCTAGCGCAACCGCATCGTGGTTGGCATAGACTGCGGCCGCCTCACGTGCGGCATGTCCGTACCACCGTGCGGCCTGTTCGGCCAAGCCGGCCAGATCGTAATGGCGGGCCAACTGGCGAACGGTAACGGGGTGGCGTGCGGCGCGCTCCTCCAGCACGTAGGCGATGCGCGCGTGACGCCGAGCGCGGACCTCCGCGTCGATCTGCTCGTACATCGACGTGCCGACCAAATGGTGAGTGAAGACGTAATCAGACCGGTCTCCGCGCCGGCTTCGCGCACTAAACGCCGGTCGAGCAGCTCGTTGAAGGCTTGACGTGTTTGCGCCGCGGACAACCCGGCCACGTCGCGCACGACATCGACGCTGCAGCCTTGACCGCAAATCGCCGCGATCTCGGCTACTATCCGAGCCGTTTCGCCCAAGAGCGCCGTACGGGCCGCAATGACGCTGCCGATACCCTTCAACGGCGTGGCACCGTCCGTGAAAAGGCCGTCGGTACTCTCTACGACATGCGCGATAGCCTCGTTGAGGAACAATGCATTGCCTTCACTGAACGCGTAAAGCCGGTCGATCGAATCGTCGCCTTTCGCCAGATCGTTCAACTGCGCGACCAACTGCGCGACGTCGTCGCGCGAGAAGCGCTCCAAGTGTAGCTCGGTCGTGCGCCGTTCGGCGCCCAGCGCATCGGCCAGACCGCGCACGGGGTGAGTGGCCGGCGTCTCCTCTTCGCGATAGGTCGCCACGATCAACACCCGCGCACGATCGATGCGACGCGCGATTGCCGCCAGCGCGTCGATGGTCGCACGCGAGGCCCAGTGCAGATCTTCGAGCACGAGGAGCAGCGGACGCGGCGACGCCAACCGCTGGACTGCCGTTGCCAACGACGCATAGAGCCGCGCCGATTCGCGATCCGGCGACAACTCCGCAACCTCCAGCGGTTCGTTGGCCTGTGCGCGCAGCTCGGGAAGGATGCTCGACAACACCCCTAACGTCAACGGATCCATGGGTCGGGCGGTCATTACCGGCAACGCGGCACGGAGTGCTTCGACGATGCTTTGGTACGGCGAAGATTCCGGCGACGACGTGCTCCCGCTATACACGCGGGCGCCTTGCGCTTCGGCTTGCTGTGCGAGCTCGCCGATCAACCGCGTCTTGCCGACGCCGGCTTCCCCCGACACTAGTACCACGCCGCCCGCACCGCCGGCGGCAGCATCCCACCGCGCGCGCATCGCTGCGCGTTCGGGTTCACGACCGACAAACGGCAGTACCTGCAGCTGTCGGCCGCCGGCGTGCACGCTCGCCGCGGCATCGACGCTGCCGATCAAGGCTTCACCGCGCAGGATGGCTTCACGCAAGGCCAGTGTCTCGGGCATCGGCTCGATCCCCATCTCCGCGCGCAGGCGCTTGGCGAAGAGTTCGTACTCGGTCAATGCACCGGACGAATCGCCCAACGCGTAATGGATCGCCATGGCTTGGCGAACCATGTCTTCACGCCACGGTTCGGCGGCTAAGAACCGGCGGGCGTACCCCAGAGCCGCAACGTTGGTGCGCGCGGAACGATGCGCGGCGACGAGATCGTGGAGGGCTTGCAGATAGAGCGTGCGCAAACGCTCGCGTTCGGTAACGATCCAGTCATCGTAGACGTCCTCTAGGAGGTCGCCGGCATAGAGATCGACCGCGGCGGCCTGCGTCGCTGCGTCGGATGCCAGACGCTCGAACTCGATTGCATCCACGAAGGCCGCCCCGGCAACGTTCCAGCGAATGGTCTCCGGGTCGACGATCAACAACGGCTCGCCCGCTCGTGCCGGTAATGCGCGCGCGATCCTCCAGAGATAGCGGCGCAGCTCTTTGGCCGCGACCGTTTCGTCTAGGTCAGGAAAGAGCGTAAATGCCAGTGCATCGCGCGCCGCCGGGCGGCCCCGTCGCAACGCCACCATCGCCAGCATCGCCAGCGTCGTCGCGCGCTTCGGAAGTTTCGCCGGTGTGCCTGCCGTGAGAATAGTCCCGTGACCGAGCAGCAGAATCTGCAGATCCGGTACTGTTTCTTGCGCGACGGTATCGACCATGAGACGGTACCGCTTCCGGTGCCGGTACCGGCTTCCTGGCAAGGCTGGTTAGAGTCTCGTTTTCGTGACGAACTGGATGCTGGAAAGTGGGGGACGGTGCTCTGGGACGCGAGGTGTATCAAAGGCGCCCTAGCTGTTCGTTACGATGGCGTTTTCCCAGCGCCGGTTGTGGGCCGCCTCTACCAGCGCCACTCTTTGTGTTGTCAAGTCTCAGCGCCGTCACGATGTACGGCGCATAAGCCATCGCGTAGTTGAGTTTACTGCAGTGTCACGGCAAGGCGGTATCGGTCCTCGGGCGAAGTTGTGCGTCAGCCGGGCTCTGCCAGAGGCCTTCCTCTATTACGACGATCGCCGCTATCCAAGAGACGATCATACCAATGGCGCCGGCAGAGCTGGTGACGAGTTGATTCTTAAGGACGTCGAGATGCCAGAAATCCGCGTAACACCGCGTAACAATCGCGTAACATAAGGAAGAGTACACGTGCGCGCCCGTAGCTCAAACTGGATAGAGCAGGGGACTCCTAAGCCCAAGGTTGCCAGTTCGATTCTGGCCGGGCGCACCAAACTTCAGATCGATGCTCAAGCCGTGGCGTTATTACCGCCGGAAACGGCGCCCGTAAGGTACTTGCGTCCGAAGAGAAAGGCGAGTGCGTAGAGCACCGCAACTAAGATCAAGAGGAATCGATAGCCGAAGATCAGGCTCGAATACTCGAGGACTCCGCCCACCATCGCCCCGAGCAGATTCGTCGCGAAAGCCAGGGTCGACGAACCGACGTCGCGGAAGCGCTGTGTGAAGACGAGATTTGCCAGAAAGATCGGCGCAAATGCCAGCGTTACCGCAATCGCAAAGCGCAAGCCGACGCCGAGCGAGAGCAGCTGTTCGGGCGGCACGACCCAAGCCACGGCGAGCGTCAGCAGGAGCACGATATAGACGAGGTTCGGATTTCGAAATCGCACGCGCCGAGAAACTTCAATGGCAAGAAGCACGGCAATGAGAATACCGAAGAATACGAGAGCGTTAACGAACCACGTCGTTCCAAAGAGTAGCGCGAACTGAACGACATTTTTGGTTTCTAGAAGCAGAAACGCAGCTCCCATGAAAAAGAGGTCGGCATAGCTGCGCATCTGCGTCATCGGTCCCGCCGCGGCGCGTATCAGCACGAGCGATACGAGCAAGATGAGTGCGAGCGCGGCGATGTACATCGTCGGCAGTGAACGTGTCCGCAAATAAGGGAATGGGTAGTCGTCGGTGACTGGCGTCGGCACGAACCGCCCCGCGGGATCCCAGCGTGCGGGACAAACGACATTGCTCGGACGAAGGCCGACCATGAGCAGAGCGGCCCAACCGGATCTGCCGACGACGTGAATGCACGGACTTTCGCCATAGACGACCTCGAGCGTTCGCGCATAGCGGTCGATGAGCCACTGCGCGCGATACTCGTTGTACATGGCAAAAGCGCCGTCGGGCTTGAGATGCGCGCGTGCGGCGTCGATTGCCTCCACGGTAAACAAGTAGCTCTCGAGTCGCAACGACGACTGTCCGGTGACGAGCGCCAGCGAATCGGGCAGCGCGAACAGGATGAGATCGTATTTTGTCGTCGTCCGGTGCAGAAAGGCTCGTCCGTCATTGATGTGGATCGTGACGCGGGGGTCTTGATAAGGATGGTTTGGATTGAGCCGACGTCCCAGCTGATAGATGCGCGGGTCGATTTCGACGGCATCAATGTGCTTTGCGCCTTCGCTCAGGGCGATCGCGGTATCCGTTCCTCCGCCCGCACCTATGACCAGGACGTTGCTCAGAGGGTTGGAGCGAAGCCATGCGTAGGGCATGAAGTAGAGCGGCTCGGTCTCTCTGCGCAACGCAACCGACTCGATCATCTGATGGGGGATGCCGTTCACGTACAGGTCGAGCAGCCCAGGATACCGGGTCGCAATTCGAATTTTGTAATATGGCGACCACGACAAGCCCGGGGTGAGCGACTCGTGGCCGAGCATGACGATGAGACCTAACGCGGCGACGATTTGGAGAGGTCGCACGGACGGAGCGTAGAGCGCCAGAAACGTGATGGCGACAATGGCGCCCCATGCAACCGGCGGAGCGCCGAGAAATGAGAGCAGCGTGAAGGCGGCGATGCCGGCCAGGCTGCCGAGAATGTCGAGGCGATAGGCCTCCAGCGGTTCGAATCGAGCGAAGACGCGCGCGACACCTTGCGCGACAAACGCCATGATCGCAGCCACCGCAATGAAGATGATGGGCAGGATGACCCAAATGGGAAGCCCGCCGATGACGCCTCCGAAGTAGATCAACTGCGTCCCGGTCTGGTTGATTGCGACGGGAAAGATTAAGACGAAGCCCGTGAGGAAGGCCAACACGACGATCGCCCAGCGAAACATGTCCTCCGGCGCATTGGCTCTGAGAAAACCGAGGCCGATCCCTAGGAAGCTGCCCAGTAAGACGAAGTTCGAGAAGTAGGAGAGGAAGACGATATTCGAGCCCGTCCACCGGATCAAAGCGAGCTCTAAGAAGAGCATCAGAAAGCTCAGGAGTATGAGCCGCACTCTGTCCTGCATCGCGGCGTGTTTCGTGCATCACTCAGGCCCCTGCCTGCTGGCTCCTGCCCGGCAAGGCCCCACCGCTGGGGGGGTCGGCAGGCGGCGGGAGTCGGATCCAGGCAGGAGCGCGCGGCCGTTGCCGGGCGGCCCGGCTTGTGCTAGCATGGGAGTTCAGAACGGACCGCCGGTCCGTTTTATTCATGTCGTGGTAGAGCACTGATGGCAAAGAAAGAGACGCGGGTAATGGTTGTGATGGCATGCACCGTCTGCAAGCGCCGCAACTACAACACGCAAAAAAATAAGTCAAAGACGACCGACAGGCTGGAGTTGAGCAAGTACTGCCGCTTCTGCCGTGCCCACAACCCTCACCGGGAAACCCGCTGAGGCGGGACCATTATGAGGACAACGTCGCAACAAACGGAGGGCGGTAGCTCAATTGGTAGAGTCCTGGTCTCCAAAACCAGTTGTTGCAGGTTCGAGTCCTGTCCGCCCTGCCAGCTCTTGATATGACCCGAGTATGAACGAACAACAGAAGAAACAGGCAGCATCGATGGCGGGCGGCGATTTTGTCCGCGGCGTCATCGCCGAGCTGCGCCGCGTGACATGGCCGACGCGCGAGGAATGGATATCGGCGACGATCCTCACGATCGCCCTCGTCGTCGGCATTGGGTTGTTCACGTTCGTGCTCGACCAACTTTTTGGGTGGCTCTTCAGCGTGATCCATCCTACGACTGGAATATAGCAACCATGTTCGATATCGAACGCCCAGATGTCACCATCGACCAGCCCGAACCGCTCAGCGACGCAACGCTCATCGACGACCGCGAGATGGGCGATTTTAGCGCGAGCATTGAGGAGCCGATGATCGCGGATCCGATTCTCGAGGAGCGGCCTCTCGAGGAGCCGGCTCTCGAAGAGGAACAACTCGCCGAGCAGTCCGAGCGCTCCGCCAAACCGAAGGACAACCGGAACTGGTTTGTCGTCCATACGTATTCAGGGTACGAAAACAAGGTCAAGGCAAATCTCGAACGGCGCATCCACTCGATGGGAATGCAGGACAAGATCTTTCGCGTCTTGGTTCCAATGGAAGATGAGGTCGAGTTCAAGGACGGTAAGCGAAAGATCACCCCGAAAAAAGTCTTTCCGGGCTACGTGCTCGTCGAGATGATCATGGACGACCAATCGTGGTACGTCGTGCGGAACACGCAGGGCGTCACGGGCTTCGTCGGAAGTCCGGGGCCGGGCGAGAAGCCGGTCCCGCTCCAAGAGAAAGAGGTCAAGACGATCCTCAAGCAGATGGGCATCGAGGCGCCCAAGCTGAAGATCGACTTCAAGAAGGGCGATCGCGTCAAGGTTACTTCGGGACCGTTCTTCGATTTCACCGGCATCGTCGACGAGATTCAGCCGGAGAAGGAGCGGTTGCGAGCGCTCATCTCGATCTTCGGGCGAGAGACGCCGGTCGAGCTCGAGTTTTTCCAGGTCGAAAAGGTCTAACAAGCCGGACGCAAGACCCCGGCGTGCGGTGCGAACCAAGACGGGGGAGAGTGCGACGATAACCAATATCGCGCAGTTCGATAAGGAGACAACATGGCAAAGAAAGTAGTCGGTAAGATCGGCTTGCAGATTCCGGCCGGCAAGGCAACGCCGGCGCCGCCGATCGGTCCGGCGCTCGGTCCGTACTCGCTGAACATCATGGATTTCTGCAAGCAGTACAACGAGCGAACGGCCTCTCAGGCCGGCATGATCATTCCGGTCGAGATCACGGTTTACGAAGACCGTACGTTTACGTTCATCACGAAGACGCCACCGGCATCGTTTCTCATCAAGCAGGCGCTGAAGATCGAGTCTGGGAGCAAAGAACCCAACCGCAACAAGGTGGGTAAGCTCACGCAACGCCAGCTCGAAGAGATCGCGAAGGTGAAGATGCCCGACATCAACGCGAACGACGTCGACGCGGCGAAGAACATCATCGCCGGCACGGCTCGCTCGATGGGCGTCGAGGTGGAGGCATAAGATGCCGCAACACCATGGAAAACGCTACAAGGCTCTAGCCGCCGCCTTCGACCCGAAGGAACTCTTCGCACCGCCCGAAGCGGTCGCGCTCGTCAAGAAGAACGCTAACGCGAAGTTCAACGAAACCGTCGAAGCGCACGTACGGCTTGGCGTCGACCCGAAGAAGAGCGATCAAAACGTTCGCGGTACCGTCTTGCTTCCGCATGGGACGGGGCGTACCGTGCGCGTCATCGCGTTCGCGAAGGGCGACAATGCAAAGGCAGCCACCGAAGCCGGCGCCGATATCGTCGGCGATCAGGATCTCATCGATAAAGTGAAGGGCGGGTTTACCGAGTTCGACGTCGCCGTCGCTACGCCGGACATGATGGCGCAGGTCGGTAAGGAACTCGGACGCATCCTCGCGCAAAAGATGCCGAACCCGAAGGCCGGCACCGTCACGCCGAACATCGGCGCGGCGATTCGCGACATTAAGGCCGGCAAAGTCGAGTTCCGACTCGATAAGAGCGGCATCATCCACACGATTGTCGGGAAGGTGAGCTTCGAGGAGGCGCAGTTGCTCGAGAACGTTACGACGCTCCTCGACGCGATCGTTCGAGCGAGGCCCGCCGCGGCGAAGGGCACATACGTGCGCAGCGTCACGCTGGTGAGTACGATGGGTCCGGGCGTCAAAGTCGACCCCAATCGCGTTAAAGCAACCGCCTAGGCCGCAGCTATTCGGGGATCGGATCCCCGTGCTCGCGCAAGTAGGCTTCTAGCCTGCCGATTCGCGCGCGCGCAGAATCCGCGTCGATGTGATCGTACGCCGAAGCCGCGTTCCGGGCGATCGATTCGAGCAGGACGCGCTCCGAAGGCACCAGCGGCAACCCGTCGTGGCGTTCGCCGTAGAAGACGAAACCGTAGACGCTGCCGCGCATGAGCAGCGGAACGACAAGTGCGGGCGCCTTCGCGCCGGTCGGAAGAATCGTCTGCGGGCGCGATCGAGCATCGAGCTCGATGGGGCCGAGCTCGGCGCGCAGCTCGACGATGAGCGGATCCTCGGGATCGATTGACTGCGTTTCGTGGCTGTCCCAACCGCACGCAGCGGCGCGTTCGAAGAGGCCGTGCGGGCCGCGGGCGAGGAAAAGCGCCGCCGAGCTTAAGCCGAGAACCCGAACCGGTTCGTCGATGAGGAACTCGAGGAGCGTCTTCTCCGACGACGTGTTTGCGAGCGCACGCGCGGCGCGATCGAGCAGCTCCTCGGCACGGCGCTGATCGCGGAAGAAGAACCGGCCCAAAAAGCCTTCGATGTGCCCGTGAATCGCACTAAGCGAGAAACCAATCGCCAATGCTGCGGCCAAGCTGACATAGAGCGCCGGCCGTGTGCTTTCGAAGATTTGCTCGGCTGCCCACTCGATCGTTCCAAATAGCACCAACAGGATCACCGTGAGCGAGCCATAGATCGCTGCTCGGCCGATGACGAAGCGAAAATCGACGACGCGCTGAGAAAGAAATCCATAGACGACAAAGATCGAACCGATCAGCCCGAACCACGGCCCGAGGACGTCGGTCCAATCTTGCAACTCGATCAACGCAGGCGATGTATTGTTGAGTAGCGTGTTGACGATATTCGTGACCGACCACGTCAGGTCGAGGATCGGTGAGAGGGCGATACCCGCAACGACCCACGTCACGCGCGAGCGGTCGATGCCGGTCGCGCCGGAGGCGATGTATGCGAGTGCCGTCAACACCGTGACGAGCAGCAGCGCGTCGGTAACCGCCATGAAGAACTGCGTCGGGCCGGGCAGACCGTAGCGTTGGAACACGACCCAGACGATTGGGTCGACCCATACGATGAAATCGATCGCCGACAGCGCGATTGCCGCGCCGAACAGCCATTTCCACACCCTGCTCGGGCGCCCATAGAGACGCTGCGCGAAGATGAGAATCATCAATTGCGTCAGCGGATAGACGATTTGGATTGCGAGGTCGCTCACGACGCTCACGGGCCATGCGGCGATGTCGAGCGCAGTTTGATTGACCTTGATGAGCATGAGCAACGTGTAGATGTAAAACGCGAGCGTAATCGGCCGCGGCCGCATCAAGAAAAGTGCGCTGCCTAGCGCGAGCGCAAGAAAGAAGATGAGTGGAGCGCCGACGTCCCGCGTGATCTTCGCGCGCCGCGAAAGATCGGGCGACGTTGCCGTGAGCTGGACCGGAAATTCGCGGTGGTTCCGCGTTACTTCGATCGTCATCTGCGCCCCGGCACGCGCCCACCGAAAGAGTGCGAAGCGCTCTTGACGCGTGAGCAATCCTAGGTCGACGCGGTCGTTCGGCTGCAGCGGCGGCGCAGCGGAAGCTCCGAGCGCCGACTCGACCCGATTGCTATTGTTCTCGAGTATGACCTGATACGAGCCGAGATGCGTCGCGCCGACCTCGACCACAACGAAGATCAGCACCATAAAAACGGTGCCGACCGCGACGACGGCCAGCGAAAGCCGCTCGCAGATGAACGCTACGAGCGGCTTTAGCACTGCCGTCTAGGCCTTAAGGAAGGCGACGCTCCCATTATGGAGATCGTACACGCCGCCGACGACCCTGACCTTACCCTCGTCGACCGCATCGGCGATAATCGTCGAGCGGCGGGTCATCGCGGCGACGTTCATCCGGACGTTTTCGGCGACCGCATTCGCGAGCCAATCACCACTGGCCGATCGCGCAGCCTTCGCTGCAGGCGCGATCTCCGTAACCAGATGCTGAATGTGACCCGGTTGTGTCGTGCCGTTCTCGACGTAATCGACCGTCGCGTGCACCGCGCCGCAGCTGCTATGCCCCAACACGACGATGAGCTTCGATTTCAAAACGACGACGGAATACTCGATCGAGCCCAAACCATCGTCGTTCGCAAAGTTGCCGGCCACCCGCACGACGAAAACGTTGCCCGGCATTTGGTCGAAGACAGTCTCGACCGGGACGCGCGAATCAGAACAGCCGAGCACGATGGCAAACGGGCTTTGACCGTTTGCGAGTTCGGCGACGCGCGCGGTCATCGGGGCGCATTCGGGCTTCCCGGCAACGAAGCGGGCATTGCCGGCCTTGAGTAGATCGAGCGCCTCGGCGGGGCTGGCTGCGGCCATCGGCGGAGCGGGGCCTGCGGCTCTCGCGCCCGTGCTCGAGAGCGATTCGGCCGCGATCATAGCGGCGAAGCTAAAGCCGGTGCGCTCCAGGAACGCTGCGCGGCCGCAGCTGCGTGACTCGGGCATGCTGAGGGCTCCTTTCGTGAGCGTCGAGAAGTTGCGCATTCTTCGAGCAAACGCGTTCTCGGTGCAACCCTTGCGTTCCCCGGCCTCAATGTGTTAGGCTAGCCGCGGTTCCGAAGACTGTAGCCGACCGCAAGGTCTCAATGAATGACTACCGAGGACGCGATTCGCGACGCAGCCGGCGCACTGCCGGCCTTTGTTCGAGTTGAAGCGCCCTCCGGAGCCGAAGGAGGGACCCCGCTCAATGCCGACCGCTCGCAAACAAGCTGCAATCGAAGAGCTGACCGCGAGGCTTGCCGCCGCGCAGAATCTGTTTTTGACCGACTATGCGGGCTTGACGGTCGAGCAGATCACAAAGCTACGTGGCGAGTTGCGCAAAGACGGCAGCACGTACGCGGTTGTCAAGAACACGCTCTTTCGCATCGCGGCCGGAGGATCTCGCTTCGCAACTCGAGTCGTTCCTCGCCGGCCCGACCGGCATCGTCTTTGCGGGTGCCGACCCGGTAGCGCCCGCCAAAGCGCTCAAAACATTCAGCGACAGCGTCAAGAAGGTGGCCGTCAAGGCTGCCTATATCGACGGTAAACTAGTCGACGCCGCGCAAGTCGACAAGCTGGCGAAGCTTCCGCCGAAGATCGAGCTCGTTGCGATGCTCGTCGGCACGCTCGCGAATCCATTGCGCGGCCTGCTCACGGTGCTATCGGGAAACCAGCGCGGTCTGGTTCGCGTACTCGACGGCATACGCGAGCAAAAAGCCGGCGCATCCCACGCTTAGTAAGGAGAACACGACCAACATGGCCCTGACCGACCTGATCCAACAGATCGATAAACTCACCGTCCTCGAGCTCGCGGATCTCGTGAAACAGCTCGAAGAGAAGTACGGCGTCTCCGCCGCCGCGCCGGTCGCGGTCGTCGGCGCCGTCGGCGCTGCCGCTGCTGCACCCGAAGCTGAGAAGACCGAGTTCGACGTGATCTTGGCTGAAGCCGGACCCGAGAAAATTAAAGTCATCAAGGCCGTTCGCGAGCTTACGAGCCTCGGACTCACCGAAGCCAAAGCCTTCGTCGAAAGCGCGCCGAAGCCGGTGAAGGAAGGCGTGACGAAAGACGAAGCCGAGCAAGTCAAGAAGAAGCTTGAGGAAGCCGGCGCTAAGGTCGAGATCAAATAGGCGCGCAAACGCTGGGTACCCCAGCATGGGCGCAGCTTCTGCCGCTCGTCATTGTCGTTGCCATCTTGGCCGTTCGGTTGTTGCGCCCCCAGCGCATCAGCGTGACGCGCATGTGGATCAGCCCGCTGATCCTATGCGCGCTGACGGCCTGGGTGATCTACGCCAACGGCCTGATGAATCCGTCGCCGCTTCCGCAAGTCGCCGTCAGCCTGCTCATCGGGGTTGTTCTCGGCATTCCATTCGGCATTCTGCGCGGAGCGCATACCGACGTCCGGCTGACCGATCGGCCGGGCGTGATGTATCTCGGTTCGTCGTGGGCGACCCTCGCCGTTTACATCGCCGCGTTCGGTCTGCGCTACGCGGTGCGGATCATGATGCCGCAGCACGGCAGCCTGTCGGGTGCCGTCGGCGACGCGCTGCTCGCCTTTGCCACGGCGTTCGTCGCCACGAGTTACTTCATCATCTTCCGGAAATACGAGGCCGAGCTCGCCGGAAAGATTGCGGCGCCACGGGCGCCGCCGGTTCCCTAGTGCGCTAGGAATCCGACCAACAGCAGCGCGACGATGTTGAGCACCTTGATCATCGGGTTGATTGCCGGGCCGGCGGTGTCTTTGTAGGGGTCGCCTACCGTGTCGCCGGTGATCGCAGCTTGGTGCGCGATCGAACCCTTTCCGCCGTAGTTTCCCTCCTCGATGTACTTCTTCGCATTGTCCCACGCACCGCCGCCTGACGTAAACGAGACGGCGACGAAGAAGCCGGTCACGATCGAACCGACGAGGATGCCGCCCATGATCTGCGCGCCCGTATCGCCGGGCAGGATCCGAAAATACGAGAGCAGCACGACGAGTACCGGCACGCCGACCGGAATCAACGCGGGCAAAATCATCTCGCGCAGCGCGGCGCGCGTGACGATGTCGACGGTCGTGCCGTAGTCTGGCCGAGCCGTTCCCTGCATAATGCCGGGAATCTCACGGAACTGTCGCCGCACTTCTTCGACGACCGCGCCCGCGGCGCGCCCGACCGCCTCCATCGAGAGCGATGCGAAGAGATATGGCAGCAGGCCGCCGATGAAGAGGCCCGAGAGCACGAACGGATTTCCGATCGCGAAGAGATTACGAACCGCTTCAACGCACGGCCCGGCTTCCGCGGCGCCGCATTTGTGTTTGACGAGCTGTTCTAAGAACGATGCAAAAAGGACGACCGCGGCGAGTGCCGCCGATCCAATCGCATAACCCTTCGTCACCGCTTTGGTTGTGTTGCCCACGGCATCGAGCGGATCCGTCACATTGCGAACGCCCTCGGGCATATCGGCCATTTCGGCGATACCGCCGGCGTTGTCGGTTATGGGCCCGAAGGAGTCGATCGCAACGATGATGCCCGCCATCGAAAGCATCGCCACGGCGGCGATTCCGACGCCGTAGACGCCGGCTAGTCCGTAACTGACGAGTATACCGATGACGATGATGATCGCTGGAAGCGCCGTCGCCTGCATCGAGACCGCGAGGCCGGCGATGATGTTGGTCGCGTGTCCCGTGACGGAAGCCTTCGCGATCCGTTGGACCGGCGCGAACTGCGCGCCCGTATAGTACTCGGTTACCAACGTGAGTAGCGCGGTGATGACAACGCCGATCAGCGCGCAGATGTATATCCCGAACTCATTGACATTCGCCGCGTCGTGGAAGACGTCGCGCGTTGCAAAGTGGAAGCCAATTAGAGCGAGAATGCTCGCTACGATCATGCCGCGATAGAGCGCCGCCATGATCTTGTTCCGGCTTACTCCGCCGATGCCGACGAAGATCGCGCCGACGATCGACGCAACGATCGATATCGCGCCGAGCAGTATGGGGAACGTCGTCGCGCCCGGCAGCGTCGTTCCGAAGACGAGATTGCCGAGCAGCATAGCCGCGACGGTCGTGACGCAGTAGGTTTCGAAAAGGTCGGCCGCCATGCCGGCGCAGTCACCGACGTTATCCCCGACGTTGTCGGCGATGACGGCCGGATTGCGTGGGTCGTCCTCGGGAATTCCGGCCTCAACTTTTCCGACGAGGTCGGCGCCGACGTCGGCCGCTTTCGTATAGATACCGCCGCCCAACCGAGCAAAGACGGAGATGAGCGAACAGCCGAAGGCGAGCCCGACCATCGCATTGAGCGACGTGGTCGCGTCGCCGTTGTTGACGTGCAAGAGTACTGCGTAGTAGCCGGAGACGGCAAGCAATCCAAGGCCAACGACGAGCATCCCCGTGACGGAGCCGCCGCGGAACGCGACGTGCAGGGCGGGCGCGAGGCCGCCGCGCGCCGCTTCAGCCGTACGGACGTTCGCCCGCACCGAGACGATCATGCCGATGAATCCTGCCGCACCCGAGAGGATCGCGCCAATCAAGAAGCCGATTGCGGCCTGCTTCCCGAGCGTCGGCGCGAAGAGAATAATGATCGCGAGAATGACCGCGACGATTGCAATCGTACGGTATTGGCGCTGCAAGAAGGCCATTGCGCCTTCCTGAATTGCAGCTGCGATGTCGCGCATCCGTTGGTTGCCGGCCGGTTGCGCCAGCACCCAAAAGGTCAATGCGATGCCGTAGACCACGGCCAGCACGCCACCAATCAATCCGGAGACAATCGCTGTCTGTGCGGTCATTTCCATCCTCGGTTAAGGCGATGTAAAAAGAGTGGCCCAGCAGGGCCGAGCGGGCAGCCTACTCCGCAGAACGCGCTAAGTCCTCTGCCCCTACAAGGCTGCCAAGGTGCGGTGCGACGAGCGGCGCCAGGCTCGCTACGGCTTGCTTTTTCGCACCTTGCGAGGACTCCGCGCTTCGCCGAGGTATTGCAGCGAGAAGATTGCGAACGAACGATGAGGGGAGCGAGCTCTCGCGGGGTGTAGGGTAGCATGCAGCACGCGATGCCGTTGCGCCGATACACGATCGGCGGCGAGAGTCTTTCCCGCGATGAGGTCATTCACAAGTATCTGCATCTCGTGAAGTACGTTGCGGGTCGCATCTCCATGAGCTTGCCGGCCAACGTCGAGATCGACGACCTGATCAATGACGGCATTTTTGGCCTCATCGACGCCATTGAGAAGTACGACAACACCCGGGCGGTTAAGTTCGAGACGTACGCGATCACGCGCATCAACGGCGCGATCCTCGATGCACTGCGTTCGCTCGACTGGGTTCCGCGCGGTCTGCGGCAGAAAGCGCGCGAGCTCGAACGCGCTTCGCAACAGTTGGAGGCCGAGCTCGGGCGGATGCCGCGCAACGACGAGATCGCGGAGCGCATGGGGCTCTCGCTCACCGAGTTCGATCACCTCATCGCGCGCGTAAAAGGCAGCGCGGTCGTGTCGCTGGAGGAAGCGCTGCCCACCAAGCGCGGACACGAGGTCTCGCTCGCGGAGACACTCGAGGACAAAGGGATCGATGTGACGAGCGAGTTCGAACAGCAGGAAATCCGCGCTGAGCTCGTTCGCGCAGTCGAAGCGCTCTCGCCGCAAGAGCGCACCGTGATCCGGCTCTACTACTTCGAGGGACAGACGCTCAAACAGATCAAGGGAACCTTGGGCGTTTCGGAATCCCGCGTCTCGCAGATCCACGCGCAGGGCGTCGTCCACTTGCGCCAGCGTTTGCTCGACCTCCGCGCGGAGCTCGGCTAGGTACCCGCTTCAACGAAGCTTGCGTTGCGCGCTTCGTCGCGCACCAGATAACCGAGTGCGCTCAGCGCAAAGACGCACAACAATACGCCGAGAACCGGCCACGCCATTGCGGCAGCATAGTTGAAGAGCCCGCCTGCTAACGGAAGACGCTGTGCGAGCGTTGCTTCGAGCTGTGCGACCGGGGACGCAAAGAGGTTGCCTAACTGGTAAGTGAAGCCGGGAAACGTGCCTCGCGCGCCGGGCGGAGAGAGCTCGTTGAGATGCGCGGGAATGACGCCCCAGCAGCCTTGGATGGCGAACTGTATGACGAACGCGCCCGCCGCTAGCCAGAGCGCCGACGGACCGAAAGCCCAGAGCGGGATCGCGCACGCGGCGAGCACGGCGCAAAGCATCACGATGGGGCGCCGGCCCAGCCGTTGCGAGAGTGTCCCAAAGGTCATGCTGCCGGTCATCGCGCCGAACGCCGCTACGATCGCAAGCGTCGCGGTGGTACCGGCCGCAAAGCCGCGCTGTTTCTGCAGGAACGTGGCGTACAGATCTTGCGTCCCGTGCGACATGCCGTTAAGCGCGGTCATGAATACAACGGTGTAGACGAAAAGCGGCCAGTGCGCGAGCACCGATCGAATCTGAAGCCTCCGCGGCCGCGCGTCGTTGCGCGCGCGGGCGGCTAACCACGCGGGCGATTCCGGTACGCTCGAACGAATGAAGAAAATGAGCAACGCCGGCAGCGTGCCGATGACGAAGAGAGCACGCCAGTCCCAGTGCGTGAAGTGGAAGACGACGAAGTATGCCAGCGCGGCGAGCAGATAGCCGGCCATGTATCCGCTCTGGAGAATACCGCTAAAGACGCCGCGGCGTTGTGGCGGGAGCGCTTCCATCGTCATCGCAGCGCCTAGGCCCCATTCGCCGCCCATTGCAACGCCGTAGAGCGCGCGAAGAAGGAGAAACGTTGCGAAGTTCGGCGAGAATGCCGTGAGCAACTCGACGAGCGAGTAGAACGCAATGTCGATCATCAACGGCGCTCGGCGGCCATAACGATCGCCGAGCCAACCGAAGAGCAGGGCGCCAAGTGGCCGGCACATCAACGTCAGCGTGATCGCGAACGCTACCTCGGTGATGGCGACGCTAAACGTCGCCGCGACTCTTGTGATGACGAATGTAAGAAGAAAAAAGTCGAACGCGTCGAGCGCCCAACCCAGGTAGCTCGCGATGAAGGTGTTACGAGCGGCGGCTGTCAGCGCTGCTTACGGGGATGACGAGGCGCTTGATGATGGAGAGGGCGAAGCGGCGGGCGTCGGCGACGGCGTCGGGGTGCTTCCAGGCGGAAGCTGCGCGCCGTACATTGCCAGCAACCAGATCTGTCCGTGTCTGACCGTTACTTTCGGCACGTTGAATGTAAACTGTACCGTCGAGCTGCCGGGTGCCGTCCACTTTGCGTAGCTGGCGAGGATTTGATCCGTCCGCTTCCCGCGGAGGTAGGTTTCGTTGTAGAGCTGCAACGCGAAGACGCGGCCCGCGTACTGCATTGCGGGGAGCGTGTACTGCGCCAAGGCGCCGCCGGAAAGGTGGAAATCCGTGTCGCTCTGCAGCCGAATCGCGACGAGCGGCGTGATGCGCATGAGCCGTGTATCGGGATTCGACATCGCCGGAACGTCTTTGGGCAGCGGCTCGACCTGCATCGTGATCGTGCCCGGCGGCGTCGGCGAGGGCGATGCCGAGTCGTCGTCGTCGCTGTCGTCTGAGTCGGAGCTCGGCTGCGCAGTCGGCGTGGCAGTCGGCGTCGGCGAGGGCGTGGGCTTCGAACTGCCGCTCGACGCCGGCGCCGGTGTCGGCACGTTGAACGCAAGCGAGCACGTATACTGCTGGTTATATTGCAGCACGTTGGGACACTTCATCCCGCTGGGCCCTTGCCCGACGGGGTACTGCGCTTCATTCGGCGGCAGCGTCGCGCCGGGATTTGCAAGCTCGGCTTGTCCGTTGGCAGAGATCGTCGGGCCGTTCATCTCGCCCTGCTCCTCGCCCGGCTGCGTCGCATTGCTCCCATTAATCGAGCCGGGCTGCGAGACCGGCGGCGACATGTCGCCCATCCCGCTGTCGAGGCCGGAGCCTTGACAGGAGGCGAGCACGAGCGCGAGGGCCGCAAATGCGGCGCGGAGATCGAATCTCATCCTTTATTCTTTTGCCCCGATGACGGTGCGTAGCTCCTCGGCGAAGGACTCGATCGAGAGTGTCCGCTTCTCTTCGCGGCCGCGTTGATTGACGTTGACGGTCCCGTCTGCGAGCTCTTGTGCCCCCACAACCAAAATGTAAGGGACTTTCTCTTTCTTCCAGTGCCGAATTTTGTATCCGAGTTTCTCATTCGTTTCGTCCACCGCGATGCGAAAGCCCGCCCCTTCGAGCCGTGCGCCCACCTCGCGCGCGTACTCGGCCTGGTGCTCCGAGATCGGCACCACGACCGTCTGGACGGGCGCGAGCCAAGCGGGGAAGGCGCCGGCGAAGTGCTCGATGACGATACCAAAGAAACGTTCGAGCGAGCCGGCAAGTGCCCGATGTATCATTACTGGGGGGTGGTCGGCCCCATCGGCTGCCCGGTATTTGAGCCCAAAGCGGGCCGGCAAGAGGAAGTCGACTTGGACCGTCCCCAGCTGCCACGGCCGGCCGATCGCATCGCGAACGTTGATGTCGAGCTTGGGGCCATAGAAGGCGCCACCGCCCTCGTCGATCTCGAACGGCAGCCCGTAGCGCTCGAGCGCCTTGCGGATTGCCGCCTCGGCAATAACGTCGCTCTCACTTCGCTTCGCCGGATCGCGCGTCGAGAGCACGTAGGTGAAGTCGGTGAAGCGGAAGGCTTTCATGAGCCGCAGCGCCTCGTCGAGCGTTAGCTCGAACTCTCCCTGAAGCTGCTCGGGCGTACAGAAGAGGTGCGCGTCGTCTTGCGTAAAGCCGCGAACGCGCGTCAAACCATGCAGCACGCCCGAACGCTCGAAGCGATAGACGGTGCCGAACTCGGAGAACCGGATCGGAAGGTCCCGATAGCTGCGTAACCGGCTCTTATAAATGAGGATGTGGCCCGGGCAGTTCATCGGCTTGAGCCGGAAGCGCTGCTCTTCGACCTCGAGCGGACCGAACATATTCTCGCTGAAGTTTTCGAGATGCCCGGAGATTTCATAAAGGCGTTCGCTCACGACGTGCGGCGTGACGACGGGTTGATAGCCGCGTTCGCGCAGGCCGTCGCGGATGAACTGCTCGATAACGCCGCGCACGATCGCGCCCTTTGGATGCCAGAAGATCAGTCCGCCGCCGGCTTCGTCCTCCACGGAGAAGAGATCGAGCTCTGCGCCGAGCTTGCGATGATCGCGCCGCTGTGCCTCCTCGATCTGCGCGAGATAGGCATCGAGTTGCTCGCGATCGTACCATGCGGTCCCGTAGATCCGCTGCAGCATCGGATTGCGCTCGTCGCCGCGCCAGTACGCGCCGGCGACACTGGTGAGCTTGAACGCGCCGATCGCCCCGGTCGAGCTTGCGTGACCGCCACGGCAAAGATCCGTGAAAGCGCCGATCGTGTAAAGCGTAATCGCCTCGCCTTCGGGAATCTCGCGGGCAATCTCGATTTTGTATGGGTTGCCGGCGAATGCTGCGATAGCGTCATCGCGGCTTACGGCGCGCCCAACCATCGGATAATCGGCCGCAACGATCTCGTTCATCCGCGCCTGCAGGCGCTCTAAGTCCTCGGGCGTGAACGGCTCGGTCCGGTCGAAATCGTAGTAGAAGCCGTTCTCAATGGCGGGGCCGATTGTCGGTTTCGCATCCGGAAAGAGCTCCACGACGGCATACGCCAGCACGTGAGCGGCCGTATGGCGCAGCTCGGGCAAGGACGGCCGCCGCACCTCGACGTGCGACTTAGGGGGGACCGGCATGGGGACGGCGCTTCGGCGGTCGCGTGGCCCGAGGCCTGTGCCTTAACGTCATGTTAATCGGCTTAGATTACAACTAGAACAAACCTTCGCTATAAGGAGTCCTTCGTGACACGATCGTTCATTCGTCGGATGCTGACGCTTGCGCTTGCCGCCTTCATGACGCTCCCGGCGGCCGCCGCGACGCAGCTCACCGGCGCAGGATCGACCTTCGACTATCCTTTCTTCTCCAAAGCGTTTTACGTCTATAACCAAAAGAATCCGGACGTCACCGTCAACTATCAATCGATCGGCAGCGGCGGCGGCATCCAGCAGTTTACCGCTAAGACGGTAGATTTCGGTGCGACCGACGTGCCGATGAGCTCGGCCGAACTGGCCCGCGCCGGCGAGCCGGTGCTCCAGTTTCCGGTGACGCTCGGCGGCGCCGCGATCGCATACAATGTACCCGACGTTACGGCGACGATTCACTTGACGCGTCAGGTCATCGCCGACATCTATCTCGGCAAGGTCCTCAAGTGGAACGATCCTGCGATTGTGAAACTCAATCTGGGCGTGAAACTTCCCGACATGCCGATCGTCGTCGTGCACCGCTCCGACGGTTCGGGAACGAGCTACATCTTCACCGACTTCTTGAGCCACATTTCGCCGGAGTGGAAGAGCAAAGTCGGCACCGGCAAGAGCGTATCGTGGCCCGCGCCGAGCAGCGTCGGAGCGAAGGGCAACGAAGGCGTTGCCGGACAGGTCCGCAGCACGCCGGGTGCAATCGGCTACGTCGAGATGGCGTACGTCGTCGAAAATCACATGCCGGCAGCAACGCTCCAAAACAAAGCCGGCAAATGGGTCGCCTGCACGCCGGACACCGTCGCAGCCGCGGCTGCAACGAAGCCCGAAGTGAGCGCGACGAACTTCTCGATCGTCGATGCCGCGGGCGCGAACTCGTATCCGGTCGCCGGTTACTCGTGGATCGTCGTCTATAAGAAACCGGCCGACGCGTCCCGCGCCAAACTCATCAATAGCGTGCTCAGGTGGTTGGTCGGCCCGGAGGGTCAGGCCAACGCGAAATCCGTCGACTACGTGCCGCTTCCGCCCAACGTGCAAGCGGCGGCCGATGCGACGCTCAAGCAGATGCAACTCTGATCTGGGCTGCCTCGGACACCTATCGCGGGTCGGGGCCGAACGGCCTCGACCCTGTCATTCCGTGAGTAGGACCAGTGGAGAAGGCTGAACCACAATTTCGGCGCCTAGCGCGCTTCGTCAGTCCGGCCGACCGCACGTTCGCTGCGGTCGTCTACGGCGGAAGCCTGCTGTTTGCGGTCCTCGTCGCAGGCCTGTTTTTCGTCTTGCTGCGCGGCTCGTGGCCGGCGATCGTCGCGTTCGGCCCGTCGTTCATTTGGAAGAGCTCGTGGAATCCAATCACGAGTAACTTCGGTGCGTTGCCGATGATCTACGGAACGGTCGTGACGTCGTTGATCGCGATCGCGCTGGCAGCGTTCGTAGGCATTCTGGCGGCGGTCTTTCTCGCCGACTTTGCTCCGCGGTGGCTCGCAACGCCGCTCTCATTCCTCATCGAGCTGCTCGCCGCCGTCCCGAGCGTCGTGTACGGACTCTGGGGATTGTTCGTGCTTTCGCCTTTCGTTCGAACGCAAATCGGACCGGCGTTGAAAGCCGTGTTGGGCTGGACGCCGCTTTTTTCAGGCCCGATCTACGGCGTCGGACTCCTGACGGCGGGAATCATCCTCGCGCTCATGATCGTACCGACGGTCACGGCGATTTCGCGCGACGTTGTCGCCGCTATTCCGCGCGATCTGCGCGAAGCCTCGATGGCGTTAGGATCGACAAAGTGGGAAACGGCGATTCGGGTCGTCCTGCCGGCTGCGCGGGTCGGCGTCTTTGGCGCGTGCGTCTTGGCGCTCGGCCGTGCGCTCGGCGAAACGATCGCGGTAACGATGGTCATTGGGAATCGCCCCGACATATCGGCCTCGCTCTTCGCGCCCTCGTACACACTCGCAAGCGTAATCGCGAACGAGTTTACCGAAGCGACCACTGACATTTACATCAGCGCGCTGATCGAGCTGGGGTTGATCTTGTTCTTCGTCAGCGTGGTCGTCAATGCAATCGCACGTCTCATGATCTGGAGCGTGCGCGGCTCCGAGCGGACGATGTAATGGCCACTGCGGTCGCTCGCCTCATGCAGGCGCGCCAAGGCTCGCTACGGCGGCGGCGTATCAACGGCATTCTCGGCACCGGGTTGGCACTGCTCTGTGCGATTATTGCAGCGGCCTCGCTCGTGGCGATCCTCGGCTACGTCGTGGTCCAGGGCGTCGGCGCGATCAACTGGGCGTTTCTTACGCAGCTGCCGCATCCGGTCGGCGTTCCCGGCGGCGGCGTGGGCAACGGTATCCTAGGCAGCATCATCATCATCGGCGTCGCGACGGGGATGGCAATTCCGATCGGCCTCCTCACGGCCATCTATCTCTCGCTCTTCGGGCGCGGCGTGATTCCGGAGACATTACGCTTTCTCTCCGACGTACTCTCCGGCATTCCGAGCATCGCTATCGGACTCTTCGCATATACGCTGCTCGTCGCGCCGTTCAAGCATTTCTCGGCATTTTCGGCGTCGTTCGCGTTCATGATGCTCATGTTGCCCCTTCTCATCCGCACGTCGGAACAGGCGATTCGATCGGTACCGCAAGCAGTGCGCGAGGGCGCGCTGGCGCTGGGAATGTCGAACTTCCGCGCGACCGTACGTATCGTGTTGCCCACAGCCATGCCCGCGATCATTACGGCTCTGCTACTCGCGATCGCACGCGTGACCGGCGAGACGGCGCCGCTGCTCTTCACTGCGTTCGGCAGCCAGTTCTGGGAGAGCAATCCGGGCAACCCGATGGCCGAGCTTTCGCTGCAAGTCTTCACGTACGCGATCTCGCCTTATCCGAGTTGGCAGCAGCAGGCGTGGGGCGGTGCGTTGTTGCTGATCTGCGCCGTTTTCGTGCTTAGCTTGGGCGCACGCCTGATGTTGCGACGCGCAATGAAGGGATTGGGCGAATGACCGCAACCGAGGCCGTCGGCACGGAGGTTCTCGCATCGCGGGCGCTCAGCGCGTACTACGGCGATCGAAAAGCCGTCGGCGAGGTAACGATCGAGTTCCGGCGCAAGGCGGTCACCGCGCTCATCGGCCCGTCGGGATGCGGGAAGACGACGTTTCTGCGCTGCCTGAACCGGATTCACGAAGTCTTATTCGATGCGCGCGTCGAGGGCAGCGTGCTCCTCGAGGGCGAGGATATCTACGAAACCGGCGTGGATCCGATGTCGATTCGACGGCGTATCGGCATGGTATTTCAGCGTCCCAATCCGTTCCCGACGCTCTCGATTCTCGATAATACGGTCGCGTCCGCAGGCCGCTCGCTCAACGGTGCGCGGCGTCTGGAGACGGCCGAGCGCGCGTTGCGTGCCGCGGCGCTTTGGGACGAGGTCAAGGACAAGCTCAAGACGAGCCCACTGCGCCTATCGGGCGGTCAGCAGCAGCGTCTCTGCATCGCGCGCGCCGTCGCCGCCGAACCCGACGTGCTGCTCATGGACGAACCGACGGCATCGCTCGACCCGATTGCGACTGCAACCATCGAGGAGCTGATGGCGACGCTCGCGCAGAACTTCACAATCGTTTCAGTGACGCACAACATGCAGCAAGCGGCGCGCGTCTCCGACGTCACGGCGTTCATGCTGGCCGACGAGACGGGCATCGGGCGCCTCATCGAAGTCGACGACACCGCAAAACTCTTTACCAAACCGCGCGATCGTCGCACCGAGGATTATATTACCGGGCGTTTTGGTTAGCGTATTCGCAAGCCTAGGAACGCGCGGAACGAAGCGGAACCTTCCATGCCCGAACAGACTGGAGGGAGGCGTTTCGTGTTTGAAGGACGGGTAGCATTGGTCACGGGCGGCACGCGTGGAATCGGTGCTGCGATCACGCAGGCGCTCGCTGCCAGCGGCGCATCGGTCGCGGCGGGATACAGTCGCGGTAAAGGGAGCGCGGAAGCCTTCGCGCAGCAGATGGCCGCTAAGGGCGCCAACGTCTCGACTCATCAAGGACGCGTCGATGATGCGGCGGATTGCAATCGGGTCGCCGAAGAGGTCATGCAGCGTTTCGGGCGGATCGACTACTTGGTCAACAACGCCGGCATCACGGTCGACAAAACCGTCCGCAAAATGACGATTGAGGATTGGCATCAGGTCCTCCGCGTGAATCTCTCGGGCGCCTTTCACATGACCAAGGCCGTGCTCGAGCATATGATCGAACGCGGCTCGGGCCGCATCGTCAATATCAGTTCCGTGATTGGCGAGACCGGGAATATCGGTCAGGCGAACTATGCGGCGTCAAAAGCCGGTCTGTCCGGATTCACGAAGAGCCTCGCGCTCGAGATGGCGCAGCGCGGCATCACCGTCAACTGCGTCGCGCCGGGCTTCATCGAGACCGAGATGGTTGCGGCGATTCCCGAGGCGACGCTGGCGAAGGTCGTCGAAAAGATCCCTCAACGGCGGCTCGGACGACCGGAGGAAGTCGCGCGCGTCGTGCGGTTTCTGCTCGAAGACGAGTCGAGCTACATCACTGGGGCCGTCTACTCGATCAACGGCGGTTTAGATATGTAAGCGGCCGGCAAAGGTCTGAAGGCACGATGCTGCGTAAACCTAGCGCGTGGATAGTTTACCGCTCTCAGGCCGCGTCGGAATCGTTACCGGCGGCGGACGCGGCATCGGCGCCGCAGTCAGTTCCATTCTCGCCCACGACGGCGCTTCGGTCGCAGTTTTAGGGTTGCCCGAGGATCACGCGCGAACCGCACATCTGCGTTCCCGGCTCAACGGCGCCTCGGAGCGCATTCATTTTTACGAGACCAACGTCGGCATCTTCGACCAATGCCGCGCCGCGATCGCGACCGTACTGGCCGAACACGGCCGGATCGATTATCTGGTGAACAACGCCGGGATTACGCGCGACCATACGGTCCGCAAGATGACGATCGACGAATGGGAGGCGGTCCTGCAGGTGAATCTTTCAGGGCCGTTTTTCATGATCAAGGCCGTCCTCGAAACGATGGTCGAGCAGAAGTTTGGGCGGATCGTCAACGTCAGCTCGGTCGTCGGCGAGACGGGAAACTTCGGGCAAGCGAACTACGCGGCGGCAAAAGCCGGACTGATCGGATTGACGAAGAGCGTCGCGCGCGAAGTCGCAAAGCAGGGCGTGACCGTCAATGCCGTCGCGCCGGGCTTCATCGACACCGACATGACGAAAGCGATGCCCTCCGAAGCGATCGAACATGCGATCTCGCGAACGCCGAAGCTGCGGCTGGGGCAGCCGGACGAAGTCGCACACGTCATCCGGTTCCTCCTGGACGAGCGTGCGGCGTATATCACAGGCGCGGTCTACGACATCAACGGCGGATGGTACATGTGAGATGAACGGCGCAATAGGACCCGATGAGTTAAGCTACGGAATCGACGTCACCGGACTGGATCCGGCGTCGCTAACGGATGCGCTGCGCGCGGTGATAGCCGACGCGATGATGGATCCGCTGCGCATGAGCACGTGGCTCTCTGGATTGGCGCTCGCCGAGCAGAGCGTCGGCGTCAATATGCTGCGACGCTTGGGGGGCGAGCCGGCGCCGAACGCCGGCAGCGACGACAAACGGTTCGCTGAGCCGGAGTGGAGCACCAACCCAATGCTCGCGGGTCTGGTCGAGGATTATCGCATCCGCACCCAGGCGGCGCTGCAACTCGTCGACTCCGCCCGCCTCCCCGAGGCAACGCGGCGCAAGGCGCGCTTCGCCATGCAGCTCATGTGCGATGCATTCGCGCCGAGCAACATTCCGTGGCTCAATCCCGGCGTCGTAAAGGAAGCCGCCGAGAGCGGCGGCCTCAGCCTCGTACGCGGCCTGCAAAACTTTCTCGACGACGTCCAGAGCAATGGAGGCTATCCGCGACAGGTCGACCGCTCCAGCTTCGAACTCGGCGTAAGCCTCGCCGCCACACCGGGTCGCGTGGTGATGCGCAACGACCTCATCGAGTTGATTGCATACGAGCCGCAGACGCCGGAGGTGCATAAGAAGCCGCTTCTCTGCAGTCCTCCGTGGATCAATAAGTACTACATTATGGACCTTTCGCCGGGCCGATCGTTCGTCGAATGGGCGATCAGACACGGACACCAAACGTTCATGATCTCGTATCGCAACCCTGATGAGTCGATGGCCGGCTACACGATGGACGACTACCTGCGTCAAGGCGTCCTCGCTGCGCTGGATGCCGTCTGCGACATCACCGGCGCCAAGAAGGTGAATATCGCGGGGCTGTGTCTGGGTGGAACGCTCGCACTGATCGCGATGGCCTACCTGGCTGCGCACGATCACGCCAAGCGCATCGGCTGCGCGACGGTGACGAACACGCTCATCGACTTCGGAATGCCCGGCGATCTGGGCGTCTTTACGGACGAAGAGACAATCGTTCGCCTCGAGCGTCGCATGCACGAGCGCGGCTACCTCGACTCGGCCCAGATGGGGAAGACCTTCGATTGGATGCGCTCGAGCGACCTGATCTGGAGCTACGTTGTGAACAATTGGTTCAAGGGAAAGCAGCCGCCGGCATTTGACATCCTGGCCTGGAACAACGACTCAACGCGAATGCCGGTCGCGATGCACTCGCAGTACCTGCGCTCCTGCTACCTGCACAACGCGGTCGTGAAGCCGAACGAGTTCGTCATCGACGATACGCCGATCGACCTCAGTGAGATCGAGACGCCGCTTTACGTGCTTGGAGCGGAGAGCGATCATATTGCGCCGTGGCGCGCGAGCTATCTCACGACGCAATACGTCGGGGGTAAATCGCATTATGTCCTAACCAACTCCGGCCACATCGCGGGAATCGTGAATCCACCGGGGGGGAAGAAGAGCTCGTATTATTCCAAGCCGCTCGCGCGCCACGGTGAGAGCGCAGACGATTGGCTGGCGAGCGCGAAGCGCCACGAGGGCTCGTGGTGGCTGGATTGGGCCGAGTGGATCGAGGAGTATGCAGGTGCGTTACGGGCCCCCTATCCGCTTCCGGAGGGTGAACCCGCGCCTGGCCGGTACGTTCGGAACGAAAGCGGGCCGCGGTTTAGCGAAGGTACGGCAGTACGATCATGAGCGACGACGAGAAGAACGGGACCTGGAGCAGTCTGGGTGAGTTCATTCGCTCGCAGCGAGAGCTGGCGAACCTCTCGATGCGGCAGCTTGCCGAGATCGCGAAGATCTCGAACCCATACCTGAGCCAGGTCGAGCGCGGGCTCTACAAACCGTCGGCCGACGTGCTCAAGAGCATCGCCAACGCACTGCACATGTCGGCTGAGACGATGTACGCCCAAGCCGGCCTCTTGGACGATAGCGATACCGGCGGCGCGAGCCATCATGGCGTCGAGCAGGCGATCAAGCTCGACCCGCGCCTGACCGTGGACCAGAAGGAGGCCCTGATGCGCATCTACCGGAGCTTCGTCGGCCGCGAATAGTCGACCAGCCGCTGGGTTGGCTTGGTTCGAGCTTGACAGATACAGCGGGTGCTTGGTATACTTAGCGCATCCCAAACCAATAGCCTAAAGGAGAGCGCAGATACCATGGCCGTCAACGTCGCAGAGTACATGACCAAACTTCAAGAAGAGAGCCTTGCCGCGATCAAGCAGACTCAAGAGTCCAGCCTGGCCGCGATGAACACGCTCACCGAGATGAGCAAAGAGTTTGCCGGCAAGCCCGGCGAGATGCCGGCGATCGAGAACTTGCCGACCCCCACGCAGCTGGTCGAGCTTTCGTTCGGTTTCGCCAGCCAGGTGCTCGAGCTTCGCAAGGCGTTCACGCTCAAAGTCGCCGAGATGATCGTCGACACGCAGAAGCAAGCCGAGACGACGTTCAAAGCCGCCGTCGAGAAGGCTTCGAAGTAAGGGTTTCGTCCCAAACAGGACCTCTATCGGGAAAAAGGCCGCTCGCATGTCGGGCGGTTTTTTTTATTACATGCGGAAGGCTCGCTCTATGGACGCCGTCGCGACGCAAACAATTCGAATCGGCGAAGAGCTGATCGTCAATCGGCTCGGCTTCGGTGCGATGCGGTTGTGCGGTCCGCGCGTTGTAGGCTGGCCGGCGGATCGCGAGAATGCGCAGCGCGTCTTGCGCCGGGTCGTCGAACTCGGTGTCAACTTCATCGATACCGCCGACGCCTACGGGCCGGCTGTCAACGAGGAGCAGATCGCGCAGGCGCTCTATCCTTATCCGCGCGATTTGGTTATTGCAACCAAAGGCGGTTCCGTTCGCACTCCGGACGGGGCGTGGGAGCGCGACGGCCGCCGGGAACATCTCGTACGCGCGTGCGATGAGAGCTTGCGGCGTCTGCGACTCGACCGCATCGATCTCTATCAGCTTCACGCCGTTGACACCGAAGTGCCGTTCGACGAGCAGATCGGCGCGCTGCGCGAGCTACGCGATGCCGGCAAAATCCTGTACGTCGGCCTTTCGAACGTGAGCCTCGAGCAGCTGCAGCGCGCGCGAGAGATCGTCGAGATCGCTTCAGTCCAGAACAACTACAACGTAGGCAATCGTGCGAGCGAACCGATTCTCGAGTACTGCGAGGCGCACCGGATCGCGTTCATTCCGTACTTTCCGCTCGATGGCGGGGATATCCATGCGGTCGAAGCACTGGAACCGATCGCGAAGGCGCACGGCGCGACGATTTGGCAAGTCGCGCTCGCATGGCTGCTCCACCGATCGGCGGCTTTGTTGCCGATTCCCGGAACTTCTTCGATTCGACATCTCGAGGAGAACGTTTCCGCGCAGCACTTGCGGCTAAGCGCCCAGGAGTACGCGGCACTCGACGGCGTCGCGGCCGAGTAGCAGTGAGTCCGGCAGGCGCCGTGCTTGCTATACTGGCGGCGCTCAGCTGGGGAACCTCATTTCCGGCAATCGCGCAGTGCATGATTCTCATTGCGCCGCTCTGGGTCACGACGATCCGCTTCGGCGCCGCGTTGCCGCTGCTCGCCGCGGTCACCTATCGGCTCGAGGGCGCCAAGGCCTTTCGGCTCGAGGGACGCGGGATGCGCGTCTTTCTGATTGGTGCGATTGGAATGGGCGGCTACAACGTGTTTGCCGTCTTTGGTATCAAGCTCGCCGGAGCGGAACATGCGGCGCTGCTCTTCGCGATGGTTCCGTTGTTAACGGCGCTCGTGAACGCCATTCGTACGCGCCGCCCGCCTACGGCGTTGACGCTCGTCTGCATGCTTGTTGCGCTGGGCGGCATCGCGCTCGTCATCACGGGAGGACGCCTCGATACGTTTGCACGCACGGCGTCGTTCGGAGGCGACGCGTTGCTGCTAATCGCGTCGTTTACGTGGGTCTACTATACGATCGCGCGCGTCGATTATTCAACGTGGTCGGCGCTACGCTTTACAACGTTAACGCTCGTCGGCGGGGAAATCGCGATCGTCATCGCCACCATTATCGCCTCGACGTTCTTCGGCCAAGCGATTCCGACGGCCGAAAACCTAGCATCCTCGGCGTGGCTCTTCGCCTACGTGAGCGTCGTGCCGGTGATCGTCGCGCTGCTCTGCTACAACGGCGCGATCGCGCGTCTCGGGCCTGACCGAGCCGCGCTCTTCATCAATCTCGTTCCCGTCGTGACGTTCGGCGTACAGGTCGCGCTCGGCGTGCATCTCGCGCCGATCGAATATGCCGGCGCGGCGATCGTACTGGTCGCGCTCGTCGCCAACAACCTATTCTCACCCGCGGCCGCAAGCCAGGCGCACGCGCATCCGCGCGTGGCCTAAAACTTTAGCTTGTAGGTTGCGGGGAACGGATTGGCGCAATGTCCGGCAAACTGCGCGGAGCTGCCGATACCTTGCGCTGCGCTGACGCAGAGTATCTGGTTGGTCGGCAGATTCGAAAAGGTGACCTGACCATTCGTGTTAGTCGTTTGGGTCGTTATCACGCCGGTCGGGGTGGTACCGTTAAGACCCGACGAGAGGGTCACGACGATCCCGGCAACGGCAACGCCGCTTGCGGTTTGGACGGTCACGATCGTGGAAGGTCCGAAGGTCGGCGTCGGGCCGGTCGTCGAGTTCGTGTTGCATCCCGCCAAGAGTCCAAACAATCCGACGATTCCGATGCAGCGACGTATCACAGTCATACAGCCTTTCCTCGTAAGGTCTCTCCGCCAACGCGGCGAGTTAGGCTCATTCTACCAAAGCTTCCGTTATCGACAAGGCCAAGCGTGCAAGGCTTTATTCCGATTTAATCTAACGAGCAGACACTTGACCGTACAGGATTGGTATCTTGACGTCGAGTCGCCGGACGGCGTCTGCTTGCACGTGCGAGCTCAAGGCGAGAAGACGTCACCTGCGATCATCTTCATTCATGGGTTCTCGCAATCCCATCTGTCGTGGGCGCGTCAGTTTGACGGTCCTTTGGCCGACGAGTTTTATCTCGCCGCGCTCGACCTGCGCGGCCATGGCTGGTCGGATAAGCCGGATGATGCGGCAGCGTACCGGGAGTCGCGACGGTGGGGCGACGACGTGGCTGCGGTGCTCCGGGCGCTCGACGTACCGCGCGCCGTGCTCGTCGGGTGGTCGTATGGCGGTCGCGTCATCCTCGACTATCTCGCCGCGCATGGCAGCGAGGCGATCGCTGGAATCAACTTCGTCGCGCCGGGGATTGCGGACGAGGATTCCTACTACGGCGCAGACATAGGCTTGATACGCAAGACCATCTCGAGCGATCCGGCTGAGAGCATCGAGGGGACGCGGGCCTTTCTCCGGGCGTGCTTTGCAAGGGAACCGGATCGCGAGGACTTCGAGCGGATGCTCGCATACAACGCCATGACGCCGCCCGCAATTCGCGCCATGCTGCTCGGTCGCGACCTCGACGCGTACGATCTCCTGACGCAAATCGACGTGCCGGTACTCTTTACGCACGGGACCGAGGATGGAATCTTCACGCCGGCAATGAGCCGCTACGGCGCCGCGACTGTTCCGGGCGCAAAACTCTCGCTCTACGAAGGCATAGGCCATTCGACGTTCTTCGAAGATGCGCCGCGGTTCAATCGTGAGTTACGCGATTTCGTGCGCGCATGCGTCGGGAGGGCTACATAACCTCTTTGACGCCGGCGCGGATGAGTAACCAATTGGCCGGGTACGACGTAAGAAAGCCGAGGATCATCCCGATCTGCATCATGAACCAGTAGGCAGGCTGATCCGGGCGCATCTGCGCATGGAAGAAGACGAAGTACGTGAGCGCCATCCAGCCGAAGAGGCCAATCTCGAAAGCGGTCAGCGAGAGTGTGTCGGCTTTGATCGCCGCCCACAGCGTTGCGCTAACGCTTGAGTGCCGCATTGGAGCCAACGCGAAGTACTGGAACGCGATCCCAAAGATATAGGCGAGCAGGTAGTCGCCGGCGTACTGCGTTGCGAGCATTGAGTTGAAGAGTATAAATCCTGTATAGAAGATCGCGAACTCCGCCACAATGTCGCCGAGCACGCACCCGGCGCCGCAATGGGAGACGCCGATCGCAACGCGTGCGAAGAAGGGACGTTCGCGTTCGGAGGGACGGCCGAGTTTCACGTACATCCACAGTGCTATCGGGCCGCCGTAGAGCGCGGTGATTGGCCAGACCCAGTTCATGATCGCCATCGGCTGCGGAGAGCGAATCACGTCTACGAGAACGATGAGCGCGCAGGCTGCACCCAGAGCGAGCGATGCAATCGCAAGCGCATTGAGCCAATTCGGAACCATCGTGTCAGGGTGCCGTTAGAGACGTTCGAACTCCTCCGCAGTGTCGACGTCGAAGAACGCACCGCGATCGGATGTCGGCACGGCGTGACGCGCGAGTGACGGGTCGTCGCGCAGCGCACGGAGCGTATCGCCGTCGCGTAGCGCCGCGATGCGGCGGCGTGCGAGCGGCGAGAAGATGACCGGATGTCCGGGTTCGCCGCTAGCATCATGGAGGGGGTAGGCCACGTCGGCATCTCTTAGCGAGTCGTTCATATGTTGAATGAGTGCCGGCGTAACGAACGGCTTGTCGCCCAACAATACGATAAGCGCAACGTCGGGCGGCGCGAGACGCGGTAAGAGTCAGGCGCCGTCTTGTTCGAACTCCGTTCCGGAGACAGCGCATTGCTCGGCTCGCGCGAGCTCTTTACCCAAGTAGGCGGCGTGATCGAGCTTCGTCACCCAGCCGTTTGAGATGAGCGTCCAGTAGAGCGTGCGCGCATCGCGCCCTTCCGTGAGATGCAGCAGGTGCTCGCGGTAGTCGTAGTGCTCGAGCTGGATCGTCCGGCCATCGACCGTAATCACGAAGTAGCCTGCGCGATCGAGCTTGATACGATCGGGCAACGGTGCGCTGGCGGCGACCCGCGGAACGGCCGCCGCCGCGAGAGGCCGTGACTGGGAAGGCGCGACGTCGCGATAGCTGTGCGCAAGCTCCTCGACGACGACGGCAATTTTCGCGACATCCGTGCAGCCTACCATGTCGACGATTTCTATCTGGGCTCGGAAGCGGTCGATTTCGGCGCGCGTCGTGTTCGGTAGAACCGGTCGCACGCCCGGCGATCCCACGACGCGTTGCGTCGCATCCGTTCCGTGTTTGTGCAGCGCGAGCAGCGTCGCGCCGGGAAGATGTCGCGGCGTCTCAACGCCGGCGCAGACGAGCGATCGTATCGCAGGGTTCGTTATGACGTTTCGGACGATCTTCTCGATCCCGATGTTCTCGGTCTCGACCTTGCCTACGATGCAGAGCCCCGGCGGCGCCGCAAGCGCAATTGATTGAGCGAGGGCGATGCTTCCGAGCGTCGTTACTGCGATGGGAGCCGCTGGGTCGACGACGACGTACGCACCGGTGACGCGCGGCCATCGCGCCGGGGTTTGACGCAATTTTGGCAATGCGCGCCCCGTGCGATCCATATAGTCGCGATACGCGTCACCAAATCGGCCGAGCAGAAATCGCTCCTCGCGGCGTACACGAACGGTCAGAAAGAGCGCTGCCACGCCGGCCATCGCCGCGGAAATGACCCAGTTGTGCAACACAGGCGTGAGACCCACGGCGCTGACGAAAAGCGCCGCATACATCGGATGCCGAATTCGCGAGTATATCCCGGACGTAATCAGCGTGTGCCCCTCGCGGGCCTGTACGTGAACCGACCAGTTCAACCCGAGGTCGTGGTGTGCGCGCCACGCTAGCCAGAACGCCACTAGCAGCAGTACCGTGCCCGCCCAGAAGAGCATCGGCGAGACTGTGAAGTCGGCGAAATGCAACGTGGATGTGAAAAGGCTCAACAACGGGAGCACGCACATCGCGCCGAACGCGGCGACGATCAGCGCCGTATCGCTCCACGAACGGCCCCGGATTGCGACGCGCGTCCCGCGTGCTTTCCAGCGGAAGAAGAGCCGCAGCGCGATCACCGCAGCCGCGAAAACGGCGTAGACGATCACATGCGGAACATCCCGTGGAGCATCGGGCTGTTCAAGACGACGTGGACGATCGCGAGGATTGCGATCGCAAGCATCAACGCAAAATGCCAGCGTTTCAAACCGCTGCGCCCACCACTACGACGCGCCATCGAGGTCCCCAAAATGATCTGCCCGACGATCAGGAGAAGCGCAAGCGTCGCAATATCGAGGCCCACGACGCTGGTATGCGCCGCCATTCGACCCGACATCGAGATCATCATATGGACGATGACGAGTGCGGCGATGATGTAGCCGACGACGTAATGCAGGCGCATCGGCGGCGTACCGCGGCGTAGGCAATAGGGTAATGCGATCGTCACCCCGATGAGTAGCAGCGCGAAATAGCCGGTCGCACTTGTCGTAAGAACTGCGCCACTCATGGAGCATCATTGCTCAAGCGTTTGAGCGCGCGGTCGATCCAAGCGAGCTCTGCGTCGACCATCGCGATGACGTGATCGGCTGATACTTGCGCGAAGACACCTCGTGCGTGGACGCCGGAAAACTCTTCGACAAGGAGTTTCTTACGGGCCTGCACGACAGTGCGCCGTTCGCGGAGAAGGGCCAACGATTCCGCGATCGGCAGATCGGCCAGCAATACGACCGCAACTTCGATGCCGGAGTGCAGCGTTTCGTAGCTGCAAACGACGTCGCGCAAGAGGGACGCAAGACGCCGGCGCCCTTTCGGCGTGATCGCATAAACGACGCGCTCGCCGCGCCGCCCGCGTGTGCCCGGCTCAGTGCGCGTCTTCAAGTAGCCTTGCTCGGCCAGGCGCGCGACGAGGTGATAAAGGTTGGCCTTCTTGAGGTCGGCGTAGAGCTCGCCGTGCGCCTGCACGATGCGGTGTAGCTCGTGGCCGTGCATCGCGCCGCCCTCGAGGATCCCCAAGACGATTAGTTCCTTATGCATGTAAAGTCACCACTGACTTTATCGTGTCGCTCCGTTAAAGTCAATACTGACTATCTGATCGTCCGGCATATTCCGGCAGCGGGGACCGAAGGGCTGTCGGCTAACTATCCCCGGCCTATGACCAATCCCGAACTTCGTGAGTATCTTGGCCAGACAGTCGAAGTGCGGATCGGCCAGGAGACGATCATCGGCGACCTCCAGGCCGACGACGCAGGTAACGGCTTCGTAATAGAGATTCCGCCTGCGAAGATTGACGGAAAGAGCCTGCGCCACGCTATCCGCGACGCTTCACTCGTTGACAGCGTACGGATCCTCGGCGAGTCCCCGGAGATGATCGACTAGGAAAGGCGGTCTTGCTGAGGTCGTTGCGATGCAACTCTTGAGCTCGCGGGTACCTTTGAAGTGGATATGCAGACGACATCAGAGTTAAACCGCCGCCCCGCGCCGGCAAACCGGCCGTGGGCGTTGGCAAAGTTCGAAGGATCCCTTTGGATGGGATCGTGGGAGACCGACCGCGTGTACGTTATGGACCCAGAGACCCTGGAGGTTCGCAACGAAATCCAGGCGCCTGGTAGGCCGTACGGCATAGCAGTAGTCGGGGACGAGCTTCGCGCCGTGGTCGCGCACGAGCACGGCGATGAGGACGACCGTTATCTCTATCGCGTGCGCGATGGCGCGTACGATCTTGCCAGCAAGGCGCCGTGCCCCGATCTCACGGGCTCGTATATGACCGCTCGAGGCTCGACCATCTATCTGGGACAGATGCATTACGAGCGCATTCTCGAGATGGACTCAGACTACGCGATACGCCGTGAGATCGCGCTGCCGACGAAATGCGCAGGGTTTGCGTTCGGACCCGATGGACGCTTCTACCTGATCTCCGCCGATGACGAGTTCGAGAATCTGAGGTTAGGCACGCTCGACATTACGCAAGATCGTCCAGAGTTCGAGAGCATCCGACCGTTGCCCGATGAAGCGCGCTACCTTCTCCACGACGGTTCGATGTGGTGGACGTCGCTGCGCGATGACAACGAGCTCGCGACATTTACAGACTAATGAGACGGTGGCTGACGCCTAATCGTTGCTAGCTTGGACCGCTTAGGCAAGATGCTAAGCAATGTCGGACGGACAGTCATCTAGCGAACAGACTGACCGTGATACGATTGTTAGCGGAACAGGTTTCCAAATGGCAAGGCCTCGGCGTTAAGTCCCTTTTTCGCTGGGGCTTTTTGCTGGCCCGGTCTGCTTCCACTCCAACGACATCGTGGTTGCGGGTCCCAACGATGTGAACTGTCCTTCGGAATGGTGGGCGGTACATGGATTGAACATGTGACCTCTTCCGTGTCAAGGAAGCGCTCTCCCACTGAGCTAACCGCCCGCGCCGAAACGCCTACTTCGCACCAGGTTTGACAGAGCCTTTGCCTGCGTGGTAATGTTGCCGACATATTCCTTTTATCGACCATGGAGGACGCATGACGAATCGCAACGATCGAATCAGCCTCTCCACGCCGGCAAACGACGGCGGGTCGATGTGCTATGGACCTTCGGATGCCGGACTGACATAAGCGTCAGTCTATAAATAGCTAATCCGAAGGCCTCCGCGATCGAGTGGGGGCCTTTTCAATTGCTGCCATTCTGCTTGTAAGCGAATGATGAACTTGTGGATTGAAATCGAAGTCCGAAAACGCCATGCCGATGCCGCCGAAAGTGCGCGGCGCCGTCGGCTCGCTCGCATCGCGCAGTGCCCGGGTATTCGGGATCGAGCTGCCGATAGCGCGCAGGCGATGAGCAACGCACTGGCTACCCTGGCGCGGACGCTACGCCGGCGCGAAACAGCGTAGACGAACGGACGGGGGTAGGGTAAGCTATGGTTTTGTCCAAGGAGCCGTCGGTTCGGGCGCGTAGCTCAGTGGGAGAGCATCCGCTTCACACGCGGGGGGTCGTTGGTTCAATCCCAACCGTGCCCACCACGCCCGATCCGGCGTACCGATTCTTGGCGCTGTAGCTCAGTTGGTTAGAGCGTCGCCCTGTCACGGCGAAGGTCGTGGGTTCGAGCCCCATCAGCGTCGCCATCGTCACGAGCGCACTGCATCAACCCGGTGCGGTGCGCTCGCTACAATTGAGAATAACGCGCGCCAAGGTAGCTCAGTTGGTAGAGCACGCGCCTGAAAAGCGCGGTGTCGCCGGTCCGATTCCGGCCCTTGGCAGACTTGCGGACCGACGAGGTCTCGTCGTTAGGACGAGACCTCGTGGTTCTTACGCGTTCAAGGTGCGGTTGAGAAAGTCGATGGTGCGGTTCCACGCGGTTTCGGCGTGCTGACGGTGATAATGTCCGAGACCGCCTCTGCCCGGTTCGCCGGTGTTGTAGAAGCCGTGTTTGGCATCGTAGCGGTGAAACTCGTACTCGCGACCTTCGAGCTTGAGCTTGCTCTCGATCGCGTCGACGCCCTCGGGCGTGAAGAACGCGTCCTCCATCGCCCAGTGACCTTGAATGGGAACCGCGATCCGGCCCGGATCACCGGCTTCGGGCGGCGGATATCCGTACCATATCGACGCCGAGTCGAAGTCGCCGCCATGCATAACGGCGAGCATCGCAAGCGCGCCGCCCATGCAGAACCCCATCGCGGCAACACGCTTAGAACCGTGCTCACGTAAGAAGCGCGCGGCGCCGGGGCCATCTTGTGTGGCGGCGTCGCCGAAATCCAAGCCTTCCATTAGATGGTTGGCTTCGTCACCGGTGGCGGCGACGCGGCCGCGATAGAGATCCGGAACGACGACGTTAAAGTCGTTTGACGCTAAACGATCGGCCGTCGCTTTGATACGCTCGTCGAGGCCCCACCACTCCTCGAACAGCACGACGCCCGGCGCGTCCTTGCGCGACGACTCTGCGAAGTAGCCCCGAGCCGTCTCTCCGTCCGGGCGCGCGAACTCGATCATCGTCCCCACGCTAGCGGTGTTCCACCGGAGCGCCTTCCTCGGCGTCTTGGCGGTCGAGATTCTCCGCCCGCTCGGTCACCAGCCACGTGTTGGCGCGCTCGATGTCCTCCTGTTTCACGCGCCGTGTAAACCATGCGTGAAGCTCGTCGTCGGTTTTATGCCGGCTGAGAGCTTCTTCGAACTCATCCACCGGAACACGCCATCGTTCGAGCATTCCTCGATCCATGGGACACGGATAGACGTAATCATGTATAGTGCCGGCGGCTGCGGCGCGCCCCTTGTCGGCCACGCGGAGCAACCAGAGCGCGGTACCGATTGGTTCCCGACCGCGCCGCGGGAAGGTTTTTCCATCGCGAAAGTCTGTAGCCATGCGCCCCATAATGCGCCTCCGGTGCGGCGGGTTGCGCGGCGCCGGCGCGCGAACGATGCCTCGTCATGCAAGGGGATCTGCTCGTGCCTCACGAGCCGCGCTGGCACGCTTCGTGCGCCATCATCGCAGCGGTGATCCTCTACATTACGCTCCCGCCCCGGTTGACGATCGGTCCCGGTTGGGTCGCACCCGTGCTCGTTCTGCTCGTGCTCGTTCCGCTCTCGATTCTCGCGCCACGGCGTGGGCGGGAGACGCAGCGCACGCGGCTCTGGAGCATTCTGCTCATCGCGATCGTTACGTTTTTCAATTTAGCGTCAGTGCTGCTGCTCGTCGCGGGCTTCTTTCATCCTGCGAAGGCGCAACTGCAATCGGCCGCGATACTGCTACGAACCGGCTCGCAGATATGGCTGACGAACATTCTCGTTTTTGGATTATGGTATTGGGAACTCGACGGCAACGGTCCCGAGGCCCGGGCACATTGTACGACCACAAGCGAATTTCAGAACGCAGACTTTCTCTTTCCGCAGATGCAGATCATCGCCGCCAGCGGCGGGACGGCGACGTTTATCGATCGGAACTGGAAGCCGCAGTTCTTCGATTACCTCTATCTGGCGCTGACGAATGCGACGGCGTTCAGCCCGGCCGACGTCATGCCGCTCAGCCGCTGGGCAAAGGCACTCATGGGCGTCGAGGCGCTCGTCTCGTTGATAACCATCGCGATCGTCCTCGCGCGCTCGGTCAGCTTGATCCAGTGAAGCCCATAGGACGCGGTCCCGCGCGGCTCGAACCGGAAGGGTCGCCTAGCGCGGGTATGATGTAATGGCAGCCTGCGACCTTCCCAAGGTTGATGCGTGGGTTCGATTCCCACTACCCGCTCCACCATTCGAAGTTCGCAGTGTGACAAGGCGACGTAGCCAAGTGGTAAGGCAGGGCTCTGCAAAAGCCCCATTCGGCAGTTCGAATCTGCCCGTCGCCTCCATCCTCTCCAAGACGCGTGAAACATGCGCGTAGCCATTGTTGGTGCGGGCGCGATTGGCGGATTTATCGCGGCGGCGTTGGCGCGGTCGGAAGTAGAGGTCGGCGTCGTTGCGCGCGGCGCACATCTTGAAGCGATTCGGCGCGAAGGGCTGCACGTCGAGAGCGATCTTGGAGTTTTTCACGCGTCCGTCAACGCTGCAGACGACCTGCGCGAGCTTGGCGCGCTCGACATCGTCATCCTCAGCTTCAAATCTCATCAGTGGCCGGCGCTTCGCGAGCAGATCGATGCACTCGCTGAAACGCCGGCTCAGATCGTCACGCTTCAGAACGGCGTTCCGTTTTGGTACGTGCGCGACCCGCCGCTGCGCAGCGTCGACCCTCAGGGACATGTCGGCCGGCATTTCGGCGACGACCGTATCGTAGGCGGCGTCGTGCACGTGTCGGGGACGATCGTCGAGCCGGGCCGCATTCGCCAGAGCGGCGGATTGCGCTACGTTTTCGGGGATCCGCGCGGTGGCACGGGCGCGCGAGTCGATGCGCTCGTCGACCTCTTTCGGCGCGCCGGTTTGGCCGCCGAAGCCGATCCGGACGTTCGAGCGACGGTGTGGCTGAAGCTGGTCAATAATGCCGGGCTCAATCCCATCAGCGTGCTCCGCCGGATGACGATCAAACCGATGCTGGAAAATCCGCAGGCGCGCGCCGAGGTGCGCGAGCTAATGGAAGAAGCACTTGCGGTCGGGCAGGCGATGGGCGTCGTGGCAGAGGTCGACGTCGATGCGCGCATCGCGTACGCGGCGCGTCTCGAGGACGTGAAGACGTCGATGCTCCAGGATTTCGAGCGTGAGCGCCCCCTGGAGCTCGATCCGATTCTTGGCGCGGTCATCGAACTCGCCGGCCGCTACGCGGTTGCCGTCCCCCGCGCGCGCGCCGCGTACGAGAAGCTCGCGAACCTCGTCGCGTGACCGTTGAAGAGCGCCCGGAACTGCGCCTGGCAGATCTTGCGGGCGTCGGTCCGAAGACGGCCGTGTTACTAGCAGAACTCGGCCTCGAAACGCCCCAGGCGCTTCTCGAATACTTTCCCTTCAGATACGATGACTTGCGTTTTCCAACGCCGGCTATCCGGCTCGGCGAGAGCGGCGGCGAGGAGAACGCGGTCGGATGCGTCACCGAAGTGCGCGAGCGGCGGGTCCGCGGCCTAGAGATCGTCGAGGTCAAGCTGGTCGACGACGCGGGCGACACGTTCGGCGCTAAGTGGATCGGCCGGAACCGGTACGTCTACGGCCGCTTCCACGAAGGGATGCGGCTCTTCGTACGCGGTCGCGTCGAGCGCACGTTCTCCGGGCCGGTAGTCAACGTCATGCAGTACGCGGAGCTCGGGCCGCGCGAGGAGTATCGTGGCGAGCTCGTTCCCGTCTATCGCTCGAGCAAGGATCTGGCGACGCGGAAGATCGCGTCGATCGTAAAAAAGAATCTGCCGCGGCTGCTCGAGCTGGCGCCGGCGGACCCGTTGCCCGGAGCGCTCGCGGAGGAACGGCGCTATACGTCGCTGCGCGAAGCATATCGCGGCGTTCACGGTCCGCGCGACCCGGAGGAGGCGGCGCGCGCACGCGAGCGCTTCGTCTTTGCCGAGTTTCTTGCGCTCGCCACGGCGGCGCAGTTGCGGCGCGCCGAACGCGAGCGCGATCACGATGCCCGCGCGTTGCGCGTGCCGCCGGAGCTCCTGGCGAGATTCGAGGCCAGCCTTCCGTTCGCTTTGACCGGCGCGCAGCGAGGCGCGGTGCTCGAGATATGGAACGACATGACGCGCGACGTTCCAATGAATCGCCTGCTCCAAGGCGACGTCGGAAGCGGCAAGACGCTGGTCGCGGCCGCGGCCGTCGTGCTTGCGTCGAGCAACGGCGTTCAATCGGCACTAATGGCGCCGACGGAGTTGCTTGCGTCCCAGCATGCGAGCAAACTCGCGCCGCTCTTACTGCCGTTTGGGATTGCGGTCGAGGCACTATACGGCGATCAGTCGCAGCGCTCGCGTACCGCGGCACGCGAAAAACTCGCCAGCGGCGAAGCGGCGCTCGCTATCGGCACGCACGCGTTGATCGTGGAGAGCGTTGCCTTCGATCGCCTTGGGCTCACGATCATCGACGAGCAGCATCGTTTCGGCGTCGAACAGCGGGCGCGGTTGCGCGCAAAGGGTCTCTCGCCGCACACGCTGCACATGACGGCGACGCCGATTCCGCGAACGCTTGCGCAGGTGCTCTACGCGGATCTGGAGGTCTCGACGATCGACGAGTTGCCGCCCGGGCGGACGCCGATTGAAACGTTTGCCATCCGCGCGAGCCGGCTCGGCCCCGCCTACGAGTTCGTTCGGCGCAGCGTTGCACTCGGGCGCCAGGCGTACATCGTAGCACCGGCGATCGCCGAAGGTGACGGTTCGCTGACGAGCGCAGTCGCAGAAGCCGAGCGACTCGGCAACGATGTCTTGCCCGACCTGCGCGTCGGCTTGCTGCACGGCAGGCTCTCCAGCCGTGAGAAGGACGCGGTGATGGGTGCCTTCGTACGCGGCGAGCTCGACGTGCTCGTTGCAACGACGGTCGTCGAGGTCGGCATCGATGTACCGAACGCGAGCGTCATGATCGTCCTCGACGCGCATCGGTACGGCTTGGCGCAACTCCATCAGCTGCGTGGGCGCGTCGGGCGATCCTCCGCGAAGTCGTATTGCGTCCTCGTCTATCCCGACGATGCGGTCGATCGCGAGCGGATCGAAATCCTCACGCGTTCGAATGACGGCTTTGCGATCGCTGACGAAGATCTGCGGCTGCGCGGCCCGGGCGAGTTTGCGGGCACGGTGCAGTCGGGCGCGGCCGAACTTCGACTAGGCGACTTGGTCGCCGACATCGACATCTATCGGGCGGCAAAAGCCGCCGCCGCGCGCATCGTCGCGCGGGATCCGTCGCTGGCCAAGCCCGAGCACGCCGGGTTGCGCGCGCAGCTGGAGATACAGCCCAGTACGCGCGCGCTCGTCCTTTCGTCGTGAGGGATACGCGGCTACCTCCCGAATAGCGGCAAGCATGCGTGTTCATCAGTTCGTATTCGCTCTGCTCGCAGCCGTTCTCGCCGTTGCAGCCCTCCCGCTTCGCACCGTCGCTGCGGTCGAAACCGTACGGGCGACGCTCTCCAACGGGTTGCGCATTATCGTCGTCCGCGATACACTCGCACCGGTCGTCACCGCCGTCATCAACTATGAGGCCGGCTCGGACGAACAATGGATTCCTGGGCTGGCACACGCAACCGAACACATGATGTTCCGCGGGAGCAAGACGCTGTCGTCGTCTGGGCTCATGGAGTCGCTCGGCATCACCGGCGGCGATTTCGATGCCGACACGCAGAGCAACATCACGCAGTACTACTTTACGGTACCGGCTGCGTATCTCGACGTCGCGCTGCGGTCGGAGCGGTCGCGCGCGACGGGGCTTCTGATGTCGCCGTCGCTCTGGGCGCAAGAACGTGGCGCGATCACGCAAGAAGTGACGCAGGACAATAGCGATGCGTTTTACCGCCTCTTCATACGCATGCAAGACCGCATTCTCGGCGGAACGCCGTATGCGAAGAATACGCTGGGTACGGTGCAAGACTTCGCGCACACCGTCAACAGCGTGCAGCTGCTGAAGTTCTACCACACGTGGTACCATCCCAATGACGCGGTCTACGTCATCGCCGGAGACGTCGATCCCGCCGGTACGATCGCTCGGATCCGCACGCTCTTCGGCGACGTCCCCGCGGCGAAGCTCCCGGCTCGCGCGCCGGTCCGTCTTGCGCCGTTACGCGGCGCGCTCTATCACGATTTATCGGACCAGCCGTTCACGGCCGTCCTATTCGGTTACCGTTTCCCCGGCTACGATAGCCCTGACTACGCGGCGGGTGAGATTCTCAGCGACGTGCTTTCGAGCCCGCGCAGCGCACTGGGTTCGCTGCCGTTCACCGGGCAGGCGTTGGCGACGGGGTTTACCGCACAGACCTTCCCTAAGGCGGCGATCGGCATCGCCTACGGTGTGGTTCCGGTGACGACACCGCCGGCGACGATCGATCGCGAGTTGCGCGCGATCATCAACGGCTACGAGAAGAGCGGCGTCCCTGCGGACTTGGTCGAGGCCGCGAAGCTGCGCGAGGTATCGCAGCTGGAGTTCAGTGCAAACTCGATTGAAGGTTTGGCGCTGGAGTGGAGCCAGGCCGTCGCGGTGCAGAATCTGCAATCCCCTGACGACATGATCGCTCAGTTCAATCGCGTCACGCCGGCGGACGTCAACCGCGTTATGCGTACATATCTCGACAACTCCCGGGTCGTCGTAGCCTACGCTGTGCCAAAAAACAGCGGCGCGACGAGTACCGGCGGCGGCATGGCTAAAGAAGATAACGAGATCCCGCCGACGTCGCACGAGCCGTTGCCTCCGTGGGCGCAGCACGTGCTCGACAACCTGCGCGTCCCCGAGCAGACGCTCGATCCGGTCGACATGCGGCTCTCCAATGGAGTCCGGCTCATCGTGCAGCCCGAGCATATCACCCACACGGTCGTCGTCGACGGCGAGATCCTCAGCAACGCGCGGGTGCAGGAACCTGCTGGTCAAGAAGGCGTCGCGCGCGTGACGACGGACCTCTTGCCGTATGGAACGACGACGTACGGGCGCGTTGCGTTCCAAACCGAGCTCGATAAGATCGCCGCGACCACAACGGCCGGCACGGATTTCGGCGTCGACGTGTTGTCGAGCGATTTCGATCGCGGTGTCGCGTTACTGGCGGATGAGGAACTGCACCCGGCGCTCAACGCCGCCGATTTCAAGATCGTGCAGGGACAGAGCGTCGGCGATCTGACCGGCCAGATGACGTCGCCCGATCATCTGGCATCGGTCGCGCTCGAGAAGGCGCTCTATCCTGCCGGCGATCCGGAGCAGCGGTTTGCGACGCCGGGCACGGTCGGAACGTTGACGCTTGCCGACGTGAAGCAATGGTATGCGAGCGTCTACCGGCCGGATATGACGACGATCGTCGTCATCGGCGATACGACGCCCGGCGCCGCAAAGGCGATCTTCGAGAAGTACTTCGGCGCCTGGCAAGCCTCGGGACCGAAACCCAATGTCGAGCCGCCGGCAGCGCCGGCGAACGCTCCCGCGCAAATCACCGTTCCGGCGACTGGCCGCGTACAGTCGTCGGTGGATCTCGTGGAGACCGTTCCGCTCGTGCGCACCGATCCGAACTGGGCGCCGCTGCAGCTTGCGAACACCGTGCTGACCGGTGGCTTCTACTCGTCGCTGCTCTACCACGATCTCCGCGAGGTGCACGGCTACGCATACTCGGTCAGCAGCGACGTCGTCGCGGGCCGCGTTCGCGGAAGGTTCAGCGTGAGCTACGGATGTGATCCGCAGAATATCATTCCGGCACAAGGGCAGGTCGCCGCTATCCTCACACAGCTTCAACAGCAACCGATCGAGGCAAATCGGCTGCTGCGTTCGAAGGCGCTGCTCATGGGCGAGGTGCCGATCGCGCTCTCGAGCTACGACGGCGTGACCGGGCAGCTACTGGAGTATGCGGTCGACGATCTGCCGCTCGACCAGAACATCATCGACGCGCAAGCCGAGCTATCCGCGACGGCGAGCACCGTGCAACAGGCGCTTGCGAAATACGTTCGTCCGAACGGCTTCGTGCGGGTCGTCACCGGGCCGGGGCCGCGCTAGAGAGACTAAGGGCAGGCAGGTTCGAGCGTCGAACGCGGGCCTCGTGGAGGCCCCGGCGGGAATCGGTTTTGACATCGATCACACGCTCGCGATCGACAACCGGCTGGAGCGGGTTGCGTTTCTGCGCCTGTTGGAACTGTTGCTGAACGAAGGAGGGCGGAGCATTGGGACGCTCGCGGACGAGATCGACGCTATCGACGCGCTCCTGGCGGAGCAACGCAGCGGGGCGTTCTCCATCGACATCGCTGTCGAGCGCTTCGCGAGCGCGCATGGCGTCGCGATGAACTCAAGCTACGCGCGATACTTTCGCGACCGAGCCGTCGAGATGGTCGACGAGTTCGTCGTTCCGTTGCCGGGCGCTCGGGCGGCGCTCGATTCGCTGCAGGAACGCGGAATCGCGCTCGTCGTGCTCAGCAACGGTTGGAATCCGCTGCAAGTTCGCAAGGCGGAGCGAATAGGTTTTCGCGGGCCCGTCATAACGAGCGCGGATATCGGCGTGCAGAAGCCCGCGCTGCGTGCCTTCGACGCCATGCTCGAGTCTCTCGGGACGCCGGCGTCGCGAACGTGGTACGTCGGGGACGATCCGCGAGGCGACATTGCGGGTGCCGACGCAGCCGGTATCGCGACCGTCTGGCTCGACTGGGAGAAGAAGACGTACCCGGCAGACGTTGCACCGCCGACGCATACGGTTCACACTTTTGCGCAGCTGCTCGATATTGCGCTCTCGGCTGAGCGCGCCTCGTGATGCGCGTAATTGGCTCGATCCTGGCGCTGTGCATCGCGCTCGTTGCGACCGCGCCCGCGCGATTGCGAGCCGGCGACGCCGGCGCTGCGCCGGTATTCTCGGCGTACGACATGAAGCTCATCGCGCTGGAGAAACGTTATACATACTGGTCGTTTTCGCAGGATCCGCCATCGGCGACCGATGCGGGCATTCACACGTACGATACGCGCCTTGCGGACTACTCGGCCGCGACGCAGGCGGCGCAAATGGCGCAGTTGCGGAGCTTTCGCAACGAGCTCGCGGCGCTGCAGCCGGCAACGGATGCAACCCCCCACGATCGCGTCGATTATCTCCTGATCCGTTCGGAGATCGAGGGTGACTGGTGGTCGCGCACCGTCCTGCTCGGCTTGCAGCGTAACCCGACGATTTACGAAGGCGAATGCACCGACGGCATCTTCTCGATCGTCAAGCGGCCGTACGCGAGCGATCAAGTACGTGTCGAGGATGCAATCGCGCGGCTGCACCAGTGCCCACGTGTGCTCCAGCAAGGAGAGGCAAACCTGACCGATACGGTTCGCGAATTCGCTCAGATCGCGTCTGAAGACGTTCGCGACGGCGATGCGCTCTATACGACGACGCTCGACGTCGTCGCGCGCCGAACTTCGCCCGCGACGCGCGCCGACCTGCGCTCCGCACAAACGACGGCGCTGACGGCGCTGCACGCGTATCGCGCTTGGCTCGACTCGCACATGTCGAGCTTCCACGCCGGCGGCTTCGCGGTCGGCACCGAGCAGTACAACTGGTTCCTGCATCGCGTGCTCTTGCTTCCGTTCGACGCGCAGCAGATTGCGGCGATCGGAACGCTCGACCTCGCACGCGACCGCGCGCTCGAGGTCTGGGAACAGACGCGCGACGCTCACATACCACCCTCGCAACCCGAACCGGCATTCAAGTCCAAGAGCGCATTTCTGGCCTACTACGAGCGCAGCCTGAAAAGAATCATCACGTTCATTCAGTCGCACCAAATCCTCGACATTCCCGGCTACATCGGCCCGTTTCACATCGTCGAGGTTCCAAAGGCGTTGGCCGCGACGTATCCCGGCGGCTTCATGAATCCGCCCGGGATGTTTTCGAAGGATCCGGAGGGGTTCTACTTCGTTCCAGATTTTAGCCCGAGCAACCAAAGTTTCTTCGTCGAACAAGCGCGGCAATCGGTCTTACCGTTGCTCGGTCATGAAGGGATTCCGGGGCACTTCCTGCAGTTCAGCGAGGCGTATCACAATCCCGATTTCATCCGGCACGTCCACGACGACGGGGTCTTCGCCGAAGGCTGGGCGTTTTACGGCGAAGAGATGCTCATGCGCACCGGTCTGTATGATGGCGATCCGGGCGCACGCAAGCAGGTCATTCATCTCATGCGCCACCGCGCGACTCGCATCGGCGTCGACGTCGGCCTCGCGACGGGGGCGATGACGCTGCCCGAAGCAATCGCATACTTTCAGCGCAATGCCGGCATCGACTACGACACTGCGCGCGGCGAGGGAACGCGCTTCGCCATGGACCCAGGTCAAGCGATCGATTATCTCGTCGGCAAGACGCAGGTCGAGACGCTCATCGGGCTCGTGCATGATCGCGAAGGTACGGCATTCGCGCTGCGGAACTTTCACAATCGGTTACTCTCGTACGGCACCGTGCCGTACTCGACGATTCGCTACGAATGGCTCGGCGACGACAGTTGGCTGCAGCCCGCACTGACGCCGCTGGCGCCACAGGAGTTCTAGAGGAACCTCTGAGGAAATTGATGCACCGATCGTTTGAGCCACAAAGCCGCCAGATGCGAGAAGAAGGCGAGGGAGCATACTCGAAGGAGTCTGTTACTGAGCCTTCGACAACGCAGGTGGCGGCTTTGTGGCCAAACCCTTCGGGCAGCCGCAGTTTTGCCGCAACTCATCGTTGCGGCCTCGGTCACAGAGTTCTCGGCTATGCTCCCTCGGCCGCGCCTCGATCTGCGGCAAAACTGCTCGCTGCGATCGGTGCAGCCATTTCTTCAGAGGTTCCTTAAATGCCGCGCATCACCGGCGGACAGCTCGGCAGCCGCAAACTGCGCTCGCCCAAAGGCATGCACGTGCGCCCAACGCCGGGCCGCGTGAAGGAGTCGCTCTTCTCGATCCTCGTGCACCGGCTCGCAGGCGCGCGCGTTCTGGACCTGTTTGCCGGGACGGGCGCAATCGGATTCGAAGCCGCCTCGCGCGGTGCGGCACGTGTCGTCTCGGTTGAGGCCTCGCGGGAAGCCGCCGCAGCGATCGAAGAAGCGGCGAAAGATCTTGGAATCGATGACGTCGTGAGCGTCTTTCCGGCGCCCGTCGAGCGCGCGCTCTATCGGCTCGACGAGCGCTTCGATATCGTCTACTTGGATCCGCCGTACGCGGATCCAGTCCCGCTGCAGCTTTTACGCCTCCTGCGCGAGCGTGAGCTGCTCGCACCCGATGCGGTCGTCGTCTACGAACATGCTGCGAAGCGAATTCTTCCCGACATTCCCGGATTTCGCTCGACGCGCGAGGAAGTCTACGGCGATGTCGCACTCGCCTTCTTGGCACCGTCAGAGTAACATCGTCCGCGCCGTATATCCCGGCTCGTTCGATCCGCCGACCAACGGACACCTCGACGTCATCGAGCGGGCCGCGCGCTGTTTTGACGAGCTCGTCGTGGCGGTCGTCGTCAATCCGCAGAAGCGCGCGCCGATGTTCTCGCTCGAAGAGCGCGAGGCGATGCTCAGGGAATGCACGCAGCGTTTAAAGAACGTGCGCGTCGAGCATTTTCGCGGACTGCTCGCCGGCTACGTGAAAGCTGCCCAAGCAGCCGTAATCATAAAAGGACTGCGCGTCGTCTCGGATTTCGAAAGCGAAATGTCGGCCGCGCTGATGAACCGAGCGCTCTCAGACGTCGATACGCTGTTTCTCATGTCGGATCAAAAGTATTCGTTCGTGAGCTCGAGCATGGTGAAAGAGGTCTTCTTCTTGGGAGGCGACGTTTCGGGCCTCGTGCCGGAAGCGGTGCTGCAGGTGATGGCGAAGAGGCGCGCGGCGTCGGGCCGCGAAGCCGCAAGCGAAGTGCGAGGGCCAAGCGCGCAATAACGGAGGTAAGCAGAGTGTCGGTCTATCGTGTGCTCGATAAACTTGAAGCCTACGTCCACGAAGGGACGTGGTTGCCGGCCGGCTACCGGATTCTCTCGGAAGAACGTCTCGTCGAGCTGGTGGAGAAGATTCGCGCTTCGTTGCCCGAGGAAGTCGGCCGGGCGAAGATCATTGCCAAGGACCACGATCGGATGATCCGTGCCGCGCACGAGAAGGCACAAGCCATCGTCGACGAGGCCGCGAGCAAACACGAGGAGTTGGTCGACGAGAGCGGGATCGTCCAACGGGCCCGCACCACCGCCGAGGTCGTGCTCAAAGAAGCCGAGGAGCGCGCGCGCAAGGTTCGCGAAGGCGCCGATCACTACGCGGGCGGCGTGCTCGGCGAGATGGAGGCGCGCCTCTCTAACGCGCTGGGTGCGGTGCGCAAGGGCCGCGAGATGCTCGAACGCCAGGCTTCACCGGCCGGACAGCCGCTGGCCGACGCCGCGGCAAAGAGCAAGCGAGCGGCATTCGACCTTCAGAGCGCGCCTGACGAGACGGCAACCCTCGAATCCGTGTAGCCCACCCATGTTTGCGGGAACAATGCGAACATGAAAAAGCTAGGAATCATGCTCGCGCTCGGCGGGCTGCTCGCACTGCCGGCGCTCGGTGACGAACCGGGCGGCATTAGTGGTACGGTCGTCGACATCGCTACCGGCCAGCCAATTCCGCACGCGACGCTCTACTATTACCGCAGCCCCTACTCGGAGAGCGGCGCGAATCACATCGTGAAGCTCGTGACCAACGCTCATGGCGCATTCAGCACGATCGGGTTGGATCCCGGACGATACGTGCTGATGGCGCGCGTTCCGAACAGGGTCGAAGGGTGCGCCCTCGACGACGTGATGGGCGGTGAGGTCGCACGCGTGCGCATCGAGATCGGTCACGACACGGTGATGTGCAGCGGACCGCGCGTTCATCCGGCGCTCGTCGATCCGAACGCCGTCGGAGACGTCTACCGGATCTAGTTAGACCGGCGGCGCCTGCACGTTGTGCGCGAACGCCTCAAGGCGCGCGCGATCGATCGCCGTAACGCGTCCACGATCGAGTTCGAGCGCGCCTGCATTCTTTAGACGGAGCAACGCTCGGGCAGCCATGTCGCGGACGGTTCCGGCGGCGGCCGCAATTTGGGCTTGCGACAGATTCTCGACGCCGGGAAGACCGCGCGCCATTCCGCTGGAAGCACGCGCGTAGCCGGTCAAAAACTTCGCAACGCGTTGAAGTACGTGCGCGAATGCGAGATCGGCAATCGTGTCGATCGACCGGCGCCGCGCCTGCGACGACGCGATCAGAAATCCGAGCGCGAGCTCGGCATCGTTGCGCGCTGCGTGGAGGACGGCCTCGCTCGGCAGCGTGACGATCGTAACGTCGGTGAGCGCCTCGGCGCGCGTCGTCGCGCCGCCACCGTCGAACGTACCGCTTTCGTTGAGCGTGTCGTGCGTGAGCCGTTCGCCGATCGTGTGCGTCTTGCCGTCGGGCGAGAGCAGCGTATAGATGACCTTGCCGCTCTTGACGATGCCGAGATATGGCCACATCTCACCTTCGTCGAAGATCGCATCGCCCGATTTGTAGCTGCGCTCGGCCATTTGGGCGGCGAGCTCTTTCACCGTGTTCGCCTTCGCAGCGTTGAACGCCGGCACGTGGGTAAGGAATCCTTCGCCGTCGGCATTCTCGTCGATGCGTTCGAGACGAACGGTCCAGCGATTGTTGCCGAGATTGCGCGCGTCCCACGAAAAACGTCCCGGACGAAGCTGCGCCATCTCGTTGCGCAACGCGCGCGGGTCGGTCTCCTCGTTGATCTCCACCGCGCTGCCGATCTGCAATCTGTCAAAACTCTCGAGAATTTGCTCGGTCTTCGTCGTGAATGGGAGCGAGCGGGCGTCGAGCGTGACGGCAGCGGGGCGATTCATCGGCATAGCTCCGGCGTTTTAGGGGCGGTCAACAGCGGTGCCTGCCGGGAGCGCGCGGAATACATGGCACCCCTATGAGTTATGCACCATCCGACCATGACGTCGTCATCGTCGCCGGAGCTCGCACGCCGTTTGGCAACCTTGGCGGAGCCCTAGCCGATCTCACCGCCACCGACCTTGCCGTGGCCGCCGCCGAGGCGGCGATCGCGCGCAGCGGCGTCCCAAAGGATCGCATCGACGAGGTCGTCTTCGGCAACGTCATTCAGACCAGCGCTGACGCCATCTACCTCGCGCGCCACGTCGGTCTGCGCGTGGGACTGCCGATAGCGGTTCCGGCGCTTAACGTGAACCGTCTCTGTGGATCGGGACTGCAGGCGATTCTATCGGCGGCGCAATCGCTCGCGCTCGGAACGGCCAGCTACGCACTCGCGGGGGGAACCGAGAACATGAGCCAAGCGCCGCACGTCGTGCGCGGGGCGCGCAAAGGCTTTCACTTGGGACAGAACGTGCAGTTCGAAGATTCGCTCTGGAGCGCCCTCACCGATTCCTACGGAAACACGCCGATGGCGATTACAGCCGAGAACCTCGCCAAGCGCTATCGCATCTCTCGCCAGGAGTGCGACGCGTTTGCGCTGGCCAGCCAAGAGCGCGCGCTCGAAGCGCAGACGAGCGGATTCTTCGCCGACGAGATCGTGGCGGTTGACGTGCCGGGACCAAAAGGCGCCGCGGTCAGCGTAAGCGCCGACGAAGGCCCGCGGCAGGGATTGACGATGGAGAAGCTCGGACGCTTATCGGCGCGCTTCACTGCCGACGGCGTTGTGACACCTGGAAATGCGAGCGGCATTACCGATGGCGCGGCAGCAGTCGTCATGACGACGGTGAGACAGGCGAAAGCGGATGGCGTTGCATGGTTGGGCCGGCTCGTTGCATCGAGCGTTGTCGGCGTCGACCCCGTCGTCATGGGCATCGGTCCGGCGTTCTCAATTCCAAAAGCGTTGGAGCGTGCGGGCATCGGTGAGCCCGATCTCGCGGTGATGGAGATCAACGAAGCCTTCGCGCCGCAGGTGCTCGCATGTTTGCGCGAGATGGGCAGCGACGGTGCGCGGCTCAATCCGCACGGCGGCGCGATTGCGCTCGGGCATCCGCTCGGCGCATCGGGCGCGCGGTTGGCGCTCACCGCGCTGCACGAGCTGCGAGCGCGCGGGGGTGGGTACGGGATCGCGTCGGCATGTATCGGTGGAGGACAGGGCATCGCAGCCGTACTCCTCGCGGAGTGAGCGACCGCGTAAGGCCCGCGCGTCAGCGGCGATCGTCTGGGACGTCGTCGCCGTGGTCGCGATCGCGTTTGCGCTGTGGAAGATCGTTGTGGCCCCGCGTTCGTTTATTCCAGCCGGGACGCAACACGCCCCGTTCGCAACGTACGAACGGCTCGACGGAGGCAAATTTGCCGTGGCGCGCGAGCGCGGGCACGTACTCTTCCTCGATTTCTTCGCGACGTGGTGCGAGCCGTGCAAGGTCGAGTTGCCTATGGTCATGGCATGGTCCAGGCGCAACCCCGGAGCACGCGTCGTCTTCGTCGACGTCGGCGAATCGCGCGCACTCGTCGCGCCTTTTGCGCGACGTTACGTCCTCAAAGACGTCGCGCTCGACCAGGGGTTAACGGCGCGCGCGCACTTCAACATCGTCGGCTTCCCTACGCTGGTCGTCATCGATCCAAAGGGGTACGTTCGCGCAAAATGGGAAGGCTTCAATCCAGCAGTGGCACTGGCTATGAGCAACGCCGAATCGCGGTTACGCTAACGCCCCTTCCAAACCGGAGCCCGTTTTTCGAGGAACGCGCCGGTGCCTTCCTTGATGTCTTCGGTGTCGACGAGCGTTCCAAACTCCAGGGCTTCGATCTCCAACGCGTCGTCGATCGAAAGATGTGCACCGTTGTTGATCGCGCGTTTGCAGGCCGCGATGGCGAGCGGAGCCTTCGATGCAATGACCGTGGCGATGCGCGTTGCCTCCGTCATGAGCTCGGAACGCGGCACGACCTTCTGGACGAGACCCACGCGCAGCGCCTCCTGTGCATCGATCATCTCGCCGGTCAGACACAGATACATGGCCGTGCCCTTGCCGAGCAGCCGGGTCGTGCGCTGCGAACCGCCGTAGCCCGGGATCAACCCGAGATTTACTTCGGGTTGACCGAAGCGCGCATTCTCGGCGGCGATGAGGATGTCGCCCGCCATCGCCAGCTCGCAGCCGCCGCCGAGCGCGAAGCCGTTGATCGCCATGATCACGGGCTTTCGAAGCCGTTCGATTTGGCGAGTCAGGCGTTGTCCACGCCGAGCTTGATCGGCGCCCGATCCGGCCGAGGCGAGCGCGCTGAGCTCGGAGATGTCGGCCCCGGCGGCGAAGGCCTTTTCGCCCGCGCCGGTGACGACGATCGCACGAATGGCGTCGTCGCCTTCGAGCTCGCGCAGCGCTTGTGAGACTTCGTCGAGAAGCCGCCCCCGCAACGCGTTGAGCACGTTGGGCCGGTTGAAGGTAATGACGCCTACGGGCGGTGCGCTTTCGACGAGTATATCTTCAAACAACATTAGCAATCTTATGATTTGATAAAGGCCGCAGGTTCTTTCGTCGCGTTGCGGGGAACCCACCTTTGACCTATACTCAGAAGGCGTTGTACGGGAGGTGTGAATGGCAATGCGGACGGCGTATCACGAGGCACTAGAGGGGACGCGACTCGACGTCGTCCGTCTAGGAGCCTTAGTGGGGGACGCGATACGCGTTGCCGTGGAAGCGCTCAATAACCGCGACGCATCGGCCGGCGCACGTGTCGTCGCGGGCGACGACGTTGTCGACGACCTGCGACGCCGCATCGAAGCGCACTGCATCGAACTCATCTGGCGCCAACAGCCCGTAGCCGGCGAGCTGCGAGAGATCGCTGCGATGCTGGAGATCGCGACCGACCTCGAACGCATCGGCGACTACGCGGTAGACATTTCGAAGAACGCGATCAAACTTTCGGATCAACCGATGCGTCCGCAGAAGGTAGAGATCGATCGCATCGCCGGCGTCGCGCACGCGATGCTGCTCGACGCAATGCGCGCCTACACCGAGCGGGACGTCCATTTGGCCGAAGACGTCATCGATCGCGACGACGAGGTCGACAAACTCTACAAACGGAGCATCAAGCTGCTCCAAGAAGAGATGCGATCGGATCCAGAGATCGTCCGCCCCGGCACGCGCTACCTCTTCGTCCTCGCATCGCTCGAACGGGTCGGCGATCGCGCCGGCAACATCGCCTGGCACACGAAAGACATGATCGGGGCCGAGTAGGGCGCATCGCGAGCGCCGCTATCTGGAGTTTGGTGGTTCTTTAAGGATTGAGGAAGTCATCACGGCGTCGGTCATGCCGTGGATCAAACGCTTGTCCGACGGCGCTATAGTTGCCAGAATGCCGCCGAGCTGGACGCTCTCCCGGTCCGTCACGAAGTAGTAGGGGCAGAGGCGCACGCGCCCGTCGTAGGTTCGAATCTCGTCGCCCTCGCGATCGAAATACTCTTGGCGCACGCGCTTGCCTTTGTGAAAGCGCTGGAGGATATACGGGGTTCGGTCGTACGCGTTTAGTGCGGTTTCGATCGTTGCCGCCCACTCGTCGCGCGTGAGGTCATCGCCGATCTTCACGCCGCGCGATCCCCACGCAAGCTCTGAAAAGCCCGATGGTTTGAGCACGTAATCGCGCTCGCTCTTTCCGAGATCGGCGAGCTGGCGAAAGTCTGAGACCGGCTTGCCGCCCGCCGTGAGTCCCTCGATGATGGCCTGCGGCGGCAGCGGCGTCGGATCGACGATCCAGGTGCGCGGAAAGACCGCTTGCAGCCGTTCATAGACGCCCGGCCCGAGCTCAGCCCGCCAGAGTGATTCCAGCGCGCGCTGACCAAAGAGCGCAAACGCAAGCTTCTCTTCGAGCGTTGCCTTCGGCGGTGGCGTGATCTTGACGCGATTGTGGCGCGCCGCATACAGGATGAGCTCTTGCTTGGGCACGTTGAGGAGATCGAAGAGCTCGAAGTTGCGGTAAAGCGCGTGCAGCCGCGCTTCGCGTCCGTCCTCCAGACGAATGAAGAGCCCGTCCTCGGTGAAGAAGATGTCCTGCGGTTTGCGCAGCCACGCATCGGCGAGATTCAGCCGGCGCAACGCCTCTGCAAGCCAGGCCATCTCGTTGCGATAGTCCGCGGATTCGTCGGAGACGACGATTGCAACGGTTGGATACTCGACGCCGGTCACGTTGCGGAGCATCGCCGCAAACCCAACGGGAATGCCGTCGGCACCGCCGACGCTCTCGAAGCCGAGTTGACAGTACGCCTCGGTCATCGCACCGACGAAACCCATACCGCCGGGGACGCTGTCGAGTTCGGTCGCCACGAATCCGTCGGAGGTAAGAATGAGATCCGGCCGGATGACGCCCGGGAGTTCTTGTTTGAAACGGTTCTGCCGGGCGAGCTTGACAATGTTCTCCGGCTTGCCGTGATCGAGGTACTCCGCGATGAACGCCGGTGCGGTTCCGCGAGTGCTGCGATTGTAAAGGTTGTTGAGCGCTCGGTAAAACGCGAGGAGATCGCTGCCGAGGCGTTCGAGGTCGTCGACTTGCTGCTTCGATAACGCAAACGGCTCGGGACTTACGCGCCAGGCGATACGCTCGCTTTCATCGTTGACCCGGAAGAGGCCGGGCGGTATCGCTTCGTACAGGTGGCGCGCTTGCGCGCGAGCCGTGAGATTGGGAATAGTCGCCGTGCATGCCATAAAGCGAGGCAGTCTCCTCTATCGACAGCCGTCGGGGATTTTCGAGCTGCGCAATGCGATGTAGCGCCGCCGCATACGACCTTCTAAAGGGCGCCGGCGGCCGAAAAGGTTGCGGGCCGGGAGCTCGGGGCTCGGCTTCGAAGGACCTTTCGATGAAGATTCAGGTGCTTGCCTTCGCTCGGCTCCGCGAACTGCTCGCGCGGGCGGATCCGACGCTCGAGCTGCCCGACGGCGCGAGGGTCCGCGACGCGTGGAAGGCGCTTGCGGAACGTCATCCGGGAATGGAAGATCTGCGCGCGTCGACGCGGATCGCGTGCAATGGCGCGCTCGTCTCCGCCGAGCAGCAGCTTCATGCAGGCGACGAGCTTGCGCTTCTGCCTCCGGTGGGCGGTGGATAGCTTTCGCATCGTAACCGAGCCGATCGATCCACTCGGCATGCAGCCGGAAGCCGCGGAGGGCGCAAGCGTGAGCTTTCTCGGCAGCGTGCGCGACGCCGATGAAAACGGCCGTCCGGTGCGTGCCTTGTTCTACGAGGCCTTCGAACCCATGGCCCTGAGCGAGTTCGAAAGCATAGCGCGCGAGGCGCGCGAGCGATTTGGCCAAGTGCGTCTCACGATCGTCCATCGCGTCGGCGAGGTCGCGGTGGGCGACGTGTCGGTTGCGGTAACGACGTGCGCCGCGCATCGCACCGCCGCATTCGACGCGTGCCGGTATGCAATCGACGAGCTCAAACGACGCGCGCCGATCTGGAAGAAGGAGCTTTATGTCGACGGCGGCGGCGATTGGATATCCAATGGGTTCTAGCGTCGACCTCGTTCGCATCGAGGCCGAACGCAATCCCGTCGCCGTGCTGCGCTATGCGCCGCGCCGAACACGCGGCGTCTCCGTCGTCGCGGGTCACGGCTACTCTTCGAGCAAGCAGAACCTAGACTTGCTCTGTTCCTTTCTCGCGAGCCACGGGTTCACGGCGTACAACTTTGATTTTCCGGGCCATAAGCTTGGGGCAAGCGGCGGAGAGTTGCGCGGAGTGGACGATTGCATAGATGCGATGTCGAGCGTCGTCGCTTACGCGCGCGGCGAAGGCGACCGCGCGGTCTATACGCTAGGCCATAGTATGGGCGGTATGACGGCAATCTTCACCGCGGCGCTCGATCCCACGCTGCTCGGGACGATTGCGGTCGCAACCGGTTACGGGCGTCCGAGCTCGCTCGAGGCGCTACAGAAGGCGGGGATTGCGGATTTCCGATCGTCGTACGTCGTCGGCGTCACCTTGCCGCAGCTCGTAGCCGACGTCGACGAACGGTATGCGCTGCTGTTGCCGATGTTGTCGGGCCGGCACGCGCTCTACGTCGCGGCGGATCACGATGCGATGGTCAGCCCGACCAGCGTCCGCCGGCTCTTCGATCGAGCGCCTGAGGCAAAAGCATTCGCGACCATCGAAAGCGATCACACCTACGCGGCCGAGCGGGCGCGCGCGACGGTCTTGGAGTGGCTAGCCGCGCGCCACCCAGCGCCCGCCGCAGCAGCGATACCGTGAACCCGCAAGCGCTGCGCCGTTACAGCCGGCATCTGCTCATACCCGAGATCGGCTTACCAGGGCAGGAGCGTCTCGCTCGAGCGCGCGCGCTGGTCATTGGGGCAGGCGGATTGGGATCCGCCGCATTGCAGTACCTCGCGGCCGCCGGCATCGGGCGAATCGGTATCGTCGACGACGATTGCGTCGACGAGACAAACCTCCAGCGCCAAACGATCTTTGCTACCGCCGATATCGGACGAAAGAAGGCGATTGCGGCGGCCGAGCGCGTGCGCGCCATTAATCCGCTCGTCGCTGCGGACGCGCTACCGGTGCGCTTCGACGAGACAAGCGCGCGCGAACTGGTCGGGGTCTACGACGTCGTGCTCGACTGCACCGACCGATTCGAGTCGCGCTATTTGATTAATGACGCGTGCGTCTTGGAGAAGAAGCCGGACGTGTACGGTTCGATCTTTCGGTTCGACGGTCAAGTGAGTGTCTTCGGGGTCGCCGGCGGTCCGTGCTATCGTTGCCTTTATCCGCAACCGCCTCCGGCGGGAAGCGTACCGAGTTGCGCCGAGGGCGGCGTCTTGGGCGTGCTGGCGGGGATCGTCGGAACGTGGCAGGCAAACGAAGCCCTGAAGTTTTTACTTGGTATTGGTGAGCTCTTGGCGGGACGGCTGCTGCTCGTCGACGCGCTCGGCGCGCACGTCCGAGAGGTGCGCTTCGAACGCGACGCGGCGTGCGAGCTCTGCGGCGAGAGGCCGACGATCGCCGACGCAAAGGCCAGTCCGGCCGACGAGCCGCCTGCGCCGGATCTCTCCGAGATCGATCCGGAGCGGCTCGATGAAACGCTGCGCGCGGCGATATTACTCGACGTACGCGAACCGCATGAGATGGTGCTGGGTACGCTCGACGGAGCGGTAAACATCCCCGCTTCGCAGCTCGAAGAGCGCATGCATGAGCTCGATAGCGCCCAATGGTACGTCGTAGCGTGCCGCGTCGGGGTCAAATCATCGTGGGCAGCGGGACGCCTGCGGGATGCCGGCTTCCGCCGCTTGCACCATCTGCGTGGCGGCCTGCTCGGATACGCCGCAAGTCATGCGGACTTTGACGTTTTTTGACGCAATGAAGTACAAACTTTTCGGGACGACGGGCGTCGAGGTTCCGGCGATCGGCCAAGGGACGTGGAATATGCCCGAGAGCGGGTCGCGTCTCGCGGAAGCGACGCGCGCGCTTCGGCGCGGCGTGGAACTCGGCATGACCCACATCGACACTGCCGAGATGTATGGCTCAGGTCGCGTCGAGGAGTTAGTCGGCCTGGCACTTGCGGACATCTCGCGCGAGCGGCTGTTCATCACGACGAAGGTTCTTCCAAGCAACGGACGCTATGCGGCGACACTCGCGGCCGCCGACCGGAGCATCCGCCGGTTGCAATGCGATTATTTGGATCTCTACCTCCTCCACTGGCCCGGTTCGCATCCGCTTGAGGAGACGATGCGCGCGCTTGAAACCTTGGTCGAGCAGGGCAAAAGCCGCTTTATCGGTGTCAGCAACTTCGACGCCGGCGAGATGCTCGAGGCCGCATCGTATCTGCAGTCGGTGCCGCTAACCTGCAATCAAGTGCTCTACCATCTCCACGAACGCGGCATCGAACATCAACTCGTGAGGGTCGCGCGCGAACGCGGGGTTGCAATCGTCGCGTACACGCCTTTCGGCCGCGAGCGGCTTCCCGCCGCTGAGATGGAACCATCCGGCGCCATAGGGCGCGTCGCGCGTAAGCACGGCGCGACGCCGCGCCAAGTAATTCTCGCTTTCCTGACTCGGGAACCGAACGTTTTTGCCATACCGAAGTCGGCTACCGTGGCGCACGTGGAAGAGAATGCCGGCGCGGGCGATCTTGCGCTCGATGCCGGCGACGTAGCGCTCATCGATGCCGCGTTTCCGCTCGACGCCGAAGGTCCGCTGGCGATGTTATGAGGGCGACGATGCCGGACGCGGCGCGAATCAAGGTGCTCGCGGTCGAGAAAGCTAGACAACTTGGCGCGCGCGACGTGCGCGTTGCGCCCGCATTCGTGGATGCGCGATCTCGCGAACGCATGCGTGCCGCATTCAAGCGTGGAGACTTGCAGAGTTGGGGATATAGCGATGAGTATGCTCGCCGGGCCTGCGATCCTCACGATCTGCTGCGCGAAGCACGCAGCGTCGTCTGCATTGCTATGTCGTATGCGACCGCGGAACCCGACGGCTACCAACCTTTGCACGGGCGCGTCTCGAACTACGCATGGTCGTCCGACTACCATGTGCGCGTGCACGCGCTGTTGGCCGGCGTCGCACGGACGATCGACGAAGCGGCCGGCGCTGCCGGTCACGGCGGTTGCATGCGACACGCGACCGTTAGCAGAGCGTGCGTTTGCGGCACGGGCCGGCCTTGGCTGGATTGGAAAGCACACGAATCTCATCTCGCCGTCGCTCGGCTCGTTCGTCTTTTTGGGCGAGATCGTCACGAGCGTCGAACTGCCGCCGGACGCGCCGCTCTCGAAGAGCTGCGGCGCGTGCGTCAGGTGCATTGACGCCTGCCCGACACGGGCGCTGCGTGGAGATTATACGATCGATGCCAACCGGTGCATCTCGGATCTGACGCAGCGGGTCGGCGCGATCCCGATGGCGATGCGACCGTTGGTCGGCGACTGGGTCTGGGGCTGCGACGTTTGCCAATCGGCCTGTCCTCCGACGCAACGCGCGGGGAACCAGGGGAGCCAAGCCGACCGGCCGCTCGACGATGCTGCAGCGCGCCCGTCGCTCGTCGCACTCTTGAGGATGCGTAGCGGGGAGTTCAAACGCCGGTACCGGGCGACGGCAATGGGTTGGCGGGGGCCGGCCGTCTTGCGCCGGAACGCCGCCGTCGCGCTCGGAAATGCGCTCGACCGTTCGGCCGTGGAGGCGTTGATCGAAAGTTTGTGTGCCGATCCCCATCCGATGGTACGGGGGCATGCCGCCTGGGCGCTAGGCCGCATCGGCAGCCCGAAGGCGCTAGCAGCATTGCGGACGCGGCTGGACGCCGAAGAGGGGGAAATGGTACGCACCGAGATCGCCGCCGCCCTGGAGTCCTTCGAGCGGTGAGCTGCCTGCGGCCGCCGATCTTAGCGGCGCTGCTTGCGAGCGCGGCAACTGCACTGCCGCTTGCGAGCGAATCGGCGGAAAGCTTGCTTACCCGGATGGCGGCGGTCAACCCGGATCTGCGCTCCTTTAAGGCGACGCTGCACGCGCACGTAGCGCTGCGTTCGTTTCCGTTCCTCTCGACCGATTTGGTCGGTACGTACTACTACCGGCAACCCGACAAGAACAAGGTCGTCTTTAATAGCGGCGTCCCGTCGGTCGACCAGCAGTTCGACAAGCTCTACGCACGAATCGAGAGTCCATCGCAATGGATGGACCTCAATACCGTGACTGTCGTCTCTGACGATGGGAAGACGACGACCTTCAATTTGGTTCCGCGTAAGCACGGCAACGTCGACCGCATCGTTGCGACCGCCGACGACAAGAGCGCCACGGTCGAGTCGATGCGCTGGGAGTACGCGAACGGCGGCTACGCGGAGATGACCAACCATTACGAACGTATCGACGGGAATCTTTTGGTCACGGCGCAGAGCGCGCACGTCGACGAGCCGAGCTACAGCGCCGACGTTACCTCGACGATCGACAACTATACCATCAACCCGGCGCTGCCCGACAGCGTCTTTGCGCAGCCGTAACGTGATCGCGCTTTCGTTGATCGACGGTTTCAACCGCCCGATCACGTACCTGCGGATCTCCGTGACCGACAAGTGCAACCTGCGCTGCGTCTACTGCATGCCCGAGGAAGGTCTGGCGTGGCTGCGCCGAGAGGACATCCTCAGCTACGAAGAGATCACCGCCATCGTGCGCGCCGCGGCATCGGTCGGCGTTCGTTCGATTCGTTTGACCGGCGGCGAGCCGTTGCTGCGCCGCGATCTCAACCGGCTCGTTGAGGCAATCGCAAGCGTGGAGGGTATCGAGGATATCGCCCTTTCGACGAACGGACTGCTCCTTGAAAGCCAGGTGGAGGCCTTAGCCGCGGCCGGCCTGACCCGCGTCAACGTCTCGCTCGATACGCTGCGCACCGATCGATTCGAGCAGATCGCACGTCGCAGCGGCCTGGACGCGGTTCTGCGCGGCATCGATGCTGCAATCGCAGCCGGTTTGACGCCGGTCAAACTCAACTGCGTAGTCATGCGCGGGACAAACGACGACGAGTTGCCGGCGTTTGCGGCACTGACGCGCGAGCGCGCGCTCTTCGTCCGGTTCATCGAGGTCATGCCCGTGCACGAGAATCTGGGGCTTCAGCAGAGTACGTTCATTTCCGCAGCCGAGATGCTCGAATCCATCTCGTCGATCGGCGAAGTGCGGCCGGCATCGGGGCCGGGCGGCAACGGTCCGGCGCGCTACTTTGCATTCCCGAACTCGGCCGGAGCATTCGGCGTAATCAGTCCGCTTTCGCACGAGTACTGCGAACGCTGCAACCGCGTTCGGCTAACGGCGGACGGGCGACTGCGCCTATGCCTGTTCGGCGACCAACACCTCGATTTGCGCGCGCCGCTGCGCGCGGGAGCGAGCACCGGCGACCTCGCGGAGCTCCTGCAGTCGGCGATGCTCATCAAGCCCGAGCGCCATCACCTGCGTCTTGGGGAGGCAAGTTCGCGGATGCGCGCCTTTTCCGAGATCGGCGGATGACCGCCCCGGCGTCACAGCCGTACGGCTCGTGACGTTGAGGTGGTAGAGGAGGCGGGCATGGATGACGCCTACGCGGAGATCGACGCAACATCGTTGGCGCAGGCCCGCGTCGATGCGATGGCACGCGGCTATCAGACGAAGCTGGCGCGCTACCTGCGACGCATGGTCGGCGATGCCGAGACGGCGCTCGATTTGACGCAGGACGTCTTTCTCTCCGCGTACCGCATGCTGCGTGCTGACCCCAGCCGCGAGCTGACACCCGGCTGGCTCTATCGAGCGGCGACGAACGGCGCGATCTCGCTCATGCGCCGAAAGAAGATTCTGCGCATCCTTCCACTCGATCGGGACGTGGATCGTCCCGCGATCGCGGGGAGTGCGAGCTGGCGAATCGACGAGCGCAGCGCGGCGAGCGTGGACCTGCAAGCCGCATTGCGGCGCCTGCCGGCGGAGCAGTCTGCAGCGTTGCTCCTGACGAGCTACGCGGGTTACTCTTCGGCCGAAGCGGCGGAGATCCTCGGGACCACCGCAGATGCGGTACGGCAGCGCGTCTGCCGCGCGATGCGCGTGCTGCGAAATGTGATGAAGGAGACATAACGATGGTTCAGTTGGATTGCCTGGGTGCCGAAGCTCTTGCCGGTGCGATCGCGCTGCGCGAAGCGACCGATGTGGAACGCCAGGCGTTCCGCCTGCACCTGACATCGTGCAAACGCTGCGTCGAAACGATCGGCGGCGAGCACGAGATCGAACGGATCGCCGATAGCGTTGCACAGGCGCGCGAGAGCGAGCGCTGGGAGCCGGCGCTGCCGAAGGTTACCGGCAAGTCGGCCAGCAGGCTGCGCCGGATCCCGCAATGGACGGGCGCGGTTGCGGCGGTTGCCGTCATCGGGCTCGGCATCTACACACTTGCGGAACGCGCCGCCGAGCATCCGATCGTCGTCGTGCAGAACGTCGTCACGCTCGCGCGTCCGACGGCCCAAGAGAAACGCTCGATCGCGGCGCTGAGCACGCAGATCACTCCGAAATCCGAACAGCAAGCCGAGTCGCTCAAGCTGGAATCGGGGTCCGCGGCGGTGCGCGACGTCACCCCGGTCGGCGGCGAGGGCGCGCTCGTGCCGCATCCGCCCGCGATTGCGTATCAAGAGGGCGCGGAGGGAACCACGGCGTTCGGGGTCCTGGTCGATCGCCATGGCAAGCCGCTCGGCTGCACGATCGAGAAGAGCTCGGGCTACAAGGCCCTGGACGACGCGGTCTGCCACGCCGCGATGCAGGCGCGCTATGTGCCGCGAACGATCGACGGACATGCGGTCGACGCGGTCTATCGCGACGCGTTCACCTTTCGATCGAGTAATTAGAACCCATCTCGAAAACCCGCGTGGCCGGCTAGGCCGGGGGACCGCCACGGTTCGCCCGAATCGAGCCTGCCAATGGACGGACCGTTCGTCTATCGGTTCACAAACGATCTGCGTCTCGACGACCACGCCGGCCTGGCGGCGGCGGCCTCGCATGGCAACGTGCTTCCGTTGCTCATTGTCGATCCGGGCCTTCACCAGCGCCTCGCCCACTCGCCGCGACGCGCGGCGTTCTTCTGCTCCGCCGTTGCCGCACTCGACGAAGAGCTTCGCGAGCGCGGCAGCAGGCTGGTCGTCCGGCGGGGTCCGCTCGACCGCATCCTGATCGAACTTTCGCGCGGCGTCGGAGCCTCCGGCGTCGCATGGAGCGCTTCGTACGGCGACGAACCGATCGGCGACGAACGGCGGCTGCAGGCCGCGCTCGAAGAAGCGGGCCTTGCGGCGCTCGCCGTGCACGATGCGCCTGCGGTGCCGCCCGAAGAGACGTCGGCCTCGCGATCGATAGCCGGACTCGGATACCGCGCGTTCGCACCATACTTCGACGTGTGGCAAGAGCGGCCGGTCGTGTCGCATGAGTTTCCGTTGCTCGTGCGCTTCGATGCCGCCGGTCTCGAGAGCGAGCCGCTCCCGCGCGCACAGGAGTTTGGCGCGACCGCAGCGCCGCCGGAAGCAAGCGCGCGTGCGGCGCGGGCAATATTCGAGCGGTTTCTAAGGAATGACGCGACGCAATATGCTTCGGCGGCGATCGTGCCGGCGCAGGATCGAACCTCGCATCTCGCAGCGCATCTTTCGTTCGGCACCATCTCGGCTCGAGCAATCGTTCGCGGCGTGCGCGACCGGCTGTCGGATCCGCTTGCGCTCAGCGAGGAGCGGCTCTCGCTCAAACGGTATCTGCGCGCGATCGCTCGACGCGATTTCTTCCTCCAGCTCGCGTGGTACCACCCCGATGCGCAGGAACGACCGCTTCAAGACCGGCTGGCGGATTTTCCGTGGAGCCGGACGCATACGGCGCTCGAGGCATGGAAGACCGGCACGACCGGCTTTCCTTTGGTCGACGCCGGCATTCGGCAACTCCACGCGACGGGCTGGATGCATCCGCTGGTGCGTGCGGTTGCAGCATCGTTTCTCTGTTTCGATCTGAACGTGGATTGGCGCGTCGGACGCGCCGAGTGGGAGAAATGGTTGATCGAGGACGATCCGGCTCTATCCGCTGGCAACTGGCAGTGGGTTGCGGGCGTGGGTGCCGATATGGCGCAATACCCGAGAATCTACAATCCCGAACGGCAGCGCCGCCGCTGCGACCCCGACGGGCTCTACGTTCGCCGATGGATCGAGGAGTTACGTCACACGCCGATGACAGCGTGGCAGCATGCCGAAACGAACGCGTCGCAGCTCGCACTTGCGCTCTTCGAGAGTGCGTATCCTACGCCCGTGCTCGATCACGCGCCGGCGGCGCGGGCTTTTCTGGCGCGTTACCGCGCGTTCGTGTCGCTTTGAGCGAGGCGCTCGTCGATCCAACTCGTGATCACAGGAACGCTAAACTCATCGCCGTTCCAGGTCTTGATGCCGTAGTAGACGCTAGCGACGATAAACAGCGGCCCGAGCAGCGGCACCAAAATCCACGCCGAGATGCCGAGGAGCGGGATCTGCGCGAGAAGCGTCAGTAAGCCCGCGAATGCGTAGAAGCCGACGTTGAAGCCCAGCGCCTGAAACGTTTGCCGGCGCAGCTGCCGGGATTGCTTGCGGTCGAAGAGCGATACGAGCGCCAGTGGCCAGAGCGGATAACCGAGGGCGACGAGCGCGCGCGATTCGACCGGATCCGCCGGCGCTGCAACGGTCACGCTGCCGCGCACGGTCGCAGCCGCAGCACGCGGAGGCACTTGGCCGGGAAGCTGTTGGCGGGTTGCGGTAGCGGCGTCGACCTTTGCGGCGAGCCGGCAGCTCGGGCAGCCGCCCCGCTCGTCGCGGCACGTCGCACAGATCGGCTTCCCGCACTCGATGCATGGTGCAATCGACGGCACGTTGGCGTGAAAATAGCAGTCCATATGCTCTCGCGGTCTCCTCTTTCATTCCCACGTACCGTATTGCTCGCGGCAGGTTTCACCCCGCGGCGGCCGCAAGACCCTGGCCGCGATGAGCCGTCGCTCGATCCTCTTGCGCCTGGCACGCGAGGCCCGGCCATACTATCCTCGCCTTGCCGTTGCGATGGGTCTCGGAGTCCTCGCCGGCGTCCTCTCGATCGTCCCTCCGCTGGCATTCCGCGTGATCATCAACCAGGTGCTGGTTCCTCCGCGGGGTCATGCGCCGGACCTCAATGCGCTCTATCTTGCCTTGGGCGTGACCTCGATCGCGCTGCTCGTTGCCAACGCAATGATCTATGGGCAGACGTACCTGACTGCGTGGAGCGGACAACATCTCGTCGCCAGGTTGCGGGTGCGGCTGTTCTCGCGGCTCTTGAATCTGCCGCTCGGCGAGTTCGCCAAGTGGCGTCCGGGCGAGCTGATCGCCCGCTTCTCGACCGACCTGCAGATGATGATCGATGCGGTGAGCGTCTCCGTGCCGCAGTTGGTCGTCGCGCTCGCCACGTTCGTCTCATCCTTTGTGGCGATGATCTACCTCGATTGGCTGCTGACGCTTTCGCTCGTGCTGGTCGCACCGATCGTCTCGTTTGCCGTTTCAAAGTTTCAGCGGCTGATCACCGCGAGCACGCATCGCGCGCAGGAGCGCATCGCGGACCTCTCGGCCAATCTCGCGGAGATCCTCCAGGGTCAGCGCGTCGTCAAGTCCTTCGGACGAGAGGCCTTCGAAGTCGAACGGTTTCGCAATCGCAACGACGACTTCTTCGGCGCATACATGAAGCTCACGCAGTTCATCCAAACCCAGCCGCTGGTTGTTTCGACGATCATGGTCGCCGCCGTCGTCGCCATCATGTGGCTGTCCGTGCGCGAGGTCTTAGTCGGTCGCCTCGATACCGGAAAAGTCTTCATGTATTGGGGCCTGCTAGTGAATCTCATGAATCCGATGAATCGCGTCGCCGCGTTCTTCGGCGACATCAGTAAGGCGATCGTCGGCGCCGGAAGAGTCTTCGAGCTGATGGACTTGCCCGTCGAAGTCGAGGATCCGCCGAATGCCGTGCCGTTGCGGGCGGTGCGCGGGCGCATCGAGTTCGTCGACGTAACTTTCCGGTACGCTCCCGGGGAGCCGCCGGCATTGCGCTCCGTGAACGCTACGATCGAAGCGGGCGAGATCGTCGCCTTCGTCGGACCTTCGGGTGCGGGAAAGACGACGATAGTCAATCTCGTGCCGCGCTTTTACGAGCCGCAGGAGGGTTGCGTCCGCGTCGACGGCGTGGACATCGCCGGCGTTCGTCTTTCGGATCTGCGCGCGTCGATTGCGATCGTCCCACAGGACGTGCAGCTCTTCCGAGCCTCGATTCTCGAGAACATTCGATACGGCCGGCTCGATGCAAGCGATGATGAGGTTCGCGCTGCGGCGCGCGAAGCGAACGTCGACGATTATGTGCAAACGTTCCCCGCGGGATACGCGACGGAAGTCGGCGAGCGAGGGGCGAGGCTCTCGGGCGGCGAGCGTCAGCGCATCGCTATTGCCCGCGCCGTACTGCGCGATCCGCGGATACTCATCCTCGACGAGGCGACGAGCGCGCTCGACAGCCACTCCGAAGCGATGATCGAAGAGGCGCTCGACCGGCTCCTAAAAGGCCGCACGACCCTCATCATCGCGCATCGTCTCTCAACCGTGCGGCGCGCGCACAAGGTACTCTATATCGAGAGCGGCCGAGTGCTCGAGGTTGGTACGCACGAAGAGCTGCTCGCGAAGCAGGGCCCTTACGCGCGATTGCACGCAGCGCAGTTTGCGGGTCTGTAGCGGCTTACTTGCGTTGGTGGACGCCGAAGGCGTTCCCGTCGGGATCTGCGCACCAGCCCGACGTGCACGAATCTCCTCCGTAGTTGGCATATAGCGTGCCCCCGAGTTCGACGATGCGGGCAACGGCTGCGTCGACGTCCGGCACGCCAAACATCGCACCACCGGTTGCGACGTGCGCGCCCTCCGGGGCGACGCCGAGCGCAAATGTGTTGCCGTCGGGCAGATCGTACTCGACGAAGCCGTCGGAATCGTACTGTCCGATCTTGAGATCGAAGAGGGTTTCGTAAAACACACGAGCTCGCTTGTGATCTTTGACCAGATACATGATGAAATCGAAGCCCGATGGCCGCACTTTATCGCTCACACGGCGCCGGTTCTCGCTTGCAGCCGATCGCGCCTCCGGACAAGGCGCCGGCGCGGCGACGAACGAAGGCGTCGCATACTACTCGCCATGGAGGGCAACGGCGTGCTCGTGCTCAGTCGCAAGATCAATCAATCGATCATGATCGGACCCGATATTCGCGTGCTCGTCGTGGGTGTCGACCGCGATCAAGTGAAGCTTGGGATCGAAGCGCCGCGCCGCGTACCGGTCCACAGGTTCGAGATCTACGAAGATATCCAACGCACCGATCCGCCCGCCGCTACATCCGAAGAGGATCGGGGACGGTAGGAAAAGCGACGAGCCGAGCCGATACTTCCCGAGATGCCCACGGCCACCGATTCCGATCTCGACGTACTCGAGTCACGGACGCTCTATATCCTGCGCGAGGCTTTCTCGTGCGTTTCACCACTGGCGATGCTCTGGTCGATCGGCAAGGATTCGACCGCGTTGCTGTGGATGGTACGCAAGGCATTTCTCGGGGAGGTTCCGTTTCCGGTCGTGCTGCTCGACACCGGAATGGAGTTTCCGGAGGTCTACGAGTTCCGCGATTGGCTCGTTCGCGAATGGCGCTTGCCTGCTCAAAACGAGGCGTGCCCGCCCGAGGAGAGCGTCGATCCAACGCTCCCGCCGGCGGCGCGGCACGCAGCGCGTAAGACCGCTGGGCTTCGCGCGCTGATCGCACGCGAAGGCTATCGCGGCATTATCTTGGGTATCCGTCGCGACGAGCAGGCGATTCGCGCGAAAGAGCGGATATTCAGCCCTCGGAATGCCGATGGTTCGTGGGATCCGCGCACGCAGCCGCCGGAGTTGTGGGATTACTTTCCGTACGAGGTTCCCGACGGCGCGCACGTGCGGATTCATCCGCTGCTCCACTGGACGGAGCTCGATATTTGGCGCTATACGCAGCGTGAGAAGATACCCTTCGTTCCGCTCTACTTGGCGCGCAACGGGCAACGCTTTCGATCGCTCGGCGAGAGCAATATCACGATCCCAATTGCGAGCACGGCCGAGACGCTCGACGAAGTGATCGCGGAGTTGGAGAAGACGCGCGAACCCGAGCGGGCGGGACGTACGATGGACAATGAAAGCGAAGACGCTTTCGAAAGGCTGCGCACGACGGGATACATGTGAGACAAGTTCGGATCGTAATGGTAGGAGACGTCGACGCCGGAAAGTCGACGATCCTCGGCAGAATGCTCGTCGATCTCGGTCAGGTGACGCCGCAGAAGCTTGCTGAACTGCAGGATTCCAGCGACAAGCGTGGCGTTCCGATCGAATACTCTTTCTTACTGGACGCATTTCAGCTCGAGCGCGACCAGGCGATCACACTCGACATCTCGCGCATTTGGCTACGCATGCCCGAACGCGACTACGTCTTCGTCGACGCGCCTGGTCATCGCGAGCTCATTCGCAATCTCCTGACGGGTGCGTCCGAGGTCGATGCTGCGATCATGGTCGTTGCGGTCGACGAAGGCATCACGCTGCAGACCCGCCGCCAAGCTCTTTTCCTTCAGTGGTTTGGTTTCAAAGAGGTGCTGGTCGCAATCAATAAGCTCGATCTCGCCGAACCCGGTTCGTCCCCCGACCGGATCAACGGAAAGCTGCGATTCGACGATGCGGAGACCGCATTCGCGCAGCGGCGCGCCGAGGTCCGCAGCTTTTTGGAGCAGCTCGACATCACCCCGCTGGACATCATTCCCATTGCCGCACGCGACGGCGACAACATCGCCATCGCGAGCCGGCGATGGTCGTGGTGGAAGGGCCCGACGCTGCTCGAAGCCCTGGAGCAACTTCATTCGTACACGCCGCACTCGGGCGGTCCATTGCGCCTGGTCGTGCAAGACGTCTACCGCCGCGACGGCAATCGGATCGTCGCGGGGAGGGTCGAAGCCGGGACGCTCCGTGCCGGTGAGCGGATCGTCTTTTGGCCGCTTCAGACCGACGCCGTCGTGAGCACAATCCACCGATGGCCGCACGAGGTTCGCGAAGCGCGTGCCGGCGACGCGGTCGCTATTGTGCTCGACGAGCGCATCTTTGTCGATCGCGGCGCCGTGGCGAGCTACCTGGGCGACGGACCGTCGCTGGGACACGCACTTCAGGCTACCGTTGTCTGGCTCGGTGCCGAGCCGGTGGCAGCCGGCGAGGCGCTCCGCTTGCGAATCGGCACGCGCGAAGTCGCGGTGAGCCTGCAGCGCATCGACGAGCTCATCGATCCCGACACGCTGGCGGGAAAGCCGAGCGATACGATCGCGAAAGGTGACGTCGCCGTGGTCACGTTGGCGTCGCGCGAGCTCATCGCTGCAGACGACGATCTCGACGCTACCAGCATCGGGCGCTTTGTGCTCCTGCAGGGCACCAACGTCATTGCAGGCGGGCGCGTTCGAGCGGTGATCGGGCGTCCGCGCTCCGAGGGCGCGACCGACGTCGTCGCGCAAACCTCTTCCGTGCCCCCAACCGAGCGGTTCGCACGCAATGGCCATGCCGGCGGCGTCTTCTGGTTGACGGGTCTTCCCAGCGCCGGAAAATCGACACTGGCGATGACCGTTCAGCGCATGCTCTTCGACAGCGGCAGATTGGTTTACGTCCTCGACGGCGACACGCTGCGCACGTCGCTCAACGTCGACCTGGGCTTCTCCGAAGAGGACCGGTCGGAGAACGTGCGCCGGACGGCTGCCGTCGCGGCCGTGCTGGCAGACGGCGGTTTTGTCGTCATTTGTGCGCTGATCTCGCCGTTTGCCGCCGACCGCGAGAAGGCGCGAGCTTCGTATCCCGGCCGCTTTCACGAAGTCTACGTCGCGTGCGATCTCCAAACGGCGGAAGGACGCGACGTCAAGGGTCATTACAAACGCGCGCGGCTGGGCGAGATCCCGCGTTTTACGGGCATATCCTCGCCATACGAGGTTCCGGAGAATCCGAATCTAGCTATCGATACGACGAAACAGACGATCGCCGAATCGGCGGCCTCGCTCATTGAGTACATCGAGGCAATGACGCGACCGTGAGCTTCGTCATCGTCGGGTTTATCGTCGGCGTCTGTATCGCGTACAGCGGTGTGGGCGCGGGCGCGTTGACGACGCCGCTGCTCGTACTCCTTCTCGGCGTCGGGACGAACGTTGCCATCGGATCGGATCTGCTCTTTGCACTCGGCACGAAGCTCGTCGCGATGATCGCGCACATTCAGCGGCGCACGGTCCAGGTGTCGGTCCTCTGGCGTCTCTCGCTCGGCGGACTGCCGGGCGCGATCATCGGCGTCGCCGTCAGCGCGCAGCTGCACCGCATTCTCGACATTCACCAGCTCGAGCACGTGCTGCGCCTCGCCGTGGCCGCCGCGCTGCTCGCCGCGGCAGCGGGGATCATCTTCAACCGCGGCCTGGCGGGCGATCGCGCGAACGACGACCCGAATGCGATGCCGACGTTTCGGATCGCATTCATCGGCTTTTTCGTTGGCCTGACCGTCAGCATCACGTCCATCGGGGCCGGCTCGATGACGTTGCCTTTGCTGCTGCTCGTCGCGCCGGCGGTCGCGTTGCGGCGTTTAGTCGGGACCGACGTCGCCTTTGCAATCGTCGTCCTCGTACCCGCCCTCATCGGTCACTGGAAGCTTGGCGACGTGAATCCGAGGCTCGCCGGCCTGCTATTGGTCGGGTCGATCCCGGGCGTCTTTGTCGGATCGCACCTGGTTACGCGGCTGCCTGAGCGATGGTTCCGAGGAGCGCTGGCGGGGGTGCTCGTCGTAGTCGCGATCTTCCTCCTACCGATCGGCTTGCCGCACTCCTGAGTCTTTGCGACGCACGCGTTCGCGCGCGACGAGCTCACCGGCTCGAAACAAGCTTTCGAACGTTCCCGCGTCGCTCCACCAGCCCTCGAGCACGTCATATGCAAGGGTCCCCTCGTGGATGTATCGATTGTTGACGTCGGTGATTTCTAGCTCACCGCGCGCCGATGGCTCGAGCGAACGGATGAACTCGAAGACGCGCGCGTCGTACATGTAGACGCCCGTGACGGCGTACCGGCTCTTCGGCTGCGCGGGCTTCTCTTCGATCGAGATGATGCGCTCGCCGTCGAGCTCCGCGACGCCGAAGCGCGCGGCGTCGTCGACCTCCTTGAGGAGAATGCGCGCCCCGCGCTCTTGCGCCGCAAAGCGGCGAACGTACGCCGAGATGTCGTCTTGTAGAATGTTGTCTCCCAGGACGACGACGATGCGTTCGCCCTCGGAAAAATGCTCGCAAAGGCTCAGCGCGGCAGCGATCCCGCCCTCGCCCTCCTGGTACGTGTAGTAAAGGTCCTTCAATCCGAACTCGCGGCCGTTACCGAGAAGACGGAGAAACTCGCCGGCCGCATTTCCGCCCGTCACGATCATGATGTCCGAGATTCCCGCGTTGCAGAGCATTTCGATCGGATAGTAAATCATCGGCCGGTCATAGATCGGCAGGAGGTGCTTGTTCGTGACGTTCGTGAGCGGTCGCAACCGCGTGCCGAGTCCGCCGGCCAAGACCACGCCTTTGAACCGTACGTCTTTCATAGCCGGCGTTGTAGCGGAAGCCACCACGCTTCGTTGGCGCGATACCAGGCAATCGTCCTGCGGATGCCTTCGTCAAACGGCGTCTGGGGCTCCCATCCGAGCGCGCCAAGCTTCGTCGCGTCGAGCGCGTATCGCCGGTCATGGCCGGGACGATCGGTAACGTGACGGACGTGCGTGATGGTCGAGCGGCCGCACTCGGTGACGAGAAGCTCGGTGAGCTCGAGATTGGTGCGCGCATTTCCGGCGCCGACGTTGTAAACTTCTCCGACGCGGCCGCGTTCGAGTACGGCAAGCACGGCACGAGCATGATCCTCGACATAGAGCCAATCGCGCACTTGGAGGCCGTCACCGTAGACTGGAACCGGCTGGTCGGCAATGAGGTTGGTTACGAAGAGCGGGACGATCTTCTCCGGATATTGGTTCGGTCCGTAGGTGTTGCTCCCGCGCGTGATGAGGACGGGCGCGCCATACGTCGCGTGGTATGCGAGCGCCTGCAGGTCTGCGCCGGCTTTGCTTGCGGAGTACGGACTGCTAGGCGCAAGTGCGTCTCCTTCGCGTGATTCGCCGTCTGCGACGCTACCGTAGACTTCGTCGGTCGAGACCTGGACGAACCGCGGCACGTTGCACTCGCGCAGCGCCTCGAGCAAGACGTGGGTTCCGAAGATGTCGGTGCGCAGGAACGCCGCCGGATCCACGATCGAGCGGTCGACGTGCGTCTCGGCCGCGAAGTTGACGATCGCGTCGGTGCCTTTCCCAAGCGCCGCACGGACGGCGGCGGGATTGCAAATATTTCCCTTCACAAAGCGATAGCGAGGATCGTCGGCGACGTCGCGAAGGTTCTCCGTATTGCCCGCGTAGGTCATCGCGTCGAGGTTCACGATCTCGATGTCGGGGCGCTCGCGCAATGCGAGGCGGATAAAATGGGAGCCGATAAAGCCGAGTCCGCCGGTGACGAGCCAACGCATGGCGCGTCGAGTTCGGCGTGCGTCGCGCTACGTCATCTCACGGTGCGACTCCAACGTCGCGTCGCGCGGGCGTCGGCGACCGAGTCGAGTTCGAAACGGTTTCGGCAAAGTCGATGCCGGGACACGACTTCGACCTCGTGTGCTGCTTCGATTGCGTGCACGATATGGGTGACCCCGTTGGTGCACTCGCACGAGTGCGCGCAATGCTCAAGCCGTACGGTACGCTGATGATCGTGGAGCCCTATGCGGCGGACAACCTGGAGGAGAAGCTGACGCCGGTCGGCCGGATCTTCTACGGTGCCTCGACGATGCTGTGCACGCCTTCGGCGCTCGCGCAGGACGCGGGTTTCGCGCTCGGCGCCCAGGCCGGAGAAGCCAGGATGCGCGAGGTCGCCGAAAAGGCGGGCTTCCCGCGCTTTCGCCGCGCGGCCGAGACGCCGTTCAACCTCGTCTACGAGGCCCGTCCCTAGCCCGTTCGGAGATTGGTGGCCGCAGAGGCCCGGCGCATGGGGCGGCCGGGCCTTTGCCTATTTGCGCAGCGCGGCGCGCCGTGTGGTTGGAGGGTCACAGGCCGCATGGTATAATCGCGCGGCTGTCCATTACTTCACCCGGCATGGAGGCCGGGTGCCGATGGCTCCAGGACGAGGCCGCAACGCCAGGATGGCCGGCGGCCGGGAGCCAGAAAGGTTACCCAACCATGTCCGTCATCACCATGCGAGAACTCTTGGAGGCGGGCGTTCACTTCGGGCACCAGACGCGCCGATGGAACCCCAAGATGAAGCCGTACATCTTCCAAGAGCGCAACGGCATCTATATCATCGATCTCGCTCTTACCGTACAGAAACTGCGCGAGACATACCAGGTCGTCAAGAATCTCGCGCGCGAAGGGCGCGTCATTCTCTTCGTCGGGACGAAGAAACAAGCTCAGGACGTCGTACGCGAGGAAGCCGAGCGCGCCGGGACATTCTTTGTGAACCAGCGCTGGCTCGGCGGCACGCTGACGAACTTCGCGACGATCCAGAAGCGCATCGCGCGCCTGCGCGAGCTCGAGAACATGAAGACGCAAGGCGACTTCGACCGTCTTCCGAAGAAGGAAGTCGCAAAGCTCCAAGACGAGATGAATCGCCTCGAGCGCTTTCTCGGCGGCATCAAAGACATGCACCGTTTACCGGACGCGATCTTCGTCGTCGATCCGAAGAAGGAGCGCATCGTTATCCTCGAAGCGCGCAAGCTGAAGATCCCGATCATCGCGGTCATCGATACAAACTGCGACCCGGACGAGATCGACTATCCGATACCCGGCAACGACGACGCGATCCGCGCGGTCAAGTTGATCGTCGGGAAGATCGCCGACGCGATCATCGAGGGGAAGACCGAGAGCGAGAGCGCCTACGACGAGGAAGAATACGTTGAGGCGCAAACCGGCAATGCCGAACCTTCCGCGATGGTGGAGGCGGCAATTTGATCTCCTACCAACCGAAGGCCGAAGAGATCAAAGCGCTGCGGGAGGCAACGAGCGCACCGATGCTCGATTGCCGAAAGGCGCTCGTCGACGCCGAGGGCGACCCCGACAAGGCCAAGGCATTGCTCATCGAACGTGGCGCCTCGCAGGCAGCGAAAAAGGCAGAACGCACGGCGAAAGAGGGCCTCATTGCGAGCTACGTACACGCCGGGGGAAAGATCGGGGCGCTCGTCGAGGTCAACAGCGAGACCGATTTTGTCGCTCGCAATCCGAAGTTTGTCGAGCTAAGCCGGGACGTCGCGATGCACGTAGCCGCGATGTCGCCTCAGTACCTCGACCGGGAAAGCGTGCCGCCCGAGGTCGTAGCTGAACTGCGTGAGGAGTTTGCAGCAGGCGTTCCGGCGGGCAAGCCGGCCGAGATCGGAGCGAAGATCGTCGATGGAAAACTGAACAAGTGGTTTGAGGAGCACTGTCTGCTCGAGCAGCCGTTCGTCAAAGACGACGCGATCACAATCGGCGATCTCATTCACCGTTCCGTCGGAGCGCTCGGAGAGAACATTCGCATTCGTCGCTTTACGAAGTACGCGCTCGGTGAGTGAGCGTAGCGAGCCGCGGTTCTCCCGCGTGCTCCTGAAGATATCCGGAGAGGCGTTCGCGGGCGCGGATACCGGCGTCGACCTTACGACGACGCGCATTATGGCCGAACAAATCGCCGAAGTGCGGCGCGGCGGCGTCTCGGTCGCCGTCGTCGTGGGCGGCGGCAACATCTGGCGCGGGAAGGTGCACGAAGAAGCCGGTATGGACCGGGCCACGGCCGACTACATGGGCATGCTCGCGACGGTCATTAACGCACTTGCGCTTCAGGATGCGCTCGAGCGCATGGACGTGCCGTCACGCGTCCAAACCGCTATCGCGATGCATCAGATAGCCGAACCGTATATCCGGCGCCGTGCCATCCGCCATCTCGAAAAAGGGCGGGTCGTGATCTTTGCAGCCGGAACGGGGAACCCGTACTTCACAACCGATACAACGGCGGCGCTACGGGCCGTTGAGGTAAACGCGCAAGCGATTCTGAAGGCGACGAAGGTCGACGGCATCTATTCGGCCGATCCGAAAAAGGATTCGACGGCTACGCGCTTCGAGCGACTCGAATACATGGAGGTCCTGCAGCTCGGACTGGAAGTCATGGACTCGACGTCTATGGCTCTCTGCATGGACAACGCACTGCCCGTGATCGTCTTCGATATGTCGGTGCCCGGCAACATCCGGCGCGTCATCTGGGGCGAGCCGATCGGAACATACGTCGGACGCCGAGAAGCGTCGGCGCCAGTCGGTGCGAGGGCCTAAGCCGATGAGCGACGCTTATTTCAAAGAGATCGAGACCCGAATGCAGCGCTGCGTCGCGGCAGCGCGTTCGGAGTTCGCCACGATTCGAACCGGCCGCGCCACGCCGGCGCTGCTCGATCGGCTCCACGTGGAGGCGTACGGTCAATCCGTACCCATCAAACAAGTAGCCGGAGTTTCCGTTCCCGACAGCCGCACGCTTCTCATCACCGCATGGGATAAGGGCCTCGTTTCTGAGATAAAGAAGTCGATCGAGAAGAGCGACCTCGGGCTAACGCCCAACGTAGACGGTGTGGCAATCCGCCTCGTCATTCCGCCGCTGAACGAAGAGCGGCGCAAAGATCTGGCAAAAATCGTCAAGAAAAAGGCCGAAGACGGCCGGGTTGCGGTCCGCAACGTCCGCCACAAGGCGCACGACGAGGTTAAAGGCCAGTTGAAATCAGCCGAGATCACCGAGGACGACGGCAAACGCATGCAAGAGACGTTGCAAAAGTTGACCGACAAGTACGTCAAAGAGATCGACGGGCTCGTCGCGGCCAAAGAAAAAGAGATCATGGAAGTGTGAGCGAGGATTATGTGCTCGTACCCGAGGTACAGGCGCGGCGTGCGCTGTGCGAGCGGCCGCTTCGTCTCCAGGTGCTTGCGCCATATGGAACTTGGCTCGGGCGCGGAACGCTGCGCGTATTGCGGCTGAGAATCAACGACGACCAGTCGGCCGAGTTGACGGTCGGATATGACGGATACGAACCGGCGCCGCACGATCGCGAGCGCGCATGATGAGCGTTTCGCTGGCGTCGCATCCGGGCGTCGTGCTCGATCCGAAGACGGTGCCGCAGCACGTCGCGATCATCATGGACGGCAATCGTCGCTGGGCGAAGGATCACGGCCTGCCGGCAATCGAGGGACACCGGCGCGGCATGGTGACGTTGCGCCACGTTACGCGGGCCGCAAGCGACCTTGGGATCGAGGTCCTTACCGTCTATGGATTCTCGACGGAAAACTGGAACCGCAACGCGAGCGAAGTATCGCTCCTCTTCGACCTCTGCGTTCAATTCGCACGAACCGAGCTCATCGAGCTGCGGCGTAATAACGTCCGCGTTTGCGTGATCGGCGATTGGGAGTTGCTTCCTCGTGCACCGCGGACGGCGCTCGCCGATCTTCAGAACGGTACGGCGAAGAACACCGGCCTATTGCTCAACCTTGCCGTGAACTACAGCTCGCATGCCGAGCTCGAACGCGCGGTGCGCGCGATCGCACGCGACGTGCTCTGCGGCACTCTCACACCCGAGAGCGTCGACGAAGCCATGATCAAGCGATATCTCTACACGGCCGATCTGCCGGAGCTCGACCTCTTGATTCGCCCCGGCGGAGAGCACCGGCTTTCCAACTTCATGCTCTATCAGGCGGCATACGCGGAACTGGTCATGACGGACGTATACTGGCCCGATTTTTCAAAGGACGATTTGGTACGAGCGCTGATCGAGTTTCAACAACGAGAGCGGCGGTTCGGGGGAGCTTAGGCGAACGCCGGATCATCGTCGGGCTGATCGTCGCTGCGGTCGGCCTGCTTTGCGTCGTCGTACCCGCGACGTTCTACGTATTGTTGCTCGTCATCGGATTGGCGAGTATTTACGAGTTCAACTACCTTTGCGCTATCAAGGGTCAGCCGCTCGAGTACCCGGTCGCCGTTCTCGGCGTGGTCGCGTATATCGCGATGGCTGTCTTCGGCGTCCTCCACAAATGGGAGGGCGTTCTGCTCGCTGCGATCGTCATCGTCGCGTTCTCGATCGGTATGTTCGGCGAGCAGAAGGGCTATTTCGCACGCACCGCCTACACGCTGCTGGCGGTCATCTATATCGGAAAGCTGCTGACGTATTTCGTCTTCATTCGCCAGATCGCCGACAACGGGATCTGGATGGCGTACTACGTGATCGTGCTCATTGCATCGACCGACATCTTCGGCATGGTAATAGGCCGGTTGATAGGACGGCACTCACTGACGAAGATCTCGCCGAACAAGACGATCGAAGGTTCGGCCGGAGCGCTCGTCGTCGTCTCGGCGATTGGCGCCGCGGCGGCTTGGATCGAACCGCTACACCTCCTCTGGTGGCAGGGTGCGATCGCGGGCCTGGCGACCGGAATCGCGGCGCAAGTCGGCGACCTCGTCGAGTCCGCCTTTAAGCGCGACGCCGGGGTGAAGGATGCCGGTGACGTGATCTCAGGCCACGGCGGCGTGCTCGATCGGTTCGACTCGTATCTTTTGGGCGGCGTCACGTTCTTTGCGACGCTGCACGTTCTCGGGATCCTACAGGTCTAAGAAAATTATGGCCAGACGTCGCGTAGCAATCCTTGGATCGACTGGATCGATCGGAACGCAAGCGTTGGACGTCATCGCCGCCCATCGGGAAGCGTTTGACGTCGTCGCGCTCGGTGCGGGGCGCAACCTCGAACTGCTCGAGCGGCAAGTGGAGCGATTTAAGCCGGCTATCGCCACGACGGCGGCCGACGGGCCGGCCGGGCTCCTCCGCGTCGCAGTCGAGAGCGAGCCGGATATCCTGCTAGCCGCCACAGACGGATCGGTGGCCTTTGAAGCCGTCTTCGCGGCGGTCGCGCGCGGCACCGATGTTGCAATCGCGAACAAGGAGCTCGTCGTCGCGGCGGGCGAGCAGCTCGCCGCGGCGGCGCTTGCGAGCGGTTCGCGGTTGCTGCCGGTTGACAGCGAGCACAGTGCAATCTTTCAATGTTTGGTCGGCGAGGACCGATCGAGGGTCGCGTCGCTCGTGCTCACGGCGTCGGGCGGTCCGTTTTGGCGCACGCCCGCCGACGTGATGCAGCGCGCGGACCTCGGCGCGGCCCTGGCACATCCGACGTGGCGCATGGGGACGAAGAACACGATCGACTCGGCAACAATGATGAATAAAGGCTTGGAGGTTATCGAGGCGAGCCGTCTGTTCGGCTTTACGGGCGACCGAATCCGCATCGTCGTCCATCCGCAATCGATTGCCCACGGCTTTGTCGTGTTTACGGACGGCAGCGTCAAGGCGCAGCTGGCAGCGCCCGATATGCGCGTGCCGATCGGATATGCGTTGAGCTTTCCGCACCGGCTCGATACGGCGGCCTCTCGCAACGGCGACGTGCTGCAGGCGCTGGGCAGCGCGTCCGGCGAGCCGTTGCGGTATGAGTTCGAAGCCCCGGACCCGCAGCGGTTTCCGTGCGTCGGCCTCGCCTACGAAGCCCTTGCCCGAGGCCGGACCGTCCCCGCGGTGCTCTCGGCTGCAAACGAAGTCGCGGTTGGGGCGTTCGTCGAAGGTAGGATCGAGTTTGGCCGAATTCCCGATATTATCGAGGAGGCAATGGAACGAGTGACCGGGCGGGAGCCCACGTTGGACGGCGTTAGGAGCGCGGATCGGGATGCGCGCGCGACGGCGCGCGAGATCGTCGAGCGGCTTGCGAGGCTGCCGAGCCGGTAATGCTGTTCGCCGTCATCACCATTGTGGGCATCGAAAAAGTGATCACGTTCCTCGTGATGCTCTCGATCCTCATCGTACTGCACGAGTTGGGCCATTTGGTCATGGCGCTCCGCAACGGCGTTCGCGTCAACGAGTTTTCGCTCGGGTTCGGTCCGAAGTTATTCGGATGGAAGAGCCCGCGCACCGGTACGCTCTATTCCGTGCGCGCGCTGCCGATCGGCGGCTACTGCGCGATGGAGGGCGAGGACAACAAGAAATCGGAGGCCGAGCAGCAGCGCGAGTTTCAGTTTGGAGCGCAGACCGTCGCCACGTTCGGCCCCAGCGACCTCATCGTGATGGGGGACTACACCAGCTACGGGAACTTTCAATCCAAGTCTCCGTGGCGCAGGCTTGCGATCATTCTTGCCGGCCCGTTTACGAACTTCATCCTCTGCTACGTCATCCTGCTCGTCTCCGCGCTCGCTTTCGGCGTTCCTAGCGATAAGGTCCAACCGGTAGTCGGTCAGGTCATCGCCGGCTCGCCGGCCGCGATTGCCGGCGTGCGCGCCGGAGATCGCATTGTCGGGTTAGACAACGCGCCGATCGTTAACGGGCGCAAGCTCGTCGATACGATTCACGCGTCGCTTGGCAAGCGGCTCGACCTCGTCTACGAGCGCGACGGCATTCGTACGGAAGTGTACGTCGTGCCGCGGTCGTGTCCACCGCAGGTTGGCAAGAACTACGGATGCATCGGGTTTTCTCCGGTTCCAGCCTACGAGCGCGTGGGATTCCGGCGTGCAGTCGCCGACAGCGGCGTGGAGTTCGCGTCGATCGCCGACCAAACGGTGGACACCATCGCGCTGCTCGTAACCCAGTTCGCGAAGACCGCGCCGCAGCTCTCGGGACCGATCGGCATGGGTCAAGTCGCCGCGACAGTCCAAGACTGGGGCTGGGGACCGTATTTTTCGTTCGCGGCCACGATCTCGTTTGCACTCGGGCTTTTCAACTTGCTTCCGATTCCCGCGCTGGACGGCGGCCGAGCGGCCTTCATCGTCGCGGAACTCATTCGCGGGCGGCCGGTGGATCCTGAGAAGGAAGCGATGGTGCACCTCGCGGGATTTGCCGCGCTCATGGCGATAATCTTGCTCGTGGCATTTCACGACATCGCACGGATCGTAAACGGACAAGGAATCATTTAGGGAACGCTGATGCTACGCATACGCCGTAAGAGCAAACCCATCGTCCTCCAGAACAAGACCGGAAAGAGCGACGCGAAGAGCGTCACGATCGGCGGCGATCATCCAATCGTGGTTCAGTCGATGACGACGACCGATACGGCCGATGCCGACAAGACGCTGGAACAGGTCTATGGGCTCGCAATGGAAGGCTGCGAGGTCGTCCGCGTCACGGTCAAGGATCCGCCCGATGCGGCCGGTCTGCCCGCAATCGTCTATCGGTCACCCGTCCCGATCGTTGCCGACATTCACTTCGATCATAAGATGGCGTTGGCCGCGATCGAAGCCGGCGTTGCGAAGTTGCGCCTCAATCCGGGAAATATCCGCGATCCGAAAAAAGTCGCGGAGGTCGTGACCGCGGCGAAGGCGCGCGGTATCCCGATCCGCGTCGGCGTGAACATGGGCTCGCTGGCCCCGGATCTGGAGAAGACCCTGGGCCACACGGCGGAAGCCATGGTGCAGTCGGCTTTGCGTCACGTGGAGATCCTCGAGGAGCATGGCCATACTGAGATCGCGATATCGCTCAAGGCGCACGACGTTGCAACGACGGTGCAAGCGTATCGTCTGATGGATCGCCGGCTTGCAGAGCGCGAGACGCCGTACGCGTTGCATCTCGGTATCACCGAGGCGGGATTACTCCGCGATGGGACGATCAAGTCGTCGATCGGACTGGGCATCCTGCTCTGGGAAGGCATCGGCGATACGCTGCGCGTTTCGCTGGCCGACGACCCGATCGAAGAAGTTCCGGTCTGCTGGAGCATTCTCAAATCGCTCGGTCTGCGTGAGAAGGGCTTCGAGATCACGGCTTGTCCGTCGTGCGGGCGCGCCGAGATATCCGTCCTAGAGCTCGGGCGCGCGGTCGAAGCGATCGCGAAATCGTACAGTGCACCCGTCAAGGTCGCGGTGATGGGCTGTGTCGTCAACGGTCCGGGCGAGTCGAAGATGGCCGACGTCGGCGTCGCGGGCGGCAAAGGGAAGGGTGCGATCTACCGGGCGGGCGAGCTGGTGGGGACCTACCCGGAAAGCGAGCTCCTGGGCATGCTCCGCTTAGAGATTGAGAAGGTCATCGCCGAAAAGTATCCCGCCTATCTTCACGAGGTCGGCGGCTCCATCGAGGCGGCGCCCGCCGCGCGATGATTCGGCGCATGCGCGCGAGCTATTCGCGGCTTGCGTGGCGTAACGTCGCACTCGTCGGCATCTGCGCTCTCGTCATTTCTGCGTTCCTCGCGTTCGCTCGCCCGGTTGTCATGATCGTCGACGGCCAACGCATCGACAGCGACGTTACGCCCGTGACGACGGCGTCGGACAAGGCGTTCGTCCCCCTGCGCTCGATAGCCGATGCGCTCGGCGCGCAGACCGAACTGGACAGAAAAACCGGTGCGATCGACGTCGTGCGCGGTAATCAATCGCTACGCGTGAAGATCGGCGATACGCATGCCACGCTGAACGGTATGCCGCTGACGCTGGGCCACGCGCCCTTTCGCGTGCGCGGCCGCGTGATGATTTCGCTCAATGCAATTGCGCGGGCATTTAACGTTCGCGCGAACTACGACGCGCGCGACGCCCGCATCAATGTCATCACGCCGGGCGTCGGCGAAGCTCCCGGCGCCGGCTCAGCCACGCAGTAGCGAAAAAGCGCCGTAAGTCAACTTTCGCGACCAGGCCGCGGGCGTTTGGGTGGCAAACGCTTTAAGCGCTGTGCTCTGGCATGCTCGGTTCGTTGCGGTTCTGATTCTGCTAGCGTCGCCCGCCTGTGGGGGAAACGCCGGCTCTCCGGCGACCGGGTTGCCGGCGGTGCCGCAAATTCCGCTGCGTGACGGTGCGACGTTGCAGCACATCGTCGTCGTCATTCAAGAGAATCGAAGCTTCGACAACGTCTTTGCAACGTTTCCGGGCGCCGACGGCTCCAAGACCAGGAAGATGCTCGTTAAAGAACACGGGAAGCCGGGAGATCCGGAGTAACGGTGGAGCCTCACCTGCGGCGCTTGGGGACGTGTGCGTCCCCCCTGCTGATCGTCGTGATCCTCGCGCTGACGTCGTGCGGGGGCAATCGCGCGGCGCTCCCCCCCGCATCGAGCGGCGGGATCGTTGGGAGCTTCACCCAGCCGAACGGGGCCGAGAGCTCGAAGCACATCACGCACGTCATCGTCATGATTCAGGAGAACCGGAGTTTCGACGACTTCTTCGCATACTATCCGGGCGCGGACGGCGCGAAGTACGGACGCATGTCCAACGGCAAGCGCATCGGGCTCAAAGCGAGTGACCTCGTCTATCCGTGCGACCTCGGGCACTCGTGGCAAGGGTTCCTCCGCGACTACAATCACGGAAAGATGGACGGGTTCGATCTCGAGGGCGGCGGCGCTGGTGCGAGTTGCGCTGGTCCGGCCGGTACGAAACCCTACCACTTCGTCGAGCGCAAGCAGATCGAGCCGTACTGGGCGATTGCGCAGAGCTACGTGCTTGCCGACCACATGTTCCAAACGCAGGGCAGCGGAAGTTTTACCGCCCACCAAGATCTCATTGCGGGCGGTACCGAAATCACCAAAGATTCAAGTCTCGTCGACTATCCATCCGCTCGGCCGTGGGGCTGCAACGCGGGCTCAGGGACGAAGACCTCGCTTCTCACGGTAACCACTTCAAGCTCGCCGCCGCCCTGGAACCTAAAACACGAGTTCAATAAGGGGCCGTTTCCGTGTCTCAAGTATCGCACGCTTCGCGACCTGCTCGATCGACACCACGTGTCATGGAAGTACTACTCGCCGCCGGTAGCGGGTTCAGGAGGTCTCTGGAACGCGTTTGAGGCGATACGCGCCGTTCGCTACAGTGACGAATGGGGAACCAACGTAACGGCGTCCGACAAAGCAATCTTTACCGACATCGACAAGCGTCAGCTTCCCGCGATGTCGTGGCTCATCCCGGACGCTGCGAACTCGGATCACCCGGGTCCGGGCGGCTCCGACACCGGCCCGTCGTGGGTCGCGAGCGTCGTCAATGCAGTCGGCGAGAGTCCCTACTGGAAGTCGACGGTAATCATCGTCGTTTGGGACGACTGGGGCGGCTTCTATGACCATGTCCGGCCGCCGTTCTTCGACAACGGTGGCGGCTTAGGATTTCGCGTCCCGATGCTCGTCGTCTCCGCGTACGCTCGCAAGGGTTACGTCGCGCACACGCAATACGAGTTCGGCAGCATCCTGAAGTTCGTCGAAAACAACTGGGATCTCGGAAGCCTGCATACCACCGACGATCGAGCGACGAGCATCATCGACTGCTTTGATTTCAATAAAGCGCGAACGTTCAAACGAGTCCCGGCTAAGTACTCACGCGAGTACTTCGAGCGGCAGCCGCCCTCGTACCGGCCGGTCGATACCGAGTAGGACTAATCAGAGGTTCCTGGGCCCTCAGGCGAGTTCGCTGAGGCCTTCCGGTTCCTCGATCGGAACGATGTCCGACGGATTCGACTTGCTGTACCCGTAGCTGAAGAAGAAGACTAGACCGACGACGAGCGCGATGAGAAACCACGTCCAGGTCGCGCGCGAGAGGCCGAAGATGGCTAAGAAGAGCGAGAACGCAATCCCGAGCGCCGGAAAGAGCGGCACGAACGGGACTCGGAAACTGCGCGGAAGCTCCGGACGGCGCTTGCGAAGGTAGAGCACGCCGCCGCACACGACGGAGAATGCCATGAGCGTCCCGATGTTGACGAGGTTGAGCAAGTTGTTGAGCGGGACGATGAGGGCTAGGATCGCGACCGCGGCACCTGTGATCAGTGTCGTGACCAGCGGCGTCTTGAAACGCGGATGGATTTTGGCGACCGCCGGCGGCAACATGCCGTCGCGTGCCATGACGTAGAAGATACGAGATTGGCCGAGCAACGATGCGAGCGCGACGCTCGTCGTGCCCGCGAGAACGCCCACCGTGATGACCCAACTGAGCGCCGGCACGTGGAGCGGTGCCAGCGCGTAGACTAGCGGATTCTTGATCGGCACGAGATTCCAGGGCACGGCTCCGACGAGCACGATCGCCGTCGCGCAGTAGATCACGGTGCCGATGGCCAGCGCCCCGATTACGCCGACGGGCACGTCGAACTGCGGATTCTTACACTCTTCCGCGGTCGTGGTCGCCGTATCGAAGCCGATGTAGCTGAAGAAGACGTAGGCGCCGATTGCAACGATGCCATAGGGTTGGGCCGATGACGAGTAGTCGGCCATGCCGCCGAACGGACGCAGCGTTCCCCAGCCGACCGGATTGAAGTTGTGCAGGTTGGCAGCGTGAAAGAGGAAGAGGCCCGCACCTACGAAGACGATCAGCGCTGAAATTTTCAGGACGACGAAGACGTTGTTCACGGTTGCTGTCTCACGGATGCCGACCGAGAGCAAGAGGCTCAAGACGATGACGAAGAGCGCGCCGACGACGTCATACTGAGAATGTGCGAGGTCCCAACTCGTTGGAATCCACCACGCGCCGTGGACGATGAGATTCGATTCCTGCGCCCAGGCGGGAAGCGCGAGCCCGACGCTCTTAAAGACGTCCTGGATCGCGGCCGAGAACTGCTGCGCGACGGGAGCGGCGCTGATCCCATACTCGAAGATTAACGCAAAGCCGATGATCCACGCGAACAGTTTCCCCATCGTTGCGTAGGCGTAGGTGTACGCACTCCCCGCGATCGGGACCATCGCGCCAAGTTCGGCGTAACAGAGCGCCGCGAAGAACGAGGTGAGACCGGCAAGCAGGTAGGAGATGATGACGGCCGGGCCGGCGCCTTTGACGCCGGTCCCGATCGTCGTAAAGATTCCGCCGCCGATCATCGTTCCGAGGCCGATCGCGACGAGATCTTTGGCCGACAAGGCACGGCGTAGAGTTTTTCGCTTGCTCAGCTCGCGCAGTTTGACGACGTCGGTCGTCGCGAAGAGGTTCTCGAGAAAAGCCACGAGCTTCGCTTCGAACTAGCCCTGGGGAGGCCTGCTCGACGGATCCCAGCGATGCTCCGGCACTGCAAATGCATCGTTGATCCATCGCGCCCACACGAAGAGCGCGTCGGAGAGTCGGTTGAGAAATCGTATCGCGTATGGCGGCACGCCGTCACCCTGCTCGCCCATTGCGACGACGAGACGCTCGCAACGGCGGCAGATCGTGCGCGCGAGATGCAGCGTTGCGCCCGGTAACGATCCGCCCGGGTGTATAAAATTGTCGAGCGGTGCGAGATCTTGCTGCGCCAAATCTATCGCACGCTCGAGAGCTACAACGTCTGCGTCGCCGATCGTCGGCATGCCTTGCGAACGCGCCGCCGCCGGCGTCGCGAGCGCGCTGCCGAGATTGAAGAGCGCGTCTTGCGTCCATGCGAGCCAAGCGTCGAGGCGTTCGGCGCGCGGCATCTGTTGCGCGGCGGTGAGCTGCGCGCGAGCGATCCCGATCGCGCTCGAGAGCTCGTCGACGGAACCGTAGGCCTCGATACGCGCGGCGTTCTTCTTGATTCGTTCGCCTCCAACGAGTCCGGTCGTGCCGTCGTCGCCGCCGCGCGTGTAGATGCGGGTTACCTTAGTCATGTACTGCCTCCAGCCGGCCGCAACCGGCGACCGGCGACTATAAAGAGCGGAATCGTCATGAGCTGCACCGCGATGCAGAACGCGACCAGAGCACCAAGATGCTCGCCGGTACGCCCGTAGAGAAATCCGATCGCAACGCTACCGGCTAACCATGAAATGCCGTACGTACCGGTAAATATCCCGTACGCGCTGCCGCGGCGTCGTTGCGGAACGATCAGAGCGACCGCTGCGGGGATGATCGATTCATGGACGCCCATGCTCAATCCCCAAAGCGCGCAGCCGAGCAACGCAACGCCGAAGCCGCCGAAGAAGACGAGCGGCGCCGTCGCTGCCGCAATCGGCGCGATAGCGACGAGCACGACGAGTCCGTAGCGGTCGAAGAGCCGGCCGAAAAGAAGCGATCCGAGACCGCTCACCGCCATTGCAACTGCGTAGAAAACCGGCAGCCACGTATTGTCGAGATGCAGCGTGCCGTTGTGAAAGTGGTATGAGAGCAGCGAAAAGTCCGCGAATCCTGCGGCTGCAAGCGCCGCGCCGGAGAGATAGAGCCAGAAGAGCGGCGGCAGCTTATCGGTGTGGGGTGGGGCCGGCGACGATGTGCGCGCGGCACGCGGATTGGGATAAGTCAGCCGAGCGAGGACGAGCAGCACCAGCGTGACAGCGGCCGGAACGGCGAGAACGGCAAAGGCCTGCGCGTACGTATGATGCAGCCCCAGCACTAACGCAACGACCAGCGGACCTAAGAGGGCTCCGAACTGATCGAGCGCTTCGTGGAGACCGAAGCCCCACCCGTAGCCGATCTCACCCGCAGCGTGGGAAAGCATGACGTCGCGAGGCGGATTCCTCACCGCTTTCCCAACGCGTTCGAGTGCGATCAATGCCGCTGCAGCGGGCCAGTTTCCGGCCAACGCGAGCGATGGGACCGCGATCATTTGAATCGTGTACCCGAGTATGGTCATCGGCCAGAACCGGCCGGTGCGCTCGGCGATCGGCCCGGAGAGCAGACGCAACCCGTAGCCGAGAAACTCGCCCGTACCGGCGACGATGCTCACGACCGCACCGGTAGCGCCGAGCAAGCCGAGGTACGGGCCCGTGATGCTGCGTGCGCCCTCGTACGCGAAATCGGCGAAGAGGCTAAGAACTCCGATCAGCAGGACAAAGGTAAAAGCGCCCGACCTGCGATCTGCTCCGCGCATCTGGGCGTATGCGGCGAACGATTGCCGAAGTCATTGCGACGAAGGCCGAAGCGGCGCGGCACGCGAAGCCGGGCCGGTCATGTCCGAAGCGTTGGCCCCAGCCGTCGTTAAGGAGATTCCTCCGAAGGCGGCCGATCTCTCCGTATGGTACACGGCGGTCTGTTTGAAGGGCGAACTCGTTTCGTACTCGCCGGTCCGCGGGTGCGTTGTGCTGCGCCCATACGGATTTGGGCTCTGGGAGAACCTCCAGAAGCATCTCGACGAGCGCCTCAAGGCGACGGGACACGAGAATGCCTACTTCCCGCTTTTGATTCCCGAGAGTTTGCTCGTGAAGGAGGCAGCGCACGTTGCCGGCTTTGCGCCTGAGGTAGCGTGGGTGACGCACGGCGGACGGGAGGAACTAACCGAAAGGCTTGCGATTCGGCCAACTTCGGAAGTCATTATCGGAACGATGTACGCGCAGTGGATAGAGTCCTACCGCGACCTGCCGATCCTGATCAATCAGTGGGCAAACGTCGTACGCTGGGAGAAGGCGACGCGGCCGTTTCTGCGTACGATGGAGTTTCTTTGGCAAGAGGGGCATACTGCGCATGCGTCCGCGCACGAGGCGCGTGAGGAGACGCTGCTGATCCTCGACCTTTATCGTGACTTTTCCGAGAACGTTGCGGCGATTCCGGTCTACGCCGGACGGAAGAGCGCGAGCGAACGCTTTCCGGGTGCAGTGGAGACGTTTGCAATCGAAGCGCTAATGCCGGATGGGAAGGCGTTGCAGTCAGGGACCTCGCACGATCTCGGTCAGAACTTTGCGAAGGCCTACGATATCACGTTTACCGATGCCGACGGCGAGATCAAGCACGTTTACACGACCTCTTGGGGTGTCTCGTGGCGCATGCTCGGTGCCCTCATCATGGTGCACGGCGACGATCGCGGCCTCCGCTTTCCACCGAAGATGGCGCCCGTTCAGGCCGTCTTCGTACCGATCGTTCGCTCGGGCGACGATCGTGCGGTGCAAGTCTGCCTAGAGGCTGCGGATCGTCTCCGAGCCGCCGGCGTTCGCGTGAAGGTCGACACGCGCGATGAGCAGCCGGGATGGAAGTATAGCGCGTGGGATCTGCGCGGCGTCCCGCTGCGGATCGAGATCGGTCCACGCGATGTCGATGCGCAGACCGCCGTGCTCGCACGGCGCGATCGCGATAAGAACGAAGACGGGCAACGCGAAAGCGTGCCGATCGACGCGCTCGTGAAGCGAGTGCCCGAGCTGCTGGACGAAATCCAGCACTCGCTCTTTACTCAAGCAAAACGCTTCTTAGATGCGCACACGTTCGTCGTGGAAGACCGGGCGGAGTTTCTCAAGCTCTGCGCGGAGCGGGCGGGAATGGTCGATATTGCGTGGTGCGAACGACCGGAATGCGAAGCGTTCGTGAAAGCCGAAACGACGGCCACGACGCGTATCGTGCGGCCGCTCGACGAGCGTTCGCGATCCTGCGTCGCGTGCGGCGAGCCGGCGAAAGTGCGAGCGTACTTTGCGCAGTCATACTAGAACGATGGGTTGCAGGGCGATCCTCGTCGCGGCGCTCGTGGTTCTGGCTGCGGCGCCGGCACTGGCGCACACGCCGAGCGTCGCGGATCTTGATGCGTCGGCGCGTGCGGTGGGGAATCGGCGCGATGTCGCAGTCCGGATTGGCGAAGCGCTTTTTAGCACCGTCTGGCCGGCCGAGATCAGTCAGGTTTCCGCCAACGAAGTCGACGGACATCTCATCGTCGGAATTCGCGTCTGGGGCGTAAAGTTCCATCACGCGCTGTCGCGCAGCGAATTTACGGAAGAGATTCTCAAGCTTGTCGAGGCGGCATTCTCGGCGGTCCCCGAAACCGAGGAGATCGACCTCTGGACGAGCGTTCCGATCAGCGTCAGCAAGGGCGTCGTCGTCAGCGGCGATCTAGCAAAACCAACGTCGCGAACGGTCTTTAGTCTCACCGTGCTGCGCGGCGAGCCGGCGGGATCGGTGGCTGCGCGCATCGACGGCGGCAGCGACGGCGTCTTTTGGGACGAGGAGTGGGCGCGCGAAGCTCTCAAAAATCCATCGTAATGTATAGGCGAACGACGCTTCCAAGCGGATTACGTATTTTGACCGAGAGCATGCCGGCCGTGCGCTCCGCGACGGTCGGCATCTGGGCCGACGTGGGCTCGTCGGTCGAGACGCACGAATCCCGCGGCATCTCGCATTTGGTCGAGCACATGCTCTTCAAGGGTACGCACCGGCGCACGGCGCGGCAAATCGCGGAGACGATGGACGGCGTGGGCGGAAACCTCAATGCGTTCACGGATAAAGAGACGACCTGCTATTACGCAAAGGTGATCGATCGTCACGTTCCGCTGGCGCTGGACGTCCTGGCGGATATGTTCCTCGATTCGCTGTTCGACGCCCAGGAGCTGGCGAAAGAGCAGAAGGTCGTGCTCGAAGAGATCAAGATGTACGAGGATTCGCCGGACGAACTCATTCACGACGTTTTCTTGCAGACGATGTGGAATGGGTCAAACCTTGGCGAGCCAACGATCGGCTTTGCAGACACGATCGTGCGCGTAACGCCGAACGACCTTCGGGCGCACATGCGCGCGCACTACGCACCCAACTCCGTCATCGTAGCCGCCGCCGGAAACGTGGACCACGAAGCATTCGTCGAGCTCGTGAAGGACGCGTTCGGCTCATTTGCCGGCAGCTGCGAGCTCCCAGTCGCGGAGTGCCCCGCCACGACGCCGGCGGCGGACATCCGGTACAAGGACAGCGAGCAGGCCTATGTGGTGGTCGGGACTCGAGGCATCGACGTTCGCGACGAGCGCCGTTACGCGCTCTCGATACTCGATACGGTCATAGGCGGCGGCATGTCCAGCCGCCTCTTTCAAGAGATTCGCGAGCAGCGCGGCCTCGTCTACAGCGTCTACTCTTTTCAAGCCGCATATCGCGCGGCGGGGCTCTTTGGCGTCTACGCCGGCACGTCGCCCGACAACGTACAGGCGTGCATCGACGTCATCGTCGAGCAGTTCGCTCGGATTCGGTCGACTGCGATCGACGAAGCCGAGTTCCAGCTCGCCAAGGAGCATATCAAGGGCAGCCTGACGCTCTCGCTCGAGTCGACGTCGGGCCGAATGATTCGCCTCGGACGCAACGAGTTCGCGCTCGGCCGGCACGTCTGTCCGGAGGAGATCGAACAGCACATCGACGCGGTCACGCGAACCGACGTACAACGCTTCGCCGGCGAGCTCTTCGCGGAGAAGAACTTGGGACTGTGCATCATCGGCCCGGTCGACGCGGCCGCGATCGCTTGGAACCGCGACGCCGCCTAACCGCTGAATGAACCTTCCGGCTGCGGATCCGCATCTGGCGGCGCTGCTGGCGCCGAAGATATGGTCTGGGCGCCTCATCGGCGCGATGCTCATTACGTTCATCGTGCAGGGCGTGACCATCGGTGCGTACGCCGCGCGCCTGGCCGGAGTCCAGACGAAACGGATTGCGACCTCGATCTCGCTCTTCAACCTGTTAGCGACGACCGGACGACTTGCGAATCTCTTCATGGTTCTCTTTGTGGGGCCGCTTTCCGATCAGGCGGGAAACGCAATTACGCGGCTCAAGGGCGACAGCGTCGCAGTTGCGGCATGGCAGCACGTCTTCGAAGTGCAGCTGCGCATTATCGTCTTTGCAGGCACGATCGGGTGCGTAGTGTTCGCCCTGTTCCTCCCGATGTTCGTCTATCTCTTCCGGCGAGGAGTGCATTCGTTCGAAGCGCGCGGCTCGATTCCGCACTCGCTGGCGCGTCTGGCATACCCGCGTGTCATCGCAGACGTCCTGCGTTCTGAGCGGCTGCCGTCGCTGGCCCGCATTCGCTCGTTCGATTGGCGCGCGATCCCCAAACGGCTGCTGCTCTTCAATACCGTCGTGATGTGCGTCTACGCGATCGGCGTTCAGGCGTCGTTTCTGGCATCCGTACTGGACGTCGACGTCGCCCGTACGGCGGTGACGCTCTCCGGCGTCATCAACGGAATCGGCACGATCGCCTTTACGCTCTTCGTCGATCCGACCTCGGCGATGATCACCGATCAGGCGATCCACGGCAAGCGGACCGTCGAGGAGGTTCGGTCGATGGTGTTCTACTTATCCATAACCGCAATTTTCGGGAACGCTGCTTTCGCAGATCATTTTCTATCCGGCAGCGGTCCTCATCGAGGTCGTCGCACGCTTTGCCGCACATGTCCGTTTTTAGAACCCGTTCTAGGCTCGCTCTCACGCTGGCCGCCGTTCTCGCGCTCGCCGGGTGCGCCGCTCCCATCGAGCGCTGGATCGTCGATACGCGCGTGCACCAAGGCGACGTTGCGCTGAGCCGCGGCAACGCGCGCGACGCGGCGCTGGCCTACCGGCTCGCGCTACGGGTCGATCCGGAGGACGTTCGGGCCAAAGACGGCTTCGTCGAGGCGGCCGCGGATCTGGCGCAGGAAGAGTACGCGAGGGGGAGTTTCGATGATGCTTTGGCGACCGTCGACGGCGGTCTCGCTGCAGATCCGCAGAGCGTGCGCCTTGCGGAGGTGAAAACGACGCTCGAACAGGCGAAGTTGAAGCGCGAGATCGTGCTGTCGAACTATCCGACGTATCGCACCGCGGGCCTCGAGATCCAACGCGCGTACCAGCAGCTCAACGTGACCAACGCGCTGCTGCTGCGAAGCCTCAAGCGATTTGGCTACACGTTCGACACCGACCAGCTGACCGACGCGATCAAGCGCAGCTACGAGTTGCAGCTCGACATCGTTAAAAATACAAATCGCCTCATCGTTTACCGCCAACTCGTGAGCTCGGGCGTGCCCGAAACGCCGGCCGAATCTGCCGGCACGGGTGGCGCGTCGTTGCTGCCACTACCTTAAAGGAAGCTCTGATTGATCCCATGTACCGATCGTTTGAACTGCAAAGCCACCAGGTGCGAGGAGAAGGCGAGAGAGCATATCCGAAGCAATCTGTGACCGAGCCTTCGACAACGCAGATGGCGGCTTTGCGGTCAAACCCTCCGGGCAGCGGCAGTTTTGCCGCATCTCGTCGTTGCGTCCTCGGTCACAGAGGGCATGACTATGCTTCCTCGGCCGCGCCTCGATCTGCGGCAAAACTGCTCGCTGCGATCGGTGCAGCGGATCAATCAGAGGTTCCTTAAATGGAAGGATCGCCCGTGGTCGCTTGGCTAGAATCCCTGCCCACCGGAGGCGCCGCGCTGGTTATCGTCGGCGGCTTCGTTCTCGTGACGCTCGGTATCGGGTATCTCATCGGAACCTTTACGTCGCGCGAGATACGCATGGCGCACAACGATCTAGGGGGTTTCATCCTGGCGGTCGTGGGCGTCATCTATGCGGTACTCCTAGCGTTCGTGGCCATCGGCGTCTGGGAGCGCTTTCAGTGGGCCGAAGCCAGGACGTACGACGAAGCGGGTGCGCTAACGACGGTCTATCGCGATGCCGAATCGTTTCCGGACGGAGCCCCGGTGCGCTTGCGGCTGCGCGCGTACGTGCATTCCGTCATCATCGACGAGTGGCCGCGAATGCAGCGAGGCCAGTCGTCGATGCTTTCGGATCGGCTGCTCGAATCGATCGATCGAAGCGTTCGTTCGCTCTCGGTGCCGTCGGCTCGCCTTGCGAACATTCACGCGCAGATGCTTGCCGCGATGGACACGGCGCTGACCGATCGTGAAGCCCGGCTAACGCTGGATTTCAGCGGTATCAACGGGCTGCTCTGGTTCGTCCTCGTTGCGGGCGCCGCGCTGACGGTCGGCTTTACCTACCTCTTCGGCTTCCAACGTACGATCATGCAACAGTTGATGATCGGGTTTCTGAGCAGCATGATCGGCCTCGTGCTATTCCTCGTCGTAGCACTCGACTACCCGTATCGCGGAAGCATCGCCGTACCTCCCGAGGCATTCCGCAGCACGATCGACGCGTTCAACCTCATCGGACCTTGACGATGCAGAGACGATGCGCATCGAGGAACGCGCGTCCGTCGCCCACGCGGTCGGCTCGACGAAACGCTTGCCAGAACCGCTGCGCGCCGGCTAGTCGCGCGCCCGGATCGGTGCGATAGACTGGCCATTGGCCTAGCCTCTGCACCGGAAAGCGCGCCAGCCACGCGCACAGCTCCATATTGGCGCGAAGGCGATTGTCTTCGATCGAAATGAAGTACCGGGCGCCTTTGCGGATCGCGCTCTCCTCGTCGAACGGTGTCCAGAGCGCCGGATCCTCCTCCCAGCCAAACCGGTCGATGTAGTACTGCACGTCGGGTCCATAGTGACCGATGACGACGACCGCATTGGGCTCGAGCGCGGCGCCGAGCAGCGTGGCGTTCCGGTACACCTGCGGGCTGTACTCGTAGTATTGCGCAACGGCCGTACGTCCGGAGACGAGCACGATTATTGCAGCGATGGGGACGAGTGCCGAGAGTGCGAAGGCGGGTGCCGGCGCGATATCGTCGCCGCGCACGATGCGGATGAAGCGTGCGGCCGCACCGCCAGTGACGAGCGCGCAAAGCGGAAGTAACGGGTAGAGATAGTAGTCGACGTGCTCGACGGTGACGACGGCAAAGAGGTAGAACAGGCCCGCGACCAGCCACGCCCAGAGCACAACGCGCGACCGTGCGGCGACCCACGGGAGCGCGACGAACCCGGCGATTGCGAGCAAAAAGCCGGCGTTGCCCAGCATCGTTTCGCGAAGCATACCGAGCGCAGCGCCGGTCTGCGAGAGTTTGATGACCAGAGCATGAGCGTTGACGAGCGCTGCGGCGAGCGCGGGCAGCACGTGCTTCTGCGTAATCCCGCTGCTCCAATGCCACTCCGCGTAGGATGCGACGCGGCGGTCGTAGAGCCAGAGAACGAACAGCGGGACGACGAGTAGAACTATGGCGGCAGCGATACGCAGCGGTCGCCGCAGATGAATGCGCTCCCACATGAGGCCGGCAACCGGCACGATACCGATCACCGAGACGGGCTTGGCGAGATAGGCCAGACTCAAGAGTCCGGCGGTCAGCGCAAGGCTTCCCGGCCGTATGCGATCGTCGGCGAGCAGCAGTCGCGCAGCGGCGTAGAGCGCGGCAACGAGGAAGAAGAGCATCGCACCGTCAGGCATGAAGGTGCGCCCATAGTAGACGCTCCCCGGATAGACAGCATAGAAGAGCGCCGCGAGAATGCCCGCCAAACTGCTCGCAAACAGCCAGCGCGCGAAGTATGCGAGTAGAACGACGGTTCCTAAGGCAAAAGCAACTGCGATCAGGCGGCCGAATATCTCGTGGATACCGAAGACCTTATAGAGCGTCGCCGCCGCGAACGGAACGATTTGCAGTTCGAGCTCGACGTAGTTCGGCGGCGGCCCGTCGTACATCGTCTGCGGGTACATGACGTTGAAGTTCAAGCGCGCGAAGTTCCTGGCAATCGCAGCGGTATCGCCCTGACGCCACCCGGGGTGATCCAGGAGCGGGTCGCCGATGCCTTGGAGCCGCAGCGCGAGCGCCAGCAGCACGACGCCGGCGAGCGCGATCGCGAAGAGCGCGCCCGGCCGTGCGAGCCTCGAGTGGCTCGTCAGTTGAGGTGCCGAAACGTCCAATACTTATTCAGGAAGAAGTTGACGAAGACGCCCGCTATCGTCGCCGCGAGCCAGATCGTCGTAAAATGGTGGAAGCCGAGACGATACGCGACCGTGAAGACGATCTTCCCAAGAACGAGCGCGACTGCCGATACGGCAAGGAACTGCAGGCCCTCAACGAGCGGATTGCGCCGCGAGCCGAACGTCCATATCCGGTTCAGCGCGTAGTTCGAGACGCCGCCCAACATAAAGCCGATCGCGAAATCGGAAAACCACGAGAGCGGCGTCGTCTTCTCGAGGACGTGCGCGGTAACGAAGTTGACCACGGTGCCCGACGCGCCGACGATGCCGAACTTGACGAACTGCCGCACGCCGCGGCGCTGCGTCAGACCGCGCACGAAATCCATGTGGGCGGAGCTACGCAACCCAATACCAGTCGGCAAAGAGCACCGTGAAAAGCCCGAGCAGCGGAAGGGAGAAGGCGACGATCACGGTGTTGATCCATGGGCGCTCCCCCCAGCGAGCGAGAATCGCGAACATCGGAAAAAGGACGAGCGCGAAGCGCGGCATCGACATGAGATTCGACGTCGACATCGGCACGAGCACGGAGAGCGCCATGTACGCGATATACGACGGCCGCAAGCTGTGCCAGCCGGCGACTAGGACGCCGATCATGAGTACGGTAAAAGCAACTTCGAGCGACTGCGTCGCAATGACCTGAGGCGTCGTGGCGTGAGCGATCTTCGAGAACGCGTTGAGGACGCTGACCCAGGGCATTGCGAAGTGCCGATTCCAGTGAATCTGCACGTGGGAGAAGTAGAGCGGATCCGCCCGCAGGACCCAGAGGTAGGCCATGTAGAGCCCTAGTCCGAGCGGTATGAGCATACCGGCGGCGAGTTTGGAGATGCCACGCATTGGGTCCGGCCGGTAGACCGCAATCCATTCCAAGGCGAAGGGTACGATGAGCAGGAGGCCTTCGATGCGGGTCAGCGACGCAAAGAAGCCAAGCACTCCCGCCATCCACCACTGACGCCGGCGCATGTAGTAGAACGATGCGACGGTGAGCATGAAAAAGAGCGATTCGGTGTAGACGGCGGTGAAGTAGATCGCCGTCGGAAAGATCGAAACGTAAAAGATCGCGCGGCGCGCCACCGCGCGGTCGTATTCGAACTCCAGCAGTTTGTAGAGGAAGAGCAATCCTAGGAAGAACGACGCGCTCGAGATGAGCAGCCCCGCGATGAGATGGTTGCCTGCGAGCGATCCGACCATCCGGATGAGCAACGGATAAAGCGGGAAAAACGCCATGTCCGTTCCTTGATATCCCTGCGTTGCGATATCGAGATAGTGGACTGCATCCCAACGCCCCCAGACGGCGAGGAGTGCGTGCGAGGATTCTTGCACGTGCGTACCGGGCCGTTGCCCAATGATGATCGCCGCGAGTTCTGCGATGATGATAACCGCGGTACGCGTTGCTAGAAAGTCCACGAGCACTTCGCGCACCGTTTGGTTGAAACGCGCGGCGATGAGAACCTTGGCGATGCAGAAGAGCGCCGCGGCGGCGAGGAAGAGGCGGGCGCCGTGCGTGAACTGTAGCGGCAGAACGAAGGTCGACCAGAGCAGGAGAAACGGCAGCCACGTGAGCGCATCGTACTGCAGCGAACGTGGCAGCGTAATCCCGGCACGGCGTGAGAAATAGCCGGCGTATCCAGCCCACGCGGCCAGCGCGGATGCAATCCCGACGAGACCGCCGAGCAGGAGCCCGACCTGGCTTTCGGCGGCGTTGTGGCGTGGAACGACCAGTGCGTACCACGCGAAGAAACCCAGCGTAAATCCGGCCGATGCAACGGCGGCGACTGCCGGCCAACCAGAGACGAGTATCGCCTCAAGGCGTAACGGGCTCGACTGCAGCGTTCGCGATGGATTCGAGGTGACGGACACGGCGTGACTGTGTTTTAACAGGAAATGAGCCGCTTCCCTTTGTAGGCTCCCGGTGATGGCACGCCCGACGATGCGAACAGTGATGGACCACCCGGTCCATTCGCTCGATTTCGTCAAGGTCACCGAAAGCGCGGCGCTGGCGGCATCACGGTGGATGGGGCGGGGGGAACGCGACGCCGCCGACGGTGCGGCGGTCGAAAAAATGCGCGAATCGTTGGCCGAGATGGAGATCAACGGTCGCATCGTCATCGGCGAAGGCGAACGCGATGAAGCACCGATGCTCTACATCGGCGAAGAGGTGGGCTGCGGCGGCGAGCAGGTCGACATCGCGGTCGACCCGGTTGAGGGAACGAACCTCGTCGCAAACGGCTTACCCAATGCGATAGCGGTGATGGCAATCGCGGAGCGCGGCGGCCTACTCCACGCGCCCGACACGTACATGCGTAAGCTCGCGGTTGGCCCGAAAGCGGCGCCATACGTCCATATCGACGCTCCGGTGCGAGAAAACTTGGAAGCGGTCGCTAACGCGCTCGAGAAGCCAATCAACGACGTCTGCGTCATCATTCTCGATCGTCCGCGGCACGCGCAGCTCATCGCCGACGTTCGATCGGCCGGCGCGCGCATACGGCTCATCTCCGATGGCGACGTCGACGCGTGCATCGCGACCGCAATCGAATCGACGGGAATTCACGTTGCGATGGGAACCGGCGGCGCACCCGAAGGCGTACTCGCGGCAGCGGCGATCAAGTGTCTAGGCGGAAACTTCATGGGACGGCTCGAGCCGCGCAACGAGGCTGAGGCACAACGCGCGGCCGCGATGGGTTTCGGCGATTTGGAGCGAGTGCTGGAGCTCGACGATCTCGTGCGCAGCAACGACGTGATTTTTTGCGCGACTGGCATTACCGACGGCGACCTCGTCCGCGGCGTGCGTTTCTTCGGCAATCAAGCTCGCACGCATTCGATCCTGGTTCACTCCAGCGGGACGGTTCGCTTCGTCGAATCGACCCATCGGCTCGGTGCCCGCCCCTCCGGGCGGTAGCGCTCATGGAACGCATCACCCACGATCTCGTCGTCGTTGGAGCCGGCTCGGCCGGGTACGCAGCGGCGCGGACCGTGCGAGATTTCGGATGCAACGTCGCCTTGGTCGATCGCGGGCCGCTAGGGGGACTCTGTATCCTTCGCGGTTGCATGCCGAGCAAGGCGTTGTTAGCGTCGAGCGACGCCCGCTTCGATGCGGTCGATGCACGGAATCTCGGCATCTCCGGCGGCGGTCTTTCGTTCGACATGCCGTATATTGCAGCGCGCAAGCGCGCGCTGGTCAAGGGTTTCGCGGATTATCGCATCGAGGGTATCGACACGTTTCCGCTCTACCGCGGTGACGCACGATTTCTCTCCGAACGCGAGCTCGCCGTCGGCAGCGATACCGTCCTGCTCAGTGAGAAGTTCATCGTCGCAACCGGCAGCGCGGTCTCCGCGAGCGACGTGCCGGGGTTGGAAGAGACCGGATACCTCGACAGCGACGGCGTGTTAGAACTGGAAAGCATCCCGGAGTCGGCGATCGTTCTGGGCGGCGGCTACACTGCCTGCGAGCTTGGGCAGTTCCTTGCGCGAATGGGCGCCCGGACGACGATGCTCATTCGTAGCAATCATCTCCTGACGTCCAGCGACGACGATATTGGCGACGCGCTTACCCAATACTTCCGCGAGGAGGGTATCGCGGTTGAAACGCGGACGAAACTGTTGGGCGCCGAACGTGACGGTTTGAAGAAGATCGTTCGATACGAACGCGGCGGCGGCACGCACGAGGTTGCGGCGGAGCAGATATTCTTTGCGCTGGGACGCACTCCAAACATCACCGGCCTCGATCTCGAGAAAGCCGGCGTGCGCGCGGCGAGAGAAGCAGGTATCGCGGTCGACGCGTCATTGCGGACGAGCAATCCGAAGATCTTTGCCGTCGGCGACGTGACCGGCGACTACATGCTCGTTCACGTCGCGATTTACCAAGGCGAGGTGGCGGCGCGAAACGCCTGTCTCGATGGCGCCGAGCGTGCCGATTATCGCCTGGTCGGCGCGCATACGATTTTCACGGATCCGCAGGTTGCCGTTGCCGGCATGACTGAGAAGGAGTTACTGGCCGCAAACACTCCGTACGTTCGCGGCCGCTACGACTTCGCCGAGCACGGGAAGGCACAGTGCTTGGGCAAGACGCGGGGCTTCGTCAAAATAATGGCGGATCCGGTCGGTGGACGAATCCTCGGCGCGGCGGTCATCGGGCCGCAAGGATCGGAGCTCATCCACGAGGTGATCGTCGCGATGAACTTTGGATCGACCGTCGATCAGTTCATGCGCATACCGCACCTCCACCCGACGCTGGCCGAGATATGGACGTACCCGGCCGAGATCTGCGCGGTCGAGCTCGGGATGAAGGTTCCCGGCGACGAGCAGGTCGAGACGGCGACGAGCGTCGCCGGGGGCTGACGTGGCACCCAATCTTCGCGTCGCGATCATCCAGGTCAAGCCCGCGAAAGGGCGCTACGCTGAGAACCTTGCCGCCGCGGGCGAGGCGTTCAAGCAGTTGGAAAGCGATCCGCCCGATCTCATCGTCTTTCCTGAGGCTGCGTTCACCGGATACTTTCTCGAAGGCGCGGTCTACGAGCTCGCGCTGCCGGCGGAGCGTTTCGCCGACGATCTGGCTCGCACGTGGCGCGGTGCGAGCGGCGAGCGGCGCGTCGACATCGTGGCCGGCTTCTACGAAAACGACCAGGGAACGTTCTACAATAGCGCACTCTATCTCGCGATCGAGGCGAAGCAGCACCGAATCGTCCACGTGCACCGAAAGCTCTTTCTACCAACCTACGGCGTCTTCGACGAGGAGCGGTTTCTCTCGCGCGGCCGCAAGCTCGGGGTCTTCGAGACGCGGTTTGGCCGGATGGCGGTGCTGATCTGCGAGGATACGTGGCACGCGCTGGTTCCAACGCTGGCCGCGATCAAAGGGGCGCGAACGTTAATCGTGCCGAGCGCTTCGCCGGGGCGCGGGATCGATGGCGACGGCGAGCTGAGCAGCATCACGCAGTGGCGCGAGATGCTGCGGCTGGCCGCGATCGAACACGGCATCTTCATTATCTATGCGGGTCTTACCGGCTTCGAAGGCGGCAAGGGAATGACGGGCTCGTCGTGCGTGATCGATCCACACGGAACGATCCTCGTGCAGGCGACACCGTCCGAGGCATGTATCGTCCGCGCTGAACTCGACCTGCGCGAGATCGATCTCGCACGCGCGAGCTTGCCGCTGCTGGGCGACCTCGATGCCGTGCTTCCGGACCTCTTGCTCGACGACGAGCTCCCATTGCCGCGAGGCATACCCGATGCTCCCGAGTCGTTGAGCCGAGCCGCGACGCTCCCGCGCCCCCCGGTATCGACTCGGCCGTTACCGCGGTCTGGTTGACGGCATTTCTCCGCGACGAACTGCTCGAGCGCCGCAAGGTGACCCGCGCCGTGATCGGGCTTTCAGGCGGCGTCGACTCCGCCGTGACCGCGTTTCTCTGCGCTCGGGCCCTGGGCGCCGAGAACGTCTATCGGCATACGCATGCCGTACGAGACGTCGCATCCATCCAGCTTAGCCGACGCGCAGCTCGTTATCGACGCGCTCGGCATCGAATCGCGAACGATCGAGATCACCGCGGCGGTAGATGGCTATCTCCAGTACGAACCCGACGCCGACGCACGCCGGCGCGGAAACGTCATGGCGCGCACGCGCATGCTCGTCCTGTTCGACCAATCGGCGAAGCTCGGCGCGCTACCGATCGGTACCGGGAACAAGACGGAACGGCTCCTCGGCTACTTCACGTGGCACGCCGACGACACGCCGCCCGTCAATCCGCTCGGCGATCTCTTCAAGACGCAGGTATGGGCGTTGGCACGCTACCTCGGCGTTCCGGCGCGATTGATCGAGAAGGCGCCTTCGGCGGATCTTGAGGCGGATCAAACCGACGAGGCTGACCTCGGCATTACGTACGCGCGCGCCGATGCGGTGCTCGCCCAACTCCTGTTGGGTTACTCCGACGATCAGCTCGTCGCGCGCGGGTTCGTTCCGTCGGACGTCGCGCTCGTGCGCCGACGCGTCGACTCGACGCATTGGAAGCGTCACCTCCCGACGACTGCCATGTTGACGAACACGGCGATCAACGAGTTTTACCTACGCCCGGTCGATTTTTAACGGATCGATCGGAGGTTCCTTAATGCGAAAACCATTCTTTCCCGTTGGGTTGAATCTCGATGGCCGCGTCTGCGTCGTGATCGGCGCCGCCGACGACCGGGAGGCAGTCCAGAAGGAGGCCGCGCTGCGCGAAGCCGGCGCGGAAGTCCGGCGCATATTTGACGCCGGCGACGTACGCGAAGAGATATTGGCCGACGCATTCTTTGTGGTCTCGACGCCACAGGACGCCGAACTCTCCGCGCGGCTTCGCGCGCTCGCCGATCGGCAGCGCTTTCTCTTGTGCTGTATCGATCAGCCGCGCTACGGATTCGTTGCGATGGCGGCGATTGCGAAGGCGGGTCCGGTGCGCGTCGCCATTTCGACGGCGGGATTGGCGCCGCGGATCGGCAAGGCGCTCAAGGAAGGGTTGCAACGCGTGATGGACGCGCGTTTCGCGCGTTTCGTCGATACTCTTGCGCGACAGCGGGAAGACGTGCACGCGGCACACCCCGGCGCCGCAGGAGTCGCAACTCCGGCGCCGCGAAAATGATCGATGCGGCGCGCGGCTTTAAAGCCGAAGTGCGGTTCGAGTATCCGCAGTGGTTTGACGATGCCGACGCCGAGCGTTGAGATCGTCGCGGTCGGTACCGAGTTGTTGTTGGGGCAGCTCGCCGACACAAACACATCGTTCGTCGCCGCGCGCATGGCCGAAGCCGGCATCGATGTTCGAGCGACGCACGCAGTCGGCGATAACGAAGAGCGCATCGCGGCAGCTGATTCGTGGCGTGCTCGGGCGCGCCGACGGTGCGATCACGACCGGCGGGCTAGGGCCGACCGCCGACGACCTCACCAAGGAAGCCGTCTGCACGGCGCTGGGTCTCGGCGTCGAGCTCTACGAGCCTGCGCTGGCGCGGATGGAGGCGCTCTTTGCATCCGCCGGCCGGATGATGCCACCGAACAACCGCAAACAGGCCGAGCTGCCGCGCGGAAGCCTGCCGCTGGAGAACGTGCACGGCACGGCGCCCGGGTTCGTCGCGTTTGGCGCCGGCGACAAGTTCGTCGCATGCCTGCCGGGTGTACCGCGCGAGATGAAACCTATGCTCGTCGAGCAGCTGCTTCCGTTCTTACGAGCCCGGGCGTCGGGCTCGCAGACGATTCGCACGCGTGTCATCCACACGATCAATATCAGCGAGTCGGAGCTCGACAGCCGCATCGACGACCTCGTTCGCGCCAGCGAGAATCCGAAGATTGCCGTGCTCGCACACGACTTTCGAGTCGATGTTAAAGTGATGGCGAAGGCCGAGTCCGGCGCGGCGGCCGATGCTGCGATCGATCCGCTCGCGCGCGAGCTCGAGCGCCGGCTCGCGGGTTTCGTATTCGGCCGCGACGATACGACGCCGGCCGGCGCTGTGTTAGAGATGTTGTCTGCGCGCGGCGAGAGGCTCGCGGTCGCGGAATCGTACACGGGTGGTCGCGTCGCCGCCGCGTTGACGAGCGTTCCGGGCGCGTCGGATAGTTTCGTCGGCGGCGTCGTCGCGTATGCAGATGCCGCCAAAGTTTCACTGCTCGGCGTGCATACCGAAACGCTACGGCGCGAAGGGGCGGTCAGCGAGGCAGTTGCCAAAGCGATGGCTACGGGCGCGCGCGAGCGGTTTGGCGCGGACGTGACGCTCGCTACGACAGGCATCGCGGGCCCGAGCGGCGCTACGCCCGAAAAGCCGGTCGGCCTCGTCTGGATTGCGCTCGACGACGTGCGGGCCGGCGTGCGCGCCTGGCGCTTTCAGCTGCACGGTGGTCGCGAAGCGATCGCATCCCGGTCGGTGACGATCGCCCTGGGCATCCTGTGGCGACATCTTCGCGACGCGAGTTAGCGCCTGGGACGGCCGAAGCCGATCTCTGAGAGGACACGCTGGGTCTCGACTGCCTCCGCGAAGGTCGGCAGGGTATTTGGATCACCATCGATCGCCTTTGCGAACTCATCGTAAAGCTCCATGAGCAGCGGGACGTTCGCGTTGACGCTCGCATAGCGGGCGTAAGGCGACGGCTTGCACTCCAGCTCGCTCGTCTCGTCGCGATCGACGGCAAAGAGCGTGAGATCGGTGATCGTTGGGCCGCTCGCAACCGCGGTTCGATTCTCGGCGTGCAGCGCGCACGTGAACGATTCAACGGACGTCGTGGCATCTGCGGCGAGCCGAGCAATGATGCCGCCGGGGTACTCGACGACGGCAAACGCGCCGTCGTCGGCGGTTGAATGAAAGGTTCCGCGCGCATCTTGGCGCTGTGGATTTGCCGTACGGACGAAGCCGCCCGCGCGAACCGGCGATGCTCCGATGAGCCAGCTCGCGAGATCGATCATGTGCGACAGCACGGCGCCGGCCAATCCGCCGCCGCGCTCGCGTTCGAACCACCATCCTCGCGGCCGATGCTCCGCCTCGCGCAGGTTCATCCGCAGCAAGGTGAGTTCGACGTCGCGTAGCGGGTCGAGGTGGCGGTTCGCCACAAGCTCGCGCATCGCGAGTGCCTGCGGCGTAAAGCGAAACTCGTGTGCGACTCCGCACGCCGTTGCGGCCGCCACGCTCGCATCGAGCATCGCGCGCGCATCCGCGAGATCGAGCGCAAACGGCTTCTCGCAGACGACGTGCTTGCCGAGCTTGAGGGCGCCGAGCACGTCGGCATAGTGCGCGAACGGCGGCGCCGCGATCGTAACGGCATCGAGCTCGCAGCCGCTCAGCATGGTCTCACAGGAGGTGAACGCGTAAGCGACACCGCGCTCGCGCGCGATCCGAGCCGCGGACGACGGCGAAGCGAGCGCGACGACTTCAAAGCGCGGATGCGCCAGGAGCGCCGGAAGATGGCCCGTCGCGCCGAAGCCCGCGCCGACGATTCCGATGCGATAACGGTTCATGCGGCGCTCCCTTGATCCCCGACGGCCGAGTCAAGGATGTCTACGGCACGATCGAGTTGTCGTTTTGTAATGACCAACGGCGGTGCGATAGTGATGACGTCGCCGTCGCTGCCGGCCTGGAGGAGGATGACCCCGCGCTGCAGCGCGCGGACGACCACCGCGCCGGCATGGCGCGGGTCGCGAAACTGTACGCCCCACAAAAGCCCGCGACCGCGAACGCCGGCGACCGTAGGATGCGAGCGCAGCCTGTCGAGGCGAGCGCCGAGATGTTCGCCGAGCTCGCGCGCACGTCGCGGAAGATCGAGCCGCTCGAGCTCGTCGATCGTTGCGAGTGCGGCAGCGCAACCGACCGGATTCCCGAGATACGTCGACGTATGCAGGGCCTCGCCGGTCGATCGCGGCCACGCGTCCATGACGCTGCTGCGACCGACGGTCGCGCTAATCGGAAAGCCGGAACCCATCGCTTTGCCGATGCAGAGGATGTCGGGAGTGACGCCTTCGAGATCGCAGGCGAACCACGCGCCGGTTCGGCCGAAGCCGGTGAATATTTCATCGACGATCATGATCACACCACGCTCGTCGCAGAGCTCGCGAATGGCGGCAAGGTAGCCATCGGGGGGCACGACGCAGCCGCCGCGACCCTGAATAGGCTCGATGAGCAGCGCGGCAACGTCGGGATGCGCGCGCAGAACGCTAGCTGCAGCAGCGGCAGCTTCGGCCGCGCCGATCGCACCGCGATGGGGATACTCCAGGAGCAGCGGTCTGCCGCCGAGCATCGCCTCGAACGGCTCGCGGAAGCGTTCGATGCCCCCGACGGCGAGCGCGCCGAACGAGAGTCCGTGATACGCGCCGTGGTAGGTGACGAATCGCGCCTTTCCGGTCGCGAGGATCGCCGTCTTCAATGCCGCTTCGATCGCTTCGGATCCGGTCGTCGCGAGAAACGTCTTCTGTAAGCCGTGAGGAACGATCTGCGCGAGGCGCGCGAGAAGTTCGGCGCGCACCGGCGACGGGTGGACGTCACCCATCGCATGCACGAGCCGCTTGATCTGTTCGCGCACGCGAGCCACAACCGACCGATTGGCGTGACCGGTATTTGCAACGCCGAACGCGGCGGTGAGATCGATGTAACGGTTCCCGTCGACGTCGGTCACAAGGGCACCGCGCGCCGACTCCCAAAAGACGGGAAAGTCCTCCGCGATGTGGGTGACGTTGTGCGATTCGTGCACGTGCAAGTTGCGCGCGAGCTCGGCGGTACGCGGTCCGGGCACGCTGCCGAGAAGGCGCTCGATTCCGTCGCTCATCGGTCGTCGGTCAGCCAGCGCACAAACTCCGCGATGCGCGGTCGTCCGCCATGGCGTAGGCCCGCGGCGGGACATTGAAGGCGCCCAAACGAGGTAAGCCGCGATGCCCCCGCAGCCAGCGCCATCTCCGCGATGTCTTCGCGCGATCCGGCTATCGCGAGCGCTTCGATCGCTACGCCATGCCGCCGGAGGTATGCCGCGGCATCGTCGGGCCCGTCGACGGAGTGCACGCCCAGCATCCACGGTAGAAACTCCGGCGCGTGGGCAGTGGGTGGGTCGAGCACGGTAAGATACTCGGCCCGTGCGTCGGAGTACACGTGCTCCGCAGCATCTCCAAAGAGTGCGAGGTCGCGCGCGTGCGCGAGCGCGGCGATCATCTCAGGGGAGCGGCGCCCGGGGGGAAAGACGCGTCGCTCGCGCTCGATCGCCGATGCGAGCAGCGCGGTGAAGCGCTCCGGATCAACCGCGCCGCCGCGTTCCACGAAAAGTACGTGGAGCGATAGACAGCCCTGCGATTCATAGAGGAGGAGATCGCACGCGGCTCCGCCCGCGATCGATTGCGCCGCGCCGGAGCTGTCGAGTGCTTCGCGTCCGATATATCCGGCGCTGGCTTTCGATCCGTAAGGAATGAAGCGCGTCGTAAGCGGAAGCGATCGAGAGATCCGTTCGAGCGTTCGGTCGGTCCCGAACGCGACGACCGCATCGAACGCGCCGAGGGTATGGTCGTCTTTTTCACCATCCCACGGTTCGGCCCGTGCGGCGTCGCAAAACACGTCCAACTCGGCACCAAGTGTATCGAAAAACGCGCCGACCAAACGGTCGTCACAATCCTTCACGAGCACGTCGCACTTCGCGCAGAGCGCAAAGATTGCCGGCAGGATCGCGACGCCGATCGTGGTCCGGCTCGAAATGATGCAGACGCTTCCAATCGAAATGGCGCGCGCGCGCACGCCGTCGTGCCGGACGAAGCGATCGAGGGCGTCGATCGAGCCGAGTTCGCCGGCGATCGTCGCCTCGATGGCATCGCGCGTCAGACAATGGAACAGCTCGTCGAAGGCGCGATCGACGACCGGGCCCGCGTAGCCCGTCCGCTCGCTGACCGCGGCCCGCTGCGCAACGCGTATATGCGCGTCGCGATCGCACCAGCGCTCGGCTGCCCGTGCGATTGCGCCGACGATTTCGCGCACCCCGCACTGCGTCAGCCTCGATCTAATCATCGTTTTATCTCTTTCTCAGCCTCGGCGCCGACTCCCCGAGGTGCTCGCCCGCGCTACGGCAAAAGCGGCGTCGATGCGGAGCGCTTGGTACTCACGTGCGTTCTTTCTCCTGGTCGGTGCGATCGGCATTGGCGGCGTACTGAGCGGCACCGCGTGCACGCGATGGGGCCAGCCGGGTCCGATCATGCCGACCGTCGAGCCGCTTTCGTCGATTTACGTAAGCGCGAGTATGGGTAGCGATACCTCGGGCAACGGCACGCAGACGAAGCCCTACAAGAGCTTGACGAAGGCCGTGAACGTTCTGGCATCCTCAAAGGTGCTTTCAACCTCGGGCGTGAGCATCTATCTCGCGAGCGGCGACTACGACAGAGCCAACGGAGAACGGTTTCCAATCGTGATTCCGACGAGCGTCACGCTCACCGGGGCCAACTACGGCTCCGGCTTGCGCGGCGGCGCGTTCGTGGACGGTTACGGTGAAGACACGACGTTCGAACGGCTCGTGGGCGCCCCGCCGCGCACGGCGTACGCGGCGCTCGTGATAGCGCCTGCGGCGGCGGTCAGCCTCAGCGACATATACGTCGGTGCATCGAAACTTCAGTTGCCGAGTTCAAGAGCAGCCTACGCATCGTTCGACGTGATGGGCAGCCTGAATGCAACGACTGCGACGTTGGGAGCCGGTGTAGTATCGATCGTTCGCAACGCAAACGGCGTGGTCGTCGCGGGCGGAAGTCTCAGCTGCACCTCGTGCGCGATTCGCGGCAACGGCTACGGCGTCGGTGCGTTTGCGGCCCCGGTGGCGACCGCGTCGCCGGCGGGACCGCCGTCGATTACGCTAAGCCATTCGACGGGCGACAGTACGATTTCGGCGAGGGGCGTCGACATCATCACCGACGGCAGCGTCGACGTCACGGTTTCCGGCGAGGTCTTCGAGAGCGGCGCGTACGCATTCGAAGATTCGTTTCCGCCGCTCCTGGCGTCGCAGACAAGGGGCGCGCTGGATTTCGGCGGCGGCGCGTCGAGTTCGAGTGGGGGAAACATCCTCATCGGCGCGCGCAGCACCGAGATATCGATAATGCGGCGCTTCGAAACGCTCTACGCGCTCGACGATACCTGGAATCCGGGCCAACAGCAGGCGAACCGGCACGGGCAGTACGTCAAGACGCACATGTTTCCGTCGGACACACACGGCAAGAACGTGACGATCGCGCGTAACGCAGCCGGCTCGACCGTGACCGTCGGGCCGGTCCCAGTGCCGACGCCGTCGCCGTCGTCGAGCCCGTCATCGTCGCCGGCCCCGACCGCTACGCCGACTTAACGCGTTTTCAAAGCACACTGTTGAGACGCTTCTGGTTACAACAGGAAAAAGATGATTACACCGACCACGGTTCCGAGGATCACTATTGCGGCCGGCGCAGTGCGGCGTCCGAAAGACGATGCGGCAAGGCCGCCCAAGCCCAAGCCGACAATGCCCGTCCCGGGATATATCTCGCCGTGCTGGAGATAACAGGTCAGTAAAACGCCAACGAACGCGACGAGGAAGATCACCAGATTTGATATCCGCGGTTCGAGTGCGATCGCGACAATAAGAAGAATACCCGCGGCTAACAGCGCGTGCAGCGGTGCAAACGGCTCGCCGGCCATCCCGATTCCGAGAAAGAACGCCGCGATCGCGACGGCACGTAAGTGGGTCATCTCGGCCTCCTACACTGCGACCGAGCGGCGTAAGTCAGTGCGCTGTTCGAGCGTGTCGACGATGTGGCGAGCGATGGCGAGCGACGAAGTCGCCGCGGGCGATGGAGCGTTGCGGACGTGCAGCAGATCGCCTGTGCCGTCGAAGACGAAATCGTCGACGAGCGAGCCATTGGGCTGCATGCACTGCGCGCGTACCCCTGAAGGTCCGGGCAGGGTGTCCTCGACGCGTAGTTGCGGAACGTACCGTTGGAGTTGTTTGACGTACGCGCGGTGCACGACGTCGCGGTAGAACTCGGTCACTGCGGTCTTCATATGGCCGGCAGCAAACTTTAGAAAGCCCGGGTACGTGAGCGTTTCGAAGAGATCGCGCACGTCGACGCGGTCGACGCTGTAACCCTCGCGAGCGAAGGCGAGCACCGCATTGGGGCCCAGCCAGACGTCGCCGCCGATCCGGGGCGTGAAGTGCGCGCCCAAGAAGGGCAGCGCCGGGTCCGGCACGGGATAGATGTTCGCCTTGACGAGATGGCGCCTCTCCGGCCGCAGCACCAAATAATCGCCGCGAAAGGGCACGATCTTCGGATCGGCTGCGCCGCCGCTCATGCGCGCGACGCGATCGGATTGAAGGCCCGCGCACGTAATCACGCGCTTTGACGCGATCTCGGCGCCGCCGCCGCGGATGATGAAGAGCTCATCGGATCGTTTAATTGCATCGACCTGGAATCCGGTGCGAATCTCGGCGCCCGCGTCACGTGCGTCGTCCGCGTAGGCGCGCGCAACGTGACCGTAGTCGACGATCCCGGTGACGGGCGAATAGATCGCCTGCAGTCCGGCGCAGTACGGTTCGTACCGTGCTATCTGAGGACCATCGATCAACTGTAATCCGTCGATGCCCGCCGCGAGGCCTCGCCGGTAGAGCGCGTCGAGCGACGGAAGTTCGCGCTGCTCCGTCGCGACGATGAGCTTGCCGACGTTGCGGTATTCGATACCCTTGGTCTCGCAGTACGTCCAAAGTGCTTTACGGCCTTCGGTGCAGAGCCGCGACTTCAGCGAATCCGGCGCGTAATAGATACCGGAATGGATGACGCCGCTATTGTGCCCGGTCTGCTGGCCGGCCAGCCGGTCGTCTTTTTCGAGCAGCACGAGATTGAGGCCGCGATGCCGCCGCAGCAGCTCGCGAGCGGTGGCGAGGCCGATGATGCCGCCTCCGACGATGGCGACGTCGTACGTCATCTCGCGGGATTTCTCGCACCAGCAAGCGAGGCCCGCTCGCGCGAGACGGCCAGGCGCCCAAAGCGGCAAGGCGACGGCCGGGCGGTCTGGTACTATAGCTGTATGACGACGACGATTGACGCTGCGGGCGCGCAGCAGGTTAAACCATTTGCAAACGAGCGTATCAAGGATTTCAGCGATCCGGCCGACGTCACGGCGATGAAGGCCGCCCTCGCGGAAGTCCGAAGCGAGTTCGGTAACGAGTACCCGCTCGTCATCGGCGGGCGGAAGGTTGAAACGCATAAGAAGATCCGCTCGCTCAATCCGGCCAATCCCGAAGAGGTCGTCGGCGTCACCAGCTCGGCGTCGAAAGAACAGGCCGTCGAGGCGATTGCCGCGGCCGCACGGGCATTCGAATCATGGAAGCGGCTTACGCTCGCACAGCGCGCGCAGTATCTTTTTGCAGCGGCAGCACTCCTGCGCGAGCGGCGGTTTGAGTACGACGCGCTGCTAGTCTACGAAGTCGGCAAGAGTTGGGTGGAAGCCGACGGCGACATTGCGGAAGCGATCGACTTTCTCGAGTTTTACGCGCGTGAAGCGCTGCGTTATTCCGCTCCGCAGCCGCTCACTCCGATCGACGGTGAAAAGAACGAGCTCATCTATATTCCGCTCGGCGTCGGCGCGGTGATCCCGCCGTGGAACTTCGCCGGCGCCATCATGATCGGGTTGACCGGAGCTGCAATCGTCTGCGGGAATACGATCGTCCTCAAGCCATCGAGCGACGCCGCAATTATCGCGGCCTGGTTCGTCGATCTCTTGGAAGAAGCCGGCGTCCCGCCCGGCGTCGTGAACTTCATTCCCGGATCCGGAAGCGAGATCGGCGACGTCATCGTCACCGATCCGCTGATTCGGTTCATTTCGTTTACCGGATCGAAGGAGGTTGGGCTGCGCATCAACGAGCTTGCCGCTAAGCCGCAGGCCGGCCAGAAGTGGATCAAGCGCGTCATCGCCGAGATGGGCGGTAAGGACTCGATCGTCGTGAGCGCCGATGCGGACGTCGACGCAGCGGTCGAAGGCGTCGCCGCATCTGCGTTTGGTTTTTCGGGCCAGAAATGTTCGGCGTGCTCGCGAGCCATCGTCGAAGAGGGCATCTACGACGAGTTCGTCGCGAAGCTCAAGGATCGGGTGGCGAAGATCGCGGTCGGCGACCCGGCCGATGCCAAGACGTACATGGGGCCGGTCGTGAACGAAGGCGCGATGAAATCGATTGCGCAGTATATCGAAAAAGGCCGCAGCGAAGGCCGGTTGATCGCCGGCGGAAAGCGCGTCGGCGATCGGGGCTATTTCCTCGAGCCGACGGTGATCGCAGACGTCGCACCCGACGCGACGATTGCACAAGAGGAGATATTCGGTCCCGTGCTAGCGGTCATCAAGGCCAAAGACTTCGACGATGCAATGGCGATAGCGAACAATACCGAGTTTGGGTTGACGGGCTCGCTCTACACCCGCGACGAGGCGAAGATCGCGCGCGCGCGCGACGACTTTTTCGTCGGAAACCTCTACTTCAACCGTAAGAGCACCGGCGCTATGGTCGGCGTCCATCCGTTCGGTGGATTCAATATGTCCGGCACGGACAGCAAAGCCGGAGGGCGCGACTACCTGCTGCTCTTCATGCAGGCAAAGTCGATCTCGCGCAAACGCTGACCGGGAGCGTCCGCGGCGGCCGGCCGGGAACGAATCATCATTTATATGGCTATATAGTGCCGCACCGGGGTGGCGCGGGGAACTCGGGCCCAGCCGGACCCGGAATGCAACCCTTTGCCTGCACCTTTGGTCATAGGCAGGGAAGAGCGGCGTCCTAAGACGCGGCTCGGGCGTTTCGCGCCTTTCCTTGACACGCCCGTAGGGCGGCGCTATGATAGCCGTCGTGCCCCAATCGGCCAGTCCGATTCGGGGCGTCTCCAGTGCCCGGAATCCGAAGCGCGATCTCTTGATTCGCGCCCAGCGAGTTGCGGGCACGGTGGGTATCGTTCCTTGAAAACTGAACAGTGCAGCAGCGCAAAAAGTCTGTGGGTCTCCGACGTCTAGAGACAACGTCGTATGGCAATGTCTTTGAGGTCGCGAGATTTCGTATTCAATTTGGGGAAGCGCGGATTTAGCTTGGCTCTAGGAGCCGAGGTGCGAAGGTTACTAACGTAATCGAGCACCGAGGCGACAACGAGATGGGCAAATCAGAGCTTCCATTATAGAGCCATCATCAGGCTCCATAAAGTTTTTTATGGAGAGTTTGATCCTGGCTCAGGACTAACGCTGGCGGCGTGCCTAACACATGCAAGTCGAACGAGGTAGCAATACCTAGTGGCAGACGGGTGAGTAACACGTGGTCAACCTGCCTTCGCGTGGGGGATAACTAGCCGAAAGGTTAGCTAATACCGCATACGATCGCCGAGAGGCATCTCTGGGCGATGAAAGGAGCAATCCGCACGAAGAGGGGACTGCGTCCCATTAGTTAGTTGGTGGGGTAACGGCCTACCAAGACTCCGATGGGTAGCTGGCTTGAGAGAGCGACCAGCCACACTGGAACTGAGACACGGTCCAGACTCCTACGGGAGGCAGCAGTGAGGAATTTTCCGCAATGGGCGAAAGCCTGACGGAGCGACGTCGCGTGTGGGAAGAAGGCCTTCGGGTCGTAAACCACTGTCGAAGGGGACGATTATGACGGTACCCTTGGAGGAAGCCCCGGCTAACTACGTGCCAGCAGCCGCGGTAAGACGTAGGGGGCAAGCGTTGTCCGGAATTATTGGGCGTAAAGCGCTCGTAGGTGGATCAGCAAGTCCGCAAGGAAAGACCCGGGCTCAACTCGGGAACCCGTGTGGATACTGCTGACCTTGAGGTAGTCAGAGGATGATGGAATTCCCGGTGTAGCGGTGAAATGCGTAGATATCGGGAGGAACACCAGTGGCGAAGGCGATCATCTGGGGCTAACCTGACACTGAGGAGCGAAAGCTAGGGGAGCAAACGGGATTAGATACCCCGGTAGTCCTAGCCGTAAACGATGGACACTAGGTGTAGGTGGTATCGACTCCATCTGTGCCGCAGTTAACACAATAAGTGTCCCGCCTGGGGAGTACGGCCGCAAGGTTAAAACTCAAAGGAATTGACGGGGGCCCGCACAAGCGGTGGAGCATGTGGTTTAATTCGACGCAACGCGAAGAACCTTACCGGGGCTTGACATCCTGCGCTATCCTAGGAGACTAGGTTTCCGGGCAACCGGACGCAGAGACAGGTGCTGCATGGCTGTCGTCAGCTCGTGCCGTGAGGTGTTGGGTTAAGTCCCGCAACGAGCGCAACCCTTGCCGTGTGTTGGTCGCAAGATCTCTCACGCGGGACCGCCGGTGACAAGCCGGAGGAAGGTGGGGATGACGTCAAGTCAGCATGGCCCTTACGTCCCGGGCTACACACGTGCTACAATGGAAGGGACAACGAGCTGCAAACCCGCAAGGGCAAGCTAATCTCACAAACCCTTTCTCAGTTCGGATTGAAGGCTGCAACTCGCCTTCATGAAGTCGGAATCGCTAGTAACCGTAGATCAGCTACGCTGCGGTGAATACGTTCCCGGGCCTTGTACACACCGCCCGTCACGTCACCTGAGTTTAGTGTACCCGAAGCCGCCCGTGCAACCGCAAGGAGCAAGGCGTCTAAGGTATGCTAGGTAAGGGGGACGAAGTCGTAACAAGGTAGCCGTATCGGAAGGTGCGGCTGGATCACCTCCTTTCTAAGGAGTACATGTTGTTGGATCGCGTTCGCGATTGCAGCAACGTACATAAACTTAAGTCGACCACAGACTTCCCTTCGACTCCGCTCAGGATGACAAGGGTCGCTCTATGCCAAGGAGTCTATCGATCATCTCGATCGTATGGCCGGAGGCTTGGTAGCGTGGCATTGCCTGCACTGTTCAGCTTTGAGGGAACGAACCTCGCCGCGAGTTCGACGCCTAGCGTTCGACTCACGGCATCGTTCATCTCAAGGTGCCTTCTCGTTTCTTCAGTCTTGGTACGCGTTTTCAAAAAACGTGGCGCCGAGATTGCGACGACGAGATCGGCATTCACGTTCTTTGAAAACTGTATAGAGAAGAACTTTCATGTGTTACGACAACATATGAGAGCGGCTACTTCACGAAAGTGAAGTAGTGCAATTTTGCGTTAGTCGAAATAATTAAGGGCATGCAGGTGGATACCTTGGTTCCACAGGCGATGAAGGACGTGCCAAGCTGCGAAAAGCGTCGGGGAGCTGCTAAGAAGCGATGATCCGGCGATATCCGAATGGGGCAACCCCCATGCCGTCATGGGCATGGACACCACGATGAATTCAATAGTCGTGAGTGGGCGCACCCGGTGAACTGAAACATCTAAGTAGCCGGAGGAAAAGACATCAAACGAGATTCCCGTAGTAGTGGCGAGCGAACTGGGAATAGCCTAAACCGTTCATGTGCAAGCGTTCGGGCGTTGCATGAACGGGGTTGTACGACAGCCGTCTCAGAGCCGAATCTCTGAGCGCGAGTTACAAAATCGATCGCTAGTAGAAGCCGGCTGGAAAGCCGCACCAAAGAGGGTGAAAGTCCTGTAAACAAAAGCAATCGATCTCGCGGAGCTGTTCGTGAGTAGGGCGGGGCACGGGAAACCCTGTCTGAAACCGGGAGGACCATCTTCCAAGGCTAAATATTCTGTGGAGACCGATAGCGTACTAGTACCGTGAGGGAAAGGTGAAAAGAACCCCCGGAGGGGAGTGAAAGAGAACATGAAACCGCATGCCTACAAACCGTGAAAGGCCTATGCGCAAGCATGGCTGATCGCGTGCCTATTGAAGAATGAACCTGCGAGTTACTTGTAACGGGCTTGGTTAAGGTGTTGAGCCGGAGCCGTAGCGAAAGCGAGTCTGAATAGGGCGTTCGTCCGTTGCAGTAGACCCGAAACCGAGTGATCTATCCATGGCCAGGGTGAAGCGTGATTAACCTCACGTGGAGGCCCGAACCTGTTGTTGTTGAAAAAACATTGGATGAGCTGTGGATAGGGGTGAAAAGCCAATCGAACTCGGAGATAGCTGGTTCTCCCCGAAATAGTTTTAGGACTAGCGTTGCGTGTTAACCCGCGGGGGTAGAGCACTGACAGGGCTAGGGGTCTTACCGGACTACCGAACCCAATCAAACTCCGAATACCGCGGCGCACTGCGCAGCAGTCAGACTGTGGGGGATAAGCTCCATGGTCAAAAGGGAAACAGCCCAGATCAACAGCTAAGGTCCCTAATCGATGCTCAGTGGTAAAGGAAGTCCCGTCGCTCAGACAACTAGGAGGTTGGCTTAGAAGCAGCCACCCTTGAAAGAGTGCGTAATAGCTCACTAGTCGAGTGATGGGGCGCCGAAAATTCAACGGGGCTCAAGCATCGAACCGAAGCTTTGGGATTAGTAAACTAATCGGTAGGGGAGCGTTGTGGCGTAGGCTGAAGCACGACCGCGAGGACGTGTGGACGAACCACAAGTGCGAATGCAGGTATAAGTAGCGATAAATGCGGGTGAAAACCCCGCACGCCGGAAGTCTAAGGTTTCCTGAGCAACGTCAATCGTCTCAGGGTGAGTCGGGAGCTAAGCCGAGGCTGAGAAGCGTAGGCGATGCACAAGCAGTTCATATTCTGCTACCACCGACGACCGTTTAGACTTATGTGTACCATGTCGGCATCGTTCTAAGAGCGAAGCCGCGTTGGATTTTTGTTCGAGCGCAAGGAGCGTTGTAAGGAGCGGTCTACGGACCGTGACTGAAACGCGACGAAGCGGTCGACAAAAAGACTCGCGGAGCCGGCATCGTCCACATAGGTCTATGAGCCGAGGGGGTGACGCAGGAGGATAGGTCAGCGCGCCGATGGATGTGCGCGTCCAAGTTGGTAGGCGGTGTTGTAGGGAAATCCGCAACACATAACGCCGAGAAACGAGTGCGAGGCTCTTCGGAGCCGAAGTGATCAACTCCACGCTGCCAAGAAAAGCCCCTAGGTAGATCGTAGGTGCCCGTACCGTACACCGACACAGGTAGACTGGCAGAGCATGCTAAGGCGACGAGAGAATCCCTGTTAAGGAACTCGGCAAATTAACCCCGTAACTTAGGGAGAAGGGGTGCCTTCTTCGGTCTAGTGTTTACCACGAAAGCTGAGGGAGGCGGCACAAAATAGGCCCAAGCGACTGTTTAACAAAAACACAGGTCTCTGCGAATGCGAAAGCAGACGTATAGGGGCTGACTCCTGCCCGGTGCTGGAAGGTTAAAGGGAGTCGTCAGCGCAAGCGAAGCGGCGAACTGAAGCCCCAGTAAACGGCGGCGGTAACTATAACCGTCCTAAGGTAGCGAAATTCCTTGTCGGGTAAGTTCCGACCTGCACGAATGGAGTAACGACTTGGGCACTGTCTCAATGGGGAACTCGGCGAAATTGCAGTACCAGTGAAGATGCTGGTTACCCGCAGCAGGACGGAAAGACCCCGTGAAGCTTTACTGTATCCTGATCTTGGGTTTTGAGATTGTCCGTACAGGATAGGTGGGAGCCTATGATCCGATGGCGCTAGCTGTCGGGGAGGCAACGTTGGGATACCACCCTGATAATCTTGGGATTCTAACTAGCCGCCATAATCTGGTGGTAGGACATGGTCAGGTGGGCAGTTTGACTGGGGCGGTCGCCTCCTAAAGAGTAACGGAGGCGCCCAAAGGTTCCCTCAGGACGGTCAGAAACCGTTCGTACAGAGTGCATAGGCATAAGGGAGCTTGACTGCGAGACGGACAGGTCGAGCAGGTGCGAAAGCAGGGCTAAGTGATCCGGCGGTTCCGAATGGAAGGGCCGTCGCTTATCGGATAAAAGCTACTCCGGGGATAACAGGCTTATCTCTCCCAAGAGTTCACATCGACGGGGAGGTTTGGCACCTCGATGTCGGATCGTCGCATCCTGGGGCTGTAATAGGTCCCAAGGGTTGGGCTGTTCGCCCATTAAAGCGGTACGCGATCTGGGTTCAGAACGTCGTGAGACAGTTCGGTCCCTATCCGCTGTGGGCGTAGGAGATTTGAGGAGATTGGACCCTAGTACGAGAGGACCGGGTCGAACGAACCTCTGGTGAACCGGTTGTTCCGCCAGGAGCATAGCCGGGTAGCTACGTTCGGATCAGATAAACGCTGAAAGCATATAAGCGTGAAACTGACTCCAAGATGAGATCTCAATCCCGAAAGGGTGAAGAGTCGTGGTAGACTACCACGTTGATAGGCCGGGGGTGGAAGCGTCGCAAGGCGTGGAGCTGACCGGTACTAATAGCTCGGAAATTTTAATTAACGCAAACGCTCATAGTCGTAGCACTGAAAGTTCTTCTCTGTATAGTTTTCAAGCTTTCCCGACGCGATCGGCTCGAGCTCCGGCTCGCCATCGCGGCGGGGATCAAAACTGAAAAAGGTTTCTGGTGCCCATGGCGGCGGGGTTCCACCCGTTCCCATCCCGAACACGGCAGTTAAGCCCGCCAGCGCCGATGATAGTTTGGCCGCAGGGCCTCTCGAAAGTAGGACGGTGCCAGATTACTCGGAAGGTGAGCCCGCCGATTTACACGGCGGGCTCATTCCATGTCGGTGCTAGGTAACGGCGGCCAGCGGCCGGTCTCTTTGGCAGCGGCAATCTCTCTGTTGAAGGACAGCGCTTCGAATGTAGCGCGCAGTTCTGGGATGTCGATTGTGCTATTGCTTCGTTACTGCCGTGCCGCGTGCTCGAAGGCGGTGTGAAATGCCTGCGGCGTGAGTTTGGTCTTTGCTGCAAGCGCCGCGAGCTTCGTCTCGTCGCTGAGGTCGGACGGCTCCAAATAGACCATATAGTCGCGGGCAACGCGATAGGCCTCGGTCGTGAGATCGACCTGGCGCGTTTGAATGCGCGCGGTTTTCGGGTCCAGCAGCTCGTCTAGGTTGACCGGCTGTACGTGACCGCCGGAGAGTGCGATGAGCGCACCGCTGCCGCCGGCGAGAAGATAGCGGACCGCACCGAAGCCGAGCGTACGCGTGTAGTCGACGTCGAACGGCACCGGTTTGGCGCACCGAAGCTCGTAACCGATGTCCTTGGCATGAATCGTCGCGTTGACGCCTATCTCCGCGAGCCGCTTTCGCACGCCGTCGCGCAGAAGCATGCCGAGCGGGACGTCGGCGAGGCTTACGTTGCCGAACGCGTCGTGACCGATATCGCCGAAGCTAGTAAGGAGCTCGGTCGGGAGACGCTCCGCCACGCCTTCGGCAACCACGGCGACGCCGTGCGTTCGACCGAGCGCGCGGCGTTTTACGATCGCGCCGACAATCGTATCGACGACGGACTCGACCGTCGTTTTTTCCGGAAACTCTTCCGGTAAGACGGCCAGCGTCGAGCCGGCGGCCTTACACATCCCAAGCGCCAGAGCACCGGACTTGCGCCCCATACAGATGACGACGTACCAGCGTTCCGTCGTGCGCGCATCCTCCATGAGGCTTTCGAGAATGCCGGCGCCGACCGAGCGCGCCGTTTCGAAGCCGAAGGTCGGCGCATTGTCGGGCAGCGGCAGGTCGTTGTCGATCGTTTTGGGCACGGTCGCAACGCCGATGCGTCCGCGCGCCCGTTCGGCGATCTTTGCGGCACCGTACGTCGTATCGTCACCGCCGATGCAGACGAGATAACGGATCCCCAGCGCGTGCAGCGACGCGACGCAGCGTTCGAGCGTTGCTTCGTCCTTCGCGGGATTCGTCCGCGACGTGCGCAGAATCGAGCCGCCGCTCGTATGAATGCGCGAGACGTGGTCGAAAGTGAGCTCGATCGTTTGCGGCGTACGCCCGGCGGCGAGGTCGCGATAACCGTCGTAGATCCCGATAACGCGCAACCCGCACGTGAATGCCTCGATGGCGGCCGATGCGATGACGCCGTTGATCCCGGGCGCTGGGCCGCCACCGACGAGAATTGCCAGCGTGTCAGGCATGCGGTAAGCGATGGGCGACGTTACGGTGCGGAGGACGTCGGACGAATGCGGTAGATAAGTCCGGTACTATCGTCGGCGACAAAGAGGCTACCCTTCGATCCGACCGCGATCCCCGTCGGGCGGCCGCTCCGGGAGGAGCAGCTCTGGAATCCCGTCGCGAAGTTCTCCCATTGCGTCACCGGATTCTTCCAATCGACGGGATGTTTCGGAGTATCACCGTTCATGCCAACGAAGACGACGCGAGGCGGCGCGGCATAACAGTCGTTGTGCTTCGTATGCCACGAGCCGTGAACGGCGGCAAAGAGCCCGCCGCGGTAGGCAGCGGGAAAGGCGTAATGGCCGGTCGGATTGAGCGGATAGAAGACCGCGCCGATGATCGTCGAGTATGCCGGTAACTCGACGAGCGGCTCAACCGTATCGGAGCACTTGTAGCCCTGCCAGTAGACGTGGTGGTTCTCCTCGCATTCCGGCCAGCCGTAGTCGGCATCGCCCGGATGCGACGACAGGTTGTCGAGATACTCGTACGGATGGTGGAACGCAAGATCGTCCTGTCCCGCGCCGCCGACCCAGACGGCGCCGGTTTGTGGATCGACGGTTACCGCAATCGCGTTGCGAATGCGCTTCGCGCGCTGCGTAAAATCGGACCCGTCGGGGTTCATGATCGAGACGGCGGCACGCGTAGGATCGATTTCGGTGCAAGGCTTCCTGCCGTAGTCCATCGTCGCATTGCACGACGAGCCGGCTGCCGCGTAGACCTTGCCGCCGGCGTACGCCACCGAGGTAGTGGTATGGATATCGCAGTCCGTTCCAGGCACTATGGGACCGCTGCGGACATCTGCGATCTTCTTGACGCTGGGTGCCGAGAGTTCCCCGTCGTGATACGGAATCGCCCAAACGTGGGAGGTCGTCGCGACGTAGAGTCTTGTGGAGCGGCCCTGCGAATCCTACGCCCGCAGCTTGCTGATCGTTGATGGTCGCAAAGACGCGCGCATAGCCGGGGTTGCCCTCGGCATGCGGCACGATCCAGACGCTGCTTCCCGACGTCCCTACGATGAGATCGCCATCCGGAAGCGCCGCCAGTTCGCGAGGCCCAGACGAGCCGAAGTTCGCGATTGTTTCGATTGAAAAGCCGCTGCTGACCTGGATAGCCGAAGGCGTCGCCCGATGCGTAGCGCGAGCTGCGGACGCGGTGGAACTGTCGCAACCTAGGTTCTTCGACGAACTCGCGAGGTGGTTTGGCGAGCCGCTTATGCCACCGACATTAGGGCTGCCCGCGCAGGCGTTCAACGCAAGCGAGAACAGAAGTGCGGACGCGAGCGTTCGTTGGTGCATGGCAGTTACTTCGGGCGTATCCGGTAAATTACCCCGGCTTGATCATCTGCGACGAAGAGACTGCCTTCCACTCCGACGGCGATTCCGGTCGGCCGGCCGCTCCGTTCGCCGTTGTGCTGAAAGCCGCCGACGAACGTTTGCCATTGGGCTTGCGGGTTTTGCCAATCGACCGGGATCTTCGGGCGGCCGCCGCTCATCGGGATTGCTACGACCTGCGGCGCGGCGGCATAATCGCCGTCGGGCGCGCGGTGCCAGGAGCCGTGCGCCGTCGCAAAAATCGCACCTCGGTAGGCAGACGGAAACGAATATCGTGCGTGAATGTCCGTTGGGTAGAACGTCGCAGCGATGATCGTCGAATATGCCGGTAAAACGACGAGCGGCGCTACGGTTTGCGAACAGTCGGCACCCGGTGTGTATGCGTGTCGATTCTCTTCACAATCCGGCCAGCCGTAGTCGGCGACGCCGCGATGTGACGAAACGTCATCGAGAAACTCGTACGGATGCCCATACGGAAGACTGTCTTGTCCGGCGCCGCCGGCCCACAGCGCATCGTCGCCCAGATTGCCGGTCATCGCAATGGCGTTGCGAATTCGCGTCGCGCGCTTGACGATCGTGCCGGAAGGTGCGATCCGAAGAATCGAGGCTCGAGTAGGATCCGCTTCGACGCAGGCGTTACACGAGCTGCCGACGCCGGCGTAGAGCGCACCCCCAGCGTAAGCGACGGAGGTCGTCAGATGGACGTCACCATCGCTATTGGGTGAGATCGGGCCGGTTCGAACGCCGGCCAGTAGCGCAAACACCGGCGAGCTCTGTCCGGTCGCGTAGCGTGCTGCGTAGACGCCGTGTTCGGTTCCCACGTAAAGCTCGCCGCGGTCGCGCGAGAAGGCGACGCCCGATGCGCGGTCGTCGGGCAGCGTCGCGAGGACTGTCGCCCGGCGGGGTCTAGCGGCCTCCGCATCGCGGAGAATATAGATCTGGTTACTTAAGCTGCCGGCGATGAGATCGCCGTTTGGAAGCGCGACTAGTTCACGGGCTCGCGGTACGCTCGCAATTGCCTGAATTGTGAACGAAGGAGGAATGGTTATGTTATCGGGTACCGAGAGCGGTCTTGCCGAGTGCGCAGACGACGCATTGCCGTAACACGTCGCGAGCGTGGCGGCTAAGAGCAGCGTGACCGGCGCCAGCACTATTGACCGTGTGTTCACACCAAGTATTTTGATGGCTCTGTACCCTCTGTAGTGATGTTGTCTTTTTAGACGCAGCGTGACATTCTTGCCGGTAAGGAGGGTTTGTCCCATGTCATTTGCTTTTTCACGCCCGTAGGGCGGTCAGGCTTAGCGCGCCGACATTAGAACGATCGAGCAGCGTTGTGGCCGTTGCTTCGCGTCGCAAAATCGGATCTGAAATTCGACAACAGACGGTGGTTGGCGTGGCGCCCGCGCCGGCGCGCTTCAATCGCGAACGTCTCTCGGCGTTCGTCGTTTCGCGTCTGGCCGAGCGCTAGCCGGGCGGCTGGCTCGGCGGGGCCTGCTGATCGGAAGACGGCGGCCCTTGCTGATTTTGCTGCTGCGCCTGTGCCCGGTGCTGTTGGCGCTGCTGACGGTACTGATTCTGCTGATCGGTCGTCAGGACGCCCATGATCTGTTGGCGTAGCGCACGCGTCGCCTGCTGGTCGCGCGGGCTGCCTTCGGGGTGGGCCTGCGAGTATTGGTGGATGTACGACTGGACCTGCTGGCGCTGCTGGTCGGAGAGATTGAGCGAGCCGAAACGCTTCGTCCAGTGGCGCGTCATCCGGGACTCGCTCGGCGTGGTCGGAGCCTGCGCCTGCGTCTGTTGCGGCTGGCCCTGCTGCTGCGCGTTCACCGTCAGCGGCAACGCCAGGAGCGCGGCCAAAGCGCCCGTTGTAAGAAGGGCTTTCTTCATGGGGATATCTTAGCCGCCGGGCCACCCAGAGCGCCTGAATAGGGGATTAGGACCGCGCGAGCGGCTTGATCGCTACCGCGTTGACTGCCGGCGACGCGTCGTTCTCGAAGCGCTTGAAGTTGTCGAAGAAGAGTTGGGCAAGCTTGGCCGCCTGAGCGTCGTAAGCAGCCTTGTCGGCCCACGCATTTCGCGGATTAAGCAACTCGCTCGGAACGTCGGGAACGCGCCGCGGAATCATCAAGCCGAAGAATGGCTCGCGATCGAACTCTCCCGGTATCCGTCCCTCGATGGCGGCATTCACCATCGCGCGGGTGTGCGCGATTGAAACGCGCTTGCCGACGCCATACGGGCCGCCAATCCAGCCCGTATTGACGAGCCAGCAGTCGCAGTCGTGTTCGTCGATCTTCGATCCCAGTAGGCTAGCGTAGACGGTCGGCCGATGAACCATGAACGGCGCGCCAAAACACGTTGAGAACGTTGCTTGGGGCTCGGTTATGCCGCGTTCGGTTCCGGCGACCTTCGCCGTGTAACCGGAGAGAAAGTGGTACATCGCTTGATCGCGCGAGAGCTTCGCGATCGGCGGTAAGACGCCGAACGCATCGGCGGTAAGCATGACGATCGTTCGCGGATGACCGCCCTTGCTTCCCGGAACGACATTCGGAATGAACTCCAACGGGTATGCGGAGCGCGTGTTCTCGGTCTTCGCTTCCGAGTCGACGTCGAGCGCGCGCGTGTTCTCGTCGTAGACCACGTTTTCGATGATCGTCGAGAAATGGTGCGTCGCCGCCCAAATCTCGGGCTCGGCCGTCGGTGAGAGACGAATGACCTTCGCGTAACAGCCGCCCTCGAAGTTGAAGACGCCGTCCGGCGACCATCCGTGCTCGTCGTCGCCGATGAGCGGACGGTGCGGGTCCGACGAAAGGGTCGTTTTTCCGGTTCCGGAGAGACCGAAGAAGATGGCGACATCCCCGCTTCTTCCGACGTTAGCCGAGCAGTGCATCGGCAGCGCTTTGCGCAGCGGAAGCAGATAGTTCATCACCGTAAAAACCGACTTCTTGATCTCGCCCGCATAGCGCGTACCGCCGATGAGGATCAGGCGTCGGGCAAAGTTGACCAAGACGAACGTGCTCGTGCGCGTGCCGTCACGTTCCGGATCCGCTTGGAAGAGGGCCGCATCGACGACGGTGAACTCGGGAGAGAAATCGAGTTCGGGACGATCTCCAACGATGAACAGATTCCGTGCAAAGAGACTCTGCCATGCCAGCTCGGTGTAGACGCGGAGCGGCAGCCGATACGACTCGTCGGCGCCGACGTAGCAGTCGAGGGAGTAGACCTGGCGCTCGGAGAGGTAGGCGCAGACGCGATCCCAGAGCGCATCGAAATACGCCGCGTCGTATCGGCTGATTCGTCGTTCCCCAGTCGATGTGTCCCTCGCTCGAGGGTTCGCGTACGAAGAACTTGTCTTTGGGCGAACGCCCCGTATGCGGGCGCGTATCGACGATGAGCTGACCATCGTCGCCGAGTACACCTTCGCCGCGCGCCAACGCGTGCTCTATGAGCACGGGCGCCGACAGGTTCTCCCAGAGCTTCGCGGCTTTCAGTTTCTCAGGAACGGTAAGAATGGTCGTCTCTCCCCGCGGTGCAATGCTATCGTCCGATGTCTTTCCCGCGCCGGCTAAACGCGCCTGCAGGCGACCGCAGCGAGGGGGCCAATGCAAAACCCATGCAGTGGAAGCGCCTAATAGGGCCTACGCTCCTCTTCGCGCTGATGACGACGCTGCCGGCCGCAGCCATGCTCCCCTTCCGGTTCGGGTTGTTCGTGCCGGGGCCGCTGGACGGCATCACGGACGTCGCGGGCGTTCGCGTTGGGCATGTGACAAAAGTAGAGGGGAGCGACATCCGCACCGGGGCTACCGCGGTCCTACCCAACGCCGATCCGTGGGACCACAAAGTGGCTGCGGCGTTCTTCGCGTTCAACGGCAACGGCGAGATGACCGGAACGCACTGGATCGAGGAGTCGGGATATCTCGAAGAGCCGATCGTTTTGACCGACACGCTCGACGTTGGACGCGCGGCCGACGGCGTCGTCAGTTGGGTGATCGATCATCACCCCGCGGTCGGGCGCGGCGACGACGTCCCGCTTCCGGTCGTCGCCGAATGTGATGACGCGCTGCTCAACGACATTCAGGCGCGCGCGGTAACGCCGGACGACGTAGTACGACTGCTCGACGGCGCGACGACAGGACAGTTCACTCGCGGAAGCGTCGGCGCGGGCACTGGAATGAACGCGTTTGGGTTCCGCGGCGGCATCGGTTCGGCATCGCGCGTACTTCCGCCGGAGCTCCGCGGGTATCGCGTCGGTGTCTTAGTGAACGACAACACCGGAAGTAGCCGGAGGTTGCTCACGATCGTCGGTGTTCCGGTAGGCCGGCGGTTGACCGGCGAATACCTACCTGTGTTTCCCAAGCACGTCTCGCTGCACGGGCGCATGGCTTCAGGAAGCATCATCATCGTCGTTGCGACCGATGCACCGCTCGACAGCCGGCAGCTGCGCGCGTTGACGCTGCGCGCCGCAATGGGTATGGCGCGCACCGGATTGACGTCTTCCGTAGGGAGCGGCGACTTGATCGTGGCGTTCTCGACGACGCAGATCTTCGAGCGGGTTGCAAACTTTACCGTGACCGCTCCACGCGAACCGATTCTGGAGGACGACGACACGCTCGACGCACTGTATACGGCGACCGCCGAAGCGACCCAGGCCGCAATCTACGATGCGCTCTTCGAGGCGCGAACAATGACGGGCCGTAATGGCGTGACGATCTACGCGCTGCCGGTCGACCGGGTGATGGACATGCTGCGTGTTGCGGGTGCGATTTAAAAACCGACTGGCAGGGTAGAGAAAGGAACGGAGGGTTCTCGATGCAGAGTGCGGAGTTGTGGATCCGTTTGGACGACGGGCGCACGTTTTGCGAGCGATACAATCAGCTCGAAATGGCCGAATTCATGCGCGAACGTATGATCGGCTGCCTCAACCGCGGCGAGCCGATTCGATGCTTCGATTGCGAAGAAGTCGAGATACCGGCACAGCGTGTCGTGCGCATTGATTTGCTAGTTCCGCACGAGTCGGCTCCGGTCAAGCGTTGATGCTGACCATCCATTGAACGCCGAAGCGATCCGTCAGCGAACCGAACCTCCCGCCCCAGAAAGCGTCCGTCAGCGCCATCGTCACGGTCCCGCCTTCGGCAAGCGCCGCAAAGACGCGTTCGCCTTCGCGCTCGTCGGTCGTAGCCACCGAGAGCGCAATGTCGTCTTCACCGTCGGGCGGCACACCCGGACGACCGTCGGAGGCCATGAACTTCAAATCGCCGGCCACAAAACTGGCGTGCATGATCTTATTCCGAAAGGATTCGTCGACGTCGGCTTCGACCGGAGAACCGGCGAAGCGGCTGAGCACCGTGATCTCGCCACCGAAGCAGCGCGCGTAGAAGTTGAGCGCCTCCTCACACGTGCCATGAAAGAAGAGATACGGCTCGAGCTGCATGAGGGATCCTCCTTGCGGCGGTAGTTCGCGGCGGAGTTTTGGTTTCCGCCGCAGCTTCAACAAGGTCTGTCGCCTGCGGTACGGTAAGCTTAGCTACGCTCGATGCCAGGGAACCAGTTCGTCCATCTCCATGTCCATTCGGAGTATTCGCTGCTCGATGGAGCGTGCCGCATCGACCGCCTTTGCCAGCGCGCGGCCGAGGATGGAGCGACCGCCGTCGCGCTGACCGACCACGGCGTGATGTACGGCGCGATGGAGTTTTACTATAAAGCGCGCGAGTATCGGCTCACGCCGATCCTGGGTTGCGAAGCGTACCTTGCTCCGCGCGGGCGTTTGGACCGCAGCGTGCGCGACGAGGCCCACGTCACGATCCTCGCGGCCGACGTCATCGGTTATCGTAACCTCACCGCGCTCGTCTCGAAAGGCTTCCTCGAAGGCTACTATTATAAGCCTCGGATAGATCTCGATCTGCTGGCGGAGCATCACGAAGGGCTCATCGTGCTCTCGGGATGCATGTCCGGGCTCGTCGCCGCACCGTTGCTGAAGAACGATTATACGACCGCCCTACGCAACGCCAAGACGTACGCAGAGATTTTTGGCGACCGCTTCTACGTCGAGGTGATGCGGCACGGGATGCCCGAGCAAGACGCGATCAACGGCAACCTCGTCCGGATCGCCCGCGAGCTGGGCGTGGGAATCGTGGCGACGAACGACTCCCACTATCTGGAGCAGAAAGACGCTTCGGCGCACGACGTCTTGCTCTGCATCGGTACCGGTAAGACGGTCGCGGACACGAATCGGATGCGCTTCTACTCCGATCAGTTCTACGTCAAGTCGCCGAGCGAGATGCGCGACCTCTGGAGCGACATCCCCGAGGCTTGCGACAGTACGGTCGCCATCGCGGGGCGCGTCGACATCCGTATTCCCGAGAAGATATTCCATTTGCCGCAGTATCCGGTTCCACAAACCGAGGGGATGCTCGAGAAGAGCGACAACGAATTCCTGCGCGAACTTTGCGAAACCGGGCTGCGGGAACGATACGGAGGGGAGCGCGCCGCCACGGATGCGGCGTTGCGCGAGCGGCTGGACTACGAACTAGGCGTGATCACGAAGATGGGCTTCTCGTCGTACTTTCTGATCGTTTGGGACTTCGTGAAGTATGCGCGCGACCACGAGATTCCGGTAGGGCCGGGTCGCGGTTCGGCCGTCGGCTCGCTGGTCGCCTATTGCCTGCATATTACGGATCTCGACCCGCTGCGGTTCGACCTCGTCTTCGAACGCTTCCTGAATCCGGACCGTATCTCGATGCCTGACATCGACACGGACTTCTGCGTCGAGCGGCGCGACGAAGTCATTGCGTACGTCACTGATAAGTATGGCAAGGACCGCGTCGCGCAAATCGTGACCTTTGGAACGATGGCGGCGCGGGCTGCCATTCGCGATGCGGGTCGCGCGCTCGGCGTGCCGCTGCCCGACGTGGATCGAGTTGCCAAGCTCGTTCCGTCCGGTCCGATGGGTCTGACGATTCCCCAGGCGCTCGAACAGATCGCAGAACTGAAAGCGCTTCATTCTACGCGGCCCGACATTCGCAAGCTGCTTGAGACGGCCAAAGAGATCGAAGGCCTCGCGCGTAACGCAAGCACGCACGCTGCCGGCGTCGTCATTTCCGCAGGACCGCTCGTCGACTATACCCCGTTGGTCCGCTTCGGAAGCGGCGGCATCAATACGCAGTACGACATGAACGGGATAGAGCGCATCGGGCTGCTTAAGATGGATTTCTTAGGCTTGCGCAATCTCACCGTTATGGAGAAAGCCGTGCGCGAGATCCGGCGGACGGTCGATCCCACATTCGATCTAGAACACATTCCGTTCGATGACGGTAAGACGTACGAAATGCTAGGGCGCGGCGAGACGATGGGCGTCTTTCAGCTAGAGTCGGAAGGGATGAAGCGCGTCTGCGCGGAGCTGCGGCCGTCGCGTTTCGAAGACATCGTCGCCCTCGTCGCACTCTACCGGCCCGGGCCGATGGATTGGATTCCTCAGTACATCAGCAACAAACATGGCCGCTCGCGGGCGCAGTATCTGCACCCCAAGCTCGAGCCGATTCTCGCCGAGACGTACGGGACCGCAGTCTATCAAGAGCAAGCGATGCAAATAGCGCGCGAAGTCGCGGGCTTTACTCTGGGCGAGGCCGACGAGCTTCGCAAGGTCATGGGTAAGAAACAGCGCGAGAAGGTTCCGTTCTACCAGGAGAAGTTTGTCAAGGGAGCGTGTGAGACGTCGGGCATCGATCGTGCGCTTGCGGAGAAGATATTCCATTACATCGAGCCGTTCGCCGGATACGGTTTCAACAAGTCGCACGCCGCGGCGTACGCGTGGATCGCGTACCAAACGGCGTATCTCAAGGCCAATCACCCGCTCCAATACCTCAGCGCGCTAATGACGTCGGTGAAAGACAAGACGGAGAAACTCGCCGAGTACATCGACGAATCGAAGAAGGTCGGCATCGAGGTTCTCCCTCCGGACGTCAACGAATCGCTGGTGGATTTCGCGGTCGTGGGTAACGCGATTCGGTTTGGGATGGGAGCCGTCAAAGGGGTCGGCGTCGCGGCGGTCGCAAGCATTATCGAAGCGCGCGATCGCGCAGGCCGATTTACGGACGTTTTCGACCTCGCACGCCGGGCGGATGCCAAACAGGTAAACCGCCGCGTGCTGGAAGCGCTGATTAAGTGCGGCGCGCTCGATGCATTGCCGGGCAATCGCGCCGAGAAGCTCGCGGCCCTCGATGCGGCGATCGATCTAGCGGCGCGGACGTCGCGCGACGCCGCGCTCGGCCAAGTCTCGCTCTTCGGTGACAGCGACGCCGGCGCGCCCTCGCTCGCGCCGCAACTCCCGGTGCTCGACCCGCCGACCCGGGCGACGATGCTGTCGTGGGAGCGGGAAACGCTCGGCATCTACGTTTCAGGGCATCCGCTAGCGGATGTTGCGCCGATCCTAGCGCGCACCGGCGCGCGGCCAATTAAGGAGTTACGAACGCTCGAGGACGATGCCTTGGCGATTGTCGCCGGCACCGTCGCTGCGGCTCGACGAACGATGACAAAAGCGGGACAGCAGATACTTATCGCACAGATTGAGGATATGAGCGGCACGTGCGACGTAGTCGTGTTTTCGAAAATGTTCGCGCAGGTCGCGGATCTTTTCGAGAGCGGTGCGATTCTCACGATCAAAGGGCGGTTACGCGTCCGGGAGCGCCCCGCTGGAGCGCCGGGAGAAGAGCCGCGGGTCGAGATATCACTCGCCGCCGACGAAGTCATCCCATTCGCGCCTCCGCGCGAAACGCCGCGGCAAGTCGTGCGCGGATGGCACGTCGAGGTGACGCACCGCGATCAGATCGATCGCTTGGCTCGTTTGATCGATCGTTGGCCAGGCGAAATTCCAGTCGTCATGCATGCTCAAGGGAGGTCGCAGCGCGTAGCGCGCGCCATCGCCGGCGACGCGCGCGTGCGGTCGGAGTTGGAGCGGATATTCGCCCCGGGGGGCGTGCGAGAGGGTGCGCCGGACCGGCGGGGCGGCTAGAACCGATGGGTTCTAAGCTCGTCGCGTTTGACGTCGACGGAACGCTCCTGGGGCACGATCTCGTCATATCTCCGCGAGTGCGAGACGCGGTGGCGCGGATGCAGGCGGCCGGCGTGGCCGGATGTTTGGTAACCGGCCGCATGTACCGATCGACGCTTCCGTTTGCGCGCGAGCTTCGCTTGGACGCGCCGATCGTCTGTTACCAGGGCGCGGCGATCGTCGATCCGTCGAGCGATGAAATCCTGCGTCACAGCGCGCTCGGCAACGCGATAGTAAAGGATCTCATCGAGGCCAGCGAGCGCGACGGCATGCACCTGCAGCTGTACCGAAACGATGAATACTATTGCGAGGCGCGCAACCGATTCTCGGAACTGTACGCGAGCCTATCGATGATGCAACCCGTGATCGTTCCGTCGCTACTCGAAGCCTTCGCCTACAGCGACGCAACAAAGGCGGTGATTGTGGCCGACGCTGCGGTCGCGGAGGCGTACGCCGCGAGCTTGCAACGGCAGCTCGACGGGCGCGCTTACGTGACGCGTAGTCTGCCGCAGTTCGTCGAAGTGCTCGACCTCTCGGTCGACAAGGGCGACGCGTTTGCGTTCGTGGCGCAACGTCTCGGCGTTGGGATCGGCGATACGGTCGCGATCGGCGATTCGTGGAACGACGCGCCGCTGTTACGCACCGCAGGGCTCGGGATTGCGATGGGTTCGGCGCCGCAAGAGCTGCGGGACGTTGCCGACGCCGTCGTCGGCGATCTTGCACACGACGGCGTCGCCGAAGCGATCGATCGCTACGTGCTGGGGACGGCTGGATGAGGCCGCCGCGGCGCAAGCAGCGCACCGTAACGGCGCGTCTCCGGCCGTATCGCGTCGTCTTAGCGCTGGTCGTCCTACTGCTGGCCGGCGCCGCAGCGTTCGCGGGGATGTGGCCCGGTTTCGATCCGGCACGCGTCGAGGTAGTCGGGAATCGGCGTGTGGCGGAGGCTGAGATACTCGAGCGCGCGGCGATTGCTCGCAACGCGAACATGTGGCTGCAAAGCACGTCGGCGATTGCACGCCGCGTCGAAGCGATTCCATTCGTAGCGACGGCGAGCGTGCATCGCATTCCGCCGACGACGATGAAGATTGCGGTGACCGAACGCGTGCCCTTCGTCATTCTCCAAAGCGGTGACGAGGCCGCCGTTGCGGACCACGCGTTGCGCGTGCTCGAAGGATCGAGCGGCGAGGAGACCCTGCCGGTCTTCGTGCTGCAACCGGGCGTCGCATTGCGTGCGGGCGCATTCGTCGCCCAATCGCGGGCGCTGGAGCTACGCGACGATTATGACGCGATGGTTGCGGCCGGGCTCGCGCCGGTGGAGCTGCGCCGGGATCGCTTCGGAGGACTCGTCGCGACGCTTCCGGGTCAGGTACGGGTGCTCTTCGGCGACGACAGTGACCTCACGCGAAAGATCGCGCTCGTGAATCCGATTCTCACGCAGGTCGTACGCGATCGTGCGCGCGTCGCGGCAATCGATCTCCGCGCGCCGAACACGCCGGTACTGCAATACCGGTAGCCGCGTGATTCTGTGCGGGAGTGGGTGCGGGATGCTTTGGACGGCAAGCAGGCGCGTGAGTTAGTGGTTGGACAGGTCGGCGTAGACCATGACGGTTCCATTGATGAGCGACAGCTTGAGTTGGTCGTTCTGCTGAACTTTTGAAAAGTTGACGCTCGCGCGCCCGGCGGCGAGCGTGGTCTCGGAGCCGGTGTCGAGCTTCACTTGGACGTGCGTGGCGTCGACCACTCGCTCGACCGTCACCGTATAGGTGCCGTTGGGCAGGGTCGACGCATCGATCGTCGCCGCGAGCGCGACCGCGGGGAGCGAGCTTCCGAGAAGCAGAGCAAGCAACGGTGAGTGACTTTTCAATATGGAGCTCCGACTGGCGTTGATGATTATGAGAAGCTAAGAGAGGATGATAGCGTACTCTCGGCGGGAGTTCCAGAGGGGTTATCAAAATTCTGCCGCGGCGGATTTGAAACTTTTTTGATCCTAATGAGCCGCCACGCATCCCGTTGCGTCGGAACAATGCACAGCTTCTCCACACCTTTGTACGGGTTGTCCCCAAGGAGTTGCGCGGGGCCTCGCCAAGCCCTCGGAAGCGCGTCGGGGATACGCCTATACGTAGTAGGACTTGCCTCATACAACCACAATATATCGTGGTGACCAACTGGAACAGGTGACGGGAGCGGATGAAGCACGAGACCCTTTGCGGCCTCGATATTGGAACGACTAAGACCTGTACGGTCGTTGCCATCGACGGCGCAAACGGACTCGAGATCATCGGGGTCGGCGAAGCACCGTCGCTCGGGATGCGCAAGGGGGTCGTCGTCGACCTCGAGGAGACGATCAAATCGATCGAGGCGGCCACGGAAAAAGCCGAACGCATGGCCGGCGTACACCTCAGTGAGGCGTTCGTCGGTATTACCGGTGACCATATCCGCAGCACCAATAACCGCGCCGTCGTCGCCGTGTCAGGCGAGGACCGCGAGGTGACGTCGGCCGACGTGCGCCGTGTCATCGATGCCAGCAAGATCATCAATCTGCCCGCCGACCGTCAGATCATTCACGCACTGCCGCGATACTTTACCGTCGACGGCCAAGAAGGCGTCAGCGATCCGATCGGCATGGCCGGCGGCCGCCTGGAAGTCGACACCCACATCGTTACCGGCAGCACGAGCTTCATCACGAACGTGCTCAAATGCGTCCAACGCGCCGGCCTCGAAACGTCCGGCCTCGTCTTCGAGCCACTGGCCAGCTCGGCCGCCACGCTGGCGCCGGAGGAGAAGCAAGTTGGCGTCGTGCTCCTCGATATCGGCGGCGGCACGACCGACATCGCCGTGTACTCTCTTGGAAGCGCCATCTACACGGCTACGGTTCCGGTCGGCGGCAACGTGCTCACCAACGACATCTCGCTCGGGCTCAAGACGACGCTCGCGGAGGCCGAGGAGATCAAGAAGCGGCTCGGGGCCGCAGTTCGCGACGGTGATAGTGAGGGATCGTTCGCGATCCGCACCTTAGACGGTCGCGGGAACAAGGAACATACGACCGCCGAGCTGCGCCAAATAGTCGTCCCTCGCGTCCTTGAAACGCTGCGCATGGCTAAGCAGAAGATCGTCGAAAACGTGCCGCGCGATCTCGTCTTGGGAGAGGTCGTGCTCACGGGCGGCGGGTCGCTGCTGCCTCATTTGGCGCCAATTGCAGAGGACGTTTTTGGACTGCCGGTTCGCATCGGGAACGCAAGCATGGTCGGCGGGCTTACGGAGTCGATGACCGCACCACAGTATGCAACTGCACTCGGGTTGGTGCTCTTCGGCGCCAACGGCGAGCGCGACGATGCGCTGCACGTCCGCCGGCGCAGCGGCACGTTTGGGCGAGTCACGCGCTGGCTCGCCGATTTATGGACGTAAACTCATCACTTTTCGAGGAGGAACCACAGGTCATGGCTGACGTTCGACGTTCTATATCCGAGCCCGACCATACGGCGACGATCAAAGTCATCGGCATCGGGGGCGGCGGTTGCAACGCGATAAACCGGATGGTCGCGGCCGGGCTCGCCGGCGTCGAGTTCTTCGCGGTGAACTCCGACGTCCAAGCGTTGCGCGGATCAGCGACCGAGAACCGGGTGCATATCGGCGGAAGCCAGACGCGCGGGCTCGGCGCGGGTGCGAATCCGACGCTCGGACGCGAGGCCGCCGAATCGTCGCGCGAGGATCTGGCGATGGTGCTCGACGGCGCCGATCTGGTCTTCCTAACCGCGGGCATGGGCGGCGGTACCGGAACGGGCGCCGCGCCGGTGATCGCCGAGCTGGCCCGTGAGTCGGGAGCGCTGACGATCGCGGTCGTCACTAAACCGTTTGCGTTCGAGGGCAAGAAGCGCATGCAGGTCGCCGAGAACGGGATCGGCGAGCTTGAATCAAAGGTCGATACGCTCATCACGATCCCCAACGAGCGGATCCTCCAAGTGATCGAAAAAAAGACGCCGCTGAACGAAGCGTTTGCGTATGCGGACGACGTGCTACGTCAAGGCATCGCCGGTATCAGCGATCTGATCACACAGCCGGGTCTCATCAATCTCGACTTCGCGGACGTGAAGACGATCATGACGGACGCCGGATCGGCGATGATGGGCATTGGTGAAGGCAGCGGCGAGCACCGCGCGGCCGACGCAGCGCAGAAGGCAATCGCGTCGCCGTTGCTCGAGACGACGATCGAGGGCGCGCGCGGCGTGATCTTCAACATTACCGGCGGTCCGGATATGGCGATGTACGAAGTGAACGAAGCCGCCGAGATGATCAGCCGCGCCGTCGATCCGGAGGCGCAGATCATCTTCGGCGCGTCGGTCGACCCGACGATGTCGGGCAAGGTGCGCGTCACGGTGCTGGCAGCGGGCTTCGGCGGGCGTCGCGGGTACCGCATGCAAAACGGCTACGCATTCGACACCGACAAGCTCGATGCGGTCGCTCCCGTGACGATGGACGACATCGACGTTCCGGCGTTCCTGCGTTATCGAGGTTAGCGGGGACTCAACCCTTGGGTTACTCCGCTCGGGTGCTGCTCGACTCGCTCAGTCCGGCAGCGATTCGGCTCACCACGCTGGAAGTAACCTTCCCGCGCTTCGTGCTGGCGGAGTTCAACACGCATCGCAGCTTTTCGCGTAATAGCGCCAGCTCGCGTGCGATTCCGACCGCTAAGCTCATCGAGCGCGCCGAACGCGATCCGGTCATTCCGCTCGAGTGGGGGCGCAACGGTGCCGGCATGTCGGCAAACGAGCTTCTCGAACCGCAGGATGCGGCGCGCGCCGAGGCCGCGTGGCTCGGCGCGCGGGATGCGGCGGTCGCGCAGGCGCGCCGGCTGCTCGAACTGCGCGTCCACAAACAGGAGCTCAACCGCCTTCTGGAGCCGTTTCTCTGGCATACGGTCATCGTGACCGCGACGGAGTGGAGCAACTTTTTCGAACTCCGTTGCGCGCCCACCGCGCAGCCTGAGATCAGGGCCGCAGCGCTGCGTATTCGCGACGCGATGGAAGGCAGTGAACCGCGCGCGCTCGCGTTGGGAGCGTGGCACCTGCCGTTGCTCCAGGAGGACGAACGCGAGCTGGACCTCGAGACGCGCCGCCGCATTTCGGTCGCCCGCTGCGCGCGCGTCTCATACCTTACGCACGACGGCAAGCGCGAGATCGAGAAGGATATCGAGCTCTACGAGCGTCTGCGAGCGGACCGTCACCTAAGCCCGTTCGAACACGTGGCGACGCCGGCAACCGATGCGGAGTTCCATGCAAACTTTCGCGGATGGCTTCAAATGCGGCGCGAGGTCGATTTGCCGAGTGTCAGCGCCGGGTCGGCGCCGAGCGTGCTACTCGGTATGCGAGAAGAAGGAGCGTTACCAACGCCGCCCAGACGGGCGTCTTGACCAGGAACCAGCCCGGATCACGAGTGCGGAACTGCTCGGTGTAACTCTTCCACGCGGTTTGGGCGAGATCGTTTGGATCGTACGCTTTTCCAGAAGGCAACGGCGTGATCGAGGGGGCCGGATGCAACTCGAAGGCATAGATGAGTGCGAAGAGTCCGGCAAGTATCGCAAGCATCTCGGGCAGCGCGACTTCGAGCCGAAAGAGCAGCGTCGCGCAGACGAAGAGGGTTGCCGCAAAGAGCGTCTTGAGACCCCAAACTTGTATCCACGGTACGGCCAACACGCAGAGTGAGGCGGCGGCAGCAGTGCGTTGTGCGCCGTGCAGCCGAGTAGCAAAGACGAGCGCTGCCGGTATCGCGAGCGGGATGTCGACCATATGCAGAAACGGGCCGGCCGTGACGGCGCATACTGCCGGAACGTACGCGAGCATCGATTGCGTAGCGAGCCGGCGCGCGAGCTGCGGCGCAAGCAAAATGCCGAAGGCGCACAGTACCAGGAACGAGAGATCGCCCAGCAGTTGCGCCCCAAGCGCAGGCATTCCCAGCGTGTGGAGCGCGTACGTGAGACTGAACTGATACGGATAATCGACCTCGGAGATCGCGTGCGCCGGCAGCACGCGCCAGAGATATTCGCCGGCACCGGCGAGGCCGACGCTCCACGTGCCGGCGGCGGCGAGCAGCAGGGCGGTCCCGGCTATGGACCAGCGCGCCTTGGGAACGAAGACCGCGATGGCAACAATCGTCGGCAATGCAAGGTGCGGTTCTATCGCCCCGAGCGTCGCCAAACAGCCCGCCAGCCGGTCACGACCGGCCGCGAGCGCAACGCCGGCGAGGACGATGCAGAGCAACGCAAACGGCACAATCTGCGCGTCGTTGAGTTGCAGGTAACCGCCGGATAATGCGAGCGCGAGCAACGCAACGTCGAATGGAATGGCAATTCGCGTCAGTGCGGCTGCGGCGAGCACGACGGCGAGCAGGATCGCTACCGCGTAGATCGCGCGCGCCGTGGGGTAGTCGAACCGTGCCAGAAGCATGAAGGGAGGAAAGTCGTACGGCGGCTGCGGCGCCGGAATAACGAGCGCCGGATCGGCGTGGAATGCCGTTGCCGTGGCGACGCGGTGCTGGCAGGAGCGCTGCGGCTCGTACGAATATGGGCTTCGGCCCGCGTCGATCGCCTCACCCGCGCAGTAGAATGCGGGAAAGTTAAACATTTGATGCCATGGAAGCTGCGCTCCTAGGCGTGCAAGGTCGCGCGCAGCCGCGACCCCGAGCGCGAGCAACAGCACGGCGACGACGATTGAGCGCCGGTGAGTCACGCCGTACCGCGGCGGGGATTTGCTGCGAGCGCGATCACCGTAGCTAACGCGAACCATACCGGGATCTTGATCGCGAGCCAGAGTGGGTCGTGGGTCTGGAGTACATTCATGACGTCGGCCCATTCGCGTTGAACGATGGCGTCGGGCGGATAGTGCGCCGACGCCGGCAACGTGATATGCAACTCCGGCGGGCGCCGTTCGAACGCGTAGATAAGGGCGGCAATCGGAAGTATCGTCGCAAGGGCGGCCCCCAGCCCGATGCGTAAGCGCCAGAGTAAGAGAACGCAGACGAGCATCGTCGCCGCGAAGAGTCGTTTCACGGACCAGACCGCCAGCCACGGAACCGAAAGCGCACAAAGCGCGGCGGCGGCGACGGCGCGCGTCGTACCCGTCCGTTGGGTTGCGAGGACGAGTGCGGCGGGAATCGCAAAGAACAGCTCCTCGGCGTGGACGAAAGCGCCGCCGGCGATCGCGCACGCAGCGGGAGCAAACGCGAGCAGGGAGCGGTCGGTGCCCGCGTTACTGCGGTGCAGGGCCGCGGCATAGACGCCGGCGAGCGCTACGAGCACGTACGCGACGGTACCGAGTAGTACGGCTTGAGAGCGTGTTGCTCCGAAGAACCACGCAACCCATGTAACGCTATACTGCTGCGGGTTGACGGCCTCAGCCAGCGCGTGGGCCGGCAACACGGCGGCGGCGTATTCGCGAATGCCGTCGAATCCGGCAGTAAGCAACGCGACGACGCTTAGCGCGGCGAGCGTCACGATCAGCGCGACGCGGGTGCGGGGTGCAAATAGCAGGAGCGCGACACAGACGGGTAACGCGACGTGAGGCTCGATTGCAACGAGCGCGCCGAAGATGCCGGCGACGCCGTCACGCCGCTTGACCAGCGCGGCACCGCAGATCGTCAGCGCGAGAAATGCGAACGGAGCGATCTCTCCCGATGCCAGCTCGACGTAGCCGATGGGAAGGACTAGCGCCAGTAGGGCCACCTCGAACGCGATCCCAGCCGCGCCGAGCGCGATGACGGATGCGCAGAGGATGGCGAGGGTCGCCGCAACGTCGATTGTGCGGGCGTATCGAAACGGCAGCGTCGCCAGCGCGCGGTACGGAGTCAAGTCATACGGAGGCAATGGCGCTGGTACCGCAAGCGCGGTCGAATCATAGATGCTCAGACCGTCCGCGTTGCGATGCTCGCACGTTCGCAGAGGCTCGTAGCGGTACGGATCGCGGCCTTCGTCGAGCGCCTCACCCGCGCAGTAAAAGTCGACGAGGTCGAAGGTACGCTGCCACGGAGCCGCTCCGCCGAGTCGGGCGAGATCGCGCAGCGAGAAGGCTGCGAGCAGCAGGATCGTCAGGCCGAGAAGCAGGCGCGGCAGCATTTAAGGGGCTACCGAAACTCATGCCGTGCGCTTGCGCGGACGGCGTACAGAAGAATCAAGAGCGCGACCAACGAGAGATCGCCGCCGATCGTTTCGAAGTCGTAAGTCGAAGGGATCGAGGTCACGCCTTTGATCGCGCGCGATTCGCGAATCGCGGCGAGCGGCACCGCGATGACCGGTCCTTGCTGCGACCCAATGACGAGTGAATCGTTGAGAATGATCGGCGAGCCTACGTTGAACGCCAGATCGGTTTTGACACTTCCGATCACGCGGCCGTCGCGGTCGTCTAACGCCCAAAGCATGCCGAGCAGGTCGCCGAAGTAGAGCACGCCGTCGCGGTCGACGAGGCCGCCCTTTACCGGACCCCCAGCCCGGCGTTGCCACCGAGTCCGACCGGTTTTCAGGTCGAGCGAGGTCACGATCGGAGCGATCGCGCTGCCGTCGTAGACAGACGCTCCGACGACGAGCGGAATCGCGGATTCGTTCCAGGCCGGAATGATGCCGCGCACGTGGGGCAGCGTGGTATCCCACAGGGTGCGGCCGGTGCGATCGTCGAGCGCGTAGAGGTGCTGCTCGGCGGGGCGCATCCAAACCGCGGCGGCGTGCCTGTTCGCGCCGGGCGCAGCTAGATACATCGAGACGAGCCGCCCGTTGAACCGTGCGAGTGGGGCGTCCGAGATTGCGTTGTAACTATCGGAGTAGCGATGGCGCCACACCGTCGACCCGTCCCGCGTTCGCAGCGCGTAGATCGCATTCGGCCAGAGGCCGCTGATGTAGAACGTGCCCGAATCGCCCAGTAAAACGTTCGACATCGTTCCGATCGAATAGAGCAAGCGCCGCCAGCGAAACCTGCCGGTCCGCGCGTCTAGCGCTTTGACGACGCCGCTACCGTCGAAGTCGATCAAGATGCCGTGGCTCAGCGCCGGTGAGGGCATGCCCGTGCCGTTAAGCTCGAAGCGCCAAAGCCGATTGCCGGTGCGCAAATCGATCGCGTCGAGGTGGCTGTGCCCGGAGCCCATGATCGTGTAGACGGGCGGCGCCAGGACAGTGTTGAGCGCATCTCCGGCCCCGACGATCGTCAGCCCGTCTGCGTAAACGGGCGAGCTCATCAGCTCGTTGTCGGTGCGCCAGACCCATCGCGTTGCGCCAGTCGCGGCATCGAGCGCGTACAAGCGTTGGTCGTTTGACGCAATGAGCACGGTCGCTCCCGAAACGACCGGTGTAGCCGACGTTCCGGCGTGCGCCCCGTTAAAACGCCACTCCGGCGCAGCCGGCAGCGTGCGATTGGCGACGACGACGTTGAGACCGCCGCCGAGCCGAAACTGACTCCAAACGCTTTGCCGGTTCGACCAAAAGATCGTGACGTTTGGATCGTGCGTAGGATGGAAGGGTGGCTGCGGCGAGGCGCAACCGCTCGCGAGTATTGCCAGTACCGCGTACGGCGCGAGCAGCGGCAGCCGGTGCATTGCCGCGGCGTTAGTTGTTATGTCGCGCCAAATCCTGCAATAGTGCCCTTCTCAGAGACGAACGGGACAACGCGCGCGTCAGCGTTCCGGATGCCTTGCGCTTTCGATTTCATTGGTATATAAGAGGTGGGAACGAAGCGAGGTTGGGTGTGACTCATGACGTTCTTGACGCCGCTACTGCGGTGGCGTTGTTTGCACTCTTTGTTTCATCGTGAACGCGCGCGTGGCCGCGGAACGCGAGCGCGCCGTCGCCGAGCATTGGTACTTGTGCCGCCGGGCAGCGCGCCGTTTCATCCGGCGCGGTCTGGACCGGGCGGACTTGGAACAAGTCGCGGCCATTGGCCTGATCAAAGCCGTCGACCGGTACGACGCGTCGCAGAAGGCACCGTTCGAAGCGTACGCGTGGTTGCTCATCGTCGGCGAACTTATGCACCACGTGCGCGATAGCGAGCGCCTCGTGCGTGCGCCGCGCAACGTTCGCAGCTGGGAGCGGCGCTGGTCCAGAGCGGAGCGCGAGCTCCGGGCCTCGCTGGGGCGTGAGCCGATGGAGAGCGACGTCGCCGGTGCGGCCGGGATCTCGCCCCACCAGGCGCGCGAGATTCGGGCGTTTCGCGCGAGTGGCCGCGTCCTCTCGTTCGACCTGCTCCGAACCGCCGAGTATCGCGCGGCGGACGCAAGCATCGAGAACGTGTTGGACCGATTGACGGTAGAGGCGATTCTCGCAGGGCTGACGCCGCTGGAGCGACAGATCGTGGCGTCGATCCATCTCGATGGGATTACGGTCGTCGAGCTGGCTGCGCGCCTTGGGTACTCGCGGCGGCACCTGACGCGCTTGCACCGCAACGCCCTGGAGGGTTTGCGGCAGCAGCTTGGCGCCGGAGTAGCGGGAGCGCGGCACGCCGAAGAACCGCAGCCCGATGTTTCGATACCTCACCGCCGGTGAATCGCACGGACCTGCGCTCGTCGGTATTCTCGACGGGATCCCGGCACATCTGACGCTCGACGTTTCGGCGATCGACGCGGCGCTGGCGGGACGGCAGGGCGGACACGGGCGCGGCGCCCGCATGGAGATCGAGCGAGATCGCGTCGAGTTTCTCGCCGGCTTGCGCGGTGGAAAGACGCTCGGGTCTCCGATTGCCGTGATCGTACAGAACCGGGATTACCTTACGCCGAGCGTCCGCGCACTCATGGATCCGATCGAGGGCAAAGGGAATCCGCTGACCAACCCGCGTCCGGGACACGCGGACTATGCCGGCGCGATGAAATACCGGCACCGCGATCTGCGCGACGTTCTCGAGCGCGCGAGCGCGCGTGAAACGGCGATGCGCGTGTGCATCGGCGCGATATGCGCGCAGTTTCTGGCGGCGCTGGGCGTTACGACGCGCAGTTGCGTGGAGCGGATCGGTCCAGTGGCCGCGGAGCAACTCGAAGACTGGGAACTGGAGGCGGTCGAGCGCAGCGCCGTACGGTGTCCGCAGCCCGACGTGAGCGCACGGATGATCGCGGCGATCGATGAAGCTCGGCACGCTGGTGAGACGCTCGGCGGAACGTTCGTCGTGCGCGTCGACGGCATGCCGATCGGCATCGGAAGCAACCGCCAACCGAACCGGCGGCTCGATGGCGTTCTCGCCGGTGCCCTGATGGGGATGCAGACCGTCAAGGCGGTGGAGATCGGAATCGGCGCCGAGGCCGCGGCGAAGGCGGGTTCTCAAGCGCACGACGTTTTCGGCCTGGACGGCGACCGGGTCGTGCGCGCGAGCAATCGCGCCGGCGGGATCGAAGGCGGGATGAGTAACGGCGAGCCGATCGTCATGCGTGTCTCGGTGAAGCCCATACCGACGCTCCGCAACGCCCTTGGCTCGGTGAATCTCCACGCACGTGAAGAGGCGCCGGCGACGGTCGTCCGCAGCGACGTCTGCGTCGTTCCGGCGGCTGGGATCGTCGGCGAAGCGATGGTGCGCATCGCATTAACCGATCCGATACTGGAGAAATACGGCGGCGATTCGATGGAAGAGACGCTGGACAATCTTCGTGCGGAGCCGCGCGGCATCGGCCGAGCTCTTTTCGCGCGGTCGCTCGTGAAGCGTCACGTAGCGCTGCTCGGCTTCATGGCATCCGGGAAGACGACTATCGGGCGCAGGCTCGCGCGTAAGCTGCGCTGCGCGTTCTTCGACACGGACGCGATGGTCGTGAGCGTGCACGGACCGGTCTCGGATATCTTCGACACCGAGGGCGAGGCCGCGTTCAGGCGATATGAATCGGCCGTGTTGGCCGAGGTCCTCGAGGGTCAGACGGGCGGCGTCGTTGCGTTAGGCGGCGGTGCGTTGAACCTCGAAGAGAACCGAAAACTCGCGAAGAAACGCGCCTATCGCGTCTTCATCAAGGCATCGCCGGAGCAAGTCTTGGAACGGCTGCGCCACGGCCGGGAGATCCGGCCGTTACTAGGCCCAGAGCTCTCGCTTGCAAAGATCAAGAGCCTCTATGCGAAGCGAATGCCGTACTACGCACATGCGGACCACGTCGTCGATGCCGACGTTATGAGCGGCACGCAGATCGTCGACGACGTCCTCAAGTGGCTCCAGAAGAAGAAGATCGAGATACGCTAAACGGAAAATCCTCGAGCGCGGTGCGGGCGATCAACGACGAACTCGGCTACCCGATCGTAGTGGGACGCAACCTCCTGCCTGCAATTGCCGTGTTCGCGCGCGAGCGCAGCGACGCGCGGATCGTCCTCTTCGACGATCGCCCGGCGCTGCGGCAGCTGGCATCCAAGCTCGCCGCGCGTCTTCGGTGCGGGGCGCTCGGGTTTGCGCTGACGGAGCGCACGAAGAGTCTGCGCACGCTCGAACGCGTACTCGACTCGATGCTTGCCGGCGGCGTGCAGCGGTCGACGCTCGTCGTCGGCGTCGGGGGCGGTTTGGCGAGCGATCTCTTCGGCTTTGCGGCGGCCACGTACATGCGCGGCGTCCCTTACGCGCACGTTGCGACGTCGTTGACGGCGATGGTCGACGCCGCGATCGGCGGCAAGACGGGCGTCAATCTCCGGAACGGCAAGAACGCCGTTGGATCCTTTCGCGACCCGGCAGCGGTCTTTTGCGAGATCGGGGCATTGGAGACGCTTGGCGGCGCGGCACTGCGTGACGGACTCGCCGAGGTGGTCAAAGCCGCCATCATCGGGGGCGGGGAGTTTTTTGAAGCACTCGAAGCGCTGGCGCCGCACCCGTTCGAACGCTGGCCCTGGGAGCGCGTCGTCGCCGCGGCGATGGCTGTGAAGACCTCGATCGTTGCCGCAGACTCCATGGAAGAAGGCCCACGCGAGCGTCTCAACCTTGGGCACACGTTCGCGCACGCGATCGAGGTCGCGTCGCGCTATCGCATCACGCACGGCCGGGCGGTCGCGCTGGGGCTGCGCGCCGCCGGTTTGCTCGCGTTGCGCAGCGGACGCTTCAGCGAACGGGAGCACTTGCGCGTCCTCGCGCTTCTGGCGCTCCTGAGACTTCCGCTGCAGGCGGAGTTGCAGCCGCGGGCGGTCCTTGCCGCGATGCGCAGTGACAAGAAACGGCGAGCCGGCACCCTGCGCTTCGTCCTTCCGCGCGCGATCGGCGACGTGGAGTACGGTGTGCGGTGCGACGATCGCAGCATACGCTGGACGTTGGCTCGCCTTGCGCAGGCGCCCTCGAAGATTCGTGCGCGTCGTTGACGTGCTGGCGGCGATTCGCTCGCCGCAGTTCGACCTGCCTTTGACGTACGATGCCGGAGACCGCAAGCTCGAAATCGGCGACGTTGTGCGCGTAGCGCTCGGATCGCGCGAGGTGCTCGCTTTTGTCGTATCGCCGATCCGTGACGTACCCGCGACCGACGTGTCGCTCCCGAAGTCGATCAAGCCGATTCTGGAACGCATCGACGTACCGCGCGCCTTTGATGCCGTTGGGCTAAATTTGGCAGCGTTCATGGCGGAGTATTACGTGTGCACGCTTGGGGAAGCGCTCTCGGCGGTCATGCTCGGAGGTGCGCTGCCGCATATGCGCGACACGTTCGAGCGCGCGGTCACGGAGTTACAGGCGAGGCGGCTCCCCAGCGTTCCGCCCCGGTTGCTGCGGCTGATCTGGCAGGAGCTGCCCGACGACTTCACGCTCGAACAACTGCTGCACCATCCGGAGGCGCGACGCGCGGGCGATCGCGCGGCATTGCTGCGCTTCGTACGGTCGCTGGTCCGAGCCGGCACGCTACGCCGAAAACGCCGGCTCGTCGATCCACGCGTGCGCGAGTACACCATCCGCGTGCTGGAATCAACTGGGAATACGGTCGTCGCGAAACTTGGAAAACGGAGCGAAGCGCTCGTCGCATTCGTACGCGACCGATCCGGAACGGTCCCCCGCGCAGACGCCCTCCTGGCCGGATTTGGAAGCGCGCTCATCGCGCGCGCACTTCGCGCCGGCGCGCTTGTGGAGCGCGAGGTTCGCCCGCAGCGCGTCCGCAACGTGCGAAGCGCGGCCGAACCGCCGGTCGCGACCGCCGAACAACGCGTCGCGCTCGATCGTATCGAGCAGGCGCTGGCGAACCGGGCCTTCGAGACGATGTTGCTACACGGCGTCACCGGCAGCGGCAAGACGTACGTATACGTCGAGGCGATTAAGAACGTCGTGAGAGACGGTGGCCGCGCAATCGTACTCGTTCCCGAGATATCGTTGACGCCTCAGGCGACGCAGCGGTTCGTCGCGGCCTTCGGGGAGCGCGTTGCAGTGCTGCACTCCGCGCTCTCGGAGCGCGAACGGTTCGAGGCGTGGCAGGCGTGTGCGCGCGGCGAGATCGACGTCGTTGTGGGCGCGCGCAGCGCGGTGTTCGCACCGTTACGCGACGTTCGCTTGCTCGTGGTCGATGAGGCGCACGATCCATCGTACAAGCAGGAACAGGTGCCACGCTACCATGCTGCTACCGTGGCGCTCGAGCGGATGCGCTACCAAGGCGGCATCTTACTTCTCGGCAGCGCAACGCCGTCGATGGAGACGTACGCGGCGGCGGAGGCAGGAAAGATTCCGCTCTTACGGTTGCGCGAACGTGCCACGCAGCTGCCGTTGCCCAACGTCCGCGTCGTCGATTTAACGACCGAGTTCGAGAGCGGCAATCGGGGAATCTTTAGTACGGCGCTCGTCCAAGCGCTAGGTGAGCGACTGGCGCGTGGTGAGAAGACCGTGCTCTTCGTGAACCGGCGCGGGAGCGCCGCGTGCGTGCTGTGCAGGAGTTGCGGTGCCGTCCCCCAGTGCCCACGCTGCAGCGTCGCGCTGGCCGCGCATCGTAGCGAAGCGTTGCTGCGCTGCCATTACTGCGATTATCAGGCGCCAATCCCCCGTCGCTGTCCGGGCTGCGGCATGGAGACGATTCGCGAGTTTGGTTTGGGAACCGAACGAGTCGCCGACGAAGTCGCGCGGCTCTTTCCAGCGGCACGCGTGATTCGGATGGATTCCGATACTACGACGCGCGTCGGGGACCATGCGCGGATCCTGCGAGCGTTCGAAGAAGGGGGCGACGTGCTGGTGGGCACGCAGATGGTCGCGAAGGGTCTCGATTTTCCGACCGTAACGCTCGTGGGCGTCGTCGCGGCCGATCTCGGCCTGCACGTCCCGGACTTTCGCGCCTCCGAACGGAGCTTTGCGCTGATAATGCAGGTCTGCGGGCGCAGCGGACGTGCGCGCCCTGGGGAAGCAATCGTTCAAACGTACGTGCCCGCACACCCTGCAATCGTCTCCGCGGCGACACACGACTATGAGGGATTTGCAGGCCAAGAGCTGCGAGAGCGGCGGACGCTCGGCTTTCCGCCGGACCAGCGCTTGATCGAGCTCGGCGTGATTGGCCGCAGCCGCGCGCGTACGGCCGAGGCGGCCGCGCGCTATGCGAGGATTTTGCGCGAAAGCGGCGTGGACGACGTGCTCGGTCCGGCCCCATATCCGATCGCGCGCGTCAACAACGAGTGGCGCTTCCGCATCGCGCTCAAGACGCGGAAGGCCGGGCGCCTAAAAAAACTCATTCGCGATCGCCTGCTGCCGCTCGCGGGGCGGGATCCGTCGACCCGGCTTCGGATCAACGTCGATCCGTGAGACTATTTCTTAGCTTTGGCAGACTTGGTGGAGGACTTACGCTTGGCGGTCTTTGCGGGCGCCTGCACGCCGCGCTTGAGCGCCTTCGCGAGCCGGCTCTTCTTGCGCGCTGCCTTGTTGGGATGGATGATGCCTTTACGGGCCGCGCTGTCGAACGCTGCCTCAACGATTTTACTCTCCTGCGAGTCGCCGGTTGCGGCGCGCTTGTAGAGCGTCTTCAGCTTACTCTTAACGTCTTTATTACGCTTTGCGCGTTTTTCGGATTGCCGCATCCATTTTTCCGCGGCGTCGATGTTCGGCAAGGTGCATCCCTTCTGAAATACGTCGGAGACGATTGGAACGGCGTGTATCATACCAGGCCGGGTAGGCAGTGTCCAGCCGGGCACGGGTCGCCTATGCCGGCTCTTTAAGCATCTTCCTATAGCTCGCGTAGCGGCTGGGCGCAATGCCTCCTTGCGCCACGACCTCCGCGATGGCGCAGTCGGGCTCCTGAAGATGCGTGCAATCTGCAAACCGGCAGCGGTCGAGGACAGGGCGCATCTCCGGAAACGCGCGGGCTAGGCGGCGCGGTTCGAGTTGCCCCAGGCCAAACTCGTTGATGCCCGGGCTGTCGATGAGGAAGCCGTCGTCTATCCGATAGAGTCGCGCGGTCGTCGTGGTCTGCCGCCCGAGCCCGTGGCGCGAAACCTCGCCGACTGCCGTACTGCCGCCGAGCGCCCTAAACATCGTACTCTTCCCGACGCCGGAGTTTCCAACGAGCATGGCATGACCGTTGCGAATGAGCGCGCGCAACTGTTCGATGTTCTCACCCGTCTTCGGATTGAGTGAGAAACTTGTATAACCAAGGCCGCCATAGAGATTGACCAGCTCATCGCGCTCGTTTGGATCGCCGAGATCGGGTTTCGTGAAGACCGCTGCCGCCGAGATGCCTTCCAGTTCGGCGAAGACGAGCAAATGGTCGAGTGTCATCAAGCGCGGAGGCGGGTCTGCGAGCGCCGTAACGATGACGAGCAGATCGACGTTCGCAGCCATCGTCTTTGCCCGGCCGGCTGCGGTACGGCGCGCCAAGACGCGCGCCCGCGGTTCGATGCTATCGACGACGGCGTGGCCGGTCTCGAGCAGGCGCACCTGCGCGATGTCACCGGGAACCGGCATGAATCGCTTGCCGACCATCCGCCGGAGTTGCGCGATGCGGGGCTCGCTCTCGCCGTCGATCGAGACCCACGCTGAGTTCTTTCCGGTCGCTACGACCAGCGCTCTTCGCGCATCACTCAGGCGCATGATTGCACTGCCGCGATGCCTAACGATACTGCAGTCGTGACGTACTACACCGTGAGCATCGACGGAACTGCGATCGACGCGCAACGCGACGCCGCCGATGCGATCGTGCGGCGGGAGGGCGGACGCGCGCAATGGCGCAGCAGCGGAACGACCGGGCGTTCGTATGCTTTGCTCGAGTTGCCCGGCAAGGCGCAGCTTGACGCACTACGCGGCGGCGCCGTCGTATACGATACGGCAATCATTGCACTTGCTGTTTTCCCTGCGGTTCCGGAAGCCTTGCCGCTACTGACCGAGGCACTCAGCGGACCGGGCCGGCCGGTGGGAGTTCTCGCTTGCCGGCGCTGCGACGGCGGAGTAATCGTTGAATGGGATCCGCAACTTTCTTCGGCGGCCGTCGTGATCGGGGTGATCGACGTCGAGCTGGCGCGTTACCGAAGTGGCCGCACGGCCGAGTTACTGTCGCCGCTTCCCGAAGCATACGTCAGCGCGATCGCGGCCGAGGGCTTAGCGACGCCCGAGATCGCTGCGGATCGCGTGATCGAGTCGCTCTTGCAGCGAGCAAATCTCGATGTTTAGCACCATGGCCCAGTACGTCGGCATATCCGATGTGGTCGACGTTGTTGCGACGAGCATCTTGATCTACTACGTACTCGTGCTCATTCGCGGAACCCGTGCCGTCCAGATCCTCAGCGGAATCATTTTCTTGGTCGCACTGCTCGGGCTGGCAAACATCTTTCACCTCGACCTACTCGGCACGATCCTGCGCGTCGTTCTCGTCGGCGCGGCCGTGACGATTCCGATCGTCTTTCAACCTGAGTTGCGGCGCGCGCTCGAGCAGATCGGCCGTGGCGGACCGTTTCGCTTGCGCGGCGACGGCGATTCGGCGCGCGCACGCCCAGAGGATCGGACGATCGCCGCGCTCGCGCGAACCGCATTCGTCCTCTCGCGGCATCGGATCGGTGCGCTGATCGTCCTGGAGCAGCAGAGTGGGCTCAAGGAGTTTTACGAGAGCGGCAAGCTCGTGCGCGGAGCGATTTCCGAAGAGCTGCTGCTCGCGATCTTCGCGCCCGGATCGCCGCTGCACGACGGCGCGGTTGTCATTCGTGAGGCCCAGATCGAAGCCGCAGGCTGCTTTCTACCGCTGGCGGAGCAATCGCTCATGGAGGGGCGCATCGGGACGCGTCATCGCGCGGCGCTCGGGCTGACCGAACAGACCGACGCCGTCGTCATCGTCGTCTCCGAAGAGACCGGCGCGATCACCGTGGCGCGCGAAGGTAAGCTCTCGCGGCCGGTCGAGGAAGAGCAACGTCTCGTACGGATGCTGCTCGCGGTCACGCGGCCGCCGCGCGCGCAGCGGCTGCGCCTTGCACTCTCGTCGCGAGGAGCGCGACCGCTGATGTTCGGCAAGCTGCGGCGCAAGACCATGACCTCACCGCCGCCGCTGACAAACGACGATCTCGTTTCATAACGCACCGCGATGCAGTTTATCCGTAAGAACTTCGCGCTGAAGGTCATTGCCGTCACGCTCGCCGTCGTCGGCTGGGCGTACGTACGTTTCGGGGGATCGAGCGCCACCGGGCGGTTCGATCAGCTCTCGATTCCGATTACCGTAGTGAATCTTCCCGCCGGATTCGTCGCGCTCTTCAAGGACCGGGAAGCCGTGGTTACGGTCGAGTCGAAACCCGGCGGCCCGCCGGTTAAGCCGGACGACATCAAAGCGGTTCTGAACCTGTCAAACAGGAGCGCGGGAATCTATAACGTCCCGGTTCAGCTCGTCGCCCGCGATATTATCGTGCAGAGCCTCAGTCCCGCGTCGGTGACGCTGACCATCGAAGCGCTGGAGCAGAAGAGCTTCCCGGTCGTCGTACACTATGCAGGTTCGGCGCTAAGGAGCGTCGTCGTCGGGAAGACGAAAATCGCGCCGGCTGTAGTAACGATTCGCGCGCCGACTTCGCTGCTCGCTCAGATCGTGATGGTGCAGGCGAACATCGCGCTTCCGAACGAGCCGAAAAACCTCGACGAGATGGTGCGGCCGGTCGCGGTTGACGTGAGCGGCGCCGAGATCGGCGGGGTGTCGGTCGCTCCAAATCTAGTTCGGGTGCAGCTGCAGTTTCTCGCGAGCACGACGCGGTGACCCGGCTCTTCGGAACGGACGGTATCCGAGGTGTCGCAAACGCGGAGCTCACCCCGGAACTTGCGTTACGGGTAGGGCGGGCCGCGGCCGAAGTCTTGGGCGCGGGCCGAGAGGCGCCGATCGTCGTCGGACGCGACACGAGAGTATCGGGAACGATGCTGGAGACGGCGTTGTCGGCGGGCGTCGCATCGGCGGGTTGTGACGTCGTCTTGCTCGGCATCGTTCCAACGCCTGCCGTTGCGTGTATCGCACGTCGAACCGGGGCCGCGGCCGGGGTCGTTATCAGCGCGTCGCACAATCCGGTGGAAGACAACGGGATCAAGTTTTTTGGCCCCGACGGGTTCAAGCTTTCCGACGAAATTGAAGCAAAGATCGAAAGCCGCGCTGGCCGCGAGTTCGGACGCGCCGCCGACCGGTCTACGCATTGGGCAGGTTCGGGCGGCGCACAATCTGGCGCGGCACTACTACAGCGAACTTTACGAGTCGAAGACCGATCTGCGCGGACTGCACGTCGTCGTCGACGGCGCGTTCGGCGCGGCTTACGCAATCGCGCCGTACGCGCTGCGTAAACTCGGTGCGCGCGTAACGGAGATCAACTGCGAAGACGACGGATCGCGAATCAACGTCGGCTGCGGTGCGACCGACCTTCGGCCCCTTCAGCGCGCGGTGCAGGCCGCAATCGACGGTGGGGATCGGGCCGTCGTCGGCGTCGCGTTCGACGGTGATGCGGACCGCGCGCTTTTCATCGACGAGACTGGGGCAGTCGTCAACGGGGACGCGGTGCTCTTTGCAATTGCGTGCGAGATGCAGGCGCGCGGCGAGCTGGAAGGCGACGCCGTCGTCGGCACCGTCATGAGCAACGTCGGATTGGAGCGCGCGCTGCGCAAAGCGGCGTATTGCACTCTTGCGAACGGCGGTCGGCGATCGCTATGTGCTCGAACGGATGCGTGAGGACGGCTACGTTCTCGGAGGCGAGCCCTCGGGTCACGTCATCGAACTGCGCATCAATACGACTGGCGACGGACCGATGACCGCGGTGACGCTGTTCGGGATCGTTTGCGCGCGGCACACGCAGTTGCACGAGCTCGTCGGCGAGGTCGTTGCGGCGCCGCAGATATTGATCAACGTGCGCGCGACCTGCGGCGACGTGCTGGCCGCGCCCGCGATACGCGAGGCTATTGCCGAAGCGGAGGCTGCGTTGGCCGGCTCGGGCCGGCTGCTCGTGCGGCCGTCGGGGACCGAGCCTCTGATCCGCGTCATGGCCGAGGGGGACGACCGGGCCTTCGTCGAGCGCCTCGCAGCCGGCCTAGCAAAACGAATAGAGGAGGAGGCCGAGCGGGAGGGCGGGGTTCCCTAGCGGCGAAAGCGCCCGTTCATCTAAGCAGTCCCTAAGGGCAGGAGCGGCCCGTCGGGACGATCGTGCGCTTGCACAAGATCACTGAGTCGGGACCGAGTCCCGAGCGGAGGATACTCCGGCAGGGGTGAATGGGCCGGTCGGCCCTAGGGCGATCTTTCACGTCCGAACCCGTCAACTAACTCCGCAAGTGTCGTGAAAGAGGGGTCGTTTCTTGCGTCATGCGGCAGCCCTAGCGGCTTTTATGCTTTTGGTTTGCGGTAGCGCTCTCACTGCCAGCGCCCATACCGTCGCACCAACGCTTAGTTATACCGATTCAGCCCAGTTCGCCAACGCACAAGCGGTGAGTCCGGACGTCGCCGCGTGGACATCCCACGTGATAATTTCAGGACCCGGACGCCATCGCGAGGGCTTCGGCCGGTTTACCGGCGGCATTCTCGCGCGCACGTCCAAGATCGCTGCGCAGTTGACCCGAAGCGCGCTGCGCTTTCTTGGGACGCCGTACTACTTCGGTGGAACGAGTGCTTCCGGGTTCGATTGTTCGGGCTTCGTGCAGCACGTCTATGCGATGCTCGGGATCGGATTACCGCGTACGGCGGACGCACAATACGACGTCGGCAAACCGGCGGTCGGGGGACCACGCCCGGGCGATCTCGTCTTCTTCGATACGTACGGCGGCGTCTCGCACGTCGGCATCTATCTTGGTCAAGGCAAGTTCGTGCACGCGAGCTCGAGCCGCGGCGTGATGGTCAGCCGCCTATCGGAATCGTATTGGGCGTCGAGATACGTCGGCGCGAAACGGCTGATCGCGACCCGGTAACTGCCCCGACAGAGAGGGCCCCGTCGCGGCAGCGATAAAGACGCCTGCCGCCGCATTCGCGCGCGCACGGCGATGGGGTGTAGCCAAGCGGTAAGGCAGCGGACTTTGACTCCGCCATGCGTTGGTTCGAATCCAGCCACCCCAGGTTTGTCTTGACGCGGCTAAGTCCAGCCACTCAAGGAAGTTTTTGCAGAGTATGGCGTAAGCAGCGATTCAATGGCGCGAACCGGTCCGACGCTTCACATTACCACCGGCGACACGGTGCTCTACCTGCTGAAGAAGGCGGGGATATTGGGAACGCACGTCGCCTGGCGGGACGCGCTCAACGACGGCCCCGTGCCGGCGGGACTCTCGCTCGAGGAGACGAGCGCGGTTCGCGCGCGGTATCTCGCGGCAACCGGTTGGGGAAATCCCATCCGGCTGATTCACGATTTCGAGCGGCGCGACGCGCAACTGCGAAAGGCCGTAGAGTTCGCCGAGATCGTGCTGTGGTTCGAACACGACCTCTACGACCAGTTGCAAATGCTCCAAATACTCGAGGCACTCGACGTCCTCGAACTCGAGCCCGGGCGCGTATCGGTCGTGCAGAGCGATCACTACCTCGGCAGCATGACGATCGACGAGATATTTCCGCTCTTTCCGCGCCGCCGCACGGCGACGGCAGCGGTCTTCAAGTCGGCGCACAGAAGCTGGGAGCGCTTTACCTCACCATCCCCAGCCGACCTTTACGCAGCGGCGCAGGAGGACGCGATCGGACTACCCTTCCTGCGCGCGGCGCTCTCGCGGCTGTGCGAGGAGTATCCGTGGACGCGGGACGGCCTCTCGCGTTCGGAACGCCAAGCGCTGCAAGCCGTCGCGCAGGGACCCGCCCCGCCGCAAGAGTTATTCGCCCGCGCGCAAGCGCGCGAGGAGGCGTTTTTTCTCGGTGACGCGGCGTTCGAACGTATCGTGGAGCGACTGCGCACGGCGGATGCACCGCTGCTCGAACGTGACGACGGCGGCCTGGCGCCGACTACGCTCGGACGGCGGATTCTCGCAGGCGATGCGGACTGGTTGGAGGAGCACTCCGTCGACCGCTGGATCGGCGGAGTTCATCTCGATCTCAGTCACGTGACGCGTTGGGACGACGACGCACGGCGGTTTGTCGCGCCGTAGCAATGACGCTCCAGGCGAAACCACACGATAACTCGAAGGGTTAACGGCCACTATGACGCACGATCAGCTCAGCATCGACCTCAAGACGGAAGACGGCGGGGAGACGCTGATCTTCCATCTGCGCGGCAGCTTGGATCTGGCGACGGCGCCTGCCATGCGCGCTGCGCTGAATGACGCGATTGAAAAACCGAATCGAACGCTCGTCGTCGACCTTTCGAACGTCGACTTTCTCGATTCGACCGGCTTAGGCTCGTTGATCGGTGCGCATCGGCGCACCGCCGAGCGCGGGGCATCGTTTCGTCTCATCGTCAAAGACGGCCCAATCTCGCGCCTGTTGAACATCACGGGTCTGATCGCTGTCTTTGCCGTCTACCCAACGTTAGCCGACGCCCGCGGCAAACGCAATCGGGTGGGCGCGGGCCTCTAGAGCTTCCCCACCACGGCGCCGCCGTACGCTCGATCGAGGACTTCGACTACGTGTCGGACCTCAGCGGTGTAGCCGACCTCGCGCAGACCGCTCTCGACCTGAATCGCGCAGCCGGGATTTGCCGTGATGACGAGCGTCGCTGTGGTAGCGACGATCGCGGCGACCTTGCGGCGCTGTAAGCGCGCCGCCATCTCCGGTTCGGTAAGATTGTAGATGCCGGCGCTGCCGCAGCAGACGCCGCTCTCGTCCATCTCAACGAGGCGCAGCCGCGGGATCTTCGCTAGCAGCCGGCGCGGCGCGCTGGTCACGCGTTGCGCGTGGAGCAGGTGACAAGGCTCTTGATATGTTGCGACGGCGTCCACGCAATGCGTCGCCGCCGGTAAATCCACAGCGTCGAGGACTTCGGTGACGTCGCGAACGCGTGACGAGAACGCTTGTGCGCGCGCTTTCCATTGCGCGTCGTCCGCGAACAGACGGCCGTACTCTTTGAGAATGCTGCCGCAGCCTGCCGCATTGACGACGTAGACGTCGGCCCGGCTCTCTTCGAACGCGGCGATGTTGCGCTTTGCGAGTTCGCGGGCGAACTCCACGTCGCCCGCGTGCACCGCGATTGCACCGCAGCAGCCTTGGTTGCGCGGAACCGTGACGGAGAGCCTTGCTCGCACGAGCATCCGGATCGTCGACTCTTCGACGGCCGGAAAGAGCAACGGCATGATGCAGCCGGCGTGGAGCAACGCCGTTCCTTGCGCGTCGGGTGCCTCTACGCGCCGGTCGTCGACGGCGAAGAACGCCGCCGGAATCGCAGGCGCGAGCCGCGTCAAACGGCGCAGGCCAAACGCGCTGCCCAGCGCCAAGAGCTGCGACTGTTGCGCGATGCGTAGCGCAATCGCTGCAGCGCGCATCAGGGCAGGCTTGGCGAACAGCGTGCGCAGCAGCAACCGCCGAGCGATGCGCGTCACCGGTGAATCCTCCGGCGCGCGCGCGCGACGGATCTGCACCCGAGCATTTTCAACCAGCTCGCCGTATCGCACGCCGGACGGACAGACGTCCTCGCATGCGCGGCAATCCAGACACTCCGACATCTGCGCGACAAAGCCCGGGCTGAGGAGGTCTAAGCGGCCTTCGCCGACGGCCTTAATCAAACTGATCCGCCCACGCGGACCCGACGTTTCCGTCATGGTCTCGAGATAGGTGGGGCACGACGAGAGACACAGGCCGCAGCGGATGCACGTGTTATACACGGACGCAGACGGCTGGTCGCTTCCGCTGAAACCGGTACGCGCAGGCTCGATCATCGGCAGGGTTAGCTTCGCTCTGCATGAGCCGAAGCTCTCCCGACGAAGATACGCCGGTGTAGCGCGGTGAATCGGCGGCGACAAACGTCGCTGCGTTGCGCATGCAAGCAGTATCATTTTGGGGGATACGTGAAAAAGAGGATCAAGGTGGCGGTGACCGGAGCGGCCGGCCAAATCGGTTATGCGCTCATATTTCGCGTAGCTTCCGGGCAGATGTTCGGTCCGGACACCGAGTTGGAGCTACAGCTGCTCGAACTCGAACCGGCGCTCGGCGCGCTGAGCGGAATCGTTATGGAGCTCGAAGATTGCGCTTTCCCGTTGCTGAAGGCCGTACGTTTTGGATCGGATGTGAATGCGGCGATGCGCGACGTCAATTGGGCGGTTCTCGTCGGCGCGATTCCGCGAAAGGCCGATATGCAGCGCTCCGACCTGCTACGAATGAACGGCAAGATATTTACCGAGCAGGGGCGTGCGATCGACGCCAACGCCGCGGAGGACGTGCAGGTCTTCGTCGTCGGGAATCCGTGCAATACGAACTGTTTGATCGCGATGAACAACGCGCCGCACGTCCCGAAGGATCGTTTCTTTGCGATGACGACGCTCGACGAGTTGCGCGCGCGTGCCCAACTCGCGAAAAAGGCAGGCGCCGACGTCACGGATATTTCGCGCATGATCATCTGGGGAAATCACTCCGCGACGCAGTATCCGGACGTAGCACACGCAAAAGTGGGTGCCAAGGGAGCGCACGAGCACGTCGCGGACCGGCCGTGGCTCGAAGGCGAGTTCATCGAAACGGTCCAGAACCGGGGAACCGAGGTGATAAAAACGCGCGGCGCTTCCTCGGCCGCCTCGGCCGCCAACGCAGCCATCGTCGGCGTCTACAACCTTACGCACGACACGCCCGCGCACGAATATTACTCCGTCGGGCGCTGTTCGCACGGCGAGTATGGCGTCGATCCGGGGCTGATTTTTTCGTTTCCGTCACGGACGGAGAACGGCGTCTCGCGGATCGTCGAGGGGCTCGAGCATAGCGCGTTCTCGCAGCAGAAGATTGCGGCGACGCTCGGGGAGTTGCGAAAGGAACGCGACGCCGTTAAGGAACTCGATTTGATCCCCGCGTGATAGTGGTGGTGAGTTTTGATAATGCTCCGGGAGTCGTGGCACCGGAGCCGAACTAGTCCGATGAGTTGGATCTGATGAGCAACCCCAGGAAGCACGAACCCGAGCTCGAGCTCATTGCGGTCAACGTTGCATCGACTGCCGGCGCCTATACGGTCGGGAATGCCTCGTTTTTTCGCTATATTCTGCGTTTGAGCGAGCTCGGCTTGGCACTTTCCAACGCGGACCAAGAAGCGGTCGACGTGCTGGCTGCGGTTCCGCACGCGCTGGGCGCCCTCGAGGAGGGGTCCTCGCTGTCGGGTCGCGGGTGGCGCGTCATCCCCGCCCAGGGCGAGCTGGATTGGCCGGTGCTCGAGGCGACGCCTGAACGCTTGCATAGCGCCCTCGAGCGCGCGCGCAGCATCCTATGGACGCACGCAGCGCGTTTCCAAGTCAGCGCCGGAGAGATTGCGGCGATCGAAGAGGAACTCGACGCCGTCTACGGCATCATCATGCGGGCGCAAGCCGCCGGCGTGGCCGTAAGCGTCTCGTACGTTGCTTAAAGCCTAACCACGCATGATCGTGTGCGAGCTGCCGTTGCGTGGAGCGGGTGGCGAGCCGATTTCGTTTACCCGCACGATCTACTCGCACGGCTGCGCGAAGCTGGCGCCGGCCTCGGTTGAAGCCGAGCCGCTGCGATACCGCCGGGCGTTGCGTCTGGGCGCGGGCGTGGTCGACGTGACGCTGCAGGAATCACGAGGCCGCTTGCGTGCGGAGACGGCCGAACGGCTAAAGGCACGCGATAACGCACGCGTCACGGCGCTGGTCGCGCGCATGTTTCGCCTCGGCGACGATCTTTCGCCGTTCTACGCTCGGATCGCGAGCGACGAACGGCTCGCGTGGGCGGCTGACGGCGCGGGCCGATTTCTCGCCAGCCCAAGCGTCTTCGAGGACGTGATCAAGACGATCTGTACGACCAACTGTGCGTGGTCGGCGACGATCCGCATGAGTAACGCCCTGGTCGATCTCGGCGAGGGCGCATTTCCGGAGCCGGCGCTGCTTGCGAAAACGCCCGACGCATGGTTTCGCGACGTCGCGCGCATGGGATATCGCGGCCCATACGTTAGCGCGATTGCTCGCGCCGTGGCAGGCGGCGCCTTGGACTTGGAATCGTTGCTGCCGGCGCGCCGGCGCACGGATGAAGAAGTAGAAGAAGCGCTGCTGGCGTTGCCCGGCATCGGGCCGTACGGAGCAGCGCACGTCATGCAACTGTTAGGGCGCTACCACCGCCTGGTGCTCGATTCGTGGACGCGACCGACATATCGCCGGCTCGCGGGCAAAAAGCGAGCGACCGACACGACGATCCGGCGCGCCTTCGCGCGCTACGCAGAGTATGCGGGCCTTGCGTTTTGGCTCTACCTGACGCGAGGCTGGGTCGCGAACTAGGGCGTGTTCACACGAGCACACCAGATCGTCCGCCGGTGGTTCTTCGGTACGACGGAGCTACGAGCCGGGTGGCGGCTCTGTATCTTCTTTGGGTCGTACTTCGCGATAGTTTCGGGCGTCGATTGGATCTCGGGCGGCGTGCTGCATCGTCTCGATTTCAGCATGCGATTTCTCATTACGAGGATCCTAGAGCTCGCGATCTGTCTGCTCGTGAGTTACCTTATGGGGAAGCTCGAAGGGCGGACGATCGCAGATTACGGACTCCCGTTGCACAGGATGTTCCGGAGCAACTTCTGGGTGGGAACTTTGGCCGGATTCGCAGCGATCACGTTGCTGCTCGCGGCACTGCATCTAGCAGGTGTGTTTTCTTTTGGATCGATGGTGCTGAACGCGCAGTCGTTCATGTATGCGGTGCTTTACGGCTGCGGTTTCTTCATTTTCGCGCTGCGTGAGGAGTTCTACTACCGTGGATACGCGCTGTTCACGCTTGCGACCGGAATCGGGTTCTGGCCGGCGGCACTTTGTTCATCGCTCTATTTCGCATACGATCATTTGCACAACTCCGGCGAGGCGCTTTCTGGGATCGTGCAGGCCGGCTGCTTCGGGGTGATCGCTTGCCTCATGCTCCGCCGCACCGGGAATCTTTTGATGGCGGTGGGTTTCCATGCAGCTTGGGATTGGGGTCAGACCTATTTTTACGGCGTGCCGGACAGCGGGGTGACCGTGCCCGGGCATTTGTTCAGTCCGAGCACGTCCGGTGCGGCATGGTTGACCGGAGGATCGGTCGGGCCCGAAGGCAGCGTGCTCTGTACCGTGGTGCTTGGCACCGTGGGACTCATCATTCTTGGATCGCTACGCGAGAACAAGTATCCGGATCCCGTGGCGGTGATGCATCCGCGGGCACGCTAGTTCGCGATCCGAAACCAGAGAATCGTTACCGCGAGCGTCCCGGCGACGACGAGCGCCCCGAGCCGGAGATACTGCCGGACGTCCACGCGAACGCCGCGGTCGCGAAGGATCGAGAACCATAGGATCGTGGCGAGCGATCCTGACGTCGTGAGGTTCGGCCCAAGGTCGACTCCTGCAATGAGCGGATAGGCCAGCTGCGTCCACGACGGGTGTGCGATGAGGTATGACGCTGCAACCGCGACCGGCAGATTGTTGAAGACGTTGGATAGGATTGCGGCGCCCAGCGTTGCAACCGCGGCGGCCGCAAAAGCACCGTGGTGCATTGCAACGGCGAGCTCGTCGTGCGCCCAGCGTACGTACCCCGCGCGTGCTACGGCGTCGAGCAGCACGAACAGCCCGGCGAGCAACGCGAACGTTCTCCACGTGACGCGGCGCACCACGACGATGGGCCGGATGCGCGCCACGCCAAGTGCGAAGACTGCTCCGAGCACTGCGACCGGTCCGAGCGGCCACGACAGCGCCAGCGCCGCGAGATACGCGACACCCACGCAGAGCATTGCGACGAGCGTTCGAATGCCGCGGCTGTCGGGCGGGGTAGCGTCGGGCACGTCATACGTACCGGCAAGTTGCCTTCGAAAGACAAACAAAAAGATCAGCAGGTTGACGGCGATGGCGGCAAGCTCCGGTGGTCCAAGCTGCCACAGGTAAACGAGCAGCGGAGGATGCGGCAGGATCAACACATTTGCCGGATTTGAAAACGGAAGTCCAAACGACGCCGTGCCGGCGACGAAGATGCAGCCGAACAGAAACGGCATCACGTCACCGCCGCATTTGACGACGGTACGGTAGACGAACGGCGTGAGTACGATCGCCGTCGCGTCGTTCGAGAAGACGAGTGTAATCAGCGCGCCGGCAAGAAAGAAGACGACGAAGAGCCGTCGGCGCGAACCGCCGCTGCGCTCGAGAAGCACTTCGGTCAGCCACGCGAACGCGCCGCTCTCGGCGGCGGCGGCCGAGAGTCCCATCAACCCCAGGATAAACAGCAGCACGTTCCACTGCTGCGCGATCGCGGCGAACGCCGCCGAGATCGGCTCCGCGCCAAGCGCGATGACGAGCAACGCGCCGCCGGCGGGCCAGATCCACGAGCGGAACGGACGCGGCCGAATGCCTACGAGGAGCATGGCAAGCGCCGCGACGAGCAAGACGAGGAGCGACCCAGAAGCGGTGCCGGTCACCCGGTCTCCATTCCCGGCTTGGCGACTCGCCATTCCGTAGCCGGAGCACGAAACGATCGCTGACCGACGATAACTAGACTTATCGTCGGCCAGGCGTCGGCTGCGGGGAGAGCGAATTTTTCACCCGATGGCCGACGATCTGGCGATACCGCAACAGCCGCCCGCGCTCTCGACGGAGCTGCGCGAGACGATCGAGGCAGCGCGGCGCTTCGAGGAGGCTGCCCGAGCCCAGAACACCCGGCGCGCCTACGCGAGTGACTGGGCGGACTTTATGGCCTACTGCCGCCGTCACGATTTTCCGGTGCTGCCTTCGACGGATCGGACGGTGCAGCTGTATATCACGTACCTCGCCTATGCGCGCAAGCCGCAGCCGCTCAACCCCGCCACGATCGGGCGCCGGCTCGCGGCGATTGCCGCGCGGCACCGCGAGGCGGGGTTCATCTCGCCGACGGAGATGATCGTCGTCCGCAATGCCTGGGCGGGCATCCGGCGGTCTCTGCGTACCAAGCCAAAGCCCAAACGGGCGATCACGAGCGACGAGCTGCTGGCGCTGCTCGCGCCAATCGGAACCGAGCGGGCGATCGACCTGCGCGACCGAGCGATCCTGTTGCTAGGCTTTGCCGCCGCGCTCCGCCGCAGCGAGCTCGCTGCGCTGCACGTCGATCACGTCGCCTTCGAGGCGCGCGGCGTCGTCCTGACGCTGCTCTACTCGAAGACGAACCAAGAGGGTGAGCCGGAACGCGTTGCGGTCGGCCGCGGCAGCGACGCGCAGACGTGTCCTCCGACCGCGTTGCGGGCGTGGCTCGATGCGGCGCAGATCGCCGAAGGCCCGATCTTTCGCGGCATCGATCGGCACGGGAACATCGCAGACGAGGCGCTGTCGCCGGCTGCCATCGCCGGGATCGTGAAGCGCGCGGCGCAGCGCATCGGTCTCGATCCGCAGCTGGTCGCCGGGCACTCGTTACGTTCGGGATTCGTAACGACCGCGCGGCGTGCGGGGGTTTCCGATTGGGTGATCAAACGAACGACGCGCCATAAGTCGTCGGCGATGCTCGATCGTTATACGCACGCACGCGACCTCTGGGACGAGAACGCTAGCGGCGAACTCGGACTCTAAGGCCCCTAGGGATTACAGGTAACGATCCAAGCCGTCAGTTCGAGGCGCTTGAGAATCGCCGTTTCGCTATACTGCGCGTCGCTCGGACAGGTCTTCGTCTCGAACTCTTGCTGCGACAGATGGTACTCGACGTCGACTACGAGCCGGTTCGAGTTCGTGTAAACCGAAAACTGTTTGCACCATCCCTGCGCGTAACATTGCTCGACGACTGCAAAGTCAAAGACCTTTACGAGATCCTTGACTTGGTCGTTGTCGCCTTTCTGATCTACGGTGAGACCGACCGCGTGCGCCTCATTTGCCACCCACGTGTCGTACGTCAGCTGTTGGGCGTAGGTAATTGGAAAGCCGGTGCGATTCTCGTATCCGTCGAGATTGTCCGGATCCATCGCATCGAAGCCCTTTTGCTTGCAGAGTTGGAACCTCGCCTGCATGATCGGTTCGAGGATCGACGTCTGCCGGACGTCGAGCCAGCGTTCGCCGGCCCAGCCGCCGTCGTCTTTGCCGAGTACGCTCTTGGGAAACTCCTTTGCATCGGGCCGCCAGTTCTCCCACGTGCCGACGTCGACGTAGCAGACGGCGTGCCGTCCCTGCGCGTGCAGCTTCGCGACTGTTGCCGGGCGCGTGTCGAACATGTCGAGATCGTAGATCGAAGCCGGGACGCTGAGATCGAGCTTCCCGTCGTACTGGATTTGAAACGTCGTACCGGGGGTTGGAATCCAGCGTGACGCACCCAGTGGCGCGCGCACCACGGACGCCGGGACCGCAGGCGATATGGGCGCCTGCGCGGAGGCGCACGACGTAACCAGAAAAAGCAACGAGCCGGCTAGGCAATAGCGCAGAGCCATCACCCCTAGTATACGCCTTCTTGCTTCCAGGATAAAGAGGCGCGGCGGCGGGCCATCGAAACCGCGGCTCGTGCGCTCTCTTCTCCTTCTTCTCGCGCTCGCGGCCGCGGGCTGCGCTACCTCGTCGCCCTACGTGACGACGGTCGGCGTCCTCTCGCCGGGCAAGACGATGACGGTGCTCGTGGGCCAAACCGTGCTCAACGCCTATCAGCCGGCGGCCGGACAGCCGCGCGATGTTTTTACGGTCGCCGCCACCGCGATCGGGCGGGGAACGCCCCCGCCGCCGCCGGGCTCGCGCGCGAGTGCCGGCGGCATCACGATCGCCGCGCCGAACGCGCTTGCCTCGCTGCTCGTCCGCGTGCCGGACGGCGTGACCCTCGTCGTTCGTTCGGCGCACGGCGACGTCAACGTCACGGATATCACCGGCAATGCGCGCGTCGTTGCGCAAGCCGGAAACGTCACGCTTATGCTCCCGGGCTACGCGCAGGCCGCAGTCGGCGACGGCAATCTCAGGGTAACGATGGGAGCGCTGCAGTGGCCGGGCACGCTGCACTTTTCAGCCCGCAACGGCGACGTGGAACTGCGGATCAGCGCTAAGGCCGCATTCGGAGTGCACATGCATACGGGAGACGGCGTGCTTTTCACCGACTTCGGTCTCGTCGGCACGTCATCGGGTCGCGCCGAGACAATCGACGGCAGCGTGAACGGCGGCGGTCCGAACCGCATCGACGTCGAGAGTGCGCGCGGCGGGATCCGTCTGTTACGTTTGCAGCCCCAGGCGTGATCGCGCGAGCAACGCTTCGCGCGCTTTGACGAGCCGCACCATCGCATCGTTGTAGGGTGTCGGCGTACCGGTACGCCGCCCAAACGCGACGACCGCGCCGTTGATATGATCGATCTCACTCGGGTGTCCCGATTCGAGATCGTAGGCCATCGAGCTCTTCGAATCTGCGCCGAGTGCGATGACCTCGGTCACGTACTGCCACGGATTGACGAACGGCAGGTTGATCTTCAGTGCCGCCGCGACACTGGCCGTCTCTTCGGCGAGCGCTTCCGCAAGGTGTGCCGCGTTGGGATCCTTGGGAATCTCGCCCGCGTCGCAGTCGAGGATCGCCGAGAGCGCGTTGATCGCGGCATTCGCGACGAGCTTGCCCCAAAGATGCGGGCGAATGTCGTAGACGACCGAGGCGCGCAAGCCGCTGCGCATCAGCAGCTCGGCGACGGTGCGCGAAGTGGCGGGTGCGGCAGTCGCCGAGCCGATGATCGTATTGCCTTCTTCCGAGCTGCGTACGTGGCCGGGTGCGATAGTCTGCGAGGATTCGGTCGTGATGCCTAAGACGACCGGCACCGCGGCGCCGAGGGCCGTTTTAATCGCATTTTCGTTCCCGACGCCGTTCTGCAGCGAGACGATCGGTGAAGCCGGATCGAGTTCCCCGGCGAACGCGCGCAGCGCGCGCAGCGTATCGACCGCCTTCACGAAGAGAAAGAGTACCTGCGAGCCGTAGAGATCGCGAGGTTGGCGCGCAATCGCGATCCTGCGAGGCGGCTCGTCGTTCACCCGCAGACCCTGCTGCTCGACTGCCCCCGCGACCGCGGAGTTGTGGTCGAGCGCGGTGACGTCGCTGCAAGCGGCCAGATGGAAGCCGAAGAGCGTTCCCATCGCGCCCGTTCCGATGATGCCTACACGCGGTCGTTCTTGCTGCATCCTCAGCCTTCAGAATTGATACTGCAGGCCGAAGGTGTTACGGCGCGACGCATGCGTGACGTCGCGTTGGCCGAAGAAGAGTTCCGCCCCGGGCGCGAGATGGATGTTCCCGTAGAGGTCGATCATCGGATAGGTGAGATCGTAGATCCGCGTCTCGAGACCGAAGCCGTGCAGGGGCGCGTACTGGCCGAGTACGCCGACTTGCGAGTAGAGTACGCCTGCTCCGAGCTGGAAGTTGCCGGTATTCTTTTCCAACACCGCATTCCAGGTCGTATTATTGCCGATCGCGTTCGCGCCGACCATTACGCTGGTGGAGCTATGGGGCAAAAAGACGAGATTGATATCCCCGAGGGGGCCTTGACTAGCGGTCAGCACTGGGTTGAGTCCCGGATTGTGCTGCGGCGAGAGGCCGCTGAGGCGGACTTGGATTGCTACGAGGTTGTGAGCCAGCGTCGCGAGTTTGCCTTGGAGGTGTGCGCGCGCGTCGGGAGATATCCCGGACGTTTGCGTGCTTGCCGGGGGCGGTGCGCCCGAGCCGGGATAGGGCGAAGCGCTGGCGACGGTCAGGGGCGCCGGCGTCGCACCGGCGTCGACGCCGTAGACGCTGCTCGTCCCGCCCAGCTCGCCTAGCAGCGAGTTGGCTTTTTGCAGAGTCGCATCGAGATTGGCGATGGTGTTGCGCATCTGCGCCTGCGTCTGCGGATCGCCGGTGACCGTGCGCAGATCCTTCGCGATCCCGGCCATCGTGGCGCTAGCGTCGGCTATGCTGTGCGTCGTCGCAAGGATGTTCGCTTTGAGCTGTGGATCGGTCGCGAGATCCTGTAGAGCGGACATCGAACGATTAAGTGAGATCGACGTTGCCTGGAACTCGTCGAGCAGCACAGCGACCTTTTTTGAGTCTTGTGTCGCGCTGCTGTTGAGCGTCGCGGAGAGCTGGGCGACGTTCACGCTCGCGGTGCTCAGGTTGCTCTGAAGAGTGCCGCTGAGCGCGAGCAGCTCGTGCGATATCTGCTGCACGGACGACTTTGTCGTCAACGTGAGCTCGTTGGCGTTGTCGAGCGTCTCCTGCAGCGTGTTGAGGAGCTTAGGCGTACGCGCCTCGAGCATCCGCATCACGTGGTCGAAGCGCTGGATCTCACCCTGACCCTGTTGCAGCAGGTCGGCAATCGTCGTTGCGTTCGTGCCTTCGGGCTGCTGCGCGACGGGCACCACATAACGCGGCAGCGACGGAAGCGGTGGCTTCTCCGGCGGTGGAACGATGATCACGCTGGGCGTGCCGGTCAACGGCGCTTGGAGCAAAAAGCGTGATGCCGACGGGATGTCGATGTCGCGGTTGACGGCGAGGATAACGTCGACGGTGTTGTCGGGCAGCAGTACGATCGAATCGACCGTGCCTACGGTGACGCCGCTGAAGTAGACCACCGCGCCGGGCTCTACGCCGGCCGCCGAACGAAAGTGCACGCCGATTCGATATCCCGTATGACGCGTGCCGAAATCGGTGATGAGATAGAAGACTCCGAAGAGCAGAAGCAACGCGACGATCGCGAATGCACCGACTTGAGCCTGCTTCGTCATAGCCATTGCGTATTTGCAGGCGGTAGCAAAATGCCTCGCACGTTAGCAAGCAAGCAAGCAAGCAGTTCGACGCTGCAGGCCAGACGCGCGCATCGTCGTACCACACCAACTCTCTTAAGGTGGTGGTGGCAGCATGGATACGACCAAAGCCAAGAATCTTGGGGGACGGAGGGTCGAGCTCTTCGTCATCGCGCTCGAGGGTGAGTTCGATCTCTCCGAGCGGTCGCGACTGATCGAGGCCTGCACCTTCGCGGCTTTCGCTCCAACGGTGGTCGTCGCGCTTGAAAAGACCACGTATCTTGATTCGTCGCTCCTCGAGTGCCTCGTCTTGCTGCGAACGGCAGACCGCACGCCGCGACGCACGGCTCGTTCTGGTCGGACTGCGCCCGGATATCCGGCGCGTCTTCGATCGCTGTGGCCTCGAGCGGCTCTTCGAGATTCGTGCGCAGCTAAGCGACGTCGTCGGGGTCGATTGCATCGATCCGGCGCGCATGCGCCGTCTAGCACTGGTTGCGGAACGTAGCGTACCGCTGGGCGGCTAGAGCGGGATCGGGCCGACCTCCGAGCCCTGCAGAAACTGCTGGACGATGGGATTGGTTGAGTTGCGAATGCGCTCGGTCGTGTCGCAGGCGATGATGGCGCCTTCGAAGAGCATCGCGATATAATCGGCCATCGCGAAGATCGACGGCAGGTCGTGCGAGATGACGACCGCGGTCCCGTTGAGTTTCTCGCGAAGCTTGAGGATCGTATCGGTGATGAGGTTCGTCACGATGGGATCCAGCCCGGTCGTCGGCTCGTCGTAAAGTACGAGCTCGGGGCGCGTAACGATTGCACGTGCAAAGCCGGCGCGTTTGAGCATTCCGCCCGAAAGCTCGTTCGGAAGGCTGTCGTACGTCTGCGAGAGCCCGACGCTGTCCAGGGCGTCCATGACGGTTCGGCGGATCTCAGCCTCAGAGAGCTTCGTGTGCTCGCGCAACGGCAAGGCGACATTGTCGCCGACCGTCAGGCTGTCGAGGAGCGCCGAAAACTGAAACGACAGGCTGATTCTCTGCCGGACCTTGTTGAGCTGCTCCTCGGACATGTGACATATGTCGAGGCCGCGTACGTAGACGTGCCCCGCGCTTGGTAAGAGCAGGCCGTCGAGGAGGCGCAGGATCGTTGATTTTCCAGCGCCCGAGAGACCTACGATGCACGTAATCGCGCCTTCTACGATATCGAGGCTGCAGTTCTTCAGCACGATGCGTTCGCCGAATGCCAGCGTCGCTCCATCGATCCGCGCGATCAGCTTGCCGTTGGGACCGCTCACTGGCCACCGAAGAGTAGGAACGAGAGCGTGAAGTTCGAGATAAAGATGAGGATGATCGAGATCACCACCGAGCCGGTCGTCGATTGACCCACGCCCGCAGCACCGCCGCGCGTCGAGAGGCCTTGATAGGCGCCGACCATGGCGATGATCGTCGCGAAGACGAACGATTTGAGGATACCCTTTAAGACGTCGCTAAAGTCGATCGTCTGTCGCACCGACGAGATGAACGCGGCGTGCGAGATATGGGCGTACGTCTGCGCGATCCACATGCCGCCGAGAATCGAGACGACGTCGGCAAAGATAGTCAGCAATGGCAGCATGATCAGAAGGGCCACCAACCGCGGCACGACGAGAAAGCGCGCGGGTTCCAGCCCCATCGAGCGTAACGCCTCTATCTGCTCGGTGACGACCATCGAGCCCAGCTCGGCGGCGATCGCCGCGCCGACGCGCCCGGCGACGACGACGCCCGTCAGCATCGGGCCGAGTTCGCGAACCGACGCGTACGCCACCGCGCCCCCTACGAGTCCCGCGAAACCATAGGAAACCGCCTGCTGAGCCGATTCTAGCGAGATCACCATGCCCGTGAAGAGCGACGTCAAGAGCACGATCGAGAGCGACTGGACGCCGAGCAACGCACACTGCGAGATGGTCTCGGCAATGCGAATGCGCAGACGAACCATGAAGCCGACCGACTCGAACGAAAGCGTCGTTAGGCCGCCCGCATACTCGAAAAAGTCGATCGTCGCGCGTCCGAAACGGTCGAGCAGCTTCATCGTGCGACCGAATCCAGCGCTGCCAACTCCTCGAGGACGGTTTGAGTCGCTGCGATGCGCTTCACGGCTACGCCTCGCTCGGCGGTCAGATTGAAGTGCACTTGGTTAATCTGCTCGAGCCGCCGGTCGACGTCACGCAGATGCGCGTGCGCCTCCTGCCGAAATCCTTCGAAGTAGCCCCGCGCCGCATCCAAATATGCGCCTCGCATGCGGTCGTCGAGGCGGCCGTCGGCAATCGCGGCTTCGATCTCGCGCTGCGCGCGCTTGAGACGACGGTCGGTAATGTGAAATGCGCCGATGCGAGCGATCAGCGCGCGGAGCTGCTCGTCAGCCGGCATGGGTAGCGGAGGTCGCGCCGAGGGCAAAGCTCTGCACCGAGAAAAGATGGCGTATCCCGCGCTGCGCCAACTCGAGCAACGCGTCGAGATCCTGGTGGTCGAAAGGCGCTGCTTCGGCGGTGCCTTGGAGCTCCACAAAGCGCTCCGCGTCGGTCATGAAGACGTTCATGTCGACGAGCGCCTGGCTATCCTCCTCGTACGAAAGGTCGAGCATCCGATATCCCGCGACGATGCCCACGCTCGTTGCGGCGACCATTGCTGTCAGCGGCCACGCCGCGCGATTCGCCGGGTCGAAGAGCGTTCGCAACGCCAGTGCCAGCGCGACGTACGCACCCGTGACCGCAGCCGTGCGCGTTCCGCCGTCGGCCTGCAGGACGTCGCAGTCGATCCAAACCGTTCGCTCGCCGAGTTTCGTGGTATCGGTGACCGCACGGAGCGCACGGCCGATAATCCGCTGGATTTCGTGCGTCCGTCCGCCCATGCGGCCCTTGGCCGATTCGCGCTGCGTACGTTCGTGCGTCGCGCGCGGCAGCATCGCGTATTCGGCCGTCACCCAGCCCACGCCGCGGCCCTTCATCCATTGCGGCACGCGGTCTTCGAGCGATGCCGCACAGATGACACGCGTGTTGCCGACGGCGATGAGCGCGCTGCCCTCCGCGTACTTCAGGTAGTTCGGCTCGATCGTGACCGCACGCAACTCGTCGGGGCGCCGAGCATCGCCGCGAATCACTAGGAGCTTCCTCTCACTCTACCGTGACGGTCTTGGCGAGATTTCTGGGTTGATCGACGTCCTTGCCTTCGATGTCTGCAATGTGGTACGCGAGCAGCTGAAGCGGGATGATGTTTACTATCGGTGAGAGCAACTCGTCGACCTTCGGCACCCAGAAGACGTGGTCGGCGACGCTGCGCGCCTCCTCGTCGCCGTGATTTGCGACGACGATGATCGGCGCCTCACGGGCCTTGGACTCCATCAGATTCGAAAGCATCTTCTCCCGCACGCGGTCCTCGGTCATGACGCCGACGACTGGGACAGTCGAATCGAGCAAGGCAATCGGCCCGTGCTTCATCTCACCGGCGGCGTAGCCCTCGGCGTGAATGTACGATATCTCTTTGAGCTTGAGCGCTCCCTCGAGTGCAGTCGGCACGTTGACGTACCTTCCCAAAAAGAGCACGCTGGGCGATTTTCGAATCTCGCGAGCGACCTTTCGGATATCGTCGGAGCTGTTGAGCACGATGTCGACCGCAGCCGGAAGCAGCTTCGTCCCGGCCGCAATTTCGCTGAGCCGGCGCGGTTCGGCGGTCTTGCGCAGCTGCGCGAGGTAGAGCGCAAAGAGCGTCAGGGCGGCAACCTGCGATACGTAGGTCTTAGTCGCCGCAACGCCGATCTCGGGTCCGCCGCGCGTGTAGAGCGTCGCGTCGGCCAGACGGCTCAGATGCGATCCGACGACGTTGCAGATCGATAGCAGACCGCTTCCCGACTCTCGCGCGATGCGAAGCGCTTCGACAGTGTCCGCTGTTTCGCCGGATTGCGACATCGCGATGACGAGCGTGGTCGGGTCGATGACCGGATCGCCGTAGCGAAACTCGCTCGCCAGCTCCATCTCAACCGGCAGGTGAACGAGCGAACGCAGCAGGTACATACCGACCATACCGGCGTGATAGGCGCTCCCGCAGCCGGTAATCGCGATCTTGCTCAGCGAGCGAAGGCAATCGGTGTCGACGCCGTCGAGATCGCGCGCGAGGTGGACGTTGCCGTCTTCGTCGATGCGTCCCGCAAGCGTCTCCTTGATGACGTTGGGCTGTTCGAAAATCTCCTTGAGCATGAAATGCTTGAAGCCGCTCTTCTCGGCCGAGGTCGCATCCCACGTGATCTGCACGACGTCGCGATCGATCGGCGCGCCGTCGTAGTCTGTTATGCGGTAACCGTCGCGTCCGACGACCGCAATCTCGCGCTCCTGCAGAATGACCTCGCGTCGCGTGTAAGGCAGAATCGCGGGGGTGTCCGAGGCGACGTACATCTCACCGTCGCCGATTCCAAGCACGAGCGGGCTCGCACCGTTGCGTGCAAAGATAAGATGCTCCGGATCGTCGCTCGAGATGACGCCAAGCGCATAGGCACCGCGCACCTCACGCAGCGCCTTGCGGACCGCCTGCTCCAGGTCACCATCGTAGTGAAGCTCGATCAGGTGCGCGAGCACTTCGGTATCGGTCTCGCTGCTGAAGACGTGTCCGAGTTCGATCAGCCGCGCGCGCAACGGCGCGTAGTTCTCGATAATGCCGTTGTGTACGACGGCGATCTTGCCGCGGCAATCCATGTGCGGATGCGCGTTTGCATCGGAGGGCCGTCCATGCGTTGCCCAGCGCGTATGTCCGATACCTACGTCGCCGGCGATCCGGCCGCCGTTGCGCAATCGCTCGGCGAGGCGCGAGAGCTTACCCTCGGCCTTCGAGCCTGTGAGTGAGCCGGTGGTGTCGATGACGGCAATCCCGGCGCTGTCGTATCCCCGGTACTCAAGACGCCGTAAGGCGTCCATGATTATGGGGACGCTATCGCGCGTTCCGACGTACCCGACGATGCCGCACATGGCGAACCTGCTACTTAATGCCTTCCCGCGTACGCCGGTACGTGATCTTTCCTTCGGCGATTTCGTCGAGCGCGATCGACACGGGTTTGTTCGGATTGATGTTCTCGCGGTCGATGAGCGGCTCGCTCGCAAAGTACTCGCGGCGCTCGGTGGCGGGGAGCTGCTGTACGCGGATCCAGTTGTTCAACTGGCGTGCGCGCTTCGTCACGATGTTTACGAGACTGAACTTGGAGTCGGCATGCTCGAGAAGGAGGCCCAGGTCGCCGAAGGTCGGTTTGGTCATTGAGATGCTCGTTCTTCCTACAGATTGGTGCGTTCGTTAGGATGACTCGACGCGCCGAATCGAATCGTCGGTATAGCGATGAATGCGGAAGCGCTCCGCCCGAAGGATCGCCAAGAGATCTCCGACCGCCTGTTCGGTACGATCCTGTTCGTTAACGACGATGTAGTCGAATCGCGGGATCGACTTCATCTCCTGCTGCGCGATCTCGAGCCTGCGCGCGACCTCCTCGTTCGTCTCGGTGCGACGAGCGAGCAGCCGCTCGCGAAGGTGCGAAAACCGGTCCGGGACCAGAAAGATGAGCACGGCGTCCGGATACGCCGCCTTCACGGCCAAGGCTCCGTTGACTTCCGGCTTCATGACGACGTCGTAGCCTTCCGCCAAGCTCCCGAGAACGTAATCCCGCGGCGTCCCGTAAAGGTTGCCGTTGTACTCGCGCCATTCGAGCAACTCGCCCGCCGCGCGCTGCCCTTCAAACGTCGCGCGGTCGACGAAGAAGTAATGCGTCGCGTCGCGCTCCTGGGGGCGCCTCGGCCGCGTCGTCGACGAGATCGAGTACCGTAACCCCGGCAGCTGCGCCCGGAGCCCCTCGACCAGCGTGTCCTTGCCGGCCCCCGAAGGCCCCGAAACGACGAAGAGCAGACCCGGCCCGGTGATCAAGCCCTCACCGCTTCACGGGGCGAGGCGGGAGGACCTCGCGCACCGCCCTGCTACGGCTCAACGACGAGCATTGCAAAGCCCTGGGAGTCGATGACGACTGGAATCCCATCGAGGAGCGCCTGCTTGCCAACGCGGCCGAGCTCCTCCCACTCGTTCCAAACGGTCGAGAAGAGGCGAACCGAATACTCGTCCGCGTCCAGGCTCGATAGGGCGACCGCAGTCGCCGACGTGCACCCGGCTGAGTTCCCGATGAAGACCAGCATCCGCCGGTCGGTGGCCAGCGCGACGACGGTAGCCAGAGGGTCGGCGACGTGCACTTCGTCGCTGACTTCGCGCTGGTAGGTCGTGACGTCCGCGTCGGAATGGAGGCGCGCCGTCGTGTGGAGCGCGAGACCTTCGGGCATGCGGCAGGCGATCCAAGCGATCTCGGTGCCACGGTACGGGACGTTGATCGCCGTAATCCAGCGCCATTCGGCGGCGAGCGACGGATTGATCGCGCCGCGCATTAGGTCGAGACCCGCGGCTCCCTGGATAGCAGCCCAGAGATATCGTGGCGCGTCCCACGGAGAGAGCATCATTCCCTGGTTGACGAGGATCTCACCATGGAGCCACTCGGAGAACTGGCCGGGAACCGTATTGTTACGCCGCGGGTCGCTCGAGAAGTGGCGGAAACTGCTTGCGAGCGCATTGGCCATAAACGCCGGGTCGTACTTCGCGGCCGCGAACGCGTACCAATACGAGACGGCGACCCATACACCGCCAAGCAAGCCGAAGCCGTCGACCGGTTCGTAGTTGAGCGCGTCGCGAGGTGCGGTGCGAATGCCGGCATCGGTCCAGAACGCGGTGTCGCTGAGGGCGCTGATGATGCGCGCCGCGCGATTGGGTGGGGCGACGCCGAAGAGGACTGGAAAGATGAGGTCGGCGGTAATCTCCGTCCGCCGCGAGCCGTCGACGTCGATATTGAGCAGGTAGAGATCGTTTTCGGGATTGACCAGGTGCGTGTTGATCGCTTGACGGAGTGCCAGCGCTTCGGATGCATAGCGCATGGCATTCTCCGCCTCGCCGAGCGTACGGGCCATGTCCGATAGCGCCAACAGCGCCCCGTAGCATTCCGAGTTGACTTCCGTGGACGCGCCGCTGATGCGGTAGTTTGGTATCACGTTACGCCAGCCGACGATGCCCTGCTCCGAAGTCGCCGTCGACGTGCACCAGACCAAGCCCTGTTCGTTACGCTGCGAGAGCATGTACTCCATTGCGCGGACGGCACATGGATAACACTCGCGTAGGAACGATTCGTTGCCGGTAGCGGCGTGGTGATGCCAGAGCGCAATGACGACCAGTGGCGTGTTGTCGTTGACGTTGAGACCGTAATCTTCGGCCGCATCGTTGCGGACGTCGTAGTACTCGATGATCTTCCCGCTGGGTTGCGCTAGGCGAAAGTACGCGCCGAGCGCTTCTCGCGCAAAGCCCGGCGTGATGAAGTCGGCTCCGAACGACATCCAGGCGGTGTCGCGCGCGACGCTGTTGTTGCTGCGCGTAGGGTCGTTGGTGAAGCACCACCCGGTCGGCGCGTACGTCTGGACGCGCAGCATGTTCGCCTTCGCCCAAAGGACGCCATGATTGACGTCGTGATCGGGCGTCCGCACGACCGAGCGTTTGAGAAACTGCCAGTAGTAGTCCGTCGTTCGCCGGACGGCCTCGTCTGCGCCGGGGCAGCGCTTGCGCGATGCCGCGAGGTCGTCGCGCGATTGCACCGAGAGCACGCACAGAAACTCGACCCAGCGCTCTCCGCCCGGCGGCAGATCGATGGCCGCGTGCAACACCCCGATCGGATCGCCGCCAAGGCCGCCGGCTGCGTTGGAGAGGACGCCCGGCGAAAGAGCTGAGATCGTCTTCCCGCGGTCGGCATTGGTCTCCCAGCCATCGGGTTGCGTAAGCATCGAAAAGAGCCGCACGTGTTGGGGATTACTGCGGTTCCACGCGACAATGCCGCCCAGATCGCCATCGAACGCTGCGTCGACGTCGTGCTGCGTATTACCGCGGAGTTCGCAGAATGCATACGTATCGAATGTGACCGGCTGTTCGGTATTATTGGAAAACTGCACGCGGTAGTAGACCGCCGGAGGCGGGATCGTCTCGGAGCCATCCCAGTGGTCGTTGAATGGAAATATCTGCTCGCGGACGTGGACGCCGTTGTCGAGGTCGAAGATATGGTCTTGCCGTTCAGCGTGAAGATGAAACTCACCGTGGCGGGGGCTCAAGCGAATTCTGCTACGGCGGTCCCAGTGGTGCACGGCGAGCGCACCGAAGAAATTCAAACCCGTATCCGGCGAGTATATTCTTTGGATGGCTCCATTCGGCTTGATGACGGTGCAGCAACGCGGCGCGCCGATCGTGCTCCCTTGCGCCATCTCGTCGTCCTTGACCACGTACCCAAAACGCGGGTCGACGACCGTGCGATGGCGGAGGTCGGTAACGGCCGAGACGAGCTCGCGACGCACGTTATAGCGGTGCAACGCAGAGCGCGTGGATCATTGCAGTGCGGACTACGGGGTCGAATGCGGCGTGGTTCGGACGGACGTAGGTGACCTCTACCGCGTCGCCATTTTCGACGGCGAAGCCTTGCGCGAGCAGCGTTGCGCCAACGCGAAACGTCGCGACGGCCGCCTGGCCCGGACATGGCTTAAACGGAGCGCTCGCGACGAAGCGTGCTCCGGTATGGCGTAAAACGACGTTGACGGCCTCCTGCGATGCAAGGTCGTTGAGCGAACCTTCGAAGCGCCGTTTGAGGTAGACATAGCTCTGCGCGCGGGATCCGCCCCCGCTCGTCCAAGCGGTCTGTGCGCCGGCAAGGGGCTGCCAGCCGGCAGGCGCCAGGGAGGGCGTCGCGCACCCTGCGAGGAGCTCCAGGCCGGCAAGCATCGAAGCGACGAGCGCCCTTTTCACGAACGGGAACGTTAGATGCAGACTGACTGGGTCCTCATCCGGCGGCTGGGACGCGAGCTCGACGGGCAGTTACGCAACGCGCGCGTCGTCGACGCCGGGATGCTCGCCCGTGGTTGCATCGGCGCACTCTTTCGCTCCCACGGTCACGTGCGTCTCGTGACCTTCGACCTGTTTGGATCGCCGCCGCTGGTGATGCTCGCCGACGGCGAGGCGCCGCTACGTCCGGAGCCGGGCTTTGCGCGAACGCTGCAAAGCTCGCTGCGCGGCATGCGCCTGGAGAGCGTCGCCGCCCGCCGCGGCGACCGCCTCCTTCGCTTTACGTTCGGTGCCAGATCCCGGTTCGGCGTCGGTACGACGCTCGATCTCTATTGCGAACTGGTTCCGCGGTTTGGGAACCTCGTCTTGGTCAAAGGCGAGCGTGTCGTAGCAGCGTGGCACGAGTTTTCGCTCGCGCAGAACGCGCGCCGCATCGTGCAGGCCGGGCAACCGTACGAACTGCCACCGCTACCTGCGCGTCCGCGAACGCTCGCTCCGACCGGGCCAGACGTCGCCCATCTTGATGATGGCGCGCTCTACGTCTATCGCACCGGCGGCGTCCTGCAACAAGCCTACGTCGTGCCACTGCCCGGCTTCGAAACCGCCGAGCTATCGCGCGACACGTCGCTCTTGGATATGTTTGCGGAGGACCGGCACCGGCGCGACGCTCAGAGCGAGCGCGGCGATCGGGACCGCCGGCGCGTCGCAAGCCTCAAACTCCTCGATCGCCGGGAGCGCAGACTGCTCGACGAGCTCGAGGCGCTCGCAGCGGCGGGGGCCAATGCAGCCGAACGAATCGAGTTACGCGCTTCGGGGGAGCGGATATTCGGCGAACTTCACGAGCTGGACGTGGGCGAGCGCGACGCAGCCAAGGAGCGTGCCCAGGCGCTGTTTGCACGGTATAAGAAGCTCTCGAAGAGCCTGCCGCACCTCCAAGCGCGGGAACGCGCCGTTCGTTCGATGCTCGAGGCGACCGAGATGCTGCGCTGGGAGCTGGAACGCGCGGGCGACGAAGAGCTCGTGGATGTCGAGCGCGCAATCGCCGCGCTCGAAAGAGCACCGGAGCAGGTCCCAAGCGCGCAGACGCAGCGTCGCCGCCGCCGCGCGCATCTCGAGTTTCGCACCCCGCTCGGGTCGCGAATCCTCGTAGGCCGATCGCCGATTGAAAATGCCGAGCTCACGTTTCACGTAGCGCGACCGCGCGACTGGTGGTTTCATGCTCGCGGGGTCCCGGGCGCGCACGTGATCCTGGCGCGCGACGGGCGCGACGAACCTCCCAGTGAGGAGATTGAAGCGGCAGCGGCGCTCGCTGCGTTTTATTCCAAGGCTCGCGACAGCGGTACGGTCGCGGTCGACTACGCGCTACGCAAACACGTACGGCGCCAACGAAACGCGCCGCCCGGACTCGTCTGGTACGAGCACGCGCAAACCATCAGCGCCGTACCGAAGAAACTCGTATAGCTTGTTTAGGGAAGACGGCCTTCGCACGCCTTCCAGTCGACGTTGGTGACGAACGCTTCGATATATTTGGCCTTGTCGGCGGGCTTGTAGTCCTTGATGTAGGCGTGCTCCCAGACGTCCATTACGACGATCGGCACGAAGCCGGCCAGGTTGCCGTTCTCGTGGTCGCTGATCCAATGGTTTGTGATCTGGCCGTTCGTCACGTCGCAGTAGGCGATCGCCCAGCCGATGCCGCGCATGCCGCCGACCGCCATGAAGTCCTTCCTCCACTCGTCAAAGCCGCCATAGGCTTCTCCAAGCGCGTTGTACAGCCGGCCGTTACCGATCTGCGACGGCTGGGCCGTCATGTTATCGAAGTAGTACTCGTGCAGCCGCATACCGTTATACTCGAAACCGAGGCGGCGCACCAGCTCGCTATAGGCCGGATCGCTCCCAACCGCTTTGCCGGCGGAGCGGATCTCGGCCAGGCGCTCGTTGAGCAGGTTCGTATTCTTGACGTAGCCTTCGTAAAGGCCGAAATGAAGCTCCAACGTCGCGTCGGAAATGCCGTGCAATCCGGCTAGGTCCCATTTCTTAGGGCTGTAGCTTTTGATCGATGTCATCACGTTCATTGCGAGTTATCGGTACCCGCAGGCGTCTCCCCTCAAACGACCGTCGCGCTCCGCTCGCCCGGCCGGCGAAGCACCGAAGGGGTCCTTGGCTCGAGCGCGCAACACCTCGGCAATCTACCACGTCAAGGAGTACCGCCGTTGAAAAATCCGCTGGACTCACTGTGGGGAACGATTATCTGCGGTTTTTTGCTGACCGCAATCCTCTTCGCGATCGCGCGGGCCATCGTCTCGCACGCGACCGGGGCGGGTGCGTAGTATGTGGAGCGACCCGATCTTCCGTTGGTTCCACATCATGGCCGGCATCATGTGGATCGGCCTGCTCTATTACTTTAACTTCGTCAACGTTGCTGCCGTAAAGGAAGCGACCGCTGCCGGTGAGGCGGCGCCAATCTCGAAGTACGTTATGCCCCGCGCACTGCTCTACTTTCGCTGGGGGGCGGTGGTAACGTGGCTCTTCGGAGCGGCGCTGCTGGGTAACTTCCACGCCCCCGACGGCACCAACGGCTTCATCGCCGCGTTCGGGTTGCAAGGCACCATGGCGCCGATCGGTTTTGGCGCGTGGCTGGGAACGATCATGCTTTTAAACGTCTGGGGTTTGATCTGGCGCAATCAAAAGAAGATCCTCGGCTTCGTGCCGGCTACGGACCAAGAGAAGGCGAAAGCTCGGCGTGTGGCATTTCTCGCATCGCGCGTCAACACGATGCTCTCGATCCCAATGCTCTTCTTCATGGCAACGGGACCGACGTCAATTAGCCAAGGTATCTATCACTAAGACGAGCTTGCCGACGTGCGCGCTCGTCTCCATGCGCGTGTGTGCGTCGGCGACGCGCTCGATCGGATAGACCGAGTCAACGAGCGGCACGATCGGATCGCGCCGCGGCAGTAGCGGCCAGATGTTGCGGCGCAACGCGTGGGCTATCGCGGCTTTTTGCGCGGTGGTGCGTGGGCGCAGGCTCGAACCGAGCACGGTGGCGCGTTTTGCAAGGATGAGGCCGAGGTCGAACTGCGCGATGCGGCCTCCCAGAGTGGCGATGCAGATAATCCGTCCGTCGAGTGCGATCGCACGGATGTTACGTTCCAGGTAAGCGCCGCCGACGATGTCGAGCACGACGTCGACGCCGCGGCCGCCGGTGAGCTCCGCGACGCGTTCGACGAAATCGGTCGTTCGATAGTCGATCGCATCGGCGGCGCCGATCCGTTTGCAGGCGTCGCACTTGGCCTGCGTGCCGGCGGTCGCGAAGATCGTCGCACCCTCGGCTTTGGCGAACATGATGGCGGTGCTGCCGATGCCGCTCGTCCCGCCGTGAACGAGGAGCGTTTCGCCCTTGCGAAGACGAGCGCGCGTAAAGAGATTGTCGTAGACGGTAAAGGCATTCTCGGGAAGCGTCGCGGCTTCAACGGCGCTCCAGCCGTCGGGTATCGGAAGCACCTGTCCGTGCGGGACGGCGACGTGCTCGGCATAGCCGCCGCCGTTGGTCAGCGCGCAGACGCGGTCGCCGACCTTCCATCTTCCTGCGCGCTCACCGCGCGCTTCCACCGTGCCGGCGACCTCCAGACCGAGAATGGGCGACGCGCCCGGGGGCGGTGGATACGAACCCTGGCGCTGCATGACGTCGGCGTGAGAGATGCCGATCGCTTCAACCGCGATCAGGACTTCGCTCTCGCGCGGCACGGGTATCTCGGTCCGCGCGACTCGCATGACGTCGGGACTACCGGGCCCGTCGAACGTGACGTATCGCATACGCCGGCCGTCTACCCTTCGCGCGTTAGCCACATCGCGTCTCCGAACGAATAGAATCGATAGCCGCGTTCGATCGCCGCGGCGTACGCACGCATGATTCGTTCGCGTCCCGCGAACGCACTGACTAGCATGAGCAGCGTCGAGCGGGGCAGGTGAAAGTTCGTGATCATTGCATCGACGACGTCGAAGCGAAACCCCGGCGTGATGAAGAGAGCGGTCGTGTGTTCTCCGGCCGTAATGCCGCCGTAATCGGCTCGATTACCCTCGAGCGCGCGCACGACGCTCGTTCCGGCGGCCACGACGCGCCGGCCTTCCTCCTTCGCGCGCGCAACGGCGGCGGCGGTCGGGGGAGGAATTGCGTAGGCCTCGGCGTGCATGACGTGATCGTCGACGCGCTCGGCGTTGACCGGGCGAAACGTGCCCAATCCAATAGCGAGCGTGAGCTTGACGATTTCGATGCCACGGCGTTCGATGCGCTCCAGAACCGGTCGCGTAAAATGAAGCGATGCGGTTGGCGCCGCAACGCTACCCGCAACGCGCGAGAAGACCGTTTGATACGCGGTGCGTACCGACGCGGAGTCGGCACGGATGTAGGGTGGCAGCGGCGTGCGACCCGCGCGCTCGAGAAAGCTCTCGAACGGCGTGTCCAGCACGAACTCGATTTCACGCAGGCCTTCGGGAAGCTCGCGCTTGACGCGCGCTTCGCCGAGCGTGCCGAAGCGGACGCGGGCGCCGGTGCGGAGGTGACGCGCCGGCCGAACCAGTGCGCGCCACTGCGACGCATCGCTCGAGTAGCGCAGCGAATCGGCAGGATGGAGCAGCAGGATCTCGGCCGAGCCTCCGCCCGGCAGACGTTCCCCGATCAATCGCGCGGCGATGACGCGCGTCTCGTTAAGAACGAGGAGGTCGCCGGGTTGCAGCAGTCCCGGCAGATCGCGGAATGCGCGATCTTCGAAACTCTCGCCGTCGAGAACCATCAGGCGGCTTGCATCGCGGGGTATCGCCGGCGCCTGTGCGATGCGGTCGGGCGGCAGCGCGTAGTCGTAAGCCTGCGTCAGGCTCTCGTCGATCAGAGGTTCCCAAGCTTTGCGAGGCGCGCTCCCGGAAAGTAGAATCCGAGAATGTCCGCGGCGGTGCGTCCCGCCAAGGCCATGCCTTGCGCGCCCCACTGGCAGAGGCCGACACCGTGCCCGAGACCGCCGCCGTCGACATCGATGCTCGCTGCGCCGGGCGCCAACGTGAGACGCGTGATGAGCAGACTTCGAAGCAGTCGCGCTCCGACCGCAATGCGGAACGCGCTTCCTTTTACCGAGACACTTCCACGCTCCGCGACGAGTTCGATCGTCGCCGCGCGGCCGCTCGGATCCGTCGCCGCAATGCGCACCGCGGTGAGACGGCCGAAGGGCGCAAGCGGCTCGCTAAACCGGTTGGCGACGGCATCCATCGGAACGGAGGCGCTCCAGCGATAGTTCGGCGATTGGGTACACCACGTGCAAACGATGCCGCAGAGATACGGAATCGGCGACCCGCCCCAGGCGTCCGACGAGGCTTCGGTGTGCCCGCCGCAGCACGACGAGTACGCGACCAATGCGTAGCGCGTGCCGAACGTCAGTACTTGAGATGCAGTCGCGTTGACGGCTTGAGTGCCGGCAGGCGATTCGCCCGCGATGCCCTCGTATACTTGGTTCAGCTCGGAAGGAACTAAGTCGAACGCGCGGCGCGGATCGCTGCGCGCCAGAACGTACGTGCGAGCACAGATCGCTTGTGCCGCAAGCGCCGCGGTCGCCCAGCTGGAAGGCATCTCGCGCGAAACGACGCTGTAGAGATAAGCGTCCAAGCCAACGAGGTTGACCACGCGGCCATCATCGGTGCGCACGAAGCTTCCGCGGTATGCGCGTCCGTCGAAGGTGAATCCGGCACCGTCCGGACTTGGGATTGCCTCCCCGGAGCCGAGCAACACGCGTAACGCTTGACCCTGCGACGTCATCGCGGGATCTACGTCGTCCTGGGCGCGCGCGACGCGGAGCAGCCACGGTGAAAGCGCTGCTAGGGCCAGGAAGTACGAGCGATGCACTGGCTGAGGTTCCTTACAGTAATCTTTCCTGTTTCGGCGTGCCGCCGGCAAGACCGAGGTGTCGGTATGCCAACTCCGTGGCGCGACGGCCGCTTGCGGTCCGCGTGACGAAACCTTGTTTGAGCAGGTATGGTTCGACGACGTCTTCGAGCGTCTCGGCATCTTCGGTGAGCGTTGCGGCTATCGCGGCGATTCCGGCTGGGCCGCCGCGGTACTGTTCGACGATCGTACGAAGAAACGCACGGTCCAATCGGTCCAGCCCGGCTTCGTCGACGCCCTCGCGTACCAGTGCCTCGTCGGCGATTGCTGCCGTAATCCGGCCGTCGGCGCGCACTTCGGCGAAGTCTCGGACGCGGCGCAGCAATCGATTTGCGATGCGAGGGGTTCCGCGACTGCGGGCGGCGATCGTGCGCGCGCCGCCTTCGTCGATCGTGACGTTGAGAACGCCCGCCGAGCGATTCACGATGCGCTCGAGCTCGCCCGCGTCGTAGTAGTCGAGGTGGTGAACGATGCCGAAGCGGTCGCGCAGGGGCGCGGTCAGCATGCCGGCGCGCGTCGTTGCGCCGATCAGCGTAAAGCGTTGGAGCGGAAGCTTCAGCGTCTTCGCATACGCGCCGCGATCGACGACGAAGTCGATCTGAAACTCTTCCATCGCGGGATAGAGGAACTCTTCGACAACGCGCCCGAGGCGATGCATCTCGTCGACGAAGAAGACGTCGCCCTCCTCGAGCGAGGTGAGGATACCGACCAGATCTTTGGGCTTTTCCAGCGTCGGTCCACTCGTCGGCCGGAAGTTTGCGCCAAGCTCGCGGGCGACCAAACCCGCTAACGTGGTTTTTCCGAGCCCCGGCGGCCCGTAGAAAAGCACGTGTTCGAGCGGCTCGCCCCGCTGCTTTGCGGCCGCGATGGAGATGCGGAGGTTCTCGACGACGCGATCTTGGCCGACGTAATCGCTGAACGAGCGCGGGCGAAGGCTCGCACCGTACAGCTCGTCTTCAAGCGCGTCCTGCGGGTCTACGATGCGTGCGTCGTCCGGCGCGGAAAGCGGTCCGGGCGCCGTATCCTCGGGGCCGAGGAGTCGTTTGCGCGCGTCCGTGCCGCTCATGGGGATCCCTTCGCCTTCTTCTGCCGGTATATCTCCGCCAGTAGCGTCTCGGCCTCGTCGATGCGCGGCTCGGCGTCGAGCGTTTCGCGGATCATCGCCTCGCCTTCGGCGCGTTTGTAGCCGAGTTGGAGCAGCACTGCGAGGGCTTCGTCGGCGAAATCGGGCATCGGTCGCGCCGGGGTCGGCGGCGCATCTTGAATCAGCAGAAACCGCGCGACCTTCCCTTGGAGCTTGGCGACAATGTCACGCGCCTTCTGCTGGCCGATTCCCGGCAACGTTCGCAGGAAGCTGTAGTCTCCGCGGTCGATAGCGCTCGCGATCGTCGACATCGGCTGCGAGAAGGCCCGCGCAGCCGAACGCGGACCAATCGATGCAACGGTAAGCAGCGATTCGAAGAACTCGCGCTCGATCGAATTCGTAAAACCGTAATAGGTAAAGTGACCGCTATTGCCCTCCATCGTAACGACGGAGTAAATCTCGAGCGCGACGGCGTCGCCCTTCGCCGATGGAATCTTCTCAGCGATGCACGGTGGGAGAATAATCTCGTAACCTAAGCCGCCGGCGTCGACGACGACGCTATCCGGCGTCCGCTCGACCAGCGAACCGGAGATTCTAGCGAACACGATCGACCGTGTTGAGATAGGCGAGTGCGAGTGCCAGTGCGTCGGAGACGTCGTGCGGCTTGGGGCGCGAGCGTAGTCCGAGCAACTGCGTAACCATTGCGTTCACCTGCTCCTTACGCGCGCTTCCCGAGCCGACCAGCGCACGTTTGACGCGTGCGTGCCCGAGCGTCTCGACCGCGATACCGGCCTGTGCGGTGGCCAAACAGAGCACGCCGCGCGCGTGGCCCATCAGGAGCGCGGAGCGCGGATTTCGATAGTTCGTGTAGAGCTCCTCAATGACGACGACGGTTGGTCGAGTCTGTTCGATGACCTCGGCGATGCCGGTGTGAAGCTCGCGGAGGCGGTCTTCGAGCGAGCCGTCCGAGTCCGGCGCGACGACCCCGGCTTCCAGGAGCCGAATGATCCCGTTAACGCGCTCGATCGCACCGTATCCCGTCGTTCGCAGCGCGGGATCGATGCCGAGAATGCGCAGCGCGGAGGAGCGCAAGCGGCTACGGCGGCGGCGTTCCGTAGATTGTGACCTTGACCGCCGAGCCGGGGGCGAGATCGGTTCCCGCCTGCGGATCGGTACCCACGACCTTGCCGTCGGCGCCGGTGCTCGTGGTGTAGTCCCAGCGCGAAACGCTGTATCCGTAGGCCTGAAGTTTTTTTAGCGCTTCGGCGCGCGTCATGCCGTTCGTGTCGGGAACCTCTCCGGAAACCGAAACTGTGATTGCGACGGGCGAGTTCGCCGGCGCCTGCCCCGCAGCCGGCGTCTGGGAAACGACGTAGCCGTTCTGCGTGCTCTGTACTGCGTATCGAAGACTGAACTGGATCCCGGCCTGCGTAAGCGCCTGCGCCGCGCTGTCGTAGTCCTCACCAACGACGTTGGGAACGTCGACGTTCGGACCGGCGGCGCTCTGCGGTGGGCCGCTGGGAACCCCGTTGTTGACGACGGTGTGCACGATCACGTTGCGGTCGACCTTCGTTCCAGGGGCGGGATCTTGGGACGCGATCGTATCGGCCGGCGTTCCGCCGATGGTTTGCGTCGTGTCGATGGTAATCCCGAGCTTCTCGGCCTGCGCGCGAGCATCTTCGGTCGACATGCCGACGAGGTTTGGAATGACGATCGGCGGTGGCCCGTCGGAGACGACGAGCGTAATGCGGCTTCCCTCCCGGACCTTCGCTCCGGGCTTGGGAGATTGATCGATGACGTTGTCCTTGACCGTGTTATCGAACCTATGCACGAGCGTTACGGCGAAGCCTTCCTGTTGCAGCGTGCTCTGCGCGTCGCCGACGCTGAAGCCGCGGACGTTGTCGAGACCTCGCATCGGCTTGCCGTTGCTGATAACGAGCTCGACGACCTGATTCTTCTCGACCTTCGTTCCAGCCGGAGGAAACTGCCGAATGACGTGGTCCGGGGACACGGTCTCGCTCGCGCTTTGTGTGAAGCGAGTGCGCAGTTGCGCGTTGACGACAGCTTGTTGGGCCTGCGCTTGGGTCATGCCCGTGTAGTCGTCGACAACGATGCCGGATGCCAGGTTCGGTAGCGGTCGACCGAAGACGAAGTAGCCGAGCGCCGTCGCCGCCAGTAGAATCGCAATGCAGGCGGCGGCCAACCATAGGCCGCGCCGAGGACGTTCGCGCTCGTCGCGCAGTGAAGCGTAGGGCCGATCCGGCAAAGGCGAACGGCGCGGGGGCAACAGCCCGCGCTTGGAGCGCGCATCGGAGATATCTCCGGGTGCGTCGTCGGTAATGCTGTAGCCCGCGACGCTAGGCCGCTCGCGCGCTTCGCGCAGGGCCGTGGCGAGTTCGCTCGCCGATTGGAAGCGGTTCTCGGGGCGCTTTTGTAAGAGCCGGTTAACGATCGCGGCCAACGCCGGGCTCACGCCGGTCGCGCGAACGTCGATTGTCGGCACGGGATCGCCGATGTGTTTGAGCGCAACCGTCACCGGCGACTCACCGGTGTAGGGAAGTTTGCCGGTGAGCATCTGATAGATGACGACGCCTAGGCTGTAAAGGTCGGACGTCTCGTGCACCTCGTGCTCCTGCGCCTGCTCCGGTGAGATGTAGTAGACGCTCCCCATGACGAGCCCGGGCTTGGTCAGGGCCATCGTCTGCTCGGAAACCGCGCGCGCGATCCCAAAATCCGAAAGCTTTACGACATCGTCCTTCGTGACGAGAATATTTGCCGGCTTGATGTCGCGGTGCAGCAGTCCTTGACGGTGCGCGTACGCGAGGCCGCTGGCGATTTGCGCCGCATAGTCGATCGCGACGGGCTCCGGCAAGCGGCCGTCGGCCGCGATGATCTCGGCCAGCGACGGGCCGTCAACCAGTTCCATGATGATGAAGTACGTGTCGTCTTGGTGCCCGACGTCGTAGGTATTGACGATATTCGGGTGTGACAGACGCGCGGCGGATTCGGCTTCTTGGTAGAAACGGCGAACGAACTCTGCGTCGGCCGCGTACTGTTCGCGCAGCACCTTGATTGCCACGCGGCGGCGCAGCAAGATATCGGTGCCGCAGAAAACGGTCGCCATGCCGCCTTCCCCGAGTTTGCGGTCCAACCGGTAGCGGTTGTTGAAGACGCGTTCGTCGATCACGCGCCGCTATCCAACGCCGCGCGCAGCACATCGCGCGCGATCGGCGCGGCGTAGGTTGCGCCGTAGCCGACGTTCTCGACCACGATCGCGACGACGACGCGTGGGTGATCGGCGGGAGCGAAGCAGACAAACCATGCGTGAGAGCGCCCACGCGGATTGGTTGCCGTACCGGTTTTCCCGGCGACCGCTACGTGCGCAAGTCGCGCCGGCGTGCCGGTGCCTCGTTGCACGACCGCGACCATCATCTCGGTAACCTTCGCGGCCGTATCGGGAGATACCGGGTTTACGAGCGTGCCCGGAACCGAAACGCTGGCCGCAATGCCGTCGCGAACGATCTGCCGGACGATGTACGGCCGCGGCTCGGCCCCGCCGTTTGCGATCGTCGCTCCGACCAGGGCCATCTGCAGCGGCGTCATGAGCAGCGCGCCTTGCCCGAAGCCCATTTGGGCCAGCTCGCCCGGAACGATGCCGCCCTTGGGCGGAATCTGCGCTCGCTGCGCGGGCAGTTGGAAATCGAATGAACTTCCGATTCCCCAACGGCTCAGGTAATTGTAGAAAGTGTCGACGCCCATGCGCAACGCGATCTGCGCGAAGTCGACGTTGCTGGAGAGCGCGAAGGCAGTCGTAAGATCGGCGTAGCCCGTCGCCTCGCTCTCGTTGTCGTGTAGCGTGAAGTTTCCAATCACGAGGTAGCCGGGATCTGTAAAGTGCGATGTCATGGTCACCGCGCCGCTGTCGATCGCGGCCGCGGCGGTGAACATCTTGAATGTCGAGCCTGGCGGGTAGAGTCCGTCTAGCGCACGGTCGAGCAGCGGGGAATTCGGGTCCGTGCTCAGCGCTGCGAAACTCGAATCGAAAACATTGGGGTCGTAACTCGGAACGCTGGCGAGCGCCAGCACCGCGCCGTTGCGCGGATCGAGCACGATCCCGGCCGCGTGCGGATAGCGAGAGAGCTGGCTGAAGAGTTCCTCCTGCACTGCGGGAACGATCGTCGTGACGATGTCCGCGCCATGCGGCGCTTGCGAAGTACCCTGCAAGGTGGAGCGGATATCCTCGAGCTGCGCGAGCGGATCGCCGGTAACGTTGGGCGCAGTCAACGCAGCGTCGAACGCGCCTTCGATCCCGCTCGTACCGTATCGAGGCGAGACGTAGCCTACGGCCTGCGCGAGCGACGCGCCAAGCGGGTAGACGCGCCGGCCCTGCGACGTCGCTGCCAGAACCGTTCCGTCAGTGGCGAGAATGCGGCCGCGGTTGACGTCCAGCAACGCGTGGCGCGGATTGCCCGATCTGGCTGCGATCTTCGGTCCGGCGACGACCTGGACGTAAAGTTGGCGGATTGCGAGAACGAGGAATAGGAAGACGAAGAGACGCGTGAGCCGGGCGATGGCGCGATTGGTCATGCTTCGCGTAAGACCGTCAGTCCATGCTCCGTCCGGACGACGACGTGTGCCCGCGCAGGGTCCGCATCGAGTAAAGCGTTGACGATGGTTCGCGCCGTCTCTTCGGCAACGCCGCCGATTATCAGGATCGGCTCGCTGCCGGCATCCGCCAATAGCTCGGGCACAACGTACGCCGAGAATGGAAGCGTCTCAAAGTGGGGTTCGTCGTAGCGTCCCTCGCGCCAAGGCCCGCGTTTTCCAAAGACCTGCGCGTGATAGTCCCACGCGCACAGCTGCTTCTCTCTCCAAACGAACTCGTTTTGAGGACAGAGCCGGTGGCAGGAAGCGCATTGCACGAGCTCCGTTACCGGACGTGCGAGCCCATCGGCGACGTCTTCGGGAAGGTCGTCGATATTGAGCACGTGTTCGGGATCGAGAAGCTCGGGAAAGGGCGCGTTCCAGCCGATTCTGGCGAGCAGATCGATGTCGCGCACCGGTGCGACGAACGCCAGCTCGTCTTCCGGAGGAAACGTACGATCGATCCAGTCGAAAAGCCGCGCAAGCGGGATCGCCGCCTCCTGCCGGCTTTGGCCGACGGCGACGCCGAGGGGCGTCCGCGCGATCGGAATCAAACGTACGGTAATCGTATCGCCGTGCGTGCCGGGGCGAAAACTATTCGTCAGCGCGAGCGTGTTGCCGTTGCCGCCGAGAACAAAAACCTTCGATTCGCCCTGACCCTCTACGAGCTCGCTATCGCTTGCGCGCTGCGGTACTCTTGGAGACTGCGCGGCGGCCCCGCCGTACTTGCGAGTGCCTCCGCTAGGGCCCGCGCGGTATCCAGACTGGTCAAACACGCGATACTCGCTTCGACTGCGGCCCGGCGAATCTTGTAGTTGTCCGAGATTTCCCGTGGACCTTTCGCATCATTGATGACTAAATCGACACCACGCGTGGTTATAAGGTCCAAAACGTGCGGCGACCCCTGCGCGATTTTGTTGATCGCGTCCGTCTCAATGCCCGCTTCGCGCAGCACGGCGCGCGTTCCGGGCGTCGCGACGAGCCGGTGGCCAAGCTCGACGTAGCGGCGCATCAGCGGCACTGCGGCCAACTTCTCTTCGTCGGCGATCGACACTAGAATCCGGCCACCCTCGCCGGGCAGCCGAACGCCGGCTGCAAGAAACCCTTTGCGCAGCGCACCCGCAAACGTCGTGTCGATACCAAGCACCTCGCCGGTCGACTTCATCTCAGGCCCCAGCATCGTTTCGACGCCGCGCATCTTTGCGAACGAGAAGACCGGAACTTTGACCACAACGTATGGAACGTGCGGATGAAGGCCCGTGCCGTATTCCATGTCGCGCAGCCGCTCGCCCAGTGCGACGCGCGTCGCCGCGGCGACGAGGTTCACGCCGGTCGCCTTCTGAATGATCGGCACCGTGCGGCTGGCACGCGGGTTCGCTTCGATGATGTAGAGCCGATCGTCGTGCAGGACGAACTGAATGTTGATGAGGCCGCGGATGCCCAACTCGCGCGCGACGGCGAGCGTGACCTCGGCTATATGCGTCTCGACGGCGGGACCGATGGTCTGCGCGGGGTAGACGCCGATCGAATCACCCGAGTGGATCCCGGCGCGCTCGACGTGTTCGAAGACGGCGGGTATCAGAATGTCCTCGCCGTCGAACACCGCGTCAACTTCCGCTTCCAGACCCCGCAGATACTTGTCGACCAGCAGCGGCGCGTCCGGCAGAATCGGCGGCGCAGATTCGGCGTACGATGCGAGCTGGCCCTCGTTGTAGACGATCTCCATCGCTCTTCCACCAAGCACGAATGAAGGCCTAACCAGAACTGGGAATCCGAGCTCGCGAGCGATCGCCCGCGCTTCGCGAAAGCTGCGCGCCGCTTTGCCCTCCGGACGTGCGACCCCTAACCGAGCGAGCGCGGCGTCGAACTGCTCGCGGTCTTCGGCCATGTCGAGCGACCGGCGATCGCTGCCGACAATCGGAATGCCCCGGTCGCTCAGTTCGCCGGCTAAGTTGATCGCCGTTTGTCCGCCGAACGCAAGCATGACTCCGCGTGCGTCAGTCGCGCGGTATGCGGCTTCGACCTCGTCTGCCGTCGGCGGCTCGAAGACGAGCACGTCGGAGACGTCGAAATCCGTCGAGACGGTTTCAGGATTATTGTTGACGACGACCGGCGATCGTCCCGCGCGTTTGAGCGCCCACGCGGCATGCACGCAACTGTAATCGAACTCGATGCCTTGACCGATGCGGATGGGGCCGCTACCGACGACGACAACCGCTTCATTCGGCGTTGCGCGCATCTCGTCGCGCTCTCCCCGCGAGATGTAATAGTAGGGTGACTTGGCGGGAAACTCCGCGGCCGCGGTGTCGACCATCCGAAATGCGGGTGCGAGGATATCGTTAGGCCCGAGGGCGGCGCCGCCGCGCAGCGTGCGCAGACCGCGGGTCGAATAGCCCGAGCGCATCGCGTCGGCCACGTCGCTGCCGGGATCACGGCGCAAAAGTTCTTCGATCGCGACGAGCTCTGTGAGCTCGTATAGCCAGAAGCGATCGATGCTGGAGAGCTCCACAATCCGCTCAATGCTCGCATCCGCGCTCGAACGGCGAAGCAGTTCGCAGACTGCAAAGAGCCGCTCGTGCGTCGGATGGGTGAGCTGCCCCAAGAGCTCGGCCTCGCTCCACTCGAACATCGCACCCGTGAGCGTCTCGCGGCCGAGGTCCAGTCCGCGCACCGCTTTGAGCAGTGCCGCGCGAAAGCTGCGGCCAATTCCCATCGCCTCGCCGGTCGATTTCATCTGCGTGCCGATGACGGTGTCGGCGATCGGAAACTTGTCGAACGGCCAGCGCGGAATTTTCACGACGACATAGTCGAGTGTCGGCTCGTACGCAGCTTTGGTCACGCCGGTAACGGGATTGTCAATTTCGTCGAGCCGTAGGCCGAGTGCGATCCGCGTTGCGATCTTTGCAATCGGGTATCCTGTCGCCTTCGATGCCAGTGCCGAGCTGCGCGACACGCGCGGATTGACCTCGATGATCGCGTATTCGCTGCGGTCGGGATGGAGCGCGAACTGAATGTTGCAGCCGCCTTCAACGGCGAGCGCGCGGATGACGTTGATGCTCGCCGTCCGCAGCATCTGGTAGTCAAGGTCGGAGAGCGTCTGGGAAGGCGCGACGACGATCGAGTCTCCGGTGTGAACGCCGACCGGATCGACGTTCTCCATGTTGCAGACGACTATGCAGTTATCGCTGCCGTCGCGGAGGACTTCGTACTCGATCTCCTTCCACCCCAGCAACGACGTTTCGAGCAGCACCTGGTGAATGAGACTAGCATTGAGTCCCGCATCGAGCGTCTCGCGGAGTTGCGCTTCGTCATGCACGATGCCGCCGCCGGTTCCCGCGAGGGTGTATGCGGGGCGTACGATGAGCGGATAGCCGACCCGTTGCGCGAACGCGATTCCTTGCTCGATCTCCGTTACGATCGCGCTCTCCGGTACGGGTTCGCCGATCTCTTCCATCTTGCGCTTGAAACGCTCGCGGTCTTCGGCGAGCTTTATCGTCTCAATCGGTGTCCCGAGCAACTCGATTCCCCAGCGTTCGAGCACGCCGGCCGCATCGAGTTCGACGGCCAGGTTGAGTCCCGTCTGGCCTCCGAGCGTGGGCAGGAGCGCGTCGGGGCGCTCGCGCGCGACGATCTCCTCGATCGAGGCGACCGTCAGCGGCTCGAGGTAGACGGCGTCGGCGATCTCGGGATCGGTCATGATCGTCGCGGGATTCGAGTTGACGAGGACGACCCGATGGCCTTCTTCTCGCAGCGCGCGGCACGCTTGAACGCCGGCGTAATCAAACTCAGCGGCCTGACCGATGACGATTGGTCCGGAGCCGATGACCATGACATTCCGCCGGGGCATGCTGGAGCGGTAGCGTTAGTCTACGCTGGACGGCGCTCCTGCTACGGTTGCAGGCGGCGTGTTATCCAGCTTTGGCCGTTTCGAACATATTCGAGACGATCGTGCATACGATTCGGGCGGTTCTGCCAGAACTCAAAACGGTCGGGCGCCAAGCAGTAACCGCCCCACGAATGCGGGCGCGCGATCTCTTCGTCGGCAAAACGGAGCGTGAGATGCGCGAAGCGTTCATCGAGGATGTTGCGCGACTCGAGCGACTCGCTCTGCTCCGACGTCCACGCCGCGATCTGGTGCCCGCGCGGACGCGCTCTAAAGTACGCGTCCGATTCATCCTCACCGAGCGTCGTAACGCGACCTTCGACGCGCACCTGCCGTCCACGTTCGGGCCAGTAGAGCAACGCCGCAGCGAAGGGGTTCTCTTCGATCTCGCGACCCTTTCGGCTTAGGTACGACGTATAGAACTGCAGACCGCGCTGGTCGAGCCCGCGAAGCAGCACGACGCGAAGCGATGGGCGCGCATGCAACGTCGCGGTCGCGAGAGGCATAGCGATCGTCTCCGTGCGCTCCCAGCCTCCCGCATCGGCGATCCAAGCTCTAAGCAGATCGATTGGATCGCCGGCATCTCGCAGCGTCATGGATACCGCCCCATGCCTAACCCGCCCAAAAATGCCGCCAGCATGCAGAATGCACCGCCGACCGCGAAAGCGAGTGATGCATCGACCGGCTTGCGCTCGAATGACGTCGTGCGGCCCAAACGTGCCAACGCATCCCGTAGTTGGGTCGCGTTTTCGACGCGCGAGTACGCGCCGCCGCTGCGCTCCGCATAGGCGCGTAGTGCGCCGTCATCGATCGTCGCCTCTTGATCCGTGCCGGGGATCAACCCGCCCGCGGTCGTTCCGATGCCGACCGTGTAGATCGGAACGTGGTGGGCGCCGAGCCATTGCGAAATCTCCGACGGGTCGGTCCCCGCGTTGTTGACGCCGTCGGTGACGAGAATCACGGCGCGATGACCCGTTGACGGCAAAAGCTGCGCCGCCAACCGAAGCGCATCACCGATAGCGGTCGCACCGTTCGGCGCCGGAATGTCGCCGAGCGCGGCGACGACCGCACCGTGATCGGCGCGCAGGGGCGAAACGAGCGCGGCAGTTCCCGCGAATGCGATGATGCCGATGCGTGTCCCCGCGGGAGCTTCGTCAATAAACTGGTGTGCCGCCGCGCGGGCAGCCTGCGCGCGGGTCGGGAAGACGTCCGTGGACGCCATCGATCCCGAGGTGTCGATGCAGATGAAAACGGCGCCGTCGCGAACCGGAACGGGCAGCGTAAGCTGCGGCCTAGCGACGGCGACGACCACCGCGGCAATGGCGGCGAGCCACAGAATCTCGAACGCGATCGGAATCCAGGCGCGTGGTCGCGCGGCGTGCATAAAGAATGGGACATCCGAGTACGCCAGGTCGTGCTCCGTCGCACGATGCGCAAGCCAACGGTAGATGATCGCGAAAAGCACCAGCACCGCGATGCCCGCAACCAGCCGCAGCGGGTGGTCGACGCTCATCCGACCCCGCTGAGCGCGCCGGGCAGCCCAAACGCGCTATCCAACGACGCCTTTCCGTTACCCTCGAGGAGCACGCAGACGCGCCAGTTCGCGGCGCGGAATCGTTCGATGATCCGTTTTTCGCGCGCGCGAACCGCGCGCCCGTACGCGATGCGCTCCCGCGGGCCGACATACGCACGGATTCTGCCGCTCTCGACTCCGCGGAGCCGCACGGTGCCCGACAAGGGCAGCCCGTCGTACCATGGGTCGCGAGCCACCAAGGCCGTGCAATCGAAACGCGCGCCAAGCTCGATCAGTTCGCGATCGAGCGAAGGCTGCAGTTCGTACCAATCGCCGATCCCCAGTAGCGCGGCGCCGCGCGGCAGCACGGCACGCGCGGTGCGCAGCGTACGCCCGAGGTCGAAGCCGCCGGCGCCGGACTCGACTTGCGCCAGCTCGCGTCGTGCGATCCGCTGACGCGCGTAGGGGGTTGCTCCGTCCGCGGTGATGCGCATGCAGCGGTCCTCGCCGATGGCGGCTGCGTACCAGGACTCCAGCGCTTCTCGCGCCGCCTCCAGCAGCGGACGGTGACGGCCGACGCTCATCGAAGGCGACGTATCCACGATCGCCGCAAGCGTCAGCGCGACATCCTCCAGGATCACTCGCGTCTGCAGGTCGCCGGAGCGGGCCGTTGCGGCCCAATCGATGCGCCGCACGTCGTCACCCGGCACGTACGCGCGCAGTTCGACGAACTCGTAGCCGTCGCCGCGATAGATGGTCGGCGAACCCGCGCCGAAGCGTCGCGGACGCCGTCGCCCACGAAGCAGCGCCTCGCGAATCGTCACGGCGCCGGGACCGCGTCGATCAGCGCTTCGACGACGCGCGCCGGGTCGAGACCTTCGGCGACGAGCCGGTAGCTGAAGCCGATTCGATGCGTGAGCACGTGCGGCGCTACCGCGCGCACGTCGTCGGGCAGCGCAAAATCTCGGTCCCGGAGCATCGCGCGGCCGCGCGCGAGATGGGCTAGCGCAAGACTCGCTCGAGGACTCGCACCATATTCGATGAGCTCGCCGGCCGACACGCATGCGCCGCCGGCGGAGGGGACGGTGACGTGATGCGCGCTGCGGGTCGACGCAACGAGTTCGACGATATAGCGCTTCAGCTTCTCATCGATATGTACGGTACGCGCCTCGTGGCGCCAGCGACGAACGTCGTCAAGGGAGGTGACGGCGCGCAGCGGCTGGGTATCACCGATGGCGAAGCGATCGAGAACCATGCATTCCTCGTCGCGCGACGGATAGCCGACGTTGACCTTCATGAGAAAACGATCCATCTGCGCGACCGGCAGCGCATAGGTTCCCTCGGAGTCGAGCGGATTCATCGTCGCCATGACGACGAACGGGTCGGGGAGAGCGTACGTCTGAGGTCCAATCGTCACTTGCCGCTCCTGCATCGCTTCCAGCAACGCGGACTGCACCTTTGCGGGCGCGCGGTTGATCTCGTCGGCTAGTACGACGTTTGCGAAGATGGGGCCGAGAACCGTTGCGAACGCACTCTCACGCTGGTCGAAGATTCGCGTACCGACGATGTCGCTGGGCAAGAGGTCGGGCGTAAACTGGATGCGCTTGAACTCGCCGTCGAGTCCGGCAGCCAATGACCGGCAGGCTAATGTCTTGGCCAATCCGGGCGGTCCCTCGAGTAGCACGTGGCCGTTGCTGAGCAGCGCGAGAAGCAGCGCTTCGATTACGTCGTGCTGCCCGACGATCGTTGCGCCCATGGCGTCGGCGAGTTGTTTTGGACGCGCCGCGCTCATTGCATCCTGCCCAGAGTGCGTTCCAGCGCGGCGCATGCGCCGGCGATCGCCGCGCCGAGGTCGGACTCGTAGGTAAACGCGGCGCGTTCGAGCGCAACCAGCAGCGCGCGGATATCGGGTGCCGAGGTTTGGGGTCGCACGAGCACGTCGTCGAGCGTTTCGCCGTCCTCTGCGCCCATCATGCGCCAGACGATCGCGCGAACTGCTAAGGCGGTCGCGCGGGTGGGCGTCGCACGCAGCGACGCAAGCGCATCTGCAAGGTCATCGGCTGTCGAGCGCGGCTCGCCGACCGTCGCAACCGGCAGCGCGTCGGCAGCCGGGGGGCGCCGGCGAATGACGCCGGCGAGCACGAACGCGATTGCAACCGCGCCTGCCGCCCAGAGCATGACTGAAAAGCCGACGCGTGCGATTGATAGAGTTGCCGCCAACGCTTCCTCGACTGCCGCATGCGGTTCGCCCCTGACGTGTAGCGTCAGGCCGTTGCTCGACCATTCTTTGGCACGTCCGTCGCGTGCATCGATCGCCTCCAGCGTCGCGGGCGAAATGACGATTTCACCACTTTGGTGTGCGACGAGCGTGATCGTCTCTTGATAGAGCGCCCCTTGCGGCCCGGCATTCGTCTGGCGTTCGTCGCCGAGTAGCTCGAGCTCGGCAAGCATCGGGAGATCCACGTTCCGTATCTCTGCGACGGGTTCGCGAACGTGCAGCGAGAGGGTCAGGTGGAACGGCGCGTCCGCCCGCGGGGCGAGCGTATCGCTGGAAAGAACGAACGAGCGTACCGTCAACCGCTGAAGTGATTGCGCCGGCGCCGGCAGCGCCGCCGCGGTGCCCGCAACCGCTACGACGAGCGCCGCGGCAACTCGGCTAACCATTGTGCGAAGAGACGGCGGGCATCGAACGGACCGGGCGAGGCCTCGGGGTGGAACTGCACCGCGGCGATCGGCAACGCGCGATGACGAAAGCCTTCGTTCGTTCCGTCGTTGAGATTGGTCATCGTCGCCTCCAACTCGTCGGGCAGCGAACTAGCGTCGACGGCGTAGCCGTGATTGTGAGCCGTAATGAGCACCTCGCCTGCGCTGAGGTCCTTTACGGGTTGATTCCCTCCACGATGTCCGTACGGCAACTTATAGGTCTGCGCGCCGCACGCGAGCGCCAGAAGCTGATGACCTAAGCAGATGCCGTAGAGCGGCATTCGCCCGATCAAGGTTCGCAGGACGGCGATCGTCTGCGCAAGGTCGGTGGGGTCGCCGGGGCCGGGCGAGATGAAGACCGCGTCCGGCCGCATGGCAGTAATCTGTTCCTCCGTTGCATCGTACGGAAGAACGGTAATGCGAGCGCCCAGCGCGGCCAGTTCCCGCAGGATCGCACGTTTAACGCCGCAGTCGATCAGTGCAATGTGCGGGCCGTTCGGATCGCCTTCTTCGATTGTGCTCTTCGTTGCGACGCTCGGGACGAGCTGCTGCGTGTTTGCGGTACGTACGAAGCTCGCTAGGGCGCGCTCGGCGCCGTCGAGCGCCGCATCGCCAACCGCGAGCGCGGCCCAAATCGTTCCATGCTCCCGCAGCGTGATCGTAATCGAACGCGTGTCGGCGCCGACGAGCGTCGGGATCCGTTGCGCGTCGAGCCACGATGCCAGATCGCTCCTTGCAAGATAGTGCGAAGGCCGGCGCGCAATCTCCTTAATCACGGCGCCGGTGACGCAGGCGCGCCCGTACTGCGCGGCGCTGCCGGAGATACCGTAGTTCCCGATCATCGGATAGGTGAACGTGAGAATTTGGCCGGCGTACGAAGGATCGGTAAGCGCTTCTTCATAGCCTGTCATTCCGGTGTAGAAAACCGCTTCGCCGAGCGCCGTTCCCTCGCATCCGAGGCCGTGCCCATCGAAACGGCTGCCGTCGGCCAAAAAAAGGGCCGCGGGCGTTTTCATGCCGCCGTGTACCGAACGTTGCCGCCTACGACCGTCGCTAAAATCTTCCGTGGAAGCGTGCGGCCTGCAAATGGCGTGCACGTTCCCTTGGATGCAAATGCCGCAGGGTCCACGCGCCATTGCCGGTCGGCGAAGAGCGTCACGTCGGCATGCGCGCCGACCGCCAGCGTTCCGCCGTCGATGCCAAGAATGCGAGCGGGATTCGCGGAGAGAAGCTCGACGAAGCGCGAAAGTGGCAGATCCGGTATCGCCGCGGCGTATGCGCCGACGGCGACCTCGAGACTGGAGAATCCTGGCGCCGCGCGATCGAACGCAACGTTCTTTTCGGCCGCAGTGTGCGGTGCGTGGTCGCTGGCAAATGCGTCGATCGTCCCATCGCGAACGGCGTTGCGCAACGCATACAGATCGCGCTCCGTGCGAAACGGCGGATTGACTCGCGCGGCACTTCCCAGGCGTTCGGCGTCGGCCGAGGTGAAGGTCAGGTGGTGGGGCGTAACCTCGCAAGTCGCGCGTGCGCCGTTCGCTCGCGCGTATCCGAGTAACTCGAGCGCTCCGCGCGTTGAAATATGCGCGATGTGCCAGCGCAGCCCGGTGTCGGCGGCGACGAGTAGATCGCGCGCGACGATGACGTCTTCCGCGAGCGCCGGCGCATCGGCTCGCAGCGACGGATCTTCGCAATGCGAGATGAATAGCGCGTTCGTCTCGAGTGCTTGCACGGCGGCCGCGCGTAGGACGCCCGCATTCTCGACCGTGTCGCCGTCGTCGGAGAACGCAACCGCGCCGGCGCGTGACAGCGCGCCATAATCGCACGGCTGCGTTCCGCGGCGCGCGCGGGTGATCGCTGCAATCGGGTAGACTCGGCAGCGAGCGCCCTGGGCGACGAGCCGGGCGAGGTCTTCCAGATGCTGCGGTTCGTCGAGCGCGGGCCGAGTATTAGGCATGCATGCGACCGCGGAGAAGCCGCCGCGCACCGCTGCCTCGGTGCCGGTCGGGACCGTCTCCTTCTCGGAGAAGCCGGGCTCGCGCAGATGGACGTGCATATCGACGAACCCGGGCGCGACCACTGCGTTGCGGGCATCGAGGACGCGCTCGCCGTCGCGCGGTGCGAGATGCTCGCCGATCTCGGCAATCCGGCCGTCGCGAATCCGCAGGTCGCGCAACGCGTCGATCGAGAGCGACGGATCGACGATCCTGCCCCCGACAATGAGCAGGTCGCTCATCGAGGTCCGTTAACGAGCAGGTCGAGCACCGCCATTCGGACGCCGATGCCATGATGAACTTGCCGCGTGTACCGCCAACCGGCGAACTGCAGAACCGAGTCGTCGAGCTCCATGCCGCGATTGTACGGACCCGGGTGCATGACGATGACGTCCTTTCGAGCGATGCTGAGCCGCCGCGCATCGAGGCGATAAGCCGCCACGTACTCTTGATCTTGCAGCGGCATTTCGGCAAAACGTTCGCGCTGAATGCGCAGCAACACGATTGCATCGACGGTTGGTAAGACGCTGTCGAAATCGCGCTCGACGCTGGCGCCGTCGCCGGCGTACGAGTCGGGGAGAAAACATTCGGGCCCGACGAGAATCGTCGTGGCGCCGAGCCGCGCAAGGCCGCGGATCGCCGAGTGTGCGACGCGGCTGTGCACGATATCTCCTACGATCGCGACGGTCCGGCCTTCGAGATCGCCGAACTCTTCGATGAGCGTGTACAGGTCGAGCAGCGCCTGCGTCGGGTGGGCGTGCACGCCGTCGCCCGCGTTGATGACGTGACCGTCGAACGCCAGTGCAATGCGTTGGGGAAAGCCGGCCTCGGGATGGCGGACGACGAGCACCGACATGCCCATCGCACCGAGCGTAATCGCGGTATCCTCGAGCGTCTCGCCTTTTGTCGCTAGGCTGAGATCCTTCGGAGCGAGGTTTACGACGTCGGCGCCCAACCGTAACTCCGCCAGATTGAACGAGGCAAACGTCCGCGTGCTTTGCTCGAAGAACATGTTCACGCACGCCGTTCCTGCGAGCAACGGCCCGGGTGCGGCGCGTTCGAACTCCGCCGTGCGCCTGAAGACATAGGCAAGCTCGTCGGCCGTGAGGTCGTCGAGATCGATAAGACTACGGCGTACCCGCACCAACGTCACCTAGAATCGCAACTTCGTCTGACGGCGCCGGTTCCGTAGCCAGGCGCACCTCAACGCGCTCGCCGTCACTCGTCGCTACGCGGCGTCCGACGTAATCCGGCTGAATCGGCAACTCGCGCAAGCCACGATCGACGAGGACGCAGAGCCGAATCGCCGCCGGACGGCCCAGATCGGTAACGGCATCGAGCGCCGAGCGGATCGTCCGTCCGGTGTAGAGCACGTCGTCGACCACGACCACGACGCGTCCGCCGACGTCGACCGGGATTTGCGACTCCGGCAGCTCGCGTGAGACCTGGTCGTCGCGATAGAGGTTGATGTTCAAAAACCCGAGCACGGGTGAAATGCCGCGGATGCGTTCGATCTCGCGCGCGAGCCGAATCGCGAGCGCCTCACCGCCGCGCCGCACGCCGAGCAGAACGAGGCCTCGTTGGACTTCCTGCGGCTCGAGCATTTCATGTGCGATACGCGCAATCGTGCGCTCGATCTCGTCGCTGCGCGCGAGAACGCGGCGTGTACCGGTCGTCGTCATGCGGGTTCCTTCAGCGCCGAGAGCGCCGCCTCCACGCGGGCGAGCTCGGCTCGATAGCCTTCGAGCTTTTCGCGTTCCTTCGCAACGACGTCGGGAGCGGCCTTGGCGACGAATGCCTCGTTGCTCAGCTTCTTCTCACCTCGTTCGACCTCAGAGCGGAGGCGCTTAGCGTCCCGACGATAGCGTTCGGCCAGAATCTCGCGCGGCGCGCGCGCGCTCACGCCGCCCAGAGCCTCGTCGACGCTGGTACCCACGGCGGAAGCACGTTCTATGGTGGCGTTCGAGAAAAGCGCGACCAGTTGTGTGATTGCGTCCGGAAGGTTTGCCGGAACGTCGAGCGTGAGCCGCTCCTTCGGCGACAATCCAAGCTCGGCGCGAAGATTGCGGACGCGCTCGATACATCGCCGGGCCGATTCGAACTCGGCGGCTGCGCCGGCGAAGCTTGGAAGATCGTCTATATCCGGCCAGCTCGCCGTCACGATTGTCTGGCCGTCGTGCGGCAGTGTCAGCCAGACCTCCTCGCTAATGAATGGCGCAAACGGGTGCAGCAAGCGCATTGCAGCGTTCCAGACGAACGAGAGGACGGCCGCACGCGTGGCGCGGTTCTCGGGCGCCTTTGTCGCCTCGAGATACCAGTCGCAGAACTCATACCAGATGAACCGCCACGCTGTCTCGGAGGCCGAGCCGAAATCGTAGCCGGCGAGGGATCCGCTAATTTCCTCGACTGTCTCGCGAAGGCGCGTAACGATCCAGCGGTCGGCTAGCGTCATTGCGCCGGGATCGGGGCGCGTCGTCGCCGGGAGAAGGCCTTCGGGCAGCGCCACGATGTAGCGCGTCGCGTTCCAGACCTTGTTATTGAAGTTCCGGGCCTCCTCGCAGCGCGATTCGTTGTAGCGGACGTCTTGACTCTCGATGCGCATCTGCCGGAGGATGGAAAGCCGGAATGCGTCCGCGCCGTATCGATCGACGAGATCCATCGGGTCTATGACGTTCCCGAGCGACTTGGACATCTTCCGGCCGGCATCGTCGAAGACCAGCGGCGTAATGACGACGTCGGCGAACGGTACGTCCTTCATAAAGTGCAGCCCGAGCATTACCATGCGAGCTACCCATAGAAAGATGATGTCGCCGCCCGTGACCATTGCTCGCGACGGGTACCAGCAGCGCAGCTCGGGCGTCTCGAGCGGCCACCCGAGAATCGAGAATGGCCAGATCGCGCTCGAAAACCAGGTGTCCAGCGTGTCCTGATCGCGCGTGAGTTCGTCTTCGCCGTATTGGCGGCGCGCGATCTCTCGGGCTTCGTCTTCGCTCTCCGCAACGATCGTCTGTCCGTCGCGCGTGTACCAGACCGGCAGCTGATGACCCCACCAAATCTGGCGGGAGACGTTCCAATCGCGAATGTTCTCGAGCCAGCGTTCGTACATCCGCGCGTAGCGCGCTTGAACGAACCGCACGCGGCCATTCCGGTGCGCCTCGAGGGCGGCTTTAGCGAGGCCGTCCATCTTGACGAACCATTGCAATGAGAGCAGCGGCTCGATGATGTCGCCGGTGCGATCGCTCGTTGCTACCGAGTGCCGATACGGTTGCGCGCGAAGCAACAGCCTGAGTTCGCCGAGCGCCTCGACGACACGTGCGCGCGCGACGAAGCGATCGAGACCGGCATACTCGCCGACGTCGATCTCGACGCCGGTAAGGCAAGCGTCGAAGCCGATGACGCTCGGAGCCGGTAAGTCGTGGCGGAGGCCGACCTCGTAGTCTGCGGCGTCGTGCGCGGGCGTAACCTTTACCGCTCCGGTCCCGAAGTTCGGGTCGACGGTTTCGTCGGCGATGATAGGAATGGTTCGCGTGAGCAGCGGCGGGAGCCAGACGCTGCGTCCTACGAGGTGCGCGTACCGCTCGTCCTTCGGATGCACGGCAACCGCCACGTCGCCGAGCATCGTCTCGGGGCGCGTCGTTGCGACCTCGATGCCGAGTGCCGGGTTTTCCTTAGAGAATGGATAGCGCACGTGCCAGAGCGTTGCGTCGCGTTCGACCCACTCGACCTCGGCATCCGAGACCGTCGTCTTGCCGGTAGGATCCCAGTTGATCAGCCGCTTTCCGCGATAGACTAACCCGTCCCGGTAGAGTTGAACGAAGACGCGGCGCACCGCAGCCGAGAGCCCCTCATCCATGGTGAAGCGCGAGCGCTCCCAGTCCGCGCCGAAGCCGAGCTGACGGAACTGCGCCTCGATCTGTCCGCCGAAGCTCTGCGACCACGCCCATGCACGCTCGACGAACGCTTCGCGACCGAGATCCTCGCGCCGCAGCCCTTCTTTGGCAAGCTCTTTGACCAGCACGGCCTCGGTGGCGATTGCGGCGTGGTCTACGCCCGGCAGCCAGTCGGCGTTCTCGCCCAGCATGCGATGGTAGCGAGTGAGCACGTCCATCGGAGTAAAGGTCGAGCCATGTCCGAGGTGCGCGCGCGCGGTAACATTTGGCGGCGGCATATAGATGATGAAAGGCGGACGTGCCGGATCCGGCTCCTCGTGAAAGAAGCCGCTCCGTTCCCACCACGCGTAAAGGCGCGGCTCGACGGACTTCGGGTCGTACTGCTTCGGCAGGTCCATGGGTGCGCCAGCGTTCCTCACCGTAGCTCGGACGGCCTGGCCCAGCGGCTTGTTAGGCCGGCATGTCCTTCTTCTGCTCTTGATAGATGAGCGTCGGCGATTCTTTCTTCTCGATCACGTCCTTGTTGACGATGCACTTCTTGACGCCTTGCAGTGAAGGCAGATCGTACATGACCTCGAGCATCGTCTCTTCGAGAATAGACCGCAGCCCACGCGCGCCGGTCTTACGGCCCTGCGCCTTGGTGGCGATCGCAATGAGCGCCTCCTTCGTGAACTGAAGGTCGACGCCGTCCATGTTGAGGATCTTCTGGAACTGTCGTACCAGCGCGTTGCGCGGTTCGGTGAGAATGCGGCGCAACGCGAGCTCGTCGAGCGCGTCGAGCGTCACCACGATCGGCAGACGGCCGATGAACTCCGGAATCAATCCAAAGCGAAGCAAATCTTCGGGCATGAGCTGCTGAAGCAGCTTCCCGACGCGGATGTCGCGGCGTCCTTCGGGCTGCGCGCGAAAGCCCATGTTGTTTGCGGCCACGCGCGATTCGATGATGCGCTCGAGGCCGTCGAACGCGCCCCCGCAGATAAAGAGCACGTTGGTCGTGTCGATCTGAATGAACTCTTGATGCGGATGCTTGCGGCCGCCTTGCGGCGGAACGTTGGCCGTCGTTCCTTCGAGGATCTTTAGCAGCGCCTGCTGGACGCCTTCGCCCGAAACGTCGCGCGTAATCGACGGGTTCTCGCTCTTGCGCGCGATCTTATCGATCTCGTCGATGTAGACGATGCCCTTCTCGGCGCGTTTCACGTCATAGTCCGCGGCTTGAATGAGCTTGAGGAGAATATTCTCAACGTCCTCGCCCACGTAGCCGGCCTCGGTGAGCGAGGTCGCGTCGGCCATCGCGAGCGGAACGTCGAGTATTTTGGCAAGTGTCTGCGCGAGATAGGTCTTTCCAGACCCGGTGGGGCCCACGAGCAGAATATTGGACTTCTGGAGCTCGACGTCGTCGGCCGTACCGCCGACGTTGATCCGTTTGTAGTGATTGTAAACCGCCACGGCAAGCGATTTCTTCGCGCGCTCTTGACCGATGACGTATTGGTTGAGGATGTGGTTGATCTCTTTCGGCTTCGGGATGTTCCGCAGCCGCAGATTTTCGTCGACGTTCTTGTAGAGCTCTTCCTCGATGATCTCGTTGCAGAGTTCGATACATTCGTCGCAGATATAGACGCCCGGGCCGGCGATCAATTTCCGTACTTGCTCCTGCGACTTACCGCAGAAGCTGCACTTGAGTTGACCCTTGTCGTCTCCGAAGCGGAACATCGCTACCCGGTGCGGCCTCCCTCTACTTACGCCGGTAACGGCAGGTTCTGCCGGTTCTTTTCGATGATCTGGTCGATTATCCCGTAGTCTTTAGCCTCATGCGCCGTCATGTAGAAATCCCGTTCGATGTCCTTGAGCACCTGTTCGAGCTGTTTCTTCGTCGTCTCTTCGTAGATTCGTGCGACCGTCTGGCGGGTCGCGATAAGATCGCGCGCGGCAATCTCCACGTCGGTAGCCTGGCCGCCGATCTGCGAGACCCAGGGCTGGTGGATGACGATCTTCGCGTTCGGCAGCGCGAAGCGCTTCCCGGGCGCGCCGCCCGTCAAGAGAATCGATCCCATCGACGCTGCAAACCCCATGCAGATCGTCGCGACGTCGGGTTTGACGAACCGCATCGCGTCGTACATCGCCAGGCCCGCGGTTACGCTGCCGCCGGGACTATTGATGTACATATCGATGTCTTTGTCGGGATCTTCTTTCTCTAGAAAGAGCAGCTGTGCGATGACGAGATTGGCCAAGTGATCGTCGATCGCTCCGCCGACGAAGACGATTCGGTCCTTGAGTAGGCGCGAATATATGTCGTACGCGCGCTCTCCGCGCGCGGTCTGCTCGACGACCATCGGTACTAAATGTCCCATGCCCGTAGTAACTACGACACCTCGGTGCGGGTTTCTTCGCTCTCGCCGGTCGCGGCGTTGTCGATGAGGAACTCGAGCGTTTTATTCCGCACGATGCCCTCCATCAGCGCCGCGACGTTTCCGCCGAGCGCCTCGCGAATGCGATTGGTGGGTTGCCCGTATTGGCGCGCGAGCGCGTCCAGTTCTGCGGCCACGTCGGCAGGTGTAGCGACAATCTTCTCGGCCTTCGCGATTGCCTCGATGAGGAGCGTCCCTTTTACGCGCGATTCGGCTTCCTGGCGATGCTCGGATCGAAGCGCCGCTTCGTCGGTTCCGCGCGCTTTGAGATACTCGTCGAACGTCGTGCCGCTGCCGGCGGCGGCCGCGGCGGCATCGTTGACGAGTGCGTCGAGCTCCCTTTCTACCAGCCCAGCGGGCAGCGGAAAGTCATGGGCGGCGAGCAGGTTCTGGAGGATTGCGCCGCTCGCGGCCCGGCGGGAGCGCGCACGTGCGAGGGCTTCCAGACGGCGACGAACGTCGGCGCGGAGTTCATCGGCCGAGCCGGCGGTCAGGCTCTGGGCGAATGCGTCGTCTATCGCGGGTAGCTCGAGCGTCTTGACCTCGTGCAGCGCGATATCGAACCGTGCCTCCTTGCCCGCGAGGTTCTGCGCGGGGTAATCGTCCGGGAACCGGACCGCGATCTCTTTGCGCTCGCCCGCCCGCATCCCAGCGATGCCCTCGGCGAACCCGGGGACGAACCGTCCCTCCCGCAGTTCGACGACCTCACCTGCAGCGCGGCCGCCGTCGAAGGGCTCTCCTTCGATGGTGCCTTCATAGTCGAGCGTGACCATGTCGCCCAGCTCCGCCGCGCGGTCGACCGGTACGGCGGTTGCGCGCTCTCGGGCGAGTGATGCGATCGCGCGATCGACGTCCTCCTCGGCAACCTCTACATCCGGAGCCGCGACGGGGACGCCTTTGTAGCGCCCGAGCTCGATTGGGGGACGGACTTCGACGACGGCTTTCAAGCGCGTTGGACGCCCGTTGCTCTCTTCCAGCACCTCGACTTGCGGGCTCTCCACCGGCTGCAAATCGTGCTCCCGGACGGCCTGGGCATAGAGAGCCGGGATGACTTCGTCGATCGCCATGCTCGTGAGGCGCTCGGCGCCGTAGGCCTGCTCGAATACCTTTCGCGGCGCCTTGCCGCGCCGGAACCCCGGAAGGCGCACGTCTTTTGCTAGCCTTCGAAAGGCGCGCTCCTCCGCCGCCGCCAGCTCCTCGCCGCCGACCGGTATCTCGAGGGACACCTGTGTCGGCGCCAGTCGCGTTAAGGTTGAGCTTGTCATTATGTAAATAAGAATGAAATCAGCGGAAGACGAGATTCGAACTCGCGACCCTCGCCTTGGCAAGGCGATGCTCTACCACTGAGCTACTTCCGCAGGTTCGTCGGGCGGCACGCCGGAGCGCGAGCTCGCCCTTTCTTCCTGGGCAAGCAGAGACTCGAACTCTGACGGGTTGCCCCACTGGATTCTAAGTCCAGCGCGTCTGCCAGTTCCGCCACTTGCCCCGGCGACCCCGTTAGATAGAACGCGGTAGGTGCTTTTCCTCTCGGACGCGGGGGCACACCGCGGGCACGCCCCGGTGGTAGGTTGGTTGTGGGCAAGGCCCGGTGCTGCGCCCGGCCTACGCGTCCGGCCGGTGCCGTGCCCCACCGTTACTCTTCGGCTGCGAAAGGTTCCCCGGTATGCTGCAGTTCATCATTATGCTCCTGATCACGGTAGGCGGAGTTTCCTATGGCGCGCCGTCTGTTTCACATACTATTGTCGTGAGCGGCCCCGGCATATTGCCCACGCCTACCCCGACGACGAGCGGTCACGGGCACAAGCATGGGTGCGGTCAGGATTGCTAGCAGGTCCCCGGTCTGCCGACGCCGCCGGGGCGTGCCCGGTTAAAAAAGTTAACTCGCTGCGAAAGGTTTCCCAGAAATGCTCCCGTTCATCATTACGCTCTTGATCGCCCTAGCCGGGATACCCCATGGCGCGCCGTCCTTTTCACAGACCCCGATCGTGCATAGAGCGGACGTGCTACCGCCTGGTGGGACCACGAGCGGCCACACCCACCACTGCGGTCAATACTGCTAGGAAGATTCCCCCGGCAATGCTGCCGTTCATTGTCACGCTGTTGATCGCGACTAGGCGGGATATCCCATGGCGCGCCGTCCCCTTCACAGACGGCGATCGTGCGCGGGGCGAGCATGCTTGTCTTGCCCGCGCCGATGCCGGACCCGATCATTAGCGGTCATGGCCACCACCACCGCTGCGGTCAGTACTGCTAGCAAGCCCCTTTTTGGCTGCCCGCAGGACGTCCAGTGGAATCGGCCGATAATTGAGACAAGGAATGCGCCTTGGCACCCGGGCGGCGGTCGTCGCTCCGGCATGCCGACGTGGCGGGGGCGTACCCGGTAAAGAGAAAGATAACTCCATTGCTAGGAAAGGTTCCCCCGAATGCTTGCATTCATCATCTCAATCCTGATCGCGCTTGGAGGGTTCCATGGTGCGCCTGCGATTCACGGCGGGCCTGGGCACATCCACGCGGACGGTTGCGGCGCGGGCCCGGGAAACGGTCCCCCGGGCACGAACAGCGGCCACGCTCAGTGTTAATAGGCTGTTAGCCTGCTAACCGAAAGCCCTCGGAGTCAGCTCCGAGGGCTTTTTCAATCTCTGCACCGCGAGGGACTTGAACCCCCAACCAAGTGATTAAGAGTCACCTGCTCTACCATTGAGCTAGCGGTGCATCTGCGCCCTCCGGGACTCGAACCCGGGACCAACGGATTAAAAGTCCGCTGCTCTACCGACTGAGCTAAAGGCGCTCGCGTCGAGGCCGCTACATCTACGGAGCACGCTCGCGCGCGTCCTGTAGGCGCTACGGGTGACTGACGGGATTCGAACCCGCGACCTCCTGAGTCACAGTCAGGCGCTCTAACCAGCTGAGCTACAGTCACCATCGTTGCGCTATCGCACGCGTTGCGTTCACGTGCGCCCGGAGGGACTCGAACCCCCATCTTCGAGTTTAGAAGACTCGTGCCTTATCCCGTTAGACCACGGGCGCGAGCGTGATGGTCGGGACGACAGGATTTGAACCTGCGACTTCCACGTCCCAAACGTGGCGCTCTACCAAGCTGAGCTACGTCCCGGTTTCGCAAGAAATGACACTTGCCCGGCTTTGCGCGTGCCCCCTGCGCTTACGGCGCTTCTGCGAAAGACGTCAGAAAAGCAACGAGTGGAAGCCGACATATTGCGAAAGATCTCCTTGAGTCGAATCGGTTGCGAAGAGTTTCATCGCGTCGACGCGCAGTCCGGCGCGAACCGCAGCACGCATGACCCGAACGTTGCACCCCGGGACGAGCGCCGTACACCACGACGCTGCGTACCGCCGGACGAGCGAGATCATGGCGAAGGCGAAGAACGCGACCAGGTAGGTCGGGGAGACGGCCGCAAGCGGGCCGATACGTCCGTCCGGCCACGCATAGGCATAACCGACGAACTCGTCCCGAAGGAAAAACGCGGCTCCGGATGCTTGCGCTGCAAAGTAGGCGTGGTCGTCGTCCCGCTCGCTGCCGCGGGTGCGAAGATCGATCTCGCCCAGCGCGTGGCGGTCGCGGCGAAGATCGATCGATTCGGTATCGAAGCGATGTTCGCCGGAGAGCATCGTCGCGAGCTCCTCCTCAGTGGGTATGCGCCCGGCTAACTGCAGCACCGGTGTCGCAATCGGAACTCCAAGCCGTGCAAAGAGCAGCGCTCCGTCGCGCTCGCGCGCATCGAGCAATCCGGAACGCGCACCGGCGTCCGCTTCGCGCGTCGCTTCGCACAGCAGGCGCCACCCAAGTCCGGCGTGACGAAACGACGGTTCGACGAACAGGTCGGATAAGAACCATTCCTGTTCGAGCGCGTGCGGGAGAGCCACGCCCACGATCGCACCCTCATCTTTTGCGACCCACGCGCCGTTCGGCGCGACCTCCGCGAGCGCTCCATAGAGCCGCCGGCTCAACGTATCCGGCCAGCGGCGCTGCGCGATTTCGTAAACGTCGTCCTGCGTGGCTTGAAGGAGTAACGGCTCAGTCATCGGCGCCAACCGCAGCGAGTAGCGCATCGGCCGCGCGACGCCGATGGCTGATCGCGTTCTTCTCCTCGTCCGAGAGCTGCGCGAACGTGCAGCTTCGCGGAGGGTAGAAAAAGATTGGATCGTAGCCGAAGCCGCGATCGCCGAGCTCGCCTTCCGTGATGAGCCCCTCGACTACGCCGATTGCCGTCACGAGCTCGCGTCCGGGGACCAGCGCCGCCATGACGCAGACGAAGCGCGCGCCGCGCCGTTGCGTTGGAAGACCGCGTAACTCCGCGAGCAGACGCGCGCGGCGCTGCGGCCAGGAGCTTTCGATGCCGCCGTATCGTGCGGAGCGCACGCCAGGGCGATCGTCGAGCGCCTCGACCTCGAGCCCGCTATCGTCCGCAAGGACGGCCTGCGTCATTCCGGCATTGCGCAACTGCGCCGCCAGGGCCCGGGCCTTGAGCACTGCATTGCCGACGTAACTCATCGACCGTTCGGCGACGTCGGCGTACGCGCCGTAGGTAGCGAGCTCGAAACGCGAGGCTGCGAAAATTGCTTCCAGCTCGCGAAGCTTGCCGGCGTTCTTCGTGGCAACGAAGAGCTTCACGCGGCTAGTCTCCGAGCCGCAATACGGCCATGAAGGCCTCTTGCGGCAGCTCGACCTTTCCGACGCGTTTCATGCGTTCTTTTCCGACCTTCTGCTTCTCGAGCAGCTTACGCTTGCGCGTAATGTCTCCGCCGTAACATTTCGCGAGTACGTTCTTACGAATCGCGCTCACCGTTTCCCGGGCGACGATCTTTCCGCCGATCGCCGCTTGGATCGGAACCTCGAAGAGCTGGCGCGGAATGAGCTCCTTCAGGCGCTCGGTGACCGCGCGGCCGCGCTGTGCCGCTTTGTCGCGCGCAACGATGAACGACAACGCATCGACCGGTTCACCGTTGAGCAGAATCTCGAGCTTGACCAGTTGGCCTTCGCGGTAGCCGATCACGTCATAGTCGAGCGAGGCATAGCCTTTCGTACGCGACTTGAGGGCGTCGAAGAAGTCGACGATCACTTCGATGAGCGGCATTTCATAGCTCAAAATCACCCGGCCGTCATGAAGGTACTCCATCGTGTCGAGCGTGCCGCGCCGGCTCTGCGTTATTTCCATGATCGCTCCGACGTAATCGGGTGGCGTCACGATCGTCGCTTTGACGTACGGCTCTTCGATCAAGCGAATGGTATTCGCGGGTGGAAGCTTCGACGGGTTGTCGATCGTCACGGTCGAGCCGTCTTGATGGGTTACGCGAAAGACGACCGACGGTGAGGTCGCTATGAGCTCCAAGCCATAGTTGCGTTCGAGCCGCTCTTGGACGATCTCCATGTGCAACAACCCCAAGAATCCGCACCGGAAGCCGAAGCCCAGCGCCGCCGAGGTCTCCGGTTCGTAGACCAGCGCCGCATCGTTGAGCTTAAGTTTTTCGAGTGCGTCGCGCAGACCGTCGTACTGGCCCTCGTTGGGGTAGAGGCCGCAGTAGACCATCGGCACCGCTTTGCGGTAGCCGGCGAGCGGTACGTGCGCCGGGTCCCCCGCCGCGGTGATCGTATCGCCCACGTCGATTTCGCCTAACGACTTGATATTGGCGATGACGTAACCGACGGCGCCGAGTTCGAGTCGCTCGGTCGGGCGCATTGCGGGTGCGAAGATTCCAACCTCGGTACATTCGAAGACGCGCTGGTGAGCCATCGAGATAAAGCGGTCGCCTGGACCGAGCGAACCATCCACAATGCGAATGTAGTTCACGACGCCGCGATACGGATCGAACTGTGCGTTGAAAACCAGAGCCCGCAACTTATCGCGGTGGCCGCGCGGCGGCGGGATCCGCGCGACGATCGCCTCCAGGATATCTTCGATCCCGATCCCGTTCTTTGCGCTGGCGAGGATGCATTCGGCCCGCTCGATGACGAGCAGTTCTTCAATCTCGCCCATGACGCGTTCGGGGTCGGCGGCCGGTAAATCGATCTTGTTGATCACGGGAATGATCGTGAGGTCGTGTTCGAGCGCCAAGTGGTAGTTGGCGAGTGTCTGCGCCTCGATCCCCTGCGCCGCGTCGACGACGAGCAGCGCACCTTCGCACGCCGCGAGCGACCGCGAAACCTCGTACGAAAAATCGACGTGTCCGGGCGTGTCGATGAGGTTCAACCGATAACTCGTGCCGTCCGCAGCACGATAGTTCATCGTTACGGGATGCATACGGATCGTGATCCCACGTTCCCGCTCGAGGTCCATTGCGTCGAGCGCCTGGGCTTCCAGATCGCGCGTTTCAATCGTTCGCGTCAGTTCGAGTAGACGGTCGGAGAGCGTCGTCTTCCCATGGTCGATATGCGCGATGATGCAGAAGTTGCGGACGTGCTCCGCAACGTCGGTGCGGTGGGGGTGTTCGGGCTTGAGGGGCAAGGTGTTTTCTAGTAGAGTGCGACGCAGCTATTGAAGGCGAGCGAGCCGACCGCCGGACGAATCAACAGCTGCAAGACGAGAAAGACGACCAGGAACGCGAGATCGAGGCCGCCCAGCGGTGGAATAATGCGTCGGACAGGCCACAGGACAGGCTCGATGACTGCGGCGAGATAGGCGACCCAGCGGCCGCGCCGCAGATCCGGCACCCATGAGATCAGCGCGTAAACGAAGAGCAACATCGTATAAATGTTGACTGCGTAGTACAGCCCTTTTGCGAGGTCGCAGAGAAGCACGGATTACTCGTTCCGCGAGGCTGCGTTACGGGCGCGTTCGATGGCGTCGAGCTCCTCGGCCGACGCGTGGGCGGCCGGCGTAAAACCTTCGACGCCCTTTCCGAACGTGCGGGTGTCGTTACGCGAATAGATGCTCGTGAGCACTACGCCGTCGCCTTTGCGATTGAGCAGTGCGAGCGCGTATGACAGACCTGATTCGCTGTCCGCGAATGCATCGTAGCGGATGAAACCCGTCTGCGAGAGGTCTCCTTCCGACCGCGCCGCGAGCTGCGCGACCTGCGCGCGCAGTCGTGCGAGCTCCGCTTCGTGCGCCGCGTGAGCGGCTTCGACGCGGCCTAGACGATCTTCAGCGCCCGCACCGCCCGCGATCAATCCATCGTGCACCTCGAGGCTCCGCCGGAGGCGATTGATCGGCGGGGCGACGATGACGAGGTGATAGAGCAGCAGCGCGATCAACGCGCCGACAAACGCGGCTAGGGCAACGTATAGGCTCAGGTACTGCATCTCTCAACTGTTAGGAGCGCGGCAATGTGCCGGAGGGATGTCGGCCACGAGGAGAGTCAGGTGGATCACGGCACCCGTAAGGGCTCGCTTACCGTTGCTACCTTCCGGTCCTGGCGGGATTCACGAGGTTACGCCGCGTGAAGCCCAACTCCCATCATGGCCACGCCATGATACCATAGCCGCTCGCCGGAGGTCGCGAGGAAACCGACAGGTGTGCGCCAAGCACGCAGGCGTGGATCCCGCGCGCCGATGATGATGACTTTGGTGGCGGCACTGAGCCTCATGAGCGTTCGGAGCGACGACCTTCCCAACGGTGGGACAGTTCCGCGGAAGGCCATGGCCCGGGAGTGCGGCGGCCAGAATCGCTCGCCGGATCTCGATTTGGCGAACCCGCCACACGGTGTAAAGTCGTTCGCGATCGTGCTCCACGATCCGGACGCGCCGGTCGCCGGCGGCTTCTATCATTGGGTCGTCTACAATCTTCCGCCGACCCGGCTCGCCATTCCAGGAAACGCTGCGTTCTCGCCAAGCCAAGCCGGCCGCACGTCGCTTGGCAGCACCGCTTACTATGGACCCTGCCCGCCGCCCGGGCCGGCGCATCACTACACGTTGACGATCTACGCGCTCGACCTCGCGCACATTGCGGCGAGCAGCCCGTTGACCGGACCGCAACTCGAGGTGCGTATCCGCGGACACGTCATCACGCGCGCCGTGCTGACCAGCATCGCCGCGCATCCCTAGGAAATCGCCGGAGCACATTGCCACGCCGTCGAAGCACCGCGTGGCATGGATGAGATCGTCATCAAAGTCAGAGAGAGCGGACCCTACTTGGTCCGCGGACGCGTCACGCTCGTCGACGCAGACGGTGCGCCCTACGTCCTTGAGGGGGAGAACTTTGTGCTTTGCCGTTGCGGTGGATCGCAGACGAAACCGTTTTGTGACGGTACGCACCGGAGCAACGGCTTTTGTGCGACGGAACGCGCAACGCTCGAGAAAGGAAGCGTCTGATGCCCTTTTACGTTCGCGCCGGGTCCGTACCGCACAAACGCCACATCCAGTTTCGGCGTCCCGACGGCGCGCTCTACGCGGAGGAGCTGTTCTCGACGAAGGGTTTTGAGAGCGTTTACTCGCTGCTTTACCACGAACGTCCGCCAACCGCGACGCTCGACGTCCGCCCCTGGCAGCGCGCCACGGTCACGTTGATGCCGAACGACCCGCTACGCAACCGTCATATCAAGACGCAGGCCATCGAGCCGGCGGCGGACGACGCGATCGCTTCGCGTACGCCGCTGCTCGGTAACGACGATCATTTTGATCTCGGTTGCGGTCACGGATCGCCCGATGGAGTACTTCTATCGCAATACCGGCGGCGACGAACTGCTCTTCATCCATCACGGCGCGGGCACATTGGAGACGCAGTTCGGCGAGCTCGCGTACCGCGAGAACGATTATCTCCTCGTTCCGACCGGTACGACGTATCGCGTCGTGCCGTCGTCGCAAACGCGCATGCTCGTCTACGAATCGACCGGAAGCATCACGATACCGCGACGTTATCGCAACGAGTTCGGTCAACTCGAGGAGCACGCGCCGTATTACGAGCGCGACTTCCGCGCGCCGGTTCTCAGAGCACCGGTCGTCGAGCAGGGCGAGTACGAAGTGCGAGTCAGTAATGCGGGCCGTAACGCGGTTTACGTTGTCCAGAACCATCCGTGCGACGTCGTCGGGTGGGACGGTTACTGTTACCCGTATGCGTTCAACCTCGAAGAGTTCGCGCCGATCACCGGAAAGCTTCACCAGCCGCCGCCCGCGCACGCGACGTTCGATGCGCCGGGTGCTGCGTTCTGCGCGTTTGTTCCGCGGATGTTCGACTATCATCCGCTCGCGATCCCCGTACCATACAACCACTCCAGCGTCGATTGCGACGAAGTGCTCTACTACGTGAGCGGAAACTTCATGAGCCGGCGAGGCGTGGAGGAAGGGTCGATCACGCTTCACGCCGCGGGAGCGCCGCACGGTCCACAACCGGGCGCGGTTGAATCGAGCTTAGGGAAGACCTCGACGGACGAGATCGCCGTGATGGTCGATACGTTTGGGCCGCTCAAGCTCGCGGATGCGGCGCTGCGCTGCGAAGATCCCGAGTACTTCCGCTCCTGGCTCGAGCCCGCGAAGACCCGTTAATCCGGCGCTTGAGAAGCTGTGGGTTGCTGCTCGGTTCGTCGTCGCTCGCGCCATCCGGGCCCGCTCCTCCTTCACCACGCCTTTTCACCACCACCCACGCGCATCTCAAGCCCGAATTGAAGTCCGAAGTCGACGACAAGTACTATGATACTGAATTCGCCAATCAAGACGTCGGTCGCGCCAGCAGACTCAAAAAGCCCAAGCCGCGGAGCCAATACTCCGTAGTACGGCCTTGGATTGAGCCGACACCAGACATATAGCAACGAGGCCGGGCCGCCGAGCACAATAGGGATGCTGGGGCGGCACGCGCGCGTCTCTGCGTCGGACCGCACTAGGGAACCACACCTCAAGCGCCGCTTAGAGACCCCAGACTTTTACGCCGCGTACGTCGTTAAGGCGCTTGAGATGCTTCTTCTTCAGCTTGCGCGGACGGAGTTTGACGCAGATCGGAATGATGCACTCATCGACCGTTTTTGTGTCGATGCAGATCGCTTTGCGCCGCGGGCGAATGATGATGAGGTCGGTACAGGCACCGACGCCCTGTCCCAGCTCGCCGTAATACTTTCCCTCGACCGTGTAGTACGCGACCTCTTCCACCGTCATGAGCGGTCCGACGTCTTTGTAACTCATCATCCACATCGCCGCGCCGGCGCCCGAGCCGATCGCGTACCGGCCGAGCATGTCATGATTCGAGGTTACGAACTGACCGGGTGCGTTGTCGCCGTGGCAGCTGAGAATATGTCCTTTGCCGTGCGCATCGAAGCCCGCGACGATGATGTCGATGTTGAGCGGGTGCCGGTTGCGCAGCGAACGAAGATGCTCGTAATCGGGTTCCAGCATTTTCCCGGGCGCGTCGTCGCGAAAGCTCTCGGTCGTGAACCCGTTTTTGCGCAGATAGGCCCATTCGGTATCGCTCTCCCATTTTTCGTAGAGCGTTTTGGAGATGAGCATGCTGGCTTCGTCGACGCTCAAACCGCGGTCCGAGAACGCCGTTCGCAATCGGCTGAAGAGGTCGCCGGCGAGCGAAACCTCGCCCGAGAAGAGCGCCCACCAGTCCCGGTGGATCGCCTCGATCTTCTGTACGCCTTCGGGCTCGCCCTGAATGACCGCGTTGCCGACCATCTTGTCGGAGACAAGGACGATCGAACCATCCTTAGCCAGCGCGGCGATGCAACAGGTCACGTTCCTCTCCCACTAGCTCGCAACCGGCCCGCTAAGCCCCAAACGGGGCTCGCCGGAAGCCCGCGAGCCAATTTTGTGCATCCCCCCTATCGGGGTTCTGCTCCGAGTTCATGCGCGGCCACGATGCGGCCACGCGCCGCACCAAAGCCGATGCGACGTGCGCCGGGTTTTTCACACCACCCGCGCAGCGTCACTTCGTCGCCGTCTTCTAAAAAACTTCGTCTTTCACCGTCCGGAAGCAAGATCGGCTGCTCCCCGTTCCAAGCGAGCTCAATCAGGCTGCCTTGGGTCCCTGGGTCGGGGCCGCTGATGGTTCCCGAGGCGTAAAGGTCGCCCGGGCGCGTGACTGCGCCATTGGCGGTTGCGTGCGCGAGCTGCGCGGCCATGCTCCAGTAGAGCTGCGCGAACCCGGTGCGCGATATCTCGAAGGGCGCGAGGCCACGTTCGCGCATCGCGTTCGTCTGCAGACCCACCGCGAGCGAGATATCGTAGGTCCACGGTCTCTGGAGCCGCAGGTACTCCAACGGCTCGGGGTCCTGTTTCCGGCCGGGCAGTTCGAATGGCGCAAGCGCTTCGAGCGTGACGACCCACGGCGATATCGTCGTCGCGAACGATTTGCCTTGAAACGGTCCCAGGGGCTGATACTCCCACGCCTGGATGTCCCGCGCACTCCAATCGTTTACCAGAAGCAGCCCGAAGATATGATCGCGCGCGTCGCGAGCGCGAATCGGTTCGCCCAGCGCATTGCCCGGACCGGTGACGAAGCCGACCTCGAGTTCGATGTCGAGCCGTCGCGTTGGACCGAACTCCGGTACTTGTGCGTGCGGATTCCGCCGCTGTCCGCAGGGGCGGCGAATCGGCGTGCCGTCGGTGACGATCGTACCCGCGCGTCCGTGGTAACCAACCGGCAGCCATTTCCAGTTTGGGAGCAGCGGCTCGGCATCCGGCCGGAAGAGCCGCCCGAGGTTGGTCGCGTGTTCGATCGACGAGTAGAAGTCGACGTAATCCCCGATCTCGATCGGCAGGCGCATCGTCGCGTCGCTTTGTGCGGTGAAAAACTGCGTGAGGTTGGCATCGATGAGCCGCGTATCGCCGCCGATACGCAGCAACGACGAGAGCCGCGCGCGCAGCGCGCACCACGTCGTACGGCCCGCAGCGAGCAATGGATTGAGCACCGGCGCGCAGAGCAGCTCCGGGTCGCAGACATCGCTCAAAAAGCCCGCTTCGGCCAAAGCGCAGAGATCGAGAATCTGATCGCCGATTGCGACGCCGAGGCGCGTGGCGCCGTCGGGTCCGGCAAACGCCCCGTACGGAAGGTTTTGGATGGGGAAGTCGCTCTCTGCCGCAACCGGCCGCCATGATTCGAGCTGTGGTGCGGTGGTATCGGTCTCGGCGGTCACGCTCATGCGCTGGGCAGTACGTTCAGCGCGACCAGATCCTCCACCGGTTCCGAGAAACTGCAACTGCCATACGCGTGGAATAGCGCTCGGCGCGTTCGTTCGATCTCGCTCGTAGCGACTTCGAGATCGCGCCATTGCAGCGCGTCGTCGGTGAAGTGGAATGCGCGCGCGTCTTCTTCGGCTACGATTCGGCCCATGGTTTCACGGTCGACGCGTGGTGCGAGCGCGGCGGCGGCGAGCAGGTTGAGAAAACCGTGCATGTAAAAGCCGGTCGCGGCGTCGACATGCCGTACGGGATGGTGCAAACCCGCCGTAGCCTTGAATGGAACGTTCGCCGCGACGGCGTCGGTGATAAAGTCGGCGACGTCGTCGACGCTGGGAAATGCGTCCGCGGTGGTGCCGCCGCAGCGTAGCTTTACGCCGAAGCCGGTACGCGCTGCATCCTCCATCGCAGGGCGGCGGCCGTATCCCATGGCGCGCGGGATCTCGACGTAGACGCGCGCGTCGCGCAAGCCGCTGCGCTCGACAAGCTCGTGCAGCGCCGGGATCGGCGCCCGATGGGTTTGCGCCTGGGGCGGCAAGGTGAGTTCGATCGTCTGGATCGACACGCTGCTGCCGGTGCGTGCGGCTGCGAGTTCGCCGAACACGCCACGCACGCCGTCGAGCCATGCACCGTCCGCGGGCGCCGCATCGACGACGACGCAAACGGAAAGCTCGCGCGCCGCATCTGCGTGCGCCGCGAGCGCAGACGCGGATATAACGAAACGTCCCAGCATCCACGCGTACGGACCCGCACCTGCGGCTGCATACTCCTCGATCGCGGGCGCCAGCGCGAGCGTCGCCGGCGGAAAGAGCCCGGCGTAGTCGATGAAGCCATCGAGCGCCGCATGAACGGCGGGGCGCACAACGGTCGAAATGCTCACGCGCTCTCTGTTCGCCCCCTTAGGAATCGTCCATGCTTTATGTCGATCGAGCGCGGAGAGGGCCGAGCTCGTGCGCTCGCCGAAGCTGCGCCCATGAGCACGGCCGCCGAAGCACGGAGCAATCCGTTAGCCCAAATCGATTGGGACTACGTCGAGTTTTACGTCGGAAACGCCAAGCAGGCGGCGTACTACTACATGTCCGCCTTCGGATTCGAACAGCTGGCGTACGCGGGCCCCGAGACGGGCGTACCGGGTCGCGTAAGCTACTTGCTTGGACAAAACGAGTTACGTTTCGTCCTTACCGCGAGTCTCGTTCCGGATGACGAAATCGCCCGGCACGTCGCGCTCCACGGCGACGGAATCAAGGACATCGCGATCCTCGTAGAGGATGCCGCTGCCGCCTTCGAGATGGCCGTCCGCGGCGGCGCGCGTGTCGTCATGGAGCCGGCGCCGCTGGAAGACTCCAACGGCAAGCTGGTCAAAGCAACGATCGCAACGTACGGCGAGACCGTCCATTCCTTTATCCAGCGCGATGCATATCGGGGCGTGTTCGCGCCCGGCTTCGTGGAGGAGCGTAAAGCGATCGCCCACGCCGCAAAACCGAACCTGCGCGCGCTCGATCATTGCGTCGGTAACGTCGGCTGGGGCGAGATGGACGCGTGGGGCGATTTTTATGCGAGTGTGTTTGGATTTTCGCAACTCGTTTCGTTCGACGACAAGGACATCTCGACTGAGTATACCGCGCTGCGTTCGAAGGTGATGACGGATGCACGCCATCGCGTGAAGTTCCCGATCAATGAGCCCGCGCAAGGTAAAAAGAAATCGCAGATTGAGGAGTACCTAGACTTCTATCGCGGCGCCGGCGTTCAGCACATGGCGATTCGAACCGACGACATCGCCGAGACGATTCGAGCCCTCAAGAGCAACGGCGTGGACTTCCTCGATACGCCGGATTCATACTACGAGATGCTCGCCGAACGCGTCGGCCGCATCGACGAAGCGATCGAGACGTTGCGCGAGCTGCGGATCCTCGTCGACCGCGACGACTTGGGCTATATGCTCCAGATATTTACCAAGCCGCTTCAGGACCGGCCAACGGTCTTCTTCGAGATCATCCAGCGCAAGGGAAGTCTCTCCTTCGGTAAAGGGAACTTCAAGGCGCTCTTCGTCTCCATCGAGCGCGAGCAGGAGCGGCGCGGGACGCTCTAAGGAGTCTATCGTGATTGCAACGAGCCCGGAGAGAGTGAAGCTCCTCGACTGGTACGGCCGCAACCGCACGCGCTCCGCGACACTTTTTGAATTGATTCACGACGACGCGTTTTACGAACGTCCGATTCCGCTGCGACATCCGTTCGCATTCTACGAGGGGCATATCCCGGCGTTTAGCTTTTTAACCGTTAACGTTCGCGCGTTAGGCGAGCCGTCGATCGACACCGCGCTCGAACGGACCTTCGAGCGCGGTATAGATCCCGCCACCGTCACCGACGCGCGGCGGTTGGAGCGGTCGGACTGGCCCAGCCGCGAAACCGTCGCCGCCTTCGCTGCGCAGTGCGACACGCGCGTTCGCGGCGCGTTCGAGCACGCGCGCATCGAAGATAACGCCGTACCGCGGCTGGTGCGCGGCCAAGCCGCGTACACCGCGCTCGAGCATGAGGCAATGCACCACGAAACGCTCCTCTATATCGTTCATCAACTCGACTACGCACGCAAGCGTGCGGTCGCGCAGCCGCACGCCGATCATGCATCGCCCAAGAGCGAGTTACGCAGCGTCGCCGCGGGCATTGCGACCCTCGGCGCCGATCGAGATGAGATCGTCTTCGGCTGGGACAACGAGTTCGAGCGGACCGAGATCGACGTACCGGCGTTCGGGATATCGTCCTATCCGGTGACGAATGGGCAGTGGCTCGATTTTATTGCCGCGGGCGGCCCGAAGCCGTTGTTTTGGATCGAACGTGACGGGCGCTGGTATCTCCGCGCGCAGTTTGAGCAGCTGCCGCTGCCGCTCTCGTGGCCGGTCTACGTTACGCACGATCACGCCGAAGCCTATGCCGCATGGGCGGGCATGCGCCTTCCGTCGGAAGCGGAGTTTCATCGCGCAGCATACGGGACGCCGTCGGGCATCGAGCGTCCGTTTCCGTGGGGCGCGGCGTCGCCGTCGGCGGTACACGGGAACTTCGATTTCCGGCGCTACGATCCCGAACCCGTCGACGCGCATCCCGCCGGAACCAGCGCGTGGGGCGTCCACGACCTCATCGGCAACGGATGGGAGTGGACGTCGACCCCGTTTGCGCCGCTGCGCGGCTTCCAGCCGATGGCATCGTACCCGCAATACTCGGCCGATTTCTTCGACGGCCGGCATTACGTGATGAAAGGCGCTTCGCCGGTGACGGCCGCAGAGCTCGTACGCCGATCCTTTCGCAACTGGTTCTTTGCAGATTATCCATACGTCTACGCGACGTTTCGCTGCGTGAGCGCGTAGGGCCGCATGGCCTTCTCGACGCCAGCGGCGACGGCGACAAAGACACCGATCACCGTCGCGTACGGGGACGGCATCGGGCCCGAGATCATGGATGCGACGCTGCGGATCCTCGACGCAGCCGGAGCGCACCTCGCGCTCGAGCGTATCGAGATCGGCGAGAGCGTCTACAAGAAAGGCCTCAGCAACGGCATCGAGCCGGATTCGTGGGAGTCGCTGCGGCGAACGAAGGTCTTCCTCAAAGCGCCGATTACAACGCCCCAGGGCGGGGGCTTCAAGAGCCTCAACGTTACCGTCCGCAAGACGCTTGGCATGTATGCCAACGTGCGGCCGTGCGCATCCCTCTATCCGTACGTCGCGACGAAACACCCGGACATGGACCTCGTGATCGTACGCGAGAACGAGGAAGATGTGTACGGCGGCATCGAGCACCGGCAAACGAACCAGGTGACGCAATGTCTCAAACTCATCTCGCGACCGGGTAGCAAACGTATTGTACGGTACGCGTTCGAGTACGCCCGCGCGAACAATCGGAAGAAAGTCACCTGCTTCACTAAAGACAATATAATGAAGATCACAGATGGCCTCTTCCATCGCACCTTCGACGAGATAGCGCAAGAGTATCCGGACCTCGAGCACGAGCACTGGATCGTGGACATTGGCGCCGCGAAGATGGCCGATACGCCCGAGGCGTTCGACGTGATCGTCATGCCGAATCTCTACGGCGACGTTCTCTCGGACGTGGCCGCGCAGATCACGGGCTCCGTCGGCCTCGCCGGATCGGCCAACATCGGCGACCACTGTTCGATGTTCGAGGCAATCCACGGGTCGGCGCCGCGCCGCGCGGGCCAGAACCTCGCCAATCCTTCGGGCCTTCTGCATGGCGCGATCCTCATGCTCGTGCATATCGGCCAAGCCGACATTGCCGAACGCGTGCATAACGCCTGGCTGCGGACGATCGAAGACGGGATTCACACCTACGACATTTACAAGGAAGGAACGTCGCAACAGAAGGTTGGCACGAAAGAGTTCGCCGATGCGACGATCGCGCGAATCGGCCAACGACCGCAGCACCTGGCCGTGGTCGAGTATAACAAGAATGCGCAGATGAAGCTCGCGATCCGGCCCGGCGGGCCGCCGGCGGCCAAGGTGCACGCGGGCGTCGATCTCTTCATCGACCGGCGGGATGGAAACCCTAACGAAATCGCTGCGTCGATGGGCGCGCTCGGCGTTCCGGGTACGAAGCTTACGACGATCAGCAATCGCGGAACGAAGGTCTGGCCAAACGGCAACCCGGACACGTATTGGAGCGATCACTGGTGCTGCCGCTTTGAAGCCGACGGCGGGCGTTTCGGTGCCGAGCACGTCGTCCGGCTGCTCGAGGCCGCAGGCCGCGCGGGCTTTGACGTGATCAAAACCGAGGGTCTCTATACCTTCAACGGTGCGCGCGGCTACTCGCTCGCACAAGGCGAGTAAGCAACGCGGACTGTCAGCCTGCTCTAAAGCGCTATTGAGATCATCGCGTGCTATACTCAAGGTGCGGAGTACGCTGGATGACCGCGCCTCGCTGGGCGAGGTGAGGAAAGTCCGGGCTTCACGCGGGCAAGGTGCAGGATAACGTCCTGTCGAGGCAACTCGAAGGAAAGTGCCACAGAAACATACCGCCGCCGCGCGAGCGACGGCAAGGTTGAAATCGTGAGGTAAGAGCTCACGGAGATTCGCGGTGACGCGGACTCGGGTAAACCCCACCTGAAGCAAGAGCGCTCGATCTCCCACAGGTCTGCCATCGGCAGCTTTGCGGGACGGATGCCCCTCCGAACGAGCACATCTCGCACCGAGGCGTTCGGCAACGAGCGTCCCAGAGAGATGGTCATCGCCCACCCCGTGGGTACAGAATCCGGCTTACAGGCGTGCTCCGCACTGCAACTCCGACGGGAAGCCACGGAGTTACGTGTAAGTGAAACCCAAAAGGAGTAATGGACCCATCGTGAGCAGCCAACAGTTCACTCCGGATATGACGGTCGACGAGGCATTCAAACTGCACGCCGGCGCGCGGCGCGTCTTTGCGAACTTTCACTTAGGCGGCTGCTCGAACTGCGCGATCAGCGAATCGCATACGATCGGCGCAGTCAGCGAAGATTACGGGATTCCGTTAGGCATGTTGCTCGAGAGTCTCAACGGCCTCTTGAATCAAGACGTGCTCGCAATCGGCGCCCGCGTCCGCATTCCGGACGACATCCGCGCGAAGGTTCCGCAGCTCGCGAGCGTTCCGGAGATTGGCGAGATTACGAGTGCGGAGAGCGGCGCGTACACCGCGGATTTCGGCGACGTGCGTCTCCAAGGCTTAGCCGAGGACTTCATCCAGGTCGAGGCGGACGCGGCGGCGGCCGGCTAGCGAACTTACAGCGGCTTTCGGGCGCTGAAGCCTTCCTCGACGCCGTGCCAGTGTGCGACGCCCTGCTCGCCGAGCTTCCAGCATAAGTAGATCGGTTCGTCCTCGCGCATTGATGGAAAGTCTATCAGCCCGAGATCGATGTCTTTGAGGATACACCCCAGCGATTCGATGCGATAGATGAGCCGCCCGATTTCATGTTTAGACTCCGCAAACCGCGGAGCGGGAAGCGACGAACGCATCCCAGCCAACCGCGGCTTACGCGCACCTCCGCCGCGATGCATCGCGGGATCCGCCTCGAGCAACTTGATTGCGAGCTCGCGCCGCCGCGTCAGGAGCTCTTCGATCAGAGGCTCGAGCTTCGGAATGAGGGCGTTTGCGCGCTCGGGCGAAAAGAGTTTCATATGAGTTCGTTGCGCATCGTCTTCGTTGCGGGTCTCTCCGGGGCCGGTCAAAGTCAGGCCATCAAATCGTTCGAGGATTTGGGCTTTTACTGCGTCGAGCACCTTCCTCCCATCACCCTCGACGATACGGTCGCCGCGCTCGAACGCGCTGGAGCGCCCGACGCGGCGATCGCGCTGGACGTGCGCGGCGATGCGCGACTCGGCGATCCCTGTTCGGCAATCGACCGGATCCGCAGCACGCATAACGCGCAGGTGCTCTTCCTCGAGGCCGACGACGATCTCTTGGTCAGGCGGTTTAGCCAAACGCGGCGTCGCCATCCGCTCGCAGAGACGGGCTCGGTCCGCGAGGCCATCGAAGCCGACCGCCGGTTGATGGCGCCGTTGCGCGAACGGGCTGACGTCGTCATCGATACGACCGATCTCACCCATGGGCGGCTCAAAGAACGCGTCGCGTGCGCATTCCTGGCCGGTCGACCGGTCCGGCTCGCGGTGACGTTCGTCGCGTTCGGCTTCAAGTACGGCTTGCCGATGGATCTCGATCTGCTCCTAGACGTCCGGTTCTTGCGGAATCCGAACTATGCAGCCGAGCTCGAAAAGCAAACGGGTGACGACCCCGCGGTCGGCGCATTTATCGAAGATGATCCGGCGCTCGAGCCGTTTCTCGCCAAGGCCGGAGACCTGCTCGATTACCTTCTTCCGCAGTATCTCGCCGAAGGGAAGGCGCAGCTTACCATCGGCATTGGCTGCACCGGCGGCCGCCATCGATCGATCTACGTCGCGCGCCGGCTGCTCGCACGCTACGCCGCAGACGTTCGTTTCGCCGCAGCGATCGAGCGGCGCGACGCTCGGAAGAGTTCGTAAGAGCACGTGACTTAGCGTGCGTCAACGTACCGCAAGCTGGCTGCACTGGTTGCTGCCCGGACTGAAGATCAAACGCTGGATGCTGCTCGCATTCGTCGGTATCGTACTGCTGCTCGATGCGATCGTCCGCTGGTTCATCGCCGAAGGCACGGGCATTCACCTCAACGAGATTCTCGACGACATCGTGGACGATTACTTTCCACCTGCGTATCTCACGTGGATATTCGGCATTGCGGGGTTGCTTGCAATCGCCGTTGGGGCGCGGATGTGGGTTCGCTCGGTCATCCGCATCGCACGGACGTCTGGCCCGCAAGGCGGGTTTCGCGACGCCATAGCGGGCCTGCGACTCCAGCAAGGGTACAAGATCGTCGCAATCGGCGGTGGAACGGGACTCTCGACGCTGCTGCGCGGGCTCAAGCGCAAGACGACCAATCTGACGGCGGTCGTCACGGTCAGCGACGACGGCGGCTCCTCCGGCCGGCTCCAGAAGGAGTTGGGCGTTCTCCCGCCCGGCGATGTTCGTAACTGTCTCGTCGCGCTCGCCGACGACGAAGCGCTCGTAACGGATCTCTTTCGGTATCGCTTTACGGAAGGCGAAGGCCTCAGCGGGCATTCCTTCGGTAATCTATTCCTCGCGGCGATGAGCGGCATTACCGGCAACTTCGATCGTGCGATCAAGGAGTCGAGCCGTGTGCTCAATGTGGTCGGACGCGTGCTGCCGGCGACGCTTGGCATGGTGCGGCTGTGCGCCGAGCTTGATGACGGAACGATCGTCGAGGGCGAATCCAGCATTTCGCTCGCGGAGCGGCCGATTCGCCGCGTCTTCTTCGACCCGCCGGCCGCCGCAGCGCCGCTCGACGAAGTGATCGATGCAGTTCGTGACGCCGACGTCATCGTTCTGGGGCCTGGGTCGCTCTATACGTCGATTGCACCCAACCTGCTCGTCAGCCACATCGCGCGCGAGATTTCTCAGTCCAGCGCGGTCAAGATATATGTCTGCAACGTTATGACGCAGCCCGGCGAGACCAGCGGCATGACCGCCGCCGATCACGTTCACGCACTGCTAGCGTGCGCCGGAGAACGAATCTGCGACTACGTCATCGTTAATGACGAACCGCCTTCGCGGTTGCTCGCTGCTTACGCGCAGGAGGGCCAAGTTCCAGTGCGTGTGGACGCCGATGCGATCGCTGCGCTCGGACTCGAGCCGGTCTGCGCGGCGGTCGTGAGCGAGGCTGAGACCGTTCGGCACGACCCGGACAAACTCGCCGCAGTCGTCTTTGCGATCGCGGATCGCGCGGTCGCGGAGCGTGCGACGCTGGTGAAACCTGCGAGCGCCTACCGGCGTTCGACGGCCTACGGCTAGAACGGTTCTAGTGCGGCGCCTGCTGCGCTAGCGTAACGTCCATTTCGAACGGTTTACCGGGTTCGATCGTCGTGGTCGACGTCAAGAGGACGTATCCGGAGGCTTGGACGGTGTAGTCGGCGATGCCGCTTGGAACCTTCGCGAACGAAAACTTCCCGGCCGCGTCTGTCGTCGCCGTCAGCACAGTATCGATCGTAACGACCGCCCCAGCAATCGGCTTGCTCGTTGCACCGTCTACGACACTACCCGCCACCGCTGCAAACCCCGCTGCGGGCGGTAGCGCATCCGAGTTGCACGCCGTCGCGCCCAGAACCAGTATGGCGGCGCCGAGGAGCGCGCCGGCGGAAGCTTTCATAGGTGAAGCTGTTCGCCGCGCGGAAGCCGCGGCTCCTATGGCAACCACGGTCCCGTCGAGCAGCGCGACCGGTCCGATCTTCTGTGAAGACGCGCTTGCAGCAATCGGCAACACGCCGCTGGTCAAGTTGAACAAAGTCACCGACGGAGCGCCGTGCCTCGTTTTAGCGAAGGTCGAGTACGTCAACCCCGGGGGCAGCGTAAAGGATCGCCCCGCGGTTGCGATGCTCCATGCAGCCGAGCGGCAAAACCTCCTAAAGCCGGGCGGTACGATCGTCGAACCGACAAGCGGCAACACGGGCACCGGCCTAGCGATGGCCGCTGCGATCCGCGGGTACCGCTGCATCCTCGTCATGCCGGATAAAATGTCGAGCGAAAAGATCGATCTGTTACGTGCGTACGGCGCGGAGGTCGTCATCACGCCCACGAACGTGCCGGCCGATTCCCCCGAATCGTACTACGGCGTAGCCAACCGCCTTGCAGCCGAGATTCCGGGCGCATTTCAACCCAACCAATTTCACAATCATTTCAACCCTGACGCCCACTACGAGACGACCGGGCCTGAGGTTTGGGAGCAGACACGCGGAACGATCACGCATTTCGTCGCGGGAATCGGTACCGGCGGAACGATTTCGGGGACGGCGCGCTTTCTCAAAGAGCGCAACCCCGCCATCCACGTGATCGGTGCCGATCCCGAAGGCTCGATCTATTCGGGTGACATTCCACGTTCGTACGCGGTCGAAGGCATCGGCATGAGTTACCTACCCGAGACGGTCGACTTGCGCGTCATCGACGAGATGGTCCGCGTCTCGGACCGCGATTCTTTCCTCATGGCGCGCCGAATCGCGCGCGAAGAGGGATTGCTCGTCGGCGGATCGTCGGGCACCGCCGCGGTTGCCGCCGTCAAACTCGCGAAGAGCCTGCCTGCCGATGCAATCGTCGTCGTCATCTTCCCCGATTCTGGGCGCGGCTACATGTCCAAGATATTCAACGACGATTGGATGATTGCTAACGGCTTTATCGCGGATGCGAAACGCCGTGCGACGTTGGGCGACGTACTGCGCAGTAAGGCGCCGCTTCCGCCGCTCATCACGGTGCGCAACGACGACACGGTTAAGACGGCGCTCGATCTCCTGCGTCAGTACGAAATCTCGCAACTGCCGGTCATGCAAGGGCGCGATCTGGTCGGCAGCGTCAATGACGTCGGCGTTATGCAGAGCGTCTTCGATCACGCGGATATCATCCATCAGCCGGTCAGCGAGGTGATGGGCCGTCCCTTCCCGGCGCTCGAGCAGTTCGAGGAGATCGAGCTCGCGTATAAGCTTCTGACGCTCGCGAATCCCGCAATCGTCGTCACCGACGACGGCGAACCGGTCGGCGTCCTCACGCGACAAGACGTAATCAGTTTCCTTTCGACGAGTTCTGACGTCGTCCACAAGTGAAGTTCGCGACCAAGGCGATCCACGTCGGCCAAGAAGCCGATCCCACGACGGGCGCGACGATCGTGCCAATCTATCAAACCTCGACCTACACGCAGCTGCGCATCGGCGAGCATCGCGGATTCGACTACAGTCGTACGACTAACCCGACGCGCGTCGCATTGGAACGCCAGCTAGCGGCGCTCGAGGGAGCGCGCTACGCGAGCGCCTTTGCCAGCGGCATGGCGGCGACGACGGCGGTCCTCAGCCTGCTCTCGGCCGGATCGCACGCGATCGTCAGCGACGACCTCTACGGCGGGACGTACCGGCTCTTCACGCGCGTCTTGGAACGCTACGGTCTCGAGTTCACCTTCGTGGACATGAGCGACCTCGAAGCCGTTGGGGCGGCGATTAGGCCGGCCACAAAGCTCTTCTGGGTCGAGACGCCGACCAACCCGTTGCTGAAAATCGTCGACATCGCGGCGATCGTCAAACTCCGTGCGCCGGGGCAGGTCGTAGCGGTCGACAATACGTTCGCGACGCCGTATTTTCAACAACCGTTGGCGCTCGGTGCCGACATCACCGTCCATTCAACGACGAAATACATCAACGGTCACAGCGACGTCGTCGGCGGCATCGCGATGACGAATGACAGCGAGCTCCACGACGCGATGAAGTTCTATCAAAACGCCGCGGGCGGCGTTCCGGGACCCAACGACGCCTGGTTAACGATGCGCGGCGCGAAGACGCTGGCGATCCGGATGCGCGAGCACGCGCGCAACGCGCACGCCGTGGCAGAGTTTCTCGCCGGGCGCAAGGACGTCGCCCGCGTATACTATCCAGGACTGCCCGAACATCCCCAGCACGAACTTGCGAAACGCCAGATGACGGGATTTGGTGGAATGGTTTCGTTCGTCCCGGACGGTCCGACGGAACGTGCATACGAGTTCGCCCGGCGTTTGAAATACTTCAGCCTCGCCGAAAGCCTGGGTGGGGTCGAGTCGCTCATCTGCCATCCCGCCGGCATGACGCACGGATCGATTCCAAAGGCAGATCGAGAGCGGCGCGGCATCACCGACACGCTGTTACGCCTGTCGGTGGGCATCGAAGATATCGACGACCTCATCGAAGATCTCGCGACGGCGCTCAACGCGACCGCGCTTACGTCAGCGTAAAGGTGAGGTTCCCTACGGTTGCTCCGGAGGATAGGCCGTCGCGCTGACGTCCTTTAACACCCGCTTCGCCTCCTCCGGCGTCGCGTCGCCAATGCGCGACGTTTCGGAAAGGACGACGCCGCGTTGTCCATCGGCCCAGACGATCGCGAATACCTTGCGCGCGTCGAACCCGCTCCCGTAGGCGACCTCGACGAAATACGCCGGCATTCCATTCTGAAGCGTCATCGCGGTCTTGCCGCGGATAAGCGTGCCCTCTTGCGACCCGTGCGTCTGACTCTCGAACTGTCCCTCCCATTGATCGGGTGATCCGGTGTAGGATTCCATCGCGAGTTGGATCGTACGAGAGTCCTCCTTCCCTGCGTGGAGGACCCATACCGCAACAGTTTGCAGATCGTTCCCTAGCGCGTCGAGCGACGTTTGATTCCTTGTGACCAGAACGGCATCGGGCGGCGCGACGAAGTGCATCGCCGGATCGGTATAGACGTGCGGATCCGGTGTCGGACTCGGCGGCGTCACTTGCGCGAGTGCGCTGGCCGTGACGCATGCGCCGGCGAGCAGCAGTGCGATCGAAACCGTCAGACGGTTCATGCCGAGTCGAGAACCTTCACCAAAGCTGGAAGCGAAACTTCGTATCGATATCCCACGTTGCGATGATCGTCTTCAAATTCCTCGTGACGGACCTCCAATCCGTGCGCCCGCATGCGTTCGGCGACGACGCGAGCGCCGACGTCGAGGAAGTACTCGTCGCGCCGGCCGCAGTCCAGGTAGCGGAGCCGCAAGCGTCGCAACGCGTCGATGCGTTTGGCGATCCGTTCGGCGGGGTCGAACGCCAGCCACCGCGCGAAGATGCCGTCGTCGAGCGCTCCGGTCGCACGGTCGAAGGGCAAATCGACATCGAACGCGACCGCGCTGCGGGGCGAATATGCGGCGGCGTATGCGAGCATCTCCATGGTCGTGTATTCGGCAGCCGGGCGTTTGGGTTTTTGTTCGAATGCCTCAACGAACGCGCGAATGTCAAAATCGTACGGTTCGAGCGTCCGATGAACGATGGTGAACGCCGGCGGATGAGCGTATCGAAAGTACGAGTCGCCGCTGTGCGACGCAAAGGCGGCAAAGGTGCCCGGATGCTCCATCGCGAGGTGCATCGCGCCGAACCCGCCCGAGGACTTTCCGAGCACGGCGCGAGCGCCTTCCGACGCGATCGTTCGATAACCGCTATCGACGTGGCCAACGACATCGCGGACGGTATACGTCGCGTACGCGCCATTGTGAATCGAATCGACGTACTGCGAACCGCCAAGCCGCGTGAAGCCGTCCACGATCACGACGATCGCCGGCGGCATCTGACCGGAGACGATCAGGCGATCGGCCCATTGGAGAACGTTTGCCTCCCAAGGACGCGACGAGACCAGCGCGCCGACGTCGCCCGTATATCCGTGCAGAACGTACAGCGCGGCGTACCGCGTAGACCCCTGCGGATCGTACCCGGGCGGAGCGTAGACGGCGACGGCACGGGTGCTCGGATCCTGTAGCGCATTGCCCTCCAGGGCGCGGCTCGATACGAGATCCACGAACACATTGCCCTGAAGTTTGAGGATCCGTGCTAGGTCGCTGCGCTCTTGCACGCCGCGCATATTCGCCTCCGCGCGCCCGCGGCCTACGGCAGGATAACCCACGCCGCTACGAATACGGCGCCTCATGGCCGCCGGTCTGACGCGCGTTATCGGTCTGCGCGACGCGATCGCCGTAAACGTCATCACGATGATCGGCATCGGCCCGCTCGTCACGATCCCGCTTGTCGTCGCGGCCCTCGGAGGCCCGCTCGCTCTCGTCGGGTGGATCGCGGGCGCCGTCGTCGCGCTCTGCGATGGGCTCGTGTGGGCCGAACTGGCGTCGCACTTTCCCGGCTCCGGCGGCACGTACGTCTACCTGCGCAACATTTTTGGAGCGCACGGCCTCGGGAGGGCGCTGGCCTTTCTCTTCAACTGGCAGTTCCTGCTCTACGGGCCATGTCTGCTCGCCAGCGGCTACATCGGCTTCGCAAACTACGCCGCCTTCCTCTATCCGCCGCTCGGCACGAATGTAATCGCGCACGATGCGGTTGCGGTCGGAATCGGGATCGTGACGCTGCTCGTGCTTCACCGCGAGACCTCGCACGTTGCCGCGGTGGGCAGTCTGTTGGCGATCGCCGCGACGTTTACGATCGCGATCGTCGCGGTCGCGGGCTTTTCGCACGGACACGTCCCTAATGCGATCCACCTGGGCGCACCAGCGACGCTGTCGGCCGGCTTTGTCGCCGGCTTCGGCACCGCGCTGTACATCACGCTCTACGACTACGTCGGCTACTCCGACGCGGCGCTCCTTGGCGACGAAGTCGTTCGGGCACAGCGCACCATTCCAATGGCGATCGTCCTGTCGATCGTTATTGTTGCGGCGCTCTACATCGCGCTGCAACTGGGCGTACTCCACGCCATCGCCTGGCAGTCGTTGCTTGACGCGCACGGCGTTCCAAATGCGCAAGCGCAGTACGTTGGGTCGCTGGTCGTCGAGCGCGCGTGGGGGCATGCGCCGGCCGTTGCGGTGACCTTCCTCGTTTTGATAACCGCATTTGCATCGCTCTACGGCAATCTGCTCGGCTTCTCGCGGATATCGTTTGCAGCCGCGCGCGATGGTGCGTTCCTGCCGGCATTCGCCAGGCTGCACCCGCGAAAAAACATTCCGCACGTCGCGTTGCTCGTGCTGGGAATACTCTCGCTCGGCGCGAGCCTCTTCACGCTCGACCAGGTGATTGCGTTTCTGACGGCCGGAATCGTGCTCATTCAAGGAGTCGCACAGATATTCGCTCTGGGCGTCTTACGCGCGAGTCAACGCAGTCGAACCGGCCCCGGAATCTTCCGTATGCCGCTCTATCCGCTGCCGGCGATTCTAGCCTTGGCGGGTTGGACGTTGGCATTCGTTTACACGGGGGGTCGCGCAATCGCGCTCGGCGTCGGCTGGCTAGGCGCGGGGACGCTGGTCTTTCTATGGCTGGCGCGCCGCCGGCGCTGGTGGCCGTTTGCGCTTGCAGCGCTGCTCGTCGCGACGCTTCACAACGCCGACGCAGCGCAGCGCGAGGCCGGCGCCTGGGGGACATGGCAGACGAGCCGCATCGCCGACGATCGCGGCTACCCCGTCTTCATGGCTAACGGCCGGCCATTCTTTGTCTATGGTGCGGCGTTCTTTTACGAACGGTTGAATCGCGACCAATGGCGCTCGTCACTCCTAGCGTACAAGCGCATGGGCATCAACACGATCGATCTCTACATCATGTGGAACTGGCACCAGCCCAACGATGCTCCGCCCGACTTCACCGGTGCGTCCGACCCGAGGCGCGATCTCGTCGGCTTGCTGAGGATGACGCATGCAATGGGATTCAAGCTCATCGTACGGCCGGGGCCCGTCATCCGCAACGAATGGCGAAACGGAGGTTATCCCGCGTGGCTTCTCGAGCGTCCGGAGTACCAAATGCCCTTACGCGACGTTCTCGAGGGACGCTACCCGGCGACCGCAACGCTCCAAAACGCCAACGCTGATGCCGCCGCGGCGCAGTGGCTCGCCAACCCGACGCACCGGCGTGAGGCCGCGCGATGGCTCCGCGCCGCTCTCGGCGCGATCGCACCGTTCGCGCACGACGTTATTGCGATTGCGCTCGACGACGACCAAGGCGCATATCTCGACAACGATACGTGGCCCGCGCCCAACTGGCACGCGTACGTGAGCTGGCTTGCCTCGGTCGTTCGGTCACAGGTCGGCGGGCGCGTGCCGCTCTTCATCAACACGTACGAAATGAAGGTGACCGCGGCATCGCCGGTCTGGGCGTGGGGAGATTGGTACGCGAGCGACACGTACAGCATCGGGCCGCACGACCTCGCGGATATTGACTTTGCGACCGGACTGCTACAGACGCAGCCGGCGTTTCCGGTCATGCAGGCCGAGTTTCAAGGCGGCTGGCTTCAACAGGCCGATCAAGCCGTAGCGCCCGCGAGCGATCCCTCCAACACGACGCTCGCGCTGGCGGCGCTCCTGCGCGCCGGAGCCCACGGCATCGTCAACTTTCCGGTGCAAGATACGGTCTATCCCGACGGATGGGAAGCGCCGTGGGCGAATCATTCGTACGCGTGGGGCGCCGCGTTGAGCGCGGATCTGCAGGCGTCAACACGGTACGCGCCGACCGCGGCCTTCGGAGAGCTGGTTCGACGATACGGTGCGCGCTTGGCAGTGACGCACGTTGCAGCCGATGCCGCCATCGTTTGGCCTCCGAGCATGTTTGAATCGAAGCTCTTGGACGCCGCGGCGTTCCAGCGATTCGCCGGCGCGACGATCGCGATGCAGCGTGAATGCCGCGCCCGCGGCCTCAGTTGCGACCTCATCGATCTTCGTTACGCCGACTTGAAGACGCTTCGGCGTTATCGTGCCGTGCTGCTGCCGTTCTCCGGTGTGGACGCGATCGATGCGCGCGTCGCGCCGATCGCGCTGAACCGACTCGAATGGCTCCGCGCGACGCACCGGCTCGCGACGAGCCTTGCACAGTTGGAGCCTGGAGCGTTCGTGCGCGGGGCGTCCGGCGTGACGCTGCTCCTCGCGGACGACGGCTCGTACGGCTTTGCGGTCATCGTCAATCCAAGCGACGCTCCTCGCCGCGTTGGGCCGTTCCGCATCTACGTTGCGCGTCGCCCCATTACGATTGCGGCGTTGACGGTCCCGCGTCACGATGCGCGGGTGATTCCCGTCGATCTCTCCACGAGCGATCGCCGTACGCCACGCGCGATGCCGACCTCGTCGCCGATCGTCGGAAGGCCGTTCGTCGATCCCGATGGGCAGACTGTCGAGAATGCGCGCGTGAAAATTGTTTTTGCGCCGCGAGCCGGCGCGCGAATATTCGCCGCAAGCGCTACCAACGGCACGAACGCTGCCACGAGCATCGGGCTATTGCGCGATGCGGTGGATCCGGCTCCTACACCTTCGTCGCGCGATTACATCGCCGCGTATACTCACCCGCTGCCGGCTGGGACGTTTAACCGCGCATACGCCTGTTCCAGCGACGACGGCGGCCCCGTGGAGCGCGTACAATGCGCGTACGATGCACCCGACATTCCGGACGGGGGTGCGCGTTTCGAACGCCGGCTGGTTCTCGACCGGCGCAGCTCCGAGTTGGTCGTCGACGAACGATTCGAGCCACACGGCGCCGTAACGGCGGCGTTGGAAAGTATCTCGGGTTTTGCGTTCGGGCACGGCGACGCGCTCATCGAATCCGCCCGCGGCGACGCGGTCGGCATTCTGCACGGCAACCGCCTTGCGATACTTCGCTGGCGCGCAGACGAGGTGCGGCGCGTCGATCTGCGCGCGACGCTCGGCGCAGAGCTCGTGACGCTCGTCTTTGCTCGGGCCTCAGTGCAACTGCGCCTCGGCGTCTACACGGTCACCGGCGCGCCGGAGGCTCGTCGCGTGCTCGACGAGAATTGGCAAGACTCGTCGTCACCGGATTCAGCGCTTGGGGGAAGTGGCGGAATGGCAGACGCAGCCGCCTCAAAAGCGGCCGAGGCAACTCATGTGGGTTCGACTCCCACCTTCCCCACGCTGTTCTGAGCACGCATCGGACGTCGCTCTCTACGATGCTCCGCATGCGTGGGCTGAGGGAATGAGGAAACTGGCGACCTCGCAGAAGACCAGCGCGACGGCCGTTCCGAGCAGGGCGCAGGCTGCGATGACGACGATGCCGATCACGCCGCAGAGAAGCGCGTACTCGAGGAGTGTTACGCCAGAGTCATCGCGCAGCATCAGAGCCCCAAGAACGAAATGAGGCTGAGCATCCGGCTCGACTACTTCGCTTGCTTCGCCGGCTTTTCCGGCAAGTCAGCATCGGACGGGCGTCGCGCGCTTGCAACAGTACGTAGCCGCCGGATACAATTCGCTTGCAACCGCGCACCGAAGGTAACCGAATACTGGAACTACGCTTACCCGGACCTCGGAGATGTTAGGTCGCTCTGGAGGTGATGACCCAGCGCGGTCCGTTGGCCGTCTCGGCTGCTGGAGCCCGTTTCACGCTGCGCTGACGATAACGAATACGGTGGACCACCTTATCGACGCCGTAAACGCCTTTTACTGGTCACAAAGTGGTCACACACGAACCTTCCGCGGGCTAAACAAAGCTAAACGAAGGCGGGGTCTCTGCAACTTGCGCACCCATGAAGCGCCGTGAATCTTTCCGAGATGCGCGAACGAAAAGGAGGGCTAAGAGATTCGACTCCCACCTTCCCCAGTGACTACCTTCTGCGTGCAGGCTTCCTGGCAGGCGCTTTGCGTGCAGTCGACTTCTTTGCGACTTTCTTGGCGGTGCGAGCGCCACTACGCGAACCGCGCTTCGACATGACGGCCTCTTTGAGTGCCTTTGCCGGAAGAAACTTAAAGACGCGCTTCGCGGGGACTTTTACCGGTTGGCCCGTCGCGGGATTACGCGCTATGCGAGCTGCCCGATCCCGAACCTTGAACTGGCCGAAACCCGGAATCTTTACAGGTTCGCCCGCAGTGACCGCGCGTTCAATGTCCTCAAAGACACCATCGATCAGTGCGACGGCATCCTTCCGGGAGATCTCCAGCCGGTCGACTGCCGACCGCACCAAATCTAGCTTGTTCATTGGTTCCTTTCGTCTGAGAAGCAGCGTCGAAACGTGCTATATCCGCTGCGCGCTGCTTCCTACGAAAAGATGATGGACTCCTTGTCGGTAACCTTCGATCCGGGCCCGTTACGCGGTGTTTTGAGCGTTCCCGGCGATAAGTCAATTTCGCACCGGGCCCTCATAGCGGGCGCCCTCACCACGACCGGGATTCGCGTCGCAAACCTCAATCCGGGTGCCGACGTCCTGGCTACGATGAACGCATTGCGTGCGCTGGGTTGTTCCATCGACGTGACCGGCTCGCAGTGGCACGTGCAGGGCGGGCGTTTGCGGCCTGCCGGCTCGACGATCGATTGCGCAAACTCGGGCAGCACGGCGCGCATGCTGCTCGGCGTGTGCGCCGGGGCAAACCTTACCGCCGAGTTCGACGGCGACGCGTCGCTGCGCCGCCGCCCCATGGAGCCCGTCTGTGCGCAGCTACGCGCATTCGGTGCGCGTATCGCGACGACCGACGGCTACCTCCCGCTGCGCATCTGCGGCCGGACTGAGGTCCAAACGCGCGACTTCATTCTCCTGCGACCCTCCGCGCAGGTGAAGTCCGCGCTGCTCTTCGCCGCGCTCTTCGCGGGGGTCGCAATCACGATCGAGGGCGATCGCGGCTCGCGCGACCACACCGAGCGCCTTCTTCGTGCGCTCGGCGCCGATATTACCTGGAGTCCGCGCAGCGTGAGCCTTGGAACGGCTCGCTTGACGGGCGACGCGGTCTGCGTTCCCGGCGACTTTTCCGCCGCGGCGTTCTTCCTAACGGCCGCGTGTATCACGCCCGGGAGTTCGATTCTCGTCCAAGCCACCGGCATCAATCCGACGCGCACCGGTTTGATCGACGCGTTGCTGGCAATGGGCGCGCATATCGAGCTGCGCAACCAGCGCAGCCTGGGAGGCGAAGCCGTCGCCGACGTCGCCGTGGAGTTTGCGCCGCTTCGCGCAGCCGGCGTCGATGCCGGAGTTGCGCTCCGCGCGATCGACGAGCTCCCGCTGGTTGCCGTTGCTGCCGCGTTCGCAGTTGGGACCAGTACGATCGAACTGCTGCCGGAGCTGCGAGCTAAGGAGTCGGACCGCGTGGCTGGGGTTGCACGTCTACTCGACGTGCTGGGCACCGAATATGCGCTGCAGGGGAACAGGCTTATCGTTCGCGGAGGTACCAGGCGCGCGGCCGGAGCGTACGTAGATTCCGCCGGGGATCACCGAATCGCGATGGCGGGGGCCGTGATTGCGTGCGCGGTCGGGCCTCTGCGGGTCGACGACCTCTCGAGTGCCGCCGTCAGCTTTCCAGCCTTTCGAGCGACGCTGGAAGCGCTTCAGGCGGGCGCGAGTTAGGCGGCGGGCTCGGAAGAACTCGATGCGTCTTTCTTGGCGGGTGCGTCGGCCGCGGCCGGCTTCTCAGCGCCGGAATCCGGCTTGGGCGCCTCCGTGCCGCCCCGTCTTGGCCGCCTCCGTCTTAGCGCTCTTGCGCGAATCCGTGACGTAGAAGCCCGAGCCCTTGAAGAGCACCGGCGCCGCGTTGAAGACCCGCCGTAACGGGCCGCCGCAGGCCTCGCACGGCTGCTGATAGGCCTCCTCGAAGCCGTGCCGGACCTCCACGGTGTGGCCGCAACGGGCGCAGCGATAATCGTAGAGCGGCATGAGCTAAAGTATAGCTGCCTTAGCACTCATGGTCAATGACTGCTAGCTGCGGGGCTAGAAGTCGTCGAGGACGGGCGCGTCTCGCCGGTATTCCGCCAAACCCTTGAAGTGCAGGAGCGAATCGTCGAGCGCCGAGGCCAAACGGCGCCCGTGCTGCCAGCGGTCGATGAGGGTCCCGAGACGCCCATAGTATGCCGGATAGGAGAGCTGCACGCGGACGCGCGAGGCTCGCGACCGGCGCTCGATACGAAACTCCAATCGCCGGCGCACCGAATACGCGCCGACCAGTGAAAGCCGATAGTTCGCGATCAGCGCGTCCACTTCGTAGAGCTCTTCTTCTTCGCCCGGCAGCGAGGATCGCAACACGACCTCGCTTCCCACGCTCAGCGGCCCGGCGCCTTCGGTGCGCCGCGCGCTGCGCAGGAACGACAGCCACACCGGCCACTTCTCGACCGCGCAGAGCAAGCCGAACGCATCCTCCGCCGCGCACTCAACGTCGAGACTCGCCGCGTGCAAGCTCGAACCACGTTCCGCAAAAGCGTTGCTGACGACAGCCATAGCGACAACAATATTTCAACATTGCGTCGCGCGAGACCCTTTGCCGAACTATCCACAACCGATGTGCATGACTATCAACCGATTCCACCGGACGTAACGCCGATCGCAAAAAGCACCAGCGATTCAACGCCTATCGATAGCGCGCGCTCGTCGATCCGAAAGAGCGCACTGTGCCCGGGATGCACCGCCCCGCTTGCCTCATCGCGAATCCCGAGACGCACTAAAACGCCCGGTACGCGCTCGGCGAAATATGCGAAATCCTCGCCGCCCATCGTCGCCGGGGGTTCGACGACGCGCAGTGCGCTGTGCTCGCGGACGTATGCGGCAAACCGCTTCGCTAACGCGCGATCGTTGACGACCGGCGGGTACCCGCGCACGATCTCCACGTCGGCCGCCACGTTATATGCGCTCGCAACGCCGGCGGCGATACGGCGCACGCGATCCTCTAGAACATTGCGAACAGCTGGGTCGTGCGCGCGCAGCGTACCGGTCATGCGCACTTGGTCGGCGATGACGTTATTACGATAGCCGCCTTCGATCGTGCCGATCGTGACCACGACGCTCTGCAACGGATCCGACCTCGCGCGCGGCAATGTTTTGTAATGCCAAGACGATGGCGGCGGCGGCCGGAACGGCATCGACCGCGGTGTGCGGATAGGCGCCGTGACCGCCCGTCCCGCGTACGGTGATATACAGCTCGTCGGACGATGCGTTCACCGGGCCTCGGCGGTCACGCCGATCGTCCCTGTATCGATGCGCGAATCGACGTGCAGCATGCCGATTACCTCCGTGGGTGGCTCCTCGAGGACGCCGGCCTCGATCATCGGCAACGCACCACCCGGTCCTTCTTCGGCGGGTTGAAAGATCAGCACGACCGTACCCGCGAGCCGATCGCGCATTGACGCGAGTACGCGCGCGGCGCCGAGCAGCATCGCGGTATGCGCGTCGTGTCCGCACGCGTGCATGCGGCCGTCGATCTCCGACGCATACGGCAGTCCCGTGCGCTCGGTGATTGGGAGGGCGTCCATGTCGGCGCGCAGTGCCGCGACGCGCCCGGGCCGGCTTCCTCGCACGACGCCTACGACGCCGGTCTTTGCGAGCCTACGGTGCTCGATGCCGAGTTCGCTCAGCTCGCGCTCGACGAGCGCGGCAGTCTCGACTTCCTCGAATCCAAGCTCCGGGCGCCGATGTATCGCCCGCCGCAGCTCGATGACGCGCTCCGTCAGCGCTTCGCCGATCTCGATTGCCATGGCGGTGCGTGTTGACCGGCCGGTACTTTCATTCCCGCCGGAGAAGTATGGTCGCGTAATGATGACTGCGGACCTTGCTTTCGCACTGCTCATCAATCGGACGAGCGCATTTTATGAAGCCAATCCACCGGTGTACATGACGTACACCGAACACACGCACGTCACCGCGCCCACGGTCGGCCGCAGCCAAGACATCGATCGCTCCGTCGCGGTGCGCGTGGCCGATGACTTCGCCGTTATGCGCGATCTCCCCAATGGTGGCGAACGCACCGGCCAGGCGTTTCCGATCATCGCTTACTTCGATCCGCTCTCGGCGTTTGGTTTCAGCTACTTTGCCAATCTCAAGCGAGTCGACATCACGCTGAATCGCGGCCAACCGCTCGTCCTTGTTACGCCGCAGCCCGATCCGTCAGTCAACGCGCTCGTGCCCTACAATAGTTACTGGGCGGCACGCTACGCTTCCGATTCGACCGACACGCAGCTGCATCTGCTTATCGACCCCACGCCGCGCGTCAAAGCCGGGTTCTATCCGTCGGAAATCAAGGAGGATGGACAGACACAGCTGCCGTCGCACATCGAGATGCGTGTCACCGGAGGAGACGATGAAGCGATTGCGCTCGATTACGCAGTCATCGACGGGCACTGGGTCGTCGTGCACGGAACGTTTAGCGCAACGCAGCATGCGGCGTTTCTCACCTTCAGAGTGATCGCGGACGTTACGTTCAGCAACATCGCGTTCCCTTCGGAGCCGCCCGATCCACGGCTCAGCGGCAGTTCGCCGCCAAGCGCCTCGCCCGGCCCTCGATAGTCGCTCACGTCGCGGGTTGCGGTTCGAGCGCCAACTGCTCCTCAGCGGCGTAACCAACGCCGTTCTTCGACGGATGGTCCCTCGGCGCGACCCACATGTACACGTTTGGAATGAGCAGCAGCGTCAGCACGAGCGAGCTCAGAACGCCTCCGATGACGACGATCCCGAGGCTCGAGCGGGACGACGCGCCAGGGTCGAACGCAAGCGCGAGGGGAATGTTTCCCGCAACGACCGAGAAGCTGGTCATGATGATCGGCCGGAACCGCGTGTGCGCGCTCTCCTTGATCGCCGAGAGCTTGTCGAGTCCACGAGTGCGCAGCGTATTGGCGTAATCGACGAGCAGAATACCGTTCTTGGTTGCGATACCGATGAGCAAGATGGTACCGATCAGCGAGAATAGATTCAAGGTGCGATGCGTGATGAGCAATGCGCTGATCGCACCGATCGCCGCAACGGGAACCGAAAAGATGATAATAAACGGCGAGACGTAGCTGTTATAGAGCGCGACCATGAGTAAGTAGACGAGAATGACCGAAATAATCATGGACAGCCCAATGCCGACGAGCGTCTGGTGCATGAAGTCCTGCTGTCCTAACGGCGCCGGGCTTTACGACGATGTTCGGCGGCAGGTGCAGCGAAGGTAATCTTTTTATTAGGCCGTTCTCGACGGCGGAAAGCGACGAGTTCGACGGCATAGTTCGCGTCGACGTGGATCACGTTGTCTCGATCCGTCCGCGTGATGAGCGGTGAGGTGGGCGTCGATTCGAACCGGGCGATGTCGCCGAGATAGACTATGCCCCCGGTAGAAGCACGGACCGCGACCGACTTGAGCTGATCGATACTCGTCCGATACGACTGGGGGTAGATGACCTGGACCTCTTCTAGGCCCGAAGTCGTTTCGAACTGGGTGGCCTGATTGCCCCCGAACGCGGCGCCGGCTGCTTCGGCCGCCTGCCCGAGGTCGACGCCGAGCGCCTGGGCTTTGTTTCGGTCGAACTGGATCGAAATCTCCGGCGCAAGTTGCGTTCCGGTGCTGTTCACGCTCGTCGCGCCGGGCACCGTCTGCAACAGCTGGTAGAGTTTCTGTGCGTACGGCGTCGGGTCGCCGCCGGTGACGTCCGTCACGAGAAAATCGACCGGCTGCGCGTTGCCACCCGACGTCGACGTAGACGGAACGACGACCGCCTGCACGTCTGCAGGAAGGTACTGCCTCGCAATTGTCTTGAACTCCGCGAGCCAATAGCTCGTCGGGTGCTTGCGATTGTCCTTGAGCCAAATATGAACTTGTCCGACGTTATTCTGCGTCACGAATCCGCCAAACGATGCGGCATACGCACCGGCAACGGCGGTATTCGCAAATGTGTCCGGCGTATCGAGGATCTCGCGCTCGAGGCCGAACGCCCCCTTCTCGACCGTCGCAATCGGCGTGCCGATCGGGTACATCAGCTGGATATAGATCTCGCCCCGGTCGACGGCGGGAATGAACTCTTCGCCGACGATCCCGAACCCCACGAGCGCCAGCGCGAGCCCGAATGTACCCGCGCAGAAGAGTGCGACGAGCCGGCCGTGATCCAGACTCCAGGGTAAGACGCGTTGTGTGTACCACGTGCGCAACGAGTCGAAACGCTCGCCGAACCACCGCACGGCGCGCCAAGGTTTCCAGTGTGAGCGCAGCGCCCATAGCCCGGCCAGCGTCGGCGTGATCGTGAACGAAACGAAGAGCGATGTGAGCGTCGAAATGACAACGACGATCGCGAACTCCGCAATCTGCCGCCCAACTTGCCCCGCAATAAATGCGATCGGAAAAAGACGACGACGTCGACGAGCGTGATGACAACGGCCGCCGCTCCGATCTCTTCGCGCCCCGCGACGGCGGCCTCCTCGGCGGCTTTGCTTGAGCTCGGTAAAGTGGCGCTCGATGTTCTCCAGCACGACCGTCGAATCGTCGACTAGAATGCCGATCACGAGCGACATGCCCAGCAGCGAAATCGTATCGATCGTCATGTGCATCAGTTTCATGACCGTTACCGCTATCGCGAGCGACGTCGGAATGGAGATGCAGACAACGATGGCGTTGCGCCACGATCGCAGAAAAAAGATCATGGCGATGCCGGTCAGCAGGATCGCCAGCATGAGGGTTCGCGTTACAATGGCGATCTGCTGCTCGGTAAAGTTTGACTGGACGTGTATGACGCGGAACTTGATCTCAGGAAAGCGTCGTTCGACGTCTGGTAGAGCTCGCAGGACGGCATTCGAGGCGTCGACCTCGCTGCCGGTGGACGCCTTTTGGACCTGCATGAAGAGCCCCGGGCGCCCGCTGATGTGGGCATACTGAAGTCGCGGTTCGTAGCCTTCCGTCACCGTCGCTACATCGCCGATACGCACGACGGCATTGCTTGCCGTCCATGGATTGACGATGCCGGCCAGAGCCGAGAGGCCGCCGATATAGTTCTTTACCTGGGCTCCGGTCGAGTTTGCAACCGCGGCCGCCGCGCCGACGCCGCCGCTCGTCGAGCGTATGATCGCAAGATTGCGTACCGAGTCGAGGGTCTGAATGTCACCCCGCACGTCGATTGTCGTTTGTCGGTTCGGCTCGTACGCAAAGCCGCCGGGCACGCGCTGATTGTTCGTCTGCAGCGTGTTGATGATGTCGTTCATAGTCAGGTTGGCTGCAGCCAGCCGGACTGGATCGACGATGACCTCATATGCCGGCGTCACCAAGCCTCCGACGTTAACGAACGAAATGCCCGGGACTTGCTCGAGCTGCGGCGCGATGACGTTGACGGCATAGAGCGCTAGGCGCGCCAACGAAAGTTTCTGCGAGTATATCGCCAAGGTGACGACGACGGATTGCGTTGGGTCGTAGAGATTGACCGTCGGCGGCGTCAGGTTGGTAGGCAAGAACTTTTCGGCGGCTTGAATCGCCTTGTTTGTCAATGCGAGATCGGTTGCCTGATCCGAGTTGATGTCGAAGATCGCACTGATTGTCGCTTGACCTTGCTGCACGACGGAGTTGAAGGTTTGGAGATCGGCCGTGCCGGCAAGGTTCTGTTCGATCGGCTGCACGATGTTGTCGCGCATCTCGGTTACCGAGGCGCCGTTGTATTGCACCGAGATCGTAACCGTCGGCTGCGAAACGTCCGGGTAGAGTTCCTTGACGATCGTGATCGTGGAGAGAACACCGGCGAACGACATCAGGGCGATGATGACGAAGACCAGCGTCGGCCGCTGGATGAAGAGCCGGGTAAGGCTGAACTTCACTGCTGGAACGAGACCTTCTCGCCGTCGCCCAGACTCGTCTGCCCGTTCGTCACGACGCGCGTGCCGGCGGTAATGCCGTCGACGACCGAGGTCGTGCCGTCGCTCCCGATCTCGGTGACTTTAACCGTTTTAACGCTACCGTCAGGCTGCACCGTCATCACCGCATCGTGGTTGTCGTCAGTAAACGCGAGCGCCGGTACGCGCACGCCGCGAATCGGCACCGTCGCGATATCGCCTTGGACGGCCATTCCGGGCCGCAGCGTATGGTTCGGATTAGCGAGCAGCACTTTAACCTGAAAGTCGGTGGAACCCGGGTTAATCTCGTTGAGCACGCCGCTGACGCGGCCGTTGAAGCGTTCGCCGGCGCCTAAGTCCGCCGCCCTCACGGTGGCAATGGCATCGTTCTCGATGTGTGCGATCTGCTCGCCCGAGGCGTGAAGGACCGCGAAGATCGGATTGACCTGTTGCAGTGTGAAAATCTCGCGCGAGCCCGGATACTCGCCGGGGTTGAGGTTGCGATTCACCACGACGCCGTCGATGGGAGAAAGGATCACCGCCTTAGCGATCTGAACGCGAACTTGATCCGCTTGCGCGAGCGCGACCTTCTCTTGCGCCGCCGATTGCTGGACGGCCGCCGATTGCAGCCCTTGCCCGGAGAGCGTGCCGTTGGCTTGTACGTTGGATTGGGCGCCGGCAAGCGTGGCCCGCGCCGAGTCGAGCGCCTGTTCGTCGTTGCGAACGAGGGTCGCTTGCGAGTCGACGGCCTGTTGTGAGACGTATCCATTCGTCAGCAACGCTCGATCGCGTGAGAGATTCGTTTGATCGTTCGATAGCGTATGTTCGGCTTGCAGGACCGCGGCTTGCGCGTTGCGCAGCGTGTCGACGCCCTGCGCGATCGAAAGCGTGCCCTGATAGACCGTGTGCACGGTGTTGGCGTGATTGCTGTTCGCGGTCGCGAGGTCGGATTGCAACTGGGCTTCCAGATCGGCCGTGTCCAGGCGCGCGAGCACCTGTCCCGCGTGGACTGCATCGCCCTCCTGGACGTAGACGGCATCGGCGGGTTCCGTGAGCGAACTCTGGATCGCGACGTTCTGATACGGAGCGATGATGCCGGCGAGACGCTGCGCGGGGTTGACCGTTCCGACCGAGGCGATGGTCGTCTCGACGAACGGGGGCGGCGCGGCGGCCGGTTCGCGGTGTCCGCAGCCGGCGCTCGCCAGGATCGCGAGGAGTGCACCGAGGGCTCGTCGCCGGGAAGCCAATGGGATCATGGGGTGGCTCGATTGTAACGAAGAAGCTGGTGCCGAGTCCTGGAGTAACTCTGAGAATGGTCCACGGCAGTCTAGTACCCCACCCTCGAGTGCTCGTCATCGACGACGAGCGCGGCCTGCGCGAGCTGCTCGAGTATGGCCTCGAGCAGGCCGGCTTCGAGGTGCGCAGCGCGCCCGAGGGGTCGACAGCCATAAAGCTCCTCGAGGCCTGGACCGCCGACGCCATCGTACTCGACGTCATGCTGCCCGGCCGCGACGGATTCGACCTGTTGCCCGAGATCAGGCGGCTGACGACGGCGCCGGTCGTCATGCTCACCGCCCGAACCGAGATCGCCGAAAAGCTCGCCGGCTTCACCGCCGGCGCCGACGATTACATGGCCAAACCGTTCGATCTCGAGGAGCTCGTCGCTCGCCTGCGCACGCTCCTTCGGCGGCCGCGCATCGAAGAGCGCGAAACCTTGACGTATGCAGACCTCAGCATCGACGCGTCGAGCCGGGCGGTCTTCCGCGGAAACCGGCGCATCGAGCTCTCCGCGCGCGAGTTCGATCTGCTGTTCGTTTTTGCCGAACGCGCGGAAGAAGTACTCACGCGTTCCGAGCTGCTCGATCTGGTGTGGGGCGTCGACCGCGATGTGGTTCCCAATACGGTTGAAACGTATGTCTCGTTCTTGCGCGCAAAGATCGATAGCGGGGAGCCGGTAAAACTCATTCAAACGCTACGCGGCAGCGGTTACTCGCTGCGGGCCGCGCCCGCACCGTGACGCCGCTCGGTCGCCGCATCCAAACGCTCGCCGCCGTCGAGCTTTCCCTCGTCCTATGCGCGGTCATTCTGGCGGGCGCGCTGCTCGCGTTCGGAGCCTACATTCGCGCGCTCTCGAACGAACTCACCGGAACGCAGCACCAGCTCGAGGCCGCGCTCGCAAAGACTACGCTGCCGAATGCGCGTGCAGGTGGTGATTTCGCCGCAACGCTTCTTCTGCAGACTGGGGCCGAGCTGGTCTTTCTCGACGCGACCGAGCGCGTCACCGTCTATCGCATGCACCGCTCCGATCCGCAGCCGATTATCACGGTACGTAGCCGCGCCGATCTCTCGGGAGATCCCCGTGCGAGCGGACCGCTCGCACGGGTCATCCTCGGCCTCGCGACGGCCTTCGGCCTACAATCGCTCTACGCACATGTCGGCAATCTCTACATCGTCGTCAAGAGCAACGACGCCACGCTCGTGTCGACGGTCGCGGCCTTCATTCCACCGCTCGTTGTCGCATTTGCGCTCGCGATTCTGTGCGGTATCCTGGTGGCGGGGTTTTTGACGCGTCAAGCGCTCACGCCGCTCGACGACGTTACTGCGGCGCTCGAGCACTTTGCGGCCGGCGACCTGCGGCCGCGACCGATCGCTGCGAGCCGCCGTAACGAGCTCGCTTCACTGACGGCTGCATATAATGGAGCCATCGCACAGATGCAGCGCGCCTTTGCGGCCCGCGACCGGGCCAACGAATCGATGCGGCAGTTCATCGCCGACGCGGGCCATCAACTCCGCACGCCGCTGACGGTCGTCCAGGGTTTCATCGCCATCCTGCGCCGCGGCGGTTTCGACAGTCCGAAGGATCGCGAGCATATCCTGGACACAATGAACGAGCAGAGCAAGATCATGGCATCGCTCATCGATCGGCTGATCTTGCTCGAGCGCTGGGAGAGTCATGAGGAGCCTTCGGCCGCCGAACCGATCGACGTCGGCACGCTGGTTGTGGATCTGGTCACCCCAATCGCCGACGCGAACCCGCAGCGCAGCTTTTCGATCTCGGCCGAGCCTGCGATCTTGGCGTCGATCGATCCAATCGAGTTCGGTTATGTCGTCAGCAATCTCGCGGACAACGCACTGAAGTACGGTCAGGGCGCGATCGACGTTCGGGTGCGCGCGCAGGATGGCCGCGCGGTCCTCGAAGTCGCCGACCAAGGCCCCGGGATTCCGTCGACCGACGTCGCGCGCATCTTCGATCGTTTCTATCGTGGCGCGCAGCGCGATGTCGGCGGCTCCGGTCTCGGCCTCGCGATCGTGAAACGCGCCGTCGAACGCGCCCGGGGCACGATCACCCTGGAGACGAGCCCCGCCGGCTCGCGCTTCATCGTCCACCTCCCTCGCACCACCCCCGACATTCCAACACCAGCGATGTAGAACTAACCCATAACATTAAAACTCAAGAAAACGGGTGCCACTCATGCCAACCTTAACGAACGCAAACGAGGCCCATCTTGCACGACTAACGGCGACCGAACGATTCTGTAAAACGATCGCTGAAGGAACCGGTGCCCCGTTAACCCTCGTCGCAATCATAATACTTCAGGGGATATGGGTCGTGGTCGGACAGATAACGCATCGCGATCCGTTCCCGTTCATTTTCCTGCTGACGGTATCGAATATCATACAACTCATATTAATCGTCGTGTTAGCGGTGGCTGGTAAGCAGCAGTCGCAGTTTGCCGAAATACGCGCCGAAACCGACCACGAAACAATAGACTGGCTCTTACATCATCAACAAACGCAAGAAGCGATGCTGCTTGCACTATTAAGAAATGCCGGCATCGACACGACCGGATTTGAAGCGGCGACGGCTGAACTAGCAAAGGATGGGCAATAAATAAACTGCCAGTAGTCGAACGCGTGTTGCGCCGACGAGCACCCCGACGCAGCTACTCCAGCGCGGCGACCAGGCAATGAACTAATAAAGACTGGCGGAGAGGGTGAGATTCGAACTCACGGAACGCTCAACACGTTCGCCCGCTTTCGAGGCGGGTGCCTTCAACCACTCGACCACCTCTCCGCGCGCTTGATTCGCCGCGTTGGCGACGACCGCTTCTACCTAGGCAGCGCGTCGAGACCTTCCGGGGCGTCGCCGCCGGCGCGCCGCTCGCGGAAGAACGCCTGCAGCTGCGCGGCGGCTTCCTCTTCCAACACGCCCGGCCGTCACCTCCACGCGATGATTCGTCTTCGGCGAGCGCAGGACGTCGAAGACGCTGCCGTCGGCGCCGCCCTTGGGATCCGAGGCGGCGTACACGACGCGCCCGATGCGCGCGGCCAGGATTGCTCCGGCGCACATGATGCAGGGCTCCTTCGTAACGTACAGCGTCGCTTCCGAGAGGCGCCAGCGCCGTAGACGCCGCGCCGCCTCTTGGATCGCAAGGATCTCCGCGTGCGCGGTTGCGTCCGGACGGCGTTCCTTCTCGTTGCGCGCTTCGATCGTTATCTCGCCGATCGTCAGGACCGCACCGATTGGAACGTCGCCGGCCTCCGCCGCTTGCGCAGCCAGCGCGAGAGCATTCCGCATATAGCGTTCGTCTTGCGTCATTGTAGATAAGATCGCGCGCCCGGAGGGATTCGAACCCCCGATCCCAGCCTTCGGAGGGCTGTGCGTTATCCAGCTACGCTACGGGCGCAAAGTGCGTCAGCGCGACGCATCGGGTGGAGAACCGGAGCTCGGCATGTGTTTGAACAGATCGAGCTTGTGGTCGATAAGCGTGCGGTAGAACTTGCGTACGCAATCCGGATGTCCGAAAAAATACGTCCGCGCGTAGGCAAGATCTTCACCGGAACTATCCGGTACGTAGTGCGATATCTCGATCTCTTCCATCTGTCCGCGATCGACGGGATGGGGACAGAAATCGCACGGGATTGTCGACATGACGTGATTACCTCGGGAATGGAACCGGCCGCCTACGCTGGGCGGCCGGGTCAGACTTCTGGCTCGGGTAGGACTTGAACCTACGACCAAGGGCTTATGAGTCCCCTGCTCTACCGCTGAGCTACCGAGCCCCGGAAAACGCGGTCGGAGGGACTCGAACCCCCAACCTACAAGTTCGTAGCCTGTTGCTCTATCCAATTGAGCTACGACCGCGCGTGCTGCGGTAGCTTCGGAGAGAGAGGGATTCGAACCCTCGATACGACTTTACATCGTATAACGGTTTAGCAAACCGCCGCCTTCAGCCGCTCGGCCATCTCTCCCCGAGCGCCGCCGACGACTATACCACGCTTGCCACGTAATGACCTATAGCAGCTGCGACCGCGGCGCGGCTGGACCGTCGAGCGGGCGTTGGTTGGCAAACTCCGCGACGACGGGCCGCAGGCGCTAATTAATAAAGTGGGGTGGCCGTAACCACCCCACTTTGCTGTTTCTAGATTCGTGTTAGGACGTTGGACGTAGCTCGGTTTAGCGCGGGTTGAGAGCTATGCCTTCGACGTCCAGGCTCGGGCTGAGGCCGTTGTTGAAGTCGTAGCTATAGACGATGGCCGTCGGGCTGTAGTTATAAACGTCGATTTCGCCGACCGGCGCGCTGACTGCGAAGTGTTTGGATTTCGCATCCAGTTTCCCGAAGATCGATTCGTTCTTCAGCAAGAATGGGCCGCCGACGACCTTGCAGGCCGGGTTACAGCCTTTATAGACGTACACTTGGCTGGTCGTGTAGCTAAGCGCGACGAGATTGCCGGCACTGTCGATGTCGAGGCCGCCTGGCGAGGCGTTCTTATACGTGCCGCGCTTCACCGATTTGCCGGCTCCGGTGCAACCCGCGAACCACGTTAAGGTGGCCTTTCCGCTCAAGTTTGTGGCCGACGCCCAGCAATCGCCGTTGCGCGCCTGCGCGACGCCGTACACTTCGTACATGTTCGGGTTGGTCAGGTTCGTGGTGCAGCCGCCCGCGAGCGTGCAGAGCGAGATGCTGCCCGAGCCGCTGGTGTCGAAGATGTTGCCGACGACGATCGTGCCGGTGGCCGCATTGGTACTCACGGCATCCGCCGGCTGGCCGTACGGATCGCTAACTGAGCCAACTTCCGTACCGCACATGCCGGGCCCCTTGTAAACGATGACCGTACGGGTGCCGCCGTCCGGATCGATCAGATTGCCCTTGCCGTCAACGCCGATGTTGTTGGGAAATCGAGACCGGCCCCACCGAGCAGATCGGCGGACTGTTGTTGGTGTTCGGAAAGCGATACCCCCAGATGGACGTACCTTCGAACGCGCTAACGTAGATGTGGCTCTTTGCTTTGTGCCTCTCGGGGACGATCTGGGCGAGCACGCCTGCCGGACCGGACGAACGCAGCTCGACCGGAATCAGGCTGGCCAGCGCCGACCAGTGCGGAATGAGATGACCGTTTATGAAGTGGGTCTGTGCCGCGCCGGTGCTCGGAATGGAGCTCGTCGATCCGAGGTTGCTGCCGGAGCAGCCGGCGAGGAGCCCAGCAGCGGCTGTCGCACACAGCGCTAAATTAAGTAAACGCATGGGAGTGGGCCCTCCTACTATGAGAAGCTGCGGGAAACTAAACTGAGCCTCGGGCTAGTACGCAGCTGCCCGGGCATTTGGAAACTGTTCGTTCCCTCTCGGCAAACCCCTCGCCATTCCCACGCGGTTTAACAAACCGCCGGCTTGCGCCGTTCGGCTTGCCACGTAATGACCAATAGTAGCTACGACGGCGGTGCGGTTGGACCGTCGAGCGGGCGTTCGTCGACGAACTCGGCGACGACCGGCATCGGGCGCAATCGCCGCCGCGAGAAGATTGCATCTACACCGAAGACGCGTCCTGTCGGCAGCACGAGGCTGATCGCCGAGAGGAGCATTAAACACGCATCAATGCTGCCCCATTCGCGCGCGCTCTGCAGGCCGCCGCGAGCCGCGATATAGTTCAACGTCAGAATAACTCCGACGCCGCCGCCGAACCGTGTGAAGAGTCCGAAGAGCAGCGAGAGACCGACGCACGCTTCGCCCAGCCGCACCAGTTCCGCGAAGATACCGATGTTCGGCGCAACCACGCTCGTCAGGAAGCCGTGGTATGGCCCGGTCGTCTTTTCAATACCTTGCGTGACGTAGGTTACGACGAATCCGTTCGGCGGCATGAAGCTCTCGCTCTGGCGAAACTTCGGTACCGCGTGCAACAGCCAGATGATTCCGGTTGAGATACGCACGAGCGACAGCCACATGCCGTAGGCTCGCGAGGAGGGCAGACTCACGCGACCACCTCCCGCTGCGGCATCCCCAAGCGCGCGATCATTTGCGCAGCGTCGCCGGCGGCATTCGGCCGGGCGAGGTGTCCTGCCGCCGCCATCAGCGCGTCGCGCTTCCGCGCGTCGGTTAAGACGCGCTCGATCGCTGCCGGCAGCTCGTCCATAGCGCGCGATTCTATCGCGGCGCCGGCTTTCACCAAGATGCTTGCGTTACGCTCTTCTTGTCCCGGCAGCGGCTTGCAGAGCACCAGCGGCACGCCTGCAACCAGCGCTTCGGCGGTGCTAAGGCCGCCGGGCTTCGTCACGAGCGCGTCGGCAGCGTGCATGTAGTCGTAGACGTTCTCAACGAAGCGCAGGACGCGCACCGGATAGCTTACGCTCTCCGCGCAGCGTGAGAGGCGGCGCTCCACGGCCGCATTGCGTCCCGAAATAACGACCCCCGCAAGCGGAAGGCGCACCGCTTCGAGCTTTCGCATCATCCGCTCGAGCGGCGCGATGCCGAGACCGCCGCCCATCAGGAGGACGATCTGGCGATCGCGCGGCAGATCGAGCCGTTCGCGCAATGCGTCGCGCGGTTCCGGCGGGCGCGAAAACTCCGGCCGCACCGGGATGCCGCTGACTAGGACTCGCTCGCGAGAGACACCCCGAGCGAGCAGCGCGTCGCGCATCGCGTCGGTTGCGACGACGTACCCTTCGATGTTGCCGTGAATCCAAAACCCATGGACGGCAAGATCCGTCACGATGCCCACGACCGGCGGTGCATCCGCGTACAGCCGCTTGTACGCCGCCATCGCGCCGCACGGAAATGCATGCGTGCAAACGACTACGTCCGGCCGTTCGCGAAGGATCAGCGGCCGCAGGTTTCCAGCCGTGAACTCGTGCGCCCAGGTGCGAAAATGGCCGACTCGCGTCGCTCGCTCGGCACGTGCGTAGATGTAGCGATAGAGCTGCGGAATCGTTTTGACCATTTGTATGTAACCATCCGCGACGATGCGTGAGACGACCAGCGCCGCGTAATCGTAGGAATCGACGACCAGTGTCCGAGCTCCAGGCTCGATCCGCCGCAGGGCCGTGCGCACCGCATTCGCCGCCGAGACGTGTCCCGCGCCGACGCTTGCCGAAAGAAAGAGAACGCGAATTAGTCGGTCACCTCTTCGGAGTCGTCGCGCTCGTCGGCGAATGCTAAGAAGTCATCTAAGACTTCGCGCGCGAGCGCGTCGTCCTCGACGAGGTTCCCGTCTACGTCGGTGACGACGAACTCACCGTCACCTTCGGCATCGTCCTCGTGCATGAGCACCGCGTACGAGCGCCCATCCTTAGGATCTTCCAGGATCGCGACCACCTCGTATGCCAGCTCCTTGCCGTCGGTCGTCGCAATATGCAGCACTTCGCTCAGCTCGAGCCGTGCGCGGTTGCTCTCACCGTTGCCGGATTGCATCGGATCGTCGCGTCCTTTCTGTTTCACTGTAGGCAGCGCGCCACGTTCGCTTGATGTTCCGCCAGGGTCTTCGCGAACACGTGGTGCCCGTGTCCACAGTAAACGTAGTAGAAGTCGTCGCTCTTCGACGGATGGAGCGCGGCCTCTAGCGACGGCAGCCCCGGATTCGCGATCGGCGTTGGAGGCAAGCCGGCGTGCGTGTAGCTGTTATATGGCGAGGCGATCCGCAGATCTCCAAACGACAGATCGCTCTTGTGTGCGTGCAGGGCATATTCGATGGTCGCATCTACCTGTAGCGGCATACCCGCACGCAGCCGATTGTAAATCACCCCGGCGATCCTTGGCCGGTCGGCGTCGGCCTTTGCTTCGCGCTCCACCAAGGAAGCGACCGTAACCGCCTGCGGGACACTGACGTGCAGCGCGCGAGCGCGCACCGCAGCGTCTGCGGGCAACTTCGCAAAGAACTCATCGGTCATGAGCCGTTCGATTTCAGTAGCATCGGCATCGACCGGTATTAAGTAGGTACTCGGAAAGAGAAAGCCCTCTAAGTTTACCGTGCGCACGCCGTCGACGACGATCGAGTCGCGCAGAAATGCGTGCAGGAACCCAGACGTAGAACCGAGGCCGGCTTCGTGCAGGCGCGCGGCAATCTGGCCCGCGGTGTAGCCTTCCGGAATCGTCACCCAGCCGGCGACCTGCGCGCCGCCGTTGACGAGCGCACGAAGCACCTCGTGCTGCGTCTCGTGCGACGTAAAGCGGTACTCTCCGGCGCGTACGGCGACGTCCTGACCGCGCGCGCGTGCCAGGGCACGGAACGTCACGACGTTGCTGATCACGCCGTCTGTCGCGAGCTGCGTCGCGATCTCATCGAAGGTCGCGCCGCGCTCGACGACGACCGAGGTCTCTGCCACCGGATGCGCGCGATCGCCGTACACGAGATAACAACCAACGAACGCAGTAAGCGCAATGACAACCGTTAGCGCTATCGCCGCCGGCATCGCGGCGCGGCGGACGAGGTTCATGCTCCCGACTGGCGCTTTCGCCGCGCGAGAAAGCCATCTAGTATCAGCGCCGCGGCCAGACGATCGACCACCTCGCGACGCTTCTTACGCGACACGTCGGCGGCGATGAGTTCTTTGGTCGCCTGGGCCGTCGTCAACCGCTCGTCGACGAGGTGAATCGGGCCGGCGAATATCTCCTTCAAACGTTCGACGAACTCGTCGATTTGCCGGGACGCGATATCGCGCTCGCCTGCGAGCGTTATCGGATCGCCCACGACGAGCTCCTCGACGGCATAAGATTCGAGATACTCTTTGATTTGAGCGAAATCGTCGCGGCGATTCTCGCGCGTGATGGTTCCGACGGGGATCGCGTAACCGCTCGTCGCGTCCGCCACCGCGACGCCGATGCGCTTGGTGCCGACATCGAGCGCCATAATCACGTGGCGCCGACCTGCGAGAGTGACTTGGGGCGACGCCCTAGGTGATGCGCGACCAGCTCGGCGACCGCGTCCGCGGCGGCCTTGGTCGCATCGACCGCCGCCGGAGTTCCGCCGCCCTTTCGCGCCGCGAGTGCGCGCAGGTTCTCCACGTCGCCCGGCTGCAGTTCGGGGAGATCGCGCCACCGTTCGCGGCAGCGTGCGTCTACGATTCCTCCCGCTTGTGCGTCGAGCCACACCGGGCCCTCATCGAGCGCGGCGCCGCACCGCACGCAGAGATCGAGCGGCGGGGCCAGACCAAGCATCTCGAGCAGCAGGAGCGAGAATCGCGGCAGCAATGCAGCCGGCGAACTCGCCGTTGCAACTGCGCCGAGCGCATTGCGGAGCAACGCATAGACGTCAGGCATTGCCAAATCCGGCTCGCAGAACGCGTCGACGAGCTCGGCGACGACCGAAGCGACGGCATATCGCTCCGGTTCCACGAGCCGCGACCACATCGACGCAAGAATCTCGGCCGAAACGATGACGTCCAGCGAACGTCCGCGGTGCATCCCCAGCGCGCATTCATTCCCGAACTCGAGCCGGCCGGCGAGCGCGCTGTGCGAACGTCGCACGCCTTTTGCGACCGCATCGAGCTTTCCGCGTTCGTCGGTGAAGAGCGTTAAGACTCGGTCGGCCTCGCCCAGCGGCCGCCCGCGTAGGACCACGCCCCGCGTCTTATAGGCGCGCGGCTGCGTCCGGTCCCTCCGCTTCCTCGGTCTGTTCGACGCTCCCGTTCGTATAGATGCGGACGGTGAGGATCCGGCGTCCACGCGTGCGGTCGACGCGCAATCGAGTATGCGCGTCGGCATCGATCTCCTCGCCTTCCATCGGAAGCCGTCCAAAAAGGCCAACGGTGTAGCCGCCGATCGTCTCAAAATCCTCGGTCGGGAGACTGGTGCGCAGTCTCGCGTTGACATCTTCGATATTCGTTCCGGCTTCGACGACGGCTTCGGTCTCCGAAACCACGGCGATCGGTTCCTGCTCGTCGTCGTCGTGCTCGTCGCGGATCTCGCCGACGATCTCTTCGAGGAGGTCTTCCATCGTCACGAGCCCGGCCGTTCCGCCGTACTCGTCGACGACGATCGCCAGCGAAAACTTGTCGCGCTGCATCTCACGCAGCAACTCTGATATCTTCTTCGTCTCCGGCACGTGCACCGCCGGCCGCATGAGCGCTCGAACGCTCGCGTGCGCCAGCGAGCCGTTCGCGAGCGCGACCAGCAGCTCGCGATCGTGCACGACGCCGACGACGTCATCTTTCGATTCTTGATAGACGGGAAGCTTCGAATAGCCCTCCGCGATGACGACGTCGAGGACGCGGCGTGGCGAGTCGTCGATCGAAACGGCGACCATCTCCGGCCTAGGCGTCATGACCTCCCGAACAATGGTGTCGGCAAACTCCATCACCGAATGGATGAGCTCGCGCTCCTGCTCTTCGATAACTTGCTGTTCGGCGCCGACGTTGACGAGCGAGCGGATATCCTCTTCCGTGACGTAGACCCGATGTGACGTCTTGATGCCCACCATCTGCAAGAGGGCGTCCGTAATCACTTGGAAGGTTCGCGCGATTGGCGTCAGCACGTATGCCGCGTAGCGTGTCGGCGCCGCCAGACGCAGCGCCCAGCGTTCGCTATCTCCGGTGGCGACCGTCTTTGGAATGATCTCGCCGAAGAGGAGCAGGACGATCGTCATGACGACGGTTGAGAGTACGGCCGCCGACGGCAGGTTGAGTGAGATCGCGACATACGTTGCAAGTGAGTCCGCCGCGAGCAGCACGACCGTATTCCCGACGAGCATCGACGTGAGGAATCGGTTCTTGTCGTCGACGATGCGGGCGAGATCTTTGGAGCCGCGGATACGTCGTTCAGCAATCGCCCGCGCGCGGAGCCGCGAGATGGCGACCAGCGCAGACTCGGATGCCGCGAAGAACGCCGCCAGCACGACGAGGATCACGAGCGCGATCAGCTGGTACGACAGGCCCTCGGGGGTACTTCGAGTCGGGTCGCTATTCAAATCGGCGCCATTATAGCACAACGTGAGGGCGCACCAGCACGTAGATCATGAGGGAGACGACGATACCCAGAATCGCTCCCCACAGGACCTCGAACGGGCGGTGGATGCGAGCCTCCACGCGGCTGTGTGCCACGAGAAAGGCCATCAGGTAGGCCAGAATCGCCGCCAGCGGCTTCTGATAGAAGACGGCCAGCATCGTCGCAGCGGCAAACGCCAGGGCGGCGTGACCCGAGACGGCACCTCCTTGGAGCGGCGAGCCTCTGCCGACCCAGGCCTTGGCGCAAATCGTTCCGATCGTGACCAGCGCCAAGACGATAAGAGCGACGTTGGCCGGCACCGCTCGCACGGCGGTAAACACGCTCGCTCCGCCGCTCATGATGCCCTCGTAGAAGATCAGGTACCCACCGAGTACGGCGCCCGCCGCCGCCACCAGCACGGCGCCCGCAGCGGCGTCTTTCGCGCTCTTTGCCAGCGGATGATGCGCGACGGTCAAGAGATCGACGAGCGCTTCGATCGCCGTGTTCGTCAACTCGAGGCTCAAGACGATCGTGATTAGGACGAGCGTCGCGACGACGTAGTAGCGGTCCAGGCGAAGAATCAGCGTTGCGAGCAACACCAGCGCCGCGATGACAAAGTGCACGCGCATGTTCGGTTGCGTGCGCGTTGCATAGATGATGCCTTCGAACGCATGATGGAACGAGCGCATGAGGCGGCTGCGCTCGACCGGTAGGTACTGCGGCGGCGTGCGTTTCGCGCGCTCGTCGACGGGATGTTGCATCGCCGCTACCGCCCGTACGGCCACGGAAGATCGATCAGGCGCGCCAAGCGCCGCTCTTCGCGCAGCATCGTGCGCCGCTGCCCCGCGATTTCGTGATCGTACCCAACGACGTGGAGAAGGCCATGAATGAGCAATCGGTGGAGCTCGCGCTCGAGCGAGGCATCGTACGCGGCGGCCTGCTCCCGCGCCGTGTCGATCGAGATGACTACATCGCCCAAGAGCCGTTCCGGTGCGGGGTCGCGCTGGGGTGCCAAACCGTCGATCGGGAAGCTCAACACGTCCGTCGGCGCGTCCTTCCCGCGGTGCGTACGATTGATGGAACGCATTGTCTCGTCGGTTACGAAGCGCAGGGAAAGGGACGACCCCCGTTCGCCGATCGCCTCGAGCAGCCGTTCGGCGGTCGCGACGACGGCTCGCCGGTCGACCCCGCTCTTACGAACGTCGTTACGATAGTGGATCATTTCGCGCGCGCCGCCGGCTCGCGGGCATACGCGCGAACGATCTCGGCGACAAGCGGGTGACGCACGATGTCGGTATCGTCGAGCTCCACGACGCCGACCTTTTCGATCGTTGCAAGACGCGCAGCAGCATCTCGCAGACCGCTGCGTTCTCCGGCCGGAAGGTCGATCTGCGTAACGTCGCCGGTAACGACCATCGTCGAGCCGCTTCCCAATCGCGTCAGAAACATCTTGAGCTGATCGCCGGTCGCGTTCTGCGCTTCGTCGAGAATGACGAACGCGTCGCTAAGCGTTCGTCCGCGCATGTAGGCAAGCGGTGCCACCTCGAGCGTGCCGCGTTCGAGATACCGGTTGACGACCGTGACGTCGAGTAGCTCGCCAAGCGCGTCGAACAGAGGCCGCATATACGGATCGACCTTCTCGCGAAAATCTCCGGGCAGAAAGCCTAGCCGTTCGCCGGCCTCGATCGCCGGCCGCGAAAGAATCACGCGAGAGACGTAGCGCCTCTTGAGGGCGCGCACCGCCATGACGACGGCCAGATACGTCTTGCCCGTCCCGGCCGGTCCGATACCGAACGTCAGCGTGTGCCGTTCGATTGACTGCACGAAACGGCGCTGACCGCCCGTGCGCGCGCGGACCTCGCGTCCGCGGTGCGTGCGGATCAGCGTGTTCGGCGCGCCGTCGTGCGAGCCGTCCGCGGCGTCCGAAATCGCTAGCGCAACATCGTCGGGCGTAATGTGCGCGCCGCCGACGGCCGCCTGGAGGACGCGTTCGAGGACGTTCTGCGCGCGCTCAACGGCCGCGTTCTCACCCGCGACGACCAGACGATCGCCGTCGGCATGCAGCGAGACGTCGAGCGAGCGCTCGAGCGCAGAGAGGTTCTTGTCGTACTCGCCAAAGAGGCGCACGTGATCGGGCAACTCGCCCAGGTCGACCGACCGCTCGACGATCAAGAAATGGGGAACCTCCTGGAACCCCTATTCGGGATAGAGCCCTCGGGGCTTTCCGAGCACCTCGGATGCGATCACCGCGCCGACGAGCGCATGACGGTTGCCGAAGAGACGCGCGCGGTGCGTCTGCGGGGCACGTGCGACCGCCACGACGGGCGTCGCAGCCGCCGGGGGCTTCGGCGGCGCCACCGGAGGTGGAGGCGGCGGCGGCGCGGCTTCGGGCGGCTGCTGCTCCCACCAGGAAGGCTGCGGAACGGCGATACGGCGGCCGCCGCGCTGCGTGCCTGAGGGCTGCGCGGCCTGTCGCCTTGCCGTCGAGCGGATGCTGCTGATGACGCCGATTGCGAGCAGCAGCACCCAAATGAAGGTGCCGATACCGTGCATCGCCGCCGCTACTTGTTGCTCGGACCGGGCGACGGCGGTTGCGTGGCGTCGTTCGGAATCTCGGCCGAGGCGCCGATCGAACCGCGCATCTCCGTATCCGCCTGAATGTTCTTGAGCCGGTAGTAGTCCATGACGCCTAGGTTCCCGGCGCGGAACGCCTGCGCGATCGCCTGCGGAATCGCCGCTTCGGCTTCAACGACTTTAGCGCGCATCGCTTGCGTCTCCGCCTTCTGCTCTTGTTCGGCGGCTTGCGCCGCGTACTGGCGCTCTGCGGCCTTTGCTTGCGCTATCCGGCGATCGGCTTCGGCTTGGCTCGTCTGCAGCTCGGCGCCGATGTTCTTTCCAACGTCGACGTCGGCAATGTCGATCGAAACGATTTCAAACGCCGTCCCTGCGTCGAGCCCTTTTGCCAGCACGGCCTTGCTGATGCGATCGGGATACTCCAGGACTTCCTTGTGATCGACCGCCGCTCCGACCGCGGAAACGACTCCTTCGCCGACGCGCGCGATAATCGTCGGCTCGCCCGCGCCGCCGACGTACCGGTCGAGGTCGCTGCGGACCGTGATCCGCGCCTTCACGTTGAGTTGAATGCCGTTTTGCGCGACGCCTTGAAAGATCGGCGTCTCGATGACCTTCGGATTGACCGACGTCTGCAGCGCCTCGAGAACGTTGCGTCCCGCGAGGTCGATTGCCGCGGCCCGCTGCCACTCGAGCGGAATCTGCGCGCGCTGCGCGGCGATCATCGCCAGCGTAACGTTCTCGACGTTACCGCCGGCGAGAAAGTGCGATTGCATCTGGTCGACCGTTAAGTCGAGGCCGGCCTTGCGCGCCCGCACGTAGTTGGTAACGATGACTCCCGGCGGAATGCCGATTAGACGCATCCGCACGAGCGCGATGATGCTCAACGGCACGCCGGCTGCGATCGTCCTGATCCACAGATCGATCGGAAAGTAGTACAGGAACGCAAAGAATGCCAGGATGACGACGATGATGATCACGGCGGCGCTGACGGCAATCATGAACTACTCCTTACAGGCTCGACGAAGATGCGGGCTCCTTCGACTCGTGTGACGCGAATCGGAGTGCCCTGTGCAATGAACTCGCCCTCGGTGAGGACGTCGACGCGGCGGCCGTCGATCGAAGCGATACCGGCCGGGCGTAGGTAGCTTGCGGCCGTTCCGACGCGGCCGCGCAGATCGCCATAGTCGGCACTGGTTACGTACTCAGGACCCTGTGCGGCGACGAGCATGAGACGGTGCGCCCACGCATTCTCCGGCACCGCGCGCACGACCAAGCTGAATACAATTACGGTAAGCACGATCGCCGTCGCGATCGTTTCGATCGCGACGAAGAACGCCGGCAGTCCGAAGGCGAAGAGCACCGCCAGCAGCAGCGCGATAGCACCCAGGATTCCCGGCAGCCCGTGTCCCGGCACGACGTGCAGCTCCCAGAGAATGCCGACCAAACCGATCACCGCCAATACGGCGACGAAACCATTGGAGAAGCCGGCGTAGATGTGGCTTCCGAAGAACAGCACCAGCGCGCCCACGCCGATAACGCCCGCGATGCCATGCAGCGTCTGCATCTCGATCAGCAGCCCCAGCATGCCAAGCGTCAGGAGCAGCCCGCTGACCACCGGATCGGTAGCGAAGCGCGCGATCTGCTCGGCCCAGGTATAGCTCTCCGCGATCTGCGGCGCACCTCCGAGGTGCACGCTCGCTAGGGCCGCGTCGAGCGAGGGTGCCACGCTCTGGGCGATTCCGGCGCGAACGGCATCGTCGGTGTTGAGGGTCAGGATTGCGCCCGGACGTTTGTACTCCGGCAGATCGACCTTCTTGTCGACCATTGCCGCGGCGATCTTTGGATTACGATGGTTTCGCAGCGCGGTCGATTCGAACTCGCCGCGCAGTCCCGAGACGAGCTTATCCGTAAATGGTATCGGCTCAGCGTCGCCGATCGACGCGCCGGGCGCCATGACGATCGTATTTGCGCTCAGGGTGATGAGTGCGGCTGCAGAGTACGCGCGTTCGCTGACGTACGCAACGACCGGCTCGCGCGCGGAGAAGAGCGCGTCGCGAATGCGAAATGCGGCTTCAACCAGGCCCCCAGGACTATTGACGTCGAGGACGATCGCTGCTGCGTGCTCGCGATTCGCTTCGTCGACTGAACGCTCGACGAGATGCGCCATGCCGTCGTCCACCGTTCCGGTGATCGGAACCATGACGATCGGCCGATCGAGCAGAGTTCCGCCCGCAAAGCCCGCCATACCCGCGCAGAACACAGCCAGCCAGATTACTGCCCGCAGACGTCGTGGAGTCATGATTTTACGTACCGCGGCGGCCGGCGGAAGTTACGCCAGCTCCTCGGTGACGATTTGCCGGATCAAGTTCCCATCGGCCAGATCTCTAAGTTGCGGCATGACGGCTTTCATCGCGGCGCCGAGGTTGCGCGACTCGGGCGCCAGCCCGGCTACGACGCTCCGCACGATCGCCCGCACCTCCTCCGGCGACTTTTGCGCGGGCAGATAGGCCTGCAGTATCTCACGCTCGGTACGTTCCTTTTCGGCAAGATCCGTGCGACCGGCTTTTTCGAACTCCGTAAGCGAGTCGGAGCGCTGACGTACGAGCTTACGCAGGACGTCAAGCTCGTCGTTATCCGAAAGCTCTTTTCCACTCTCGGATCGCTTATACGTGAAGCCGGAGATCGCCGAACGCAACGTCTCTAGGCGTAGGCGGTCGCGCGCCTTCATTGCATCCTTGAGATCCGACGAGATCCGGTCGTGTAGCGTGCCCACGGCTCGAGTTCCGGAGCGCTTACGCGCGGCGCTTGCGAGCCGCGGCCGACTTCTTCTTCCGGCGAACGCTGGGCTTCTCGTAATGCTCGTGCTTGCGTGCCTCGGCGAGTATCCCCGCCTTCTGGGTGGCCTTCTTGAAGCGGCGCAGCGCGCTCTCGATCGTTTCGCCCGGAGCGATGCGAACTTCCATCTATTGACGACCCCCCTTTCGGCGCCGTAACACAGCACGGCACAAAAATAAGGCCCTACGGGCCTTCGCTAGCCTAGCACGGGCCGGTGCGATGCGTCAAATCCGCAGCCGCGCAAGCATCTACCCAGGCGGCCATCCCATGCGACGCCCGGCGAGCACGTGGACGTGCACGTGATCGACAGTCTGTCCGCCGTGCGGTCCAGTGTTCACGACGAGTCTAAAACCTTCGTTCCCACCGTGTTTGCGACCGAGGGCCGTTGCAACTCCGATGAGGTGCGCGACCAGCGCACCATCCGTCGCACTATCGAGCTCAGCCACGGATGCGACGTGCGCGACGGGGAAGACGAGCAGGTGGGTCGGCGCCTGTGGATTGATGTCTTCGATCGCCACGGCAGACTCATCGCGATGAACCGTCGTCGCGGGTATATCGCCCGCCGCGATCTTGCAAAAGATGCAATCAATCAATTAAATTAACCATCCTTAAAACTAGGGAATCCCTGACTAACGGCTTCGGATGTTAAACGTCCACGATTTCGTCATCGTGTTCCCCGCTTCGTCGGCGACGCGAACGACCACGCGGACTTCGCCATTCGGATAAGAGTAGGCCGGGAGATACTGGATGAACTGGGCCGTTCGCACGCAGGCTGCGGTCACGTCACGCCCGTTGAGCGACATGAACGCACTCGACGGATTGACCGGAACGGCGTCGGCTGCGAAGCTTGCATAAACCGCCGGACGATCCGTGTTGACGGTGGCTCCCGCGTCCGGAGCGAAGTCCGAGATGCCCGGGGGAACGCTAGAAGCCGAGATCGCCTGCGGCGCCGGTGCATCGACGGTGACGTTCCCGACGGTAAGGTGGGCGACGAGCGCCGCATCCGAAAAGTTCATGCCGTTGGGTATCGCATAACTCCCGACGTAGACGCCGGGCCCGCTGGCCTGCATCACGTGATTTGCCACGTCGGCTCCCAAATCGAAGGTGGCCGAACCGCCGGCCGTTCCGCGTACTATGACGTGCACGCTTTGGTTCGCTCGCAACGGTCGCGTCGCATCCGTCTCGACGCTCGTGATGTGCACGCCGGCGTCGGAGCCGGCCGGCGGCTGGGCGACGGCGCGGCTGGCGAGCACTTCACGCACCTCGCCCGTCTCGACGTTGTAGCGAATCGTCACCTCGTCGTTGGGTTGCAGCTGCGTGAACGCCGCCGCCTTTCCATTCAGCGAGACGTCGGTCGTCCGGCCCGCGGCGATGACCTGACCGTCACCCAGGACGAAATCACCGCCTCCAATTGCCACGATGCGGCCGTTGCGCGAACCGTACTCGTCGACTACGCGCAAGACGCGGCCATCCTTTCGCATCTCGACGCGCGCAAAGTCGCCTGGCCGAACGTCGCCGAGCTCGCCGGGCGTCGTGACATCCACGTTGACGTCCTCCATGTCGATGATCGCGTTCGAACCGATCGGTACGACCTTGATGCCGCCGTTATGTCCGAGCGTCAACGTCGGCGGGTCCGAGAGTATGTCGACGGCGGCCACCGTTCCGAAACGCTCGAAGCCGCTTCCCGTCGATACGAAGCCGGCGCCCGATCGGCCGACGAGTTGTGCCACAATCGTAACCGCATTGGTCCGGCGGTCGAAATGCGCCTGTGCTCCGAGCACGTCGGTAAAGAAACGAAGCGGCGCATACAGAACGCTTGCGATCTCGATCGGAGCGGCATCGAGCAGCAAGCGTTCGTTGTCCACGAGTGCATTGCGGCTGCCCATTTTCAGCGTTACGGTCTTCGCTCCGATCTGCGTCACGATACGGTCGCCGGATCGATCGAACGACAAGCCGAGCGCCTCTATCGTGCGTCGCACGGGAACGAACAGCACGTTATGCTCGAAGCGCGGCGGCGGCTCGAGCGGCAGCGTGACGCCGTTGATCACGATCGCAATTGGGTGCGTTGCCGCTGCGGCGCCGAGCGACAGCAGCAACGTTAAAGCTAAAATGGCGCCACGTTTCATCGCTCCTCCAGCACCTCTCGATAGACCTCCGCCGTGGCGGCGGCGCAACGATCCCAGGTTAGCGTTCGCGCAATCTCCCTTCCGCCCTCAATCAGGCGCGCGCGCAGGCCCTGATCGTCGAGAACCTGGCCCAAACGTTCGCTTAAGCTAGCCGGATTTCGTGCCGGAAACCCGAGCGCGTGCGGCATCAGTACGCGCGGTACCGCGTCCTCGCACGCCACGACCGGACATCCGGCAGCCATGGCCTCGAGCATCGGCAGGCCAAAGCCCTCGCGCAGCGCGGGCTGGACGAGCGCAACGGCGGCTGCGTAGTAGGCGTGTAACGCATCCACGCTCACGTCTCCGAGCACGACGATCTCCCCGCCGGCTGCGTTGCGGCGCGCGAGCCCCGTGCCGAAGTCATCCGGGCCAGTCAGATAAAGATCGATCGGATATGCTCGTGTGAGGTTCGACCACGCCTCAAAGAGTGTTGCGAGATCCTTGTGGCGCCGGTGGTTGCCGACGTAAAGAACGTACGGTCGCGCCGCCGCGTATGCTGCGACCGGCGCGAAGAAGCGCTGGTCGACGCCGAGCGGAACGACGCGTACCTTTGCGCGATCGACTCCTAGAAGTTCCACCAGGTCGTCGACGGTGCGCTCGTCGTCCGTAATGATGCGTCGCGCGCGCGCGCAGGCCGACCGCACGACTGTTTGATAGTACGGCCGCACCTTCGCCTTGAAGTACTGCGGAAAGCGAAGGTGAATCAAGTCGTGCACCGTCACGATCGATCGCTTCGGCATGAGCACCGGCACGTAGAGCGAGAGAAAATGTGCGAGGTTTAGTCGCGCGCGCGCCATTGCGAGCGGGAGCATTATCTGCTCGGTCAAACCGAAGTTGCCGCCCTTGCGGAACGTTACGTACTCGTATTGCGGAGCGACCCGCGGGAGCCGCCCGACCAGCTCGCTCACGTACGTTTTCATTCCGACGGAAAGCTGTCGCGTCAGACGCGCATCGAGTCCGATGCGGACCGCCGTCACCGTCCTGTCCGCTGCCCGCGGAGCGACTTCAAAGCCGCCACCGCGGGATAGACCGCAGAATGGTACGCGACGTACCATCCGCGCGGGCCGTCGAGGATCGCACCGCGCCCGACGAGCAGCCACGGGAATCGAAGCAGCGACGCCCCGAAGCGGCGCGCGACCGCGGCGACCGACGGCTCCAGCGCCGTCGCCTCGAGCGAAGTATACCGGTCGTACTTCGTGCGATACGCCGCGACGTCGGGATAGGAGTAGTGCAGCAGCGTTCCCGCAAGTTCCCCGACGATGCCCTCGCACGTCCACCGTTCGTGAATGCGGGCCGTGCTGCCGGCGGCGGGTTGAGCCTCGAGCTGTACCCGATCGCGCCGGAAGACGCGAATCAATCGCTCGTTACGCCAAACGCGCAGCGGGCGGCCGCAGAAGAACGTTGTCCGGCGTACCGCGTACGCGTCCGTATCCTCGGGTGCTGCCGCGATTGCATCGCGAAGCACGTCGTCCAGCGCCTCGTCGGCATCGAGCATCAAGACCCATGGCGTCTCGACCGCGGCCAGCGCGAACCGGCGCGCATCGACGAAATCCGTCCACGGGCGCTGGATGACGCGGGCGCCGCTCGCCTTTGCAAAGGCGACCGTACGGTCGCGCGAGCCCGCATCGAGCACCAGCGACGGCATGTCGCGCGGAAGGCTTGTCAGCGCGCGCGGCAGATTGCGCTCCTCGTCGCGCGTCAGAATGACAGCGGTGACTACGCTTGGGTCCAGGGCGCTGTCTCCGCAACCGCGGAGAGACCGCCGATGCGCTTCTCGTGCGCGAGCGCCGCCTCGACGAAATCGCGATAGAGCGGCGAGGGGCGATTTGGACGCGATTTAAACTCCGGGTGCGCCTGCGTTGCGACGAACCACGGATGCATCGCCGCCGGCAGCTCGACGACTTCGACCAGACGCGTCTTCCCGATCGTGTGGTGACCCGTAAATCGCATACCGTGCTCTTCAAAGATGGGCCGGTAGCGGTTGTTGAACTCGTAGCGGTGGCGATGGCGCTCGCTGATCTCGAGCGTTTCGTACGCGCGCGCAACCAGGCTCTCTGCCTCCAGCGTGCAAGCGTACGACCCGAGATGCATCGTGCCCCCATACATCTCGAGGCTGCGTTGATCCGGCATGAAATCGATGACCGGATCGACCGCGGTCTCGTCGACTTCGGTCGTCATTGCCTCCGGCAGTTCGCACGCGTTGCGCGCAAACTCGACGCACGCCAGCTGCATGCCGTAACAAATCCCTAAGAACGGGATCTGGCTTTCGCGTACGTACTGAATCGCGCGGAGTTTGCCCTTGACCCCGCGCGCGCCAAAGCCCGGAGCGACCACGACGCCGTGAGCGCCCCGCAGGACGTCTGGGCCTTCGTTTTCGACCAGCTCCGAGTCGATTCTCCGAATCTCGACCGCGGCATTGTGGAAGATTCCTGCGTGATGGAGCGCCTCGTTGATCGAGATGTATGCGTCCTTGTGTTCGACGTACTTGCCGACCAGCGCTATCGTGACGCGATGTTCCGGATGCAGCATGCGTTCGGCAATCGCGACCCAGTCGTCAAGCATCGGCGCCGGCGTCGGCAGATCCAGCTTACGCACCGCCGCCTGCGCTAGACCCTCAGCCTCGAGATTGAGTGGAACCTGGTAGATCGTCCGCGCGTCGGCATTTTGGACGACGGCGCTCGTGGGTACGTCGCAGAACAGCGCGATCTTCTCCTTCAACTCGAGCGGCATCGGAACTGCCGATTGGGTTCGGCACACGATGGCATCCGGAGATATTCCGATCCCGCGCAGCTCTCGCACCGAGTGTTGCGTCGGCTTCGTCTTCAGCTCGTCGGCAGCGCCGAGGTGCGGGACGAGCGTGAGATGCACGTACATCACGTTCTCGTCGCCGACGTCGTAGCGCATCTGGCGGATCGCTTCCAGGAACGGGAGTGACTCTATGTCGCCGACCGTTCCACCGACCTCGACGATGCAAACGTCGGCGCGGCTCGCCTCGGCGACCCGCTTGATATGCGCCTTAATTTCGTTGGTGATGTGCGGAATAACCTGAACGGTCGCACCGAGATAGTCGCCGCGCCGTTCCTTCTCGATAACCGAGTTGTAGATTTGCCCGGTCGTGACGTTATTCGCGCGCTGAAGGTTCTCGTCGATAAATCGTTCGTAGTGCCCGAGGTCCAGGTCGGTTTCGGCGCCGTCTTCGGTAACGAACACCTCGCCGTGCTGGTACGGATTCATCGTGCCGGCATCGACGTTGATGTACGGATCGAGTTTTTGAATCGAGACGCTGATGCCTCGAGCCTTCAACAGGCGCCCGAGGGACGCGGCCGTGATGCCCTTGCCGAGCGAACTCACGACGCCGCCGGTGAAGAAGATATACTTCGCCATCTCGGGATGATAGAGTTCGAAGCGGCCTCCGACCGCGCCTTCTTGGAACGCCGCTATTCGGGACCGACTGCGACGTAGCGCGCTCGACCAGAATAGTCGTATCCCACCGTCGAAGCGGCCGCGCCGAACGCGGCCGCGACGAGCTCGAGCAGGGACTCCAATAGCGGAGGCGCCGTCTCAAGTAACAGAAGCCCGCCTTCATGTAAGAGCGCCGGTGCATGCGGCACGAAACGGCGATAGAGTGCCAGCCCATCGGGGCCGCCGTCGAGCGCGATCCGGGGCTCGAATGCAAGCGGGTCGGGAGCTTGCGGCAGATCGCGCGTCGGAACGTACGGCAGGTTCGCGATGACGAGATCGTAACGGTGGCCGGCCACCGGTTCGGCAAGGTCGCCGGCGTGGAACCGGCAACGGTCGCCGACACCTAGCCGTTGCGCATTTTCCTTGGCAACTTCGAGCGCGAGCATCGACCCATCAGTCGCGTCGACGAGGCTATCGGTTTCCGCAGCGATCGAGCACGCGATCGCGCCGGAACCTGTGCCGACGTCGAGTACGTGTAACGGTGGTAAGGATCCACCCAGATTACATAGGAACCGTACCGCCGCGTCGACGAGATGTTCGGTCTCCGGACGCGGCACTAATACCCTCTCGTCTACGATGAACTCACGGCCGTAAAATCCCACCTGGCCGAGAACGTATCCCAGCGGCATTCCGCCGGCTCGCCGGCGGCAGAGTTCGCGAAACTCCGCGATTTGCGTCTGCGGCGGCTCGTGCTCGCCGTGTGCCGCAAGCCACGCGCGATCCGTACCGAGCGCCCGCGCGAGCAATAACGCCGCGTCCGCGCGCCCCCCGTCGCCCGACCGCGCGATCGCCGACGCGCCCTCGTCGAGCAGCGTGGCGAGAGTCGGCCGCGCCTCCGTCGTCTTACCCAACCGGTTCGCCCGCGAGTAGCCGCGCGCGTTCGTCAGCAACGAGCTCGCGCGCGATCGGCTCCAGCAGGCCATCCATGATCGCACGAATGTTTCCGAAGTTGCGATTGATACGATGGTCGGTTACCCGATCTTGCGGAAAGTTGTACGTACGGATCTTCTCAGATCGTTCGCCGCTTCCAACCTGAGAGCGCCTCAACGAGCCGACGGCCTCTTCCTGCTCGCGCCGCTTCCGCTCGTAGAGCGTTGCGCGCAGCATCTGCATCGCTTTCTCACGGTTCTGCTGCTGCGATCGCTCCTGCTGCGACGCAACGACGATACCGGTCGGAAGATGTGTGATGCGGATCGCCGATTCCGTCTTGTTGATGTGCTGGCCGCCGGCGCCCGACGCCTTATACGTGTCGATCTGGAGTTCGGCAGGCTTGATGACGATTTCGACGTCGTCCTCGACCTGCGGCAGCACCGCGACCGTTGCCGTGCTGGTATGCACGCGACCCTGCGCCTCCGTCGCCGGTACGCGCTGCACGCGATGGACCCCAGACTCATGCTTGAGGAAGCGGTACGGCTGGTGCCCCCGAATCGCAAAGACGATCTCTTTATATCCGCCGGCATCGCTCGGGCTCTCCGAGACGAGCTCGACCTTCATTCCCATCGCCTCTGCGAACCGCATGTACATCCGGCTGAGATCGCCCGCAAAAATGGCGGCCTCGTCGCCGCCCGTGCCGGCGCGTACCTCGACGAAGACGTCGCGTTCGTCGTCGGGATCGCGCGGCACCATGAGCTCGCGGAGCTCCGCCTCAAGCCGCTGCGCGCGCTCCGCGAGCGTCCGGCGTTCATCCTCGGCCAGCTCGCGCAGTTCGCCGTCGCTCGAACGTAACAGGGCATCGTTGGTGTCGATCTCCGCGCGCACGCTCGCGAGCTGCCGATACGCAATCACGGGCGCTTCCAGGGTCGCGCGCTCCTTGACGAGCGCGGTGAATCGCGATTGGTCGAACGCCTCGCCGGGATTCGCGAGTTCGGCTTCGGTCTCGTCGTAGCGGCGCGCCATCGTCTCGAGACGCGCAATCAGTGAGTCATGCATTATAAAAGAAAAGACGAGCCGTCAGGCGGCCCGTCTTCCCGAAACGAACGCGTTAAAGCGCTGCGGCTTTCTTTGCTTCTCGAACGGCCTGGCGTGCTGCGGCCTCCTCTTGCTTCTTCTTCGCCGCCGCAGAACGCTGGTTGAACTTGTCGACACGTCCGGCCGTGTCCACGAGCTTCTGTTGACCGGTGAACAACGGGTGGCACGCGGCGCAGATTTCCACCGCGATCTCCGGCAGCGTCGACCCGGTGACGAACGTACTGCCGCAGGCGCAGTGGACGCGCGCCTCCGGGTACCATTTGGGATGAATCTTTGCCTTCACAACTTCTGCATTATATCAAGGGGCGCAAGCCTCGCCGGCGGCCCCGCTACTTCGCGCCGGCCCCCTTCACGATCGCGTCGACGAGGTGGCCCCCGAACGGCACCCCGAGCCCCGTGACGAGGTCGTAGCCGCGCCGCGAGCAGTAGCCCGCCGGCGTCGGCATTGGTTTGGGCGTATGCCCGGGGCTGGGGCGCGGCGTCGGCGCGGGGACCGCCTGGTTACACCCGTAGACGACGTCGTAGAAGGTCTGCCGGTAGCTGAGATTGCCCTTTCCCCGATAGATTGCATAGTAAAGCGGGGCCGCGTTGCCGAGGCGGTAGGGCTTCGGACCGGTCGCGGTCGCGCAGGACGCAAAGCGCGAACAGGCGTCCAGGACGAGCGCCCACTCCGCGTTTGCCTCCGGGGCCGCGGCGCTGGTGCCGCCGTCTGCGAAGACCAGTCGAGCCTTGCCGAACGCCGCATAGTTGATCTGTGACGGGCCCGTGGCCGGATCTGCGTCGAGCGCGATGTCGGGGACTTCGCGCATCTTGTCGTTCACCGCGTCGCGTTGCCATGGCGGCGCCTCGAAGACTACCGAGATACCGCCCCCCGAGCCGACGTTGTTTTCAAACTCACCGTTGCCGCCGAGGGTCGTGTTGTCGCCCCATGCCGTAATCTGTCCGTCGAGCTGACCGCTGTCGTTGAGCGGAATGTTCACGCCGCCGACGCCCGTCACATTTGGATCGCTGGCCGGATAGCTCACGCATGCAATCCCCAACGGCTTGCCGTTATATGGATCGAAGCACTCCGACGCGCCGTCGTCGCCCGATGAAGCGAAGACCGCAATGCCTTCGGCCGCGAGCGACGCGAACTCGATCTGCCCAACGCCGGGCTTGTTCGGATTCTTCGAAATATAATCTAGCGCCAGCGCGTCGTTCTCGTCCTCGCCCCAGCTCAGCGAGAGTGAATCGGCGCGATCATCCGCGATTGACTGTTGTAAGGAATCGTCGGCGAGCTCGATCCCCATCAGCGGATAGGCCTCCGAGCCTCTCGGACAGCTGCCATCCTTGTTGTTCTTGACGAAGTCCCCGGTGTGCAGATTGATACAGATAGACGGATTGTATGCGTTGTAGAAGAGTTCGTCGGCGGCCGGAGCAAGGCTCGCCACCTGCTCGGTGTCGAGTTGCGCCTCGAAGTCCTCAGGGTTGCACTTGTGATAGTCCGGCGGGGTCGGAAACGGCGGCAGGTTACAGGGCGCCGTAATCGGCGGGGGTTTCGCCAGCCCGGCCGGGTAGGGATCGACGCTTTTCGTGCCGGTGTAGCCGTTGGCTTTGCTCGGTGCTTGGGGCGCCGCGTCGACCAGCGTCACGTTCGCGACCGTCGCGTGCCACATCGCGCCGTAGGCGGGGACGTCGGCCGGTGAGATCGCCCACGTGCCGTTGACGGCGGGATGGATTCCGCGACCCGTATACCCGGCCGCATAAGCGCCGTTATAATCGAAACCGCTCGCAAGCATCTGCGGCGAGTAACCGGCAAAATGCGAGTAGATGCCGCGCACGTAGAACAGATGCGTCGGATCGTATGTCGTCAAGTGCATCACCGACACTACTGGAATCTGCCGCTGGAAGTGCGGCTGCGCCAGAGGCGCGAGCACTAGCTGCTTTCCATAATAGAAATAGCCGAAGCCCGTTCCAAACGCTTCCGTCAGCTGCTGGAGCGTCCCCGAGACGGTAACGAGCTCGCGCTGCGGCCACAGGCCAACGCGCATGCCGAACTTCCAAAAGTACTGTGCGGCCGCGTGGTAGTCGGTCTCCGAGGCGCCGAAACGATCGGCAACCTGCTGCGGAGTCAGGAAATGGCGGTACTGCGGAGATCGCGGGTCGCTCGCCGATTCCGCGTAGCGCAGGAGCCCGGCCGCGTCGCGCATGCGCACCAGGACGTCGACAGCCATGGCCCCGGCGCTCACCTGTTTGACGTAGCTCATCTTCTCGCGTTCCTCTTGACCCCAGGTAAAGTTCGCGCGGTTTGCCGGACCTCGATAGGGCGCCAAGTGCGCGCCTGCTGCCGGCGCATTCTGGGTCGCCAGGCCGAACGGGGATCCGGTGGGCGGCAGGCTCGAACCTCCGCCGCATCCCGCGATCGCGCATGCGGCTACAACTGCCAACGCTTTCCGGTTCATCGCGCGCCTCCGATTGACGTTTGCTTCGAGATAAACGCTCTGACCATCGCATCATGCAGGCGCTCGCGTACGCGCGCCACGCCGGTGAGGAACTGCTGCTGGGCGCCCGCCGCTACCGCATCGGCCGCTTCGAACGCATTGCGGTTCCGGCGCGCCGAGGAATCGTCGTCGATCACGAGTTTTTCGTCGGTCACGATCGTCGATACCGGCTTACCGTTGGGCGTGAAGAGAAAGAAGTATGGTGTGTCGCCCTGCCAGTTGTAATAGTTCGAAATCGAATCGGTAAGGAGCATGCACAGAAGAACATCCTTGCTCTCCGAGTTCACTATGACCATGTTCGTCTTTTCAACGTATCCGATGATCGTGTCAAGGCTCATCACCGTACGCGTCGTTAGGTGCACTCGCTTCTCGTCGAGTCCACATTCAGACGGCGGCGCGGCGCCGTTCTTCGCCGTGTCGTGCTCGTTAAAGAATCCCGGCGAGGCCGGATACCAGTCGGTAATCTTCGTCGGCTGCATTTCGCAAAATGAGCTAGGCGGCTTGGAAACGAGTTTGAGTTCGATGTTAGGAGCAGCAGTAAACTCGAACGCCGTCTTCGGCGGACAGCCGTCGAATGGACCGATGTAACGCCCAGCCCCTGTCGCCGCTTCGCGAATCGTGATCGGTGCGATCTGTCCGGTCAGCGCGAAGGTCGTGCCCTTTTCGTCGTAGGTCCCGTCTGCAGCGACGGTCCGGTCTTGGTAATGGCCGTCCGAATAACTTTCGCGGATGCTTGCCGCGGGCGAGTTCGTCCAGGCACCCGTCTTCTGCGAGACGATTTGCGGCGACGCATAGGCGGTCTTGGCATCAGTCGTCTGACCGCCCGATGCCGACTCGATCTTCGACGTCGTTGCGTAGAGCAGCACCGAGCCCGCGGTGGCGCTAACGTATGAGTTCGTAACGACGTGTGTCGACTGCAGCGCGGTCTTTTCCAGCGTGTCGGAGTGAATGTCGAGCGCGCCGGCCGGATAGTGTCGCGTCGGGAGCGCCGTCACCGTCTCCTTGAGCCTCGTCACGATCGTCGCCGGCGGCTCCTGCGACGGGTAGCCGTAGAAGTACGTATATGTCTGCACCGCGCGACCGGAATATTCAAACGTCGGAGCCGGCGTCGGAAGCGGGGCTGGCGCCGGCGGCGTAACACCTACACTCGAAGAGCATGCCGTAAGCATGCCTGCAACGACGACGGCGCCGATGGCAACGAACTGACGCCTCATGGTCCCTCCGCAGTAGCAACCGAAAGTTCGGTTCGAGGAGGCGCTCCGATTCGCGAAGGAGCCACATGCGCCCCCCCCAGAAGCCAAGAGCGTGCGACCTTCTTCATTCTTCATGAGCCTGGCCGTCGCGGCGCCGTGCATCGGGCTCTTGTTCTACGGTGCGCCGGCGTCACGTTCGATTGCAGCCGCAGCGACGCCGCCGCCCACTCCGCCGCCGATTACCGCGCCCGTAACGCCGCAGCCGAATGCCTCGCTAGGTCCGGCGGCCGCGATGACGCCGTCGGCAACTACGACGATCGTGCCGAAGGGGTACGCCTCACCGAGCCCGCCGCCAAATGCACGCAAAGGCATCGAAGGCGTCTGGGAGATTCAAATCCAGCGCAGCAATCGCACGGACTACACGCATATGGTGCTCAAGCAGGACGGCGCGACGTTGACCGGCACCTACGTCGACAGCGGGGGAAAGAAGTACCCGCTTGCCGGATCGGTCGACGGCCAGGCGGTGCGTGTGATCGTCTCGCTGCCCAACGGCACGACGCTGTTGCTCGAGGGGAGGCTAGACGGAACCACGGACATGATCGGCGAGTTCACGTCACCGCAAGAGCAGACCGCGTTCACGGCGGCCTATCGCGCCAAAGAAAAATGGATCGAAAACGTCAACGCCTCACCGGGAGGCCTCGGCGGGTCCGGCGGCGGCTACACGCCGCCGTAAGCTTCGCCGGCTAACGTGCGCGTTGCCGCAGCCGCTCCTCGACGTACGGAACCAGACCGCCGGCGTCGATAAGCGACCGCATGAACGGCGGAAACTCCGCCGCCCGGTACTCGGTCCCCTTGGTGATGTTGCGGACGATCCCGCTCGCCGGTTCGACCTCGATCTCGTCGCCCGATTCGATACCCTCGACGGCCTCGGCCGATTCGAAGATCGGTAACCCGATGTTGAGCGCGTTGCGATAGAAGATACGCGCGAAGCTCTTTGCGATTACGGCCGAGGTTCCGGAACCCTTGATCGCGATCGGCGCAACCTCGCGACTCGAACCGCAGCCGAAGTTCGTCTCTGCCACGATAATGTCGCCGGCCTGCATTCGCGCGGTGTACTCCGGATCGAGGCCTTCCAGCGCGTGCTTTCCAAGCTCCGCCGGATCGATGATGTTGCAATACTTTCCCGGAATGATCACGTCGGTATCGACGTTCTTGCCGTACTTGTGCGCGTGACCACGTAACGCTGCTTCCATTCTTATACTCCCGCCAGCTCCAGCACGCGCGGGTCGGTGATCTTCCCGGTCAGCGCCGAGGCCGCACAGGTGGCCGGTGACGCGAGATAGATTTCGGCCTTCGGCGATCCCATGCGGCCGACGTAGTTACGGTTCGTCGTCGAGATCGCGCGCTCGCCGTCGCCGAGCGTTCCCATGTGTCCGCCGAAGCACGCGCCGCATCCGGGCGTGTTCACGGCGCACCCCGCCGCCGCAAGCGTCGTGAGAATGCCCTCGTCTGCCGCCTGCATCCACACTTTTTGCGAGCCGGGGTTCACGATCACGCGTAGTCCGGAAGCGATGCTCTTGCCTTTTAATATGTTCGCGACGACGCGCAGGTCGTCGATGTAGCCGTTCGTGCACGATCCGATAAAGACTTGATCGACGAGAAGGTCCTCGCGCGTCACCTCCGAAACCGGATGGACGTTGTCGGGCGTATGCGGACAGGCAATCTGCGGCTCGAGGGAACCGACGTCGATGGTAATCGTCCGGTCGTAAACGGCATCGTCATCGGCGCGCTCGAGCACGAAGGGGCGATCGGTTCGCTCCTCGACGTAGGCAATCGTCTTTTCGTCCGCATGGAAGATTCCGTTCTTCGCGCCCGCTTCGATCGCCATGTTCGCCATCGTGATGCGTCCCGTAATCGAAAGCTCGTCGACGGTACTGCCATGGTATTCGATCGCGCAATACGTTGCGCCGTCGATACCGAGCTCGCCGACGGTGCGCAGCATAATGTCTTTCGCGTAGACCATGCGCCCCGGGCTTCCATTGTATGACGATCTTGATCGAAGGCGGCACGCTCAGCCATACTTCGCCGAGCACGAATGCGGCGGCGATATCCGTCGAGCCCATGCCGGTCGCGAACGCGCCGAACGCACCGTAGGTGCAGGTGTGCGAGTCGCCGCCGACGATAAGCTCGCCCGGCGCGACGAGCCCTTCCTCCGGTAAGACGACGTGTTCGATACCGCCGCGTCCCACGTCGAAGAAGTGCTCGACCTGCTGTTCGATCGCGAAGTCTTTCATGAGCTTTGCGAGCTTTGCCGATTGCGCGTCCTTCGCGGGAACGAAATGGTCGGCAACGAGCGCGATCTTGCTCGGATCAAAGACGCGTGTCGCGCCCTTGATCTGCCGCATCACTCCGATCGCGACGGCCGCGGAAAGTTCGTTGGCCAGAACTAGATCGACCTTCGCGTTGATAATCTGTCCCGGTTCGACGCATTCCAGACCGGAATGCCGTGCCAGGATCTTCTCGGTAAGCGTCATGCCCATGATTGAACGATTAGAGAGAGAAGTACGGGATTCATGCAGCACGATCGTCGCTTCGGCTTCTCGACGCGTGCGCTCCATGCAGGATCGCCGCCCGACCCGGCCACCGGCGCCCGTGCGACGCCGATCTATCAAACGGCTGCCTACGTCTTCGGCTCCACGGAGGAGGCCGCCGAGCTCTTTGCGTTGCGGAGTTACGGTCACATTTACAGCCGTATCAGCAACCCCACGGTGGCCGCCTTTGAACAGCGCATGGCAAGCCTCGAGGGAGGCCTCGGCGGCATTGCCTTTTCGAGCGGCCTAGCGGCGCAGTTGTGCACCGTGCTGGCGCTCGCGCAAGCCGGCGACCATCTCGTCTGCACGCAGAGTGTCTACGGCGGCACCGTCACGCAGCTCAACGTCACCATCAAGCGCATGGGAATCGAGACGTCGTTCGTACCAGCCGACGACTTCGACGCTATTCGCAGGGCGATCCGGCTCGAAACCAGGCTGCTCTTCGTCGAGACGATTGGCAACCCGTCGGGAGTCGTGGCCGATCTCGCTGCGCTCGCGGCGTTGGCGCACGAGGCCGGCGTCCCGCTGGTCGTCGACAACACTTTTGCAACGCCGTATCTCTGCCGTCCAATCGAACGCGGCGCCGACATCGTCCTTCACTCTACCACGAAGTTTATCAACGGCCACGGTACGTCGATCGGCGGCGTGCTCGTCGAATCCGGAACCTTCCCTTGGGGGAACGGCCGCTTTCCGCTGCTCTCACAACCCAGCCCCGGATACCATCAGAAGGTATTTACCGAGACGTTCGGCGAGTACGCGTTCCTGATGCGCGCCCGAGCGGAGGTCCTACGCGACGTCGGCGCCCAAATGTCGCCGCTCGACGCGTGGTTGTCGCTCATCGGCCTCGAGACCCTGACCGTACGCATGGAGCGCCACGTCGCCAACGCGCGCAGCATTGTGGCGTTTCTGCGCGAGCACCCCGAGGTTGAATGGGTGCGCGAACCCGAGCTTGGATCGATCTTCACGTTTGGATTACGTGGTGGACGCGACGCCGCCCGGCGTTTCATAGACGCTCTCGAGCTGTGGAGCCACCTCGCAAACGTAGGCGACGCAAAGAGTCTCGTCATCCATCCCGCTTCGACGACGCATTCACAGCTGAGCGACGGCGAGCTCCGCAGCGCGGGAGTCGCGCCCGAGGCGGTGCGGCTCTCCGTCGGCCTCGAGGACGTCGACGATTTGCTTTGGGATCTCGACAACGCGCTGCGGGCCGCACGGCGATGATTCTCACGACGCCCTCGCAGCGGCGCGATCTCATGCAGCACATCGAACGCGTCGCCGTCGTGGGCGCTTCGAGCAATCCGCTGCGGCCAAGTTATACGGTCTTCTCCTACCTGCGGCTGCAAACGCGGTACGACGTCACCCCGATCAATCCGACGATTGCCGAAGTCGACGGCGTCGCCGCCTTTCCGTCGCTCACCGCGTATGCGGCGGTGCGCGGCGCGCCCGACTTAGTCGATGTTTTCCGCCGCCCGGCGAAGCTCGCGGCCCTGGTAAGCGAAGCGATCGCTGTCGGCGCCAAAGCGATCTGGTTTCAGTACGGCGCGGTCGATCCTAACGCAATTGCGCTGGCCGACGCCGCCGGCCTTGCGGTCGTCGCCGACCGCTGCCTCAAAGTCGAATACGCACGCTTCTTCGGCGGCCTTGGAAGCGGCGGCCTCGACACCGGCATCATCACGTCTCGCCGGCCCCCTGTGCGGCGCCGGCCGTGAAGCTCGCACCCGACTCGCGCTCGCTCGACGACGAGATCCTTGCGGTCATCGGCGAGTGGCATCGTAGCGGCGCAGGCATCGACGACGCTGCATTCGACCGTCTCGCGCTGCGCATCTTTCGCTATCAACTTGAGTATAACGAACCCTACCGCCGCTACTGCGCGCGCCTCGGCATAACCACGGCGCAACTGCCCTCTTCATGGTTGACCATTCCGGCGGTTCCATCCGGCGCATTCAAGGAAGCCGCACTCGCGACGTTCGACCCGGCCGGCGCGGCACTCTGTTTCGAAACGAGTGGCACCTCGCGCGGTTCTCGAGGACGCCATTTTATGGAATCCCGCGAGCTTTACGACGCCGCGCTCTTGGCTGCATTCGACCGTTTCGTCCTTCCCGACGGCGCCCGGCTGCGCTACTTCAATCTCGTCCCGCAACCGCTGCACGCTCCGCACTCGTCGCTCGGGTATATGCTCGGCGTCGTCAGCGAGCGACGTGGCAGCGGCAGCGCGGGCTGGTACCTCCGCGGCGATACGCTCGACGTCGCGAGCTTCGTCGACGACATGAGCTCCGCAAGCGGCGAAAACACACCCGTTTGCATTACGGCAACCGCATTCGCGCTCGTGCATCTCCTCGACGCCATGGATGCGCAAGGGTCGCATTTCACGCTACCGAACGGGTCGCGCGTGGTCGAAACCGGCGGCTTTAAAGGCCGGTCGCGGACGGTCGGGCGTACGGAACTCTACGGGCGCATCGCCGAGCGGTTTTGTATCCCGCCGCGTTCGATCGTAGCCGAGTATGGCATGACGGAGTTAACGTCACAATACTACGACGACGTGTTGCTCGTCGAACACGCTTGGGACGCAGATACGCGTCGAAAGCTCGCGCCGCCCTGGCTGCGCACGCGCGTCGTCGGTCCGGACCGGGTCGCGCTGCCGAACGGCACCCCCGGTGCGCTCGTACACGTCGATCTTGCAAATCGCTCGTCGTGCGTGGCGATCCAAACCGAAGACGTCGGCATCGCCTACGATGACGGACTGGTGCTGATCGGGCGCGAGCAGCATGCGTCACCACGCGGTTGTTCGCTCGACGCCGAGGAACTGGTCCTAAACGACCCGCGTTAGCTTCGCGTTACGAGCTCGATGATGGAGAGTTCCGCTGCGTCGCCCGGGCGAACGCGTGTCTTTGTGATGCGCGTGTAGCCGCCGGCTCGTCCTTTGAGCGCCGGAGCGATCTGCTCGATCAGCTTCTTCACGACCGCGGGTTCCGTGATGTACTCGGCAAGCTGCCGGCGCGCCGCGAGATCGCCGCTCATCGCCGTCGTAATGAGACGCTCGGCAACGCGGCTGATCTGCTTTGCCTTCGTCGACGTCGTCTCGATCTTCTCGTGCTTGAAGAGCGACGTAGCGAGGTTTCGTAGGAAGGCGCGCCGATGGGCGTCCGTACGGGAGAGACGTTTGTAGGCGATAGAATGCGGCATCTGGTCGATTCACTACGCTTGGCGCAGCGAAAGCCCCCTCTCGGTCAGCACTTGCTTGATCTCGTCGAGCGACTTCTTCCCAAAGTTCCGCATCTTCATGATCTCGTCTTCGGTCAGGTCGAGCAGCTCGGAGACCTTTGAGATCCCGGCGCGCTTGAGGCAGTTGAACGAGCGCACCGATAGGTTGAGCGTCTCAACCGGGACGTCCCACTCGTTCGGGGGCGTCTCGGGCAGCGGCTCCGATCGGTTCGTGAACGAGACGAACAGATCCAGCTGCTCCTGCATGATCGCTGCGGCGGTCGAAAGCGCTTCGTCGGGCGTGATCGAGCCATTCGTCTCGATCTCAACCGTCAACCGGTCGTAGTCGACACTCTGCCCGACCCGCGTATCGTCGACCGTAAAGTTGACCTTACGAATGGGCGAAAAGATCGAATCGAGCGGAATCAAGCCGATCATGTGCTCGACGTTGCGCTGCCGGTCGGCCATGACGTACCCGCGCCCCTTCTCGACGCCAATCTCCATCGAGAGCTTCGCGTCTTTTGCCGAGAGCGTGCAGAGGCGATATCCGGGATCGAGGATCTCGACGTCGGCATCGGGCACGATGTCGGCGGCCGTGACGTCGCGTGCGCCGCTTACGCTCAGCGTGAGAACCTTCGGCTCGTCGGTGTTCAGCTTGAGCGGCAAGCCTTTGAGGTTAAGCATCAGCGCGATAGTGTCTTCGGCCATGCCGGGGATCGTCGAGAACTCGTGCAGCACGCCGTCGATCTTCATGTACGTTACGGCCGTACCGGGAATTGAGCTCAGCAGAATGCGCCGCAGCGCGTTACCGAGCGTTATGCCGAAGCCGCGCTCGAGCGGCTCGATGACGAACTTCGCATAGTTGTCACGGCGCTCGCGGACTTCAATCGCCGCGCCGGCGGGGATTTCGAGGATGGTCACGGTTTGTCTGTTCCTTGTTACTGCTTACGTTATCCGCCGCGGTCCCACCGCAACGATCATACGCCTAACAGCGGAGTGGTGTTAGTGAATCGTCCTGGAACGGTCTCGCTACATACCGTTCCCGCGGACGTGCGCGTGGTTAGCGTGAGTAATATTCAACGATGAGTTGCTCGTCGACGGGGGTGTCGATCTGCTCGCGCGGGGGCACCTGGAGTACGCGTGCCGTCTTCGCCTCGTCGTTCCACTCGAGCCATTCGGGCGGACGGCGACTCTGCGCGACTTCGAGGTTCGACCCAAAAATCGGCGACTTCAGGCTCGCCGGCGCGATCGATACTACGTCTCCCATCTTGACGACGTACGACGGAATGTTCACGATGCGCCCGTTGACGCGAAAGTGACGATGCGTCACGAGCTGGCGCGCTTGCGCCCGGCTCGTCGCCAAGTTCAGGCGATAGACGACGTTGTCGAGCCGGCGTTCGAGCAGCTGCAAGAACGTGCGGCCCGTCTGTCCCGGAACGCGCGCCGCTTCGCGAAAGTAGTTTTCGAACTGGGTTTCGAGCACGCCGTAGTAACGGCGCATCTTCTGCTTTTCGCGCAGCTGACGTCCGTACTCGGAGACCTTGGTTCGCGATTTGCCGGTCGTCTTCTGGCCGGGCGCGGTGCCCCGACGCTCGACGGCGCAGTTTCGCGAGAGGCAGCGGTCGCCTTTGAGAAAGAGCTTGATCTTCTCGCCGGTCTTGCTCGCGGCGGTTTCCCGGCGGCAGAGCCGGCAGACCGGTCCCGTATATCTCGCCACGCCTGCCCCTAGACCCGGCGTCGCTTCGGGGGCCGGCAGCCGTTGTGCGGAATCGGCGTTACGTCTTTGATCAACGTGATCTCGAGCCCGGCCGCCTGAAGCGAGCGAATCGCAGCCTCGCGCCCGGCGCCCGGTCCTTTGACCAGGACCTCGGTCGACCTCATCCCGTGCTCCATCGCCTTGCGCGCGGCCGCCTCGGCGGCCATCTGCGCCGCGAACGGCGTCGATTTCTTCGAGCCCTTAAAGCCGAGGTTGCCTGCCGACGCCCACGAGATCACGCCACCGTGCGGATCGCTGATCGTGACGATCGTATTGTTGAAGGAAGCGTGGACGTGCGCGATGCCCGATTGGACGTTCTTTACTTCGCGCTTACGGCGCGACTTCGTTTGCTTCTTGGCAGCCAAAAAACTCTCCCATAGTTAAGGGCGCTAACGCCGTATCTTACCGCGAACCTTGCGGCCGGGTCAATCGGAAGCCGCACAGCCACGCAAAAGGGGCCCGGCACGCCGGCCGAGCCCCCTCACTGGAACGGGTCGATGCGAGGCCTAGGGGTACAAGAACCGGACGCCGATACCCGCGAATGGCCCGTTGTACGAACGGTTGATCGGGGCATTCAGCTTGTTCGTCCAGCTGTCGCCCATCCAGCCCGCCTCGATGAAGACCGGGCTGTTGCCAATGACGTACGTGAGGCCCGCCTGGTACTTGAGGATGTTATACGCGAGGGCGTATCGACTGGCGTGCCCGGCGTTGCCCGGCGTCGGCGCGATGCCCGGGTAGTTCCCCTTCACGTTCGGGTAGTACCAGACGCTGCCGAAGAATGAGAGCGCTTGGTTAAGGTCGGGGAGCTTCTCCCCGCCGAAACCAAAGCCGTTCATTTCCGGATAGCCGTAGTTGTTCGTCGTCCAGAGGTATCCAACGCCGACGTAGACCCGCGGCTGCAGGACGCGTACCGCAAGGCGCACGTCGACGTCTTGGTCGGCCGGCGGCGTGGCTCGTCAAAACGGGCGAGCTGCCTTGACCACCGATCGTCGTAACGTAGCACTCAGGCACGTAGGTCTGCGTTCCCGGCGCGTATCCGTTGCAGTTATGCGGGTACTGCCAGCGTTCGAACGCACCCTCGACCATGAATGGAATGCTGACGATGTTGAACTCGGCCGCGCCGCGGATGGCAAACGAGTTGTTACCGGTGTTCCCCGGGCTGAACTCGTTGTACACCTTAGGCGAGATGATGTAGTCACCCGCGACGAAGACCTCAGACGATGGTGTCTTCACCGGAACGGGTGTTGGTGTCGGCGGCGGCGGCGGAGCCGGCGGCGGTGGTGCCGGTGATGGCGGCGGCGTTGGCGGGATATACCGCACGACGACGATGTGCCGGTCCGGTACCCACTGGACGTACGCGCCCATGCCTTCCGAGATCACGCGGACTGGAACTAAAACGACGCCTTGGTAGATCATCGGCGGCACGTCGAGCGGACGCGCTTCGCCGTTAATGACCACCTCGGGTTTGCCGACGGTAACTTGCACTTCCGCACCCGCTTTGGTCACGGTTGCGGTCTTGCTCGACGCATCGTACGATACCGTCGCGCCCATCTGCTCGAACATCGAGCGCAGCGGTATCAAGATCGTACCGCCCTTAACCAGCGCCGCTAAGACGCGGTCTTGCTTAAGAATGTCCGGTTTCGAGTAGACGTGATGATCGTTATAGAGAATCGGAATCTGACCGGAGGGCGGAGTTCCAAAGTTCGCCGGGGGTGGCGAACCGGTCTGCGCGATCGCAGCCGCATTAAACCCACAGAGCGCCGCAACCAACGCAGCGAGGACTCCGGTGCTCAGTCGTTTCACGAGGGCCTCCTTAAATGAAATCTCCTTGGCCGGCGAGCGGGGGTCCGCTACCCAGCCCTACGACACGAGCGGCCGCCTGAAAACCTGCTGCTCGTACCAACTCACCATAGCCGTTATTCCCCGATTTCGCAACGTGATAAACGCCACAGCCAGGCGATCCCGATCAAACTCTCGCCTAATGCTAATCCGAAGGCGGCGCGCGCGCCGGAGGCCGCGGTGAGGGAAAAATGCGCGATGACCGCGGTCGCCAGCGCAGGCGCGACGATCTGCGCGAGCACGATCGCTATGTTCCAAACGCCCATCGAGGCGGCCATCGCCCCGGATGGAAGGACGCGGCACGCGATCGCCCAGTCTGCGACCAGAAACGCGCCCCACCCGAGCCCCGCGACGCCGGTCGCGATAACGACCGCGGCGATTGCATGCGACCCGATGAAGATCGCCAGCGCGCAGATAAACGCCCCCGCGCCGATCGTAGCGACGAGCCGTTTGTCGACCCGGTCGGTCGGGCGAGCTGCCAGGCCCGCGCCTAAGGCTCCCACCAGCGTGAAACCTACGATCAAGACTCCGGTCTCGGTGCGCGCGTGCGCGAGCGTCGACGCCCCGAGCACGCTCGTGACATAAAACAGCAGGTACCCGAGAAGCGTGTAGAAGCCGACGTAGATGAGACACCGCGAGAGGAACAGATCGAAGAACGCGCGGGTTAAGCGCCACGGCTCGAACCGTAGCGGCGGCAAAGCAACCTTCGCGAGATGCGTGCACGTGCCGGCGCAGCTGCCCAAAAGGACCAGATCCAGGACACCACCGAGTGCGCGGCCGTTGGGAATGAAGCTTGCAGCCAACGCGCCGACCGCGTTCCCTGCGCTCTGCAATGCAGCCATCCACGACGAGGCCGCTCCGATTCGCGGCGCGGGCATCGTGTCGGGAATAATCGCTTGATACGGCCCGATCGCCACGTTTAGCGTACCCTGCACGGCGACGAATGCGAGCGTTAATGCAAAGATCGTCGGAGCATCGTAAAACCACGCTAGCGCCACCGAGCCCGCGACCGCCCCGAAGACATAAAACTCTATTCGCCGGCTTCCACGGCGCCGGAGCGCGTCGGAGCTCAACCCCGCAAGCACTTGCACGACCGCCGCGACGATCGCGCCCACCGTCGCGATGCGCCCGTACGCGACGAGCGCGTCACCCGTACTTAGTTCGATCGTCCGCGCTTGGAGCGATATTCCGAGTACCGCGCCCCAAATCGATTGAATGCCGAACCAAAAGAGCGCGAGCCGAAGTGGATTAGGCGTGACCGCACGCATACCGGTACTCCGTCAATGTATCGGCATCGAACGCCAGCTCCGCAGCACAGTGACGAACGCCCATTGCAGCGACACCCAACGTACGCTGCGCGATCCGTTCGATCTCCGTAACGTCCAGACGTCCAAGTCCTAACTTCAGCACAACCCACGGACTGACGAGATTCGCCATACGCCACGGCTGCTTGCGCGCCGCAAAGAAGCGCAGTGCCACTTTTTCGAGCGCCTCGATGGAGCCGCCGGGGATCGAAAAGATGCCGCCGTTTACGACGCGCTCTCCGTTCAATCGTATGCCGAACGGCGGAGCCCCGGGAAACCGGCGCGCAAATGCTTCGAACTCTGTGAGCGCAATCGCTAGCGTACCGGCTGGGACGCGGCGAGCGAAATCGCTGACCGCGGCGGCCGTCACGTACGGCAGATCGCTGGTTGCATAGAGCAGCCGTTCGCCGTCATCGGGCCACGCGCGCAGCGCGCGAAGAATATTCTCTTCGCCCGAGGGATGTTCGTCGATGAAGCGCTCGATGCTCGATCCGCACGCGGAACGCACCTCCGCGCCGCCGACGACCGCGATATCGGTCGCGCCCGCGCCGCGTAAGGCTTCGACGATCCGCGCAAGCATTGTCGCACCACGTACCATCGCCAGCGCTTTGACGTCCGTAGCAGCGGCTGCGGCATAGGCCCCGCCGATTCTGCCACCGGCGGTGATCACCGCTCTCACGGTCTAGGCGAACCTCGTCGCTGGCTTATTTCTTGGCGAGAACCTTCTTCTTGCCGGCGACGGTACGTTTGGGTCCCTTGCGAGTGCGCGCGTTCGTCTTCGTGCGCTGGCCGCGGACCGGCAAACCGCGCCGATGGCGCAGGCCGCGGTAGCAGCCGATGTCCATAAGCCGTTTGATGTTTCCCTGGACCTCGCGCCGCAGATCGCCCTCCACGCGCAGTTGGAGCGCGTCGATTGCGTCGCGCAGGCGCTTCTCATCGTCCTCGGTCATCGCTTTAACGCGCAGGTTCGGGTCTACGCGCGCGTGCTCCAGAAGCTTGCGTGCGGTGGGAACGCCGATGCCGTAGATATAGGTGAGCGCGACCTCAATACGTTTTTCGCGCGGCAGATCGATACCAGCGATACGCGCCATGACTACCCCTGCACCTGTTTGTGCTTAGGATTGACGTCACAGATCACGCGCACCTTACCGTGACGCCGAATGATCTTGCACTTTTCACAAATTTTCTTAACCGAAGGTCTCACTTTCATCCGTTTCTCACTTGTATCGATACGTTATTCTGCCGTGACTTAAATCGTAGGGCGAAAGCTCTACGAGAACCCGATCCCCCGGGAGGATCCGAATGAAGTTCATACGGATTTTTCCCGAAACGTGCGCAAGCACGCGATGGCCGGTTGTGAGCTCGACGCGGAACATCGCGTTCGGCAGCGGCTCGACGATCGTCCCCTCGACTTCGATCGCTTCTTCCTTCGGCGTCGTGGTCTTGGTCGCTTTGTCCGCGCTCGCCTTGGCGCGCGGTAGACGCCCGCCGCGTCGACGCGCCATTACGCACTGGCCCTCGCCGTTGCCCGAAACCGGCCCAGGGCCGGCTCCTCGCCGTACTCACGTAACGTCAGAACTCTCGGACCGTCCTCCGTTACGGCAATCGTATGCTCGAAATGCGCTGCGAGTTTACCATCTGCAGTGACGACTGTCCAGCCGTCCTTGCGAATCTGGACCGCCGGGCTCCCCTGCGTGATCATCGGCTCGATGGCCAGGACCAAGCCCGGCCGGAGCTCCATCCCCGTTCCCGCCTTGCCGTAGTTGGGAACCTGCGGCTCCTCGTGCATCGCTTGGCCAACCCCATGCCCGACGAGTTCGCGCACGACCCCGTACCCATGACTCTCCGCGTAGGCTTGGACCGCTGCTCCGATGTCGCCGACGTGCTTGCCGCATTCCATTTGCTCGATGCCGATCGTCAAACACGTTTGCGTCGCATTGAGCAGCTCGCGCGCCGCATCTGAAATCTCGCCCACGCCGACCGTAACGGCGCTATCGCTCACGTATCCTTCGAGCGTCGTGCCGATGTCGATCGAAAGCAGGTCGCCCTCGCGCAGCACGCGCGTTCCCGGAATGCCGTGGACGACTTCGTCGTTGACTGACGCGCAGACGGATCCAGGAAACCCATGATAGCCTTTGAACGTCGGAAGCCCGCCGCGCGCGCGAATTCCCTCCTCCGCGAGCCGATCCAATTCGCCCGTCGTCATGCCCGAGCGCACGGTTTTCATCAGCTCGGTCAATACCGCCGCCGTGATGGCGCCGCTGCGCCGCATCACTTCGATCTCGCGTGCCGACTTGAGCGCGACCATCTCAGCTCGCACGCTCGACGCCGGTGGCGTTCACGATCGCCTCGTCGACCGCGTCGACGCTCGCCAACGCATCTACCGTGACGAGTTTCCCGACTCGCCGGTAATAGTCGATTAGCGGTCGCGTCTGTTCGTCGAAGACGTCTAGCCTCCGCGCAAGCGTCTCGGGACGATCGTCTTCGCGCTGGACGAGCGGACCGCCGTCCTCGTCGTCGATCTCCGCGACCTTCGGCGGGTTCGTCAACGTATTGTAGGTGCGCCCGTTGCGGGGATTCGACCATCGCGACGCCAGTCGCGAGATCAGGGTTGCACGATCCACGTCGAACAGGATGGCCGCATCCAGCGCCCAGCCGCGCCGCGCCAGCAATGCGTCGAGCGCCTCGGCCTGCACGACCGTCCGCGGAAACCCATCCATCACGAATCCGCTCGGGTGTTTTATGAGCTCGTCCTCGATCATCGCGTCGACGAGATCGTCCGGAACGAGTTCGCCGCGCTCCATGTATCCCTGCGCCTGCCTTCCGAGCTCGGTACCATCTGCGCGATGCGTGCGCAGAATGTCCCCGGTCGAGATCTGCGCGACACCGAAGCGCTGCTCGAGCATCCGCGCTTGCGTGCCTTTGCCCGCACCGGGCGGGCCTAGAAAGACCAACCTCACTATCGACGCACCTTCACGCTGCTACCGTTTGATAAATCCCTTGTAGTCGCGCATCGCAAGGCGCGCTTCGATCTGCGTGATCGTGTCGAGCGCAACGCCGACGACGATCAGGAGCGAGGTGGATCCGAGATAGAAGGTCGTAATCGAGAGCCCGCGCTGCAGCGCGCCCGGCAATACGGCGATGATACCGAGATAGATCGCCGCAGCGGTCGTGATTCGCATCAGGATCTTATTGAGGTAGTCCACCGTCGGTTGCCCGGGGCGAATGCCGGGGATAAAGGCCCCGGTCTTCTTTAGATTGTCGGCGACGTCGCGCGTGTTGAGGACGACCGAGCTGTAAAAGAACGTGAACACCACGACGAGCAGAAAGTAGACGACGTTGTAGAGCAAGCCGTTCGGCGTAAACCAAACGTTCAGCCATGCCGAGAACGCCTGCATGCCGCGCTGGAACTCCGGCCAAACGCCGCTCCCGGCGATCGCCTGCCCGTGCCCGAACCACGAGAGCGCCTGCTGCGGTAGCAGAAGAATCGAGATTGCGAAGATGATCGAGATTACTCCGGCATTATTGAGGCGCAACGGAATGTAGGTCGAGCGTCCGGCGAACATCTTGCGACCGACCACGCGCCGGGCTTGCTGCACCGGGACGCGCCGCTGCCCCTGATAAAGGAAGATGATCGAGACGATGATGACCAGCGCGAGAACGATGTAGAGTACGAGATTCAGCAGCGAGAGCGCGCCCTGGCTCGCCGACGCATACGTCTGCGTAACGTATTGCGGATAGCGCAGCACGATTCCAATGAAGATAATCAGCGAGACGCCGTTGCCGATGCCTTTGTCGCTAATCTGCTCGCCCAGCCACATTAAAAAGAGCGTCCCTGCGACCATCGCAAGGATCGCGTAGAGCAGATACCAGATGCTCGTGTCGTAGAAGACGCCCGAGCGTTCCATCGAAATCGCCATGAACGTCCCCTGGATCGCGGCCAGCACGATCGTCAACCAGCGCGTGTACTGGCTGATCCGCTTGCGGCCTTCCTCGCCGCCTTTCTTGGCCATCTCCTCGAGCTGCGGCATGACGACCGTCATGAGCTGCATGATGATCGAGGCGTTGATGTACGGCGTGATCCCCATCGCGATGATCGAGAGCTTCTGAAGCGCGCCGCCGGAGAGGAAGCCGAGCAGATTATAAAATGCACCGCTCTGCAGCACGCGCTGCCACGCGGCCTGATTCACGTTCGGCAGTTGAACGTGAATCATGAACACGAACCACGCGAAAGCAAAGAATACAAACAGAATGCGCTGGCGGATCTCCGGTACCAGCACCGCTGCGCGCAGGTTGTCGAACACCGCTACGCTTGGCCCTCTTCGAACTGCGCCCCGGCCGCCGCCAGCGCTTCACGCGCGCTTTTCGAAAAGAGCACGTCGCGGAAGCGCAATCCGGACGGCAAACTCTTGTCCGCCCGACGACCCGCGAGGATCTTCACACCGTCGAGCAGCGCCTTCACGAGGCCGCGATCGCGTAACGATTCAGGCGTTACGTCAACCGACGCGTCCCACTGCGCGAGTTGGTGGAGATTGACTAGCGCGAGCCGCGAGCGAAAGTGCCCGATGTCGCGCGCCTTCTGCGAATAACCGCGCCGGTGCGGAAGGCGCCTCGCCCAGGCGGTCTGTCCGCCCTCGAAAGCCGGACCTTTGCCGCCACCGGAGCGCACCGTCTGACCTTTGCCGCCCTCGCCGCCCGTCTTGACCATGCCAGAGCCGTGGCCGCGACCGATCCGTTGCCGCTTCGGCCGGCTGCCGGGAGCCGGCTTCAATGCGCCGAGTTTAAGAAGTTCGTCGTTTGCCATTTTACGCTGCGTAAATGTCCTTCACGGTCTTGCCGCGGAGTGCCGCGACTTGTTCGACGGTCCGCAGCGAACGCAACGCTTCGACCGTCGCCATGACGACGTTGATCGGATTGGTGGTGCCTAAGCACTTGGTAAGAATGTCGTGAATGCCGGCCAACTCGAGCACCGCGCGCATCGAACCGCCGGCGATGACGCCGGTTCCGCGCGCCGCAGGACGCAATAAGACGCTTGCCGCACCGACTTCATACCGCACTTCGTGCGGAATCGTACGCTCGACCATCGGTACGGTGACGAGGCTCTTCTTCGCCGCTTCGACCGCCTTACGGATCGCCTCAGGCACCTCGCCCGCCTTTCCAATCGCGAAGCCGACCTTGCCCTTACGATCGCCGACGACGACCAAGGCGCTGAAGCTAAAACGCTTACCGCCCTTAACGACCTTCGCGACGCGATTGACGCGAACGACCGTCTCCTCTAAGCCGCTTCCGTCACGCTCGCGGCCGCCACGATATTGCATTAGAAGTTCAACCCTCCTTCGCGAGCCGCGTCTGCGAGCGCGCGCACGCGTCCATGATACCGGTAGCCGCCGCGATCGAAGACCACGTCAGAAATTCCGGCGGCCTTGGCTTTAGCGGCAATTGCCGATCCGACGGCCTTAGCCGCAGCCACATTCGTCTTCGAGCCACCCTCAACGAGCGACGGGTCGAGCGTCGAGACGGCAGCCAGCGTATGCCCCTTCGCATCGTCGATCAACATCGCATAGATGTGATGCAGCGAGCGGTGCACGCACAGCCGCGGCCGTTCTCCGGTGCCGCCCACCTTCTTGCGCAGTCTCGCGTGCCGCGTGCGGCGCGCATGCGTGATACTCAGCCCGCGCGCCATTAGGCCTTACCGGCCTTTCCGGCTTTGCCGAGCTTCTTACGGATGCGCTCGCCCTCGTAACGGATGCCTTTTCCTTTATATGGTTCGGGGCGACGCAAGCGGCGAATGTCTGCGGCGACCTGTCCGACGCTCTGCTTGTCGATCCCCTCGACGTGAATCTTGGTCTGTCCCTCGACCGACAGCGAGACCCCGGACGGCGCTTCGAAGACGACCGGATGCGAGAAGCCTAGGCTCAGGTTCAGCCGTTCGCCCGACTTGGCAACCCGGTAGCCGACACCGCTGATCTCGAGGCTGCGGCGATAGCCCTTGCTCACGCCCTCGACCATGTTCGCGATAAGCGTCCGCGTCAATCCGTGAACGCTACGATGCTGGCGGCCTTCACCTTTACGTTCGACGAGAACGCGGTTCTCGTCGATCCGGACGGTAACCAAATCGCCCAGTATGCGCTGTCGCAGCTCGCCCTTGGGTCCTTTGACCGCAACCTCGTCCGCAGATATCGTGACGTTGACGTTCGCCGGCACGGCCACCGGAAGCTTTCCTACTCGCGACATGGACGACCATCCCTACCAGACATACGCAAGCACCTCGCCGCCGACGCCGCGTTTCTTCGCGAGTTTGCCGGACATGATGCCTTGCGGCGTCGACATAATGACGATCCCCAATCCGCCGAGCACGCGCGGAATCTCGGTCTTGCGCGTGTAGACGCGCAGGCCGGGGCGCGATATGCGGCGCAGGCCCGTGATGACCTTCTCCTTCTCCGGCCCGTACTTGAGCTGGATCCGGATCGTGCCTTGCGGCCCCTCGGCGACGCGCTCGAAGCTATCGATGAACCCTTCGTCTTGCAGGATCCGCGCAATCGCCTGTTTCTCTCTGGACGCGGGTACGTCGACCGTCTTGTGGTTGGCCGTGTTCGCGTTCCGAATCCGCGTCAACATGTCGGCGATGGGATCGGTAATCGCAGCCATCTCAGCTCCTCTCCGCGTACAGCATTACCACGAGGCCTTCGTCACGCCCGGCACGACGCCGGCATGCGCGTTCTCGCGGAAGCAGATGCGGCACATCGCAAACTTTCGCAGGTAGCCGCGCGGGCGACCGCAGATCTTACAGCGATTGTGCTTGCGTACGCTGAACTTCGGCGTCCGCCGCGATTTCATAATGCTACTTGTTTTAGCCATCTATAAAAACCTTAACCAGCCTTCGTCGACGGGCGCTGCAGCGGCAGCCCCATCGCGACCAAGAACTCTGAAGCCTCTTCGTCCGTCTTTGCGCTCGTCACAATCGTTATGTCCATGCCGCGCGCCTTATCGACCTTGTCGTAGTTGATCTCCGGAAATACGAGCTGTTCGCGCAGTCCTAGGTTATAGTTGCCGCGCCCATCGAACGACCGCGCGGGCAGTCCGCGGAAGTCCCGAATACGCGGCAGCACGACGTTGAACAGCTTGTCGACGAAGACGTACATCCGGTCACCGCGCAGCGTTACTTTGGCGCCCAGGTTCGTTCCCGCGCGCAGCTTGAATGCCGCGATGGACTTCTTCGCCTTCGTGACGATCGGCTTTTGCCCGGTGATCGCGGCCAGTTCGCTCACGGCCGCGTCGAGCGCTTTTGGATTGACGATCGCCTCGCCGACGCTCATATTGACGACGACCTTCTTCAGCTTCGGGATCTCGTTGGGATTCTTGTACTCAAATCGCTCCCGCAACCGATCGCGAATCTGGTTCTCGTACCGCTCTCTCAACCGCTCCATCGTACGCTACGCTCCCTTCGCCGAGTCCCGCGCCGGCTCGCCGCAGCGCGCGCAGAGACGATGCAGGTTGCCATCCGGCGTGCGCCCGCGACGCAGACGCGACGGCGCCTTGCATTTTTCGCAGACGTACTGCAGCACTGACAGCGGCAGCGGCGCCTCCTTCTCAATGATGCCTCCGGTCTGCGACGAGCCGCCCATGTTGCCGCTCTTGGTGCCCTGCTTCGTGTGGCGCTTGACGACGTTCACGCCCTCGACGATTGCATCGCCGGCCTCGGGACGCACGGACTTCACGGTTCCCCGCTTTCCGCGCTCCTTGCCACGCCGCACCATGACGGTGTCACCCTTGAGAATGTTCGATTTCATCTGCACTGGTTGTCCTAGAGCACCTCGGGCGCGAGCGACGCGATCTTGAGAAAGCCCCGGTCGCGCAGCTCGCGCATCACCGGACCGAAGACGCGCGTGCCGCGTGGATCGAGGTTGTCCTTTTCACCCTTGATAATCACGCATGCATTGTCGTCGCAGCGCACCACCGAACCGTCGCCGCGCCGGATCGGAGCGCTCGTTCGAACGATCACCGCCTTGACGACCTGGCCTTTCTTGACCGCCGCTCCAGGGATCGCGCTCTTGATCGTGCCTACGACGACGTCCCCGACGTGCGCGTAGACGTGTCGGCTGCCGCCCGCGATGTGAATTACGAGCAGCTCCCGTGCGCCGCTATTGTCGGCTACCTTGAGCCGCGTTTCTTGTTGTATCATTTCGCGCGCTCGACGATCTCCACCAGACGCCAGCGCTTCTCGCGCGAAAGCGGGCGGCATTCCGAGATCCGTACGAGGTCGCCGACGTTGGCCTCGTTGCGTTCGTCATGCGCTTTGAACCGCACCGACTTCCGCACGATCTTTCCGTACGTTGGATGCGGCACCCGTGTCTCGGAAACGACGACGATCGTCTTGTCCATTTTGTTCGACGCGACGCGGCCTTGCTTGATGCGCCGGCTTCCCCGCGACGCTGCGGATTGGCTAGGCTGCTCCATGTTTCTCCTCCGCCAAGCGCTTCTCGTAGATAACCGTTTGGATCTGGGCGTACGAGCGGCGCATCGCGCGAATCTTGCTGAAGTCCGTCAAGTGCCCGGTGCGCAGCGAAAAGCGAAGGTTGAAGAGCTCGACCTTCGCGTCGCGAGCCTTCTGCTCGAGCTCCTTGATCGTAAGATCGCGTAAACCGTCCAAATCTCGCGTCTTCATGGTTACACCTCGTCCCGCGCGACGATCTTCGTGCCGATCGGCAGCTTTGATGCCGCGCGCTGCAGCGCTTCGCGCGCCACCGCTGGTGCGACGCCGGACAACTCGAAGAGCACGCGCCCGGGGCGCACGACCGCCACCCACGACTCCGGATTGCCTTTGCCGGAGCCCATCCGGACTTCGGCGGGCTTCTTCGTCACCGGCTTGTCAGGGAATACCTTGATCCAAACTTTGCCGCCGCGCTTGATGTGACGGGTCATAGCGATACGCGCCGCTTCGATCTGACGATTCGTCATCCAACACGGCTCCATCGCCTGCAGTCCGTAGTCGCCAAACGTCAGCGCGTTCCCGCGAACCGCACGTCCCGTCATGCGTCCGCGTTGAACCTTACGCCACTTGACGCGTTTAGGCGTGAGCATCGTCGCTCACCTCGCTCGTCACAGCTGGAACGGCCGCCTCGATTGGACTCGTCTCTTCGGCTGGAATGGCCGGTTCGGTTGGAGTCGCGGCTTCGATCGGCACCGGGTAGACCGGAGCAGCCTCAGCCGGCGGCATCTCAATCGGCGGGGCCTGCGTTACCGGCGCTTCGGACGGCTCGGTCGGGAATGCACTCGGCGTTACCGCTCGTCCGTCGCGACCGCGACCGCGACCGCCGCGATCCCGCCGCTGCGCGGGCCGCTCACCGCGATCCCGCATCCCCGCGTCTCCGCGCGGCTGATCGGGGAGCACCTCACCGCGGTAAATCCAAACCTTCACGCCGATGCGACCGAACGTCGTAAACGCCTCGACCGCAGCGTAGTCGATGTCGGCACGCAACGTGTGCAACGGAACCTTTCCGTCGGCGTTGTGCTCGGTGCGCGCGATCTCGGCGCCGCCCAGGCGTCCCGAAACCTGCACCTTGATTCCGCGCGCGCCGGCCTTCATCGTCCGCATGATCGCTTGTTTCATCGCGCGTCTGAAGGCGATTCGCTTCTCGAGCTGGTCGACGATGTTCTGCGCGACCAGCCGGGCATCGAGTTCCGGGTGCTTGATCTCCATGACGTTGACCGCGACGTTCTTGCCGGTCAGCTTCTCGAGGTTCTTGCGGATGTCGTCGATCCCAACGCCGCGCTTTCCGATGATGATACCGGGCTTTGCAGTATTGACGATCACGCGCGCTTGATTGGCGCGGCGCTCGATCTCGATCTTGCTGATTGCAGCCGATCGCATCCAGCGAATGAAGGACTTCCGGATCGCGACATCTTCGTGCAACCAGTCTACGTAATGCTTTTTCTCGAACCAACGACTGTCCCACGTGCGCGTGATGCCCAGGCGCATGCCGACCGGATGAATCTTTTGGCCCATTACGACGCCTTCGCCGCGGCTTTACGCTTGCGCGTCGCGGCCTTCTTCGGCTTGGCCGCCGCTGCCGGGGCTGCAGCCGCTGCGCGGCGCGTGCTGCGCGCGGCTTGCACCGATGCTCCGGCTCGGCGTTTGCGTGGCCGAGGCGGCGCACCTTCGCGCACGACGACGGTCACGTGCGAGAGCCGCTTGCGCTTGAAGTACGCGCGGCCTTGCGCGCGGGGATCGAGCCGCTTGGTGAAGCGGCCGCCGGGACCCCCGTCGACCGTAATATGGCTGATATAGAGGTCCTCCGTATTCATGTCGTGATTGTTGCCGGCGTTGGCGACGGCGCTCTTGACGAGCTTTTCGATCGGGTCGGCGGCAAAGACGTCGGCGAACTTCAACAACGCCAGCGCTTCGCGGACGCTCTTGCCGCGAATCGCGTCGGCGACGCGGCGAAGCTTCCGTGGTGCGGTGCGAGCGAAGCGTAGATGCGCGACGGCTTGCGACGCCGTATCGGTCACGTTTTCACCGTCGCTTTATCCCCGCCGTGCCCGCGAAAATGGCGCGTCGGCGCGAACTCGCCGAGCTTATGCCCGACCATGTTCTCGCTGATGTAAACCGGAATGTGCATCTTGCCGTTGTGGACGCCGATCGTGTGTCCCACCATCGAGGGCAGCACCGTCGAGGCGCGGCTCCACGTCTTCACCAGCCGCTTCTCACGCGTTTCGTTGAGCTTCTCGATCTTGTTTACGAGATGCTCCGCGACGAAGGGCCCCTTCTTTAACGAGCGTGCCATCTACGATCTCTCTCCACGGTCATTTCGCACCGCGCCGGCGAACGATCATCTTGGCCGTTCGCTTGTTGCGGCGTGTCTTTTTGCCCATCGTCATCTGACCCCATGGTGTCGTCGGTGGACGACCCGACGTCGAGCGGGCCTCCCCGCCGCCGTGCGGATGGTCGACGGGATTCATCGCGATGCCGCGAACGCTCGGGCGACGTCCGAGATGACGCATGCGGCCGGCCTTGCCAATGACTTGATTCTCGTGCTCGACGTTCCCGAGCTGACCGATCGTCGCGCGGCACTCGATGTGAATCTTGCGCACTTCGCCCGACGGCATGCGCACCTGCGAATACTCGTTTTCCTTCGCCATGAGCTGCGCCGAAACGCCGGCCGAGCGTACGAGCTTTGCGCCTTCACCGGGACGCAGTTCGATGTTATGAATCACCGTGCCGACCGGAATGTTCTTGATCGGCAACGCGTTGCCGATCTTGATATCGGCCGAAGAGCCCGACTCGACGACGTCGCCCGGCTTGAGGCCGAGCGGCGCAAGGATATACCGCTTCTCGCCGTCGCGATAGTGCAAGAGCGCGATACGGCACGAGCGGTTCGGGTCGTATTCGACGGTTGCTACCTTCGCCGGGATCCCATCTTTACGGCGTTTAAAATCGACAATACGGTAGAGCTTACGCGTCCCGCCGCCGCGATGGCGCACCGTGATATGCCCGTTGTTGTTGCGGCCGCTGTGTTTCTTGCGCACTTCAACGAGCGACTTCTCAGGAGCGATTTTCGATAGGTCCTTGAAGTCCACGGTCGTCACGAAGCGGCGGCCGGGCGAGGTCGGGCGGTATTTCTTGATCGGCATCTCGTTATGAAGCTCCCGTCCCCGTCACTGCTCGAAGTAGTTTACGCCGCCGAGCTCGATCTTTTGGCCCGACTTCAGCGTAACCACAGCCTTCTTGAAATCGCTCTGCTTGCCGCGCGTGCGAACGCCGCGTCTAGCAAAACGCCGCGTCTTGCCGCGCACGTTCGTGGTATTGACGCGCACGACGTTGACCTTGAATATCTCTTCGACCGCATGCCGGATCTGCGTCTTGGTCGCGTGGGGGTGCACGACGAATGTAAACTGTCCGACCAAAGCGTCGGCCATCGACTTCTCGGTGATCCGAGGCGAGACGATAACGTCGCGTGCTTCCATCAGCTGCGCTCCCGGGCGGGTGACGCCAGCCGCTCCGCCAGCGCGTCGTATGCGGCCTGCGTGAAGAGCAGGCGCTCGAAACGCAGCACGTCTTTTACGTCGAGCGCTCCGTCGTGGGTTACCGCGACGCGCTCGAGATTGCGGCTCACCCGCTCGACGCGTTCGCCTTGCTCCTCGCCCTGCCGGTAGACGATCAGCGTCAGAGGCGCATGCTTTGCAGCCTTTGCGGTTCCAAAGAGCGATTTTGCAAACTCGGCCGTCTTTGATGCATCCAGTGCCGCCGCATCCAGCAGCGACACGGCGTGATGTTTGAATCGCTCTGCGAGCGCCGCCATGAACGCGAGCCGGCGTTCCCGTTTGTTGAGAGCTTCGACGTAGCTGCGCGGCTTTGGCCCGAACGTCACGCCGCCATGACGCCACTGCGGAGAACGAATCGAACCTTGCCGAGCGCGACCGGTGCCCTTCTGACGCCACGGCTTGCGGCCGCCGCCTGAGACCTCGTCGCGCCGTTTCGTCGACGCACTTCCAGAACGCGGATTCGCAAACTCGCGATGGACCGCACGGTAGATCACGTGCAGATTCTCGTCAAAACTCCGCTCGAGAGCGGCCGGAATCGGCAGCTCAGCGCTGTTCTTTGCGGCGGCCGTCTTGGCTTTTGCCATCTTTATGCCTTGGCGGCTTTCCCGCGCTTGACGCTTTGCGACACGAGGACCAGCGCGTTACGCCCGCCGGGGACCGGCCCGCGTACCAGCAGCAAGTTGCGATCTGCGTCCGCGCGCACCACCTCGAGGTTCTGCAGCGTGGTTCGATCGACACCGTAGTGTCCGGGCCGGCGGCTGCCCTTGGTCGTTCGGCCGGCGTTCGTGTCGCCGTTCGAGGCGGGCTGCCGATGGATCATCGAGCCGTGGCTCGCGCCACCGCCGCTGAAGTTGTGACGCTTGATGCCACCGGAGAAACCGTGCCCTTTCGAGATGCCCACGACGTCAACGCGGTCACCCGGTTCGAAGGCGCCGACCGTAACCGCCTGACCGAGCTCCATCTCATCTAGGCCGGTGCGAAACTCGCGGACGAACCGAACCGGCTCGACGCCCTGCTTCTTGAAATGCCCGGCCAACGCACGCGTGATACGCTTCCGCTTGATCGAATCAAAACCGAGCGCGACGGCATCGTAGCCGTCCCGCTCCTTCGTTTTCTTTCCGACGACCGTGCACGGGCCGGCAGCAATCACCGTGACCGGCACGGATCGCCCGTCCGGCGTGAAGACGCTCGTCATCCCGATTTTTCGGCCAAGGATGTTCTTCATTGAAATCTTTCGTCGTTCCAATAGTCCACGGACCCACGCGTATCAGTCGACTCCTTCGCCGGCGCGCATAAGCTGGCCGCCGGCTCGGAACCGCAACCCAGGCAGTTTACCAAGGGGACTATCGCGAGTCAAGCGATGGCGTCGATTCCCGTAAGCTCCTTGCCGAGGATCAGCGTATGCATCTCGGCGGTTCCCTCGTAGGTCAGCACCGATTCGAGATTGTTCATGTGGCGGATGACGGGGTATTCCAGCGTGACGCCATTCGCGCCGAGGAGCGCGCGCGCGGCACGCGCGATCTTCAATGCCTCGGTGACGTTGTTGAGTTTCCCAAAGCTCACCTGAGCCGAACGCAGCTCACCTTTATCTTTGAGGCGTCCCAGGTGTAATGCGAGCAGCGTTCCTTTATTAAGCTCGAGGAGCATCCCGACGAGGCGCTCCTGCGTAAGCTGAAACGCGCCGATCGGGCGGTCGAACTGAATCCGAGTCTTTGCGTACTCGAGCGCGGTTTGGTAGCAGCTGCGCGCCGCGCCCATCGCGCCCCAGACGATGCCGTAGCGGGCTTCGTTCAAGCACCCCAGCGGGCCGCTGAGACCGCGGGCGTGCGGCAGCAACGCATCGGCAGGGAGGCGGCAGTCGCTCAGAACGAGCTCGCTCGTCACCGAGGCCCGGAGCGAGAGTTTCCGGTGAATGTTTGCGGCCGAGAAACCCGGCGTGCCGGCCGGCACGAGAAAGCCGCGTATTCCTTCATCAGTCTGCGCCCAGACGATCGCGACGTCGGCGATCGATCCGTTCGTGATCCACATCTTCGTGCCGCTGAGTACCCAATCGCTGCCGTCTCGCCGCGCCGAGGTGCGCATGCCCGCAGGATTGCTGCCGAAGTCGGGCTCGGTTAATCCGAAGCATCCGATGACCTCGCCGCGCGCCATCCTCGGCAGCCATGCTTCTTTCTGCGCTTCGTCGCCCCAACGATGAATCGCATACATTGCGAGCGACCCTTGCACCGACGCGAAACTTCGCACCCCGGAATCGCCGGCTTCGAGTTCCATGCACGCGATGCCGTAGGCAACCGCGCTTGCACCCGCGCAACCGTAGCCGTGTAAGTGCATTCCGAGCAGTCCGAGCGCGCCGAGTTCCCGGCCAAGCTCGCGGGGCAGCACGCCCGCTTCGAACCACTCGGCTACGTTGGGCGTAACGCGCGCGTTCACGAACGCCCGGACGCTCTCTGCGATCAGCAGCTCTTCGTCCGACAGAAGCGACGCTACGTCGATCAGGTCGATCGCGTCGCACTGCGACGTGCTCCGCTGCGTTCCGACCGTCACCGGTTGACGAACCTCATGTCGGGATAGCGTTGCCCGCTGGCCGCGCCGGGCGGAAAGATTGCGTCAAGCTCCTCGAGCTCGCCGGGTGCAAGCGGAATCTCCACTGCGTCCACGTTCTCTTCGAGATATGCGATGTGCTTCGTCCCCGGAATCGGGATAACGTCGTCGCCCTGTGCGAGTAACCACGCCAGCGCGATCTCCGTCGGCGTACAACCCTTGCGGCTGGCTAGGATCTCGACCTCCGCAACCAGCTCGAGATTCCTGAAGAAGTTGTCATCGCTGAAGCGCGGCGAGCTTCGCCGAAAATCGTCGGGTGCAAAGTCGTCCGGCGTGCGTAGGGCGCCGGTGAGAAATCCGCGCCCGAGCGGACTGTACGCGACGATCGCGCATCCACACTCGCGGGCCGCGGCGAGCTGACCGTTCTCCTCTAAGTCACGCGACCAGAGCGACCATTCGTTTTGCACCGCAGCGATTGGGTGGACGGCGTTCGCTCGCAGTAACGTCGCGCCGCTGGCCTCCGAGAGGCCGATATGTCGAACCTTCCCCGCAGCAACCAGCTCGGCCATCGCTCCGACGGTCTCCTCAATCGGGACGTCGAGATCGACACGATGCTGGTAGTAGAGATCGATGCAGTCGATCTTCAGCCGCTGCAGCGAAGCTTCGCACGCCGTGCGCACGTAGTCTGGATGGCCGCTGATCCGGCGCGACGCGGGATCACCCGGGTCGCGCACGATGCCGAACTTCGTCGCCAGAAAGACGCGATCTCGCGCGTGGGCGATCGCTCTGCCGACAAGCCGTTCGTTCTCGCCGCTGCCGTACATATCGGCCGTATCCAGCATCGTCACGCCGAGCTCGAGCGCGCGATGGATTGTGCGAATGGATTCCGCTTCTTCGCCGGGCCCGTAGAACTCGGACATGCCCATGCAGCCCAAGCCGATCGCACCGACCTGCGGGCCGTTCTTTCCGAGACGCCGCTGCTTCACCGCTTTAGGACGCGCGCGAGTTTATCGAAGAGACCCTCGGTCGAGCGCTCGAACTGATCTTCGAAGCGCCGCCACAGCAATCGCCCGTCCGTGTCGGAGAGCAGCGCGTCGACGCGGTACTCGAGGGTCGTCTCCTTCCCCTCGGTTGCAACGTAAAAGCCGTGCGTTCCGTCAAAGCCTTCGTTCTGAAACCGCCAGACGATCCGCTCTTCGGGAACCGCTTCGGCGAGCACGGCATGAATGCCCAAATGCCATTCCTCAGTTCGCCCCGCAACGAGCGGGCCCGGCGAACGCATAAACGGCTGCGACGCAAACGGCCAGATCTGGTCGCCCGACGTTCCCATCTCCTCGAGGAGATGGTAGATGCGCCGCTTCGTGCCGTGAAACTTTCGCGACCGGACCTCGTGAAGCTCGATAGGCATGGCCCGTCGTTCGATTACCGAAGGGCAACAACCCCTACGGCGCCGGACAGCAGGATCAGCAACGGCGCGCTCAGCTTCGTGCGCAACATCAGGACAACTACGGCGCCGGTGGTCGCGTACGCAACGAGTCCCGACGGCGCACCCCGGCTGATGGTCCAGGCGCTCGACCAGACGAGGCCGACGATCGCGGGCGCAAGCCCTTGTGAGATTATTGGGCGCCAGGGCGAGCCTTCGAAGCGCGACCAGAGCGCGTCGAATGCGACCATGATCAGACTCGATGGTACGAACATCGCCAGCGTCGCGACGCCCGCGCCGATGTACGGGCGATCGGGTGTCGCTGCGTACCCAATCAATGCGGCGAAGATCGTCGTAGGACCCGGGACGAGCTTCCCGATCGTGTAGAACTGCGTGAACTGCGACGCGGTGACCCAGTGGTAGGTTCCGACGACATCCGAGTGCATTTGCGGAATGATGCCTTTGCCGCCGCCAAAACCGAGAACCGAGAGCTGCGAAAAGACCCACAAGATATGCAGCAGCGTGCTGACGGTTTGATTCATACGTCGTCTGCCTTGCGGTTTTTTTGACGCGTCCGCAGATACTCGTGAACGACGCCGATACCGCCGAAGAGCGCCATCACGAGAAGCAACGGCATCTTGAGCACCGAAACGACGAGCGCGGTCACCACCAGGAGCGCGATTCGCGCCCAGTCGGTGCGCTCGTCCCAGCTCAGCTCGATCGCGTTTCCGATCGTCAAACCGAGCGCGCCGGCGGCGCATCCGCGCAGCGCGCCGGCAACGAATGGGTCCGACGCATACTTAAAGTAGAGCGCACCCGCGACAAGAACGATCGCAAATGGCGGGACGCTCGCTCCCAGGAACGCGGCGATCGCCCCCGGGATTCCGCGGACTTTTTGGCCGCAGTAGACGGCGAGATTGAGAATGTTCGGCCCCGGAAGCACTTGCGCCAACTCGAGGCCATCCATGAACGCCGTGTGATCCATCCACCCGCGGGAGATCACCTGTTGGCGGATGCTCGCCTTCTGCCCGCCGCCGAATGCGGTCGACGAAATCGATGCGAAGGCTAGGGCAATACGCAGGAGCGAGGGGCGTTGCGCAGGTGCGGTTTGCTCAGCTGACATCGGGCATCGGCCCGTCCACGACCGGCGAGGTGTGCTTGCCGGAGAGAATATGGATGTGCACGTGCTCGGTATGCTGGTATGGCGGCAAGACCCCCATGCGGATCATGAACCCTTTTTCGTACAAGCCGAGCTTCAGTGCGACGTGCTGAATACCGGCGACGAGCCGGTGCCAGACCTTCGCATCGCCGAGACCTAGATCGAGTATCGTCGGGATCCACTTCTTCGGAATGATCACGACGTGGATTTCCCACCACTCTTCTTTACTTTGATCGATGTTATGCCGAAACGCAAAAACGTCTTCGTCTTCATAAACCACTTCGTCGGCCTTCGCGCGCGTGCCGTCGAGACGTCCGCGGAAGGTATGCTCCGGGTCCGGCTTTTCCCACGTTTGGTTCGGACTGATCAGCTCAGAAATCCACTGCGGCACGCTCACCATCTCCAATCTGGCTTAGCAGCATGGTCGAACATTCGTTCCGTCGTAGCCGGCAGGCGTCCTGTTCATGACGCTGAAGTTGCGCCACATGACCATCGACGGAAAGAAAGACGTCATCACGGCCGCCGACGTATTGGGCGGCGCGCCCGAGTGGACCAAAGAAGCGAAGCCCTGGGACAAGGTCGTTGGCGACAACGAGGTCGTCTACGAGGATTCGCACGTCGTCGTCTTTCACGACCCCGATGACGAGGAACAGGAATCGCAGCGAGAGCCGGGCGAACTGCGTCTGACGCTCATCGCAAAGCGTCACGTGCATAGTTTGATGGATCTCGGCGTCTCGGACGAGACGCTAAACGCCGCAATCCTGCACGGCATTCAGCAGACGGCGCTGCGCCTCGGCCTCCAAAAGCAAGGCTTCGAAGTGCGCGCGCACGTCTACCCCCCGCTCCAGCGCCGGCCCGAGCTGGCGTATAAGATCCGCGCCGGCAAGCCGCCGAAGAAGAGCGACGCCGCGGGTTAAAGTCCGGCCGCTACTCTTTCCTGACAAACGGCAACTTCGAGGTGAGCTGCGCTTCGCGCTCGGCGAGTTTCGCGAGTCCCTGAACGACGAGGATCGCAACGATCGTGATGATCACCGCATAGATCAACTCGGCGAGCACGCCGTTGCCTGGCTTGAGAAAGAGCGCGATCGCATCGCTGATGAACTTGTTCCATGCGCCGGCCGCGATCAGGCCGAACGCGACGGTCGCCAGACCGATCATCGTTCCGAGGTAGGTTGCTTTTACTTCCATGCTCTCTCCTTAAAAAAAGCCCGCGATTGTCATCGCGAGCTTTTCGATTCTTCGAAAGCGCGGCTACGCCTTGAGTTCGATGTCCACGCCGGCTGGAAGGTCCAGGTGCATCAGCGCGTCCATGGTTTTCGGCGAGGCTTGCAGGATGTCGATCAGCCGCTTGTGCGTCCGCATCTCGAAGTGCTCGCGCGACTTCTTGTCGTTGTTCGTCGACCGCTGCACGCAGAAGCGATTGATCTCGGTCGGCAGCGGAACGGGTCCGCTCACGAACGCACCTGTGCGCTTGGCCGTCTCGACGATGCGCTCGGCCGATTGATCCAATACCTTATGATCGTACGCCTTCAGCCGTATCCGAATCATCTGTTTTGCCATGTTAAACCCCAACCATCATAGCGGTTCCGGGAAGTCTAGCTGAGGCGGCAGCGTGCTTCGGCGGGGACTACTCGGCAACTGCCGTCACCACACCCGCGCCGACGGTGCGCCCACCCTCACGGATCGCAAAGCGCAGTCCCTCTTCGCATGCGATCGGCGTGATGAGCTCGACATCCATCTGCACGTTGTCGCCCGGCATGACCATTTCGACGCCGTCGGGCAGCTTAATCGTTCCGGTCACGTCGGTCGTGCGGAAATAGAACTGCGGCCGGTAGTTCCCAAAGAACGGCGTGTGCCGCCCGCCCTCTTCCTTTGACAGAACGTACACCTCGGCTTTGAACTTCTTGTGCGGTTTTACCGAGCCGGGTTTGGCAAGCACCTGGCCGCGCTCGATCTCGTTGCGGTCGACGCCGCGCAGGAGTACGCCGATGTTGTCACCCGCGATTCCGGCGTCGAGAAGCTTGCGGAACATTTCGATGCCGGTCACGACCGTCTTCTTCGTCTCGTCCTTGAGCCCGACGATCTCGACCTCTTCGCCGACCTTCACCTGACCGCGCTCGACGCGACCCGTTCCGACCGTGCCACGACCGGTAATCGTGAAGACGTCCTCGACCGGCATCAGGAACGGCTTGTCGATTTCGCGCTGCGGTTCGGGAATGTAGTCGTCGATCGTGTCCATCAGTTTGAAGATCGGATCCGCATCGGCGTCACCCTTCTTACCAGTCGAGTTGAGCGCCTTGAGCGCCGAGCCGCGGATGATCGGCGTGTCGTCGCCGGGGAACTCGTACTTGCTCAGCAACTCGCGGATCTCCATCTCGACCAGCTCGAGCAGCTCCTCGTCGTCGACCATGTCGACTTTGTTCAAGAAGACGATGATTCGCGGCACGCCGACTTGACGCATCAGGAGGATATGCTCGCGCGTCTGGGGCATCGGGCCGTCCGTCGCCGCAACCACGAGCACCGCACCATCCATCTGCGCGGCGCCGGTGATCATGTTCTTGATGTAGTCGGCATGCCCAGGGCAGTCGACGTGCGCGTAGTGGCGCTTCGGCGTCTGATACTCCTGATGCGAGATCGCAATAGTAATGCCGCGCTCTTTCTCTTCAGGCGCGTTGTCGATCTGGTCGACGCCGACTTTTTGCGCCAAGCCCTCGGTTGAGAGACAATGCATGATCGCGGCCGTCAACGTGGTCTTGCCGTGGTCGACGTGACCGGTCGTGCCGATGTTCACATGCGGCTTGGTGCGCTCGAACTTTTGCTTTGCCATATTTTTCCTTACACGGGGCCAGGCGTTTTGGCGGCCACTCTCCCCTGACGACGTAAACGCCCCCACGGAGAGGGCGCATGACCCCGGAATATTATCAGGCGTGAGACCGGCCTGTCAACGCCGGTTTTAGGCGGGTGCCAACTTCTTGCCGGCGGCCTTTGCTACGATCTCCTCTTCAACCGTCCGGGGCGCTTTTTCGTAGCGGGAAAACTCCATCGTATACGTTGCGCGGCCTTGCGTCGCCGATCGCATATCGGTGGCGTAACCGAACATCTCCGAAAGCGGGACGTGCGCCGTAATGACCTGTGCGCCGCCGGGCGCTTCTTCGGTCGCGTGGATCGCGCCGCGCCGCCGGTTCAGGTCGCCGTTGATCGCGCCCATATACTCCTTGGGCGTCGTTACCTCGACCTTCATAATCGGCTCGAGCAGAATCGGACCCGCCGCGCGGTTGGCCTCCTTCCACGCCATCGAGGCCGCAATCTTGAATGCCATCTCGGACGAGTCGACCTCGTGGTACGAGCCGTCGAAAGCCACCGCCTTGAAGTCGAGCACCGGGAAGCCGGCCAGGACGCCGCTCTGTGCCGACTCGCGGATGCCTTCTTGAACCGCCTTTTGGTACTCCTTAGGAACTGCTCCGCCGACGATCTTCCATTCAAAGACGAAGCCGGTGCCCGGCGGTTGGGGCTCGACTCGGAGCCAAACGTCGCCGTATTGGCCCTTGCCGCCGCTCTGCCGAATGAAGCGGCCCTCCTTTTCGACCGTCTTAGTGATCGCTTCCTTATAGGCTACCTGCGGCTTGCCGACGTTGGCCTCAACCTTGAACTCGCGCCGTAGCCGGTCGAGGATAATCTCGAGATGCAGCTCGCCCATCCCCGCGATGATCGTCTGCTGCGTCTCCTCGTCGGTCCGCATGCGGAAGGTGGGGTCCTCCTGCGCCAGACGCGTCAGCGCCAGGCCGAGCTTATCTTGATCGGCCTTGCTCTTCGGTTCGATCGCCTGGTGAATGACCGGCTCGGGAAACGTGATTGACTCGAGCGCGATCGGCGAGCGTTCGTCGCACAGCGTGTCGCCGGTGCGGGTGTCGGAGAGACCCACCGCGGCGGCGATATCCCCCGCGCCGATCGAGTCGATGTCTTCGCGATGGTTGGCGTGCATCCGCAGGATGCGGCCGATGCGCTCTTTGCGGCCCGTGCGCGAGTTGAGAATGTAGCTTCCTTTATTGAGGACGCCCGAGTAGACGCGGAAGTAGCTCAGGTTGCCGTACGGGTCGGTTGCGATCTTGAACGCCAGCGCGCAGAACGGCTGGGCGTCGTCTGGTTGGCGCACGACCTCGTCGCCGCTCTTGGGATCGCGGCCTACGATCGACTTGGCCTCCAACGGTGACGGCATGTATTCCACGACCGCGTCGAGCAGCGGTTGAATGCCCTTGTTCTTGAAAGCCGAACCGCAGAGCATCGGCAGGACCGTCCCTTCGATCGTTGCCCTGCGCAGCGCCGCCTTCATCCGATCGATCGGCAGTTCTTTGCCGTCGAAGAACATCTCGAGGAGCTCGTCGTCCTGCTCGGCGATCGCTTCGACGAGATGCTGACGCCACTCCATCGCGAGGTCGCGCAACGGGCCGTCGACCTCCTCCAACGCCATCGTCGAGCCGAGATCGTCGCTGTAGACGATCTTCTTCATCGTGAATAGATCGACGACGCCCTTGAAACTGTCTTCAGCACCGATCGGCACTTGGATTGGTACGGCGCGCGCGCCGAGGCGCTCGCGAATTTTGTCGACGACGTTGAAGAAGTCCGCACCGACGCGGTCCATCTTATTAACGAAGATGATCCGCGGCACGCGGTACTTATTGGCCTGACGCCAGACCGTCTCCGACTGCGGTTGCACTGCGGCGACCGAATCGAAGAGCGCAACCAAGCCGTCGAGGACGCGCAGCGAGCGCTCGACCTCGACGGTAAAGTCGACGTGGCCGGGCGTATCGATGATATTGATGCGCGTATCGCGCCACGTCGTGGCGGTCGCGGCGGAGGTTATCGTGATGCCGCGTTCTTGCTCCTGGACCATCCAGTCCATTGTGGCGGCACCGTCGTGCACCTCGCCCATCTTATGGACGCGCCCGGTAAAGAAGAGGATACGCTCGGTACAGGTCGTCTTTCCGGCGTCGATGTGCGCGGCAATACCGATGTTCCGCGTTCGTTCTAGCGGATACTCTCTAGCAGCCATCGAGAGTAACTACCAGCGATAGTGGGCAAAGGCCTTATTGGCCTCGGCCATCTTGTGCGTGTCTTCACGCTTCTTGATCGTGGCGCCGGTATTGTTGGATGCATCAAGGAGCTCGCCGGCGAGCTTCTCCTCCATCGAGCGTCCGCCGCGTGCTCGCGCAAAGCCGATGAGCCAGCGCATGGCCATCGCCTGGCGCCGGTCGGGGCGCACTTCCATCGGCACTTGATACGTCGCGCCGCCGACGCGCCGCGGGCGCACTTCGACGAGCGGCATTGCGTTCGAGAGGGCCTGCGAGAAAACGTCCATCGGGTCGCGGCCGGTCTTCTCTGCGACGATCTCGAGCGCGCCGTAGGTGATGTGCTCGGCGGTCGACTTCTTACCGCACAGCATGACCTTATTAATGAAGCGCGCCAATACTTTCGAGTTGAACTTCCCGTCGGGCAGAATTTGCCGCTTTGGAGCGGGTCCCTTACGTGGCATTACTTCTTCTTCTCGCGCTTCGCGCCGTATTTGGAGCGGCCTTGCTTACGGTTGGCGGCGCCGGCGGTATCGAGCGTGCCGCGGATGATGTGATAGCGCACGCCCGGAAGATCCTTGACGCGGCCGCCGCGCACCAGCACGACCGAGTGCTCTTGCAGGTTGTGGCCGATGCCCGGAATATACGCGGTGACCTCCTCGCCATTGGTCAACCGAACGCGTGCGACTTTTCGCAGCGCTGAGTTCGGCTTCTTGGGCGTCACCGTCTTGACCTGAGTGCAGACGCCGCGCCGCTGCGGGTTACCCGCCACCTCGAACGTCCGCGTCGGGAGATCGGGGTGGCCCGGCTTGGGACCGGTGAGGATCACACGAAAGGCGCGCGTCTTGACCTTCTGCTCGGTCTTCTCACGCCCGCGGTGCACTAGCTGGTTGATCGTCGGCAAAAAGCTGGCTCCTGAGACATAAACAACGGCCCCAGTGGGGACCGATTCCCAACTATATCAGGCCCTCCGATGCCCCGTCAAATGGAACGCGCGGGTGCCGCCGCCTGCCCGCCGGGCGTCCGGACGCTCGCCGGACTACGACCGGATGACGCTCCACATCTGCTTGAGGCTCGGATTGCGTCCGTACATGAGCATGCCCACGCGGTAGACCTTACCGGCGCCGATCGCGATGAGGCAGAGGACAACCGCATTGAGCTCCACCGAGACCACGATCTGGGAGAGCGGCACGTCGCTCACCGCGATTCGCGAGAACATCACGAACGGCGCGATGAGCGGCACGTAACTCATCGCGACGACCCACGGCGCGTCCGGCACGTCGAGCGCGGCGACTGCCACGAGCAGCGCCGTGATGATCGGAATCGCGAGCGGAACGGAGACGCTTCCAAGATCCTCGGTGCGATTGATCAACGATGCCAGCGCGGCGAACACGAGCGAGAGCTGCAAGAAACCGATCACGAAGAAGACCAGAAACGCCACGACCACCGTCGGCGAGAGCGTTCCGGTGCGCAGTCCCGCCAGATCGAACGGCGTCTGGTCCGACGGCGGGGGCGCGCCCGGCAGCATCGTCAAGACGACGGCGACCGAGATCCAGACGAGCATCTGCAACAACGCGAGTGAGGCGGCCGATGCGATCTTTCCCGCCAGCAGCGCTATCGGATCGACCGAGGCCACGAGCAGTTCTGCGATCCGGCTCGTCTTTTCGTCCGCGACGGAGCTCATGATGATCTGCGTATTGAGCAAGATCAGCATATAGAGGAAGAAGATCATTGTTGCCGCGAGCGCGTGGCCGGCGTTCGACTGCGCCCTCGACCCGAAATGCGCCGAAACCGAACGCACGTCGATCGGGAGCCGGAGCAGCGACACAATCCGTGGCGGCGGCAGCGACGTCGCTAGCTCCAACTGCAGCGGGATCAGATCGCGGCGGAGCGTGATCACCGGAACGCGCCCGGGGTCCCGCGCGTATGCCGTCACCTGCAGACCGCTGGGCCCCGTGCCGAGCACGATGATCGTCGCCGCGTCGTAACGCCTCAATACCGCGCCCGCGCGCGAAACCGGTGCCACGGCTATGACGTCGAAATCGTGCTCGAGCAGCAGCGCCGCCGAGCCTCGGATCGGCGGTTTCACGATGACGATCGCGCTACGCGTTGCGTTGCGCGTCGAAACCTCGAGCCACTGTGGAACCTTGATGAAGAGGCCGATGCCGACGGCACCGAGCGCAAGCCCGACGAGGAACGGGCGCGAGCGAATGCGGCGCAAGAACTCGGCACAGAAGACGGTGACGAAGTCGCTCACAGTCGCGTCCGCTCGACGGTAGTAATGTAAATATCTTGCAGCGACGGAGCCACGCTCTCGAAACGCGTAATCGCTTCGGCCTCCACCAGAGTTCGAAGGACCTCCGAAAACGTCGTCTCAACCGGCACTTCGTATTCCAGCACGCCGTTGAGCACCGGCATCGGGCGAGAACCCGTGACCTGATCGAGCACCGCGCGCGCGCGCATTGTCGGCGGCGAGACGCGAATGATGCGCGTTGGCCAGTTCGCGCGTAACTCGTCCAGCGTCCCGCTCGCGCGATTGGTTCCTTCGCAGATGATGCAGAAACTGCTGCACAGCTCTTCGAGCTGCCACATCTGATGGCTGGAGAGGATGAGCGTGACGCCTTGCGTTTGCAGTTCGCGAAAGACTCCCAACAACATCTGCGCGTTGACGGGATCGAGACCCGAAAACGGCTCGTCGAGTACCAGCACCTCGGGCGCGTGCACGAGCGAACACGCCACTTGCACTTTCTGCTGATTCCCTTTTGAGAGCTCTCCGCAGGCTCGCTCCGCATAGCGCCCCAGATCCAGGCGCGCCATCCATCGCTGCGCGCTCGCGTCCGATTGTTCGCCCGTCAGCCCGTGAAGTTGTCCAAAATAGCGGATGTGATCGCGGACGCGCATCTTCGCGTAGAGTCCGCGCTCCTCCGGAAGATAACCAAATCTCCGGCGCGTCTTTCGGTTGACGCTCTCTCCGCGCCATGTGATGCCGCCGCCGTCGGGTGCGAATATTCCGAGGATCAACCGCGCGGTTGTGGTCTTGCCGGCGCCATTTGGGCCGATGAGCCCGAACGTCGTGCCGGCCGCAATGCTGAAGTTCACGTCGCTCACGGCGACGATGTTCCCGAATTTCTTCTGCAGATGCTGGGCAACGAGCATGGCTCCGTGGCATTGATTCGAGCGAGCGCTCGAATTTTCATGGCGAACAAGCGTCGTGACAGGGTCGAGGCACTTCGGCCCGTATGACGCGCGCATGGCCGCGAGCGGAACCCTTCATGAAAGTGCCCGGCTCGGCGTCTTAGACGGACTGCGCGGTATCGCCGTCCTCCTGGTCCTCTGGTATCACATCTGGGAGATTTCTTGGCTCGAGCCGCCCTCGTGGCTACAGTTCGTGCCCGCGACGGGATTCATCGGCGTCCATCTTTTCTTCTACCTCAGCGGGTTCGTGATCACGTATCCGTTCCTGCGCGCGTGGCTCAACGGCCGGCCGACGCCCGGATGGGGGACGTTTGCGTGGCGCCGATTCATCAAGATCGTGCCGTCGTATGTCCTGTCCATCGTTGTCGCGTACGAGATCGGCTACGCGCAACAGCAGCCTAACGCGTCTCCGATTCCGGATATCATCACCCACCTGCTCTTCATTCATACGTGGTTTCCGGATCGGTACGGTACGATCGACGGCGTGCTTTGGACGCTTGCCGTCGAGGTCGAGTTCTACTGTATCTTCCCGCTCGTATGGTGGGCGTTTCGCAGGAGCCCGTGGCTTACGACGATCGCGATGATCGCCATTGCGTGGGCTTGGCGAGCCTGGATGGCTCGATGCTGCTATGCCACGCTCTTTGCAAACTATGAAGAGAACCTTCCGGGGTATCTCGACATCTTTGCGTTGGGAATGATGAGCGCGTATCTGTTCACGCGTTTTGGCGAGCGCTGGCGCTCGTCACGCTTGCACTATGTCGCGCCGCTCGTTGCAGTGGCCGGCATTGCGTTATTGGTCGGTCTTCTCGAGCAGCTCTACGCCGTGCGGCTAACGGATCAGTGGTCGGCGGTGTGGCAGATCAATAACCGTCCCCTGCTCGGCGTCGCGTTCTCCATCGTAGCCCTCGGATCGCTCGTGAGCCCACGCTGGTGGCAAGCTCTCCTCGATAACGTCGTGCTCCGTTTCATGGCCGCGATCTCCTACAACCTTTATCTGTATCACCAGATGGTCGCTCGCGAACTGGTCTCGCACCACGTGCCTGCGTATGTCGGCGAGCCGCAGTACGATCCGGAATGGCAGGCGCGCTATACGGCTCTCGCCTTCGCGGCGACAATCGCCGTGGCAACCGTGGTCACCTATGCGTTCGAACGTCCGCTGCTGCGGCTGGGGCCGCCGCGCTTCGGCGCGCCGAAGCGCCCCAAGCGCGGTTACGCTACGTAGGTCTTGAAAATGTTCCGCGTCAGATCGGCCGCTACCGGAACTTGAACCTCTTTGTTCTGGAAGGCCGTGATGAACGTCCAGAGCCATAGAACTAGCGCGACGATCCGCAACCCTACGAACACCGGGAAGAACAGCAGCCACATGTGCAACACGAGCATCACGATGCCGACCAGCCAGCAGAAGACGATCCAGGCAACCCATAAGGTAATCGACTGTGCGATTGCCCAGCGCACGAACTTATTGGTCCCGCCGCCGGTCAGCATTACGATCCCGCCGACGATCGGAACGAGATACGCGATCCCGGCGGCGATATTCGGCTCGAGGCCAAACGGCGTGTCTTTCGGGGGCTGCGTTACCGACATTACGGGATGACCTCCGCGTTGTGGCTAGGTCAGTTGTGACTTGAAGATGCTCTCGGTTAGCGACGCGACTAACGGCACGCGTACCTCTTTGCCTTGGAACGCCGTAATGAACGTCCAAAGCCAAACTGCCAGCCCGAGTAGCGGCACGACCCAGATCACGAGGAGTAAGAGCAACGCGAACACCACCGCGTGCGCGAGGATCCCGATAACCCACCACAGCACAAACCATAATGCCCAAAGCGTGATGGATTGACAGGCGGCCCATTTCACGAAGCGATTCGTGCCGCCGCCTACGAGCATGACGATGCCGCCCAGTAAGCAGAACAGATACGCGAGCCCCGCGGCAACGTTCGGCTCCAAGCCAAACGGCGTATCTTTTGGAGGTTGGGTCACGGACATTGCACGGCCCCTTTCACGAGTATAGATGCACTCCGATGTTTGCTTGCTTTGCTTTGCGAACGCATCGCACCTGTACGGCGCCTACGGCCCCTCAGAGACGACGCTCACGCGCACCGCGGCGCGCCCTTGGATGACGTGCGCGACTGAGGCGTTCGAGCTCACGCTATCGATCTGAATCTTTCCGATCGTTTCGCTGACCGTCAGCGGCTGATGCGTATCGGGGTCGATCAGCGTCTTGGTCTTCTCTACGTCGAAGATCATGCCGACCTGTACGCCTTGCGCCGATCCGACGCTGACGATGATGTCCTTCCCGTCGATGCCGGCGATGTGCCCTTTGATGGTCGGCGCGGTCGCTACGGCTGCAAACTTCGAGGGATCGATGTCGGCCGCGATCTTTGCCGCTTCGTCGTTGACGAGATGCCCCATGGTCGAGTTCACGAACTCGCCGTTGCTATAGCTGCCGCCCGTCTCCCCGGCAAAGCCGGCCGTGCTCCACGACGTCGCCGTCTTCGTCTGCTCGTCGGTGAAGCTCTGGACGATCTGTCCGGTCCTCGCGTCGACGACGCGTACGGCGACCTTCAGCGTCACGCGCGTCTGCGAGACGCTGCCCGCGGCGGCGCCGAAGATTCCCGGCAGAGCCTGCCCGACGTTGCCGCCGCTCTGCCCCGTCGACGAAAGCTGCAAGATGTTGCCGGTCACGAGATAACGCGCACCGACGAGGTGTCCGGCGGCGATTGCACTCTCGGGACTGACCTCGCCGCTGGCGCCCAGCTGGTGCTCGGAGAGCGTCGCGTCGAGCGTCTTGCGGTCGAGGACGTTAAACTTCCCGGCCTGTACGAGCTGGTCGGTCAGCAGATCGGAGAGCGCGACGCCGGGTTGAAAGTTGCCATAATCATTTGAGGTGAGGCCTTGGGTGGAAAAGTCCATTACGGCGATCGGCGGGCGGCTCTGCGCCACGGCGGCGGCCCCGCACGTAAGCGCGGTCGCGGCAAAGCAGATCGCGACGGCCATGAAACGTCGCACGGTAATCCTCCTCGGGGTTGAAGGCGCTTCTTTTGCATCTTAGGCGAGCGTCCGTCGCCTCCTTGCCGACCCGATCTTCGAGGACAGGGGCATTCGAACGCCAACCACAGCTGACCATGAAGCGGCGCTTCTGGCATCTCGTGCTGGTTCTGCCGTTCGTCGCGACGCTGCTGCCGTGGCTCTACAACCATGCGAGCCCGGCGTTGTTCGGGTTGCCCTTCTTCTACTGGTACCAGCTCGCGTGGATCGTCGTAACCGCGGGACTGCTCGGACTCGTCGTCTATCTCACGCGTGAGGAACGCGATGTCTAGCGGCGGCCTGGTCCTGGTCGCCCTAGTCGCGCTAGTGACCGTCATGGGCTTCATAGCCGGCCGTTGGGGTCACCGCAGCCTGACGAGTCTCGACGAATGGGCGCTCGGCGGACGCCGCTTCGGAACCCTCGTCTCGTGGTTCTTGCTCGGCGGCGATCTCTATACGGCGTACACGTTCATTGCCGTACCGGCCCTGGTCTACGGCGTAGGCGCGCTCGGGTTCTTCGCCGTTCCGTACGCGACCGATCGCCTATCCGGTCGCCCTCGTCGTGATGACGCGCTTCTGGGCCGTCGCGCGCAAGCGCGGCTACGTGACGACCGCCGACTTCATCCGCGATCGCTTCGGCGACCGGAGCCTCGAAGTCGCCGTCGCGCTCACCGGCGTCGTTGCCGCAATGCCGTACATCGCGCTGCAGCTCGTCGGGATGAAGGCCGCGTTCGCGCAACTCGGCGGCGCCTTCAACGTGGCCGGCGGGCTGCCCGCGATTACGATCGCGTTCGTCCTGCTCGCGGCATACACGTACACCAGCGGTCTACGCGCGCCGGCGCTCATCGCGTTCGTCAAGGACACGCTGATCTACGTGACCGTCATTGCCGCGATCGTCGTCATTCCGGCGCGGCTCGGCGGCTGGGCGCACATCTTCTCCGTTTCGTCGGCCGTGCTGGCACATCGCGCGCGGCCGGGCTCGATCCTGCTGGGGCCGCAGCAGTACTTTGCGTATGCGACGATGGCGCTGGGATCGTCACTCTCGCTCTTCATCTACCCGCATTCGGTGACGAGCGTGCTCTCCGCGCGAAGCAAAGCCGTGGTTCGGCGCAACGCCGCACTATTGCCCATCTACTCACTCCTGCTCGGCTTGCTCGCGCTTCTGGGTTATTGCGCGATGGCCGCGGGCATCGTTACGAAGGACACGACCGCGGTCGTGCCGCTGCTCTTTGCCCGCTACTTCCCGGATTGGTTTGCCGGCGTCGCCGACGCCGCTATCGTCATCGGCGCGCTCGTCCCGGCCGCGATCATGTGCATCGGTGCCGCGAATCTCTTTGCCAGCAACGTCTTCCGCGAGTTCTCGCCGCAGCGGCCGGCGATCGAAATCGTCGTCGCCAAGATCCTCACGCTCGTCATATGCGCTGTTCGCGCTGCTCTTCGTCTTCTTCGTTCCCGTTCCGTACGCCATCGACTTTCAGCTGCTGGGCGGCGCGATCATGCTCCAGATATTTCCGGCGTTCGTTCTCGGACTCTGGACGCGCTGGTTCCATCCCAAGGCGCTGCTCGCAGGATGGGTTTGCGGTCTAGCCGCAAGTTGCGCGATGGCGTATGCGAGCGGCTTCAATGCAAACTTTACGCTCGCACGTGTTCGGCAGTAAGCTCACCGGCTTCATCGCCCTCTACTCGCTCGTACTCAATCTGCTCGTCGCTGCGGGCCTCACGCCGCTCTTACGAATCGTGCGCGTGCCCGCCGGAACCGACTGCACCGTCGCCGGAGATTTCGCATGAGTCAGTCTATAAATCCATCTGGTTGGCCGCGCCCAAATGGCTATGCCAACGGCATCGTCGCCGAAGGCCGCTACCTTGCCATCGCGGGCCAAATCGGCTGGAACGAACGCAACGAGCTGGTCGCTACGGGCTTTCTCGACCAGGCGCGCCAGGCGCTGCGCAACATCGTCGAGGTCCTGCGCGCCGCAGGCGGCAAGCCCGAGCATCTCGTCCGCCTGACCTGGTACGTTACCGACATCGGCGAGTACCGCGAAAACCTGCGCGCGCTCGGGGAATCCTACCGTGAGCTCGCCGGCGATCGCTACCCCGCAATGACGCTCGTACAAGTCGCCGGCCCTGCTCGAACCCGGCGCCAAGGTCGAAATCGAAGCAACCGCGGTGCTGCCGTAACACCGCGCGCTAGCGACACGACCCCATGCTGCGTTGGGTCGCTCGTCGCTGCGCATCCATGCTCCGCTCCTGCTACGCTGCGCTCGCGCCACCGCTAAGGTACCTCATGACCTCCTGTCAATGGCGCTCGCGTCAGAGTCCCCGCCGCAGCACGGGGTCGCGTCGCGTCGCACCCGATGTTACTTTTTCGGAATTTATGAGTTACGGAGTTTATAGCGTTGTAGTTTGCCGGTTTCCGTGCGCGGCAGCTCGGTGACGAACTCGATCTCGCGCGGCGCCTTGAACGGCGCGATCTCGCGCTTGCAGAACTCGCGCAGCTCGTCGGCCTTCTCCGGCGTTGGTTGACCGCCGTCGACGAGCACGACGAACGCCTTAACGATGTTCGTCTCTTTCGCGGCGTCGCGCTTTGCGACGACCGCGGCTTCGCGCACGTCGGCGTGCGCGATGAGCGTCTGCTCGACCTCCGGCCCGGAGATATTGTAGCCGGCCGAAACGATCATGTCATCGGTACGCGCGACGTACCAGAAGTATCCATCGTCGTCGCGGCGGTACGCGTCGCCCGGATAGTTCCATCCGCGCTGCACGTACGTCGTTTGGCGCTCGTCCTGCAGGTACTTGCAACCCGTCGGACCTTTGACTGCAAGCCTTCCGATCTCGCCGTTGGGAACCGGTGCACCGGCGTCGTCGTGGATCTCGGCGACGTATCCGGGCACGACGCGGCCCGTCGATCCCGCACGTGCATCCTCTTCCGGCGAACCGACGAAGATGTGCAGCATCTCGGTACTGCCGATTCCGTCGAGAATCTTGATCCCGGTTTTCGCGTGCCACGTCTCCCACACCGCCTTCGGGAGCGTCTCGCCGGCGGAGACGCACGTGCGCAGCGAAGAGAGATCGTAACCATCGGCGACGGCCGCCATCGAGCGATAGGCGATGGGCGCGGTGAAGAGCGTCGTCACGCCGAACGTTTGGATCGCCTGTAGGAGCTCGTTGGGCCCCGCCTTCTCGAGCAACAGCGTCGCGGCGCCGGCATACAGCGGAAAGAGCAGCGATCCGCCGAGCCCAAACGTAAAGCCGAGCGGCGGGCTTCCGCAAAAGAGATCGCTCGCGCGCGGACGGCAGCACGTGCGCCGCGTACGTGTCGCAGATCGCCAACAGGTCGCGATGGTAGTGCATCGCCGCCTTCGGCGTTCCCGTCGTCCCCGACGTAAAGGCGATCAGCGCAACGTCCTCTGCAGCGGTCTCGACGTTGTCGAAGCGTGTCGGGCTTTTTCGCTGCCATGCACTTCCAGCGCTCCGGCGTTGTGCGTCGCCGAAATAGCGACAGCTAAGGCCGTCGCGACCGCGCACGCGCGCTCGAGCTCGTCGCGCAGGCGCGCGTCGCACAGCGCGTGATCGACCGCGCCTTCTCCATCATGAAGCGCAGCTCGTTGGCGCGATAGAGCGGCATCGTCGTGACCGCGATGCCGCCCGCTTTGAGCACCGCAAACCAGCACGCCGCCAGCATCGGCGTGTTCGGGCTGCGCAGCATCACGCGGTTGCCCGGCTCGCACGCCGCAATCGTCGACGAGCACGCGCGCGATGCGATTTGCCGTGCGCAGCAGGTCATCGTAGCTCCACTGCGTGCCGTTCGGGCGCGAGTACCGCGCGCGGCCGGCGTTGCCCTGCGCGACCTGCCGATCGAGCAGAGTACGCTCGCCGGCGTTGAGACGCTCCGGATACCGCAAGCTCGAGCTCGCAAGAACGAGCTCCGGCATCGTGCGCCGCCGGCGGCAGCGTTCGCTCGGCAAAGTCGTCGGTATGCGGCGGTCACGCGCGTCACGCTCTCAGTGATTCTCCAGCGTCTGGCCTGGCGATGACGACCTGCTGGATCTCGCTCGCGCCTTCGTAGATGCGCAGCGCGCGCACGTCGCGGTAGAGCCGCTCGACGATCTCGCCGCGCGTGACGCCGCGGCCGCCGAAGAGCTGCACCGCGCGGTCGCAGACGCGTCCCGCAGCCTCGGTCGCAAACCATTTCGCCATCGCCGCCTCGCGCGTCACGCGCGCGCGCGCCGGAATCCTTCATCCACGCCGCTCGATAGACGAGCAGCGCGCTCGCGTCGACGTCGGTCGCCATCGCCGCAATCGCGCTTGCGTGAGCTGCAGCGTCGCCGAGCGGCGCGCCGAAGAGCTTGCGCGACTTCACGTGCTCCGACCGTCTCGTCGAAGGCGCGCCGCGCAAAGCCGAGCGCCGCGGCGCCGACCGTGCTGCGAAAGACGTCGAGCGTCGCCATCGCGATCTTGAAGCCCTCGCCCTCGTCGCCGATCCGGCAGCGCGCGGGAACGCGCGCGCCCTCGAAGCGCAGCGTGCCGAGCGGATGCGGCGAGATCGTCTTCGATCGCGTTCGCTCGGCGGAGCAGCCCGGCGTCGAAGCGTCGACGGCAAACGCGCTGAGCCCCTCGCGCCCTCGCCGCCGGTGCGCGCGAAGACGACGTAGAGGTCCGCGATGCCGGCGTTCGAGATCCAGCTCTTCTCGCCGTCGAGGACGTACGCGTCGCCGTCGCGCCGCGCGCCGCGTCGCGAGCGCCGCAACGTCCGAGCCGGCCTCGCGCTCCGGAGAGCGCGAAGGCGGCGATGCAGCGCTCCGTCCGCGACGTCGCGGCAGATAGCGCGCGCTGCAGCTCGGCGCTGCCGAAGAGCGCTGATCGGCCCGCTGCCGAGGCCCTGCATCGCGAAGGCGAAATCGGCGAGCGCCGAGTGCGTACGGCGAGCGTCTCGCGCGCGATGCAAAGCGTGCGCACGTCGAGCTCGGCGCGCAAGTCCGCCATAGAGGCCGGCACGCACGCGCGCGCAACCATCCGGCTTCGCCAAGGCCGCGCACCCAGGCGCGGCAGCTCGCGGATCGGCGTCCGTTCGTCGTCGAAGCACGCTTGGCGCCGGCCAGCCAATCCTTCGAGCCCGCCGCAAACGCGCGATGCTCTTCATCGAAGAACGGCCACGCAGATCGCGCTCGTCCATCAGTCGCCTTCGAACTCGCGGCCGCGCGCTTCTCGACGAAGGCCTCGTAGGCGCGCCGAAAATCGTTCGCTCTCCATGCACCGCCGCTTGCGCGCGCCTCGGCGTCGATCGCCTCGTCGAGCGGCATCGCCCATTCCTCGGGCAGCATCCTCTTCGTCATCGCGTGCGCCAACGTCGGTCCGCTCCGCGAGTCGTCTGCGCGCAAGCTCAGCGGCGCGCGACTCGCAGCTCGTCGGGCGCGCAAAGCTCGTTGAAGAAGCCCCACTCCATGCGCTTGGCACCCGGCGAGCGTGCGGCCCGTGTACAGCAGCTCGGCGGCGCGCCCGAGCCCGACGATGCGCGGCAGCATCGCGCACGCGCCCATGTCGCAGCCCGCAAGACCGACGCGCACGAAAAGGAATGCGACCGCGAGCGCTGCCGTTCCGAAGCGCAATGTCCGCTCGCCATCGCCAGAATCGCGCCGGCGCCCGCGCAGACGCCGTCAACGGCCGCAACGATCGGTTGCGGGCAGGCGCGCATCGCCTTGACGAGGTCGCCGGTCATCTGCGTGAACTCCAAGAGCTCGCTGTCGGCGAGACGGTGCGTGAGCGGGCCGATGATCTCGTGCACGTCGCCGCCGGAGCAGAAGTTCTCGCCGGCGCCGGTGAGCACGACGGCCTTGACACTGCGCGCTCCTCGGTCAATGCCGCAAACCGGTCGCGCAGCTCCGCATAGAGCTCGAAGGTCAGCGGGTTCTTGCGCGCTGGCGTCCATCGAGCGTGATCGTCAGCACCTTACCCTGCGCGTTCGTATGCGTGCGCGCGTCACCGAATTCGAAATGGAATGTCCTCTTCGTACTCGGCGCCCGGCGCTGTTGCGCGCGATCACGCGCAGGCGGTAGGGGCGCACGAAGATCGGCGGCGTATCGAGCACGTCGAGGCGAAAAGCGAAGCGGCCGTAGGCGACGCGCGGAACGTTGATCGAGAAGAGATTCGTGCGCACTTCGACGCTCGCGACGTTGGTCGTGGTGACGAAACCTTCCCGACCAAAGCGTTGCCGCGCCGGACGTCGAGCGACGAGAAACTGCATGCGCGAAGATCCGCGGCGCGGCGTCGTTGCGGCTCGATGCGGGGCGTCGGCATCGCGGCCGGCCGCCGGCGACGAGATTCGCCGGGCGGAGTCGGGAAGCTGCGACGCGCAGCCGGCATCGCGAGCAGCGCGCAACGCAACGATCGCTCCGCATGCGAAGAACGCACGCATCTGAGGTCCGTACGACTCCACGGCGACGCCACCTGCTCCGCTGGGAAGGCGCCGCGTCGAGCGTCGCGTAAGAGGCAGTGCGATGCAGCACGCCGCTACCGCGAAGCCTCGCGCTCGACTACGCGGTCGGCGATCTGCAGCGTCTGGATATCCGGCGGATTCTTTCTCGACGCATGGGCGCACGGGCACGTCCCGATCGAGAGTTCTTCACGCCCTACCACGCGCGTCTTTTACTCCGGCATGCTCGCCATGCTCGCGGCGCTACTCGCGGCCTACGCGGTTGCGTCGCAGCGCCTCGGGCATATGCGTGGAGCCAACGCCTTTCCGCGGCCGTATCGGCTTGGCGCTGCTCGGAATCCCGATCTTCGTGATCGCGCGGCATCGGCGACATGCTCTGGCACCGCTGCTTCGGCATCGAAGAGGGCGTCGACGCACTGCTCAGCCCGACGCATCAGGTGCTGGGCTTGGGCATCTTCTTTCTCGCGAGCGGGCCCATCCGCTCCGTCGCTCGCGACGCGGCCGCCTCCACGACCTTCGCGCGCAGCTGCCGCTGGTCTTGGGCTTGGCGACGTGGCTGATCTTGGCTGCACTTCGGAACGGCCTACGCTTTCGATCCCGGCGCCGGGCGAACCAACGCTCCGCCGCCGATCGCGCCGTTCACGCCCGACTACCTGACCGCGCTCGCATCGGCTACTACAAGGTCTCCAGCGGCGTGCTGATCGTCATCTTTCAGAGCACGCTGATCGCCGGCTTTGCGCTCTGGCTCGTCGCGCGCATCACGCCCGGCCGCGGAATGTTTACGCTGCTCTATCTCATCGGCAAACGTTCCGGCCGCGGCGGCATTCACGAACCAGACGCCGCTGCTCGCGGTGACGCTCGCGCAATCGCTGTTGACCGGGCATCGTCGCCGACGTGCTCGTCCGCGCGTTACGATCCGCATCCGGCTCCGGGACGCTCCGCGGCGTTTCGCTGCTTTGCCGTCGCCGTGCCGATGGCGTACATCGGCATCTACCTGCTCGGCACGATGGTCGGCCGACGGCATCTGGTGGGACTGGAACGTCGCGCTCGGCTCGTGGATTTGGGCCGGCGTCTGCGGTTTTGCTCTGAGCTTGCTCGTCACTCGCGCGCCGCACGGCGTGATCGGCGCTCGCGCTCGCATCTCGCCGCGCTGCTGCTTCACGCCGCGACGGCGTGGCGATACGGATACTTCCGCGACGAGCTCTACTTCATCGCGTGCTCGAAGCATCTCGCGTGGGGCTACGTCGATCAGCCGCCACTCGTCGCGGTCGCCGCGTGGCTCGCTGCGCCCGCCGGATACCAGCTCGTCGCGCTGCGCGCGCTGCCGATCCTCGCCGCGGCGCTGACCGTCTATCTTGCGATCGCGCTCGCCGCGCGAACTCGGCGGCGGACGTTTCGCGCAGATGCTCGCCGGCGTCGCGACGCTGCTGATGCCGGCCTATCTTTTGCTCGGCAACACGCTGACCACGACGTCGTTCGAGCCGCTCTTCTGGACGCTGACGCGATCTACGCCGCGATTCGCATCGTTCGCGCGGGCCCGTCGGGCTGCGCGACCGTGGTGGGCTGCTGCTTGCCGCCGCGATCGCGTTTGGAGCGTATGCGAAAGTACTCGATCGCGCTGCTCGCGGTCGCGATTGGCCGCCGGCCTCGTGCTCACGCCGGAGCGGCGCGTCCTTCGCACGCCTTACCTGCTCCACGCTGCTGCGCTCTTGCAGTGCTCGTGCTGGCGCCGAATCTCTCTGGCAAGGCCGCGCACGGCTGGCCGTTCCTCGCAGTCCTGATCGGCGATGCCGCGCACCGGCCCGCCTTCCAAAGCGGCCTCGCACTCGAATACCGCAGTCTCGGCGACAACGCCATGGCGTTTGCACTGGAACAACTACTCTACACGAATCCGCTCGCCGCACCGCTCTGGATGGCCGGCATCGTCGCGCCGTTTCGGCTTCGCGACGCTGCGCGATCTTCGCTTCATCGGCGATCGCCTACGGGGTGGTCTTCTGCGTCGCCGTCGCGCTAGGCGCAAAAGGCTACTACATCGTCGGGATATACGCACCGCTGTTTGCGATCGGCGCGGTGGCAATCGAGCGCGCCGGCCCGACCGCTGCGCATCGGGCTAACGGCGGCTCTGCTCGCCGTCGGCGATCGCCGCGCTGCCGCTCTCGCTTCCCGTGCTGCCGGTCGATGCGCTTGATCGCGTACTCGCAAGCTGCTCGGACTCACCGGCCGCAATGGCACGCCGCCGCATCTCATCCAGCCGGTCTTCGCCGAGGAGTTCGGCTGGGAACGGCTGGCGCGCGACGTTGCATCGGTCTATCTCGCCTTTCCTGCCGCCGCAACGCGCACGCACCGCGATCTACGCCGACACCTACGGCGACGCCGGCGCGCTCGATTTCTTCGGGCCGCGCTACGGTCTGCCGGCCGCGATCTCGAGCCAGAACAACTACTATCTCTGGGGCACGCGCGGCTACGACGGCGCGACGCTGGTCGCGATCGGCGCGACGCGCATCGACCTGCTGCGCAAGCTACTATCGCGAACGTCACGCTCGTGCGCGACCTCGACCGAGCCGTACCAATGGGTCGTCGAAGGGCCGGCGCCGATCTATATCTGCCGCGATCCCGATCGCACCGCTCGACGTCGATCTGGCCGCACTTGCGATGGTACGGCGCCTAGGAGCCTCAGCGCCAAACTTAGCCGATTTCAATCCCGGGAACGACGAGCGCCGACGCCGGTGCGCGAGCTCGTCGATCAGATCCAGCACACCTTGGGCGACCTCCTCGGCGGAGCGATCCGGCCCTGCGGGATTCTCTTCGCCAACTGCGCGGGCCGCATCCTCGTTCGACCGGTGACTTTGCGTGATCCGTTGGATCGCCTGGCGCATCATGATCCGGTCTCCGTGTAGCCGGGACAGACCGCATTGGCCGTAATGCCGGTTCCGTCGAACTCCGCGGCGATCGCGCGCGTGAAGCCGACGACGCCGTGTTTGCTCGCGCAGTACGCGGAGATGTACGGCGCGCCGCCGAGCCCCGCGATGCTCGCGACGTTGACGATGCGTCCCCACTTCGCGACGATCATATCGTCGACGCCTCGCGCGTGCAGAGAAACGTGCCCGTGAGGTTCGTTGCGATGATGCGATCCCACATCGCGAGCCCCGTGCGCGCCAACGGCGCCGATTCGGCGATACCCGGAGTTATTGACGAGAATCTCGATCGGGCCGTTGGCCGACCGGCATGCCGCAAACGCAGCGCGCACCTGCTCTTCGTCGGTGACGTCGCTTCGGCGCGAAAGAACACGCGCGTCACCTTCGCTGCTCCGCGCGGCGAACGGCTGACGATGCTCACGCGCGCGCCCTCGCTCGCGAGCAGCGACGCGATCGCAAGGCCGATGCCGCGCGCGCCGCCGGTAACGAGCGCGTGGCGTCCGGCAGACTCACGCGTCGTGCCCTCGCGCGCCCGCGCGATCAGCCGCTCGAGCTGTTCTTTGCCCGGCAGATACTGCACCGGCCACGGCGCTTCCGCGTAGCCGAGCTGCGCGGCAGCGTGCAGCGTCCAAAACGGATCGGCCAGATGCGGACGCCCCAGCGCGACGAGATCGGCGCGACCGCGCCGGCGAGGATCGCGTTGACTTGATCGCTATCGGTGATGTTGCCGACGGCCATCGTCGCGATCCCGACCTCGTTGCGAATCTTGTCGGCGTACGGCGTTTGGAACATGCGCCCGTAGACCGGCTTGCGCGTCGGGCGAAGTTTGACCCGTCGAGACGTCGATGAGATCGGCGCCTTGCGACTTGAACGCGCGCGCGATCTCGACCGCGTCGTCGCCGAGATACCGCCCGCAACCCAATCCGTCGCCGAGATGCGCACCGACATCGGGCGCGCCTGCCGGCCATATGCGCGCGCATCGCCGAAAATACCTCGAGCGGATAGCGCAAGCCGGTTCTCCAGCGAGCCGCCGTACTCGTCGCTCCGGTGGTTGCGCAACGGCGTAATGAACGACGAAAGCAGGTAGCCATGCGCGCAGTGCAGCTCGAGCATGTCGAAGCCCGCCTCGACCCCCATCGTCAGCCGCGCGTACGAACGCGTCGCGCACTTCGTCCATCTCGGCGCGCGTCAGCTCGTGCGGCACCTGATGTGCCGCCGCGTAGGCGAAGCGCCGAGGGCGCCGACGACCGGCCAGTTCCCCTCGTCGAGCGGCTCGTCCATGCCCTCCCACATGAGTCTTGTCGAGCCTTTCGGGCCGGAGTGTCCGAGCTGCAACGCAGATCTTCGCGCCCGAGTTGGCGTGCACGAAGTCGACGATGCGCCTCCATGCGCGGCACGTGCTCGGGAAGATACATACCGGTGCAGCCGGGCGAGATCCGTCCGTCGCGCGTGACGCACGTCATCTCGGTAAAGAACAATCCCGCGCCGCCGAGCGCGCGCGTGCCGAGATGAACCAGATGGAAGTCGTTCGGCGTCCCGTCGACGGCACTGTACATGTCCATCGGCGAAACGACGATGCGGTTGCGAACGCACCAGATCGCGCAGCGAAACGGCGTGAACATCGGGGGAATCGCCGTCGCCGTCGCGGAGCCGTTCCCGCTGAGCACCGAAGCGGCGCTCGTGCGAACCATTCCTCGACGCGGCCGACGTACGTCGTATCGCGCAGGCGCAGATTCTCGTGACCGATTCGCTGGCTTCGTGTCAAGAGGCTGTAGGCGAACTGCTCGGGCGGCAGCGTCGCGTACCGTGCGACGTTCTCGAACCACTCCGTCGAGTTACGCGCCGCGTTCTGCAGTTTTAGCACCTCGACGCGACGCGACGCCTCGTACTTGCCTAGCGCGGCGCCGAGCGTGCTCCGTCGTGTCGAGCGCCTCCACCAAACCGATCGCGTCCTCCATCGCCAGCTTCGTGCCCGATCCGACCGAGAAGTGCGCGGTGTGCGCGGCGTCGCCCATGAGGACGACGTTGTCGATCGACCCACCGCTCGTTGCTGACGCGCAGAAAGTTCAGCCAATCGCGGCCGCGCAGATGGGCGCTGTTCGCCATCAACCGGTGGCCGTTAAGATACCGCCCGAAGAGCCCCTCGCAAAACGCGATCGTTTCGCCGGTATCCGCCGTATCGAGTCCGTGCGCGCGCCACGTCTCCTCGCGACATTCGACGATGAACGTGCTCAGGCTCGCGTCGAAGCGATAGGCGTGCACGGTAAACCAGCCATGCTCGGTGGGCTCGAAGATGAAGGTAAACGCGTCGAGCGGCAGCGTCGTCCCGAGCCATACGAAGCGGCAGAGCCGCCGGTCGAGTTCCGGCACAAACGTCTCGCGATACGTATTGCGAACGATGCTGTTGATCCCGTCGGCGCCGACGAGGAGATCGCATCGAGTCGCGATAGGCCTCGACGTCCCTGACTTCCGTCTCAAACCTGAGTTCGACGCCGAGTTCGGTCGCACGCCGTTGCAAAATCTCTAGCAGCCGCTTGCGCGAGATGCCGCAGAAGCCGTGGCCTCCCGAGACGATCGTATGGCCTTTGAAATGGATCTCGATGTCATCCCAATGAGCAAACGACTGCGTGATCTCGGCGTGCGTCGGCATCGTCCGCTTCGCGCAGGCTTTCGAGCGTCGCGTCAGAGAAGACGACGCCCCAACCGAACGTATCCAGCGGCCGATTGCGCTCGACGACCTCGATATGTGATTCCGGAAACCGGCGCTTCGCGAGAATGCCGAAATAGAGGCCGGCCGGCCCGCCGCCGATGCACGTCACGCGCAAGGACACGTCTTACACTTTGATGAGAGCCGCAGACGAATCCCCCCGGCTTATGCTACGCTACGCCAAGCTTATGCGATGGACGACCTTTGCGGCGTTGACGCTCGCGCTCTGTACGGCTCTAACCGCGTTCGCGCTGCTCTCGACTCGGACGCATCTGCTTGCGTCGGCGCCCGCCCCGGTCACGTTGGAAACCCAAGCCAACGCGACGCGCGCGGCGATTCCCGTCACGATCGACGGCCATGCGGCGTCCTGCATCCTCGATACCGGCACGTCGACGATTCTCGTCTCACCGTCAGTCGCGCACGCCGCGCGGCTCATATCGACCGCGGGCACGTTCGAGCTCGCTCCCGACGGCCACACCTCCGTCGATCGCCAAACGTCGATCGCGCGCTTTGGCGTCGCGGGGTACGTGATACGCGGCGTGCCCGCGCTCATCAGCGCCAATCTCAGCGGCAATAGTGCGCTCTGCGGCTACGACTTCTTCGCGCACTTTCCGGCGCTCATCGATCGCGACCGGCAGCGCGTCACGCTCTTCCCCCACGCCGCGTCGCTCGATCGTCTGCGCTGCCTCGTCATCGACGTTTCGCCGCACGTGCCGCTCGCAAGCATCGAGATCAACGGCACGTGGGTCCGCAACATCGTACTCGATTCGGGGATGGCCGGCGGCGGCGCGCTCTGGGACGGCGTGCGATCGCAGTTACGTCAGCCGCTGGTCACCGACGCCGCGTATCAAACCGAACCTTCGGCGGCACGTGCCGGCCTGGCGTGCGGCTCGAGCGCATCCGTTCGTTTTACGAGCGGCACCCCCGTCAACGCGATGCCAATCTGCACCGAATCGCAACGTCCCGACGGCTACAACGGCATCATCGAAACCAACCTGCCGTCGATCCACGCGATGGCGGTCGACTATCCGCACCATCGCATCTGCTTCGACATCCGCGGCAGCAGCGAGCTCACCTCATCGCCCGCATCCGCAGACATCCGCGAAAACGCCTGGTCCCGCTTCAACTACCTCCGCCCACCCCATCCCTAAGCGCTCCTCACCACCACGTCGTGTGGTCGCGAGACGCTAGCGACGTTAGTGTTTCCAGGCGATGAGAAGGCCGTCGCCGACCGGGATCAGCGTCGCGTCGACGCGGGGATCGTGTGCGGCTTTAGCGTTGAGTGCGCGTAATGCTTGCGTGCTCTCGTCCGTAACCGACGGATTGGCGACATCACCGCTCCACAGCGCGTTGTCAACGATCAGAAGGCCGGCTGGGCGCAGCAGCTGTAAGCAGCTTTCGTAGTAGGCGTCGTAGCCGGTCTTGTCGGCGTCGATGAACGCGATGTCGAACGGCTCGGTGCTCGCCGCGACGAGCGCCGCCAGCGTCTCGCGTGCCGGACCGATCCGCAGGTCGATCTTCTCCGATACGCCCGCGCGCCGCCAGTAGCGCTGTCCTATCGCCGGCATCGCTGCATCGATATCGCACGCCACGATCGCGCCATCGGCTGGAAGCGCCAGCGCCATCGCGAGCGTGCTCGAACCGGTGAAGACTCCGACTTCGAGATAGCGGCGTGCGCCGATAGCGCGCGCCATGACCTGCATGAACTGCGCCTGCGCGGGACCGATCGCCATCTCCGGGTGCGGCTGCTTTGCGGTCTCCGCTTGCAGATCGCGGAAGACTGGATCTATGTGGACCGTCGTCTCGAGAATATACGATTCGACGGCTGGATCGAGGAACGCGCTCTTGCCGCTCACGTGCGTGCCAGCCAGTCGTTCAGAACGTTCATTAATGCCTCGTACTGCGTGCGGTGAATGTTATGGCCTGCGCCGCGAAACGTCGCGATCTCAACGTAAGGCGAATGGTGCCGCTCGATCGCTTCAAGTGTTTCGTCATCGTTGATTCCCTCGCCGCGCGCCGCCAGCGCGAGCAGCAGCGGTTTGGGATACTGCTCGATCGGTTCGCGCAGGTCCCAGCGCTCGGGCGGGTTCTCTTTCCACAAGCCTTCGATGGGCGTCGCGCTCATCGCATGCACGGCGTGAACCTTCGCCTCGACGTCGAGCGGCGCCCAATCCGCGAACTCCGACCGAACCTTCGCATCGCGCTGCGCGCCCTCGAGTGCGAACAGCTCGCTCAGTTCTTCGAGGTACTCGCGGTACCACGCGTCACCCACTTGCCGGATCATCGGATCGATCGCGGCGACGCGTCTGACGGGCATGCGCCGGCCGGCGATGACTGCCACAGCTGCGCCCCATGAGTGGCCGAGCATGGCGTCCACCGGCTCCCCCAACGCCGCGACCACCTCTTCGGCGTCACGCACGCCCCGTTCCAGCGCCATCGGCCCGGTCAGCGATGCGCTGTCGCCGTGCCCGCGCTGATCGTACGCCACCACGCGAAAGCGCCCCGCGAATCGCTCGGCGAGCCGTTGCCACGAGCGGCGCGAACTCGTCATGCCGTGAATCGCGAGCAGGATCGGGCCGCGATCGCCCCACCGCTCGACGTTCGTGAAGCCGCCGTCGTCGAACGTGAGGCGGGTCAACCCCTACCGCCCGACGACCTGCCGGTGAATCTCGTCCAGATCCTCGATCGTGTTGAGCGTCACGGCGTCCTTGACCGCGGTGTCCTTGATCTTCGAAGCCGTCCGCATGCCGTGGCCTTTCTCGTCGCTGTGATGGTACCCGCGGACTGCGGCATTATGCGCCTCGATCGCCGCCTTATCGATCTTGCCGTTACGAACGATCCATTCCTCGAACTCCATGTACGTCGGCTTGTTCTGCCGCACGAAGTCGATCGTCTTCTGCCGGTCGAGGCCAAGCGCGCTCAGCGTCATCGCATCGAAACCGTCGCCGCACTCGTCGTATCCCTCCGGGAGTGCGCCGGCGCCCGCAAGCGTCAGCTTCAGCCATAGGCGCGGCAAATGAATCGCGCCGAGCGGGCCGGCGGTGTCGGAGCTGATCAAGGGCACGACCTTCGTGTGTGTCTGTGTCGCCATTTTGTATTCTCCTCAAAAAGCAGGTGTGTGGCGCGTCTTGAACGTTAGTTCCGATACGCCCGATTTATCGAGCTCGCCGAGTCCGAGCGCCTTCATCCGCGAGTATTGGTCGAAGGTCGCCTGGGCCAGCGGCAACGCCAGACCGGCGTCTTTCGCAAGTTCGAGTGCGATGCCCGAGTCCTTTGCGGCATGAGCCGCGGAAAAATAGACGTCGTGCTCGCGATTTTGCATGTCGGCGCCGTCCGTTTCGAGCACGCGCGAGTTTGCACCGGTCTGCGAAAACACCTCGCGCAACATATCGAGGTCCAGGCCAAGCGCGTCGCCGAGACCCAAGCCCTCCGCCAAGCCGGCCGTATTAATGTTCATGACCATATTCACGAGCGCTTTGACCTCGGCGGCCTTGCCCGCCTCGCCGACGTACTTCAGCGAAGCGCTCATCTTTTCGAGCATCGGCCTTAGCGCGGTCGAAGGCTTCGCGCCGGCCGCCGGCCATGAGATACAGCGTGCCGTTACGAGCCTGTGGTATCGAACTGGCCATGCAGGCCTCGAGCGAATGGCCGCCGCGTTCCTCGACGATCCGCTGGATGTCGACGTGGACGCGCGGCGTGATGGTTGCGCAGTTCACGAAGATCTTGCCCTTCGCGTGCGCCAGCAACGAATCACCCGAGGGTGCAAAGACCGCATACATCGCCGCATCGTCCGTCACCACGGTAATGATGACGTCGGCAAGCTCGCTCACGCGAGCGAGCGATTCCGTCACCTCGCCGCCCGTCTCGACCGCGGTCGCGCGCGCGGATTCGGCGTTCACGTCGTAAAGTGCGACGATCGGATACCCCACATCGTGCAATCGCCGGGCAATGTTCGCACCCATCCGCCCGGTACCGACGACTCCGACCTTAGGAAGCTCGTTCGTCATGATCCGACTTTCGATGTGTAGGGGAAGCTAGAACTCTTCCTCCTGATTGGTCTCGACGAGCGGCTCTTCGTCATCGCTCGCGAACTCCGGCTTTCCGTTCTCGTAACTCGCCTCTTCGTCTTCCTCCTCGAGCTCGTAGCCTTGCGCGCCCTCGACCTCGTCCTCGCTCGCCTCGGGGACCTCTGCGAAAATCTCTTCGGCTTCGATCTCCGCAGCGCGCGCGACCGGAGGTGGTGTCGGGATCGCCGGCGTCGCGTCGAGCGGCTTGCTGTCGTCGATCTCCTCGTCTTCCTCTTCTTCTTCGGCCACTTCACCCAACTCGTCGGTTACCTCAGCTGCAGCTTCGCGCGTCGCAACGACAGTCTGCGAAACCACGGGCTGCTCGTCGCCCATGAGCAGACCGTACTCGCGGCGCTCGCTTTCGCCCATCTCGTCCTCGGGCGTCTTGATCTCGACCTCCTCGCGATTCTCGGTGAGAACCTTGACGTCGAGCGCCAGAGATTGCAGCTCTTTGATCAGAACCTTGAACGACTCGGGAACGCCGGGTTCCATGACGTTCTCGCCCTTGACGATTGCCTCGTATGTCTTTACGCGTCCGACAACGTCGTCGGACTTCACCGTCAGCAGCTCTTGAAGCGTGTAGGCGGCGCCGTACGCTTCGAGCGCCCAAACCTCCATCTCGCCGAACCGCTGCCCGCCAAACTGCGCCTTACCGCCGAGCGGCTGTTGCGTAATCATCGAGTACGGCCCCGTCGAACGCGCGTGGATCTTGTCGTCGACGAGGTGCGCGAGCTTGAGCATGTAGATCAAACCAACGGTGATCGGACGCGAGAAGCGGTCGCCGCTGCGCCCATCGCGCAGCCAGGTCTTGCCGTCCGCGGGAAGGCCCGCATCCTGCAGCCACTCTCCGATGTCCTCGGCGTGCGCGCCGTCGAACACCGGCGTCGCAACGCTCAAGCCGAGCATTTGCGCAGCCCATCCGAGATGCGTCTCCATGATCTGACCCAAGTTCATGCGCGACGGCACGCCCAGCGGGTTGAGGACGATGTCGACCGGCGATCCGTCTTCCATGTACGGCATGTCCTCTTCCGGCAGCACCTTGGCGATCACGCCTTTGTTGCCATGACGGCCGGCCATCTTGTCGCCTTGGAGAATTTTACGCTTCTGCGCCACGTACACGCGCACGAGATGGTTCACCCCCGGTGACAACTCGTCGCCGTTCTCGCGCGAGAATACCTTGACGTCGATAATCTTGCCTTTTTCGCCGTGCGGCACTTTGAGGCTCGTGTCGCGGACTTCGCGCGACTTCTCTCCAAAGATCGCGCGCAGCAGGCGCTCCTCGGCGGTGAGCTCTGTCTCACCCTTCGGCGTGACCTTACCGACCAGAATGTCTTCGGGACGCACTTCTGCGCCGATGCGAATGATGCCACGCTCGTCGAGATCTTTGAGCGCGTCTTCGCCGACGTTGGGGATGTCGCGGGTGATCTCTTCAGGCCCGAGCTTGGTGTCGCGCGCCTCGCATTCGTACTCTTCGATGTGGATCGAGGTGAAGCGGTCTTCCTTGACCATGCGCTCGCTGATCAGGATGGCGTCTTCGTAGTTGTAGCCTTCCCACGGCATGAACGCCACCAGCACGTTTTGGCCGAGCGCGAGTTCGCCTTCAGCCGACGACGGACCGTCCGCGAGCACTTGTCCCGCCACGACGTTCTCGCCCACCGAAACGATCGGGCGCTGATTGATACACGTGCCGGCGTTGCTGCGCACGAACTTCAACAGCTCGTACGTCTTCTCGACGCCCTCGCCGTTGCGGGCCGTGATAGCCTTCGCATCGACCGTCGTGATCGTCGCGGCTTCGTCGGCGACGATGAGGCTGCCCGAATCCTTCGCGGCACGGTACTCCATGCCGGTGCCGACGATCGGCGCGTCTGGGTGAAGCAACGGTACCGCCTGACGCTGCATGTTCGCACCCATGAGCGCGCGGTTTGCGTCGTCGTGTTCGAGGAATGGAATGAGCGCCGTCGCTATCGAGACGATCTGCTTCGGGGAGACGTCCATCAACTGAACGCGTTGCGCCGGCTCCTCGATGTACTCTTCGGCATACCGGCAGACGACGGAGTCGGCGAGAATCTTGCCGTTGCTCGCGTCGACCGGCGTGTTCGCCTGCGCGATGATGTATTCGTCCTCGCGGTCCGCTGTGAGGTAGACGATCTCATCGGTCACGTCTCCGTCGCGCACCACGCGGTACGGCGTCTCGATAAACCCGAACTTGTTGACGCGCGCGTACGTAGCGAGCGACCCAATGAGACCGATGTTCGGCCCTTCCGGCGTCTCGATGGGGCAGATGCGGCCGTAGTGCGAGTGGTGCACGTCGCGTACTTCGAAGCCGGCCCGCTCGCGCGAGAGGCCTCCCGGCCCGAGCGCCGAGAGACGGCGCTTATGCGTTAGTTCGGCCAGTGAGTTCGTCTGGTCCATGAACTGCGAGAGCTGCGACGAGCCAAAGAACTCTTTGATTGCCGCGACGACCGGCCGGATGTTGATCAGCGCTTGCGGCGTGACGGTTTCGATATCTTGCACCGTCATGCGCTCGCGCACGACGCGCTCGAGGCGCAGCAGCCCAACGCGGAACTGATTTTGCAGCAGCTCGCCGACCGAGCGGACGCGGCGGTTGCCGAGGTGATCGATGTCGTCCTTCGGAACGACGCGCGTCGCGACTTTGATGAGCCGGCGGATGACCGCGACCATATCTGCGCGCGTGAGGCACCTCGCGCCCATCGAGGGCGTCTCGAGGCCTGCATCGGTATACTCGTCGATCACGAGATACGGCTGATCGGCGCGCGCGTCGGCGTCTGGATTCTCGATGCGGTAGTGGAACTTGGCGTTGAGCTTGTAGCGCCCGACGCCGGCCAGATCGTAACGCTTCTCGTCGAAGAACAACGACTCGAGGAGCTTCTCGGCGTTGTCGGCGTTCTCGGGTTCGCCGGGCCGAAGCTTCTTGTAAATCTCTTTGAGCGCGTCCTCGCGCGTCTTGACGTCCTTGTCCTTCTCGATCGAGTTGCGGACGAGCGGACTGTCGTCGAAGAGACGGAGAATTGCTTCGTCGGTCTCCCAATTGAGGCCGAGATCCGGGCGCGAGAGCGCGCGGATGAACGTCGAGACGTAGATCTTGCGGTTCTTGTCGATACGGACGCCGATGGTACCCTCGGTCTCGTCGTTCTTCGTGCCGTTGTCGGTTTCGAACTCGATCCAGGCGCCGCGATTCGGGATGATCGTCGCGTTGAACGTCGGCCGCGCGTTCGTGTCGACGTCCTGGCTGTAGTAGACGCCCGGCGAGCGGACGAGCTGGCTCACGATCACGCGCTCCGCGCCGTTGATCATGAACGTGCCCTTGTCGGTCATGAGCGGGAAATCGCCCATGAATATCTCTTGGTCGGGGATGCCCTTGATCTCGCCTGACTCCGCGGTGATCAGGCGGACGCGCACGCGCAACGGGGCGCTGTAGGTCATGTCGCGCTCGCGGCACTCCTCGATCGAGTACTTCGGCTCGCCCAGCGAGTGCTCGCCGAACTCCAGGATGAGGTTCCCGGTGAAGTCCTTGATCGGCGAGATCGACGCAAAGGCTTCCGCCAGGCCCTCGGTCTTAAACCAGTTGAAGCTCGCCTTTTGGAGCTCGATGAGATTGGGCACCTCGAGGACGTGGGGAATCTTGCCGAACGAGAAGCGCTCGCGCTTCGGCCCCGGTTCCGGCAGCTGCTCGACCGTAAAGGCACCGGTGGGCATAGGGAACGTCGCCGGCATTACCGCCGATGCGCCGTTTCCGCCCCCAGCCTTGGCAGAGACGGAAGTGGCTCGCTTCGACCTTCCCTTTGCGCCGGCGGGGCTTTTCGCTGGGGATTTCGGAGCTGTCGTCTTTGCCATTACTCTCTTTCTCTGCGGTTCGTCACACGGTACACCGGCGGGCACGCTAAAAAGACGAAACACGGGCTCCTTAACGCGGAGGTGTCTCGCCCTTCTGTTGATGGCGGCTTAAGCGCCGGGGGGCATAGGCGTAGAGTTTATCACCCGTCGCCAACAGCGTCAAGGAACCCTGCTAGTGGGTAGTGAGTCACTTAGACTTAGGTCGCAACGCTTCAAACTGACCCGCTCGGCCAGGCGAGCGAGCGTTTTCTGCCTTTACAGTACGAGATGGGGCGGCGAGACACCGGCGTGTAGGCCCGAGTCGGCGGCCAGGGGCGCTAACTGACCTCGACTGGGGCGACCGCCACGGGCGCCGCGCTGCGAACGGCTTCGACGCGCGACGCGAGCGCCTCGGCGGTGAGGCCGAAGAGCGCGCGCTGTTTGTCCTGCGAATCGTGCTGCACGAGCACGTTGGGTACGCCGATGCGTTCCACGCGCAGACTCAAGCCCCGATCCGAAACGAACTCCGCGACGGCGGAGCCGAATCCGGCGGCAAGCGAATGCTCTTCGAGCGTAATGAGCCGGGTGTGGTCGCGTTCCAGCTCGAGCAATAGCGCTTCGTCGAGGGGTTTGGCGAACCGCGCGTTGACGACGGTCGGCTGCGCGCGATCCGCGTGCTCGGCCAGGATCGCATATGCATCGAGCGCGACGTCGACGCTGGTACCGTAGGCGAGTATCGCGATGCCGCTGCCGCGCCGCAGCACTTCAGCCTTACCTTGCACGAGCGGTGCGATCGCCTCGTCGTGCCGGCCGTTGCTCGAGCCGCGCGGATAGCGAATGCCGGCCGGCCCGTCGAGCGAGAGCGCGTGTTCGAGCATCGGCAGAAGCTCGGCTTCGTTCCGCGGTGCCATGAGCGTGACGTTTGGGAGCGTGCGCAGATACGCGATGTCGTAGAGACCCATGTGCGTCGGACCGTCGTCGCCGACGAAGCCCGCGCGGTCCATGCAGAAGACGACCGGCAGGTTCTGCACGACGACGTCGTGCACGATTTGATCGTACGCGCGCTGCAGGAACGTCGAATAGATCGCACACACGGGACGCAATCCGCTCGACGCGAGCCCGGCTGCAAAACAGACCGCGTGCGCCTCGGCAATGCCGACGTCGAAGTACCGCTCCGGAAAGCGCTTCCCAAACTTGGACAGGCCCGTACCGTCGGGCATCGCGGCAGTAATGCCTACAACGCGCGGGTCTTTCTCGGCCACCGCGATCATCGCATCGCCAAAGACGTCTTGGAACTTCGGGCGCGCGCCGGGACTGCTCTTCTTGCTCCCGTTGCTGGGTTCGAACGCATTGGCCCCGACGCCGTGGAACGTGCGCGAATCGAGCTCCGCCGGCTCGTAGCCTTTACCTTTGACCGTGCGGACGTGCAACAAGACCGGGCGGTCGAAATCTTTTGCCGTTTGAATCGCGTCGACCAGCATATCGTAGTTATGACCGTCGATCGGTCCGATGTAGCGGAAGCCAAGCTCTTCGAAGATTACCGCCGTCTTCTCGGCGGGCCCGATAAAGTGCATCGCACCGATCTCCGCGCCTTCAATCGCCTTCTTCGCGGCGCCGCCGAGCGGAATACGGTTGAGCACCATCTTGCCGGTGCGTCGCACGAAGTTTGCAAACGGTTTCGTGCGCAGCATCGAGAGATACGACGCGATCGAGCCGACGTTCGGTGCGATCGACATCTCGTTGTCGTTCAGAATGACGATGAACTGCGACTTTAAACCGCCGGCATTGTTCAACGCTTCGTAGGCCAGACCGCCGGTAAGCGCGCCGTCGCCGATGACGGCGACAACCGTCTCCTTGCCGCCGAGCAGGTCGCGCGCCTGCGCCATGCCGAGCGCGGCCGCAACGGCCGTACTCGCATGACCGGCGCCGAATGGATCGTACGGCGATTCGGTGCGCATCGCGAATCCCGAGAGACCGCCGCCCTTGCGAATCGTGTTGAAGCGCTCGCGCCGGCCGGTAAGGATCTTGTGCACGTACGTTTGATGGCTGACGTCCCAGACGAGCCGGTCGGCCGGGAGATCGAGCACGCGGTGAAGTGCGAGCGTCAACTCGACGACGCCGAGGTTCGGCGCCAGGTGCCCGCCGTTGATCGCGCACGTCGTGACGAGCAGATCGCGAATCTCACCGGCCAAAACGTCGATCTCCTCACGTTTGAGACGTTTGACGTCGCGGGGAGAGTCGATGCGGCCTATGACCATTGCGCGGGTATACGCGGCTTCACCGCAATGCCCTGCGCTCGCCTGCACGCACGCCGTCGAAACGCGCTTCGGCGACGATTGCAGCCACGCGTCGAGCCGCCCGCGGCGCTTCGCGTGCAAGCCAGAATGCTTGCGGCCAGTTCGACGGTTTTAGCATTGCTTGCAGCGGGTTCGACCAATCGCTCGAGAGTTCGTGATGCGGTGTATCGAGAATTACGCGCACCGCCGCGATACGACGCGCGCGGATGCGCCCCGTCTCCATGTCGGCTCCCGCGAATCCAAGCGTCGCCCAGCGCTCGCGTTCGGCCTCATTGACGATCGCCTCGGTCGTCACGAGCGGGTCTTCGATGGGCTCGAGCGCAAGACGACGTGCGCCGGCAACGAGCGCGTCGACGAGTTCCGTGTCGCACTCGATTGTGGTTCCGTCGGGGCGGCGTACGGTTCGCGGGATCAAGACGCTTCCGGTTGGGAGATCCGCGCGAACGCCGCCTGCGAGTCCGCAACTGACGACGATCTCGCCGAGTTCGCCACGAGCTCGTGACAGCGCGACGCCGGTGCATATCACGTTGCCGCCCACGCGAGCCCGGCGCAGCGCGTCCGCTTCGATCGGCAGCGCGGCAACGAACACGATCTCCAATTCGCGCGCCATCAGCGGTCGATATAGCCGTTTGCGCGGTACCACTCCACGGCCCGCACGAGCGCATCGCGAACCGATCCCGGTTGGTAACCGAGATCGCGCCGCGCCTTCGACGAGTCGGCATACATCCGCTCGCGCGAGAGACGCACGCCTTCGAGCGGCACGACCGGCGTCGCACGCGGCTGCACGCGGCAGCGCACTTCGTCGGCGTACGCGACCGCGAGAATCAATCCGTACGGCAGACGGAGTCTCGGCGACGCTCTGCCGGTGACGTTAGCGAGCATATCCCAAACCTCGTCGAGCGTGAGATCCTCTCCGCCGACGACGTACCGTTCGCCGATCTGCCCGCGCTGCAAGGCCGCGACGTGTGCGCGCGCGACGTCCTCGACGGCGACGAGATTCATGCCGCCGCTGCCCGGGGCGCGGACTCCGATCTTGCCGCGAGCAAAGTCGAGCACGAGCCGGCCGGTCGGCGTCGGCTTCCAATCGCCCGGGCCGATCGGCGCCGTCGGAAGTACGGCCACGACGGGCACCCGTCCGGCGAACGCCGCCTGCTCCTGCGCGACCTTCGAGGCGTGGTAGTGACTAAAGGCGTGGTCGATCGTACCCGAGCTCGACGTCAGCACGACGCGCTCGACGCCGGCCGTCGCCGCGGCGCTCATGAGACCGGCCGTGCCTGCGACGTTGACGGCTGCAATCTCAGCCCGATCCCGCGCCGCAAACGAGTAGAGCGCCGCACAATGAACGACGTACTTGCACCCGTCCATTGCACGGACGAGCTCGCCGGGACGGCGCAAATCGCCGGGAACCGCTTGCGCGCCGTCGACTGCACGCGACGGCGTTCGCACGAGCGCGCGCACCTCGTAGCCGGCGGCGAGCAACTCGCGCAGAACGTGCGAGCCGACGAAACCCGTTGCGCCGGTGAGAAAGATGCGGTCGCTCATCGCGCTAGCGCGCCATGGCTGCGGAGGTTTATGAGATGGGTTCTAGTTACTGAACGCCGCGCGGATCGATTCCTTGAACGAAGCCGTCGTCTTGAGCACGGCCGTCGGCTCGTACCCGCAATGCGCCATGCAGTTCTCGCACGATTCGTGTTTGCCGCGTCCGTACTTCGTCCAATCGGTCTCTTCGAGCAGCTCCTTATACGTCTGCGCGTATCCTTCTTTGCTCATGAGGTAGCACGGGCGCTGCCACCCGAAAACCGTATAACACGGAATGCCCCAGGGCGTGCACTCGAAGTCGACCTTCCCTTCGAGAAAGTCGAGATAGACCGGGCTGTGGTTGAGCCGCCACTTTTTGCGCTTCCCGTCCGCGAACGCGGCGCGGAATATCTCGCGCGTCCGCTTGACGCCCAGGAAGTGCTCTTGGTCCGGCGCCTTCTCGTACGCGTAAGCGGGCGAGATCTGCATCATGTCGACCTTTAGCTCGTCGTTGAGATAGTCGAGGACCTCGCGAATCGATTCCGGCCCGTCTTGGTCGAAGAACGTCGTGTTCGTGAAGACGCGAAATCCGAGCGCCTTGGCCTCTTTGATCGCATCGACCGCCTTATCGAAGACGCCCTCGCGGCAGACGGAGTGATCGTGCCGCTCGCGCATGCCGTCGAGGTGGATCATCCAAGCAAAGTAAACCGACGGCTTGAACAGATGAATCTTCTTCTTGAGCAGCAGCGCGTTCGTGCAAAGAAAGATGAACTTCTTGCGCGCGACGAGCTCTTCGACGATCTGCGGCATCTGCTCGTGCACGAGCGGCTCGCCGCCCGCGATCGAGACCATCGGCGCACCGCACTCTTCGACCGCAGCTATGCACTCCTCGACGCTTAAGCGCTGACGAAGAATCTCGTCGGGGTGCTGAATCTTGCCGCAGCCGGCGCAGGCAAGGTTGCATTGGAGCAGTGGCTCCAGCTCCAGCACCAGCGGATACTTCTTCTCACCGCGCAGCTTCTTGCCCGCGACGTACTTCGCGACCGCGATCTTCTGCTGCAAGGGCATGGTCATGGAGTCGTTTCCTTCACCGCCGGCATTTGCGTCATCCTCCGCAGTTTACCATCCATGGCAAGCGCCATAGTCGGAAAGAGATGACGATACAGGTGGTAGTTGATGTAGAAGTCGCCCGGAAACCCCGTGCCGGTGCTCTCGGGCTCCTCCCAGGTGCCGTTGTCGAGCTGCCGCTCGCGCAGGAGGGCGAGCCCTTTTTGAACGCTCCGGTGCTGCGCAAGCCCCGCCAGCTGTAACGTCAGCACGGCCCACGCCGTCTGTGACGGCGTGCTGCGCCCGACGCCGGCAAACGATTCGTCGGCATATGAATGACAGGTTTCGCCCCATCCGCCATCCGGGTTCTGCACCGCCAGGACCCAAGCGACCGCACGATCCAGCATCAGACGAATCTCTGCGCTGTGTCGCGTCTGCGCGACGCGATCGAGTGCGACCAGCGCCGAGACGACGCACCACGTACCGTACAGGTGGTTGACACCCCATCGCCCGTACCACGAACCCCACGACCGCTGCGTCGCTCGAAGATAGGCAAGACCGCGCTCGACGTAGCCGTCGTTCGCGTCGCATCCAAGCTCCGCGAGCATCTCCAGTACGTGCGCCGTTACGTCCTCAGTCGGCGGGTCGATCATCGCGCCGAAATCCGAAAACGGCATGCTGTAGAGCAGCGCGCGATTGTTGTCGCGGTCAAATGCCGCCCACGCGCCGTTGCGCGAATCCATCGCTAACGTCCAGCGGCGCGCGCGTTCGATCGAACTCGTCACGCGATTGCGTTCGCCGCCCTCGAGCAACGCCAGCACGACAATAGCCGTGTCGTCGACGTCGGGATACGCATCGTTGTCGAACTCAAACGCCCAGCCGTTTCCGCGCGTCTCGCCGCATCGCACCCGCCAGTCGCCCGGCGCGTCGTCGGGAATCTGCTCCTCGAGCAGCCATGCGACGGCGCGCTGCATCGCCGGATGCGTCGGGGGCAACCCAAAGGCCGCTAAGACGCGCACCGCCCACGCCGTATCCCATACGGGTGACATGCAGGCTTGAAAACGCCAGTCGCGCGGATCGTCGACGATGAACCGTCGCATCCCGTCGATCCCTTTGCGCATCGCCGGATGGTCCAGCCCGTACCCCATAAGATCGAGAGCGATCAGCGAGTAGACCCAAGGCGGTTGAATGCCGCCCCAGCTGCCGTCCGCTTCTTGACGCTCGACGACCCAGCGCGCGATGCGGCGCTGCGCGCGTGCACGCAACGGCTGCACCGGCAACCGTTCGTAAAGCTTTTGTAGGCGCTCGACGAGCATCAGCCAATGGCGCCTGCCGCGCACGCAATGCATTTCGCGCTCGGATCCGGCAAGCACGATCTCGCCGATGTCGACGCCCAGATCCCGGACGGGCCGTTTCGAGACGACGACCGTCAGCGGAGCCACGGTCCCGCGCGCCCAGCACGCAAAGTCGTACAGATTGAACGGCATCCAGAGCGGAAAGTACACGATCTCGGGTGGAAGCGACGGAACCCCTTCCCAGGGATACGCCCCGAAGAGCGCCAGCCAGATCTTGGTGAAGACGCGCGCATTCGCTACGCCGCCCGCACCCAGAATCACGTGCAACGCCCGCTGCATCTCCGCACGCTGCGGATCGACGCCGAGCACCTTGAGGGCAACGTACGCTTCGATCGTCGTGCTGACGTCGGCGGGTCCGTCGTAGTAGAGCGCCCACGAACCGTCGGATCGTTGGTGGCGCAAGATATGCGCGATCGCACCGCCGCGGAACTCGTCGAGCGGCAATCCCAAGAACCGGAAGAGCAGCACGTGCTCCGCCGTCATCGTGACGTTCGTCTCGAGCTCTCCAGACCACCAGCCGTCCGCTGATTGCTGCTGCAAGAGCCACTCGACCGCGCGGTGCAGCCCAGTATCCGCAAATGGCTCGCGTTCGAGTAACCGGCGTTCGACGTCCAGGTTTTGCTTCAAGGAAACTTAGCTCTCCACGGATTGATAGCGATCGACCGGCACGACCGGTTCATGCGACGACGCGGCGTTCGCGAGCAGTATCCTGGCGGCGATCGATCCGCTTCGCACGGCGGATTCCATCGTGTCCGGCCAGCCTGTATCGGTCCATCCCCCTGCAATCGCCAGATGCGGCGATGCGGTTGCCTGTCCCGTACGCGAAACCCCCACTCGCGCAAGCCACGTTGCTTCCGGATTACGCGTTACCGCGCTCCCGGTCCGCCTCGCTTTTCGGAGTTCGGGCAGAAAAGCTTGCACCTCGCCCCACGCCAGCGCCTCGAGCTGCGCGGTCGGAAGGTGCATGTACTCGTCGGCCGCGCTGCAGCTGCAGCATAAGTAGCCCGGCGCCTTTTCGAAAATCCACTGAAGCGGCGACTCGAGCGCGGCGGCAAACCCGAAGCCGAGCGCGCCGCCGTCGTGCCAGAGGTGAATGTCGACGATCGGATACGGGTCGTACTCGGCGAGGTTTTCGATCCCGTGCCGCCGCGCGGATCCGGCGAGGAGCCGGTCCACCTGAGCCGGCGGCACCGCCAAGACGACGGCATTAAAGGAAAGCTCGTTTCCATCGAGCAGCTTCACGCGCACGCCGGCGCCCACATCGAGCTCGATCCCGACGACGGCGCTCGCGAGGTGGACCGCATCGAGCCGCGCCGCGGCCGCCTGCGCCAGATGCGCGAGTGGAACCCGCGAGAATCCGAATCGCGCCGCTGCGGCATCTCGCATGAAGGCCGTCTTTAGGACGAAGAGCGCGTCCTCCGCGCTGACGCGGTCGAACGGCGCGTTGAGCGCCGGAATGAAGAACGGATCCCAAAATGCGCGCCGCGTATTGGGGTTCTGGCCCCGGCGATCGAGCCATGCATCGAACGTTATGTCGCCGCAGCGGTCGTTGGCTGCGGCCAGCGCCCGCGCGATGCGAAGTTTATCGCCCGCAGTCAGATACTTGTACGAGACGAACGATTCGAGAAGCGCAAATGGCGCCGGCAGGATGCCCGCACGCAAACGGCTTGCGCCTCCGTCACGCGATCGGACCCGCGCATCGAAGCGATCCTGGAGCACGAGCGCGTCGGCCATTCCGACGCGGCCCGCGAAGCGGATGAACTCCGTGCAGCAGGCGAGAAAAACGTGTTGCCCGTTGTCGACTTCGTGCCCGGCGACGTCAAACGACGTCGCTCGCCCGCCGAGTAATCGGCTGCGCTCGAAGAGATCGACGTGGGTACCGGCCTCCAAAAGTTCGAGCGCGGCGGAGAGGCCTGCCAGCCCCGCTCCGACGACCGCTACGCGCTCGAGAGCCAAGATCGCACTACCACACGCAGCTTCTCGGTCTTCGAGAGCGCAGCGCGCGCTCGCAGCGGCAGGCCGGGGTCGCGCTCGATCTTCTTCAACAGCTCCTCGTAGATGCCGGCCATCGTCTGCACGCAGGCAGCCGGGCGGCGCGGAATATACTGCAGAACCTCGTAGCCGCTTTCGAAGTACGTCCGCGCGCGCGCAACGTGATGCGCGACGAAGCTCTCCCAACCTGCCGGGATCTCGCCGTTCGTAAGCGCCGCCTCGGGAACGCCGAACCGCGCCAACTCGTCTTGCGGCAAATAGACGCGCTGCATGTCGACGGCATCCTCGCGAACGTCGCGCAGAATGTTCGTCAGCTGGAGTGCCAGCCCCAGGTCGTCGGCACGGTCGAGCGCAACCGGATCGCTGAAGCCGAATATCCGCACGCACATCCGGCCAACGACCGATGCGACGAGATTGCAGTAGTCGCGAAGTTCCGCGAACGTAGCGTAACGCGAGCGCGAGAAATCCATTTCGACCCCATCGATGAGCATCTGCAGCTCGCGCTCGGGAATTTCGTACCGCTCGATGGCTTCGGCGAGAACGCGCAGGATCGGATCCTCACCGTATTCGCCACGAAAACAGCTCGAGATCCGCTCGCGATGAACGGCCAGGCGCTCCGGTAAGTTCTCGACCCCCATCGCGTCGGCTTCATCGTCGACCTGGCGCGCAAAGTTGTAAAGCGCGTAGATGGCCATACGCTCGTGGTGTCCCAGCGAGATAAAGCCCCAGTAGAAGTTTCCGGCTTCGCGCTTGGCCATGTCGCGGTTGAAGCGCTCGGCGCGATGCTGCTCGGTTTCGGGAGGCGCCATTCCTCGTAGCGCGCGTTGCAGGTCGATCATTTACTCCGGTCGGCTTTTCGCAAAAGCCTGTAATGCGGCGCGTACCACGAGCGATACCTTCGTCGGCGCCGAGACGGTGGGCCGGATGTCCTGCGTTCTGTACCCGGTCGCCTCGATCGCGTCGCAGATTGCCAGGCCGCCCATACGATAGAGAGCCAGCTGTGCGCGCAGGGCCCGGGGCGCCAAGCGCTCGAGGCGCTCGCCCGAGGCCAGCAAGCCGCGTGCCCGCTCGACCATTGCACGGGTCGCCTCCACGTACCCGCCGCGCTCGATATCCGTCTCGACGAGGTAGCGGCGCCCGATGGCCGCATCTCGGCTAACGTCCTGGGCGTGGTTGGCGAGCTGCAGACCGATACAGACGTCATCGGAGAGCTTCACAGCCTCGGCGCTATCCGCCCCGAAGAGGCGCAGGACCATTCGCCCGACCGGAGCCGCGGAGAGGCGGCAGTAGCCGTCGAGCTCGACCCAGGTCGCGTATGCCGTCACGTTTTGGTCTTGGACGTTTGCCTCGATAAGGTCGAGAAACGGCGCCCCCGGCATGGCGTGACGCGCAATCGTCTCCGCCAGCGCAACGAGCACCGGATGCACCGGCGTCACGCATTCGAAAAGCGCTTCGACCTCGCCGCGCCATCGTGCGAGCCGCACCAGAGCGGTGCCGTCGCGACTCTCGTCGCCGAGATCGTCAGTCGTACGGCAATACGCGTAGATGCGCGATAGGTCGCGTCGCATCTCCACATTGACGAAACGCGAGGCGACGCTGAAGTTTTCGTAGTGCCGGCGCGTGAGAAAGCGACAGTACGCATCGGCGGCATCGAGATCGAGCGTCACCGCCGGACGAGCCCCGAGTTACTGCGCAACTCGTTGAGCGTACGGCTTCCCAGACAGAACATCGCGATGCGCAACGTCTCGACGAGCTCGCGCGCGAGCAGCGAGGCCGGACTGACGCCGCCGTTCGCGGCGCGCAAAAACGGCCCCGCAATGCCGACGAGGTCTGCGCCCAGCGCGATCGCTTTCGGAACGTCGAGACCCGGGCGCACGCCGCCGCTCGCAATGATCGTCTCGTTCGGTGCGGCACGGCGCGCCTCGACGAGTGCCGTCGTGGTTGGAACTCCCCAGCCCGCGAACGCGCCCGCAACGCGCGCGCGCCAGCGCTCGGTCATTCTATAGCGCTCGACCTCGCTCCACGACGTGCCGCCCGCGCCTGCGACGTCCACTGCCGCGATGCCCGCGTCGAAGAGTGCCCGCACGAGCGCGCCGGAGAGCCCCCAGCCGACTTCTTTTGCGATGACCGGAAACTCGGCGCGCGCACAAAGCATCGCAATCTTGCCGAGCAGTCCGCGAAACTCCGTGTCGCCCTCGGGCTGCAGTGCCTCTTGAAGCGGGTTGAGGTGCAGGACGAGTGCGTCGGCGCGCAGGAGCGAGACGAGCCTGCGGCACTCGTCGATGCCGTAGCCCTTATTGAGTTGCACCGCTCCCAGGTTTGCCATCAGTAAAACGTCCGGCGCGGCGGCGCGCACGTCGAACGTTGCCAGCGATTTCGGCGATTCGATGAGCGCGCGTCCCGAACCGAGTCCCATCGCGAAACCGTGCCGCTGCGCGACCGTCGCGAGTGCTTTGTTGATCCGTTTTGCTTCGGGCGTTCCGCCGGTCATGCACGAGATGAGCAGCGGCGCCGCGAGGTGCCGTCCGAACAGCTCGGTTGAAGTATCGACCTCTGCGAAATCGATCTCCGGCAACGCTCGATGCGGAAAAACGTAGGCATCGAACCCGCTGTCGACGCCCTTCGCGGCGACGTCTCGCTCGACGTTGATGCGCAGATGCTCCGCCTTTCGGGAAGGCGTGCCGCGCTTAGCCGGCACGTCGCGCAACGAAGGCGGCTGCGTCCCGGAATGCGGCGAGCTCGTCGGGGGAGACGTGATCCTTAAGCGCGGCCGTCGCTTTGCGCACGAGCCGCTCCGAAAGCGGACGATCGTCGATCGCGGCGGCTAGTCCTACGAAGCGGCCGGCCCTGCCGAACGACCGCGCAACGTAATCGGGCGCGCCGGCCACGACCGCGCCGGCCTGGAGCGCGGCGCCCGTAAGCGCGGCGCTGCGCCGCAGCCTCCCCATCCCTTTCGCATCGGATCCGGCCTCGATCGCCCGCAGCACCGCGCGCGCGATAAGCTTCGCCGCTACCAGACGGCCCGGAGCAGCGACGACGTCGGCGGCCAGCGTGCGAAAGGCGAGCGCGTAGAGCGCGTCGCCTGCATTGAGGCTCTGCCCCAGGCCCCAGCGAGCGACCGTCGGTACCGTCTCGTCGACGAGCTCGTCGTGTAGGACCAAGAAGCGATCGAAGAGGTCGAGCGCCCCCGCGACGGGCAGCGCATCCTCGAGCCGCCCGCCGCAGGCCGCGCACGACCAGAGCGTGAGGCACGGGCGCATCGGTTCGTGGGCGCACTCAGCCGGCAGCCGCTCCGCGATAATCGTCCCCGCAACCGAAGCGAACGAAATGACGATTCCACGGAGGTACCGCGCGACCAGAGCGCGATGATCGCTCAAGAGATCGGGATTCGTGCGCGAGGCCATTGCGGCGATCTTCGACCGCACTTCCGAAGGTTGCCTTCCGGCGCTCGGCATTCAAATGGGGGTCAAGAACGGTGCGAATCGGTTCAGCCGAACACAAGGAACTCTTCTGTCAGTCTTTTATCGCATCTCACCGCGTCTACGAGCCGCGCGAACTGCCCTGGCCGGAGCTCGACGAAGTCTCGCTGGCGCGGCTGCGCGCGATACCGATCTGGACGATGGCGCTCGAAGTAGAGACGAGTGCCGGTTCGATGCTGGAGGGCTACTCGAAGACCGAGTCCGATCCGCTGGTTCGTGAAGCGCTCGCGCTGCAGGGATTCGAGGAAGCCCGTCACGGCCGCATCTTGCAGTGCATGGTCGACAAGTACGGCCTCAAAGCCACGCCGACGGACGTCGAAGGGCGGCCGACGCGCGAGGCGTTCATCCACTTCGGCTACGACGAATGCGTCGACTCATTCGCCGGCTTCGGCATCTTTGCGCTCGCGTGCGAAGCGCGGATCCTGCCCGAATCGCTAACCTCGCTCTTCTCGCGCATCATCGTCGAAGAGGCGCGCCATATCGTGTTCTTCATTAATTGGGTTGCCTGGGATCGCTCTCGCCGCGGCTTGCGCGGCCCGGTCCTCCAAGCCGTCCCCGCGCTGCTCTCCTACTGGTCGGCCATCATCCGGCGCGTCAAGGGTGGCGCAGCGCTGCAAAGCGACAATCTTAGTCGAGAGGATAAGACGATCGACCGCGACCTCTTCGGCCAGGTGCTCGGCGACCTCACGCCGGCGAAGTTTCTGCGTGCGTGCGTCGACGAGAACGATCGCTATATGCGCGACTTCGATCCGCGCTTGTTACGGCCGCGTGTGATCCCGGCCCTCGGGCGTACGGCGCTCGGGATTTTTGAAGCGTACGACGGTCTTCGCGCCGCGTTTCACAAGGAGCGGCGTTCGCCCAGTTCCGGATAGCTAGTCCGGTGCGCAACCCGTTTCGCGCCCGCGAAGAGGCGCCTATCGGCCTGATCACCATTACGGTGATGCTCGGCCTGATCATGGCGATCATCGACACGACGATCGTCAACGTAGCGATTAACACGATCGGCGGCAACCTCGGCGCGACGGTCGACGAGGTCGCATGGGTCGCGACAGGCTACATTCTTGCCAACGTCGTCGTGATGCCGCTCAACGGCTGGCTCACGGCACTGCTCGGTCGCAAAACCTTCTACGCGGCGTCGCTTGCAATTTTCACCATCGCGTCATTTCTCTGTGGAACCGCGCACTCGATCTGGGTGCTCGTCTTCTACCGCATCGTTCAGGGACTTGGCGGCGGCGCGCTCCAGCCGACCGCGCAAGCAATTCTGTTTGAAACCTATCCGCCCGAGAAGCGCGGCGCGGCGATGGCAATCTTCGGAATGGGTGCGATGGTCGGGCCGGCGATCGGGCCGACGCTGGGCGGATGGATCGTCGACAACGCGAGCTGGCCGCTCATCTTCTACATCAACATTCCGATCGGCATCGCCGCCTTTCTCATGACGTTGGCGTTCATCCCAGACCCCAAGTACATCAGCCGGCCGAAGGGCGGCATCGATTGGACCGGTCTGACGTTGCTTACCGCCGGCCTCGCATCGCTGCAGTTCGTCTTAGAGCAGGGCGAGCGCGACGATTGGTTTGCGTCGCAAACGATTCAAATCCTCACCGTGGTCTCGATCGTGACGCTCGTGCTCTTTGTGTTCAAGGCGCTGCGCGACAAACATCCGATCGTCGATCTCCAGGTCTTTAAGTTCCGCTCGTTTTCGATCGGCGCGTTTCTCGGCATCGTGATGGGCTTCGGCCTGTACGGCACGGCGCTCGTCTTGCCGCTCTTCTTCCAGTCCATCCTCGGATTCACGGCGTACGATACGGGTCTCGCGCTGATGCCCGGCGCCTTTGCGACCGCCGTTTCGATGCTGATCATCGGGCGAATCCTCAACCGCATCGACGGCCGATGGTCGATCGTTTTCGGAACGCTACTCTTCGCGTGGTCGTCGTGGCTGCTCGGCGACCTCAATGTCCAAGCCGGCTACTGGGACGTCTTTTGGCCGCGCCTCATCCAAGGCTTTGCGCTCGGTTTTCTCTTCGTGCCGCTCTCGACGATCTCGCTGGGCGACGTACCGAAGCACGAGTTGGCGGGTGCGACCGGCGTCTATACGCTCTTGCGCCAGCTCGGCGGCAGCCTCGGCATCGCCATTCTTACGACGATGCTCACCCACGAGACCGCGATCGCATGGAACGTTCTCGCTTCGGGCGTCACGCAAACCCACGGATATCCGGTAAGCGTGCTGACCCAGATGGTCGCCCAACAGGCGTCGATGATAGCCTACGACTATCTCTTCCGATTCACTGCGATCGTCTTTGTGCTCTCGACGCCGCTCGTCTTCTTCATTCGGGTGCAGCGGCATGGGGCCGGCGCCGTCGCGGTGGCGGCGGAATAGAGGCAAGGAGTCGAGCGTCTCCGCGTGAATCCGACTGGCATCGTGCTCGATGCCGCCCCCGAACTGGACGTTCGGCTTTTGGGTCAAGCAAGCGTCGAGGCCGCGGGAGCGCCCGTTCGCTTTGCCAAGCGCTCAACGACGCTTGCAATGCTCGCCTTTGTCGTGTTGCGTCACGGTCAGCCCGTGTCGCGCAACTCGCTCGCGCTCACGCTCTTTCCTGAAGAGAACGAAGAGAACGCGATGGCGGAGCTGCGGCGCTATCTCTACCTTACGAATAAGGCCCTGCCATTGCACGACGGCGTGCCTTGGCTGATCGTCGACGACGAGAACGTTCGCTGGAATGCCGAGGGTGGTGCGTTCGTCGACGCGGTCGAGTTCGAGCGCCTCGCCGCCGACGCCGAGACGCAGGGCGCTGCGGTCGATCTCTACGCCGGCGATCTCCTCGAAGACGTCTACGAAGATTGGGTCGTCGGCGAGCGCGAGCGGCTGCGCGCGCTGTACCTCCAAGCGCTCAACGACCTCGTGGCGCGTAACCGCGCCGCGCGCAACCATACCGCGGCGCTCGGATACGCGCGCCGGCTGCTCGCGATCGAACCGTGGCGCGAAGACATCGTCCGCCAGGCGATGGCGATTCGTTACGCTGCCGGCGATTCGTCCGGCGCGCTCGCCGAATACGACCGGTTCGCAACGCGCCTGCGCGCGGAGATGGGCGTCGCACCGATGACCGAGACGCTCGCGATGCGCGGCGCAATTCTGCGCGGCGCTGAGGTCATCGAGAGCGACGGCGTCGCCGGAGCTCCACTCGATCCGGCGACGGGCGCCGCCGCGCGTGCCTTACCGTTCGTCGGCCGCGAGCAGGAGCGCGCGCTCATCGAGCGCCGCTGGGACCGCGCGACGCGCGGATTCGGCGGCGTCGTCATGATCTCGGGTGAATCGGGCATCGGCAAGACGCGCCTCATCGGAGAGATCGCGCGGACCGCTGAAGAGCAGGGCGCTCACGTCTATTCGGGCGGTACGTCCTTTCCCGAGTCGCTGCCGTACCAGTGTATCGTCGAAGCGCTGCGCGCCGCGCTTCCGTCGCTGACGACGCAGCCGATCGAACCGCTGCGGCTTGCCGTGCTCGCGAGCATTCTGCCCGAGCTCCGCGCGCAGGTCGACGAGCTGCCCGATCTCGCCGGACTCCCCGCCGATCACGAATCGGCGCGCTTCTTCGACTCGCTGGCTAGCGCCGTGAAGCGCCTCGCATCGGCACGGCCGTTGCTGCTCGTTTTCGAGGATCTCCACTGGGCGGCCGACGCAACGATCGACGCGCTCGCCGCGATCGCGCGACGCATCGATCACTCTCGCGTTCTGATGATCATGACATATCGCGAGGAAGAGACGCCGACATTCCATCGCGTGCACCGGCTCGCGGATGCGTTCGAACCCGAACATCGCGCCACCGAAGTCCGGCTCGAGCGTTTCACGCGCGACGACGTCGAACGCATGATCGCGCAGATCGAACATCTTCCGTCCAACTCGGCGTCCATGGTCGACCGGTTCTATGCCTTTAGCGAAGGAAACGCGCTCTTTCTCAATGAGGCGATCGCCAACGTGCTCGAGAGCGCGAGCGAACCGCCGCGCGGTGACGCGCCGATGGAAGGCATCGGGAGCGTCGTCGCGGCGCGTACCGCGCGCCTGAATGAAGGTGCGCGCATCGTTGCCGAGATCGCGGCGGTCTGCGGCCAGGGATGCAACGTCGACGTGGTGCGCGACGTCGCCGGCCTCTCGGCGACGCAGACCCTCGAAGCCTTCGGGGAACTGCTCGACCACCGCCTCATGCGTGCCGCCGGAGCGCGCGACCGCTTCGACTACGTCTTTACGCACCATTTGATCCGGTCGTCGATCTACGACCGCATCGATCCAGAGCTTCGCGTTCGCCGGCACGCGCGCATCGCGCACGTTCTGGAGAAACGCGCCGGGCAGCGCGCCGGCATCGCACGCGACCTCGCACGCCACTACGACCTCGCCGGATTCTCCGAGAACGCAGCCATATGGTACGGCCGCGCGGCCCGCGAGGCTACCGCCGTCTACGCCAACGACGACGCCGCACGCTTGGCGACGCTGGCCATCGAACGCCTGAGCGATCCGGCGGCATTGATCGACGCACTCTTCATTCGCGAGGCCGCCAACGCTCGGTTGGGCAATCGCGACGCGCAGTTTGCGGATCTCGATCGCCTCGACCAGCTTGCGGAGACCGCCGAGCTGCGCTGCCGCATTCTCGACCGCCGCATCGCGTTGCTGCATTCCTCAGACGACCGCGAGGCGGAACGGCTCACGATCGAAGCCTTGCGCGCGCATGCCGTTGCGGCGGGCGACCGCCGCTGGCAAGGCCGCGCGGGGAGCGCGCACGCGCGGTTTCTCGTTGCGACTGCACACTACCGATCGGCAAAAGCCGCGGCGTGCGAAGCGCTCGCGCACTTCGAAAACGTCGGCACGCCGAGCGATCGCATCGAAACGCTGTCGTCGCTCATCGATGCCAGCATATGGACGGGAGAGCTCGACGAAGCCGATCGTTTGCTCGAGCAGGCACGTTCGCTGGCCAGCGGCGCCGGAGACCGCTCGGCGATCGCCGAGACGCTCATGCGCACCTGGGCAATTGCCGTGGCTCGCGAGCAGTACGAACGCGCGCTCGCCGTCTCGCAGGAGGCTGCCGAAGAGTACCGCTCGATCGGCGACCGGATCGGCGAGGCGCACGCGCTGCTCGACATTGGTGCGGCGGCGCTCTTCCTCTCACAGTGGGAACGCGCGCGGACTGCCAACCTCGTTGCGGCCCAAACGTTTGAAGCGCTCGGCGATCGCACGAGCATCGCACGCGCGCTCATGAATCTCGGGTTGCTTCACCTCCGCGGCGGCGATCTCGCTGAGGCCGGGGAGCTGTTCGCACGCGCACAAGAACATTACGAGCGCCTCGGCAACCGCGCCGGGCAAGCGCTTCTTCAAGTGAATGGAAGTTTTGTGGCGCTGTGGCGCGGCGATCCTAAGGAGGCTAAGCGATTGGCGCTCGCGGCGGTCGACGCATCGCTCGAGATCGGTCACGTCTCGTTGCGTGCGGTGGCGCTGGCGAATCTCGGGCTTGCCGAGCGCGAGCTGCGCGAGTTGCGCGCTGCGCTCGCCCACATGGAAGAGGCGCTGGCGCTGGATCGCGAGCTCGGACGTATTCCCGACGCCGGCGATATTGCCGATGCGGCCCTCGCCCACGTCATGAACGACGAACTACCGGTCGCGGTCGGACTCGCCGAGCAGATCCTTGCAAGCGGAAAATCACGCGTGGACACATCGACGTTCCCACCGTATCCAGCCTGGATTGCGGCGTGCATCTTCCATTGGGCGGATGACGAGAAGCGCGCGCGTCAGGCGCTAGATTGGGCGGCACAGATCTCCGAATCGATCGCTGCCTCGATAGACGTCCCGGATTTGCGCGCGCATTTTGAGGCGCTGCCCTTCAACGTCGGCATCGGCGACGCCAAGAGCGAGGGCCGCTGGCCGCCTCTCCCATCAAAGTAGGCGCCGGAACATAAATACGCCCGGTTAGCCCCTCCGGCTGGCGGAAGTAGCGCATTCCCGCGTGAATCGTTCGATCATGCACGAAACCATCGCCGACGAGTCTGCAGCCGAGCTGCACATCCGGCTTTTCGGCAAGGCAAGCATCACGGCCGCCGGATCGCCGGTGAAGTTCGTGCGGAGCTCGATGGCGCTGGCGCTGTTGGCGTTCATTCTTTTGCGGCGGGGTCACTCCGTTTCCCGTAACGCGCTCGCATTCGCGCTCTTTCCCGACAAAGACGAGACCGGCGCATTCTCGGAGCTTCGCCGTCACTTCTATCTCGTCAACAAGGCGTTGCCGGCGCGCAAGGGCGAGCCGTGGCTCATCGCTGAAGGCGAGACCATCCGCTGGAACGTCGACGCAGGCGCGGTCGTCGACGCGCTCGACTTCGAGCGGCTCGTCGCCAACCCGGCGACGCAGGCGGCTGCAATCGATCTCTATGCAGGCGATTTGCTCGAGGGTTTCGATGCGGAGTGGGCGATCGTCGAGCGCGAGCGTTTGCGCGGCCTCTACCTTCAGGCACTCTTCGAACTCATCGGCAGACATCGGACGCAGCGCGACCATCGAACCGCGCTGTCGTACGCCGAACGCCTCTTAGCCGCCGATCCTTGGCGCCAGGACGTCGTACGCCAAATCATGGCGATCCACTACGCGCTGAGCGACGCGGATGGAGCGCTCGCGGCCTACGATCGTTTTGCCGAGCGTCTGCGCGCCGAGATGCAGATCGCACCGATGCCGGAAACCCTCGCGTTGCGCGAGACGATCTTACGCGGCGACCCATTGATCGGCAGCGTCGATCGCGGCACCGTGCGCGTACTTCCGTTCGTCGGACGTGAGACCGAACGCACGAGCATCGAGGCGCGTTGGAACCGTGCGGCGTCCGGCGCAGGCGGCGTCGTGATGCTCTCGGGCGAGACCGGGATCGGCAAGACACGCTTGGCCGGCGAGCTCGCGCGCATCGCCGAATCGCAGGGCGCGCGCGTTTTCGCCGGAACGACGTCGTCGCCGGAATCGCTACCCTATCAGTGCATCGCCGAAGCGTTGCGCGCGGCGCTCCCGGTGCTCACGGCGCAAGCGATCGATCCGCTGACACTGGCCGTGTTGGCGACGGTTCTCCCCGAACTCCGTCAAGAGCGCGCGCTGCCCGAGCTGAGTCCGCTGCCGGCGGAGCGTGAAGCGGCTCGTCTCTTCGATTCCTTTGCAACTGCCGTGGTCAACATGGCCGCGCCCCGACCGCTGCTGCTCGTCTTCGAAGACGTGCATTGCGCGGCCGAACCGACGGTCGACGCGATCGCTGCGATCGCGCGGCGCATCGATGCCGCGCCCGTTCTCATCGTCATTACGTATCGTGAAGAGGACGTACCGGCTTCGCACTCGGTGCGCGAGCTCGCCGACACTTTGGGCGCCGAGCGGCGGTCGACCGAGATTCATCTGGAGCGATTCTCGCGCGACGAAGTCGCTCACGTCATCGCCCAAGTCGAGCCGCTTGCGCGGCGCGGCGACCAGCTCGTGGAACAGCTCTGCGCCTTTAGCGAGGGCAACGCGCTCATTCTCAACGAGGCGATCGCTCACGCCGTCGAGAGCAATGCGGATCTTAGCTCAGAGGCTCTTCCCATGCAGGGCATCGGCAGCGTCGTCGCCGCGCGTACTGCGCGGCTGGGCGACGAAGCACGCACCGTCGCGGAAGTGGCCGCGGTGTACGGCGACGGCTGCAGCATCGACGTCGTGCGTAACGTCGCCGGCCTCACGCTTCCACAGACGCTCGAGGCATTCAACGAACTGCTCGACCGGCGATTGCTGCGCGAAGCCGGCGCCCGCGACCGATTCGATTACGTCTTTACCCACCACCTCATCGGTGCGTCGATCTACGAGCGCATCGACCCCACGCTACGTGCCACTCGTCACGCGCACATCGCGCAACTGCTCGAAGAGCGCGACGCCCTCGCCGAGGGCATCTCGCGCGAACTGGCGCGGCACCTCGACTTGGCCGGCTTTCCGCAGCGCGCGGCGCCGTACTACTACCGTGCCGCCCGCGAAGCCGCCGCCGTTTACGCACACGACGACGTCGTGCGTCTGGCAACGCTCGCGATCCAACGCTTCGCCGGCGACACTGCCATCGTGGAGGCGCTGTTCTTACGCGAAGAGGCCAACGGCCGGTTGGCGCATCGCGACGCGCAAATCGCCGACCTGAACCGCCTCGATGCGATGGTCGCCGACGTACTGCTGCGCTGCCGCGCGTTCGACCGCCGCGTGAGGCTCTTAGCCTCCGGCGACGATCGAGAGGCCGAGCTCTTTGCAATCGAGATGCTCGACGTCCAGGCCGAACAGTCGAAAGACCCGCGCTGGCAGGGGCGCTCCGCGAGCTCGCGCGCGCACTACTTTCTCACGACGGGTCAGTTCGCACTGGCAAAGCGCTCGGCGCAACGCGCGATCGCACTCTTTGAAGATGCGGGAACCATCGTCGATCGCACCCAGGCACTTTCGTCGTTGTTGGATGCGCACGTCTGCGTCGGAGAATACGATGCCGCCGAGCAGTGCGCGGCGCAAACCCGCGAGCTCGCCGATCGCGCCGGCGATCGCGCGGCACAGGCCGAGAGTCTGGCGCAGGCCGCGACCGTCGCACAAGCGAGGACCGAGTACGAACGTTCCGTCGCGCTTCTGCAACAAGCCGCCGAACACTACGCCGCGATTGGTGACCGATTAGCCGAGGCGCGCACGCTGGCGACGATGGCGGTACAAGCAATTCTTCTTTCGCGCTGGGAGCTCGCGCGTCAGGCGAATCACAAGGCGGCGCAGGTGTTTGAAGCCGTCGGCGACGGAATGGGCCTGGCGCGCGTGTTGCAGAACCAGGGCTATCTCTATCTGCGCTGCGGCGATCTCGCGCAGGCGCGCGAGTACTTCGCGCGTGTCCGCGAACGCGGCGAGCGGATCGGCGACCGTCGGTTGGCGGCCGGCATGCTCAGCGACGAAAGCTTCGTGGCGATCTGGCAAGGCTTGCCCAACGAGGCGAAGGCGCTCGCGCTCCAGGGCATCGAAGCCGCCGACACCCTCGAGCATCGTTACTACGCGGCAGTCGCGATGGCGAACCTCGGGGTCGCGGAGCGCGACCTCGGCGAACTCGACCTCGGGCTGCAGCATATCGAGGCGGGGCTGGCCGTGTACGAGGAGCTTGACAGATCGCGCGATGCCATCGACTGCCTCGCCGACGCCGCACTCACGCACGCGATGCGCGGTGACCTCGCGACAGCCGTGACGATCGCTGGAAACATCCTAGACGAGGAGGATGAGATCCAAGGCGCGGTCTTTCCGCCCTACCCATTATGGATTGCAGCGTGCATCTTTCACTGGGCGGGTGACGGCGCTCGGGCCGCGCGCGCGCTCGATCGCGCAGCCCGCACCGCGGACGCGCTCGCGACGTCGATCGACGCACCCGAACTGCGCGCGCACTTTCTGGCGCTGCCGTTCAATCCTCAGATCCAGGCCGCGAAAACCGCCGGCACCTGGCCGGCGCCGCCGAACGCTTAGGGTTTTAAGGCTCAGAGAAACGGCGCACGCTTGCTTCCGAGAAAGTTCGACAGACGCAAGATGACGCCGTGACGTCACCTTGCGCTGTCTTGCTGCGTGTATAGATCCTAGTTTGGTCGCGTGCCCGGGTTATGCCACTTGTGACTCGATCGCCTACAAGACGTGCGCTTTTATCAAAACTGACGAGCTCCGGTACTCGCCTATGCCACGAGGGCGGCTCCCTTAAAAGGAGTCGCCCTCGTGGGACAGGAGGCAAGATGACGCCGCGGCGCCATCTTGCGCTGTCTTGCTGCGTACTGCAATCCTAGCGAGCTCCCGTGCCTGCAATGTACCACCCCAAAAAAAGAAGCCGCCCGGTTGGGACGGCTTTAAGAGTTTGGACGGACGACTAGGGTACGGAGGGTCGACGTTCAGACACGGCAAAACCTGGAAAAGCGCCTCAGTTGCCTGAGTTCCTCGGAGCTTCGATCGAGGTCTCCGAGCTTACGCGATTTCCAGGCGCTGCCGTTCCGCGGGCCGTCGCAGGTGCTAGAAGCCAGCGACGGCCGCCCCCTATTGCGTGACTCGATTACTCGTAGTGATGCTGCGTCCCGTAGGCCATATCGAACGCAAGATACACGATGATCACGCTGACACCGATTGCTAAGAGAACTCCCAAGGTCATGACCGAGAAACCCCCAATCTTGGTGCAACTCCGGCGCAGGTCCGAGGAGCGCGGTTCTCCTGCGCCGGCTTGCCTCCACGGATATGTTAGCGATCGGGCGTGCGGCCAGCGTGCCGAGGCCGGCGGGGGGTCCGGAAAGGGCTCGAACCGAGCAGTACGCGAGGCGCCGGGAGGGGTGGCCAGCGCCCCGAAAGCTTCGCGTCGGCGATTGCCGCGTTGAACGGAAGCGCCTCAAAGTGCGACCGCAGCTCGGGGACGTCTATCGACGCGGCAAACGAAAGCGATAGCTCCGAAGCCCAATCGAGCGCCTGCTGGGCTCGCTCGTCGGCCATCCAGTGGAGCACGCACGCGGCGGTCCACGGCGCGTAGGGTCCAAAGACCGCGGTATCGATCCACGACCGATCCATCGAAAGTATCTGCTCCGCGAGCACCACCGCGACCGAGAGCTCGCCCTGCATCACGCGCGCGAGCGCCGCGTCGGCAAAGCCCGTCGGGTCGACCCGCCCGAGCCCCATCAGGAGCGAAAGCGCCTCGTCCATGTGCGTCAGGGCGCTCTCCAGTTCTCCCAGATCGCGCTCGGCTGCACCGAGCCGGGCCAGAATGTCTGCGCGCAGCCGCGGGTGGTCGAGCCCCCGCGCCGCGTCGAGAGCGGCCTCAGCGAAGCTCTTTGCCTCCTGGGCGCGCCCCTGCCAGAGGACGACGAAACTTTGGTTGGCCAGCGACGCCGCCTGGCCGCTACGATCGCCGAGCCGCTGGTCGTACTCGCCGGCCCGCGAAAAGAGCTCGGCGGCGCGCAACAGGTCCCCGCACCGCGCGTGAAGCAGCCCGAGATTTCTCAGCACGCGTGCCAGGCCGGCGCGGTCGTCGACCGATTCGAAGGTCTGGGCGGCTGCGAGGTTGGCGCTACGCGCGCGTTCCCATTGCGAGAGAAAGATCGACGTCGAGGCGACGTTGACTAGAGCCCGCGCCTCCCCGAGGCGGTCGCCGATCGCTTGGTACTCCTCGGCCGCTTGCTGGACGAGCGAGAGCCCGCGATCGTGCTGCTCCCATCCGGCCGCCGCAGCAAAGGCCTGCATCAGCATCTCCGCGAGTATCGCGCGGTCGTTCGCATCGCTTGCGATCGATCGCGCGCGATCGAGCAGGTCGTCGGCTTCGTTGAGATCGCCGGTCCACACCGCGGCGTCGACGAGCGACGAGATCGTCTCGATGCGATCGCGCGCCGTACCCAACGTTTCGAAGTGCGCCATCGCTTCGCGGCCGGCGCTCTTTGCAGCCCGATACTCCCCGGTTGCCACCAGGTAGCGCGCCGAGCGCCGACGCCGCCCGACCTTGCCAGACGGGATCGTCGATCGATGCCGCTTGGCGGCGGAGCGCTTCGATCGCGTTGCGTTCGGCGCGCCGGTCCTCCGACGAGCGGAGCAGCGCGATGCGCCGCTCGAGGACGCGGCACCGGACGTCCGGGCTTTCTGCGAGCCAATCGAGCAGATCGAGATCGCGCACCTGCGCCTCGCGGTTGCCCAGCCGAGCGTTGGCCGCTTCGCGAACCAGCAATGCGTCGACCGTCAGTGCGGGATCGTGCAGCCGGTCGACGGCCATCGTCGCGAGGCGGACGGCGTCGTCGTGCGCGTAGACTGCCGCGGCTTCGTGCGCAGCCCGCGCATACCAGCGCCCGGCCTGTGTCGACATTCCCGCAAGGTCGTAATGCCGTGCCAACTCGCGCGTGAACTCCGGGCGCTGCGGCGCCTTCTGCTCGAGCGCGCGCGCGATCGACGCGTGGTGCGTCACCCGCAACTCGTTATCCATCCGATCGTAGATCGACGCGCCGATGAGGTGATGCGTAAAGATATAGTCGAAGCGTTCGCTCGCCGCGGCCTCGCGCACCAAATGGCGATCGAGCAACTCGTTGAATGCGTCGAGCGTCTCCGCCGCCGAGAGACCGATGACGTCGCGGACGACGTCGAAGTTGCAGCCCTCGCCGCAGACCGCCACGATCTCGGCGACCCCACGGGCGTCGTCACGTAGCCGCGACGTCCGAGCCGCGACGAGATTCCCGATCCCGACGAGTGACTTACCCTCGATCGGATCGTCGCGCGTCTCCAGCGCATGCGCAATCGCCTCGTTGAGAAAGAGAGCGTTGCCTTCGCTAAATGCATAGAGCCGTTCGACGAGCGGCGCCCCGCGCCCCGAGAGCTCGTCGAGTTGCGAAACGAGACCCGCAACGTCGGCACTCGAAAGGCGCTCGAGATGCACCTCCGTCGTGCGTCCCTCTGCGCCCAGCGCATGCGCCAAGCGGCGCACCGCATGCGACGCCGGAACGTCTTCTTCACGATAGGTCGCGACGATCAGGACGCGCGAGCGATCGATGCGGCGGGCGATCGCGGCGATCGCTTCGATCGTCGCATCGGCGGCCCAATGGAGATCCTCGAAGATCAGCAGCAGCGGTCGCGGCGAGGCCAAACTCTTTACCGCCGTCGCCAGCGAATCGAAGAGGCGCGCGGACTCGCGCTCCGCCGAAAGTGCGGCAACGTCGGGCAGCTCGCTGACGTAGCCGCGCAGTTCCGGAAGAACGCCGGCGAGCACGCCCAGCGAGAGCGAATCGATCGATTGCGACGTCAAGAGCGGCTGCGCTGCGCGAAGCGCCTCCACGACGCACTGGTACGGCATCGCCTCCGGCGAAGAGGTGGTACCGGTGTAAACGCGCGCGCCTTGCGCCTCGGCAACGCGCGCGAGCTCGCCGAGCAGCCGTGTCTTGCCGACGCCCTCCTCACCCGAGAGCATGATGACGCTGCCCATTCCGTAGGCGGCGCGGTCCCACTGCGCTTGAATGATCGCACGCTCGTTCTCGCGTCCGACGAACGGCAAGACGCGCAGAGAACGCCCTCGTGCCGGACGCGCGCGCGTTTCGAGCGCCGAGTCGACGCTGCCGATGATCGGCTCGCCGCGCAGAATTGCCGCGCGCAACGCGAGCGTCTCGGGCATCGGTGAGATCGCCATCGACTCGTCGAGACGCGCGGCGAAGCGATCGTACTCGGCGAGCGCGCCGTACGCATCGCCCGACGCATATTGAATTGCCATCGCTTGACGGACCACGTCCTCGCGCCATGGGTCGCTTGCGAGAAGCCGCTGCGCATACGCGAGAGCTGCTTCGTGATTGCGCGTCGCGCGGTGGCGCGCGACGAGGTCGTTGAGCGCCTGCAGGTTGAGCACGCGTAACCGTTCGCGCTCTGCGACCACCCAATCGTCGTAGATCTCTTCGAGCAAATCCCCCGTATAGAGGTCGACGGCGTTATCCTGCGTTGCCGGATCGGTTGCAAAGCGCTCGAACTCGATCGCGTCGACGAACTCGCCGTTGCCCGAGTTCCACGCGACCGTCTCCTCCTCGACGAGCAGCCACGGCGCGCCCTCGCGCGGCGGCAGCGCTTTGCTCGCGAGGTAGAGATAGCGTCGCAGCTCCGCCATCCCGGACTGCTCGTCTTGATCGGGAAAGAGCATGTACGCGAGCGAATCTCGAGCGACCGGACGGCCGCGCCGCAGCACGACGAACGCGAGCATGGCAAGCGTCGTCAGACGCTTGGCGAACTTTACCGGTGCCCCAGCGGCGACGACGCTGGCTTGACCGAGCAGCCGTATCTCAAGCGCCGGAGCGGCATCACTCACGATGCCAGGCGCCTTCACATGCCCGTAAACCGACTCACGTCTTCGAAGGGACGACTGTGATCGGTGCAACGATGCTCTCCTGACCGAAGCCGTCGGTAAAGCTTGCGACGACCGTATATCGCGTCGGGACTTGTACCGCCGGAGCGGTCAGCGAGACCGTGTCGGCGTCGGAGCCGACGTCGACACCGGTCACTTCGTGCGATTGCGTGTCGTACAGCGAAATCCGCATGTCGTTACGCGGGGAAAGGACGTGCACGCGTACCGGTGCGCCGCTAGCGATCGTTCGCGATAGCACTTCGAACGTGCCGTTGGCGCCCGAATCCGCACCGACGGCCGCGCCGGAGCTATCGTCGCCGGCGACTTGCACTTGATCTTGTGCCGGCGCCGCAGCCGGTGCCGGCGCGCTGCCGACAACCACGCCCGCGCTTGACTCTGCGGCGGAGCGGCCTTTCGTCACGTGGAGCAGCACGCGCATCTCGCGCATGTTCGGCAACGCCGGCGCCGTAAAGTGCGTGACACCCGAGCGTGAGTACGGCTCCTGCGCCCAGATCGTGCCGTCGGTGCCGACGAGCCGAACGTAACCGTCGTCGCCGGACGCGGAGTAAGCGACGCGAATGACGCTGTCGGGTTTCGCGACGACCGGCGTGACCGTAATGTCGCTGATCTGCGCGCTGCGGTCGCGCGCGGGCTGCGCGTTGACGACGCGCGACTCCTTCGCAGTACCGAGCGGGCCTTGCATCTGCATCTGCACGGTGTACGCGCCGCTATCGCTCGACGCCGAAATCGGAACGAGGATGGAGCCCGACCGATCCGCGAGTGGGCCGCCTGCGACCGAGTGGCCGTCCGGCGCGAGCACGAGATACGAAAGCTTTCCGATACCCGATGCATCGTACTCGGCCTGGACCGTCGTTCCGGAGAGCGCTGTGGGTGGCGCTGCAAGCGCGCCGATGCGCGGCATAGCCACACTCAGGAACGCAACCGCCGCAACTGCAATAGATCCGAGCGCGACGGTCGCCGCGCCCATCGCGACATGCGCGGCGTGGACGCGATTGACGGCCGGCGCGGCGGCTTCGACGATGCAGTGAACGCCGTCGCCGACGACCTCCGCCAGCGCGCGGTCGAAGGAATGAAAGTCTGCCGGCCATACCGGCACGTCGGTCGTCGTCGTCGAGAACGGCTGGATCTCGAAGAGCACCGGATATGCCAGCATGGCCTCACCGTTGCGCGAGATGACCAGCGTTCTGCAGACCAACGCCGTCTGCGAGCGGTTGACGATACGCAGCGCGTACGTCGCTAAGCCGCGACGATGGTCGTACCCGACGAGTGAAAACGAAGTTGCGACGCTACCTGAAGCGGTCTGAAGCGCGGCCTGCGCGCCCATCTCGTACGACGGGGCAAGCGCGGACGAACGAAGGGCCAGGGGAGCTGACAAGGCTCAGAACGGAGGGCAGGTGGGTTGCGGCGGCGGCGATGGCGTTGACGCTGCGTATATCGCGTAGTAGAGGTCCGGATACGCCGACGGGGGCACCGAGTCCGGCGTCGGGCTGCACAGGATCAATGCCGGATAGTTCGGATGCACGAATGGGAGACTCGTGGTTACCGAACTGACGAGCCCAACCATCGCGAGATACGACGGAATGTTCACGGTCGTCGCGCTCTCGAGCATCACCGCCTGGAATGCATGCGGGTAGTTGAAGCTGTTGACCCCGCCCGTGCCGGCGAGATTCGTCGTCATGTTCGTGCAGCTCGTCGTCCCGACCGAGTTCGGCTGGAAGTACGTCCCGGTTTGGCCGTAGAGCTGCGGGAACGGGGATGTCTGGCTATACGCACCGACTGCCGGCGTAGGACACATGATCGGGTTCGTGTTTGACGCGCCGGTAGCGAACGCATAATAATCGTAAATGTTGTTCGCGGTGTAGCAGTTCCCGGTCGAGCATTGACTGGGTGGGACCAAGCTGTACGCGTAGAGGCCGCCGTAGCGAACGGCAAGTTGCGAGCGTTCGTTCACGACGCCGAACTGCGTAAAGTAGATCACGCCGAAAAGCACGAGCAAAACGATCGGCAGCATGAATCCGGTCTCGACGAGCGTCTGACCGCGTTGGTATTTCATTATGAATGACACCCGTAGGTTCCGTTGTTCACTTGTGGCGTCGCGTTCCCGCTGTACGTCGCGTTCGGGCTGGTGCCGAAACTGCCTTGGAGGTACTTCGGATCTTCGACGTTCGCTGTATACCACAACAAGTAGAGCGTCAGACCGCTAAAGTTGACGTCGAAGAATTTGTTGCCGGTGTCCTGCAATGCCGAGGCTGCTGCCTGAGGCCTGGTCCCACCATGCCGACTCCGTCGGTTGCTGCGACGCGCTCGGCGTAAACGGGTTCGGCGAAATCGGTTCGACGCCGTACGTTCCGCGCCCGACGGCGCGCGGGACATAACCACCCACGGGCAGATTGAGGAGGCTGCTCATGAGGAACGGAACCTGCGCGCACGAGACCACGTCGATCTGCTGCAGGTAGCACGTTAAAGCGGTCGCGCACTGGTAGTTGCTGGGCGAACCGTCTTGAATGACGTTGTACACGAAGGCGCAATCAAGGCCTTTCGTGCTGCAGGTCTTTCCGTAGCTCGTGACGGCCGTCTCGGCGTCTTGAAGCAGGTTCGCTTCGGTCAAGCAGCCGCTGTAGTTTCCGCTCGGGTCAGAATTCGGGCAAACGAAGTTGTGCAGGTTTTTGATGTCGCGCTCGAAGTCACCGGTCACCGCGTCGTGGATACCGTCGCCTTGCACGAGATTGTAAAACTCATTGCTCAATGCCTTATAGTCGGCATCGCAGTGCGGCGTATTGAATACGCCGGCGCCGCCACGGCAACCGTAACCGTTCATCGCGTTGATCATTGCCTGATTCACGGCGCGAATACGGTACTCGGTCAGCGCCGACGCGTAGAGCATCGTCGTCAGCTCGTTCATGTAATCCGTATGGACCGAGAGCCCGGCGATTGCCGCCGAATCCGCCGCGTTCTGCGCGTGAAACTGCCACGCGACCATGTTCACGTAGTTCGCAACCAGCGCAAACATCGAGAGTACGATGAAGACGATGCCGGCCCAGAACGGAAGCGTCTGGCCGCGCTGCGCGTGCATTAACACTGGTTCATCCCCGACCCTTGGTTACCACCGCTACCGGGGTCGGCTTCGTAGATCTGCTGCTCCCAATCGATCGGGAGGCTCGCCGAGTTCGCGGGGTCCCACACGGTTTGGGCCACGCCGTACGAGTCACCCGGAGAGTATGGGAAGGTGCTGTTGCAAGTAGTACCCCCGCCCGACGCGCCGTTGTTCGAGAAATCATAACCGTATTTGCAGATCGTGCGCGGAAGTACGTAGGAGTTGCCGCCCGTATAGTACAGCTTCTGGTACGCCGTCAGATGGCAAACCCATTGCTTGAAGCACGGCGCAATCCCACTCGGACAGGTTCCGGGCGGGTTCCAATCGTTGCCGTTCGCAATCGACATCGAATAACTTGAGTTCTCCGTGCACGAGGGTGGCGTATTGCCGTCCGAACCCAGGCTGCGCGCCGTACACGCGACATAGCTCGGCAGCGTTACGAGTCCCGCCCCGTACTTGTACTCGACGTTGGCGTTTGGAAGTTGCCAGCACCCGGCGCAGTTGTTCACGTTCTCGACGTCGCCGCCGGTAATCGCATAGCTCGATGGTGCCCCGGCGATCATCAGCAGACCACCCGTATCCTGTTCCGTCGTCGCGCTCCAACCGCCCAATACCGGTTGGGCCATGGTGAAGTTGCCGGAGGGAACCTGCGGGAATACCCGGTTTGCATAATATCGGTCCGGGCGACGCTAGCTTCGTGAACGCGCTCACGCGCGCCGCAACCATCGCCGCACCATCGGTCGACGCTTGCGCCCACCCGATGAGCGCAAGCTGCGTGACTCCAAAGATCACCATCAGTGCAACCAGCATCACGATCGCCGTCTCCGGCATCGCGGTCCCGCGAATGCTGCGCATGCTCGTCGCGCTCATTGCGGCGTGCTCTCGGCGCCGCACTCGCCATACGAACCCAGACAGACCCATTGCGGACTCATTCCAACCGGATTAGCGGTGGTCCACGTACTACCTTGCATCGCGCCCGCGCACGCCGAGTTTATGGCGAGGTAGGTTACCAAGACGGGTAACGCAAGCACGGCAGAGAGCAGCCCGTACTCGGTCGCCGTTGCGCCTCTTGCGTCGCGAAATAGTTTTCGGAACATTACTTGCATCATAGCACGAGGCCCCCGAATTCAGCGAGTAACGATCTCAGGCGTCATGACGAAGACCACGTCGGTCTCCTGATGCTGATAAGCCGTCGATGTAAAGAGTTTACCAAGAATCGGAATCGAGGAAAGCAGCGGAATCTTCGAGATCGTCTTCGCGTCGAGCCGTTTCACGAGCCCGCCGAGCAGAATGCTCTCGCCGGGGCGCGTGATGACGTCGGTCGAGAGCTCGCTGACGGTTAACGCCGGAATAAAGAAGCCGTTGAGTTCCACCGCGTTCGTGTCATCGATCGCCGAGATCATGGGCGCGACCACCGCCTCCACCGAGCCGTTTCCGAGCACGGTCGGAGTAACGTTCAGCTGCACGCCGTAGTTTTGGTACTGGACGTTGGTTGAACCCAACGTCGTCGAGGTGACGACCGGAATCTGCCCGCCGACGAGAAACGTCGCCTTGGCGCCGGGGACCGTCACGAGGTCCGGGCTCGAGAGCACGCGCAAGTGCCCCTCCTGCATAAGGAGGTTCAGCGTCGGCGCCAGCGTGCTCGTGCGATAGAACGGGCCGAGGGTGAAGCCGAGGCCCGCGCGCGCGCGGCGCCTCGATGAACGGGAACGCCGGCGGCTGCAGGCTCGGGGTGAGCTGGCCTTGCGTCGGAACGGCCGCGTAAGCTGCAAGCCGAGGTTCGACTGAGGCCGTCTTGTCGACTTCGAGGACGTAGACCTTAATATCGATCTGGCTGTTGGTCAGCGAGTTGAGCCGGTCGATCAGCTGCCCGTTGCTGGCGAGGTACGGGCCCGCCAAGCCGCGAGCGCGGTCGAGGATGGCCTGCGCCGTAACGGCATCGGTCGCATTACCGCTCACGATGACGTTGCCCTTACCGTCGGGATCGACACGAATATCGGTCGCCCCCGGGATATTCGAGATCGCGTGCTGGAGATCGCCCAGGTTCTGCGAGATCGTGACCGCGTTGACCAGCTCGCCCCCCTGCGTCTTCACCAGCGGCGTAAAACGCGTGAGAATGTCGCTGATCTGCTGGAACTGGGCCCCGTCCCCGACGGTCCCGCGAACCACGATCGACTGGTCGAAGCTCAGGACCTCGACGTTCGGGGCCGAGATCGCGCTGCGAAGCATCTGCGCAACGTCGTCCAGCTCCTGGGCGGTAACCGTAACTTCATAGGTAATCCGGCGGCCGTTGGCCCAAATATTGACGCTCGTGTGGCCGGCCGACTTGCCGTTCACCACGACTTGCGAAGTACCGACCGGCACGATCCCGGCGATTTTCCCATCTCCGACGGCTACGCGGGTCAAACCGGGGGTCTGCAATACTACCGAATGACCTGTCTGGACCGAGAGCAGGTTGATCTGGTCGGCCGAAACGGGCCCGGCCAGCCAGATAACGGCCAGCGCTGCGAGCGCGGCAACGATCCTGCGAGTGATCGAAATCATCCAATCCTCCATGGGGCAATGGGTCGCACGCGGGCACTCCAGGCGACCGTTTTACGCATTATGCCATGAATTCTCGTGTTAACGCGTTAACGGATATCAAACGTTGAGTTAGAATCAGCGTCATCGACAGGTTCCCTTCTTGCCAACCTCCCCGTGCGAATGTCATGATACTTCCGCACCAGGAGCATGGAGGATTTTACATGCGACCTTTTCGTCAGTTGGTTTACTTACTATTGTGCCCGTTTCTGTCGATGCCTCTTATAGGGGGTGTCGCTGATGCTGCACAACAGGAGGTTCCACTGTCCACCGTAGCCAGTCAGGCTCATCTACAGTATAGCTGGCTCGGTGCGGAACGCGCGGTACAACTGAGAGGACCCGGCCTCGTTGTGATCATTCGCCCAGGTGAGAGCCTGTACGAGATCAACAACCGGGTCGAGTCGACGGACATCCCGCCCAGTTCTGTAGGCAACGACGTCTACGTCTCATCTTCGCTCGCCCACCATATCGTGCAGATCGCATGGCATATGGAGGCCATGGACGCGAACGTGCGTCGAGCGGAGGAGCAGGCCGTAGCTCGCTCGTTTGCACTGCAAGGGGCGATTGCCCTGAACGTCCAGCCCCTCAAAGGGGCAGCGGCCGTGCTCATCACAGGAACGGCCCCTCCGGGCGCCCCGGTGCTGATCACCCTTCTGGGGACGCTCGCAGCCGAGCTTCCGAACGTGCTCATAAGCCGTCACGACCTCACGGCTGGATCGGACGGAAAGTTTCAAGCCGTCCTTCCAATCGGCCCCGACTACCTACAAAACAGCTTTTTGCGTGTACTAGCGACCTCGGGTCCGAACGTCACCTCAGCAAGTGCCCAGATTCTCCTCGGGCCGCCGAACCCCGGTGCGGATGTACCGATCGACGCGTACCCGTCGAACGTCTGGTAACTCGGTTCCCCCTTAATTCAACTACATCGCTTCATCTTATATTTAAGGAGATAGAATGCTCACCACTCTCAAGTCAATGCTTCGCGACGACGCCGGCCAGACGATGGCCGAGTACGGTCTGTTGCTCGCACTCATCGCGCTCGTCGTCATCGTCGCTGCCACCCTGCTCGGCACGAACATCAGCACGCTGTTCAGCAAGGTCGCGCAAACCGTCTAAACCAAAAAGACAAGGCTTACGGGGCGCGATCGTTCGATCGCGATCGCGCCTCTAAAGCCTCAAGCTTTAAGGAACAAGCATCATGATTAAAACTGTGGTTCCCCCACTCTTTAACCGTTGTTCCCGATTCCTGCGCGATGATGAAGGCCAGACGATGGCTGAGTACGGTCTGTTGCTCGCGCTCATCGCGCTCGTCGTTATCGTCGCCGCCACCGTGCTCGGCGTGAACCTCAGCACGCTGTTCAGCAATGTTGCGCAAACCGTCTAACTAAGGAAACAGACAAACAAAAAACATCCGGGGCGCGATCGTTCGATCGGGATCGCGCCTCCCAAGGCCTCGGCTCTCCGATCGAAAGAACATCATGAAAACTATAACTTGCTCGCTCGCCTACCGCTTTCGCCGACTCCTCACCGACGACGACGGCGCTACGTTAGTTGAATATGGCCTACTCATTACGCTCATCGCGCTCGTTTGCATTGCAGTGGTAACGACGCTCGGAACGAACATCAGCGGATTGGGTTACAGCATCTCAGGCTCGCTCTAAGGCAGTGTAATCGATTATGAAGAACTCGCCGGTTTCCGCTACCTTTCGCAGACTTGCTCGCGCCGACGAAGGCGTCACGATGGTCGAGTACGCGATTTTGCTGGCCTGCATCGCGTTGGTTTGCATCGGCGCGCTCGTAGGAATGGGCCAGAACATCAGCACGACCTATTCACACGCACTCTACTATCCACCGGATGCACACTGACATAACGCTTATCTCGGTTTGGCTCTTACTGGCCGCGTCGCTCGTGGCCGTTTATTATGACGTGAGGTTCCGTCGTATCCCCAACTGGCTCACGGCCTCGGTCGCCGTCGCGGCCATCGTCCTCCACTCGGTCGACGGTTTTAAGGCCGCGGCGATCGCCGTAGCCGTCATGGTAGTGATGACGTTCTTCGGTGTGATGGTCTACGGTCGCGGCGGCTTCGGCGGCGGCGACGTTAAGCTGGCCATCGCCGGAACCGGGCTGCTCAGCTTCCCGCTCTGCGTGCCATTCCTGCTCTATACGATGATTGGAGGAGGCTTGCTCGCAATCGTCTTTATCGTCCGCAACAGGAGCTTGCGCTCGACGCTCGCACGCGTCGCCGCTATGACTGCGGGCGGAATGCAACCAACTGCCTCCAGTAACGCCGAAATGATGCCCTACGCGATCGCATTCGCGTTCGGCGCCTTTATCGTAGCTATCTCTCAGAGCTACGCTCCCTTCTTGAGGATTACTGTATGAACACCCGCCGCACGACGCTGCTCATCGCGATCATCCTCGCCGTCGGAACCGGATGGCTTACCCTTACCTACATCTCCTCGCTCCGGCCACCGGCCAATCAGCTTCGCCCGGTTTTGATCGCGACCCAAGACATTCCGGCGCGCGAACACGTCACCGCGACGATGTTCCGCAGCGATATGCGCCCAGCGCAGTCGTTGCAGCCCGACGCACTCTCCGATCCGAATAAGGCGGTCGGAACGCTCGCACTGATCACTATTCCGGCCGGCTCGCAGCTTACGGCGTCGCAGCTGGGTAGCAATGCGGCCGCCGCGCTGCCCGTCAGGCTGGCACCCGGCATGCGGGCAGTCAGCATTCCGATCGATCGGGTCAAGGGCGTCGCGGGCCTCATTCAGCCCGGCGATCGCGTCGACGTCATTGCGATTCCGCCCAACCCCGGCAGCGGCTCCGGGCCTCCGAAGGCCGTAACGATCTTCCGCGGTGTGCGCGTTCTTGCGGTCGGCAACACGCTCGAGAATCCCTCGGCGACGCCGTCGCCCGACGAAGTAGCCGCGCAAACGGTGACGTTGGAAGTCAATCCGAAGCAGGCCGATCTCCTAGCCTGGGCGGATGCCAACTCGAACCTGCGCTTGGCGCTGCGTTCGCCGCGCGAGCCGATCCGGTCGCAGCCGACCGAAGATCTCGTCCTCGGTCCGCCGGCACCGACGCTTGCCAATCCGGCGCCGGTTCCCAATCCTGGGACTGCACCCGGCGGCGGAATCTCGAATCCATGGCTGAGCCCGGTTGAGCTCATCATCGGCGACCAGATCGTCGGCGCCGGCCAATCGATGCCGGCCGCACCCGCAGGCGCGCCTGTGGCACCCCCGGCCCCCGTAAAATGAGCGGAACTTCACCTCTGGCCGTGTTCATCGGGTCGAAGGGCGGCGTCGGCACGACCACGCTCTGCCGCGAGATCGCCCGCTTGGCGCGCGAGCGAGGCAATGTTGCTCTCGTCGACGCCGATCTCACCGGACGCCGCAGCATCGGCGTTCTGCTCGAAATCGTTCGCAATCTCGATTCGGCGCGGGTCACGTCGCCGATCTCCAGCGTCCGCACGGACGGTATGACCGTCGTCGAACTCGCCGAGCGGTATGACGCAGCATTCGCGCTGGACGAGAGCTCCGTCGAACAGTTCACAGCCTCGATGAGCGGCTTCGATCTCATCGTCGTCGACGCGCCGCAGCCGTTTGCAGCCGCGGTTCGCGCGTTCGTCGCCCGCGCGCGCGGGTTCTTCGTCGTCGTCGAGCCGACGCTGCTAGGTGTCGCGGGTGCGCAGACGATCATCGGCGATCTCGAGCGTTTCGGGATTCCGGGCAACCGGATCAGCGTCGTCACCAACGCTCGTAGCGAGGCCGACGCCATCCCGCGCAGCGAAATCGAAGGCGCGCTCGGCAACAAGCTGGCTCGCTGAAATTCCACCCGTCACGAACCGCAACTACGCCAAGAGATCGAGCGGCCTGCGCAAGTACATTCAAGCGTTGCCGGCGGAGATCCAGTTGACCGGCCTCCAGCCATCTACGCGATCGCCGTTGGGCGACCGCCAGGGCCAGCGCCGCAGCCACAGCCTCGCCGGCAACGGTCACGCTCAGGCTGCAAAGGAGACGACGAATCCGATCGACGCGCAACGCGACGCCTTCAAACACCAGGTGCATCAAGCGCTGTTGCGGCAAGTCGATCTCGTCACCGCAAGCACCGCGCATACCGATGCCGCGAAACTTGCCGATCTGCGAGCCAAGGTCGAAAGCATCACGCTCGGACTTTGTCAGCGAGCATCAACTCGAAGGCTCGGCCGAAGAAATCGCCGCGCTGCGCCAGGAGATCGTCAACGAGGCGCTCGGGCTCGGTCCGCTCGAGGATCTGATGAACGATCCGGACGTCACCGAAATCATGGTCAACGGCCCGGAGAACGATCTACGTCGAGCGCGACGGCATGATCGAACGCACGACCAAGCGCTTCAGCCGAAGACCGCCAGCTGCGGCTGGTCATCGAGCGTATCATCACGCCGCTCGGCCGGCGCATCGACGAGTCGTCGCCGATGGTCGACGCGCGTCTGCCCGACGGCTCGCGCGTCAACGCGATCATCGAGCCGCTCGCGATCGACGGCACGACGCTGACGATCCGGCGCTTCGGTCACACGCGCCTGCACCGCCGAGGATCTCGTCGAGATCGGCGCCGCGCCCGCGCGGTCGTGATCGATTTCCTCGAGCGCGTGCGTCAGGCTCGCGCCTGAACTGCCTCGTCAGCGGCGGCACGGGCTCGGGTAAGACGACGTTCCTCAACATCCTCTCGTCGTTCTTCCCGAACCGCGAGCGGATCGTGACGATCGAAGACGCGGCCGAGCTGCTGCTCAACCAGGATCACATCGTTCGGCTCGAATCGCGGCCGCCCAACGTCGAGGGCACCGGCGAGATACGCAATTCGCGACCTGCTTCCGCAACTCTCTGCGTATGCGGCCCGACCGGATCATCATCGGCGAGTGCCGCGGCGCCGAGGCGCTGGACATGCTCCAGGCGATGAACACCGGCCACGACGGATCGCTGACGACCATCCACGCCAACAGCCCAGCGCGACGCGATTTCGCGCGTCGAGACGATGGTGCTGATGGCCGGCTTCGACCTGCCGGTTCGCGCCATTCGCGAACAGATCTCGAGCGCACTCGACATCATCGTTCACACGTCTCGCATGCGCGACGGGTCGCGTAAGGTCGTCGGCGTCAGCGAGGTCGTCGGCATGGAAGGCGACATCGTTACGATGCAGGAGATCATCCGCTACCAGCAGCGGGGTGTCGACAAAGAATAATAAAGTCGTCGGGCGAGTTCTGTTACAGCGGGAATCCAGCCGATGTGCCTCAAGCGCTTCGAGGAGTTCGGCGTCAACTACGATTCTCGTGGGCTGAGCAACTTGGAGCTCATGACGACCAGATGGTAACCGCGTTCGCACCCTACGCGATCTTCGTCGGCGTCGCGGCGACCGTCGGGTTTATCTTTGTCTCGTTCTGGGGTTCGGTCAACCGGCGCGCAACCGCTCGCGCTCACGGCCTGGCCGACCGGCTCGACCGAGCCGGCATGCGCATGAAGCCGCAGGAGATCGTGCTGACGGTATCCAGCCTCGTCGCGATGGTCTGGATCATTATCGTCGTCGCGCTCCGCCCTCCGATACTCGTGGCGATCCTGTCGCTGCCGGCCGTGGGCCTGCTCGGCGCACTCTTCTTTTCCAGCTACGTGAAGATTCGCATTGCGCGACGGCTCGACGCGTTCGTATCGCAGCTCGAGATCGCGCTTCGGCTGATCGCTAGCGGCGTCCGCGTCGGTTTGGGTATGCGCCAAGCACTAATGGTCGTGATCGAGGAGCTCGGCGACCCGGCACGTTATGAGTTTCGGCGCGTCATCGGTGAGACGAACATCGGCGTCAGCATACTCGACGCCATCGACGACCTTGCCGAACGCATGCCGTCGAACGAGACCCTCATGATGGCTCGCGTCTTTCGCGTGCAAGCCCAGACCGGCGGTGATTTGGCACGCGTGCTCGAGGGCCTCGCAAATACCATCAAGGCTCGGCGCCAGGTGCAGCGCAAGATCGGCGCCTTGACGGCAGAGGGCCGGATGAGCTCTTGGGTTTTGACGTTGATTCCACTCTTCATCGGCGGCTTTATCGTGATAACGCAGCCTCAAATGGGCCACTCACTGATTTACACGTTTGTCGGCCACTTGGTCATCGCCGTCGTCTTTTTCTTCGAGATCGTCGGCTATTTCTGGATTAAGAAAATCCTGCAGGTGGAAGTATGACCGGCGCATTTATCTTTATCATTCCGGCGCTCGCGTTCGTCTCTGCTTTTCTGTTTGCGATCTCCTTAGTACCGCAAAAGAGCGCGCTTACGATCCAGCTTGACGCGCTCAAAGCCCGTCAGGCCAAGCGTGACCCCAAAACCAATGCGCTCTTCGACCAAGTGTTCCAGGGTGAGAGACGCTCCATGTTGATGCGTCAGCTGGCAGAGGCCGGCTGGTATACGGTCACGCCGGCGCAGTTCGCAATGCGTATCGCTTCCGGAGCTATTTTTGGGATCGCAATTGCCTTATTGATTTGGCGGTTCGTTCCCGCGGCGCCGATCTGGATCTTCCTACTCGCAATCTTGGTAGCATTTGCGGGTGCGTACGCACCAATCTTTTCGCTCAACAAAGCGGCCCAAGATCGCAAGGTTTCGGTTCAGAAAGGGCTGCCGGACTTTTTGGACATGGTGGCTTCCACCGTCCAAGCCGGCTTGGCGCTCAACGCCGCGATGGCGTACGCCGTCGACGTCGCCCCGGGTGCATTGGGCGAAGAGGTTAAAGAAGCGCTCTCCGAGATCCGGCTCGGCCGCGCGCGCGCCGAAGCCCTCAAAGGCGCGGCCGAACGAACGAATCAACCGGATTTTAAAAATGCGGTCAGAATCATCACGCAGGCCGAAAGGCTGGGTGCGAACGTCGCGAAGGTGCTCGCAGAACTGGCGGATGACGCACGTCACCATCGGCTGATGATCGTTGAAGAGATGGCAGCCAAGCTGCCGGTTAAAATGGTCTTTCCAATGGCATTCTGCATGCTGCCCGCGATCTTCATCATCATCTTCGGAACGGTCGGGGCGAACTACTTAGCAACCAAAAATAACCCGTGATTGGGATTATTGCAGCCGCGCTGTTTTTTGGTTGCATTGCATTTCTCGGATCGTACGCCAGCAACATAATCTGCGCAGGAATCACCCCTCCCGTCGATGGGCCGCCCCGCGGCAAGCCGCCGGTTGCATTTCTCATTGGTGCGTCTGCGCTGCTTGGCGCGTTGATCGTCGCGCGCGGTGGCTCGCAGCTCCAGATCGCGATCGTCTCGATCGTCGTCTTCGCTTGCGTGGCTTCGTGGTGCAGCGACATGATCTGCGGCATTGTGCCCGACGCCTTCACGCTCGCGCCGCTGGGCGCACTGCTACTCTTCGCGCTGACGCACCGCGACTGGATGATCTTTCTCTGGGCAATCATTCCATTCGTCCCGTTCGCGTTTGCCGCGTTCCTCTCGCACGGCACCGGGATGGGGTGGGGCGATGCTAAGCTCGTCGCGCTCGCGGGCGCCGTGCTCGGCGCGCCGCTCGCGCTCCTGATGATGGCCGCGGCGTGCCTCGCCGCTCTCGTCGGTTACCGTTTGAAGGGAATTCGCCAAGGTCCGATCGCTTTTGCACCCTACATTGCCGCCTTCATCGGCATTGGAGTCGCCCTCCCCGCGGGGTTGATTCGCTAGCCGTGCCGCGCCTCATCAACGTCACTACCGGTAGTGTCGTTGCGAGAAACGTGCAGAAAGCCGACTCGTGGTGGAAGCGCCTCGCAGGATTCATCCCATACGGGGAGATCCGCCCCGATGACGGCCTCTGGTTCGACAACTGCTCCGCGATCCACACGATGTGGATGCGCTCGCGCATCGACGTAATCTTTCTCGCGCAGGATAACCGCATCGCGAGCATTCACCACTCCGTTCCCCAGTATCGTCTCGCCGTCGTCTGCTCCGGCGCACGCGCCGTCGTCGAGCTCGGCGAAGCGCCGCTGGAAGGCCGCGATTTGCTCGTCGGCGACCAGCTCGCCCTCGAATAACGCGATGAGCGTCGTCCGTGTGGCGCTCGTCTTGTGGGGAACGTTCTTTCTCGTCTTAGGCTGCCTTCGAACTCCGGGCGACGGCGATCTCTACTGGCAGCGCTGGCTTGGGGATCTCATTCTTCGAACGCACCAGTTGCCCGCAGCGCTGGGCAGCGAGACGTTTACGGCGCCCGGTTCGCCGTGGGTCCCACAGGAATGGCTGCTCGGCATCGCGGTCGCTCTTGCGAAGGAGCATCAGCTCTTTGTGCTGCTCTCACTCCTCGTGAGCGCGGTGCCGCTCGCGATTCTTTTGTTGACGTATCTGCGGGCGCGCGAAATCGCTCGTCCGGAAGCGATTGGGGTCGCCCTCTTATTTTGCGGCATCGCAATGGTCGAATCGTTCGGGATTCGCGCCCAAGTGCTGGGGTGGGGCGGCCTCGCGTTATTTCTCTTCTTCCTCGAACGCCGCGATCGATGGTACTACGCGGCCTTTCCGGCGGCGATTCTCTGGGCGAACCTGCACGCGAGCGTGATGATAGCGCCCGTGATCGTCCTAGCGCGGCTTGCAGCCGACCTCATGGATCGCGGCGCTTGCGCGTTATGGAGCGGTCGCGACCTCCGCATGCTGCCGCTGGCGCTCTTGGCTACGATCTGCACGCCGCTCGGCATGCGAGTACCGCAGCTCGCGATCGCGCTGGTCGGCAGCCCAATCCGTCGGTATATCACCGAATGGCAGCCGTCCGGACTTCACGATCCGTCGTTTCTCCTTGGTGCATTGCCCTTAGCCGCGTTCGTCATTGCCGGGGGTCGAACGACGCTCTGGCAATCCAAGATGCGCAGCTTTCCGGCCGCGGTGCTCTTTCTCGCCATGCTGTTCGCGAGCCGGAACATCGTGCTTTTTGCCATCACGGCAGCGCCGTTGGCAGCGGAGGGTTTGGGCGTGCGCTTTCCGGGACTGCAGCACTTCGGTAGGCGCCTTGCGACCATGGAACGGCCGGCGATCGTCGCCATCGCCATAGCGGTCTTCCTCTCCGCGCTCATCGTGATCGCGCAGCAGCGAACGGGGCCGCCCCGCCTGCCGATTGCGGCCATCGCGGCGATCGGAAGCGACCCCGGCGAACACCGGCTATTCTGCGAAGATTTCTCGTGGTGCAGTATGGCGCTGCAGTATCCACAAGTACGCGTCTTTATCGATGGCCGCGCCGACGCGTATCCGGTACCGATCTGGCGGCAATACGTTACGACGATCAAGGCTCGTGCGGGTTGGGATGCGCCGTTACGTCTTTATCACGCCAACGTCGTGCTGGCCGGTCGCAAGGGCCGCCTGTCGAACGCCCTAGGGAAAGACCCGGCGTGGCGAACAACCTACAGCGATGGGCAATACGTCGTCTTCCAGCGCGACTAGCTCTGCCCGTGCGCCCAAAGCTGCCGTTGCGTAGCGCGAACGTCGCCGCCGCCGCCGTCATCATTCTGGCCGGCGCGCTGAGCACCGCGTGGGCGTTTATCGTCCCGATCTTTCAGGCCCCCGACGAGCCGGCGCACTTCGACTATGCGATTTCGATCTACACTGCCGGGCATCTCATCGCCGCGTCCGACAAACCGCCGGGCTGGATCGTTAGCCCCTACACTCGGTACTTGATGAAGGCTGTCGATTTCGATGGTATCATGCAGCACTCGTCGATCCGCGCCCCGTCGGGTTATGGAATTCCCGCATACTTTGCCGCGATCGACGCGCGCGCGCCACGCGTTCCGTTTGGCACGATCGTCCCACAAGTTAGCTACGTCGCAGCGTATCCGTTTGGATTTTACGCACTCGAGGCGCTATGGATGCGAGCGGTCTCGCTATTCACCGGCTCGCTGCGTCGCGCTCTTCTTCTCCGCGCGCCTGCTGTGCGTCATCCTAATGATGCTCGGCCTCTATTTCAACTACCGTACGGCTCTCGATTCTCGGGCTTCCGCCATGGCTGGGCGTCTGCGTCGTTGCGATCGTCGGCATTTTTCCCGCTCAACACACTCGTTTCGTCTTACGTTCAGCCCGACAACTCGCATACGCGTCTGTCGGCGAGCCTTTACTGCGCCGCGCGGCTTCGATCGCAGGGCCTGACGATGGCAGCGTCCTTGCCGCTCGGTATCGCGGTGGGCTCTTCTCTCGGTCACGAAGTATCAATTCTTCCTAAGCGCCGCGTTGCCGATCGGCTCTGCTCTTCGTGCTGCCTGCTTCGCGGCACCCGAGCACGCCACTTTCGTCCGTTACCTCGTTGATCGCGGCTCTACGCTGCCGGTAGCTGGCACTGTTCTTTTTGGGTATCGAGCGTGGGTCGGCACGGCAAGCGGCATCGAAGACGACCTCCGCCCGAGCTTCGCCCTTGCCACTGCGGCCGCTGTCCGCAGGTGTGCCTCAGCGGTTTCGCTACTCCTCGCAAACGAGCTTACGCGCTTCATCAGACTACTTCGTCGCCGGCAGCAGCGCGGCGACCTATTGGGGCGTCTTAGGTTGGATGGATACGCCGCTCGTCATCGTGAACGTCGCCGATCGAGTTCGCCATTCACGCGATATCATCGCGGTCGGAGCGTGGTCGCCGTCGTCGATTATCGCCTTCGCGTTGTCACTCGGACCTTTTCGCGTTGATCATAATAGCCGTAGCACGGTCGATTGGCTACCGCAGCCGAGCTCCTCGGTGCGGACCCCGTCTTCAATAGCTACATATGTTTTGTCGGCCTTATGGTTCGCGCTGTACGTCGTGACGGATAACGTCTTCGGCGCCGAAGGGCGCCACTGGTACCCGTATATCTTTGGTTCCTTCATATGCTTCGTTTGGTATGCGCCCGCGAACGTTTCCAGCGCTGGCACCATACAGCTTCGCGTCACCCGATGTGCCGCCGGTGTCGGCTATGTACGGATCGCGTCGGTAGTCGCGACGGCGACATCGTGGAACGCTACTACGGAACCCGTGCAGACGCGTATCTTTTCGGCCGTTCGGCACTCTCAGATACGTCACCGCGCCCTACTCGGATCTTATTCCCGGTACGGACGGCAGACTATCACGTCTATAACAGTGCGTATCCGGACCATTCTTCCTGGGGTCGCATCTTCGGCGGCGGCGTCCGCTCGTTTCGGCGCGACCACACCGAGCGCGCCACGTGGCCGTCGTCGTCGATCGGCACAAAGCCGGTGCCGACGCTTTGCGGCTTATATAATTTTCGTCGCCGAAGCGACGCTGCGTGGCCTACTTCGCGGCTTTCGACGAGATCGACACCCGCGGGATCGCCCAGGCCGGCACAGCGTTACCGCGTACGCAGAAGTCTCGACGCCCGAACATTCGAGGAGCTGCCGACGCAAGTCTTCTACCTAATGACCCGAATTTCTGCGGTTTTCTTGCGGGAGCTGGAGAGGGCTCTCGCCGCTGCGGGTCGCTTACTGTCTGATCAAAGCTGTAGAGGAACTTTGAGTTCTGTCTGAAATTTGTAGACGATCTTATAGAACGGTGTTCTCTTGGTTCAGGGAAAGCTCCAGGCGCGGCCTTTTACGCTGTCCGGGTATGTCAAGTGGCTCTTCGTTGACAAGCAGACATATACCGCGCGCTAAGACGATAAGCGGCGTACGTTCTATGGAACGATACCAGCTTACAACCTGACGTACGGAACGCACCGCGTCACAGCGTATATTGCTATAACGGGATGTGCCCAGTCTAGCCGCGTACGGAGCGTTACCGCGTACGCTGTAGAGAAGTCATACGACGGCGCTCGACTGCGGTAGTTATCACCGACTCTAAGTCTTAATTACAGCGATCTGTTACTCGCTCGCCCCTGAGCTAGGGCGTACTGCCGATAACTTCCGGTCCGCGCGGATCCTTGACGATGACCGGCCCGTGATTGTACGGCGCCTCGTAAACGTAGATCAGGCGCCGGTGCACGTCGGCCAGAAAGACGTCGCCCGCATTGTCGGCTGCTATCGACCGCGGCGAGTGTATCATCGGCGGTGTCTTCGTGATGAGCGTCGCGTGCGTCCACGGCGGGTCGTACCGTACGAGCCACGGCGCTTGATGCGCGTGAACTGCGAATGCGTAGAGCGAGCCCGATTGCGACACGGCCATGAGGTATCGCAGGCGCATGATCTTGACGGTTGCCGGTGACGCAAACTGTGGCCGATAGATATAGATGCGATCCGATCCGGAGACGAACAGATCCTTCATGCCGTCGAAGCGCATCTCGTAGGGCTCCGGCACGCCGGCCGCAATGGCGACCGGCGGCCCCGTAAATGGGCTCACCAGCTTGAACGCGGCGCGGTCACCCAGCGGGCCTACCGGAAAGAGATACGTCGCAGCTCGGTTGACGAGTACCGCGCGTACGTCGGAGACCCCTGGATCGATCGACGACGACGGACTTCCCGTATATGGTGCGCGGTACTTCAGAAAGCGCTGCGAGCTTCCGTTGTCATCGAGCACCACGAGCGCTTGATTTCTCTCCGCGATCGTTATGTCGATCGGCCCCGCAAGGCTCGTCGAGTTCTTCGCGGTCAGCGCCGTGTACGGCGGATCGAAGATCGAGATAAACTTCGAACAGCTGCAGTGGTCGTCGTTCGAAACAAAAAGCTGGCCGGCCGTATTGACCACCATGGCCGTCGGCCCTGCGATGCCGTCTCGAACCGTCGTCGGCGCATTCCTATACGGCGGCACGTAAACCGTCAACGTATGGTCTTGGTTCGCGGCGAAGAGCGTCGCTTGCGACGATGAAGTCCGCGCAACCTCTCCGGCGGTACCCATGCTTCCTGTAGTCGCTTCTGGAGGCCCGGTTTGAATGCTCCCGCGGCAACCGGAAAAAATACAGATAAAGAACGCCCCAAGGAGGGGCAAAACAAAGCGCAGGTTCATCGCACCTCCGAAAGCGTCACTGCTCGCTTCCAAGCCTTCTCGTGCTTCGCCTCTACCACGGTTGCCCCCTAGTGTCAAGTCGCTGCGCGCGAGCGGTAGCATAGCTGCTCCGCCGTCACTTCGCGTCGCGGCTTTCGCTCAGCCTTAGACACCGAGCCCCGAAAGAGAGGGTAAATGGGCGCTATTATTTAACGCAAAATCTAACGGTGTCATGCCGCTTGGACGCGGCGACCATTGCGGGAGGAACCTTGAACCTCAGCGTCTTAGGCCTTGGGTATATCGGCCTTCCCACGGCTGCTATGCTAGCCAACGGCGGAAACTATGTTACTGCGTTTGATGTAAACCCCGCAGTACGCCGCTCTTTGCAGGCTGGAGAGATATCCGCGGAAGATGAGGTTCGCGAATCGGTTCTGAGCGCTGTTGCGCTCGGGCGTCTTGTCTTCTCCGATCACGTACAACGAGCAGATGGATACATCATCTGCGTCCCGACGCCAGTGCGCAACGACTCCCGCCCCGATCTATCCTACGTTCACTCCGCCACGGAGCTGGTTCTAGCTCTCGTGCAACCTGGAAATCTGATCATTCTTGAATCGACTGTTCCGCCAGGCACCGTTGAACGCACCATAGTCGCAGGCCTGAGGGCGCGAGGGCTCGAGAACGATGTGCTCGTAGCTCACTGTCCCGAGCGCGTAATTCCGGGCGACAGGAGTCCGCGAGCTCCGGAGTAACCCCAGGGTCATCGGCGGTGTAACGCCAGAGGCGGCATTAGCGGCCTGCGACATTTACAAGACCTTCGTTACAGGCGAGCTTTTTCCTGACCACCTGCAAGACCGCTGAGATGGTCAAGGTAATGGAAAATGTCTATCGCGACGTCAATATCGCGTTGGCTAACGAACTTGCAGTAATCGCCGAAGACATGGACGTGGACATTTGGGAGGCCATAAGAATCGCAAATCACCATCCGCGGGTTGGGATCCTAAGCCCGGGTCCCGGGACGGGAGGGCACTGTATACCGATCGACCCGCACTTCCTGATCGAGTCTGCCCTTTTATGACCGACCTTAATTCAAGCAGCGCGCCGCGTCAACAAGCGCATGCCGCACTTCCTTTTTCAGCAGATACAGAGTCTACTGCCATCGCCCCCATACGGGAGAAAGCTCGCCCTACTCGGTGCGGCTTATAAGGCAAACGTCACCGATTCACACGAGAGCCCTACCGCGGCGCTGGTAAAACTTCTCCTGGAAAATCAGTACGAGGTAGCAGTCTACGATCCCCTGGCGGTGGGATTCGATTTTCCCTTGGCCGCGAGCCTAGCCGAAGCCCTACGCGGCGCCGAAGGCGTCGTTCTGATGGTGGATCACGCCGCGTTTGATGCTATCTCCCCTTCCGACCTCGCTCGCTCGATGCGCGGCCGCTTGCTGATAGACACACGAAATTTCTTTGACCGTGCAGCATCCGCCGCCGGGGGATACGGCAGTACACGATCGGCACGCCTCGGCCGAGCTCGGTGCAGACCGCATGAGTGGATCGATTCTTCAGCGGAGCCCGCGCGCCCGGTGCCGTAGGGAAACCGCTCTGCGACGAACTGCGCGCCCGCGGGCACAAGGTTGTTTCCGCCGACGTCCGCCACAGCGGCGACGACGACGCGATTCGTTGCGACGTATCGCATTTCCGCCAACTCGAGCGCATATTCGACCAACATCGCTTACGCCTCGTTTACCATGCTGCCGGGGAGTTCGGCCGTTGGAACGGCGAAGCGTACTACGAAAACATGTGGCTGACCAACGCCGTGGGCACGAAAAACGTGCTCGAGCTCGCGCGCCGATATGATTGCCGGGTCGTCGAATTCAGCTCCTCCGAAGTATATGGCGATTTTGACGGCGTGATGAACGAGGATGTACCCGATCGTTTTCCCCTTAGGCAGATGAACGACTACGCGATATCGAAATGGGCCAATGAGCTGCAGGCTATCAACGCCGGGCTAATGCACGGTACTAAGGTCGTCCGCGTTCGGCTGTTCAACACCTACGGACCCGGGGAGTATTATCACCCGTACCGTAGCGTCATCTGCAAATTCATCTATAGCGCGCTAAAAGGCCTGCCTTACACTGTGTACACGCAGCACCATCGTGGCAAATCGTACATTTTCGACGTCGTGAAACAGCTCGCCGCGTTCGTCGAGCAATTCGATCCTGGGCAGGCATATAATATCGGTTCAGCGGAGTACTTTGACATGCGGACCGTTTCGGACATGGTTTTGGCGGCTACGGCGGAATCCCGACCTCATGGCTACCGAGGACCGAGAGCCTTTCACGACGCTAGATAAGAAGGTCACGTTTGACAAAGCAAAGCGAGACCTGGGGATTATCCTCCCACTCCGCTTCATATCGGAATTGCCGCGACCGTCGCCTGGATGCGAACCATCTACGGCAACTAAGGCTCCGGGCCAGCTGCGACCGCCGAGACCCGATTGAACATCCTCATCGTCCACGAAGTAAGCTATCTAACAAAGGTAGTTTACGAATACCGAGAATTTGCCGAGATGCTCGCTGCGCGGGGGCACAGCGTCACGGTGATCGACTTCGACGATCAGGATGGCGGCCAATACTTCGAGCGCGATGTTAGCCGCACTGGGCACGGGATAATCAGGCTGCGGCGTACGCCGCATTTAAATATCCCTATACTCAAGTACTTAAGTGGTCGACGCGCCTATCCGGCGCTACTCGAGGCCGCGATTGAGGAGGGGCGCGCCGATATCGTCTTCCTCTACTCTGTCTTCATCAACGGATCAAACACGATACGCTTGTGCCAAAAGCGGGGCATACCCGTCGTGTATCGGCTTATCGACGCCTACCATAAGCTCCGTAGCGACCTGCTTATCCAATGGCCCCTATTCCTTGGCGAGCGTTTTATCTACCGAAACGCAAACGTGGTTTGCCTACTAAACGCTAAGCTTCAGGACTACGCCAGGCGCGTGGCCGGCATGGAGATACGAACAACTGTCGTCGAGCCCGGAGTTGACACAAATCGGTTTAGCGTCGGCCGCCCGACCCCGCGATCCTGGAGCTCTACCCGACCGCCGCGGACCCGTCGTAATGTTTGTCGGGACACTGTATCCCTTTTCCGGTCTCGACGCGCTGCTCGCGCATTGGGGAGCGAGCGAAAGGCGCTCCCCTGGCGCGATGCTCGTAATCGTCGGCGACGGCCCACAGGCGAGATATCTGCGCGCGCTCGTATCGCGCAACCAACTCAGCGAACGCGTCTTTTTCGCAGGCATCCGACCGTTCGACGAGATACCTGCGTGGCTCTCCGCTGCCGACATCGCGATTAATCCCCTTGCCGTGAACGACATCACGCGAGATATTGTGCCGATCAAAATCTTTCAATACATGGCGTGCGGCAAGCCTATCGTCTCGGCGCCTTTTCCCGACCTGATGAGATTGTTACCTAGCTCCGAGGCCGGTATAGTTTACCGTAGTAGCGCCGAGCCCGGGGAAGTTCATCGATACGATCGCGGACATGCTCTCGGACCGACAGCGGACCGATGCTTTGGGCCGGCTCGGGCGGAGCTTCGTGGAGACGCGGTTTTCGCTGGCACGCGCGGCTGAAAGCCTGGAGGCATTGCTGCTCGAGGTTAGAGAGACTTCGTGAAGTTCGCATCGCCGTGCATCTGCGGAAGCTCGGATGTGGGGCCTGTCATCCAACAGGGATGTTCACACCGTGGTGAGATAGTCGACGTACGCTCCTGCGCATCGTGCGGCCTTGGCAGAACTTACAACGCCGCCAACGCCGAAGATTAAAGGCTACCGCCTACCAGGACGATGCAAACTTTAGCGACCATATCAGACACTTTGCAAGGTTCCGCCGCTATTCGCAAGAGGTATTGCGGCATGCGCAACGGCACGTCGGCCCGCACAACCACGGTAACCAACCTCGCCTACTTGACGTTGGCTGTAGCGTAGGGGCGTTGGTATTCGAAGCTCGCACATGGGGTTTCGAGGCAACGGGCGTGGAGCTGAATCGGGCCGCGGCTGAATACGGTAGCCAGCGCTTCGGCCTGGACATACGGGCATGCGATGTCGAGGAGCTCGCCGCCGAGGGCGAGCGGTTTGACGTCATTACGCTGACGCAGGTCTTGGAGCATTTATCGACCAACCCGACCGCGGTAATGACGACGCTTGTGAACATGCTTCGCCCCGGCGGGGCGGTGATTATCGAAGTTCCGAACTACCAAGGGTTCTGGGCTCGAGTGCTCGGCGCGTCATGGCCCTCATGGGGGGTGACGCAACATCTCTGGCACTTTACGCCGCGAACGGTGGGACTGGTTGCGCAGTACGCGCGCGACGTCGCCCTCGGGACGGTTACCGCCAGAAGGTGCGTCGACTATTACACCGTTCTTCCAGAGGGCATCCAACCTCTTAAATCATCTACCTGGCCGTTTACTTAACAGCGGCGACAATCTTTATCGCGCTCTTTCAGAGCGCTAACGCAGGGCATTTGGCCCGATAGCTCCCGCGGGCCTCTTCACTAGATTTTACCTTTGACTGGCGTCCCGCGCTGCGCGAGCCTTCGAATGCTCACCAGCGCCCTCGCAATTCGCGGGTAGACTTCGGTCCAAACTGGACGTCGTAAAGCAGCGCGTTAAACACAAGCTGAAAGCCCATCAAGAACGGCAGCACGCCGAGCATGACCGTTCCCGTAGTCCGTGGTACGTTCGTCGACGGAGCTACTGCACCCACTCGAACGCGGCAGACGCCGCGCCGAAGCGCGACAGAGGAACAAGCCCAGGATAATGTAGAGCGAACCAAGTTTATATCAAAAATGAAGTACTGCAAGTAGCAGTCGTCGCAAGAAAAATCGCTAAGCAGCTTCGGCGGAAAGCTAACGAGCGCCCGCGATATTGAAAGTGAGCTCGCCTCTCCGCCATAAATCGTGTCCATTTCCATCTCAACAATGTTCGCGTGCTTCAATCCAAACTCGCAAAGTAGCCGAAATCTCAAAAAAGTAGCAATCCGCAAAGTTCCGCCAGTTCACGGCTGTAAGGAGTCGACCGTTAAATGCCAGGTAGCCGTTCGTCGGGTCGAGGATATTCCAATAACCTGAGGCAAATTCGCGAAGAGGGAGAGGCACGAGTTTCCGAAGAAGCCGAATTGCCGGCATGCGTGAGAACGACGCGTGGATCGAAGAAACGGTTGCCTTTCACGTACGCGAGGTTCGGATCGGTTTCGAACAGTTCGACGATGCTCGGAAATACGTTACGTCCATTTGGCCGTCGGCATCGATCTTAAGATCACGTCCGCGCCAAGCTCGAGGGCCCTCTCAAACCGGTTTTCGTCGCCGCGCCGACGCCGCCGTTCTTCGACCGTCTGATAACGTGACAGAAGGATGACCGCTAAACGCGTCCGATTGACGACTTCGCCAGAGCCTCGGGGCAGCGTCGTCGACGACGATCACTGCGTCGGCGTAGCGCAAAGCAGATCGAACAACGTCGCAGATCGTGCGGCGGGCCTTATATGCTGGAACGACGCAGCAGATCATCTGATCCGGTGCCTCCGCACCTTCAAGCTTGCCCGATCAGCGGCTTGCGACAGGAGCGAACAGCAATAGAGTCGCCGGCGCGAGAGACAATTTTAGCAGGTAGCTCGTTTCGAATGCTTTGCAAATAGTTTCAATCGATGACCGCGCGGACCTCAGGCCCAGCCTAAGGAGGCTTGCGAGGCGCATGCCCGTCGCAGTGGCGCTTGCGGCGCGCGTGCTGACGGCGCCGACGCAGCAGGGTCGCACTAGCAAACCGACCCGCCAGATCATGCTGACTCCGTAGAGAGCACTCTGCGGCCACTGCGTAAGAGTCCTATTGCACACGCGATAAAGGCGATCAGGCCCAACCACGTCGGCGCGCGCAGGAACCACATTATGGGACGATTCGTAGAATCGTTGAGGACGAAGTCACGCCAGCTCGCTTCCGCAAGACGCGGATCGAGCCAGGGGTGCACGTGATGGGTAACGAGCACCGCGCTGCCCGAAGTCGCATACAGCGCAAACAAGCTCATGATCAGCATCAACGATGCAAGCGTCGCGACGAGGGTTGCCGTCGAGTCTCGGCCGCCCAGCGTATAGGCGAAGTACGCGACCGGGAATATCGGAGCGAGAATGAGCGCGATCGACGTCGCCATCATCCACGGGACGGCCAATAGAATGAGGACAACGACGATCGCTTCCCGATGAACGGGCGTACGTGCGTACAAGAGGAGGCACGCCGGTACCGCCGCGGCGATCTCGGCGGTGTGGACGAACGATCCGCCAAGCAACGAGAAGGCCACGGGCGTTAGCGCTGCAAACGCGGGATCGTCGTAGCGTTGCGCTAACCGGAAGCCGACGAGCACGCCCGCCGCAAGCATAACTACGTACGAGATACTGCCGATGAGAACGGCCTGTGCGTCCGATGCACCGAACGCCGCAACGATGGTCGAAAGACTATACTGGTTGTCGCGAGAGACCTCCGATAGTGCGTGCGCCGGAACGACCGCCGTCAAGTACTCCAGATTCGTCGCAATGCCGCCCGCGGCGAGGGAAATCGCTCCGACGACGGCGGCGGCGGCCACGAGCATGATCCGCGCTTTCGGGTATCCGATGAAGATCGCAACCGCCGCAGGCAGTGCCACGTGGGGCTCTATCATTGCTATTGCAATGGCCACGGCCGCGACGGCCGGCCTTGCATTCTGCAGCGCGAGCGCGGCAACCACGATCGCCGCGAGCGAGATGGGCATAACGTTCCCGTCCGTAAAGGTCGTGAGTCCCAACGAAAGGATCAGCGCATTCCATCCCACCAACCACGGCTGCGCGCAGACGCGTGCCAACGCGAATGACGCAAGCACAATACTACCTGCGATGACGAGCCACCAGAGGATCGCTGCCACGCCAAACGGCAGGAAGGTCACCGGATACAGGAGGCCCAGCGCGTACGGTGGATACGGCGTCGGCACCGTCACTTTGGCCGGCGCTCGATAGTACGGAGGCACCGGCGCGCTCTCACAGGCGTGGACTGATTGCACGAAGTATGGATTCTCGCCGGCGCGCTGCGCCGACGCGGCGCAGTAGTAGGCGCGAAAATCGACCATCAGCCAGCCACCCGCACGATCGCCGTACATCTGCCCGACGATCGGCAAGATCGTCGCCACGAGCGCGATCGCAACGAGTTGGAACTGGCTAAGCTTCACAGCGATATGCGCTTAAGTCGAATTAAACCGGACTCGCTGGAGAGGATTATCAGAAGGGCGCCGAGACCGGCTAAGCCGATCGCACGCGTCAGCCATTGCACCCGTTCGCCCGGGGCGCCCAGCAGTAGCGGCATCAAGTTGGACGCATGGAATACCGTGGTCGGGCTCGCGAGCACGACGAAGAAGGCGACTGCGCCAAGCGATGCCAAGCCAACCGCAAACGCGATCACACGGCGGTGCCCGCCGAGCATATACGCGAGATACGCAATCGGAAAGAACGGTGCGAGCAGCAGTGCGGCCGACGCCGACCCAAGCCACGGCACCGCGAGCAGAATGAGCGGAGCGATCGCAGCACGGCGATACGAGAACGTGTAGGAGTACAGCAGCAGGCAGACTGGGATTGCCGCCGCAAACTCGACCGTACCCCGGAGGGAAAGTCCGACCAGGATGACGGCCGGCGGGATGAGCGTTACGAATGCCGGCTCGTAATGACGACGCGCCATCCGCACGCCCAAGAAGACGCCGAATGCCGTCATGAGGCTATAACCGATAAGTCCGAGCGCGATCGCCGTACTACCGGTTGCGAATGGAACCGCGTCGGCAACGATGACCTTGAAATAGGTAACGTTGAGCGCGAGTCCACCGAACTGAAACGAGAGGGCGACGAGCAGCGCACAGGCAAGCAGCAGCGTGCTGCGGATCCAGCGATAGCGCACGAAGAGCGCGATGACCGCCGGTAAGGCGATCAGCGGCTCGGTCATGGCTAACGCCGCGGCCAGCCCGCAGAAACCCCATTGACCGCGTTGCGCGAAATACGCCGCAAAGATGAGTGCCATGACGCTAATCGGCAACAGCAGTCCGGTGGTAAGCGACGAAAGGCCCAGCGACAGCGCGAGTGCCGCCCACGCTACGAGGAACGGCAGCTGTGCGACCTTCGCTAGCATGAAGGCGGCCGCAACACAGGCTAACCCCAGCAGACCCCACCACACCAGGCTCGCCCAGAAAAAGTTCAGTCGTGTCAGCGGCGCGATCAACGCCAAAACGTACGGCGGATATCCGGCCAGAATAACCGTCGCCTTGCCGGATACGACACCGCGGAACGGCGCCGGCATCGTGCGCTCGCACTTCGACACCGAAGACACCCGGTAGGGGTCTTGATGCTCGCGCGCCGCAAGCGACGCGCAGTAATAGCTGCGGAAACGCAACATCAGTGAGCCGTTTGCGGAATCGCTGTACACCTGGCCCATGATCGGTAATAAGGTGCAAGCAACTGCGATTGTTACCGTCAGAATAGTGCGTAGCATCACGGTGCCTCTCTCGGCTGATATTTGAGCGGTCGGGTGCGGCTGAGCGCGAGCATGTCCGCTTCGCGCACCAGCAAGACGAGCAGCAGCGCCAGGCCGGACCACGTCGGAAGCCTGACCGCCCAAGCGCCCAGGCTGCCCGTCGAGTTCTTGAGCGAAAACTTGCTCCACGATGCTTCGGGTAACGACGCATCGATCGGTGCCGCCGCGTAGGAATGGGACGGAGCGCTCTTCACTCGCGTACTCAACGCCGTAAAACCGATCAACAACAGCAGCCCGACCAACGTGGCGACCAACGCCGGGCGAATGGTGCCCGGCCAATAGTAGAGCGCCTCGTACGCGAGCAGAAGAGCCGGCGCCACTCCCAGTAAGGGCGACCAGGCCATACTCCACCAAGCCATACTCCACGGTACGCTGAGGAGCAACACTGCAGTCGCTGCTAGCGAGCGCACCTCACCCTTCGCGTACGCCGCCAGCAGCAATGCCGCCGGCAGAGCAACGGCGATCTGCGTGACGTGGATGAACGTCCCGCCGAGCACTGCGAACGCGGGCGGGACGCACGCGAGGAATGCCTGGTTCTCTAGCTTCTTGGCCACCAGACCCGCCGTTGCGGTACCAACGACGAGCATCACAAGGTAGGAAAGCGATCCCGCCTGGACCGCAGTTGACGGAGCGACTCCAAACGACGCGAGGACCGACGTCAGACTGTACTGCGTATCGCGGGCTGCCTCCGAAAGCGCGTGCGCGGGAAGTACGCGCGCAAAATATTCCCAGTTTGCCGCCGGTCCGATCGCCACCAGCGCGATGGCTCCTAACACCGCAGCCGCGATCGCAAGCGGAACTCGCGTCGGTCGCGCCCACACGAACAGGGCGACGCACGTGGGAAGGCCTATATGGGGCTCGATCATCGCGACCGCCGCGGCGATCGATGCCGGCAGCCACTGCCCGCGCCGCGCCCAGTAGGCGCACGCGCAGATCGCCGCAAGCGCGACGGGCACGACCTCCCCGAACGGGATCGAGGCGGCGCCAAGTGAGAGCATCAGCGCCGCGAGTACCATCGGCCAGGCGACGCTCGCGCAGCGCGCGATAGTGGCGGTACAGACGACCAATGCCGCGATGCACGCCGTCAACCAAATCGCAGCCGCCGCTGGGAACGGCACGACGGAAAGCGGCTCGAATATCCCGATCGCGTAGCCCGGCAACGGGGCGGGAATGCTGATTCCGGGGTTCGTCTCGAAGAAGCGCTTCGGGCCGATCGCGCTTTCGCAACTGCGTAGCGGCTCGACGTGATACGGGTTTGCGCCGTGCGCTGCAACCGCAGACGCGCAGTAGAACGCTCGAAAGTCACCCATGAAAAAGCCCGTCCGCGCGACGAGAGCAGACTGGATCCCCAACGCAACGAGCGTAAGAACGACGATGGCTGCGTTGGCCCAGCGGCTGCGCATGGGGCTTACAACGTCGTCGCTAGCCGGGCCGAAGAACCTCCGCGAACCTCATCGCGCCGTGTGGCAACGATGACGTTGTTCTGCCGAATATCTTGGCCGATTTTTTCTAGGACGCTGCGTGCCGTTTCGCTCTCGGGTTTCAGCTCGCCGACGCGGCGCGCGTAGGTCACCCCCGCGCCATAATCGTCGAGCTCGACCGCCAGCTCGGAAAGCCGCTCGAGAATCATAATGTGGCGGTCTTCCAGTGCCGCCGCTTGGGACGAGACCCATGGTTCGTTGGCATCACCGGTGAGCAGACTGCCCCAGTAGAGGCGTTCCGCACTGCGATAGTGCGCGTACGCAGCGCGCAGCTCGCGCCGCTCGAACTGCTGGTCTCCGTCGTTTGCATGCGCGATAAACCGATTGACGTCGACGACCACGTTATCGAGGTTGATCGAAATATCGCCGCTCGTACGGAAGTACGCGTCGACCTCGTCGAAGCCCACGATCTTGGCGATCGCCTTGCGAATGTTGCAACATGCCGTACGCAGGCTCTGGGCGATCAGGTGCTTCTCGGCATCGGGCCAGAAGACGCGGCCTATCTCGGAGCGCGAGACGGTCCCGCCGCGTTTGAGCGCGACGTACTTGAATATCTGCTGATCGCGGCGACGCACCCACTCGATCGGATGGCGATCGATCTCGGCTTGGAACCACCCGAGCATGCGCACCTGCATCGGCAGTGCCGAGTGCGCGCGGCGTATCGCGCGGGTGTGGACGCGCGTTCGCGTGACGGCGCGCAGCGGACGATAACCGTCCGGCGTATGAATGACGAAGAGCCCTTCTGCCTCGAGCGCCTGCAGCTGCTGTTGATCGTCGAAGTACGAACCGTTCATGAGCTTGCGAACGAGCGACGCCTCACGCTCGGGCGTATGCTCGAGCATCGAGGTGACAAACTCGCTGAATAAGTGGCCGTGGCGCGTTCGCCAGTTCTCGAAAGCTTCGGAGAGATTGCAGCCGTCCTCGGCCGCTTTGCGGATCGCGCTGCTGACGACTTGCGGCCAGCCGTCGGTAACTTCGAGCAGCCGAACGACGTCGGCGTGCGCGAACGGCACGCCCCACGCTTCGGCCAAATGTCGAATGCCTTCGGCATCGAACGCGAGCCGTTCCGCATCGCAGAGCGAGGCCATCCCTCGCGACACGTAGCGCCCGACGTTGAGTGCCGCGCGCGAGCGGCACGCGATGAGCAGCGAGATGTCTTCGGGCACGTCGTCGATCAGATGCGCGATCGCCGCGATGCCCTCGGCATCGGGCACGTCGTCGCAGTCGATGGCGAGATCGCTGGGCGCGCACTCGACGAGCGCGCGAATCACTTCGGCATGCGAGGTGAACGGGGCTCGAGCTTCGAGCGCCTTAGCGACGGCCGCCCACAGGTCGGCGGCGTTCGCGCCGACGCCGAGCGCGCAGTAGAGCCCGTTTGAATCGCAGTGGCGCAGGTAGCTAACGAGGGCCGTCGTCTTTCCGAAACCGGGGGGTCCGACCAAAAAGCGAACCGGGACCCTCCTAAAGCGTCCTAGCCACTCTTCCAGTCGCGGTCGCCGGATGATCGACGGTGCGAGTCGCGGAGCAAAGGAAATCACAGAGTCCTCAAAGGGCTCATTCCGCTACCTCCCCCAGGCGCCAAGTATACCTTGTCCACAGGAATTTTGCAACTCAGGCTTGACAAACCTTGCTTTTTTCACTAACCGTTTTTGCCCCCGCCAGCTTCTGAAAAAGAGGCTCTACTTCAGTAATCGGCGCGCGAGCGGGTCGAGCCATCGCCCGCGCCAGCGCAGCTGATAGTTGCCGGCCCGCAGCGCGTTACGCAGCCGGACCCCTACGGGCTGCGCCGCCGCGATCTGGGCGGTCAGCTGATGGTGTGGGCGCAGGCCCGCGCGAAGCCGCGCGACCGTCGCCTGCGCAGCGGCCGGATGCGAGCCCCGAAATCGCAACAGCCGGGGATAGACCGGCGCGAAGTAGGCCGCTACGTCAAAGCCTTCCAGCTCGCTCTCCGCCAGGACGTCTCCGGGCGCTCCGAGCGACGAATACTGCCGGCCCTTCTCCGCGTGGCGGCGTGGCTCGAGCGTGTGGCCGTAGTGCGCGTAGAGGTACGGCAGCGCGATGCGCCGGCCTCGCAGGCCGGTCAGCCGCTCGTGCACGGCGCCCTCCCAGCGCAGGTTCGGCCGGTAGCGGAAAAACATCATGCGCCGTTCGATCGACGTGTAGAAATCGAACGAACCAAAGAAGTGCCACGTGTATCCGTCGACGTAGTCGAACGCCGCCGGAAGGTCCGCAAGGTGCGCGGCTACGCGCGCGACCGCATTACCGTGGACCTCGTCGGCATCGACGAACGCAACCCACGCACCCGCTGCGTGTTCGTCGTGCAACCGCAGGCAGACGTTACGCGCGGCTGCAAATCCTGAAAAAGGCGTGCGGTCGACAACGAGACGCCGCTCACGTCCGAACGCGCTCGCTGCCAACGCTGCAGCGTGGGGCGACGGATCGGGCGAGTTGTCGTTGACGATCAGGAGCGACGCGACCGGCGCGATCGAATCGAGCATGGCGGGCAAGAACGGTTCTTCGCGCGCACCGAGAATCAGATGCGCCGCGATCCCCTCGGTCACGCTCATCGCCGAACGCTTCGTGCGCGCTGGCGGAGTTTCCGTTAACCACGCGAAGACCGAACGTGATGATGCCGCCCTTGCGACTCGCCGTCGACGCACGCGTCATCGCGGAGGACACGCGTGGAATCGGGCGCTACGCGCGAGCGATTCTACGCCGGCTCGTTACGCGCGACGACCTGGAGCTCACCCTGCTGGCCGATGCGCCGTTTGCCTTTCGCAGTCAGCCCGCATATGCACGGGCCCTCGGCGCGACCTCGTTTGCGGTTCGGTCGCACGTCGGCAAAGAGGTTGACGTCGTGTGGCATCCCGCCAATGGAACCTTCTTCAACTCGCCCGCCCCCAGCGTCGTAACGATTCACGACGCGGTGCCCTTTCGGTATCCCGATCCCGATCTCAAGCGCCGCGATCACGCTCAGAGACCGTTCGTCCGATCGGCGCAAACCGCGACGCGGTTCATCGCCGTGTCAGACTTCGGGCGCCGCGAGTTGCACGAGATGTTGCGGATTCCGCTCGAGCGCATCGACGTGATCGCGCACGGCGTCGAGCCGTCGTTCGCGCCCGGTCCGTCCGAATACTTACCGGCCGGCGTCGGCGCGCAGCGCTTCTTGCTCTTCGTCGGCGATCCGATCGCCGAGCCGCGCAAAAACTTTGCGTTACTCCACGAAGCCTACCGCCGCGCATGGCCCAACGAAGACGGCCCCGCGCTCGTCGTCGCAGGGTCGGGCGCACCGGATGCGCCCAAGGTCGTCGCGCGCCGGAACGCTCGACGACGACTTGGCGGCCGGCAAAAGCGAACGGTTGCGCGCCCTGTATCGCGGAGCGATTGCGCTCGCGCTGCCGTCTTATCACGAAACCTTCGGCATGCCGATGGTCGAGGCAATGGCGTGCGGCACGCCGGTGCTCGCCTCGTGCGCGAGTTCGCTGCCGGAGGTCGGCGCCGACGCGGCGCTCTATCTCCCGCCGCACGACGCGGCTGCCTGGGCTGAGGCTTTGCAGCTCATCGTCGCCGATGCGGCTTTGCGCGACCGGCTGCGGATCGCCGGCCTCGATCGCGCAACCCATTTCAACTGGGACGAAAGCGCCGCGCAGCATTTTTCTCTCTTCCGTTCGCTCGCCGGATGATTCGCGTCGGCGTCGACGCGTGGAACCTTCCAGGCGACCGGCGCGGGATCGGGCGCTACCTTCGCGAGATTCTGCGCGTTTGGTGGGAACGCAACCGCTCGCAGATCGACGTGACGCTGATCGTTCCGGAGTGGCAGACGTGGCTCGTGCGAAATCGCTACCTGCGTGAGGTCGGCGACCGTCCGTACCGCGTCGTCTCGCGCCGCCGGCACGCCCGCGCGCCTCTGGACCTGCTGTGGTTTCCGTTTAACGGTTGCAGCTGGGAGCGTTTCTCACTGCCGGCCGTCGCCACGTTGCACGATGCCTCGAACTTTGTCGTCCCCGAATACGCGCCTGAGACGCAACGCATCCTCCGCGCAGCCGAACGGCGCTGTCGCGTCCTCATCACGGACTCGTCCTTTCAACAAGGCGAGCTCGCACGCGAGCTCGCGATCCCGCGCTCGCGAATCGTGCCGATTCCGCTCGGTACGAACCCACCATTGCCGCCGCAGCCGGTTGGGCTCGACGTCGATGCGCTGGCGCCGTTCGTGCTCTACGTCGGCACCGCCGAACGCCGTAAGGGCTTCGACGTACTCGTCGCCGCGATGCGGCAGATCGCAGCGAAGCGTCCCGAGTTGACGCTCGTCGTCACGACGCAACTCGACGAATGGCGATCGACGTTGGACGGTCTGCGCATCACGGAGCTCGGTCACGTCGACGACGCAACGCTCGCTGCGCTCTACCGGCGTTGCAGCGTGCTCGCCTTTCCGTCGCGCTATGAGGGCTTCGGGCTGCCCGTCCTCGAGGCGATGAGCTACGGCGCGCCCGTCGTAGCGTCGAATGCCTCATCGATCCCTGAGGCAGGCGGCGAGGCGGCGCGTTACGTCCCTCCGGACGACCCGGCGGCGCTCGCCGAAGCGATCCTCGAGGTTGCCGGCAACGACGCGTACGCGGCGTCGCTGCGCGAGCGCGGTCTTGCGCGCGCTGCCGTCATGACGTGGGAGCGCACCGCGGCGCAGACGCTTGCGACGTTCGAAACGGCATTGGGCGCACCGTGATCGTTCTTCTGGCGACGGCTCTGGTGGTTCGCGACGATTGCGTGCTGCTCGTTGCGTCGCGCTATCCAAATCAGCCGCGACCGCTGTGGAATCTTCCCGGCGGCCGTCAACAGGCCGGAGAGCTCCTCACCGAAACGGCCGAGCGCGAGACGTTTGAAGAGACCGGGATGCGTGTCGTCGCCGGATCGCTAGCCTACGTCAGCGAGAGCTACGACGGACCGCAGCACTTCATCAATGTAACGTTTCACGTTACGCTCACGCCGAAGGATCCGCAACCCGCTGCCGCGTCGCCGTCCGATCACGTCGTCGAGGTTGCGTGGATTCCAATCGCGGCGATTGCCCAACGCGTGAGCGTCGCCGTCGTTCGCGAACCGCTGCTCGACTATCTCAACGGGCGCCTCGATTCGCGCTATGCCGGCTTTCACGAAGCCGGCATCACGATTGAGTGGCCGCCCGATTCTTCGTAGGCTCCGCCTCCCATCGCTCGCGCTCGAGCGAATGCACGATAACGTCGACCGGCTGTCCTTGGACCGTTGCCCCGTGCGGAAGCTTTCCTTCATCCTTAAAGCCGCTGCGCCGCAGCACGGCGCGCGACGCGACGTTCTCGGGCAGGCAATAGGCGCGTAATCGGCGGAGGCGCGTCTGTCTGAACGCTTCGTCGATGAGCGCCGCGACCGCTTCGCTTGCGAAGCCGCGACCGCGATGGGCGCGCACGACGCTGTACCCGATCTCCCCGCTCGACGGGGACGCTTCCGTAACCCGCAGCGAGACCCATCCGACCGGCCCGTTCTCGAGACTCGCGCCGACCTGCATGAGCCACTCGAATCGACCGGTCGAGCCGCGGCCCAGACGCCTCGGGCGCGAGCTCACGAGGCGTACGAACTGCGCGCGGCCGATGTCGGGAAGGTCTTGATACGAGCGCAGATCGGGCGCTTGTAGAACCTCCCACAGCGCGCCGGCGTTGGCCGGCGTAACCGGCACCAATCGCAGGCGCTCCGTCCGAATCATTCTCATCGAGAAGCAGTCAGTTCGCGTTCCCGCCGGGAGCTCTTGTCGTCGCGTCGTTCACGCGTGATGAGAGCCGCGATGGAGCTTGCCGCAGCCTACGCCGGAACCGCACCCGCGCGCGTCGATTTCTACGCCACGGTCTCGTCGTCGCCGCGTTTTTTCTACGGCGCGCGAACGCACAGCATTCACGAGGCATTCGACGCGGTGAGCGACGCCGGTCCGCTCCAGGTCGTCGACAACGTCTCGATTGCGCCGCGTTGCCCGGTTCGAACTGGAGACCGCATCGAAATCTGCGGCGAGATGGTGCACGATCCGGGGCGCCTGCCCGTCGTTCACTGGACGCACCACGACCCCGCTGGGCGTCATCCCGGCGGATTTATTCGGTACGCTGGGAAGCGATACGCGTAGCGGCGCGCGCTTCGACGCGCGTTTCTAGCCGCAGCAGTTGCGGGATGGTCACGAACCGGTAGCCTTCGCGTTTGAGCGTATCGACGATCAGGCGCGTCGCGCCGACGTCTGCGCTGCGATCGCAGAGCCGCGCCGCTAAGTGCATGCGCGCGCAGAGAATTCCTTCGTTCCCGTCGTGAAGGTCGATGATCGACCCGTCGTCCACGTACTTCAGCACACGGTCGGCGATCGTTCCCGAGGACGGATACTCCCAATCGCGGGCAAGCGGAACCGACCACATGACCGGCGTGTAGCCGAGCCTTCGCACTTCGCCGAGGACCAGCCAGTCGCGGCCGCCGAACGGCGGACGCATTAGATGCGTGTGCCTCCCGGTCGCGACGAAGATCGCAGCGTCGGTGCGTTGGAGCGTCTGGCGTAGACCCGCTTCACCGTAGAGCACGAGATGACCGTGACTCCACGTGTGGTTGCCGATTGCGTTGCCGGCGGCTGCCTCGCGCCGCACGACCTCCGGGTACGCCTGTACCGCGCGCCCCACGACGAAGAACGTCGCGTGCACGTGTTCGGCTTGCAAGACGTCGAGAATTTCGTTGGTATACGGCGGATTCGGACCGTCGTCGTAGGTCAACGCAACGACGCGTTCGTCCTGCGGCCCACGCACCAGCGTCTTACCGAAGAGTTGATTATCCGGACTCTCAACGATTCGGTAAATTTGAAACCCCAGCGCCGCGAACAACGCGAACGTCACCATCATTCGCATTGCCGTGGTGCGGCGCATCGCCGTCACAGAGTCGGAACGCCGGCGACGTGCGCTTGCGCGGTCGCTACGTTATGACGGAACTCGTCGGGACCGAAGTCGCGAAAGTCTTTGACGATCTGCTCGTATCGTGGGTCGGCAACCTGCGAACTCTGCATATGCACGAGGTCGTGCGGTACGCCTTTTGAAAGGTCGATCGCGTACTCATGGCCGCCGGTCGTCGCCCAGTACCGCGGACTGGTGAAGGTTACGGTGCGTTCGCCTTGCTTATAGTCGGCGAGCTGCTTGACGTAGACGGTGTAGTGGGCGTTTGCGTTCGCTAGCGCCGGCCGGTTCACCAACTGCCATATGCCGTCCTGGTCGAGCCGGCCGAAGAAAAAGCTGACGTCGTACATCCGCGCGGGCGGCGCGCTGACGGTGACCTCTTTTCCGTTGAACCCCCGGACCCGATATTGAAAGGTCGACGTGCCCTCGATGTCGGTCATGCGATACTCTTCTTCGTAGATCGGTCCGTGATCGTAGCGAATGCGCAGCGTCGCGTAGAGCCGGCTCGGTGCTCGCTGCGCGTGCACCGCCGGCGCGAAGCGGCCCATCTCACCGGTCCCGTAGATGAACCAGCCGATCACGAGCATGACGACGGCAAGGACGACGGTAAATATCTCGATCGGAAAGCGGCGCATCTTCGGCTGCTATTCTCGTGCGTGTGCTTCGCGATCCAGCACGCGGTTGACGAGCCGGTCGGCGATGACGTTTTGCTTGCGGGGTACGTGGCGAATCTCGAACCGCTCGAAGCCCCTCAACAGCACCTTCGCGCGCTGGTAGAGCGGCTGGAGATCGGCGTGCTTCACGCGGTACTCCCCTTGGAGCTGCTTGACGACGAGCTCGGAGTCGAGGCGGATCGCCAAATGCCGTACGCCGCGCTTCGCGGCCGCTTCTAGGCCCAACAGCAGCGCGGTCCATTCGGCCACGTTATTCGTCGCGATGCCGAGGTAGGCGCCCACCTCTTCAACGAGCTCCCCGGCGGAATCGACGAGGACTGCCCCGCTGGCGGCCGGTCCGGGATTGCCCCTGGAGCCACCGTCGGCGAAGAGCGTAACCTCCATACTCAGACGGCGTTTCGGCGCCGGGAAGGCGTGGCCCGCCCGCCGGCGGGGTACATAGCGTGCTATGAAACATTCCTCTTTTGTTAAGAGCGCGGCGCTCGCCATCGTGACACTCCTGGCCTGGATGCCGCAAGCGGCCCTCGCCGCCTCAACCTTCTACGGGATCACCATCCACGTTTCGACGAACAACATCAAGGTTGAAGACCCGCGCACGAAGCAGGTTCTGAGTTTCACCATCCTGCCGAAGTTCGATCAGGTCTTCTCCGCAGACGGCAAGACGACGTACCAGATGGGCGCCGTCAAGGCCGGCCAGTACGTCGGCATCATCTACGACCAAAAGGCGCTCGGCATGCGCCACGCCGACAAGATCTATCTGCTCAATAACGCAAACGAGAAAATCGGGGCACAATAACAAACGCGCTCCAGTAGGTGCACGCAATCCCCGCATAGATCAATGCATTTGCAAGATAGCCGAGTTCGCCGGGTGCACTCCGTCCCGCAAGCGTCGCGGAGATGACCTCGGCGAACGCCGGCAGATTGCCGATGCTGACCGCAGATGCGTTGAGCAGGTTCCACGGCAGACTGAGGAGCACGACCCCAGCCCAGCCGATCTTCGATTGCTTCCGACTTACCGCGACGAACGCCAATGGCAGCGCGGCGGCCACCTGCGTCACATGAATGTAGGTTCCACCGGTGACCGCGAGTGCGATTGGCACGAACAAAGTGCTGCCAACGAGCGAGCGTGCGAAAATGATGCAGCCAGCCAGATGCCGGCGATTACGAACAGCGCGTATTGCAGCGCTTCCGATCGCGAGTGCTGCCCTGTCCGGCAGCCCGAAGTTGTGCAGCATCGAGCTCAAGCCAAACTGCGTGATCGATCCCAACTCAAATGCCGCATGTCCGGGCAGCACGTGGAGGAAATACTCCTGGTTTAGGGTGGGCCCACCCGCCGCCAACGACAGCGCGGCGATCGCGCACGCCGCCACAATAGCGCGGACACGCATTTCGCGAACGAGAATCCCCGTCGCGAGAAGCGCGGGCCCCGCAACGTGCGGTTCGATGCACGCCAAGGCGAGCAGTACCGTCGCGACGCTCCATTTCGCCCGTGTCAGCGCGACGGCAGCCGCGCAGAGCAGCGCGAGCGGGATCGGCGCAAGCGCGCCGGTCGGTATTCCTTGCAGCAGAACCGCGAGCGTAATCGAAGTGCCGACGATCGTCAGCCGCAAGCCGGTCAACGTCACGAGCGACCATATGATGACGAACGCACTCGCGAGCAGCATGAGAAACCACAGCACGGCGGCCTGTGGGTACGGCAATCGGGCAATTGGAACGAGAACTGCTAACGCGTACGGAGGTAGCGGGGCCCAGACGACCGAGCCTTGGGCAGACCAGTGCCGGTTATCGTGCTCGCACGTTCGCAACGGCTCGTAGTGGTACGGATCGGCGCGATCCGACAAAATGCGCGCGCCGCAATAGAAGGCTTCGAAATCGATGCCGCCGGCCGTGATCGCCGGCGGACGCACGAAGACGTACGCAAACAGCGCCGCGCAGCAGACGAAAAGCGCGACGAGGCCGAGCGTCCGCGTTCCGGCGCGCAAGGAGTTAAGCGCGCTTCCAAACGAGGACGTTCGAGTTCCCCCAGATTTCGGGCGGAAGCGTGCGGATCGTCAGCGTGTCGCCATCGATCGTAAACTCGCGTTCGAGCGTCGTTCCCATGAGATTGGTGAAGATGCTGACCTCGACGTGATGGAAGACGTGATTGCCTCGAACCTCGTACCGCCCGGCGTACGCTAAGAAGTTGGCCAACGACTGCGTGCGCGCTGCCTCGCTCGCGGCGGTGCCGGACGGCGAACTAAGTGCGGGCCGATGCGTTCCCGAGAGCACGGCGGCCATATGCCCGTCGGCGGTATAGAGGAGATAGCCGACAGGGTCGAGGCCGAATCGCGGTGCTGCGGTCGCTTTCCCTTCGTCCACGTTGAAGCTCACGAGCGACCAGGCGCCCACGACGCCTTGCGCGCCGGCTGCCTCCGCTCGCACGCCGCCGAGCGCCGCGAACGCACCGAACGATGCAGCCAACTCGATGAGATTCTTTCTCGAGAGCGAGCGCGCCGGAGTCTCGTTCACATTCATCCCTTTCGTTCAGTCTGCGCAGCAAGCGCAGGGACGGCGCGCCGGCATGCGATACGAACGAGCATGCCGCGCCCACATGGACCAACTTTGGCGCTTCTCGCCGGTCTTCTTCTTATCGGCGCGTCGGCACCAAATGACGAAACCGCGGCGACGCTCATGCGAGGCGGCGATGTTAGGGCGGCCGGTGCGCTATACGAAGCAATCCTAGGCGCGCGGCCGGCGGACCGTGAGGCGCAGCTCAATCTGGGCGCGATTCGTCTCTATCAGAACGACCTTACCGCGGCCGAACCCCTGTTGCGCTCCGCAGCCGCCGGCGAGCCCCCAAACGGGCGCGCCGCGCGATTGCTCGCAGAGCTCTTACGGCGACAGGCCGAGGCGCAGCGGCGCACGCTTGTCCCGGGCGGTGAAGTCGACGTGACGTTCCTGACGAGCGACCCGTTACCGGTAGTACGCGTCGTCGCAAATGGTAAGGCCGCCAACTTTGTTATCGATACCGGCGCCGACGTCGATCTCGAACCGGACTTCGCCGCCGCGATCGGGGTGACAACGAAAAATGCGGAGAACGCCGTCTTTGCCGGCGGGAAACGGGCACCGCTGCAACAAGGTATGCTCGATTCGTTGGACGTCGGCGCGGCAACCGCCGTCGACGTGCCGATCCACGTTTTTCCGATGCACGCGGGCGCCTTCTTCCCGACGTTGCATATCGCGGGTGCCCTCGGAACGACGTACTTCGAGCGCTTCCTCGCGACGCTCGACTATCCACACCGTCGACTCACTCTACGCCCGCGGTCGTTCGCGAACTCGGCAACGTTTCAGTCCGATGCACAAGGCCTCGGCGCAACGATCGTACCCTGTTTGCTCGTGGGAGATCATTTCGTCGTAGCGAGCGCCCAAGTCAACGAAGCGCCTACGGGACTCTTCCTGTTCGATTCCGGCTTAGCGGGCGGCGGTCTCATGCCGTCGGCGGCGTTGATCTCGGCCGCGCACCTGCCGATCGACCGAGCCCGCGCACAGACGGGGCTGGGCGTCGCCGGCGCCGTAACCGCGATTCCGTTCACGGCACGCCGCATCGCGGTCGGCACCGCCGTTCAAAGCAACGTCCGCGGTATCTACACGCCCGAAGGCGACCCGTTCGCGATCTTTCCGTTTACGGTTTGGGGCATCGTCTCAAACGATTTTCTCGACCACTACGAATATACGGTCGATTTTGACGCGATGACCATCGTTTTGCTCGCGGATCAGTCGTAGCTTTCGCGCACCGTTTCGAGCAGCGTCTGGCCGAACTCCACGATGACACCGTCGCCGTCGAGAACTTCGACACCAAAACCGGGGTAGAGGCTGACGAAACGATCCTGTTTCCAGCGCGCGACCGACCATCGATCACGAGCGCCTTTCTCGTACGGCCATGGCGGCATGCCGCCACGGTCCGAGCGAATATCGCGTCCATCCAACGTCCGCACTCGCACCTGAAACCCTTCGACGCGGGCGATCTTCATCTCGAGCGTACCGATCTTCATCGCATACAAGGATTCGACACGATCCACCGGAATCGCTGGCAGGACGTGGCTGGGATTCGCAATCGTATCCTGCGCCGGCTCTCGCCTGAGAAGCGGCGCCTTCTTGCATCGGATTTAAAGACCGTACATTTGGCAAACAGCCAAATCGTCTACGACAGCGATGCGGCAATACGAAAAGTATGCTTTCCGGAGACCGCCGTCGTTTCGATTATTTGCCTCGTCAAAGAAGGCGGCATCGCTGAGATCGGCATGGTCGGATGCGAGGGTGTTGTGGGCCTCGACGTCGTCCTAGGCGGAATATCGTCAACGGCGCGCGCGATGTGTCAGGTTCCGGGCGAAGCTCTCATGATGGATGCCGAAGTCTTCAAACGCCACATGCGCGAGAGCGACGCGTTCCGGATGGTCCTTTTGGATTACGCGCGCTCGTACTGTGCGATGCTGGCGCAGCTGATCGCCTGCAACCGCCTCCACCGCGTCGAGCAGCGCGCCGCGCGGTGGCTCTCGATGACCGCCGACCGCATCGAACAATCGTCCTTTCCGATGACGCAAGAACGGCTCGGGATGATGCTCGGTACGCAGCGCCCCACGGTCAACGCGGCGATGGCGGGACTGCGGGATGCCGGTTGCATCGAAAACAGCCGCGGGCGCGTTCGCATTATCGATCGTAAGAAGCTCGAGGCGCGCGCGTGCGAGTGCTATCTCGTATGCACGACATACTTCCAGAGCCTTTTCCCGATCGTCGACCGGGCGGTCGGTCCCAGCGGCTTAAAATCGGGTGGCCGCGTGGTTGCTGCCGTAAAGAAAGCGCAACGGGGTACACCATAATGGATGAGGCCTCATGACGGGCACCGAGCCCACTCCGCCGACCCTTCGGCGCAGATCGGTCATGCACACAACGCGCAGCGCGTAACCGTCAATCTTGCCGAAGATATCGCGAGCGAGTTGCGCACCGTCGCATCCCGGCACCGGCTCAGCGAAAGCTCCGTCGTCGAAGTTGCGTTGCGTCAACTCTTTCGCCGCGTCACGCCGACCGGGCTAGCCGCCTTCCTGCGCGAGCACGGCGCGTGCTTGCGCCGCCGAGCTTAGCTCGCGCCGGCCCCGCCGGCCCCTATTATGAGGAAGTGTCACTAAGATTACCGAACTCGTTTCGGTCGATTGTTAAAATGTGCCAACGCTTCACGCAGAAAAAGGGGGACTTGTGAATCGAACGGCGCCCGAAGTCCAGTGCATCACCCTGGAGGGCGAGTACGACCTCGCCCGCAAAGACGAGCTCGTCTCGCATTTAAGCACGGTCTCGAAGGGGAGTCCTGTTACGATCGACATGCGGGCCGTCACGTACATCGACTCGACGTTCCTTGGCGAATTGGCTGCGTTCCGGGTGCGCCTCGAAAATGAGAGTGTCACACTCGCCGGCGTTCAACCCAATATCCAGCGCGTGCTCTCGATAACGAATCTCGACCGCTTCTTCGCGTTCGCCGATTCGCCGCCGGCCTAGTCCAAATATCGGCTAGTGACGCCCCGCTCCTTGCGGGTCGTGCTATAATGGCCGGTATGGTCGGGCGATTTTCCGCGCGTCGGCCGATGCTAGCTGACCTCGATTTCCGTTCTAATAGCATAGGGTTTTTGCGCTTCCTATTTGCCGCAATCGTATTGTGGTCGCATAGCTATGGCATAGGCGGATTCGGCTACGACCCAATCGGAAAGCTCAGTAACCACGAGCTAATCGCCGGCCTTCTCGCGGTGGGCGGATTCTTTGTGCTGAGCGGCTTTCTCATCACGCGCAGCTACGACACACTCGATAGCCCATTCGTGTATCTGTGGCACCGTTTCTTAAGGATATATCCTGCATTTTGGGTCTGCCTGATCGTCACGAGTGTTGCGCTCGCTCCGATCGCGTTCGTCCGCGAGCATCATACCCTCGTGGGCTACTTCGCGAAGCCCGACGCACCGTGGACCTACGTGACGAAGAACGCGCTGCTCTTCATCAACCAGCCCAACATTCGGAGCGTGCTTGCGAACGTCCCGGCGCCATTTCTCCTCAACGGGTCGCTCTGGACTCTGCAGTGGGAGTTTCTCTGCTACGTCTGCGTCGCGATCCTCGGTATCTTCACCATGCTTCGCAAAACAAGAACCGCCGTCGGGATTCTCGCGATTTCTACGTTTGCGCTTTACGTCATTTTAGTTTGGCAACATACGGCTCACGGCATGCCGACCATCCTCGACACACTCTCCCTTTTCGTTTACTTCTCGTTGGGATCGTGCGCGTATCTGTTCCGAGACGTAATTCCAATGCGCGGCTCGATCGCCGTCTGCTGCACCCTTGCGCTTTTCGCGGGGCTTCCTACGCGACTCGGAGCGTGCGTTGCCATCCTGTGTATCTCGTATTTGACGATGTACGGCGCGATGAAGCTGCCGTTCAAGAACTTCGACCGGCGGATGGATCTTCTTACGGTATCTACATTTATGCATTCCCGATTCAGCAGCTGCTCGTGCTCTACGGCGCCGCCTCGCTCGGTTTCACGCCGCTGTTTCTACTGGCGTTCGTTATCGTTTTGGCGTTCGCTGTGGTGAGCTGGTTCGCAATCGAGAAGCCAAGCCTCTCGCTTAAGGGTATTTCCTCGAAGCGACTGCGCGCTGCGCTGCCGGTCTCGCGGGTGACGCAACTATGAAGAATCGGGCTGACTGGATTCGAACCAGCGATCTCTAGTCCCCCAGACTAGCGCGATAACCAAGCTTCGCTACAGCCCGTACCAGCGGTCTTCCAGCCTAAGCTTCGAGGAATCCTTGTAGGGCGCGCAGCGCCAGCTCGTATCCGGCTGCGCCACATCCGCTAACCACCGCGCGGCACGCCGCCGCCGTCACGCTCCTGCGCCGAAATGCTTCTCGAGCCGCGATGTTTGAGAGATGCACTTCTACGACCGGGATCCCGATCGCCGCGATCGCATCGGCAATTGCATACGAATAATGTGCGTACGCGCCGGGATTGATGACGACCCCGCGGTAGACGCCCCGCGCCGCGTGCAGCGCGTCGATAATCTGTCCTTCGCCGTTATACTGTTCGCAACTGACGTCGAAATCGAGCGCGCGCGCAGCGGCGGCTATCCGCTCGTCGACTTCCGCAAGCGTCTGCCGGCCATAGACCTCCGGTTCGCGATCGCCCAAGAGGTTCAGATTCGGGCCGTGGACCACGAGAACGCGCATCGCCGCCCTTTCTTGGAAGGAAAACAAGGCGCCTCCGATTCAGAGCCGCACCATGCCCGACGTTCTCCTCACCGCGTCCGCCCCATCGATTGGTATATCGCTCGTAGCCGCAGTCACGACCGGTCTCGTAGGCGAGATCCGCGACCGCCACGACCTCGCGCCGACGGTGACCGCCGCTGTGGGGCGGCTGACCACCGGCGCGGCGCTGCTGGGTGCAAATCTCAAAGGCCGCGAGCGTCTCTCGCTGCAGATCGCCGGCGACGGACCGATCGGCACGCTCGCGTCCGATGCGTGGCTGATGGACGAGCGGACGATCGCCGCGCGCGGTTTCGCGCGCTATGGCCAGGTCGATCTTCCCGTCGATGCGCGCGGCAAGTTCGACGTCGCGGGCGCGGTCGGCCGCGGTTCGCTGCAGGTCACGCGATCTCGCGACATCGGACAACCGTACGTCGGGATTGTCGGGCTGCGTTCGGGAGAGATCGCAGAAGATATCGCCGCGTATCTCGTGCAGTCGGAGCAGATTCCAAGCGTCGTTGCACTCGGCGTGCTCGCAAATCCGACCGGCGTCATCGCGGCCGGCGGGATCATCGCTCAAGTGCTGCCCGGAGCCGACGAACGCGCGATCCTCGAGCTTGAGGCGCGTGCGCTCGAGATGCCGCCCGTCACCAGCATCGTCGCCGAGCAGAACGACGTTCGCGCGCTCGTACGCGCGCTGGCCGGCGACGTCGTCTTGCAAGCGGAACGAACCATGGATGTGCGCTTCGCCTGCCTCTGTACGCGCGCGAAGGTCGAAGCCGTGCTGCGCGGGCTGGGCAGCGAGGAGCTCCGCCGGCTCTCGCGCGAACGCGACCAAACCGAAGCAATCTGCGAATACTGTCAGCACCGGTACGTGTTTACGGAACCCGAACTCGAAGCGCTCGCAGAATAGATCACACTGAGCGTGTCGCGCTACACAATGCGGACGAACTTGCGGGAGCCCACCGAGAGGACCGCGGGTTGCGTTGCGCTCCATGATGCGTTCGGATCGCTAATCGTTGCTCCGTCGACCTTGACGGCATTGCCGGAGATCAGCCGTTCGGCGGCGCGCCGGCTATCCGCAAATCCAGCCTTGACCAATAGCTCGCTGACGCGCTTGGTATCGCCGCGCGATAGCTCCGGAATCTCGCCTGCGGGCATCTCCTTGCGCTGAACGGTACGCTCGAAGTATTCGCGCGCCGCCTCGGCGGCCTGCGCGCCGTGATAGCGCGCCACGATCTCCTGCGCAACGCGCTTCTTCGCATCCATCGGGCTGACGCGTTCGCTCTTTAGCTCCGCCGCCAGCCGATCGCACTCGGCTTGCGGCCAAAACGCGGCCAGCCTGGCGTATGTCGGAACGAGGTCGTCGGATATCTTCATGAGCTTTCCGAACTGCTCCGGCGCCGGTTCGGTAATGCCGACGTAGTTCCCGAACGATTTGCTCATCTTCTTCTGCCCATCGAGCCCAACGAGCAGCGGCACCGTCGCACAGATCTGCGGAAGCAGCTCGAACTCGCGCTGATACTGCCGACCCAACAGCAAGTTGAAAAGCTGATCGGTACCGCCGAGCTCGACGTCAGCCTCGATCGCCACCGAATCGTACGCCTGCGCGACCGGGTAGAGAAACTCGTGGAGCGAGATCGGGCTGCCGGTATCGTATCGCTCCCGAAAATCGTTGCGCTCGAGCATCTGCGCGACCGTGGTCTTCGCAAGCAGCCGTATCAGCCCGTCCACTCCGAGCGCGTCGAGCCATTCGGAGTTGTAACGAATCTCGACACGGTCCAGGTCGAGCACTTTGCCGGCCTGCTCCCGGTACGTCTGCATGTTCGCGTCGATCTCTTCCGGGGAGAGTTGCGGACGCGTTACGTTCCGGCCGCTCGGATCGCCGATGCGCGCTGTGAAGTCGCCGATGATCAGCGTGACGCGGTGACCGGCCTCGGCGAAGCGTTGGAGCTTCTGCAGCACGACCATGAAGCCCAGGTGCAGATCGGAGCTGGTAGGGTCGATGCCGAGCTTAACGCGCAACGGCCGGCCCATCTCAAGGCGTTTTGCAAACTCCGCGGCGGTCTCGACATGCTCGAAGCCGTCGAGCAGCTCGTTTGCCGGCGAGCCGCTCACGTGCGTAGCTCCAGGATCGTCACCCCTGTAGATCCTTCGTCTTCATTACCGTAGCGCAGACTCTTGACCATCGGATGAGCGCGCAGATACTCCTGTAGGCCGCGCCCCAGCATACCGGTTCCCTTCCCGTGGATGAGGCGCAGCGGCGAGTTGCCGGCGAGTATCGCTTCGTCGATCCATCGCTCGACGAGCGGTTCCGCCTCGACGTACCGCTTGCCCCGGACGTCGAGCTCCGACGCGGTGCGCGTTGCGGCGGCGACGCGAGCCTCACCGGCGGAAACGTCGGCTCGGCGCCGTTGGGCGGCCCGCGACCCCGCGGCGACGCGCCGAACGTCGCGCTTTTCGGCCGTCACGCGCATCGCACCGATTGCAACCAGCAACCGGTCGTCCCAATCTTCAATCACGACGCCCTCTTGACCGAGCGAGTCGACGTGCACGGCATCACCGGGCAGATAGGTATCGTCTTCGCCTGCTTCTTCCTCTCGCGCCGTGATGCCGAGATCGCGCCGCATCGTCTCGATCGTTCGGGCCAGCAGCGCCGCCTGTGACGGCGTTACCTTCGGCCGCTCCAATCCACGGACGAAATCGTGCAACGCTTCGCGCAGCCGCTCTTCGGCCTTCTCCGAAAAACTGCGGCGTTGCGCGTCGAACGCGTTGCGGTCTTTCTGCAGCGCACCGAGCGCCGTGGCAGATATTCGCAGCTCGTCCTCGAGGCGTTCCCGCTCGCGCTGAAGTTCCGACGCACGCCGAGCGAGATCGGCGAGCGCGCTCTCATAGTCGCGCTCGCGGTCGTCGAGGAGGCGCTGCGCGCGATCGACGATCGGCTCCTCGATGCCGAGCGTCTTGGCAAGCGGAAACGCCAGCGACTGCCCGGGCGTCCCAACGTCAAGGGCAAAGGTCGGCGCGAAACTCTCCGGGTCGAATCGTACGCTGGCGTTCGCTGCCCCGGGTGTCGCATGCGCAAAGAGTTTCAGCTCGGTCGCGTGCGTCGTAACGACGCCGCGCGCGCCGCGTTCGAGCAGCCGTTCGAGCATCGCCATCGCGAGCGCCGCGCCGGCGCTCGGCTCGGTGCCGCCGCCGATCTCATCCACGAGCACGAGCGTGCGCGCATCGGCTAAGGCGAGCATCTCGCGCATCCGCGCGACGTGCGCGGCAAATGTCGAGACATTTTCTGCAATCGACTGTTCGTCGCCGATGTCGGCAATCAGGTGCTCGAAGCGCCCGATCCGCGCTGCCGCAGCCGGAACCTGCATGCCGCAGTAAGCCATCGCGACGAAAAGCCCGGCCATCTTTAGCGTCACCGTCTTGCCGCCCATATTCGGGCCACTGATGATCAGCACGCGCGTGACGTCGTCGAGCGAGATCGACTGCGCAACGGCGCGCGCGCCGAGCAGCGGATGACGCCCGCGTTCGATGGTGATGACCGCCGCATCGGTCAGCTCCGGTTCGACGGCGTCCATTGCACGCGCGACCTCGGCCTTGGCCGCCAACAGGTCGATCGCGGCCAGCATCGATACGTTGCCCTCGATCGCACCGGCCTGCGTGCCGACCTGCTGCGAGAGTTGCCCGAGAATGCGCTGTACTTCGCGCTCCTCTTCAATCTGCAGCGTACGAACGCGATTGTTCGTCTCCAGCGTACTCAGCGGCTCGACGAACAGCGTTTGACCGCTCGCGCTGGTATCGTGAACGATCCCCGGCAGTACTCCGCTGAACTCCGCCTTTACCGGCACGACGAATCGGCCGTTGCGGATCGTTACCACGCTCTCTTGAATTGCCTTGGAATACTTCGCGGACCGCAATATGGCGCCGACACGGTCGCGCGCATCCGTCTGCGCCTGTGCAAGACTGCGCCGAATACGCCCGAGCGCCGGCGACGCACGATCGAGCACCGCGCCGCGTTCGTCGATTGCATCGGTGATCGCGCGTTGAAGCGGCGTCAGCGGCACGTATCCGGCGACGACCTCGGCCAGCGCAGGGCTGTCGCGAACGGCGCGCTGCGCGGCCGTGGCGGCGGCGAGCGCGTCGCCCACGACGCGGAGTTCGGTCGCGCCGATCGTTCGTCCGAGTCCGGCGGCCTGCGTTAATGCCGACGTATCGTCTGCCGGCATGACGGTAAGTTCGTCGCGCGCGATGAGTTCGCGCACCGCAGCCGATCGCCGCTGCTCGATTCGCGCTGCGTCGAAGTCCGGCATCGGGACCAACGCGTCGGCCAGGGCCCGGCCGCGCTTCGTCCGCGTCGAGCCGACAACCCGTTCGCGGAGGTTTGCGAAATCGAGCACCTCCAGCGTTCTTGGATCGGCGAGTGCGAGATCGGCTGGATTGCGCGTCAGGAGACCCCTAGCTTCTTCCTCATCAGCTCGTTGACGAGCGCCGGATCCGCCTTTCCGCGCGAGGCCTTCATCGCCTGACCGACGAGAAATCCAAGAACGTTACTCTTCCCCGCGCGGTAGTCGGCAACGACCTTCTCGTTCGCACCGATCACCTCGTCGACGAGCCGCGCGATTGCGTCCGGGTCGCTCGTCTGTGCGAGCCCCTCGCGCGCGACGATCTCTTTCGGGGACCCGGCGCCCTCCCACATTCGCGCGAGCAGTTCTTTGGCGATCTTTGAGTTGATGGTCTTCGCGTCGACGAGCGCGACGAGCTCCGCCAAATGATCGGGGCGCACGTGCGATTCTGCGACCGCGGTGCCCGACTCGTTGGCGAGACGCGAGAGGTCGCCAAGCAGAAGATTTGCTACTTGCGGCGGATTGGCGCCGAGCTCGACGGTGCGATCGAAGTAGGTCGCGAGCCCAAGATTGTCGACGAGCTGCGTGGCGTGCGCCGCGCTCAATGCATAAGCCTTCGTATAGCGCTCGAAACGCTGCCACGGAAGCTCGGGCAACGTCCCGCGGACGCGCTCGACCGTAGCGGCCACAAGCTCCAGCGGCACGAGATCCGGATCCGGAAAGTAGCGGTAGTCGTGCGCTTCTTCCTTGCTGCGCATGGAGTGCGTCACGCCGTTGACCTCATCCCAACCGCGCGTCTCTTGCACGATGCGCTCACCCGCTTCCAACAGCGCGATCTGCCGCTCGATCTCGCTCTCGATCGCCCGCTCGACCGAACGGAACGAGTTCATGTTTTTGATCTCGGTCTTCGTACCGAGTTCCGATGCGCCGGCGGGCCGCACCGACACGTTGGCATCGCACCGCAGCGAGCCTTCTTCCATCTTAACGTCGCTGACGCCGAGTTGGAGGAGAGTTCGCCGCAATGATTCGAGGTATGCGACCGCGTCGGCTGCGCTATGGAGCTCCGGCTCGGAGACGCATTCCATCAGCGGCACGCCGGCCCGATTGAAATCGACGAGCGTGTACGAGCTCCCCGCTATACGCCCGTCGCCCGATCCGGCGTGCGTCGACTTGCCCGTATCCTCTTCGAGATGGATGCGTGTCAGGCGACAGGCCTTCATCGTCCCATCCGAGAGCCAGTACGCGACCTCACCGCCGAGCGTCAGCGGCATGTCGTACTGCGAGATCTGGTAATCCTTCGGCATGTCGGGATAGAAATAGTTCTTTCGGTCGAACTTCGAAAACGTCGCGATCTTCGAGCCGAACGCGACCCCCGCGGCGATCATTGCGTCGATCGCGCGGGCATTCGGCACCGGCAACGCGCCGGGCATCCCCAAGCAGACCGGGCAGACCTTCGTGTTCGGCTCGCCGCCGAACTCGTTGCGGCAGCCGCAGAACATTTTGGTCTCCGTCTTCAGCTCGACGTGGCACTCGATACCGATGACGGCTTCGTAGGTCATGCGGCGCCCGTCATCTCGGCCAACGCCGGCGCGTGTGCAGAGGCGTGCCTCGTGGCTTGCTCGTACGCGTGTGCGACGCCGAGCACTAGCCGCTCGGCGAAGAGCGGCCCGCACAGCTGCAAGCCGATCGGCATCGGCCGCTCGCCGCCCTCGGGCGTGACCCAACCGCACGGCACCGAAAGCGCCGGCAGTCCCGCGAGCGACATCGGAATCGTGTAGTAGTCCATCAGGTACATGCTGTACGGGTCGCTCTTCGCGTTGAACTCGAACGCCGCGCAGCTGGCGGCGGGGCACGCGATCACGTCGCAGGCTAGCAAAAGCGTTCTCGAAATCTCGCGCAATCAACGTACGCGCTTTCTGCGCGCGCACGTAGTAGGCGTCGTAGTACCCGCTCGAGAGCGCGTACGTGCCGATCAGAATGCGCCGCTTTACCTCCGGACCAAATCCCGCCGCACGCGTTCGCTCGTACATCGTGCGCACGTCCGGCGCGTCGACGCGCAGCCCGTACCGCACGCCGTCGAAGCGTGCGAGGTTCGACGAGCATTCCGCGGGCGCGATGAGATAGTACGTAGCCAATCCATAATCGGCGGTCGGCAGCGAGACCTCGACCGGTATCGCGCCCAACGCTTCGAGATCGCGATACGCCTGCTTGTAGATTCGGTCGGCCGCGTCGCCGAGCGGCTTCGTATCGAACTCGCGCACGATCCCGACGCGCAAGCCGCGCAGATCGGTCAGCATCGCATTCGCGGCCGTTTCGAGCGGGCGCTGCGCCGAGGTGGCATCCATCGGATCGTGGCCGCCCATCGCGTCGTAGGCGAGCGCGGCATCTTCGACGGTGCGCGTCAGCGGGCCGATCTGGTCGAGACTCGAGGCAAAGGCAATCAATCCATAGCGCGAGATGCGCCCGTAGGTCGGCTTGAATCCGACCAGGTTGCAGAACGCGGCCGGCTCGCGAATCGATCCGCCGGTATCGCTGCCCATTCCGATCGCGGCCTCGTAGGCGGCGACCGCAGCCGCCGGGCCGCCGCTCGATCCGCCGGGCACGCGCCGGAGGTCGTACGGATTGCGCGTGACGCCGAGCGCGGAGTTTTCGCACGAGCTGCCCATCGCAAACTCGTCGCAGTTCGCTTTGCCGATTGGAACGCAACCTGCGTCGAGCAGTCTGGTCACGGCGGTCGCCGTATAGGGCGCGATCCACTCTTCGAGGATCTTGCTGGCGCAGGTCGTGCGCGTATCGCGCAGGCACATGTTGTCTTTCACCGCGATCGGCACGCCGGCCAGCGGCAACCGTTTGCCGTCGCGTACGTGCCGGTCGACTTCGAGCGCGCGTTCGCGGGCCATCTCGTGCAAAACCGTTAGATAGGATCCAACCTGGCCTTCGACTTCGTCGACGTGCGCGAGCGTCGCCTCCGTGATCTCGCGTGCACTCCGCTCGCCCGCGTTGACCGCGCGCGCGATTTCAGCTGCAGTGCACGCCAAGAGCTCGAGATCCATGGTTACTCAGCGATGATCCGAGGAACGCGAAAGAAGCCGCCCTGGCGCTGCGGCGCCTGCGAAAGAACGACCTCGCGGTCCAAACACGGACGCTCGCGATCTTCGCGCGTTACGTTCAGCGATTCGATCACCTGCGCCGACGCGGGAACGCTCGCGGTATCCAGCTCGGCAAGCCGATTGACGTGCCCGAGCAGATCACCGAGCTGGCGCCCAAAACGCTCGACCTCTTCATCGGTGAGCGCGATGCGCGCGAGGGTTGCTACGTAGCGGATGTTGATATGGTCGGTCGACACCTTCACTGAACTCCAAAGTGGACGAGCGCCTCCACGTGTCCCGTCTGCGGGAACATGTCGAACGGCTGCACGTCTGCGATGCGGTAGCCCTTAGCCACCAGGAGCTTGGAGTCCCGGGCGAGCGTCGCCGGATCGCACGAGAGATAGAGCACGTCGGGAACGCGTGCCGCGGCGATCGCTCCGAGCGTCAGTTCGTCGGAACCTTTGCGGGGCGGATCGAGAAAGACGAGCGCCGCCGTCTCGAGCGCCGCCCGCAACGGCGCACCTTCGCGCAGGCACTCCTCGACGCGGCCCGTCTCAAATCGGGTGAGCGCGTCCAGGCCGTTGAGCCGCGCGTTCGCCTCGGCCTCCGCAATGGCCCCGGCGCTCTCTTCTACGCCGCAGACGCGCGAGCCGTGCGCGGCAAAGAGCACCGAGAACGTTCCCACCCCGCAGTAGAGATCGAGCACGTCGCGTGCGGGTTCGAGCCACGGCTCGAGGTATGCGAAGATTTGCGCGACCATCTCGGCGTTCACCTGAAAGAACGACGCCGCCGAGATCCGATAGCGCACGCCGCCGATGCGCTCCTCGATCTCGGCATCGCCGGCGACCACGCGATTGACCCGGCCGAGGATTGCGTTCTCACTCGTGAGATCGTAGGAGTTGGTTACTCCGCGCAAGCCGGGCAGCTCGTGCAGCAACCGCTCGGCCGAGGCTTCGACCGGCTTCGACGGCTGCGCAGTCGTCACGGCCACGACCGCATCGCCGGTCGCGCGGGCAGCGCGGGCGACGAGATGGCGCGCGTCGCCAAAGAACCCGCGCAGCCGATCGTCACTCGTCATCGCAGCGAATCGCGTAACGTATTCGCTGAGCTGCGGTACGGCGATCGGACACGCATCGATTGGGACGACGTCGTGCGATCGCTGCCGATAGAATCCAACCTTTGGCTCTGGACCGTGATGATCGACGACGAGCGACATCTTATTGCGATAGGCGCGCGGGTCGCGCATGCCGATCGTTTCGTTGACGGAGATCGCGCCGAGCCCCCCGATGCGTTGTAAGGCGTTTGCGACGACGTCGCGCTTCCACCGAAGCTGGGCCGGATAACCCAGATGCTGCACTTGACAGCCGCCGCAGCGTCCGAAGACCGGGCAGAATGGGACGGCGCGAGCGGGCGAGTCCGATAGGCGCTCGATCTCGGTTGCGACGGCGTACCGCCGCTTCACGCTCGTGATCGAAACGCGCGCGCGCTCGCCCGGCAGCGGACCAAAGCAAAAAACTGCCACGCCATCTGCGCGGCCGACTGCCTGACCGTTCGCGAGGATGTCGGTGAACTCGACCTCGAGCTCGTTCCCCGCGCGTAAGCTCGTCGGACGGTTAGGCGCTATGTCTCTGGTCGTCAAGCGCCTTCAGCAACGTGTTTGCTTCGTCGATCAGCTGCTGGATACGCTGGCTGGTCGGATCGTCGCGACGCTCTGAAGAAGCGAGACGGAGGGACACGTATACGATCGCCACACCCAAGCCGGCAATGCCGGCGCCGAGGCCAATCCAAAGAAGCGTGCGGAGGAGTCGGCCTTCGCTGCTGTCCTCGTCCTGCGTGGGTTCTGGCGTTTTTTCGGGCGCTTGCATGGGCTCTCTATTCTCGCCGAGGGCGCGCGGGGCCCCTGTTGCAACGCGGAGTACCTTGAGCGTGCGATGATCTCCGAAGAGCGAGAAGACGAGCGCGGCCGCTTCAACTTGCTCTGGGCATTGGCTGCCTCGATTGCATTGCATGCCGCGCTGCTGCCGCTTGGGTTTTGGGTGACCGGCGCGCAGTCGCACGTCCTGCAGCCGCAGCGCGCCGAGCGAGAACTCGTCGTTACCTCGACCGCGGTGCGCATCGAAAGGCGGCCGGTCCCGCAACCACAACGGCCGATAGCGCGCCCGCAGGTCCAACACGTTCCTCGGCCGCCGCAGCCGCAACGTGCGGCGCCGCCGCGGCCGGCTTTTCACGAGCTTGCGAAGCTCGAGCCGACTGCCTCCCCCCAACCGACACCGCAGAAAACGCCGCTGCGGCCAAAAGAGACGACGCTGCAGCAGCAGATCGCGGAACAGGAGCGGGTCTACTCACAAGAAGTCGCGCAGCTCAACCACCAAAACAATCCGCTGAGTATTGCGACGCCGGCGCATGAGCCCGCCGCATCGTACCGGCGCTCGTACTTCGACGCACCGGGGCGCGCCCAACGCAACGTGGTGCAAGCGGTACTCACGCCGTTGCGCCACTGGTACGAGCGCGGCATGAGCTGCTACTACGCGCGCTACGATGCGGAATACGCAACCGGCGGCAACGAAGAGGGCGTCATTCCATGGCCTGTCTGCTACCCGCAGTACGACGATCGCATGGCGCATCCGCCCTACCCGCATGCGCTGCCGATTCCGGTGCCGCAGGCCGATTACGTACTGCCGTCCGGCACGTATCTCACGCCGCTCTTGCGCGCGGTCTACAATTTAAGAGGTAACCCGTAGCGGCGCGGCGAGGAGATATCGAGCGCTGCGCTGCGGAGAGGTGGCAGAGCGGTTGAATGCACTCGCTTGGAAAGCGGGCAGAGGTGATGAGCCTCTCGAGGGTTCGAATCCCTCCCTCTCCGCCACGCCACCATCTGCGTTGGAGTCTAAGGCTCCTTAGCCCAGACACTTTTGAGTGCGTCGAGCGTCGGCCGCGCTACGCGCGTGTCTGGAGACCTGTCTGGGAAAGGCTTATCGCCGGACCCGTTCTTTTCGTCCGCGTAGAGACCGAACCACGCCTGGTCGTCGTAACAGCCCGGGAACTGCGGGTTCGCGATGATCTTGTTACCGTCGAAGCCGCCGATGTGTTTGAACGGCCAGCCCGACTTCCACCACTCGTCGTTCCATTCGAAGTAGAAACCGCCGCTCGTGACGCCGCCGGCTTTGCTCGCTCGATGGTCGTAGATCTCGGTAGCATTTTGCGTTGCGTAGGCGACGAGAAAGTCCATGCGTGGATTTCCGCTTGACGGCAGTTGCGTGGCCAGTTCCCACGGGCGCGGTCCTGGAAGTCCGAAGTACGGCGGATCTTTCGTGCCGGCGGGATAGTTCGAGCACGATCCGGTCGAGTTGTCGTATCGGGCGCTCGACGGCGGGTAATAGGCCGAGCTGGCACCGTACTCCGCCATGATCTCCGGCTTATCGGTACTCGTTTTGATTTCGGACCAGATCTCGCCCAACGTTCGCCCGCGATAGACGTCGATTCCCCACGTGTCTACTTTGAACTTCGCGGCTTCACCCTTGCGAACGGTCTTCAACCCATCATCGACCATCGTCGTCGTGGTGATTTTTTTCGCGCCGGCTGCGGCGTATGCGGCCGTGACGCTGCCGTTGATCTCGTTGAGGCCCTTCCACCACACGGGTTGCTTAATAAAGTCTTCGCTATTAATCTCGGAGCCGATCGAAACTCCCATAAAGGCCGGATAGCTTGCGTATTCGCTCGTCATGAGCCCATAGACGGCTTTTAGCGCGTCGAGATACTTTGGCTCCAGGACATTCACACCGCCAAAGAAGACGCTCAGCACGACGTAGACCGGGTGATCGCCGTTGTTCCACGCCTTGTCGAGAAACTTGCCGATCTTGCCTGATTCGTAGGGTCGCAGCGTGTTGTAGCCACCGATGACGTTTACGTACGGTTTAAAGCTACTCAGCGTGACGTTGTACACTTTTACGGCGTTCACGCCCGCTCCACGCATCGCATCGAGGTCCGGCGCCCAAACTTGCTCGTTGGCATCGTCGAGCGGATTGGGATCCGAGTACGCGTCGATTTGCGTATTTCCGTAATCGACGCCTTTTATGAAGAACGGACTACCGTCCAGGAGAATCTTACGATCGCTGACCGTAAAGGCGCTGGTCGCGGCCTGCGGATGGCGGCCAAACGCGGCACCTTGCTGGATCGGGGGCGCACCGACTTGTGCCTGCGATCCTCCGCACCCTGCGAGCATTCCAATAACTAGACAAAAGCCTATTAAAGACCGGCTCAATCGTGCGCATGTCATGCCTGCGGCTTTTCGGGAGGCGGCCAGTTGCACCTATGCCGGTTAGAGATCGACGTGGGCGAGCCAAAAATCGAAGCTCGCGCGCGCCTGCGCTTCGAGCATCGCTTCTCCCGAGATCACTTCGCGCCTGAGCTGCGCGCGCAACGTTGCACGGCTTCCATAGTTCGCATCGATCACGATGTCGGGCGCATCGAGCGCCGATGCCAAGGCATCGGGAAGCTGCACGCCCGGCGGCAGCGTGCTGACCACGATCTCAGGCAGATTCTCGGCCGGCCACACGCGGGCTTCATAGCGTTCGCACACCGCGCGCACGCGCTCGCTATCGCGCCCCCAGACGAACGTATACGCGTCATTGTCGTGCAGCTCGGCCAAGATGGATCGCGCGGTTGCGCCATATCCGAGGACGCCGATCCGTTTGAGTGCGACCGACTCGTCGACGAGCGCCTCGATCGCCGTGCGCGCGCCGATTCCGTCGGTATTCGTTCCGATCGCTTCGCGACCGAAGAAGATCGTGTTCACCGCTCGTGCTTCGGCGGCTTCGCTCGTCAGAACGTCGCATGCGGCGACCACTTCTTCTTTCAACGGATAGGTGACGTTGCATCCGAGGTAGCCCTCATCGCGCAGGCGACGAATCGCTTCGGCGCCGCCGCCGCGCGCCACGAGAATCGCTCGGTAACTCCCGTCGATCGCGGCTTCCTCCAGAAACTCGCGCTGCAGACGCGGGCTTGCACTGTGCTCGACGGGATCGCCGATAAGGGCCAGCTTCACGGCAACTGCCTATTGCGCAGCATCAATCGCTCGAAGAAACGGAAGACGCGCGTCAATCCGAAGTCGTTGTCTTCGATCGGTTCGGTGAGAATCGTGTAGAGACCGCAGAGTTTGCCGCCCAGCACGTCGGTAAAGAGTTGATCGCCGACGACGGCAATCTCACGCCGGCGCAACCGCAGCGCGCGTTTCGCGCGCATAAAGCCAAAGGGCAATGGCTTGAGCGCGTTGGGGATGCAGCCGACATTAAGCTGCGCGGCGACCGACCGCACGCGGGTCGAGAAGTTGTTCGAGAGCATCACAATTCGAAAGCCACGATCGTGTGCCCGTTCTACCCAAGCGAGGTGCTCGAGAGCAAGCTCCGTCTCCCCGAAGCCGAGGAGGGTGTTGTCGAGGTCGACGATCAGCCCGCGGATTCCGGCCCGCTCGAGCTCCTCGTGCGAGACGTCATGGAGGCGCGGTGCAAACCGGTCGGGACCCAGCATAGGGCTTGCGTTCGCACCGGTTATCCTCGGTATCCTCGGAACTGTGCACACGCCCTCCACTCGTCTGCTCGCCCCCGGCCGGCCGTCCACCGATTTCTCCGGTTCACCCACAGCACAAGCACAAGGATTTTCTAGCGTGCCCCCATATCTTGTGTTAAACTGAGGGTTACGGCACAATAGGTGCCCTCGGAATCGCCGCCTTCGGTGTAGAATCGAACAAGTGTTCTATCCTCCGAATTGAGCCGGCAAGGAGCTTTTGACAGATGAAGTTTTCGCGCACGTATTCCGCTCCGGGCGATCCCTACGCCGGGCTGGTCTTCGAACCCCGGACCTCACGCATAGTCAACCCGAACGGGTCGGTCATCTTTGAGGCTGCGGACGTCATGGTCCCGACCGGCTGGAGCCAGGTCGCCGTCGACGTTCTTGCGCAGAAGTATTGCCGCAAAGCCGGCGTTCCCAAGATGACCAAGCCGATCGACGAGGAGGGCGTGCCCGAGTGGCTGCGACGTTCCATCGCCGACGGTGACGCATTGGAGGCCCTCCCGCGTAACGAGCAGTTCGGCGCGGAGCGCGACGCACGACAAGTCTTCAACCGCCTTGCCGGCTGCTGGACGTACTGGGGCTGGAAGTACGGCTACTTCGCGTCGGAAGACGACGCGCGGATCTATTACGACGAGATGTGCGCGATGCTCGCGCGGCAGATCGGAGCGCCGAACAGTCCGCAATGGTTCAACACCGGATTGCATTGGGCGTACGGCATCTCCGGGCCGGCACAGGGTCATTGGTTCGTCGATGCCGCCGATGGCGTCGCGACAGCCTCGGCCGATACGTTCTCACATCCGCAGGTTTCCGCGTGTTATATCCTTGGGATCGAAGACGACCTGCTCAACGACGGCGGCCTCTTCGACGGCGTCATACGCGAAGCGCGCATCTTTAAGGGCGGCAGCGGCTCCGGCGCCAACTTTTCGAAGATTCGCGCGGCGGGCGAGAAGCTCACCGGCGGCGGCACGTCGAGCGGCCTCATGTCGTTTCTCAAAGTCTTCGATCGCGCCGCGGGCGCGATCAAGTCCGGTGGGACGACGCGCCGCGCCGCCAAGATGGTCGTGCTCGACGCCGATCATCCCGACATCGAAGATTTCGTCAACTGGAAGGCGCGCGAGGAGCGTAAGGTCGCCGATCTCGTTGTCGGCTCGCGCATTTTCGAGAAGTATCTCAATGAAGTGCTCGCGGCAGCGCACGACACGCGCGTTCCCGAACACGCCCGCCTCGATCCCGCGCTCAATGCCTCGCTGCGCCACGCTATCCGCGAAGCGATCGCCGTTGGGATTCCCACCGGTGCGACGCAGAACGCGCTCGACTACGCACGCCAAGGCTACACGCGGCTCGAGATCGAGCAGTACGACACGGCGTGGGATTCCGAGGCCTACGTTACCGTCTCCGGCCAGAACTCCAACAACTCGGTTCGCTTGACGAATGCATTCTTCGATGCCATCGACAGCGATCAAGATTGGCTGCTGACGGCCCGCACGACCGGCGACGTCGTTAAACGGATCAAAGCCCGCGATCTCTGGGAGCAAATCGGGCTTGCCGCGTGGCAGTGCGCCGACCCCGGCCTGCAATACGACGACACGATTCAAGAATGGCATACGTGCTCGGCCGACGAGCGCATCAATGCAACAAATCCATGCAGTGAGTACGTTTTCGTCGATGACACGGCATGCTTCGCATCTGAGACCCGCATTAGCACGCCCGAAGGTCTGCGCACGGTTGAGCAACTCTTCGAAGCACAAGAGCGCGGCAACGAAGTCTATGTGACGACCGACATCCATTCAGAGAACGACCACCGCCGCGTCGCTGCTCACCGCCGCGCATATGTGACGCGCGTGGGCGAGCGACCAATCTTTAAGATGACTCTCGCAGACGGACGCGTGATCCGTACGACCGGTGACCACCGCTTCCTAACCAATGACGGTGAGTGGAAGCGTATGGACGAGCTCGTGCCGGCAATCGACCGCGTAGCGATCCGCGAAACGCCGAATACCGTTGCGTACTGTTCGACCCCGCAGGAAGTCAAACGCTGGCAGATGCTGGGTTGGCTCACGGGCGACGGCGTGTTCAACAAGGACACGGTCGCTCTCGTCTTTGGGCCTACTGAACGCCGTACCGCGGAAGTTTTCGTCCCGGAACTCAATGAGCTCAAGGCCACGGCCGCTGGTGCAGCAGGAGCGACCACGGTCCGTACTACAGGTATTTCAGCGCAGCGCAACGGCGTTCTCCAAATGACGACGTCACAAACATCGCTTGTTGGTTATCTCGAGCGCGCCTACGGTTTCCATCAGGGCACGGCGCTCGTCAAGGACGTTCCCTCGAGAGTTCACCACGTGCCTGAGGACCTCAAGATCGCATACCTCCAGGGCCTCTTTTCGGCCGATGGCACGATCCGCAGCGATACGCGCGCGACCGAACCCGAGGTCATGCTGGCATCGTCGTCCCCGAACCTGCTACGATCCGTGCAGCTCATTCTCTCGGATATCGGGATAACATCGAGGATTTCGTGGATGCATCCGCGGGGTAGAAAGAACCCACAGGGTCAGCTCCGCGTGTACAATCAGCAAGCGCGCAACTATCTTTCACTCATCGGCTTCCCTTGTTCGCAAGCGAAAGAAGTAAAAACAAATACTATTCTTTCGCGACCCTTCAACGGCCATCTGAAGAATCCGCGCGCACCGAAGGTTGTCTCGGTCGTTCCTGACGGCGCCGCGACAGTTTACGACATAACAGAACCGGTGACGCACTCGATCATAGCTGAAGGCCTTGTCGCACACAATTGCAATTTGGCAAGCCTAAATCTAGTGAGATTCCTCAATAGAGACGGACATTTCGACTCGCAACGCTTTGCAGACGCAGCGCGCATTTGGACGACGACGCTCGAAATATCCGTGACGATGGGCCAGATGCCCTCGAAAAAGATTGCCGAGAAGAATCATGGCTATCGTACGCTGGGTCTCGGCTACGCGAATCTCGGCACGCTGCTCATGCGAATGGGCTTGCCGTATGATTCCGAGGAAGGCTTCGGATGGTGTGCTGCGATCAACGCGCTGATGACCGGTAGCGCCTACCGCACGTCGGCCGAGATGGCGCAGCAGCTCGGCGCCTTCGCGCGATTTGACGCGAACCGCGAAGCGATGTTGCGCGTCATCCGTAATCACCGGCGCGCCGCATATAAAGCGCCCGACGCTGATTATGAGGGACTCTCCGTCAAGCCTGTGACGCACGCTCCGACGCTCTTTACACAAGAGACGTGGGCGCTGGCGCGCAAGATGTGGGATGAGGCGCTCTCGATCGGCGAAGTCGCCGGATACCGCAACGCGCAGACGGTCGTCATCGCTCCTACCGGCACGATCGGTCTCGTGATGGATTGCGATACGACCGGCATCGAACCCGACTTTGCGCTCGTAAAGTTCAAGAAGCTCGCCGGCGGCGGCTACTTCAAGATCGTCAATCAATCGGTCGATGCCGCGCTCCACAAGCTCGGCTACTCGCAAGAGCAGATCGATGCGATCGAGACGTACGCGAAGGGCAGCGGAACATTCGAGGAGGCGCCGCACGTCAACCGCGCGACGCTCAAGGCGAAGGGCTTTGACGACGAGGCGCTCGACCGCGTAGCAAAAGCGGTACCGAGCGCGTTCGAGTTGCCGTTCGTTTTCAACAAGTTCGTCCTCGGCGAAGCGTTCTGCAAAGAGCAGCTCGGGCTTACCGACGAGCAGCTCAACGATTGGAACTTCTCGCTTCTGCGCGATGGCCTCGGCTTCACGACGCAGCAGATCGAGGAGGCGTCGGCGCACATCTGCGGCCGGATGACCGTCGAAGGCGCACCGGAGCTCAAGGACGAGCATCTCGCGGTCTTCGACTGCGCTACGCCGTGCGGCAAGTATGGATCGCGCTATATCCGCCCGCTGGCGCACGTCGACATGATGGCGGCGGCACAGCCGTTCGTTTCCGGTGCAATTTCAAAAACCATCAATTTCCCACAGACCGCTACGATCGAGGACGTCAAGGAAGCCTACCGGTATTCGTGGGAACGGATGATCAAGGCGGTCGCGCTCTATCGCGACGGTTCGAAGCTCTCGCAGCCGCTCGCGGCCAGTTACGATCTCGGCGGCGGCGATGAAGAGCCTACGCAGCCGCAGCCGTTTGCACAGCCGATGCAGATCGCCGAGAAGATCGTCTACCGCTACATCGCCAAGCGTCACTCGATGCCGCAGCGCCGCAGCGGCTACACGCAGAAGGCGACGATCGCCGGCCATAAGGTCTATCTGCGGACCGGCGAGTACGAGGGCGGTCAGCTCGGCGAGATATTCATCGATATGCATAAGGAAGGCGCAGCCTTCCGATCGCTGATGAACAACTTCGCGATCGCGATCTCACTCGGCTTACAGCACGGTGTGCCCCTCGAGGAGTTCGTCGAGGCCTTCACCTTCACACGCTTCGAGCCGAACGGGCCGGTCGTCGGACACGATCACATCAAGATGGCGACGTCGATTCTCGACTATATCTTCCGCGAGCTCGCCGTCAGTTATCTCGGCCGCTACGATCTCGCGCACGTTCAACCGTCGATGCAGATGGATGCAATGGGTCCTGAAGCGCAGACCGACTATATCGCCGAGGAAGAGGCGGGCGTGCAAGTGCGCGTCGCCGGCGTGGCCGAGAAGCTACATCCGGTGAGCACGCATCTGCATCCAGGCCAGACCACCACGCCGCCGGAGCGCGGATCGGTCGCTGCGCCGGAGCCGCCGGTCAAGAGTCCGAGCGCCAACGGTGGAGGCACGTCGGTCGCAACGCTCACGCGAACCGAAGCGATCAACGCGTCGAAGGCCAAAGGCTATACCGGCAATGCCTGCTCCGAATGCGGCCAGCTCACGATGGTCCGAAACGGTGCATGCGAGAAATGCGATTCATGCGGAGCAACCTCCGGATGTAGCTAGAACGCTCCGGTGACTTTATGACACGCAAAAACGGTCATTAATGAAAAAAAGCCGGCGAGCAATATCGTCGGCTTTTTCATTGTTACGCGACATCCAGATCGCGCTCACTCATCGTGATGGGTGGATTGAGAACCACATCCTCCTCGAACGTTACGTTCTGATCGTACGCCGTGGCAAGAGCACCAAGTCGGCCGCTTCCTCGGCGTCATTGAGGAGCGCCTTACGCGACGTGCCGATCTGTGCACGCATCGTCAGGCCGCGGGCAAGGTCGAGGACCTGGCCCGCGCGCGCGGCTACTGGAAAGTCAGGCGGAACTTCTCCCGCGCTGATTCCATCGCAGAAACGGCGTTCCACCAACTCGACGGCGGCATCTGCCGCCTTCTGCAGGAACTGCCGGACCTCAGCATCGTCCACGAGCGGCGCGACGCACAGGAGAAGACATCCCGGGGCGGATCCTTCCTCGGTCGCAGTTTCTACGGCGTTCCTCATGAAGGCGCCCAGCGAGTCGCGAAGAGTGCCCGGCGAGAGGAGTGCCTTCGCAGCGAGAGTGCCTTTCTTCTCTGCGTACGCCCTAAGAACGCGCAAGAATATCGTCCGCTTGTCCCCGAAGACGGAATATAGGCTCGGGCGCCCCACGCCCATCCCGGCGACGAGATCGTCGATCGTTACGCCGTCGTAGCCCTTCGACCAGAAAACCTGGGTCGCTTTTTGCAGCGCGGCGCCCTCGTTGAAGCTGCGCGGTCGTCCACGCGGCCTGGCGGTATTTTGAATCATTTAGTTCGAAACCCCTTGCGTCTGAGCCATCCGCCCCATTATAGTACCAAATAGTTGCAATATACCGCGCCGATCCTGGCGTTGCGGGGTGACGCCCGGTTCGACCTACCTCTTTAACCAGGGAGCCCCTTATGAAACATTCGATCGCTCTCGTCACCGGCACCACCTCCGGGCTCGGTTATGCGGCAGCCTGCATGCTCGCCGCCGAGGGCTGCCGGGAGGTCATCGTCACCGGGCGCAGCGTGGCCCGGATACAGGAAACGGCCGCTGAGCTCGCGGCTGAGACCAGCACGCAGGTCTTCACGCCGCTGGAGCTGGATCTGAACGCGCCCGCCAGCGTCCAATCCGCCCTCGCCGCGCTGGTCAAGCGGGGTCGGCCGATCGATTTCCTACTTCTCAATGCAGGGATGGTCGGAGGTAAGAAGCGCGTGCTCACTGCGTGCGGTATCGAGGAGGATCAGGCCCCGCTCATCGGCCATCATCAATTGACCGTCGGGTTGCTCCGCGCCAACCTGCTCAGCCCCAACGCGCGGATTGTTATCGCCGGCTCGGAAGCTGCCCGAGGGGACGTACCCCTGTTCAGCTACACCGATGTGGCGGCCTTCGCGGCCAAACACCACCAGGGTGACCGAACCGCCGCGGTTGAAGCCCTGGTGCGCAGCGGGCGGAACGTGAAGTACGAGTCCAACCGAGCGTATGCCGACGCGAAGCTCGTCGTCGCTTGGTGGGCCGCGTCACTGGCACGGCGGCTACCCTCCGGCATGGCCGTCTACACCGTCGCGCCCGGCAGCGCGCCCGACACCAAGGCGACGCGAAACGCTGGCCCGGCGATGAAGTGGCTGATGATTCCGCTGCTGAAGCTCATCCCCGGCATGTCCCAGACGCCGGAGACCGCAGCCCGTCGCTACCTCCAGGCATCTGAGTTCGGAACCGACGTCTCGGGGCAATTCTTCGCCTCGGCGCCCAAGAAGCTCACAGGCCCAATCGAGGCGATGCGCCACCCACACTTTCACGATCGCGCCAACCAGGAAGCCGCATGGCAGGCCGTCGTCAAGATCTCCGGCGTCGACTTGTCTGACCGAGCATCCTTGAACGCGGTTTCCTGAAGGAGCGCCGGTCGCGGCGAAATGGTCGCGGTGACTAGAATCAGCAGGCGATTGCGGAGCTGCTGATCTGGACAACGTACAGCCATTATGTCACCAGCGCCTAACTAGAAAGCCAGAAGCTTCTCTACTGCGCCTTACTCAGCGTTACGCCGAATGGTTCGCCGAAGCCCGTAAGCGTTTTGGTCGGCGATCCACCGTGCGGATACTTCCAGAACTCGACCGAGCCACAATCCTCATTTGGGCCAATGACTCGCGTGGCGTCTTTGCCCTTCGTCGTGTTCAACCAGAATTGGAAGACGTCAATCGCGCTGCACGATTTGTCGAATACGAGCGATCGCTCGCGCGTCGCCTTGCTGCCGGATACCTTCATATCGTAGATTACAAAGGCACCATTCTCCGCCTGATTGCCGACCGCGAGGTACTTCCCGTCCCACGCAACGGCGCCCGGGAAGCTAACCGGCTGATTCGACTTCAGGTCGGTGAAAACCGCATAGCGGTAGCGAAGCTCCGCCAACCGGCTCACCAGCATGCCGGTGGCACCTTGGACGAATAAGTTCCCACGTTCGTCATAGGTGGGCGGAAAATAATAGTAGAGTTGCGGGTCCGTATAGCGCCTAGGCACTCCGGTGGCGTGCGCGTAGATCAAGATCGTTCCTGGCGCCGGTTGTCTCTTTCCCTGAAAGCCGTAGTAGTTCGCGACCGCGAGGTTCCCGGTCTTAGGATCGATGGCGCAGCCGATAGGTACGCCGATTCCATCCTGGAGCGTTTGGATCGGCGTCGTCCCGCCGTGTGCATACTCCAGAACGTTCAGCTGCGAAGCGTTGGCGACAAAGACGTTGCCTTTGCCGTCCGAGCACAGACCGGATGGATGATTGAATCCGGGGAGCACCCCGTCCACCACACCCTCTGGGTATGAGACAACAAACACCGCGTTGTCGACGAAGTCAGAGACATAAAGAAGATCCTGCTGCTTGGCGCTGGAGGCCATCCATGCTCGTCGCCATTGAAGCGGCGCGCGCAGCGCATCGCCGTGCGCTCCCTGGGCCGTACCGGCGGGAAGCTGCGGCACGACGGCGTTGCAACCGCCGAGCAGCGCGCCGATGGCGAAGGCGATCGGAATGATGCGAAAGGAGGGTTGGACGCATGGTTTCCATCCTCGGCCTTATTGCGCCACGCTCACGGTGGCGCCGAATGCGTATTCGCTGGTCACGATGACCGTCGACGGCTTTCCGCCGGCCGGATACGCGTATAATCCAGCGCCGCCGCAATATGTGTCTGGCCCAACGACATGTTTTTGCTGGTCCGTTGCTTGGATCCAGAACTGAACGATATCGCTCTGGCCACAAGCGGCATCGAACTTCGCCGAGCCGACAACCGTGCCGCGCTGCGAAGTGATTTTCACGCGATAGAAGCCGCTGGCGTTCGTGCCGTCGTACATTTGGTCGCCCACGGCGAGCGCTTCGCCATCCCATTGCACGCCCGCGGCGAAGTAGAGGCGATGACTCAGCTTGATCGGCGTGAACTTCGAGCTTCCCCGTGCGAGCTCGAGCAACTCGGCTACACCGCCGGTCGGCGCCGCCTCGACGAACAGGTTGCCCGTGTCGTCGTAGCTCGGCGGCAGATACTGCGAGTCTCCCGTCGCGAAATACTTCTGCGGTTTGCCCGATGCGTTGTGGTAAACGGCGACGCCGGGCTCACCCGAATAGGTGATGAAGTTGGAAACGGCGAGATTTCCGGTCGTTGGATCGACCGAGCAGCCAATTGGAAGTGCACCGCGGACCCTAAGCGTCTTGCTCGCGTGGGTGGCGCCATGCGCGAACTCCTTGACCGCCGCTCCGAGGTAATCGGTGACGAAAACGTTTCCATGCTTGTCCGAGCACGCACCGTAGGGCATGGTGAACCCCGTCAGCTCTCCGACGCGCTTGAACCCTTGCTCGTACGTAAACACCTCTACCGCTTTATTGTTATAGATGGAGATGTAGAGCAGGCTCTGGTGCGCGAGCCCGCCGTCGACCCACGATCGCTGGGGCTCGGCCGGCTGATCGAGCGCGGGCAGTGCTCCGTCGCGCATGGTGAGCGCGAGCGACTGGGCCGAAGTCGTGTTCGTCGTCGCGTACGTGGGCGGCGCGAGGACGGGCGGGTACGCAGTCGGTGCACCGCCACCGGCGCAGGCCGCCAAGATCGCCGTCGCCGCGTACGCCATTCGGCGAAGCGTATCATCGACCATAGCTGATTACCGCGCCGTATGCAGTGTCGAAGGAGCCGAACGTTAGCGATGCCCGGCCACCGGCGGGATACGGCCAGATGTGAAGCGTATTAGATCGATTCCCATAAGGGAAGAGGTCACTCGGCGAAATGAGCAGTTGCGCGCGCGCGCCTCTCTTCCGGGTGATAAAAAACTGCGTTATGTCGCTGTAACGGTCCGAGCTTTCGAGCTTAACGACGGCCAAGACCGAACCATGCGTGCCCGAGACCTTCACGCGATAGATCGAACTCGCCCCAAACTTGCCTTTATACTCGCCGTCGCCCACGGCAAGGTACGAGCCGTCCCAAGCGACGCCGGTCGGATCGTAGATTCGATGGTCTAGCGCGATGCGAACGATTTGCTCGCCGCCGGCGGGAATTTCGAAGAGATCGTACGAGCCGCCACCGTCCCAGCCCTCAAAGAAGAGATTCCCTTTGTTGTCGTAGGCGGGCGGGAGCGCAGCGAGCAGTTCGGGATACGTGTATTGCATTGGGTTGCCGGCACTGCTCGCGTACACGACGACACTCGCGGGGCTCACACCGGAGTTAAAGCCTTCGCCGGTCGCCGCCAGATGACCGGTTGTCGGATCGACCGCGCAGCCGAACGGAGGTCCGGCAGGATCGAAAAGCGTCGCGATCGGCTTTTTACCGCCGTGGGCAAATTCGATGATTTCAAAGTTGAAATAACTCGCCACAAAGACGTCGCCGTTAGCATCGGTACACATGCCCTGCGCCACATCGAAACCCGAGAGCGTCGCAACCAGCTTCAAGTGCGGATAGGCGTAGACGTAGACGGCACCTCCGTTAAGGAACCCTCCGTCGGAGATGTAGAGCAAGTCCTGACTCTTCGTTGAATCGGATGTCGCCGAGCCGTTGCCGGTCGTCTGTATCGCCGGGGCCGGCGGAAGCGCCGTCGTTCTTGCGGCCGCGCATCCGGCGAGGCATAGCGCTGCAACCGCAGCTACGAATCGAAATCGCATTTAATGCGCCTCGCTGAGCGCTGCGCCCGTAGGCTCGTTGAAACCGGTAAAGGCTCTGCTATCAGCTCCGCCCGCAGGATAAGCCCAAAACTCGGATGTGGCGCAGTTGAGGTTTGGCCCGATGAGTTGAATTGCATGGCCGCCGTTGCGGACCAACCAAAACTGCAGCACATCGTTGTAGCCGCACGAGCCTGTCAGCGCGAGCGAGGAAACGAAACTGGCTTTGTTGCCCGAAATCCGCAGCCGGTAGACGCCCGACTTTGCACCACTTCCGTACTCCTGATCGCCCGCGGCAACGTACTGCCCGTCCCATGCGACGCCGGCCGGAAAGTGAATCCGTTCCTTCATCGAGATAGACTCGAGCGCCGAACCTCCACGCGGCAACTCGTCCAACCCCGCCGCATCGCTCGTCGATCGCCCTTCGATGAACAGATTTCCGCCGGCGTCATAACCGGGCGGCCAATAGTTATAGAAGTTCGGGTCGGTATAGATCGTCGGCATATGGCTGCCTGGAGCGTAGATGAGGAGCGCGCCGGCGCCCGCGGTCTCGGCGAAGTTCGCGACGGCTAGATTGCCGGTCTTGGCATCGACCGAACACCCGATGGGATAACCGTACGAATCTGCGAGCGTCGCAATCGGCCTCGTGCCTCCGTGGGCGTATTCGAACACTTTCTGTCCGACCTCGTCCGCGACGTACACATTGCCGTGAGCGTCTGCGCAGAGCCCCGCCGGTGCGCCGAACCCGGTAAGCGTTCCGACCTGGAACGCGCGTAACGTAAAAGCGTACACCGCAGCGGTGCCGGCATCGGAGACGTACAGGAGGGGTTCGTTTTGCGTCCTCGGCGCCATATGCGACGGGTGCCGATCGCGATGAACTCCGGGGACGACGCGCTCGCGCGTCATGCCGGCGAGGCCAGAAACCGATTGCACGCCGGAAACTCCGGCCAGAGGTTCGAGCGATTTCCCCACCGGCGCGCAACCCGCCACCAACGCAGCCACGGTATAGGCGATCGTTCGAGCGTGCTTCATCGCGTTTGGCAAGGTTCTGCCTCCCGAAAAGTTCCTCGGGATCAAGCTTACTCGCGCCGCGTACGCCGGGCGTCCTTCTGCCCAAGAACGGGCAGAGCGACGCGTCACGTACGGCTCTCTGCTAGAGTCGTTGAAAAGGAGAGTCGGGCCATGATGCGCTCCAAGCTGCGGGTTGGCGATATCGCAATGGCGATGGCAATACTCTTGAGCGCCGGCTGCAATGCGAACCGAACCGCAGACTCTCTCATACCGCCGGTCGCCGCGCCGGATCGCGCAGTCGCACGAGCTGCAACGCCCGCTTGCACGGGCAGTCGCATCACGATGGCGCAGTGCGACGTGCTCGTTCAGCCTAGCAATGCCGTCGCGCCGGACGGTGGCGCGGGGCCCCGAGGTGGCTTCACGCCCGCACAGCTCGAAGCGGCGTATAAGCTTCCTACGAACACGAAGGGCGCCGGACAGATCGTCGCGATCGTCGATGCATACGACAATCCCGACGCGGGTCAGGATCTCGCGATGTACCGCTCGTATTTCGGTCTACCGGCAGCGCATTTTACGAAGTTCAATCAGAAGGGACAAACGAGTCACTACCCGGCGCGCGATGCCGGGTGGGGGGTGGAGATCGACCTCGACGTGCAGATGGTTTCGGCGAGCTGCCCGAAATGCACGATCTATCTGGTCGAAGCGGATTCGTCAACGGCCAAGAGCCTCGGTGCGGCCGAGATTGAAGCCGTGAAGCTCGGCGCGCATTATGTCAGCAATAGCTACTCCGGCGGAGGGCAAAAGGTCTCGGCGTACGACACGCCCGGCGTCGTCTACCTCGCGAGCTCCGGCGATTACGGCTTTTACATTGACGAACCGGCCGAGTTCGACAGCGTCGTCGCCGTCGGCGGGACGAGCCTCTATCAGTGCGGCGGATGCAAGCGCGGATGGCTAGAGAACGTGTGGGATGGCTCCGGAGCGGGATGTTCGACACAACCCAAGCCCGCTTGGCAACACGATCCCGGCTGCGCAAAACGCACTGCATCTGACGTTTCGGCGATCGCCGATCCATACACGGGCGTTTCGGAATACGACTCGTTCCAAGAACCGGGCTGGATCATCGTGGGCGGCACGAGCGTTAGCTCGCCGCTGCTCGCCGGCGTTTTTGGTTTAGCCGGCAACGCCAAGGCGCAGCATGGCGGCCGCACCTTTTGGCTTCGTGCGCATCAAGGAAAGCAGGATCTCAATCCGGTTACGGCCGGTAACGACGGCGACTGCGAGCCGACGTATCTTTGCACGGCCGGAACGGGCGAATACCGTACCTACTCGGGTCCTGCCGGCTGGGGTACACCAAACGGCATCGGCGCGTTCTAGGACCTGCGGCTGCGCGCGCAGCGCGCTTGGCAGATCACATTACCTTGACGATTGCCATCATGCCGTGGTCCTCGTGGAAGAGCATGTGGCAGTGGAAGACGAACGTGCCGCGCGGCACGTGCCGAAAGTCAAGCAAAACTTTGGTAATCGTTGGTTTGATCAGCGGATAGTTCGGATCACCGGGATTGGGCAGCAGCTGGCCCACGGGAAGAAACGCCGTATCGCCCGTCAGGGCCACGCCGTTTGTGTTCTCTTCCGCGAACGCCATCTGATGGATGTGGAAGGCATGTGCCTCCATCGTCGCGTTGATGAGGTACCACTCCTCGACCGTCCCTGCATGCACGACGATGTCGGGGTTGGCCGGAATAGTTTCATCGCCGCGATAGATTGGCCAAAATGGATGCTCGTGAAAGTTCGGATCGGTCGTGTCCGTGATGTAGTACGATTGATGTTCCGGAATCTTGCCGTTCTTCGGAAATGCATATTCGGTAAACGTAATCGCTCTGCGTCGAACCAATGACGGGTGCTCGTGCGCGTAGGCGACGAGGCGCGCCGCCGGTGTTTCCGTAACGCTCAAGGGAGCGGACGGCACGGACGCCACCTTCTTTGCGGGCGAGAAGACGCCGCGAACCACGAGCAGGTCGTGATGCATCTGGTAGAACGCATCCTTGCCTTCACAATAGTGGTTGCTCGAGAGTGTCAACGTCTCGCCGGCCGCTACGTCAACCAAGATGTCCATGCGGCCCATCGGCGTGAGCATGAACTTCTTCAGCGGAATGTAGCGTGCCAGTGGATGCGCCGCATCGCCGGAGGCGGGTACGCCGTCGAGGCCCACGAGCCGCATCTGCACGCGCTGTCCGGATGCGTCGAAAAGCTCGAGCTTCTTCGACGAATCCGACGTCGCGTTGACGATCCGCAACAGTTGCGTCTGCCCCGCCGGTACCTGCAGCGTCGCCGGCGCATCGGCGCCGTCGACCGAGATCAGCGGCTCGGCGGCGAGTCCGTCGCAACCCGTCGGATCGAGCCGCACGCCCGCAGCGTTCATGGGAAAGGTTACAGGCCACGGCGGCGGATTGAAAGGATCGTACGCCACCACGGGCGCGGGTTTTAGCGAGGCTGTGTGGTTCTCGGCTAGCGGCGTGAGCGGATCCTCGTCCGGCGCCAGCATGTTATCGAGCTCGATTGGATAGCGATAACGCAATAGAATCACGTGGTCCGCGGATGGCTCGATCTGTGGTTGATCCGCCTCGACGATCCACACGCCGCCCAGGCCCAACGCGATCTGCGCATCCGACGCGCCGTGGACGTGCGGATGGTAGAAGTACGTCCCCGGCGGCTGGGTCGACGGAATCGTGACCCTGTACTCGCACGCGTGCATCGGCGTGCTCAGCGTAGAGAGAAAAACGTTTTCTTCGTCGGCCGGCCCTTCGAAGCCATGCAGGTGGATGTTTGTGTCTAAATGCGGCGGTTTCATGTACCGATCGTCGATCGTGTGGTTCAAGTAGCCCACGTAGTGCGTCAGCGCAGCGTTAGGCATCAGCATCGGCATGCATGCCGAAATCTGCGTCGAAGCGACGTGTTCTCCAGGGCTCTCTCCGGCGAGATCGTTGACGATCCGGAGCGCAAACTGCTCGCCACGACGGACGCGAATGACCGGCGCCACAGTCTGCACTTGGCCGTTCAAGGTATATCGGTAACAGTAGCGTCCGGCGCTCCGATGGACCGCGAGAATCAGCTCGCGCTCCCCGCTCGCGTTGCGCGGCAGATTCCAGACCTCAACGTTAGGCGGCTCAACGAGCGGTCCGGGTAATCCCGCGCTGCCGCACGGATCGACGTGGTGCCGTATCGGCAGGGCGAGGGCCGGCCCGCGCACGGCAACGCCGCCGACCGACGTCAAGGCAAGGATCAGGACTGCGCCAATAACAGACCGAGTTTTCACAAGCGGATGGCGAGAGGTTGCCCGCTCGAACGGAAGAGGCCTTCCCTACCGAACGGCCAGGAAAATCCGGCCCGGCGGCGCGATAATCCCGTATGAAGCTTCTCGTGGCACTACTGGTTCCCGCGCTGCTCTTTGCGACGCCGGCAGATTCGGGCGCCGCCGACTCGCAATCGCCGGCGCAGCATCTGATGAGCAAGCTGTCGTGGCGGAGCATCGGTCCGTTCATCGGCGGTCGCGTCGTGGCCGTTGCGGGCGTGCCCGGCAACGATAACCTCTTCTATATGGGCGGCGTGCAGGGAGGCATCTGGCGGAGCACCGACTATGGAGAGAGCTGGGAGAACATTAGCGACGGCAAACTTCCCGGCGTCGCGGATCCGATCGGCGCCCTCGCGGTCGCAGCATCGAACCCGAAGATCATCTACGCGGGAACCGGCGAGGCCGACATCCGCGGCGACTTCGACACCGGCGACGGCGTCTACAAGACGACCGACGCCGGCAAGACCTGGTCGTATGCGGGGCTGCGCGACACGCGCATGATCGCAAAACTCGCCGTCGATCCGCACAACCCCAACGTCGTCTATGCCGCGTCGATGGGGCACGTCTTCAGGCCCAATGCCGAGCGTGGTATCTTCAAGACGACCAACGGCGGCGCGAGTTGGCAGACGGTGCTCTTCGTTGACGATCGGACCGGCGGAATCGATCTCGTGATGGATCCGCGCGATCCCAACGTTCTCTACGCTGCGATGTGGCAGGCGCAACGCGTGCCATGGAAACTCACCAGCGGCGGCTCGGGCAGCGGACTCTACAAGACCGTCGACGCCGGCGCGCATTGGAAGAAGCTATCGGCCAATCCCGGCTTCGCACGCGGTATTCTCGGCAAGATCGGCGTCTCGGTATCGGGCGCGAACTCACGCATCGTCTACGCGATCGTTCAGGCGCGCGACGGCGGAGTCTATCGCTCGACCGACGGTGGTGCGACCTGGAAGCACGTCAACAGCCAAATGAAACTGCGCCAACGCGCTTTCTACTACACCGCCATCTTTGCGGATCCCAAAAATCCGCTCGTCGCCTACGCGCCGGAAGTCGACGGGATATACAAGACGACCAATGGGGGCAAGACGTTCTCCGCCCTCGACCTGACGCACGGCGACGATCACATCCTCTGGGTTAATCCGCACAACACACAAATCTTGCTCGAAGGCGACGACGGCGGTGGAACCGTCTCGGTCGACGGCGGCAAAACGTGGAGCACCGAGTTGGATCAGCCGACGGGACAGTTCTATCACGTCTCGATCGACGATCAGTTTCCGTTCCACGTCTTCGGCGCCCAGCAGGACGAAGGCGCATTCGAGTTGCCGAGCGCGGCGCTTGGCGGCGGCATTGGCCAATCCGACTGGCATACGGTTGCACTGGGCGAGAGCACGTTCGTCGCGCCGGAACCCGGCAGCCCGTTCGTCACGTATGGGAGCGGCTACTATAGCACTTTTGGGCGGCTCGATCGCGAAACGGGCAACGAACAGAACGTGAGTCCGTGGCCGCGCTACATGACCGGCGCATCGTCGGCCGAAACGAAATACCGCTTCGGATGGACGCATCCGATCTTCTTCTCGCCGGCAGATCCGCGCGAGCTCCTCGTCGCGGCGCAAGTCGTCTTTTCAAGCCTCGATCACGGCAAGACGTGGTCGATCTTGAGCCCGGATCTCACCCGCAACGATCCATCTACCGAAGGGCCCAGCGGCGGTCCGGTCGATTACGATCAGACCGGCGCCGAGACGTTCCCGGATATCTCAGCGCTGGCCGCGTCGCCGCTCGATGCGAACCTGCTGTGGGCGGGCTCGGCCGACGGCTTAGTGCACGTAACCAAGGATCACGGCGCGCATTGGACGCTCGTGACGCCGCCGCAACTTCCGCAGTGGGCACAGATCAGCTCGATCGAGCCCTCGTATACGGAGAAAGGCACGGCGTATCTCACCGCATCGCGCTACATGTGGGACGACTACCATCCCTACGTCTACCAGACCAGCGATTACGGCGCGCACTGGAGCGCGCTGACCGACGGTCTTCCCGCCGACCAATACGTCTTTGCCGTTCGCCAGGATCCGCGCGAACCGCGGCTCCTCTTCGTCGGAACGCGCAGCAGCGTCTATGTAAGCCTCAACGGCGGCGCGCAGTGGCAACCGCTCACCCTCAATCTTCCCGGCGTGCAGGTGCGCGACCTCGCCATCGACGTCCGCGAGGGAGAGCTGGTCGCGGCGACGCACGGACGCTCGTTCTGGATCCTCGATAACATCGCGTTACTCGAGCAGCTCGCGCGCCAAAGCGCGTACTCGGCAAACGACCTGCAACTTTTCGCACCTCAAAACGCTTGGATTACGCAAGCCTACGGCGGACCGTCGGAGCCTAATGGCCCCTACGGCGTCAACCCGCGCTACGGCGCTGCGATCTTTTTCAACCTGCCGTCGAACTATAACGGCACGACGCCGTTGACGCTTTCGTTCGTCACGGCTGCCGGTGCGGCGGTGCGCAGCTTTACGCTGCATCCAAAGAACAAGCATGAAAAAAAGTTGACGCCCGAGCAAGAGGAGCAGCTCGACGCAGCCCAGCAGCGCCGGCGTGACGTCAGCGATCTCACGACGGTCGAGGCCGGCATGAACCTCTTTCAGTGGGATCTCCGCTATGAGCCCGCATATGATTCGCCGGGCTTCAACATCTCCGAAACCGACGACTTTCCCGATACCGGCGATGGGCCGACGGCCGTTCCCGGAGAGTACCGCGCCGTGCTGCAGTACGGCGCAAAGCAGCTGACTGCTCCGCTCATCATCACGCTGGATCCGCGCGTCCATCCCGCCGCCGGCGCGCTCGAAGCGCGTCTCCAACTCGAGACGCAGGCTCGCGATTCCATCGACCGGCTCGATCGAGCGATCGCCGCGGCAATGGCCGCGCGCGCCAAGCTGCCGCCCGCGCGGGCCGCGCAAGTGAGCGATGAGATCGGCGCGCTGGTGTCGCAGAACTATCATTCCAGCGAAGCGGACGTCTTGCTCGAATCGAAGCTCCGCGACCAGCTCGGATTCCTACTCAACTCGCTCGAAGCCGCCTACGACCGGCCGACTGCGGCGCAGTACGCGACGTTCAGCGACCTCGACGCGATGGCGAGCGCGGGTGAGGCACGTTTGCAGTCGCTTACCGCACCGTAAGCGCTACGGATTCACGCTCGTAATCGGCGTCGGCTGATCGCTTTCCATCGGAAGCGAAGCCGGCGCCGAGCCGGCGTTTGCGAGTGCTTTACGAACGTCGATGCTGCGCAACGACTGATCGTTAAACGTCCGGAAGTAGAACTGGAGATGCGTCAAGTCTTCGGCCGATGTCCAGAGCGTCCATTCGTCGAGCGTCTGCTCGCCAACGTGCGTACGCACGGCGCCGACCGGAATGTCGAAGTTGTTGAGGATATGAAAGACCTGCTGAACCGCATCGCCGGCGGTGGCCGGCGTCACGGCCGCCGTTTCGAACGCTACTGCGCGCACGAAGCGTGACGGCGGCGAGAAGTCGCCCGGAATACCGTAGAACCCCGAGCCTTCGCCAAAGCTCGTCAACGTCACGCCTCCAACGTCGCGCGGGCCGGGATTGACCGCCGATAGGCCGATGTAGTTGTTCAAGTTCGTCATGTGCCAATCGAACGTCGGCGAGTTCGTCAGCACGCCGAACGGATCGTCGTAGATCACGAGCTTACCTCCGACCGGCTCGACGACGACCGACGCGCCGCTCTTGTCGACGATGCGAAAGTGAACCGGCGGCGCCATGCCGAGCTGCGATACGACCGTCGGTGCGAGCGTGACGCGATCGTAGGCCGCCTTCACCTCAGCGACCGACGCGAAGTTCCCTAAAATCCACATCGAATATTGATAGCCGGCCATCGCCTGATGCATGTTTTCGGGCGTGACCTGCGCGTACTGCGCGTATCCTGGAAAGAAAAACTCGCCAACGTACAGGCCTTGGTCGTTGAGTCCGTCGACGACCATCGGCAGGCCAAACCCGTTGGCGCCGACGATGCCGTACTTCGTCTTGAAGGCGATACCCGTCGCGCCGCCCGGCAGCGCACCGACGACCGGCGTACCGGCCGGGAAGACCGCAACCTTCGAAGCGAGATCCGTACCGAACTCGAGCGTGCGCGCGACGACGACGGTGCCGTCTTTCGCGATCAAACGAATCCCCGTGCAAGCTCGAGCGCTTTGCCAAGCGACGATCGATATTGCGGCTATGCCGAGAAGAGCGATGAGTTGTTTCATGCCCTACTATTGGCAAGGGAGCGACCGGCAACCCTGCTGGATGAGGAGCACGCGAGCGTAATCGCGTATTCTGGCGGTTCATCTCTATTCGCTCGGAGGATCTATGCATAGCTCTCGGAATCTGCCGCGCGCCTCGGCTGCAGTGCTCGCGTCTTTGCTCTTCGCCGCATGCACGCAGCACGCTACCACCATGCTTCCGGCGTCACAGGCCGCTCCGGACGCGGCCGGCGGGTTACTGCTGCCCGACGCCTCGCCCCCGAAGTGCAAAGGCCAGAAGTCGACCAAAACCTATGCGTCGCTGACACAAACGCTTTCGACGCACGGCGGATCGCTATGCATTCCTGCGTTCGGCGGTTTCGGCGGTACGCTCCGGTACCCGAGCGCAAATCCATCCGTCAAGATGACGCTCTCAAGTAGCACGAAAAACTTCGACCACTTTCCCAAACTCGGTACGGGCAGCGCGATCTTCTACCTGGGGCTTGGACTCTCGGGCGGGACCGATTTCGGGACGAATCTTCCGGCGGGCGGCGGCCTCAGCAGCAAAACGTTAAAGCCCGGCAGTTCGTACACGGCATTTGGCCAAGCAACGGTCGACGGCATTCAGGCGAACTTTACGCCATGCTACGCCGTCGCGACAAAGAGCAAGTACGGCGGGACGTTCGGCGGTCTCGGCACGCTGCTCAAAGGTCGGGACGTGCCGGCAGCGGCCAGCGGCATCATCGAGATCTACGCGGGCCATCAGAGTAACGCGGGTAAGTGCTGATGCTGCGCGCGTCGTCAGCATTGCTCGCGTCGGCACTCCTGGCCGCATGCTCTCAACATGCACAGCGTGCTCCCGGCTTCAGCCGCCGCTTCGAACGTGCCGGCACGTACTGCCGCTGCCCGACGCGTCGCCCCCGAAGTGCAAAGGCCAGAAGTCGACCAAAACCTATGCGTCGCTGACACAAACGCTTACGACGCACGGCGGATCGCTATGCATTCCTGCGTTCGGCGGTTTCGGCGGTACGCTCCGGTACCCGAGCGCAAATCCGTCCGTCAAGATGACGCTCTCGAGTGGCACGAAAAACTTCGACGACTTTCCAAAACTCGGTACGGGCAGCGCGATCTTCTACCTGGGGCTTGGACTCTCGGGCGGGACCGATTTCGGGACGAATCTTCCGGCGGGCGGCGGCCTCAGCAGCAAAACGTTAAAGCCCGGCAGTTCGTACACGGCATTTGGCCAAGCAACGGTCGACGGCATTCAGGCGAACTTTACGCCATGCTACGCCGTCGCGACAAAGAGCAAGTACGGCGGGACGTTCGGCGGTCTCGGCACGCTGCTCAAAGGTCGGGACGTGCCGGCAGCGGCCAGCGGCATCATCGAGATCTACGCGGGCCATCAGAGCAACGCGGGTCAGTGCTAAGCGCTTCTCGATTCGGGTAGAATGATGCCGCCCAAACGAAGCGGATCGTAAGCACCTAGCCGTACCGGTTGCGAGTCATCGGCGCTGCGGCGGACGGCGCGCAATGCATCGAGCGCCTCGGGCAACGCAAACTGTTCGCCGACGAAGCCCGCGACGAAGCGGCCTCCGCGAATCTCGCCGCGCGCTTCCATGCGCCGCAAGACTGCCAGCAACTCGCGCCACGGTGGCGCGAGGCTCTCGCCCGCGATAAGGTCGCGAAACAGGACGCCCCAGCGATTAAGCAAGCGGCGTGCGAAGGCTTCGCGATCGATCTGCTCCGTCTGCGGTGCAAGCATCGTCCAGCGTCCACCCGAGGAGCGTGGCCGAGCGCGCAATCCCTTCTCGCCCAAACGCCGCTTCGGATCGCTCAGCGAACGCAGCGCATCGAAACCATCCGCCGTCACAAAACCCGCCGCAACGAGTTGCCACAGCGCCTCCTCGACCTCGCTCGGAAGACGCTTCGTTCCGCGCACGATCTCGGCGAAGAACGGCGCGTGCAGACGGCCGATCTCCTCGAACACCTCGAGCGCGGCCTGCGAGAGCGATGCCTCGCCGCTCTTACGCGGCAGAATCAATATATCGGCGCTCGCGCGCAGGAAGAGCGCGATCGGCGCCAGTCGCGTCGGGCGAACGCGCCGCGGTAAGAATGTCGCTGCGCGCACTTCCAGCGCGGGATGCGGCGAGAGCCGTCCCCACATGACGTCGCCGGAGTAGCATAGCCGGTCGAGATACTCGGGCCGATACGCAGCGATGCGGCTGGGCAGGATCTCCGTCTCCCACGCAGCAGCCGGTACCTCATACCCTTCGAGTTGACGAACGATCTGCAACGTTCCATCGATCCCGTGCAGGCGGGACGCGGGTGCGACGTGTTGCCAGCGTTGCAAGAACGTGACGAACTGCGAGGTCGTGACCGGCTCGATCTCGCGGCGAAGCCGCCCGAGCGTAAGCCGGTGAATGCGCGCGAGGACGCGCCGGTTGCACCACTCCTCGGCGCCGGATCCGCGGAAGCTTCCACGTAAGAGCTGCCCCTGCGTTTCGAGCCGCAGCACCGCCGCTTCAATCGCCGCCGGCTCGATGGCGAACCGTTCCGCCATCTCGTCGACGCGTTGCGGGCCGGTCGACTCGAGCCATCCGCGAAGGATCTCCGTAACGGCGGCCTCACGCGTCTGCGGCGCCGACTCTACGTCGATTGCGTCGATCTCGGGCTCGATGGCTGCGTCCGGATAGGCGAGCGCCGCCAATCGCAAGCGCTCGGCGCAGGTCCAGAACCTTCCGATGCGCGTCGCGCGGCGCTGCTCGACGAGCTCGTCGAACCACGCGTGCCACTGCGCCACCGGCGGCAGCGCGACGAGCGTCGAGAGCGCATCGTGCAGTTCGTCGGCGTCGCGCACGACCGGCCACGACTCGGCCGCCACCTGCTCGATCGCTGCCGGATCGAGAATGCCGGCGCCGTCGGTGTCGTCGCGCGTCGTGCGCCGCAACTGCACAGCACGCGCACGCCGCTCCTCTAGCGGCGCGTCGTCGAGATATGCGTATGGGTTTGCGTTGAGAATCTCGTGGCAGAACGCCGATGGTTCGGGCGTATCGATCGCAACGGTTGCGATGGCGCCGTCTTCAACGCCGCGCAGCACCGCCAAGAAGCCGTCGATATCCATCGCCTCGCGCAGGCAGTTCGCGATCGTCTCGCGGACGAGCACGTGATCCGGAATGCGAATCGGGCCGCTGAGGTTTTCGACACAGGCGGCCTGATCGGGAAAGACCGCGGCGACAAGATCGTCGGCGCGCATGCGTAGGAGCTGGGGCGGTACCTTGCGGCCGCCGCGGAAGCGCAGAATCGCCAGCGCGCGCGTCGCATTCCACCGCCAGCGCGCCGCAAACATCGGCGCCGGGAGCATCGCCTGCGTTAGCGTCTGCTCGGCGCTCGCCGACTTCACGAAGTCGAAGACCGCGTCGAGCGGAAAGGCGTGCTGGTCGGTGAGCGAGAGCACGATCCCGTTGTCGGTCGCCGCCGCCTGCAGTTCGATATTGAAAGAACGGCAGAACCGCTTGCGCAGCGCGAGCCCCCACGCGCGATTGATCCGCGCACCGAACGGCGTGTGCAGGATCAACTGCATGCCGCCGCCCTCGTCGAAGAATCGCTCGGCGACCAGGGTGCGATCGGTCGGCACGACGCCGAGAATCGCTTTACCCGCGCGGACGTATGCCACGGCCTGCTCGGCCCCGGCGGCGTCGAGCGCGCACTCCTCGACGAGCCAATGCTGCGCGTCTTCGTCGCTACGCTCGTCGATCGCGGTACGCACGGCGCAGACTTCTCGCGATAGTTCGATCGTTCGGCCGAGCCCTTCGCCATTCCAGAACGGAATCGACGGCGGTGAGCCGTGCGCGTCCTCAACGCGAACCAGTCCCGCTTCGACGCGACGAATTCGCCACGAGTTCGTGCCCAGGAGAAAGATGTCGCCGGCCATGCTTTCGATCGCGAAGTCCTCGTCGAGCGTTCCAACGACGTGCCCTTCCGGCTCGACGACGACGTTATAGTTTGCGGTATCCGGAATGGCGCCGCCGCTCGTAATAGCGGCAATCCGCGCGCCGCGCCGCGCACGCAGACGATGGTTGACGCGATCGTAGTGGAGAAACGTGCCGCTTCGCCCGCGCGAGGTCGCGATGCCGTCGGCGAGCATCGTCAGGACGGCGTCGAAATCTCGCCGTTCGAGATTGCGATACGGATACGCTCCGCGCACCATCGCGTAGAGTTCGTCGGCCTCCCACTCATGCTGCGCGCACGAGGCAACGATCTGCTGCGCGAGTATGTCGAGCGGTGCGTTGGGAATCGAGAGCGCGTCGAGCGCGCCCCCGCGCATCGCTCGCACCAATGCGGCGCACTCGAGGAGCTCGTCGCGGGTCGTCGCATAGAGTATCCCCTTCGGCTGCGTGCCGATCCAGTGGCCGGAGCGGCCGATGCGCTGCAGCGCGACCGAGATCGCGCGTGGGCTGCCGAGTTGCACGACGAGATCGATCGAGCCGATGTCGATACCGAGTTCGAGCGATGCCGTCGCGACGACGGCGCGAAGTTCGCCGCTACGCAGGCGCCGCTCGACGTCGAAGCGGATCTCGCGCGCGAGACTGCCGTGATGCGGCAGGACGAAGCCTTCACCGAGCCGCTCGTTGAGCGCAAACGCCGCGCGCTCGCTCATCCGGCGCGTGCCGACGAAGATCAGCGTGGTCCGGTGCGCCTGAATCTGCTCCGCGATGCGGTCGTAGATATCCGCCCACATCTCTTGACTCGCTACCGCGCCTAGCTCGTCGGCCGGAACCTCGACGCGAATCGCCATCTCCCGGCGACGGCTCGCGTCGACGATCTTCGCGCCGGGACTCAAAAAGCGCGCGACCTCCTCCAACGGCCGAACGGTCGCAGAAAGCCCGATGCGCTGTGGTTTCTGGCCGCCTTCACGCCGAACCAAATCGTCGAGCCGGGCGAGCGTGAGCGCAAGATGCGAGCCACGTTTATCGGCGGCCATCGCGTGGATCTCGTCGACGATCACCGCAGAGACGCCCGCGAACAGCCGCCGCGACCGCTCCGCCGTCAAGAGAATGAAGAGCGATTCGGGCGTTGTGACCAGCACGTGCGGCGGTTCGCGTAACATCCGTTGGCGCGCCGACGCCGTCGTATCGCCGGTGCGGACCGCGGTTCGAATCGGAGCCAGGCCGATCCCGCGTTCGCTCGCGAGCGTTACGAGTTGCGCCAGCGGTTTCTCTAAGTTCTCGCGGATGTCGTTCGTGAGCGCTTTTAGCGGCGAGACGTAAACGACTAACGTGTGGTCGGGGAGATCTCCGTCGATCGCGCGCCGCACCAAATCGTCTAGGCAGAGCGTAAATGCAGCCAGCGTCTTACCCGAACCGGTCGGCGCCGTGATGAGGACGTCCTCGCCGCTCCGAATGACCGGCCAACCCTGCGCCTGCGGTTCGGTCGGTGCTCCAAACGTGGTTGAGAACCACTCGCGGATGAGTGGATGAAGGTCGCCCAGCATCAAGACGATATTCCACGGGGTAAGGCTTCCACCCAGGCAGAGAAGAGGAGTAACCAATGAAGTATCCGTCGATCTTCGCGGCCGCGCTGGCACTGGGGTCCCTCCTGCCGTGCGCCGCCTGGGCCCAAACGACGCCAAACTTGGCCGCAACGGCGACGCCGAACGCCTATGCGACGCCCACGCCCTACGGCTACCCGACGCCGACGCCGACTCCGGTGCCGATGCAGGCTCCGGCAGTCGCGCCGACGCCGAATGCAATGGCCACGTCGCAGCCTATGGTGGCGCCGGACGAGTCGGCGGGCGGCGGAGGAGGAGGCGTTGGCGTCTGGGGATTGCTCGGTCTGTTGGGCCTGCTCGGGCTCATGGGCTTGCGCAAGAACGTGAAGAGCTTCGACTCGACGCGTCCACCGCCGATCTAGAGCTAACGCCTCGAAGTGTCATCCCGAGCGTAGCGGTTCATCCATTTGCTGTCTTCTAGCGTTCTTAAGCATATGAGAATCTTTAGCGCCTTGCTGCTTGCGCTCGCATTGAGCGCAGCCCCCCCGTCGGGCGCGCCTGCGATGCCGGCTACCGAACACGTCGTGCTTGCCGGAGGATGCTTCTGGGGCATGCAAGCCGTCTTCGAGTCGCTGCGCGGCGTAACGAAAGTCGTCGCCGGTTACTCGGGCGGTAAAGCCGGCACGGCCCAGTACGAAACGGTCTCGACCGGGACGACCGGGCACGCCGAGTCCGTCGACGTTACGTACGATCCGGCGAAAATTTCCTTCAAGCAGTTGCTTGAAGTTTACTTTCTCGTCGCGCACGATCCGACCGAACTGAACCGCCAAGGCCCCGACGACGGCTCGCAGTACCGGTCCGAGATCTTTTACACGCTACCGTCCCAGCGGACACAGGCGCTCGCCTATATCGCGCAACTCGGACACGAACGCGTCTACTCCGCGCCGATCGTCACGATCGTCGCGCCGCTTCACGGTTTCTATCCCGCCGAGGCTTACCATCAAGACTTCGCGGTCCACAATCCCGACAATGCGTACATCGTGATGAACGACCTGCCCAAGTTGAAGAAACTGCGCCAGACGTTTCCGGCTCTCGTCAAACCGAACGCGCCGCTCGGGGGTTAACGGATTCTAGCGGGGCGCATCGTCGGCGTGCGCTGCGTACGAACGGGGATCGAAGTACCAGTCCGGTAGACTGGTGGGAAACGCGATGTCGTTGAAATCGTAGTCGACGGTTGCATCGCGCCCGAGATATTCCGCATCGGTTTCATAGGTCGGCGTACCGTGAATGTGCGTCACCACCGGCATGTTGTTCATCCAACCCAGCGTGACCGTAAACAGCATCGGATAGACGTGCGAGCGGCTGTCCTCTTCGTAGAGCTTGTCGGTCGCAACGACTTCCTGCAGTTCGAGCGTCTTACTGTCGACGTAGAGTTCGCGAAGACGATTGCGATCCGGATCGCGGCGCGCCACGATGCTGACGTGAATGAGGTTCCCTTGGGTCACGACGTTCGTCACGCGATAATCGAACTCGCCCAGCACGGTGACGGTCGCGATGACCGGCGGCAGACTGCCCGTCGGTTCGGGCGTCGGAACGAACGTGAGCGGGCTCGTATGCGGGTGCACGGGCGCGGGCTCGAAGAGGTCTGCGGTCGGCGGACCCGGATCCCACGGCTCGTTAAACGAAGGCCGTAGAAACTCCAGCGTTCCTCGTGACGACCCCCGATAGACGCGTCGCCCGAGCGCGGCACGATCGATGGTGCGGCACCAGATATGGTAGGTGTAACTATTGAGCAGGTCCGGATAGCCGTCGTCGAGGGTCTGCTTGCGCACCAGCGTGTACGTCACAAAAGGCGGTGGCGGCCGGTGCGAGCGGAACTGACGCCGGATCAAATAGAGCAATCGCTCGGGCGACGGTAACGCAATCGGCGTGGCGGTCGGTTTCGGCGTTCCCTTTACTTGCCACGGTGGTGCATTGCCGCCGGCGTGCGTCGGCGCCATTGCGACGGTGACGCCGATTAAAACGAGCGCGGCAACGAAGGTTGACTTCATACGCTAGCGCGGCGCCATCCGAATCGCACCGTCGAGGCGAATGACTTCGCCGTTGAGCATCTGGTTCTCGGCGATATGCCGCGCGAGCGCGGCGTACTCGGCGGGTTTGCCGAGCCGCGACGGAAACGGCACTTGTTTGCCCAGCGACTCGCGCGCCGCTTCCGGCAATCCGGCCAGCAGCGGTGTATCGAAAATTCCTGGGGCAATCGCCATGACGCGAATCTGATGCTGCGCAAACTCACGCGCAACCGGGAGCGTCAGCCCGACGATGCCGCCCTTCGACGCCGAGTATGCCGCCTGCCCGATCTGACCGTCGTATGCCGCCACCGACGCCGTCGAGATGATGACGCCGCGATCCTCGCCCGGTTCGACCGCGCGTTCGATCATCTTGGCGGCCGCCAAACGAATGACGTTAAACGATCCGATGAGGTTCACGCCGATCACCTTCGAAAAGTGTTCGAGCGGCTGCGGTCCATCGCGGCCGATCACGCGCTCGGCCGTCGCGATTCCGGCGCAGTTGATCGCGCCGTGGAGCGCACCGAACTCTTTTGCGGCAAGATCGATCGCGGCTTGCACCTGGGCGCTATCGGTGACGTCGGTGCGTGCAAAACGAACGCTCGCGCCTACCTCGCGCGCCACCTCCGCCCCTCGCTCGCTGACGTCGCAGATTACGACGTTTGCGCCATGCTGCGAAAACTCGCGCACGCACGCGGCGCCGAGCCCGGAGCTCCCGCCGGTGACCAAAAACGTTCGTCCAGCCAACTGCATGTAGACTCTCCTAACCGTCGAGCGTGAAAATGCAGTGGCGTTATGCTGGATCGACGAACCAGGCTCCTGGTGCCCAGAAAGTCTCACCGCCGCTACCGTTCGCGCAGCTCGCCGCTCGCGTTGATCGTTCTGCTCCTCGTCGCAGCAGCCGGCGGATGGCTGCTGCTTCGCCCGCTCCGCCACGCTCCGCGGCACCACATGGTCGCCGTCGCGCCGACGACGACGCCGTCGCCGGTCGCTGCGACTACATCAACCGAGCAGCCATCCTCGCCTTCGCCGCTGCCCTCGGCAACGGTCGCGCCGACGCCCGCGCCGCTTGGTTCGGGTCCAAAGCTTGCGCTCATCGTCGACGACTGCGGGCAATGGATCGATACGGAGCGCGGCTTCGTAGCGCTCGGCATACCGCTGACGCTCTCGGTTCTACCGGACGTTCCGTATACGAACGAGATCCAGCACGACGCAGCGGATGCCGGAAAAGGCGTCATGTTACATCTCCCCATGGAGACGCTCTCCGGACTCAATCCCGGCCCTGGCAAGGTGACGACCGAAATGACCGACGCGCAGATCGCCGCACAAGTGGAAGACGATCTCGCGCAAGTCTCGCTCGCGCGCGGCGTCAACAACCACGAGGGGAGCAAAGCCTCCGCCGACGAGCGCGTGATGCACGACGTGATCGGCGTGCTCGTCAAACACGGTGACCTCTTCTTCATCGACTCAAAAACGAATGCGGCGTCGGTCGGCGAACAGGTCGCGCGCGCCCAAGGCATACCAACCGCGTCGCGCGATGTCTTTCTCGACAATCGCGCCAACGTCGACTATACCGAAGGTCAACTGCGCGCGGCGGCCGCAATCGCGAAACGCAGCGGCAGCGCGATTGCCATCGGTCACCCGCGCCCCACAACGCTCGCGGCAGTAAAGGCGATGATTCCACAGTTACAAGCCGATGGCGTTCAGTTCGTCCTGGTCCAGGATCTGGTCACGCCTGCGCACTAGCGGACGGACCTAGGGGCTCATTCAGCGCGCGCAGGGAGCAAGCGAAAAGTTACCTACTAACGCAAGCTGGAGTAAAGGAGAACCATGAGTATCGTCATCTTGATCCTCCGGTTGATTCTCGGAATGAGCTTCATCCTACACGGCTCGCAGAAGCTGTTCGGCTGGTTCGGCGGCCACGGGCTCGCCGGAACGGGCGGATTCTTCGAGTCGATCGGCTTCCGGCCGGGAAAGACGTTCGCCCTTATGGCCGGCCTCGGCGAGACGCTCGGCGGCCTCCTGACGCTACTAGGACTGGGCGGAGCGCTGGGACCGGTGCTGATCGTCCTCGTCATGCTCGTCGCGATCGGTTCGGTCCACTATAGCAAGGGCTTTTTCGTCACCAACGGCGGCTGGGAACTCAACTCTGCCTACATCGCCGTCGCGCTCGCGGTGGCGTTCGCGGGGAATGGCGCCTACGCGCTCGACAATCTCTTCGGCATCACGTTCTTGACGGATTACACGCAGATCTGGTACGCGCTCGCTGCAGCCGTTATCGCCGCGCTCCTCAACCTCTTCGCACGGCGGCCCGCTCGATCGTAGGGGTAGAAGCTCGCCGATCTGGATAAGCTACTGAGATGGAAACCGTTGCCTTCTATGGAGCCGGCATGCTCGGCTCTGCGATGATTCGCGGGATGCTCGATCGCGGTATGCAGGTGCGCGTCTGGAACCGTTCATTCGACCGAGCCGAAGAGCTCCGCGCCGACGGTGCCGAGCCGGTCAACGATCCGCCCGAGGCGGCGCGGGGTGCCCAGCGCGTTCACCTCTGCTTGAGCGACGATGCCAGCGTCGACAGCGTTCTCAACGATGCGCTCAGCGGCATCGAGAAGACGACTCCAATCGTCGATCACACCACGGTGCTCCCGCAGCGGGTGGCAGAACGAGCGCAGCGGCTGCTCGATCTCGGTTACGGCTTCATCCACGCGCCGGTCTTCATGGGGCCGCCGATGGCGCGCAAGTCGCACGGCGTTATGCTCGCATCCGGCGACACCACCACGTTTGAACGCGTGCGCGATCCGCTGCAAGCCATGTGCAGCGAACTCCAGTATCTCGGCGAGCGTCCGGATTCGGCCGCAATCTACAAGCTCATGGGCAACGCGATGATCCTGGCCGTCGTCGGCGGCATCAACGACATGCTGCGGATCGCCGAAGTACAAGGCTTGTCGCGCGAGCAGGCATACAGCCTCTTCGATTTCTACGATCCAAGCAGTCAAATCAAGAATCGCGGCAAACGCATGGTGGCCGGCAACTATGAGGCGGCATGGCGGCTCGACATGGCGCACAAAGACGCGGTGCTCATGCAAGGTGCGGCGCATCACGAACGCCTGCCGGTCGTCGACGCTCTCGAAGCGCTGATGCGCGATGCATCCGCGCGCGGGCTCGGCGATCTCGATCTCGCCGCGATCGCGCACCGCTAAGTCGCGGGTGGCCCAATAGGTAGCGGCGTGCGGCGCGGGAGCGGCGATCCGGTCCAGACCGGGCGCGGGGTCGCGACCGGAGCGGGCGTGAAGACCGCGTTCGGCGGGGCTGTCGGCGCGGGCGAACTGAACGGCGTCGGCAATGCAATCGCCGTCAATGGTTGCGTGCGTATTTCGAGCTGACGATACTTGCCGTCATACAGGGCGCTTTCGCCGAGCGCGCGCAGCACGGGGCCGGCTTCGACATACGCGCCATCGAGCTCGCCGCGAAACGATTCCGAGAGCGGCACGCGAACGCGCCGCCCCGCGCGCTCGATCACGAGCGTATTACCTTCAAACCACATGCGATCTGCAATGCGTGTAAGCAGTGGACTCACCGGCACGTACACCCGATCGCCCGCTAGGTAAGCGCGGACGTAGGCAGCCAACGGCCGGCCATCGACCAGCACGGTTACCGGAAGGCCCGGTGGGAATAGCGCCACGGCATACCGATATACCGCTTAGGATGGGGCGATTCATCTCGACGGTGCGTGCTGCCGCCCTCGGGTTCTCACGTGACGGCTGTGCGTTTCTCGCACAGTCGATTGCGTTCAACGCGCTCTTCGCGCTCTTTCCGCTCTCCGTGCTGATTCTGACCGGTGCGACGTATGTGCTCCCGAATGCCCAGCATCGCACGCTCGTCTTCGTCGACGCGCTGGCGCCGACGCTGCACGACTACGTCGCCGGAAACCTGCAAACGTACATCTATGGTCGCGGCATCTCGAGCCTCATCGCGCTGGCGTTCTTGCTGTGGTCCGGAAAGAATCTCTTCATGGGTTTGGCGTTCGCGCTCGATCGAGCGCTCAACGTACCGGAAGGGCGTCCGCTCGTCCACAATATCGCGCTATCGTTCGTGATGCTTCCCGTCACCGGCATCCTGCTGATCGTCGCGATCGGCTTGCCGATCGTCCTAGCAGTTTCGTTTCACGTTGCCGGCTTCGCGGATCCCCGGCGAATCACGCACATCGCGGCGTATTTGATCTCGATCGCACTCGTTTTTATCGTCGCCGTGATCCTCTATCGCTGGCTTCCAAACTGTACCGTGTCCTGGGAGTTTGCTTTGCGCGGTGCGGCAATTGTCGCAGTAACTTGGCCGCTACTGCAACTCGCATTCGCCGCATATATCACGCACGTGAACTTTGCGTACGTCTACGGCGCCCTCTCCGCGCCGCTCGCTCTGCTGCTTTGGTTCTATTGCATCGGTTCGATCTTTCTGTTTGCAGCCGAATACAGCGTCGCCTGGTCGACCGGATTCGGCGAGCCGGCCCGCGAATAGGCCGCCACCGATGCTTCAACGAGCTTCCCTGGCGCTACTCATCGGGCTCTTCGTCTGGTCGTCAACGCTGATCGTCGCCGCGGCCCCGCCGTCGCCGTCGCCATCGCCGGCACCAGTCGTGCCCAAGCCGAGCGCCACGCCGAGCGGAACAGCAACGCCGACGGGGATCGAGCAGAATCCGACCGTGCTCGTCTATCCCTTCGACGTACAGGCGGGCGTCGACCCGAAGATCGGCATCGCTATCGCGCAGATTCTCGCCCAGGAGATGCAGGCTGCCGGCGGACTCAACGTGCTCGGCATCCCGTCGAACATTCACCGTGTCGATTTCCTCAACAACGCGCGTACGTCACACGCCGACTTCTATATCAGCGGCTACGTAACGCCGATCGGCGACGGCGCCGCGGTCGTCGAGCAGGTCGTCAGCGTCGAGAGCGGCGTGATCCTCTTCTCGCAAACCGCGAACGTCAATAGCGTCGCCGACGTTGCCTCGCAATCGCTGCTCGCACGAACCGAGATTCTGACGTTCGTCGGTCGCAATACCGAGAACGTCGGAACGCAGCCGAACGCGACCCCGGCGCCGACCTCCACGAACGGCGCGCAGGTTCCGCTCAAAGGCATCGGCAGCATCGTCGACTCGGTCTTCAAACATAAAGGAAGCGCGAGTCCCTCGCCGGGCCCGGTCGTCAAACCGTCGCGCGGCGTCATCGTCGCGCCGGTCTCCGCAACGGGTGCCGTCGCGCCGGCGGATCTCACGAGTGCGGCGCACGAACTCTTCTTCTCGCTCAACCATTACTATGCGACGCAAGTCACGACGGTTACGTCGGACGTGGCGACGTCCGCCGACACGATTTGCGGTCCCAACCGAAACAATACGATCGCAACCGGAAAGCTGGAAGAGCCCGTAACGCATCACGGGCGTCCGCAAATCGTCTTTACGCTGCTGGTCTACACGTGCTTCGGAGCTACGCTCGGCCAAGAGGTCGGCAAGGGAAGCTCGATCAAGAGCGCGATCGACGCCGCAGCCTCAGCGTACGCAACCGCCCACCCCAACAACGACTAATCGAGCAGCCCCGCAGGCGGGTCGACTGCGATCTGGCGGCGGTCGAGATCGATTTCGGTGACGATCGCGCGAACGAGCGGAACCATCTTGCCGGCGACGATCAGCATGTCGCTCCCCGGATAGTGCTCGACCCGCTCGACGCTGCCATACTCCTTCCCGTCGGCTCCCCGCACGCTGCAGCCGACGAGATCGTCGTCGAGATACTCGCCCGGCGCTAGCGCCACGAGCGGACGCGGTGCATAGAGTATCGCGCCGACAAACCGCTCCGCAGCGGCGAGATCCTCAACGCCTGCGATGCGGATCAAGAGCCGGCCCTTATGCGGCCGGGCAGCGGCGATGCGAACGGCGCCGCGTTCCTCGTCCAGCGTCCACGTAAACTCGCTATCGGCGCAAAAGAGCGTGCGACCCGCATTGCTCGGGTCGCACTTGAGTTCTCCACGTACGCCGAACGTGCCGGCGATCCGGCCGGCGACGACCTCGTTACTCGCCGGCGTCGTCCTCGGTTTCCTCGGACGCTTCGTCGCTGTCGAGAATGTCCACCGAGACGCGCCCTTCGGCGGTCGCACGAACGATCGTACGTAGCGCATGTGCAACGCGTCCGCTGCGACCGATGACCTTGCCGAGATCCTCCGGATCCACGATGAGTTCGATCACCGGCTGTTGGCTCTCGTCGATGAAGAGCTCGACGGCGACGCTGTCCGGCTTTTGGACCAGCTTGCGCGCGAGAAATCCAAGTAACTCCGTCGCTCGGCGATGGCCGGCCCACGGATCCTGCGGCGTCGAATGCTGCCGTTCGGGGCGTCGCTGCGGCCGTCTCTCTACGCCTGCGCGGGCGTCCTGTGCGGCGGGGCGTTCCTGTGCGATGGCGGCGTTCGCGGCGCGGCGGAGTAGCGGCGCGCTCGGCTTCGTCGACACTCGTTTCACCGAAGAGTCCAAACTCATCGTCGAACGAACTCACGATGCACCGCCTTTCTCGCTCTTCGGTTTGCGCTTCGTCGTCGGCTCCGGTCCACGCTCGACGATACCGCGATCGGCGAAGAGTCGGCGCACCGTCTCTGAGGGTTGTGCGCCCTTAGCCAGCCATTCTCGCGCGCGCCCTTCGTCGACGACGACGGTTCTGGGCTCGGTGCGCGGATTATAGTGGCCGAGGATCTCGATAAACCGGCCGTCGCGCGGCGAACGTGCGTCGGCCACGACGAATCGATATGTGGGCTGCTTTTTTGCACCCATACGGCGCAAACGAATTCGTACCATTTTTAAACTCTTACTTTCGTATAGCCTAGATGTTGAGGCGCGCAAACGGACGATGTTTACGGCCTCCAAGTTGCTTCATCATCTGCTTCGCCTGCTCGAACTGTTTGACGAGGCGATTCACATCCGACACTTGCGTCCCGGAACCCATCGCGATGCGTTTGCGGCGCGAACCGTCGAGTAGATCCGGATTGCGGCGCTCCCGGCGCGTCATCGAGCAGATGATCGCTTCGGTGCGGGCGAAATCGCGCTCGGGAATCTCAAAGTCTTTCGGCAAGGCCTTCGCCAGGCCAGGCACCATCTTCATTAGGTCGCCCAGCGAACCCATTTTGCGGACTTGGCGCATCTGATCGAGGAAATCGTCGAGCGTGAAGCTTTGGCGGAAAAGCTTCTCTTCGAGCTTCTTAGCCTGTTCCTCGGTATAGACGCTGCGCGTGCGCTCGATGAGCGTCAGCGCGTCGCCCATCCCGAGAATGCGCGACGCCACGCGATCGGGGTGGAACGGCTCTAGCGCGCTCAGCTTTTCGCCGACGCCGACGAACTTGATCGGCGCGCCGGTTGCGGCGTGAATCGAGAGCGCGGCGCCGCCCCGCGCGTCGCCGTCCATCTTCGTCAGGATCACGCCCGTGATGCCGAGCCGCTCGTTGAAGCCCTTCGCGACGCCGACCGCCTCCTGGCCGGTCATCGCATCGGCGACCAACAGAATCTCCTTTGGATCGACCGCGCGCTTCATGCGTTCGAGCTCGTCCATGAGCTCCTCGTCGATCTGCAGGCGGCCCGCGGTATCGATGATGACCGTCGACATACCGAGCCGCTTTGCTTCCGCGACGCCGTTTCGCGCAATCGCGACCGGATCGCGCGCGCCTTCAGTGTGAACCGGCAGATCGATCTGCTTGCCGAGACGCTGCAACTGTTCGATCGCAGCGGGACGATAGACGTCGGCCGCGATGAGGAGCGATCGGCGTCCTTGTTCCTTGAGGCGCAGCGCGAGCTTACCGGCCTGTGTCGTCTTGCCGGAGCCTTGGAGGCCGACGAGCATGATGATCGACGGCGGCGCATCGGCGAACCGCAGGCGCGAACCTCCGGTGCCCGCCGGCGGTCCGAGCAGCTCGACGAGCTCGTCGTGAACGACCGTGAGAATCGTCTGCGCGGGCGTCAAAGAATCGAGAACGTTCGCGCCAATCGCCTTCTCTTTGACACGCGCGACGAACGTTTTGGCCGCATCGAGTGAAACGTCGGCCTCGAGCAACGCGACGCGAACCTCGCGCATCGCATCGCCAACCTCGGCCTCGCTCACCCTGCCGCGCCCGCTAAGGCGCTGGAAGATCGCGCCTAAGCGTTCACTGAGCTGATCGAACAATGATTCGCGTAACTCGCTCTAAGAAGACGATCCGGCGGTAGCCTCGTCGATGCGCTTGACCGCATCGCCGACGGTCTTGATCTTTTCCGCCTCTTCGTCGGGAATATCGATGTTGAACTCGGTCTCAAACGCCATCACCAACTCGACCTGATCGAGCGAATCGGCACCAAGGTCGTCGGTGATCGACGCCTCTTGCGTCACTTCCGACTCGTCGACGCCGAGTTGCTCGACGATTATCTTTTTTACTTTATCGAAGGTGGTGGACATTACGTCTCCTTATCTTTCAAGGATTCACATCAGGATGCCGCCATCGACCACGAGCGTCTGTCCGGTGATAAATCCGGCGGCGTCGGAGCAAAGAAATGTAACCGCTCCACTCACGTCCTCCGGCTTCCCGGCTCGGCCGAGAGCGGCTTGCTTGATCAAAAACTCCCGCGCTGCGTCGGGCATCTTCTCCGTCATGGCAGTTTCGATGAGGCCCGGCGCGACGGCGTTGACTCTTATATTCCTCGAACCCAACTCCTTTGCCAACGATTTGCAAAGGCCGATCAGCCCTGCCTTGGAGGCGGCGTATGCTGCCTGCCCGGCATTGCCCATGATCCCGACGATGCTCGTCACCAGCACGATCGCGCCCGAGCGCTGCTTCATCATCGGCTTCGCGACCGCGGCGCAGAGGTAGAACGCCGACTTCAGGTTTGCGTCGATCAGCTGGTCGAGGGTCTCGCGCTTGAGACGCACGAGGAGCCCATCGACGGATTGACCGGCATTTGCGATCGCACAATCGATTCGGCCGAAGCGTTCCAGCGTCGCCGCAGCGATCCGTTCCACCGATGCCGGATCGGTGACGTCGCCGGCAAACAGCTCCGCAACTGCGCCGGGACGAGCGTTTGCGCACAGGCCAGCCGTCTCTTCGAGCGCGTGCGTATCGCGACCGACGAGCGCGACGTCGGCGCCCAGCCGTGCGAAGTCTACCGCGATCGCGCGGCCGATACCGCGGCTTGCACCGGTAATGATGGTGGTCTTGCCGGCGAACGTCATGCCCCGACCTTCGTTTCGGCGATCGCGTTGCGCAGGCTCTTGATGCCGGACCGATCGCTGACGACCATGACCTGCGGAGCGCCCGGCATGCGCTTCATCAGTGGTCCAAGTACGCCGCTGGCGCCAAACTCGACGACCATATCCAGATTATAGGAAAGCAGACGCTCTGCAGCCTCGTGCCACCGGACTTCGCCGACGACCGAGCGCACGAGATTCGTTCGAACTGTGGCTACGTCCCGATAGGGCTGCGCATCGACGTTTGAGATGACGTCGAACTCGGGGACTGAAAAGTGCGCCGCGTCGACGGCCGCAGCGAAGCGCTCCACCGCCGGCTCCATGAGCTTGCTATGCCAGGCGCCCGAAACGTTGAGCGGTACGACGCGTTTCGCGCCGGCGGCTAGCATCGCGTCGCCGGCGGCCTGCACGCGATCGATCTCGCCGCTAATGACGATTTGGGTCGGGGAGTTGAAGTTGGCGAGCGTCACGCTGCCGTCGGAACCGAGACGGTGGATGATCTCGCGGACCGCCGCGGCTTCGAGCCCAAGAATCGCCGCCATACCGCCGCGAGCGCGCTGCGCTGCCGCTTGCATCGCCTTGCCGCGCTCGTCGACGACGTACAGCGCTTCGTCAAACGAGATCGATCGCGCGGCAACGAGGCTGCAAAACTCGGCAAACGAATGCCCGGCCGTCGCAACCGGAGCGAGATGCTCTCCCGCGGCAGCGTAGAGCGCGACGTTGGTGGTGAAGATCGCCGGTTGACTGTATTCGGTCTCGCGCAACCGATCTTCAGGCCCTTCCTTGAGCAGCGCGAGAAGGTCGTAACCGAGCACGGCAGCGGCTCGTTCGAAAATCTCCGCCGCGGCGTCCGAGTAGGTGGCAATGTCGCAGCCCATGCCGATCGACTGCGAGCCCTGGCCGGGAAAGACGACGCCGATCCGCATCATGCAGCCCATCTCCAGGCAACGGCACCCCACGACAGCCCACCGCCGAATGCAACGAAGACGATGACGTCGTTTGGTTTTACCAACCCGGCGCGCACGGCTTCGGACAGCGCGATCGGAATCGAAGCGGCCGAAGTATTGCCGTACTCGGCAATGTTGACGACGACCTTATCCTCGGGCATCCCGAGGTATCGCGCGGTTGCGTCGATGATCCGCTTATTCGCCTGATGAGGAATCAAGAATGCAACATCATCCTTCGTGAGATGCGCCATGGTTAGGACTTTGTCGGTCGATTCGATCATGCGGGTCACCGCGAGCTTAAACGTTTCGACCCCCTGCATGTGAATGAGGTGTACCTTCGCATCGAGGGCGGCGTGATCGATTGGTACGCGCCAGCCGCTTCCCTGAGCGTACAGCAACTCGGGACGGCTGCCATCCGCGCCGAGGTCCGATGCCAGGTACGAGTTCTCTTCGGAGCGTTCCAGGATCACGGCACCGGCGCCGTCGCCGAAGAGAATCGCGGTCGAGCGATCGGTCTTGTCGAGAATCTTGGATAGCGATTCGGCGCCGATCAACATGATGCGGCGAAAGACGCCGGATCGCACGAGGCCCGACGCGACCGTCAAACCGTAGATGAAACCGCTGCAGGCTATTTCGATGTCGAAAGCCGGCTTCTCGCTCGCGCCCAAGCGGGTGGCCACCAAACACGCGGTCGCCGGAAAGAAATAGTCCGGCGTGACCGTGCTAACGATGAAACAGTCGATGTCGCTGGCCTGCAACCCGGCATGAACGAGCGCGGCACTCGCTGCCGCGGAGGCCAGGTCGCTGGTGCCTTCTTGCTCCGATGCCCAATGGCGGCGCTTCATTCCGGTGCGCGTCGTGATCCACTCGTCCGACGTGTCCAACCACGTCTCGAGATCGTGGTTCGTGACCACGTTAGGCGGCGCGTAATGGCCGACGCCGACGATCTTTACACCGGAAAGGGACACTTATTCGGCGGCCGCGTGTTCGTCCCGGACTTCGACGACCTGCCGCCCATCGTACGTGCCGCACGTCGGGCAGACGAAGTGCGGCCGCTTCGGTTGATGGCATTGCGGACACTGCACGGTCGTGACGGCGCCGAGCTGCCAGTTGGCCGCGCGCCGGCTGCGCGTCTTACTGCGCGGAGTCTTCCATTTTGGGTTTGCCATCTCACTCTCCGTTTGATATGCGGTCGTTGCCGCACGAGCACTCGCCCGAGTTTTTATTAGCCCCACATACGACGCAGAGGCCCTTGCAATCTTCCTTGCATCGCAGCCCCATCGGTAGGGCACTGACGACGACTTGCTGTGCGAGATCGGCGACGTCGAGCCGATCGCCCACCAGAACGTTGCTCTCCCCGAACGGGTCTTCGTCGCGACCGCGCGACGGGTCGAGCCGTTCGTCGACGTCGACGTGGATACGTTCGTCGACGTCTTCCAAACACGCACCGCACTGGCCATGTGCTCGAGCATCGACCGAACCCTCCATCGAGAGCATCCGGTCGAGGTAGCGTAGCTCGAGGTGCACGCGAGCCGGGTCCGGGAAGACGATCCCTTCGAACGGCTCGATCGAGACCCCGTCGTCGACGACCATGAGCTGGCCGCTACCCGAAAACAAGCGGCCGATGTCGACGATGTGTGAACGATCCATGACGCTGTGCCGCCGCAGTATGAGGCCCCGCCAATCTGGCAGGGCCACTACGACCTCGCCATTCTAGAGCCCACCTCGCTCCTTGTCAAACGGAAACCCGTGAGGGATGGAGGCGTTGCCATGAGCATCGATCCGACCGCCGCCCGCCTCGCCGCCTCGGGCGTCGCCTACGCTCCCCAGATCGCCGGGGCTGCGCGGCGCTACGACGTCGACCCCGACCTGCTCGCGGCCGTCGCGGCGCAAGAGACGGGCGGCCCGGGTGCCAATGCAGGGCGCAACGTGGTCGGCGACGGTGGCCACGGGCACGGCATCTTCCAGATCGACGACCGCTGGCATCCCTTCGCCTCGACCTCAGCGGCAATGGACCCGGCGCAGAACGCCGACTACGCGGCCGGCATGATCTCAGGTCTGCTCAAGCGCTACGGCGGCAACGTCCACGAGGCGCTCTCCGCGTACAATAGCGGCTCTCCGACGGCGACCGGTACTCGGACGCGCTGGGCCGACGGCAGCGACCCCGGCTATGCCGACTCGGTCCTTCGCCACTACCGGCTCCTAACGGGCGCGAGCGCACCGGCCCCAGCAGCCGGCCAGGATGAGGACTCGCAAACGCTGCGCTCGGAGTTGGCGGTACGGGCGCAGCGGCTCCCGATGCCGCTGCCTTCACTTCCAAGCAGCCTCTCCGACGCCCATCAGTACCATCGCAGGCTTACCGATTACACCCAGCTCTTCGACGACGAGTCTGACTCGTAGCAAGGAGATCATCGTGACATTCGTCTCTTCCATTCCCGAGGGGACACTCTATGGAACGTCGCCTTCGAACACGTTGACGGGACCGGTCGCGCGGCCGGCGTGCGCCGTGCCCGCTCCGGTCTCCGCCACGGCCAATGACTCGCCGGAAAATGCCGCGATCGCGGAGTTGAGCCAGCTGATCTCGTCGCTCGGCGCACTCTCCTCGCAGGCGCAAAGCCTGCCGCTCAGCCCGCCTACGCCACAGCAACTGCCGCAGCAGCCGAGCTATCAACCGCAGGTGACCGATTACTCGCAGTTCGGTAGCGACGCGACTTCATAAGGGGGTAGACGATGGCATTTTTGCTTCCGGCACTCGAAGGCATCGGCTCCGGCCTGCTCGGCAGCGCCATCGGCGGCGCGTTCGGCGCCGGCACCGCGGGCAACGCCGAAAACAGCGCGATGAACGCGATCAACTCGCAAGACGAAGGCTTTCAACTGAACATGTACGCATCGGAGATTCAAAATCAGGAGCAACTTCAGATGCAGTCCGAGGTTTTCGATCAGATGATGGACGAACGCAGCGAGAACATGCGCGAGGTCGATACGTTGCGCAACGTCGACATGGCGCAGCGTAAGAACGACGACAGCATCACGAAGAAGTTCATTCAATCGATCACTGAGGGATGAGTACTCCACTCCTGCCCATCCGCAGCGAACGCGCTACCGCGGCGCGCGGCCCGCAGGCCGCCGCCCGCGGTAGTGACGACCAAGCGCCGATCGCCGCACAGCATCAGGCCTTCGACATCGAGGCGGCCGAACGCGCCGAGATCCTGCGCGAACACGAAGCGCTCGAGGCGCTACTCATGGCGCACCTCAAGAATGAAGACGAAATCATGAAGAAGTGGATCGCCCTGATCTAGGGAGGGAGAGCTAGCGCGGCAGTGCTATACTTCCTCCCTACGCCGGGCCGTTAGCTCAGCTGGTTAGAGCGCATGCTTGATAAGCATGAGGTCCCTGGTTCGATCCCAGGACGGCCCACCAGCAACACCCCGATAAAATTAAGCAGTTTTCTATGGCTTCAGGACCCGCGCCATGCGACAACCCACGACCCGCCGTATCGGGCGAGCCCCAGAGTCGCGAAGGGCTATATCTGGGAGTATCCGGAGAACGTTCGCCGCACGAGAAAGTACTCGTTGTACGGGCGGTCGTCCGAGAGGACAGGCACGTTCGCTCCGGCCGGCGGCAGCAGCGTCGCGAACGGCACCTGCGTGCTCAATATCTCGCGGGCCTCACGTTCCGGCGTTGTCCCCGGTACCCATTCGACGAGATCTGCTTGCGCAGCTCGAGGCATCCGTGCCACGAACGCGGCGGCGCTCGGGATCGCGACCGGCGTCGCCGATGCGATGAAATGCCAGCCCACGCGGCCTTTGAAGACGATGACGAACGGGAACGCGCCATGTAGCGCCAGCGCAGCGGATTGCGCGATCGGCAATTCCGTGTACGGCAACCATTGTGCGAGAACTCCGTTTCGCGTCAGCCGCTCGCGAATGATCTCGTAGAACTGCTCCGAGTAAAGCAACGACGAGCCCGCCGCCTCCACTGGCGGCGGCGGGTCGATCGTGATCACATCGAACTTTTGGTTGGTCCGCATCAAGAATCGGCGGCCATCGTCTGCGACGGTATGGTTGCCCGGTTTGCTCAAGATCTCCGGGGCATCGTTGTGAAAGAATTTGAATGACTCGATAACAGACGGTGAGAGATCCACCGCCGTTACGTTAACTCCCCACGTGGATAGCGAACGGAACGTCGTCCCCATGCCGAAGCAAATCACGAGCACGTTGTGGGCGTCAGGGACCAGCGCCATGGGAAGATGCGCCATGATCTTGATGTCCGTCGTCAGTGCCGTAATATGAATGGCGTTGACCAGCAACTGCTTCGACATGCCGCTGCCGTATGCAACGACGGCCGCCGCGTAGTCGCGGCGCACTTCGACCGGCGCCGGGTAGAGCGAGGCGTCATCGTACGCACGACTGAGCGCGACCGCCATAAGCGCGAACGCTGCCGACGCGCCGAGTGCCAGCGTTCGTCTCCCCAGACTGCCGCGAAATGCGGCGAGCAAGGGTACCAGCAATGGTACCGCCAGCAGGATCATCGCCCAGCGTATCCCGACCGTCGGCAAAAGAGCGTACCCCGCGACGAGCGGGCCTGCGATCGCGCCCGCAATATTTACCGCGTACAACCGCCCGGCACGCGTTGCATCACCATTGCCGAAGCGATCGACGAGTCCCGGCGTCAGAAATCCCAACGCGCCGCAGAGCGGGGCTATACTTGCCAGCGTTAGCAGTGCCGACCGATCGAACCTCGGATCGCCCAGGATGATCGGCAGCAGCGCGGCCGGGAAAAGCCACATCAAGACGCCGTCCAACGACAGGTCCGCGTTACGCCCCACGGCAATGCGGTAGAGCCTCGATCCAACATACGTGGATATAAGGTAGGCCGCCAAAATGAGCGCAAACGCATAGATCGTGGTCAACAGCACAAACGTAAAGTCGCGTATCCAACACACCTCGAGCCCGACGCTGGAAAATCCCGTAATGAAGAGCACCATTGCCGCCCAACCGGGGCCGCGTTCCGATGCGACTCGGCTCCCCTCCGGCGGCGCCGGTTCCTCGCGATCGGTGATCCGCATTCTGGCGGCCAAAGCGACGGCAATAATTGCAATCAGCACGTTACCCGCTGCGGCAAACGTGTACGTTCCACGCAGTCCAAGGAGCTCGATCAGTACGACGGCTGTCGCAATGGCTCCGGCCGACGCGCCTAACACGTTGGCCACGTACAAAAAGCTAAAGCTCGTGCTGCTGCTCAGCGACGGCGCGCTCTTGACGAATGCCATCATGAGCGGAAAGGTAGCGCCCATGGCGACACACCAAGGCAGCAATGAGATGACAATACACGCAGCAGAAATTGCGAGAAACGCGACCGACGTCGCCGCCCCCACGTGAAGCAGCAGGTCCGTCGAGCGATCGAATAGACGCGGCACGGTAAACGCACCGATTGCCACGATGCCTTCGGCCGCAGCGTAGAGGTACAGCGGCGAGAAATGAAGCCTCCCTCTTGCGGCAGCGGCCAATCGGCCGCCAAACGCCGAACCTACGCCCAGCCCCAACATAAAGACCGAGACGACCAACGAGAGCACCGGCGTGATAATTCCAAAATGCGCGAACGCGAGGCGCGTCCATAAGACTTCATACAGCAAGCTGCAAAAACCCGAAACAAAGAAGCAGCTAAAAACCAGTGAGTCAACGCCTCCCTGCGTTGGCTGCGGTCGAGTCTCGCGCACGCCAAAACCCCTTCCGTTCAGAAGCAAATCGACTTAGGTTCATCTCCCCGGCGCCAAGGGCAAAAACCTGCTTGACGGTGCAAGAGATTGCATTCGCCTGCTCTGCTCGTCGATGCCTGAATTAGGCTCGCTTCGAGGTCTCCCGAATGATGTGTTACACTGCTCGCCTTGGGCTTCGTTCTGCCGGAGGTGCGTGAGCATCTCTTGATAAGCATGAGGTCCCTGGTTCGATCCCAGGACGGCCCACCACCCGAACGCGTACCTATGGGAAAAGAAGCGCCCGCACCGGCGAACCGGCGCGGGCGTTCTGCTTTTACGTCGTTAGCCTTATTGGGCGGGCGCCAACAACTTCAAGTATTGCTGCACTTGCTCCAAGTCCTTAGAGATGAGCCGTCCCTTCAAGCTGATCGAGCCAGTGGTGTACGGATTTCCGTTCTTCTGGACGAGCGTCATCGTCCCGCTCCCGCCTTTTGACGAAAGGTGCGAGATGACGAGCGTCTTGATATTACCGAGAGTGACTCTTCTCGCGCCGTAGTCCGACTTGAGGTTCGGCGCGCCTTCCGTCAAGCCGTTGTAGTTTGCACCCTTAAACGGCTTCTGACTCTCGGTCGTAATCAAGATGGCGCATCCAACCTGCTTGATCTTCGTCGCAAACGTTCCGTAGTAGATGTAGACCGTGACCGGTTTGGGCGTCGGCGACGGCGACGTTGACGGCGTTGGCGAGGGCGATGGCGGCGGGGTCGGCTTTACTCTCTTATATTTTACCAGCTCCCATTCGGCTATCGAATCTTTGCCGGTCGTCAATGTAAACGTGGTGCCCTTTGTGTTTCCCGTCGCCACGTAGCTCAGGTAGGTCCCCGGCCCTTCCTGCTTTGCAGTGCAATAAGTAGTCAATGGCTGGGTAGCCTGCGACGATTGCATCGCGTCGTCTTGCGAGACGCTCGGCGGATATCCGCCACTGCCGTTACATGCGACAAACGCGGCTGTGACAAAAAGTGCGGCAGCCGCGGTTGGGCGGAATAGCTTGTTCATACGACCTCCAAGAGATAGCCCTGTGCGTCGGGGCTGTTAGTCGCCGCGATGCTAGATGCCTACGACCCAGAAGAGCAAGAGCCAGCAGGCTGCGATTGAGAGCGCGATTCCAAAGTAGATGCCCGGCCTCAGCGCGAGCCCGCCTCGCTGGGCGTGTCGCACCCCGGCAATAACCAGTATTAACGCCAGCGCCGCGTCGCAGTAGAGCACCGGCTGCCAATGGGATACGTGGCTGAGTTGTAAGGTGAGGCCGAAGTAGCTTCCGATGCCGCCGCCGGCGAACCCCGCAATGAAGCCCAGTGCGAACCACCCGACGCCGCTGCGCTGCCGTGCGGTCACCTCGTGCCGACGCTTTGGCCCGGCGCCCCTAAGTACCGATTGAACCAGGAGACTGTCTGCGTGAGCACGTCGATTTGGTTCGCGATCTTCTGCGGCCCGTGACCCTCGCCCGCGTAGACGATGAGTTTCGTGGGAACGCCGAGCGTCGTCATCGCGTGCCAAAACTCGAATGCCTGCGGCGCGGGAACCTCTTCGTCGAGTTCGCCTTGAAGGATGAGGATCGGCGTCTTCGATCGTTCGATGAACGTGATCGGCGAGCTCTTCGCATAGACGGCGGGATCCTGGTAGACCGACGCGCCGAAGAACGGGATCATCCATTGGTCGATTTTGTTCTGTCCGTAATAGGATTGCCAGTTGACGACACCGGCTCCGGATACGAGTGCCTTGAAGCGGGTCGTCTGCGTCTCGGCCCACATCGCGATGTAACCGCCGTAACTCCAGCCGAACAAGCCGAGCCGCTGCGGGTCGATCGGCGCGGCCTTTAGCGCCGCATCGACGCCCGTAAGATCGTCGCGCCAGTCGCCGTAGCCCAAGTCCTTGATGTTGGCTCGCGTAAATGCTTCGCCTTCGCCGTAGCTGCCGCGCGGGTTGGGCATGAAGACGAAGTAGCCTTGCGAGGCGAGCGCACTGACGAATCGGCTTCCGAAACTGGGCACCGAGATTGCCGATGGGCCGCCATGTACGATCACCACCATTGGATAGCTCTGCGTCGGGTTAAAATCGAGCGGATAGATGAGCCAGCCCTGAACCGGTAAGCCGTCGCTGCTCCACTCGATCGAAACGGCTTTTCCGTAGAGGCGCCGCGCCCCGGCATTGCTCGCCGTTATCTGGGCGAGCGCATCCGGCGTCCCCGCCCATATCTCGGGCGCACGATCGAACGAAGCGCGCACCAGCGCTACAATATGCCCGCGCCGCGCGCTCGTCCAGCTCCAGAGCGATTCCCTATCGTCGGTGAACTTCTTCGTCGCTCCGCTCGCAACGTCGAGACCCATCAAGTACATCGAGCCCATGCTATGCGCAACGACGTCCAGCGATGCCGAATCGTTCCAGCGCAGCGACTGTACCGAGATGGGCTCGCCGGCGGTCACATCGCGCGACGCACCAGTCTGAGCATCCACCACATAGACGTCGCCGCCGCTCGAGATGAAGTCGCTCATGATGCCGCCGACGATCGCGATCTCCCGCCCGTCGGGCGACCATCGCGGATCGGTAATCTGAAAACTCGGCTCGAGAAGGTCGCGCGTCGTCGCATTTGCAACATCCACGCGCGCCAGGCGCGCGATCCACCAGTTGTTGTCGCCATTGCCTTTTGCATACGTTACGGCGGCTGAGAGACCATCGGGCGACCAGTCGTACTCGTACACGTATGTATCGGCCGGCGTTAGAAACCGTACGGCGCCGCCGCCCACGTCAATCGTCGCGAGCCGCTGTTCGTCGACGGTGGTTCCGATGACGCCGACGTCGCGCATGCCGGGCGCGAGCGCGCCGGCTTGGCGATGCGCGCCGGGAATATAAAGCACTCCGAGACGCGCGCTATCGGGCAACCACGTAAGGCGTGCGACGGCACCGTGCAGCACGGCAACCTGGCGCACGTGCGATCCGTTCGCATCGGCGATATACGGCTCGAGTTGGCCCTTCGAGCGAGCGTCAGAGAGAAATGCAATCGCGCGTCCGTCCGGCGACCATACGGGACCCTCTTCGTCGTAGTAGGCGCTCGCGCGTCCAGCCGTCAGCCGCGTCGTGGAATCGCCTTTGAGCGGACGAAAGTAGAGCGCGTTCCATGGCGTGGACGTCGTGAGCCGCGCGGCATCGTGAAGGTTCTCTTGCCACGCGACGACACGGCCGTCGGGCGAGAGATCGAGCGCGCGAAGATCGCGTACGGCATAGGTCGCCGACAAAACGTCGCGCATCGACGGCGCTGCCGATGCTTGAGCGATCGATGCGATCGCCGCCGCGGCGAGCGCCAGAGCAACGGAGCGTTTCATTCGCGCGAGCTTCGGCTCTACGGTCCGCTGAAGCCTGTCTGAACGCAGGTAAAGCGCGCGCGCCACGAGCATGAGTAGGGCGGAGGAGCGCCCATGCATACGAGTTCGAGGCTCGTCGTACGATGTGCCGCATTTGCGGCGCTTGCCGCGCTTACCGCGCTTACCGCGTGCACCGTTGCTATGCAGCCGGCGACGCCATCATCCATGCGCGATGGACCCCTAGGCTCCGTCATCGCCCCCGGCGCCTCGCACGGAGCGCTGCTCTACGTCTCAGACGGCGGCGGCAGCAAGAGAGTCTACGTCTACTCCTTTCCGGCGGGCAAACAGGTTGGACGCCTCTCCGGCTTTAGCCGCCCGCAGGGCGAGTGCACCGATACCGCCGGCGATGTGTGGATTACCGACGAAGCGGGCTCGACAGTCTACGAATACGCACACGGCGGAACGACGCCGCTGAGCGTCCGGCCCGATGGTAACAACTATCCAATCGCCTGTTCGGTCGATCCGACGACCGGGGATCTCGCGGTCGTCAACGGCTTCAGCGCCAGCGGCGGCGGCAGCGTCGGGATATATACCCCGAGCTCGGGTTTGCCGTCCATTTACACAGATCCGCAGATCGCGCAGTATTCATTCGTCGCCTACGATGCGAGCGGCAATCTCTACGTCGACGGCTCGCAACGCGACGGCTCGTTCGCGCTTGGCAAAATGGCAAAGGGAAGCGGCACGTTTACCACGATTACGCTGCACCGCAAGATCAAATATCCGGGGCCGCTGGAGTGGGACGGCTCACGCATCGCTGTCGGCGATTCCGATCCGTTCTCGACCGGATTGCGCATCTATCGCGTCCTCGATGGCCGCATCGTTGGAAAGACAATCCTCGACGAGCGCTGCGGCAGCGTCGGCGTTGTGTCGATTGCGGACACACGCCTCGTTGGGCTTGCGCGCGGCTGCTCGAGCGCTCCGATCTTTGCCTATCCCGGCGGCGGGCCGCCGTACAAACGCCTCAAGCTCGAGCACGTCAACGCACCCAGCGGCGTCGCCGTCAGCAAGTAGCCGGTGAAACAGCGCCTCTGCGCACTCGTGCTATTCGCGCTCGCGGCCTGCGGCCCGAGCTCCAATGACGCCAGCCTGCCGTCGTCGTCTGCAGCGTTACGCGAGCGCACGCCCGACACGCAAGCGCCCTCGATCGGCGTAAGCGGCGGCGTGCTCGTCGCAACGACGAGCGGATTACTCGGCCGGCTGCACGTCGTCGCCGGAGATCCGATCGTATTGCGCGGCGTGAACCTCTCGGGCGCCGAGTACGCGTGCCTGCAGGAAGGACGGTTCTGGGATGACCCGCCGGGGAATCGGGCGACGATCGATGCGATGCGCAGGTGGCACGTCAACGTCGTTCGCGTACCCGTCAACGAGGAGTGCTGGCTCGGCATCAACGGCGCTCCCCGCCGTTATAGCGGCGCGCCGTACCAACGCGCGATCGCCAAGTTCGCCGAATTGGCGAACGGCTCGGGCCTGATCGTCGAGATCGATCTGCACTTCGGCGCCGGCGGCAAGGGCTTGCCACACAACGATCAATATCCCGGGCTCGATGCCGATCACGCAACCGATTTTTGGCGATCCGTGGCGGCGACGTTCATGGCCAACCGGTCGGTGATCTTCAACCTCATCAACGAACCGTCCATCACGTCGTGGAAGTGCTATCTCAACGGCGGCTGCGAGACGCCGCCCGTCGGCAGCCTCGGGAGCTGGCGCGTCGTCGGAACGCAGACGGTCGTTAGCGCGATACGCAAACTCGGAGCGACGAATCCGATCATCATTGCCGGGCTGCGCTACTCCAACGATCTCTCACAGTGGCTGAAATACGCGCCGACCGACCCCTACGGCGAGCTCGTCGCGGGTGCGCACGTCTACTTCGACGGTCTGGGATGCGAGGATCCCGCCTGCTGGACGCGCCAGTATGCCGCGATCCAAGAGGCCGGTTATCCGGTGCTCGTCGATGAGTTCGGCGAGCTCGATTGCGCGCACGCCAAGATCGACCGGCTCATGGCGTGGGCCGATGAACAGACGCCGGAGATCGGTTATTGGGCGTGGTCGTGGAACCCGTTTAGCTGCTCCAGCGGCCCGTCACTCATCACCAACGACCTCGGCGCGCCGACGCAAACCTACGGATCGGGTTTCCGCACGCATCTGCGTTCGGTGCAATAGCACGCCACGCACGCAAACCACACGGTGTCGCTTGATTTCATGTGTGCGACATGCGCTTCACGTCTTCACGTAGCTCGGCCAGCTCACGGAGCACGAGTTCGTTTGGTTCGTCCCGTTGTGCCGAAAAGACGTCGAGGGCCGTGCCGACTCCATGCGCGAGTGTTAGGAGCGCCTCCGATTCGTCGGGCGCGTAGGCTTCGCCGCTGCACTTTTCCTCGCAGACGAGTACGCCAACCAGCGCCCCGCGCGAGACCATCGGAAAGGCGAGCTCGCCGCGCAGGACCGAATCACCGAGCGACCCGAGATCGACCGGCTTATGCCAAGCGCGTAGAGCCACGATACCGGGGTCGTTCTCGCTCGCGACGGCGCGAACACCGTCACGTCTTGCTGATGCGTACGCTGCTCCCTCTTGAACCAGAATCCTCACCTCGGCCGCATTGGTGTGTTCCTCGACCACTCGGACGGCTCGCTCCAGCAGCGTCGATCGATCGGTAATAAAGGAAGCCTCGTGCGCGAAACGGCGAATCGCCGCTTCGTCCTCATGCCGCTTGCGGAAGAGGACGTGATCGACGAAGCGGTCGACGTACTTGTGAATGAAGCGCATCGAAAGGCCCAGACCCAGAGCCAAGCCCATGCCGATGAGGGTGCTGGCGGTGTGACCCGCGGTCACAAGCCATTCGCTCGCACCCAATTCGACCAAAACGAAGACGCCGATCACAATCGTCGAAACGATCGCGAAGACGGCGGCGCGGTTCAAGAAGAAGCCGACGTCGATCAGCCGACGGCTAAGCGCAGCGTATGTCAGCGCGACCGGTGCGGTGAGAAACACCAGGATGAAAACGAGGTTCAAGACAAAAGCGTATGATAACGACGACGAGGTCGCGATCGTAAACACTATGAAAAAGCAGAAAAATGTCCCAAGAGGTACGAGCGTCCACACTGCTCGCTGACGCTCGACGCCGCGAGATGCGGCAATTGCCAAGACGCCGCAGACCGCGGCCAGCAGGACAGCGGCCCCAGCTGCGGCGAGCCCCGCGATCCCAGCGGTGATCGGGAGCGGATCGAACTGCAGCGTGATAACTCCGACAGTCCCAGCTACAAACGTTGCGGTTGCGGTCGCGGCCATCGTGTAACACAGCCATTGTGCGACAAGACGAGGCCGCGAGAGCGGCTGGGCGAAGCAGCCGGCGCATGCCGCCAACAGGGCCAGCGACAGCGGCCCAGCTACGGCGCTGGCGATGTTGAAGAAAACATACACCCACGCCCAAGGCGCCGCGAAAGCCTCGCCCGTGGCGCCTCCGAGCACAAAAACCGCGAGCCACAGCGAGAGCAGTCGCATCTGGAGCATATCGGCGCGGCGCCACGCAATCAGAGAGGCAAACAGCAGAAGCCAGAAATTTCCGAACGCCCAGAGCCAGAAGTCCCACCTAGCTTCTCGAGGGCGTGGTACGACCGTAAGCTCTTTTTGCAGTGAACCCCTATGCACCGAGAGGACGACGGGCCGTCCATTGAGCGGCGCTCCCAAAAGCGACAAACGCTCGACAAGAGTGTTCGCGCGTATGTCGATGAGATCGTCTCGACGAAGGCCGGCACGGGCAGCCGGGCCGCTGGGATCGACAGCGGTAACCGCGACAGTAAATGGGTGCGAAGAGACGCCGAGTGCGGCTCCCCACCAGCCCATCCATGGTGGAGCGCCGCCCATTCCGAGCGCGTCAACCACAATCGCTATCTGAGCGAGCGCCGCAAGAGCGCAAATCGCCAGAAGCACGGGGCGCCATGCAACCCGCCTCATGATCGGGCCTTAGCCGATATTCCCAAGAAATCTAAGTTTTTTCACTCGTTATTTCCATACCGTGGCAACCGACGAAAAACGAGAAACGACAGTCGTCATTAATCTCCGCTCTTCTAATGGTGGAGATGCGGGGGCTCGAACCCCGGACCCCCTGCTTGCAAAGCAGGTGCTCTACCAGCTGAGCTACATCCCCGCGCCTCGCGGCGCCGGCTTCGAATATATGGTGGAGGCAAGGAGACTCGAACTCCTGACCCTTACGCTGCCAGCGTAATGCTCTACCAGCTGAGCTATGCCCCCGCTCGCAGCCGGCGCCGCGAGCCGCCCTCTTCACGGCGCGCTTCGTATCTACCTCGACGAACGCCGGCTATGACGGCAGCGGAATGACGTAATGTGTGTCGAGGGCGCGCTGAACGTCGGCTTGCATCGCCGCCAAGTGTGCGCGAGTCATTTCGTCGGAGACGCCGCCTCGCAGCGCTCGGCCGATCGTCGAGCTGAGCGACTGCAGTTCGTAGCGCGCCATGGCTTGCGCATCTGAGGGCGTTCCGGTCATCGGCGCATTCGCGAGCTTGGAAAGCAGCGCCGTGTAGTTCCGCTGCAGGTTCCGCCGAACCAGCGGAATGGCTCGTCCGGTTGCGACGTCTGAATAGATTGCGGCCTGCATCCAACCGAAAAGGTTGCCGATGTCCATCGTCGTGCCCGGCCGGTATTTGATATCCATATCGTCGAGCCGGCCCAACGTCACGGGCGAGTAAAGACGCGCTATGACGGCGAGCTGGTAGCGGTCGACCATTTCCGCCACGTCGATGTCGTGTCGAGGCGGCAGATTGCCAAGCCAATCGTCGTACAGATACTGCGTGACGAGCTGACGCAGCAACGCCGGCGAAAAACTCCATGCGGAGCTAGCAAAGACGTTGCTCTCGAGGACGCCGAAGGCGCGCTTCTGCGTAGCGATCGGAATCTCGGTCAACGGCTGAGCCGCGTTCGGATCGCCGCGCAACGAGCGCGAGACGTACTCGCCGCCGAGATATCGCGAGACGATGCTCGTACAGCGCGCGTACTGCCGCGTGATCGTGCCGAAGGCAAATCGCAGGTCGTCGTACGGAAGCTGCACTGCCGGAAAGCGCCGGTCGACGTTCTGGAGCAGTCCGCGTTCCATCCGCATCTGCGTCGAGCACCACGCGATGTTATCGTTGGTCAGATCCCACTGCTGGTTGCGCGGGTCGACCGCGGCGCCGCTCAACCACTGAACGTCTTCGTCCGACGCGAACGTGTAGCGTGGATTGCTCCACGCCGACGCCCAGCGGCGTAAGGTCGGCAACTCCTGTTCCGGAGTCCGTGCACCGGCGACGGGTGCGTAGCCCCAGTGGATGGCATAATAGTCGTACGACCCCAGCACCGTCTGATAGTAGGCTCCCTGCGGCGTGCCCTTTGGCCAGAGATTCGTCGGCTGATACTCCATCACGGAGCTCGAGTTACCGTAGCGCGCGGTAAAGCTCGCGCTCTGGAGCTGCGCGGCCGTATACGCCTGCGAGCCCATGAAGTTATGGCGCAACCCGAAATCGTGTCCGGATTCGTGCAGCACGATCGATTCGAGAAACTCGTCGGCATACTGCGGAGAGTTCGGGTACGAGCCGTCGTGCGTCAGCGCAAGGGCGACTGCACCGAAACCAAAGTTCGCGCGCTCTTCATCTGCGTAGGTCGGACCGGAATCGGTGACCGCCCGGCGCAGGCTGCCGGCGGACGCGTCGGACGTATCGGTCTGCGGCAATACCAGCACCGGATATTGGAACTTCCCGAGGCGCATGAGATCCGAGTCGACGACGATCCCGGATTTGATCATCTCGCCCGTATATGGGTTATAGAGCAGCTGCGCTTCGGCAAAGCCGCCTTCCGTCTCAGTCAGCCAACGCACGACATTGTAGCGAATGTCGTCAGGATCGAAAGTCGGGTCGTCGGGCTGATCCTTCACCTCGACGGCGCCGGTGATACCCATCCGCTCGAAGGCCCGATTCCACGTGAGCAGCGCCTTGCGGATGGGCTGCCGGTACTGCACCGGGATCGTGTCGCTCAAGTAGTAGACGATCGGTTTTTTCGCAGGCGACATCGACTGGCTTGGATCCGACTTCTGCACGTTGAATCGGATGATGTAGTTGCGCTCGTCGTTATACGAGTTGTCGCTCGAGAAGTCTCGATGGGCATTGACGAAGTAGCCGACGCGGTCGTCGTAGATCCGCGGCATGTAGGAGTCGTCTTGCGGAATCGCCGCGATATCGTATTGCACGAGCATCTGCAGGCTGCGCGCATCGGGCGTCACGCTCAAGACGTCGGCTTCCGGGTTGAGCGACGTAAAGGTTTGATTTACCGTAATCGTCACGTTCTCGGGAAAGGCTTTGGTTACACCGAAGTACGATCGCGTCGGATCGATGTGGTACGCGCCCATCGGATTGTGCGTGCCGCCGTTGATCTCGGTCAGCGTATCGGAGATGTTCGTCACGTCTTGGAGGAGCGCGGTCACGTCGAAGACGGGGGCTCCGGTGGCAGGGTTCGTCGTGACGACGTTCGCGACGCCGACAACGGTCGGTGCGGTCGCGACGTCCACGGCATTGGCGACCGGGCTCCCGGGGTGCGCGAGAAACCGCGTGCTCGGGAAGAGGATTGCGACCTTGTTATCCTGCCTGACGAAGCGAATGGCGCGAACGGGTTGGATATCGGTCGTGCCCGAGAATATCTCCGCGCCGATGCCGTTCACCGGAACGCCCAACTCGACGAAGTCTCGGTCGAACTGATCCTTCTGTAACTCGAGCAGCACGTTGCCGTTGTAACGCCAGATCGTGAAGAGGCCGTGCTGTGGCGTCGCAATCTCCTCGAAACGCGCGTACGGCATCGTCGGCGTGCTGGGGACGCTGATGGCGCCCGCCTTCACGGTGGCCGCGGCAGGATGCGGCGTCGACGCCGGTTGAGGGGTAGCGCCGACCGCGGCGAGGCAGACCAAAGAAACGACGATTAACGTGCGTCCAAACACAACTCCAACCTCCTATTTAAGCCCGTTCGTACAACCAGCGCGCAATTCCGGCTCTAACCAATCGGTGCTCGACCGGGTGCAGGCGCGCCATCAGCTCGCTCTCGCTCTCGCCCGCTACGATACGCAGCGGCTTACGAATTAGAACCTCGCCACGATCGGTCGCCGGCGTCACGCGATGGAGCGTCGCGCCCACCCAGCCTGAGCTCGCCGCGAGTGCATCGCGTACGGCGTGGACGCCGCGAAACGCCGGAATCCGGCCGCCGTCGGGCGTCCCGACGTCGTCGCATTCCGGGTCGAGCGGGAGAAATGCAGGATGGAGGTTGAGCAGTTCGGGAAACCCGCGGACGAACCGTTCGTCGAGCAGATGCATCCACCCGAGCAGCAGCACCAAGTCGGGACGCTCCGCTGCGACCGTATCGAAGAGACGCGCGTCGTACAGTTCTCGGCTCTCGGCCTTTCGATTCCAAGGCAGAACCGCAACCGACGCGACGTTACCCGCTCGCGCCCGCTCGATCGCATATGCCGCCGGATTATTCGCGACGAGCGCCACGACGTCGATCGGCAGAGTGCCGGCTTGCGACGCGTCGATGACCGCCTGCAGGTTGCTGCCGTTGCCCGATGCTAACACGACGACGCGTGGGCGCGGCTGCAAGAGCGCCGCGCGATCGAAACTTTCGGCCACTCGAGCGCCCGCGTGCTCGCCATAGTAGCGCACGAGACCGTCGCCGCTCGCGGCGGCAATCAGCGCCTGCGCGTAGCCCCGCTCCCGCAGCTGCACCAACGCGAGCCGCAACAAGAGCGGGCCGAGCCGCGCCGTTACGTTCCTCCGGCTCGACACCAAACGGTCCGAAGATGCCGACGCCGCGCGCCGCGCCGAGTCCTCGCAACCACTTGAAGCGCAGGCCGTGCGGATCGACGGTGGCGAAGCCGATCGGCCGATCTTCTGCCCATGCCACGACATTCGTGCCGGCGTACGCTTCGGTGCTCCATGTTCCGCCGAATCTCTCGTCGATCCACGCCAGCACGCGATCGTCTGCCGAAACACCCGCGTCGATGCGGATGCCCGGAAGCGACGCGCAGAGTTCGCGCACGAGTTCACCGGATAAATCAAACCGATCGTCGAGATCGACGACGAGATTGACGAGTTGGTTCAACCGTTAGCTCACAACGTCGCGCGCGGGATGAATGACGACCTGCGGTTCGCCGGCCGCGCGAGCTTCGATCCACCCAACGACGCGCGCGCCCGGCGTCGCTGCGATTGCCTTCGGCGCATCGGTCAGCGGCACGACGAGCGTGTAGCCGATTCCCATGTTGAACGTTCGGTACCGCTCCTCGTAACTCAACCCACCGCGGCGCACGATCTCAACGAGAATCGGCGGCACGCTCCAGCGTTGCTGTTCGAAGATCGCCTTCACGTTCTCGGGCAAGGTTCGCGGCACGTTCTCCAGCAGGCCGCCGCCCGTGATGTGCGCCATCGCCTTTACCCTCGCAACGTCTTGAATCGCGCGCACGGCATCGTAATACGACGGGTGCTCGGCCAGCAGCGCGTCGCCATACGTGCTGCCGTCGAACGGTAACTGCCATTCGCCGGCGCCGATCAGCGAGCGTGCGAGCGAGTATCCATTCGTATGCAATCCCACGGCCGGCAGACCGACGATCGCGTCGCCGGGAGCGACCGACGCTGAATCGGGAAGCTCGGCGATGTCGACCGTGCCGACGATCGTGCCGGCCAGATCGAAGTGATCGCGCGCGTACAATCCGGGCATCTCCGCCGTTTCGCCTCCGAGCAGCGCACAGTTGTGGCGGCGGCACGCCTGGGCGCAGCCGGCGACGATCGCGGCGGCGACGTCGGGATCGAGCTTGCCCACGGCGAGATAATCCAGAAAGAAGAGCGGCGTCGCGCTGAGCACGAGGATGTCGTTGACGCAGTGGTTTACGAGATCCGCACCCACCGAGCCGTACCGCCCGAGCTCCGCGGCAAGTAGGACCTTCGTACCGACGCCGTCGGTCGAGGCCACGAGCGCACGCTCCGCCGAGCCCGGCAGCCGGATCAGCCCGCCGAAGCCTCCGATAGCATCGAGTTGGTCGGGGTGGCGCCACGCTTCGAGCAGGCTGCGGTAGCGCGCCACCGCCTCACCGCCCGCAGCAATGTCAACGCCTACGCGCGCATAGCTATCGCGCTCCGGTTTCACCGCCGGACGAGGATTATCCAAGCTCTCCGCCATAGGCTGGCAGTACTTCACCGCCTGAAAGGTCCACCATGCAAGTCCGTCTCATTGAGGACGCGCCCGCAACTGTACGCGCGGGAGCAGTCGTCGTCCCCTTCTTCTCCGGCGAGCCGCTCGACGGCGCAGCCAAGGATATCGATGCCGCGCTCGGCGGCGTCATAGCGGACGCGATCGCGTCGGGCGAGCTCCGCGGCAAGCTCGCCGAACACGCGCTCTTCCACGCGAAGGAGAAGCCGTTCCGCCGCGTACTTGCAGTCGGACTCGGCGAGCGCGCCAAGTTTGAGCCCTACATGCTCGCGCGATACGCCGGCACGGCGGTGCGGTACCTCGGACGACGCAAGATTGAAGAGATTGCGATCGCACTGCCGCCCGAGGCGCGCGGTCACGAGGCGGCAGCGGCTTCGTTCGTCGCCGAAGGTGCGATCACCGCAACGTTCGAGACGAGCGTCTATCAAGAGAAGCCGGACCGTGCCGTCGTGGCGACGAGCATCGCGCTGCTCGGACAGGGACTCGACCGTGCCGCACTCGATCGCGGCCTCGCTCGCGGCACCGCGCTCGGCGACGCGGTCAACCTCGCACGCCGGCTCGCGATCACGCCCGCAAACGACATGACGCCGACGCGCCTCGCCGAGGAGGCGACGACCGTCGCCAAAGAGACCGGGCTTCAGATCGACGTGCTCGACGAAGCGCGTGCGCGTAAAGAAGGAATGGCGTCGTTTCTTTCCGTCGCGCAGGGAAGCTCGCAGCCGCCGCGCTTCATCGTCATGCGCTATGAGGGCGATCCATCGAGCAAAGAACTACTAGCGCTCGTCGGCAAGGGAATCACGTTCGATTCCGGCGGTATCTCGATCAAGCCCGCCGAGCGCATGGAAGACATGAAGTATGATATGTCGGCCGGCGCGGGCGTCATTGCGACGATGGGAGCGCTCGGCAAGCTGCGTCCGAAACTCAACGTCGTCGGTATCGTTCCCGCGACCGAGAACATGCCCGGTCCGTCGGCGACGAAGCCCGGTGACATCGTCAAGGCGATGAACGGCAAGACGATCGAAGTGATCAATACCGATGCCGAAGGCCGCTTGATTCTCGCCGATGCGCTCGCCTATGCGAATAAGCTGGGTGCGACCAAGATCATCGATGCGGCTACGCTCACCGGTGCGTGCGTTATCGCGCTTGGGCATGCGGCATCGGCCGCCGTTTCAAACGACGACGCGCTGGCCGGCGAGTTCCTCGACGCCGCCAAGACGACCGGCGAGCGGTACTGGCAGATGCCCTATTACGAAGATTACCTCAATCAAATGCGCAGCGACATCGCCGACCTCAAAAACTCCGGCGGTCGCCCGGCCGGTACCTTGACCGCCGCAGCGTTCCTCAAAGAGTTCGTCGGCGAGACGCCGTGGGTGCACCTCGACATCGCCGGAACCGCGTATTCGGAGAACGAGACCCCGTGGCAGGCGAAAGGACCGACCGGCACTCCGGTGCGGGCGTTAGTCGCGACCGTGGAATCGCTCGCTGGAACGCCGATGATTCACTCCAACGGCGCCCGCGCGCGCAAGCTTGCGGTGTAGCGTGAGCCTTTACTCCTCGGCAAAGAAGTCGCGCAACGGCATGGAGAGCGCGCGCCCGTACGAGCCCGAGAAGAACCCTGCCATTCGGCGCGTGACCGCCGGTGCGATCAAACGCCGCAAGGGCAAGGTGCTCTTTCCGATTGCCACCGCATACGACGCGCCTTTCGCGCAGTTCGTCGAACATGCCGGCATCGACGTCATCTTGGTCGGCGACAGCGTCGGCAACGTGGTGCTGGGTTACGACGAGACAACCCCGGTTACGCTCGAGAACATTCTCTATCACACGCAGGCCGTCGCCCGCGGAACGACGCGCGCACATATTATTGCCGACATGCCCTTCGGTTCGTACCAAGTGAGCAACGAGGATGCGTTACGCTCCGCAATCCGGCTCGTCAAGGAGGCCGGCGCGTGTTCGGTCAAGCTCGAGGGCGGACGCGACCAAGCCCAACGTATCGTTGCGATTACCGGCGCCGGCATCCCCGTCGTCGGGCACATCGGCGTCACGCCCCAGACCGCCGGGCTCGGGCCGGGCTTCAAGATGCGTACGCATCGCGATCGGCTCATCGACGACGCGCGCTCCGTCGAAGCGGCGGGCGCTTATGCGATCGTACTCGAGGTCGTCGATCACGAGATCTCGCGAGAGATCACGGAGATGCTCTCGATTCCGACGGTCGGCATCGGCTCGGGGGCGCACTGCGATTCGCAAGTGCTCGTACTGCACGACATCCTCGGCATGTACCCGCACTCCCCGAGCTTTGCAAAGCGCTACGCCGAAGTCGGAGAGCTCGCGACCGCGGCGCTCCAGCAGTATGCCGAGGAGGTCCGCGAAGGCAGGTTCCCTTAAACGCTTGTCACCGTATGGCTAATCGACCTTAGCGAGGATGCGAGTTTCGTGGGCCGCCGGTAGATTTGGATACTCGCCGATGAGGCAGCCCAGACACATCTCGTCGCGCGGGCGGCCGACCGCGGCGAGCAATCCGGCGAGGCTGAGGTAGCCGAGCGAATCGGCGCCGGTCTTCCCGCGAATCTCTTCTACATTATAGTTTGCGGCGATGAGCTCATCGTAGGTCGCCATGTCGACGCCGAGGTGGCACGGATGCCGAATGGGCGGCGACGTGATGCGCAGGTGGACTTCCCGAGCGCCCGCTTCGCGTAACAGCTCGACGATACGCGGCGTCGTCGTGCCGCGGACGATCGAATCGTCGACGACCACGACGCGCTGGTCGCGCAAGTTCTCCACGAGCGGGTTGAACTTTAAGTGCACGCCCCGCGCGCGCATGCGTTGATCGGGGCTGATGAACGTGCGCCCAATATAGCGGTTCTTGATGAGGCCCTCGATGTACGGCAATCCGCTCTCGGCCGCGTAGCCGATGCCGCCCGCGACCGCGGAGTCGGGGACGGCCATGACAACGTCGGCGTCGATCGGGTGTTCTTTGGCGAGTTCGCGCCCCATCGCGTAACGCGCCATGTAGATCGAGCGTTCGTTGAGCCTCGAATCGGGGCGCGCAAAATAGATGTACTCAAACATGCAGAGTGCCGGGGTGGCCCCGCCGACGTCGGTCCGGTGCGACTCGAGATCCTGGCCGGTAATGCGCACGATCTCTCCGCGCTCGATCTCCCGCACGAACTGTGCGCCGACCGTACCGAGCGCGCACGATTCCGACGCGACGACGTATCCACCGTCGCCGAGACGCCCGAGGCAGAGCGGCCGCACGCCCCACGGATCGCGGAACGCGTAGAGCTCGGTCTGCGTGCAGAGGACGATCGAGTATGCGCCGCGCGCTTTAGCCAAGACGCTCTTGATGCGGTCGAGCATCGTCCCCTTCGACTCGACGATGAGCTTCGCCATCACTTCCGAATCGGAGCTCGCCTGAAGGATTGTCGTCGGCGATAGCGTCGCGCGCAGCTCGTCGGTATTCGTCAGGTTGCCGTTATGCGCGAACGCAAAATCTCCGAGGTCGCTGCTCTCGAGCAGCGGCTGCGCGTTGACGACGATCGACGAGCCGCTCGTCGAATAGCGCGTGTGGCCGATGGCGATGTGGCCGCTGAGATCGCTGAGAATCTGCTCGTCGAAGATGGCGCTCAGGAGACCCATCTGCTTGTGCGAGCGGATCGTTCCGCCATCCGCGGCGGCAATCCCGGCCGATTCCTGTCCTCGGTGCTGCAGGGCATAGAGCGCGAAGAACGCGAGCCGTGCCGCGTCCCGCCCCGGCGCGAATATCCCCGTTATCCCGCACATCTTCTTTTAGTATACCAGATGGGGACGAAGCCCCGATCAGTCGCTCGAGCGCCGTCCACCGAAAATCTGCAAAAGCGCGAGAAAGATGTTGACCGCATCGAGGTAGATGCTCGTCGCCATCAAGACCGGCGGTAAGCCGTCCCCGCCCGCGCGGATACGCGCAAAATCGATCAGCACCAAGCCTGAGAAGATTACCAGGGTAATCCACGCGTAGGTCTCCGGGTGGATGAACTTGACGAACATCGAGACGATCCCGACCACGATCAGTCCAAGCAGCGCGATCGTAAAGATGCCCTGGAAGCGGCGCAGATCTAAGCCGGTCGCATAGACGATCGCGGCGAGTGCGAACATGCCCAGGCCCGTCGTGAGCGCGGCATTGACGACGACGTCGGGACCGAATGCGCGCACATATTGGTTGATAACCGGTGCGATTCCCAATCCTTCCAAGAACGTAAACGCATAAAAGAGCAGGAGCGAGAGCGCTTCGTTCTGCCTTACGGCATAGATGGAGAAGAGTAGAATGAGGCCGCCGATCATTGCGATCAGGCCGATGCCTGGAGCGATGTCCTGGAAGAGCCATGCCGCTAACGCCGTCACGCAGAGCCCGAGGGCGGTGATGCTAAGGACCTGGGCGAGCAGCGACTGGGTCGATATCGATGCCGTGAGTTGACGCACGTCTTCTATGAACCTCCCTCTCGTTGCGGAGTTACACCTCGGCGCGGCACGCTCATGCCGGTCCTGGGCGGTCGCATGCAACTTCGAAGGATTCGAACGGCGGCACGATACGCGCCAGCCAGGCCGCCTGCGCCCGCTGGAAGATCGTCAGCGCCGCCGGAGCTGCACTGGCCTGCGCGACGACCATTACGATCACCGAAGTATTCCGATATCCGTTCGGTAGGTCAGCTTGTCGGTGCCGAGCCGCGTCGCCAATGCCTTAACGGCATCGTACGCGCGCCCGCGCGCAGCATCGAGATCGTTTCCCACTGCTGCGACGGTGAGCACCCGGCCGCCGCCGCTGGCGATGCGGTCGCCTTCGAGCCGCGAACCGCCCCAGAAGATGTGGCAGCCTTCACCGGTCCAAACGTCCGGATTGAGCCCCCGCAGCGGCGTATTGCTGCGTGGATAGTCGCCGGTCGCAAGGACGACGCCGACGCAATGCTCCGGCGAGATCGTTGCGAGAGAGAGGTCCATCGCTCCGTCGGCGACCGATTTCAACAATGCCGCAAAGTCGCCGTGCACTCGCGGCATCAGCACCTGCGTCTCCGGATCGCCGAAGCGCGCGTTGAACTCGATGACGTACGGACCTCGTGCAGTCCACATCAGCCCGCAGTAGAGCACGCCGATATACGTTTCGCCTTCGGAGGCCAGTCCGCGCGCTACGGGTCCGAGGATATCGTCCTGTACCCGCGCGTAGAGATCGTCGGGAAAGCCGCTCGGCGGTGAGTAGGCGCCCATGCCGCCGGTGTTGGGCCCCGTTTCGCCGTCGCCGGCACGCTTATAATCGCACGCGGCCGCGATCGGCAGCATCGTGCGGCCATCCGAGAGTGCGAAGACGCTGACTTCGCGTCCTTCGAGCCGCTCTTCGAGCAACGTCTCCGCGCCGCCGCCCGGAATGCGACTGTGCGTGTACCAGTCCTCTAGCGTCGCGATTGCGGCACCGCGGTCCGGCGCGACGACGACGCCCTTTCCCGCGGCGAGTCCATCCGCTTTAATGACGACGCCGCCGTTCCACGATTCGAGTGCCTTTCGAGCCCCGTCTAGCGAATGCACGACGACGGCCCGCGCCGTCGCGATGCCGTGTCGCTCCATGAAGCGCTTTGCGAACACCTTACTCGATTCGAGCCGGCCCGCGGAGCGGTTTGGACCGAAGACCGCGATGCCGGCAACGCGCAACCGATCGCCGACACCGGCCGCGATCGCGGTTTCGGGGCCCAGCACCGCGAGGTCGATGCGTTCGGCGGTGCAGCGTTCGGCCAGCGCGCGTCCGTCGGTCGCCGCGATATCCCAGTTCTGTCCGCGCGATGCAGTACCGGCGTTGCCCGGCGCGGCGAAGATCGCCGCACACGATGCCGATTCGCCGATGCGCCACGAGAGCGCGTCTTCACGCGCGCCGTTACCGATGACAAGAACGCGCACGTTCTACTCCCACTCGACGGTCGCGGGCGGTTTCGTCGTGATATCGTAAGCGACGCGATTGATGCCTGCCACTTCGTTGACGATGCGCGAGGATATCCGCTCGAGCAGCTCGTGCGGAAGGCGCGCCCAATCGGCCGTCATGCCATCCTCGCTGGTAATCGCACGAACTGCGACGAGGTTCGCATACGTGCGCCCGTCGCCCATGACGCCGACGCTCTTGACCGGCGTAAGGACGGCGAAATATTGCCACGGCCGCGGATCGAGCACCGCACGCTCGATCTCCTCGCGCACGATCGCATCGGCTTGACGCACGATCGCCAAGCGATCCGCGGTCACGTCCCCGATGATTCGCACCGCTAGGCCGGGGCCTGGGAACGGTTGCCTCCAGACGATCTCCGCCGGCAGGCCCAGAACGCGCCCCAACTCGCGCACTTCATCCTTAAAGAGAGCGCGTAGCGGCTCGACGAGCCGCAGCCCCATCTTCTCCGGTAAACCGCCGACGTTGTGATGCGATTTGATCTTGTGTCCGGCTTTGCTCTCCGGGGTCTTCGATTCGATGACGTCGGGATAGAGCGTTCCCTGCACGAGGTACTTGACGCCGGGAATCTTGGCCGCCTCGGCTTCGAAGAGCGCGATAAACTCGTGGCCGATGATAATGCGCTTGCGTTCGGGATCTTCGACGCCTTCGAGCGCGCGAAGGAAACGCTCCCGCGCGTCTACCGCGACGACGTTGAGGTGGAGCACATCTCGAAAGGCCGCAACGACCTGCTCGGGCTCGCTCTGGCGCAACAGCCCGTGATCGACGAAGATGCACGTGAGCTGTTCCCCCACCGCGCGCGCCACCAGTGTCGCTGCGACCGCCGAATCAACGCCTCCCGAGAGCGCGCAGATGACCTTGTCGCTGCCGACCGTTGCTTGAATCGCGGCGATCGACGATTCGACAAATGAGTCCATCTTCCAATCGTCGCCCAGTTGAGCGATCGTGTGGAGAAAGTTGCCCAAAAGCGTGCGCCCGTGCGCCGTGTGCACGACCTCAGGGTGGAACTGCACGCCATAGATGCGCTTCTTGTCGTTCCCCATCGCGGCAATCGCGCAGCGCGGCGTTGAGGCGAGCGTCCGGTATCCGCGCGGGAGCTCGACGACCGAGTCGCCGTGCGACATCCAGACCCGAGTCTCGAGCGGAATGCCGTCGAAGAGATGCGACTCGCGTTCGTCGACGTGCAGCATCGCGGGCCCATACTCCGCGCGGTCGAGTTTGACGAGCTCAGCCCCGATCTGGCGCGCCAGCAGTTGCATGCCGTAACAGATGCCGAGCAGCGGAACGCCGCTGCGCGCGATCTCCGGATCCATCTCCGGTGCGCCGGCGTCGAGCGTACTCTCCGGGCCGCCCGAGAGGATCAGCCCCGCCGGCTCGCGCAGCGCGAGCGCGCTCCACGGCGTGTCGTAGGGGACGATCTCGCAGTAGACACCCAACTCTCGCGTTCGGCGCGCAATAAGTTGGCTGTATTGCGCGCCGAAATCGAGGATGAAGACGGTTGGGGGCATTAGGCGGCCGAGGCGGCCGCCTTCAGCGCGCTATCGTAATCGGGCTCGGTAGCAACTTCCGGAACGATCTGGACGTAACGAATCGTGCGATCCTTTCCGATGACGACAACGGCGCGGGTAAGCAGGCCCAGCTCGCCGATCAGCAGGCCGTAGTTCAAACCGAAACTGCGATCGCGATAATCCGAGAGCATCGTCAGTTTTACGTCACCTTGTGCCCCGCACCAGCGCGCCTGCGCAAACGGCAGATCCATGCTGACGACGTACGCCTTGACGCCCGGCGGCAACTCGGCAAGCCGCGCGTTGAACGTCTTTGCTTCGAGCGAGCAAACGCCCGTATCGAGCGACGGCACCGCGATGAGCAGCGCTGCCTGAGCGCCATCGAGCAAGAGCTCGAGATTGACCGGCGAGAGATCGCTTGCCGTGAGCGCGAACTCGGGCGCCGGATCGCCGACGCGCAGCGCGGGCCCCTGCAGCGTCATCGGCGTTCCCTTAAAGGTAACGATGCCGGTGCGCTCCTGAATGTTGGTGGTACTCATAACCGTTCTCCGTTTGACTGGTGCGTTGGGTTTGCGCAGTTTGGCGCGTCAGTCGCCTTCACCTACGTTAATATCTCGTGGAGCCGATCGGCGTCGCGAGCCATGACGACCTCCATCGCGATGCGCTCGCCCACCGAGACGTCGCGCCCCCAGCGATACGCCGAATACGGCGTGTATCGCGTGCCCGGCGAACCTGGTATGCGCAGCGAGACATCGTAACAGACGAACTCCTTCGGCGGTCCTGCGACGATCACGCATTGCAGCGCAAACGGACCAATTAAACCCGGCGGATGCATCGCGCGTGCGGCGGTTACGAAGCGCTCTCCCATCTCGAAGGCCGGCTCGAGCATCGACTCGGTGAGCGTGGCCGCAAGATGTCCGGCCTCTTCGAGTCGCATCGGCACGCCTCGGAGCGCGTCGAGCGCGCTGGGCGGCACATTTCGGAAACCTTCGAGATTGGTTTGGCGCCGCGTATCCGTACCGCTGAGCTCGAGTTCGCCGAGAATCGGCGAATAGAAAAAGTTGAGATTGATCGACGCGCCAAGCGCATACTCTTCAATGACCGCCGCCTCGAGGGCGCCGCGCGTCAGCATGCCCTCCTCGATCAACTGCCGGCTCACTCGCTCGTATTCGTCGGGCGACGACACTAGAAAGAAGGCGCGCTCGAAGCTGACTTTGGCGTGCTGCGCCTTGACCATGACGAGGCGGTCGATCTCCGTAGGCGACGCAAACCGCCGTGGGTAACGAATGCCCGCCCGCTCGAGCAGCGCGTATTGATTCCCCGGCTCGTCGCGCTCTTCGGCGCGTAATAGGAAGCGATTGCCGAAGAATGGGATCTCCATGCTGCGCTCGATTTCGTCATACGAGTACTTCTGATGGAGGTAGACCTCGAACGAACGGTTCGCGACGAAGATCGCGTTTTCGTCCCAGAGGCGTTGCTGGACGTCCGCGTGGAGAATTTCGGGGAACGATTCGAGCTGCAGGACGCCGTCGACGCAGCCGCGTGGCACGGGCTTCTCCTGTCGCACGTAGTATTGCGCGTACGTTCGATCGCGGTTTGCGGCCGTGACAATCAGATTGCGCAGCCCCTGCGCACGCGCGCCGAACGCGACCTCGAGCGCCGAATGGCTGCCGATTGCGGTAAGCGTCAACCCGGAGCGATCGTAATGCTCGAGGGCCCGTGCGACGATGCCGGTGCTCACCCGGCCGTCATTCGACGCGAATCTTACCCGCCATGCGCCGCACGACGACCGAACCGTAGACGAGCACCGCGATGCTTCCGCCCACCGTAACGACCAGGGCGCAGGTCAGCGCCGCCGGCGACGGCGCCGCAGTGAAGACCGATATACCGCCATGACCGGCGGGATAGGCCGGAATCAGATACGGGAAGAGCGTTGCCGCTGCGGCGGCGAGCAGCGTGATCAGAAATGCAGTCGAGAGCGCGAACGTTACGCCCGCGCTTTGCGCACGCAGATTGGCGCGCAGCGCGATAAGTGCGGCGAGGGAGAGCAGCGGCATCACCAGCAGCCACCGCGGGTGCGACGCTACGATGGCAACCCGGTACGTCAGCGCGGTAACTGCGAGATAGAGCACGAGCACGGCCCACCACGTAGCGCGCAGCGTCTCGAGCGCCCGGTCGCCGATCACCCCGTCGATGCGCATCGCGGCGAATGCCGCGCCGTGCAGCGCCAACGCGCAGAGCGCAAACGCGCCGACGAGCAGCGCGTACGGATTGAGCAGAAATGCAAACGTGCCCTCGAAATAACCGTAAGAGTTGAGCGGGACGCCGCGCAACAGGTTCGCAATCGCTACGCCGAAGACGATAATGAGCAGCGCGCTCGAGAGCGAGAACGCAACGTCCCAGAACTGATGCCAGAGCTCCGACTGCAAGCGATCGCGCAACTCCATCGCGATGCCGCGAAACATCAACAGCCATAGTACGACGATAAATGGCAGGTAGAACCCCGAGAACGACGATGCGTAGGCGATCGGAAAGAGCGCGAAGAGGGCGCCGCCGGCGGCGATCAGCCAGACTTCGTTCCCACTCCAAAACGGCCCGATGCTCGCCATGACGGCGCGGCGCTCGCGATCGTTCTTGGCGATCGCAGGCACGATCGCCGCAATCCCGAGGTCGTATCCGTCGGTCAACACGTACATCGTCAGTAAAAATGCGATGACGGCAAACCCAGCCGTGCTCACGCCGCGGCCTCCGACGGACCGGCCGATATTTCGCGCAGAACGAAATACAGAAAGAGCACGCCGAGCAGAAAGTACATGCCCACAAAACCGATCAACGTAAAGACAACCTCACCGCTGACGACCGTCGGGGAACCCCCTTCGGTGGTACGCATGAGGCCGTAGATGATCCACGGCTGCCGTCCAACCTCACTGACTACCCATCCCGCTTCGTTCGCGATGTAGGGAAACGGCATGACCAGCATCAGCGCCCAGAGCGCCCAGCGCGCGCGGAACAGGCGTCCGCGAACGAGTAACAGCGTGGCGACGGCGGAAACCGTGAGGAAGATCGTTCCCAGGCCGACCATCACGTGATAGGCATAGTAGGTGAGCTCAACCGGCGGCCATAGCTCGCGGGCGTAGGCCTTGAGGCCTTTGACGTTTGCGTACCGGTTGCCGTAGGCCAGAAAGCTCAGAAAATCCGGCACGTAGACCGGATCGATCAGATCTCCGTGCTGTTGATCGGGCATACCGATGATCGCCAGCGGGGCTCCGCGCTCGCTGCGGAAGAGCCCTTCCATTGCCGCGAGCTTCACCGGTTGGTAGATCGTTACGTCCTCGCTGTTTCGGTCGCCGGTCGGAAAGGCAACGAGCACGGCAAAGACGAGCGCCACAATCGTTCCATCCCGTACGAACCGCCGCCCGATCGCCTCGTCGCGGCGTGCGAGCACATAATATGCGCCCACCCCCGCTACGATAAAGCCGCCCGCGAGCAGTGCGGCCGTCAGCACGTGCGCGATCTGCCATTGCAGGAACGGCGAACCGAGTACCGCCCAGATGCTCTCCAGATGGATCGTCCCGTCGGCGGCGAGAGTATATCCAACCGGGTGCTGCATCCATGCGTCGGTTGCAACGATAAAGAACCCTGAGAGCCACGCCCCAAGGCACACGAAGACCGCAGCCCACGCCTCGAGCGGCGAAGGAATGCCGCGCCGCCGGTAGAGCAGCACGCCGAGAAAGATCGACTCAAGGAAGAATGCGAACATGCCTTCCATCGCGAGCGGTTGGCCAACGACGGACCCGCTGCGGCGCGAAAACTCGGCCCAGTTCGTTCCGAACTGAAACTCCATCGGAATGCCGGTTACGACGCCGGAAGCGAAGTTCACGCCGAAAATCTTCGTCCAAAAACGGGCGATCTTAGACGTCTCCTCGTCGCGATCGCGGGCTGCTTTCCACGTGTACGCCGCGACGAACGGAGCCAGCCCCATCGTTCCGATCGGGAACAGATAGTGGAACATGATGGTAAACGCGAACTGGAGCCGGTCGACGAGCAGCGTGTCTATTACAGCATCCTCAACCGCTTAGCAGCTTGCGTGCTTGCGGCGTATCCTGGTACTCGACAGTGAGGATCGCCCGAATTTGTTCGGCAGCATGGTGCGATCGCTCATCGGTCATGCGGCGTAGCGTCGTGTAATCCCAGTACATGAGCATCGGTAGATCGCGGTCGCGCGGATAGACCTTTTGCATCGAGATAATCGAATCGGTCACGTCGATCGCCGGGCTGCTCTCGCGATTGCCGTAATCGTAGTCGAGCATGAAGTTGATGTGCTTGAGCTGATTCTCGATCCCGAGAATCGACATCCCCATGCGCCCAAAGTATTCGTCGGCGGGGGCGAGCGTCGACATATACGCCTCGTGCGGCATTGCGTTGACCGTCGTGATGACGCGCAGCGGAGAAACGGCTTTGAGGCGCCTCATAAACGTTTGCGCGTTCGCGACGTCGGCCACGGTGTACCCCTGCGCGGTCGAGGCCGCTTCGGCTGCCGCTACGAGCTCGTTGCCCCAGGTTGTCGGCAGGTGCGCGACCGGAAAATCCGGCGCAGCGGCACGCACGAGTGCGAGCGTTCGCCACGATGGATCGTGCGTCAGGAGCCATGCGCGCCAGTCCGCCTCGACTTGAATGAGCATCGCGTCGACGTCGCGAGGGTACGCTTGCACGTTGGCGGTCGCATCCGCATCGGCGAAGCGCGCGAGTTGTTCGGGGTCGTCCTCCGAGTTCACGCGCGAGAGAATCGCCTGCGCCTGCCCGAGCGCCGTGAGATCCTCGGAGTGCTTGCTCACCCAGTCTGCCGCTTCGCGCACCCACCAGGCGGCGCCGTCGTGATTCGTGAGCGGATTGTAGTGCAGGCCGCTGCCGATCTGCACCGTCAACGCCGCTAGGATTCCGTAGTTCTGATCGTCGGGATACTGGAGCGAGTATGCCCGCCCGGCATTAAAGATCGTCGAGAGGTAGGTCTCCTGAGAACGAAAGTTCCAGCCGTCCGCCATCCCCTTGGCGTAGGCATCCTTCATCTGTTGGTAGAGCACGCCCGGATCGGCCATTAACGCCGCCGATGCCGTGCACGGCAGCGCGACCGCGAAGGCAGCGACCAGCGCCAACCATCTACAAGACACTCGAATCATCGAGAACCAAACGAAGGTTGTTCGTAAGCAACGCGTTCTTGAGCTCGCGGGCGATGCGGCGCCCGGTCGACATCGGCTCGGAGTAGTTCAAGTACGAGTACGGCGATCCGTCGATGAACAGGTTCGTGCCGGCGACGATGCGCGCCGATATCTCCATGACGTAGAACTGAATGTCCGGCGTGATGATCGTCTCGATGCAAAACGCTCCGAAAAGTCCCTTCGGCCCGCATATCTCCTTGCTCACCTTGATGACGTCGTCGCCCATCCGCAGTGCTTCGGCGAGCATCGATTCGCGTAGCGAGACCGGCTGATTGCCGACGACGACGTACGAAGGGCTCACGTCCATACCCTCCTGCGCCGCCGCCGGAATGCGTCCGAGGGAATCGACGTTCGTCTCGTACCGCCGGTCCATCGACATGATCTCGAGCTTGTCTTGCAGCGGCGAATAGAAGTAATGGATGTAGAGCGGCACGCCGATGATATATTCCTGAATGATGTACTGTTCTTTGAGATGCGCCGCCCGCGCCTCAAAATCGTGCGCGTGGCGGATAAACATATAACCCTTGCCGCCTTGCGCCCCGTAGAGCTTCACGATGACCGGCCGGTCGATCTCCGCGCCGCTGCGAAACTGACGCGGCAGCCGTAACCCGGCGCGCGACAGCCACTCGCGCTGGAGCTCGCGACTGGCCTCCCAATCGAGCACGGCTTTGTTGCCGAAATAGGGAACGGTCATCTTCTTATGCTCTTCGAGTGAGAGGTATGCGACGAACGATCCGTGCGGTACGATGATGACCTTCCGGGTTTTGAGCTCATCGAGACGGCTCATGAACTCGGAATAATCGTTGAGCGCGATCACTTCGTCGACGAACGCGAAGGAACGGTAGAGCCGCTCCGTGTCGCGATTTGAGATGGCTAGCGTTCGAAAGCCTTCGTCGTGCGCGCCCTTGAGAATCTGCAACGCCGAGTGCGAGCCCAAGGTAGCGACGGTGTACGGCCGGTTCATATGCGGTTTGAGACTACTTTCTCAGATAGGATCTTCCTAGGATAGATGGCCCGTTCGATCGCTGGATTGCAGAGCAGCCTTTCGGCCGCCGCCGCAAGCACGGCCGGCGCGACCGGCTTATCGTCCGCGTCGTAGAGATGCCACGCAATGGCCGCAGGCACGGCGCCGCGCGCGATCGCCTCGGCCGCGTCGAGGGTTTCGATGCGAAGCTCGCCCGCTTCTGCATCGGTGGATTCTAGAATCTTGAGACGCTGCGTATTGGGGTTGAAAAGGCGTTCGTCGGATCGAATGCGTTCGGCAAGTGCCCGCGCGTCGTCGGATTCGAAGAGCCATATCTGATCGCGCTCGATGCGGGCGACGTCGACGCCGAGCCGGCGCAAGGCCGTCAACGCCGTATACGCCGTGTTGTCGGGGATCTTTAGGCCGATGGCGACGGCTCGCATCACGCCGCGTTCACCGCATCGACGAAACTGCCAAAGAGCACCGCCCCGCCCGAAGGTGCAAGGACGTCGCCGCCGTCGCGCTGGTCGAGGTGGTTGAAGTTCCAGGCATCGCGTTCGGGGTGCGGCATGATCGCGAGGACGTTGCCGGAGCGATTCACGAGCCCCGCGCAATCAAGCGCCGAGCCGTTGGGAGTTGCGACGTCGACGCTTCCGTCGGCTTGCGCGTAGACGAACGCGAGATGCTTGCCGGCGACAATCTCGTCGAGATGCTCCGGCGTCGCCGCGAGCCGGCCCTCGGCGTGCGCGACCCAGGCCGGCACGAGTGCATCCTTCGGCAACGACGCGGTAATCGCGCAACGCGACGGTTCGATCGCAAGCTTCAGCGCAACGTGCCGGCAGATGAAGTGCGGCGACGGAGCGTTCCGCGTAAAGGCTGCGGTTGGTCTACGGGCCGTGCCGGTTCCAGGCACGAGCCCGGCTTCCAAGAGGATTTGCGCACCGTTACAGAGCCCGAAAACGAGCTTTCCACGCGCCGCTCCCTCGACGACGGCGTCCATCATGCGATCGTGTGCGGCGATTGCACCGGCGCGAATGCGATCCTCATATGCGAATCCGCCGGGGATCACGTACGCGCCGTACGCCGGCAACGTATCGGCGCGCGACCAGTGGACCAGTTCGGCATCGCCGCCACAGTCGAGAAGCAGGCGCAGCGTTTCGTCTTCGGAGTTCGTGCCCGGAAAGACGAGGACCGCGATACGCGCGCTCATGGAAAGAGCGCCGTCAGCGGTCGCGACCAGAGTTCGTAGAGCCGTTCGATGGAAAAGCGCGTACCGTTGACGACGAGCTCGTCGCCGGCCGTCGTCTCGCCGACGCGCAGGATGCCTGTAACGTCGATGCCGCCCTCGTCGCTCACTTCACAGAGAAAACCGCCGGCTTCGCAAAACGGGTTACCGAAGTCGAGCTCGGCGCCGATCCGGCGACCGGCGCACATCGCGTCGAAGGCTTGGCGCGCAAGCGCGACGAGCATGCCGCCATCACTAATCGCGCGGCACGAGAGCAAGACGCCGCGCTCAATTGCGTCCGCAAGAATCGTCGCCGCTGCGCGCTCGGTTTCATACGAGATGCTCGGCAACGATCCGTCGATGCCGAGTATCTCGGCGAGCACCGAGCCGCCCGCCGCGAGCTCGCGGCTTCCGATCCACAGCAGCGCCGAACCGGCTCTCTTCAGGCCTGGCGTCACGACACCCGCCACGTCGTCGATGGCTCCGATGCAGCTGACGATCGCCGACGCCGGAATCGACGAGCCGTCCTCGCTCTCATTATAAAGGCTGACGTTGCCGGAGACGAATGGGAGGGACAGCTCACTGGCAGCGCGGGCCAGACCCTCGACTGCGGCGACGAACTCACCGTACTGTTCGGGCTTGCGCGGATTGCCGAAGTTCAGACAATCGGTCAACCCAACTGGACGTGCACCGACGGCACAGACGCGGCGCATCCCCTCGACGACGGCGTACTCCGCCGCATAGCGCGCATCGATCCGGCCGTAGCGCGGGTTGCCGGCGACCGCGAGCGCAACGCCCAATGGCGATCCAGGAACGGGCGCCAGAACGCCCGCATCGGCCGCGCCACGCGGTAGTACGGTGCAACCGCGCACGACCGCGTCGTATCGCCGGTAGAGCGGTTCGCGCGAACAGACGTCGCGATGCGCCAGAACGCGAGGCAAGACGCGCTCCACGTCGACCGCTTCGAGCTGCTCTGCCGGCGCGGTGCGCGCGACCGGCTCGGCACTCGGAAGCTCGTCGCGGATCTTCCCAGTGAGAAACTCGCTCTCGACGTCCATCACGATCTCTCCGCGATCGCGGAGCACGTAGCGTCTCTCGGGCGTCACGCGCCCGATTACGACGGCGCGTGCGTTGTACGCGATCTCGGGAAGCGAGTACTCTGCGTTATAAACGCGCAGTACGTCGGGTGTCACCGAAGGCGGCAAGAGCCAGAGCAGGCGTTCCTGCGTCTCGCCGACGGCAACGACCTCCGGTGGCAATCCGGGGACAGCCACGTTGATGCGATCCAGGTCGATCTCGGCGCCGAAACCGCCGCTCGACGTGATCTCGGCCGAACAGCCCATGACACCGCCGGCACCGAGATCCTTGAATGCGGCCGCAATCTTGCGTTCGCGCAGCAACGCGAAGACACGATACGTCGCACGCATCAGGACGTTTTTGAGGAACGGATCGGGGACTTGAACGGCGCCTTTGTTCGCTTCGGCATCCTGCGCGTCGAGCGTCAGCGACGAGAACGCTGCCCCGCCGAAGCCGCTGGGGTCGGTGGCTTTTCCGACGAGGACGATATCCCACCCGGCTGCATCCTTCGGCGCGTATGAGTGAATGACGCTACTCTCGTCGACGATACCGAGCGCGATGACGTTCACTAGCGCATTGGCGTCAAATCCCCGATCGAAGTAGACGTCGCCAGTCACGTTCGGCACGCCGATCGCATTGCCGTACGCGCCGATGCCGTCGACCACGCCGCGCGCGACCGCGGCCTGATGCGAATCGAGGTCGTCGTCGGCGCGGCCGAAGCGTAGCGCGTCGGCGATCGCGATTACGTTTGCGCCCATGCACAGGACGTCACGAACGATCCCGCCGACACCGGTTGCGGCGCCTTCGAACGGCACGACCTGCGAGGGATGGTTGTGCGATTCGTGGGCGACCACGATGCCATAACGAACGCCGTCATGCACGCCGAGATGAAGCAGGCCGGCGTCTTCGCCCGGCCCGATGACGACCTGCGGTGCCTGCGTCGGAAGTCCTTCGAGATGATGGCGCGTCGATTTATAGCTGCAATGCTCGCTCCATTGCGCGTCGAACGCGTGACGCTCGACGACGGTCGGCTCGCGGCCTAGACGCTCCCTGATGCGTTGGAGCTCGTCGTCGCGAAGCGCGACGTTGAGCGGCTTGGTCGCACGCGCACTAACCAAGTGCCGCTCCCTGCGGCGGCGGTAGCTGCTGGAGCGATGCGTCGGCGTGAATCACGTTCGAGCGCGCGTTAGCCTGCATCAGAAGCGTTCGCCCGTAGAGTACGGTGTCTTCGAGGCCGAAGAACTTCGCACATTGCATGGCGACGCGCTGCGGGTCGTTGCGGCCGTCGAGCACCGGCGCGGACGACGTAGCGTCGAGCATCGACCGGAGCAACTCGCTCTCGCCGACGGCGACGAAGATGAGTCGCGGAAAGCTCGCCTCCAACTGCTGCACGAGTTGCAGCACGTAGCCGGGTGTCGTCGACGGGCTGGCGACGTGGCGGACCGTCGGCAGGCCGAGCTGCCCGAGCATTTTAACGACCTCGTTTGCCCGATCCACCTGCGCGGCGGAATCCGCGATCGTCGCAACCATACCCGGACGCATCACGGGAAATGCACCGGCGAGCTCGACCACGCGCTCGTACGCGCGCTTGACGCGTTCTAACGCTTCGTCGTCGACGTTCTCCAAGTTCCGATAGATCTGCTTGTCGAGCATGAGCTCCTCGCGCCCCTGCGGCCAGATTCGCCACGAATCGTTGTCGATGACGTCGGCGATCACCAGTTGTCCTTGATTCTCCCCACCGGCGAGGCGCCCAAACTCGATCTTCAGATCGACCAGCAGAACATCGCGCCTTCGCCACGCGTGCGCGAGAATGTCGAAGGTTAAGCGTGCAAGCTCGGTCATCGCCGCTACCTCCTGCGGCGCGGCGATGTTCCGAGCGACGATTTGATCGGGTGAGATCATCGGATCGTGCGCGGCATCGTCTTTGAAGAAAAACTCAATGACCCGCGGCACGAGCAGCGTCCCGCGCTGCAGTCCGGGGTTACGCTTTACGAACGAACCGGCCGCAACGCCGCGCGTCACGACTTCGAGCGGAATCATGTTGCACCGGCGGACGACCATCTCGTTGTCGTCGTCATCTTCTCCGCCGTTGAGGTAGTGCGTCGGCAGTCCGCAGAGGTTCAGCAACCGAAAGACGCGCGCGGTTGTCTGCGCCGCTAGCCGTCCCTTACCGGCGACGACGTGCCGGCGCGCGCCGTCGCCGGCCGAAATCTGATCGGTCTGCGCGACCACGAGCTGGTGCGGCTGGCCCGGGTTCTCGTAAAGAATCTTCGTCTTGCCGCGGGCGATCTCGATGCCTTTGTTCACGTGACGCGTACCTCGGTTTGACGCGGAAACGGCGTCAGCCGATCGATGCGATCGGCGAGCAGGCGCGCTCGCTGCGGCGCCGTGCCGACGTGCTTGCTGGGGTCGAGCAGCCGCCGAATCTCGGCCGGGTCGACGCGCGTGCGAAGCTCCGCGTCTTCGGTGAGCAGGCTCGAGAGCGGGTTGTCCTCACCGCGTGCGACGGCTTCCCAAGCCTCCATCGACGCGCGGCGGATCGCTTCGTGCAGTTGCTGGAGATCGCCACCGGATCGCACCGCCTCCATGAGGACCGCTTCGGTTCCCGCAAACGGCGCGTAAGTGCGCAGATTCTGCGCGATCCGGCGCTCCTCGACGCGCAAGCCCTCGACGACCTTACGCGCGAGCGTGACGATCTCATCAGCGCAGAGCAGCGATTCAGGTAGAATCGTCCGCCGATTCGCACTGTCGTCGAGCGTACGCTCCAAGAAGTTCGTCGCTGCGTTCTGCCACGCGACCGTGGCATATGCCTCGAGCAGTCGTGCCAGCGATCCAATCCGCTCGCAGAGGATAGGATTGCGCTTGAACGGCATCGCCGAACTTCCGACCTGCGACGGCGCAAACGGCTCGGCAACCTCACCGAACTCCGGACTGCTCAAAATCCGCACGTCGGCGGCAAACTTTGAAAGCGACGCCCCTAAACCGGCCAGGGCGGAGAGCAACAGGTAGTCAAGCTTCCGTGGATAGGTTTGCGTGCTGATTTCGCGCGCCTGTAGTCCGAACCGATCGAGCACGTACTCCTCGATCTCGATGGAACGTCCCGAGTTATCGCAGAGTCGCTCGTACGATGCGGCCGTGCCGACCGCGCCGCGCAATCCTTTGGTTGTGAGATTCTCGAACGCGAACCGAAGGTTGGCGTCGTCGACGAGTAAGTCTTGCGCGTAGACCGCAAACCGGTAGCCGAGCGTCGTCGGCTCGGCCGGCTGCAGATGCGTGAACGCGATGCAGACCAGATTTGCGTACGTACGGATCTTCTCGGCGAAGAACCGCAGCAGCTCGTCGAGACTCGCGCCGATCATCGAGAGCGCGAAGCGTAAACGATACGTCTCGACCGTGTCCTCCACGTCCATCGAAGTGGCGCCGAGATGGAGCTTGCGCCCGCCGCGTTGAGCCTGCGAGGCAAAAACGCGGATTTCGGCCATAAGGTCGTGGTGAATTTCGCGCTCGATGGCCAGTGCCGCGTCGATGTCGATCTCGCCGGCGTGGGCCCGCAAGTCTTCAACCTCAGCCTCGTCGAGCAGCCCTTGTGCCTTCTCCGCTTCGGCCAGCGCTACCCAAACGGCGCGCCAGAGTCTCCGCCGCGTCTCTTCCGAGAAGAGCGCACGAAGCTCGGCACGTCCATATCTCCACGAAAAGGGCGAGGCGTAGGTCCGGTAATCCATGGGTTTGTTTGCCCTTCGCCCCACGGGAAGCCACTGCCTCGTCACCGTATATGCTCGCGCGTGAGGGCCGTCGCACGCATCGGTTTGCTCGTGGCGGCGGCGGCGTGCGCCGGCTGCGTCAAATCCTCGACGCTCACTTCCGGGCGCCATCCGTGGACGCAACCCGGCGTCTTACGCGTCGCCGTCGCCCTGGAGCCAAAGAGCCTCAATCCCTTTCTCGTCAGCAATACGACGGATGGTTTCGTCAACCGCTTCATGTTCGAGCCGCTGGTGTCCGCGGATCCGAAGGGCAATCCGGTGCCGATGCTCGCCGAATCGGTGCCGACGCAAGCCAACCGCGGCATCAGCGCCGACGGGCTTACGATCGCGTACCACCTCCGCAAGAACGCACGCTGGAGCGACGGCGTGCCCGTCGGGGCAATCGACGTCAAGTGGTCGTGGGAAGCGATTATGAACGCGAACAACAACGTCATCTCGCGCAACGGCTACGACGACGTGCGATCGATCGATACCCCTGATACCCACACCGTCGTCGTACATTTGAAATCGCGGTTCGCGCCGTTCGTCAATACGTTCTTCGCCGAAAGCGACCAGCCGTACGACGTCGCGCCGGCGCACGTCTTATCGCGCTATCCCAATATCAATGACATTCCCTTCGGCTCCGCGCCGACGGTAAGCGACGGTCCGTTCCGGTTCGTCTCATGGCAGCGTGGCGATCGGATCCAGCTCGTTGCGAATCCTTCATTTTTCCTCGGGCCGCCACGGCTGGCGCGCATCGAGATTCACATCGTTCCTAACGAGGACACCGAGGTGAATCTGCTTCGGACGCACGACGTCGATTATCTCTTTCAGCCATCGGTCGAGACGTATCCGGCCCTGCGCACGGTAGCCGGTGCCCGGATCGTCTGGGTAAACGTCAACGGTTTTGAAGCCGTCGCTTTTAATCTCACGCACCCACCACTCGACAATCCGCTCGTGCGCCGCGCCATCGCGGCTTCGATCGACAAAGCCGCATTGACCGCGGAGGTGACGCACGGCCAATCCGACGTCGCCACCGAAGACTTACCAAACTGGATCTGGGCCTACGAACCGTCCGTCCGTTCGGTTCGCTTCGATCGTGCCGCCGGACGCAAGCTGTTTGCGACAGCCGGATGGCTTCCCGACCGCAACGGCATGCTGCGAAAGAACGGCCGTCCGCTGCAGCTTCAGCTGGCGACCGACTCGCAGACCGAAACGCATAGAATCGAGAGCATTTTGCTTCAGGCCGCGCTGCGCCGCGCCGGTGTCGGCGTCGACGTAAAGTACTATCCCGAGAACCTCCTCTACGCGCCCGAGGCCATGGGCGGCATCCTGCATGGCGGACGCTTCGACCTGATTCTCTTTCCGTGGTTCTCCGGAATCGATCCCGATAACTCGTCGCAGTTCCTCTGCGCGAACGTTCCGCCGCACGGATACAACGACACGCACTACTGCAGCCCTGCAATGGATGCCGCGCAGCACGAAGCACTCGCGCGTTACGATCGCACCGGGCGCAAGGCAGCCTACGCTACGATCGAAGGTCTCCTCGCACGCGACAATCCGATGGTCTTCTTCTGGTGGGAGCGCCAACAGGAAGGCCTCAGCGTTGATTTCAAAGGCTTCGCGTCAAATCCGACAACCGAATCCTGGAACGCCTGGCAGTGGAGTATATGACCGGCTCTTAACGATCTGGTTACCTCGTGTTCCGTCGGGGCGCTCGTCGCGGTGCCTCCGTGCACCGCTCCTGCTACGCCGCGCTCGCGGCACCCCTTGAGGAACGTCATGACCTCCTGTCAATGCCCGCTCGCGTCGGAGTCCCCGCCGCAACACGAGGTAACCAGATCGTCGAGAGCTGTTTGTTTTTAGTGGCGGGATAGCGAAGAGAGTTCGACGCTGATGCGTTCGACGAGCGTGCGGTGATCGTCGGGTTCGTTGCCGGCTTGCCCGGTAACTATCGCTTCGATCCCGCGGACGGCTCGCTCGTAGGCGACCCGTGCGCGCCGTTCGCCGGCACGCTTGGCGAGTGGGCGCAGAACGCGTTCGCGCCAGCGTGCGCGCGGCGGCAGTGTGCCGCCCGGGCGCGCCAGCTCCCAAATGTAACCGCACTCGGTCGCGAGCGCCGACAGCAAGGGGATTGCCGCTCTTCGCGGATCGTTGGCAAACGTTTCGTTTGCGATCTCTAGCGCTTCGGCGATCTTGCCTTCAGCAACCGCGCTAGCGTACTTGTACGCCTTCGGATCCTCGATCGTCAGCGCTTCCCGCTCGAGGTCGGCGAGGGTAATCTTCTTGTGCGCGAGCGCGAGCTTTTCGAGGTCGTTACGCACCGACGCGAGATCGGCATCGCTGCGCACCAGGGCATCCACGACGCGCGCGTCGGCCTTTGCGCCGAGCCGATCGAGCATCTCGGCGACAAAACGCTCGCGCGTCTCTTCGCCGGCTGTCGTATCGATGCGCAACGCACTGCGCCCCGCGAGCGCACCGAACGGCTGTGGCTGCTGCGTGCGCGGCGCCAGGAGATCGAGCAACACGAGCGTGTTACCCTCCGGGACCGCTTCCACGACCGCCCACAGATCGCGCCGCGGCTGCGCGCGCAGCGTCTGCGCGTCGCTGACGACGACGACGCGGCGCTCGGCTAAGAACGGCATCGCTTGCGCCGCCTCGCGGATGCGCGCCGGATCGGCGGCGTCTTCGGCTGCAAAGCGCTGCAGGTTAAGGTCACGAACGTCCGGCGGAAGCAGTCTGTCGAGGATGACGTCGAGCGCCCGATCGGCGAGAATCCGCTCCGTTCCCTCGATGACCACAAGCCGGCCGATCGGCGGCTGCTTGTCAACGAAATCGTAAAACTTCAACTACGATACGGCGGCCAGGAATGGCCGAAGCTCGAGATCCGGGATCGACTCGTCATACGGTGCCCGTGTGATTCCATACTCTGTGACGAACGCGGTAATGAGGCGTCCGGGCGTGACGTCAAACGCCGGATTGTAAACCTCTGCACCTTCCGGGGCAACGCGGCGGCCTGCAAATCCCGCGACCTCGTCGGGCGCCCGCTCCTCAATCGTAATTTCGTCGCCGCCCGCAATTGAGAAATCGATCGTCGACCGCGGCGCGACCACGTAGAACGGAATACCGTGATGTGCCGCGAGCACCGCGAGTCCATAGGTTCCGATCTTATTAGCCGTATCGCCGTTGCGTGCGATACGATCGGCGCCGACAATGACGAGGTCGACGGCATGCCGCTGCATGGTAATCGCGGCCGCACCGTCGACGAGCAACGTCGCGTCGACGTCGGCATTGCGCAGCTCGAGATAGTTGAGGCGTGCGCCCTGGAGCAGCGGGCGCGTCTCGGTAACAAAGACCCGCGGCTTCTTCCCGCCGCGCTGCGCGGTGAGAATCACGCCCAGCGCCGTCCCGCCGCCGGCCGTGGCGAGCGGCCCGGTATTGCAATGCGTCATGATGCGCGCGCCCTTGCGCACCAGCTCGAGCCCGTGCGCGCCGATCGCGGCATCGATCGCGATCTGCTCGTTGTGGATTGCGCGCGCCTCCTCAACGGGATCGGGCGCGCCGAGGACGCGATCGACCGCCCAAGCGAGGTTTACGGCGGTCGGACGGGCGGCACGCACGCGTTGCGCGGCGCGCGCGAACTCGTCGTCGGCGGCGATCGAGCGGCGCAACAAGGCGACCCCGTACGCGGCAAAGACGCCGATACACGGAGCACCACGCACGGCCAGCGATGCGATCGCGTCGACGATCTCGTCGACGTTACGAGCGAGTTCGTACCGAGTTTCGTGCGGAAGTAAGCGCTGATCGAGATAGCGCACGGCATCGCCTTCCCATGCGACCGCCGTGAGCTGCTTCAAACGCCGGCGGGAACCTTCGCCGAGTAACATGCTCGGCAATAGACCGGGCGATCTCCACGCGGCCGGAACGGGACCGTCGTCTCGACTCCACAAGCAGCGCAGACCGCCTCATAGTTCGGCCGGTTTGCAGCGCGGGTTTGGCTCTCGTCGCCGGTCTGTGTTCGCCTTACTTGGCGGCAGTCACGGCAGCGCTGCGGTATGTTCTGAAAACCTTTCTCGGCGAAGAAGTGCTGCTCTCGCCCCGAGAACACGAACTGGTTACCGCAGTCTTTACAGGTGAGAATCTTGTCTTCCAAGGCACGGCCTCCAACGCGAGCCACAAGTGGCTCGCTTATTCTCTCCGAAAAGCGCCCGCGCTCCGCGCCTTCCGCCGCCGGGCTCCCCGGCGCCAAGTAGCTTGAGGCGACCTAGATGCGACCTAGGCGAGGGAGTTCCTGCGCCCGCATGCAGAGCAGAGCAGCCGCCGCGAGCGCCGCCCCATACCCCTTGTTGCCGCCTTTCGGGTCGGCCCGCTCGGCCGCTTGGATGGGGTCGTCCGTCGTAAGGACCCCGAAGCCGATCGGGGTCCCGGTTGCAAGCTGCACGTCCATGATTCCGCGCGCGCACTCCCCGGCGACGAAGTCGAAGTGCGGGGTCTCGCCGCGTATGACCGCGCCGAGCGCTACGAGCCCATCGAATCGCCCCGTATCGATGAGATTGCGGCAGGCCAACGGAATCTCGAAACATCCCGGGACGTCGTAGACCTCGATCTCCTCCGGCGCCACTCGGCAGTCGTGGAGCGCCTGTTTCGCACCTTCGAGCAACTGCGCGGCGATATCGTCGTAGAAGCGGGCAACGACGACTGCGAAGCGCCTGCCGGAACAATCCGGCGCGGCGCCGGCACCATCAGACTTCACGATGCGGCGGCTCCGTCGTCGTCGAAGATGTGCCCGAGCTTCGAACGCTTGGTATCGATGTAGCGCTTGTTGTGCGCCGTCGGCGCCGTTTGCAGCGGCATGCGTCCGACGATCTTCAATCCGTACCCCTCTAACCCGAATATTTTCTTCGGATTGTTCGTGATCAGGCGCATCTCTTTGACCCCCAGGTCGGCGAGAATCTGCGAACCGATGCCATAGTCGCGCTTGTCGACCGGCAGGCCGAGCGCGATATTTGCCTCGACGGTATCGGCGCCACGATCTTGCAACTCATAGGCACGCAGCTTATCTGCCAGACCGATTCCCCGGCCTTCTTGGCGTAGATAAAGGAAGACGCCGCGCCCTTCGCGTGCGATCAGCCGCATCGCGCCGTCGCGCTGCGCGGCGCAGTCGCACCGGATCGAGTGTAACGCATCGCCGGTGAGGCATTCCGAATGAACGCGCACGAGAATTTCTTTGCCGTCGCCGATCTCGCCCATCACCAGCGCTACGTGCGTGTTATCGTCGATCGCGGTTGCGTACGCTACGCCGGTCCATTCGCCCGTATCTGTCGGCAGCGCAAACTCTGCAACGCGGTTGACGAGCTTCTCCGTACGCATCCGGTGCGCGATGAGATCCTTCACCGTAATAAGCTTGAGATCGTGACGGTCGGCGTACGCGCGCAGGCCGTCGAGGCGCTCCATGGTCCCGTCGTCGGCCATGATCTCGCAGATCACACCCGCGGGATAGAGCCCGGCGAGCCGCGCAAGATCGACCGCGGCCTCGGTCTGCCCGGCGCGAACGAGCACGCCGCCTTCGCGCGCGCGCAATGGAAACGTGTGACCCGGCCGCAGAAAATCGGCCGGCTTCGCGTCGGGATCGAGCAGGCGTTTGATCGTCGCCGCGCGGTCGTGCGCCGAAATGCCGGTCGTGGTCAAGCCGCGCGCTTCGACCGACACGGTGAACGCCGTCTCGTGCACGGCCGTATTGTCGCGCACCATCTGCGGAATGTGCAGCTCGTCGAGCCGCGCACCGACCATCGGGACGCAGATCAGCCCGCCCGCGTGCATGCGCATAAAGTTGATCGCATCCGGTGTGACCATCTGGGCCGCCATGACAAGGTCGCCTTCGTTCTCGCGGTCCTCGTCGTCGAGCACGACGACCATCTTCCCGGCTCGAATGTCGCCGATCGCCGCCTCGATCACGTCGAATGGCGTCGATGCCTCCTCGCCGAGACGCGCGCGCAGCGGCGGCATGACCTTCGCCAGGCGCTCCAACGTCCGGTAGGAGGGCTCGCGCCGGCCGGCGCGCAGTAGCGAGATCGCCGATTCGGTCAGCCCGGTGCTCGCCGCTACCTCGGCAGCCGACAGCCCGGCGTGCTCCATCGTCGTGTTTAACAAGTCGGCGAAGCGGTTCACCCCTCTAGGCTAGCCCGAACTTTACAAATGTCAAGCCGCTTTATACTTGAAACGATCGTTTCAAGTATGCTACCCTCAGACGTGTCGCGTACCCCGGATGAGGCGCGGCGGGCCGAACTGCTGGATCGGGCAGTCGACTACGTCTGCAGTCACGGTCTCGCCGAGCTGTCGCTACGTCCGCTCGCTCGGGCGATTGGTTCGAGTCCGCGCGTCTTGCTCTACTACTTTGCATCGAAGGAGGGCTTGGTGGTCGAGATCGTCCGGCGCGGCCGGGCTCGCCAGCGAGCGATGATGACGAGTCTCATACTGACCGACCTTTCGCCGTGCGAGATCACGCGCACACTCTGGAAAGAGTGGAGTAGTCCGCAATGGGAGCCGCTCACGCGACTGTCGTTTGAGGTTCATGCGCTCGCACTGGCGGATCGTTCGCGGTTCCCGGGATTTCTCGACGAGTCGGTCGGGCAGTGGCTCGATGCGCTCCTCGAGTGCGCGCCACCCAACGCGTCGCGTTCCGAAGCTCGTTCCTTCGGGACACTGTTGATTGCCGGCTTCCGCGGCTTCCTGATCGATCTGCTCGCTACTCACGACCGGGCGCGCGTCGATCGCGCCGTCGAGCTGTGGCTTTCCTATCTATATGCTACGGTTTAAACGCCCGCGCCACGGCGCCACGATCTTCATCTTCATCACGGTCCTCATCGACATGCTGACCTTCGGCATGATCGGCCCGGTCTTGCCGAAGCTCATCGCCGGTTTTGTCGGAAACAACTACGCGCTCGCGGCGGAGATCATCGGCCTCTTTGTGACCGCGTGGGCGCTCATGCAGTTTTTCTGTGCGCCGCTGCTCGGGATGCTCTCCGATCGCGTCGGCCGGCGACCGGTCATTCTTCTGTCGAACACGGTAACGGCGATCGACTATGCGATTATGGCGCTGGCGCCGAATCTCTGGTGGCTCTTCGCCGGGCGCGTCCTCTCCGGAATCGCGACGGCGAACATGACGGTCGCGAGCGCGTACATTGCCGATGTCACGCCGCCCGAAGAGCGCGCCAAGGGATTCGGCGTGATCGGCAGTGCGTTCGGTTTGGGATTCGTCTTGGGACCCGCGATCGGCGGCTTCGTCGGGAACTTCAATCCGCGGCTGACATTTTGGGCTGCAGCCGGCTTTGCGCTGCTCAACACGCTCTACGGCCTGTTCGTCTTGCCGGAGTCGCTGGCGCGCGAAGAGCGGACGCCGCGGATCGAATGGAAACGCGCCAACCCGATCGGCTCGCTCACGCTCCTACGCTCGCACCGCGAGTTGTGGGGGCTCACGTGGGTCAACGTCATTGTCTACATCGCGCACGAAGTCTTTCCGAATATTTGGGTGATCTATTGCATCGCGGCGTTCGGATGGAGCACGGGCAGCATCGGCCTGACGCTCACGTTCGTCGGCGTGCTGACGGCCATCAATCAGGCAGCGTTCGTCGGGCCGGCCGTCGCGCGGCTCGGCGAGCGGCGCGTGCTACTCCTAAGCCTCGTGCTCGCAACGGTCGGGGGCGCGCTGTTAGGCGTAAACAGCGGTATCGTGTTTCTCGTCGCGATTGTCATCGTCTGTCTGCCGATGTATCAGGCCGCGTCTCAAGCGCTGATGACGCGCCGCGTCAGCGCCGCCGAGCAGGGCGAGCTGCAAGGTGCGCTGGGCTCCATTCGCGGTATCGCGATGCTCGTCGGGCCGGCGATTTTTACGCTAACCTTCGCCCAGTTTGCCGGCCCGTGGCGGTCGCTCAGACTCATCGGCGCGCCCTGGTACCTCTCGGCTGCGATGGACGGTGTTGCGTTGTTCGTCGCGTGGCGCGTCACGTCGCGCGAAGACGATGTCGTTCTTCCGACGCCCGAGCCCACGCCGCTGCCGCTGGAGGGTTAGCCGAACGTTACGATCGGCTTGACGATGCGCGTCTCCGCAAGGTCCCGATAGGCACGCGGAACTTCGTCGAGCGAGATCAGCGTCGCACCGAGCTTTCCGGCGCTCACGATGCCGCGTTCGACGAGCGCCAGCGCTTCGCGTGTATCGTTCGGTCCGCACGAGTAACTCGCGACCAGGCGCAAATCTTTGAAGTAGAACGCTTCCGGATCGAGCTGCAGCCGCGCCGACGGATCGAACGGCGTGAACATTACGATGGTGCCGCCCGGCGCTGCCGCGGCCAGAGCCGCATCCATCGCGGCCTGCACGCCGGGTCCGCAGATGACGACGTTCGCGCCGTCGCCGAGATGCTGCGCGCCGGCGTCGGGCTCGAAAACGTGGGCGCCGAGCCGTTCCGCGAGCGCGCGACGTTCGGCGACAAAGTCGCTCGCAAAGACGTCGGCGCCCAAGGCTCTCGCGACGAGGACGTGCAGCATGCCCATGACGCCCAAGCCGATGACGTAGAGCCGTTCGCCGGCCTTGATGCCGCTGCGCCGCAGCGACTTGACGACACACGCCAGCGGCTCGATGAGCGCCGCATCCGCGAAATCGATCGCATCGGCAAGATGCAGCGTGTCGCCTTGATTCTCACGGCTGACGCGGAAGTACTCGGCGATGCCGCCGGGTTCGATTTTCGTTGCGCGCCACGTAGCGCATTGGACGTAATCGCCGCGCTCGCAGCGCGGGCACTCGAAGCACGGCGCGTGGTGGTGGACGAAGACACGGTCGCCGACGGCAAACGGTCGTCCGTCACGGTCGCGCCCGGGCTCGCCGCCGATCGCCGCCACAATGCCGGCCGGTTCGTGCCCGAGCACGAGCGGCGCCTTGCGCCGGATATACCACGCCATGACGTCGCCGCTGCAGATGCCGCTGGCCATCGTTTGGACGAGCAGATCGCCGTCGCGCAACGCCGGGGTCGGCCGTTCCTCGATGCGAATGTCGTCGACGTCATAAAGCACGGCGGCGCGCATGGTCTTCGGCGTCACGGTTCTATCAACGCCTTGATACCCACGCCGCCGTCGAGCGTTGCGAACGCCGAGCCCACCTCGCCGAGCGGATAGACGTGCGAGATGAGCCGTGTCAACGGCAGCGTACGCGCGCTGACGATGTCGTACGCGCGGCGCACGTCGGCGGGCGTGAAGTGAAACGGCGCCGTAAGCCGTACCTCGTCGTAGTGGAGCCGCGCCGCCAGAAAGGTAACGCGCGCCTCGGACGGCAGGCCCGCAAAGAACGAGACATGCCCGCCGCGCCGCGCGAACCCCGGCGCGCTCTCCCACATCTCCGGCGCGCCCGTGCATTCGATCACGAGGTCGGCGCCGCGACCGTCCGTACGCTGCCGCAGTGCCTCCTCGATCGGCGTGGAGCGCGTGTCGATGCTATCCAGACCCAACTCGCGGGCCAACGCAACGCGTTCGGGCCGCCGGCCGAAGATGACCGGCGCGAGCCCTTCTTGCTTCAGCAGCAACGCGTGCAGAACGCCGAACGCCCCGTTGCCGAGGATCGCAACTGTCGAGCCGGCATCGCGCTCGACCGTAGCGAGCGAGTGTACGACGCACGAGAGCGGCTCGAGAAACGCCGCTTCCGTGTACGGCACGCCGCTCGGCGTTCGGAAGGCGTTGCGCTCGACGATGCGCTGCGGCACTTCGATGTAGTCCGCATACGCGCCGAGAATCATCGTCGGCATCACCGTCTCGCAGAGCTCTTCTTGTTCGTGGAGGCACCAGAAGCAGGAGCCGCAAGGCGCCGAATGAGTGCACATCACCTCGTCACCGACGGAAAACGCCGTCACGCCTTCGCCGACCGCGGCAACGTCGCCCGAGAACTCGTGGCCGAAACGCGTCGGCATCGGCATCTTCGGATGGCCGCGGCGATAGGTCTTGAGGTCGGTGCCGTCGGTCAGCGCCGCGCGAATACGCACGACGATGCCGCCCGCGCCCGGCTGCGGCACGGACTCTTCGCGCAACTCGATCTCGCGCGGCGCGACGAGCATCGCGACGCGCGACCGTTCTGCGATCACGACGCTCCGATCGCCGCGATCAGCGACGCGCGTATCGGTTCGGGCAGCGGGCGGCTCTTCTTCGTCTGCGCGTCAATGGCGGCCACGATGAACGTCAGCGCCGCACCCGCTTCTGCGGTTCGTTCGTTGAAGACGACGGTTTTCCAACGCACGCTCGATGCTCCCACGCGTTCGATATGCGTGCGCATGCGCAGCCAATCGCTCATCAGCGCCGGCGCATAGTACTCGGCTTCGACGCGAACGCGCGGCAACCAGAAGCCAAACTCCGTAAACACCGTCTCGTACGGAAAGCCGAGCTCGGCGAAGAGTTGCATCTCGGCATACTCGGCGAAACGCGAGTAGGCCGCAAAATACATGATCCCCGCGACGTCCACGTCGGCCCACTGCACTTGGAGCCGCGCCTCGAAGGCGCGCGCGCCCGCGGGAAGCGTTTCGCGATAGCGCGTCATGCAGAACCGCCGCCGACCGGCGTCCGCATTGCATGCGCTGCGTAGCGGGCAATCGGATCGGCTTCCACGTTGACGGCATCGCCCGCCGCACGCTCTCCCAGCGTCGTACGGGACAGCGTCTCGGGAACGAGCGCGATCTCGAACCAGCCGTCTCCGACCGCGGCCACGGTGAGGCTGACGCCGTCGACCGCAACGAACCCTTTCTCTGCGATCGTTGGTTCGAGTGCGTTGGGAGTTTCGACGCGCAGCCGCCGGCCTTGACCTTCGGCCGATTGTGCCAGCACGCGCGCGACGGCGTCGACGTGACCGTAGACGAGATGGCCGCCGATGCGATCGCCGAGGCGAAGCGCATATTCGACGTTGACCAAATCGTCGTGGCGCAGCGTGCCGAGCGTGCTGCGCGCCAGCGTCTCCGGAACGACGTCGAAGCGCACGACCGATCCATCGACATCCGTTGCCGTCAGACAGACACCGTTGATGGCAATCGAATCTTTCGGCGCCACAGCCTCCGTGGAGACGCCCTCGCACGAAACGCGTAGCGTTGCGCCGCCATCAGGCAGGGCTTCCAACGCCGTCACCGCACCGCGATAGACGATCAATCCACTAAACACGCGCGAAGGTTCCGGATATTACGAGGTCCTCGCCGCAGCGCTCGATGCGCTCGAAGTTCGGCCGCACCCGCGATCGCGCGAGGTCCGTCCCGTTGAAGACGTTGACGGCGCGATCGTTGCGTAGAAGCACCGGCGCAATCGCCCAGTAGAAGCGATCGACGAGCTGCGCGGCCACGAGCCGCGCGGCCAGCGTGGGGCCACCTTCGCACAGAACGCTGAAGATGCCGTGAGCGCGCAACGCCCGCATCGCGGCGCTGAGGTCGAGGGCCGGCTCGTTAGCGGAACCTATGTAGAGCACGTCGGCGATTGCTTCGTGCGCCTTCAACCGGTCGCGCAACGCGGCCGGCGCCACGACAACGCTCTTGCCATATTCGGCTTGAGGGGCAAGGATGCGGCTCGAAAGCGGAACGCTTTCGGTTTCGCAGACGACGACGCGCACGTACGGTCGAAGGCGATGGTGCGGCGGGCGCACGGTGAGCTGCGGATCGTCCACGCGTACCGTGCCCGCGCCAACCATCACGGCATCGTACGCGATGCGGAGATCGCGGACGAAGAGCCGCTCGGCTTCGGAAGTGATCCATTCCTGGACACCCGGCTTCGCCGCTATCGCGCCGTCGAGCGACATCGCCATTTTTAGTGCGACGTACGGCCGATCGCTTTGCGGCGGCGCGAACGTTTCGATGAGTTCGCGAGCCTCGGCGTCGTCTGCGATCTGGACGGCGATGCCGCGCGCTTCGAGCTCCCCCGCGCCCCCGCCGTGCTGCGATGGATCGGCCGTTCCGACGATAACCCGCGCGATACCCGCGTCGATCAACGCATGCGTGCAGGGCGGCGTCTTCCCGACGTGCCGGCAAGGTTCGAGCGATACGTACATGGTCGCGCCTCGCGCTCGATCGCCGGCCTGCGCGAGCGCGTTGCTCTCGGCATGCGCCTCACCTGCGCGATGATGGTACCCTTCGCCGATCGTCTGTCCATCGCGTACCACGACGGCGCCGACGGCCGGGTTCGGCGACGTACTTCCGATGCCGCGCGCCGCAAGCTCGTAGGCGCGCTGCAAATATAAGCGGTCTATATCCTCCACGGACCGCGGGAGTTCGTCGCGACGGCCACGACTACCGCTGATTCCACGTTTCCGCCCGCCTCGCGCACCGCCGCCGCGCAGTCGCGCAGCGTCGCGCCCGTCGTACAGACGTCGTCGACGAGCGTCACCCGCCGCGCCGACACCGCGCGCGCGTCACAGATGAAGCGTCCGGTCGCGGCAAGGCGCTCGCTGCGCGAACGCCCGCGTTGTGCATCGCCCGCTCGCTGCTCGAGCGCCGAGACGCAGCACAGACCCGCGATTGCGGCAGCGTGCCGCGTGAGGAGCGCGACGCCGTCAACTCCGCGCACGCGGCGGCGTTTTGCGGTCGTTGGAACCGGAACCAGAAGCGAATCGGGACCCAGCAGCGGCGCGATCAGCAATCCAAGCGCGGCGGCGACATCGCGGCGCCCATCTTTGAGCGCCAAGATCGCCGCGCGCGTCGCGTCTCGATATGCGGCGCGCGCGGTGACGCGCAACGTCGGCAATCGAATCCCGATCGGAGGGTTTGCGGGAACGCACGCGTCGCAGAGCGCGCTACCGAGTGCGTTGCATCCGGCACACTGCGGCGGGAAGAGCACGTCGAGCACCGCGCGCCAGCTCACGCGCTCCCATCACGACGAACCCGCGATGCGGCTAGGTTCCCTAATCTTCGTTGGCGACCAGGGCGTTGTCGAGACGCCGTTTCGGATCGACCGCGTACGCTTTACCGACGATCGAGTCGTACAGCTCCGCGCCGGCGCCGATCCGGGCACCCTCCCACAGAATACTGCGCTCGATCCGAACGCCGCGTTCGACGTGCACGCCTTGGTCGAAGACGCTTGGCCCGACAATCGTAGCGCCGTCGCCGATCCACACGCCGGCACCGATCTTCACCGGGCCCTCGATTGTAACGCCCGCGCCGAGCCGCGCCGACGGATCGATCCCGTTTGGATCCGTCTCCGGAATGCGGACGACGCCGCGAACGACGTCGTAACTTGCGCGGCGGTACTCGTTCGGCGTGCCGATGTCGGCCCAATACGTATCCTTCGCGTCGTAGCCGAAGAACCGTGCGCGCTCCGCCTGCAACGTGGGGAAGAGCTCTTTTCCGAAATCGTATGCCCCCTGCGAAGGAATGCGCTCGAATATGGCCGGCGAAAAAACGTAGATGCCGGTGTTTGCAAGTTTACTGCGCTCCGTCCCCGGCGCCGGCTTCTCCTGAAATCCAACGATCCTCGCTTGCTCGTCCAAAACCACGACGCCATATTGATCGACTTCGTCGCGGGTCGCCAGACCGATCGTCGCGATCGCGTCGCACGAGCGGTGAAACTCGACCAGCGCGCGCAGATCGAGATCGGTTACCTCGTCGCAGCCGATGACCACAAACGTCTGGTTACCAAAGAATGCCTCAACACTCTTGACCGCGCCGGCACTCCCTAACAGCTCCGGCTCGGGCGAGTAATGCAGTTTCACACCGAAGCGCGAACCGTCACCAAGCGTTTCCATGATGGCTTCGGCAAGATAGTGAACGTTGATTGCGATCTCGTCGAACCCGTATGTCTTGAGATACCGGATCAAGTGTGCGGCATTCGGCACACCGGCGACGGGTACGAGCGGCTTGGGGACCTGTTTCGTGAGCGGATAGAGACGCGTCGAGAGACCGCCGGCCAAGATCATCGCCTTCACGATCGAGCGACGCCTCGTTTCTTGCGCCCGACGCCCAGCTCATCGAGCAGAATCAGCCACGCAAAACGCGGGAGAGCCAGTTGCCGCCGCCATCGTTGCGGCTCGCTCACGAGACGGTAGAACCATTCCAATCCGAGCCTGCGAAAGACGCGCGGTGCACGCCTGACGTGCCCGGCGATCACGTCGAGCGATCCACCGATGCCGATGCCCGCTCCGCAGCCCGTGGCTCCAAGATACTCGGCGAGCCAAAACTCCTGACGCGGCGATCCCGTTCCGACGAAGAGCAGCTCGGCACCGCTGGCGCGGATTTCCTGCGCGACCGTCGGGCTCTCCTCGGCCGTAAAGTAACCATTTCGCACACCCGCGACGCGCAGCCCCGGATAGCGCAGCTCCAAGATCGCCGCAGCATCGGCCGCAACGCCCTCGGCGCCGCCAAGAAAATAAACCGGCGTGGCGGTCGACGCAGCGCGCGCGCAGAGCGCTTCGGTCAGCTCGACGCCGGTGACGCGCTCGCGTAGCTGCGCACCTCGCCGCCGCGCGACGGCCAGCAGCCCGACCGTATCGCAGAGTGAGAGCGCCGATGCATTGACGATCGCGCGAAAGCGCGCGTCGTTTTGCGCGTAGACGACCATCTCCGTGCCCAGGGTGACGACCTGTGCGCCGTCGCGTCCGTGCGCGAACGCGAGGATGCGCGTCGTTGCGTCATCCGCCTCAATCGGATCGAGGCGGCATCCGAGGATTTCCAGCGAGTTCACCGCGTCTCGACGGGTTGTGAGGCGTACGGCGCCAGCACCGATTCGAGGCGCTCTCCCAGCTCCTGCGGCATGGCGTCGAGCGGTAGCCGGCACTCGCCGGCGTCGAAGCCCAGCCGGCGCATCGCCCACTTTACCGGAATCGGGCTCGTCGTCGCAAAGAGCGCGTCGATCAGTGGTAAGAGCGATGCGTGGATGCGTGCCGCCTCTTCAACGTCGCCGGCGCGAAACGCATCGAACATCGTGCGATACTCGCGCGAGCACAGATGCGATGCCACGCCGACGACACCGTCGGCCCCGAGTGCCAGACAGGGAAGAAAGAGATGATCGTCGCCTGCCCAGACGATAAAGTCCCGCGGCCGCTCACGCAGCGTCATTCCGATCTGCTTCAAGTCGCCGCTCGACTCTTTGACGCCGGCGATATTGGGGTGACGGCGCGCGAGCTCGAGCAGCGTCTCGGTCGTCATGTTCACACCGGTGCGTCCCGGAATATTGTAGATGACGATCGGCAGATCCGTCGCTTCAGCGATGGCGCTAAAGTGTGCCAGCATGCCGCTCTGCGGTGGCTTGTTATAGTAGGGCACGACCGCCAAGATCGCATCGGCCCCCGCATCGGCCGCGGCAGCGACCTCGGCGACGGATTCGCGCGTGTCGTTCGTTCCTGCGTTCGCGACGACCGTCGCGCGGCCGGCCACGGCCTCTTTGACGGCTCGCCACAGCGTCGCGCGCTCGCGCGCGTCGAGCGTCTGCCCTTCGCCGGTCGACCCCGCCACGACGAGTCCGTCGTTGCCGCGTTCGACGAGCCAGCGCGCGATGCGCTGCGCTTCCTGTGGCTGCAGCGCGCCGCCGGCATCGAACGGCGTGATCATCGCGGTAAGGATCGTTCCCAAACGTGCGCGCGAACCGGCCGTCATGCTGGCGGATCTCCTTTATCGAGGCCGAACTCTTGGTGCACCGCGCTCTCCGCGCGGCTCACCTCGCCGGCCGGAACGAGAATTGAAATGGTGACGTTGCTGTCGGTGCAATGGATGATCTCGACGTTCGCGCGCGAGAGCGCGCTCACCGCGTGTGCGACGACGCCCGGCGCATCGCGCATGCCCGTGCCTACGATCGAAAGCTTGGAGCACCCCTCGCGAACCCGCACCGCAAGGTTGAGGTCGCCGAGCAGCGCGCGAATTTCGTTGCCGCGATCGCCCTCGACGACGAACGCCACGCCGGCCTGATTGATCGTCACCTGGTCGATCGAGATCTCCGCGCCGGCGACGCGGCGAAACATCTCGAGCTCGGTCTCCATTCTGCGGCTCGGCGACTCGATGTCGCCCCGAATGATCCGGATCCACGTCAGCCGGCCGGAAGCCGTCACGCCGGTTACCGGCCGGTGATGGTCGATCGATTCGTCGACGAGCGTTCCCCGATCGCTCTGCAATCCTTTGATCGAGTAGCGCGTGCCGGTGCGGTTCGCGTAATCGGCCGCCTTATAGTGCATGACCTTTGCGCCGTGTTCCGCCAGCTCGGTCATCTCGGCGAGCGACGCGCGTTCGATCGTGCGCGCGCTGGGGATGCGTTGCGGATCGGCCGTCATCGCCCCGCTGACGTCGGTGTAGATGTCGACCCGCTCGGCTTCCAAGGCGGAGCCGATCGCGATCGCGGACAGATCCGTTCCACCGCGTCCGAGCGTTGTGATATGCCCGTCTTCGGTCGCGCCTTGAAATCCCGCGACGACGGGGACGGCACCGCGCTCGAGCGCCTCGCGCACTGCGACTGGTTCGACGCGCAGGATGTTCGCATCGCCATGGCGCGCGTCGGTAACGATCCCCGCCTGTGCGCCGGAGAGCGCAATCGCGTCGACGCCCTGCGCGTTCAGTTCGCCGGCGAAGATCGCGGCCGAAATCAACTCGCCGGCCGCCAGCAGCATGTCGACGTTCGCGGACGACGTGCGGTCGTCGATGAGATGCAGCAGCGTGTCGGTCGCGTAGGGCTCGGGTGGCCGGCCCATCGCCGAGACGACCGCGACCGTCGCGAACCCCGAATCGCGCGCGTCGTGGATCCGGCGATAGGCGATCTCGCGCTGCTCCCGCGTCGCAACCGACGTGCCGCCAAACTTCAGCACGGCTATACGCGCGGTCGCATTCATGCCGTGACGTACCCTTTCGAAAGCAGTAGCTCGAGAATTTGAACCGCGTTCGTCGCAGCACCTTTGCGCAGCTGATCGCCGACGCACCACAAGGCGAAGTGGCGGCCACTTCTGTTCTCCGCACGCAACCGCGCGACGTGCACGTCGTCGCGCCCTTCGACGTCGCGCGGCGTCACGATGCCATCGCGATGAAAGACGATGCCCGGCGCCGCTTCGAATGCCGCCGCGAGTAGCTCGACGCTGGTCGAGCGGCGCGTCTTGACGAAAATCGCTTCGCTGTGCGCCGTGCGCACCGGCACGCGAACGCTCGTCGCGCTGACGAGTATATCCGGAAGGTCGAGCATCTTACGGGTTTCGTCGCGCACCTTGCGCTCCTCGCCGCTGTAACCGGAATCGTCGAACGGACCGACCTGCGGAACGACGTTGTGCGCGAGCGGCTGCGGGAAGATCGTCGGAGCGGGTTCGGCATCGCCCTGTACGCTCGCTCGTTCCTGTGCCAGCAGTTCCTCGAGCCCGGCCCGGCCAGCGCCGCTGGCGGCTTGATACGTTGCGACGCGCACCCAGTCCAGCCCGGCAGCATCGCAGATCGGACGCAATACGGTGCAGAGTAGAATTGCCGTGCAGTTGGCGACCGGAAAGAGCCGATGCTCGGCGCGCAGCGCCGCGGCGTTGACCTCCGGAACGATCAGCGGCACGCCTTGACGCATCCGAAATGTGGCGCTGTTGTCGATCACCACCGAACCGCGCTCCACGAGCGCGGGTGCGTACTGCTCGCTTGCCTCTTCGCTGCCGGCGAAGAAAACGACGTCGAAACCGCGTAACGCATCGTCGCTGGTTTCTCGCACGTCGAGCCGGCTGCCGCGAAACTCAACGCCGTTACCACGTGCGCGTGAGCCGAACGGCGCGAGCGAAGCGATTGGAATCGCCCGCTCCTCGAGCACGCGTAAGATCGTCTCGCCGACGGCACCGGTCGCACCGACCACCGCTAAACGGAGCATCGCACCCGGTCGAGGACGGAGTCCAAACCGATCGCGAGACCACGCACCTCCATGACGCCGTGCACGGCGGCGAGCATTCCAGAGACGAACGACTCGCGTGAGAGGGAATCGTGCCGAATCGTCAACAGCTCGCCGTTGCCGCCGAAGAGCACCTCTTGGTGCGCGACGAGCCCCGGTAGACGCACGCTATGGATCGCCGGGAGCGTTCCGTTCGCGCGCTCGATGCGGGCCGCCGTCTCGAGTGCGGTGCCCGACGGGCTATCTTTCTTGCCGGCATGATGCATTTCGATGATCTCGCACGCGTTGAGATACTGCGCGGCCTGCTCCGCAAATCGCATCATCAACGCGGCGCCGATCGAAAAGTTCGGCACGATGAGCGCGCCGATGCCTTGCGCCCGCGCGCCGCGCTCGAGCGCAGCTCGCTGCTCGTCGTTCCAGCCGCTCGCACCGACGACCGTGCGCACGCCGCGCTCCACCGCTGCCAGCGATATTGCATAGCTTGCGGGTTGAACCGTCAGATCGAGCAGCACGTCGGGCGATTGGCGCAAGACGTCGTCGAGCGATGTCACGACGTTCTGCTGCGGATCGGCGGTGCGCGCGAGGCCGCACGCGTACTCCCCGCTCTCCTGCAGCGCGGCGCGCGCCACGCTGCCCATGCGTCCCAATGCGCCCGCGACGGCGACGCGCAGCCGTTGCGTCACAGGGAGACTCCCGTCAGGTGGGCGACGTCACAGTTTCTCAAGAGGGGCGTATTTTAACATCAACATCTTCTGACCCACGTTCGGAAAGTCGATCGTTACAAGACCGTCGCCGCCGGCGCCGACGATGTTTTCGATCTTGCCCTCTCCCCACTTCGGATGGCGCACGCGATCGCCGGCCATTAGACCGAGATGCACGCCCGCACCCGCCGATTCGTGAATCGAGACCTCGCGCCAGCGACCGCCCGCGGGTCGCGGCAACGCTATGCTATCGCTTTCGAGCACCTCGAGGTTCGGGATCTCGTCGAGAAAGCGCGACTTCGGATAGGCGTATGTGTTGCCGAATAGCGCTCGGCGGAAGGCATAGGTCAAGAAGAGCCGGTCCATCGCGCGCGTGATCCCGACGTATGCCAGCCGGCGCTCCTCTTCGAGCTCTTGCGTGTCGGTCAGCGCTCGGCTGTGCGGAAAGACGCCTTCTTCCATTCCGCTCAAAAAGACGCTCGAGAACTCCAGGCCTTTGGCGCCGTGGAGCGTCATCAGGGTTACGTACGAGGCGTCCTCTTCGAGCGCGTCGAGGTCGCTCACCAGCGCGATGTTCGCGAGGAACTCGGCCAGCGACGGCTCTTCGGCATTCGCGTCGTATTCGCGCGCGACGCCGACGAGTTCTTGAAGGTTCTCGAGCCGCACGCGCGCGTCGTTCGTGTCCTCGTTCTGCAGCTCGCGGACGTATCCCGAACCTTCCATGACGGCGACGAGAATGTCGACGACGCTCATGCTCTCGGCCCGCTTGCGCAGATCGGCGATGAGCTCCGCAAAACGCTCGAGCTCCTTGAGCTTCTTGGGAACCGCAGCCCGGAGCAGCTCGCTGTTGAAGATCGCCTCACCCACCGAGAGCCCCGCCGCGCTTGCCGCGGAGATGAGCGCCGCAAGCGTCTGCTGACCGATACCGCGCCGTGGGACGTTGACGATCCGCTTGAATGCCAGCGCATCGGACGCATTGAGAATATAGCGAAGGTACGCGACGACGTCTTTAATTTCCGTGCGCGCGTAGAAGCCGACACCACCGACGACGCGGTACGGGATGCCTTCGGCAAGCAGCGCTTCCTCGAAGACGCGCGACTGCGCGTTCGTGCGATAGAGTACGACGAAGTCGCGGTAAGCCGAGCCATCGCGGACGGAACTCTTGATCTTCTCTACGACGTAGCGCGCTTCGTCGCGTTCGGTTGCAGCCGGGTAGACGGTGATCGGCTCGCCGCTGGGGCGTGACGTAAACAGTTTCTTCGGCGCGCGCGAGCGATTATTCGCGACCAGCGCGTTGGCGGCGTCGAGGATCCGTTGGGTGCTACGGTAGTTCTCTTCGAGCTTGAAGATAGCCGCGCCCGGAAAGTCCTCTTCGAACCGTAGGATCACCCGGTAGTCGCTGCCGCGCCACGAATAGATCGACTGGTCGTCGTCGCCGACGACCGTGATGTTCCCGTGGTGTGCCGCCAGCAGCGCGATGAGCCGGTATTGCGCCGGGTTGACGTCTTGGTACTCGTCGACGACGACGTACTCGAACTTCCGCTGGTACTTCTGGCGGGTCGCCTCGTCGCGCTCGAGCAGATCGATCGTACGTACGATCAGATCGTCGAAATCGAGCGAGTTTGACTCGGCTAGCCGGCGCTGGTACTCGGTATAGACGTTGGCGATGCGTTCGCCGACGAACGAGTTTTGGCGCTCCGCGTATTGATCGGGCCAGACGAGCGCGTTCTTCGCTTTATCGATCTCCGCCAAACACGCGCCGGCCGAAAGCTGACGCTCGTCGTAGTCGAGATCGTCGAGGATCTCACGTACGAGTTGGCGTTGGTCGGCCTCGTCGATTATGGCAAAACCCGGCGCGACGCCGATGCGCGTACCGTCGCGGCGCAGAATTCGCACGCACATGGAATGAAACGTTCCGACCCACAAGTCGCGCGCAATCGCACCGACCATGTTATAGAGTCGAGACTTCATTTCACTCGCCGCCTTGTTCGTAAACGTGACGGCCAAAATACGATCGGGCTCTACCCGCAGCTCCCTAAGCAGATAGGCAATACGATGCGTGAGAACGCGCGTTTTTCCGCTACCGGCACCCGCAAAAATCAAAACCGGGCCATGGGTCTGCTTTACGGCGGCAGACTGCACGTCGTTGAGAATTTCGGTTTCCAGGAGCATTAATCGCGTTTCGGCACCGGGCACGTCGTCGCCTGTCCCGAGAGGGCGTGGCGAGCGTTGACAAATCTGTTAACGCACGGCGCGCAGGACGTGCAGGCGATGCTCGGCGATTGTAAAGGCTGCCGCGAGCAATGCGAGCGTCGACTCGGCGCCCATGTTGTGGTTGATTGCGACTTTTCCCAAGCCGTCGTAGCAACCACCGCCGGCCGCCGCCATCGTGACGCCGCGCGAGTTCTTCCCGTAATACCACCCGAGACCGAGCTCGGCGTTACTGCGGTGAGCGTTTTCGCCGGTGGCGGCAAAGGCCGCGAGCTCCGCATCGACCAGCGCGTAGGCTTCGAGGGGCTGCTGCGCGTAGCGTGCGCGCTTCTGCCCGCGTTTGAACCAGCCTTCGTTGCCGATCGGGATGAAGACGCCGTTCTCGATGGTCACGCCCTCATAGAAACCAAGCGTCGCAAGGCCGGCTTCGACATAGCGTTCCTCCTGCAGGACCTGCCCGGCGCGCAGCAGCGCCTCGGGGAGCCGCGCATTATCGTACGTGAGCGTGTTCTCGAACCACAGCCACTCCTTGCCGCGCGCCTTCTGGTAGGATGCGAGCAGCCGCTCGGCCAGATAACGCAGCGCCTTCCCATACTTGGCATCGAGCGACGTCGCATGCGCGAGGCCCAGCATTGCGTAGGCTTGCGAGCGCACGTACTCCAGCGAATCGATCGCCGCCACCGCGCGCTCGAAGAGGGTGCGCGACGCGCGCTGCCAGCTTTCGTTCGGCGCGTGTGCCAAAGCGTGTCCCAGTCCCCAGATCGCACGTCCGCAGCTATCCTGGGTGCCGACTTTGTCGAGCCATCGGCGGTCGTATCCCATGAAGTTGTGGAACCGGCCGTCGGGGAGTTGGGCGTGCTGCAGGAATGCGAGGTAGGTCGCGGCGAGTCGCTCGGCGCGTTCCTCGGGCGGCGAAAGCTTCATCCGCTGGAGCACGACGATGAGGGCGCGCGAGACGTCGTCGGTGCAGTATCCCGTCTTCCGATTCGGCACGGAGTAAAGCGCGTGCTGAATGACACCCACGCCGTCGCTTAAGACGGCGAGATGATCGAGCGAGGGAATCGGATACGCGCTTTTTCTAGGCAGAGGTCACCAGTTCGAGCGGCCCCGGCGGCGAGAGTTCGGCAAACAGATGCCCGTACTCAGCCGCGACGTGCGGCCACGTCATCTGCCGGCCGAAGCGGTACGCTCGGCGTTCGGTCGCACGGCGCAACGAGTAGTCGTCCAGGAGCATGTTCAACCGCATTGCGATCGACGGCGCGTCCCGGAACTCGCACAAGAAGCCGCGATTGTGCGCCAGGAGTTCTTGCGCGTACAGGTACGGAGTCGAGACGATCGCCTTGCCGCAGCCTACGGCGTACGCCAACGTACCGCTGGCAATCTGGGCCGGGTTGAGGTATGGCGTCAGATAGATGTCAGTCGCGGCGAGGTAGCTGACGACCTCATCGAAATCGAGATATTTGTCGACGAGCTGTACGTTATAGTGCAGTCCGTACTCGTGGATCATCGCGTGGAGCGACTCTCGGTACGATTCGCCTTCATGCCGGCGCACGACCGGGTGCGTCTCGCCGAGGATCAGGTAGAGCGTCTCGGGGTGGCGCTCGACGACCGAACGCATCGCTTCGATTGCGTACTCCAGCCCCTTGCCGCGGCTGATGAGACCGAAGGTCGAGATGACGGTGCGCAGCCCGATGCCGAACGACGCTTTTGCCGCATCCGTACCCTGGAACGGAACGTCGGGCACGCCGTGGTGGATGACGCGAATCAATTCCGGATCGATTCCGTAGATCGCTTCGAGCAATCCCCGTCCGGTTTCGGAGAGCGCGACGACCTTTGCCGAGTGCCGGCAGAGCTCGCGCGTGACGCGCAGGTAGGCTTCGTCCGGCTCGGGTAAGACGGTGTGCATCGTGATCGCAACCGGCTTTTCGAGCAGCCGGATGAAATCCACGAGCCACTCGCCGCGTTCGCCGCCGAACAGACCGTACTCGTGCTGAATGTTGACGAGATCGACAGGGAAGTCATTAACGAAGGTTGCCGCGGCCGCGTAGCTTTGGCGATCCTGTTCGGCGATTCGCGCGACGACTTCAGGCCCATAGCGACGTACTTCCGCGCCGGGCTCGTCGACCGCGATGACCGGGCTTATTGTGCCCAGGGCGCGATCGTACGCGTCGACGACATCCTTCGTAAAGGTCGCAATGCCGCACTCTCGTGGCGGATAGGAACCCAAGAACAACGCCCGAGACCGCTGCATGATGCGAAATACCCCTCCGCTGTAGACCAGAGTCTACCCGCTCAAAGATGCGGGATAAACCGGCGGAGACCCTCGTTTGACCGGTTAGCGAGGCGAAGGAGCCGCCGAAGGGCCGACGCGGCTCCCCGGCTCGAGGACCTGCCCCGGCTCGACGCTCACGTCGTGGCCGATGACGCTGCCCCGGCCGAGCTGGGCCTTCGCCCCGATCGTGACCCCACTGGCGATAATTGCCTCATCTATAGAGGCGCCGGATCCAACGCTGACTCGCTCCCAAAGGACCGACTCTCGGATGACGGCCTCCGCCCCGACGCTGCACCCCTGGCCCAGCACGACGTTCGGCCCGACGGTCGCGCTCGGATCGACGACGACGTCCGCCCCGGCGTGGACCGGCGCGACGATCGCTGGATTGTCACGCAGCGCGTCCGCGCCCTCGCCGCTGATCCCAGGCTCGATCGCGAGCGGCATCTCGCCCCGCAGAACGTCGCGATGCGCGGCTAGGTAGTGCTCGGGGCGGCCGAGATCGATCCAGTAGTCGTTGGTGGTATACGCGTAGAGCGACTTCCCCAGCGCGATGAGTTCGGGGAACGTCTCGCGCTCGATCGATGCCGGCCGCCCGGGTGGAATAAAATCGAGGATCTCGCGTTCGAGCAAATACGTGCCGGCATTGATCTCATCGGTCGGCTCTTCGCCTTTCGGCGGCTTCTCGACGAACGACGTGATGCGCCCGTCGCGATCGTGAACGACGCACCCGAACGCCGACGGATCGTCGACTTTGATGAGATGGAGCGAACCGATGCCGCCCTTCTCCTCATGATATTTCAGCATGGCGCGCAAGCTGAGGCTGGTAAACACGTCGCCGTTGAGAACGAAAAAGCGCCCGGTAATATGCTCTTGCACGTTCTTGAGCGCGCCGGCGGTTCCGAGCGGCGTCGCTTCGATGACGTATGTGACGTGCATACCGAAGTTCGATCCGTCGCCGAAGTACTCAACGATCGATTGCGGCATATAACCCGCCGCAAGGATTACGTCGCGAATCTCGGCTTCGTACAGCCGTTCCATCGTGCGCGCGAGAAACGGCACGTTCATGATCGGCACCATGGGCTTTGGGGTACCGTACGTGAGAGGGCGCAATCGCGTCCCCTCACCCCCTACCAAAATGATCGCCTGCACGCCGCCTAACTTTCGACCTGCACTAGCAATACCATACGCGCCGGCTTGCAAGAAGCCGCGGCTTCCGTGTAGTATTACGTGCGCCTGCCGTCCCGGGTGGTGTAATGGTAACACGCCGCGCTCTGAACGCGGATACTCGAGGTTCGAGTCCTTGCCCGGGAGCCACGGCCCTATCGTCTAGAGGCCTAGGACGCCGCCCTCTCACGGCGGTAACGCGGGTTCGAATCCCGCTGGGGCTACCAAAAACTCCTTATTCTGTAAGGGTTTTTCGTCTGTCTTCGGGCCGCTTCGCCCAAAATGTCACATTTGTGTCACATAGCCCGTACCTTCACTCTAGCCGACGAGGCTCTCGAATGCCGTAGCGGCCGCTGCGTCGCGGTCGATGTACACGTCGAGATAACGCTCGGCCGTGATCGAGATGTTCGAGTGGCCGAGGCGCTTACTCACTACCTCAAGCGGTACGCCCGCCTTCGCTAGTAGGCTTGCGTGCGTGTCGCGGAGCCCGTGCAACGTAATAGGACTTACCTTAGCCCGCTTGATGCAGTCTTGCACCGCGCTGCCAAAGTTCCACGGGTCATTAGCCGAACCGTCAGGCTTTGCGAACACTAGGTCGCCGTTCGAGTACGCCTCCCCGAGAAGATGACGTTCCTCCGCCTGAGCCGCCTTGTGGTCCCTAAGAACCGCCATGAGTGCCTCTGGCATGGAAAGCGTCCGCGTCTTGTCGTTCTTAGGGGCCTTGAAGGTCAGTTGCTCCGTTAGTGATCGTGCGATCGTAACGGTCTTATTCTCGAACGACACGTCGCTCCACCGAAGGGCAAGCACCTCTCCCCGACGACAACCCGTATAAGCAGCAAAGAAAACCGCTGCATAAAACCACGGCTGGGCCGAGAGGTAGCCGCGCTTCTTCGAACGGTTCGATGGGCTCTTGGCTTCCGCCAGGAGCTTTGCGAGTTCCAGTTCGGTCAGAGCCTTTGGCTTCGGCTTAATGGCCTTGGGCAGGTCGTCGCTACTGACCAGAGCCGCCACGTTACGGTCGACATACTCCATGCGAACGGCGTAGTTCAATGAGTTGCGCAGGGTTTCGTGGACGTGGCGCACCGTACGCGCCGAGAGTGTCCGGCTGTCGCTGCCCTCACGCAACCATTTCGCATACTGTGTCGCTAAGTGACTCTGCTTCAGTTCCTTGACCTTCTTCTTCCCGAACGCTGGGATTAGGTGACAGTTGAACAGGTTCTGATAGCGCAACAGTGTCGTCACTTCCAGGCCTGCCAACTTCTTTTGAGCCATGAACCTGTCGAACAACTCCGAAAGGGTCATGTCATCGTCCTTGACGTACCGGCCCTCCGCGACTTCCTCGATCCTCTTGGCCCGTATCGCGTTGGCCTCTTTCCGAGTCTTGCCGATAAGAGTCTCGCGCTTTTGCATCCGAGGACGCCCCGTATTCGGCGGCACGTCGTACACGATGCGATACTTTTTGTCGGCCAGACGTTTAACACCGTGACTGTATCTCAATGGGCCCTCCGTGGGCCCTGGCGAGGCCGTCATTCTACAGCACCGCCAAGGAATTCCCGCAAAGCCGCCTTGGTGATGATGATCTTTTGACCGAGACGAACATTACGGATCGCCTGTGACTTAAGGGCTTCGTAGACGGAGTCTCGTCCGATTGGAAGATACTGCATGACGAGCCTGGGCGTAAGTAAGTCTGGCAGGTCCGCAAAACGCAGCGGCTGCCGAATAGCTTTTGACATTAGCGGTCCTAACTGTTTCGAGGCAACGTTTACGGCGATCGTGTTCGATCGCTAAGGCTGCTGGTAAAACCTTGTGGGGCTTTGCTTGAGAAAAACGGGGCGTCGCCGTCCACATGTTGAGATCGGCCAGTTCGTTTAATTGGACAGAATCACGGAGGCCTCGTGACTAGCGGAATCGCTCTTGCTAGGACGTTCCGAACGGGACCCCAGTAGCGGGAATCCCAACTTCTTGGATGGTCAGCGTAAAGCCAAATTTCATTGGGGCGGAGTCGGTAATATGCTGACGTCCACGGTGCAAGGCTCCGTCCAGCGCGGTCGAGCGAAACCGGCTTACTGTGCGCCAAGAGACGACCGTTGACGGTAATCCCAGCTTTTGATGTCGAGACGGTGTCCCCAGCAATGGCGACAACTGTCTTTAAGAGCGGCTCGGTATCGCTTACGCACTGCCCACTAGAAAGGTAGCCACGACGATGACCGAGCTGTGCTGCTTTGAGCGGCGCGCATACGGCGACGAGCATACCGGGCTGAATACCGGTCTGTGGGAGCGGTGCCAGCCGATAGATGCCTAGGGGCATGCTTGAGGTGACGTTGAACCGCAAACCGCTGACAATAAGTATGCGGCTCACTACGTTGATCGCCACGAAGACGGCGGCGACCCGCAAGGCTCGATGCTTTGGTATTCGTACACACGCGGCCGTTGAGATCGCGATCGCTCCAAGGAAGGCGATCGCAGAAGCAATGGCCAGCATAGATATCGGTTGACTCATGACATGCTAGAAGGCGGTGGTCGCCGGTCTTCGTTCAATCGTGATAAGAATCGGCGCATACGACGGCGTGACCGCCACACTCCGTACGCGCACGAGAAGCGACGACTGCCGCGTGTCGCTCGCCGATATGATCAAGTCCCTTTGGTGCTTTTCCTGAACCCCAGCGGCAGCTAGGACACGGCGAATGTAGCTCTCCCCGGCGTTGAGCTGTCCCGTGTTGTACATGCCGATCGCGTGCCGCAGCGCCATCTGGCCGCGGCCGTATCGCCGTACGGCGAACCGATAGTCGTCAGAGAGTATCCTCGCACCGAGGTTCAAGTTCGTGCACGAATCGAAGATTGTATGGACATTCACGCCGAAGCCCATAAGATGAACGCTGTTGATCTGCGCGAGTCCCAGATCGACGGAATGTCCAGACTTGAGCAGCCGGCGCGCCAGCGCTTCCGCGACCGCGCGATTCGGGGGATAATAAGAACGTCGCGTCGTGTTGTCGCCGATGGCCAGGGGATTACGCCCGCTTTCAACCTGTACGATCGCGGCCATCGTAGATGGCGCAACACCGGGCGCGCAGCGCGCCACGAGCGCGGCGAGTGCAAGTGCTTGCAGCGTCATGGCGCAGCATCCCGCGGATAGACTGCCGTCAACACGATGTCACGATCGACGAGCACATTGAAGAGATAACCGGGTGGCACTTGGAGTGTCGGCGGGATTTCCAACTGCCGCTGCGTGAGTTGAATGCTCGTGTTGCCGATCTGCTGTCCGACAGCGCCCGCGATGGTCTGCCCGATGCTCGGCGCCGCGTACAAGGTTGACGATTGCTGAGGTTGACTCAGCTGTGCTCCCGCGCCGATGATGCTGAGCAGCAACGCCGACGTGAAGACCTTATTGAGATGCTCGTCGACGTTGGCGCCAAAGCCGGCATAGCCGGCCTCGTCGGTACCGGGCATCCCCAACAGGTCGAGGCTTGAGCCGTCGGGATAGAGCAGCCGCGTCCACGCGACGAGCACGCGGCGCTGGCCTTGGACAATCCGGTTGTCGTACGTCCCGACGAGCCTCGTGCCGCGCGGAATCAGCAGAAAGCGCCCGGTGATGCTGTCGAAGACGTCGTTGCGCACTTGCGCCACGATCGTGCCGGGGAGATCCGCATTGATCCCGGTCAGCAGAACGGCCGGAATGACGCTTCCAGCATGGAGCTCGTAGGGTGACGGATCGTCTTGACGCGCTGCAAAAAGCCGGTCCCGCGAAGCGCCAGCGGCGGAAGCGGCAAAGGCATCGCGCTCGTCTTGATTTTGCGACCCTTGCGTTTGCAATGCGTTCCCAGCGAACGCGTGCGCGTCGAGCGGTGACGGCACAGCGCTTGGCGCCGGCTGCGTCGCACCGGCGAGCGCCGGCGGCCCGCTCTCATTCAGTCGAACCAGCGCAGGCGCCGCCTTTGCAGCATCGAGTTGGGCACGGCGCCGCTCTTCTGCTTCTTGCGCTGCATCGAGTGCTTGCGTCGCGGCTGCAGAGATTGGCGTGAGCTGCGGCACAGCGCACGCTTTCGGCGCTGTTCCCGAGTAACGGCGGCACGCGCGCCGGAGTTGGAATGGTCGGAAGGCGCAGCGCCGTTGGCTGCGCGTTCGGAATAGCGTTCCACCAGGGCGCCTGCTGCTCCGACGCTTTCGTCAGGCTCGCGCCGCCGTTCGCATTCGCTGCGCGGCGGTGCCCGGCCGTCGAGATACCGTAAACGATGAGGCCGACGAGTGCCGCGAGCAGCAGGGCCGCGATGAAGCCCGCCTTCGCGCTGATCTTGATAACGCCAAGAATAGGGCCGCGCCACGTCTTTTCGACCAACTCGACCGGCGATGGTACGTGCTTTGGATCCATGGTCTTAGCTCCCGCGCGTAACGAGCGCGCTGCGCTGGTGCTTGCCGCTGCCTTCGACCAAGCGCGATGCTCGTCGGGCACGCCATCGACGACGTAGTACTGACCGGTAAAGCGGTAGTTCACGAGCGTGTCGCTGCCGTCGCTGCCGACTGCGAACAGCACCGGAACCTCGCGCATGCCGTGCGGCATTTGCAGATACGTGTGCGTGCCGTCGTTGAAGACGCGCACCGGCTGCAGGCCACGGTCGCCGTTCATTTGGTAGTTAAAATCGAGCTTGTCGATCGCCGTATCGGGCAGTGGCGCGTCGACGCGTGCGCGCGTGCCACGCGCGGCCGCCGTCGCAAAGGCCTGCTGCGGATCTTGCGGATAGAGAAAGCCGATCCGCAACATCGGATTGTTGTAGCTCGAGACGAGAGTCAGATAGTAGGTGCGCCGGTTAGTCGTCACGATGAGATTCGTGCGTAGGCCAGCGTCAGTCGGCTTGACGAGGACGTGTGGCGTGGCGCTATCGGGAGCTACCGCTCGACGCCGGTGCGATGAGCCAGCGTACGGAGTCGCCGACCGCGACGTTGACGATCGTCTCGCCGGGTTCGAGCACGAGATCGCAGACGAAGAGCGGTTTGCAGCGCAGCGTCGGCGGCGTACGCTCACCAAACGGATAGCGCAGCACGCCGTCCGGCCCAGCGATCGGTCCGGCGCCGGCCACTGTCGGCACGAGCGCGCAGGCAAGAAGAGCGAAGATACGTGATCTGTCGCAGCATTGGTTGTTCCTCTCAAGAGAAGTGGTTACAAACGTTGGGTCCAGCTGATGCCGGTGATATAGAGCCCGAGCGGATTGCTCAGGATGCCGCGCTCGTCGGTTGGCGGATCGAAGGCAATCGTGACGCTGGCAAGCCAGTGCGTCGTGGCGAGATCGCGGCCTTGCAGGTCGCGCGCGTCCTCGGTCCATTGGAGTTGGTAGGTTTGTGTGCTGACCGGCAGCACCGCGTCGACGCTGACTGCCACCGTCCGCTGCTGGCCGAACGGAGAGTGCTGTCGGTAGTAGTCGTTGAGAAAGATCGTCGCCGTCGCGGCGGTCATGGCGTAGGAGCGTGAGAGCGCGTTCTTCTGCGCGAGCGGATCGGAGCTCACCGAGCGCACGTCGACGATCCAGGCAGCCAGTTGCGCTTTGACCACGCGCACGTCGGCAGTAGTAGCACGATCGGCGCGCGCCACGGCAACGGCGTCGCCAAGCTTGTCGACCTCGACGACATAAGGCACGACTTTACTTTGCGCGGCTTGCCACGCGACGCCGATCGCAAGGACGAGGGAAACGGCAAGGGCCGCGAATGCGGCCCATCGCCAGCTGCGCGCTCGCGCGATGTAGTCGCCATAGCGTTCGTTCCACTCCCGTCGCGCGGAAAGGTACGGGTTCTCCAAGGTTGCCGCGCTAACAGCGGCAGTTTCAACTGTTTTCATTCGTTCACTCACTTATTCAGGATGTTTGAAGCGGATCTCGATGTTGCCGTCGGCCGAATCGTCGGGGACCGGCGGCTGGCGAAACGCCATCGGGTTGATACCGTGTGGTGCAGAGCCGGCGCTCGTGCTGCGGACGTCGCGTTGTTCGGCTTGCGATGCTGCGCGCGCGTCGTCTGCGGCAACGGTGGCATCGCTCGCGCGCGTTTCCGCGACTTCTTCTGCCTCGATCTCGGCCTCGGTCGGGTCGTGTGCTTCGTTCACAGAATCGGCGTGATCGCTCGAAGCGCGGTCGGTCTCGGCTGCGTCTTCAACCGCTGCTGTGCCAGCCTCGGCTTCTCGTTGCGTCATTTTGCGCTGACGAAGAACCGCGCGCGACCGTATCGCGATCCGCGCGGATACGTGTCGGGATCGTAGCCGTACGTAACGTCGCCTGAGGTGCGCCCGCTGCCGCGCACGGGAGTGCCGGCGTCGAGCAAACGCGCGCTGGTGGTATCGCCGACGTCGCCGGCCGCACGTACCGTGTCGGAGTTGCCGCCCGAAAAGGCACGCGCACCCGCGATCATTCCGCCGACGCCGCTGCCGGCAATAACGCTACCGACGGCAACGGCGCCGGCAGTGTTAACAAAGCTGCCCAGCGTCATCCGTGGCGCGCCGTTCATGAGCGATGCGGCGAGACTGGGAATCTGCCAGGCGAGAAATCCGAAGACCAGCGCCGCGCCAACGACTTCGATGTAGGTCTCGGGCGGCGCGATGCCGTTGGCGAAGAGCGCGGCCCACTGCTGCCCGAGGCTGTAGCCCAGCCCGACGATGAGCTCGAGCATAAAGAGCTTGATCCCGACGCTCACCGCATAGCCAACGTACTTTTCCCCGAAGACCAGCGTCCAGCGACTGCCCGTAAAGCCCAGCATAAAGACACCCGCGCCGATGACGATATACGACTCGATCAACGTGATAAGCAGCTGCCCGGCGATGATCGCAAACGCGATCACGACGCCGAGCGAACAGATCAGCGCTGCAAGGACCGCTTCGATCGCCGGCAAGATGTTGCCGAGGTTCAGGCCCACTTTGTTTTGCGAGATGCTCTGCAGCATCGCGTTAGCGATGTCGGTGCCGCAGTTGAAGACTGAGCTCGGGTCGCTCGGACCGAACTGCGACTGTCCGCCGATCGCGCTACCGGCTTGGCTGAAGCTCGAGAGGACGTCGGCGATCCAGACCGGTCCGTACTGCGGCTGCAGCACGATGTAGAAGAACCCGATGCCCAGGATCTTAAGCAGCACCGCCACGACGAAGTCCGGCAAGCTGTCCTTCTGCAAAACGTACGTGATCGCCGACCAGGCGATCTCGATGCCAACGAGTGCAAAGAACAATCCCTGCGCATAGTGCAGCGCCGTCGTCATCCATGGCTCGGTCGTGCTGCTGAACTGGTGCGCAAGGCCGGTCAGGATGCCGCCCTGGCCGCCCGTCGGCGCGCATGACCGGCATCGTCTGCGCAAGCGCCACCGCCGGCGTGAGCGCAACAAAAAAGAGCAGCGTCGCTGCTCTGGCGATCCGTTGCATCGTGCTACTCGCTGGACTTGTAGGTCTGCTGGCTGTCGAGCCACGCGCGCAGCGTCGCGAACTTGACCAGATCGTTCTGCTGCTGCGTGGCCAGGTAGCCGAACTCGCCTTGGAGTTGGGCCATTTGCAGTTGGCGCAGCTTCTCGAGCTGCTGCACTTCCTGAACGCCGATCATGTTGCCGACTTGGAGCGCCTGCATGTGCCCGACCGAGCCGTCGGAAAGCCCTTGGAGCTGACTGAAGAGCGCGTCTTCGCTCTGGAACTGCGTGCTCTGTAGGTTGGCCGACTGCAGTGCGCCTTGTATACCCCCCAGCGCGTTGGTCGCCCATTGCGTGTAGGCTTGCCTGTAGTTCGTCGGCACCTCGTAGCCGGGATACATCTGCGTGAACTCTTGGGTGAGGTTGACGTCACCGTAGCTGATGCTTTGCCCGACTTTGGCGATGCGGGTCAGGGCTTGGAGGTCCTGTTGGATCTCGCCCCAGACACCGTTGGGAATGTTGCGCAAGCTTTGGGCTTGGTAGACGATCTGCTGGAGCTGGTTGGAGATTTGGGTCGCTTCATCGCTCACGATCGTTGAGCGTATGTAGCTCGGTCAGTGTGTTCTTGGCGAAGTTGGCCGCATCGTAGACGGCGATTTGCGCATGGGCCGGCTGCGCGGGCGTGCAGAGGAGCGCCGCCGTCAACGCGACGGCGCGAACGAGATGTCGGTTCATGATGACTCCCTTACAAGAAGGTTAGGCGACCGTTGAAAGTGGTGGTGCAAGGTCGGCCCACTGCGCGGCCGCGTCGCGCAGGCCGCGCTGGTACAGCCATTCCGCCGGCCACGTCGTTGGAAAGCGGTCGATAAGGCGCGCGCACTGCGGCGAGATCGTCGCGCCCGGCTGCGCCGAGAAAGCTGCGCGCGATCGGTCCGAGCCCGAGTTCAAAGAGCCGCTTGCCCAGCGGACTGCTGTAGTAGTAATGGCGCTTGGGAACGGCGCGTGCGATCAGCTCGATCTGCCGTGAACTCAGCCCAAGCGATTTATAGGCACCGGCCGCGTGTTCGGTCTGCGCCTCGCTGTTCGGCAGGAATATCTTGGTCAGACACGACTCGATGATGACGTCGCGAATCGGCGAGCCGGTGATGTCGCTGATGGACTGCGTCTCGAGAATCGCCGCGCCGTTGCTCTTGCGTAGCGTCTTGAGCCACTCGCGAATCTTCTCGCGAAAGAGCGGGTGCGAAAGCGCAAGCCACGCTTCGCCGAGTGCAACGAGCGCCGGGCGGCCGCGCGCCAAGCGCGTCTGCACGCGATGAAAGAGGTAGAGCAGTACAGGAACGAGGTTTTTCTCGCCCATCGCCGCCACGTGATCGAGCTCGAAGACTTGGAAGAGGTTGTCGTCGAGCTCGTCACGCTCGGCGTCAAGGAGGCGCCCGAGTGGCCCGGCCAGCGTGTACGGCGTGAGCGCATCGCGTAGCAGCTGATCTTGCACCGTGTTGACGAGATCGGTCAGCGTACGACTCGGTGCGCTGGCGAGCAGTTGGAGTGCGCGATGCAGCGCGCGCCGGTGCACGGGCGTGACCGTAACGCCTTGCAGCGTGACGAGCGTCTCCAGCCACTCCTGGGCCCACAGCCGTTCGGCCGGTGCGTGGATCTGCGCCAGCGGCGTGAACGCCGGTCCGGTATCGGCGCCGATCTCGTAGTACGATCCGCCACTTGCCATGCAGAGCACATAGAGCGAGTAGCCTTTGTCGAACGCGAAGACGTGCGCGCCAGGATACCGGAACTGCTGCGCGAGCAAAAACGCAAGCAATGTCGACTTCCCGCTGCCGGTCGGACCGACGATGAGCGTGTGCCCAACATCGCCGACGTGCAGGTTCAAACGAAACGGCGTCGCACCCGTCGTCGCCGCGTAGGCCAGCGGCGGGCTCTGCGGCGGATAGAACGGACACGGCTGCTGCGCAAGTCCCGGCCAGATACTCGTGAGCGGCAGCAGGTCGGCAACATTGAGCGTGTGCAGCAGCGGCCGGCGAATGTTCGGAACCCCGTGCCCGGGCAAGGTCCCCAAGAATGCCTCCACCGCGTTGACGTCCTCGATGCGCGCGCCGAAGCCGGCGTGATGGATCGCCTTGAGCACGTCGCGCGCCGCGGAATCGACGAGCTCGGCGTTTTCGTCCATGAGCACGACGACACTCGTGTAGTAGCCGAACTTCACCGCGCCGCTTGAGGCCTCGGCAAGCGCGCTCACGGCGTCGGCTGCCATCGCGTCGGCGTCCGCATCGACATGGGTCGCCGCGCTGCCGGTCTGCTCGCGCATGAGGTTGCGCAGGCTCTTACGCTTCTGCCACCAGCGCGCACGGTAGCGGTTGATCTGCTGCTGCGCCGCCGGCGTGTCGAGCAAAATGAAGCGCGTCGACCATCGATAGCACAACGGCAAACGGTTGAGGAAGTCCAGGATGCCAGGATAGCTCTCGGCCGGGAAGCCGGTGATCGCGATCGGACGAATGTGCCGTCCGGCCGATGCGCGGACGCAAGCCTCCAAAGAAGTCTTGCGCACCGAATACCGCGTCGAGATACATCGGGACCGGCGGCAGGTTGACCGGATGGTCCTCGCCGGTCAGGCAGGTCATCAAGTAGCGAAGGAGCTCGTCCTGGATGTGGCTCCGGCCGAAGGGATCCTCGACGCGGCGGCCGCGCAGACGCACGAGCCGCAGCGCCGCGGACAAGTTATCCTCGATATCCACAAGGGCGCCGGCAAAGGTCTCGAGCGCCCGCGACGCCGCGCCGCGGTACTCGCGCCGCTGGTCGCCCTCGACGAAGAAGCTCGCGATCGCGTGCTGGGCGTCGATCGGCGGAAGGTAGGTGACGGCGAGCACGTAGCGGCTCTCGTAGTGCGCGCCCTCGGCTTCATAGGCCGCGCGCCGTTCGGCGTCGATGAGCAGCGTCGTGCGGTCGGGGAAAGCACCGGCACCCGGATAGCCGCGCGCTTGCGTCCGCAGCGCGTCGACGTGCACCATCCAGCCGCTGCCCCGTCGCGCAAACGCAGCGTTCACTCGCGCGGAGAGCGCGGAGAGTTCGGGCACGCTTGCGGAGTCGAGGTCTTCACCCCGATACGTCCACGCTGCCGTCAAGCTGCCGTCTTTGTTGAGCACGACGCCGTCGTCGACGACCGCGGCGTAGTTGAGCAGATCCGGCAATCCCTTTGCCGTCGAGCGAAACTCACGCAGCGCTAACACGGCATGCCCTCCCGTACTGACGGCACGCGCGCCGTTGCGCGCGACTGCGCGGCATAGTACGCGCGATAGCGCGTGTGGCGCAGATAGACGCGACTGAACTGCGGATCGGATTTCGCCGCGCGTTGCAGCGCCGCAATACTCAACGCCCAGAAGACGACCCCCACGACGGTAAAGAGCAGCCGCTCGAGGCTCATGACGAGCACCGCGGCGAGGATCGCCGAGATCAGCACGAGCTCACGCTCGGCGCCCATCAGCAGAATCGGGCGAATCAGCGACGTGTGAATCGGAACCATGCGCTGCTCGTTCATATCGTCGCTCCGGTCAAGCCGAGCGCCGACAAGAAGTTGCTGCCGAGCACGAGGAGCGCGATCGCGATGACGAGCAAAAGCACGCGCCGAACGAACGGACCAAGCTCCTCACCAAACACGAGCGCCGCGCCGGCGGCAAAGAGCGCGAGCACCGACACGGCGGTGGCGACCGGGCCGGTGAGGTCGTTTTGCAGCGTCTGCAACGGCGTGTCCCACGGCAGGCCGCCGCCGGTGCTCGCGAGCACCGGCCTTAGCGTGGCGATGGCGAGCAGCGGAAATAAAAACGCCGCGGTTCTCACCGCGGCGAGCATGCGAATCATAACTCCTCCTTTAGTATTTGTTGGTCATACGGCTAGTAAATGACGCTGAGCTTGTGGTGAACCGTTATCCGATGGCGGGTTCGATGTGTTCGAGGGTGTAGCCGGAAGCGGAAGCGCCCCGCACGCGCGCGATCTCGGTGATCTTCCTCCCCGTGGGCGTGCGCACGATGACGACGATCAAATCGACGGCTTCCGCAATCAGTGCCGGCTGCGGTGGCACGTTGGCTTCTTGCACCAACTGCTCCAGGCGAATCAAGCCGGCGCGGGCGTCGTTGGCATGCACCGTTGCGATACCGCCGGGATGGCCGGTATTCCAGGCCTTGAGCATCGCCAGTGCCTCGGCGCCGCGCACTTCGCCGACGATGATGCGATCGGGCCGCAAGCGTAGCGCCGTGCGCACGAGTCGCGTCATGTCGATCGTTTCGGTCGTGCGAAGGGCGACGTGATTGGCGACCGTGCAGCGCAACTCGCGCGTCTCTTCGATCGTCAGCGACGCGCTGCGTCGAGCCGACCGATGTGCTCAGCTCATGGAGCAGGCCGTTGGCCAGCGTCGTCTTGCCGCTCTGCGTGCCGCCGACGACCAAGATATTCTGGCGCGTCCGGATCGCATGGCGCAAGACCGCGGCGTGGCCGCGCGCCGGCGGGCGATCGATGCTTGTGATGTCAGGCGGTAGTACGCCGTCGAGAATTCCGTCGCGCAGGTAGTCGTCGAGGTTGTAGATCAGCGCCGCGGCTTTGCGAATGCAGAACGCCGGCGCGAGGACGACCGGCGGAAGAAGCCCGCAGAAGCGGCTTCCGTCAAGGTAAAGCTCACCTTCGAGCACCGGCCGCTCGGCGGTGATGACACACCCCAGCGTCGCCGCAACCGTGCCGAGCAGAGTTCTCGGCCTGCGCTGAGGATATCCGCGTACCCGTGTCGCGCATACCGACGCCAAGCTCGTCGATCCACAAGCGCCCGTCGGGATTGAGCATCACCTCGATCACGGATGGATCGGCCAGTGCATCGAGTACCGGTGCGCCGAGCTCGCGCCGCAGCTTCTCCTGCAGGCGCACGTGGAGCTGGTCGTTCAGCGATAACTGCTCAGGCACAGCGCACCTCCGGCGGCGGGATCGCTGCACGCCGTATGAACGTCGGATCGCGGAAATAGAGCGGCTGCACGCCGTAGATCGGCGCGTGTCCCGACACGAACACCAGGATGTTCCCTGGTGCGACGATCTCGCCCGTATCGGTCTTGCGCGGGCCCGGGAAGCCGCATGACTTCATCGGCCGTCAAGCAGCGGACGCTGCGTGTCGTGCTCGGTCGTCATCGTATGCGGCAGCAACGCACTCAAACGGCTTCCCGAGTAGTTGCGCACCGTGTGCCGCACGGTCATCGTGCCGCACATCTTCGAAAGAAGCTCCGCCGTTCCGACGTCGTTGGGCGCCGAGGCGATGCGGATTGCGCAGTTCGCGATGATGGTCTTGCTCTTGGCTCCCCACGCCGTATCCAGTTGGCTCAAGTCTTGCGCGATCAAAAACAGTTTGAGGCCGTATCCCCGGCCAAGCGCGAGTGCCGTTGCAACGACGTCCAGAGCGCCCAGCTCGGCAACCTCTTCGAGCATGATCAGGACTCGGGGCTCGGCCACGTGCTCGGACCGTTGCATCAGGGCGAGCAGAACCTGGGTGGTGATCAGCCGCGTAAGCGGGCGCAAGCGCCTCTTGTCAGCCGGGTGAACGACGAAGTAGAGACTCACGTCGCCGTTGCCGAGATCGTCAAGGTTGAGATCACTCGACGCGACGTTCGCGGCGATCACCGGATCGCTGTAGAGATTCAGGAAGCTCTGCGCCTCGGCAACGACGTTTGCCTTGACGCGCGACTCCATCGCCAACATCTGCGTCGCGACTTGCGCAACGAGCGGATGCGTTGCGCTCGGGCGCCCCTCCGCGTCCCGCCACCCACGCGCATGCGATGGGTCGTGCTCGTACTTGCGCAGGTGCTTGAAGAGTCCGTCGACGTCGTCAAAGCGCGGGTCAGCCAGCATTGCCGCGACGCCGGGAAGCGAGTCGTTGTGCGGATCGGCATCGTGCTTGACGTGCAGGCTCAGCCCCAACAGGAGCCGCTTGGCCATCTCGACCCAGAAACGGTTGTCGCCGCGGACCGGTTTTTCGCCCTCGTCGGCAACCAGCTCCACGATGTTCTGAACGTCTTGGATTTCGTATTCAGCGCCGATCCGGATGCGATCGAAGGGGTTCAAGTGCACGCTCGAACCATCGGTCGCCGCCGGCTCGAACTTGTAAACGCGTTGACCCAGGCCACCCAGCTCAGGGTTTGCCGCCCGCCAGCCCGACGTTTTGAGCCAAACCTCTCCTCCTTTAAGATCCAAGCAGAAGACCGAGCCAAACCATGAAAGCAACGTCATGACGACGGACCCGACGGTTTTACCGGCGCCGGTTGCCTTGAACTCGAGCTCGTGCGCCGAGCTTGCATCACGCAGGTACTTGATTCGCCCCGATTGTGGATCGCGCCAGGCTCCGACGTAGACACCGCGATCGCGATCCAGCAGGCCCGTGGCCCGAACTTCCTGCGGTGACGCCCAGTGCGCGGAGCCGTGAAGGTCGGTCTGCCGCTGCAAGCGACCAACGCGCCGTGCCGCCATCAAGGCGGCAACGCCAATACCGAGGGCATTCCCGAGCATGACGATCGCGTATGCGTGCGCGAACACGCGATGAATCTCCAGCCCGAAGCGCGCCGGATGATCGAACTTGATCGCCCACTCGACCAAATTGAAGGGCGAATAGGCGTGACCGAAGAGCGGCCGGCCAAGCGAAGCTTGATAGCCGAAGGCGCGTGCAACCTCTTGCGTGGCCACCCAGCACGAGGCAGCGCCGACCCAGATGACGATACCGATCGACGGAAAGATCACGCCAATTGGATCCCGGTCGCGTCGCGGCAGCGTGTAAAGGTTTGGAGTAAACGATATCTTCATAGCTTTTTTATGGCGAGACGTGGCGAACGCAAAACAAAAAGCCCCCGAAGCGGTGTTACTTCAGAAGCTTTACGTCCGCATTATAATGCATGCGTAAGTCGCGCGTACTCGTGCACGCCAATTATCCCGCGCTACATAGTATTCGTCAAGTGGCCGACTCTCTTTCGCGGTTAGGCGGCCCGACATGGAGCTGCCCCACGGCGTCGTAACCACCGGCGCAGAGGCTCCGCGTCAACGCCGAGCCCAGCGAGCCGAAGGATGCGTTTACGCGGAGTGGCGCCGGTGGTAGCCTTGGCGGCGGGGCAGCGCCGAACCGGAGGGCCGCGCATCGAACGCGGCGGGAAGGCCCCGGCTTCGGAATGCGCTCTAGCTTCGATTAGAGAGTACTTTTATATGCTTGAGCGTCCGGGGTTCTGCCGGCCTGATGACATGATCACCAGCAAGCAGAAGCCGCGCAGGGCCGGGCTTCGCTTTCATGCTAGTGAGCGCAAGTATAATCAGCGCTACGGTGCGGCTGCCTACTGGGATAGATACCGTATTCCGCGTCAAGCGTAATTTGCATCGAAAGGAACGCCGGACCGAAGAACGCCGTAGGCGAGGACCAAGAGTTTACGCATGACCGCTCCGATGATGAGACGCTTGTGCTTTCCAGCAGCCAGTAATCGCTCTGCGAATATGCGAAGAGTCGGGTTGAAGCGAAGGGCGACCATCGCCGGCATGTAAAGCGCCTTCCGAACGCGAGCATTGCCAGTCTTACAAAGTCGGGTGCGCCCGTGAATGGACGTTCCAGAGCGTCGCTCCCGCGGAGATAGTCCAGCGAATGCAGCGACAGCTTTGGCGGACTGGAAGCGATCGAGGTGCGGGATCTCCGAAAGGATGGATCCGGCCGTCGTCTCACCGATGCCGGGAATCGACGTCAGTAAATCGCGCCGTCGCTTGAGGTCGGGATGGTCATCAAAATGCTGGCGAATCTTGCGCTCGACCTGCGCGATCTGTTCGTCAAGCGTGGCGATGACTTCCCGAATTGAGGCCATAACGACGGCCGCGTCTGAGGATTGAGCGTAAACCGATTGCTGCGCCCGCGTGGTCTTGAGGTGCTCGTAATGGCGCATTAGCGCTTGCAGCACACGGATTTCCGGCGGTGGAGGAACCCAAAGCTCGGGAGCTTGGCTCCTACAGAAGCGTGCGATCAGCGCCGCATCAACGGCATCGGTCTTCGTGCGTAGCAGCTCGCTCTGCGCGAATGCCTTGATGCGAGCCGGATTGACGACGCTGACGTGTTGCTCGAGGCCATGAAGATACGATGCAAGGGCTTCCCAATACGCGCCGGTTGCCTCCATGCAAATGTGCACATCGACAGCGTGGCGGTTCTTAAGCCACGCCATCAACTGCTCGAACCCTTTCGGCGAGTTCGGAAATGCTTTCTTTGCCTCAGCGTGATCGCTCACGAGACACGCGTGAAACGTTTCCTTCGACAGGTCGATTCCCAGGAACGATGCCACGGAGTGTACCTCCCGTAACGCGTCCTTCTCGATCGACCTTGTGCATTCGAGCTAACCGGCGATGCGGTGCTCACGATACCGTCCGATCTCTGTGGACGCTAACGGGCAGGCCGCCTATCTATCCCGCGGGGTTACAACCCAAGGAGTTCAACCAGCGTGACCTGCCCTCCTAACATCATACAAGGAGTTAGGCCCCAAAAATTGTGCGCCCCCTCCCAGCCGCCGATCGGCTAGGCTGCAACGGCGCTGCGATCTAAGCTGCTAAGCTAAGCCCGCATCGGCCGATTCGATCGACCGCGTACGCGTGATCGAGGCGAATGCCGCGGCGCTGTATTTCAGCGCCTGGAAGAACGTAGAGATTCGCTTCCGCGAGCGTGACCTCGCACGAATCCCGGCCCGGTGGCTTCGGTGTGATTCGCGCGCCTCGGTATTGACTGGCGAGCATCGCGCAGCCACGTCGCCGCTCAATGCGATGAGGAACTACCTTTTTGCGTGCGTGGAAAGCGAGGCTCGCCTCGCACTGCTCGCACATGGGATCGATCCGACATTGGGCGTTCTCCATGCCGATCAACGCAACCGCGACTCCTTTGCACTCGATGTGATGGAGCCCGTGCGCCCGGACGTCGACGCCTTTCTACTTGACCTCTTGGAAGATCGCGTTTTCACGGCGCGAGATTTCGCCGAGCTTCCAAACGGCGTCTGCCGAATAGCCGCACCGCTCACGCATGAACTCTCACTGACGCTGCCGCATTGGCGCGAATGCCTGCGGCCGATCGCAGCCGGCCTTGCGCAGGCCTTTCGCAATGCGCTCGCGGTAAAGAATACTCCGCGCGCGATCTCTGCATCGAAGCGATCGCCACTGGAAACGACGCCTCGCAAAGCCTCGCAGCCGCGCCCGTATTCAACTAAGGCATGGCGCGCGCCCCGGCCTGAAGCGCTCGCATTAAATCCTCTACAATGCGCAATGTGCGGCGAGCCGGTGCTTAAACGCAGGCGTCGTCACTGCGAGACCTGCGTGCCGAAGGTGCGCCGTGAGCACGGGCTGCGAGCGATTGCAGCCGCTCACGCAATGCTCGCAGCACAAGCCGCTGCGGGTAAGGACCCCCGTGCGAGCGCGCACGCTGGGCGAAAGCGCGGCCAAGCTAATTCCGAGCACCATCTGCGCAATCACCGCTGGGCTCGCGAGCATCCTGGCCAGTGCGATCGCGCGTGGTTCGAGCGCGAGGTCGCTCCGAAGCTGCGCGCCTATCCGTTGAACGCGATCGCCAGGGCTACGGGCCTATCGTTCACGGCGTGCTCGCGCATTCGCGGTGGCTCGCAGGTTCCACACCCGCGCCATTGGGATGCCTTGCTTGCACTGGTTGAAGCCGGGAACTGAGGCTCAGCGCCGAACGCCCTAGGCTGCGATTCATTCTTGCACAAAGGGGGCAAGGCACGGTGAGGTTTTCGAGGCTTGGCGGCTATGCGTTACGCGTCAGTGTTGCTGCAGCTATACTCGCTGGTTGTGGTGGATCGCAGCCGCCAGTCGATGCCGTACCACAAAGCGGCGCAGCCGATGCCAGCAGCAAGTCGTGGATGTTGGCGGGAGCGGCGAAATGGGACCTACTCTATGTTTCCAACACCAACGGCACGGTTACCGTTTATCGGTACTGGAAGCACAACCTGGTCGGGAAGCTTTATGGTTTTGTTTCGCCGGAGGGCGAATGTGTGGACGGAACGGAGAACGTCTTTATCACTGATTCCGAAGCTAGCGATATCGTTGAATACGCACATGGCGTTACCACACCGACTAGAATATTGCACGACGGCCAATTCCGACCAGACAGTTGTTCCGTCGATCCCACGACCGGGAAGCTCGCGGTGACAGGCCGGGGCGCCGTCGCGATATACAAGCATAGGTCCATCCACCCCACCATATTTTCGACGCGCTGCTGCATTGTCTCTCCCGTAGCGTGCGCCTACGACGACAAAGGTGATTTGTTCGTCGCGGGTTTCACAGGTAGCCTCTCGACGTTCGCCGAGCTCCCCAAGCATGGCTTGAGCTTCATTCCCGTAAACCCATCGGTGAGTTCGAGTTCGGAATGGCTCGGCGTCGAAAGCATTTTATGGGACGGGAGATACTTCGCGATTGGCGAGTCAGGCGCTTGGCGCTTTAGGGTAAGACGAGATGGCCACGCCATCTATAAGGGATATACGGAGCTTGATGGCGCCGTTAACGAAGGCGAATCCTGGATTCCTCACTTTAGCGCGAATCCGAACCGTCAAGGAACGCAAATTGTTGCTGCTGTCGGAACGGAGGGCCAGGGTCCGGGCTCAGTGTTGTACTGGAACTATCCAGCTGGGGGTGAGCCGATCGCCACCATCACGTACGGCATCCAACATCCGTACGGTGTAACCGTCAGTCGTAAACAGTAGCGCGCCAGGCGGAGAGAGATGACGATTTCAGCTTTTGCCCGGCAGGCGCTATGCAGCTGCGTAGCCGGGGTTATGCTCACTGGCTGCGGCGGATCGCAGCCGCCGATCGACGCGCCGGGCGCGATGCCGCAAACCTCCGCAGTCAGTACGCTCGCCGTGCACAGCGGGTCGTGGATGCGGCCCGGAGCTCGGCACCGCAATCTGCTTTATGCCTCGGATAACGTGGGATCGGATGTCGAAGTTATGACGTTTCCCGAGGGGCATCATGTCGGAACGTTGACCAACCTACCCAGCCCGGCTGGCGAATGTGTCGATAGCAACGGGAACGTATTTATAACAACGACCATATATAGCGGCTCAAGCGAGTCAGGCACAATTTACGAATTTGCGCACGGCGGGACTACGCCGATAGCAACGCTCGCCGATCAGAGCTCCGCCGCCGCAGGCTGCGCTGTGGATCCAGCCACCGATACGCTCGCGGTTACAAACTTCGGAGCTCCTGGCAAAGCGGGCAACGTGGCCATTTATGCTAGTGAACAGGGAGCTCCGACCATTATTTCAGATCCAAATATTGACGCTATGTACTTTTGCGGCTACGACGAAGATGGAAACCTGTATGTAGACGGTACCGGCGATGGGATGGTTGTGCTGGCCGAACTTCCACGCGGGTCCTCGAAGTTCACGGACCTCGCAGTCGTGGGGGGAAACGTGAAGACACCGGGGGCCGTCCAGTGGGACGGTCATCACCTGGCCATCGGCAGTCTAGATGGGAACGATGATACAGGCGCGATAACTGTATACCGCCTGACAATATCGGGAAATTCGGCCTTCGTCGCTGGTAGTACGCAGCTGTGCAACAAACGTTGTAAAATTTCCGGGAGCCAATTTTGGATCGAAAGCGGGAAGATCGTCGCGCCGGTGGGGTACAACAGAGAGGTCGCTCTTTGGCGATATCCTTCTGCCGGAAAGCCTTTGAGATTAGTGAGGCACGTTGGTTCATATTTGTGGGGCGTAACGATCAGCCCCGCGAAGAGTTAAGACTACGCCGTAACAGTGGATGGCAAGACACATGAAGTTTTTGGAACTCAGCCGTGATGCGTTTTTGATCTACACAACTGTAGCATTGCTGACTGGGTGCGAATCGCAACCACCGATCGGCGCGCCGCCGACCTCGGATATTCGCTCATCCGCGCTCGCGAACCAGGTCCCGATATCACATGCCGAAGTTGATCGCTCATCGCCGATGCGGGATGCCAAGAAAGGCGACCTTCTCTACGTCGTCGGGCGACAATTGTACTTTTTCACCTATCCGCAAGGACGGCTGGTCGGAACACTGGCTTCCGGCGGATCGGGCATATGTTCCGACCGAACTGGCAACGTGTTCGTCGTCACCAGCCTCGGCGAAAAGATTCTAGAGTATGCACACAGGGGCACTAGCCCGATCGCGACCCTAAGTAGCGATGGCTATAGTCTTCTGACCTGTTCCGTTGACCCGATGACAGGCAATCTAGCTGTGACATACAGCGGGGGAGCATCACACTCAGGCGGAGTGGTAATCTATCAACAGGCCCAGGGAACGCCACAGGCATACGTCGATCCGAACATCTTCTATTATTATTATTGTGCCTACGATAATCAGGGCAACCTTTTTGTTGACGGCGAAAATCTGTCGGGTACGTATGAATTTGCCGAGCTTCCGAAAGGAAGCATTTCATTTACCGATATCACCATCGACAAGAATCTTGTCTATGGCCCGCTTGAGTGGCACGGCTCGTATCTCACGCTGGCAAACCAGGAAACCAATGCGATTTATCGACTCCGGGTTGAGGGTTCGACGGCGATGGTGGTTGGTACGACCAAGCTTCGTGGCTGGCGTACTCATCGCGACACGGCCCCATGGATACAAGATCACACCGTTTTCGCCGCTAATGGGCCCCTCGCAAGAAGGGTTGGCTTCTGGCCGTATCCAGCAGGAGGAACAAAGACTAAATCGCTCAGTGGCTTTGGCTCTAGGGAATACCTGATGGGCATGACGATTAGTGTGGGGTCGCCGCGGTAAAACGTAGTCCAGCAGCTTTACCTTAGCGCACGTCGCTCGCACTGCAGCTGCGAGCGCCTCGCACCGCGGCAGCGTAGCTCGCACTGACTCGCAGTCCCGGCTTAGCTTAGCAGCTTAGATCGCAGCGCCGTTGCAGCCTAGCCGATCGGCGGCTGGGAGGGGGCGCACAATTTTTGGGGCCTAACTCCTTGTATGATGTTAGGAGGGCAGGTCACGCTGGTTGAACTCCTTGGGTTGTAACCCCGCGGGATAGATAGGCGGCCTGCCCGTTAGCGTCCACAGAGATCGGACGGTATCGTGAGCACCGCATCGCCGGTTAGCTCGAATGCACAAGGTCGATCGAGAAGGACGCGTTACGGGAGGTACACTCCGTGGCATCGTTCCTGGGAATCGACCTGTCGAAGGAAACGTTTCACGCGTGTCTCGTGAGCGATCACGCTGAGGCAAAGAAAGCATTTCCGAACTCGCCGAAAGGGTTCGAGCAGTTGATGGCGTGGCTTAAGAACCGCCACGCTGTCGATGTGCACATTTGCATGGAGGCAACCGGCGCGTATTGGGAAGCCCTTGCATCGTATCTTCATGGCCTCGAGCAACACGTCAGCGTCGTCAATCCGGCTCGCATCAAGGCATTCGCGCAGAGCGAGCTGCTACGCACGAAGACCGATGCCGTTGATGCGGCGCTGATCGCACGCTTCTGTAGGAGCCAAGCTCCCGAGCTTTGGGTTCCTCCACCGCCGGAAATCCGTGTGCTGCAAGCGCTAATGCGCCATTACGAGCACCTCAAGACCACGCGGGCGCAGCAATCGGTTTACGCTCAATCCTCAGACGCGGCCGTCGTTATGGCCTCAATTCGGGAAGTCATCGCCACGCTTGACGAACAGATCGCGCAGGTCGAGCGCAAGATTCGCCAGCATTTTGATGACCATCCCGACCTCAAGCGACGGCGCGATTTACTGACGTCGATTCCCGGCATCGGTGAGACGACGGCCGGATCCATCCTTTCGGAGATCCCGCACCTCGATCGCTTCCAGTCCGCCAAAGCTGTCGCTGCATTCGCTGGACTATCTCCGCGGGAGCGACGCTCTGGAACGTCCATTCACGGGCGCACCCGACTTTGTAAGACTGGCAATGCTCGCGTTCGGAAGGCGCTTTACATGCCGGCGATGGTCGCCCTTCGCTTCAACCCGACTCTTCGCATATTCGCAGAGCGATTACTGGCTGCTGGAAAGCACAAGCGTCTCATCATCGGAGCGGTCATGCGTAAACTCTTGGTCCTCGCCTACGGCGTTCTTCGGTCCGGCGTTCCTTTCGATGCAAATTACGCTTGACGCGGAATACGGTATCTATCCCGTGCGGCTGCCTACTGGGAGCTAAGAGCTTTTGAAACGAGCCCCTCTCGCAGTGCCTAGTTGCAAGACTGCGAAGCCGTCACGCTAAGGGCTTTTGAAGGTGCGTCGCTCTCACGCTCACCTACTAAGCCATTCTAAGCGTCGCGTGAGGTCCTCCGTCACTTGAATCCACGCCTTTATTCTGCGCTAGGGAGCGGGCCAAGGGGGCAGAGGCTTAGCCAGCAGAGTGGATTTACGCGCACATCCTAAGCGGCCACGCGTCCATAGTAATCAATTAGCGCATAGAGTAGCGCCTTTCTGGCTGTATCCGATAGCGACAACAGTCTTACGCCCTCTATGAACCGCGTGTGCACAGTACTGATTCTGCGGAAATCTACGTAACCTTCAGCGAAGTTGGCTGCCCGTCCAGTCGGCAAATAAAAGTATTTTCGATTTCTGCCCTCTCTTATGATGTTCCGGCTTTCTTCTCCGAGGTCCTGAAGCGGTCGGATGAGCACAGAATGCCGGAACTTTTGGTCGTTGTCAATTTCGCAATCGTGAGATATCATAATCGCCTGCGCAACCCGAACGGAAGCCCGAGCATCAAGGTCTTCATTGGACGGCGTAGCGTCGCTCGCGGACCACGTCGCAAGTTCTGGATAAGCTTGAACCTGCCCAGGAAAGGTTTGAAGTTTTCCGAGAATGATCAGCGGACTCGTAATAAACGAACTCGGGAGAGCCTGATAAATGTCTCCCTGGCTCACTTTTTCCCGAAGATTTTCTAAGTAGAACTCGCTATGGCTCAAAGAAGCTCCGCGTCGTGAACAGGTACATCTAGGCTAGACGTTGGATGAAACTTTTCGTCGTATAGTTGCGCCATTTGAATCCACGTCATCGGTTGACGATCAGCGATAACGACCGAAGTCTCGTCTGCAGCGTAATAGCTTTCGATTCGCTGGCCGCGCAACTGCATAGACACCGCATAGCGAAGAAGTTGCTGCGAACCGTAGGATCCCACGTCAGTCTGCCATATTGTTTCAGATTCGGCTTTTGTGGCCTCAGTTTCATCAAAAGCATACTTCAGAGAATATACAATGGCATATGCTCCTTCGAGCTCCATCGTCGTTGCTCCGGGGCTTGGAGCAAATAAGTTGGAGAGAAGAATCATGTCCCTTGGGGCCTTAGCGTCCTCTACAGCACTAAGGAGCTGTGTGCGGACACCTTCAGCTAGCATTTGCAGCCTTCCACGACTCCTGCGCTTCTGTTGTTAGAGTTTCCCAAAGAAGTCGTTTTGCTGCCTCGTGAGCGGCGTCGAGCCATGGAAGCCAGTTACTTAGATCAAACCCTGTCACGTTATCGCGCCTAATGATATTGTTGATTGCTAGGAAAGGTTCAGGAGTGAACTGGTCGGGTGGACGCATCATGAGTTGTGTGACGACTAATCCGAGATCGAGGTGGCGGGTGAATTGAAACGTAAAAGCCTCGATAAGCATGCCCGGCGGAAACGGTGGCATATTAGCTATTATCTCACGTAACTCCGCCAAATCTGTTACCGGTACGCGATTGTAGAAGCCGATCGAAAAACGCTCGACTGGCGATACAGTGCAAAAGTCAAGATACAGCCCCGCTATTCGCGCTACGAAGTCGCGATACTCGGGATACCCATTCCATCGCAATCTGTTCACGGCAAGGATACGTGGGCCGATGCTAACAAATCGGTTGCCTTCGCTGCCGACGAACCGATAAATTGCAGGCGTGGGATTGATTCCAGGGCCTTGCATGCGCGGATCGACTAGGAGGAGCGGATACTGCTGGAAGGCGGGAAGCTCCGCCTTTATTGCGTCGTAGAAAGAATGGGCTCGAAAGTCTGCCACATCTTGATGGGCAGTTATCAGTTCGGTCGACACTTCGTAGAGCGGTGTCTTAAAAGGGCGCATTAGTACCGACGTGCCTTTCCGACGACTTCATTGTGGGCTCTTCCCGGCTTCTCTCACAGTATTATTTGGGTCAAGGTTGCTCGATTCCGTGCGCGAGGCCGATTCCCCGCTCTAATGCGTGTAGTTGCGCCCGCGATAGGCTACTCTTCTGAATAAGGTAGCGAAGCGGTGCAACTCTAAGCCGTCGCAAAACCTTCGTCGCCCAATCGTCGCGTAGCGGGTCGACGTACCCAGTATAAAAACGTCGCCGGGATCGAGGAGACTTTGCGTTTCCGCTCTTAGCTTTGTGCGCAACGCGTTGAGCTCATCGGTCACGTTAGCCCCGCCGGGCGCTATTAGTATGATCGTCTTTTAGATAGCGGCGACCGTCGTGATCACGAAAGGCCTCTGGCGCTGTCCGGCTGACCCACAACTTTGATTGGTCTTGAGGAAAGGGGTTTAGGATTCCCGAAGACCAGCCGCAAGTTCAAGCTTCTGATCCCGATGAGCAATACCAGGCCGATCAGCCCACCGATAACCCACGTTTGCAACAGTATCCCAAGGGTCAGCCGATGCATTGCGTTCACGACGGGTGCGCACACTAACAGTAGGGTGGCCAACACCGAGCCATACGTCACTTGGACAAGTGCTGACGTAGAATCAAGGGCGTCCAAGACCAACCGCCGCGCCTTCACCGAGCTTGCAACAACCATCCCGAGCGGTGCGAGCCATGCGATAACGGTAAGGGTAGTCGCTGTTGCGAAGGCGACGCTTTGCGAGTTTTGGATGTGCGTGATCCCGAACAGACAATCTGCTGTGACCAGCGTGACTCCGAACAGCAACGAGAGCCGCCGAATCGAAATCGGTTTAGCGACGATAAAGATGTAGATAAGCCCAAGCATCTAGAGATCTCCCATCGACATGGATTCTCGTGACCGGTCGCGGCCACGCTGCTCGTGACGAAGACCGCGCTCCACCTCACTGCATAGCCTCTCAGGAAGAGAGCGATACTGCTGGTCGACTGCAGCAGCAAGGTGGCCGAGACTCGCGTAGGGCGCCGCATCGCTGATTTCGATCCGCGAAAGCCCCGCACGCTCCAGAACGGTCAGCTGATGCTCTATCCGCGGTATCCGATCGCGTGCGTCACGCGCTTGATTGATCTCTCGCTCAAGGCTGAGCGACGCCGTGACGTAGTCACGATACCGCTGTTGGTCGATTCCCACGCGCTCGCCAATCTGAGGTACCTCACGCCGCTCGAAGTCGCGCAGTGCTTCGGCGGCTGCCTTTTCATGGCGGTCATGGTGCGCGGCGTGCAGCTCCGCTTCCGCCTTTGTGGCTACTGCTCGGGTCACTGGGTTCCAGGACCGCTTCTCTTTTGCGAGCTCCGCGAGCCGAACGCGCTCTGCGTCCGTGAACCGTGTCGTGTCGGCGATGTGCTCCCGGATGCGCCGGCGCTCCGCGGCAAGGATGTCGTCGAGGGGGAGCGGCCGCTCGATGTGCTCTAACCCGCGGCGCTCGGCGCGGGCACGCTCGTAGCGCGCCTCCTCATGCACGCGGATAACCTCCAGGCGCGCCCGCACTTCATCGACGGTCGCGTGGCGAGGCTCTTGCGGCGCTCGGCGCTGCTGGCCTCCCGTCGGCGGCACGAGCGTATCCAGCACACCGCGTGCTGCGAGATCGCCGGCCCGTGCTCTCTGCTTAACGAAGGAGTGATAGTCCATCGGTTTCTCCTCACGCGCCAGTTTGCGTTCTGACGCTAGCACGATTTTGGTGGCTTCCCAACGCACGCGGGCCGCAGCATGTTCTTGCGCACGTCGGCGTCCGATTAGGGCGTCAATCGACCAGTAGGCCAGCTGATGCGCGAGCAGCCCGCGGGTGCTTAGCCGCGCTACTGCGCGCAACAGCTGGCGCGCCTCCCGACGCCGCTGAGCTTCACGCTGCCGCTGTGCGCGCTCGCGCTCCCACGCAGCATTTCGATGAGTACTGATCGACCGATCGCGCTCGCCGAAGAAACGCTCACGGTAGGCGGCATAGTCGGAACGCATCCGAGCATGGTCGGCGATGGCGCGCGCCTCGCGGATCGCCCAGGCCGGATCGCGGTGGGCATCATGCTCCGCACGTTCGCGTAGGCGCCCCCGATCGGACAAGCGTGCATCGCCGTGAATGTTCGGTTCGGATGCGCCCTCGCGATGCCGCTCCGTATCGCGGAAGGGCCCGAAGCGCTGCTCGAGCGCAGCCTTCTTGCAACGCGGATCGATTCGTGAGGCACCGCAACCCGGCGCGCCGGGATCTCTGCCCTGAGCAAACGCTAACCCTTGCACGCGCTCACCGCGCTGCACGAGCTTCACCACGATGCCCTCTCGATCGAGGCGCTCGGTGAGCTCCTTCCATGATTTGGCGGCGTCGATGGCGGCCAGAATGGGTGGACGAACTTCATCGGCCCATGGCGTGGAGCGCGTAATCTTCGCAACGGGCTCGCGCTCCGGCGTGAACGTCCCAAAGCGGCTTTGCAACGTGGAGAGTGCACATCGGCGATCGATTCGCGACGCTGCACAACCGGGCGCATTACGGTCGTGCCCCTCGGCAAACGCCAGACCCTGGACGCGATCGCCGCGGCGAATAAGCTTTACCACGACGCCGTGTGCACCGAGGCGCTGACGCAAGTCGCTCCAGTCGCGCGCTTTGTCGACCGCATCGAGGACGTAGGGCCGCGCGCTCTCCTCCCACGGCAGCTCGCCGCGCTCGTGCAGCCGGCGGTATGCGCCGTCGCTCAGCCGCCGCTGCGGCTGTGCCGGCAGTTCGTGCAGGTGTTCGATCCGCTGGACGATGTCGCGGTTGTGGTGACCGATGACGATGTCCCAGCCACGTTCAGCAGCGATCTCAGCGCAAACACGCTCGCGAATGATCCGCTCGTGCCACAGGTCGTTTGCTTTGCCGTCGGGTCCAATGCGGTTGGCAATCACGTGCGCGTGGAAGTCGTCGGTGTCCTGATGCGCCGCGAGCACGTACTGGCTCTTCTCCATGCCGATCGCCTTCAGTAGCCGTTCCGCGTCGCTTAGGACCTGCTCGCGGGTCGGCTGTTCGTGTTTGGCATAGGCAACGATCAGGTGATAGACGGGATCGCGGCAGCGCGACGACAGCGCCGCAACCGCCTCCATCTCGATTGCTGCCGTATCCACCGACATGACTCCACGCAGATGGACCCATGCGGCTTTCTCCGGGGAACTGGCGTAGGCAACGCCGCCTTCAAAAGAGTGACCGGCTACTGTGACCGCACGCTGATGCGTGTGCTCGGTGATGTAGTCGATCCCGACCGCAAAGGTTCGCGTGTGCGCGCGCGCCGGAACGGCCTTGGTGATCATCGTGCAAATCCGGCGATCGCATCGTGGACCGCGGCAACGCATGCCTGAAGCGGAGCACGTGATATCGATTGGCTCGACTCCGCTAGGTCAAGAAGGCGGCGCAAATCGCGCGCGATCGCGCTTAGCTCACGAATCGTGCCAGCGGCATCGGTGGGCAGTACGCGGTGGCGCATCCTCGGCCGATGTCCGCTGCCTCGGAGCGCTGCCTTTCGCACGTAGTCGGAAACGCTCAAGGCGCGCATATCGGCAAGGCGTGCGACGTGCTCTGCTTCTTCGGCCGTCACCCGAACGTGAATCCGATCATGGCGGGCAGTATGCCTGATCAAAGCCTGCATCGACGATGACTCGTGCTGCCGTCGCGCTGAGCGAAGCGACCGCGACGGCAGCATGTCCGCGTGCGAGCTGAGCGGAGCCGAAGGCGACACGACCTCGCTCTCCTGGGTTGGGTGCACGGCGCCGGAGGCGTTGTGCGCACAACCACCGGCTTGCGTCGTGAAAAACATCTGCGCCCTGACACTCGCCTGTTGCGCCCCGTCCGAACTCATGCTAGCATCATAACAAGTTCAATACTAAAGTCAATCCGAAAATATAGACCAGAGCCGAGCCAATGCAAGGGAGTCAGCTATGCTGTCCGATGAGCTCATTGCCAAGATCGGGGCGGACCTTGACGTACTGCCGCTCCTGCCAACCTCTCGACGCGAACGCGAACTGCTCGTGTCACGTATCGGTAGGAACATCCGTGCCGCCCAAGAGCGCGGCGCGACCTATACCGAGATTGCCAGACAAATCAGCACCAGCGGCTATCCGATCAAGCGCAGCACCCTGTGCGCTGCGCTAATGCGTCACCGGAAGAACGCCACAGGGGTGAAGCATCCCGTCCGGCGCGGCGAGACCAAATCATCGCCGGCGCGACGAATCAGTGTTGCGACTGATTCTCGACAGGCAAGCGGCGAACGACCGTCTCAGACGCCTTCCGGTGATACCAGGCCTCGGCGACAATCCACCGCAGTCTCGAGCCAATAAACGTTGGCGCCGAAAGCACAGGTCGCTTCGTGCGAGCTACCAAGCCTCGCGCCAGGGCGGTAGCACGCTCACCCGCTGGCCGCCCTTTTAAGCGACGAGTGCGGCGCGCGGCGCGGCCAGTTTGTACCCGACGCTCGCGACCGTGACGATCGACAGTTTCGAGGACTGTGATTCCCCGAGCTTGCGGCGCAGGCGGCAAATTACGACATCGACGGTGCGATCGTCGCCCGCGAAGTCATGCGGCCAAATCAGGTCGAGCAGCTGTGCGCGCGTGAAGACTTGGCCGGGATGCCGCGCGAGCAACGCAAAGAGGTCGAACTCGCGACGCTTCAGCTCGATTTCGTGACCGTCCAGCTGAACGCTGTGCCGCATCGGATCGACCGTTAGGGAGCCCAGCGTGATCGGCTGCGGCGGCACGGCTAGTGCGCTGACCTGTGGATCGCGGGTGATCGTGTAGCCGGCGCGCTCGAAGAGCAATGCGGCTAGGCGTACGCCCTCGAAGCGCAACGGGTTATCGCTGCGATAGGTCGCGTCGGCGATCGCACGGATCTCGTCGTCGCGTAGCGATCGCGTCGTCAGCCGGTCGCGAACGTCAAGTCGATTGGTCTCGGAAGAACCTGTCACTATCGTCATCGTTTCGTACTCCTTAGCTGCGCGGAAAAGCGGAGAGCCCGCCGTTTGGCGGGCTCTCGAAGGGCGATGGACTTACGGACTGCTACGCGCCGGAGTGGCGACGGCGTCGGCGTGCGCGATCGCGCGTGTCGAAACTCGGCTCGGTAGCTGGAGCCATGTCGTCACTCGGCTTGGTATCGTCGAGCGGGTGGACGCCGAGCACGCGACGCACGGCGTAGCCCGCGGCGAGCAACTTTGAGGCTTCGTTGCGATCAAGATCGTCGACCGACACCGACTGTTCGGCGGGATCGAAACCCCACGCCAAGGCGGCGGTTCCGTCGGTGATCATCGCTTCGAGCGCTTCGCGCATTGCGGCGCTCGGGCGCGTCACGCGGTAGAGCTCAGCCGCGGCGTTAGCGTGATCGCTTGGGTCTTGGAACATCCACTCGCGCGTCACCGGATTCCAGATACCGCCGCTGGCTTTCATCGCCGCACGGCAGTAGACGGTGCGCTCGTCTTTGATCGTGTACAGGTCGGACATCATCGCGTGTTCCTTTCGCGCTTCAAGGCGCTGGCCGTTGATGGGTCCGAAACAGCCGCGGCCGGCAAGGGCGCAAGGACGGAGCGAAGCGCAGAGGCGTGGACCGCAGCGCAGCGAGGACCGGAAAGCCGCTCCTTGCGCACGACGCCGGGCGCGGCTAGGATTCATCACAAAACGGCCGGTGCCGAAGGCCGAAAGGCGCAACGGATGACGGGATGTACGATGATGAGCGCTTGTAACTAAACCTGGCTAGTCGAGCCGCTGCCCCGAGTCGAGGCTCACTCTAAAGGCAGCGATCCGATCGCCTCCCTCAAATCCCTCCACCAGGGCGCTGCTGTCATCCAGATTGACATCGCGAATGCGGGTCTGATCGCTGCATAGTCGTCCTGATCGCCAAACTACGCCCGCTGTGCCGTATGCTATAAGGTCGGTATAACGCGCGATGACGACCTCGGCGGCTTTGTGCTTTTCGCCGCCCTTCAATTCGTAGGCGCGGATCGTTAAGCGGCCTTCGATGAGCACCAGCGTTCTTCTTCAGGTACGTGTTGCTCGTTTCGGCGAGCTTATCCCAGGCAACGACGTCGATATAGTCAGCCGAATCCGATTCCCTGCTCTTGCGGTTGACCGCGATCGTGAACTTCGCCACGGCGGCGCCGCTCGCTACGTAGCGGATCTCCGGATCGCGCACGACGTTGCCCACGAGAGTGACTCGGTTGTAGTGCGCCATTGTTTCTCTCCTTTGCGTTAAAAGACTTGATGCGAATCGAAGCGCGTGAAGGCAAACCCACGGTACGCGCCCGCTAATCTGGCGGTTCTTCCGAAGACGGGAAGTGATAGCGGACGTACTCGTCGACAAGCTGGCCCAGCGATTTTTTCGCCCGGCGCGCGTGCTCGCGCAGACGCGCCAGCTTCGACGGTTCGATCGTGGTCGCGATCCGTACGCGCGGCGGTTGGCCCAGCTTCGGACGGCCGATCGGAGTTGGCTGCGTATTCTCGCCGGCCCGATCGTCAGAATGCATCGGCAAGCTCGCGAGCGCAATCGTCTAGGACTTCGGCCACCGTCAGGCCGCGTTTCGCCAACGTTTCGCGCGTTTGCGGAGCGATGGTCGTTTGGATGTAGACGCGAAGCTCCTCGCCGACCGCGGGGCGGCCGAGTCGAGCCGGTTGCGTCGGGGGATCCGTGCGGGCAGGCTGTGTGTCGTGCGAGGCCTTGGGCGCGCAGCGACGGCGCCGTCCGCGCGAGCCACCCTGCCGCCGGTCGACGTCCCGGCGCATCAGCTCGGCAATGGACGGCTCGTGCTCCTCGTTCCGAAACTCGACGTCGTCGTCAGGAATCGGCAGGCTGACGATGATGCGCCCCTTCTCGTCGATGCGAACGCCGTGTTCGCGCAGCCAATCGAGTTCGGTCACGTCAGCACTCGATCGATGTCGGTGCGCACGTCCAGAAAAGCTCATGCGCCGGGCTCCAAACGCAGCAGCAGCGCCATCGCCTCGATCTCGTTGAGCGCGTCGAGCCGAGCAGTACGTCCGTGGGACGCCGCACGAACCAGCGACGCGACTTCGACTGCCGGCGTCGCGCGCCGCTCGAAGCGTCGGCGCAGTTCGCTGCACTGTTGCTCTGATAACGGCCTGGCTCGCGCGAGTATTCGAGCCAGCAGCCGATCGATGAGATGGCTGCGCATCATCGCGATCTCGTCACAATACGCGCGGCGCAATGCCTTATGGTCTTCTTCGACCGAACGAAGGTGCGCCTCGGCGAAACGGATCGCCGCGCGCAACTGCGCGTCGTTGAGGTGAGAGTACCCGTCAGCGGTGCTTACCGGGACATCCCGGTCATCGTCAAAGTCCATAGGAACCCCAGTCCATCAAGGAAGGCGAAGGCATGGTGACGACTCGAGGGGTGAAGCGGTATTGGGAGGCCGTGCGAAGCCCCCACCCGCTGAGGCATCACGTGCTTACTGCTGATTACAGGAATACAACACGGTCGATACAAAAGTCAATAGTAAGATATTGGAACCTCGGTTGATACCGTTGGAGAACGATGGCAGCTTCAAGCTTCAGCAGACGCTTCAGAGAAGTAATCAAAGGGTTAACGGACGCCGAACTTGGCGCTATCTTGGGAGTCACGAGCGACGCCGCACGTAAGATGCGCTCCGGCCATATCAAGAGCCTCAAACTCGAGGCGGCGCTACGGCTTGCGCGCGAGCTGAAGATCTCGCCATGGTACCTTGCCGGCGAGCCGGAACCCGCCTCGCGCTTGACGGCCGGACCTCCGAGTGAACGTCATCGCCGTCAGCGCAGTGAGAAGGCGCGCTCTGATCGCGTGCAGCTTGAGACCGCCGAGAGCGCGCTTTTGCTCCACGACGAGGTTGTTGAGTTGCGCGCTCGGATTCGTCGCTTGGAAGCCGCTGTCGAAGCACTGCGATCGCGCGAAAGCAGCTTCTTCCGCGCCCTAGCTAACCGATCGTTCGATCCTTCGTCCACTTCGCGATCCACCCATCGCAAGCGTAACGTCGGATGCAAAGATCGCGCCTACCGAAATGTGACTAGACCGTTCGGCACTTCCTCTAGGCATAATGAAACGGGGCACCGGAATTGGCGCGATGCCGTCAGTCAGTGTACAGCTACCGAAGGCGTCACCTCACAGCGTCAATTTTCGGTCTTCAGGGGACCGTATTTCTGCCTCGCGTCATCGGCTGTCAGGTACCTTAACTGCGGAGGGCCACCGCCTTGAAGCTCGCCTTGCGGATAACCCAACTCCCAATATCTTCCGTCATTCGGATCACGGTACAGCGCGTGCCAGCCGCTTGCGTCTCGAGCGAGCTCAAGCAGATTAAGAGACGTTCGTAAGCGCGTGCCAGCCACTTGCGTCTCGAGCGAGCTCAACCAAATAACAGCTCGTAAGCATGCGAATCCGATTTGTCACATCATCGCCGACGATGTGATTACCTTGCCGAATCCAGCGGCCAGTCAAGACTGTCTCTGATGGCTTGATTGCTGTCATGGTATGAATGTTGCGCCGAGCGGTATAGGTCTGTTTGGAATAACGAAGTCGAGGGCCATCCTAAAGGTCAGGGGGCCAGGTTATTTGCTTTACATGCGTAGCAGACCAGCACAACCGGTCCGTGATCACCGGCGAGCTTGACATTCCCTGGAAGAGTTGCAACGACTCGTCCACACGAGCCACAAAGTAGGTTCGTGTCGGCCTTTTGGGCGACGAAAGGGCCGCCGGATATGTTCAAGACTGACGAATTGGCTGGCGGTTTGTCGACAACTTTCAGCGTAATTCGCTTACGCTTGCCGTTCGATGGTGTTTTGGCGATGGGACGCCTCCGATCTGCCTGCAATATTCACTCGAGAGCACCCGTCGCCCTCGGTGTCGTCCCTTGCAGTTTGCGCGGTAGTGGAGACGAAGAGCTCAACTCTCCCGGGCGCTCGTAGCGCCGCGTCATACAAGATCGCTCCACGCAAGCGTAATCGTGCTGCCGTCGTCAAGCCGCAGACGGACGCCATCCTTCTCAAAGAACAATCGAAGGCTCAGAATCGCGTAAAGGCATAACGATCCTTTGGGAGGTGATTAAAGCACATGATGATGGACGAGCATGACTGGATCGTCGAGATCCGGTTAGCATATACGGTTAAGGCAGGGAGTCCGGACGAAGCTCTTGGCGCCGTCCTTCCGCTGGTTTCTTTGGGCCGCGATCGCTACGGTCCACAACCGGAGATCGCCGATTACACGGTGCGCGAGCGTCCCAAGGAGCCAAACGTTATTGCGACTACGGACAGTACCAGCGGCCTTACGAAGGCAGTTTACACTGCCAAAGAAGTCGCGGGCATTTTAGGTATGAGCGTGCACAGCGTCTATGAGAAGCTCCCGTCTATGCGAATCGGGAAATTACATCGATACAGTCGCGCCACCGTCTTAGATGTAATGGAGAAAGGCGTTCAATCCAAGCCTCCAGAGGTGCCGGAGCGCGTACTTTATCGGGGAAGAAGGCGCGCAGAACCTCCAGCCCGCGTGACTGAAAAGGAGAAACCAAAAGCGGACGCTCCGCTTCTATCCGTCGCGGATGCAGCGAAACTCCTGCGCCTTTCGCCTTACAAACTTCGCCAGCTGCTCGACACTAAGCAACTTTACCACGTGAAGTCCGACAGGAAGATCACGATTCCCAGAACTGCGGTGGAGAATTTCGTGAACGGCATTTCTCCCCGTGCCTTCGTCGAAGCTCGTCTGCGCGAAGCCAGAGACGATCCGACGTGGAAAGATATGCCGGAAGAACTTGAGCGTTTTGCCGCAGAATGGCGGGCGGAATGGCCCGATGATGCTATTCAAGACGCTCACGAGCCCGAACGTTTCTAAGAATGGGTCCGTACACTTTGTCGGTTTCGAGGTTGAACGCGCGAGTTCGGTGTAGCTTCTGGACCGAAAAGGTGTGCTGCGACCCGAACAGATTGAGTAGAGCTCCCTCTACGGGACTCGGTGAACGCGTGGAGTCGACGCATATTGGTTAGAATCCGAGTTCTGTGGCATGGCGGGTACTGTCACTCCGACTCGTGCGCGCACAGCGTCGAATGAAGAAGGCGGAGGAGTACGAAGCCTCCTCGGCCTTCTTCAACCGAGTCGCAGAGACCACGGCCTTTGCTTCAGTTGTTACTGAACGCCGAAGCGGGCAGATCCAATACCTCGCCACCGATGCGCTCGAGCTCAACCGCGCGATCGTATGTCGCGGAATCTTCCGCGACGCGTGTCACGGCGTTGACGACCCCGTAGCGGGTCCAGTCGGCGCCAAGTGCGAGTTGCTGGAGCACGCTGTCCTGCTCCGCTTCGGTCAAGCCGAATCGCCGGGCAACCACTTCCACGATCTCGCTTGGCTTTGCGTCCAGCGGCTCGCCCGCCGCTACGCGAAGCTTGTCGACCAGCTGGCCGAAGAGCGCTTCGTTCATCGCGGCATTGACGGTGTCGACGACCTTCAGCCAGAACGCCCGATCGACGGCTCTGCATGTCTCATCCCTATAGAACTCCGACGCTCCATCATCGGTAGGATCGATCCCTCGGCCGACGTGGTGCTGGCGCAGCTCCGAACCTGAGATCAGACCATTCGTGCAGATCAATCGATAGACCATCGGCGAGATACGCAGCGAGGACGCGCCCACCTCGCTGTTGGCGATCACCACACCGGCCTGCACGATGTCTCCCCGACGGACTTCGGCTGTGACTCGGTCACTGGTCGCTTGCAGGTAGAAATGAGTGTCGGTGATTCGGGCTGAGACGACGCGTACGCCGGGCCGCTCAAGTTGCGGGATCACGGCTTCGGCGAGCTCGTAGTTGTCCAGCGGACGGTATCGGCGCGACAGAAATGCGCGTAGCTCTCCGGTTTCCCCAATGCGTGTCCGCAGCAGCCGCGTCGACGGCTGCTCGGCAAACCAGTACGCGAGGTTCTGCGCAAGCAGCGCCCCGGCGCCGGCCTGAGTCATCCGATCCACGTAAGCCATCGGGATCTTGCAGTGGCTCGCAATCTGACCGAGTGCGAACCGTGTTGGCGCGACAGCCGTTGTGCTGTCGCTGTGCTGGAGCTCAACGCTCATCCCCGCACCGGCTGGACGTGGGATCAGCCGGCGCGTATCGGCAATGAAGTCGCGCTGCATCTGGCGTTCCTCGATCAGCTGCTGGGCAAGCTGGCTTAGCGGTGTCCCTTCGATCATAATCATATCCTCCTCGCGCGCCTATCACGCGCGAACTCTTGACATGTGAGCGGCGCGCGGAAACCAACATTCCTTTGGTCCAGGCTGGCTCCAAGCGGGCGCTGCTGATGAGTCGACACCAGCCGAATGCGGGAGCCAGGGCAACTGCGGCGCTAGAGCGCCGAGACGCAGACCGCAGCGCGCAGCGCGAGGATCGGAGACGGCGGTTGCGGCGGCTCCCGCCGTTCGGCTACTCGTTTGCTCAGCAGCGCGCGGCGGAGCCGTTTCGGCGAGACTTCACTAACGCGGATGACTCGTCGCAACGGTTCCCACGGCGCGACAGTATGCCCGCGGCTTCGCGAAGCTTTCGAGGTCCTTGTTGTAGCGCACCAGAAACGGCGCTACAATTACGGCTCCGAAGACAACACCAAAAGCATAATCCGCCCAACGAGTTCCAGATAAATAATGCGATCACCAGCAAAATGATGTTTCATGTAGCGCCGAGGCTTTGATCATCAAAGGGTTTTCATTTCTTGGCTTTCCGCGCAGTGGCGCTGCACCAGTGCGGTTTCGTGCCGCCGGCGGCTTCGCGAACGCGTTCGACGTAGGGATGAACACTGGGGATGAGTTCCTTGGCGCGCTTGATGGCGTCACGTTGGTTATCGCACACCGCACTTGCACGCTGGGAGTTTCGCCGGCGCACGGCATATCGGCCATCCCGGAGTTCTTGGACGTAGATTTCTTTGCTACTTGCTCGAACCCGTCTCGCGCTCTATAGAACCGGCAACCTCACGACCGTGTTTAGGGAGAATATGACGCGACCGACCAGTGACGATGTGCGCAACACGGCGGCGAACTTGATCGCGCTCCCTGATACTGATTTTGCTCCTGCGCTCGCGGCGGCGCTCGCTGGATTTTTGCCGAACTTCTTCGTGTCAGAGGCAGCAATCCGCGACAGAGCCGGAAACCAGTCACGGGCGTTCGAGGCGGTCGTCTCGGTGACGCGTATCACCGACAGCATAGCGGATGCTGATTCAGTTGCCTGTGCGATCTGCGTCTGCTCCACCCTCGATGAAACCGGCCTCAGTGATTCGTACGATTGAATTGCGGAAGCAAAATCGCTTATCAAAACGCCAGTCCCGGAGGATAGAGGTTCCAACCTCACGATGGGTGCCGTCGTCGCCGCGCGGACAACATTCTCTTTGAGCGACTTGGCGCAAGCGATGCGAGGGTTAAACAAAAGCGTCGCCACAGGTCGGCATCCCGATATGGTCTGTGTTCTCGCTAAGGGCGCGGTCGACTACGGGATGCAATTCCCAGGCGATCAAGGTATGGCAAGTTGGTTGCCCCCGACCGAAGGCGCGCGCAACTTCGTGCCGCCCAGCTTCTTGCACTTGGCGACCGTTGCCACGACCTCTTTTGCTTTGAACCACCTGGTTGCATACATCATCGGACAGCTCGCCTTCTTTGCTCCAGGAACGCCGCTGCCGGACATGAACGAAATTCGTAAAGGCGTACCGAGTCAACGCACAATCGTCGCTTCCTTTCAATTCGACACCGCAGGCAAGCTCGTCGAAGCCGTCGTCCGCGAACAGCCGATTCACCCGTATACCATCGATGATCCCAAGCATAACCGACTCTTGGGACTCGCCTTCATCCCCTGGCAAGATCGCGGCGTGATTATCGCCGAAGGTAAGCTCCCCCTCACGGGAGTGCTCCTACTCGCTGGCCGGCCGTTGCCGCTCATGGTCCACCGGCCGCCCGGCGGCCGGCGATTATCTTCGGTGCTCCCGATCGACGCCGCGGGCTTCACCGACGTCATGGCTAACATCGCAAAGCGTATGAAGAGGGACGTCGTGCGCAAATCGACTCAGGACTTCACCATTGCGCCCTTCCTCGACGAAGGTACATCCTCGCCATTTGGAGCGCGCATCTTGATGGCGCTGCCGATGCTACGCGCTCAGGCATTGTATGACCAAACGAAAGTAGCGGAGTTCGACGAGCTCTTTCAGTTCGTCATGAACCACTTGATTGAACTGCGGGCTACGCTGCGCGAATTGCTCGACCTCTGGCAGTCCCACGCTGCCCGTGTCGAGAGCGGACGAGCTGTACGCCGATGTAACGCCTACCATGTTGCGGAGCCCATCGACCAAAAGCTTGGCCGGTCTCTCAACATTCTGGTCATGGGCAGTGCGCGCGTCGCGAAGAAAATCCAGCACATTACGAAGATCTTCGGAATCGATATCGGCTTTCTCTTCGACAATGACAAAGAGTACGCAAGGCAGCTTCCCAAGCTCGCGGCCACCGATCCGGACCTCGCAAGTTACGTTGCAGAGAGCCGCAAGTGGCTTCATCCGTTGCGCGCATGGCGAATCGCGATGGAGCACAAAAACTATGTGCCTCCAAAAATGCGCTACCAACAAGACGCAGACGGCGTGGTTCACGTCATCGAACCTGAGGCCCTTGGCCTGCCACTGCGGCAATACTTTGTGAGCCTTCTCAGCCACCTCAGTCGCTTCGTGGAAGAAGTGATCGTTTGGTGCGTTCAGCGGTCGCTTCCGGACCCCATAACCATCGTCGAGATTCCGGTGGGTGAGCGCGATCCGATAAGAGTCGTGCGCTTCAAGGTTGCGATGAAAGACTTGGGCGAGACGCCGTGGGTGATCTCATATTCTGACGACGACTTCGACAAGGCCTAGCGGCTCAAACTCCATGCGCCCTGATCGTCTTGGCGCAATAGCAATAGATGGCCGCCGTCGCCGCTATTGCAAGCTCGGCATGAGTCCGCTCGGCGGCATCGAGATCATTGTGCGGTGGGTCTGAGGCGAAGGCGAACGATGAAACCACAAGCTGAACCGCATCGGCGAGAACCTGGTACGGGTCATCGCTTTTATCTTGATGCTTCCTTTCGAGTTCGCCCTTGACGGCCACGGCGTAATTCTTGAGCGCGCTGTCGGTCGCCGTCCGAGGACGTCCGATGCAGTCGCCTATCGACTCGATGATGCGTTGCAAGGCATTGCGGATCTGCGTCATCGCCCCGCCCGCATCGCCGGAAGCCAGTCGAGCCGATGCTCCTTGAATGAGGGCGGACGCCTCGTCCCATTTTTGTTGATCACGCGAAGGCGCGGGCGGCAACTCGATGAGTCGCCGCTTTCCATATCCGCATTCGCCAAGCACCCTGATCCAGTCTTCGTGCGGTATGGCCAGGTGTACCCCTTGGTTATTGGACGCTAAGGCGATCAACTGATTTTCGAGCGTGCCCCAACCACGGAGCCAAAGCTCGAACGCGATTTCTTTGCCGCCTCGGTGTGCTTCGATCCGTGCGAATTCTTCATCGGTCATGGGAATGCGCAGTTGCGTGTCGTTGGCAAAAAACGACTGTGCCGGGATCGTGATCCCCTCATTTTGACCGGCCAACTTCAGGACACCGTAAAGCATCAAGGTTTTGGCCGAACGCTCGTGGACCGCTTCGAGCGGTAACTGTAAGACAGGCCCGACCGTTGAGCGCTGCCCGCGGATTCGCCTGGGGACGTTGCACCGTACGGTCGCAACAATCGTGCCGATTATCCCGTCTCTGAAGAAGTCGATGCTTGGCAGAGTCATGCTCATGAGGCTTGGTCCTAGAAAAGCCCAAGCGTAACCTAGCAATCAACCGGTTGTCACTCTGCCAGAGGATGGATGCTTCTGCCATCATATTGACAGATGGGTCGAGCCTGCTATCATATCAACAAAACCAAGGCTTTTCCGGGGTTTTGTGCATATGAACTCAGCTTTCCCGACAAGATCGCTGTCCGCCCACGAGGGCCGGCTCGTGCTAAGCCTGGCAGAACACGGCCGCCGCGAAATCCGCCGCCAGGATGTCGCCTCCTTGCTTGGGATCACGCTCAAGGCAGCCGATCATGTTATCCATTCTTTGCGTCGCAAGGGCTGGCTCGAACGCGCAAGCTGGGGCCGCTATCTCCTCATCCCGCCCGACCAAGGGCCAGACGCGCTTGGCGAATCTAACCTACTCGCCCTCGCAAGTCGCATTGTCGAGCCTTATTACTTTGGCTACAGCACCGCAGCCGCCCATTACGGCTTCACTACCCAAGTCCGAAACGTCATTTGGCTGGTCACGCCCGTCCACCGCCGCGATCGGCGGCTCCTGGACGTTGACGTCCGCATTGTGAACCAAAGCGCGCATCGCTTCTTTGGTTACAGCGATGTCGATGTCTACGATTACTCCGTAAAAATGTCCGACCACGAAAAAACTGTGATCGATTGCCTTGACAGACCGGAACTCGCCGGCGGAATCGCCGAGGCCGCCATTATCCTCGGTAGCGCCAGCGGACGACTCGATTGGCAGCGCTTTGCCGATTATCTCGATCGCATCGACTCTCGCGCGCTGACCCAGCGCGCCGGCTGGTATGTCGACCACGTGCAGGCCGAGATACCCGCCGCTGTCCGTAATCGCCTGCGCAAGCATGTTGGAGGTGATCGTCCCGCAATCATCGGACCGAAAAAGCCAGCGCCCGACGCTCTCGGCTACGACGCCAATTGGCGCGTCCTTGTTCATGTATCCGGCACGGACCTGAAGAGTAGCGTAGGGCTTGGCCGCCGTCATTCTCTTAAGCGGAAACAGGCGCTGTGCTGACGCGACCGCAAGTACAAAGATACGCAGCCGCATCCGGCCTCCGCGATATTATGATCGCGGAGAAAGAAATCGTGCTTACGTACCTTCTCCAGCTTCTTGCCGAAAGAGGCATTCTTGATCGCCTTGCATTCAAAGGTGGCACTTGCATCCGAAAGATGATAATGGGAAGCCAAGGCCGCTTCTCGACCGACCTTGACTTCACCGGCCTTGAGGAACACGACCACGAGGATCTCATCCTCGCAATGATGGATGCGTTCGAAGCGCCCTTCCACGGTCTAACGTTCGGCATCCCCGACGACGGCTACTACGAAACACAAGAGGGCCTCTCATGGGGCGTCAGCCCGACTTACGCGCACGCATGGAATCCATCAGGACAAAGCGACATCAAGCTGCAAGTGAGTCGGCGTGAAACGCCGACGCTCCCGATCGAACGTCGCCCTCAAGTGGCACAGAGTTACTCTCCGCTCTTGCCCTTTGCGCCGGTCGACGTTGCCTGCATGGCGCTCCCCGAAATCCTTTCCGAGAAGATACCGGGCCTGCTATCAGCGCGACAAAGCGCGCGATATCTACGATCTCTCGCTCTTTGCCACGCGTCCGCTCGACCAAGCTCTCATCCGGCGCCTCGTCGTGCTCAAGCTTTGGCAAGCAAACGACACGTTCGACCCACCGGTCCTCATGCGGAAATTCGAGGACTCCCGACAGTTTGATTGGGACGACCTACGACAACTCATCCGTCGAACGATAAACATCGATCCGGACCGTATGCTGGCGGAATGTCGCGCCGGCGACGCGTTCCTGGCTGAACTTACGCCCAATGAGCTCCGCCTCGCAGAAGATCGCGCGTACAGGCTTCGCGACCTCTGGCAGGAGATCACCGCAAGCTGCGGTACAATCCCGCGCGCAATGCTTTAGGCAATCCCTTGTAATCGTGAGTAAATAGTGATTTTTTGCCGGGCTTCCGATCCGTGCGCCTCGTGCGGAGCCCGTTGCAAACTTTGCCTCTCCGTTTGCAAAACTGCACCGCGTTGAAAACGCTATATAGTACAAGGCTTTTGCACGCGATACCCGCATGCGTGCTGCATGGGGTTACCGAGGGGTGGTACCCGGTCCCCTCCTTAGCCTCCGCGCCTTCACTCTAATGCGCCAAAGCGCGTTGCCGATCGATTTTTCGTCCCGGCCAGAAAGCTGGGCTATTTCTTTCCGTGAAAACCCCCGTGCATATAAAGTCAAAACGACGTTCTCAACTTTTGAGCATTGGCGCGCAAGCTCTTTGAATGATTCAGTGGCATCACCACCCTTGTCCGTGGTAGCCACGTAGTTCTCCCACGGCTCTTCAGCGTCCGAGTATCTCGGAGCGTTAAGCGATATCGCTCCATTGAGCGCGTGATGTTTATTGCGCGTCGACACCTTTACGTACGTAATCAGCTGCCGGCGCATACACAGCACAGCAAAGGCTTTAAAGTCGCCAAGTTGAGCATTGTAGTCCCGTACCGCTTTGAAAAGGCCGAGCGACGCCTCCTGGCGTACATCCTCCCCGGTGCCGCCGGGAGCAAAATAAATGCGGCAAAGCCGTGATAGTTGCGGTCGGAACTCGCGCAAGAGCTTCGCAAATGCTTCACTATCTCCGTCTCGCGCGCGCATAATGTCCTCAGCGTGTGGGCGCGGCATGAAGACTAGCTAAACACGTCCATGAGCTTTTTTGCTCCTAGCAATTTAGAAAGCGATGTGTAACGCGACCCTTGCATCATGCCCTGAGGTGCATCACTGAACGTTATCGGGCCAATCGGCTTTGGGTGTTCGGAAAATATGAGCTGATATTTGCCACCTTCACCAAAGTGCTCGATCTTTTCCACCGGCGCGTAGTGAGTTATCGCCGCAATAGGATAAGTGCGATAGGCGGCTATATATTTGATCCTGCTAAGCATACCGCCTGAAATGCGGATAGCATACCAGCGATTCTCACCAAGGAACACTTTATTGAAGCCTTCATCGTGCGCTGGCACAATGATCGTGTCCAATTCCTCGGGATGGCTCTATTGCTCTCGGTAGCGTTGGTTCGCGCGTAATGTCTTTCGGCTTGGCGACGACCTTGGGTGGTTGAAACGCCTGTACGTCTACGAGCGGAAGTATTTGTAGGACCTCATTAAGGAACGCCTCTGCATCGGCTTTGTCAGGTTCTGAAAGGTTGGGTTCTTGAGGAGAGGTATCATTGTCGAGGTTACATTGGCCGGCTGCTTTAGCTCGACGAATGAGCGCGTGCTCTAACCAGCTGATATGTGCCCTGTTAAGAAACTTGTTCGAAGAAGTAAAGACGACCGCGCGATCCCAAAAGTCTTTCGTTCCAGTATGAGCGTCGATGCGCGTTCTGGCTTCTTCACCTTGGCCAATATAAAGGGTCGGCAGCTCGTCGTCATCGTTACGGTGACCCACCAGTATGTAGACTCCGGGGCGGGAGAGTTCGTCACGTATGCGCACCTCGGCCCACTTTTCCTTAGGAAAAGCTAAGCCCAGTCCCGTCCAGCCCACGCGGTCAATCAAGCGGACGCCCTGCGGGTCACCGCTGGGTAGGAAAATCCGAATCGTAAAAGGCGCGCTCATTTTAAGTCAACTCGTTCGTCTATTTGCTTCATGGTGATAAGTTTGGGCGGCACCATCATGTCCACTCAACAGCGCCGCCCGAAACCTCCGGATGTTGGACTCGAACCAACGACCCGCTGATTAACAGTCAGCTGCTCGCAAATCCGCACGAAGCGGCAGAAATCCGCCGGAGGCCGTAAACCCCAGTAGATTCAGCCATTTTCGGAATACGGGGACGCGTACAACCCCGCACAGATAAGCACGAATCCGCATCCAACTGTATGCGAAACTGTATGCGCGGCTGCGCGCAGTAGCCGGATGTTGCGGTAGCCGAGCAGACGAACGCCTCCGCAAAGAGAACAGCCGCAGCCGCGGACCTTCATTTGCAGCGCCAACGGGAATCGAAAGCGATACCGCAGATAAACTCGAGACAACCGACGACGACTAAAAACGGCGCTTCTAGAGAGGATGCCGCTGTTCACGTTGCCTCTAGTTGTTGGCGGTTGTCGGCGGTATGTGGGCCAATTGTGGGCCACTGATCGAGCAGCGAGGAACTCGTAACAGCCCTGCCCGTGCTATCCTGAGGCGGTATGGGATCGGACAAAACGAGATCGCCCAAGGGTGCCCCCGATCGTGGGCGCGCCGCGATTTGGTTCGGCTGGGGCAGGAGCGAAGGCGCCGCGGAGATGGTCGTTGTGTTCGACGATTTCGACGGGACCTTTTATCCCGAGTATCTGAAGCCGGGCCAAACGCTCGGTGAACTTCAGGATATGCAGTATCCTCAGGTGACATTTGATCTGACGCGGGACTTCTCCGAACAATTTCGCTCCTTCTATGGGCCTCGCGACCCCGGCGAGCCCCACCCCATGCGGGCGCTTTCGATCCGGCCGCCGTGCGCCTGGGCGATCGCGCACTCTGACAAGAGGATCGAGAACCGATCCTGGTCGACGCCGTACCGTGGGCCGCTGGTCATTCATGCCTCACAAAAGTTCACGGCGGCCGAGACTGCGGAGCTTGAGAAAATCCTCGGGAATACGGTCGATCCCAGCGTATTTGCGCGAAGCGCGTTCGTCGCCATTGCCGAGCTCGTAATTGTCGACAAAGCGGAAACGGTCGTGCCGAACGCCCAGGCTCGGTGGTTATCCGGCCCTTATGCGTGGCTACTTGAGAATGTGCGAACGTTCACCGTGCCGATCCCAGCCCGTGGCCGTTTAGGACTATGGCGCCCGACCGATGATCAGCGAACCGCTATTGAGCGCGCAACCGGTAGTTCATCGAGCGATCGGTGACGCGGACATCGACAGGGGCGGCCCGTGCTCATCGCCGTTGCACGGCCGTTCGACACCCGTTTCGAGCTCTACGATAACCCTTTTCAGCTCAGTTGCAATGTCTTGCACACGTTTGTCTCGTTGCCGCCCGTAGATTTCGGCAAGCGTGCGAAGGTTCCAGAGTATGCAGCCCTTTTCAGCGTTGAAGCGCCGCCAGAGATCCTCTCCCACTTGGCGTTCGTCCTGAGCCATTGCGCGGGCGTTGTGCAACTTGTCCGCCACACTAACTAAATAGAACGAGGCATCCCGGTGATCTCGCAGCCTATCGTGATAGCGTCTCTTGCGTTCGTGCCAAGGAGCCTTCTGGAGCGGGTTTACTTCGAGAGAGTCGGAGCATGCCTCTACGATCTCGGCAACCCGCTGTCCGAACCGCGTCCGGATGTCTTCGAGCCTGGGTGCTCCGCCTTGGTCCTCGACGGCGTCATGAAGGAGCGCCGCGATCGCCTCATCCTCCGTGCCGCCGTTCTCGAGAACGATGCTCGCTACGGCCACCAAGTGGCTCAAATAGGGCGTCTTCGTGCCCTTGCGCTTTTGTAGACGGTGAACGTCGCTCGCATATTGCAGCGCCCTGTCAAAACGGTCGCTTAGCATATCGATACTCCTAGTTTCAATCGTGCTCGAAGATGAGGACGTCGTCCGAGCAGTCGAGCACGTCATAGATCCCAGTGTCATCGCCTGAAATCGCGAAGCGCAAAGCGGCGAGTAACCTTGGCGCCCAAGCCTCCCAGAGAGATTGGAGTGCGGGGTCGGTGAGATCAGAGCCTGCCACGACGTTCGCTGCCCAAGATTCGGCCGGCGACCCGGGCCTGGCCGAGCCGGCGAGCGTGCCGAAGTCCTTCGGGCAAAGCGTCCAAGTAAAATCAGATGGATCGGTAGTCATGCCACGGACGCTTAGTAGGAGTCGCAGGCAGATGCGATTCGCTTCCTTCACGAAGCGAGCGCGACTCGCGCTATCGAACGCCCCATCTTTCGTGGCGTACTCGCCGACGAAGTGCAAACTCTCCAGCGATCGCCAGGCTGGGTCCGCATGTGGAAGGTGAATGACAAGGCGCCCTTCGCGGCTCGGGACGGTCCTTGTTTGAGCTTCCGATGTCTGCGTTGAGAGCCGCCAGGTCGGAGCCCAAAAGTGGTCCAAGAAGTCACGGTATTGCGACTTCGTGCCGTCCCATATTGAGTAGTATCGATTTGCGTCAAGGTCCGCCGACGGGATCGCGCTTAACGGATTCCACTGCACTCGAACGTCAGCTGACTCAAGCAACGCACGAAGCCGCGCGCTCGGCTCCCATCTAGAAAAGAGGTGAATGGTCTGAAGGTCAGTGCCATCGGCGAGAAGCGCCAAAGCCATCGCCAGGTCGCGGGGGAAGCGCCCTTGACAGACGATACAATCAGAGTCCTTGCAAGAATGCGTGTCGAGGAGTTTCTCCACGACTTTCCAGAAAAAGTCCCGCATGGTCCCGCCGGTTGCAATGAATGCCAGGTGCCGTTCGATGAGCGCGTTCTGCTCATTCGTTTCGACGCGCGAATGGACCGTATTGACGCTTCCCATCGGGAACTCCCACGCCCCGTTCCACCCCTTAGCCAAGCTTGCTTCAGCGTCTTGTTCTGTGTTAGATGCGAAATCGACGACGATCGCGAGCATCTTTTGCGTGAACGGCTGTATGAGCCAGTCACCGTCCGTGACGAGCGCTCCGATCGAGCTGGCAAACGACGTGAAGTCGAGGCATTCATCTGGGTAGCCTGAGGAAATACGCTCCCCGCCGACATCGGTAGCAATCGAAATGAAGTCGTGAATTCTTCGTGCCACCAAGTCCTCGCGCAGCTTGGTCGGTGGCAGGTCTTCCTCACGCCAAATGAATCGACTCTCGCGACGGTTCATGTTGCTGGCACGACTTCCACATGGATACGCTCGTACGCATCGACGTCTGGGACGTGATAGGTAAGCCCGGCCTGCGGTGTTACTTCCTGCTCAGCTGGTAGGTTCGACAAATTTGCAACATCAAGACCGTGCGTACCAGCTGGAACGCTGATTTCAGCAACTACCAGATTCGAATGAGCAGAGATGTCCCAGTTTTTAGCAACGTCGCTGGGTGACGTTGAAACAAATGTAGGATCGGTGAATGTCTTACCTTCTGTTGTGTCCCAGTCAAAGTCCGTCGCTGCTTCAGGGTCTATACTCCAGCGCGACCCACCAGGTGCGACGGGCTGTATTCCGCGATAGAGCGTCATCGTTGGCAACGTCGCTTTATTGATGAGCGACTTCAGAGCCTAGGCATCTGTAGATGCCTGCTCATCCTTAGATTTCCAAGATTCATTATCTGCATCTATCCATTTCAGTCTTATCTGTATTCCGCATAGGGTCTCATTTATTGCTTCAGCCGAGGCTCTGTCCCGCGCTGACTAGACCTTTACCTTCCTAATACTCCTCTTTTGAGCCTCAATGCAGCGTAAGGCCTCATCGTACAGGTGTCTAGCAAAGCCTTTGTTACCATGCCTCGGGCAGATCGTCGCTAGGCGAGCTGCCCATGTCTACAGAAGCATCGCGTTCGGATATCCCTCCCACCTAGTCACTAAGCCGTTTGGGATCTCAGTATCGGGTAATCTTGATGATTTTCACATGTCAAGAACGAAAGTATGTTGCTCTGCCACACTACCAAATGGTGCTCCCATGATGCGGCAATGGTTTACATCCGATTGGCACTTGGGCCACGAACGCATAATTGACCTCTGCAACCGACCATATTCGTCGCTAGGCGAAATGCACGACGATCTAGTGGCGCGATGGAATTCGTTGGTGCGACCGGGCGATATCGGTTGGTTTCTCGGAGACATGACGTGGGGCAATCCAGAGCAGTTCGAGCCCCTTATTCGACAGCTTAACGGATACCGTGTGTTAATTCTTGGCAACCATGACAGCGGCCGAGAACAAATGTTGAGTGCGGGATTTCACAGGGTCGAAGAACAGGATTTCACAAACATTTGCGCTTTGACAGCGTGGCTAGCGCATGTACCTACGAATAATCAGGATGATAAGCACGGTTTCGTCCGCCCCAGGTCTGCGATAAGCGAATTCGACCTCGCACTTTGCGGACACGTGCATCGGAGATGGCTAAGGAACGCAGGGGACATCAATGTCGGCGTGGATGCCTGGGCAATGAACCCGGTTCCTGAGAACGAGCTCTTTGGGCTTTACGATCTGGGGCTGCAGCACATGGATATTCCCTCGGAGTCTTCATAGCCGTATCGCGCTTTCTCGCTGGGTTCCACATCCGCCACCCTTCATGTCTTCCATAGCTGCGCGAAGCCAGTTCCAAAACGAATCGTTTTCCTTGCGAAACGCGCGCTTGGCGGTCTGGTGTAGGCTCTGCTCCGCGTCATTTGTCAGTCCGCTCGCTAAAGGATGGGAGGCGCCGCCGAGACTCGCGCAACACGCTCGAGAGCTCGACGCGCGTATCCGAAATGCAACAGGCGCCGAAGCCGTGACTCAAGTTCGCCGAAGCGCCTTAAGAAGAGATCGATCCCATTGCAGCCAAGAAGGCACAGACTTTCCGTTGTCCTCAAAAAGTCGCATGTGAGTCGGCAAAAATGCTCGTCAGGCTGCGCGTTGGAGTTTTCCCACGCTCCGATGTTTTGACGCCAGGTGATAAGCGCGGCAGTGCGGGCAGCGATAGACCCGGGCGACTTTCGTGCGCGCCGCTTTGGCTGCTGATCGGGTAGCGTAGGAAATCTTGGTATTGCCATCGAGCCGGCGGCAAGTACGAGGGCGTACTACCCGCGGCACAAGGGTGTGAGACCCGTCGGGCATTGGGCGTCCGACAAAGATTTGGCGCACCGCGGAAGTCGATGCGAATGTAGCCAGCATGGTCTTGAACCTCCTTACACTCCCCATTGAAGCATCGAGCCTCGCCAGACGTGTGGCAAGAAGAGAGCGCATCATGCCCACAATATGGGTGCGCTCGGCAGAGCTCGAGGTTCCGGGACGCCGTCACCGGCGACGAGCCGCAAGATCCAGCTACTGATCGCGCTGGTGCGACGCCGTCGGCTATCGTTACGGCAACTCCAACGAGACTTCGCGATTTCGGAACGCACCCTGCTGCGCGACCTTCAAGAGCTGCGCCGGATCGGTGCGAAGGCGGGCTTCCGCATCGGTCAGCGCAACGGTGCAGGCATGGTGGAGTTGGCGGAATTCTAGGGAGAGGAGCGTCGCCCACGAACCTCGCGCCATGGCGCAGCGCCTAGGAAAGCCGCGCAAGTCGGGCAGTCCGACGGCCGCGACCGCGCGAAAGATCGGCATTCTGCTCGATCTCGTGCGAAATCGCTCGATCTCACTCAAGGGCTGCATCGCAACGTACCGAGCCGAGGAGCGCACGATCTTGCGCGATCTCCAGGAGATGCGAAGGATCGGAGAAGCAGCCGGCTTTCGCATCAGCGAACGCGAACGCGGCGATACCTTCACGCTCACGGAGTTCAAGGCGAAGCCCTCCGGGATTGCCGCGGGTGAAAAACGCCTGCGCGCGTTAATGGCGGAGTTGCTAAAGTCGTATGGCGAGCCAATGCACGCGCTCGCAGAAGGACTTTCGGATCCGCCGCCAGAGGGGTCAGCCGGCTCTTCATTCGTGCATTTCGTTCAGCCCCAACTCGTCGACGGGTCCGGCGTACGTAAGGTCTTCGACGAAATCTACGCCGCGTGGCAGAACGATGCCCGCGTCGAGTTCACCTACAAGGATCAAAGACGCACGGTTGAACCGGCAGCCGCCATCGTGCGCGCGGGGCGGTACTATCTGGTTGGCCGCGACGTCGCCAAACACGCGTGGCGCACATTCTCCATGGATCTTATCGAAGGAAAGATCCGGCGCGTCGGAACCTTCGCGCGCAAGGCGCCACCGGCAAAGTATCTCTCAAACGATGCGATCGGTTTCCTCAAGGGCGACGGTCAGTCTCAGACCGTCGAAGTAACGTTTTCCAACACGCTCGCCGAAACGGCCAGCTCGCGGAAATGGCAAGCCGCGCAAAAGGTTCGTCGCAACGACGACGGCTCGGTGACTATCTCAGTAACAGTCGACGACGTCGACGAAATCGTTCGCTGGGCGCTCAGCTTCGGCGACGAGGCGTGGATCAGCGGGCCGCCGGCGGTCGTAGCGCGCGCGATACCGTCCGATCTCTGTGGACGCTAACAGGCAGGCCGCCTATCTATCCCGCGGGGTTACGACCCAAGGAGTTCAACCAGCGTGACCTGCCCCACGAACATCATACAAGGAGCTAAGGGCTTTTAAAACGAGGCCCCCCTGGCTGCGCGGAGCTAAGGCCCCGCAAAACGAGGCCCCCAGCGTGAGGCTCCATTGTTAGCCTTAGCGCGCGAGACTGACGGTTGCTCCGATCGGGTTCTTGAAGCGCGCCGCGAACTCTCTTGTAGGGAAGCCTCCTACAGGGTATTTCCAGAACCTGACGACCCTGCTTCGACCGTTGCGCGACGCTCCGACGATTGCTGATCCTTGTATCCAAAACTGGGCAACCCTGACGCCACTATCGAGGGTTACCGAATCTTCCACCTTTCCGCCTGCACCGTTCGTACGATAGACTATTCCAACTGCCTGGTCCCCGACCGCCACATATTTCCCATCCCACTGGACGCCACCAGGACTTTGGATAGTCCGATTTAGTCGGATGGTCTTATATCGGTTGCTACCTTTGGGGAGCTCTTGGAATATGAAGCTGCTGGCACTATGGAAGCCATCAAAAAAGAGGTTGCCTTTGCTATCATAACTGCAGAAAAATGCTGCGTTATTGTTCGAAGGGCCGTACTCTCTAGGTTTCCCCTTCGCGTCTATGTAGATTTCAACATTGCCATTGATGGGTGGAAAGAGGTTTGTTACGGCAAGATTGCCGGTGGTTGGATCGATTGCGCAGCCATACGGGGATCCATCGGTCTTTAGTTTTCTGATTGGGCTTGCACCGCCGTGCGCGTACACGTCGATCATTCCGCCCGAGTCAACTACGAAAACATCGCCAGTCTTGTCAACGCATAAACCATACGGCACCCCTATAAAGCCAGTCAGTTTTCCTACCAATCTCCCCGCAGGATAAGAAAACACGTAAACGGCATCGCCAGTTGCGTCGGATATATAGAGAAGATTTTCGCTCTTCGCTTCTGGCAGCACCCACGACCCGCCGCGCTCGGCGTGCGTTGCGACGGTTGAGGCTTGTGACAGTCCACCCCGCGCGGCGACTGGCAGCTGCGACCCGCCACACCCTGCAAGCAACGCCGCGGCAGCGCTGGTGCTGATTGCGTAGCGGCTAAGACCGAAGCTTTTCATCTGCTGTGCTCCCTCGCTCCGTGAACGGATCGCCGGCCAAGAAAGTTCGGCGCCCGGGTATTGGTTCCGGCGTAGCAGCCAGACCGGCGCGAATGGCGATTACCGCACGAGAAACAAGGCTGCATTCTGATCGGGTTGAGTACCATAAGATCTGCAATATATCGACAAAAGGCTAATCGCTCACTGACTTCGCCGCATGCGCTTTCTCAGCAGCCCTCCCAATAGAACGTCTTGATTTCGAGTTTCTCACCTTTGTGGACGTTGAAGTCCTTGTAGAGGCCGGAGATTGCGGCTTGGCAACCAGTGCCGTTACTGCCGGTATAGAGACCGATAGCCGCCTTCTGGACATACGCGTTCACATTAAATATGAAGTACACGACGCACCCAACCGCCTTATTGCCCTCGTGCCTGATGCGACATGAGCCGTTGAGTATGCCGCCGTACTTTTGCCCGGCGACTTGATAGCCGACGACGGCGCTGCGAATTGCGATCGTGCTGCTATCCGGCTTCACGATGGCGCCGGGATCCTGCGCGAGGGTGCCCGTGCCGCTATCCGACTTCGCGACGGCGACGGAATCCTGCACGAGAGTATCCGCTTGTGTGCTCGCCATGGGCGGCATCGACGCGCCGGGGGCGCACCCAGCAAGCGCAGCGGTCAAAACAACTATGAAAACATTCCGATTACAGAAGTGCATGGGACACCTTTCCCTAATAATGGTCCACGGGAAAAGGCTAAGGCCACCGATCTCTAGATCGGCATTATCTCAGCCCCATCTTAGCACCCAGTCCGCGATCTCGGAAGCCATGTCGATCCACGGCTCGGCGCCCACCTCGCCGATCGGCGGCCCCTCGTCGCTATACAGCTGGCTCCGGTCGAAGACTAGGCGCGCTCCATGCCAGTCCTAAGTGCCCCGGTAGTCCCCGGCTGGGTCATTGGGCCTAAATTGACCGTTGCGCGCGGACGATGCAAGATAGTACAAGCCCCCGAACGCGGGGGCGGGAGGTAGGCAATGATTCAGCGCTTCGCTTTGCTTGCGGCGCTCTTTGCGTTTGCGACGCTATTCCCATGTCAGACCGCGGCTGGCCCGGTTCCAGTAACCCACGCCGCGGTCGTTGCGCAATCATTACCGCCGCTCTTCGACACAGAAAGCGCCGCCCAGGCGCATTGCCCAAAGGACGTCGTCGTTTCGCTCAACATTCCAAGCGGCATCTACCATTACAAAGGTGAACGCTGGTACGGCCGCACGAAGCACGGCGCATACGCGTGCGAAAAGGAGGCGATCGCGGCGGGCGATCGTGCGACTGAGAATGGGCAGCAGATTTTCTTTTCTTCCGCTCGAGCGAGCGAGTCATAACCTTGACCAAAAGCGAGAGAATCTCCGAACATGCACTATACTTTAGTATTCTTTCTGGCGTGCGGCACTCTGGCGCCGGCGTTTGCGCAACAATCGACGCTCCAAGCAACTGAAGCTACGGTCGCAAAGGCGACGCCTCAATCCGCCTCCTCCAAGGTGCCGGCAACCCCGACTCCTGAATTTGATCCAGCGGCTACGCCAACACCGGCGGCAGCCGCAAAGCCAGCCACGTCGGTGCTACTTCCGGGCGGCACAAACGTTAGTGTCTCTTTGAGTGAAGCGGTCTCATCTTCGTCGGCGAATGTGGGCGACGTCGTGCCCATCGTCGTCGATCAGGAGGTCGACGCGAGCGGATTCGTCGTGATTCCCAAGGGCTCGAACGGTGCGGCAACCGTCACCGTTGCGGACCGCTCCGGAGGGAACGGTCACGGGGGCAAGCTCGGACTACAGATGAACTGGGTCTATAGTGCCGATCACGGCAAGGTACTTCTCTCAAACGTTGATCACGCGACCGGCGAGGAGACTGATAAGAAGGGCGCTGCTTCTACGGCCACGATTCTATCGTACGTCTTGCTGGGGCCGTTAGGGCTGTTCGCACATAACTTTGTACACGGTAAGGACGTGACGATACCGACGACACAAGTGTTCAAGATCTTTGTCGATCATGACGTGCATATTCGAGCAACTGAGAAGGCACAAGCGCCCCAGGGGTTTGATAATTGAAGCTCTTTCGTTTTCCCGCGGCGACCACGAGCGAAGCGTATGCTCATTTCGCGCGAACAGTGAAGCAGCAGGTGCCTAGGAAGACGATCCTTAGATCGATGAGCGATTTGCAGGCTCAAGAGTTCGCTGAAGTGGCGCATGATGATCGCTATGGAGTCTGGGCCCTAAACTTGACCGATAAGGGACGAAATCTGAGAGTATGGGATGCCATAGAGAAGGGTGACATTGCGGCGTTCTACGCACATAAACGATTCGAATACTTCGCTTCGATAATCTTCAAGTGGCGCAGCGAGAACCTACAGGACCTCATGGGCTGGAAGCCTCCGAAATCCGGAAGATACTCTCTAGCGTTAGCCATTAGTAAACTTCAGCCTTGCGACCTGGATAATATTTCGTATTGCGCTCTCGTTAAATACGATCGTGTTCCAGTGCACTCTGACTTTCACACTGCTGAGGTAAGCCGCGAGCTGCTGGCAGTACTAAAAGGTAACCTTCCGCCTGACGAGGATCCGGGTGAGTTAAATCCGGAAGGGCGTCTTCGATACCGTATTCAGAAGTTCCGCGAGCGTAGCGATGGGAATAGGCTGCGTGTGCTCGACGTGAAAGGCCACGTATGCGAGGTGTGCGGATACGATTTTGCCGAGCAATTTGGCAATGGTTTTGTGCCATCAGCTCACGTGCATCATAAGAACCCCCTTGCGCTTGGCGAACGTCAAGCGGAATCTATCGAAGAGTTTGCGGTACTGTGTGCTCCATGCCACACGGCAGCTCATATGGGTAACGGGCGCAAGTTGAATCCGTGGACCGTTGAAGAACTTCGTACGACCATCAGAAAGCGCTGGGATAGTTGAACGAATCGCCGGACACTCTTGTAACGTACGTCATCGAATACCCCGGCACCAATCTAATCAAGATCGGACAAGCAAAGTATTTTATGGACAGATTCGCCCAGCTGAAAACAGGCTCTCCTGTGGACCCGGTAGTGCTGTGCGTATTTCGAGGCGCAAAACACGAACGCGACTTCCATAAGCGGTTTAACCACTTGCGACACCACGGTGAATTTTACCACTTTACACCTGAAGTCAGGGGCTATATCTTTTCCGATGAGTTGGCCGAACATCGGCTCACCCGGGAGGAAGCTGAAGCTCTATCGCCGCGCATCGAACGCATGGCTGAACGCATCCGTCGCGAAAAACGTTTGACAAAGATCGAGCAGGCGAAAGCGGCGGAGATGGAACCATCGTTGGAGACCAACGACTGATTTCGAGATGTCGCGTCGGCTAGAGCCCTCGTAGCGCTTTCCAATGCCGCCTGTGCGGCGTCGTATGTCAGCGGCGCAATGGACTTGCGGCAAGAAAAACTTATCTTGCAGATCACCGATGCACTCAAGTAACCATCTAGTTAAGGGGCCTTGGATGTTTCTTATGCCGCTCCTTCGGAGCGCTAATCTCGAGCTCTGCCCCTCGACACACGCCTGGTGGTTACCGTAGAATCAGGGCCTATGTTCGGTGGCGTCGCGACAATCTGTCCCGAGTGCTCCTATCAGTGGACGATCTCGCCGATGGTTAGCATTTCTTGGTTTTGCCCGGAATGCGGCGGAGCACGCGATAAAGGGGGCGCCCGTAACTTGTGCGTATGCGGCCATTCGTTCGAACAGCATCACACTTCACAGAAAGTACAGCCGTCGCGCGCGGCCTTTGGCATGAGCATCAAGGAGCTCGACAAGCTGGACGAGCTCCTCGCGACAAACCCGAAGCCGCCGCCGGAAATAGGCCAATGTAACGCATGCGGTTGCCGGCGCTTCGATCTCGACGCACCACAGCTGCCTGTTGAACGGTTCTTACATGAAGTTGGACTGGGAGCGTCGCGCGGGGCCGCCGGCAGAGAGACGAAAATCACCAGGCTAGCCGACGGAGCTTCCGACTTTAGCAAAGGAGCACGGTCCGTTCGTCTGAGCATTCAGCCGGACGACTCGATCCTGATGGAAACGCTCGGAGGTGGCCGGCGGAGGCGCGGGCGCTCAGAATGGGGCGCGACACCGTGGGCGCGACTGTGATTGCGATCCACGCTGCCTTACGATGATTGAGATCATTCCGCAGGTTTGCGCGACGCACGCGCTAAGGCACCGCCATGTTCGTCGCAATCTACCGTTGGCGTGTCACAGCTGAAATGGAGTCCGCGTTTCTTCGCGCCTGGCGTCGGCGCACGGAAAAGAATCTTCGCCGTTCGCGGCTCTTACGGGTCACGATTGCACCGAGAGCCGGACGGCACGCTCTGCGCGATCGCACTCTGGCCCTCGAAAGCGGCATGGGAAGCCACGATACGGCCGCTACCGGATGACGAGGCCGATGCGGCTACTTTCGAGGCCGCCGTTAGAGAACAGCTGCCGACACTAACGATGGAAGTGGTTGACGATCTGTGGAGGCCACCAGCCGCCGACAATTAAGGCTCCGGCTCGGAGAGGGCAATCTCTGATATGGAAGTATCATGCGTAGTAGGTTAGAGCGATCGAGCAACAGGAATCGCGATTTATAACGCGCGGTCTAGTGCTTGATACGCGCGGCACGAACAGGGACTAGGAGTGGTTAGGATATGACACCGGACACCAGCTCGTTTGGAGCCATGCTCGACTCGGTGATGAAGGCTTTGCCAAAGGGAACCAACGTCACTCAAAAAGACGGGGCTCTGATCATTTTAGCTTCGGATTTTACGACGCGGCTGGATATCACCGCTTTTCCGGCAGGCGATGCGTCCGATTTTACACCGCAAATCGGGCCGATCAAGGCAGTGGTCCAAGTTCGGTCGGAACTGCCTCCCGTGTTCGTCTCCCCAGGCTACAAATACGCAAATAAATTTGCGACTGTAGGCGCGCTAACAGTTGAAGCCGGCAAAGCCTTTGTTGGGTCCCGGATAACTTTGTTCGAACACGACGACGATGCGTGGAATGCCTGGTTTCCCGTCGTAGTTTATGCTGTCGCTTTCGGGCTGCCGTCGATGATCGGCGCGTTGAATCCAAATCCCAAAGGCCGGGATAAGCATGCGAAGTCCTCCTCTTGGACGGCAAGCGACTTCCAGCGGGTCGAGAAGGCTTTGTCTGACTCCTCCACCTGTAGGATCAGCGCCGCCGGACTAAAGGTTGAGTTCGGCTTGCGCAGTGGCGCAGCGACGCCGATCCAATGGGATGCTGCCGCCCTCTTGCAGCTAAGCACCGACGAATCGCACCCTCTGATAGGACATGGATTAGTTTGTTTGCTGCAAATGCCGCATCTCGTTAGCCCGGAGGAACGCCTAAACAAAATTCTCGACACCTTGAATGAACGGGAAATGACGCCTGACAATCCTGCTCCTCATTTTGGAGCCTGGTGCCAAGGTCAACTCGAACGACGCAGCAATCCCGCATATGTTACCGTTCTGCCGAACAGGCTGCATAATGATCGGATCGCGGCAACACTTGCTACCGCGATGAGAACCCGAGCTTTGTGGGCTAATGATATTCTTGCCTCGCTCGGAGTTCGCGAACTGGAGTCGCCCCGTCAAATAGGCGCCGTGAAACTACCGGATTCAATCGGAAGCGCTAAGGTTCTCGACTCGTACGAGCTTGGCATCCACGACGACGGCGGCCAACGGTGGATATTGCTTCTCGACCAGGGAACGCCTATAACGCCGTACATCGTCGCCTGGGCGTTTCCGCAGACAATAGCCAGGGGCGAATGGATGTTGTCTAGCTCCTTCGGTTCGCTCGAGGTCGCGAAGGCCGAGTTTTCTAGGCGCGTCGCAGCGGCAAAAAAGGGCAATTTCCTATGAGCGTGACTTGCCACTTATGACTCAAACAGAGATCGGGTTAGCACGGATCATTGCGCACGCTGCTCACCAAGCCGTGGGGCAAAAACGTGCGGATAACGTTACTCCGTACTTTACGCATCCGGTTCGCGTTGCGGAGCTCACTCGTTTGTTGTCGGCGGGGCTGCCGTTTGCCGACCAGGCTGAAGCAGCGGCCTACCTGCACGACGTCCTCGAGGATACAAAGTTGACAAGCGAGGATCTGATCGAGATTGGCATCAGGAACGATGTGGTCGACATTGTCGAACGGCTTACTAAGCAGCCCGGTTGGGAGCCTCAGGAGTATTACCGAGGCATCGCCGAGAGCGATGCGGCACTGCTCGTAAAGTGCGCTGATCGTTGCTCGAACCTTGAAGATGCACTACTCGAAGTGCGCTCAAAACGGGATGTCGCTAGATGGAAAAAATACGCAGAGAAGACCAGAGCCGACCTTCTACCGATGTATGTTTCGATGCCTCAGTTCCACCGATTCCTCGAAGAGCGCTTGAGCCTTATTGAAGACGTGATCAGGGCTTCCTAGGGCGCCGACGGACACGCGACATCGCCTCCTACTTATCTTTGTGGTCCAACCCACCAGCCATATACAAAGGGTCAGAGGCGGCACTCACTAGCGCATCGTCGCGCTCGACCGAATAACCGTGAGCTTTGAGCAGCCGCACTATCTGAGCCTCCTTACTGGGAGCAAAGTCGACTCTGTCCCCTTCCCCCGTATCCTGATACGTACCTAGTGCGACAACGTCGTCCGGGAGGAATCAAATTGATCGCTTTCTGGGAAAGGCCAGGATATCGTTATAGGATCGCAATCAACAAGGAGGGTGTCGTCAGGCAGACTGTCTCCTTCATCGTCAAAGTCTGCGACCTCGTCGAGGATCCGAGATGATGCGAGACGGCGGAGTTCGCCCCACGTTCTGGCTTTGCGATAGGCCTCATAGAAGCTAGCGAAATCTTCGGCCCTCTTACGCGGAAAGAACAACAATCCGCTAAGACACACGCCGTAAACAATGTCTCGCTCGTCCGACGATGCCTGATCCTGCTGGCATAGCCCTTCGCGCGTAAGGGGTTTGTCGGCTTCGCTCATCCAGCTACGCGCCCAGATAATCTCGAGTGCGCGACCTTCTTGCTTTGTTCCCCCAATGCGGCAGCAGCGCTTGGCTCCGTGGTTCGCGCTCGGAATCTCGTCCAGCGAGTAGGCGACAAGTCGACGCGACGTGAAGAACGCCGATAAAAATACTTCATGGAGCGACACGGTCACCACTCTGTGCCTGGGCCTCCTGGGCATAGGCACAGAGGAGGTTTACAAGAGCGATCTGCTCAGGAGTGCGGCATGCGATTTCTAGCAGCCGTGGCGAGCAAATCAGGATGCTGAGACATTGAGCGCGGGAGATGGCGACGTTGAAGCGGTTCTTCTCAAAAAGGAACTGCATGTCGCGTGGCAAGGTTTCTCCGCTGGATGTCGCCATGGAGTAGATCACGACTGGCGCTTGCAGTCCTTGGAACTTATCAACGGTCCCTACGTCGACGTTCCCGTATCCCGCCGCTCGCAGACGTTGCCGGATAAGAACTCGCTGCGCATTGTAAGGGGATACCACGAGAATGTGTTGCTCCGTAAGTGGCTGTAATGGATCAGTACGAGTCTGGTACTTACCGGTCAGAAGTACTCGGACCTCGCGTACGATGGCCTCCGCCTCTTCTTCGGAGGAGCGTCCATTATGCTCGTGCTCAACCGGCTTCCAGCGCAACCCGCTGGCCGTGCCATCAGGCAAAACGATGGCGTTCACGTCATTCCCCGATGCTGCCTGAAGACGCCCCTCGTACACCGCGTCTGAGATGAAGGCGCAAATATTGGGGTGCATCCGATAGGAGTCCGGAAGAAAGATTCCGCGGTGCTCAGGGATCGTCGCATCATTGCCCAAGAGATGCTCGAGGATTGAGAATCCCATGCCTGGAGGATGCTTGGCTTGTGAAACCTGCGCAAGTTGCAGAGGGTCGCCAAGAAGCACGACATTTGGAGCTGCTCGCGCGCACGCTATAGCATCGGCAATAGAAAGCTGCCCCGCCTCGTCAACGATGAGAACGTCAAACGCTTTAGCAGCTGCATCCAGTGCGAACAGCCAGGGCGTTCCCGAGACGAGCCGATACTGGCTCGCCAATGCGCCGTCTTGGGTCTTTTCATTTGCGATGTAAGAGCGGCCGCCAAGTGCCGATTCATACCGGTCCTCTCCGCTGCTATACTTGTGCGCCCCAGCGAATGGATGACCGCACTTCAATGCGGCGTGTTCCACCGCTGCTACGAGATTCTGCGCTGCCTTATGGCTCCGAGCCAGCACGCCAATGCGCTTTCCCGCCTTCATCAGCCGAACGATGGCGTGACCTCCGGTTGTACTTTTGCCCGTACCGGGTGGGCCCTGGACGACGAGGTAGCTTCGGTCGAGCGCCAAAATCGTTTCGGCTAGGGACTGCCCATCGACTTTGTCAGGCTGGATGCGTGCACCGGCACGCCGGCCGATCAAACGCGGCGCTGAGGCGATAAGCATATCGACGATGGCCGGATATGCTTCGGTTAAACGGTCCTCGATGTAGTGGTTAGCGACGTCGATCAATGCCTTTTGCTGCGGTCCGGTAGAAAATGGTCGCGGAACTAGCGCGCGCAAGGCCTCATGATTAAGACGAGGTGACCGCTTAATCTCAACCGTAAGCTGCTCATCGTCGACGCTAATGAGTTCTCCGGCTGGGCTTTGCGTTTCGGGATCGTCTACCTCGGCGCCGGCTTCCAGGCCGTGCTGTTGGTCAGGGAATGAGTATGTGTATACGAGGTTGCGATCTTTCGGAGAGCGTTTGTACGGTATGACGCCTGACCGCAACGCGAGATCGCCGATGCACTTGGGGTCAAACTCGGCCAATTGATCCGCATTGGCACAGCGGTGAAAGTACTCCCACCAAGAAGGCTTTGCTTCGCTCCGGTGATAGTCCACGACATTAGCGATATACCAGCGTAGCCGTTCCTCATCAGAAAGACCCGCTAATGCCGCGAGATCGACCGGAGCGGCCATTCCATCGAGAACGCGGGACCGTATTGCCTGCGCCTCCGAGTTCTCACGTTGCTTCTCTTCACTAGGCGGCTCGGGTGGCCTCGGCGCAAACCAAGCGAGATCGACGCCTTGTTCCCGCATTAGCTGACGACGGCATTCGTTCAACCATTGGTGTAGATGAAAGGTCGATCGGCAATCCTCATCATTGTAGTGACGAATCCGTTCGAGAATCGTCTCGTCTTTAACGTCGAGCCAATCTTCAAAAAGAAGTATGGAATCGTCGCCCCGCTTGAGGTCGGCTTCCCGTTGGAAACCGTAGAATGCCTCGAGCTTTTTGATCGAGTAGCTCTCTTGCGAGATTCGCATGCCTTGCCGCACAACGGTATACAGGTCGACCAGAACGCCGGCGCGCAACAAATCGTCAAACTCATCAACGAGCACCTTGTACCGCGTGGTAAGTCGCCCGATCGCCGTCTTTTCATAGTTAGCATAATGGTAGACGTGCATGTTGGGGAATTTGCGACGGCGCTCGATTATGAAATTCAAGAACCCGGCGACAGCTCGTCCTTCGTCAAGGAGTGAAAGAGCCCAGTACGCCTGATACCGGTCTTCGGCCGGGATATAGGCGCCGAAGAGATACTCGAGCCCGGTCTCAGGAGCGTAATACGGGTCCCCTTCCATGTCGAAGTAGACGTCGCCGGCGTCCGGTTCTGGAAGCAGGGCGAATCCCCGATACGGCTCACTGGGCAGCAGTTCGTAATGGTATCGATCCCTTCCAACCGCACCATTTGCGATTGATTCGCGCTGCATAAGCTGTAAGCGCGCTTGTTGCTTCAGATTTGAGAATGTCATCGGGTTAAGACCTTTTACGCCAGGAGCTCCATTCGTGCGGCCGAGCTGCTCGAGGCTCGTAATGCCCGACTTAGATAACTTGGCGATCTGATCGCGGCGCATCGAAGCGACCAGCGAAAGGTGATCGTCATCACGCCGGCGTGCCTCGCAAACTTCGTCCCAGTCGCAAACGGCGCAGTGATTGCATTCGTATGGGTAGGCCCACAACAAGTCAACCTTGGCGAGAAATGTTTTTCGAAGGTGACGGAAGTAGGCAAAATAGTCGTGTAGCACAAAACGCCGCTCTTCCCCGCTACCCAAGGCGACAATCATGCACCGCGGCATCAGGCCATCTTGCAATCGTGCGATATGTTCGCTATAGGCGCACAGCTGAATCAGGAAATAGGCCTTGGTCGACCGCGCGAGCTTGGTATCCAGTACCTCATAGCTGTAGCCGCGGGGGGATCGAGGGTCGTCAACTCGCAAAAGAAAATCGGCGCGGCCCTGAAACGTCCCGTCGAAAAACGCCGCCTGGTAAATATACGCGTGACCGCGATCCATCGCAGCGCGTGTTGCAGCTTCGGACTCAGCGAGCCCGTCGGGATTACGATCTTCAATCCGTCCCGGTAGTTCAAAGACGTCGTGCCCCAACTGCCTCAGGGTCTGAAGATAGCGCCTCTCATGTTCCTCACCTTTGTGTTGGAGCAGCCTCGAAGCATCGCGTGCTGGAGGGCGCTCCATGTCACCGAGTGCCACACTCCGGGCGAGCTCCGTTAGATGGGGGCATTCAAGAAAATTGTCGAGATCGGATGCCGAGTAGATGCAGCGGCCGTTAATGACCTCCATGGCTTGACGCCCTCCGCAATGCTGGTTCGTCCATGCTAGGTGAGTCTACTACGAAGGGGTGCCATACGGTTGGCGCATGCGGCTTTGGGCGCCCCTGCTCGGGGACCGGATGGCGCGACATGCGATCCTCGGGTGTCAAGATCACTTAAGCCCGCGGCAAGATAATCTTGCACAAGCCGTGACGGTTATTGATGGTCAAGCGCATGGCTAGGGTGCCATTCGAGATGCTTCTGTATTGCGCGCTCTCCACTCAGCGTATCGGTCACGCAAGCAGATTCCGCACGGCCTGTAGCCAGCTGCGAGGGCAGCCGCTTCATTTGCAAAAAACACACGCTGTTTAACGTACTCACCAGCAGCGATGTGGCGAAGAGCACTTGGGCAATCTAGTCGGCCGTAAATTTTTAAACGCCGGTGCCCACCAAATGCTCCCTTAGTCTGACTCTGGTACGGCTTACCATCTAACCCTATTAATGCATACGCTTTGGGACTCACCTCCCGTTCACTTTCGACAGCCACGAAAGGGCATCCAAATGCGGGATGGCTGGGAGATGCCGGATGTCGGCTACCTTGACATAGAGCTCATTGAAATCGCCGTCGCAGTGTAGACTGAGATTCGTGGGGTCGATGCGGATTAGTCCGCAGTCGAGCGCACGGTGGTGAAGCTTACACAAAGGCAAACCATTCTCTGGCACGTCGGCGCCCTTCTGCTTCCAAGCGATGAGATGTGCCGCGTCGAGAAGCTCATCAAATGTAATATAGCAGAACGCGCAACGTTTGCCATAACGCTGAAAGACAGCCGCGCGAAATCTCGCCTGGTTTGGTCGGCTGGGCCGCTCGTATTTCTTTACGTCGCGTGAGGGGTCGAAGAGCTGGGCAGATGACACTCCTGATGCAGAAGCCCCGTTCGAACGGACCGGCCGCGATCGCTCGAGGTAAAATTCTGCAGTGTGCTTATAATCGTAAAGGCGGAAGATGCTCTGGGGATTCTCTGCAATAATAGCGTGGTCTCGGAGGAGACGCTCGGCAAATGACCACGCATCGCCTTCGGTTGGGAAGCCGAGATTGGGCTGTCTTTCCATCCTGAGCGGATTGCCATCGACACCACGCGCTCCCAGCTCAACCCACGAGTTCCCGTCGGAAGTGGTCAGGTATATCTTATAGCCGCCTGGTATCCGGTTTCCCGATGAAGCTCGCGACACGCCCGGGCGTGAGGACTAGATCGGGCACTGCTACCTCCTCCAAATGCACAGAATGACCCGTTTAATAAAGGCATTTTGTGCTGAATTTTCTAGGTCTCGCGTGACGCGCCTCTTCCACAAAATCAGGCGCGCCGTTGCCACGTCGGTGCCACAGGCTGAGTGCTTGGCAGGCAAGTTCAAAGCCGTCGCGTTAGGCGGTGCCCGTGGCGCTGGCCACGCTGCATCGGGCCGGAGGTGAACCAGTAAGGTTTTCGTGATGACGGCCGCATCGAACGCGAGATCGCGGCGCGTGATGGAGCGACTCGAGGTGAAGCACGATCCTGCGGACGACTTTGATCATCCGGTCATGCCATGTTGGTCTTCATGCTTCGGGGTGCGACCGACCGCAGGCCGGCTCCGCCGGAGTCAGCCGATAGAATCATTATTGCGCTCAAAGATGATCGCACACGTGCAGCCCGGGTGAAGAGGCGGTATGCTTTCAGGTTGCTCAAGAGCCGCCTTCGCGGAAAACACGAGATCTGAGTGTTTGGCGCAGGCATCGCAGACGGTGTTGCCACCATTCGTGACCCATCTTAACTCTGGCAAATTGAAGCAGGCAACGAGGAATGCGCAGCTTTTGCCGTTGCTTTCGATCGAGCTTATCGTGCATTCCAGTACGGCGAACGGGGTCAAAGCATACGGCGCCCATCCGAACCTAGTCCATAGATCACGCCCTTCAGATGTGGCTACAAAGAGGGAGGACGCGCTGAGAACGGTGCGGAGAACCGCAGCCGTTTCCTGTTTGCTTCGCTTTGCTCTTAGGCCATTCGCTTTTGCAATGCTTCGCAACGTCTCGAAAGGTGCCCACGCGAGGTAATCGTCTGGCTTGTGCGGCGCCACGATCGGCCCGAACATACAGCGTTCTTGCCCTTTGGCTTTGAGGTTGGAAATCCAATCCTCATATGCCGGCCACGACGGAAAGACGTTACCGAATAGGCTTTGCAATTGCGTACCGTTTGGATGGAGGTTACGATCGAAGTCTGTGTTAATTCGCTCGGTAAATGCTAAGATCGCCGGTGCATCGGAAAAAAGTCGATGGTGCTCCCACAGCATTCCTTGGCTTCCTAGGGTGTAGCAGCGGCCACCTGCACACTTGGCAGCGTAGTAACTGCCGCTAAAACTGCGCTTGCACCTTGGGGCCGACCTGCCCCCAGACAGGCACCCATTCGTCGGCATAACTGATTGGTTCGGTACGATTCCCGGCTCCTCAGATCTTTGCGAGTCGACCGTAGCGCCGAGCGTTACATTAGTCGAAATCCTTCGCCGTTGGCAGCCTGACGGTCAGCCGCGGCCTCTTCATTCTGGGGTCTGTGGAATGAGCACATTTCTTGCAACGGAACGCGTTGGACGGCTCTTTTGCTAAGACCTGTAGTTCAGCGCAGATTAAGCATCGGGCGAAGAACGGTCGCTCCGGAAGTGGCTGACTGGATCCACTACCTTTATAATGCACGAAATTATCTTGTCGCCATATGCCCTCAGCCGCTCTGCGCTGATGCCACGAATTTTATATAGAGCCAACTCATCTAGCGGAGCTTTCTGGACGATTTCGCGAAGAGTCTCGTCGTTGAACACATGGTATGTCCCCGTGCCGCGCGCTAACTTGCGACGCAAACTAATGAGAAGGTTAAATAGCATTCGTTCCGTCTCGGCCGGGCGCGGCGTCTTCGAGTCCTCTCCTTCTAGAAAGGGCGCGAGAAGGAGCTCATCTACTGTTTGTATGCGGGCGCGGAGGTCTTCGACATTCCTCTCGGCGCGGACCAACTCAGCGGAGAGCTCGTCCCTTCTTTTCTTAAGGTCCGCCGGCTTACTCATCCCTGATTTCTACAAAAGATTCGATCGCGACTTATGAACTGGCCCCGTGGTTCCGAACACTGCAGGCGGTTATTTCGGCTTGGAGCTACCGCGGAACATGCAGCCGAGTCGTGAGGGCGAGCACGTGCGACGCCACTCAAAGCGATGTTCTCACCAAGCCCAGATGTAGTTGGCGACGTTACTCCACATGTTTGCCGCAGCGACCTCATCGTCGGTCATCGCGATTATCAATGTTGCCGATTCAGCTCTTTGGAGGATCGTCGTTAGAGTGGCTGATCTCGGGAAACGCCAATTGCTCCGGAAGTTCCTCAGCAATGTCGATGAGTCTCCGGTTTCGCACCTGCGCGGTAATGCTTAAGCGAACCAGATCCAAACATCGGCTCACTTCCTCTTCGCGGTATACGCGCCGGTTGCGATCGTCGCGGCTGCAATCCACGAGGCCCTCATCGGTCCAGCGCTTGATTGTATCCGGCGATCGCCCGACTCGTTTAGCCAGTTCGCTAACAAGCACAGCTGTGAAGATTCAACCCTTGCCCCCATTACCCCCTATGCAGGGAGGGACGCCCTAATTAGGAGCGGAATGCCTTATCGATGAACCGAGCACTACCACTGCCATTCCCGCGCGGATTTAATGCATTGGAGCTGTGCGCCGGTGGCGGCGGCCAAGCACTCGGTTTGGAAGCCGCCGGCTTCGACCATGCTGCCCTAATCGAGGTCGACGCGCATGCCTGCGCGACCCTTCGCCTCAACAGGCCCGCCTGGACAGTGCTCCAAGCCGATATCAACGACTTTGATCCTTCTGATCACAAGGGAGTAGATTCCCTTGCCGCCGGACTTCCCTGCCCGCCGTTCTCACGTGCAGGGAAGCAACTCGGTGTAAATGACGACCGTAATCTCTGGCCAGCTGCCCTCCGAATTTTAGGTAGAGTGAAGCCGAAGGCCGTGATGTTCGAAAATGTTCGCGGCATACTCGATGCCGTCTTTGACGATTTTCGCACGAAGTTTTCGGCGGCGAAAGAACTTGACGACTATATCACTGAATGGAAGCTGCTCAATGCCAGCGATTACGGCGTATCGCAACTGCGGCCGCGAGTTGTCTTTGTTGCGATCAGAAAAGAGTTCGCATCTCCGTGGGAGTGGCCAGCACCCAGCCCTCATCCGGCATTGACGGTTGGAGAAAAGATCTACGATCTAATGTTGGAACGCGGATGGCGTGGCGCAAAGAAGTGGAGACAGATCGCCAGCGAAATCGCGCCAACCATCGTTGGGGGATCCCTTAAGCATGGAGGCCCAGTCTTGGACCAACACGCGCTCGCCGGGAGTGGGCCGGCCTTGGAGTTGACGGTTTGGGAATTGCTGACACGCCGCCCGCCAGGGATTACGTTGGCATGCCGCGGCTCACCGTTAGGATGGTCGCGCGCCTTCAGGGCTTTCCTGACGATTGGAAATTCTGTGGCGGGAAGACCGCATCGTACCGTCAGGTGGGAAACGCCTTCCCGCCGCCGGTTGCTGAAGCCGTAGCTCGGCAGATACGCATTTGCCTTGCTCGCAACGCGAGACCCCATGCGCTTCAGGCAGCGGTTTAATGGCTCGCGGCGCAAACGCTGCTATCGCCGTTGACCGTTTCAAAGAGCTAATTGAAAGGGATCATCTAGATGCCGCCTCCGCATGGAAGGCGATCGCGAAGCTCCTGCTCTCATGCAATGTTTGGGAAGGCAAGACGATCGGCTGGCAGCCGTTATTCGAGAACTGCATCGTGTTCCGAGAGCGAAACGATTTCGAGGACCAGAATCAAGCCGTCCGTGCCGGTATGCAGCTGGCTCGATACCTGGCAGGGCAGCTCGGTGTGCCGGCCTAACAAAATTGCTCCGTCATTGGCACGTATTGGCGGCTTCCAGAAATCAAGTCGCTGCAACCTCACAACGTTGTCGGGCACGCATTCCGCTCGATCTGTGTTGCATATCTTGAAGGCTTCGGCGACTCATCGATTGCGTATGAAGAAGAGGTTGACCCGCATAGAATTTTCCCGGCGTTCCCTTCCTGGTGCATAGCCCAAAAGCTCGAATAGACGTCGTCGCACGACGCGGAAACATTCCCGTCGCGCTAATGTCGTGCAAGTGGCGTTATCGGCACGATCGCGTCGAATTGATTGAAGAATTCAACCGGTACCTCATTGCGGCACACCGGCTCAATCCCCATTGCGAACTCTATGCTTTAACGGGCGAGTTCTCACCAGCTCGCCTCTCCAAAGCATTGAGTGCAGCATGCCAGCATCTAAGTACGGCCAATCTCCGCCACTGTGCATTTTGCGCCCCAGCTTGTCTGGTATGGGCTTGAGATGAATGGCCGCACGTGCCAGCTAAATATGCCCGTACCTAGCGGAGTCTTCGCGGGCCTGGCGCTAG
>CAVWWP010000003.1:0-560878 GCA_963758805.1 Vulcanimicrobiota bacterium
ACTGGACCGGCAGAACACTTCTACCCTATATGGCAACAGACAAAAAAAACTACATTGAACACAATTCTCTCGACCTCATTATTCCCTGAGTTCTCCCCACAAAAATCGGCAAAACCACAATACGCAAATTTTCACTCAGGGAACTGATGGAATTGATTAATAAGAATATTCGAATTATCCCCAGAAAGTTTCTGTATAGTTCTTCAGACATGAACCTCTTAAAGTCAGAGTACACTCCAACTCAACACAGTCATGCGAAAAATCCTTGGCATTAATAGCCGCAATAAGCGACGTGGCCCCCATCTACCCATTTGGGCGATCGGCTGACTTACAGAAGAAAGGGACGGAACAGTAACAAGGTTAAAATCCATATCATCAAATCCGACAATGGCGATATCATCAGGTATTTTTTTATTCAGGTCATGTAAAGTTTTTAATCCGCCGTAAGCCTGCAAATCGCTGCCATAAATAATAGCCGTAATATCAGGATGTTCCTGAAGCAGCTTTATTGTCACGTAACTGCTGTTTTCCAGCTTGAATGTCCATTCATGCATCAAATAACTGGGATCATACCGGAGTCCATGCTCCTGCAGGGATCTTTTATGTCCGTTCAATCGGTCCTTCCAGACTTTTTCTGAATTTTCATTGGGCATGATAAGACCGATTTTTTTATGCCCCAATTGGATCAGACTTTCCGTAATAGAATTCATGGCTTTATCATTGTTGATTGTAATGCATTTGCCATAATCCGTATAATTATTCAAAACGATAGTGGGAATACCCTTCTTATGGAACTGGGAAGCACGACATCCGATACACCGACAAAAGCAAACATGACCCCTGAAACTTTCTGATCATTCAACAGCCGTTTGATCAGGACTTCATTCTCAAGCTCCTGGCGATACTTCAAATTGGCTACATCAATAATATACCGCAACTCATAATAATCATGGTTATAAAAAATTTTGTCTGTAGCAAACTGCAATGGCTCAACCAAATGGGCGCCAAGACGGGGGTAAATCGTAGCAATTGTTTTGATGCTTTTATCATACATTCCAGTTGAGCGGGCAGCAAGATACGGAGCATACCCCATCCGCTCCGCAACCTTCTTTATTTCAGCCCTCAATTCCGTACTGAGACCCGGTCTGTCATTCAGAGCTTTGGATACAGTTGGCGGTGTAACACCAACTTCTTTGGCAATTTTCTTGATTGAAGCTGTCACTTTTTTCCTTTATAAAGAACCAAGCATAAGATATTCAAATATACTCAAAAAAAAATTCTTAGTCAAGCACAACGATGCTGCATTTAAAACATTTCTTCCCCGTTTCCGATATTATCCTTTTAATTCCATTCCGCTTCTGCTTCGGTACAATATCGATGATCGCCTTTGTTGGACATTTCGGCACGCAGGAACCACAAAGATTGCACAAATTAGCATCGATATGTACGCAATTGTCAACAAGCTTTGTCGCACCTGTCGGGCAAGCCTTCACGCATAAACTGCAGGCGATGCAACCCACTTCACATTTTTTCCGCGTCGCTGCAGCTTTATCGAGTGAGTGGCAAGCGACATAAACCTGGTATGATGCCCGTACAACTTCAATCACCTTCTTCGGACATGCGATCTCACATTTCCGGCAACCCGTACATTTGGAAGTGTCCACAATTGGAAGCTGATCACTCCCCATGGACAACGCGCCGAATGGACAGACAACAACACAGGTTCCGTAACCGAGACATCCATAGGCACATGCTTTATCACCGCCTACAGCCAACACAGCAGCCCGGCAATCCTGCACACCTTTGTATTGAAACGCTTTTTTAGCTTTCTTGTTTCCCCACCGCACATAACCCGGGCATAATGCGGTTCACGCTCGGATGGTTCTTTCCCAGTCAGTTCTGCAAGCGCCTGAGTGCAAGCCTCGCCACCAGGAGTGCAAAGATTCGGTGGAACAGATGGATCATCAACAACAGCTTCAGCGTATTGTTCGCATCCGGCATATCCGCACGCACCACAGTGCGCATGAGCCATAACTTCAAGCGCTTTCTCAACTCGCGGATCTGTCTTAACAAACCATTTCTTCGCTGCCAAAGCGAGGAACACACCAAAAAGAACAGCGAATCCTCCTAAAAACACAAGAGAATGCTTGAGGATAAGTCCCAACTGGATATTTCGAGAAACTGAAACGCTACCTGCGTCACCAGTCATGAAAAGCGGGATGGCATTAGAAAATTTTGCCAAAGCCTGAAAAAATCGGCCCGTGAAATGTATCAATACCAAAACATGGTCCATGGAAATCGATCCTCCAAAAAATTGCTGCATGAGCCCAGCCTTACATTGTTATGAGGCCGGAAAATCCGGCAAACGCGAGCGCGATCATCCCGCTGACTATAAAAGAGATGGGTAACCCTTTAAACGGTCCTGGAATATCTGCCAGTTCCAGTTTTTCACGGATACTCGCCATCATCACAAGAGCAAGAGCAAATCCTAGGCCTGACCCCAATCCCAGAGCAAGACTTTCAAGAAAGTTATATTTTTCGCTTGAGTTAATGAGCGGCACCGCAAGAATAATGCAATTCGTAGAAATGAGCGCGAGATAGATGCCAAGCTTCTTGAAAAGGTCAGGAGCCACTTTTCTCATGATTGTATCCGATGCCTGAACAAGCCCTGCTATGATGCCGATGAAAACAACAATCTTTAAAAATACAAGATCAAAAGGAAGTAAAATATATCTGAACACTACCCAGCTTAATGCGGCACTGACCATCATCACGACAGTGAAAGTGATGCTCATTCCTGTTGCTGTGGACATTTTTTTCGAAACTCCGAAAAAAATGCACAACCCGAGGAATCTGGTGAAAACAAAATTATTTATAAGCGACGCGGAAATAGTGGCATCGAGAAGGCGGCACGCGTCTTTCGCGTGTAGAAGAGCCTCCGGAGATGGACGACTTCTACCGGGACTATATCCTCGACCACTACCGCAACCCTCGAAACTTCGGACGGCTCGAGCATCCCGACGCCGCCGCCGAGGATCTCAATCCGCTCTGCGGTGACGAGATTCGCATAGAACTGCAGCTCGAGGACGGCGTGGTCAGCGACGTTCGCTTTTCGGGGAAAGGCTGCGCGATCAGCCAGGCATCGGCGTCGATGCTCACCGAAGCGGTGAAAGGCATGAAGCTCGTCGACGTCGCGAAGCTCTCGAAAGACATCGTTCTCGAGAACGTGGGCATCGGCATCAGCCCGACGCGCATGAAGTGCGCGATGCTTGGCCTGCGCGTGCTCAAGAGCGCGGCGATCGGCGAGCTCGCCGGATGGCCGGACGAGGAATGATGCATCGCAGCCCCACCGCGTCACAATGGCACGCCATAGCGGCGAAACCCGAGCTCCAGGCGCTGTTGCGCGCCCGGCGGCGCTTCGCCATGCCGGCAACGATCTTTTTTATCAGCTACTATCTCGCGCTGCCGATCTCGGTCGGCTTCTTTCCACAGTTCATGAGTCAGCCGGTCTGGGGACCGTTGACGCTCGCCTACTGCTTTGCGCTCTCGCAGTTTGCGATGGCGTGGATCCTTGCCGCGCTGTATCTCTGGCGCGCCCGGAGTTTTGACCTCGCGGCGGCAAAGGTCCGCCGGCAAGAAGCACAAGAACTCTCCGACGATCCGCGATGAGAACCCAAGAGACGCTGGCAATGTTCGCGGTATTCGTGGGCATTACGCTCGTCGTCACGTTTTGGGCGTCCGGACAGAGCACGACGAGCCGGGGATTCTTCACCGCCCACCGGCGGATCGGCGGACTTCAGAATGGCTGGGCCATCGCAGGCGATTATGTCTCGGCGGCGTCGTTTCTCGGCATCACCGGCCTCATCGCTTTCTACGGCTTCGACGGGTTCATGTATTCGGTCGGCTGGCTCGTCGGGTACCTCGCCGTACTCTTCCTGGTCGCCGAACAGCTGCGTAATACCGGCAAGTACACGATGGCCGACCTGATCTCGTTCCGGCTGCGCGGCCGCGGCGTCCGCGCGGTTGCCGCCGTCGCGACGCTCGTCATCACGATCTTCTACATGATCGCTCAGATGGTCGGCGGAGCGGCGCTCGTGAACCTGCTCTTGCCGCAGTTCGGCGACGTCGTCGCGATTCTCGCGTTCGGCGTCCTGATGCTCGTCTACGTCTACTTCGGCGGTATGCTTGCGACGACGTGGGTACAGATCATTAAAGCCGGCCTTCTGCTCTTCACCGCGATCGTTCTCTCCGTGCTTGTCCTCATGCACTTCCGTTTTTCGTTTGTCGGCTTCTTACACGCCGCGGCGTCGGTGCCGGCGGGCGCCGCCAGGCTCAACCTCTTGCAACCGGGCTTACTCTTCCACGGTCCGCTCGGCGCGTGGAACGTCCTTTCACTTGGCCTGGCGCTGGTACTCGGTACCGCCGGGTTGCCACACATCCTCATCCGTTTCTTCACGGTGCCGTCGGCGAAAGCGGCGCGCATCTCGGTCGTTTGGGCGATGGTTCTGATCGGCATCTTCTATCTCACGACCTCGTTCATGGGACTCGGCGCCGCGACGATCGTCGGTCAAGAGCACATCGGGCGGCACCTTTACGCCGGACAAGCGATTCGTTACATCGCCCACCATCCAGCGCAGGACGCGCAGCTCAACACACAGCTCGCGCGCTACGGATACATCGTACCGCAGCCGAATAGCAATCTCGCCGCGCCGATCCTCGCGGGACGCCTCGGCGGATCGTTCCTGACCGCGTTCGTGGCTGCGGTTGCGTTTGCGACGATTCTGGCCGTCGTCGCCGGACTTACGATCGCTGCATCGTCAGCGTTTGCGCACGACATTTGGTTCAGCCTCATTCGCAACGGCACCGGTGTCGAATCCGAACACCTCTTCGTCGCTCGCGCCACGGCGCTCGCCGTCGGCGCGCTTGCGATAGGACTCTCGGTGCTCGTGCGTGGGGCCAACGTCGCGTTTCTCGTCGGCCTCGCCTTTGCAGTCGCCGCAAGCGCCAACGTACCGGTCATTCTCCTCGCGCTTCTGTGGCGTCGCTTCTCGCGCACCGGCGCGATCGCCGGTATGCTCAGCGGACTCATCTCATCGCTCGCGCTGATCGCGATTTCGCCCGTTCTCATGGGACCCCGCGCGATCTTCCCGCTCGACAACCCCGGCATAGTTTCGATCCCGATCGGGCTGCTCGGCGCGATCCTCGGCACGCTCCTCGCGCCCGATCCCGATTCCGAGCAAATGTTCGATCAGTTACAGGTGAGGGCCAATACGGGAATCAGGCGCTGCGAAGCGCATAGCGTCTCTGACGTCACGGCTCGACGGCTGCCGCATACAGCTCTACGCATCCATCTCGACCCGTGTCTGGTATGCGATGAGAGCTACTGAGTCTTGATGGAGTAGTGGTCGGTGATTTGGAGGCCGCTGGGGCCCGGTTCCAGCGTGAAAGTGACATAGTACTCGCCGCTGCGCGTCTGCACGTCGGCAGTGACTTTGTACTCTTGCGGACCGGTTGGAGCTGAGCGGATCGATTCGATGCGCGAACTCGAATCCAAGAAGGCTTCGCTCGGCGCACCGTGTGCAAGGTACGAAGCCGCGGTCGTGCGATCGCCGCGGGCGAGCGCGTTGAGGTAGGAGCGGACGACGGACGTCGCTTGGTTGTCTTGCGTCGCAGCGAGCACCGCATGCTGCGGCGTCGGCGCCGGAACCGGTCCTGCCGTATGGACGACGGCCGGTGCTGCTGGCGTATGCTGCGGCGCCGTCGTGGCATGCGCGGTCGTCGCATAACTGGCCGCGCTCGGCGTGGGCCTCGGCGTGCGGTGCGGCGTGGGTGCTGGGCTGACGGACGCTGCCGGCGTCGGCGTTTGCGCCGCCGCCATGCGCGCGACCGGCGTCGTCGACGCCAGGGGTGTGGGCCGCGTTGCCGGTGTGGGATGCGACGTTGGCGCCTGTACGACGGCGACCGGAGGCGGTGATGGCGTCGGCGACGCTTGCGGTGACGTCATGGCAGTCGGTGCGTTCGCGGTGTTTGCCTGCGGAGCACTGTTGCCCGAGCGGCCGAAGAAATGCGCGAGCACGCCCCCGAGCAAGAGACCGGCTAATATAACTACGAGGATGAGAGGAAAGAGCGGTAGGCCGCCGCCTTCGTTGATATCGTCGTCTTGCCGCCGGCGACGCGGAGGCTCTCTCACGTCACCTGCGTGAGCTGCGCCACGAGCGCTTCGCGCAGGCTCGCCGGAAGTGCGGTCACAAGATCGGGACGTTTTTCGACGAGGAGCATTGTGGCCTCGGGTAAGAGCCCGGGGTTCTCTCTCGCATACGCGACAAAGGCGGTGACGGCGCCGCGATCGCGCTGCTCGATGCTTTCAAGTGTCGTTCCGGCGCCTTCGACGGCGTCATCGGAAGACTCGCCGCGCTCGCGGAACGCCGCGAGGACGGCTTCGACGAAGGTCGCGAACTCTTCGCCGGACATCGAGAAGACCTCGCGCTCATACGAGGAGGCGAGGTCGGTCTCATCCACTTTCGAGAGAAGCTTCTCGACTGCACCCACCAGCATATCGGCCGGCACGTTCGCGAGGAACATTGGCCGTTCACTTATCCTCGGCAGCAGGCAGCTCCTCGATACGGCAGAAAATGTCGGATCGATGATCCGCGTAAAGGTCCCGCTCGATCTCCATGCCGTCTCCGCGGGCGGCTCGGCGGCCTTTGCGCTTGCTACGCCCGTGCGCATCCGCGACCTGCTCAGGTTCGCCGTGCGCGAGGCGATCGGCTTACGAGCCCCGCACGACAAGTTCTTGCGAAGCGTCCATCGCACGCTGGCCGGCCTAGCCTCCGGCGACTTCACGATCGACGTCGACGGCCGGACGTTTGCTGACGCCGACGCTGTCGTCATGTGCGAGGGCACGGCCGACATCCGATTCTTCGTCAGCCGGCGCGCGCTGCTTCAGCGCCGTTAACGCGTCGCTGCTCTTGCAGCGCGTGTTACTCTAGACGAAACGGCTTTCGCAAGAAACGGAGTTCACGATTAGGACTGGCGTCGCTCTGGTCGCCGCGCTGCTTTTGACAGTGCGGCCTACGCTTGCGGATCAGCAGTACACGACTAGCGGTGAAGACGTCTATCGGATCGCCTCGTCAGGCGTCGCTTCGCGCATACTCTATACCGGCGTCCAGCACTTGTCCGTGCAACGCCAGGGTAGGCGAATCCGTTTCGAAGCGAAGGCGCATTACGAGCGCGAGGGCCCCGACGGCGCCAGCCAAGACGACGCACGCTTCGTGCAAGTCCTGCTACCGGACGGCTCGTTCGAAGATCGCTCCGATACTGACCCCGATTTCCTTACGATCCTCAACCAGCCGTTCGCCGTCGAGCTCGACGGTCCGACGCTGCGCGATATTCGCCAGTTGCACGGCCGCGTGCCATTCAACGCTACGTCGCCCTTTGGCGGCAGCACCATCTTGCGTGGGTATCTGCGTCCCGGTACGAGCGGACCGATCGACGGACGCTGGAGCGTCGCCGTGCGATTCGAAGCCGACGGCCCTATTTCGGGTCCGTTGCCGGGTCGCGGCGATGCCACGGTCGCCGGCCGCATGCACATGGACGGCGTCGCGTACTATGCGGTTGGTACGGCATTTCTCTTAGCGCTCAACGCAACACTCACGATAACGGCGCGGCTCTATCAAGGTGAATCGGCGGGACCGGTGCCGGTGCGTATCACGTACCATCGCTCGATTCGAGCGACGCACGCGTTTGAGGAGCGAGCGGCTAGAACGCCCCTACCAGCTCCACCTGCAACGGATGCCGGAACGGGACCTCCCGCAACTCCGTAAGCGGCGTGAACGCGAGATGGTTCTGATGGCAATCGATAAGCATCTCGATGCCGCGTTTTACGCAGCCCGTCTCGCCGACGTATTTCGCTAGTTTCTTTCTGAAATATGTCAGCGGGTCGCGCAAGACTTTCGCGTAGTACGGATCGTCCGTGAGACCGGTGGGGTCAACGCCGCCTTGTGGAACCAGCCACACGAACCAAGGGTCTTCGTTCTGACGGTAACCGATGAGCACGAGGGGTACCGCGCGAACCGAGTCGAGGTTCGGAAGGAAGCTGCACATCGTGTACGCGTCTAGTGTGACTTCCGTCGGTTCGATGGCTTGCTGCATCGAGTGACCTTTCGTTTACGAGCCCGGCGATGCTCGCTTCAGCCAAAACAAAAAAACCGCTTCATATCCCTGCGAGCGAAGCGGTTCATTCGAAAGGCCCTTGCGGCGGGCCGGAGCAGAGCGCCATAACAGTTTTTTAGGAGCGCCTGGCCAAAACCCTGCGCCGCCAGGCGGCGCGACGACCCGAGGTGAAACCACCGACCGAGCAGTGGTGGTCCGAGGCACTGTATGGGCGCGCTCGCACCACTCCACGGGGAGTATTCGTGCCACCAGCGACTCCGCCCGGGCGGACGACGGCTGCTCGGACGCCGGCCGACTCGGCGCCGAGCGTCGAGCGATTCGATAGGATCGTGGACGACTATCAGCGCCGGCTGTATGGCTTTGCCTTGCGCATGACCGGTAATCGGGAAGACGCCGAGGAGATCGTGCAGGATGCATTCGTGCGCGCGTATCGCGCGCTAGGCAAGATGTCCGCCGAGCAACGCAGCGAGCTGCGCCTTCAGCCGTGGCTCTACACGATCACCCTGAACGTAACGCGCAATCGGCTACGCAGCAAACGCCCATCGAATGTCGCGCTCGACGCGCTTGCAGACCCCGATGCCCTCTTGCGCGAGTCGCATGACGGACCGCCGCAGCCCGAAGCGATTGTCGAACAGAATACCGAGATCGCGCTCGTCGAACAGGCGCTCTTGCAGCTGCCGATGCACCTGCGTGCGGCCGCAACGCTGCGTTTCATCGAAGGACGCAGCCATCCCGAAATCGCCGAGATTCTTCATCAGCCGATCGGAACCGTAAAGTCGCACGTGCATCGTGCCGTGCGAATACTGCGGCGTATCCTAGGTCCGCAACTCGGGCGATTCACCACCGAAGGAGTTCCCGCGCATGCGTTGTCGTGACGTCGAGGCACTGTGGGACGAGATCCGCGACGAGTGCAAAGCCTCGCTAAAGGAGACCGTCCATACCCATCTGCGCGCCTGTCCCTCGTGCCAAGCAATGTACGAGCAATACGAAGGCGTCGCGTACTGCCTCTCCTGCCTGCCGCCGCCGCAGCCTTCGTGCGATCTGGCGAAGAAGGTCATCGAGCATATCGGAGCCCTGAACATCAAGCCTCGTTCGCCGATCGTCTTGTCGGCGGTCACGACGCCGGTCGGACGCCTCTACGTCGGCTTCAAAGAGGATCGCATTGCCTACCTCAGCATCGACAGAGGCGAGTCTCCCGAAGAGGTCGTGGCGCGCGCGAAGCGCCGGCTGCGCCGGCCGGTCGTCGCCGGTGAGGCGCCGCGATGGCTTGCCCGGACGCTCGACCGATTCTTCAGTACGTGGCAAGTCGACGATGCGACGGTCGACATCAGTGACCTAACTCCCTTCGAACAGGCCGTGCTGCGAGCGGCAGCGCGCATTCCTCCCGGCGAGGTGCGCTCGTATGCCTGGGTCGCGATGCAGATCGGCCGGCCGCGTGCGGCGCGCGCGGTTGGACGCGTCATGGCGCGAAACCCCTTGCCGCTGCTCTTTCCGTGCCATCGCGTCGTCGACTCATCCGGCGATCTGCACGACTACTTCTATGGGCTAGAAATGAAAGCGCGGCTTCTGAGAATGGAGGGCTACCGCGGCTAGACGCCAACCCTGACGAAGGTGGCGATTCTTGTCCCAATTGTTTTGCTTCAGCGGCTCATCGTGAGCCGCGACCATTTCCGGCACAGGACAGGATGAGCGATCCCCGCATCGCCGCCATCCCCGACGTTCACGGTCACGCCAAAGGCGAGCACCGGGCGTTCGCCGAGGAGCGCCCCATTGCGTATTCGGCGCGTATGCTCTTTCTGTGGTTCTTTCACGCCTGCCGTCGCAGTTCGCCGCGCTTCTTAATGGTCGCCGACCACATCAACTATCTCACCTTCGAAGACCCAGGGGCGGTCAACACCGTGCGTCGCGCGCTCAAGCTCGCCCAGGCCGGCGATCTCCTGGGGGCCGCCGAGACCGCGGGAATCGATCTGGCCCATGCCGCGGCCGTCTCCGAAGGTTTGCGGCGTGGCATGCGCTTCGCGATCGGAGCCGAGGTCGACAACGACCCGCGCGCCCGGCCCGACGCGCAGAACATCGTTGACGCGATGCGTCCCGACGGTATCATCCGCTCGGTGCATTTCCTCGCGATCGACCATCCCGAGAAGGGCGCCGATTGGGCGTGGCCGTTCGACAACGAGGAGTTCGTCGCACTGTACGAGGTTGTCGGCACGGAGAAGCTCTGGGAGCTCTACGTCGCCAAGCTGCTCGACGATCTCGAGAAGCTGCCCTCGCACGTCGTCGGTCACTTCTACGCACCGGCGACGTTCGGCCATTGGCCGGCGCAGAAGAAGCTCGAAGAGTACGAAGACCGGCTTCTCGAGGTCTGCCACCGGCGCGGTTTAGCCGTCGAAATCAATACCCGCTTCCTCTACCGCAACCACGCCGAAGATCGCAAGAAGAAGTTTCTCGATGCCAACGCGCGTCTGATACGCAAGGCCAAGGCGCGCGGCGTCGGCATTGCGATCGGCTCGGATGCACATAGTCCCAAGGACCAGGGTAATGCATTCGACGTTGTACTTAAGCTGCTTGACGACGCGAAGGTGAACGAGGTCGTCTTCCCGGTTGGAGGAAGATTGGCACGCGTCGCACTGCGTGCCACACCCGAGCACCTCGAGGCGCACGCGCAGACGCGGCGCCAGACTAGCGCGCCCGGAAGCAGCATTACCGGCTACAGTCGCGCGGAGCTCGGTCTCCCCGAGGAGAGCGAGCGTTCGTCGACCGCGCGCGCCGGCAAGGCCGCAGCACGTGAGGTTGGTCCGAAGAAGCGGGTGAGTGCCGCGACGCGCGGCACCAAGCGTCCCGAGAGCATTGCTAGCACCTCGCGCCGCACGCCGGACTCTGCCTCCTCGTCGCACCGAGCCAAGAGCGCGCGAAAGACCAAACCCGCGCCCCCGCCGAAGAAAAAGGCGAAGCCGGTCAAGAGCGCGGCGAAGCCCCCGGCGCGGAGCGTGCCGAGCGGTGCCAAGAAGAAATCGGCATCGAAAGTGAAGCCTCGCGCGAAAGCACCCACACGCGTGCTCGCAAAGAAGTCTCGCTCGCCGAAAGCGCCGGCAAAGTCAGCAGCCAAGAAGCGTCCGGTAAAGAAGCCGGCGCTCAAGAAGGCGGCCAAGCCGAAGCCGCTCGCAGCGAAGAACGCTAAGAGGAAGAAACCGAAGCCCAAAGGCCGCTAATCCACGATTCTGATGAGTCTATAGAGGACAGAGCATTGGCGAACATCGCGCGCTTACGCAATATCGCGCTCGTCGGTCCGCATCATGCGGGGAAGACCACCTTGGCCGAAGCGATTCTCGCACACACCGGAGCGATCGGACGGCGCGGCTCTATCGCCGAGGGAACGACCGTTACCGATCACGAGCCCGAGGATACGGCTCACCTCCAGTCGACCACGGTCGGCTTTGCGCATACGACGGCCGACGAGATCGACATAACGCTCGTCGACACGCCTGGATTCATCGACTTCTTCGAAGAGACGAAACAGGCGCTGGCGGGCGTCGATGCCGCCGTGGTCGTCATCGATGCGGATCCCGGCCGCGTCATTCAAACCCAGGCGATCGTCGATTACCTCGAAACGACGCGGATGCCGCACCTCTTCGTGATGAACAAAATGGACCGCCCGGGCGCCGATTTCGCGCAGACGCTGGCCGCACTTCAAGGCGCGTATGGCCGGCACGTCGTCGCCGAGCAGTGGCCGATCGGAAGCGCCGAGCACTTCGCGGGCTACGTCGACCTAGCGACGATGCAGGCGCGCCGTTTCGATCAATCCGGCGGCGGCGCCGTCACCGAAAAGGATGCCGAGATTCCGTCCGAGGTACGGGCCGGCACGACGCGAGCGCATGGTGAACTGCTCGAGGCGATGGCCGATTTCGACGATCACTTAATGGAAGAGTTGCTCGAAGGCGTCGAGCCGCCGCTTGAAGAGATCGAGCGCGATCTCTGCGCCGAATGTTCGCACGATCAAGTCGTGCCCGTGCTAGTCGCATCCGCAGTCAGCGGCGCAGGCGTCGCGGCGCTCGTGCAAGCGATCGAAAAATGGCTACCGTCGCCGGCGGATCGGCCGCAACTCGACGCCGAAGGCCGCGAGATCGCACCCGATCCGTCCGCACCCGTCGTAGCGCGCGTCATCAAGACGGCGATCAATCCGCAAAGTGGTAAACTTTCAGTCGTACGCATTCTCTCGGGCACGATCAAGGCCGACGCGACGTTGACGAATATTGCTAGGAACGGCGAAAAGGCGCGGTTAGGCGGCCTCTACCGGCTTCAAGGCAAGAAGCAAGAGGCGCTCACCGAGGCCGGCCCGGGCTCCATCGTCGCGCTCGCGCGACTCGAATCGGTCGGCACCGGCGACACGCTGACGTCGAACGGCCACAAGGTGCTCTTGCCGCGGCTGCCCGTCGTCGCACCCGTCTTCGCGGTTGCGATCAAGCCGAAAGAGCGCATCGACGAAGCAAAGATATCGCAGATGCTCGCGCGCATCGTCGACGAGGATCCGGCGCTGCGTCTCGACCGCGCCGACGTCACGCACGAGCTTCTGCTGCTGGGCAGCGGCGAGCAGCATGTCGCGGTCGCCGTCGAGCGGTTGGGGCGCAAGTATAAGGTCGAGGTCGAAACTGCGCCGCCGACGATTCCGTACCAAGAGACGATCTCAGGCGGGACCGAGATCCACTCGCGGTACAAGCACCAAACCGGTGGCCACGGACAGTTTGGCGACGTCTGGCTGCGGTTCGAGCCGCTCGGGCGCGGCGGGGGCGTTACGTTCGACGAGAAGATCGTCGGCGGCGTCGTGCCGCGGCAGTTTATCCCGGCGGTTGAAAAGGGCGTTCGCGAGGCGCTTGCGCGCGGGGCGAGTGGGTACCCCGTCACCGACATCCACGTTACGCTCTTCGACGGACAGTATCACGACGTCGATTCGAGCGAGCAATCGTTTAAGACGGCCGCCGGCATGGGCGTGCGCGAGGCGCTGCCAAAATGCAATCCGATCGTGCTCGAGCCGATCGCCCACGTGGAAGTAGTCGTTCCGACGACGTACACATCGACGGTCATCCAACAGCTCACCGGTAAACGCGGACAGATTCTCGGCATGAACCCGGGCGAGCGCGCGGGTTTCGACGTCGTCGAGGCCTACGTGCCATCCGTCGAGCTCGCGCGCTACATCACCGAACTGCGGACCGCTACGCAAGGCTTAGGAACGTACACGTGGCGCCACGAGCGCTACGACCCTATCCCTGGAAACCGCGTCGCACCGAAAGCCGCGGTCTAGGTAACTTTGGGAACGTATCGGCGGAAGCTGCCGCAGCTGATTGCGGCCGCTCTTCTGTTTGCGCTCCCCGCCTGCACGAAGGTCGGCGAAGAGACGAGTGCCGGCACGCGCCACTCGTGGACGGTCCCCGGGGATCTGCGTGTCTCCATTCAAGCCGAGATGAAGAATCTCAACCCGCTGCTCAACTCAAACACGACCGACGTCTTCGTCGACCGGCTGATGTTCGAACCGCTGCTTACCGCGGATGCGAAAGGCAACCCGTTGCCGATGCTCGCCGTACGCGTGCCGACCCTCGAGAACGGCGGCATCAGCCCGGACGGCCTCACGATCGTCTACCATCTCAACCGAAACGCGCACTGGAGCGATGGGGTGCCGGTCACATCGCGTGACGTGCGCTGGTCCTGGCAGGCGATCATGAATCCAAACAACAACGTCGTCTCGCGTCACGGTTACGACTTTATTGCCGCGGTCGATACGCCCAATCCTTACGCGGTCGTCGTTCATTTGAAGAAGCGTTTCGCGCCTTTCGTGAATACGTTCTTCGCAGAGAGCGACCAGCCGTTCATGGTGGCGCCCGAGCACGTTCTCGGCCGATACCCCAACCTCAATCAGGTCGCGTTCAATAATCAGCCGACGGTCAGCGACGGGCCGTTTCTGTTCGCGAAGTGGGTGCACGGCGATCACGTCACGCTCGTTCGAAACGATCGCTTCTTTATGGGCAAGCCGGGGCTGCGCCGCATAGACGTACGCGTCATCCCCGACGAGGACACGTCGGTCAACCTGCTGCGCACGCACGCGATCGACTATATGTTCCAGGCCTCGGTCGAGGAATACGATGCAGTTCGCTCGCTGGCCGACGTGAAGATCGACTGGGTCAATGTCAACGGCTACTTTTACGTTCAGCTCAACCTTGCACGGCCGTTCCTAGGCGATCCGCGGGTGCGCACGGCGATTGCCTACGCGATCGACAAGAACGAGCTCGTGCGGACCCTGACCTTCGGCACGCAGACGATCGCGACCGAGGACATCCCCGACTGGCTCTGGGCCTTCAATCCCGCCATCCACAACTATCCGCACGACGTCGCTCACGCGCGCCAGCTACTGCGTGAGGCAGGGTGGCGGCGCGGGGCCGACGGCTTTATGTACAAGGACGGCCAGCGTCTGATGCTGCTCATGGTCACAAACAACTCGAACGCGACGCGCCGGCGCGAAGCACTACAGATCCAGGCGATGCTCCAAGAGGCCGGCATCGATTCGGAGATCAAGTACTATCCGGGCGACGTCCTGTTCGCGCCGGCCGGCATGGGAGGCATTTTACAGTTGGGGCGCTTCGACATATCCGTCTCGGGATGGTACGCCGGTATCGACCCCGACGACAGCACGCAGTTCACGTGCGAGAACTTTCCGCCCGGCGGATACAACTACTCGCGCTACTGCAATCCCGAGATGCAGGCCGCGCAGAACGTCGCGCTCACCCACTACGATCGCCCGACTCGCATCGCCGCCTATTATCGAATTCAAGAGCTGCTGGCGCGCGACAACCCGGCACTCTTTACCTTCTGGCTTCGCCAGATGGAACCGATCAGCGTCGATTTCAAAGGCTTCGATCCAAACCCCGTCGTTGAATCTTGGAATGCATGGCAATGGAACATCTAGCGCTACCCGAGCTTGCGTGGCTTCGAAAGATCATCGTAGAGCGCGCGCTGACTCGTGGCGATTACGTACTCTCCGGCGGAGCCCGCAGCGATTACTACATCGACAAGTTTAGTCTGTTCGCGGATCCGAACGTGCTGCGGCGAATCGCACGCCTCTTTACGCCGATCATTACCGACTGCAATCCGGACCTCATCGGCGGAACCGAACTCGGCGGCGTCGTGATCGCGACGGCCGTCTCGCAGCTCTCGGGCATACCGATGATCGCCGTGCGCAAAAAACCAAAGGCGTACGGCGCGTTTGCCGACGATTACGTCGAGGGGCCGTATGAATCCGGCCAGCACGTACTGCTCGTCGAGGACGTCGTCACGAACGGACGCGAGTTGCTTACGGCTGCGCGGCGGCTGCGCGAGCTCGGCCTCGAGGTAACGCCCTACGCGGTCATCAGCCGTGGCCTCGCACCGGTGCGCGCGATCATACAGTTTTCGCTGCCGAGCGACGAACCGAAGACCGAGAACTAAGGATCCGTCTAAGGTAGAGCCGCTAACACTTCGTCGGCGTGCTCGTCGACGTTGACCTTAGGCCAGACCTTCGTAATCGTGCCGGCGCCGTCGATGAGGAACGTCGCGCGCTGTAGCCCGAGGCTCTTCTTCCCGTACATGTTCTTTTCGACGATCACGCCGAACGCGTCGCAGAGTTGGGAGTCCGTATCGGCGAGGAGCGCGAACGGGATCGAGTACTTCTTCTTGAAACGCTGGTGCGACTCAACCGAATCGCGGCTGACGCCGACGATCCGCGCCTTCTTCTTCTCGAACTGGGCATAGAGGTCACGGAACTGCGAGGCTTCGCTCGTGCAACCCGGCGTGTCGTCCTTCGGGTAGAAGTAGAGCACTAACGGGGCGCCGAGCAACTCCGTCGTTTTCACGGTGTTGCCCTCGTCGTCCAACAACGTCACCGCAGGAAGCCGATCACCTTCGTGAAGCATAACGGCGCATGGGTTCTTTGGAACGCGCCGCGCATCCCCTCGCCGTCCGTTTGATCGAGCGGCTGCGCGAGCGACCGGCTCGCGTCTTGGATTTTGCGTCAGGAAACGGTCGCAACGCCGCGGCCCTACGGGCTGCCGGCCTCGACGTCACGGAGATCGGCGATGTGGCCGCCGAGGGCGCGGCGCCGCTCGCCGGCGTCGGCGGCAGCTTCGTCGCAGTGCTGTCGACGCACGGCATGTTGCACGGGAGCGCGGCAGCGATCGCGCGGCGCGTCGAGGCCATTGCCGAGCGTCTCGAACGCACCGGCCTCTTCTACGCGACGTTCGGTTCCGTGCGCGACGCGCGATTCGGCCACGGCGAACGCATCGACGATTTTACGTTCGTGCCGGCCGAAGGCGACGAACGCGGCGTCAAGCACACGTTCTTCGACCAGCCCCGCCTGCACGAACTCCTCGACCGGCGCTTTGCCATCGACAGTTTAGAGGAACTGGCCGTCGATGAGATCGCCGGTCGCTGGGCACATCGAGAGCGGCCGCTGACGGGCGCTATCCACTGGTTTGCCTGCCTTACGGCAAGATGAACGCAGCGATGAACGCGACGATGAGGGCGCCGGCGAGCACGCTTGCCGCCGTCACGTGGGTCACCGGTTTGTGCGGATTATGGTGCGGGTGTTCGCGCTCGGCGATCGCGTGCCGGCGATGCCGCAGGTAGAGCCAGAGGACCGCCAGCAAGACGAGCAGCGGCGGGATGATGTAGCGTAGTGGATGCTGCACGCCGGCGCCTACGGCTTCTCGACCGCGATGAGATCGCGCATCTCGCTCGATGCGTTTGCGTACAGGCGCTTGGGCATCCGGCCGGCGAGGAACGCCGCTCTCCCCGCGATAACCGCGTGCTTCATCGCCTCAGCCATTAGGACTGGGTCGCGCGCGGCTGCAATGCCGGTATTCATGAGCAACGCATCGACGCCGAGCTCCATCGCGATCGCGGCGTCCGAAGCGGTGCCGACCCCCGCATCGACGATCACCGGAACCGTTGCGCGCTCCTTGATGATCGCGATCGAGTACGGATTGCAGACACCCAGTCCGCTGCCGATCGGTGCCGCCAGCGGCATCACCGCGGCGCAGCCGAGCTCCTCCAGTTGCCGGCATGCGATGGGATCGTCACCGACGTACGGCAGCACCGTAAAGCCGTCGGCAACGAGCCGTTCGGCGGCGGCAAGCGTCTCACGCGTATCGGGATGCAGCGTCTGCGTGTCGCCGATCACTTCGAGCTTGATGAGATCGGTCTCGAGCAGCTCGCGAGCGAGCTGCGCAGTAAGCACAGCCTCCTGCGCACTATAGCAGCCGGCCGTGTTCGGTAGAATTGTGTAACGCGCGCGATCGATGTAATCGAGCATCGTCTTACCGCCCGGATCGTCGAGCCCAATGCGGCGAATCGCTACCGTCACCATCTCCGCGCCACTGGCGCGATGGGCAGCTTGCATGACTTCCATTGAGGGGTATTTGCCGGTTCCGACGATCAATCGCGAGCCAAACTCGTGGCGCCCGATCCTCAGCGTATCGTTCTGCACGCTCATCCTCCCGCTACCGCCTTGATAATCTCGACGCGATCGCCATCGCAGAGGCGTTCGTTATCGTACTCCATCCGCCGGACGATGCGATCGTTACGCGCGACCGCAACTCCTTGACGCGGCGATCCCAAGAGTTCGAGCAGCGCTCCGACGCTCACCGCGTCGGGCAGATGGCGGAGCTCGCCGTTGATCGTCGCCTTCACGCGAGAGTGGTTCGTTCCGGCGGCCGTTCTTCCGTGCCGAGGCGATCGAGGCCGAACGGCCGTAGCTGCGGCGCAGGCCTTCCTTCGATGACGTCGGCGATCAGGCGCGCGGTCGCGGGTGCCAGGAGGATCCCGTTGCGGTAGTGGCCGCTCGCGAGAAACAGGCCCTCGGTCGGTGTCGCCCCGAGAAACGGACGCCCGTCGGGCGTGGCCGGGCGAAGACCGGCCCATGTCTCGCTGATCGCGAAACCGCCCAACGCCGGCGCTAGCGGCCAGCACGGCGCCGAGCAGATCGCCGATGCCGCGTGCGGTTACGCGGACGTCGAAGCCGGCGCGTTCGGAGGTTGCTCCCACGAGCAGCCGCCCGTCGTCACGCGGGACGAGATACGCGCCGGGCAACCAGGTCGGATGGTGTACGAATCCGCGCGGCATCGCGAGCGCGAGCATCTGCCCTTTGACCGGCGCGATCGGCGGCGCGCTCGAGGGGGGTACGCCGGCGAGTTCCGCCGCCCACGCGCCGCAAGCGTTGACGACCGCGCGGGCGGGCGTATAGCCGAGGTTCGTGCGTACGCCGAGCACGCGCCGCGCGTCGCATTCGACGCTCAGCGAATCGCTCCGCGCGATGGTAACGCCACGCGCCGAACATGCCGCCGCTAATGCCCGGCCGAAACGCCGGTTGTCGATGCAACCCTCGTCAGCGACGAACAGGCCTCCGGTCGCATTCCATCCTAGCCACGGTTCGAGCTTCAACAACGCCGCGCGATCGATCAGCTCGCAGCGAACGTGGCGCGCTTGGAGCGCGCGCGCGAACTCGCCGAGCTCGTCAAGACGTGGCTCGTCGAATGCAGCGTGCAGCAATGCCGTCGAGACGCAGCTGTGAATCGATGCCGCCGGCCGCCTCCACGCGCTTGACGAACGCAGGATACTCGCGCAACGACGTCGCGCATAGTTCGAGCAGCGTCTCGTCATGGAGGGTCTCGGCGTAAGGCGTGAGCATTCCGGCGCCGGCCCACGATGCGGCGCGCCCCGGCTCGGCGCGATCGTAAACGCGAACCGTCGCGCCACGCTCGGCCAACTCGAAGGCCGTAGCGAGACCAATCAATCCTGCGCCAATAACGACGACGTCGCCGCCGGCACTCTCCTCGAGCATCGTGCCGCTACATCCCGATGTAAACGGGTCCTTCTCCGCCTTGCGGTGGAACCCACGTGATGATCTGGTAAGGATCGGCGATATCGCACGTCTTGCAGTGCACGCAGTTGGTAAAGTTGATCTGCAGGCGACCTTCGAACGCTCCGTTCGTTTTCTCAAACATCGGTTCGTAGACTTTCGCGGGGCAGAAGTACTCGCACGGATTGCCGTATTCGGCGGTGCAGCGATCGCGGCAGATGTTCGTGTCGGAGACGATGAGATGGCATGGCTGGTCTTCGTCGTGCGCGGTCCCACTGTTGTAGACGTCGGTGAGCTTGTCGAAGGTCAACACGTTGTCGATCGTGGCGCGGGGCGTCTCTTTCGGCCGCCAGCCGGCCTTCTCCATGCGCTCGTATCCGGCTTCGCCACTGAGCTTCTCGATGAAGCCGAAGCCCGCACCGCCGGTAATCGTAGCGGCGCCGGCGTTGATCAGACCGGCCCACATTCCGTGTTTGAATCCTTGGTGGAAGTTGCGCGCGGTGCGCAGCTCAGCGTACGCCCACGACTCCTTGAACCGGTTCTCGAATGCTGCGAGCACCGTACCGTCGTACGTCTCGGCCAGCAACGCCTCCCAGGCCGTCTCGGCTGCCATCATCCCCGATTTCATGCCGAGGTGGATGCCCTTAAGACGCATGCCGTTGAGGAATCCGCCGGTGTCGCCGATCAAGAGCAAGCCGTCGGCGTAAAGGCGCGGCATGGCGAAGAGGCCGCCCTCCGGAATCGCCTTGGCGCCGTAACGAATCATCGTCGCGCCTTCGAGCATCGCGCGAATCGCGGGATGCTCCTTCATCCGTTGCAGCTCGTTCTGAGGGTCGGTCGTGGGGTTGCGATAGTCGAGACCGGTGACGAAACCAATGTCGAGCACGCGACCCTGCATGCCGTAGATGAATCCGCCGCCGAAGGTCTCCTCCGGCAACGGATAGCCGAGCGTGTGAATCACCGAACCTGCAGCGAAGCGATCGTCGGGCAGCTGCCACAGCTCCTTAACGCCCGCGGCATAGACTTGCGGTTCGCGTCCTGCGTCCAGGCTCAGTCGCGCGATCGCCTGTTTAGCCAGCGTGCCGCGCGGCCCTTCGCCCAGGATGACGACTTTCGCGAGGATGTCTGCGCCAGGCTCGTAGTTCGCCTTCGGCTTTCCGTCGCGATCGAGTCCCTTGTCGCCGGTGCGCACGCCGACGACCCGATCGTTCTCCCACAGGAGCGCCTGACCGGGAAATGCGGGGAAGACCTGTGCCCCCGCCGTTTCGGCCTGCTCGCCGAGCCACTTGCACATCTTCTGCAGCGACGCGACGTACTTGCCGCGGTTGTTGAGTGCGGGCGGCGTGAACGGCGCGCGAATCTTGCCGGTGCGCGTGAGGAACCACAGCTCGTCGCTCGTCACCGGCGATTCGGTCGGCGCGCTCTCGCGCCAGTTCGGCAGCAGCTCGTCGAGCGCGCGCGGATCCATGACCGCACCCGAAAGCCCATGGTAGCCGACCTCACCGCCTTTTTCGATCACGAGGATCTCGAGCGAACGCCCGGCCTGCCGCGCGAGTTGACCTAGTCGGATGGCGCCGGCAAGGCTGGCCGGGCCGGCACCCACGAAGAGGACGTCGACCTCGAGCTGATCGCGTTCGGGCATCAGACTTCCTTACACGCATCGCTCGCGGAACCCTTAAGCGCGCGATCGCACGTCGTACAACGGTAGGTACGACCGAGCGCCGTCACGCAAGCTTCGAATCTATGGACGGTTCCTACGGTCGCAGCTTCGCAAGTGACAACACTGCACCGGTCGCGCCGGAGATCCTGGAGGCGATCCACAAGGCCAACGCCGGCGATGCCATCGGCTACGGCGACGATCCCTGGACGGCGCGTGCGATCGCAGCGATACGGACGCATTTTGGAAGCGATACGGACGTATACTTTACGTTCAATGGGACGGGCGCAAACATCGTAGCGCTCGCATCGGTGCTGCGGCCATGGGAGGCCGTCCTCACGCCCGCGAGCGCGCATCTGCAGACCGATGAGTGTGGCGCGCTCGAGAGGTTCAGCGGTTCGAAGGTCGTTCCGGTCGCGACGCCCGACGGAAAACTCACTCCGGAACTGCTCGAACCCTATCTCCACGCCGGCCACGGCGTACACTTTCCGCAGCCGCGCGCGATCTCGATCTCGCAAGCGACGGAGTTCGGCGGTCTCTACGAGCTCGACGAACTGCGAACGCTCTGCGGGTTCGCGCACGAGCGCGACTTGTTCGTGCACATGGACGGCGCACGCATCGCCAACGCCGCCGCCGCTTTAGGCGTGACGTTGCGCGCCCTCACGGTCGACGTGGGCGTCGACGTTCTTAGCTTCGGCGGGACGAAAAATGGACTGATGGTGGGCGAAGCGGTCTGCTTCTTCGACGCCGCGCTCCATGCGGATGCGGCGCCGTTCGTCCAGAAGCAGGCGATGCAGCTCGCGTCAAAGATGCGCTATATCGCCGCGCAGTTCGAGGCGCTCGTCACTGAGGATCGTTGGCTGCGCTACGCACATCACGCAAATGCGATGGCGGCACGTCTCCACGAACGGGTCCGAACGATTCCCGGCATCACGATTACGCGCCCGGTCCGCTGCAACGCGATCTTTGCCACTCTCGATCGCATTGCGATCGAACGCGCCCAACGAGAGTTCTTCTTCTACGTCTTCGACGAGCGGCTGCCGGAGGTACGCTGGATGACCCACTGGGCAACGGAACCCAAAGACATCGACGCCTTCGCGGAATGTTTGGGACGGTGCCTAGCGTCGTGAATCCGCCTCGCCGCCTGTTCTTTGCCGCGTGCGCGGCGCTCGTGGCGTGCAACCCCTCCACGCCGGCGCTCTCGCCGCCGGCTGCGACCCAAGCGCCATCGGCACCCGCGTTGAGGAAAACTCCGCTCCGCGGACTCCTCGACATGCAAGACATCTCGTGGCACAACGTCAACAACGGTCAGCCGCATTTCACGATTGCCAACGCTCGCAAGTTTCCCGGCATTCTGGGCGGCATCATTATCAACGCGACGTGGAGCCAGATGCAACCACGTCAGGGCGGCGTGGTACAGTTTTCCGCGGTCGATAGTGCGTTGTCGAAGATCGACGCCTACAATGCTGCCAACCCGGCGACGCCACTCGGCGTGAAGTTGCGCATCTACGGCGGCAGCAACGCGCCCCGGTGGGCGAAGCTCCTCGGCAACGGACCGATCACGATCTATCGCAATCCCGCGGGCTGCGATGGAAAGACGGATACTTGCAAACTCACGGTAGGTCCGTTCTGGACGAAGCCCTACATCGATGCGTGGCGTGCTTTTCAGGCTCAGGTCGCAGCGCGCTACGACACCGATCCCATGGTGATCGCGGTTGCGGTTACGTCGTGTGCGGCGCAGACCGACGAGCCGTTCGTCGCGTCGACCGGACCGGTCAGTAAGGCTAATCTCGCGGCTGCCGGCTACAGCGACGCGGCCGAACAGGCGTGCCTCAAAGGCGCGACCGACGACTACCGGGCTTGGGCAAAGACCGACGTGGACTTCCCGTTCAACGCTTATAGCGACTTCAGGGGTGGACAGGACGCATCGTTTACGATTCGTGTCATGCGGATCTGCCGCCGGCGGAGCCGGCACGCGCTGCGTCCTCGACAATCATGCGCTGCGGACGCCGTTGACGAGCGATCTTCCCATCTACGCTGCGATAGAGCGGATAGGAGGCCTCATCAACTTTCAAACGCAATCGCCTGAAGGGATGGGCTGCATCTGGCCCGAGACCATCACGCAAGGCATTCTGCTCGGAGCACGCGCCATCGAGATATGGCCGGAAGCAAAGTATCAAGGCTTTGATACGCTTCGCCTGCATCAGATGAAGAGAATGCGCGCGCTGTTTTATCATCCTATTCCAACGCCGACGCCGACACCGAGCCCGCTGCCCACTCCTTGCAAAGGCTTTAACTAGAACGGAGCTGTCGCCGTAAGCGCACAATGTCATCCTTAGGATTAGGCAGTCCAGTCGAGCATGGCTTGCCATTCCGGCTTAGGAAACGCTTCTTTTGACTTGATCGCCTCCACGTACTTGCGTTTGCCGGCGCGGTTGCCTTTACCGAGCATCAGGCCGCCAACCAAACGATCCTGCCAAAAGAAGAGCGCGCGATACCACTTCTTCTCGCGGTCGATTTTTCGCACCATCTCGAGATCGGTGCGCAGATCCGTTCCGAGGCCGAACTGCGTAATCGTCTGGCCTTTGAACAGCAGCGATGAATACTCCGGCACGTCGTGGTACTTCTCGCTGCCTCCCATCATGTTCAGCGCAACGACCTTGCCATGCGCGCCGGCGTTATTCCAGGTTCCCATACGATAGCGGATCTCGAGAATCGGATCGTAGAAATCGGCGACGTCCCCGGCCGCGTAGATGTCTTTAATATTCGTTTCAAGGTGATCGTCGCATAGGATCCCGTTCTTGCCCGTTTCGATCCCCGAACCGTCGCAGAGCTCGGTATTCATCGTGAGGCCGAAGCCGTATGCATAGCACTGCGCTTCAATCTCGTTGCCCTTGCTCGTCCGCACTTTCGTGATGACGCCGTTGGAACGAATGAACTCCTCGACTTCCTCGCCGTAGTGCATCTGCACGCCGTCCGCGGCCGCCGCCTCGTGCAACAGCTCGCCGGCCTCCTCGTCGATGACACGATGGAGGCCTCGCGGACCGCGCATCAACCAGTGCGTCTCGGTGCCTCGCGATGCGAAGGCTTCGGCGAGTTCGTACGCGATGAACGAGCCGCCGATCGCGACGCAGACGCGGCTGCGATCGATCTGCTCCGAAATCGCGCGCGTGTCGTCGAGGTATTGGAACGGAAAGAGATTGGCGGCGCCCTCCGCACCCGGCTTTTCGCACGGATTGGGGCGCCCGCCCGTCGCGATCAGCAGCGCATCGTATCGATACGATTTTCCTTCGGCCTCTACGACGCGATCTTCCGGATATATTCGCGCGACGTGCGTCGAGAGGTGTAAGTCGATACGGTGCTCTTCGTGCCAAGCGCGGTTGCGGATCATCACCTTCGCTTCGGGAATCTGCCTTCGTAACATAGGCGGCAGCGAAATCCGGTTATAGAGCGTGTAAGGTTCGTCGCCAAAGAGCGTCACGTCGCACGCGGAATCGTGCTTGCGAAGCTGCTCGGCGGCGGTCGTTCCGGCGAAGCCGTTCCCGATGATCACGTATTTGCGAACGTCCGAATCTCCCACTACGAGCGCGGCGCTCCGTTCAGCGCGAGATCGACCATCATGTTGAAACCCACTTCGAGCGCTCGTTCGTCGATATCGTAGCGCGCGCTATGCTGCGGCTCGATGCCGAGCTCCGGGCCGCGCGCCCCGACCAAGAAATAGGCTCCCGGTCGCTCTCGTTGCATGAAAGACATATCCTCCGACCACATGACAATTGGATGGGGATCGACGACGCTCTCCTTCCCCACGACACGGTACCCGGATTCGCGCACGACGTCGTTAACCGCTCGATCGTTGATGGTCGGCGGATAGACCCACCGGTACTCAAACGTATACTTCAGGCGCATCGCCTCGCAAAGACCCCTGACGAGCCGTTCCATCCGCTCGGGGATCGTCGCGCGAACGCCCTCGTCGAAGGCCCGCACGCTTCCCTGCAGCAGCGCACGATCGGGGATGACGTTGAACGTCGTGCCGGCATGCAGCGAGCCGACGGTTACAACGACGGGTTCGCTCGGCGCGATCTCGCGGCTCGCAACGGTCTGCAGCAGCCCGACGAGCGCAGACGCGCCCACGATGGGATCGACCGAGCTTTGCGGCATCGCGCCGTGTCCGCCCTTACCGACCAGCTCGATGTCAAAACGGTCCGATGAAGCGAAGAACGCACCGTCGCGCACGCCGATCTTCCCAACGTCGAGCCCGCTGTAGAGGTGGAGCGCAAACGTGCGGTCGACGTGGGGATGCTCCAGAGCACCGTCTTCGATCATCAGCTTGTTGCCGGCTAGGCCCTCTTCGCCGGGTTGAAAACAGAAAACGATGGTTCCGAGGACGTCGTCGCGCTTTGCGGCGACGGTGCGCGCGGCGGCCAGGAGGATCGCCATATGTCCGTCATGGCCGCACGCGTGCATTACTCCCGCCTTTTGCGAGCGATACGACGCCTGATTCTCTTCCTGGATCGGCAAGGCGTCCATATCGGCTCGTAAAAGCGTTACCGGTCCGGGCTTGGCGCCGCGCAAGGTCGCCAGGATGCCGGTCTTTCCGACGCCGGTGCGGAGCTCGTCGAAATTCGACGTCCTTAGCTCGCTTTCGATAAATGCGGCCGTTTCACGCTCCTCCATCGAAAGCTCGGGATTTGCGTGAAAGTGCCGGCGATATCGAACGAGCTCCTCTACCATTCTATGGCTGCACTGCCACCGGGATCATCAGGTGCGCATACGGGGTATCCGCCCACATAACGTAGGGCTTGGTCGGATCGGCATCCACAGTCATCGGATAGCCCAACGTCTTGACGAATGGACCAAAGATCATGACGTGCGGGCCGGTGACAATCCAGTGATTGGTTGCGGTCTGCGTCATTGAAAACGGATCCGTATTGCTCGCGCCGCTGTCGCCCGCCAGCATATAGGCGAAGCCGACCACCGGCGGTGGCGTCGTATGCGTGAGATATGCATTCATCCACGTCATCGCATTTTTGTCGGCACAACCGGCGTCCGGTCCGAAAACCATACACGTGAAGCCGTTCGTTCCCGTTTGGAGCGTCTGCATGCCGCCGTTCTTAGTCATACGAACGATGGTTGCACCCTTCACGACTGCCGCCGGGGCTGCAGCCGAGTATCTTTGCAATATAGTCGGAATCCGACATAGCACCCGTCTGTTGCGCGTGGACCGCAATCGGAGCAGCGCTGAGGACGAGCGCAATCACCGGCACCCATTCTCTGTAACGAAGCATTGATTCACCTCCGAAATTAGCATAGCGACGACAATGCGTCGTTCCCGGTGAGTTACGCTCTCACATCCAGGCCCCTGCGTCCGCCGCATCGCGACGGTTCGTTAGTGCAGGAGGTTGGAAACGATATTTACGACGAGGGCGAGTATCGCGGTGCTGTACGCGAATGAGATCAGGGCGTGCGCGAGCACGAGGCGCCGAATCCGCCGCGACGTGATCTGCACGTCCGAGACCTGAAACGTCATCCCGATGACGAACGAAAAGTATGCAAAATCGACGTAGCTCGGCTCCTCACCGCCGGGGAACGCCAGCCCCAAGTCGCTCTGCTCGTCGCGGTCTCGGTCGCCGTAGTAGAGATGCGCGTAGCGAAAGAAAAAGATCGTATGGATGAGCAGCCAGCCGAAGACGACCGCGCTGAATCCAACGCCGTAGACCAGAAGCGGATGGAGCGTCTTTTCGTGCGCGCCGCGCCCTAGGATGTCGAACGCCACTACGAACGCGAAAGCAACGGCGGTCAGAATGATGGCGAAGACGATATCCCGGCCCGGATCCTGCGCGGCCGCACGGCGCCTCGTATCGGTGGCGTTCGTCCGCAGCGCTATACTCCAGTACCAGATGAGGATTGCGACTACGGCCAGATCGTAACCGGCGACGATGCGCACGCGTGTTTGCAGCCACCCGGGCGCTAAGATGAGAATTATCGTGCTCGCGAGGGCCGCGGTGACGATCGCCACGACGATCGGCGCGAGTGCGCGACTCTTCATGGTTTCTTAGCAGTCGCGCGCGCGCCCAGCGGTTCCTGCGTGCCTCTCCCCACGTCGTGGCGCAGGATTTCGCTCGGAAGCGGATGAGTAGGGAGGCTCTGCCTATGAAGCGCCCCGCGACAGCTCAACCGGAATCGCCCTTCGAGCGGCACGGTCTCACCGATGCACAGCTCGTCGCGATGTTCCGCACGATGCTGATGCAGCGGATGCTGGAGAACCGTGGATTTCAGCTCAACCGGCAGGGAAAGATTCCGTTTGCCTCGGCCAGCGAAGGCCACGAAGCCGTTCAGGCCGGCGCGGCGATGGCCTTCGAGCGCGGAAAAGACGTTCTCGTTCCTTACTATCGCGATCTCGGTCTCGACCTCGGCGTCGGCGTAACGCCCTACGAGGTGCTGCTCTCGCTCTTTGCGCGCGCGGCCGATCACTCCGCCGGGCGCCAGTTCCCCCATCACTATGCAAGCCGAAAGCTCGGGGTCTACTCGATCAGCTCCGTTATCGCAGCGCAGCTGCCGCATGCCGTCGGTGCGGCATACGCGATCAAATACCGTCGCGAGCAGGGACGCGCCGTACTCACCACGTTCGGCGACGGCGCAACGAGCGAAGGCGAGTGGCACGAATCGATAAACTTTGCCGCAATTCATCGTTTACCGGTCGTCTTTCTTTGCGAGAACAACGAATGGGCGATCTCGACGCCGCTCTCGAAGCAGATGGGCCAACCCGACGTATACAAGCGCGCCGAAGGTTACGGCCTGCCGGGTGTCAGCGTCAACGGGATGGATCCGATCGCCTGCTATGCTGCAGCGCGCACTGCGCTCGAACGCGCCCGAGCGGGCGGGGGACCGACCCTCGTAGAGGCGCGCTGCTACCGCTTCTTAGCGCATACGACCGACGACGACGACCGAGCATACCGGTCCCGCGAAGAGGTTGAGGCCCGGCGAAAGGACGACCCGGTGCCCTGCTTCGAGCGTCTGCTGGTCGAGCGATCGATCGTCACTCCAGACGAGGTGGAAGCATTGAAGCGATCCGTCCTCGAAGAAGTCAACGACGCCACCGACCGGGTCGAGCTCATGGCCTATCCGGCGGCCGGAGATCTCTATGAGCAGGTCTATGCCGATAGTTGGGATCCTTGGAGTACTTAGGGGGCCCACGCGGCGACAGTCAGCGTGGGGGCGCGAAGCGGAGATTTCGGCGCAGAGCGTCTGCCGAAAGCGTAGCGCAGCGCCAAGCGAGGCGCCGATAGCGCCGAGCTCGTAAACGGAGATAAGTATGGCTACAGAGACGCGAGCGCCGCAGCTCGAGCGACACGGACTGAGCGACGAACAGTTGCGCGCGATCATGCGTAACATGTTGCTGCAGCGCCAGCTCGACAACCGCGGATTTCAGCTCAATCGCCAAGGAAAAGTTCCGTTCGCGCTCGGGAGTGAGGGTCATGAGGCGCTGCAGGCCGGTGCCGCTATGGCGTTCCATCGCGGTAAGGACATTCTCGCGCCATACTACCGCGATCTCGGCATTTCGCTCGGTATCGGTCTCTCGCCGTATGAGATCATGCTTTCGCTCTTCGCTCGCTCGGGCGATCACAACGGCGGCCGTCAGTTTCCGAATCACTACTCGTCGAAGGCCGCCGGGCTTATGTCGTTCTCGTCGGTGCTTGCGGCGCATCTTCCGCATGCGGTCGGCGCGGCGTACGCGCTGAAGTACCGTCACGAAACCGGGCGTGCGGTGCTTGCGACGTGCGGCGACGGCACGACGAGCGAAGGCGAGTGGCACGAATCGATGAACTTCGCGGCTATCCACAAGCTGCCGTTCGTTATGCTCGTCGAGAACAACGAGTGGGCGATCTCGACGCCGCTCGACAAACAGATGGCCCAGCCGGAGATTTGGAAGCGCGCCGAAGGCTATGGCATGCCGGGACGGCGCTTCAACGGTTTCGATCCCATCGAAACCTTCGCTGCCGTAAGCGAAGCGATGGATCGCGCACGTACCGGCGGGGGCCCGACGCTGATCGAGGGCACGTGCTACCGCTATCTCGCGCACTCGACCGATGACAACGACATGACGTATCGCACGCGCGAGGAGGTACTGGAACGCCGCAAGGGCGATCCGGTGCCGGCGTTCGAGAAGCTGCTCGTCCACAACGGCATCATGAGCGCGGACGACCTAGAGGCGATGCGCAAGGACGTGCTGCGCGAAACGAACGAAGCGACCGACGCCGCCGAAGCGCAGTCCTATCCGCAAGCATCGGACCTGTACACCCATGTCCATGAAGGAGGCTGGCAGCCGTGGCAGTCGTGAGCAGCGCGACCGGATCGACGGTCATGAATAACGTCGAGGCGGTCCGCGCGACGTTGTACGAAGCGATGAAATCCGACGACCGTACCATCATTTTAGGCGAAGACGTCGGCGCGCGCGGGAACGTCTTTCTCATCACAAAGGATTTCATCGGTGAGTTCGGGCCGGAGCGCGTCATCGATACGCCGATTGCCGAGGCCTCGATCGTCGGGATCGCGGTGGGAATGGCGATGGAAGGGCTTCGGCCGATCGCCGAGATTCAGTTCGCCGACTTCATCTATCCATCGTTCAATCAGATCGTCGGCGAAGCGGCGAAGACTCGCTATCGTTCCAACGGCGAGTACACGTGCCCGATGGTCATTCGCACGCCGTACGGCGGCGGCGTGCGCGGTGCGCTCTCGCACTCGGTGTCGATAGAAGCGCTCTTCTATCACGTGCCGGGTCTCAAAGTCGTCGCACCATCCTTTCCGGCCGACGTAAAGGGTCTGCTCAACGCCTCGATCGACGATCCGGATCCGGTCCTGTTCTTGGAGCATAAAAAGACGTACCGGCTCATTAAAGGCGAGGTTCCCAACGGTCACTACACGATTCCGTTGGGGAAGGCCAACGTTCTCAAAGAAGGCGAGCAGCTGACGGTGATCTCGTACGGCCTCTACGTGCACTGGGCGCTCGAAGCCGCAAAGCAGCTCGAGCAAGAGGGCATGTCGGTCGAAGTGATCGATCTGCGCTCGATTCGTCCAATGGATAAGACGTGCATTCTCGGCAGCGTCGAAAAGACGCGTAAGCTCTTGATCATTCACGAAGATCACAAGTTCGGCGGTATCGGCGCGGAGATCAGCGCAATGGTCGCCGAAAACGCGCTCTTCAGCCTCGACGCGCCGATCCGCCGGCTCTGCGGGCCGGACGTCCCGGCAATGGGCTACGCGATGCCGCTCGAAGAGGAGTACATGTCGTCACCCGATGAGATGGCGCGCGCTATGCGCGAGATGGTGCAGTTCTAATGACTACTATTACGATGCCTCAGCTGGGCGAGACGGTCACCGAAGGCACGGTAGCGCAGTGGCTCAAGAGCGTTGGAGACGCGGTCGAGAAATATGAAGACTTCGTCGAGGTCTCGACCGATAAGGTCAACGCCGGTGTTCCCTCGCCGGTAACCGGAACGATCCGCGAACTGCTCGTCAAGGAAGGCGAAACGGTCGCAACCGGGACGCCGATCGCCGTCATCGACGAAGCCGGATCGTCCGCGCCCGCCGCGGCGGCCGAAAAGCCGACCGCGACGGCCGAGAAAGGAGCGGCTGCACCGCCTTCCAGCAACGGCGCGGGTAGCGCAACCAAGAGCGCTGGGACGGACGCCGAGAACGCGCTGCAAGCGGCGTCGCCGGCAGTACGGCGCCTCGCACGCGAGCATCGAATCGACATTCGCAGCGTCAAAGGAACCGGCGCGAACGGACGCGTGACCGCCACCGACGTTCTGGCGGCATCGCGCACGGCCGTCTCCGAACCGCTTCGCGCCGCCGCCGCAGCCCCGGCCGCCGCCGTGCATCCGCCGCCGGCCGGCACGTCGTCGTACGCCGACCCCATTGCGGGCACGATCGTCCCGCTCACGCAGGCGCGCCGGATCATCGCCGAGCGCATGGTCGAGAGCAAGCATGCGGCGCCGCACGCATGGTCTATGGTCGAAATCGACGTCACCGAGGTCTGGAAGTGGCGCACCCGCGAGAAGGATCGCTTCGAGCGCGAGACCGGCTACAAGCTGACGCTGCTGCCGTTCTTCGTTCGCGCGGTCGTCGAATCGCTGGCTCGGTTTCCGTTGATGAATGCGCGGTTCACGAACGACGGCATCTACGTCAACAAAGAGATCAACATCGGCATCGCGATAGGCTTGCCGGCGAACCTCGTCGTTCCGGTCGTCAAGCGCGCCGATCAGCTCTCGATCAAAGGCTTGGCGATCGCGGCAGGCGAGCTCATCGAAAAAGCACGCAAGGGTAAACTGGGCGTCGACGACCTTGCGGGCGGCACGTTTACCGTCAACAACAACGGCGCCAATGGCTCGTGGGCCTCCGCACCAATCATCAATGGAGGTCAGGCCGGCATCGTCACGATGGAGGCCGTCGTGAAGAAACTCGTCGTGCGCGATGACGATTCGATCGCGATCCGGCAGATGATGAACTCCTGCCTCTCGCTCGATCACCGTGTCGTCGACGGCTACGTCGCCAGCGGGTTCCTGGCCGATCTCAAGAAACGCCTCCAACTCTTCGGCACCGACGGCACCGTCTTTCGTTAGTGCGGGTGTCATCGTGAGCGAAGCTCGCGAAGCGAACGCTCCGGAACGGGGCGGCCATGCAGATTCGTAAACTTTTTGAGTTCGAGGCGGCTCACGTGCTGCCGTTTCATCCCGGCAAGTGCGCACGTATGCACGGTCATTCGTACCGGCTTGAAATCGCGTTGCGCGGCTCGATTCGTACCGACGGCCCGACGCGAGGGATGATCCAAGACTTCGACGAGGTCGAGACGATCGTCGAGACGCTCGTTCTCGACGCCCTCGACCACCGTAATCTGAACGACTTTATCGAGAACCCGACGGTTGAGGAGATCGCGCTTTGGATATGGCGCCGGCTCGACGGTGGGCTGTCCGATCTCGACGAGATCGTCGTTTGGGAGACGGCGACGGCGTGCGCGGTGCTGCGTCGCAGCGATCTCGGGTAACAATGCTGCAACTCTCCGAGATATTCTACAGCATTCAGGGCGAAGGGACGTGGACGGGCACCCCCGCGATCTTCGTCCGGCTCGCGGGATGCAATCTTGCGTGCGAGTTTTGCGATACCGACTATGCGACGAAATCGTTCGCGAGCATCGGCGAGATCGTCGCGAACGTTCGCGAGATTGGTGGCGACTGCCCAATGGTCGTTCTGACCGGCGGCGAACCGCTCGCGCAGACTGAAACTCCAGAACTCATCGAATCATTGCACCGCGATGGCCGCCGCGTGCATGTCGAATCCAATGGAACGATTTTCTTGGACCTGCCGGCGGACGTGTGGCTCTGCGTCTCGCCGAAGGAGCGCGTCGATCCGCGAATGGCGGCCCGCGCGAACGAAGCGAAACTTATCGTCGACGAGCGCGTGCCCGAGGAACACCTCGCGCTCTTTGCCGAGAAGCCGACGATCTGGCTGCAGCCCGCCGACAATCGGTCGTCCAACGTCGAGATCGCGCTGCGTTATGCGAAGGCAAACCCCAAGCGCTTTCGCCTCTCGCTGCAGACACACAAGTTCATCGGCGTTCCATGATTCTGCTCGCGTGCGCGCTCGAGAAGGAACTAGGCGGCTGGACAGGTCACGACCGAACGGTGCTACTAACCACCGGCGTCGGCCCGGTCGAAGCCGCATGCGCCGTGAGCGCGGCGCTCGCTGCGCGGCAGTACGAGCTCGTCATCAATGCGGGCATCGCCGGCACGCTGGACGCGTCGATTCCGATCGGAAGCGGTACGGTCGTTTCGACCGATCGGTTCGAGTTGACGCTCGAGGACGGTACGCCGCTGCGTTTGCCCGACGGTCACCGCGCGATTGAGCACGCTCGTTCCGATACGTCGCTCGTAGAGCGCATGCGGCGCGAGGGCTTCGCGCAGACGACGGGTGTGACGGTCGCGCGGGTCACGTCGACGGACGAAACCGCACAGCGGATCGCGCGGTCAGGCGCTCAAATCGAGTCGATGGAGGGTTTCGCGGTGCTGCGCGCCGCCGAGCTGGCCGGCGTAGCGGCAATCGAACTGCGCGGCATCTCCAATCGTGCTGGTGCGCGCGAGCGCAGCGGCTGGAACTTCCAAGCCGGATCTACGGCGGTGCGGCGTTTGCTCGACGCACTCTTTGCAGCGCTCGATTGCGATGCGGTGCGGAGATGACCGCGTATACGCTCGCCTACTCGCCCTGTCCCAACGATACGTACGTCTTTGCAGCCCTGACGAAAGGCTTGCTCGAAGGCGCGCCTGAGGTCCGCGTGCACCTCGCGGACATCGAGGAGCTCAACGATGCCGCGATGCGCGGCGAGTACGCGCTGACGAAGGTGAGTTATGGTGCGATTCCTTTCCTCATGGACCGGTATCGCATTCTGCGCAGCGGCGGCGCGCTCGGCCGTGCCTGCGGACCGTTGCTCGTCGCGCGTCCCGCCGGCTCGCCCGAGCTCTTCAGCGCCTACGCGAAGAAGCGCATCGCGATCCCGGGCGAGCGGACGACGGCCTTCATGCTCCTGCGCCTGGCGTTCGGATCGACCCCCAAGCACGTTGCGATGCGTTTCGATCGCATCGTCTCGGCGGTAGCAGACGGGGAAGTAGATGCGGGGCTGATCATCCACGAGTCGCGTTTCACCTATCGCGACGCCGGGCTGATCTCGGTCGCCGATCTCGGCGAATGGTGGGAGACGATGACACTGCTGCCCGTTCCACTCGGCGCGATCCTGGTGCGCCGGGACGTCGGCGATGCGGCGGCCAAGGCAATCGACGACGCAATCCGGGAGAGCCTGGCTTTCGCACGCGCGCACGAGGCGGAGATCATGCCTTACGTTCGAGAGCATGCCGTCGAAATGGACGACGAGGTGTTGCGGGCGCATATCGAGCTTTACGTCAACGGCTTCACGGCCGATCTCGGCGAGGTCGGCATAGAGGCCGTCCACGCGCTCTTCGCGCGGGCGCGCGCCGCGGGCATCCTCGCGCACGACGTCGAGCCGCAGTTCGTGTAGCGAGGATGCACCGCGGTTCGTTCATCGCCGGCAGCGTCGCGCTCGGGATCGCAAGCGCAGCGCAAGCCAGTGCCGAGTCGCTGCCGCCGGCACGTATCGAGCTTGGCGACGACGTCTTCTTGCGCGACGAATGGCGCCGGCTCAATGGCCGCACGGTCGGCGTTATCGCAAATCAAAGCGGCGTCACCTCACGACTCGAGTCGGTCGTCGATGCGATCTTGCGCCGCGGAAACGTTGTGGTCAAGGCGATCTACGCGCCCGAGCACGGCTTTCGCGGTGACCGCAACGCCGGCGCCTCGGTCGCCTCGTATATCGACCCCGAGACGCGCCTTCCGGTCTACAGTCTTTACGGCGCGTCGCGGCACCCGAGCGCGGCCATGCTCGACGGCGTCGACGTGTTGCTCTTCGACATCCAGGACGTCGGCTCGCGCGCCTACACGTATATCTCGACAATGGCGTACGCAATGCAGAGTGCTCGCGAGTTCGGGAAGGAGTTTTGGGTTCTGGATCGCCCCAATCCAATCGGCGGGGCGACGATTGAGGGACCGGTGCTCGAGCCGGCATACGAGTCGTTCATCGGGCTCTACCCGATCCCGATGCGCCACGGCATGACGGTCGGCGAGCTGGCGCTGCTCTTCAACGACCGGTTCGGCATCGGGACGAAACTCCACGTCGTCGCTATGCGCGGCTGGCATCGTTCGCTGATCTGGTCCGACACGGGCCTGCAATGGGTGCAGACGTCGCCGAATATTCCGCAGTGGCAGACGACGTTCGTGTACGTCGGTACGGGATTGCTCGACGGCGTCGGGATCAACAACGGCAGCGGCTACACGAAACCGTTCTTTCTCGCCGGAATGGCCGGCATCGATGCAACGAAGCTCGCCGCATATCTCAACGCGCGCAATCTTCCCGGCATTTGGTTTCGTCCAGCGGCATGGTCGCCGCTGACAGGCTTCTGGAAAGGACGCGAACTAACCGGCGTCGAGCTCGTCGTCTTCGACTGGCGGCGTTTTCTTGCCGTGCGCACCGCGGTAGAGATCGCGGTCGCCGTCCGCAACCTCTTTCCGCACGTCCTCACCATCGACAGCGTCGCGATGCTCGATCGCGATTGGGGCACCGACTCGTTTCGGCGTGCGCTGTTGGCCGGCGAAACGCCCGAAGCGATCGTCGCGCAGTGGAACGAAAGCGTCGCCGCATTCGCTACGCTCCGCGAGAAATATCTGTTGTATTAGCCCTTGTCACCCTGAGCCACTTCGACTCCACTTCGACTCGCTGCGCTCGCTCAGTGTAGCTCAGGACAGGCGAAGTCGAAGGGCTGGCGCAACACACCCTTGGCCGTGCTCACGGGAGTTGGAATGTGGTGCAGAGGGGTCGCTCCGCTCAGGATGACAAGGCAGAGGTGGCGAAAGAGATAGGCGTGCTTCACCAGCGGCTTATCGATGCACTTGGCGCGTCTGCCGTCAAGACCGCGCCCGAAGATCTCGCCGCGTACTCCTTCGACGCATATACCGACGGCGGCACGCCTTCGGCCGTCGTACTTCCCGCGACGACGCAGGACGTGAGCGCCGTCGTACGGATCGCGCGCGACTGCAACGAGCCGATCGTCGCACGCGGCGCCGGCACGGGGCTCTGTGGCGGCGCCGTTCCGCTGGTTGGCGGCATCGTCGTCTCGTTTGCGCGCATGAATCGGCTGCTCGAGCTCGACGTGCGCCGCCGCCGTGCGCGCGTGCAGCCGGGGATGATCAACATCGACCTCTCTCGGCACGTTGAGTCGAAGCGACTCTTCTACGCGCCGGATCCTTCGTCGCAGAAAGCCTCGACGATCGGCGGAAACATCGCGACCAACGCGGGCGGTCCGCACTGCCTCTCCTACGGCACGACGGTCAACCACGTATTGTCGCTCGAAGTCGTCGACGACGAAGGTAACGTCATCACGACGAGCATCGACGAGAGCGGTTACGATCTCACGGCGGCACTCGTCGGAAGCGAAGGAACGCTCGGGATCGTGACGTCGGCGTGGGTGCGCTTGATGCAGATGCCCGAGTCGGTGCGCGTCTGGCTTGCCGCCTTCGACGATATCGACTCTGCTTCGCAAGCCGTCTCCGCGATCATCGGCGCCGGCATCGTGCCGACCGCACTCGAGATGATGGACGCCGTCATCACCGCGGCGGTCGAGGCGGCGTTTCACGCCGGCTATCCGGCAAATGCGGCCGCCGTGCTGCTCATCGAGAGCGCCGGCTTCGAAGACGACATGAATGCGTACGAGAGTGCGATTCGCGGCATCGTCATGGAACACGGCGCGATCTCGTGGCGCAGCGCGCGCGATCAGGCCGAGCGCGACTCGCTCTGGGCCGGGCGTAAGGGCGCGGTAGGCGCGACCGGACGCATTGCCCCGAACTACTACACGCAAGACCTCTGCGTGCCGCGCAGCAAGCTTCCGCAAGCGCTGCGCGCCGTCGAGAGTGCGGCCGCTGCGAATCACATCACTGTCGGCAACGTCTTCCATGCCGGCGACGGCAATCTCCATCCGCTATTGATGTACGATCGCAGCGATCGCCGGCAGGTCGGAGCCGTCGTCGACGCCGGGAATGCCATCCTCGACGCTGCCATCGAGCTAGGCGGAACGATCAGCGGCGAACACGGCATCGGGTGGGAGAAACGCGACGCGATGACGCGCGTCTATACTACCGCCGACCTTGCCACAATGGCGCGCCTGCGCACCGTCTTCGATCCGCATCGCCGCTTCAATCCCGACAAGATATTTCCGAGCGGCGTGCGCTGTCCCGAGGTCGTGCCGCAGTGATGGCCGTCGCGGAGCGCTCCGCGCCGAACCGCGCCGAAGCGATCGGCGAGCTCATCGCGCAGTGCGACCGCGACGGACTCAAGATCGCCGTAGTCGGCGGCGACACCCTCGCCGCAATGGGCTCCCCGCTCGAACGGTGCGACGTTCGATTGGTTACGACCAAGCTCTCGGCGATCGTCGGGTACGAACCGGCGGACCTGACGATTGCCGCCCAAGCCGGCGTGCCGATTCAGGCGATCGCCACGCTCTTAGCGACGCACAGACAGTTCATTCCATTCGACGCGCCAAAGCCGCAGCATGCGACCCTCGGCGGGACGCTCGCCGCCGGTTGGCTCGGCCCGCGCCGTCACGTGCACGGGCGCCTGCGCGACTATGTCCTCGGCTCGACCATCGTGCTCGCGGACGGCACGATCGCGAGCGCCGGTGGCATCGTCGTTAAGAATGTCGCCGGTTACGACATGAGCCGGCTCTACGTGGGTTCGTTCGGGACGCTTGGGGTGCTCGTGCAGGCAAACCTCAAAACGCTCGTCATGCCGCGCCAGAGTCGCGTCTTTCTTGCCGCGCTCCCCGAACGCACGCGTTCACGGGCGTTGGACCACATCGCAACGTTGAACGTTCCGCCCGCGGCGGCATTTTGGATCGAAGGATTTCAGAAGATCGTCGACGGCGAAGACGGTCCGCAAGGGCGGCTTCTGCTGCTCCTCGAGGGCAGCGATGCACTCCTCGAACGAGCGACCCGTGACGTGCGTGCGTCGTTAGGTGGTGCGGGTGTTCCGGAGACGCGAATCGTCGATGCGGGTGCGCGCGAGTCGTTCCAGCGCATCGTCGACGCCTATATTGCGCCGTTGGGAGAGCGCTCCATCACGTATCGCGTCTATTCGGTGCCGGACGAGGCTGAGACGAGAGCGATGGCGCTTGCCGAACTGGCTCGGCGCTGCGAGCTACGCGCCGAATCGATCGTCGACGTCATGAACGGCGATATCGTCTTTCGTGCCAGCCGGCTCGACGCGCGTTCCTTCGGCGCCAAAGTTGGAGGCTTCGACGATGCCGTCCACGAGATCGAACCGCACGCGCAGATCGTCGCGTGCAATCATCCGCACCGCAACGAGCTCCAAGCCTGGGGCGAGCCGCCGGCGTCGATCGATCGCATGCGCGCGCTGAAAGCCTGTTTCGACCCAAACCGGACGTTGAATCCCGGCCGCTTCGTCGGCGGCATCTGACGAACGCTTGCGCAACGAGATAGCCAGCGTCGTGCGCGCCGTCATCGCGAACCCGGTGCGCCTGCGCTTTCTTCTCCGAGACGGCTGGGAGACGCCGTGGCAAATCGTGCGTTTTTTGCGATTGGTCGTTCCGCGTGCCGCTTCGACGCTGCGGAAGATCCGTTCCAACGCGCTTGCCATCCCCGACGAACGCCTTCGCACCGAGGCGCTCGCGAGCATCGATGCAAAAGCCTATCATGTCGCCGGCGCCTCCATTCTGGCCACGTTCCTGCCGCGGGCGTCGGCCCGGCGATACATCGAGCTGGTGACGCCACTCGAGTCGATCTACGACTATCTCGACAACCTCTGCGACCGCCATCCCAACGTCGACCCAGACGCCTATCCTGTACTGCATCAAGCAATTGCCGACGCGCTCGACCCGAGCGCGTCGCCGCGCAACTATTACGCGCGCGGACCCACCGGCGAAGACGGCGGCTACCTGCACGGGCTCGTCGTGCGGACGCAAGCCGCGCTGCGCGGCGTTGACGGATACGAGATACTCTTACCGGTTTTTCGCGAAGCCGCAACGCTCTACTCCGAGATGCAGACGTACAAGCACTATCCGCCCAACGAGCGCGTCCGCGCGTGCGTCGAGTGGTACGAGCGCCGGCGCGACGGCCGCTCGGCGGGCTTGGCCTGGTACGAGTTTGCGTGCGCGGCCGGCTCGCAGCTCCAGATATATGCGCCGCTCTTCGAACTGATGGCCGGTCGCCGCGGGAGCGCACAAGCGGCTTACGATGCCTACTTTCCGTCCGTCGGCGCGCTGCACGTGCTGCTCGACTCGTTCATCGATCAGGCCGAAGACCGGGAACACGGCGAACTGAACTTCGCGTCACTCTATGCCAGTCCACAAAACCTGCGCGAGCGGATCACCGATCTGTCGCGGGTTTCGCAAGAGCATCTTCGCGCGCTGCCGGACTACCGAATCCACCGGTTCGTTCTCCGGGTGATGCTGCTCTTCTATCTCACGCACCCTAAGATCTACGCTCAGGAGTTGAATCGTCCCGCAACGGCAATGCTCGAAATTGGGTAAAGGCCCGCTACTGCAATGAACGTCCTTGTACTTGGAGCATCAGGCTTTGTCGGCCGCCATGTGACCACCGCACTTCGCGAACGCGGCGACGAAGTCACGCCGGGGTCGCTGCGCGATCCCCAGCGCGCCGCGCAGATGGCGGCGCGTTGCGACGCGATCCTCAACCTTGCCGGCGAACCGCTCGCGCAGCGGTGGAATGCTCGCGTGAAGGAGCGCATCGAGACGAGCCGCACGGAGCTCCCGCGCCGCTTTCTCGAAGCGCTCCGCTCCAATCGCGGCGATGCCGGCGTTTATGTCTCCGCGTCGGCGGTCGGCTACTACGGCACGAGTGAGACGGCGACGTTCGTCGAGAGCAGTCCGCCGGGCGACGATTTTCTGGCGCGCGCCTGTATCGGGTGGGAGCGGGAGGCCGCCCGCGCGCGCGAGCTCGGCATGCGGGTAGCCGTCGTTCGCAGCGGAATCGCGCTCGGGAACGACGGCGGCGCGCTGGCCGCCATGCTGCCCGCTTTCCGCAGCGGCGTCGGCGGCGTCATCGGCAACGGCCGCCAATGGTTCTCGTGGTTGCATATCGAGGATCTCGTCGGCATCTATCTCCTCGCGCTCGACCGCGCGGAAGGCGAACTCGATGCGACGGCTCCCAACCCGGTTACTAACGCTGAGTTCGTTCGCGAACTTGGCGTAGCACTCCATCGTCCAGCCGTCGTACCGGTCCCCACATTCGCGCTACGGATGATGTTCGGTGAAGGCGCCGAGATGCTGCTGCGCGGGCAGCGCGTCTTGCCGCAGCGCACGCAGGAGCTGGGCTACGCCTTTCGATTTACGCAGCTCAAAGATGCGCTAGCGAATCTACTTTAAACTCCATCGCCTCGAGGTGCTTCTCGGCGTCCATCGCCGCGCGGCAGCCCGCGCCGGCGGCCGTAACGGCTTGCCGGTAGCGCACGTCGTAGACGTCGCCCGCAACGAAGACGCCATCGACGTTCGTCGACGTTCCGTCCGCCGAGACGATGTAACCGCGCTCGTCGAGATCGAGCTGACCCTCAAAGACCTGCGTGTTCGGCGTGTGGCCGATCGCAATGAAGAGTGCATCCGTTTCCACGTCGCGCCGGCGTCCGTCGACGACATTGCGCACGCGTAAGCCCGTGACGTGCGTGTCGCCGAGAACCTCCTCGACGACGGTATCCCAGAGGAAATCGATCTTGTCGTGCGAGAGCGCGCGACCGGCCATGATCTTGCTGGCTCGCAATCGATTCCGGCGATGGATCACCGTGACGCGCCGACCGAAGCGCGTCAGAAAGAGCGCCTCCTCGATCGCCGAATCGCCGCCGCCTGCGACGGTGATGTGCTTGTCGCGGAAGAACGCGCCGTCGCACGTCGCGCACGTCGAGACGCCGCGGCCGCGCAGCCGCGCCTCGCCCGGAATATCCAGCCAGCGCGCGGCGGCTCCGGTCGCAACAATGACGGTCTTGGCTTCATACTCTGCATCGCTCGTGCGCACGCGCAACGGCCGCTTCGCGAAATCGACGGCCGTAACGTCGACGTTCTCGATCCGGGCGCCGAAGCGCTCGGCCTGCTCGCGGAAGCGCATCATCAAATCCGGGCCCATCACCGGTTCGGGAAATCCGGGATAGTTTTCGACCTCGGTCGTCAGCATAAGCTGGCCGCCGTAAAGGCCGCCGGCGAATACCAGCGGCCGAAGATTGGCGCGAGCGGCATAGATCGCCGCGGTAAGGCCGGCCGGGCCGGAGCCAATGATGACGACACTCTCCATTCCGGCGGCTTCGACCGCACGGCGACCGGTCCCGGTTGCGCGACGGCGAATGAGACCCGGCATGCCGCAGAAACTGCCTCTCGAAGATACCTTCGGCGACGTCCTGCGCAAAGCGATGCGCGGTACTGGACTTGAGGCCGCACAACTTGCGAGCGCCACGGGCATTGCCGTACAGGCGATTGACGACTGGCAACGCGACCACGGCCGGCCTGATGACGCGCAAGCGCGCGCCGTCGCGCGCGCCTTGCGGCTCGACGGCGGTAAACTCGCGGATAGCGCCGCCGAGGCGTGGTATCCGCCCGAGATCGATCCGCCGGACGTGCGGCGCCACGCGCAAGAGCCGCAGCCCAGTAACGGCTACGTCTTCTTCCTTGGCGGGCCGACCGCGACGGCCGCGCTCGTGGACCCGGCCGGCATGCCGCAGAATCTTCTGCGCATCCTGCGCGACGGCGCGTATCACTTGCGCTACATCCTCATCACGCACAAACATGCGGATCATTGCGACGCGACCGCCGACGTCGCTGCAGCCTTTCCGCGGGCCCAGATTGTGATGCATCGCCTCGACGTTGGAGCGATCGGCCCACTCGCCCCGAATGCGCTGCTGCTGCGCGACGGTGAAGCGTTACCGTTCGGTGAGGGAAGCACGATCCGAATGCTGCACACCCCGGGCCATACCGACGGCTCGTCGTGCTATCTCTTCCAAGGTTCCGCTCGTACCACGCTCTTCTCCGGGGATACGCTCTTCGCCGCAAGCGTCGGCGGCGCGTACGGCGACGCCAGCACGTATGATGATATCCTCAACAGCGTGCGCAGCAAACTCTTCACGCTTGGCGACGAGACGGTCGTCATGCCCGGCCACGGTCCCCCAACGACCATCGCGCTCGAAAAAGAACATAACCCGTTCTTCCCTGCGTAATGTGATTTACTGGCGGTAGGCGGCGGGGACTTTGACGGAGGCGCCGTGATCGCCGATGATCGTCGCACCGCTGCGTTTGGGAGCATTCGCCGACTCGCGAATGAGTTCGAACTGGATGATCGTTTCGCCCGAATGCGCAATCGTCGCATCGACGCGCAGCGGCGAACACACCTTGGGCGTGCAGAATGCCGCCAACCACCCCTCGGCTACCCCCGCCGCACGCAGGTGAACGACGACATTCGCTCGCCCGCTGATCTTCAAACGGTACCTTGCCGCGGCTGCGGTGGTCGTCTGGAAATCGCCCCCCGTCCACGGTTCGATCGTGAGGTGTGTAGCGGGTTGCACGAGTGCGAGCATCATGGCGACGCCGGCCAGCATTCACAGACTCCCTTGAAGCATCACGTTCGCAGTTTGTACCCGACCGCGGTCATCCGCAAAACTGCGGCGGTCGCGACGATCGTAAGCAGCAGAATCATCGCGACCGAGAAGGCCGGCGAAAGATAGCTCTCGCCGGTATAGCTGCGACGGAAGGCGTCGATCGTATAAAAGATCGGATTGAACAGCTCGAAGTTGCGCAGTACCGGCGGCAGCATCGAAGCCGAGGTGAAGACACCGCCGACGAACGTTAGCGGCGTGATGACGAACGTCGTGAGGATCGCGATGTGATCGAACTTGTCGGCAACCAGCCCGAATATCAACCCGAGCGCTGAGAACAGGATCGAGACAAGCACGATGACGCCGATATAGAGCAGCCAATCGTGTGGCGCGGTTCGGACGAGCACGGCACCGAGCACCGTGATCAGGCCGGCGATCAGGAACGAACGCGCCAGGCTGCCCAAGACGTAGCCTCCGACGATCTCGTATGCCGACATCGGCGCGATCAGCATCTCTTGAATCGAGTTCATGAATCGCCCTTGAAAGAGCGAGCTCGAGCATTCCCCGTATGACGAATCGATGACTTGCAGCATGATAAGGCCGGGGATGAGAAACTGGGCGTAGCTGACGCCTTGCACGGTCGGGATTCGGCTCCCGAGCGCAAGCCCGAAGACGAAGACGTACAGGAGCGTCGTGATAATGGGCGGCCAGATAACCTGGTTGATGATCTTGAGGCTGCGTACGATTTCGCGCCGCACGAGCGTCCACAACGCGACCGAGTTCATTGCGTCGTAAGCTCTAAGAAAACGTCCTGCAGCGAGTCGCCTTGCGCTACGAGTTCTGCGGTCGGCTTTTCGGTCACGACCCGGCCATTGCGTACGATCGCGATCCGTTTGCAGAGCGCCTCGGCCTCCTCGAGATAATGCGTCGTCAAGAAGACCGTCAGTCCTTCCTCGTTGAGCTCGCGCAGCCACTGCCAGAGATGGAGCCTCAGCTCGACGTCGACGCCGGCCGTTGGCTCGTCGAGAATTAGGAGCCGCGGCTCGTGCATGAGCGCGCGCGCCAACGTCAACCTGCGTTTCTGGCCACCCGATATCTTCGTGTACTCGAGATGCGAGTGCGAGCTCAAGCCGAACCGCTCCAACAGCATATCGGCACGCTCACGGATGACCGGCCCTTCCAATCCGTAGTAGCCCGCTGCATAGATGAGCACGTCGCGGATCGAGAGGTAGCGATCGAAGTTGAACTCCTGCGGCGAAAGGCCAACGAGGCGCCGCGCGTCGCGCCATTGCCGCTCGTTGTCGTATCCAAAAATCGAGATCGAGCCCGCGCTCTTGCGTGCGAGGCCGACGATCGCATTGATCGTCGTCGTCTTGCCGGCACCGTTCGGTCCAAGGAAGCCGAAAAACTCGCCCGCGGCGACGCGCAGCGAGATACCGTCAACCGCCGTGAACGCGCCATATTGCTTGACGAGGCCGTTGACCTCGACCGCCGGGGCGCCTACGGAATAAAGCTCTTTAATCGTTTGTACCGGTGACGGCGCAGCGTGGCAACCAACTCATCACTTCCAGGAATCCCTGAATCGATGAGTTGAGTTGCAACTTTTTTGACATTGAAGGCCACGCGGCGGTGCTTCACTTCCCAGCCGCCGGACTGTTCGGTAAAAATTGCGTAGCACGCGCGCGGATCGCCGTCCTTCGGGATTCCGACCGAGGCGACGTTGACGAGCAGCTTGGCGCGCCAGATGCGGACGTAGGGCAAGTGGAGATGGCCGAAGGCAATTGCGGTCGCGCGCTCGTCGCCGATGAATGATTCGAGCGTGGCGTCGTCGGCGTCCGGCCAGAGGTGCTCATCGTCGGTTTTAGGGTTCGCATGAACGACCAGGAGCTGGTTATCGTCCTCGCCGATGCGGAGTGCGAACGGCAGTTCAGCAAGCCACGAAAGCGAGCGCTCTCCTAGCTCTTGCCGCGTCCACGTAAGCCGTGCGGTCTCGGACGCGGTTCGCCCGCTGTGCTGCCCCTCGGTGAGATAGCGGTCCGTATTGCCGCGCACGCATTGCGCCCCTAGCTCCTCGAGCCGTTGCAAAACCTTCTTCGGCTTGGGACCGTCGAGACAGAGGTCGCCCGCCGCGACTATCGCGTCGGCGCTGCCCTGCGAGGCAAGATCTGCGAGACAGGCGTCGAGCGCCACCAGATTCCCGTGGATATCCGAAAGAACCGCGACGCGCATCGCAACGCTCGTCAGTCGCGCTTGTAGGCGAGCACGAGCATCGACGGCGTCATACCGATCTTCGTGAACTCATAAAGATCGATCGCCTCGACCGTGATGCCGGCACGCCGCATCGTAGAAAGCGCCGTGCGGTAGCGAAGGTCGGCGATAACGTGGTACTCGTCCAAACAGAGCACGCCGGCAGCATTCTCTTCGCCCCGTTCCAGAACGATCGTTCGAAAGCCGGCAAACGCACGCGCGTCGACCTTGTCGCCGCCGAGAACGACGGTATCCTTCGAAACGGCGCCGGCTACGGCGCGTAACGAGGAGACGCCCTCGGCGAGCTGCACGTTGACGACGCGGTATCCGTGCGCAGCCGCTACCGTTGCGAAGCCCGACCGTCCGATCTCGTTTCCGCGCGGTCCGATTCCGACGAACGCGACGTCCCCGGCGAGTAGGACGTCGTTACCATCGAGCAATCCAGGCGCGACGATCTGACCCGCAATAGGGACGTCGATGCGCGCAAACTCTGCGCGCATCCGATCGACTTCCGCGCGCCGCGCCATTGCGGTCAGCCGCATCAGCATCGCGCCATCCTCGAAGGCAACCGCCGCATCGGCGGCGGCGGCCTCGTACGGATCCTCCGCATGCGGCTCGAGCACGATCGTCTCGACGCTGAAATAGCTCAGTGTCTTTCGCAGAACGGCTTGCTGTTCCAGCGCCCAGCCATAGACAGCGCCGGGCTCGCCGATGACGGGCTTGGCGCGTTCGATACTGCGGGTGGGTTTGACCAGCAGCGCCTCGCGCAACCGTCCGGCTGGAGATCCGACCAGGCGGGGACCGAAATGAACTGAATCTCTCGTGGTCATCGAAAGCCGGTCATTCTAAGACCGTCTCCCAAAGGCCCTGCGAAGGGCGCTACGGGGCGGCTTGATATGGTTGTGGGTCGGGAGCGCTAGTGAAAAACGCCGCCATGTCGCTGGCCAGGAGATCGTTGAGCGAAAGCGGGTCGAGTCCCAAAATCTCTTCTTCGGTCTTCACGACGCTCGGCGTGCTGAGATGCTGCTCTCCAACGTAACCGCGCTTCGCCAGCGGTGAGACCACCAACGCGTAACTCCGCATCGCATTGACGTGATCCACCGCATCGTGCGTGCCTTCGGGCGAGATGAAGATTGCCGTCGAGCTCCAGGTTGGCGCGTGCGAGAGAAAGTCGACGATGGTGCCGAGCGCGCGGTCTGCGTCCGCGGCGCCGGCCGACCCTGCCGACGTCGGCAGCCACACGTAGGTAAAGCTCGGCATGCGGCCGTTGTTGACGTACCGTTGCATGTCGCGCACGAACTCAGCGGCGCGCGTCGCGTCGGTAACGTTCGGATCCCATCCCGCGTAGGCGAGGTCCACGTTTCCGTCGAGCACCGCAAGCGCCGGAACGTCGAGCCGGTAATGCGCGCCGTCGTAGCCCGACAACCGGAGCAAGCCGCCGTAATCGCGGAAGCTCAGGCCCGCGCGCGCGAGCGAGTTGAAGAGATAGCCCGCGCGCTCATAATCCTCCGGATCGTCGCCACGGTCGCCGGACGGCTCGCTCAGGCTGGCCTCGAGCTGCGAATAGAGCGTCGCATCGCCCGCAACGGCAAACTGCTGCGCGATATCTAGGTCCGGATCCGGCGCGTAAAAGTTGTCGGCGAGCGCATAGGTCTGTGCCAGCGCGTGCAAGTTCGGAGTGACGTCCTTCGGATAGACGACGAACGATGCGTCGCCACGGCCGCGCGCGTTTCCAGCGGGGTCCGTCAGATCGCCGAGCGTCCCATCGAAACTCTGCGTGCCGATGGCGACGTAGACGACGTGATCGATCGCGTCGCTGCGCCTGTTCGAACGCAACGGCGGGATCACCGCGCTGAACTTTGCGACTGCCGGGGTACGGTTGTAGCGCAACGCGGCGAGCGTAGCCTTCACCAGCGACGTATGCTTGAGATCGATGCGCTGCAGCATACCCCAGCCGTCGACGCCTTTGCCGGCGGCGACGTAGAGATAACGCCCGTTCGGTGAAACGGCGACCGCCGTCGGATACCAGCCGGTTGGAACGAGCCCATATCGATAGCGCGTTGGACGTTGCGCGTCGAGCACGGCAACCGCATTGAGGCCGGCAAGTGCGACGTACAACCGCTTTCCATCCGGACTGAGTGCTTCGGCGCTGGGCTGTGCGCCATACGGCGCGCCCGGATAGAGCCGCAGATCCAACCCGCGCACGACGTGCGGCTGCCCTTCAAGCGCGACGACGGCGACCCGATCGACGTTTGCCAGCGCGACGTACGCGAACTGCCCATCGGGCGTTACGACCGTTGCGCCGGGCGATGCACCGCCGACGGACTGCGATCCGTCGGGAGCTTGATCCATATGCACGGTCATCGGATCTCCGGCGGCATCGCCGCTTTCAGCGAGATCCAGAACCGAAAGCGACGACGATTTGTCAGGATCGAATGCCGGCAGAGCAAACTGCGGATGCGCTACCGGAACGTCGGCAGCGGCGTAGGCGGAGAGGCCGCTTGCGGGGGCGAGAACGCTCGCTCCGGTCGCGGTGACGTACAGCGGAAAGTCGCCGACCGGAATCGTGCGCGATACCGTTCGCGACGACAGGTCGAGGACCGCTACCGAATCTCCCGAGTTGTCGGCAACGTACGCCGTGCGGCCGCCGGGCGCGAGGGCAATGCCGGCGGGAACTGCTGGGCGCTTCCCGTTTGGCGGGAGCACAAGACTCGACTGCTCCGGCGAGAGTTGACCCGCTGCATCGAGATCGAATATCCGCACCGCCCCCGCACCGCTATCGGAGGCAAGTACGATCGTCCGCGACGCGTCACCAGGATCTCGCGTTGCGGCCACACCCATGTAGAACGACATTGAAGGATCGTGATAGACGCTGACGACCTTCATCGTTTGCGTGTCGACGACGGCGAGGCTCGAACCGGCGAACAATCCTGGTTGCGCCGACGCGGCGGCAAGCGCGCCGTCGCGATCCGAATCGTTCGAAAGAATCGCGTACCGCCCGCCGGGTGCGAGCGCTAACCCCAGCGGTTTTGTCCCGACGAAGATACTCACGCCCACCGGAGCCGCGATCCGGCCGTTCGGTAAGACTGCAGTTGTTGGATGGATGCGATCCGCGCCCGCGGGGCGATCGCCGGCCGGAGCGGAGTAGACGATGAGCGGGGACGGCCGATGGGCCGCACCCAATAAAACGGCGGCTAGCGCCGCCGCTAAGATTGACCTGCACGTCACGGGAGGTAAGCCATTACCATGCGGGGCGCGGGTACCCTGCCGGAAAGACGGAACCTTGGGCGGATGATTGGCCCTGCTCGCCTGTCGGCTGTCGCGACCGCGGTGCCCCCATACGTGCTCGATCAGAACGACGTTATCCGCCGCGTCAGTCTCGTGCTTGGTCCACGCTCCCGTGAAGTCGAGCGCCTGCTGCCAATGTTCGGCAATACAGGCATCGAACGGCGTTACTCGTGCGTGCCGATCGAGTGGTACGAGGGGCAGCACGGCTGGCCGGAGCGCAATCGCATTTACTTGGATTCGGCGATCGACTTGCTCGAGGCCGCAACGCTGCGCGTGCTCGAGCGTGCGGGACGCTTGCCGGAGGAGATCGATGCAATTGTTACCGTATCGACCACGGGCATCGCTACGCCGAGCCTCGACGCCCTTCTCATGGAGCGCATGCAGCTGCGCCGCACCGTGCAGCGGCTGCCGATCTTCGGCCTCGGCTGCGCCGGCGGAGCAATCGGCCTTGCACGCGCTGCTGCCATCGCCGAATCGAATCCACGCGCGCTCGTACTCTTTCTGGTCGTAGAACTCTGCGCGTTGTGCTTCCGCCGCGATGATTTTTCAAAGAGCAACATCGTTGCCACCGCACTCTTCGGCGACGGCGCCGCGGCCGCGCTCCTCTCGTGCGCGAGCGACGGCCCGAGTATCATCGCCAACGGCGAGTATACCTGGCCCGACTCGCTCGACGTCATGGGCTGGGAAGTTACGGACGAAGGCTTCAAAGCAATCTTCTCCCGCGACATCCCGGAGCTCGTCACGGCAAAGCTGCACGACGTTGCGGTCGATTTTCTTTCGTCCAACGGCTTGACGTTGCGCGACATCGACCGCTTCGTCTGCCACCCGGGCGGAGCAAAAGTGCTCGACGCACTCGAGGTCGCGTTCGAGTTGGCGCCCGGATCGCTGCTTGAACCGCGCGAGATCCTGCGCATGTACGGCAATATGTCCGCGGCCACGGCGATCTTCGTTCTCGAGCGCGTGATGGAGAGCGCCCGGCCGTGGCGGCGCGCACTGGTCAGCGCGCTGGGACCTGGTTTCACGGCGGGGTTCACGCTCATGGAACGGACGGCGTGAACGTTCTCTGGCCGGTCCTTGCATTCGTCGCGCTAGAGCGTATCGCCGAAGTCGTCTATGCCGCACGTAATGCGCGCGCGCTGCTCGCTGCCGGGGGCATCGAGAGCGGCGCCGTCCAGTATCCCTTCATCGTCGCCCTTCACGCCGCATGGCTCGCCGCCATGGCCTTGACGATTGCCCCCTCAACGCGACCGAACTGGTGGCTGCTGGGCGCCTATGCAGTACTGCAGCCGTTGCGCGTGTGGGTCGTCGCCGCTCTCGGGCCGTACTGGACGACGCGCATCATCACACTACCCGGCGCACCGCTAATACGGACCGGACCGTATCGCTTTCTTCGGCACCCAAACTATGTCATCGTCTGCGCGGAGATCGCCCTCCTGCCGCTCGCATTCGGCGCGATCGGGATTGCGCTCGTCTTCACGCTGCTCAACGCAGCGCTTATGATCTGGAGAGTTCGCGCGGAGGACGTGGCGCTTGCGCCGCGCAGACCGCGCGCGTCTACGGAACCTCTTCCTCGCTCTTAACGTCGCCGCGCCGGCTTACGCCGTCCTCGATCGCCGCCGCCGCGACGGCTTTGGCGACGGCATCGACGACGCGCGTATCGAAGACGCTGGGCACGACGTATTCGGGACTGCACTCGTCGGGCGAAACGATCTCGGCAATCGCGTACGCGGCTGCGAGCTTCATCCGTTCGGTGATTCGGCGCGCGCGAACATCGAGCGCGCCGCGAAAGATGCCCGGGAATGCAAGCAGGTTGTTCACTTGATTCGGAAAGTCCGATCGTCCGGTCGCAACGACGGCGGCGACCGGCGCAGCGACGTCGGGCATGATCTCCGGCGTCGGATTGGCCATCGCAAAAACGATCGGGTCGCGTGCCATGCGTGCGATGTCGTCGGGCGTCAGGATGCCCGGCGCGGAAACGCCGACGAAGACGTCGGTGCCCTCCAGCACCTCGCGCAGCGAGCCGCGACGGTTCTCGCGGTTGCAGTGCTCGGCGAGCCAGCGCCAGTGCGGGTTCTCGTAACGATCGGTCCGGTTGAGCGCACCGCTGCGATCGACCGGAATGACGTCCCGCACACCGGCGCTCAGCAGCATTTTGATCGTGGCGGTTCCGGCGGCTCCGCTGCCCGAGACGACCACTTGAAGGTCGGATAGGCTCTTCCCAACGACGCGCGCCGCATTGATCAACCCGGCCAGAATGACGACCGCCGTTCCGTGCTGGTCGTCGTGCATGACGGGGATGTCGAGCGCCTCGATGAGCCGTTCTTCAACGTCGAAGCAGTGCGGCGCGCTAATGTCTTCGAGATTAATACCGCCGAAGACGGGCGCGATCCGTACGACCGTCTCCACGATCTCGTCGACGTCTTTCGTGTCCAGGCAAATCGGAAACGCATCGATATTTGCGAACTGTTTGAAGAGCGTCGCCTTCCCTTCCATGACGGGCAACGCGCCAAGCGGTCCGATGTCGCCCAGGCCGAGCACGGCCGTACCGTCGGTCACGATCGCGACGCTGTTCCGCTTGATCGTGAGCTGAAACGCCTTGCTTGGATCTGCGGCAATCGCCATCGAGACGCGCGCTACGCCGGGCGTGTAGACCATCGAGAGATCCTGCCGGTTCTTCACCGGAATCTTTGGGTCGATGCGAATCTTTCCCCCGAGGTGGGCGAGAAAGGTGGAGTCGGAGGCGCTGAGCACGTGCGCGCCCTCGATCGCTTCGATCGCCGAGCGCACGTCGTTGGCGACGGCATCGGAAGATACCGCGATCGTCACGTCGCGAACGATCCGCGTCTTTGTTACCGAATGCATGTCGACGGCGCCGATCATGCCGCCGGCGTCCCCGATGGCATTGGCGAGGATACCGAACGCTCCGGGCTCGTTCGGCATCTCGATTCGCATGATGAGCGTGTAGCTAATGGTTTGTTGCATGCCTACGGAAGCTCTCCCCTCTAGTTCCCGCTGACCGTCATTTCGGCGACGCGAAATGACGGTGAGACGACGGACGAATCGAAGCGCAAGTCGGAGGCAACCCCGTCGACGGCGGCCAACATCTCCGCATACTCGCCCGCGATAGTGAACTCGTCGATTGGATAGGCGAGTTCGCCTCCCTCGATGAAAAAACCGCGCGCGCCTCGGCTGTATGCCCCCGATGCGTGCTCGGTAGCAAAACCAATCGTATCGAGTACAAGAACGCCCTTTTGCGTCGACGCGATGAGTTCGTCGAGCGACGTCGCCCCGGGCTGCAAGTAAAAGTTGGTCGCGCCGATTCCGTTGCCGGTCGAGTTACCGGTCGTCGCCGAGCCCAGCTTTCGCGCATAGTAACTATCGTAGAGGAACGTCCGGAGGACGCCCCGCTCGAAAACGGGCGTTCGGCGCGTCGCGATACCTTCGCCGTCGAACGGCGTGCTTCCGAGTTTACCCCGCAACCGGCCGTCGTCGACGATGGTGACGAGTTCGCTGCCGACGCCGTTACCGATTCGGTCGATAAGCCACGAGTTTCCGACGGCGACGTTCGCTGCTGAGACGGCTGCTAAGATGTCCTCTAGCAGCGAAGCGGCGACGTCGCGTTCGAAGATCACGGGTACGCGCATCGTCGGAGGCTTGCGCGCGCCGAACAGATCGACGGCGCGGCGCGCCGCGGTCGCAGCCACCGATTCGAGCGTCTCGAGATCACCCAGATGGCGCGCCGAGGTCCCGTAGTGAGCGATTCGTTTGATCTCGCCATCCAAAGCGATCGGGCTCGTTGACCTGCTCGTGCGCGTGCCTGTGTAAGCTGCGGCAAACCCACGCGAGTTCGCGATCGCAGTCACAGCGACTGCGTCGCTATACCGCGAACCATTGGAGTTGACTATTCGAGGATCGCCCTGCCGAATCAGGCGCTCGAGGGCGAGCGCTTCATCGATCTTCGAGGCGCCATCGCGTGCGCTGATTGCTGTGTCGTAAAGATCGAGGTCGCCGACGTCGAGAGAGCACTCGTCGGGTAACCCCGCGAGTTCGTCCCGCGTAACGTACGCGGCCTGCGCGATCGTGCTGCGGACGTTCTCGCGAACGCCGTCGCGGGAGAGATCCGACGTCGCAAGCGTAGCCTTTCGACCGCCGCAAAACAGGCGCAGCTGCAAACTCTTGCCGGTCGATTCCTCGAGACGCGCGATCGCATTCTCGCGCGTTTCGACGTGAAACCGACGGGTTATCGATACGGCGGCCTCCGCGCTGTCCGCGCCGGCGCCGGTCGCAAAGCTGACCGCGTCGGCGGCCAGCGCGATCGCGCCTGCCTCATCCATGCTGTGTGCCGCCCACAGTGATCGAGGAAATCTTGACCGTCGGCATTCCGACGCCGACCGGGACGTACTGGCCGCCTTTGCCGCAGGTGTAGTGGCGGCGCGCAAGCGCACTATCGTTGCCGACAGCGACGACCTTCGTCATCGCGTCGGGGCCGTTACCGACGATGGTGGCGTTGCGCAACGGTGCGGTCACCTTGCCCTTCTCGACCAAATAGCCTTCGCCGACCATGAAGACGAAGTCGCCTTTGCTGATCTCGACCTGTCCGCCGGCGAAGGATTTAGCGAATATCCCGCGCTCGGTCGACGCAATAATCTCGTCGACGTTGGTCTCGCCATTCGGCATGTACGTGTTGCACATGCGCGGCTGCGGCGGATAGTGGAAAGATTGGCGCCGGCCGCTCCCAGTCGACTCCGTTCGCATCAAGCGCGCGTTGAGCCGATCCTGCATGTAACCGCGCAGAACGCCGTTCTCGACGAGAACCTTGTGCTGCCCAGGCACACCCTCGTCGTCGACGTTGACGCTGCCTCGCTCCTCGTCGAGATTTCCGTCGTCGTAGATCGTAACGAGTTCGCTTGCAACGCGCTCTCCGATCCGTCCGCTGTATAGCGAGGTACCGCGGCGGTTGAAATCGCTCTCCAATCCGTGACCTACTGCTTCGTGCAACAGCACGCCGCCGCCGCCTGCGCCCACGATCATCTCCATCTCACCAGCCGGCGCAGGAACCGCTGCCGCGTTCGTCGCCGCGATGCGCGCTGCTTCCGAAGCGAGCATCTCAGGCGTATGGACGTCGAAGTAAGCGATCGACGTTCGTCCGCCGTCGCCAACGTATCCCGACCCGCGCTCGTTCTTCTCGCTCGCCACGACTTGAATGCCGAGCGTCACGAGCGGCCGCCGGTCGGTGACGAAACGGCCTTCGCTCGTCGCGATCCACACTTCTTGAAGCTCGTCGGCCAGGTGCGCGTTGACGGCGACTACGCGTGAATCGTAGCGCCGCGCGGCGACGTCGGCCCGTTCCAGTAGCGCCACGTAGCGAGCCGCATCGATATGCTCCGCCGCGTCGCGCGCATAGAAGACCGGAATCCGCTCGCTGCGGAGCTGCGCCACGGACGCAATGGCGCTGGGCGCGGTGCGAGCGATCAGCGATGCCGACTCGGCCGCATGCAACAGAGCGTCGATGCCGAGGTCGTCGGAGAAAGCATAGCCGGCTGATTCGCCTACGACGACGCGAATGCCGACGCCCGTCATAACGCCACACGACGCGTCGTGAATGCGCCCGTCCTGCAACCGATACGAAACCGTCCGGCGCCGTTCGCAGAAGACGTCGGCAAAATCGCCGCCGTGCCGGAGCGCGCGACCGATAAGCTTCGCTAGTGTCGCTTCATCGAGCATTAGACTTCTCAAGATTCCTAAAACACGACCATTCGATCGACCGCGCGAACGATGGCCGCGTCGGGATCACCGAGCGATCCGTTGATCATGAACGCGAATGCGATGCGCCCGTGATGCTGGGTGTTGACGTAACCGGCGAGCGACGAAACGCCGGTAATATGCCCGCTCTTCGCGCGGACGCGCGCGAGCGCCGTCGTGAAATCGTAATCCTCTAGCGTTCCCTGACGGCCGCCCAGCGGAAGGAGCATGTAGAGCGAGGGTTCCGCATCTGCCAAGAGACGCGCGAGCGTGATCGCGGCGATGCGATTTTGATCCGAGAGGCCGCTCCCATCAAAGAGTGCAAGTCCGGGAACCGGAATCCCGCGCCGCCGTAAAAACTGACGTTCGGCGACCAAACCACCCGTGTCGTCGGGTACCCCGCCCACTTGACCTCCCAGCGTTCGTAGCAACTGCTCTGCGTAGTGGTTGTCGGAGACGAAGAGCATGTGCTCCTCGAGCGCGCGCAACGGTGCCGAGCGATGGTCCCAAAGGACGACCGATCCGAGGGGAGCGGCTCCAACCGCCGGCGCGATGGTCGTTTCGATGCCCCGGTCGAAAAGCATCTGTTGCAGCACGCTCGAGACGTACCGCGCGACGCCGTGCATCGGCTTCCAGAAGGTCTGGTCGGCGCCGTCGACCGCCTGGTGCACCTCAACCGTATCGCCGTCGACCGAGATCGCGCTTGTGGGTGCTGCGTAATCCTGGCCGTCGTCGTCGGGATCCCAGTGCGCGTTGAGCTCCGGGCCGGTCATCGAGGTCGCATCGACGACCACTCCGCCGTCGATTTGGCGCAGGCCGGAACGGAAGAGGACGCCGACGCCGTTGCGAAGGTCGCTCGACGCGAGCGATGGGTCGCCCGTGCCGATGAGCCAGAGATTGCCGGGGAGGGCACCCGCGCCGTCAGCGTCGTCGGCGGCCGCGAGCATCGTGTGGTAACGATAGAACGCGCCGAGCGCGTCGAGGCCTGTGGCCGCCACGATGAGCTTCTGGACCGAGGCCGGAACGACGGCGTGATCGGCGCGATCTGCGTAGATCGTTCGCCCGTCCGTATCGACGACCGCGAGGCTCCAGCGATCCGCGCCCGTGACGGCGGGCGCGAATGCGTCGCGCAGCGCATCCGAGAGCCGGCTGCGATCCGAGTCGCTCCACTGCGCGGCGCGCGCCGGTTCGACGGCCGGTTGGGCGACCGGCGCCGGCAGAGGCTCGACGCGTGAGACGGGAGTCCGCGGCGCAGCGTGCAGATGCGTGACCAACGCGGTGACAGCTACCGCGAGGAGTAGGGCGATCGCAAACGCGCGGCGCTTACGACCGCGCGAGCGCCTCGATCTTCTCCTGAAGCCTGCGCTGCTCTTCACGTAGCTCGTCGATATCGTCTCGCAGCGCTTTAACCTGCGCCGGGATCTTTGCAACCTCGCGGATCCGAATCGCGGCTTCCATCGCATCGCGGCGAACGCGCCCGTCGAACGCCTGCTCGGAAAGGCGCTCGAGTGCGGGTAGCAGGCGCGCGTCACCGAGCGATTCGGCCGCCGAGATTGCGTCAAGCTGCACGAGAAATGCTTCGTCGTCGAGACGCTGTTCCAGCGCGTCGACCGCGCGCGTTCGCTCCGTTTCGACCAACTCGCCGATGCGGCCAAGCGCCATCATAGCCGCGCGTCGGAGGCTTTCGTCGCGTTCCGGCATGCCGGCGTCGAGAATCAGGGGCATCGCGCGCGCGTCGGCCAACTCGGCCAAGCCGAGCACGGCGCCGGCTTCGACGGTGCCATTCCACGTACGCTCCTTTACGGCGGACGCGAGGACGTCCAAAGCCCGCGGATCGCGCGTCTTCCCCAGCGCCGTCAGCGCCGCGGCTCGTACGAAGTACGATGCATCGCCGTGCGCGAGCCCAGCGAGCGCGCCGGCCGCCTCCGCCTCGTGAAAGTTTCCGAGCGCGGCGGCCGCAGCCCGTCTAACTTTTGGATGCGCGTGACCCAGCGCTTCGATCAGAATGCTACGCGCCCACGACGCCCGCGTCTCGCCGATCGCAGCGGCAACCTCGGCGAGCACCCCCCAGAACGGCTCGTTGCTGAAGGCAGCCGCCAACGCCTCGCGTGCGGCCTGACCGCCATCCTTCGCGAGCTCGCGCGCAGCGCGTATGCGCGCCGCGATGTCCGGATCGCCGCGCAGGATCGCACGCGCTCGCTCGGCTCCGAATCGGTACGACACGCTTGCCAAAATAAAGGATCCCGGATCGAATCGAACGAGATTTGGCTCAAAATCGAGCGCCACGGCGATGGTTTCGTGCGCCCGTTCAATGTGAGCGCGAATCCGGCGTTCGCCCGGTACTGGACCCGGCCCAAAGTTTGTCGCGGGCGCCCCAGGCGCGGCTGCTACGAATCCGACTTCGACGTCGAACTGGTACGCCGGGTTGTCGTCATCGATCCGCTGCTTCTGGTCGATCGTCAATGTCGCCACCTTCCGCTTAGCGTCCCACGCGAAACTCAAATCCAACACCGGATGGCCGCCGCGGAAGACCCACTGATCGAAGAACTCGCGCAGATTTCGGCCGGTCGCCTCCTCGATGGCGCGAATGAGGTCGATTGTTTCGACGGTGCCTCCGGCATTGCGAGCCACGTATAACTCGATCGCGCGCCAGAAACGTGATTCGCCGAGCTCGCCGCGCAGCATGTGAAGGACCGCCGCACCCTTCTGGTACAGGTGCCGATCGAATATCTCGATCGGATCGCGGTAAGTATTGCAGACGATCGGCCGCCGGTAGCGGCTGGCGTCCTCTTTTAGATACGCCGCTACAAAGGTTAGAATGCCGTACGACCGCTCGTCGTACCCAAGATCCGCCTCTTGCCAGACGCACTCCATAAAGGTCGCGAACCCTTCGTTGAGCCACGCGTGCGACCAATCGCGGCACGTAAGCAGGTCGCCAAACCACTGGTGCGCCAGCTCGTGTGATACGAGGGGATCGCTCGAGAAGTCGGCGTGCGCTTTCTCGTCGTGGAGCGTCCGATCGGTCTGCGTCGTCGCGGACGTATTTTCCATCCCGCCAAAAATGAAATCGGATACCGCAATCTGCGCGTAGCGTGCGTACGGATACGGCATCCCCGTGCGCGCCTCGAAATGCTCGAGCATGCGCATCGTGTTGCCAAAGGCGCGCTCCCCATCGCTCTCGCGGCCAGGTAAGACGTAATAAAAAACCGGCACCTTCTTGCGGCCTGCGGCTCCTTGCGCGATCTCGACGAACGGACCCGCGACCATCGTCATGAGATACGTGCTATGCGGCACGTCTTGCCGATAACGAAAGATCGTACGGTCACCGTCGTCACGGCGTTCGACGAGCTCGCCGTTGCCGAGCGCGAACATGCCTTTCGGAACCACGATCGTCGTCGAACTGCTCTGCTTCTCGTGAGGATAATCGAGGCATGGGAACCAGTAGCGCGCATTTTCGTCCTGGCTCTGCGTCCATAGATGCTGGACCTTGTCCGGGCGCGCCTTCGTAGGCTTCACGAAGAAAAGGCCGTGGCGCGGCTTCGATAAGCGGTACGCAATCGCAAACTTGGCTCGTTCGCCGGCGGCAATCGGCGGCGCGAACTCGATCTCTAACTTGTTGTCCCGTCGAACGAACTGAAGCTGCCGGCGTTTCTTTTCATCATCCGACAAGCGCTCGACGCGAGCGATCGTCATATCGACCGCATCGAGGACGAGTCGCGGCACCTCCTCGTCGAGGGCTCGCACGGTCATGGTGCAGATGCCGTCCAGCGCGCTGCGCTCTAAATCCGGCGTGAGATGGAGATCGATATGCTCGACCGCAACGAGCTTGTCCGGGCCATAGCGCGGACGAGCGCCGGGCAAAGCAAAAGCGCGATGGTCGTTCGTATCGTCGCGGAGTCGCATTCGTGGCGAGGATTACGGTTCGATCTTACGTTTGTCCTGTGCGGTTTGCAGGCCGCCGGTGACTTCGAGCACGGCGCCGGTGACAAAATCACGTTCGGCTGCAACAAAAAAACGAACCGCGTCGGCGACGTCCTCATAGCTTCCGGGCCGCCCGCGCGGATTACCAGCACGTTGATCGCGCGCGCGATCGCGCGGCAGACTTTTGTCTGAAATGTCGCCGGGCACGACGACGTTGATCGTAACTCCGTTGCCGGCTTCTTCCACCGCGAGGCTGCGAGCAAACGCTACCAACGCGCTCTTAGCCGCTTGGTAGAGAGCAAGGCTACGGAACGCTCGCATCTCGCGCGCACCGATCGACCCGAAGAGCACCACGCGTCCGAACCGCGCCGCGCGCATCGCCGGTAACGTAGCACGCAGCGCGAGTACTGCGCTGCGTACGTTTCCATCAAAGATCGCGTCGTAATCCTCCAGCGTCGAGCGCTCGAACGATTTGACGAGCATCGGGCCGACCGCATGCACCAGCGTATCGAACGGCCCTTGCGTGCGCGCGATCGCGTCGAGCGCACTTTCGACGGTGGACGGTTCGTCGAGAAAGTCGATCTGCGCCGCGCTCGCGCGTGCGCCGGCTCGCTCGATAGCCGCCAATGTGGCGTCGGGCGGCGTCGAGCGATATGTTATGGCAACGTGTGCGAAGCCGTCACGCGCGAGGTCGGCGGCGATGCCGGCTGCCAGACCGCCGGCAGCTCCGGTAACGAGGGCGCGGCGTTCGCCTGCGACCAATCGCCTACGCCGGCGCTCTCTCAGCGGGTTGCGTCATCTCGGCGACCATCGCCCGCCGGTCGGCGAGACGTTCCAGGTAACCGATCCACGTATCGTAGATCATTGGTACGAGGAACAGCGTGAGGATCAGCGAGCTGATTAAACCGCCGATGATGACGGTGCCCATCGCTTGACGCCACTCGCCGCCTTCGGCGTAGCCAAGTGCGAGCGGCAGCATACCGAAAATCATCGCGGCGGTCGTCATGATGATCGGCCGGAATCGCGTTCCCGCCGCTTGCACGACTGCGTCGTGCACGCGCATGCCGCGCTTGACCAACGTGTTCGAGTAATCGACCAAGAGAATCCCGTTCTTCGCTACGAGGCCGAAGAGCATGACGATACCAAGCATCGAGATAATGTTGAGCGATTGTCCCTGCTCGGGCTCCACCCTGCCCATGATGGCGAGAAGGACGAGTGCGCCGATGATCGCCAGCGGCACCGAGAACATGACGATGAGCGGCTCGAGGAACGACCCGTACAGAATCACCATGAGAATGTACACGAGCATGAACGAGGTGATGAGCGCGATGCCCATGTTCGCGAACGTCTCTTCCATGAACTGCGAGTTGCCCTGCGACTTCAAGGCAACGCCTTGTGGCAGGAATCCCGGAGTCTGCAGTTTCTTCTGCAATGGGCCGACGATTTGGCCGAGTGAGTATCCCGGGAGCACATCGCCGTAGACGTTGACGACACGCTGGCGATTGAGGCGTTCGATCTTCGTCGGCGCCGTCGTCCACGAGAAGTCGGCGACGTCGCCGACGGGCACGAGCTGGCCGTCGTTCGTGCGAACCTTTACGTGCTGCACCTGTTCGATCGTGCGATCGTTTACAGGGAAGCGGACGCGCACGTCGACGAGGCCGGTGGGCGTGCGGACCTTGGTTGCGACGGCGCCGTCGATCGCGATGCGCGCGACGGTTGCGACATCGGACGGGTTAATGCCGAGCAGTTCGCACCGCTGCCGGTCGACGTCGATGTTCATCCGAGGCGCGCCGTTTTCGGCGCTCGTCTGGACGTTGACCGCTCCGGGGATCGTGCGTATGAACTGCGCGACCTTCTCCGCAGCCGGCCCGATCTCGTCGTCCGGTCCGGTCAGGGAGTAGTAGATGGCGGGACCGTTGCTATTATCGCCCGCGACGTTGAACTCGGCGCCCGGCACGAGGTAGCCTAGCTTGCGAATGATTTTGATGGTCGCGTTTGTATCCTTGATGCGGCTGTCTTGCATGGTCGCATTGAGGTTCGCGTAGTTGCCCCCCGTGACGCTGCTCCAGCCTGCCGGCTTGCGGCCGGCCGTCGCGCTCACCGATTTGATACCGTCGATCTTCAGTATGGCGGCTTCGAGCTGCGAGACGTAAGTATTGGTCACCGCGATCGGCGTGCCGGCCGGGTAGGTAACGGTCATGGAGATGTCGCCGGTCTGTTCGGCCGGCATGAAGTCGAAGCTTACGCCGCCGAGCGGCAGCATCGCGAGCGCGAGCGCGACGGGCATCACGAACGTTGCGATCGTCGTGCCCTTGAAAGTCCCAAGCGTTCGCAGCCAACGCGCGGGGCCAAAGACCGGAGCCGAAAGCCGTGGCGCGGGCGCAAACTTACGCAATAGTACGCCGATTCCATGCGCGAGGCCGCAAACGACAAGGATCGCGACGTCCATCCCGACCGTCGCCATTCCGCCGCCGGCCACCAAGGTAAACGAGTTGAGAAGCAACGCCGTGCAGACGAAGACCACAAACGCACCGTGGCGGAGCGCAAACGGCAGCAGCTTCGAACGATACGTGTTGAGAACCCAGTCGTAGCGGTGGACGAATGCGTTGAGCAGGAGCAGCGCACCAACGAAAATGCCGAGCGCGTTGAGAAGGAACCATCCGGTGAAGGTTCCGATGACGAACATGGCGATCGCGACGACGACGAGCGCGATATCCACACGGCGATCGTCGAGCGCGAGCAGCCACTTCGGCGTCGCCTCGGAGCGGCTGATGACACTCCACTTGGCGGCCAGCAGCGGCGTCAGCGTGAACGAGACAAACAGCGAGAAGAGCGTGGCGGTTACGACCACCGCTCCGTACTCGCGCAGGTACGCACCGACGATTCCCGACATGAAGGCAATCGGCAAGAAGACGACGACGTCGACCATTGTGATCGCGACGGCGGCCGCACCGATTTCAGTACGCCCGTTGATCGCCGCGGTCATGGGATCCTCGCCCATGTCGCGATGACGCGTAATGTTCTCCAAGACCACGATGGAGTCGTCGACCAAGATGCCGATGATCAGCGAAAGGCCCATCATCGACATCGAGTCGATGTGGAAGCCAAAGACGCGCATCAAGATGAACGTGGAGAGAATGGAGGTCGGGATCGCCAGGAAGACCACCGCCGCATTCCGCCACGCGTGGAGGAAGAGCAGCATAACGATCGCCGTGAGGATGATGCCCTCGATCAGCGACTGGCCGACGCCCTTGAGCATCTTCGCCGTGTAGTCAGCGGGCGCATCGATCTCGTGGAACGCAAGCTGCGGGAACTGGGCTTCGATCTTCGTGATCTCGCTGCGCAAGCGCTGCGTCGCCTTGATTTGATCGGCGTCGACGGTAGGATTGATTTCCATATAGACGCGTGGCTCGCCGTTGAACGACGAGATCGTACGCATCTCTATGTGGCCGTCATACGCGGTCGCCACGTCGCCGATCTTCAGCGACTTGACCGGATACTGTAAGACCGTTGCCGGAGAGAGGGGAATCCCGAGCAGATCGCCGGCGTCGTTGATGTAGTCGTGAATGGCGACGGTACCCTCACGCGTCGGTTGCGTCACCATACCGCCGGGCACGTTGAGGTTATTGATCTGCACGGCGTTGAAGATGTCTTCGAGAGTGGCGCTCGTGCCGTCGAGCTTCGCTGGATCGGGTTCGACGTTGAACTGGCGGGTTGCAGCGCCGTAGACGTCGACCGACTGGACGTCTTGGACTTGCTCGATGAGCGGAACGATTTGGCCGTTGATGAGATCGGCAATCTGCGGCTGAGTGAGGCTCTTAGAACTCACCGCGATGTCGAGTAGCGGCGGCTCGGCCTCGCCGGCCTTGGTGACGATCGGCGGATCGAGGTCGGTCGGCATGTAGACGCGCGCCGTATCCACGCGGCGTTGCACGTCGACAGCAGCCAAGTTGAGATCCGTTCCCACCTTGAACTGCACGATGACGAGCGCGGTGCCTTCTTGCGCAGTCGCCGTCAACTGGTCGAGATGGTCGACGCCGCTCATCTGATCTTCGATCGGCTTGATGACCATCCGCTCCATGTCTTGGGGCGAGGCACCCGGATAGCTCGCGACGACTGCGACGATCGGGAAGTCGGTGTTAGGCGGGCTCGAACTCCGTCCGAGTTGGAAGAACGAGATGGTTCCGAAAATAACCAGCGCGGCAAAGATCACAGCCGTGATTGCCGGGCGGGAAAGGGCGAAGCGAGTCAACCACACGGTACGAGTTCCATCGTTGCCTTGCTCTACGTCCAAACCCGCCCCTCTGTTTCAGGGTGGCGGCTCGGCGCCGAGGCCTATTTCCTAGGGGGGGCCACCGCCCGCTGCGAACAGCCTGAGCCGGCCCTCTCCGTGCGCAAGTGGCGGAATTGGTAGACGCACTAGCTTGAGGGGCTAGCGGGAGCAATCTCGTGCTGGTTCGAGTCCAGTCTTGCGCACCATACGCTCAGAGGAGCACGAGATTGCTCCCGCAGCGGAGCGCGAAGCGCGCAGCGGTTCTTAAACTAATGGGGACCCCGGGCGCGTCAGCGCCTGGGGAATGCAATCTCGTGCTGGTTCGAGTCCAGTCTTGCGCACCACTCCGTCGCCCCGGCTCTCTCGCGAGCTACCACGCGCCGTGTCGGGCCGCTCGTCGCTGCGCATCCATGCTCCGCTCCTGCTACGCTGCGCTCGCGGCACCCCTGTCGGTAAGGCATGACGTCCTGTCAATGCCGCTCGCGTCAGAGTCCCTCCGCGGCGCGTGGTAGCTCCCTCGCAGCGCCGGCACGACTCCGCTTAATTACTGAATTAGCGGAGGTTGGGGTCGAGGGCGTCGCGCAGGCCGTCGCCCATATAGTTGATCGCCAGGACGGTGATGAGAATGCAGATGCCGGGGAAGACGGCCGACCACCAGGCCGTCTGAAGATCGCTCTGCGCGTTGGCGAGCATGTTGCCCCATGAGGCCGTCGGCGGCTGGATGCCCAACCCGAGAAACGAGAGCGTCGACTCCAGGATGATGACGTTGGCGACGTCGAGCGTCGCTTGAACGATGATCGGCGCGACCGCGTTGGGCAGCAAGTGCCGGAAGATGATACGGCCGTCGTTATTTCCTATTGCGCGCGCGGCTTCGGCGAACTCGCGCTCGCGCAGGCTCAGGAACGAGGCGCGGACGAGGCGAGCGACGTTGGGCCACGAGAGCGCGCCGATGATCACGACGATCACGCCGAAACTCAACGCGGCTTTGGTCGAGCTTGCAGCGACGATCGCGGTCAGCACGAGCAAGAGCGGCAGCAGCGGGATCGAGAGAAAGACGTCGGTCACGCGCATGAGCGCGTAGTCGATGATGCCCCCGTAGTAGCCGGCGATGGCGCCGAGGATCGAACCGATCAGCACCTCCATGATCACGGCGAAAAGGCCGACGGTCAGCGAGATGCGCGCACCAAAGAGCAGCCGCGACAGAATGTCGCGCCCGACGTCGTCGGTGCCGAGCTGATGACCGCCGCAATGGGCTGCGTCCTGGAAACACGGCGGCAGCGGCATCCCCTGCCAATGCACCTCGTCGATCGCATTCGGATCGAACGGCGAGAGCTGTTTGGCTAAGACTGCCGCCAATACCATCAGTACCAAAACGGCGAGCCCGACCACCGCGAGCTTGTGGCGAGCCAGGCGCGTCCAGAAGGTGACCTTCGAGAAGCCGATCTCCTCTTCGATGATCGCCGGCGGCGGTAGCGGCAGGCTCGGTGCGCTCATGCCCTGTTCCTCAGTCGTACTTCACGCGCGGATCGAGCCACGCGTAGACGACGTCGGCGAGCAGGTTCGAGAATACGACCAAGAATGCGACTAGTAGCAGATAGCCCATGAGCAGCGCGATGTCGCTCTGCGTCAGCGCATTGTAGAAGAGCCGGCCCATGCCGGGCCATGCGAAGATCGTCTCGGTAATGATCGCGCCGCCGATGAGGCCGGGCAGCGAGAGCGCGATGACCGTCACGACCGGGATCAGCGCGTTCTTGAGGCCGTGCCTAAACAGGATCGCCCGGAATGAGAGTCCCTTTGCCGCTGCGGTGCGCATGTAGTCGGTCCCGAGCACATCGAGGAGCGACGAGCGCATGAACCGGCTGAACAGCGCGATCGAGAGCAGCGAAAGGACCACCGTCGGCAAAATGAGATGTTCGATGCGGTCGCCGAGATTGAACGTATCGCTGCTCGCGATCCCCGCCGACGGCAGCTGGATCTGATATCCGCCCGGCAGCGGAATCCCGTGCACCGCGAAAGCCAGCTGCATCATCAATGCAAACCAGAAGACCGGCATCGATTGTCCGAAGAACGCGATCGTCGTGATGACGTAGTCGAGCACCGAGTAGCGGTAGACAGCCGAGATGATACCGGCCGTCACACCGACGACGATCGCGACGAACAGCGCGGTGCCCATCAGCTCGAGGGTCGCGCCGAGGCGCTCGAAGAGCGCCTGAAAGACCGGCTCCGAGTTACTCGTCGAGTAGCCTAGATCGCCGGTAAGGACGTGCTGCAGCCATTTGAGATACTGAATCGGCACCGGTTGGTCCATGCCGAGGTTGTGCTTGAGCCGCACGATGTCGGCGGGCGTAATGTGCGGGTTCTGCAAGTACGGCGCGAGCGGTCCACCCGGCATGTTGTAGATGATGCCGTACATGATCATCGAGATCGCAATGAGCAGCGGAATCGCTTGCAGCGTCCGCCGCACGACGTATGTGAACAATCGACCGCCGAGTTACGGGCCCACGGCGGGAATGCCTTCCCGCTGCGCCAGTGGCGTTAGACCGATGAGCTTGCGAGCCTCGTCCGGCGTCGCGACGCGGCGGCCGGCCTCGGCGGCGATGCGCGCGACGCGCGCGACGAGCTCCTCGTTGCGCGCCAGCTTGCCCCGGCTATAGTAGAGATTGTCCTCGAGCCCGACGCGCACGTGCCCGCCCATCGCGATCGCGGCCATCGCCATCGGCAGCTGCGCTTTGCCGATCCCGGCGACCGACCACGTACAGCCTTCGGGCAGGTCGCCGACGAGATCGCACAAGTTCGCAACCGTCGCTTCGAGGCCGCCCGGCACGCCCAAGACGATATCTGCATGCTGCGGAAAGTTGAGCAGGCGCTCTCGCGCCAGCCGGCGCGCATTTGCGATGTGTCCCTTGTCGAAGATCTCGAGCTCGGGGCGCACGCCATACTCGTGCATCTTCTTGAGGATGGCGCGCATGATCGGGAAACTGTTCTCGAATATCTCGTCGCCGAAGTTCACGCTGCCGCAGGTGAGCGTGGCCATCTCGGGACGCAGCTCCAATACTCCCGCGCGTTCTTCCGGCGTCATGCCGATTGCGCCGCCGGTCGAGAACTGAACGATCAAATCGCTCTGCTCGCGTATCGCCGCATATGCCTGCCCGAATCGCTCGACGCTGTGCGTGTTGCTCCCATCGTCATTCCGGCAATGCACGTGGATGATCGACGCGCCCGCGTCACGGACCGCACGCGCGGTCTCGCCTAGCCGCTCCGGTGTGTGAGGCAGATGCGGCGTCTGGTCGAGCGTGACTTCAGCTCCGACCGGCGCGCAGGTAATGATCAGGGGTTCCATAGATCCACCAGTCCCCTTCGCACACCAAGCCGCCGCTTCATTGTCCCAGCGCGCGGTAGGCGGCAGCGACGAACGCGTCGTCCATCCCGAGGAGCGCCGAGAGTGCAATGGCATCCGCGTGCGACTCTTCGAGCCCTTCGACTTCGCGCACGCTGTAATCCATCGAGGCCGCAAGCGCCGCGAGCGCATCGTTTAAGTCGAAGTCCGCCGGACGGGACGGCATTTCACGCAACCGGCCGATCGAGAAGTGGCGCGCGCCCGCGTCGCGTGCCACGCCCGCGAGATGAGTGGCAAGGAGGCCTTGCGCGCCGCGCTCGCGGAGCCGCTCCGCGAGCGCTACGACGAGCGCTTTCGCTTGTTGCGGCGTCGTCGTCCGCGCGAACTCGTCGGCCAACATCAAAAGCCGCGGGCTCTTGCGCTCGAACACGTCGCGCACGCGAACGATCTCTTTGGCAAAGGACGAGAGCAGTCCACCGCGGTCTTCGCCGCCGATCCCTACCCATGCGATCTCGTCGAAGAGCGCCGTGCTTGCGCGCTCGGCGGGAACGGGAAGGCCGAACGCCGCGCACATCGCGATAAACGCGCCGGTGCGCAAGCAGACGCTCTTGCCGCCCATGTTCGGTCCGGTGAGCACCGCCACGCCGCGTACGTCGATGTCGAGCGGCATAAAGCTTCGTCCGGCTGCCTCGAGCTCGCCGACCATCGGAAGGAAACGCCCGCGTACGAACGTGAGGCCTGCGTCGTCGGTCACCGCACACGCCGTACACGCGTATCGCACGGTGAAGCGCGCCGCTGAAATCAGGACGTCGTACTCACCGAGCGCTCGTGCGGCGGCTTCGAGTTGCGCGCTGCGCTCTCGCACGATCGCCGAAAGACGGGTGCGCACCGCTTCTTCCGCTTCCGCCACGCGCTGCGCGGCAAGCTCGCGATGCTCGAGCAGCACGAGTGTCGCATCGTCATGCTCGGGAACGCAGAGCAGATACGTGGGCGCTTCACGGACGACCCGCGCGCCGGGCGGCAGCGCGCCGCGCAACTGCGAACGCATCACGATGAACTCGTGGCCCGTCAGATCGTCGCGGCCGAGCTCCTTCGCCAGACGCTCTAGCTCGCGACCACGCGCCGCTTCGAACGCCGCACTCGCGCGGGCGAGCTCGGCGCGTGCGTGCGCCAATTCATCGTCAAACGCGTCGGCGAGATAGAAGCCGGCGGAGGCGGTGCGGCCCGGCTCCAGCGCCAATGCAACCGCGCCGATTGCATCGTTGCCGACCCGAGCGCGCCCGGCGCCGAGCAGCTCGTCGACGCGCGCGATCGTCTTGCAGAAGCGCTGCAGCTCGAAGAGGTTGACGTCTGCGAGCACGTCGCCGAGCAACGCCATCGCAACTGCGCCGGTCGCATCGGGCACGCCGCGCAGCGCTTCGCGCAATCGTTCCAGGCCATCGGCGCCGGACTGCGACGCGAACTCGACGATGCGCTGCGCGCGCTGCTGCGCCGCGTGCGCGTCGCGGGTATCGAACGGCCGCAGCTCCGCAAAGACTCGCTCGCCGTACGCGCAGACCGGGGCAACGGCCGCAACGAGCCAATCGAAGCCGATCGCATCGGCGCTGGGCGCATCGAGCAGCGAGTCGGCTCTCACGCCGCGCTGGTTCCGGCGTAGACGTCGAACGTCGGGAGTTTTGTCGCCATCGCAACCATTTCCAAAAACCTTCGCGGCTCGAAGCTGTGGCTTGGAGCGTGCGATGCGACGGTCGTTGCAACGACGCGCAGCGGCCGCCGGCAGCGGATCCTCAACCGGTCGAACGCGCGCGAAGCCGATTTCCCCGTCAGTGCGATCTGTGTCGGATCCCCAACGACGATCTGCCGGCGCTCGGCCGCGGCGATGAACTCAGCCACGAGGGAAGCCGTGAGCGCACCGTCGATCTCGATTGCAGGTTCGCGGGGATCGTACCGCGCGACACAAAGCCGGCGCACGAGCGCTGCAACGTCCTCCACCGCTTCTTGCAGCGTGTTCGCCGCCGCGGCGCCGCACGCGACGACTATTGCGCCGTCGCTGCCGGACAGCGCCGCGACGCGATCGATCGCACCGTCGACGACCGTCATCTCGCTGCGCGTCGCAAGCTCTTCGACGATCTCCCGAACGCCCGAGGCTGTCGGCGGCCCGACGAGCTCGTAGATTGCGTCGCGCTTGCTTCGCGCGTAGAGCAGCGTGCCGGCCGCGCTCTGCAGCCGCGTCAACTGCACGATCTCGCACGCCGGCGTTCGCGGCAGCAGTCCCAAGGCGGTGACGAAGAGTGTGTTCGCCCGCAACCGCAGGCGCGGCTTCGCACGCACAGCGTCGGTTTCGATCGCCGGACCGTCCCGGCCGGTCGACGCGACGCCGACGTTCGAACCGCGCGCCGATGCGGCCTCGTAAATCGCGCGCATGGTGACCGTTTTGCCGACGTTCTTCCCCGTCCCGACGACGAAGAGCGTCCGCGCATTATGACTGCGCGCGAGCTCGCAGAGCGCTTTGCCTACCTGCACGTTCGCTGGGGTTCAGTTATCCGATGCGCAGTGCCTTGAGCAGCGTGAAGCCGATACCGGTCAGCGCGAGCAGCAGGCCGCCGAGGAACGCGGCGTATCGCTCCGCGTAGCCGCCCAGCCAGCGACCCAGCGTCAGACCGAGCATCGTCGCGGTAACGGAGACGGCCGCGATCACGATGAGCGATATCGGCATTGGTACGCCGATGTAGAGGATAGAAAAACCAATTCCCAGCGAATCGAGACTGATCGCCGCGGACGCCAGCAGCAGCCCTGAGCCGCGCGAGAGATCGAGCTTGCTGGAGCCGGAAAACTCGGTTTGGCTCTCCTTCATCATATAGATGCCGAGACCGACCAGCGCTGCGAATCCAAAGTATCCGGCAACGTCGCCGATGAGCCGGCCCGCAAGCAGTCCGAGGCCGGCGCCGACCGTGTTCATGACGACCTCGGCGGCCGCGAACGCGAGACCGATGCGCAGCCGCAGTGAGGCCGAGATGCCGCGAACGCCCACGCCTACGCTGACGGCGAAGACGTCGAGGGCCAGCGCGAGTGCGACGATGACGACCTTGGCCAGCGCTGCGGGCATGAGCACGCTTTGCGCGATGCCTTGGTGAAGCTTCCTGCATGACGCGCCCCTCTCCAGGTCTGCCCTTCCTCATCGCGGCCGTCGTGCTGCTCGTCGCCGTCGTCGCGCCGGTCGCAGCCGTGCTCGCAGCGATGCCGCCCGGCGAGGCAATCTCGACCTTTGCGGCCGTGGGAGCCGATGCGCTGCGCGTCTCGCTCATCGCGTCGGCCGGCGCCACGCTCGTCGCAACGCTGCTCGGCGTGCCGGCCGGCTACTACCTGGCGCGCCGGCCCTTCCGGCTGCGGGCCGCGGCGATCTTTCTGCTGGCGTTACCGCTGGCATTTCCGCCGGTCGCCTCGGGTTTGATGCTCATCTACGTGCTGGGAACCCGTTCGGCGCTTGGCGCGTGGCTTGCAGGACATGGGTTGAGCGTGCCCGATTCACTGCTCGGCGTGAGCGTGGCTGAGTTTTTTGTCTCCGGCTCCTTCGTCGCCATCGCAGCAACGGCGGCATTCAGCACGATCGATCCGGTTTACGAGGATGCCGCGCGGACGCTTGGCGCGAGCGAGTGGCGCATCTTTTCGCGCGTCGCCCTGCCCGCCGCAGCCGGCAGCGTCGGCGCCGGCATAGCATTCGCGTGGCTGCGCGCGATCGGCGAGTACGGAGCGACGAGCATCGTCGCATTTCATCCGACGTCGTTGCCGGTCGCGCTCTACGTAACGCTCTCGGCTTTGGGCGTGCGTGAAGCCCTCGCGCTTTGCTATGGATTCGTCATGCTGGCCGCCCTCGTGCTCGCGCTGGCGTGGGGCTTACGCCGCGGCGCGCTCTCATAGATGCACCGGCTCGTTCAAAAGCATTTGCACTTTCTGGCAAAGCGGTTCGTCGCCGGCGAGACGATCGGCCAAGCGATCGACGCGGTCAAAACGCTCAACGATAAAGGAATGTCGGCGACGCTCGATTTCCTCGGCGAAGACGTCCTCCAGCGCGACGCGGCGCTGCGCATTCGCGACGTCTACTTCGCGATGCTCGATGCGATACGCGAGCGCGGCGTCGATTCGAACGTCTCGGTCAAGCTCAGCGCGCTTGGCCTGCTCGTCAGCGAGGACTTCGCGCTGGAAAATCTCCTTGCGATCGTCGATCACGCGCAACGCAATACCGACCCGTTCGTGCGCATCGACATGGAAGGCTCTGCGCTCGTCGACCCGACGTTACGGCTCTTCGAGCGCGCCTTCGCGGTGCACCAAAATGTCGGCATGGTTCTGCAAGCCTACTTGAAGCGCACCCCGCACGACGTCGAGCGAGCGATCGAAATGCGCGCCCGCGTACGGCTCTGCAAAGGTGCGTATAACGAGCCCGCGGAGATTGCGTACAAGAGCATGCCGAAGATCCGCACCGAGTACTTGCATCTCGCGCGACAACTCCTGGAGCGCGGAAACTATCCTGGGATCGCAACGCACGACCGGCGGCTGATCTCGGCGGTCAAAGAGTTCGTCGCGCGCCAGGGTATCTCAAACAATCAGTTTGAGTTTCAGATGCTCTACGGTTCCAGGCCGCAGATCCAACGCCAGCTCGTCGCCGAGGGCTATCGGCTGCGCATCTACGTGCCGTTCGGCACGCACTGGGGCGGCTATTTCTATCGCCGCGTGCTGGAGCGCCGCGAGAACGCGCTCTTCGCACTCTCGTCGATCTTCTCACGTTAACGCCGTGCGCGCCGTCGTGCAACGTGTTTCGCGTGCGTCCGTCCGCGTCGGCGAAGAGACGATTGGCGAAATTGCAGCCGGGCTGCTCGTGCTCGTCAGCGTTGGGGTCGACGATGAGGAGCGCGATGCCGTCGCGCTGGCGGAGAAGATCGCCGGCTTGCGCGTCTTTGCCGACGACGCCGGATTGATGAACCGGTCGGTCTTCGAAATCGGCGGCGACGTGCTGCTCGTCTCGCAGTTCACGCTCCACGGCGACGTGCGCAAGGGCCGGCGACCCTCGTTCATCGCCGCCGCCAAGGAGCCGCTCGCGCTGGAGCTTTACGAGCGCGTCGGCGCGCACCTCGAAGCGCGAGGTCTGCGCGTCGCCTACGGCCGATTCGCCGCCCACATGGACGTCGAGAGCGTCAACGTGGGGCCCGTCACGATCCTGCTCGACACCAAACGCACGTTTTAAGCACTGAACTTGCAATCACGGTGGCTTTGTGGTACAAAGTAATAGCTTTGCAGCGCAAAGCGAAGGGAACGGTTTGGTGGAGATTCAGCGCGCGCTGTCGGATTTAGCTGAGGTTCGGGACCGGCTGCTCCGCGTTCAGCGTTTCGAGGGCTACTCCGCGCCGGCCGCCATCGCGAGCGGCTTCGCTGCGCTCGCCGCGGGATACGTGCAGCTGCAGCTCGCGCCACTGCCGCAGACGCCGGCAGCCTTCCACACCTACGTCGCGATTTGGACGAGCTGCTTGGCGGTCGCGCTTCTGCTCAACTACGGAGCCGTCGCGATCTGGGTAATGAAGCACCGCGGTCCGGGCGCCGTCAGCCGCCTCCGCTTTGCCGCGCGCTCGATCGCTCCCAGCGTCGTGCTCGGCGGCCTCATGACCGTCGCGCTCATCGATCATTCGGCGTATGCGCTCTTGCCGGGAATGTGGTTTGCGCTCTATTCGACCGGCCTCTTTGCATCGCGCGAAGCGATTCCCGGATCGACCTTCCCAATCACGATCGGCTTCGCCGTGCTTTCCGCGCTGTTTTTGATCTCGCCGTTGCAAGCGATCGCACTGGCCTGGTGGGTCATGCCGCTCGGCTTCGGCACGGGACAGATCGCAATCGGCGCGCTGATCTGGCGCGAGCGCGCGCCATGAGCGAGGCGCCTTTCTCCTACCCGGGTTTGGAGCGGATCTTTCACGAGCGCGGCCGGCTTGCGATCTGTACGTGTTTGATAGCACATCCTGAAGGGCTCAGCTTCACCGAGCTCCAAGCGGCGTGCGACCTCTCCGACGGCAACTTGAACCGGCACGTGCACGCGCTGGCCGATCTTGGCATCGTCGCGACGGAGAAGCAGCGCGGCTCCGGCCGGCCGCAAACGATCTATCGCATCACCAAACGCGGCCGGCAACGCTTTCTGGCGTATGTCGACGAGCTCGAGGCGGTCATTCGCGACGTCCACGATCGTTCGCACGCGCCGGCGCGCGGAAAGCTCGCGACGACGTGACGCCCGAACACGTCGCAATCATCATGGATGGCAACCGGCGGTGGGCCGCCGAGCGCGGACTGCCGATCGTTTGCGGTTACCGGCGCGGTATCACGATGCTGCGCCGCGTGCTGCGCGCGGCGCGGACCGAAGGCGTGCGCGTCGTCACCGCCTACGCGTTCTCCGAAGAGAACTGGGATCGTCCCGAAGGCGAAGTCCGCCTCTTGATGAATCTGTGTGCCGGCGCGGCGCGCGGTGAGCTGCGGCGTTTAGGCAAGGAGGACGTACGCGTGCGCCTCTGCGGGCGCACCGAACGATTGCCGAACCGCACCCGCGTCGCGCTCGAGGGTTTGGTTCGCGACACGTCGGCAAACCACGGCATCGTCCTCAACATCGCGATCGACTACGGCGGCCGGCGCGAGATCGGCGACGCCGTTCGCGCGCTTGCAGCGGAGGTCGGCGCGGGGTTGCGCGACGCCGCTTCGATCGACGAGCGCGCGCTGGCAAACCGGCTCTACACGGCCGGGCTGCCCGATCCCGATCTCATCATCCGCACCGGCGGCGAGCTGCGCATCTCCAACTTTCTGCTCTTCCAGTCGGCGTACGCCGAGTTCTGGGCAACGCCGACGTACTGGCCCGATTTCGACGAAACGCACTTCTTGCGCGCGCTCAGCGACTTCTCGCTGCGCAAGCGCCGCTACGGTACGTAGCGACCACGTGCGTTAAATCTTACCGTAATACGCGTGAATGTCGAAGTAAAACTTGCGCTCCGCACCGCCGCTGGAACAGATGGCGTCGATGACGTCGTACGGCGTTCCGGCGTGCGTGACCAAGGTCTGCTCCTTGAGCTGCCACCGGCCGCCCGATGCGCACGGATGCGCCGCGAGATAGGTGTACTCAGCCCTTACGCCGTCCATTTCGTTCGAAGCGTCGACGACAATCGCATCGGCGAACGACGTTCCGGTGGCCATCGGCTGTCCGGTCGGAAGAGTAACGCCGGCGATGCGCTCGACGCGGAGGACGCGGTCGGATTCGACGAGCCGGCCCAAGACGTCGAAACCCTGAGACGACGCTTCCGAAGACCGTGAAATCGCGGTCGAGATGGTATTGCGGCGAGAGCGTCACGTAGTACTGCGTTCCGGCCGAATCGCGAATCGGCGTCTGCGTCTTGTCATCGTAGTTCAGACCCATCGAGATGACGTAGCTGCTCTGCTCGAGCGGACTCTCTTCGGCGCCGACGGTGTAGCCTGCGTCGCCCTCACCGTTGTCGTTGGGATCGCCGGTCTGGACGACAAAATCGGGGACGATCCGGAACCAGCGGTTGTTGTCGTAGTAGCCGCGGTTGGCGAGGTTCAAGAAGTTCTCGACCGTGAGCGGCGCCCATTCAGGAAAGAGCACGACGTAGAGGTTGCCTTTCGTCGTCACGATGCGAACCCGCGGGTGCGTGCCCGGCGCGGGGCCCGTCATCGCGGCCGCGGTCGACGGGTCGAGCGCCGGTTCCAAAATCGCGTCGCTCGGCAACGGACGCGCGGGCTTCCCTGAAACAGGCGTGCGCGGTAATGGCGCAAGCGCTGCGAACGGATCCGGTGCCGGGCTCGGAACGTGGACGTAGTCCGGAATCGTGCCCCAATGATCGTTCGGCGTTTTCCCTTGCAGTGCGCGAATCGTCTCCGCGGCCTGCTCCTGCACGCGCCAGGACGGATCCCCGAGCAACGGTGTCACGACCGCGACCAGCGACGGGTCCGCATAGTGCGCCATCGCGCGAACCGCCTCGATGCGCACGACCTCGTCGGCATCGTTCAAACCCGCTTCCACGATATGCACGTCGACCTGCGGTGAATACCCGCGAAAGATTGCCCACATCGCGTGCCGCCGTACCTCGACGTCGGCGTCGCGGCTCAATGCGGCGGTAAGCGCGGCCGCGGCGCGCGGCGCCTGCGGCCCCTTGCGAAACGCCACGAGCACGCTCGCCGCGCGCGCGCGCACGATCGCATCGGCATCACCCGATAACGCGCGCTCGATCGCGCCCTGTGCGGCGTCGCTCTGTCGCAGCGTCGAAGCGATGCGCCGCGGCATAGCGACCGATCGCGTCCACGGCGGCGACGCGGACCGCGCCCGCCCGGTCGCGCAATCCGCCGAGTAGGGCCGTCGTATCGCGGCCCGTCGCGAGCAATCCGAGCGCATAAAAGCTCATTGCCCGCACCGGATCGCGCCGGTCGGTGAGGTACGGGCGGAGAATGCCCTCGCCTGCTGCCTGCTTGGTACGCCCAACGGCCAGGGCTGCCCGAACAGCGATCGCCTCGTTCCGCGAGGCTAGAAGCCGGGCGAGCGCCCCTTCACCAAGCGACCGCCGGGTCTCGAGGGTGAGGATTTGCCGGTAGGAACCGGGCTGTGAGTCCGGGCCGGCGACGGCCCCGGCGAGCGCCGCGAGCACAGCCCCCAGCGCCACGAGGCCCCCCAAACCAAGCTTTCTCACTCCAGACCAACCTTTCTATCAAACTTTCGCCCCCGAACCTGCGTTCTAAAATAAGTGGTAAGAGTTTGCCGTCCTTCCAGAACGGCATAAGGAAACACAGGTGAATAGAATCATGCCAGGGACTCCAGGAGCGCCGCAACCGCGTAAGCGCGGCGGCGGAATGTCGGTCCGCGAAGCCGGCCAAAAAGGCGGCGAAACCGTGAAGCATAAGTACGGGGCCCAGTTCTACGAGCAGATCGGACGCAAGGGCGGCCTTGCAACCAAGCTCGCGCACGGCCACGAGTTTTACGAGCAGATCGGCAAGAAGGGTGGAAAGAAGGGCGGCGAAGCCACGCGTGATCGATATGGCCCCGATTTCTACGAACGCATCGGCCAAAAGGGCGGCCAAAAAGTCAAGCAGCTCATCGAAGAAGGAAAGCGCGCCGCCGCAAACGCGCAGAAACAAGAGAAGCGCGCGAGCTGAGCGTCTGAGACTCGTTCGGAGTCTCGCCGCTGTCGTCTTTGCATCGGCAACGCTCGGCATGGGTATCGCAGAGGCGTATCCAACGCCTCCTACACCCGTGCCCAAAGCGGAGCCGAGCCCGACGGCTCACCCCGATAACGTCCTGCCGTTTGACTCGACGCTGTTCTTCGTTTTGGACGATCCGATCTCGTCGAAGAGTTCGAAGGCCGGAGAGATCGTCAACGTACACCTGCGCGACGCTATCGTCGTAAGCGGGCGGACCATCGCTGCGGCCGGAACGCCCGCAAAGATCCGCATCGTCGACGTCTCGGCGTCGGACATCATGGATCAGTACGGCTTCGTCGACATCTTCTTCGAGCCGCTGCAGCTGCCCGACGGCCGCGCGTTGCCGCTACGCGCGCCGGTCGCGCGCCTCGCGCCGCGCGATTCATCCGGTCACGAATCGACCGTCGCCTCCGAAGATACGGCCGGCGACATCTTCGTGCCTTACTACGCGTTCTATCAAATCTTCCGCAAGGGGAAGAACTTCGTTCTCCATCCCGGTGCAGAGATTCCGGCTCAGACCGACGCGACGGTCTCGGCGCTGCCGAACGGCTCGATCGCGATCGTTACGCCCCGACCGCCGGCCACCAGCACCGAGATCCCGAACTCGACGTTTCCCGCCGAACCGGAGGCTACGCCCTTCGGTCCGGCGGCGCAAGAGGGCCACCCGCGACGGCTTCCGCCGCCGACGCCCTCCCCGTCGCCGAGCGCGGCGCCGTCGGCCTCCGCTTCACCATAATCGCAAAGTTTTGACAGCGGGGCGCCGAAAGGCCACCGACTCGCCGGATAAGGAGTCTTGCCGATGCTCAATCGTATCGCCAGCGCGCTGGCGCTCTTCGCACTGACCGCTACTGCCGCGCTCGGCGCCGCGCCCTCGCCGAGTGCGTCGCCGCCGCCGCAACCGCAGGGGAGCGAGGTCGCGTTCGTCGCGGGGATTCAGAAGGATCTCATGGCGCGCTTTCCGACGCCGCAGGATGCGATCAAAGCCGGATACTTCCGCTACACGAACGAGGATTCGACCGGCGCGATCAGCTATGCGAACCTCGATTGGCAGAGCACCGATCCGCAGCATCCCAGCCAGCTCTGGTACGACGTCCACGGGAATCTGCTCGGCGCAGATTTCTCGGTTCTGCAGAGCAACTCGCCCGAGCCGCCCCATATTTGGGGCATCGACTATCGGCGTTGGCTGTCGTTTCGCGAGCACATTCACTACATTCTCTACGGCCCGAACGGGACGGAGAGCTACGGCGGCGCGAGCGCCAAGAAGTTCGCTGCCGCCGGCGGGAATGTCGACAACCCGCAAGCCGCGACGCTCGTGACGATGGGGATCGTCAAGAGCGCAAGCGCCGTTAAGCGCGTCTTCCTGTTTCCGTCGATCTGGGACCTTATCGTGTGGGTGAAACCAAATCCGACTGGTGCATTCGCCGACCATAACCCGCTCGTGGTGCCCAGCGCGAACGCCGAAAAAGACGATATGTAGCGGACGCTATTTCGTCGCCGTGCAGTTGCTCTGCACCGCGGCGTAGGCGATGTCGGCGGCGCTGTCCTCGGATGTCCCAATGGTAGCGCGCTGCCGGTCAAAGTGGAGATAACTCTTTATATTGAGCATATCGGCCGGCATCGACATCTCGGCCGGGTCGAAGCCGCCCATCGCCGGATGTGCGTGCATGATATTGTACTGAATCATCGCCTGATGGACGCCCTGTAGATCGATCGAGAGCTGCCGCTGCTTGTCGTACGCGGTCTGCAACTCTTGCGCCACAAGATGGACTTGGCTCGCGGCCTGGGCGTCCGTCGTTAGGCGCGACCCGTCGCGTAGCGCGTTGATCTCCCGCTGAATTTGTGCCATGGAATCATTCAACACGGTCTCCTGACGCCCGAGCGTATCGCGCACGTGGACGAAGCGCTCGACATAATCGGGATAGTTGAAGAGCGTATTGAGGTCGTCCAGCTGCACGCTGACGCCGTCGAGCGTCCGGTCGTTCGCGAGCATCGGGACCAACGCATTGTTGAAGTGATCGGCTAGCGAGTTGCAGTACGGCGAGGAAACGACCGTGATGATCGTCCGGAGCGGCGCCTGCGAAGGCGGCGCCGAGGCCGAGGGCGACGCCACCGGCACGACGATCATGAGCAGAGAGATGAAGCTAGTCAGCATCTTAGCGTCATTGCGCCGAAGATCCGGCGCAATCTTATTCGTTGGTCCAGTAGTCTTTTAAGGCTTTTCCGCGCGAGGGGTGGCGGAGCTTACGCAGCGCCTTGGCTTCGATCTGGCGAATGCGTTCGCGCGTCACGCCGAACTCTTGCCCGACCTCTTCGAGCGTGCGCTGATGCCCATCTTCCAGTCCGAAGCGGAGCACGAGCACCTTACGCTCGCGCTCGGTCAGATTCTGCAGCACGTCCTGCATCTTCTCTTTGAGCAGCATCACGGAGGCCGCTTCGGCCGGCGCGACCGCTTCTTGGTCCTCGATGAAATCGCCCAGATGCGAATCTTCCTCTTCGCCGATCGGAGTCTCGAGCGAAATCGGCTCCTGCGAAATCTTCATGACCTCGCGAACCTTCTCGGGCGTCAGCGACATGGCTTCGGCGATCTCCTCGACCGACGGCTCGCGTCCGAGCTCTTGCAAGAGCTGGCGCGATACTTTGATGAGGCGGTTGATCGTCTCGACCATGTGCACCGGGATCCGAATCGTGCGCGCTTGGTCCGCGAGCGCGCGCGTGATCGCTTGGCGAATCCACCACGTCGCGTAGGTCGAAAACTTATATCCTTTGCGATAATCGAACTTCTCGACGGCGCGGATCAATCCTAAGTTCCCTTCTTGAATGAGATCCAAGAAGAGCATGCCGCGACCGACATACTTTTTCGCAATCGAAACGACGAGACGGAGGTTAGCCTCGGTGAGTTGCCGCTTCGCCTCTTCGCCGCCGTCGATGACCTTCGAATCCGCGGAGCCGTTATTGCGAATCTCGAGCTCACCGGCTTCGATCCGCATGGCCAGCGACTTCTCCTGTTCCATCGAGAGCAGCGGGACGCGGCCGATCTCCTTGAGGTACATCCGTACGGGATCGTCAAGCGAGAGCCCGTCGGGAATCGCTTCGACTTCTTCCTCGCGCTCGGCCTCGGGCTTCTCGTCTTTCTGTTCGTCGACGAGCTCGATGCCGGCCGCGGTAATCTCTTCAAAGAACTCGTCGAGCTGCTCGGGGCTCACCTCGTCGAGCACGTCGAAGGTGCTGTTGATCTCCTCGTACGTCAGCGATCCTTGAGTCTTGCCGCGGGTGATGAGCCGCTTTTTGAGCTCCTCGACCGTAACCGGCGCCGGCGGCTCGGCCGTCTGTGGCCCGCTCTTCTTGCGTGGCATACTGTTCTTTTTCACCTCCTTTCTTTACGTAAAATTTAGCCTTATCGTTTTAACTTTGCGACCAGGGCGTCGAACTCGCTGCGCATCTGATCCGAAACCATCTCGCCGTGGTCGAGAGATTCGTCGATTCGCCGGGATAACTCCTGATATCGCTCCCGTTCGTCTTCGAGCTTCAATCGCTCGACGACCCGCTCCAAGTGCGCTCGCCGGTCCTCCGAATCGCCGTACCGCACGGCCGAACTGCGCTCTCTTCGTCCCAACGCATTGAGCACGTCGAGGCCGGCTTGGTCCTCCGCGAAGAGTCCGAAGAGGTCGGCCGTGATACGCAGCGCTCCGGCGGCATTGACGATTCGCTCGTACACTCGCCGGTACGCCTCGTTACGAAAGCGAGACGCTTCGATTCGCTCGCCATACTCCGCACCCAGCGCGGGCTCTTCGAGCAAAATACTTAGAACCTCACGTTCGAACGAAAGCGGTTCTACGGCCGCCTGTATGTGGCGGCTCGCAGACGACGCCATTCGCGAGCGAGGCCCGAAGTTAGCCGAATTGGCGAGAAACCGGCTATTCCGAAGGTCGTCCACGTTCACCTTCAGCCGACCCGCGACGTAGACGAGCCACCGGTCCCACTCTTCGCGCGGCGCGAGCTCGCGGATGAGCGCCACCGCGCGGGGCACCATCTTCGCAGGCGAGTCGAACTCTGCGCGCAGCCGTTCGACCTCCTCGTCGATCTTGAATGCGATGGCGGGCTTCGCCGCTCCGAGCAGCGCGCGAAACGCGGCCGCTCCATGAGTTCGAACGAAGCTGTCCGGATCTTCACCCGGTGGAAGGCTGACGACGCTCACGCTCGACCCAGTGTGTTCGACTGCTTTAGACGCAATGTCGATCGCTTTGGTTGCAGCCGCGTTGCCGGCGGCATCGCCGTCGAAGCAGAGCGCGACGTACTCCGCGTATTTATGCAACTCGGTCGCCTGCTCGGGCGTAAAAGACGTGCCGAGCGCTGCGACGCTATTCTCGAACCCCGCCTGGTGGAGAGCGATGCAATCGAGGTAGCCCTCAACGACGATGAGCGTCCGATCGCCCTGCGCGGCACGGCGCGCCAGGTTGAGGGCGAACAGGTGCCGCCCCTTGGTATAGACCGGCGTCGTCGGACTGTTGAGGTACTTGGGCTCGCCGTCGCCTAGCGCGCGCCCGCCGAATGCGATGATCTCGCCCGTCGTCGAGTACGTCGGCACGATCAGCCGATCGCGGTAAAAGTCGTAGTAGCCCCGCTCGCCCTGTTTTAACAGGCCGGCTCGCGCCGCGAGCGCAAGGTCGATACCGTAGCGGCCGAACTCGCGCACCAGACCGTCCCATGCATCGGGCGCGTAGCCGAGCGAAAACTTCTCGATCGTCGCCGCAGAGAATCCACGCTTCTCGCAATAGGCACGCGCGGGCGCCCCTCGATCGCCCGCGAGCATGCGCGCGAAAAACGCAGCCGCGATGCGGTTGGCCTCGTAGATCAACTCGCGTTCGCTGCGCATGCGCGCCGCGCGCGGCGTCTCGGGCTCGAGCTCGATGCCCGCCTTGCCCGCAAGCGCGCGCACCGCGTCCGGGAAGGTCAGGTTCTCGAGCTTCTGTAGAAACGTGACGACGTCGCCGCCCGTACCGCAACCGAAGCACTTGAAGAAACCGCGATCCGGATGTACGTGAAACGAAGGCGTCTTCTCGGCGTGGAACGGACAGAGCCCGACGAGGTCGTTGCCCCGCCTCGTCAGCGGAACGTGCTCGCCGATGTAGCTCGCGATGTCTATGCGCGAACGAATCTCGGCTAAGGCTCCTTGGTCGAATCTCACCCCGTGCAGTGCTCCTCCGCAATCCAGATTCTTCGCGTTGGTAAAATCTCCGTCGTCGTGGCCGCAACGGAGTTCCATACGAAGACGCGAAGCGGTCGAATCGTGAAGCGCATCTTCGACCCGATTCACCACTTCATCGAGTTATCCACAGCTGAGGCGCGTCTGCTCGACTTGCCTGCGATGCAGCGCTTACGCCGCCTGCGCCAGCTGGGTCTCGCGTATCTCGCTTTTCCATCGGCCGAACATTCGCGCTTCACGCATGCGCTCGGTGCTCTTGCGATGGGCACGCGCGCCTTCGACGAGCTCGTGCGCCACGGCCGATCGTACTTCGGGGATGCCGAAGAGATCGCGTATCAGCGACGGCTTTTACGCGCGGCGTTGCTGCTCCACGATATCGGACACGGTCCGTTCAGTCATGCGTGCGAAGCGGTGCTCGGCATACGGCACGAGGCGCGTACGACCGCGCTCTTGCAGCTTCCCGACATCGCACGGGCGGTCGCGGATCTGGACGTCGCGCCCGCCGACGCGCTGGGCCTCATCGTCGGCGACCCGCAGAGCCGCTACCCAGCACTCCGCGAGCTCGTCAGCGGCCCGAATCTCGACGCCGATCGCATGGACTACCTGCAGCGCGACGCGTACTTTACCGGCGTCGCAACCGGACAGTACGACGCCGAGCAACTCGTCGCATCGCTGCGCCTTTTCGAGCACGGCGGCCGGCTCGCAGTCGGCATTGACCGCCGTGGGGTGGTCGCGCTCGAATCTTTCGTCATGGCGCGCTACATGATGTTCTCGTCGGTCTACTTCCACCATACGACGCGCATGTTCGAGCACGTGCTGCATTCGGTGCTGGAGGAGCTCTGGCCGGATCCGCATGCGCTCGATCCGATCGACGAGTTCCTCCGGTGGGACGACTTCCGCGTGCTCAACGCGCTCGACGATCGACACAGCGAAGCCGCGCAAGCGCTGCGCAACCGGGTTCGGGTGTACGCGCTCGCGGCGGAGTTCAACGCCGAGCGAGACCTGCATGCGTACGAAGCTTGTGAAGCCGCGTTGCGCACACGCTTCGGCGATCGTAACCTGTGGACAGATTCACAGTCGCAGCTCCTGCATCGGCTGCCGCTCGGTATCGGAGCCGAACGGACGGTTTGGGTCGGCACTCCGACCGGTGTCGTCGACGCGCGTCAGATATCCGATCTCATCGCCAAACTCAGCGGCAAGGCGTACTGGCACAAGCTCTTCGTGCGCCGGCCATCCGCTGAGAACGCACGCGATGATACGGTCCGCGAAGCGCGTCGCATCTGCGCCGAGATCATCGCCGCGAGCCGCGACGGGCGGCTTACGTAAGCGCGCCGATCGCCGACTGTGCCGCCGCCAGGCGCGCGATCGGAACGCGGTACGGCGAACACGAGACATAGTCCAGGCCTAGCTGGTCGCAGAACGCGACACTGCTCGGCTCGCCGCCGTGCTCGCCGCAGATCCCGATCTTGATGCCCTTGCGCGCCGCTCGCCCGAGAGCAACGCCCTGACGCATGAGCTCGCCGACGCCGCGCCGGTCGAGCACCTGGAACGGATCCTCCTTGAGAATGCGCTTCTCGAGGTAGACGGGGATGAACGATCCTTCGGCGTCGTCGCGGCTGTAGCCGTACGTCGTCTGCGTCAGGTCGTTCGTGCCGAACGAAAAGAACTCCGCATCCTTCGCCAAATCGCCGGCGACGATACAGGCACGCGGCAACTCGATCATCGTGCCGATGTGATAGGTGAGCTCGACGCCTCGCTCGTGCAAGACTCGATCGGCCGTACGTTTTGCGGCCTCGCGCGTCGTCTTCATCTCCTCGGGCGTCCCGACGCCGGGAATCATGACCTCCGGCCGCACGTCGACGCCCTCGCGCTTCAGATCGCAGGCCGCTTCGAAGATCGCGCACACTTGCATCTCGTAGATCTCGGGAAAGACGATTCCTAGCCGGCAGACGCGCAGGCCGAGCATCGGATTCTGTTCGTGCAGCTGCTGCACGCGCCGCAGTAGCGCTTCCTTCGCCTGGTACTCCGGATCGGCGACGCCTTTGGTCATGCGCAGCTCAGTCGTTTCGACGAGCAGCTGTTCGAGCGACGGCAAGAACTCGTGCAGCGGCGGATCGAGCAGCCGAATCGTGACGGGCAGACCCTCCATCGCCCGCAGGATGCCGGCAAAGTCGCTGCGCTGGAAGGGTAGCAGCTTTGCCAACGCGCGTTCGCGCGCCGCAGTCGACGTGGCCAAGATCATCTCGTGCACGACCGGCAGCCGCTCGGGTTCCATAAACATGTGCTCGGTGCGGCAGAGCCCAATGCCCTGCGCTCCCAGCTCGCGCGCCTTGGCCGCGTCGTCGGGCGTGTCGGCGTTCGCCCACACTTCCATTCGCCGCATCTCGTCGGCCCACGAAAGAAAGGTTGCCAGCCACTCGGGCAGATGCGTCGGCGGCGGAATGAGTTTGAGCTCGCCGGCGGAGACGTTTCCCGTCGAACCGTCGATCGTGATCCAATCGCCTTCGTGCAACTCCGTGCCGTCGACCGTCACACGGCGATCGTGACGATCGATGTTCAGCGCCTCGCAGCCCGCGATGCACGGCTTACCCATGCCGCGTGCGACGACCGCCGCATGCGACGTTGCACCGCCTTTCGCGGTCAACACGCCCTCGGCCGCGATCATCCCGTGCACGTCGTCGGGGTTCGTCTCAGTGCGCACCAGGATCGTCTTGCGGCCCTGCTCTTTCCATGCAACCGCATCGTCGGCGGAGAAGACGATCTGCCCGGTCGCCGCGCCCGGCGACGCGTTGAGCCCTTTGCAGAGAACCGAGACGCTCTCCGCGGGATCGATGCGCGCGTGGAAGAGCTGGTCGAGCGACTGCGCGCTGACCATGCCGACCGCGCGACGTTTGTCGATCAAACCTTCGGCGACGAGGTCGAGCGCGACGCGCACCGCTGCCTCGGCGCTGCGTTTGGCGCTGCGTGTCTGCAGCATGAAGAGCTTGCCGCGTTCGACGGTGAACTCGAGATCCTGCACGTCGCGATAATGCCGCTCGAGGCGTGTCGCAATCTCGGCGAACTGCGCGTAGACCTGCGGCTGTGTCTGCGCGAGCTCGGCGATCTTCTCCGGCGTCCGAATGCCGGCTACGACGTCCTCACCCTGCGCGTTGCGGAGGTACTCGCCGAAGAGCACGTGCTCGCCCGTGTTGGGATCGCGCGTAAACGCGACGCCGGTGCCCGAGTCCTCGCCCAAGTTTCCGAAGACCATCTCCATTACCGTCACCGCCGTACCCCAATCGTCCGGGATCCTGTTGTAGCGGCGATAGTCGACGGCGCGTTTAGAGTTCCACGAGTCGAAAACGGCGCGCACGGCCAGGCGCAGCTGCTCTCGCACGTCGCCCGGAAACTCATTTCCAGTCGCCGCCTTCACGATCGCCTTGAACTGCGTGACGAGCCGCTGCCAGGTCGCGGCGTCGATCTCGGGATCGCTCCTAACGTGCAGCGCCGCTCGCGCCTCGTCGATGAGCTCTTCAAACCCGTCTTTCGGAATCCCCAAAACGACGTTTGAAAACATCATGATGAAGCGCCGGTACGCATCCCAGGCGAAGCGTTCGTTGCGGGTGAGTTTCGCGAGCGCTTCGACCGTGCGATCGTTCAATCCGAGGTTGAGGATCGTATCCATCATCCCCGGCATCGAGATGCGCGCGCCACTGCGGACCGAGACGAGCAACGGATTCTCGACCGATCCCAGCTTCTTGCCGGTCTTCTTCTCAAGTTTGTCGAGCGCAGCATCGATCTGCACTTGCAGTCCATCCGGGAAGGTGCGGCCGGCTTCGTAGAAACGCAGGCATGCGTCGGTGGTAATCGTGAAGCCGGACGGCACCGGTAAGCCCGCGGCGGTCATCTCGGCAAGTCCGGCGCCTTTGCCGCCGAGCAGATTGCGCATCGCGTCGGGCGTGGTATCGTTCGCGAGCGACTTTCCCTCTTCGAAGAAATAAACGTACTTCGGAGCCGCTTGCGACGTCATCGTTCGAGCCGATCCTTTACGTACGTATCGAGCCGGTCGCTTGCGATTCGCTCTTGTTGCATCGAGTCGCGGCCGCGGATCGTCACGCTTCCGTCGCCGAGGCTCTCGTAGTCGACGGTCACGCAGAACGGCGTTCCGATTTCGTCCTGGCGGCGGTACAGCTGACCGATGTTGCCCTCGTCGTACTGCGTGCGAAATGCCGGGCGAAGCGCGGCTTCGATCGCGCGCGCACGTTCGACGAGTTCCGGCTTGTTGCGCGCTAGCGAGAACACGGCGACTTGCACCGGCGCTATGCGCGGATGGAAGCGCAAGACCGTGCGCTCGGTCTCCTTTCCGTTAGGATCCTTGCTGCGCTCGCGTTCGTAGGCATCGATGAGAAAGGTCAGGAGCGTCCGGTCCATTCCGGCGGAGCTCTCGATGAGCAGTGGCGTGTAATGGCTCTTGCTCGCCTCGTCGAAGAACTTTAGGTCTTTGCCGGTCAACGCCATGTGTGCGTCGAGATCGTACGTGCCGCGATGCGCGATCGATTCCAACTCGCCCCAGCCCCACGGAAAACGGTACTCGACGTCGACACCGGCACGCGCGTAGTGCGGGCGCTCGGCCTCGGTAAGTTCGTAGAAGCGCAAGCGCTCCGGCTTGATACCGTAGGCAGCGTACCACGCCTTCCGCCGCTCGACCCACTCCTGGAATACGCGCATGTCCTGTCCGTCGTCGGGGACGAAATACTCGAGCTCGGCCTGCTCGAACTCGCGCTGCCGGAAGACGAAGTTGCCAGGCGTAATTTCGTTGCGGAACGATTTTCCGATCTGCGCGACGCCGAATGGCGGCCGCTTTCGTGCCGTCTGATAGATGTTCTTGAAGTTGACGAAGATGCCCTGAGCCGTCTCTGGGCGCAGATAGACCTTCGCCGACGTATCCTCCATCGGCCCAACCCACGTCTGCATCATCAGGTTGAAGTTGCGCGGCTCGGTGAACGAGTCGGCGCTGCCGCAGTCGGGGCACTTCGTCTTGTTCTCGAGCTGATCGTAACGAAAGCGGTGCTTGCAGACCTTACAATCGACCATGACGTCGTGGAACGCATCGACGTGGCCGGAAGCTTTCCACACGAGCGGGTGCATCACGACCGACGAATCGAAGGCCACGACGTCGTCGCGCAGCTCGACCGTGTCGCGCCACCAGGCGTCTTTGACGTTGCGTTTGAGGATCGTTCCGAGCGGGCCGTAATCCCAAAAGCCGTTGAGGCCGCCGTAAATTTCGCTCGACTGAAAGATAAAACCGCGGCGCTTTGCGAGCGCCGTAATCTCTTCCATCGTCACCGTTTGTGCCGCTTCCGCCGTGTCCATCAGCCTCTTTATCGAACGCTCAGATGGTTCAGTACCGATTCTGCCGCCCCTTCCCCGTTCCGACGTGCGACCGCATCTCAGAGAGGGACAGAAAGGAGCTGGGGCGTTTCGATGGCGTCGACTGCCGGCACTGATACACCAGACAGCTCCGGGTTCGATTCCCGGGCGCTCCAGCCGCGCAGCTCAACGCTGTTGCGAAGTCGTCGCAGGTGTGCTATCTTCGGCACGTATCAGGCCGACAGACACATCGAAACGCACAAGGCGCCGCAGCAATGCGGCGCCTTGTTATATCTTGGACTGAAGGTAGACCGCGAGTCGAACGATTTGCCGTCAAACTCGTCCTCTATGAATTCCAAGCGGCCATCGCGATTCCACTGCAAGAATCCTCGCTTCCCCTCGGCGTTCGTTCCGTACGAGTACGCCGTCTTGAAAGGGTCGCCGGCTCGGATATTCTCGCAGTCGATATCCCAGCAGCCATTCCACGTGGCAGCCGTATCAGCGAGGAGCGGTTCGCCGTCAGCTTTTATGGCCATGGCATCTATCGTGGCACCGATCTCTCATGGCCAACGGGCCGATTTCGTACCAGTTCTCGAGGTATCTTCTGGCTGCGCCGAAGCCCTCAGTCCTGGTAAATGAGTTTTGATTACCAACGACACCTGCCCAGTCGTGAACCATGGCTGGGTCCATGCTGCGCTGTCCGTCCAAGCTCAGGCTCATGCCACTCACTAAAACGCTCAGGTCGTCATAGTGAGTACGTTCGTAGATTTTTTCGATGAACAGGTGCGTGACTACGTAGGCCATTTTAGAGTCAAGCTGTTCCACAATTAGCCGTTTCGATCACCGAGAGCCTGCACTGCTTACCTTAGGCTGCGACGCGACGCGCAGCTGGCCGCATGCGGCGGCGATATCGCGGCCCATGTTGTGCCGCACGGTCACCGCGACGCCGGCCGCCTGAAGCGTCGCGGCAAACTCCCAAATCCGCGCCTGCGGCGTGGCTGCGAACGCGCCGTCGGGCGTTGCGTTATACGGAATCAGGTTCACGTGATAGAGGTGACCGCGCATCAACGCCCCCAGATGCCTGGCGCACTCCACGCTGTCGTTGACGCCGGCCAGCATGACATATTCGAAGAAGACCTTACGGTGCGTCTTGGCCACGTAGCGTTCGCACGCGGCCATGAGCTCGTTTAACGGAAAGCGCTTGTTTACAGGCATGAACGACGACCGAAGCTCGTCCGTTGGCGCGTGGAGTGAGATCGCCAGATTGACCTGCAACTCCTCGCCGGCAAACCGATCGATCTTGTCGACGAGGCCGACGGTCGATATCGTGATATGCCGATGGCCGAGCCCGAAGCCCGCAGGGTCGTTGAGCAATGCGACGGCCTCCATCACGGCGTCGTAGTTGTGAAACGGCTCGCCCATGCCCATGAAGACGACGTTTGTAATGCTCTTGCCGCGCCCAGCGAGCTCGCGCGCGAAGAACCATGCCTGATCGAAGATCTCGCCCGCCGAAAGATTGCGGGAGAAGCCGGCCTGACCTGTCGCGCAGAAGCTGCAGGCGAACGCGCAACCGGCTTGGGATGAGATGCAGAGGGTCGTGCGATCGCCGCGATGCTCCATGAGAACGGCTTCGACTTCCTTACCGTCGCCGAGGCGAAAGAGGCCTTTGGTCGTCTGTTCGTCATGCGAGCGCTGCAACACGACGGGCTCGATCGCGCTAAACGTAACGCCGCGTTCGCGCAACGCCGCGCGCAGTTCGAGCGGAAAAGTCGTTACGTCGCCGACATCCTGGAGTAACTCTTTAGTCGCGGCGCGGTAGAGCTGCCGAAGCCGGTATGGCTTGAGATCGAAGTGCTCGGCGAATGCATCGACGCCGGCGAACCCGGCTCGCCCGGCGACGTCGCGCAGCCATATCTCCAGCGGATCGCGATTCACAGCGGAACCTCTGTGCCCTGGCTCTCGAATAGACCGACTTGGTGCGCGTCCGCGGCGTCGTCGGTCGCGATGACTTGCGGGCCAGCGATAACCTCGTCGAGTTTTGCGCGCACCGCCTTGAGGTCGTCCCATACCAGGCGTTTGACGCCCTCGATCTGACCGCCGGTCTGGCGCAGGATGTACGCCGGATGAAACGTCACCATCAGCGGTATATCGCCCGGACCGATGTACCACGTGCCGCGCATCCGCGTGATTTGGAAGCTATTGCCCAGAAATGATTTCGCCGCCGGCGAGCCGAGCGCGAGGATGACGTGGGGCGCGACGATTTCGATCTGTTCGTCCAAGAACGGGCGGCAGTTCCGCATCTCATCCGGTTCGGGCGCACGGTTGCGCGGACCGCGTTCGCCGGGCAGCGTCGGCCGGCACTTCACCGTGTTGCAGATGTAGACGTCCTCGCGCGGAAGATCGATGGCCGCGAGCATGCGATCGAGCAACTGGCCGGCCCGGCCGACAAACGGCCGGCCGAGTTGATCCTCGGTCTCGCCGGGCCCTTCGCCGACGACCATCAAACGCGCACACGGATCGCCTTCGCCGTAGACGTTGTTGCGGCGCTCGTAGCCAATCGTACACTTCCGGCATGCATCGGCGGCACGTGCCGCCGTCGCTAGAAGCTCTTCGCGGCGCGCGCGTTCCTCGAGGCTCACCTCATGCCTCCGTTGCGCTGACCGAGACCGCCTCTCCAAACGCCGCGACTTCGCACGAGCCGTCGCTCTCCTCCGAGACGTGGAACTGTAGACCGATGATCGCGTTGGCGCCCAGGGCTGCCGCGCGAACGCGCACCGCATCGAGCGCTTCGTTGCGCAACTGCTCGGCGTCGCTGAGGAACTCGCTGCTCGCCAAGCCGATCAGCATGCCGAGGCTGCGGAACGTCGAGCGCAACCGGTTGCGCGGACGCGACGCGCTCCCGGAGACGTAACCGAACGAGCGAATCGTCCGGTAGCCTTCCAGCTCGCGAAACGTGACGATATTGTCGCGGGCGATCATTGCCGGCGGCAGGCGACCGCGAATCGCCGGTCGGAGAGAACCAACATGCCGGAAGGTTCACCGTCGGTGCTGATCATCCGCCTCGACGGCATCGGGGACGCGCTCGCACTTACACCATTGCTTTTGGCTTTGCGACAGCGTGCGATTCCGGCCGATCTCGTGCTGCGCCCGTCGAATGCGGGCATCTTCTCGAGCTCGGCGGTGCGGCGCGTTATCGTTGCGAGTTTTGCACTCCGTTCGAGCGCGCGTTCGAACCTCGCGACGATCGAGGCGTTGGGATCCCGTCTTCGCGAACGGCGCTACACGCACGTGCTCGTTGCGACCGAGGATCCGGGCGGATATCGCCTAGCAGCGGCGATTGCGGCGCCGCTACGCATCGGGTTCGAGAACGGGTGGGGCAAGCCGCTCAAGACGCTCTGGGCGCGGTCGTTGCTCACGCAGACGGTGTATCGGAGCGCCGGTTTAGACTCGCGCGGACGGCACGAATGCGAAACGCTCTTCACCCTCGGCACGCCGCTGTTGGGTGACGAGCGACCGACGCAGGACGCTGCCGCACTGCGCCCGCTCGTGCTCGAGCGCGAACCCGCCGACGACGAACGCATTCTCATTCAACTCAGCGACAAGTGGAAGCGTCTGAGTATCTCGGATGATGCGGTCGTCGAGCTCGGACGGCGTTTGGCCGGCGCCGGACCGGTTCGTCTCGTCGCAGCGCTGACCGAGAGCGCATTCGCGGAGCGGATTGCGGCGTCGCTGGGGGCGGCGGTCGAGTATTTTGACGACCTAGGATCGTGGAAGGCGGCGATCGCTGCCGCGCCCGTCATTGTCGCGCCCGACTCCGGCGCCGCCCACGTTGCCGGCATGGTCGGCACGCCGGTCGTCGTCGTCTTTCCACCAACGCGTGACTTTGCGCTGCAGGTCGCGCGCTGGTCGCCATGGGCCGCGCCACATCGCATCGTACGAGCCGACCGCGAGTGGCCGGCGCGCGCGAGCGAGGCGGTAGTAGCGCTCCGCTAAGTCCTAGCGGCAATACCCCGTTCGCCGATAGAGCTCGATGCCGCCGGATTGCTCGACGAGGACGTAGCGGCCGGCCTGCACCAGCCGGCTCAACGCGTCGCCGTACTCTTGCAGACGCGCCGAGTCCGGAAAGTCGCGATCGAGAAGTACGAAGCACGCCTGCGTTTCCGATTGCCGGCGATTCCGGCATCAGGCGTGCGTACGGATTCGCCAGCGCAAGATGCGTATAGGCTTCTTCTTGCGTCGCAATACTCACGCCGGAGGGCAGATGCGCGAGGAAGCGATCGAGCTCCACGTCGCGACGCTGCACAGCGCGCAGATTGAGCCCCGGATGGAGCGGGTCGGCTGCCACGTACTCCAGCAGCGCGAACGCGATGCATCCAAACAATGCGACGCGCGCTCTCGCCGGCGGCAGCTTGCGCACCGCAAAGGCGAACGCAACGACGACATACCCGAGCCATGCGCCGGCGTAGTGCGTGCCGATCGTAAATGCGGTCGGCATCCGCGAGAGGAGAACCTCAGCAAGCGGGGCGGCGGCAAGCCACATCATGCGCGAGCGAAACGGTAAGAAGAGAAGCGGTAAAAACGCGAGCAGTATAAAGCCGCAACGCGCGAGTATGTCTGGGAAAAGCGCCGGCATGTCCGCCGCACTCCACGCGTAGAAGCGCGACGGTTGCCATACGTTCGATGCGTGCGCGGCCGCGGGTTGAATGTGCCAGAAATACTCCGCTGCGACCAAGAAGCTAACGATCGCGATCGCCGCCGCGACGCGACCCGCAGTCGTACCGCGAAAGCGCCACGCTCCGAGCGCTCCCGCAATCATCAGAAACCCCGCCTGATCCTCCTTGACCGAAAGCGCGATCGCCGCGGCGGCGATCGCCCAAACGAAGAGACCGGCATCGAAAGCATAGAGCGTCCACGCGACGGACGCCGGCGCGAAGACGTTCTCGTGAAAATCGCCGAAGGTTAAGCCGGCCAACGGCGGATAGAGCCAGACGACCAGGGCTGCGAGCCGCGCAATGCCGACGTCGCCCCGGGCGCGCAGCACCAAACCATAGATCGGCGGCGCGACGAGCGCGCCGGCGACCGCCTGCAACACGACGAGCGTCGCGGGTGAGTGCGCGAGCACAACCGCCAGTCCGGCGGCATAGAGTATCGGCGAGAAGTGAAACGCCCAATGGCTGCCTTCGATCGGATTGCAGAAGCAGCCGAACGCACTCGCCACGGTCTGCGCGAAGATGCCAAAGTCGACGAGATTGCGATGGACCGCGTACTTGAGCAGGCCGAGCAGCGTAAAGAGCGCCGCATAGATGAGGCATCCGAACCAAAGAAAGCGATCCTTCACGCGCTACTGCGATCGCAACGTGCGGCGTTGCTGCAGGTACGGCCAGATAAACGTGTCGATCTGCCCGTCGAGGACCTCGCTGACGTTGCCGGTCTCGACGCTGGTCCGGTGATCCTTGACGAGCTGGTACGGCTGAAGGACGTAGGAGCGGATCTGCGAGCCCCATTCGTTCGCTTGGCGCTCGCCGCGCAGATCGGCCAACTTGCTCGCGCGCTGCTCGGCGGCCCGTACGACGAGTTTCGCGCGCAGGATCGAGAGCGCCACTTCGCGATTCTGCGCCTGCGAACGCTCTTGTTGCGATGCGGCGATGAACCCGGTCGGAACGTGAATGATGCGAACCGCCGACTCGGTCTTGTTGACGTACTGGCCGCCGGAGCCGCCGGACTTAAACGTCTCGATGCGCAGTTCGTCCGGCTTGATCTCGACGTCGGCGCTCTGGCCGGCCTCGACCTCCGGGATCACGTCGACGGCGGCAAACGAGGTGTGGCGGCGATGCGCGGCATCGAACGGCGAGAGACGCACCAAGCGATGCACGCCGCGCTCGCTCTCGAGCATTCCGTACGCGTTGCGCCCGCGCACGAAGAACGTAATTGACTTTAGGCCCGCCTCCTCGGCCGGCGATTCGTCGGCAATCTGCGTCGAGAAACCCTTGGACTCAGCCCAGCGCAAGTACATTCGCGCGAGCATCTGCGCCCAATCGGCGGCGTCGACGCCGCCTGCGCCCGCAAAGATGCTGACGATGGCATTGTGCGAATCGAACTCGCCATCGAAACTCGCCGCAAGCTCGAGCGACTCGACCGCATCGCTCACCACGCCTATGCCGGCGTCGATCTCACCTTGTGCGGCGGCATCGGCGCCGAACAGTTCCAGCATCTCGCGCGCTTCGCCCAACGCGCGGCTCGCATGATCGATCGAGCCGGTGCGCTCGCGTAGCTCGGCGAGCTCCCGCATAACCGCCTGCGCGGCATCGGAATCGTTCCAGAAGTCCGGGGTCCGGGAGCGTTCCTCGAGTTCCGTTACGCGGCGGAGCGTGCCCGCGTAGTCAAAGGCGCTCCTTGAGCGCCTGCAGGCGATCGTCGAGGCGAGTAAGCGTGGTCATCTGCGTATCGCTCATGGCGAGTCGCTTTTTCGGCGACCGGCGCTACCCCTTGTCGCATCACGTCTCGTCGTGATCGATGGCCAGCTCTTATCGATGGAGGATCGCTATGAACGTTGCGCCGCTCGAAGGCTCGCTCACTCCAAACTCCCTCCCGCCGATCGGCGGCGGCATCGGCGCCGAAGACGGGTACTTACAAGGAACGCCGCCATGGGGCGCCGGCGCCGGCGACAACATCTCGCGTTTCGTACCGCCGTGGTCGAGCGCCAATGCCGATGCATCCGGCTATCTCGACGGCGCCTACGGAGGCGCGCAGTCGATGCAGGGCGTCTTCGGGTCGCTCATGGGCGTTCTGCAGCAGCTCATGCAGATGCTGCAGTCGATGATGGGCTACGGCTGCTCCGCTCCGAATGGAAGCTCAGCGTGCGGTCGCTACGGCAACGAACAGTACTTTCAAAATGCGACCGGCTCGAGCGAAGGCGATCCGCACCTCACCTTCAACGGCAGCCATTGGAATAGCATGGCCTCACAACCCGATCTGCTGAACTCAAACTCGTTTCAGGGCGGTTTTCAAATTTCGACGCAGGTTACGCCGCCGAACGGCAAGGGCGTGACGTGGAACCAGTCCGCGACGATCGCACTCGATAATGGTGCGACGACCGTAGGTCTCAATGCCAACGGCGGTCCATCGATTACGCGCTGCGGTCAAGCGATTTCGATTGCGCCCGGGCAGACGCTCCAGCTTGGGCAGGGTGAGTCGGTGACATACGAGCAAAACGGTGCGCTGCGTTTGGTCGCGCAAAATGGCAACGGCGGCCAAATCACCACGACGCTGACGACCAAGAATAATGGCGTCGACGTGGACGTGACTGCGCACGACGTCGATCTCGGCGGTGCGCTCGTCAACGGCGGCAATGGACGCGGGCCGATCTCGGGACCGATTTCAGGCCCAATCTCCGGCCCGATTCCTGGACCAAATCCGGTTCCAATTTCTGGGCCGATTCCTGGCCCGATCCCGGGACCGATCTTCGGACCTGCGCCGGGTCCGTTGCCGATCGTGCCGATCGAGGCAACGAACGCTTCCACGCAAGACGCGCCGTACTAACGAATGCGCGTGCCTCTCGTCAGGTTGTTGCAGCCCTTCGGCGGAGGAGCGTTCGATGGACGAAAGCCCAAGCGGCCGCCGCTGACGTCGAACATAACGTCGTTGGAAAAGAATGGCGTGGCGCCGTTTGTTTCACCGGCCTTCTTGCCGGCATTGAAGCCGACGTAGACGAGGTTGTAGAACGGGCACTGGCCTGCGGTGAGATTCCAGTCGATCGCCTTAAGCGTCGCCGCCATCTGCGTGCCGGTCTTTAGCGTCCCATAGCGGCTGACGATCGGAGCCGGGCGAGGCCCCGTAAACTCGAGCCACGCGTTGAGTCCGCCGGTATCGACGAAGACGCCCTGCCGCAGGCACTGCCGGAACGTCGTTCCGGCAAACGTGTAGCAAAACGGGAAGAGCGTGCGCCGCCAGCCGATCGAGCCATCGGGCTGGCGAATCGTCTTGACGGCGTAGGTCGAAAAGCCGGTAGTATTCTGCGGCGTCAGACCGACGATGAGTTTCTCGTCGCTGCCGTTGCCGAGTTCCACGATGTAACCGGTCTTGAGATTGCCGGGCAGATCGCCCATGACGTTATAGATGCCGTTGTACTTCCTGCTGCGGTATCCGAGATACGGCCGCACGCCGAAGATGCCGTAGTAGCCGGCATGCTCCTCGCGTCGGATGAACCGATCGCTGCAATCCTTGCGCCCGATGCAGATCGTATCGACCACCTGAAAGCTGAGATTCCCGGGAATCGTATACGAGCCGATCTCGATCGAGCCGACGCCGAGCTTTCCGTAATAATAAACGTACGGGCGCGATCCAAAGTACGCGTACTCCGCCAAGTTCGTGTGGATGTAGTTCGGGCCGACGGCGTCCTTGAAGATGCGCACGCCGCCGGATCCGGTATCGAAGATCATCGGCACCGATTTTCCGCCGCCGATCGCGACCATGATTACGGGCGTCAGCGCCCGCGAGTTCTGCGCTTGCATCGGGATCGTAATCGTCGCAGGTATCTGCGGTCGCGCTCCAATGGCCGTCGGCTGCGAAATCCCCGGCAGCGACGAAACGGGCGCGCCCGTTGCCCGGCAGCCGGATGCGATCAGCATAAGCGCGAGCGTTAGTGCAGGCCCCTCGCGGCGCTTCGTGAACGCATTCCGCTCCACGTTGTAAAAAGGAAAGTGTTGAATCATGCGTATGCTCCTGAAAGTGAACATTCCGACGCAAGCAGGCAACGCTGCAATGAAGAGTGGAGCCATCCCCACAAAGCTTAAACAGATCCTCGACGATCTCAAACCCGAGGCCGCGTACTTCGCCGAAGACAACGGCGAGCGGACGGCCTACCTCGTCATCGATATGGCTGAGCCTGCGGACTTACCGAGGATTGCCGAACCATTCTTTCTCGCCTTCGGCGCTCGCTTGACCGCGCGCCCGGCGATGACCGTCGAAGATCTCATGAAGGCCGCACCGGCAATCGAGCGGGCGGTCAAAAACTACGGGTAGGGTAAGACTTATTTGCTGACGACGGCGCCGATCGGCTCTGACGTCACGACACTGTCATTGAAAACGGTCGGATTGCCGCCGTTCGGGAACGGCCATACGTACTGCGCGCTGGCCGTGTAACCGCAATACTCGTTGTCCGATCCCACGAGCCGGCCCTCATACAGCTCGCCTTGAATCAAGTCGCAGACTTTCTTCTCACCTTGGTAGTTGTTGAGGCCGGTCTTGCCGACGATCGAACCGTTCGAGCCCGAGACCGAGACCGAGTATAGGCACGATAGCGTTTTATTTCGGCAGATTTGATCCCCAACGGCTAGATCGTTTTTCGCCGGGTCCCACTGGACCATTCCGGGAAAGTAGATCCTCCCGCCGGCGATATGAATGGTCTGCATCTTCGTGGCTCCCTTCAGGAGCTCCGAGAGCATAAACCCGTTGATCGCGTTCCTCCCATCGACGAACAGATTTCCGTCGGGATCGTAACCCATAAAGTAGTTGCTTATCTGGTCGCGATTCTTGTACTCGGTCGGTGTCCCGCCGGCTGGCGGATAGATCCATACGCTCCCCGGCTTGTTCTGACCGTTTACCACGTCCACGACATTTGCAACCGCGAGATCGCCCGTCGTCGAGTCCCAGGCACAACCCATCGCATAGCCGTCGGGATCCGTAAGTGTATTCTTCAACTGCGCGGAATGCGAGTACTCAACGATCTGATGGTTGGCCGCCACCCAGACGTCGCCGGCGTTATCGGCGCATTCGCCTTGCACGATGGACATGGTGTTGATCATGCCGACGAGCTTGAGCGTGGATAACCTAAAGATGAACAACTGGCCCGTCCCCTCATCCGTGACGAATAAGAGCGGCTGGCGCCTGCCGGACGAAAGTTCGGACGATATCCATGATGGTCGCATATCGGGATGCGCGATCCCAGGATGCACGGATGCTGACGGCGCCAACAGCGTAGCTTGGAGCGTACCGCGCGTGCCGGCATCGAGCGCCGCGGGGCCGTAACCGGACGAACCGGACGCGGAACTGCAGCCGGCCAGCGCGGCGGCCGCCGCCACGTACAAAATTAACCGCACGGTTGGAGAGATCACGCATTTCCGTTCCGGAGTACGATACTGCCTCGGCGTGCCGCCGTCGTGCCGGTGGCGACGCTAATCTACCGCGGCGATCGCCCTTTTTCGTTGCCAATCCCTATTTGCTGACGGCAGCGCCGACCGGGTTGCTAAGAATGCTGCTATTATAGGCCGCCGGATTGCCGCCTTTCGGATAGGGCCACGCATATAAGGTCGCCGTGGAAACGCCGCGGCACGGGCCGTAATCTGAGCCGACTATCTGAGAATGGTAGAGGTAACCCTCAACTACCTGGCAGGCGTGTTTACCTAGGTAGTTGTTTAGTCTGGTCTTGCCCGTAATCGAACCACTCGAATGCTGGACCGAAACCCAGTAGATGCAGGACACCGGCGTGCCTCCGCACTCCTGGTCGCCGACCGCCAGGTAGCCACTCGGTGCATACCACTGAACCATGCCGGGCACGTAGATCGTCCCGCCGATGATCTGAATCGTGCGCGCCTGGGCGCCTCCTTTGGGAAGTTCCGAGAGGACGAAACTGCCGCCGCTATCCTGGCCGTCGACAAACAGATTCCCCTCGTCGTCGTAGCCGGCGGAATAATATCGAATTACGTCCGGGTTCCGATACTGCGTCGGAGTTCCGGTGGCGTGCTGGTATATCTCGATTGCCGGCGTGTTGCTTCCCTGACCGATAATGTCCGTAACCGCCAGATTTCCGGTCGTTGCGTCCCAGGCGCAGCTCGCCGGATCGCCGATGGGATCGCCCAGCGTGCTCTTTAGCTCACCGTTATGCGAGTATTCAAGGGTCTGAAACGCTTTGGTGTTGGCGACCCAAACGTCGCCCGAATTATCCGTGCACTCGCCTTGCGGGTCGTTAAGTCCGGTGACTTTCCCCACGTACTTGAGCGTCGGCAGCCTAAAAATGTAAAGGTCGTCAACTCCTGGGTCGCTCACAAAAACGACCGGCCTCGCTCTTGTTTTGTCCGTCGAAAGTTCGGGCGAGATCCACGATTTTTGGGTATCGGGATGTACGCTCATATCGGGGTGAGCTGCCGTCGAGGTGGCTATTTGCATTGCGATCATTGTGTCCCGCGCACCGCCATCGCGTGTCGTCGGGCTGTCGCCCGACGAGCCCGGGGTCGAACTGCAGGCGGCGAGCATCCCGGCCGCCCAAGCGCATGAAACGAGCCGCGCTATGGAGCGATCGTTCTTTTCCATTGCCACTCCTTATTTGCTGACGGCCGCGCCGAATGGCTCGACGACGACGGTATTGTTGTAGGCAGTAGGATTGCCGCCGTTGGGATACGGCCACGCGTACACCGTGCTGCGCATCGAGCCGCCACACTCTTCGAGGTCACCGCCAAGGATCTGGCTGCCGTAGAGCGTCGGCTGAACGACATCGCAGAGCTTATCCTTGCCCATGTAGTTATTCAGCTTCGTCTTGCCGATGATCGATCCGCTCGAGTGCTTAATCGATACGTGATACACGCAGGGTTTGAGCACGCCGCCGCACTCCTGATCGCCGACGGCTAGGTAGTCTCCAGCCGCATCCCACTGAACCATTCCGGGAAAATGGATCGTGCCGCCGATGATCTGAACCGTGTGCGCCTGCATTGCCCCCTTCGGCAGTTCCGACAGCATGAAGGTTCCACCGGCGTTGCTGCCATCGACGAATAAGTCGCCCTTCATATCGAATCCAGCGAAGTTGTAGTGGGCTTGTTGGGGGTTCGAGTACTGCTTCGGTGTTCCGCCTGCATGCGTGTAGATTTCGATGGCCGCCGGAATGCTGCTGGCGCTGCCGGTGAGTTCGGTAACTGCAAGGTTGCCGGTCATCGGATCCCACGCGCATCCGACCGGGTTTCCGTGCGAGTCGTGTAAAGTACCTTTCTTTTCTCCCGTGTGCGAGTACTCGGCGATCGTATCTGCATCCATATCGGTAATCCAGACATCCCCGTCCTTATCGGAACACGCGCCTTGCGGAAACGTAAAGCCCGTGAGCGTGCCCACGAGCTTCAGCGTCGGCATTCTAAACAGGTATACGTCTTCGGTTCCTTCATCGGTCACGAAGACGACCGGCTTCGCTCTTCTCTTGTCCGACGAAAGTTCTGGTGATATCCACGACTTCTGCGTATCTGGACGTACCGGAGTAATAAGACGGACCGCCGCTGACGCGGATATGCGCGTCGCTAGTGTTGCGCCCCGTGCGTTCGCGTCGAGTGGCGTCGCGGGACGGTACCCCGACGACGATGTGCCCGAGCTGCACGCCGCCAGAAATGCGGCTCGCGCAAGCGCATGAAAGGTACCTGGCGATCAGGGAAATCTTCATTCTTGCTGCGTTAGCGTAGTTCGGGGCGGTACCTGTTTTGCCTGCAGATGAGGGTGCGTACTGTTGCTCAGCCCGTAGAGGCAAGCGCGTCGGCGTTAACCGCAGTCACCCGAGGTTGAACGTCACGGTAACGTTATCTGAGTACTGTCCGGCGCTTACCGAGCTCTGCGGAAACGGTACTTTCGCGTAAATTATCGCGTTGTACGACGTCAGCATTTCGTTAACCGTTAATACCGAGCTCCCGCCCGTGCCGTCGCCCCATACGGCGCCGTACGCGCTGCTCGTATAGATGTTGTAGTCGAGCACACCGGCCGCAACGGCGCCACCCTTCCACATCTGCCGGTACGGCAGGAAGCTATTCGAGTTGCCGGCTGTGATCGTAATCGTGTCGAGCTTCTGCGCCTTGGCACACTTCAACGCCACGATCCCGGTCGCGTCTTGACCGTTACCCGTAATCGGATCGAAGGTAAAGGCCAGCGGCGACGCAACGATCGCCGTGCACGATGCCAACGGATTCGCGTGGCGGATGACCGTTTTGAGCCGGATGCTCTGCGCCTGTGCATAGCCCGCCGTTGCGACGAACACGGCTATGCCAAAAATCAACGTTCGGTACATGTTTGCTCTCCTAAATCGACCTTGAAATCCTTGGATTTGGGGACGACCAGGTCAAACGCACAGGGTGGTAGCGTATTGTAGGTAATTGTCGCGCGGTACTTGCCGCTCTTGAGGCTTTCGAAGAAGAACTCCCCATTCTCTCCAATATCGGAGACGGATTTCCCGCTCGGTCCGACGAGTTCGAGCAGACCGTACTTGGGCGCCACGCTCTGCCCGCCGCTGCGCACGAGCAGGGTTCCGACAAAAAGCTGCACCTTGACGACCGCGAAGTTGACATCGCTTGCGCTTTGATTGCGCGGAACGACGATCTTTTCGGTCGAGTCGATCTGATACTCCGGCAGCGTCTCGAGGCCGCCAACCTCAACGCGGTTGTCGATGTACGGCACCATATCGGGAACGACGACGTACCCGCGGCCGTCGGTAGTGCCTTGTTCTGTGCCGTAAAGTGAGACGGGGAGGCCAGGCGGACCGTCGACGTAGACGAGGCCGTACGCGTTCTGCAGCGGGCTCGTGAAAAAGACGCCCTGTTTGAAGAATGCCAACGCACCGGAAAGCCCGACGAGCCCGCTCGTTCCGCCCGCAGCTTCCGTAAACTGTCCCAAAACGTCAAAGTTGTTCGCGCGGTACTGCCCGTTTGCAAAGAATGCGCTTTGCCCCGGCCCCACTTGCGCGGTTGCCGTGTAGTTCGTTTGCCCAGGCGAGTTCGGCGCCGAGTTCGTGTACGTGACCGATGTGACGTTGGTGCCGTCGCCGTTGGAGCTCGAGGCTTGCAGGTAACCGCTCTTGCCCATCGGGAGTGCATAGCCGAGCGCGGTTGTCCAGCTGTTCTCCTCCGTACCGTTGGTATTCAGGCCGAAGATCGATCCGTGATTTCGCTGCACCGAAAGCGTCCACGTTCCCACACCGCCGCTGCGTGCATTGATCGCCGCGGCGATCTGGTCCGATGGGGAGATGTCGCGATTGTGCGTATTGACATGCGAGAGATCGACGTCGACGAACTGCGAGAACCGGTAGTCGAACGATTCGAACGTCGCCGTCGTGGTACGATCCGATGTGACCGGTAGCACGATCGTGGAAAAGTTGTTGCTCTGCAGTTGGACCGCGGCTTGGGCGGCGATGCGGGCGCTAATGTATGAGTACGCCGCACTTCCGGCTCGACCGTCGACGCCACGCGAATCGCTTGCGGCGGCCGCAACGTCGAGCTGGCCGATCGGGAGGCGTGCGCTCAGCGTCGGGCCGCCCTCGACGATGCCCGACGACGCCTCGAAAGCGCCGCCCGCCGTTATGGCGTTCGTCACGCCGAGCCGATACGCGCCGACGGCCGCAAGCGGACCATAATAATCGCCAATTCCAAATGGATTGGGACGCTGGAAACCGAGCTGGTAGTCGTAGCTCGTAACGCCTTTGGCCAAAACTTGCTGGCCGAAGTAAAACGCCGAACCGAACTGCGACACATTACCGAACGCGTCGTGCAGAACGACTTGGGTAACGTTTGAACCTACCGGCAGGTTGAGATCCTGCAGCGAGAACGGTCCGGGCTGCAGCTGGACCGTGCGATAGAGGGCCCCGTTGATATAGATATCGGCCGTCGTCGGCGAGAGCGCAGTACCCGAGAACGCCGGCGTCGGATAGCGGATAAAATCGGGTTGCAGGCTGAAGTTGCGTTCGACGGTGATGCCGCCGAGTACGACATCAGACGACAGCGGGTTAGCCATTTCGGTGAGGTTATCTCCCACGACGACGGTGTGCATGTCGGTGTCGTTGTCGAAGGTGAACGCATAGAGGCCGCGATGAAAACCGCTCGAATCGACATTGTTCGTTGCGTCGAAACGACCGGCATTGTCGCTGAAGCCGGCATCGAAGAACCCGCCCAGCTCGCCCGTACTTTGGCTCGCAACCGATTCGGTGATGTTGTAGCTGAGGAAGCCGCTCGGCACGGCGCTTGCGGGCTGCGTCTGCAGGCGCGTCGGACTCAAGTCGACGTTAGTTCCGGAGGCCGCGAGCGCGGCCGGATTGGCGATGCGGACGTCAACTGAAAGAGCGGCGGCGTCGTATTTGTAGGTGACGCCGGGCGCGAGCGCGTGTAGCGAAACGTATGCGACGCCGCTGACGGTATGAACGGCGGCATCCGGAAACTTGACCTCCGCCTTATGCAGCGCGTCAGCCGGCACCCAGATGTCCTTGTCGACGATATATGCAAGCACGATACCTCGATCGACGCCACCAATGGTGAGCTCCAGCGGCGCCCGCTGGGCGGCTGAAATAAGCGCAGCGGTAGCCGGGGCGGAATCGTCGGCCGACGCCGGGGCGCCCGTTCGGACCGCTAAGGCGATCGCGAGCGCAATCCCAATGCGCTTGGCGCTACCCGCAGACGCCGGTTTGAACATCGACTCGCTTCGACGGCACATTCATCCGCGCCGGCAAGGAGATCGTGATCGAACGCACCTCGCCACACCCGCCCCGCGGTAGGCGCGTGGAAAGGTTTCGTCTACTCTCCGTCAACACGTACCAGCCGAGAAACGGCTGCGAGAACACGACGCGGCCACCGGCGTCGCGGGCGACGATCGTAATTTGATCGCCTCCCAAGTGAGTATTCCCCGTGTTGAAGAGCGTGAAATCGAGCGTGCCGTGCTTTACCATGGCGGACACGATCTCTCCAGAGAGCCGCGGTACCAGCGGTTCTTGAAAAACCGGGATCGTGAAGCTGGTGCGGATACTCAACTGCACGCCCAATCCGTTCGAGCGTTGCGCTTGATTCAAGAGCGGCGGTAAGACGTCGAGCACGATGCGATACGCCTTCTCGACGGTGCCCGGCGGGCTGAGAATTGCGGCGCGAATCGCCTGCGTTCCAAAGATCGGAATCGTCACGAGTTGTGGGAAGACGACGATATCCTTGGTCGGCGTCAGTTTGATGTTGCCTTCCGGCGTGTCCACCCAGGCATACGCGTATGCCTGTAGTCGCAGCGGATCCTCAGACGGGTTTCGAACCATGACTTGCGCGACGCTCGCGGGCGGCGTCAGCGTTACGGAGGTCGGCGTGATCGCGATCGGTCCGGCGAGCGCTCGCACGCCGCAGAGCGTCACTGCGCCGAGTGCTATCGCCGCCGTCGATAGGCGAGTGGGGCCTGGCATCGTGGTGGGTTCCTCCTCTTCTCCGCGGGCCGGTCAGTTACGGGCCGAGGTTGAACGTGAAGGTTACGGTGTCGGCGTAGGTTGCGGCTGGAATGTTTTGCGCCGACGTTGTGTTCGGCTTCGCGCAGATGCTATACGTTACTGTTCCGTTGACGGCGGTCCCGAGGCTCTCTACTGTGCCATTACTCAACTGGTTGGTCGTGCAAGCCGCGCTATTGTACAGCAGGTATAGGAAGTTATTCGTACCGGATTTTGCTTCCCAGTTCGAGCCGCCGGGGTTGTTAGGGCTCGAGGGAGTGATCGAGATTGCGGCGCCTTTCGTGCACTTATACGTGAACGACGACGTGCCCATCGTCCCCGTGTTTTGCACCGGATCGTAGGTCATGGTGAGCTTTGCCGGCTGAGTCTGCACGTCACAGGTGTTGGCCAGCGGGATCGCTACGTTGACGGCGATCTGTCCCCGGGCAGGTCCGGTCCCGAGCGCGCTCAAGCCTGCGTATACGAACGCGCAGAGAAGCGCCGGAACTCCGATTTTTGTCATGCGCGCCATAAGATTTTTTCCAAGCACAATCCGTGGTCCCCTTACTGCGCTCCAGGCTGGAAGCTAGGATGCCCGTCCCGCCGGTCTTGGGTCGAGGTATGGGGGGCCGCAGTTTTCTGCGGCCCCGAGGGGACGGACTTGGATCTCCGCCTAGGGGGTAGGTAGGAGAGAACCCAGTTTTACGGCGTGAAGTTGAACGTGAATGTGACGGTGTCGGTATACGTGCCGGCCGGGAGGTTCTGCGACGACGTCGTATTCGGCGTGGCGCAGATGTTATATGTCTGGGCGGCGCCCGTGCCGTTGGCGAGAGCCTCGACCGTTCCGTTCGTCAACTGGTTGGTGGTGCACGCGCTGTCGTTGTACAGGAAGTAGAGCAAGGTGTTGACGCCGTTGATGGCGTCCCAGTTCGATCCGGTGCCGTGATTGGCGCTGGCCGGCGTCACCGAAACTGAACCGCCTTTGGTGCACGTGTACGTGAAGGACGATGTGCCCAGCGTGCCGAGGTTCTGGACCGTATCGTAGCTCATTGCAAGCGCGGCCGGCTGCGTCGAGACGACGCAGTTGTTCGTGACAGTGGCATTGACTGTCAACGTAGCGATGTTGGTGGCCGCGCCGGCCGATGCTGCTGAAGCGATCGTATACACGGCAGCGCAGAAAATCGTGAGAGCGCGCGTTCTAAGCGTACGCGACATGAAGTGTCCCCTTTTCATTTTAAAAAAATAGCGGGCCGACGCAATAAAGCTTGGGCCGGTCTATAAGCAATATCGGCCAACGCTGCTCGCTTGTCAAGCACAAAGCCATAACAAGGTCATTACTGAAGCGTGCCGCGCCGATCAGCCATTATTTGCAAGTGAGTTGCACTTTGCCCTCGGACGGCGAAGACCAAGGGGCCGCATTGCTGCGGCCCCTCGGGGAAGCGGGAACGGATATATATATCTAGTTGCAGCTGAGGGCGTTTGGCCCGACGATATGCGAGCACACCTCGTGGAACTGCGCCTTCACGGCTTGACCCATGCTCGTCACTCCCACTATGGCCACGACGGCGATCACGGCGAGTACGAGTCCGTATTCGAGGAGTGTAGAGGCTGAGTCGTCTAGTAGGAGGGTTCTCATCGAGGTTCTCATTTTTAGGTAGGGCGAGGTCGATCTCGCGTTATGGCGTGAAGTTGAATGTGAAGGTGACGGTGTCGGTATAGGCTCCGGCCGGCAAATTCTGTTGCGACGTGGTGTTGGGGGTAGCGCAGATGTTATAGGTCTGCACGGCGCCCGTGCCGCTGGCAAGTGCCTCGACCGTTCCGTTCGTCAACTGTTTGACGGAGCAAGCGCTGTCGTTGTAGAGCAGATAGAGCAGGTCGTTAGTGCCGTTGACGGCTTCCCAGTTCGAGCCGCTGGCAACGTTCGTGCTGGCGGGCGTTACCGAGATCGAGCCGTTCTTGGTGCAGGTGTACGTAAAGGACGATGTACCCATCGTGCCCAGGTTTTGGACCGTGTCGTAGGTCATTGCGAGCGCTGCCGGCTGCGTCGCTACGACGCAGTTATTGTTGATGGTAGCGTTGACGGTAAGCGTGGCAACGTTGGTGGCTGCGTTTGCCGATGCTGCCGCGCCAACCGTGTACACGGCTGCGCAGAATACGGTCAAAGCGCGCGTTCTAAGAGTGCGCAACATTCAAGAGTCCCCTTTAGGTAAAAAAAATGCGTGCCGCCCTATAAAGAGGCGGTCTATAAGTAATATCGGTCGCCGGGGCTCCGGCGTTCACCCAATCTGAGGAAGGGCCCGCGGTCGAAGCCGGTTTCCGGGCAATTCAAGCAAGCTAGCGCCGGTTTTTTTGCAAAAATCCGGGCGCTCGGCCGCTTGGGAGCATTTTTGGCACGCCGCCCGCACGCCAGGTTGGTACGATGCCCTTGCGTCGCCTCCCCCGGCCACGCAGATTCCGCACCCAGCTAGAAAGGATACCCCCCTCGTGAACCTCGTGAAGTCGCTTATCAAAGATGAATCCGGTGTAACCCTCGTCGAGTACGGCCTCGTTACGGCCGCGATCGCCACCGTCGGTCTGGCAGTCATCACCAACGTCGGTCAGGATACCCAGTCGATGTTCCACAACGCCTGCCTTTCGATGAGCGGCGGCGACGTTCGGTACTGCCCGAAGTAGTAACCAACCCCGCAGGCCACGACTCGGCGCGCTAGAAGGCCGGCTCGTTTGGACGCTGCTCGCACTCGTCGCGCTCCTCTCGCTAGGTAGCCCAAGCGCGAGCGCCAACCCCCTTAGGACCTGCATCGGGTGTAACCTCGCCGGCGCTCAGCTCGCCGGTTCCGACCTCTCCAACGTTACATATATAGGGACCAACTTCGCAGGCGCCGACCTCAGCGGAGCTTCTTTGCGTGGGGCAAAGCTGGTAGCCGCCAACTTTGCGGGCACTGACCTTCGGCGGACCGCCTTCGACGGCGCCGACTGCACCGCGTGCAACTTCTCGGGGTCGAAGTTTGACGGTGCGACCTTCTCGGAAGCGCGGATGACGGCGGCCAACTTCGAGGGCTTTAAGGCTTCGGTCGACCCGAGCCAGCTTCGCGCACTGCTCGCGGGGTGCGTGGCTTGCAACTTCAGGGGAAGCTCTTTGGCCGGACGGGACCTCTCCAATCTCGCCCTGATAAGCGTCGATTTCTCGAAGGCGGACCTCGAGGGCGCCAGCTTTAACGGCGCCGCCCTATGCTGGTATAGCCTCGAAGGCGCGCAGCGCCTGACCAAGTGCGACCCGATGGCCGGGGCCGACGTCAAACGCGCCGACTTCAGGAACGTGGTGCTCTGCGAGGACCCTGTCGGCCGGCAAGGCTGCACGCCGGTTGGCGCGGCCGACCCGCGCCGTTATACCGGGTCGGCGCTCGACGGCGCGATCGTGCCCTAGCGGTTCAGGCCGCCGAGTCCGCAGCGGATGACCCCGGCCAGCCGCGGTATCGCGTAGACGATAAACGCGCCGAAGGTCAGATCTGGGCAGGCGATATCGTAAACTTGGGGACCTGCCGATTGGGGCGCCATCATGACAATCGACAGATCGCGCGGAAGGGGCCGCCGGGGCCCAAAGACGACGACGCTCGGCGACAGGTTCCACCGCTCGGCGGCCAGCCGGACGAAGGTCGTGTGAATCAGCACGTAGCCGCTGCCGACGCCATGAATGGAGCCGTAGCGATCGGGCTGGCGCGCCTTCATCGCTAGATAGAGCTCGGGTACGTATTCGTCGGTCCACACGACCGTATCCGGACCGGAGTAACTTCGAATCCCTTCCCCCATCGCCCGAACGTAGCGCGCGTAGTGCTGGCCGTCCAGCGTGAACTGATAGGCCTTTACGAAGGTTACGAACAGGAGCGCCGCGGCAAGTAACAACAGCGCAAAGCGCTTCGAGAGTATCTTGACGTTCCACGAAAAGGTGGCGATCGCCATCGCGAGCGCCGGCACCGCCGGCAGAAAGAAGTGCTCTGCAAAGCGGGGTGGGATCGCCGTAGCGATTAGCGCGCACACCGCCCAGCAAATCGCAAATCGTTGAGCATTCGTCTCCGGCTTGCGTATGACCGCAAAGAGCGTGAGGAGCAGCGTTCCAATCGCCGGCCCAAGCTCCGAGTTGAGGATCGTCTCTTGCAGCTGGCTGACATCGATACCGGTGCGCAGCGCCTCGGTCGGCCACAGCGAGATCGGATACGCCGGCCATCTGGGCCCCAGCGCCGGGACGAACGCTAGATAGTACGCGAGGAACGTACCGACCGTACCGAGGCCGAGCCCGAGCACACGCGCGCGCGATCGATCGGCGTAGACGAGCGGAACGAGCATCAAGAGCGCGGGCAGCCAAAACGTCGTCGCGAGCGCGATGGCAGCGCCGGCTGCAACGTCCCAGCGTCGCGCGCCCATGAGAAATCCGAGCAAGATGAGCGGTACGGCATAGTGTTGCGGGTAGTTGAACTCGGGAAACGCCAGACAGAAAAACACAGCGAAGAGCACGGTGCCGAGTGCCCACAAGGCGACGCGGTACGTTCGCATAAGCAGCGCAAAGAATCCGATCGAGATGAGGTTGACGAACGCCTCCGCCCACGTGTGGAGCGAGTAGTTTTCGCCGTACAGCGATTGCCAGAGCTCGTTAACGTAAAAGACGCTCGGCAGTCTAACGTCGAGCAGGTCGGCATAGAGATGCTGGCCGTGCAGCATGTTCCAGCCGTAGTACTCGAACAATGCCGAATCCGAGAGCGGAAATGGCGGCGACTTCCAAACGGAAACCAACGATACGACCACGACCGTGACGAGGCTGAGCAGTGGAACCAGCGCTCGCGCCGGGGGACGAGTCGGCATTCCGGCGTGAATTCGCTTCGGCGCTGGTTGCGCCTTCGACGGTCAGCTCGTCGCTATGCAGTCGAGAACGCGTCGATCTCCTTTGGATTCGGTCCGTACTGATTCGGACCCGGCTGGCTATCCAAGCAAGATACGACCAACAGCACGAGACCGCCTAAGGGACCGAGGAGCTCGAGCAGGCACCACCATCCGCTCCAACCGATGTCGTGCAGGCGCCGAACCGACACCCCGATCGTCGGGAGCAACACGCCCAAACTGTAGAGCCCCATGAGGATCCGAGCGTTGTTAAACCCAACCGTCGGCGACGCACCGACCTTGGTGGCGAGAAACCACGCCCCGAACCCGATGACCAAGACGATCAGGCAGCTAAACAACGTGAATATCCAGTACTCGCTGCGCGTAGCTCGGCCCGAGAAGACGGCGTACTTGGACAGTACGTCAAGGTAGACGTTCATACAGACTCTCCTACCTCTCTTTTCGGCCATTTTTGGCCTGTCGGCCTCGGGCCGGCTTGGATCGCTGAAACTCGGAGCTAAAGTGGAACGTATGGCCAACGTGAGGAGCATCTTCCTCGGCCCAAACGGCGTCCGTGCGGGATGGCGTTTTCTGGCGTATGCCGCGATGCTCGTCGCCGCGGAAATGGGGCTGCAAAACTTCGTCGTTCCGCGCGCGCTCGACGTCCTGAACATCCACGCCAACGGACTGGCCCCATCGGCCTTCGTGGTCGTCGAAGTCGCCGAAGGTCTCGCGGTCCTGTTCGCAACCGGCGTTATGGCGGTGCTGGAGCGGCGGCGAATCGATGCATATGGGCTCCCGGTGCGCCTCGCTTTTCGGAGCCAGTTTTGGGAGGGCGTCGCGATCGGCGTCCTTGGCGCGGGCGCGGTGGCCGGTGCGATGATGGCGTCGGGTTCGATGGTCGTCGGCGGCATCGCATTGCACGGACCCCAGCTCGCCGTCGATGCCGTACTGTGGCTCGTGACGATGGTGCTCGTCGGAATCAACGAGGAGTACGGCTTCCGGGGCTACCCGTTGCAGTCGCTGACACGCGGGATGGGATTCTGGCCGGCCGCCATCGTTCTCTCGCTGCTCTTCGGCGCAGCGCATCTCACGAAGCCCGATGAGAACGCGATCGACATTTGCAACATCATCCTATTGGGCCTGTTGCTCTGTCTGACGGTACGGCGCACCGGTTCGCTTTGGCTTGCTGCCGGCTTTCACTTCAGTTTCGATTTCATGCAGTTCTTCGTCATTGGAACGCGCAACGGTGGCGCGCAGCCGCTTGGCCACCTACTCGATTCGAGCTTCCCGGGGCCGGCGTGGGCGAACGGAGGACCACTCGGGACCGAGGCAAGCTACTTTATGCTGCCGGTAATCGCGCTGATCTTCATCTATATCCTCGTCCGGTATCCAAAGGTAACGCCGCTGCAGACGTAGGCCGAGGCTCGGGCCTCCGCGAAGAGTGCGCCCGAAGGATTAGGAGCATGGAGTTTTCGCATTTTAGCCGCTGCGCATTAGCTTGCGCGGCTCTTCTTGTACCCGCGGCCTGCGCGGGCTCGCAGGCGCCGATGGGCTCTGCGGGGGCTCTGCCGGCACAAGCGACGGCCGCATCGCACGGAGTGCGCGGTGCTTGGATGTCGCCCGAAGCAAAGAGCCGCGACCTCTTATACGTCGCAGACCTTGGAACGAACTCGGTCGACGTCTACCGGTACTCAAACGCACAACTCGTCGGAACGCTGACCGGCTTTGGCTCGGTCGCGAGCCTCTGTTCCGATAGCAAGGGCAACGTTTACGTCGTCGACGAGGCGGGACCGGTCGACGTCTACGCGCACGCGGGGACGAGCCCCATTCGGCAGCTGCCGACCGCCGGCGCTCCAGACGGCTGCTCCGTCGATCCGACGACCGGCAACCTCGCGCTGACGAACGAGTCGTCGTACCTTCACGGCGTCGTCACGATTTACGCGAATGCTCAGGGCAAAGGCAAGATATATCGCAACAAGAACGTCGATGCCACGTTCTTCTGCGGCTACGACGGTAAGGGCAATCTTTTCATCGATGGTTGGAACCGGCTCGGCGCCCCCATCCTGCTCCAGCTTCCCAGTGGCGGCAAGACCTTCGGCGTCGCCAAACTGCACAACTTCGCGAATCTGGGCGGCGTGGAATGGGACGGAAGGTACGTCGCAATCGCCGATCGAGGCGCCGGACTCGTCTACCGGATGAATGGCTCGGGTCAGGTGATGCAGACCGTGCATCTCAACGGCGTCGTGGATATCGATCAGTTCTGGATTGCGGGTAAAACGATCATCGGCCCAGATGCCAAAAGCGATGGGAACGTGTATTTCTGGAAGTATCCCGACGGCGGTGGCGCTACAACGACGTTGACGGGGTTGACCTATCCGGTTGGAGTGACGATTAGCCTAGCGCATTAGAGGCAACTTTGTGGCATACCGTTTCGTATTGGGCGTTGCAGCACTAGCCACACTCGCGGCTTGTGCGGGCTCGCGGTCGCCCTCGGGCGCCCTTGCAGCCTTGCCGGCGCATATCCGGCTCGACACTCGTTCACCGCGCGCGTCGTGGATGGCTCCGGACGCGCACAAAAGAGACCTACTCTACGTCGTCAACTCCGCGGAGGGCGAAGTCGACGTCCTCACATATCCCAGAGGAAAGCTCGTCGGAACGCTAACCGGGTTTAACCAGGTCGCAAGCCTCTGTTCCGACAAGGCCGGCGACGTGTTCGTCGTCGACCAAGCGGGGCCCGTCGACGTGTATGCGCACGGCGGTTCCACTCCCGTCCGTCAACTTCCAACCAACGGCGAACCGGAAGGCTGCTCCGTCGATCCGACGACTGGCAACTTGGCGCTTACGAATATGTCGCCGAGCTATCATGCCGTCGTTACGATTTATGAAAACGCCTCGGGCAGCGGCAGAGTCTATGAGAATAGCAAGATATCCGAAACGTTCTTCTGCGGCTACGACAGCAAGGGTAATCTGTACATCGACGGAGCGACCAAGCAGACCGAGTTTGTCTTGTTGCGACTTCTAAGCGGCAACAAGCGCTTCGGTATCGCGCAACTACCACACATCTTCCAAGACCCGCTAGGCGTGCAATGGGACGGACAGGACGTTGCTATCGCCGATGCCGGCTCGATCTACCGCGTCGATCCGCAAACCGTGCAGGTCGTTCAAACGGTCCAACTCGACGGCAGCCCCAATATCGACCAATTCTGGATTGCGCGAGGCACGATCATTGCATCGGACGACCGACCCTTTGGCGATGTGTCCTTTTGGAAATATCCGGCCGGCGGTTCGCCCACCAAGACGCTTACGGGCTTCGATTACCCAAGCGGAGCGACGGTCAGCGTCGCGCATTAGCGCAGCATCATGAGAACTGCCCTGATTCTCGCGTCGCTCCTGGCGGAACGTTTCGTCAATACGCGATCGACTGGGGCATCCCGCGAGTCGGCCGCATCTTTCACGAAGAGGGTGTGCCGCTGAGCATCGCGCTCAACGCCGAGTTCCCGCAGCAGCATCCAGACGTGTGGAGTGAGTTTCGGGCGCTGGTTCCCAATGCGCCGATCGTCGCCCACGGCATGAACAATACGACCGATCTTCTCCCGCTGGGCGGCGGGATGAGCGCGCAGGAAGTCTATATTCGCAAAACGCTCGATACCATCGAGAAGTACACCGGCGTACGATCGCGCGGCCAGATACGTTCACGGCGACACGGGCTGAGGGCATTAGATACTCGCTCGATGCTATGGACTCCGACGTACTCTCGCAACTCATGACGCCCGCGGGTGCGCTGGATCTCATTCCCTACCCGACGGTGACGGTCGACATGGGCCAGTATCTCGAGCGACTGAAGAACGCAAGCGATCTGGAGCACCTGTGGATCGACTACGTGAACGAACTTGCACGCGAGGCGGAAGCGAATCCCGACGCCGGCGCGACCGTCGTTGCGATCGGCATCCATCCGTTCGTCGTCGGGACGCCGGATGGGGCGGCAGCGTTGCGTCGCGTGCTCGAAAACTTCAAGCGCCGGCAAACCGTCTGGGTCACCGATGTGGAGGCCGTTCTGGCTGCGGCCGGCGAAAAGCCGTAGCATGCTGCTGTTTCCGAGACCCGCCGATAACACGTATCGCGGTTATACGATCGCGCTCTGGATATTTGCCGCCGTCGTGCTCGTTCGAACGATCATCAGCGTGAACTCCATCGTCAATCCGCACGCCGTCGCGAGCTCGGCCGATGGGATTCCCGTCGAGACTTTCGGCCCCGCCGGGGCGCAGGCCGTTATCTCGCTCTTCACGCTATGGGGTATCGCACAACTCGTGATCTGTATTGTCGCGATCGTAGTGCTCTTCTGGTATCGAGGGCTCGTCCCGCTGATGTTTGCGTTGCTCCTGCTCGAACATCTCAGCCGCCGAGCCGTGCTCTATTTCAGGCCCATAGCGTCGGTCGGAGGGCACGCCGGATCGATAGTCAACACGGTGCTGCTCGCGCTGATGCTGGCAGGCCTCGTGCTCTCGTCACTGAACCGGGAACGGCGCCCAAGCTCAGCACTTCGTGGTTGAGTGGTTGCCCTGATAGACCGTGACCACGGCTTCCGTGCCGCCGAAGAATTCGCGACCGGAGAACACCTCCCCGACCCCGGTGATGTACGGCCCATACTTTCCTTCGCGCGCTCTGATGGAGCACTCGCCGAGGCCCTGCCACAGGCTAGCGTAATAAAGGTCGGCAACGAGCGTATACGGTTTATTCACTTTGAGGTGCGCGCTTGCCAACTGGCCCCCTTTGGGAAGGTTCGTGCCGAATTTGAGGCCGCCGTTATTGACGTTGAACTGAATGTAGAAGATCGGGGTGCCGAAGGGTTCGTTGGGAGGCCAGAATGCGCCCGCGTAGGCCGTCGTGCTGCTAGTGAGGCTCGCCGTAAACCCGCCGGAAGTCGTTCCGGGATAACTCATCGAGCCGCCCCAGCCTTTGAACAGCGGAACGCAGAGCGTGCCGCCGTTTGTGAATGAAAGGCCCTGGGCCGGTCCGCTGGCATAATCGGTGGTCGTCTTTTGCCCCTTACACTTGGGGAGCCGGGTGAGATCCGGTAAGGCGAGCTGCGCCGGCATCGCCTGCGTCGCTTGGGACGGAATGGATCCGGGCGATCCTGCGCAACCCGCGAGCAACGCCGCGGCAAACAATGCGGTTAGCGTTCCCCGAGAAGAGGTTACCATCGTAGCGTCCTTTCGCGTTAGGTGCATTTTGTTGAAGTAAACTTGCCCGGAATGACTTCGATCACGCCAAACGTGTTGCCGAAGAGGTAGCGACCGTAGAATACATATCCAAGATCGGTAAGATACGGGCCATCTTTGCCGGCGCGCGCCTTGATATAGCACTCGCCGAGTCCAAACCAAAGGCTCCCGCCGCCCGCCTCGCCGGTAATCGTGTAGGGCTTATTCACCTTGAGTTGCGTGCTCGACAATGCGCCGCCCTTGGGCAGCTTCGTTCCAAAGTCCGTGGTGCTATTGAGCTGGAACGCAATGTAAAAGATTGCCGCTCCAGGCTCGGTGGGCGGCCAGTATCCGCCGCTGTACGCCGTCGTACTGGTCGTGAGGCTCATCGTGTAGCCCGCACCGGATGGGCTCGGGTAGTCCATCGATCCACCCCAAGATTTGAAGCGGGGCACGCAAAGCGTACCGCCCTTGGTCGATAGTTTCTGCGCAGGTCCTTTGGCATAATCCGTGGTCTTCTTCTGTCCCTTGCAATTTGGCGGCGCCGCTGCGTCCGACATCAAAAGGTTCATTGGCGCAGCCGCTTGCGTTGCTTGGAATGGAACCGGCGACGAAGCTCCCGAGCACGCCGCCAGCGAGACGGCAGTGAGAAGCGCCACAATCAATCCCTGGCGCGAGCTAAACATGGATATGGCCTCCCTTAAAGTAGCAAAAGGCAATGGAACCGCGCGACGGCAGCTTTCCTCGAACGGGTGGGACGACCTTCCGCACCGCGGCGACCGAGATTATTATGAAGAATCGGCGAAGCAGACCGCCGCGCGCTAAGGATTACGTGCGGAGAATCGCGCGAGGAACGCGGTCTCGCGCGCGATCGCCTTCTTCCCCGCTCCGCTTCCAAAGGTGAACTGGTACTCGTGCGGCTCCGGTGGGACGTAATCACTCGGGAAGAAGAGCGTGTCGACGGTAACGCCCTGCGCGCGCAATGCATTCGCGAGCATGACCGAGTCGCGCTCGAGCGGATCCGTGTTGCCGGCCGAGATGAACGCGGGCGGAAAGCGCGGCGTTACGTGACGAGCGACGGCGAACTGGGCGAGGCGCGTATCGTTGTCGTCTAAATTCTTCTGGCCGAAATACGCCCAGAAAGCATTCTGAAAAGCGGTCCGAAAAACTTCCGGAACCTGTTTCGGCGATGCGTCGTAGATGCCGCAGAACAGCACGACGCCACGCAGCCGGCTACGCGAAAACCCCGGCGCGATGCCGACCTGCGCCGCGTACGTGGGATCGCTGACCATCGCCGCCAGCTGCGCCGCAATCTGCGCGCCGGCGGAGTCTCCGGCAAGAAAAATCCGCGTCGGATCGACGTGCAAGCGCGCGGCGTTCGCGATCACAAATGCGACGGCTTCGTTCGCCTGCGCGATCGGCATGGGATATCGTCCGATCGGAGCCAGCGCGTACCCGACGCCCACCGTTGCGTAGCCGCGTGCAGCGAGGATCCTCAAGTACGCTTCGACGTCGTTCTTCGAGCCCGCAACAAATGCCCCACCGTGGATCCACACGACCGCCGGGAAACCTGCGCCGGCAACACGGACGCTCGACGGCTCGAACACGTCGAGGGTGGAACTGGGCGCTCCGCCGTAGCGCAAGTCTTTAAATGCTGAAACGTTGGCCGGAACGTATGGCATCAGTGCAAGATTGCGAGCGGCGCCACCCTGATCGAATGTATGCCGCATCACCAGCACCGAAGGCCACGGCGTAAACGCGAACACGCCGTAGACGGACGCGGCGATCGCGACGACGACCCATAGGGCGATTTGAACGACTCGCACGCTGGCCTTAGTTGCGACCGTCGGTTCGCTCGACCTCCGAAGGCCGAGCTTTCATCGAAGCGTAGTCCCGGCCGAGAAGGTCGGCGTCGTGAACTGCACCAATCACGCCGATATGTCGTCGCCGCGCCGGCTTCTCTGGATAACCGCGATCGCTGTTGGCCTGGTCGCTTGCACGCACAACGACTTCATGCCCAACGTCATTCAACTCACGCCCAATGGGACGCCGGGAAGCCCGGCGATTCAATCGACGAAATCATCGTTTACGCTCATTGCCGTGGAGGACGGGTACACCGGACAGTTCTCTGCCGAGACGATCGCCGGCAAGTGTTGGGTCGTGCGCACGCCGGTCGTTACCAGCGGTGCATTCACCGTCGATCCTCAAGGCCTCGGGTGCGGCCGGGCGCAGACCGATACGATTGCGGTCAAAGACATGAAGGGCAACTCGGCAGTCACCTACATTCGCTCGAACTAGAGAATAATGGAGATCGTTGAACTATATGCCGCGCAAGAAGGCCGCTCGCAAGCGTACGAGCGTAAAGAAGTCCACCAAGAAGGCCGTCACAAGCCCCAAGCAGACCGCCGGTAAGGCCCGCAAGGCTGCTGCCCGGGTGCGCAAGATCGGGGACACACTCAAACGGGTGGCCGAAATTGTCGACGCGGTAGCGGAAAGAGCAGAAAAGCGAACCAAGACGACCGCACGAAAAAAACCTAAGTAGCGACAGGCCTCACAGTTTGTCGGCGAGGCGATCCGATGCTCATCCAATCCATTCATTACACGTTTGCGCCCGAAGATGCCGACAAGGCCGAATCGGTCCTGCGAGAGTTGCGCGACGCATCCCGTAAGGAGGACGGGGTCGTCGTCTTCGATGTGGCACGGAGCCGGGAGAAACCTAATGTCTTCGCGCTGTGGGAAGTCTACAAAGACCGCGACGCCCTCGACGCGCATATGTCGACGGAGCACTTCAAGCGACTGGGGCTCAACGGCGTTCGGTTACTGGCGAAACAGCGGGAATCAGAGGTCGTCTTCCCGATCTGAGCTCGCGGTCACGGGTTCCAGCTGAAGATTCGCTTCCAATCGCGGCGCATGCTGATGACGATCCACCCGTTCGACTTCGCCTCGTCGTAGAGCGACTGCGGAAACGTCCCAACCTTTGTATTGGGGCGCATCAATCCATCGCAGTATGCCAAAGCGCGCATGGAGGGATACGAAGGGATGTACCAAAGCCTCGACGGGTATGAAGCGTACGGCCTCAATGGCAGCCGTGATCCTCGCCGCCGGCATCGTTGTAGGCCTGCACGAGCGCAGCGGCGCGCAGCAGACCGCATCGTTAACTCTGCTCCGCCAGGCCGCCGATCCCAATCCGACACTCCAGTCGTACACGGCAACGGCTCAACTCTCCGCTATCCTGCACGTTGTGATCCCGGTTCGGAAGAACTTCGGCGGAACGGTTTACTATCTGAAGCCGAAGCGCGAAATTCATTTCCAAAATGTCACCGGCGAGCTGAGTCGGTTCAAGGATCTTGCAGCGACCACGCCAACGTATGACGAAGCCATCACGCAGTACGCGATTACACCGCTGACGGATAACGGCACCGTATCGCAATACTCCGCGGTTCCTAAGAAACAAGGCAGCCGCGTAAAAAGCATCACGATCACCGTCAACGATGCAGCGGCGCTAGTCAGCCGCGCTCAGTGGTCCTATACGAACGGCGGCACGCTAAGCTTCACACCGACCTACACCAACGTCGGCACATACCACCTTGAATCGAAGACCGACATCAGCGCGCGCTTCCCAGACTATAGCGTCGACGGGACGATTACGTTTAGCAACTACAAGCCGAACGCGCCCGTCTCGCCATCGGTCTTCACGTCCCCTTCGCCTTAGCCAGGCACCCGAGTTACCGCTATCGCCGAAGCGAGGCGAGCAGTGCATCCGCCGGAGCAGCTCGATCGGAGATGAAAGCCCACAGATCGCCGTCCGGCGCTAGCGTCCCGTGCACCCCAACGCGGCGCGCCCACTGCTGCACTTCATCGCGACCGCCGAGCAACGCCCAGTGCACCGTGCGGTGCCCGAGCGCGCCGCCGTAGTTAAAGTAGTCCGCACCCGCGTACGTGGGAACTCCGGCGACGCGTTCGAGGGTGTCAAAGTTAATATGGTAGACCCAAAAGTAATCGCCGTAGATCATGTCCACATGGCGTCGCGCGAGTGCTGCACGCAGCGCCGCATCGTCGGTAAGCCCGACCGTCAACTCGTGGCGGACGGAGGTACCGGGCAGGCTGTAGAGCGGGAGGTTCGGCAGCGTGGCCAAGAGCGAAGCCGCAACCGCAACCCAGCGGCTGCGCTGCCATAACTCGGCGGCACCGATCGCACAGAAAATCGGCACAACTAGATAGAGCGGAGCGACATAGCGAACCGTCCAGCCACGCATGGAGCCGGCGTTCGATCCGATATAGATTAGCGCCGTAGATGCGAGCACGAGCGCCAGTAGCAACCCCGCGCCCGAGTACCGGTCGCTTCGCCGCATCGCGAGCGCGAAGCCGATCGCGAGCGCAAGGTAACCAACGACGATCAGCGTCGGAAACGACAACAGCCCGGACGGCTCGCGAAAGAGTAGTTGCGGAACCTGTACCGCAGCCAGCCACAGCGCGTTACCGAAAATTTGATGCACGCTTGAAACGGGTTTCGATGCCCAGTTGTTTGTTAACGACGCAAAGCCGCTGGCGAGGTTGCCGGCCCAGAAGGGCGCAGCGCCGGCTACCGCGGCAAGCAGGGCCGGAGCCGACTCCCCGAGCATTGCACGGCGTCGCGTCATTGCGATCCAGATCACCGCAGGCAACGCAATCATCAAGGTCTGCAGCGATATCCAAACTCCAAAGCCGACGCTCGCTCCAAAAGCAACGCGCTGCCACGGCGTGCCGGAACTGCGCCACAGCGTGGCCAGCCAGAGCGTCGCGGCGCACGAGGCCATAATCTCGCCGTAGCCCCACGGCACGTATGTCACCGTCATGAACTGCTCCGGTGGGACGATGGCGAAAAGCATCGCGACACACGCAAGTCGCGGCCCGAGAACCGCGCGAAAAAACAATAAGCTGAACACGAGGTACAAGGCGCCCCATGTAAGCCCCGTCAGCGCCAAGCCCACGCGCCCGGGTCCAAGCAGATCGAAGTAGGCCGCTGACAAATAGCAACTGGCCGCGCTCAGCCGCGTACCACCGGGAAAGAAGACCGGATGTTGGCCGTGCGCGATACCGAGCGCGCACAAGCCCGCCAGCACGCCGTCGGAATCAACCTGAAAGAGCGCGAGCGGAAAATACAGTGCCGCCCGAAGCAACACACCTCCCGCAATAAGCGCAATGCCGACTGAGGCAGATTTCATCTATTCCTCGATTGGTACGCAAGCACTGATTAAAGGCCTTCTGGAGGCGGAGTCGAGAGAGGTGCGACGAAGCAACCAGCGCTATGAAACACCTTTCCGTCATGCTTTTTGCCGCCGCGTTATTCGCCATTCCGGCGGCTGCGAGCCAGTCGGATTCAGCGCTGCGCGCCGGCCTGCAAAGCGATCTCACGCAGTATCTGACGTCGCGTTCGCAGATCGAGCACATCTCCGCGATTTCATTGAGCATCAGCTTGCACGGTCAGCCGCAAAACATCAACGTCACGGCGGGAAACACGCAGTGGGGTGGCGCCGGCGTCGCGGTAACGCCGGATCAGCTATGGCAAATCGGTAGCAACACCAAGTCATTCACCTCAGCTACGATCTTGCAACTCGAGGCAGAAGGAAAGTTAACGATCGATCAAACCGTCGGCCAGTGGCTGCCGCAGTATCCGGCTTGGAAGAGCGTCACGATCCGGCAGCTGCTGAACATGACCAGCGGCATTCCCGGATACGACCTCGTAGAGAAGATGCTAGCCGACCTCGCGAAGCATCCAAAGCGAAACTTTACCATCGAACAGCTGATCGCATACGTCTATCCCGGAAATCCGGGCGCACCGCGGCCCACCACCGGCTACGCGTACTCGAATACGAACTATTTGCTTTCCGAGTTGATCATCGAGCGCGCTACGCACAACAGTTACGCGAGCGAAATCGAACGGCGGTTTTTCCGCTCGGACATCGGCTTAACGTCGACATACTACTCGGGCCGAATGTATCCGCCGAGCATCCGCGATCGCATGGTCTCGGGATACTTCTTTAGCCGCGATGCCGACAACGCGGGTTTGGCGCCGCTTCTCGGGACCGACGTGCGCGCGGTGAGCGTTTCGTGGATGAAAGGTGCCGGAGCCATTGTCTCGACGCCCGAAGATTTGACTCGCTGGGCTCGCGCACTCTACACCGGGCCGATGCTGGCACCAAAGCAACGGGCGGAACTCTTCAGCCTCGTTTCGCTTCAGACCGGTAAGCCGATTCGCGTAACGAGTGAGAGCGATCCACGCGGGTTCGGGCTGGGAGTAGCGCAAGTGACGGCGCCGAAACTGGGGACGTTCTGGTTCTATGAAGGTGAGACGCTCGGCTACCGAGTGGTGCACCTGTACTTCCCGCGACAAGACGCGGTCATCTCGTTCGGATTGAACAGCCAGCCGGACGCGAAGCAGGATCAATCGGAGAAGCTTGGGCTAACGGTCTACAACACGCTGCACGCCGCCGGGCGCATCTAGCGGTCAAACCAGTGCGCCTGCGCGCCTATGCGCTCGGGATCGTCACGACGGCTGTCGTCATCGTTTTTGCGTTGGCGGAGAGTGCGACCGAGAAGTACGTTTCGGATCACTCGCGCCTTGCCGGCACAGCGATCGAGATCGGCATCATCGTACTGGCAGCGTTGGCGTTTCGCCCGCTGCATCAACGCGTCGAACGTTTCGTGGAAGCCGCCTTTACCAAGCGCCGCCGCGAGGCGCGCGAGGCGTTACACCACCTACGGAAGGAACTGACGTCGTTCCCTAACGCGGAGCACGTGCTGCGACGTGTCGTCGAAGCGGTCGATCGGCACATGAGCAGCGCCGCTAGCGCCGTTTACTTGCACCGTGACAACTATGTCGCTGAAGCTTCATCGTTTGAGATACCGCTCGAACACGTCGCCAAGAACGACCCGTTGGTCGTTCGGCTGCGTTCCGTCGCGGCGCCGTCCGATCCGCGCACGCTGCGCTCCGCGATCGCGGGCGAGCTGGCTTTCCCGATGATGGCCGGGGGAGCGCTCGTCGGCCTTCTGGCCTTGACGCCCAAACGCATCGAGTACGACGATGAGGATCGCCACGCGCTCGCCATGCTGACGGAGTCAGCCGGACTTGCGTTACTTGCACTCGATCCGCAGCTGCGGCCCTATGACGGCCCGAGCTCGAACCTACCTCGATTGCTCACGTCCTTCGTTAGCCGCGAGCACGAAGTGTCCGATCTCACGGCGCTCTTGCGAGAGCACCCGCTCGTAACATTGGTCGGTGCAGGCGGTGTCGGGAAGACCCGCTGCGCACTCGAGGTTGCAACGAATCTGACGGAAACGTCTCCCGACGGCGCGTGGCTCATTGAGCTTGCTCAGATTGCCGACGCCACCCTCGTGGCCGCCACGATCGCCCAATCCCTCGGGGTGCCGCTCTCCGCTAGTCGGCCGCCGCTCGACACCATCGTCGGCTATCTCAAGCGCAAGCAGCTGCTGCTCGTGCTCGATAACTGCGAGCACGTCATCGACGAAGCGCGCACCGTGGCGACCGCCATTTTGCACGCCTGTCCCAACGTGCGAGTCCTAGCGACCAGCCGCGAAGCTTTGCGCGTTGCCGGCGAAGAGATCTACCGGATGCCGTCGTTGGAGCTAGCCGGTGCGGTGCGCCTGTTCTCCGATCGCGGGCTCTCAGTCGATAAGCGTTTCACGCTCACCGATGCGAACGTGCCGCACGTCGAAGAGATATGCCGGCGGCTCGACGGCATTCCCTTGGCGATCGAGCTGGCCGCTGCGCGCGTGAACGTGCTGCCGCCGGCGCAACTCGTCAAGAGGCTCGACGAACGCTTCCGCGTGCTCACCGGCGGGGATCGCAGCGCGTTGCCGCGTCATCAGACGATGCGGGCGCTTATCGATTGGAGCTACGACCTGCTCGCCTACGAGGAGCGGCGCGTCTTTCGCTCGCTGTCTGTGTTCGCCGGCGGGTGCACGTTGCAGAGTGCGGCGATAGTCTGCGGCGAAGACGAGATCGCGTTGCTCGACCGGCTTTCGTCGCTCGTCGACAAGTCGCTCGTGCTGGCCGAGCCCGAGAATGCCGGAATGCGTTACCGGCTCTTGGAGTCGATGCGGCAGTACGCGCGCGAACGGCTTGTCGAGCACGGCGAGGAGGCGGCCGTTGCACGCGCACATGCCGGCGCGTATTTGGCGCTGGCAGAAGAGCTCGATCGACGTTGGGAAACCACGCCGGATCCCCAGTGGGATGCGCTGGTGGAACCCGAGCTCGAAAACTGGCGCGCTGCGTTGACATGGGCGTTCGGCGCGCGCGGAGACGTTACCGTTGGACAACGGCTCGCCGGCATTCTCCGGCGCGTCTGGCACGCGTTTGCACCGGCCGAGGGACGGCACTGGGTCCGCGTCGCCGCACAAACGGTGGATGCCGGAACCGACGCGGCCATAACTGCCAACCTCGACTACGCCGAAGCGGCGCTCGACGGAGCGCTCAACCGGCATAAGGCGAGTTACGATGCAGCGGAACGCGCGCTCGAACGGTTCCGCCGGTTAGGCGACACGCGCGGCGAAGTCCTTGCCCAAACACGCGCCGGCTTTGCGCTGCTCTTTCTCGGCCGCGTCGCAGAAGGTGAGGCCGGGCTGCAAGCCGCGCTGGCCGGCGCGGAAGGGCTTAAGCTCCAAAAATGGACTGCGGCAGTCCTGGCATATCTCGCGTTGGTGCCGCTTTTTGCCGGAGATTTCGAAAAGTCGCGGGTACAAAATATCAAGGCGCTGGCAGCCGCACGCACAAGCGGCTACGATCGCCACGCCGCGGAAATTGCGCTTAACCTTGCCGAGACGGAGTTTAGGAGCGGCGATGCTGAGGCGGCTCTGCGGCTTTCCGCCGAGGCGCTGGATGCCTATCGGTTCCAGCGCGATTCAGCGCGCATCGCAAACTGCCTGTTGAACATGGTGGCCTACTTAATCGCATTAGATCGCTACGACGATGCGCGCTTGCAGGCTCGCAAAGCACTGACGCTCAGTCGCGATGCTCAGGCCGAAATTTCCGTAGCCGTCATCGTGCAGCATCTGGCCACGGTCGCCGGGCTTCGGCCAACCAGCGGCGCGCCATCATGCGAGGATCGCTTCCGCGCCGCGCGCCTCCTCGGGTACGCCGATGCACGTCTCGCTGCGCTCGAAGTGGTGCGCGAGTACACCGAACAACAGGAGCACGACAAGCTGCTGCCGGCGTTGCGCGATGCCATCGGCGAACCCGAGTTGACGACGCTTATGGGGGAGGGCAGCGCTTGGAGCGAGGATCGGGCCGTAGCCGAAGCGCTGCTGGTGTGACGCGTCGCTAGGGCTCGCGGGCCGTTACGGGTTCGCACAGCAGTGTGTTTGGTGGGCTCGAAATGGCTGACTGGAGCAAAGCCTGCGTTACGTCGAAGCGAACCACCGTTGGCGGTACGCCGATATGTTGGCTTGGGTAGTCGGCAGCGATCCGGAAGAACCTGATGTCCGCGGGAGCTTGCTCGACACGAATGGCGAATGCGACGCCTTCTCCTTCTTCGTCTCCCGAGAGGCTCGAATCTCGAGCATAGTATCCGACGGAGTCGCGCTCGACGTCGACATCCGAGGCGCCGGAGATAGCCACGACGCTCCCGCAACGCGGCGACCCGGCAAGACGCATCACCGATATCTTGACGCCTGTAGGCGCGGTCCCGTAGATGAGCAGAGGGACGATGGGGTCGGCAATGCCGCCCTGCAGCGGTCCTTCAATGCGCCGCACGCTTCCCGGAAGCACTGAAACAAAACCGATGATACCGCATGGCAACGCATCGGGCTTGACAAGACCCTGAACCTGATACCAGTACGCGCCAGAAGGGACGCGCACCGACCACTGCACGTTTCGATCTTCAGAATCCCAATCGAAGGTCTTTCTGACATCCGCCTTACCGGGGTAACGGCTAACCCAAAAAGACAACTTTCCGCCACTGAACCGCTCGGGGAGAAAGTCGCAGACTTTCAATGACAACACGATGGTGCCGTCCGCATCGGCGCCCGTAGCTGCGGAGGCCGTCCCTGTAAGTAGAACGATCAGCGCCGCAAACGTTGTAAGAACCCGCTGCGTATTTCCCCCCATTTTTAGCTGCAGGCAGTCTGCAGCGCTTATGACTTCGTGCAGGTTCCGTTATATTCGGTTTTCCAGGCTCCGCTCGAGTTTTCTTCACCGGTGTCGTTGAACTTCGTGGAACCGTAGACCATGTACGTGTCGCGGATGGCGAACGGCTTGCCGTTGCTTGCATCGAAAATCATGCCCGACCACATCGACTTGCTGCCGCTTTGTTTCGTCGATTCATTGCCGGTACTGCCGCCCGGATAGGCCCATGAGGACCACCAGGTTTTCGTCTTAGGCGCGTACGAGAGGAAGCCGTATTGATCGTAGTCCGAGCCGGTGTAGCGCCACACGATGACGCCGGCGACACCGCTGCGCGTGGCGGTCAGGGTCTGGACCGCCGGGCCGGCCAAGGCACCTGGGATCGTGTTCTTGCAGGTCCAGGTTCCGAGCATCCAGTCGTAGGCGTGTGGTCCCATGCCGGCGCCCGACATCATCATCGAGGATTGCGCACAAGCGGCGCCGGGCGCTCCGAGCACTACCGCAAATGCGGCCAGAGCTAATAGCTTTTTCAAACTCTTTCCTCCGAGTCAACAGCGCTTTCGTTACTTGATCTCTACTAAGATACCGCGAATCGGTGTCTTCCCGACGTTCTCCGGAAGATGCTCCACCGCCGGGAACCACATGATCTGTTCGGCCATCACCTCGGCGTCTTCCGTGTCTCCATCGGGGTAGGTAAACCTCGCGGTCCCGTCGCCGAGGAATATAGCTACGAGATTGGGGTGTCCGTGCATCGCCGACTTCTCGCCGACAGGATAGTAGATTCGTAGAACGCGCACCTTATCGTTCTCGAACTCGACCGTATAATGCTTGGGATCTACCTTTACGGGATCTTCCGCCACATGTGTCTCCTAATAAGCTTGGGCAAGTTTTCGGTGTTTGGTTTTTTGGCAGTTGTTTCCGAGAATGGCGGTACCCTCCCGGCATCCAGTCATAGGCATGTCGTCCCGTCTTTTCAGCGCCACGCTTGGGGTGCGACGATGGAGCTCCGCCTTCGAACGGGGTGAGATTCAGAGAGGAACTTAACCCTGTATCAGTACGTGAGGCTGGGGTTCGACTATCGCATCGTCGCGCATCCGGTTGATGCAAAGAACGACCGGTTACCAATTGCTCCCGCCATGAGGTCGCCGAGAGTAGCGTCGAACTAGCAGCGAGCAAGGTCGACGTGCTCGAGAAGCGAACCGCCGCTCATGCGTAAGCTCTGGTTTTCTCGTCGGTTTGCCGTCATCGTATGCGCAAGTGGCTTGTTGCTTCCAGCGGCGGCCGCGTCTGCCGCACCTCCCACGCTCGACGATGCAATTTCGGCGATCGCTGCGTACGGCCCACGCGCGCTGGCAGAGCAGGGCGCGCCCGGCATGTCGGTGGCCATCACCGATCGGTCACACACGCTGAAAATTCTGACGTTCGGCTACGCCAACCTCGACGCAAAGACGCCGGTGACCGAGCAGACTCAGTTTCAAATCTATTCGATCACAAAGTCGATGACCGCACTCGCTTTATTGGAGCTTCATGACGCCGGGCAACTCAATCTGAACGCACCGGTACAGCGCTACTTGCCGTGGTTTTCGATTCGCTCCGACGGCAAACCGATTCTCGTGCATCAGCTGCTCTCGCATACCGGCGGCTTGCCAACGTTTTATTCTTCGGCTAATGCGCTAACATTCGGCGTCACCGCGATACGTAAGGCGCACGTGCTCTTTCCGCCGGGCACGTCGTGGTCGTACTCCAACCTGGGATACATCACGCTTGGCAACATTCTCGCGACGCTGGAGCACCGTCCGTGGCAGGACGCCATCGCCACCAGCGTCTTCGCGCCGATCGGCATGACGCAAAGCTTAGCATTCGTCACGCCGGCGTCATCCGCCGCGGCCGCCGTCGGTTACGGCTTTCGCGACTACGATCGTGCGATGCCGCCGAACCCTCCCCTCATCGCAAACATCCCTTACAGCGACTATATCGATCCGGCCGGATCGGTGCTTTCCACCCCCGAGGATATGGCGCGCTATCTTAGATTCTTTCTCAACGGCGGCAAGACCGAAGACGGCCGTCAGCTCCTGACGCCCGCGACGTTCCTTGCGATGACGACCCCCGATCGTTTGAACGACGGGAGGCCCGCGGGCGCGAAAGAACCCGAAATTGCCGAGTGGCCGGAGTTCTATCGCCAATACGGTTACGGGCTCGCAATCTTCGAAACCGACGGCGATCACTTGATCGGACACACCGGGGGTGGGGGAGGGTACACGGCATGTATGCAGGCTAATCTCTCTCGGGGATTCGGCGCAATCGCGATGTCGAATCTTTCGGAAGAGCCGCTCCATCCGTGTGCCATCGTCCGCTATGCGATGTCGGTGCTCCGCGCGCAGAGCCTTGGTATGCCCTTGCCGCCTGCGCCGTCGCCGCCGCCCGATCCGGCGATCGTTAAAGACGCGAGTGGCTATGCAGGAACGTTCTCAAGCGGTACCTCGACAGTCGCCGTGAACGCCGATAATCAACGCCTGACGCTGCGCGATAACGGTGCGGCTTACCGGCTGGTTTCGCAAGGAGGCGATCAGTTCTGGACGGACGATCCGAACTTTACGATTTTCTACCTAACGTTTGGAAGAAACAAGGCAAAAGCGGTCGACGAGTTTCTCTATGGCTCGGCTCTTTACACGAACGATCGTTACAGCGGACCGCGTACCTTCCCGCATCCAGCACGGTACGATCGCCTCGTCGGCCGGTACGAAGCGCCTGACGGAGTGATCACCCGGGTCGTGCTCGTAAAAGGAAAACTGACGCTTGACGGCAGCCAACCACTGAAGGAGCGCAGCGACGGAACGTTCCTTGCCGACCATGACATCGTCCGTTTCGATACACTGGTTGCAGGAAAGATGCAACGCATGTGGCTCGACGAGTTCGACATGTATCGCGTAGATTTACCATAGGTGCGATCTTAGCGACCGCACCGGCGGTTGCGGTCTACAAGCGTCCGCACGGGTCAGTGGGGTGAGACTTTAAAAATCGTTCCTGCGCTACCAGAACCACCGAGCGATGTCGTGCCGTAAAGTGTGCCGTTGAAGACGGTCAGTGCAGCTCTCGGATCCGATCCTTCGGACGTGGTTTTGAAGGCATGCAGCACGTTCTCGCTCCCCGTCGTCGTCACGGAGAAGATTGTTCCCAAATTTGGATTTCCTCCGCCTGCGGTCGTTCCGTACAGCTTACCGTTGAGTTCGACGAGACTCGCTTCCGGGTTTTCGCCGTCGTTGCCGCCCTTAAAGCTGTAGATGACACGTTCGCTGCCGCCCTTAGTCGTCACGAAGACGGTGCCGGAGAAGTTTGCGCCGGCGCTGTTCGTCGTACCGTAGAGCTTTGCGCCGACCTCGATGAGTCCGGCCTCCGGCTCCCCGCCGTCGTCGCTGCCCTTGAACGAGTAGAGCACATGTTCGTTTCCGGATGCGTCGGTCTTAAAAATGGTGCCGACGCCATTTCCGCCGTTTGACGTCGTACCATAGAACTCGGAGCCGATCACGAGCAGACTCGCTAACGGGGCGGCGCCGTCGGCTCCGCCCTTGAAGGCATAGACGACGTGCTCCTTGCCGGCCGTCGTCACTTGGAAGACCGTACCGCATCCCTGCGAACACTTGGTGCTCCCGCCGCCGTCGAGCGTGGTTCCGTAGAGCTTCCCCTTGTAGACGGCGAGCGCCGCGTACGGATCGGCGCCGTCGCTGCCGCCCTTGAAACTGTAGAGCACGCGCTCTTTCCCCGACTTGTCGACTTTGAAAACCGCTCCGAACCCATGATCGCCGCCGGAGCTGGTCGTTCCGTAGAACGTTCCCGCCAACACGACGAGCCCCGCGACCGGGAAAACACCGTCCGGGCCCATGCTCCCGAAGGCGTAGAAAACGCGTTCCTTGCCGGCGGCACTCGTCGCGAAAACCGTGCCGGCCGCACCCGGGCCGCCGCTCTGCGTGGTGCCGTAGAGCGTCCCGTTCGATACCACCATACCGGCCGCCGGCGAAATGCCGTCCGGGATCCCCTTGAAGCTGTAGAGTGATTTGAAGGCAGCGGCGTCCGAGCGCAGCGCCGGCGCCGCACCATAGGTTGCGGGCAACGGAGAGGGACCGGCGGCGTGCGAGCAACCTGCGAGCAGCGCACCCGCCGCAATGCCGGACAGGGTTCGAAAAATGCGCATAGTAGCCGATGTTTTCGTCGCGAGAAGCGCCTAACATGCAGGCCGTGCACGAACGCGGCCATCTAGGACCTATTCGAGGCTAGGCTAAATCACCGCCCTTCGACCACCATGTTGAAAGGATTATTTTGATGAAACGTGCTCTCCGAAGCGGCGGCCCGCTCACCGCCGTTCTTTTCGGGGTGGCGCTTGCGTGCGCGTCACCATTAGCGACGTTGGCTCAGAGTGCCGCACTGCAGCAAAAGGTCGCCGCAATCGAAGCTGCAGCCCAAAAGAACAAGCAAATGCTGGGTCAATACACGTGGCAGCAGCAAGAAACCATCAGCGTGCGCGGCGACGTGAAGAAAACGGCTCTCTATCAAGTGCATCTCGGGCCTGACGGCAAACCGGTGAAGGTCGATATCAGCCAGTCGTCTTCGTCGGATCGCCGCAAATGGGGCATCCGCCACCGGATTACTCAAAACTATATCGACTACGGACAGCAGATTGCGAGCCTCGCCCAGAGTTACACGCAGTTCCAACCGGGGCGGCTAAAGCAGCTGTACGCTCAAGGAGACGTCTCGCTGAAGTCCGGGGGCGCACCCGGTCTAGACGCCATCGTCGTATCCGGTTACGTCAAGCCAGGCGATTCGGTCACGTTTACCTTCAATCGAGCTCAGAAGGCAGTGGTGGCGATCCAGATCGCATCGTATCTCAGCTCTCCATCCGACGCTGTAACGAGCGAAGCCCAGTTCGCAAAGTTGCCCGACGGCACGAGCCACGTTTCGACGGTGACCGTAAATGGACAAAGCATGAATCTCACGATTCAGGACGTCAACTTAGACTATCAGAAGACCGTGACCGGCTAGCGGCTCTTATAGCGTGCTGATCGCCCGGGACGCGATGAGCACCAGCGTTGTAAGCGAAACCGAGGCTTGCGCCATCAGCAGCAGCTTCGCGCGACGGCTTGCCGGTCGCGCGTAATCCGGCGGCGTAAACGACGTCGACGTCGCGAACGCGACAAAAAGATAATCTACGAAGTACGGTTCCCAGCCGTGCGATCTTCCAACGTCACTCGTTTCGGCGAACTGGAAATCGGGAGCAGATATCTTTCGTCTGTAACGATCGAGTTGCCAATAGAGCAGCGCGAAAATTAAGACGTTTACGGTCCAAGTCTCGACCGCCGACTCGAGTAACGTAATGCTGCCGTAGCCGTGTTTCGAGGCGAGCATGTCGGCGATGAGCCTGATGATGCCCAGGATCATCGCGCCGAAGACGACCGCGAAGATGCCGATGATCGTCACGCGCTCGACGCGGCGCCGGCGCGAGCTCGCCGGTGCGACCGCTACCGCCGCCATCGACGCGATGCCGACACCGCACAGAGTCCAAGCCAGCCACGGCGGTAAGGGTACGTAGCGATTCGGTAGTAGCTGGACGAACGCAAATACTGAGACGAAGGCGAGGACCGCGGGCCAACGCGGCTCCGTATCGCGGTCGTCAGCGTTCTGCGACGCTGTCACGATAGAAGATGCGAGCGAGCAGGATCGCGAGGGCTCCATGAAGCACGGCCGCCGGCCACAGCAGCACTCCCACGAGTTGCCCGCGGATCCCCAAGTACATGAAAAAAATGGCCGCGAGCACGTTGTACGTGAGGAGGCCCCGAACGGCACCTTTGCGGCTCGCGGGATCCGGCGCGGGCCAGCAGGCCACCCCTAATGCAAGCAGCGCAAAACCCGCAACGCGTCCGACCGCCTGCCCGAGCACAGGTAAATCACCGCCGAGCAACAGCCACGCCACCACCGACGGATCGATGATGAGGATCAGACCCGTCGCCGCCTCGAGGGAGGCCGCAAACGCGGTTAGCTTCATCGCCATCTTCTTAGTAATGCTTAATCCATGGCGTCGTTGTAGCCTTTTTCCTCTGCGTTTTTCGGTTCAGACAATCTTCATAATCGCGCTCTAGATATTTCAAGGATGCGCATCGTGCTCGTCGTATAGCAACAGACCCACAGCTCGGCGGCGAACCATTGCGTCGCATATTTTGGAGGCCCAAATGTCGAGTTCAAACGGCTCACGAGGCTCGCAGAAACCGGTGCAGCGCGAGGTATTGCCGATCCCCGATCAGCCCTATGCCGGGTTCGTGGCGTACGACGCCAAGGACCCCGATTCAAAGTTTCCTCCGATCGAACCGTTGCGGCCACCTAAGGGCGCTCCAAATGTACTCATCGTTTTGATCGACGACGTCGGCTTTGGCGCGTCGAGCGTTTTCGGCGGTCCATGCCAGGCGCCAACCGCCGAACGGATCGCGAAGGATGGGCTGCGCTATACGCGCTTTCATACAACGGCTCTCTGTTCGCCGACGCGCGCCGCACTATTGAGCGGGCGAAATCACCACACGGTTGCAATGGGCGGTATTACCGAGATCGCGACGTCGGCGCCGGGCTACACGTCCGTACGCCCCAACTCGATGGCGCCGCTCCCGGAAATTCTCCGACTTAACGGCTATTCAACCGCGCAGTTCGGCAAGTGCCATGAGGTCCCGGTGTGGGAGGCAAGCCCTGTTGGACCGTTCGATCGCTGGCCTACGGGCTCGGGCTTTGAATACTTCTACGGCTTTGTCGCGGGTGAGACGAATCAATGGTACCCCGCAATTCACGAAGGAACGAAAGCCGTAGAAACCCCGAAGACCCCGGAAGAAGGCTATCACTTCATGGAAGACATGACGGATCGCGCGATTGCATGGGTGCGGCAACAGCGCCTGCTTGCGGGCGACAAACCGTTCTTCATGTACTTTGCACCCGGCGCCACGCATGCGCCTCACCATGTGCCGAAAGAGTGGGCCGACAAGTACAAGGGCAAGTTCGACCAAGGCTGGGACAAACTGCGTGAAGAGACGTTCGCGCGTCAAAAGCAACTCGGAGTCATCCCAAAAGATTGCGAGCTCACGGCGCGTCCCAAAGAAATTCCGTCATGGGATTCCCAGACGCCCGAGTTCCAACGCGCGCTCGCGCGCGAGATGGAAGTCTATGCCGGCTTCTTCTCCTTCGCCGATTATCACATTGGTCGCCTTATCGATGCGCTCGATCAGATCGAAGCGCTCGACGACACACTAATTTACTACATCATCGGCGACAACGGCGCTTCGGCCGAGGGCACCCCACAGGGCACCTTCAACGAAATGATCCCTTTCAACGGTATGGCCGCGCTTGAAACGCCCGAATTCCTGATCCAGCACATGGACAAACTCGGTGGTCCTGAGTCGTACAACCACTATGCAGTGGGTTGGGCCCACGCGATGGACACACCCTACCAATGGACCAAACAGGTCGCATCGCATTGGGGCGGCACGCGCAACGGCACGATCGTGCGCTGGCCCAAAGGAATCAAAGCGAAAGGTGAGATCCGCAACCAGTTTCACCATGTCATCGACGTCGCACCGACCATTCTGGAAGCAGCTCAACTGCCCGAACCTTACTTGGTTAATAGCGTCGGACAGGTTCCGATGCAGGGTGTCAGCATGGCCTATAGCTTCGATGACGCAGCAGCGGCCGAACGCCGTGAAACGCAATACTTTGAAATGTTCGGCAATCGCGGAATTTACCATAAAGGTTGGACTGCAGTCACGCGCCATCGAACGCCCTGGATATTGACGGGAGCGACGCCGCCGTTCGACGACGACGTTTGGGAACTGTATGACACGAACAAGGATTGGACGCAGGCGCGCGACCTTTCAAAAGAGATGCCGGACAAACTTCACGACTTGCAGCGCCTCTGGATCATCGAGGCCACGCGTAATAACGTCTTACCGATGGACGATCGTGGAGCCGAGAGATTCAACGCGGATATAGCAGGGAGGCCCGTGCTCGTGCGAGGCGATTCCCAAGTGCTCGCTAACGGCATGGGAGGGCTGAACGAAAACGGCATCGTTAACTTGAAGAACAAGAGCCACTCCGTCACTGCGCAGCTGGCCGTCCCCGACGGAACGACCGCACAAGGAGTCATCTTGTCGCAAGGCGGCATTGGCGGCGGCTGGATGTTCTACGTCCACGATGGAAAACCGACGTACCTCTACAATCTTTTAGGCCTGCGCAAAACGGTAATCGAGTCTTCAGAAGCGCTTACCGCCGGCAAGCACCAAGTCAGGATGGAGTTTGCCTACGATGGCGGCGGCCCCGCCAAAGGCGGCACCGTTACGCTCTATATCGACGGGAAGGCAGTTGGCGATGGTCGCATCGAGCAGACCGCGCCGATCATATTTTCTGCAGACGAAACCTCCGACGTCGGCGTCAAACGTGGCTCTCCGATGACGCCGGATATGCCTTCCAACAAGAGCGCATTCAACGGAACCGTCGGAGTCGTCGTTATTGAAACGAGCGGTGAGAACCTCGATCACCTGCTGAATCGTGAGGAAGTCCTCAATATGATCATGGCACGGCAGTGACGGCGCAGTTGGGTTGATTTTAGCGGTTCCGCGGATAGGGTTGAGCGATCGTGTAGCTGGATGGCTGCGACGGAACTTTTACTTCGCGATGGCGTTGGTCATCGCCGGCGTCGTTATCTACGGATTCAGCCAAACGTTCGCAAACCATCTGCTCCACGTACCCTACCCGCGACCCTGGATTCTCTACGTTCACGCGACGTTATTTCCACTTTTTATTCTGCTTTTCTTGACGCAAACGATGCTCGTGCGAAGCCGCAACGTCAAGCTACACCGACGAGTTGGAACGTTTGGGCTCGTGCTCGGCGTAGCTTTGCCGATCGTCGCTCTCGTAACCGCGGTGATCATGGATCGCCTGCACGTAGCGCATGGCGAGGAGAATGGGTTTTTCCCGCCGTTTATGATCGTACACCTCTACGACTCGAGCGCCTTTCTGATACTGTTCGGGCTGGGTGCAGTTCTTCGCAAGAAGGCCGCGTTTCACAGCCGGCTTATGTTCGTCGCAACGTGCCTCTTGACCGACGCTCCTTTTTCACGCTTCCCGGCGTTTATCGTCCCTCGCTTCGCAATTACTTTGGGCATTGCTTACGCCTGCGTTGACGCCCTCATTCTGTGCGGCGTAGCGCGAGATTGGCTCGTCGACAAACGCGTTCATGCAGTGTATCGATACGCACTTCCCGCCCTCGTGCTTGGACAATGCTTCACGACGACGCTGTTTGCGACCGCGCCTGCCTGGTGGCTCGACATCAGCCACGCGATCATTGGGGCCTAGCGTTCGTCTACGGTGCAATCTCGAAGACGACGCCGTATCCGTGAGTTCCGCCGAATACAGCGGTACCGTAGAGGTTACCGGCGGCATCGAAGATGAGGCTGCTCAGCGCATACCCGCCGTCGCTCCCTCCGGTAAAGTCATGCAGCGAGCCGTACGTCCAGGAACCGCCCGACGGGGTCAGTTTGAAAACGGAGCCCTGGTTTTGGCTGCCGTCCTGGGCGGTCGTACCGTAGACATTTCCGGCCGAATCCAACGCGAGGTTGGCATCTTCCGACGGACCCTGGATACCGGTGAAATCGTAGGTTCGGGTTAAACTCCAACTTCCGCCCGAACGCGTTATCTCGAATACCGTGCCGGCGGAATGTACGCCGCCAAGCGTCGTCGCGCTGTAGATGTTCCCGGCGGGATCGAAGGTCACGCCCATCGCAGGGTTCTTTCCGTCGTTTCCGCCTGAAAGGGAGTAGAGAATGCTCTCGGACCCCGAGGTCGTTACTTTGAACACCGCTCCGTAGCCATGCGCGCCGCCGCTCACGGTCGTGCCGATGAGGGCGCCGGATTTAAAGACGACGCCGTTGGGAAAAAATCCGTCACCGCCGGTGGGCTGGAACACGTAGACGACGCTTTCCGTCCACCCGCTGCCCGCATGCGTCAGCTTATAGACGACGCCACAGCCTTCGCCGCCGCAATGGGGGATGTTCCCTCCAATCTGCGCCGTCCCGTAAATGTTGCCGGCCGAATCGAAGACGATGTCGCCGGTCGGGTTACTTCCATCGGCGAGTCCGGTGAAGCGATACAGAACCGTTTCCGTCGGAGTGCAGGTTATGCAACCGACCTTTGCAGGCTTGAGTTCGAATACCGTTCCGCAACCGGGCGGGTTTATGCCCGTGCATCCCGTACCGCCTTGGAACGTCGTGCCGTAGAGATTGCCGTCCGGACCGACGACCACTTTCGATCGGGGATCGGCGCCGTCGTTAGGCGCTCCACGAAAACTATACTGCGGGACGACCATCCAACCCGAGCCTTGGTGTTTCAACTGATAGATCGTGCCGAGCCCGCGGCCACCGGCGTAGGTCGTTCCGTACAGGCTCCCCGCCACGCTCATCGTCGCGCCGGCGTACGGATGTGCGCCGTCTGACCCATTGGCGAAAGAGTAAATCACGTTGAAACCGCTCGGCGACAACTTCGCAGGCTTTGTGTTGCCGCTTGCAGCGTGGGACGTCGCGCTGCCGCCCGTTGCGGGCGCCAGTGCCGGATTCGGCGACGAACTGCTGCAGGCACTTAACCCGATCGCAAGCACTATGACTGGGAGCGGGGTAAATTTCTTCACAACGAACCTCCTAGCAAAGGGGCGGGATTGGTTCTCCCGCCGGCTCGGATAGCCCTACGTACCATAAGGATGGAGATCTATGAGTTTTGATATTGACGTCGGCAAAGTGCACGCCGTGCTCCTGGCCGACGGCTGGCATAGTGTTGTCGAGGATTCCTTCGAGCTCGGCGACTACAAGTATACCGCCGGCGAATCCGCGCCCGGCGTACGTGCTCTGTCAACGGGTTTTATGTTTACCGAGCACCTGCCGGCGAGCACCGCTCAGAGCGGCCGCAGGATCATGACCAAGGGACCCATCTCATCCATTCTGGCGGTGCGCGAAAAGGCATGACCGCGACTCCATGACGTACGAAGCCATCGGCGCGTACTCGGCACTGGGAACCTTAGTAGTGATCCTAGCGACCGCGATCGCTGCCCTCGTACAGCTTCGTCACCTGCGTCAGAGCAATCAGCTGTCGGGACTCCTTTCGGTGCTCCAACTATTTCAAGACCCGCACCTTCACGACTTGATCGATTTCGTGCGGACCGATTTACCGAACCGTATGGAGAATCCGGAGTTTGTTGCCGGGCTCGAGCGTATCCCCATCGATAGAAAGCAACACCCGGAGCTCCATCTGGCCGAACTCTATGAGGAGATCGGATCCTTCGTCCGCAGCGGGCTTATCGATGAAAAGCTTTTTCTGCAGGGGCATTGGTACAACGTACTTCTTTATTGGACGCTTCTGCGGCCGGCCATTGCCGTAGCGCGGAAGCACCGGCCCTATATCTTCGAGAACTTTGAGTACCTTGCTTCGCGGGCGCAAGCGTGGTCCGACGGTCACTCGCACGGAAACTATCCGGCCTCCGCGCCCCGCATGGCATAGGGCTATGGCCAATCCCAAATGAGTGCCGCGGCGCCGCTGCAACCCGAGAGTCCGTAAAGCACTAACACGCCGCTACCGATCGCAAAGGCGAGCAATAGGCCGGCGACAACATATTGCAGCGGCGGAACGAACTCTCTCTTTGCTCTGTGTCGAGCGGCGAAGAGCAGCCCATAGCCACATGAAGGCGTGCGCGTCTTGCCGCGCGCGATAGCGAGCGCCTAAAGCCCAGATTTCATCCACGGGACCAGACTACTGCAGCCGCGAAAGAGAAGCCCGCATTAGAATGAAAAGCCCATCGCAAAAGATCGACGAATACGTTGCAGAGCTGGATGACTGGCGTCGCGAGACGTTCGCAGAAGTTCGTCGAGTAATTCAAGAGACTGATCCAGACGTGACCGAGGAGTGGAAATGGATGGGGACGCCCGTCTGGTATCACGATGGGATTATTGCATGCGCCAACGCGCATAAGGGCAAGGTAAAGCTCACGTTCAATCAGGGCGCGCATCTTCCGGATCCAAAGAAGCTCTTCAATTCGAGCCTCGAAGGCAACCAGCGCCGCGCGATCGATTTCTTCGAAAAGGACAAGATCAACAAGAGCGCTCTAAAAGCTCTTATTCTAGCTGCGGTCGGCTACAATCGCGGCGCTGCAAGAAAATCCAAGCCAAAGTCCAAGGCCGGGCGCCCAAAACCCTGAAGCAGGGGTCCGTTTTGGCGTCGCCAACTCACGAAACCGTGAAAACTCTGTTTCTAAGCCCGCCCTCCTTCGACGGCTTCGACGGCGGTGCCGGCGCGAGGTACCAGGCTAAGCGAGAGGTTACTTCGTACTGGTATCCGACGTGGCTGGCGCAGCCGGCCGCCCTCGTGCCGGGCAGCATACTTGTAGACGCAGCCCCTCATCAACAGACCATCGAGGACGTTCTCGCGATCGCGAAAGACCACGAACTCGCGATCATGCACACTAGTACGCCGTCGCTCCCCAATGACGTTGAGTGCGCTCGCCGGCTCAAGGCGCAATATCCCAACATCAAAGTCGGCTTCATCGGCGCGCACGTTGCCGTGCTTCCCGAGCAGACGCTGCGCGACAATCCGATCATCGACTTCGTCTGCCGGAATGAGTTCGATTATACGTGCAAGGAACTCGCCGAAGGGCGTCCTTGGAACGAGATCCTCGGGCTCTCCTATCGCGATGCCAACGGCGAGCTGCAACGCACCGAAGAGCGCCCGCAAATCCACGATTGGGATGCTATGCCCAGCGTGCTGCCTATCTATGCCAAGTATCTCGACGTCACGAAGTACTACAACGGCTATCTTCTGCACCCGTACGTGTCGTGGTACACCGGCCGGGGCTGCACGGCAAAGTGTACGTTCTGTCTCTGGCCGCAAACCATCGGCGGCCATGTTTTCCGCCACAAGAGCCCTGAGGCGGTCGGACGCGACCTCGACGAAGCCAAGTCGATCTTCGGGTCGACGGTTCGAGAGTACATGTTCGACGACGATACGCTGACGAATGAGAAAGATTACGCGATTGCGCTCAGCAAGCATATGAAGCGCTTGAATTTGAGCTGGGCTTGCAACGCCCGCGCGCACGTCGACTACGACACGCTCAAGACTCTGCGCGACAATGGCCTACGCGTGCTGCTCGTCGGCTTCGAATCCGGTAACCAAGATATCCTGTATCGCATCAAAAAGGGACTGCGGCTGGATATGGCGCGCGCGTTCATGAAGAACTGCCACAAACTGGGAATCAAGGTTCACGGTACCTTCATTATCGGCTTGCCGGTCGACACTCCAGAGACCGTTCGCCAAACGATCGACTTCGCGAAGGAGCTCGATCCACATACGATTCAGGTTTCGATCGCGTCGCCGTACCCGGGAACCGAGTTGTACGATCAGGCGTTGGCAAACGGCTGGTTCGCGCGCGACGACTTGGTCTCGGGAGCGGGTATCCAAACGTCTACGTTGCGCTACGACACCCTCTCGACGGCCGAGATCGAGGACTCCGTGGAGCGGATGTATCGCGAGTTCTACTTCCGGCCGAAGAAGATCGCAAGGATCGTCGCCGAGATGGTCACGAGCCGACAGATGATGGTACGGCGGTTGCGAGAAGGCGGCGAGTTCTTCGGCTATTTGCGGGCCCGTCGAACACAAGCCGGGCAGCGGCGGATCGAAGCCACGGCGTCATAAAGCGCACCATCGCGACCTAGGCGTCTCCAAGGCGTTGGGCCGACGCCAGGGTCTCGTCGAGCATGTTGCGTTGGAACGCGATCATGTCGGCAACGTTCGGAAAGCGCGGATCGCTTCGGGCAGCCGTAAGACGATATGATGCCGAGTCCTCTGCCAGCATATCGCGTTTTCGCATCGCCGCGAGTGCACGGATGACCATCGCTTCCGGCGTTTGGCGTAGCTCGGGATCGACGAACACGTTATCGGGCAGTGAATCGAGCCGCGCTCGTACCGCGCGCACGGCGTCTTCTGCCGTGAACGCTTCCCGCTTATCGAACAAAAAATCGCCCAGAAGCGCCGACGTGGTAATCGGCCGCGCCGCCGCAAGCGACGCACCGATATCCGCGACGCCGGCGTACGGAAGGACGCGATAGAGCATCGGGAGCCGGCCGCCCTGGAGTGGATCGTATGCAACCGCACAAAGCCAGAGGTCGGCAAACGGCGCGAGCGCGTCGACGATGCCGCCCCGCATGGGGTGCATGCGGCCGTCGTCGCTGAAGTCCCCTTCGGGTGTAACGTAGAACGTCGCGCCGCTTCGCACGCAGTCAACGATCGCCGCGAGGTCGCGCTTGGTAACCGTTCGGAGATTCTCGAGCGCTTCACGCCGGTACGGTTGCTTGAGCTGCGATATCTTGACCCATTCCTGGGCCTGCATAAAACTTTCTAACTTCCAAAGGTCGCTGAGCGAACAACCGTCTAAGCGCAGCTGCGCGATCGTTTCCACCGGTAGGATCGCGTCGAGCGGAAGGTCACCGTGCACACCGCGCAGCTCTTCTGCTATGCTGATCAACGGACGCGAGAAAAGATGGTTTTCGATCGGAAACACGCCATAGAGCTCCCACAAGCCGCTTAGATTCACGCGACGCGTGAAGCGCGCGCTCCAAGGTAAGCGCGCCGCGATGAACCCTGTCTCGAACGTGCGGCGTGAGTTGCACATGAGCAGCCGCTTCCACGGGTGGAGGAGAAACGTCCGCGCCGTGATTATCTCCCCTTCATCCATGTGTTGGTGGTTGGTGATCAGGACTGTTGCCCCGCGCTTTGCCGGCAAATGGCCCCACTGGCGGATGCGAATTTTGAACCTTAGGTAGTTATGACGCACGACATACGTCGTCGCCAGCAGTGTCCAGCTCTGCTTCATCGGGGCGTTGGCTTACGCGAAGCAAGGCCCGCTTCCTACGGCTAGCGAATCCGGCCACGAAATGCCTGCGCATTTCCTTGCGACGGCCCTCGGCATCGTCACGATCGCAGCGATCGCGTATACAGGCCTCGCGATTATATGTACTGCACGATTCGGACGCGAACCCCAGCAGGATAGCATCGACGACCTGCCGGCGGTCAGTCTGCTCGTGCCGCTGCATGGCGCCGAGCATGATCTCGAGGAGAACCTACGCACGTTTGCGTTGCAGGACTATCCGGAGTGCCAGCTCATTCTCGGCGTCGCGTTCGCGGATGATTCCGCGCTGCCGGTTGCACGGCGCGTGGCGGCGGCGCTACCGGATCGAAATATCGAGATCGACGTCGGTAACGTGCCCGGCGTTCGTAACCCAAAGATCGCAAACGTACTTTCGATGATGCGGCTGGTGCGTCACAAGGTGTTGATTCTGGCGGACAGCGATACGCAGGTCACGCCTACGTACGTTCGTTCCGTCACGGCGCCTTTGCACGACCCGGACATCGGAGTAGTGACGTGTTTATTCGCCGGCGTTCCTACCGATACGCTTCCCTCGAAGCTCGGCGCGATGTTCATGACCGAGCAGTTCATTCCGTCGGTGCTCGTCAATCGGTTTTTGAGGCCGATGGGGCACTGCCTTGGCCCGACAAACGCGGTGCGCTCGGCGACCCTCTCCGCAATCGGCGGCTTTGAGGCGTTAGGGCCTCATCTTGCCGACGACTACATGCTGGGGAATTTCGTCGCGGGGTTGGGTCTCCGAGTTGTCATGTCGCGTTACGTGGTCCATACGATCGTCTCGGACCCCAATCTTGCGGCGCTCTGGCATCACGAGTTGCGCTGGCATCGCACGATTCGCGGCGTTCAGCCGGCCGGCTATGCCGGCATGTTCCTCACATATCCGCTACCGCTCGCGCTGCTGACGTTCGCCCTCGCGCCACAAGTAGGAACGCTCGCGCTGTTTTTAATTGCAGCTCTCGTACGAATCGCGTTGCAGCGCGTATCCGCCCGCGCGCTTGGCGTCCCATCCGGTTCCGCGTGGCTCGTCCTGCCGCGCGATCTCTTCGGAATATCCGTATGGGTTTGCGGCCTCGCGGGCCGCGGGATCCGCTGGCGCGACGCGCAGCTGCAGATCGAGTCGGGCGACATGCTCGGGGAACCGCGTTAGGCACGTCGAACCCGAACCAGACGTATCTAGCTCAACGTTCGATCGGGGAGTTTGGCTATGGCCGCAATCTCAGCGCCGGCAGTACCGATGACGTCGGGACTCTCAACGCTCCAGCTATATCTGTTGCGCGCAACGTATGCGCTCATCTTCGTCTTCCTCGTCACGAGCATCTGGCCGGGCGTGATTCACCACGACAAGCTCGCCCTAATGCGCGGCGTCGCGCGCAGCCTGTTGGCGGCGATGGCGCCGCTCATGCTGATGGGCCTTCGCTATCCCCTCAAGATGTTACCGATTCTCTTCTTCGAGTTGGCCTGGAAGACGATCTGGCTGCTCGCCTTCGCACTGCCGCTGTGGACGGCGCATCAAGTCGATCCCGATACATGGGACACAATCAAAGCCTGCGCGTTGGTTTGGGTAATCTTCCCGTTCACGATTCCGTGGCGCTACGTCTTCGAAACATACGTCAGGGCGCCCGGAGAACGATGGGCGTAATCGTATTCCGCTAATGAGGGACGATAGCGAGGTTACCAAAGTCGAGCGCGGCATTCGACTCGACCTCACGATCGCCGTCTGCGCGTTGCTGATCTCGACGCTAGCCGCCGGAGCGTCGTGGTGGCAAGCTCGGGTGCTGACGGCTCAGACGAAAGTGTTGCAGGAGCAGCTCGGCGCGCAGGTGTGGCCGTTTGTCAGCGTCTCCGAAGGCTTGAACGGTAACACCGCGCAGATCAGCGTCACGAATGACGGTCTCGGACCGGCGATCATTCGGAGCGTCTCGGCAAAAGTGGACGGCATTCCCCAAACGAGTTTCATCGGAATCCTACACGCGATTCTCGGCCTGAATCTCATCGCGCGCACGCCGCAGGGTCAAAGGATAAGCATTGCGATCGACGACGCTTCGCCGGGCGCCGTGTCGCGGCCCGGACAAACGGCAATCCAATACGCGTTGACGAGTAATCGGTTCGCGCTAGCGTTCTTACAAGGGTCTCGCCGCTTGAGCTTTAGCATCTGCTATTGCGCGATCATTCCGGGGAAATGCTGGCTCAGCGATTCTCCACCGAAGCGAGACCCGCAACCCGTTGCGGTCTGCCCCGAAGTTCCACACGACCTGCTCCATGCATCGGCAATCGACGAGGTGCTCGATCGTAAGTACTAGGACGGCACTCGGGCGCTAACGACCGGGACGAACCAGACCGCGTAACCCAGCGGGTCACGAATGTTGACGAGCATTTGATCGAAGTATCCGATCGCCGCGCTCGTCGTGGTAGACGTTAACTCTCCGATCGAGTCCGCGTACCCATCCCGCCAGGCCTCTATAATCGTGGCAAACACTTCGCGAGGAACGCGCACCGTATCGACGATTACATAATCGACGGCGATCGCTTCGAGGCCGAGCACTGCTAGTATTCCGTAGGTGCTGCGTCCGATGAACAAATCGGTGTTCGTCGAGCTCTCAAACTCGCGCGGGGCACGGTACCAAAAGTCGTTTGGGTCCGGAGTGGCTCGTTGAAACTGCAGCATCCCGTAGTCTTCCGGAATGAGGTGGAGGTAGCCGCCACGACGAGTGACTCGCGCAAGTTCTCCGATCACTCGGTCTGCATGCGGAATTGAATGCAGGACGTGCCGGCAAACGGTCAAGTCGAAGGTACCGTCCGCCATTGGAAGCTCGAAGATGCTTTGGTGGTCAAACGAAAGTCTGGGCGCAACGGCAGCGTAGCGGGAACGGGCGAGATCGAGATGTGCGTCGATGATGTCGATGCCGAGGATCCGCGCCGCCGGATAAAGTTCCGCGAGGCGCGACGTGATCTCGCCGGTGCCGCAGCCGGCGTCGAGAATCGTCGCCTCCGCGGGAAGTTGGTAGCGTCGGAAAAGCAAGACCTCTTGGGGCCAGATCGCTCGCGCTTGCGCGTCGAGGTTGCGCACCATGGACTCGTCGGCCATTTGTTTGGCCTGCGGGTTGAGATCAGTCATGCGCCGCTAAGCGCCGGAGAGGAGCGCCCGCCTCACCGAGGCGCTCCTTTCGCGCTCGAGCATTCTGTTGGTAAGCCTAAAGACTACTTGCCGACGTTCAGGCCGATGTACGCATCCTCGCAACTGGCTCCCGCGCAAATGTGGATGTCCTGCTTGTATGCATACCCCTTAACTTGTTTAAGCCCGTGGCCCGGAGTGATCGTGTCGAGTTCAAACGTCCCTTTACATTTATCCTTAGATTTGCACTTGAACGGACCAGTCCAAGCCGCGGTCATCTGCGAAATGGGCTTCTTACAGGTCTTGCCCTTCGCCAGGCAGACGTAGCCGCTCCAGCTGACCTTGCCGGCGTTGCTGTTACCACACGGGTCGCTCGACGGACCGTAGCACCAGATGAGCAGAAGGCCGTTCTTCGCTGAAACCGTGTCGCACGTTAAATATTTCGTCGGACACGTTACATCCGGTTGCGCGTTGAGGATCGCAATTTGCGGCCGATCGAAGTTCTGGCCGCCGGCCGATGCAACTTGGCTAGAACCCTGCGCGTTTGGCACGGCTGACAAGTTGCCCCCAGAGCAGGCCGTCAGGGAAAGTATGGCTGACGTCAGGGCCACGAGCGCGGCCCTCGGGATAGGACGAGATATCATCTGAGAATCTCCTGTTTCGGGAAGTAGCCATGGTCGTCAACGAGCAAGCCCAGGCAACCCAAACGGGCGCTCCTTGATGTCTGACGCGAAGGTACGACTTCGGGGGGCCCCCACCTTCCGGCGGTGCGCTTATTGTGAGCATCGTCCATCGCTGCCGCCGTCGTCAAAACAGGCACGCCGCGCTCTGCTCGTAAATATTTGGTGCTTACGTGATGGAGGAACGCGACATGGCAGATTCAAGCCTTCTCATGCCCGGCGCCGACGAAGTGTACAGTCAAGCGCGCGATCGGTTACGTCAAAAGGAAATCGAACTGCGTGACCGGATCGAGGACGTCGCCGCGATGCGGCGCAGCTTGCCTCCGTGGGCCCGTGGTTTCCGACTATAGTTTCTTCGAGGACGGCGAACGCGTTCGCTTGTCGCGATCTGTTCGAAGACGGAAAGCCGTACTTAATTCTCTATCACTTGATGTATTGGGCCGATGACGACGACTTCTGTCCGATGTGCTCGCTTTGGCTCGATGGCTTCAATGGCGTCGCGCCGCACGTTATGCAACGGGCGAACTTCGTCGTCGCGACGCGGGCACCGGAGGAAAAGTTGAAGCTCTGGGCTGAGCGCAGAGGCTGGCATCGCCTGCGCCTGCTCTCCGACGACGGCCCTAGTTTCGCGCGCGACATCGACGCTGAAGATGCCGATGGTAGGCCGGACTCAACGGTCGTCGTCTTCGCGAAAGACGGCGACGAGATCCGCCACGTCTATACCGCGCATCCAATGCTCGAGGATCGCACGCGCGGCATCGACTTGCTCTGCCCGGTTTGGCACCTCTTCGATCTCATGCCCTCTGGCCGCGGCGACTGGAATGCCTCAAACGAGGCGTTCGATGCATCGGTACGAGTGCTCGCGGGAAAGGCTTAAACGAGCGCGATTCGCCGCGCGCACTCACGGAACGAATAAATATGACGCGTTCCAAGGCCAGAGCGACCGGCGCCGTCTAGGAGTTCTGATGGCGTTGTCCGGTTTTGCCTGGCTGACGGTTTTATCGCCGGAGCCTATAAAGCCTATAACCATGTACGTCGAGATCATCGGCGTCGTGGCGGAGGGATCCCTGTTGGTGTGGCTGCTCATAATGGGCGTGAACGTGCAACGATGGAACGAGCAAGCTGGAAGAGGAGCGTAACGTAGCTTACTTCGGCGTACTCGGCGAGTACGCCGCGGCCTCGCATTGGTCGGCGGCGCACGGGAGGCCGCCTTTGAAGCTGTAGTAGAACGAGAGCCCGGTCTTGTGATACTGGTAAACCTCGACGTCCGCAAACGTGAGGTCGGTCGTCACGTAGCGCAAGTTCCACTTGCCGACGTGGCCGTACATGCTCTCGCCCATGAGGTGCGTCGAGCTGAGCAGCGTGCACGCCGGATTGCAGCCCGAATAGATGTACACGACGCTCGGCGGCCTGTGGCGCCGGCCGTAGAGGCTGGTGGTTACGAGATTGCCTTGACGATCGATGTCGATGCCACCGTAGAGCGGGTTCTGGAAGCCGGTGGCGAGTTGCCCGGATCCGGTGCAGCCCGCGAAGTAGACGAGCAGCGTCGTATCGGACGCACTACTGGCATCGGCCCAGCAATCGCCGGCGCGGTTCATCGCAACGGCCCAGACCGACACCACATTCGGATTGGTCAGGTTGGTCGAGCACGTTCCGCTAGCCACCGTGCAGACCGAAATGCTGCCCGGACCGCTGGTGTCGAAAAGATTGGCGACTGCGATGTTTCCGGTGAGCGCGTTGACTGCGGAAGCGTCGACGGCTTGACCGTACGGATCGGTGATCTTTCGGGGGGGTCCAGTCCCACACATCGTCGGGCCTTCCCAAACTCTGATTCCGTTGAAGCCCTCGGGAACGATGAGGTTGCCGGAGTTGTCGGCGCCGAAGCCATTGACTCCCGAGGCCGGGACGCTGCAGAACGGCGCCTCGTTGGCGCTGTTGTTCTTCGGAAACCCATAAAGATGCGGAGCCATCAACGCCGAAACGTAAATGCCCTTCATGTTATAGGGCGTCGCCGGGTTGCCTCGCATCGGCTCGATTCTGGCCGGCAGATACTCTTTCGGGATCACGCTGATCGGGCTCCCCAGAAGTCCGGAAAGGCCTACCGCAACGCGACTGCCTCCGCCGGTTGCGCTTGGCATTGCGGGGCTCGGCGAGGATGCGTTCCCCGAGCATCCTGCGATAATAACCAGAGAGACCGCGGCGGAGATCGCTGTCGATAACAAACGCATAGCGTTGAATCTCCTAGCCCTAGTAGGACCTTCTTCCACCTTCCTTTTTGCTCGGCTTCTCCCTGGGGGCGTGAACGTCGCGAAATGGCAGGAGAAAGCTTCTTACGGAAACGCGTCCGTTTTGGCGCCATAGCTCTGCTGCGAGCCGTCGGCAAAGACCGCGTTGATGATATTGCACTGCACGCCGGCGAAGCGAACGGCCCGATAATCGCTCGGAAGCGGCACCGCGACGACCATCGAGACCTTACCGCTGGCTGGTACGCGGGTTTTGAACACGTACCCCCAGTCGCTGAGGTTCCGGCGATCGGCACCCGACGCAAATAGCGCGAAGTTCATCCACGTCGCATCCTTGCGGCTAGTACTAACGATATCGAACCGCACGGGCACCGTATTTCCGCGCGGCGGCGCGAGCTGCGTGCACGCGATCGAAAACGGGCTCTCCGGCGGCCGTTGCATAGCTGCGATGAAATACGACGCGTACGTGCCGGCGAAGGCGAAAAACGCGACCAGCGCGATGCCGCCGGCAATCCACGCGGCGACTTTGAGCGGACTGGGTTTCAAAACCAAGTTCCGCTAACGCACGCTGAAGATGAAATCTCGTTTCCTCGACGTGCCGTACAAGCTGTAATCGCAGGTGCTTTGGGCAACGCTTCCGTTGACCGGCTCATCCACCGCTGCGGGCGCTCGCGCGTTACCTGGGACTTTCGTGGTCGTCATACGTTAGTTCAACTTTCCAATCTTGCTTTGTTTGTTACTTCGGAAGTTACTACTGGCAACGATCGACCCGGGTTTCAAAAAGGTTAAACTATAGGAAAAGCGGCTGCCTTTTAGAACCCGGGAGCGTGGCCAAGTCAGAACCGGTCGTTCTCCGGCAGTTCGAGCAACGAGATATCGCAGGAGGTTTTGATATGAAACCGACCGGGCCTAGAGATCAGATGGAGCAAAACGAGGATTTACGCGAGGCGCGCGTGCGCTATTTTGAAACGTATGCGTTTCCGCTTTTCAGTCACATCGATCTGCGCGTAAGCGATGCGGATGCCGTGCGCCCATTCTACGATGCACTCATGGCGCTCTTCGGTACTGAGCCGACGACGCCGCGAGTCGTGCGTTACGGCTATACCCGGCGTTATGGGAAAGTCCGGGCGGATTTTCTCAATATTTTTGCCGATCCCAGCGCGCGCCCGACAGCTACGCGTGTTGCGTTCTCCGCCCCAAGCACCACCTTTGTTGACGAGGTTGCCGGCGTCGTCCGGAAGCATGGCGGCCTAAATATTGATGGCCCCCAATATTTCGAACAGCATCATCCAACTTTCTACGCAGTTTTCTTCGAAGACCCTTTGGGCAATCGTTTCGAAGTTTGCCACCACCGCATGGACAAATAAAGGATGCCATGATAAGAGCGCTTTTACTCTGCTCAGCGGCACTGCTCCCGGTCGGAACTTTCGCGCAAAGTCCCACGCCTCAACCGTCGCCGTCACCGCAGACATCGCCGGCAGCACAAACGCAGCCATCCGAAGGTGCGCTCGATTTGAGCAAGCTGACTCCGGCGCAGCAGGCAGCTATTCAGCAGGCGATCATTAAGACGTCCCAAAATCCGGTCGGCAATATCGCGATCATCCCATTCCAAAACAACTTCAACTATGGGGTCGGGCCGTACACGCGGTTTCAATACAATCTAAACATTCAGCCCGTCGTGCCGTTCATGCTCAGCACGGACATGACGCTGATTGCGCGGACGATCATCCCGATTATTAATCAACCGTCGTTCGCGCCACCGCCCATCTGCGCGTCGCCGTATGGCTGCGGCTCGACGTTCGGTCTCAGCGACATCCAAGAGCAACTCTTCTTCGCTCCCAAGACCAAGCCGGGTGGGTTAATCTGGGGAGCCGGGCCGATTTTTCAGTTTCCAACTGCCACGCCAGGGGTGCTTGGGGCGGGCAAATGGGCAGCCGGGCCAAACGTCGTCGGCTTGATTATGCCCGGCCATATCGTCGCCGGCATTCTCGCATCTCAGCTCTGGTCAGTTGCGGGGCAAGTCAACCGCCCAGATATCAGCGCTGCACTCTTCCAGCTCTTCTTTAACTACAACTTGAAAGGCGGCTGGGCCATTTCCACTGCACCGATCATCACGGCAAACTGGACCGCCGCGCAGAACAAGTGGTCAGTTCCGGTTGGCGGTGGCGTTGCGCGGACATTCAAGCTCGGCGATCAGCTGATGTCGCTCAGCGCGCTATACTACACGTATGTCACGCGACCGTTCACAACGCCGCAGACGAATCTCAAGGTCGTTTGGAGCCTACTCTACCCGATCAAGCGTGGGATCGATATCCAAGAGCTCATCAAAGAGAACATGTAGTCATGCTGCATCTCTGGAGAGATGACGCGGGAGGCTCGGCTTAGCGAGGCTGCTCGATCGTTCCCCAGATTTGAAAAGCTTCGGACGCAATCGGCGTGATCGGACTCTGGCTTCTCGGCAGTACCGCTTGATACGCTCCGCTCGGCCCAGCCATCGACGCCGGCCAGAAGGCATAGGTGTGCCAACGCGTGCTAACCCGTTCCAGTTGTATCCAGTACGTCCCCGGCTGCAATCGAACTGCCGGTAAGGTCATCCCTTCGGGAAAAGCAAGAAACCCAGACCGTGTGTACCACGGCGTTCCCGACAGCGAGAAGTCCTGTTGATGCGCTGAGGCGTACACCGTTCCTCCGAAGGGTTCCGACGTGATCGCCCAGTCTGCAGCGTAGGGATTGTTCTCATCGTTCACCGCGTACACGTCGAGCTTCAACTCGGTAAGCTGCGCCGGATCCGCCAACGTGAACGAGTCCGTAACCCCGTAGCCGAAGTTGACGGCAAAGTAAGGGCAACGGCAGGAGCCGCCGGGATCGAGTCCGTTGTCGTACAGCTTCACCGGTTGGGTTGTGGACCCGCCTTCGTTACGCTGAGGACCGTGCGTAGCCGAGTTGGAAAGATCGCGCGACATGAGGTAATTCGATGTAGCGTGCGGGTTGTACGACTGCGAACATCCAACGATTGCGATACAGTAGAGAGAAACGAGACTAAACGATCCCCAGTTCCGCATTTTGGCACACTCCTCGCCCTGAACCATCGAGTAAGTCCTAACAAGCATATGGTCTGAGCGTGCCTAAGGTGTGCCCCAGCGATCGCCCCCGATGTATCAGTTTTGATATCGACTCGCATAACAGTGCTGAGTATAATCGCCGTAGGCATCGCCGTCGCGGTGTCCAGTTTCAACATCGTGCGCTGAGTACGCGCGGCCGAGCGGCAGCGTGCAACTCGGCCGAAAGCAAACCTGGAACGTCTCCGCGCCTTCCGGAAGGCGAGAAGACGGGAACGCGTTCGATGTCGTCGTAGAGGTCGCGTGTGAAAATCACCGCTAGCCAGGTCGGTATAGTGCCGCTGCCTTCCATATGTATCGCGACGAACTAGCCGAGGCGGTACGGCAGGGCGAGGCGGCGCACGCGGCTATGGAGGCGTGGTTAAGCCGGCCTGTCGACGCGCCCGACGTGCCGGGCGCCGTACTCGAAGGCTATGCAAAAGCGTTGCGCGCGAGCCGTGAGACCTTGCGGAGGTTGCTCAGCGAGCACGGCATACGTGACGACATTGATGCGGCGTTGACGAGAAACGAAGAGTATCACCGTTCGTTGGGGTTGAGCATTAAAGACAAGCCCGAGCCCATAGAGGACGACGTCGGGGACGGCTGACGCCTCCTCTCAATGACTACCTAAACGGTACATGGCAACGTATACTTGAGGCGGTCCCGATCCCGTCGGGGTATTGAAGCTAATGATACCCCCTGCGAGGGCCGTGCTATTGTTGCCCGCGACGCCGTAGAAGAAGTTGGTCGCGGCATTGGGGACTTGCGGGCAAGAGAAATCATTCCATTCGGTTCCGTCCCAGAATCCCAGCTGACAGAGCCCTTGATTCTGCCCCACCGACCAGCCGTGCGTCGAATCGATGAGTAGGACTCCGTAGTCCTCCAAAATGTCCGAATACCGTCCTTCAAGCGGTTCCGGATACTCGTACGACCACGAACCACTGAAGTAGTCGTTGAGGGGTTCATAGCCGTCGTACGTCGTCACGTATCCGTCTGCAAGCGCTTGCCCTCCAGGAATCACGGAAACGCTGGAAAGCGCCTTGCCTGCCGAACTCCCGGGACCGGTCGGGCAGGTGTATTGTTTGAAGCTCGAGGTCACCTGATTGTACTGGGTGCAAAGCGGGATGTACGAGGAAGTGCCCTGCAGCCCGACTAGCCAGATATTCTGAGTCGAGCTTGCCCCGATACCTAAGAACTCGTCGTTAGTCCGGTTCGGATTGGGACTCGAAATGAGCGCGCAGGTCGAGCCGTTCCAATGGGCGAGGTATGTCTTTCCCGTGAGAACGCCGTTCACGTAGTTCGTGTACGTGCCGGCGATCAAAACGTTCGTTGATGAGAGTACAGAAACGCCATAAGCGAAGTTCTGTGAGTACTGTTGGTTTCCCGGGTTGGGACAGTTCATCGATTGGAAGTTTGTTCCGTTCGTCGAATATTGCACGTTGACGAGCCACGCACCACTTGGATTGTTTTTGTACCCTACGGCGTAGACATTCCCCGTGCTGCTGTCCATCTGAACCGCCTGCAAGACGTTTGCTGGATAATTCGGATCGTTGTACGCGGTAACTTGCGAGACGGTGCCGTGTGAGACCTTATATACCTCGGCGGTGTACTTGTACTGTTGGGTGTTGTTTCGGCACGCACCAACGACGTATCCGATCTGCGTGGCCGGCGTCCATGTCGTGTTGTTTGGAGCGGCGAAAAAGCTAGATCCGGATGGGCACGACGGCGTCGAGAGCGGGGTCCACGCTCCTGACGGCACCGACGCGTGATGCGTTCGCGTGTTACTTTTCTGCGAAAGGGAGTTGGAGATCGACGAGCCCGCCGGGACCGAGCTGCTGCCGTCGGGCGATCCGCTACACGCGCAGAGCGCGAGGCTCAAGGCAAGGCCCAAGGCGGTACGAATCTTCATTTTCAAGCCCCCCGAGAAAAGGCGACCAGCGTTTTATGCTACTCGTACGCCTGAGAAGCCGTTCTGGATGTCGCCTCCGGCCGGCTGGAATCGCCGATCGGGCGGAGTCGCTTCCCAGATCGCAGCCTGGGTGTTAGAATCGAACAAGAAAGCGGCCGGCCTCTTGAAGGCCTGTGGCTACATCTGTCAGTGGTAGAGCCGGTACCTCGTGACGGAGAAGTGTCTATGCAGTACTATTACGTTCTAGCGTCGGTGCGCCAAGCATGAGGCGATTGTCGCTTGGACAGTCTTGGATCTTCATCGTTTTCGCCGCATGCGCGCAGCAGCAGAAAACCTTGCCGGCCACTCCTTTGGGGCAAGCCGGCGGCATGCCGCGGGTCACGCACGCCTCGCTGCATCACCTATCTTCAACGATTCAGCATATCGTCATCATCGTCCAAGAGAACCGCTCGCCAGACAATCTTTTCAACGGGTTGCCGGGCGCGGATACCGTGCAATACGGCATGAACTCAAACGGTGAGCAGGTTCCACTAGATCCGATTCCCCTCACTGCTCCCTACGATATCTCGCATCAGCACAGCGCCTTTGAGGTCGAGTATGCCGGCGGCGCTCTCGATGGCTTCAACCTTGTGAAATCGACTTGCCGCGACCGAGATGGGTGCCCGCTCTCAGTGCGGCGGGCGTATGCCTACGTACCACAGAGTGACGTGCAGCCATACTTCACGTTGGCAACGCAATATGCGTTCGCTGATAGAATGTTCCAAACCAATCAAGGACCTAGCTTCCCCGCACACCAGTACATCTTGAGTGGGACGTCGACAATCGAACAAGGCTCCGATCTGCGCGCGGCGGAGAATCCCCGAGGGGGCGAAGGAGACGAGCTTACCGGCGGCTGCGATTCGCCACCGGATTCGTCGGTACTACTCATCGACCCGAGCGGTAACGAGAATCAATCTACGTACCCTTGCTTCGACCGACCGGCGCTGACGGATCTGCTCGAGGCGCAATCCTTGACATGGCGCTATTACGTGGCGCATACGGGGCCGGGATTATGGAACGCACCCGACGCGATTCGGCACATACGAGATAGCTCAGGATATAGCACGGATGTTGTGCACCCGCCGTCGCGGGTTCTGACCGACATTACAAGCGGCAAGTTGGCCACCGTGTCGTGGGTAACTCCCACGCTCAGTGCCTCCGATCACGCCGGTCAAACAGATGGCTCGGGGCCTTCGTGGGTTTCATCCGTGGTCAATGCCATCGGAAACAGCCCGTACTGGAGCTCAACGGTGATTTTTGTCACCTGGGACGATTGGGGCGGGTGGTACGATCATGTCGCGCCCTCGCAGTACAATTCATATGAGCTTGGCTTTCGGGTTCCGTTAATCGTCATCTCACCATATGCCAAGCATGGCTACGTCTCGCATACGCAGCACGAATTCGGTAGCATCTTAAAGTTTGTGGAAGAGACGTTTAATCTCGGCTCCCTCGGTACAACGGACGTGCGAGCCGATGACTTATCAGATTGTTTCAATTTTGTGCAGGCACCGCGCGCATTCAAGACGATCTCAGCGCCTCACGGTGCCGCCTATTTCTTACACCTGCCCATTTCGACCGCCGATCCCGACGACGACCACTAACGAGATCGTTTACGTTTCGTTGACGCCGTTGCGCTCGCAACACGTGATACACTTGTCATCCAAGAAACCCGAGCGGAGAACAAGCAATGCGCAACGCGAACGTGTCCATCTTCTCGTCGCTCCTGCCTTTGGGTGTACTCTGCATCCTTACGGGCTGCTCGAACGCTGCGTCAGCCCTGCCGGGATCTCAAGCCGATCTTTCCCAAGTTCGCTCCGCTCCGTCGGGAAGCAACTGTTCGAGCATGAGTCTGGGTATAGGCGCCAGTCTGAACGGTTACGTCCCTCTGCCTTCGACCAGCCTGTGGAACACGAATGTTTCAGCCGCCCCCGTCGATCCTAACTCCGCCGCGATCATCGGCTTTATCGGATCGAGCGGCATGCACGGCGATTTCGGTATCCGGAACGTACGAGGGCCACCTTATCGGCACCCCATACGAGGTGGTCTCGGGGAGTCAGCCTCCAGTGAGCATCAAGGTGACCGAGTATCCCGCCGAAAGCGATTCCGGGCCAATGCCGATCCCGTGGAACGCGCCGGTCGAAGGCGACCCGAGTCCGGCACCCGGAAGCGATCGCCACGTCATGATTCTCGACAACGGGAACTGCTGGTTGTACGAGATGTTCGATTCGTTCCTACAAGGCAATGGCAGCTGGAATGCCGGCACTTCGGCCGTTTGGGATCTCACCACGAACGAGCAGCGGCCGTGGACGTGGACGTCTGCCGATGCGGCAGGGACCCCCTTATTCCCGGGAATGGTTCGCTACGACGAAGTCGCCGGCGGCTCGATCAATCATGCGCTTGAATACACACTGCAATACACCAGGGACGCGTTCACTCCGCCGGCGTCGCATTTCGCAGGAACTTCCACAAACCAACTGGCCGCCCCGATGGGAATGCGCATGCGTCTGAAAGCCGGCTTCGACATTTCACCGTATCCGGCGGACGTACGGGTGATCTTGAAGGCCTTAAAAACCTATGGAATGATTCTCGTCGATAACGGCGCTCCTATGTTCTTGAACGGTACCCCTGACCAGCGCTGGAACAACGACCACATTGGCATGTTGCGGCAGGTGACCGCCGCCGACTTCGACGTGCTGCTGATCAGCCCGCTGTACACTGAGTCCAACTATCCTAGGGGCGCGAATCCCACGATTCACAGCTTCACGGCGACGGCCTCCGGCGGCAGCGGTCAGCCGGTTACATTGCGCTGGAACGTTGCAAACGGGGAGTATTACATCGTTTCTCCGTCCGTGGGGGCATTACGAGGCGTTTCCGTCGTCGTTTATCCTAGAGTGACGACGACGTATACGCTGAATGCAGCCAACGCCTACGGACGTTCGACGGCCACGGTAACGATAACCGTTCGATGAAACGCATGGAGTCTACAAATCAAGCGCGAGCTACGGCGGCTGTTGGGAGCCCCATCGATTTCGAGCTGTCGATAGGAATGTATTCATTTTTGCTGGCGTGTCCGAGGTGAGCCTCAACAAGGTCTCTGACTTTGTCGACCGAGGAAGCCTCCCATAGGCAGATCACCGTCGAACCATCGTCGCCTGCGGCGGTAAAATGCACTTTGAGGTCGGCGGGAATCTTCGGAGTAGCGGTAGCCACGGCGACTCCAAATGCATCGGGGTCGGTGACGCGATGAATGACCGCAATAAACATAACTCATCCTTTTCAACTGCCGGGATGCCTTAACGGCTATGGGGTGCAGTTGGGCAGCGCGATGAGTTGCTGCCTCCCGCTCGCGCTTAGATCGGCAGCGCTTCGCGCGCGCAAGGGGCGTGGCCAGAGAGAACGAACGGCCTTCAGCCACTCATTAGCTCGGGGGATTGGCATGAAGAAAACGATGGTATTCCTAGCATTGACCGCGGCCGTCTTCGCAGCGGTTGGCCTCGGCCGGCACGCATGGGCAGCTTCCGACGACAGTGCGCAGATTAACGCCCTCTACCAGCAGTTCACGATGGCGTTTCGCCACAAGGACCTCAACGGCATCATGGCGGTGTACGAGCCGGGGCCCAACCTGTTCGTCTTCGACGTCGGCACGCCGCGCGAGCACGTCGGCTCGGACAGCTACCGGGCCGATTGGCAGCAGCTCTTCGCCGGCTTCAAAGGGCCGTCGATACCCTCGTTCGGAATTACCGAGATGGGCGTTACGATTAGCGGCGATGTCGCCTATTCGCACAGCATTCAACATATTTCCGGAATGATGACGAAGGGCGGTCAGATGAGTCTAACGGTGCGCGTGACCGACGTGCTGCGGAAGATCGACGGAAAGTGGCTGATCGTGCAAGAGCATGTTTCGGTACCGATCGATTTCAGCACCATGAAGCCGGACTTTAAGTCGAAGCCCTAACTCGGCGGCGGCTGCGCCGTTCCCCTTTCGCCGGCTCTTGGCCCGGTGACTAGCCCGGCTCAGCTGAGGCCGTACACTCCCCGAGTCGCACTCTCCGCCTCCCCGAATCCGGGTCTACAGGCCAGCCACGGAACGCCATAGAACCCCAGCGTCCTCGATTGGCAGGCAATCGCTCCGAATGATGCTTTCGCATCACAGAACCTTAGTAGCGCGCAACGCGCAAAGGAGGGGATAATGAACAGGAGCTTCGCTGTGGCCGTATTCGCATGCGTGACGGCCCTTCTTGTCGGAACTGCGGCGATCGCACAAGTAGAGACGACGCCGATTCCGAAGTCGGCAAAGCCCAACCTCAGCTCGATGCAGTTCATGGTGGGGACGTGGAACTGCGTCGAAACCAATACGCGCCGTGCCACGGGGTACGGGAGCACGCTGACGTATTCAATGGATCCATCCGGGTATTGGATGAATACAAAGACGATCAGCCACGCCACATCGTGGGACCGATATCCGGGCACCGCAATGGATAAGACCACATATGATGCGGAGAATTCGCGCTGGGTCGATGTCATGACCGACGACGAGGGCAACTACGGCATGTCAACTTCCAGCGGATGGACCGGGAACACGATCGTGTGGCATCCCGTCGGCATGCAACCGGTTACATCGGGTAACGTCGTGAGCGGCGGTAACCTGACGGTCACAAAGGTCTCCGGCTCGAAGTACACCTACACCGGCTCGTTCAAGGAGAGTGGCGGCAGAACGGTCACTCTGAAGGGAACGTGCAATAAGGCCTGATCAAAGCGTTTCGGGGCGATTCACTCTAAGCTGAATCGCCTCTCTTTCTCCCAAAACGCTTTATAAGGAGAGAAACTCATGAACTCCGTACGAGCCGAACTCGATAATATCGACATCGTTCGAAAGGGATTCGCGGCGTTCGGTGCTTTGGATATGGCGACGCTGACCGAACTCTTTGACGCCGACATGGTTTGGCGCGGCGAGCCTACAGGGATACTGTCCGGCGACTACAAGGGACGCGATGCGGTCTTCGCAATGTTCGCGCAAGTGGGCCAGGAGACGGACGGCACCTTCCGCACGATGCCCACGACCATGGCAGGGGCAGGCGACAGGGTCTTCGTCCAACTCACCGTCACCGGCGATCGGAAGGGGCGCAAGCTGAACGCTGGAGAGGTGCTGGTTTTCACGCTCGCGGACGGCCGGGTCCGCGAAGTCTGCCTGTATCAAGCAGATCACGCGCAGAGCGCCGCGTTTTGGGCCTAGTGCGCCTTCGCGGTTAACATGCCGCCCGAACGCTACCTTACCCAGGGACGATTACGGTTCGGCGCGTGCCGTCTGCCGGCGCGGTCCAGGCTTCCGTAACTGAAGAAAGCGGCACCGTTTGGGTTGGAACCTCGACGCTACCGTCTGCGATAAGCTGCATGTAGACGGGAACTTCGGCCATGATATCGGCAATTTGCGCGGAACCCGCACCGCTGCCGGAGATGCGAATGCGGCGGCTTCGCAAGAGCGCCGCCGGCACGGCTGCCTCGGGGCCGGCCGTAGCGCCAATTTGCGTGTAGGCAATGTCGGCGGTGTCTTCTTCAAGCCCGCGCCTTGCGAGCGAAGCGAAGGCAGTCTCGGCTGCGGACGCCCACAGAAAGTCGAGCACGATACTCGGTGTCGTACCGCCTTGAGCGTCGACGATTGCCGCGGCATCGGCCTCGCGATTGCCGCTCAGGGCAACGGTTGCAGCCCCAAGCGCCGCCGCGCGCGCAAGACGTGCCGGATTGCGCCCCACGCCGACGACGCGGTTTGCACCGAGCAGGCGCGCATGTTGCACGGCAAGATATCCAGCCATACCGGTCACGCCGAGAATCAAGACCGTTCCGAGCGAGCCGATCTCGCGAACGCGCATCTTGAGCGGTAACCACGATGCAAAAGCCGGATTCAATCCGCCGGCAACTTTCACCGGATCGGCTCCGGGCGGCAGCGAGATGCGCATTGCTTTGGGCACCGCCATTCGCTCCGCGAACGTGCCGTGCGGGGGACGCACAAAGCCCGTGTAGATGAAATCGCCGGCCGCGGTACGAGCGACGACGTCGACGCCCGGGACAAGTGGCCACGACTGCGTGCTTCCGTAATGCCGCCCGGCTGCCAGGGATCGTACGACAGGATGGAGTCCCGCAGCTACTAGCTCTACAAGCTCGTAGCCTTCGTCAACCTGAGGTTCGGAAAATTCACCGTATTCCGGCGTGGCGACGGCGGCAGTAACGACCGCTGCTTTCATAAGACTTCCTTCGTGCGCGCGGAGATTTCGGACTTTACCGTAATGAGTAATCCGGTGCGTCTAGTATTTCTCGCAACTGCGATTGGTGCGTTCGTCGCTCCTGCCGCTTGCGGCCCCGCATCGGTCGCCACGGAGTTCCGGGCAGGTCAACGCATCGTTTGGAACGCTTGCTATGCGCCCGCTAAAGAGCTGGAGTGCGCGCGAGTCGCGGTACCGCTGGATTGGTATCGGCCAGACGGCGACAAGATCGAGCTCGCTGTCATCCGTCACCGCGCCAGCCGTCCCCGCGAACGGATTGGCTCGTTGTTCTTCAATTGGGGTGGCCCTGGTGTCGCAGGCGTTCCGAAAGTAAGGGACATGGCGGCAGAACTGGATGCAATGGGTCGAGGCCGTTTTGACGTCGTCAGCTGGGATCCGCGCGGTACCGGCGAGAGCGATCACATTGTTTGCTTTGACAACGAGCAGAGCCGGAAGGAGTTCTGGGGGCGCGACTGGTCGATACCGACCACGAGGGCCGAATCGGTGAAATACGTGCCCAAGACCGTCGCGTTCGTCCGAGCGTGTACGTCGCATAGCGGTGAGCTGCTCGCGCATATCTCGACGGCCGACACGGTGCGCGACCTCGACTACTTGCGGCAACTCGTCGGCGATCCCCAGCTCAACTACCGGGGAATCTCATATGGCACGTTCATCGGTCAGACCTACGCCAACATGTTCCCGCAACGAGTCCGCGCGATGGTACTCGATGGCGCGCTCGACCCAATCGCTTTCACCGACGGAACCGCCGAAAGCATTGCTTCGAGTATCGCCGATGCGGATTTGGTCTTCGACAAGTTCCAGTCGCTCTGCCAAAGCGCCGGACCGGCCCGCTGCGACCTTGCCGCCCACGGCCCGGTTGCACCCCGCGTCCGGCGGCTCTTGGCGCGCTTGCGGCGCGCACCGATCCACAAGCTGACCTACGGTGACGCCTTGATCGTCCTGTGGGTGAGGCTCGGCGCCCCCAAAGAGTGGCCGGCGCTCGCAACCGACCTTGACAAAGCCGCTCGCGGCGACGGATCCGCGCTCGAGAGCACGGCTCGAAACGTGAAAACCTCGATTGAGCCCGCACTCGATTCAGCTGTCGGACTTCAATGCGCGGACAAACCCTTTCCGCCGCGCCCCGGACCAAAGGAGTGGCCCGAGATCATTGGCCGGCTGACCGGTGTGAGCTTCATCAGCGGACCCGTGAATGGCTGGTTGCTCTGGGGGCCGTGCGCCTCTTGGTCCGTGCGCAGCGCCGACCGTTATACCGGCCCGTGGAATGCGTTCACGAAGAACCGGATTCTCGTTATTGGTACGCGGTTTGATCCGAACACGGCGTTCGCCAATGCGGTCCGCGCGGCGTCGCGGCTTGGCAACGCGGTTCTGTTGACTCACGACGGTTACGGTCACACGAGCGATGCGGATCCGAGCACCTGCGTCGCACGCGCGACCGGCACATACCTCGTAGATCTCGTAACCCCGCCAACGGGAACGAAGTGCCCTTCGAACCGGCGTCCGTTCGACCGGAACTTCAACTAGCTTTCTGAACATCGCATCGCAGCTGCGAGCGCCTCGTGCAATGCTCACATCGAGGGCTAAAAGGAGCCTCTCGCGAACGGATTTTCGACGTGAAAACCGTTGTGCTGGTGATGCTGCTTTCTCTACTGCCGACGGCGCTCGCGGGCGCATCGCCCCTGCAAAACGTATCCGAAAATGACTTTCGGCTCTTGGTTAATCTCGACTCTCCGGCAATCTCTCCGGATGGCCGGTCGGTAGCGGTCGTTGCGACGCACACCGTGTGGGACGATGACCGACGCGAGAGCGACCTTGTGATTATCGACGTCGCGAGGCGCCGCACGCGGACGATCGTTCGCGAACGTAAGAAGCTTTCGGCTCCGGTCTTTTCGCCGGATGGTACGCAACTCGCGTTCTTGGCGGAAGCCGGCAGGGGCGATGCCGCACACGGTCAGCTTTTTGTCGTGCCGATAGATCGGGCTTGGCGCGCGCCAGCTCACGCACGACAATGCGGACGTCGACGAGTTTGCATGGCGCCCTGACGGGCGCGCAATCGTCTACGCCGCAACCGATGCAGCGCCCAAGCGCATCGGCGCGGATCGCTTTCGGGATAGCTTTATCTTCACGACGGAGCCGATCGTCGCGCACTCTGCTCCGTCGCCGGATCATTTGTTTCTGCTCGATCTTTCGCGCGGTACCTCGACGCAGCTGACGTTCGGTGCGCGCAGCGACGGCGACCCATCCTGGTCTCCCGATGGGAAGTCGATCGCATGTACGTCCTCTGCCGACGCGATTCTCAACGACCAAGACGCTTCGTACGTCGAAGTCATCGATGTTGATTCCAGGCAGAGCCGCGCACTGACGGGCCGCACCATGCGGGAGAGCAATCCGATCTTCTCGCCTGACGGCAAGCACATCGCATACGCCTACACCGACGGCGACTCGCAGATTGCGCTGACGCAGATGTACGCTACCACTCCGTCGGGCGGCCCCGGAACAGCGGTTTCCGCTGCGATCGATCGCCCGATCGGCGGCGCAGTATGGTCGAACGATTCGCGCAGCCTTATCGTTACTGCTCCCGACGGCTTGACCAACGCGCTGTACCGCATCCTCCTCGACGGAGAGTTTCAACGCATTGAGGTCGGTGACGTCACACCGGGGATTCCGCTGACCACCACCGGTGGCGCCAATGCGCCGAACCTGCGCAATGCGATCGCTTCCGACGGTACTCTCGCATTCGTCGGGTACATCGACCGCGCAGCCGCCGGAAATCTATGTGCGCTCGGCTGAAGGAAAAACAGAGAGAGTTTCGAGTTTCAATGCCGCCCTATCGCAGCGTACGTGGTCCACCGCTGAATCGATGAACTTTCCAACAACGACCGGCGTCACCGGTGACGGCCTTCTGTATCTGCCGCCGGGGTTTGAGCCAAGCCGCAAGTATCCGATCGTCGTCTACATTCATGGTGGCCCGACCGATGCGACGCTTCTAACGTTCGACTTCTGGGCGCAAGTGATGGCGGCGCAAGGCTGGTTGGTGCTGCGCCCCAACTATCGCGGCAGTCCAAACCTTGGCTACGCCTACCAGCACGCCGTGTTGTACGATCCGGAGGATGGACCGGGAAAGGACATCATGGCGGCGCTCGATACAGTCCGGGCACGCGGCATCGTGGACGACTCGCGCATTGCGGTCTCGGGCTGGTCGTATGGCGGCATCATGACGGCGTGGCTGATCTCGAAGTATCATCTTTGGAACGCGGCCGTTTCGGGAGCGTCCGTCAACGACTGGATCACCGACTACGGTACGGCCGACGACAGCGACGCGGACTTGGCGCTGATGCATGGTTCGCCGTTCGTCGGTGACAATGCGGCGGAATGGCGGGCCGTATCGGCCATTAGCTACGTCGCCGACGTCACGACGCCGGTGCTCATCCTCTCCGACGTGGGCGACAACCGCGATCCATTCGCAACCTCTTCGATGTATTGGCGGGCGCTGCGCGACAACCACAAAGACGCAACGCTTCGCGTCTGGCCGGTCGCGGGTCACGTTCCCGCCGATCCGGTCCGTATCGCGGATATCTATCACTATTGGATCGACTACATCGCCACACACTTCAAGGGCGTCAGAGAGGATGCAAAGCTGTAATGAGCGCGGATATGGTGGCCGCCTGGGCGCAAGTCGGTACGCTCGTCGTGATCTTGTTGAGCGTCGCGGCGGCGCTCATCCAGCTGCGACACATCCGCGCCGGCAATCAGCTGCAGGCGTTGCTGTCACTCGAGCACGACTTCCGGGCGCCTGAACTCCAAGCTGCACTGACGTACGTCCAAGGGCGGCTCCCCGCGCGGTTGGAGGATCCCGAATACCGGCGCGAGCTAGAGAGAGTCGGGTTTATCGATCCCGCTGCTCATCCGGAGATGATCACGTGCAACTGGCTCAACGAGATCGGAACGCTGGTCAAGCACGGATATGTCTCCGAGAACGCATTCATGGATATGTTTGCGCGATTGATCGTTCATTGCTGGAAGCAGGTAGCGCCGGCGATTGCGATCATGCGGCGCACGCGCGGCGAGGCGCAGTACCACGACTTCGAATATCTTGCCCATCGCGCCGCTAGCTGGCTCGAAAAGAATCCGCAGGGGGCATTTCCCCGCCCGTTCGCTCGCGCGACGCTATCGGACCCTTGGCGCGAAGTAGATCGCGGACCCTAGACCTCGGCGTTCGGGGCGCGATCGAACGATCGCGCCCCGTAAGCGTTGTCTCTTGGTTTAGACGGTTTGCGCGACCTTGCTGAACAGCGTGCTGATGTTCGTGCCGAGCACGGTGGCAGCTACGATGACGACGAGCGCGATGAGTGCGAGCAACAGACCATACTCGGCCATCGTCTGGCCGGCATCGTCGCGAAGCATTGATTTGAGCGTGGTAAGCATTGTGTTTCCTTAAATATAAGATGAAGCGATGTAGTTGCGGAACTAGAGCTACCAGATACCGCCGGAGAAACCGTCGGTCTGGGCGCTCGCTGAGAGCCGTTAGGTCGTGACGGCTCACTGGTATACTGGCTATATCGGACAAACTCGGGTCCGAATGAAGCAGATTCCGTATCCGCGACACTTTGGATGCCGGCTTGCTTTGCTGAGCAGGACGATCCGATACCCTGGTGCACCGGAGGCGGATCGTGGATGTCGGCGGTGCGGCGCCACGCACGTGCGGCCAGGTGGAAGGGGACCTCTTTTGAAGAGGTGACGCATGCTTTGGCTGTACGATCTACCGACTTGGCTGATGGGCCTCCTGATCGTCGGGACCTTTACCGCCCTCTCCGTTGCTGGACTGTACGCAACACGCGGTTTCGTAAACGCAATAGTCGGGCCCCGTTCGGGCCATAATGAAGGCGTCGATGCATACATCGGGGCGGCGGCCGTCTTCTACGGCATCGTCGCAGGTCTCATTGCCGTTGCAGCCTGCTGCGCTACCGGTTGCTCGAATCGACGCGCGCCTACGCCTGCGAGAAGCTCGACAACGAGGGCGAGCGCGATCTGGTTGCGGGTCGCCATCTGCGCTATCTGCTCGACCGGTTCGCGGAGCTGCGGGCACGTATGACGACCATCGCGCAACCGACGCCGCCGCCGCCCAACGACTTCTCCGACGGCTCGGAGTTTCGGAACTTGCCTTGGACGAATGGACACTTATTCGATTGTCCCGACGGCAGCGGCTCGTGCAGTTGGCATAACTGGGGTGTACGTCGGAAATCATCGTTACCGGACGTAACGGTGAAGTTGGGGAAACCGATACCATCGATCTGAACGGAGAAACCGGCAATCCATGTTCGAACTAGTTCTCATCATGACGCTTGCGACGGCCGCGCCGACGCCCGCATGGACACCGCCGCCTCCTCATATCGCGCTGGATTACGCCAAGCCAGGTCAGCCACATTTAACGGCGCGTCAGGTGGCTCGGATTCGCCAAGTGCTCGCGCAGGTTAAGCCGTGCCAGCGCCCGTTGGTATACTATGTGATCGAGCCCGGTGAAAACAAAGACGGTGTTGCGTTTTTCTTCTATAACGCTAAAAACCCTGACGAATTCAATCACGTCTTCGGTGAATCCAACGGCTACTATTTTCCAGGCAGCGGCCTAATAGCCGGACCGAACGACATGGTCTCCGACAGCCAGCACGAGGCACAGGCGCATATCCAGTGGGACATTGCGCACCAGCCCTGTCCGCCAAATTCGAGATGACGCCCCTGTCTTGTCGTTTCGCCGGGCCCACACTACATGAAGAGCGCGTCGTTCAGCTTTGTTGGATATCTAGCCGAGACGGAAGGCCTCGCAAAGCGAGGCCTTGGCTCGATCGCATAACAGCCTCGGGTCTCGCACAGGGGGCCTCGTTTTAAAAGCCCTTAGCTCCTTATATTGCAAAGCAACGCGACTTGCTGACACTAACGTGGAATCTGCGCGGAGGCGCGAGTATGGCATTCTTGACGTATGGCTATACGCTATTCTGTCTGAGCGCCGCCCGAGGCGGCTTGAAAGGATGCCACGTAAAATGTTGATGTTTTTCCTGAGTATGGTGCTCTCGTTCGGAATGCCCCATGGCCAAGTCGCCCATCACTTCGCGCCCGTGCACCCAGCCATGAAATGCACGTGGGGCCGTGATAACTGCCAGTAAAGGATGACTAGAGCTGACCACCGTTAACTACGTCTGGCACATGGTTCGGGAGATTGCCCTTACCTCCGCAGCCTAGATCGCCGCGCCCGCGGGGCCATCTCTTTGAAGCGTCCCTAACTCGATCCACTAACGGCTTAGCTCCAGGCCACCGCGAGGTGTCGCGGGAGGGGGCCTCACTTTGAAGCGCCCTAACTCCTTGTATGGTGTTCGTAGGGCAGGTCACGCTGGTTGAACTCCTTGGGTCGTAACCCCGCGGGATAGATAGGCGGCCTGCCTGTTAGCGTCCACAGAGATCGGACGGTATCGTGAGCGCGCCATCGCCGGTTAGCTCGAATGCACAAGGTCGATCGAGAAGGACGCGTTATGGGAGGTACACTCCGTGGCATCGTTCCTGGGAATCGACCTGTCAAAGGAAACGTTTCACGCGTGTCTCGTGAGCGATCACGCTGAGGCAAAGAAAGCATTTCCGAACTCGCCGAAAGGGTTCGAGCAGTTGATGGCGTGGCTAAAGAACCGCCACGCTGGTGATGTGCACATCTGTATGGAGGCAACCGGAGCGTATTGGGAAGCCCTTGCGTTGTATCTTCATGGCCTCGAGCAACGCGTGAGCGTGGTCAATCCGGCACGCATCAAGGCGTTCGCACAAAGTGAGCTGCTCCGGACCAAGACCGATGAGGTTGACGCGGCATTGATCGCGCGGTTCTGCAGGAGCCAAAACCCGGAGCCATGGCTTCCGCCATCACCGGAAATCCGTGTGTTGCGAGCTCTGATGCGCCACTACGACCACCTCAAGACAACACGAGCGCAGCAATCGGTCTACGCACAATCCTCGGAGGCAGCCATCGTCGCAGCTTCAATTCGGGAAGTCATCGCCACGCTCGACGAACAGATCGCGCAGGTCGAGCGCAAGATTCGCCAGCACTTTGATGACCATCCCGACCTCAAGCGACGGCGCGATTTGCTGACCTCGATTCCCGGCATCGGTGAGACGACTGCTGGATCCATCCTTTCGGAGATCCCGCATCTCGACCGCTTCCAGTCCGCCAAAGCTGTCGCTGCATTCGCTGGATTATCCCCGCGGGAGCGACGCTCTGGAACGTCCATTCGCGGGCGCACCCGACTTTGTAAGACTGGCAATGCTCGCGTTCGGAAGGCGCTTTACATGCCGGCGATGGTCGCCCTTCGCTTCAACCCGACTCTTCGCATATTTGCAGAGCGGTTACTGGCTGCTGGAAAGCACAAGCGTCTCATCATCGGAGCGGTCATGCGTAAACTCTTGGTCCTCGCCTACGGCGTTCTTCGGTCCGGCGTTCCTTTCGATGCAAATTACGCTTGACGCGGAATACGGTATCTATCCCATTACGCAGCTGTGCCGTGGCATTTTTTGAACTTGCGCCCGCTGCCGCAGGGGCACAGTTCGTTGCGACCGACTTTCGGTTGATCGCGCTGCGTTGGTTTTGCGGGCTCTTCGTCGCCCTTATTGGTATGCAGTTGTTGCGGCCGGCGATTCGTGCCGGGCATTGGGCCGAGCAGCTGCTCCGCTTGCGCCGGTGCCAAACGCCCCGGCGGTCCGGCGGGCATCGCTTGCGGCACGAGTTCGCCGGTTGGAATCGGTTCGAACTGCATGCCGGGGCCCATCTGATCCGGCGGTGGACCATGCTCGATGACAACTTTGAACGCGCCGCTAATCGCTTCGTCGGCGATATTGTTCTTCAGCGATTCGAAGATTTCGAACGCCTCTTTTTCGTACTCGACGCGCGGATCTTTCTGGCCGTAGCCGCGTAAGCCGATGCCCGTCTTGAGGTGATCCATCACGTAGAGGTGGTCCACCCACTGGCGATCGATGATCGGCAGCAACAAGTACCGCTGCTCGACGACGCGTAGGATCTCCGGCGTGACTTCGGCCTCCTTCTTCTCGTACGCGTCGCGCGCCGCGCTCTGCAGCAGGCGGCGAATTTCCTCGCGATCCTTCCCCGCGAGATCCTCAACGGTAACGCTTGCTTTTAGCGGAAAGATGCGGTCGAGCGCGCTGAGCATCTCCTCGAGATCCCATTCGCTCGGGTGCGCGTTCTCAGGGGCGTTTTCTTCAACCGCTTCGTCGACTTTCGCCTCGAGCGTCTGAAGCATAAACGTCCGCGAATCGAACTTCCCTTCCAAAATCGCGCGCCGATCGCCGTAGATGATCGTGCGCTGCTTGTTCATCACGTCGTCGTACTCGAGAACGTGTTTGCGAATCTCGTAGTTGTGGTTCTCGACCTTGCTCTGCGCGCGCTCGATCGACTTCGTCACCAATCCCGATTCGATCGGCTGCTCGTCGGTGAAGCCGACGCGATCCATAATCGACGCCATGCGCTCGCCGCCGAACAGGCGCATCACTTCGTCTTCGAGCGAAATGTAGAAACGCGTCGAGCCCGGATCGCCCTGGCGGCCGGAACGGCCGCGCAACTGATTGTCGATCCGCCGCGATTCGTGGCGCTCGGTGCCGATGATGTGCAAGCCGCCGTTTTTCGCAACGCCGTCACCGAGCTTGATGTCGGTGCCGCGGCCGGCCATGTTCGTCGCGATCGTCACCTGGCCGTCTTGTCCGGCATCCTTGATGATCTCGGCTTCCTGCTCGTGATATTTTGCGTTGAGCACGTTGCACTCGACGCCCTTGCGGCGCAGCATCGTCGCCAGCAGCTCGCTCTTCTCAATCGACCGCGTGCCGACGAGCACCGGTCTGCCCTTCTGATGCTCGGCAATGATCTCGTCAACCACCGATTCAAACTTCGCGCGCTCCGATTTGTAGACGATGTCGGAGTTGTCCTTACGAATCATCGGCATGTTTGTCGGCACGACGACGACGTCGAGCCCGTAGATGTCGCGAAACTCGCGTTCCTCGGTCTTGGCCGTACCCGTCATGCCGGCAAGGTGATCGTAGAGGCGGAAGAGATTCTGGAACGTGATCGTCGCGAGCGTCTGATCCTCGCCGCGTACTTTGATGCCTTCCTTCGCCTCGATTGCCTGATGGATACCGTCGGAGTAGCGGCGCCCGTACATCAGGCGTCCGGTGAACTCGTCGACGATGATGACTTCGCCGTCCTTCTCGATGTACTGCTGATCGCGATGAAAGAGATTCCATGCCTTGAGCGCGGCGTTGAGCTGGTGCGCGAGCTCGATATTACGCTGCTCGTACAGATTCGTAACGCCCAGCATCTTCTCGACCTTTGCAACGCCGGCTTCGGTGATCGGAACGGCGTGCGCCTTCTCGTCGACCGTGTAATCCTCGTCCTTGCGCAGCCGCGGTATGATCTGCGCGAACTTTTCGTAGAGCTCGCCCGACTCTTGGGACGGACCGCTGATGATGAGCGGCGTCCGCGCTTCGTCGACCAGGATCGAATCGACTTCGTCGACGAGCGCGAAGTACAGATCGCGCTGCACGAGGTCTTCGACTTGCCAGGCCATGTTGTCGCGGAGGTAGTCGAAGCCGACTTCGTTGTTCGTCACGTAGGTCACGTCGCAGTTGTATGCCGCGCGGCGTTGCGCCGAATCGAGGCCGTGCTGAATGACGCCGACGCTCAATCCCAAAAACTCGTAGATCGGCCCCATCCACTCCGCATCGCGCCGCGCGAGGTAATCGTTGACGGTCACGACGTGGACGCCATGCCCTTCGAGCGCCCGCGCGTACACCGGCAGCGTCGCGACGAGCGTCTTGCCTTCGCCGGTCTTCATCTCGGCGATGCGTCCCTCATAGAGCACCTGGCCGCCCATGATCTGCACGTCGAAATGGCGCATGCCGACGGTGCGTTTGCCGGCCTCACGCACGACGGCGAAGACTTCAGGCAACATCGCATCCAGCGACTCGCCTTGGTCGAGACGGTTCTCAAACTCCGCCTTCTTCGCGCGCAGCGCGGCGTCGTCGAGCTGCGACATCTGCGGCTCGAGCGCGTTGACGGCAACGGCCGTGCGCCGTAGGCGCGTGACCTCGCGTTCGTTACCGTCGATGAGGGCCTTTAGGAATGCCATGAACCGATACCGTTTCTCCGCCTGGGGCTGCCGCCCTAGGAAACCTCGTCTACGGCACGAGCCCCAATCCGGTCACGGCGCCCGGTGACTTGAAGTAGGTTGGGGCGGCGTTGCCGTTCGAGTTTGCGGCAAAGACGTAGATGATGCCGCTGCCACTGATCGTTGAATCCGCGACATAGATGAGGCCGCTCGCATCGACCTTCACGTCAGTGGGCGAGTTGAGCTCGGTGCTGCAGCCGTGAATTTTACGCACCGGCTTTCCATACGTCACGCCTTTGGCATACGGCTTAAAGACGAGAATCGCGGGCCCGTTGGCCGAGTGACAGGATGCCTGCGGCAGCCCTTGATCGGCAACATAAATGTAACCGTTCGAATCGAGCGCGACGCCGGTCGGCGTGATAACGCCGCTCTGCGCGCCGATCGTGAACGTCGGAGCGACGTTGATCGGCGTGGGCGTGGGCGACGGTGATGGCGACGCCGTTGGCGATCCGGTGGGCGTCGGCTTCGGCGTCGGCGTCGGTTTCGGCGTCGGCGTCGGTTTCGGCGTCGGCGACGGCGTCGGCAGAATGAAATAGTCTACCGCCGCGCCCTGAATGTTCGTCACGTAGATGTTATTCTGACTATCCAATGCAACGCCGCTGGGAATTCGCAGATGCGGGTGCGGCCCGGCGAGCTCTTGGTACGGCGTCGACGCGCCGGTGTTGTAAAGCAGGATTTGGCTCGGATATTTTGTCGTCGGATCGACGTCTGCAACGGCCATCATGCTCGGTATCGGACTTTGCGAAGGCGCGGGGCTCGGCGCCTTCGGCGAGATTGCGACGCCGCGCGGCCTACCGTTCACCGGGAATGACGTCAACGGAAGGACGTCGCCCGTCGCTAAAGCTTGGAATTCGATTAAAATTCCTGAATTCGTACTCGCATTATAGTTCGTGACCCAAAGATTTTTCTGCCGATCGAAGGCGAGATACTGCGGGCCGTTGAGCGTCGTACTGCCGCCACCGATCTGATAGACCGGTCCGGCGCCGCTCTTCGCGTTCTTCGTGTAGATGCTGATGGCGTTCTGATTGCTATTGGTCGCGTAGAGCGTCATCGAAGGGAAGTTCGGGCCTACATTGACGTTTGTCGTATTGCCGAGATTACTGCACGCCGCGATCGCAACGCTCATGAACACGACGATAAAACCTAACGTGCGTTGCACGCGGCGGACTCCCTTCTCTTTGGACATGCCACCAGTGCTACAGACTGGGCCGCGTGCCAGGTTCCCCGAGCGTGCCGACTTTCCTGGCCCCGGGCTGGGCGGAGCAGCAACCAAGCCGCCACGGCCACGACGAGCAGTAGAATCGCGATCGCGACCCATTGCCGCGTGCGCCGGCGCACGTACGCAGGGCGGCTCGATTCGGTATCGATGATTTGACGCGGCAACGGTTAGACGGCGCGGCGCAGTGGATGGTTGAGTTCGTCGGTCTGCACGAGCTTGAGTAGCTCTCCCACGGTAACGAAGCGGTACCCGGCTTTCCGAAAACGCTCGACGACGTACGGCAATGCCTCGATCGTCCCAAGCTTTCCACTGTGCAGTAGTACGATCTCGGGAGCGGTGGCGTGGAGCACGAGATGGCGCTCCAACTGCTCGACGCTCAGCGTGCGCCAGTCGCCGCCGTCGTCGGTCCATAAAACGACCGAGTATCCCAGGCCTTGTGCGATCTGTAACGTGCGCTCCGTGTAGCGGCCATGCGGCGGACGCATCAGCGAACGAACGGCGTCGTCGTGCGTGAGCGACCACAGCACGTCGCGCCCTTCGAGAATCTCCCAGCGTACTTGATCGGTCGATTCTTGATCGAGGTTGGGATGCGAATACGTGTGATCGGCAATCTCGTTTCCATCGGATTCGATGCGGCGCGTTAGCTCCGGCCACTGCTGCGCATCTTGACCGATGAGGAAGAACGTCGCCGGAACCCGTAGATCGCGCAGTATGTCGAGCAACATCGGCGTAAACACCGGATAGGGCCCATCGTCGAACGTCAGCGCGATCAACCGCGGCCGATCCGAACGGTCCTCGGTCGGGAGTTCGTGTGTCGCGCGGTAGAGCTTCGGCACGACGCCGCTCGAGAACTCCATGTGCACGTTCGTCTCCGGCGTGACGATCGCGGGGATGAGGTTGCTCTTGCGCTCGAACTCGCGCCATCCGCCGTAGACCAGGCTGCCGATGACGAGGATTGCAACGATAATCTTCACAGTTCTCGACACATGCTTCCTAGGAGTGCGTCTGCGAGAGGGTTGGGCTCTTGGCCAAATCGCTGCCGACGATGACCGTTACGTCGCTTGCCGTCGCCGTATCGTCGCCGGGTGAACTGGACGGCGCGAGATCGCCAACGACGGGCGTCTTCTGCAGCGACGCCGGCAGCGCGGCGCGCACACGTTCGCCGGCATAGGTCACACTCGAATGCTCGTGGATTTCGGTCGCGATGTAGTCCGCGCGCTCGGCATCGCCAACCGAGCCGATCGTAAATCCGGCCTTGCGCAGCACCGCAGCGACCCGATGCGCCGCCCCGGAAATGCCGCTGCCGTTTTCTACGTCGACGCGTAGCGTCGCAGGCGCGATCGCGGCGAGCGCCATCGCATTGGGCGACGGTACGGCCGGCGGCGGCGCAAGGAGCATCGTGGCTACTAGATGCCGGCGCGCCGACGCATCGGGCACGAGCGCACTACCGTACGCCGGCAGGTCGATCTCCGACGTATATGGGACTTGCGCGCTGACGACCGCGCCCTGCGGCATGCCCTGATAGTACATCGCCAACGACAGCAGCTCGGGATCGGTGAAATCGGTCTGTACGTACTTGCGGAAGATGCCGAGCATATCGCCGAGATGGAGCACCGTATTGACGCGATCGCCTCTCACTTTATCGATCATGGCGTGGAGCACTTGCTGTTGACGCATGATACGGCATGGATCGCTGCACCAGTCATGCCGAAAGCGCATGTACGCTACCGCCTCATCGCCGTCGAGGTGCTGCGGGCCCTCCTTCAGGTGGATGTGGAGGTGACCCCAGGTATCGTCGTAGTTGAGCGATTCGCCGGTACATCCGGTATGGTAGCGAAAGCAGTCCGACGATTTTACGTCGACGTCGATGCCGCCGATCGCTTCGATGAACTCTCTGGTCGCGTCGATCCGTAGGATGACGTAGCGATCGAATCCGGGGATTCCGAGCCACTGCGCGACGACGCTCTTAGCCTCCTTAACGCCGCCATCGGACTGCGCCTCATTGATCTTGGCCTGCGCACCGTTCGGCAGCGTCGCGACCATGTCGCGCGGGATCGAGAGTTGATAGACGCGCTTGTTCGCAAGATCGAAGTTGACGGCCCAGATCGCGTCGCTGCGCGAGTTGGTCGAATACTCCTCGTCGCGTGCCGTATAATCGTAGTCTAGGCCTTCGACGAGCACGAGAAGATTCGAGCGCCCGAATACTTGTTGTGGCGAGGGAACGAACATATGCGTGATTGCGACGACCGGGTTCTTATGCTCGAAGATCGCATAGCCCCCAAGCGTCGATCCGATACCGATCAACACGATGAGAACTCCCAGCCCGATTCGCCGCCAGATGGTAGCGGCGCGCTCGCTCGTGGGATCCGGCGGCGCCAAGTGCTTGCTCACGCGACGCAGCTCTCCCGCGGTACGCCACGCCCGAAGAAATCGAATGGCCCGTGACCTTCGAGCCGCACGTCGGCGAACGCGCCGGCGCGCGCATCGCCCGTGAAGTAGATGCCGCCGTCCACGCCGGGCGCTTCACCCTCGGAGCGGCCAAACCATACCTTCGCGCTGCCGAGGCGCTCTCGGAAATCGTCGCGCTCGCGCAGACGGCGGCTCTCTTCAACCAGCACGCGGACGATGGAGCCGCAGCGCCGCGCTCGCGCGAGCTCGGTTGCCTTGCGTTGCGCTTCGCGCAGACGGATGAGCCGCTTGCGGCGCTCGCGCGCGCCGATCGTGCCCGGAAGCGTCGCCGCGGGCGTACCCTCCTCGGCGCTGTACTCGAAGAACCCGACGCGATCGAGCTGCGCGCGCCCGAGCCATTGCTCGAGATACGCGACGTGCTCCTCGGTTTCGCCGGGGAACCCGACGATAAACGTCGAGCGCATCGTGATGCCGGGGATGCGCGCGCGAAACTCGTCGATAATCTCGAGATACCGCTCGCCGTTGCTCGGCCGGCGCATCGCACGCAACACCTCCGGATGCGCATGCTGCAACGGCATGTCCATGTACTTACAGACCTTCGGCAGGCCGGCCATCGCGTCGACCAGCTCGCGATCGACCGTCGCCGGATAAAGGTAGAGCAGCCGAATCCATTCGACATCGTCGATTTCGTGTAACCCCTCGAGCAGTTGTGCGAGACCACCGCGGCGGATGCCGCGATCGCGTCCCCACATCGACGTGTCTTGCGCAATCAGAATCAGTTCTTTGGCGCCTCCTGCAGCCAGCGCCCGCGCCTCGGCGCAGATCGATTCCATGCTGCGGCTGCGAAAGCCGCCGCGTAACGCGGGGATGATGCAGAATGTGCACGGATGATCGCAACCTTCGGCAATCTTGAGATACGCCGTGGCCTTGGGCGTCGTCACCAAGCGCGGCAGAAAATCGTGTTCCGGCTCGGCCTCGAAATCGAGGCGTAGCGGCCGACGGCCGGCGTCGACGTCTTGGAGCAGCTCGACGATACTCGCATACGCACCCGTGCCGACGACGCCGTCGATCTCCGGAACGAGCGCTTGCAACTGCGCGCCGTAGCGCTGCGCGAGGCAGCCCGCAACGATGAGCTGCTGGCCGGGCCGCTTCGCCGCCGCGTGCTCGAGAATAGTCTGCGTCGATTCTTCTTTCGCCGGATCGATGAACGCGCACGTGTTAATGACGACCGTATCGGCCTCGCGCGCGTCGGCTTCTATCTGCCAACCGGCGGTTGCCAGTTTGGCGATCATCACTTCGGTATCGACGAGGTTCTTGGCGCAGCCGAGACTGACGAACGCGGCCTTGGGCATCAGCGATAGTTGACGAACTGCAGCGGCAACGAGAAATCCATCGCGCGCAGCGATGCGATTACCTTCTGCAGATCGTCCTTGCTCTTGGCGGTGACGCGAATCTGCTCGTCCTGGTATTGCGCGCTGACCTTTAGATTGAGCGCCTTGATCTTCGCGAGCAACTCGCGGCTCTGCTCTTTGGGAATGCCGCTGCGCAGCGTCACGCTTTGGCGAACGGTGCTACCCCCCGCGGGCTCGACTTCACCAAACTCAAACGCTTTGATGTCGATGCCGCGCCGCACCGCCTTGGATTGCAATATGTCGACGACGTTACGCATTTTGAGCTCGTCGTCGGAGACTAACGTGATCTTCTTACCGTCGAACTCGATCGTCGTCTTCGTATGCTTGAAATCGAACCGGTTTTCGATCTCCTTGCGCGCCTGGTTGAGCGCATTGTCAAGTTCTTGCTGATCGACGCGCGACACGACGTCGAAGGAAGCTTCACTCGCCACAGGTTCCCCTCAAAGTGTAAAGGCGTGCTCGACGACGTCGCCGCTACCGCCGAGTTTTCCGACGTTCTTGCCGTCGACGTAAACCTCCACGCCGCCGGCATTACCGATCCGCACCAACGCGTTCTTACCGTGAAACGTCTTCGATGTTCCGGCCGGGAACGTACCCTCCATGCTAACATTCCCGTCAACCGTGACCCGCAGCCACGACGGCGCCGAAAGAATCAGCGCAATCGAGTTGGGGCCGCCGGCGGCCGGCGAAGCGCTGGGCGACGGGTTTCCGGGCGTAGCGTTTGCCGGCATAGTAGAGGAAGACGGGCTCGCAAGCGGCGAGGCGGCGTCGGTCGGCCCCGCGCTGGCCATCGCCATCATAGAGGTGGGTCCTACCCGGCGCAGCGTGAGCTCGTTATAGACGACGAACGCAATCAGCAAGGCCGCGATCGCGGCCGTGACCCAGACGGCGATCGAGCCGCGCCACGCCGGGCCGCCCTCGCCTCCGCCGGCCGAAGGTTTCGCGGAGCGGGGCGCGCCGGGAGGGCCTTCGTTCGAAGCGGGGAGCGTGGCGTTGAAGGCGCCAACCGCTTCTTCCGGATCCAGCCCGATGAAGCGCGCGTACGTCCGCAGGAAGCCTCGCACGTAGACCGGCACGCCGATCGAGCCCCAGTTCTCCTCTTCGATCGCGGCGAGATAGACGGAGCGGATGCGAATCTGCTCGGCAACCTCGGATAGGCTAAGGCGACGCGCCTCGCGAGCGGCGCGAAACCGTTCGCCTATTGAGTCCTGGTTCTTGCCAAATGCTTCTTCGCTCATCGTTGCCGAAGTTGATGGGTTGGAGTTAGCCTCCCCCTAGTGTTATCCTGTCCCCGTCGGATGGCTAAGGAACGCGTTATTGCGGCAATGAGCGGTGGTGTCGATTCCGCCGTTGCGGCCGGTCTCTTGTTGGAAGCGGGTTACGACGTCGTGGGAATCACGATGAAAATGTATACCGCTTCGAAGCCCGTGCACGCAAAGAGTTGCTGCGGCATCGACGATTTCGACGACGCTCGCCGGAGCGCCGCAACACTCGGCATTCCGCACTACGTCCTCGATTTCGAAGAAGCGTTTAAGCGTAACGTCGTCGAGCGCTTCGCGGACGATTATGCCGCCGGGCGCACGCCCAACCCGTGCGTCTCGTGCAACAACTTCGTAAAGCTCGGAACGCTCGCGCAGTACGCCGACCGGCTCGACGCACGCTACGTTGCGACGGGTCACTATGCGCGCCTCGAGCATCGCGACGACGGCCCGCATCTCTTTCGCAGCCCGCACGAAAAAGATCAAGCGTACACGCTCGCACAACTGACGGCGGCGCAACTCGCTCGGCTTCTGCTGCCGCTCGGCGAGTTCGACAAAGCGACGACGCGCGCGCACGCGCGCCGGCTGAACCTTCCCGTACACGATAAGACCGAATCGCAGGACATCTGTTTCGTGGAGGGTGGGAACTACCGGGACGTGCTGGCACGCGTGCGGCCGGAGATCAACGTTGCAGGTCCGGTCGTAGGGAGCGACGGCGCGGAGTTAGGAACGCACGACGGGGTCGCAAACTATACCATCGGCCAGCGCTCCCGCGTTCCGTCCAGCAACACCGGTGCACGCTACGTAACGCATATCGACGCCGCAACCAAGACGATCGTCGTCGGCTCGCTCGCGGAGCTCTATTCGAGCGAACTGCACGCCGACGAGCTAAATCTCATTCGCCCCGAACGTTTCGAGCGCGCCGAAACGCCGGTTCGCGCGATGATTCGCTACCGCGGCACGCCGTCGCCCGCGCTCGCAACGATCGACGAAAAAGGGCGACTGGCATTGCGGTTCGCGCATCCCCAGCGCGCCGTAACACCCGGTCAGTTGGTTGCCCTCCTCGACCCCACCACCGACGAAGTCCTCGCCGCCGCCACAATAACTAAATAGCAGCACGCTGAGCGGCCCCTAAGTGTCATCCTGAGCGAAGGCGCGAAGCGCATTGTCATGCTGAGCGGAGCGGCTGAAAGCCGCGTAGTCGAAGCACAACCACCCACTTAGATCTAGCCGACGCAGGCCTCGGACGCAGACGTACGAGCATGAAGCGCTACTACGTCTATATGCTATTGTGTTTCGATGGAACGTTTTATGTAGGTGTCACAAACGATCTAGAGCGGCGCGTCGGCGAGCATGAGTTCGGCGTCGATCCGCGCTCCTACACATTTTCTCGTAGACCTCTGAAGCTCGTGCACTCCTCTGAGTTTCATTACATCGACGAAGCTATCGCATGGGAAAAGCATCTCAAAGGGTGGTCACACGCAAAGAAATCAGCTCTGGCACGCGACGATTGGAAAGGTATCCAAAAACTTGCACGCGGATCGCGTTGACATGTTCGGCGTTCGGTTTTGTCCTTCGACTTCGCTCGCTGCGCTCGCTTCGCTCAGGATGACACAACTAACGCTACGACATTGCCATTGCGAGAGGCATTTGGGGGCGAGGGTTCCAGTACGTGTCGCGGATCTCGGGCGTGAAGCCGGCTTTGACAATTAACGATTCGAGATCGCGGCGTGTGGCTTCGTTTGTACTGCCGGCATCGTGAACGACGCGCTCTTCGATGATCGTGCCCCCCATGTCGTCGCAGCCGTAGAATAGTGCGAGCTGCCCCATCTTGAGGCCGGGCGTCAGCCATGAAGCTTGCAGGTGCGCGAAGTTGTCGAGATAGAGCCGCGAGATCGCCAGCACGCGCAGGTAGTCGAGGCCCGTCGCCTCTTTGCCGCGCAGCGGCGTCTTGAACGGAACGTAGTACCAGGGGATAAACGCGGTAAACCCTCCCGTTTCGTCCTGGAGCTCGCGCAAGACGTGGAGATGCTCGACGCGTTCCTCGAGCGTTTCGATCGATCCGAACATCATCGTTGCCGTAGTCGGCATGCCCAGGAGCTGCGCCTCGCGCATCACGCCAAGCCACTCGTCGGGCTTCACCTTGCGGGCCGAGATCCGTTTACGAACCCGTTCGACAAGGATCTCGGCGCCGGCGCCGGGCAATGATTTCATTCCGGCGTCCTTCAGCCGCACCAGCACCTCGCGCGTCGGGATCTGCTCGACGTGGGCCAATCCGACGATCTCGGAGACGGAGAGTGAGTGGATGTCGACGTCTGGATATTCGCGCCCGACGCGCTCGAAGAGCCGTTCGAACCACTCGATACCAAGCTCTGGATTGACGCCGCCTTGAATCATGATCTGCGTCGCGCCGAGATCCGCCGCATACTTTACGCGCTCCAGCACGACGTCGTGCGACATCGTGTAGCCTTCTTTATGCTGCTCGGGCCGGAAGAACGCGCAGAACGTACAGTGTACGTTGCAGACGTTGGTGTAGTTGATCGTAGTATCGATGACGTACGTCACGACGTCGGGCCTGTGCATCGCCATGCGCCGCGCGTTCGCCGCCGCACCCAGCTCGTGGAGATCCGCATCTTTGTAGAGGCGAACGCCCTCGTCGAAGCTCAACCGGCCGCCGGAAGCCGCGCGGTCGAGCAGATCAGCGAGCGAAGGCACCGATAGCCTGTGGGCGCAGCAGCGGCATCTGCGCGAGCGCGCCTATTGCAATCAGCTCGCGGCAATACGCCGCGAGCCCCTGTTGCGCGGCGACGTGAAACATGAAGTTCAGCCTCGCATAGTAGGATTCGTAGAAGCCTTCCGGCCGCGGCTTCACGTGCTGCGCCAACGCAACCACGTCGGATTCGTGCGCGCGCGACCACGTGTACGCATCGGTCAGCGCCTGCATGCACGAACGCACGGCTTCGGGGTCGCGCTCGTAGCTGTCGCGGCGCGCCGCCCAAACCGCAAAGACCGTCTGTTCGCCGGTCCATTCGTGCCAGAGCCGCCCCAGATCGTAGACGCATTCGGCCGGCAACTGCGATGCCGCATCGATCGCGCTATCGCCGATAAGCAGCGTCGGCTCACCCGCCAGTGCGCGCTCGAGCGGCCGCGCTTCCGGCGCGTACGTTGCCCGAACCCCATATCGCCGTTCCAGAATCACGCGCAACAGATTCGTGCTGCTGGCCGACTCCTGTGTCACGAATATCCGTGCGCCGTCGAGCAGCGCGGGCGGCGTCGCCGAGATCAGCACGACCGAAACGACCTCGTCGCGCGCACCGATGCAAAGATCCGGAAGCAGCACCAGTTCCTCAAAATGCGCGGCCCATGCATACGCGCTGATCGGGCTCAGGTCGAGCTCGCCGCCGAGCAGCATCGCATTCAACTGCGACGGCACGTCAGCGTGCAGCGTTCCGGGATAGGCGATCGCGCCCAGATCAAACGCCGCGTAGATCGGCAGATCGTTCGTATACGCGATGCGCCCGCAGCGTAGCGTTTTGCTTATGATTATACCGCTCCAGCGAGTTCGCGCGTCGGGGGTTTCCAATCCCATTCGAAAGTTTGGTACGTTGAGTTGCGCCGCACCGGAACGTATCCGGCTTCCTCGATGAGGCGGCGAAATTCGCGATCGTCGACGTATTGGCCGGATCGTGTACCGGCCGAGTGGTAGATCATCTCCTCGTCGGTCGAGCCGTGCGTGCCGTCCATGTCGTCGGCGCCAAACTGCAACGCAGCCTGACAGACCTTCAGTCCCTGGATCATCCAGTAGGCCTTGACGTGGTCGAAGTTATTCAGCATCAGCCGTGCGACGGCGAAGGTCCGAATGTCGTCGAGGCCGGTCGTCCAGCCGCAGTACGAGAGCTCGTTGCCGTCGGGGTGAAATGCGAGCGGAATAAAAGCATTATAGCCGGGCGAGCGCACCTGCGACTCGCGCAGCCTAATCAAATGATCGACGCGGTCGTCAAGCGACTCGATATGTCCGTAGAGCATGGTCGCGTTGCTCGCGATCCCTTGACGGTGCAGCTCTTCGTGAATCTCCATCCAGTTTTCCGCCGACACTTTGTTTGGACAGATCTTCGAGCGCGTCTCCTCGGCAAATATCTCCGCCGCGCCGCCGTTGACGTTGTCGAGGCCCCCCTCTTTGAGCATCGCGACGATTTGCGGGAAGGAGAGCCGGTGGCGCTTGGCCATGTACTCGATCTCCGCCGCCGTGAAGAGCGAGAGCTGGACGTGCGGCAACTCGCTCTTGAAACGCCGCATCAACGGCAGCCAGTAGTCGAGCGAGAGCTGGCGCGGATCGTGTCCGCCGACGATATGAAGCTGATTGAAGTTCGTGCCGGTCTCAGTCGCCTTTGCAAAAACTTGATCGGAGGTCATGCGAAAGACGCGTTGCGGCTCCTTGAACTCATCGGCAGCGAACGAGCAGAACGTACAGCCGGCAAAACAGACGTTGGTTGAATTGATGTAGCGGTTCAGAACGTAATAGACGTTTTTGCCGCTCTTACGCTCCTTCTGCCCGCGTGCGAGGCGCCCGAGCGTGTGAATGTCTTGCGTGCGGTAGAGCGTCAGACCGTCCGCGTGTGAAAGCGGAACGTCTTCTTCGATCTTGCGCTCGATCTCCAGCAGCAGCGGGTCCGCGTAGGCCATGAGGCCGTTCTATTCTGCCGTGCGGCGCAACGGCCTCGCGCCCGAGGTCAAGACGTTTGTCGGAACCAGCGCGACGCCGGCCGATACGAACGTCACCGCGAGCAGCACCCCGCCAACGAGGTCGGTAAGGTAGTGGGCGCCGAGCGCCAGCCGCGACCAGCAGATCGCGAGCGCGAGCGCCACGAGCAGCACGCCGCCGCCGATTCGCACCGGCCGCGGCAGCTCCGACATCCACAGCATGGCGCCCCACAGCGCGTAGAAGCCGGTCGCGATCGCCGCGTGCGAGCTGGGATACGAAAACGAGCGCTCGTGCTTAACGACCCAATCGAGCCGCCGCGGGCGCCCGAAGAGGTGTTGAAAGAGATCGGCGCCGCGCCAGCAGAGCACCAGCATCGCAATACTAAAGAGGATCCGCGCGCGCCACGTGGGAACGAGCCACGCTACTACGAGCAAGACCGCTGCGACCGGCGCAAGCACGAACTGGTCTCCAGCCCAGCTCAAGCGCCACGCTACGAGCGTCGAGTGGTTCACCCACGCGTGCTCCCACAACTTGAGCAGCGATGGCTCGCCGTCGCGAACGACCCATAAGCCCAATAGGATGAAGAGCGCGAAGGCAATGGCGGCAACCCGCCAGCCTACGCGCCTAGGGTCCCGTTGCAAAGAGATCCGGCTGGCTGCCTCCGCCGTCCTTACCGAGACGCGCCGTCATGAGCTCGAGCTCGGAAAGGCCGATGAGAATCTTGCGCGGCTTGGTTCCTTCGTGCTGGCCGACGATCTTAAACTCTTCGAGCTGCTTCATGAGGCGGACGGCGCGCGGATGGCCGATCGCGAACTGCGATTGCAGTTGCGCTGTCGACGCGTAGTTCGTCTCGATGATAAACTTGGCCGCGTCGTAGCAGAGCGGATCGAGATCGCGGCGCAATCCGTCTTCGTCGCTGACCGGAACGACTTCGACGTCGAGCAGATTCTCCGGCCGCGCCTGGCTGGCCCAGAACGACACGAGTCGCGTCACCTCAGACGAGGTGATGAACGCACCCTGCGCGCGCACCGGCTTCGGCGCATCGATCGGCAGATAGAGCATGTCGCCTCGCCCGAGCAGGCGCTCTGCGCCATTCATATCGAGGATCACGCGCGAATCGGTCTGCGAGCTCACGGCGAACGCAATGCGCGATGGCACGTTCGCCTTGATAAGTCCGGTGATGACGTCGACCGACGGCCGCTGCGTCGCGACGACCAAGTGAATCCCGGTGGCGCGTGCGAGCTGCGCGAGCCGCATGATAGTCGTCTCCACCTTTGCCGGGGCTACGAGCATAAGGTCGGCCAACTCATCGATGACGATCACGACGTAGGGCAGATGCTGCCCGGGATACTTCGCGTTGTACTCCTCGATCTTACGAACGCCGGCCTTGGCGAAGCGCTCGTAGCGCGCCTCCATCTCCTTAGTCATCTCGAAGAGCGCGCCGGCTGCAAGCCGCGGATCGGTGATGACCTCTTTGATGAGATGCGGAATACCGTTGTAAACCTGCAGCTCGACGCGCTTGGGATCGATCATGAGGAGCTGCACTTGGTCGGGCGTCGCACTGACGAGAAGCGATGCAATGATCGTGTTGAGGCAGACGGATTTTCCGGAACCCGTCGCGCCGGCGACCAACAGGTGCGGCATGTTGCAGAGATCGCCGAAGACCGGCCGGCCCGTAATGTCCTTTCCGAGCGCCATCCAGAGCGGCGGCACCTGGCCGCGATTCGGCAGCGCGTCGAGAATCTCGCGTATGGACACCACGGTAACGGTTTTGTTCGGAATCTCGATGCCGACCGCCGACTTGCCGGGAATCGGCGCCTCGATGCGCACGCTCGTCGCAGCAAGCGCGAGCGCCAGGTCGTCGCTGAGCGACGCAATTCTCGAAATCTTCACGCCACGTTCGGGTTTGAGCTCGTAGCGCGTGACCGATGGACCGCGCTCGATGTGCTCGACCTTGGCGCCGACGCCGAAGCTCGCGAGCGTATCCTCAAGGATATGGGCGCGGTTTGAATCGTCGATCGTCTGCATCGGCGGCGGATCGAATATCGAGAGATCCGGCAGGCGATAGGCCCGCGCGAACGATCCGGCTTCGGTCTCGTCGCGAACGACGGGCACCCACACCGCCGGAGGCTCGGCGACGGCAACGCGGGCGGGCGGTTCTGGGGCTGGCTCCCGATGCGCGACGGGTGCGCTCTGGGGCGGTGCCGGCGGGGCCGTCGCTGGATCGGGCGGATCCGGAAACGCGAACGCGTCGCGTAGCGACGCATGTCCTTCGGGCAACTCGAAGCGCAGCGCGGGAAGCTTCGGAATCGACGGCGTGCGCAGGCGGCCGGCGAAAAGCACGACGGCGCCGATGAATCGCTTCAGGCTCGCGTTGGTGAGCCACAACGTCAGCGAGAGTGCCGCAAGGGAAAGAAGGATCCACGCGCCGACCGTACCGACGAGTGCGTGCAGCGTCCACCAGATATTCGCACCGACGATGCCGCCGCGCTTTTGACCACCGGCCCCGAACGCGCCGTCGATGATGAGAAAATAGGCCAGCGCCGTCGTTCCGAAGCGGCCCAGGATCTGCGGGACGTTGACTTCGAGGAAGGCGATCACGCCGAGAAGTCCGAGGAGCACCGGGAAAAGCGCGGCCGCGCCACCGAAGAGTCGGCGCAGCATATCTGACGTCCAAACGCCCGCGCTACCGGCGTGATGCGGGAGAGCCAGGGCGATGCCGCAGAGGATGGCTAATGCGATGGCGGTGAGCCCGACGATCTCGAGGTTGAGCCGATTCCTCGCATACGCCCTGCGGCGCGCGCGTGCCATGGACGCTATCACTTCTTCGTAACGCGAGGAGTTCATCTTGGCCACGGCAACGCTGGTCGTCCTCGAAGGCGATCAGACCGGAGAGGAGTTGCTGCTCGAAGCGCTGCGCGTGCTCGAGCCGTCCGTCATTCATCTCGATCTCGCGTTCGAGCGCTACGACCTTTCGCTCGAAAACCGGCGCGCGACGAAGAACGACGTCGTTCTGCGTGCGGCGGACGCGATGCGCCGGCACCCGCTTGGGCTCAAGGCTGCAACGATCACACCCGAAGGCCGCGACGACGTCGGTTCCCCAAACCGTATTCTCCGCGAAGCGGTAGGCGGCAAAGTCATCGTGCGGACTGGACGCAAACTTCCGCGCATTCGCCCGGTCGCCGGAATCCACGCGCCGATCTCCGTCGTGCGCATGGCCGTCGGCGATGCCTACGGCGCAAAAGAGTGGCGCGAAGGCACGGGCCTCGATGAAATCGCATGCCGCACCGAAACGATCTCACGCAGCGTCTGCCGTTACGTCGCGGAGTTCGCATTCGTGCACGCCGAGAGGATGCATGGGACGGTCTTCGGCGGCCCGAAGTATACGGTGAGCCCCGTCTACGAAGGCATGCTCAAGGAAGAGATGGATGCGGCCGCACTCCGGCATCCCGCCGTTCCGTACGATCCACAGCTCATCGACGCAACCTACGCGCTGCTGCTTTCGAGCGCAGGCGATACGCCGCTGGTCATCCCCTCGCTCAACCGCGACGGCGATTGTCTCTCGGATCTGGTGATGCAGCTCTTCGGCTCGATCGCGGGCGCCGAGTCGCTGCTCCTCGCCTTCGACCAAAGTTTGCGACCTTCGGTCGTGATGGCCGAAGCGCCGCACGGCACAGCGCCGCGTCTGCAGGGTAAAGACGTCGCCAACCCGCTGGCGATGATCCTCGCCGGAGCCGCGCTGCTCTCCTACATTGACGATCCGCGCGCCGTCAGTGCGTCGCGCGCGATCTACGACTCCGCGTTCGAAGCGCTACGCGAAGGCATCGCCACCGCCGATCTCGGCGGCCACGCCACCACCACCGAGTTCACCAACGCCGTTATCTCGAGAGTACGCCTAAAAGTATCAGCTAAACTTCCATAACGACGGGGATCACGACGGGGCGGCGTTTCGTGCGGTCGTGAACCGCTTTGGCTAGCCCGCTGCGGATATGCTCCTTGACGGCATTGACGTCGCGCATCGCGTCGACCGGTATTTCGTCGATCATCGTACGCAGCTCCGTGCGAAGCTCGTCGAGCACGCCGTCGGCTTCCGGAATGTAGAAGACGCCCTTCGAAATCAAATCCGGTCCGGCCATGACGCGAGCCTCTTCGCTATCGATCGCGACGACGACCATCATGATGCCGTCGTTTGAGAGCGCTTTGCGATCGCGCAGCACCGCTTCGCCGATGTCGCCGATGCCCGAGCCGTCGACGAAGACGTTGCCGCCGTACGTTCTGCCGATCTTGTCGCCGAACTCGTGCGTGAACTCGAGCACGTCGCCGTTTTCGGCGATGAAGACGTTGCCTGGCTCGACACCGGTCTGCACCGCAAGCTTCCCGTGTGCGACGAGCATGCGGTATTCACCGTGGATCGGCACGAAGAACTCTGGGCGCACGAGGTTGAGCATCAGCAGCAGCTCTTCTTGCGATGCATGGCCGGAGACGTGTGCGCGGCCGTCGGTGCCGTGGATGACGATCGCGCCAAGCCTGCAGAGGTTGTTGATCGTCTTGTGCACGCTCTTCTCGTTACCGGGAATCGGCGTCGCGCTGATGACGACCGTGTCACCCGGAACGATGCGAAAGTCTTTGTGGTCGCGCACCGACATACGAGCGAGGCCGCTCATCGGCTCGCCCTGCGAACCGGTCGTCATGACGACGACCTGCTCGGGCGGATATCCGTCGACTTCTTCGATCTTCACGACCGTTCCGGGCGGGATCTTCAAATGCCCGAGCTCCCCCGCAACGTGCACGACGTTGCGCATCGAGCGCCCCATAAACGCAACCTTCCGGTTCGAACGCGCCGCTTGGTCGAGCGTCTGCTGGATGCGCGGCACGTTCGAGGCGAACGAAGCGACGACGATGCGCCCCTTCGCGCGCGCGAATATTCCGGCAAAGGCTTCGCCGACGATCCGTTCCGAGAGCGTGTGTCCCGGACGCTCGGCATTCGTCGAGTCGGAGAGCATGCACAGGACGCCTTCGTTGCCGATGTTTGCGATGCGTGCGAAATCGGCCGGCTTGCCGTCGATCGGTGTCTGATCGAACTTGAAGTCTCCGGTGTGGAAGACCGTTCCGACCGGCGTCCGCAACGCCAGCGCACAGGCACCCGCGAGCGAATGGTTCACGTGCACGAACTCCGCTTCGATCGATCCGAACTGCAGCGTGGCTCCCGGTTCGACGTCGACGAACTCTGCCGCGCCCAACTTCTGTTCGCGCGATTTTGCCTTGATCAAGGCGAGCGTCAACGGCGTCCCGACAATCGGGACGCTCGGAAACTCGCGGACGAAGTAGGGGATGCCGCCGATGTGATCCTCGTGGCCGTGCGTCACGAGCAGCGCCCGCAACTTCGCCGCACGTTCGCGAACGTACGTAAAATCGTTGATGACGATGTCTACGCCGTACATCTCGTCGTCGGGAAACATGAGCCCGCAATCGACGATGACAATGTCGTCGTTGGTCTCGAAGACGGTCATGTTGCGGCCGATCTCGCCGCACCCGCCGAGCGGAACGATACGCAGGAAGGGCTCGGACGGAGGCGCGGGGACCGTTAAGGCGTCGGGGCTCACCGCCCCTCTCGTTGGCCCCCCGCGTCTTGCTCCCCCGCGCGTCTTCGTGAATTGGAAGGCCGGAGGTAGGTTTGATGCGACTTTTGCTTCTTCTCGCGCTTCTCGGACTCGCGCCGGCCACGCCGGCGCCGGGCGCTCCGCGCGTCACGCCCCACGCCACGGCGACGGCGTCGCCGCTCTCGCCCGAAGCGCTCTTCTCTCGCCGAGCGCTGCGGCGGGCCCGGTTGCTCATTCAAATGCGCATGCTGCAACTACGCGACGAACGGCTCGAGTGCGTTCGTCAGATCATCCTGCGCCGGTTGCCGCCGGAGTTGCGTCCCGAGGAGTCGAGCAGCCCAAGCCCGTCTCCGGCGCAAGACCAATGTGGAGCGTCTCAGAACCCCTAGGTTAGCGGGGTGCTCGCGCTGGGGGCGTGAAGAGAGGCTCGATGAATCAACCGGACGCTCTTTCCGTACGCGCCGGCGGTCTCAAGACGGCGATCGATACGATCGTCGCGCCGAAGGACGCGTTCGAGTCGCTGCGTAGCGCCCCGACGTGGGGCTGGGCGTTTCTCATATCCTGTGCGCTCATGGTCGTCGGGTATTTCTTGCAGCATCCTGCGATGCAACATGCATCGATCGGCACGATGCAGCACGCGTTGAACACGAATCCGATTTATGCGTCGATGAGTGACGATCAGAAGCAGCAGGCTCTCGACCGTATCGCGCATCCGCCGGCTTTCCAAACGGCACTCGGCCTCGTCAGCGTCGCCGTTACGCTCTTTGTCTCCGCAGCCGTCAATGCGGCAATCCTCCTCGGCGCTACCGCCATTGCTCGTGGCGAAGCGAGCTTTGGCCGCCTTTTTGCCGGATCGATGAACATCGCCGTACCGTCGTTGGGTATCTTTTGGGTCGTGCTTGGCATCATCTGCCAGGTGCTGGGCGCCGATCACTTCTCGACAATGACCGACGTCTTTCGCTCCGTCCCAAGCCTCGCTACGATCGCCCCCGGCGTGACCGGAAAGCTGGGAATCTTTCTCAGCGGCGTCCACATCTTCACGCTTTGGGGTTGCGCCCTGAACATCGTGATGATGCGCGTCACCGCCGGCGTGAAAGGCGCGCTCTCCTGGATCGGCCCCGTTTTCATTCTAGTGTTGGGGGCCCTCGCGCAAGCCGTCATCGGCGGGTATCTTCAGCTAACACGCGATGCGACGCCGGCTCTGGCTCATCGCATTTTGGGCGGCGTTAACCTGCGCGCCCGCCCTTGCGGCAAACGCACCAATGACGCTGCCCGATGCCGTCACGTACGCGCTCGCCCATAGTTCGACGGTTGCGACGCAGCAAGCCAACGTGACCGTGGCGCAGCATAATCTCGCGCTGCAGCGCGGCATCGCCTATCCAACGGTCAACGGCACGCTGCAAAGCTGGCTTTCGAAGAGCGCTAACTATGAAGGCGCCTACGCCGCGATCGGTCAATCGCAGCAGAGCGTCTTAAGCCAGAATACCGCGCAAATCGGCATCAACAACTGGAACCTAACGACCGGCGGCTTCGCCTTTCTCGCCGTTGCGGCCGCGCGCGCGCAGCAAGCGCAGGCCGAAAACACGCTCGCCAATACCGAAGATCAGATCGCCACGAGCGTCGCCAACTCATTCTATACCATCGTCCAGCGCGAAGCCGTTACCGTCGTCGATGCCGTAACGCTTAAGTACCAAAACGCACTCGTCGCGGTTGCGAAGGTCAAGGTCAAAGCCGGCGTAGCCGCCGGCGTAGACGTCTTGCAGGCGCTTACGTCGGCAGCCAAGAGCGAGTCGGCACTCGTCGGCGACGAGGCATCGGTCGAAGATGCGCGCCAAGCGTTGGCGCAACAGATTGGCGCTCCGCTGCAGACGCATTTCGCAACCGGCGCCCAGGTGCCCCAGCCGCCGCTGCCGCACGGCAGCGTCGATGGGCTTGTAGCAATCGCCGACGTCGAACGCCCCGATGTCTCCGCCGCGCACGAAGCCGTGCTGGCGGCCATGAATACGCGACGCGGCTGGAACGTTGAGCTCTACCCGCAGGTCTCCATCTCCGCCGACATCGGCAACCAGTTTTCGCCCACCAATGCGGTCAATGAGCAGGAAAGTTTAAACCAAGAATGCCAGCTGTTTGGGCTACCACCAAACTGCTTTGGCATCGTACCGCGCGGCTCGCCGGGCTTCTGGTTCATTCAAGCGGTCTCAACGTTCTCACTGCCGATCGTCGACTACAACGCGCGGCACAGCGAGCGCGTCAACGATGATGCGCAGCTTGCATCGGCGAAGACGACGTTCGAGCAGACGGTGCTCCAGGCCGAGCTCGACGTGCGTCAGAGCTACCGGGCCGCGCAGACGGCCCTCTCGCAGCTCATGTGGGCGCGTCAGGAGGCGGAGTTTGGAACGGAATCGGCGCGCATCGCTCAGCTTCAGTACAAGGCCGGCGTGAAAACCATTTACGATGTTCTGCAGGCGCAGCAGGCCGCGCAGTCGGCGCAAAACGACTACGTTGCCGCCCGAATCAACTACGTCGACGCCGTCGTCAAGCTCCGCGTGTCGCTCGGAACCTACAGCGCCCAAAGCGCCGTCGCCGATCTCTAAGGACGGTTATGAAACGACTTCGCAACCTTGCCATCGTCGTCGCCGCACTGATCGTCGTCGTTGTCGTGGCGGTCGTAGCCTCTCGCCAGGGCGATCGCGCCGCGCTTGCCGTCCCGATGCAACGGCTCCGCGTCACCGCATTTACGGTCCGCCTGCCGGAAAACGGGGTCGTCATGCGGCCGCTTACCGCGACGATTCCGGCGCTCGTCGCCGGAAATATCGCGCAGATATACGTTCGAGCCGGACAGAACGTGACTGCCGGCCAGCTCTTAGCGACGGTCTACAACCCCTCGCTCTCTTACACCGCGGCCGGTTCACACGCCGATTTCGTTTCCGCCAACGCAAACGTCGATCTCGCTAGAACCCAAGAGCGCAATGCCCGCGTCGGCTATCAAGCGCAAGTCGATACCAACAAATCGGCGCTCGACGAAGCCGAACGTGTCTACGAAGCAGATCTCGCACTCTACAAGAATCAGGCGATTCCGCGCCAGCAGCTCGATCAAGATCGCGCAAAGCGCGACCAAGCGAAGGTCGCGTACGATCAATCGGTCGAGCAGCTGAAGTTAGGAGCCGTCACGAGTTACTCCGGCGACAGCATTCAGTACGCAATTGCTGCGGCAACAAAAGCCCGAATCGTGGACGCCCAGAACCAGCAACAGCTTGCCTTCTCCCGAATCGTCGCGCCGTTCGACGGCGTGATCCAGACGGTCGCGACGCAGGTCAACGATGCGTTACGGACGGCACAGCCGGGCGACGCCGTCACGGCCGGTCAATCACTCTTTACGATCGCCGGTGGCGGCGGATACATCGTTCGCGCAGAAGTCGACGAGCAGGACATCATCAACGTGCGTTTGGGCCAGCAGGCCAACGTCACCGGGCAGGATTTCCCGGGCAAAGTCATCCGCGGGCACGTGACCGATATCGCGCCCGTCGCAACCAAATCGACCGACGCATCGAGTACGGCTAAACAGGTTCTCACCACGATTTCGCTCGATTCGTCGCCTTCATTTTTGAAGGACGGCATGACCGCCGACGTGGACATCTTGACGACGTACGTCCCACACGCGATCGTCGTCCCCAACGACGCCGTAACGACGCACGGATCCCGCTCGTCCGTCTATGTCGTGGTAAACGGCATCGCGCAGAAACGGCCGGTAGGCATCGGCAAAACCGGCGATACGCACGACTTGGATTACTTCCGGGCTCCAGCCCGGCGACGTTGTCGTCACGAGCAAGATCGACGGACTGCAAGACGGCAGACGCGTCAAGCCCGCGCCGTCGCCCTCACCTTCCCCGTCGTGACGGTTCTCCTCTCGTACTTCGAAGAGGCGGTCGCCGCGCTCTGGCGCAACCGCGTGCGATCGATCCTGACCATGCTCGGCATGATCATCGGCAGCGCTTCCATTATCGCGGTCTTCGGAATCAGCCGCGCGGCGACGAGCGGAATCACCAATACATTTGCTTCATTCGGTCAGCTGCCGGTCTACATTTCGGTCGACAACTCACAGGACGAGCCGCAGCGCGCCGCCATGCAATACCGCGATGCCGCAGCCGTCTCCGCCGACCTTGGCGACCGCGCCGCCGCAGTGCTACCGTTGTGGCAGCGCACTTACCACGTCGCGTTCGGCAACGTTGCGCGACGACGAAACGGTCCAGTCGGACAGCGGCTACCACAACGACACGCTGACGATGTCCGAGGGACGCAAGGTCGATCCCGAGGACGTTGCAAGCGGCGCTCGGGTCTGCGCACTCACCGCAGATCTACAGCGCAAATACTTTGGAGATAAGCCGGCCGCCGGCAAGTTCTTACGCGTCGGCGGAAATCGATGCCAAGTCGTCGGCGTCTACGCCGATATCAAAGGGTCGTTCCTCAACAGCTTGATCGGCAGCGCCGTCATTCTACCGTATACCACGTTCTACGACGACTTCTCGCCCGGCGATCTCGACTACCTCATCATCTACCCGTCGAATCAATCGCAGGCAGATGCCGTCGGCAAGGCTGCCGTTGCCGCGCTGCAGCGCATCCACGGGAATCGCGCGCAATACCAGGTTCAGAACGGCGCCGGCATCATCGGTGCGTTCGACGGCACGCTCAACGTCATGGCGGCGGCGCTCTCGGCGATCGGCGGCGTTGCGCTCGTCGTCGCGGGCATCGGCATCATGAACATCATGCTCGTCTCGGTCACCGAGCGCACGCGCGAGATCGGCATTCGCAAGGCGATAGGCGCCAGGCGCGGCGACATCGCGCTGCAGTTCTTAATGGAAGCCGTCGTGCTTGCTATCGCCGGCGGAGGAACCGGAATGCTCCTCGGGTTGTTCGCCACGATCGGCGCAGCGTCGATCATTAGCCAGCAGCTCGGCGAGGTAATCATCCCATACCTGCTCATCATTAGCATCGCGCTGTCGTTCTCCATCGGAATCGGCATGATCTTCGGGACGTATCCCGCGATTCGCGCCGCCGGCCTCAATCCGATCGAAGCGCTGCGATCGTGATCTACGTTTGGGAAGCGCTCGCCGTTCTGATCGCCAACAAGGCCCGGTCGCTCCTGACGATTTTAGGGCTCATCATCGGCGTTGCCGCCGTCGTAGCAATTCAAGTGCTCGGCAGCAGCATGACCGCTGCAATCGATGGATTGTTGGGCGGGATGTCCGACAACTCGTTCATCATCTTTCCCAACCCGCAGCAGCGTAACGTCGAACAGGCCGCTATCAAGCTCAGCGATCTCGATCGAATTCGGAGCATAGTGCCCGGCATCGTCGAGAGCGTGCCGATCGCCGGCATCTCGGATGTTATCCGCCACGGACACAATGCCGCGCGCTTCGACATCTCGCCCGAAAGCGCGATTCCGTTCGACAATCTCCCGCCGATTTACGGCCGGCGCATCGAGCAGGGCGATATCGCGCGCGCGGCCGATGTTGCGGTGCTCAAGTACGACGCGTACCAGCGCCTCTTCCCCAGCGGCGGCGACCCGACCGGAGAGCGCATCTACGCCGGTCCAAACGAGTTCGTCGTCGTCGGCGTACTGGCACCGCCTCGGCAAGGCATTCTCAAAGCGCAGTTCGTGGGGCGTGTGGCCATTCCGTGGACGACGTACGTAAATCGATACTTGCACGGGAGCGACCTGTTTGCGGCCCGATTCGTCGTATCGAATCCGGCCCAGATCAGGGCTGCCGAACTCGGAACCATTGCCGCGCTGCGCTCCATTCGCGGACGGCCCGACGTCCAGTACCAGACATTCGACAAGTCGCAGATCAGTCAGGGGATCGGGGCGGTCTTTCGGGTGATTACCATCGTCGTAGCGTTAATCGGCGCGGTTTCGCTCCTCGTAGCTGGCATCGGCATCATGAACATCATGCTCGTCTCGGTCACCGAGCGCACGCGCGAGATCGGCGTTCGCAAAGCGATCGGCGCGCGCAGTTCCGACGTGCTGCTGCAGTTCTTCATCGAAGCATTGATCTTATGCGGCTCCGGCTGCGCGATCGGCTGGGCGATCGGCGTCGGAATCGGGGCCGCAGTCAATGCGTTCGCAATCGTCAAGCTTAGCGGCTCCGTTCCTCCGGTACCGTGGATCGCCACGATCGCGCTAACGGTAGCCTTCGCCGTCGTTGTAACGCTCGCGTTCGGCACCTATCCCGCCTACCGTGCCGCGAAACTCGATCCGATCGAAGCGCTGCGCTATGAATGATTCCACGACGCGCACGATCGATCTCCAGTCGATCACGAAGACCTACGAAAACGGGCCGCTGAAGGTTCCGGTCTTGCACGGCATCACGCTCGGGATCGAGCGCGGCGAGTACGTCGCCGTTATGGGCCCGTCGGGCTCGGGGAAGTCGACGCTCATGAATCTCGTGGGCTGCCTCGACCGTCCGACGAGCGGACGGTACATCCTCGACGGCGTCGACGTCTCGGGCCTGGATGACAATGCGCTCGCGGCCCTGCGGTTGCGCAAGCTCGGCTTCGTCTTTCAAGGTTTCAACCTGCTCGCTCGCACCGATGCGATTCACAACGTCGCCTTGCCGCTCTTCTACGCGGGTCTGCCGGTCAAACGGCGCTTCGAGCTCGCCCAGCGCAGCCTCGAACAGGTGGGCCTGGGCGACCGTGGACGCCACCAGCCGACGCAGCTCTCGGGCGGCGAGCAGCAGCGCGTTGCCATCGCCCGGGCGCTCATCAACGATCCGGCGGTCCTCCTCGCCGACGAGCCCACGGGGAACCTCGATTCCAAGACCGGGGAAGAGATCATGGCGCTGTTCAGCAAACTCCATGAAAGCGGGCGCACGATCATCATGGTCACGCACGACGAGCAGATCGCCCGGCGGGCCAAACGCATCGTCCGCCTCCGCGACGGTTTGGTCGTCGAGGACACGATCTGCGACTTTTTTCCGTTACCCGGGTAGATGGCTCCAAGAGAACTTACCGCAGAAACTTTGAGAGATGTTTAAAAACAGAATACTTCCGACCCTGATCGTCGGGCTGGTGGGCGCCGTAATCGGCAGCTTCCTGATGATGCTCTACGCGAGCTCCCAGTTCGGAAATGCCACCGGTCCGAACCGGACGCCGCCCGCCGTTGCGGCCGTGCCGCTGAACGGCGTCAGCGACCAAGACCGCATCGTAAGCGCCGTCAAGCGCACGAAGTCCTCGGTCGTCGCGATTACCGAACAAGTAAACGGACAAGAGGTCATTCCGACCGATCCGTTCTTCCAACAGTTCTTCGGTGGTCAAGGCCCCAACATCGTTCAGCCGTACCACGGTGAGGCTTCGGGCTCCGGTTTCGTCATCGATTCGAATGGCGACATCGTGACGAACGCGCACGTCCTCCAGCCACCCTCAGGCGGACACATGACCAAGCTCACGGTCGTCTTTGCAAACGGCGATCACGTACCGGCGCATGTGGTCGCATACAACGTCGCCGCCGACGTCGGCATCCTACGCGTCGACAACTACGCGAAGCTGCCGCCGCCGCTCGAACTCGGCGACTCCAGCCGTCTCGAGCAGGGGCAATGGGCAATCGCCATCGGCGAGCCGCTTCAGCTTCAGCAGACGGTGACGGTCGGCGTCGTCTCGGGCTTCAACCGTTCCGAGCCGATACCGACTGAAAACGGCGGAGAGATCGACTTCAAAGGCCTTCTACAGACGTCGGCGCCGATCAATCCCGGGAACTCCGGTGGTCCGCTCATCGACATCGACGGCCTCGTCATTGGAATGAATCAGTCGACGGTGAAGTCCGCGTACGCTCAGGGCATTGGCTTCGCGATCCCCTCGAATACCGTTCGCACCGTCGTGGCCTCGCTCCAAAAGCATCCCGGCGCACACCAGGGCACCGACACCGGCTTCCTCGGCATCTACATGACGAACCTGACGGCCGGCGTGAAGAACCAGATCGGGTATAGCGGATCGAGCGGCGTCGCCGTGCAGCAGGTCTTCTCCGGCTCGCCTGCCGACCAAGCCGGCATCGCCCCGGGCGACGTGATTCTGCAGGCCGACGGCCAGGCCTATAACGATACGAAGACCCTCCACGAATACATCGCGGGGAAGAAACCCGGCGATACCATCCGGCTGAACGTCTGGTCGCAAGGCGTCAAGAAGTTCGTCGCGATCAAGCTCGGCGAGACGCCGGCCGAACAGCCGGTTTCGCAGGACCAGCAGCAACAGCAGCAGCCCGAACAGCCTTAGGGGCCGACTCAAACAAGTACCCAGGCGGCCGGTCGCAACCGGCCCTGGGCGCTTGCGGGTTTAGGAGAGCGAAGCAATTCTGCCACATCTCGGGTATGATGATGTGGTCCATTTAAACTCCGTCTGTTCATAAGCGGCAAGGCGCCGCCGGCCCCCGCGCTTCGGCCTCGCGCAGCGCGATTGTCGGTTTAGCTGGTCCAGCGCAGACGGCCATCGCACTAAGAAACGAGGTACGATTTTATGGCTAAGACGGTCGGCATCGATCTCGGCACGACTAACTCCGTGGTTGCCGTGATGGAGGGTTCCCAGCCCGTCGTTATTCCCAACGCCGAAGGTTCGCGTACGACACCTTCGGTCGTCGCATTCACCAAGACCGGCGAGCGTCTCGTGGGTCAGCTCGCCAAACGTCAAGCAATCACCAATCCCGATCGCACGATCAGCTCGATCAAGCGTCACATGGGCGAGCCGGATTACCACGTCAAGATCGACGGCAAGGACTACACGCCACAAGAGATATCGGCGATGATCCTGCAAAAGCTCGTCAACGACGCGAGCAACTATCTCGGCGAGCGGGTGACCAAAGCGGTCATTACCGTACCCGCGTATTTCAACGATTCGCAACGCCAGGCGACCAAGGACGCAGGTAAGATCGCCGGCCTCGACGTGCAGCGCATCATCAACGAGCCCACTGCAGCCGCGCTCGCATACGGCCTGGAAAAGAAGGGCAACGAGACGATCCTCGTCTGGGATCTCGGCGGCGGCACGTTTGACGTCTCGATCTTGGAAGTCGGCGACGGCGTCTTCGAAGTAAAGGCGACCAACGGCGACACGCATCTCGGCGGCGACGACTACGATCAGCGCATCGTCGAATGGCTCGTCGATCAGTTCCGTCGCGATCAAGGCATCGATCTCAGCAAGGACAAGCAGGCGATGCAGCGGCTCACCGAAGCCGCCGAAAAGGCCAAGATCGAGCTCTCTTCGGTCGTGCAGACGACGATCAACCTGCCGTTCATTACCGCAGATCAGGAAGGGCCTAAGCACCTCGACTACACGCTCACGCGTGCGAAGTTCGAGGAACTCACCAGCGATCTCACCGACCGCTGCGTGGGGCCGTTTCACAGCGCGATCGCCGATGCCAAACTCGACGTATCGAAGATCGACGAAGTGATCATGGTCGGCGGCGCGACGCGCATGCCGGTGATCCAAGAGCTCGTGCGCAAGCTCACGGGTAAAGAGCCGAATCTCACCGTCAATCCGGACGAAGTCGTCGCGATCGGCGCGGCGATTCAGGCCGGCGTGCTCTCGGGCGAAGTCCGCGACGTCGTTCTGCTCGACGTTACGCCGCTCTCGCTCGGGTTAGAAACGCTCGGCGGTGTCATGACGAAGCTCATCGACCGGAACACGACGATTCCTACGAAGAAATCGCAGGTCTTCACGACCGCCGAGGACGGCCAGACGTCGGTTGACATCCACGTGCTCCAAGGCGAACGCCCGATGGCGGCCGACAACAAGACGCTCGGGCGTTTCAGACTCGAAGGCATCCCGCCGGCGCCGCGCGGCGTTCCGCAGATTGAAGTTGCGTTCAACATCGACGCCAACGGCATCGTGAACGTCAGCGCAAAGGATCTCGGAACCGGCAAGGAGCAAGCGATTACGATCACCGCTTCGACGAACCTCACCAAAGAGGAGGTCGAGCGCATGGTCAAGGACTCCGAGCTCCAAGCCGCGGCCGACAAAGCCAAGCGCGAAGAAGCCGAGGTGCGCAACAACGCATCGAGCCTCACCTACTCGACCGAGAAATCGCTCAAAGAGGTCGGCGACAAGCTCGACCCGAGTGCGCGCGCCGAAGTCGAGCAGGCACTCACCGAACTCAAACGCGTCAGCGAGAACGGGACGGTCGCAGAGATCAAGCCCGCGATCGATGCGCTGCAGCAGGCAAGCTACAAGATGGCCGAGCTGCTCTACAAAGCCGCCGGAACCGAAGGGCAAGGCGGAGCCGCGCCGGGCGACGGCGCCGCAACCGGCAACGGTGCGGCGGCGGGTGCGCCAAGCGAAGACGTCATCGATGCTGAGTTCAAGGAGGCGAAGTAGCCTCCGAATCCTACCGGAACCGGAGCCAGGATGTGGGGTCTCCACTTTTTCGCAACGGCAAAAGGAATACGACATCCTGTCTTTTGCGAAAAAGCTGGAGACTTCTCGTCAACCACATCCAGGCCGGTTCCTTAGCGATTCTACGGCACTTCGGAGATAGTTAGATGCACGATGAGTCTTCGGTTTTAAAGACGGAAGCGGGGGAAGCCGTCATCGACGATACGGCGCCGGCTTCGGAGTTGTCGGTCGAAGAGCAGTTGGCGGCCGCGAATGCACGCGCCGACGAAAACTACAACAAGTATCTTCTCGCGATCGCAGACCAGGAGAACTATAAGAAGCGCACGGAGCAGCGTATCGATTCGATCGTCTCAACGCGCCGGCGAATGGTGCTCGAACGTTTTCTGCCCGTACTCGACAATCTCGAGCGAGCGCTCCAGGCAACCGGCGGAGAGGAGACGCTCCGCGGCGGTCTCGAGCAGACACTGCGGGGCTTTGAAGCCGTGCTTGCGGGCGAAGGCGTGAAGGCGATCGACGTCCGCGGAAAACCCTTCGATCCGCGAGTCGCCGAGGCAATCGGAACGACCGATTCTTCCAGCGCCGACGACGATACGGTCGTCGAAGTGGCAGAAAAGGGATATAAACTGGACGACGACTTGCTGCGTCCGGCGAAGGTCATCGTTTCGAAAAACTCGCGCGAATGAACTTTAAGGACTACTACGCTGTTTTGGGCGTGCCCAAGAACGCGCCCGAGAAAGACATTAAGTCCGCGTATCGCAAGCTCGCGCGTAAGTGGCACCCCGATGCCAACCCCCAAAATGCAAAAGAGGCCGAGGAAAAGTTCAAAGAGATTGCCGAGGCCTACGAAGTCCTAGGCGATCCCGAAAAGCGTAAGAAGTACGACGTTCTCGGGCCGAACTGGCAGCAGGCAGCGCAGCAGGCCGAGCAGCAGCGCCGCTACCGCACGCACGGCGGCGAAGAGTTTGAGTTCGACGTAGGCGACGACAGCCCGAGCGGGTTCTCGGACTTCTTCGACATGTTCTTCTCCGGCGTCGGCCGCCGGCAGACCACACAGCGAACGACCTTTGCCCGTCGCGGGCAGGATCTCGAAACGACCATCGAGCTCGCGCTGCGCGATGTCTACGACGGCGGGAAGAAGGCCGTCTCGCTGCAGGTTGAGGATCTGTGCCCGCGCTGCCACGGAATGGGAACCGAAGGCGGCCGGCTCTGTCCGCAGTGCCACGGCACCGGACACGTTCTTGTGACAAAGCGCTTCGAGGTTTCGATTCCCAAAGGCATCGGCGATGGCCAACGGATCCGGCTCGCCGGACAAGGCGGCGCCGGCCACAACGGCGGCCCGAACGGCGATCTCTATCTCATCGTAAAGCTTCTCGACGACCCCACCTATAAACGCAAAGGCGACGACCTTTACGTCGATCTGCCCGTGAGCATCTACGATTTGCTGCTCGGTGGTGACGTGAAGGTTCCCACGCTCAGCGGTCAAGTTGCGATGACGATTCCTGAAGGTACGCAAAACAATCGACTATTGCGCTTGTCCGGCCGCGGTATGCCAAAGGTCAAAGGGAGTGGAAGCGGCGATCAGTATGTCCGGTTGATCGGCCAGCTTCCGCAGAATCTTTCCGAGAAGGAAAAGAAGCTTTTCAAAGAACTTGCATCACTCTCGAACGGAAAAGCTGGAGGTTAACGGTGATTAAGGAGATTGCATTTACGGCGTACCCAGCCAAAGACGTCGCCGGTCTGCGTCAATGGTATCAAGATACGCTCGGTCTGACCTTCAACGCGCCTTACGTTGAAGATGGTGTCGAAAAGTACAACGAGGCAAAGATCGGCGATGGCTATTTCAGCGTCTTAACGCACGAGTGGGCCGAGCGCGACCCCGGCACCGCCTCGGGAGTCGTCTTCGAAGTCGACGACATTGACGACACCGTCGCCGATCTTCGCAAGAAGGGCGTCACGGTCGGGGATCCGTACGCCACGCCGGTCTGCAAGATCGCCTCGCTCGAGGATAAGGAAGGCAACCGGGTCTCGCTGCATCAGGTAACCACCCCGCACTGAGTATCCGTCGAAGCGCTCCCGAGCAACCAACGCGCCTAGCGGCGCGGTCTTGAGGGAGCGATGATGGCCGGTCATGGGCTGATGTGGTCGAACATCTATCAGCCCGAAAAGCCCAAGTTCAAGCGCGCCGATTTGCGTCGAATCGGCGCGCTGTTTGCGCCCTATTGGCGCGAACAGCTCACGGTGCTCGGCTGCATCGTCGTCGTCTCGGTGATCGGGCTCGTACCAGGCTTCATGACGGCGAGCATTATCGACTCCGCGATTCCGCACCGCAGCATCGCCGAGCTTGGGCGAGACGTTGCCATCATTCTCGCGTCCGCATTGATCTCGGCCGGGATCGGCGTGCTGCAAGGCTACCTGAACTCGGTCGTCGGCGAGGGCATCATGCGGGACATCCGCACGAGCCTTGTCGGCCATCTGCATCGCATGTCGCTAAGCTTTTTCACCGGGACGAAGACCGGCGAGATCATGAATCGCGTGAGCAACGACGTCGATAACGTCGACAACGTCGTGACGGGCACGCTGACGACGATCGTCACCAACGTCGTGCTCATCGCCACGACGCTGATCGCGATGTTCGTTTGGGATTGGCGCCTGGCGCTACTTTCCATCGTAGTCGTTCCGCTGATGGTCTTTCCGCTCGGCCCGGTCGGGCGCCGAATGTACCAAATCCGCAAGAGCACGCGCGAAAAGCGCGACGAGATCGAGTCGATCACGCAAGAGACGCTCTCGATCTCCGGCATCACGCTTATCAAGTCGTTCGCCCGCGAAGCGTACGAGCGGTCGCGCTTCTACGACGTCGGCACGCGGCTGATGCAACTGGAGATCGACCTCGCCATGGTCGGCCGCTGGTTCATCGCGTCGGTGATGGCGATGGTCGTCGTCGGTCCGGCGCTCGTCTGGTTCGGCGGCGGCTGGCTCGCGATTGCATCGAGCCTGAAGGTCGGCGTGATCGTCGCCTTCGTCTCCTTCATTCAGGGGCGCTTGTACGGCCCGGCCGCCGCGTTAGCCGGCATCCAGGTGCAGATCGTCAGCGCGCTCGCGGTCTTCGAACGCATCTTCGCGTACCTCGACATGACGCCCGAAGAGTACGACCCGCCGGGTGCGATCGTGCTGCCCGAGGTCCGCGGCGACATCGCCTTCGCAAACGTAGACTTTGCGTACGACGCCTCGCGGCAGACGCTGCACGACCTCTCTTTCCACGTGCAACCCGGACAGATCGCCGCCTTCGTCGGGCCGTCCGGTGCAGGGAAAACGACCATTACTCAGCTCGTGCCGCGCTTTTACGATCCGCAGAGCGGTGCCGTGCTCGTCGACGGCCACGACGTTCGCAGCGTGACGCTCGAGTCGCTCCGGCGCCACATCGGCATCGTTACGCAGGAGACGTACCTCTTTCACGACACCATCGCGAACAATCTCCGGTACGGCAAACCCGACGCAACGCAGGCCGAGCTCGAAGCCGCCGCGCGCGCCGCAAACATCGCCGATTTTATCGCGTCGCTACCCGAAGGCTACGAAACCGTGGTCGGAGAGCGCGGTCAAAAGCTTTCCGGCGGCGAGCGCCAGCGCCTCGCGATCGCTCGGGTCTTGCTGAAGAATCCGCGAATTCTGATTCTCGACGAGGCGACGAGCTCGCTCGACTATGAGAGCGAGGCGGCGATTCAAGCCGCGCTCGAGGTCGCCATGCGCGGACGCACCAGCCTCGTCATCGCGCACCGGCTCTCGACGATCCTCATCGCCGACGTCATCTTCGTCGTCGAAAATGGGCGCATCGTTGAGTCGGGACGGCACGCCGCGCTGCTCGCGCGGGGCGGCCTCTACTCGCGGCTGTACCGCACCCAATTTACCGATCTCTCCGCGTAGGGACGCGACAAAAAAGAAGACCGGCAGGCGCCGGTCTTCTGCACTTATCGCGGTGTCGTTATTGTGCGGCTGCAATGCCGAGGTTGACTTCGCTGATCGCTTGGTTGATGAGGTTGATAGCGTTGACCCGGTGACCGCCTTTGTTCGCCGTCGCTTGGTTGAGCTGGCTCAGCGCCGATTCGAGGTCCGCGCGGGCGTTGACCATGTGCGGCTGATTGGCCAGTGCGACGCTCGCGCCGACGGCCCCGAAGAAGACAGCGAACACGATCGCGAGGACTGCTTTGCGTAGATCGAAGCGTAGCATGGTGTACGATCCTCCATTAATATGGCGAGAGGTTTGGCGAGGCATTCTTGACTTTTAAATCTGTCCCCCGCTTTGCATCACCATCGGCTCGACGGGAACGTGGAGCTTCGGTTCGGTGGCGGCTGCGATCTCGTCGACGGTGACCCCGGGCGCCAGCTCGCGCAGCACGAGACCTTCAGGTGCAATGTCGATGACGCCAAGGTCGGTTATGATCCGATGGACGACGTGCTTCCCCGTCAGCGGCAGCGTACAGCGCCGCACGATCTTATGCGCGTTTCCTTTGGCGACGTGCTCCATCATCACGATGACGCGCTTTGCGCCGTGGACCAGATCCATCGCGCCGCCCATGCCTTTGACCATCTTCCCGGGGATCATCCAGTTTGCCAGATCTCCGTGCTCCGAGACCTGCATCGCACCCAGGACGGCAAGATCGATGTGCCCGCCGCGGATCATTCCGAACGAGAGCGCGGAATCGAAGAACGACGCGCCCGGGAGCACCGTAACGGTCTCTTTACCGGCGTTAATAAGGTCGGGATCCTCTTCTCCCTCGTAGGGATATGGCCCCATTCCAAGGATGCCGTTCTCACTCTGCAGCGTCACGGTGACGTCGCGCGGCACGTAGTTTGGTATCAACGTCGGCAATCCGATGCCGAGGTTCACGTACTGTCCGTCGCGCAGCTCCTGTGCGACGCGGGCGGCTAGCTGCGTTCTTGTGAGCGCCATCTTACGTCCGCTTGCCTCCGGGTGCCGGTCGCGTCGTCACGCGTTCGATACGCTTTCCTTGCGGACCGACGTGAACGATACGCTGTACGAAGATGCCGGGAAGCTGAACTTGCTCGGGATCGATCTCACCCGGTTCGACCAACTCCTCGACCTCGACAATCGTGATCTTGCCGGCCATCGCGCAAAGCGGATTGAACTGGCGGGTCGCCTTGTGGAAGACGAGATTCCCAACCCGATCGCCGATCGAAGCGCGCACGAGCGCATACTCGCAGACGATCCCCATCTCGAGCACGTACTCGCGTCCGTTAAAGACGCGCGTCTCCTTCTTCGGCGATGCGATCGCAACGCCGCCGTCGCGATCGTGCAACCACGGTAAGCCGCCCTCGGCCACGAGCGTGCCGTCGCCCGCGGGCGTGTAGAATGCGGGGATACCGCAGCCGCCGGCGCGCAGCCGCTCGGCGAGCGTGCCCTGCGGAACGAGTTCGACCTCGAGCTCGCCGCTGAGATACTGCCGTTCGAACTCGCGATTCTCGCCAACGTACGAGCCGGTCGTCCGCCGGATGCGCTTGTGATCCAGGAGCACACCGAGCCCCCACCCGTCAACCCCGCAGTTATTCGAAACGGTAACGAGGTCGGTCGCGCCCTGTTCGAACAGCGCCTCGATGAGGTTATGCGGAATCCCGTTGAGTCCGAAGCCACCGACCGCAATCGACGTGCCGCTCGGGATGTCTGCGACCGCCTCGGCGCACGATGCGTAGACCTTCTCCATGGCGCCCTAATGCGCCGACGGGACGCGGGCCGCCTTCGTGTAAGATAGCTCTATGACGACCGTACCGCCGCAGATTGCAACCGCCGACGAAGAGGCGATGATCCTCGACGTCGTTCGCGAGCTCGTCGCCGAAAAAGTTGCGCCGCGCGCCGCCGAGATCGACGCGACCGGCGAGTTCCCGTGGGACATCAAGGAGCTCTTCGCACAGAACGACCTGTTGGGCATTCCGATTCCCAGCGAATACGGTGGTCTTGGGCGGCACCTTCCTAACCTACGTAAAGGTCGTCGAAGAGATTGCCAAGGCGTGCGCGTCGAGCTCGCTGATGGTTGCGGTGCAAGAGCTTGGGATGCTGCCGATCGTCATCGGCGGCAATGCGGAACAGAAACGGCGGTTTCTTCCGAAGATCGCAACCGGCGAGCATCTCGTCGCATACGCGCTTACGGAAGTTTCGAGCGGCTCGGACGCGCTCGGTTCTATGCGCACGCGCGCCGAGCGCAAGGGCGACACCTACCTTCTCAACGGTCAGAAGATCTGGATCACCAACGGCAGCGTCGCCGACGTCGTGTGCGTCTTTGCGGTCACCGACCCGCAGGCCGGCTCGCGCGGCGTCAGCGCCTTCGTCGTCGAAAAAGGTACGCCCGGATTCTCCGTCGGCAAGCTCGAGAAAAAGATGGGCATTCGGGGTTCGCCGACCGTCGAACTGAGCTTTAACGATTGCGAAGTTCCGGTCTCCAACCGGTTGGGTGACGAGGGCCAAGGGTTCAAGATCGCGATGAAAGTTCTCGACAAATCCCGGCCCGGGATTGCCGCACAAGCGTTGGGTATTGCGGCCGGTGCGCTCGACTACGCAACGAACTACGCCAAAGAGCGCGTCGCGTTCGGCAAGCCGATCGGACAGCATCAAGGTGTCGGGTTCATGTTGGCGGATATGAAGACCGAGGTCGAGGCCGCGCGGCTCTTACTCTATGAAGCCGCTAAGCGCTGCGACGAAGGCGCTCCCGACGTTACCCTTTGGTCGGCGCTCGCGAAACTGAAGTGCGGCGACGTCGCGATGTCGGTCACCACCGACGCGGTCCAGGTGCTCGGAGGCTTTGGCTACTCGTCGGATTATCCGGTAGAACGCATGATGCGCGACGCGAAGATCACACAGATATACGAAGGTACGCAGCAGATTCAGCGGCTCGTGATAGCGCGCGCCCTCGTCGGACGCGCTTAGACGCACGCAGCGCGATTTTTAATCCTGCCTTCACTCCAAAGCAGAGCAAGCGAGGCGGGAGCAGCGAAACGGGGCGAGCGAGGCACGCCCCCGGCACGCCGCCGGAGATATGCTTAGAACGAGGGGCGCGCATTTCAAGAGGTAGGGCAGAACTGTTTATGCGTCGAGCGTGGCTCCGAACCATTCGCGTCGTTCTGGCGCTAACGTTAGCCGGCTGCGTGCAGGGTGCGGCAACGCAGACGATTCCCCCGACGCTGGAGCCCATGACGGCTCTTTCGTCGCGGGCAGACCCCGCGACGACCCTTTCATCGCTCGTCCGAAACTCCAAGATTCGGCACGTCGTCATCATCGTTCAAGAGAATCGCACCACCGACGATCTCTTCAATGGGCTGCGCGGCGCGGACACCGTTACCTACGGCTACAACACGTTGGGACATCGGGTCGAGTTGATACCGGTGCCCTTAACCGCGCCGTACGACCTCCATCATACCCATAGCTCGTTCGTAGCCGACTTCGCCGGCGGCACAGGGAATGGGTTCAACACAGAAGTTTCGCGATGCATGATGCGACGGGGGCAGTGCCCGCCCGAAGACCTCCGTGCCTACGGGTACGTTCCACGTGAGGAAGTCAGACCGTACTTTGCGATGGCGGAGCAGTATACGTTCGCCGATCGTATGTTCCAAACCAACGAGGGCCCGAGTTTTCCGGCGCACCAGTATCTCATCAGCGGTACGTCGACAATCGCTCCCGGATCGGACTTGCGTGCCGCCGAAAATCCGACCGACAACGGGCACCAAAGCGGCGGCTGTGACTCGTCGATGGGATCGCTGGTCAAGCTCATCGACACCGCCGGCCAGGAGACCCGTCAAGTCTACCCGTGCTTCGACCGTCCGACAATATCCGACTTGCTCCACGCCAAGTCACTGAGCTGGCATTACTACGTGGCACAACGCAAGCCGGGCCTGTGGAATGGACCCGACGCCATACGGCATATTCGAGAGAGCGCACAGTACGATGCCAATGTTATCGCACCGCCATCGCAGATACTGCTCGATATCAAACACCGCCGCCTCGCAGACGTCGTTTGGGTGACCCCAACAAAGTTGGACTCGGACCACGCCAGCGTCAACGACGGCTCAGGCCCTTCGTGGGTCGCCGCCGTCGTCAACACGATCGGCGAAAGCGCGTATTGGAGGGATACAGCCATCTTCGTGACTTGGGACGATTGGGGAGGGTGGTTCGACCACGTCGCACCGCCGCAGTACAACTCGTACGAACTCGGCTTTCGCGTCCCGTTGATCGTTATTTCGCCATACGCGAAGAAAGGCTACGTCTCGCACCAGCAGCACGAGTTTGGGAGCATTCTGAAGTTCGTCGAAACGACGTTCGGTTTGGCGTCGCTGCACACGACCGACGAGCGCGCCGACGACCTCTTGGATTGCTTCGATTTCTCGAAAAAGCCCAGCAACTTTCAACGCATTCCGTCGAAGTATCCGGCGCGGTACTTCCTGGATCACGAACAATCGTCTGATAACCCCGACGACGACTAGCCGCGCGAAGAACGCGCTCGGAGCGCTTTTGCGAGAATCGCGGGTGTCGGGCAGAGCGCGTTGACGGGGCAGCGTGGACAGCGCGGAATCGGCGCCTTACAGACTTGCCGGCCGTGCAGAATGAGCCAGTGGGTCGCGTCGCCCCATTTGTTCGGCGGTAGTAGCGCCGTCAGATCCTCCTCGACCTGACGCGGCGTCTTTCCCAGCGTGATTCCTAAGCGATGCGCGACGCGGAAGACGTGCGTGTCGACCGCCAGCGCGGCCTCTTTGAATGCGGCCGCCATCACCACGCTTGCAGTCTTGCGCCCGACACCGGCCAGCGATTCGAGCTGCTCGCGTTCGTGCGGGACCTGCCCACCGAAACGATCGACGAGATCGCGCGCACAGCTGATAATATTTTTGGCCTTCATCCGAAAGAAGCCGCACGATTTAATGATCACTTCGACATCGGATTGCCGAGCGCGCGCGAGCTTCTCAGGCGTCGGATACTTGGCGAAGAGCGCGGGAGTGGTTGCGTTGACGCGCGCATCGGTGCACTGCGCAGAGAGAATCACCGCAATGAGCAGTTGAAACTCGCTGCCGTACTCGAGTGCGGTAACGGCGTTGGGATAGCTGCGCTCGAGGATCGCGAGCTCGTCGATCGCTACCTTGCGCGGAACCTTCTTCTTTGGAAACGGAATCGCGAGCACGCCGCCCTATTCCGGCAAGGCGACGAGATTTCCATCTCGCGCTACGAGGCCGTCGCGCTCGAGCGCGGTCACGAACCTCTGGACTTCCTCTGCGCTCCGGCCCGGCAGTTCGGGTTCCACGCGGCGATGCAGATCGAGCAGTGAGATACGCTGGCCAGGCGAGAGATCGCGCAGACGGTCGAGAATTCGGCCGCGCGCGTAGCGCGCCGTCTGTTCGAACGCAACGGTTTTGCGCGTTGCCGCCGCCGGTCGTGCTTCCATGGGCGCCGCCGCGCAATCGTGCTGCAGCGGGCAGAGCAGACACTTTGGCGTTCGGGACGTGCAGATCGTCGACCCGAGATCCATGAGGGCCGAACTCCAATCGTGCGCCTCTCCCGCAGGAACGAGCGCGCGAGCGCGTTCGTCAAGCTCGCGCGCCTTTGCAACGTGCAGATGCTCGGGCCCGAAGGCTAGGCGGTGAACGATGCGCCGGACGTTCGTATCGATGGGTGCGTCGTCGATGTCGAACGCGAACGCTCGGATTGCGGCTGCCGTATACGCGCCGACGCCGGGCAACGCGCGCAGCGCGGCGCTTTCGCGCGGCAGCGCAGCGCCGTGGCGATCGCAGACGATCTCCGCAACCCGCTTCAGCCGCACCGCGCGCGAGTTATATCCCAGGCCTCTCCACTCGCGCAAAACGTCGCCCAGGGATGCCGCCGCAAGCGTTTCGAGCGACGGGAAACGCTCGACGAAGCGTTCGAACGCCGGAACGACGCGATCGACCTGCGTCTGCTGCAGCATGAACTCACTGACGAGCGTGTAGTAGGGATTGCGCACGATGCGCCACGGCAGCGTCGCGCGGCCGTTACGCCGGTACCACTCGAGGAGCCGGCGTTGCAACCGGTTCACGATCGCAGCGCCGCTATCGCTTCGCCGATGCGGCGAATGCCTTCGGCGATCTCATCGCGCGCGACGGCCGTGAGCGCGAGCCGCAGGTAGTGATCGCCGCCGCCGTTGGCAAAGAACGCCTCCCCGAAGAGAAACGAAGCGCCGCGCCGTTCGGACGCATCGAGCAGCGCGCGAGCCCGCAGCTCGCGAGGCGTCGATGCCCAGAGATAGAAGCCGCCGGCGGGTTTGCTGACCTTGAGCGTCGCCGGCCAATGCCGCGCGATCGCCTCGTCCGCGAGCTTGCGGCGCACCAACAGCTCCTGCCGCAACTGCTCCACGTGCGCATCGTATTCGCGCTCCAAGTAGTTTGTCACCGCGGCTTGCACGTAAAGGCTGGTCGCCATGTCATACGCCTGCTTGCGCAACAGCAAACGTTCGAGAATGGTGCGCGGTGCCGCCAGCCAGCCGACCCGCAAGCTCGGCGCAATCGTCTTAGAAAACGTTGAAATATAGACGACATAATCGGGCGCCAGCGCAACGAGCGGCGATCCGTTCGGCGAGAGCGGGCCGTACGGATCGTCTTCGACGATCGGAACGCCGGCACGCCGCGCGATCGTCGCCAATCGTTCGCGCCGATCCGCATTCATCGTAACGTTCGTTGGATTGTGCAGCGACGGCATCGTGTAGATGAAACGCGGGCGGCGCGTGCGTAAGATGGCCTCGACGTGGTCGACGCGCATGCCTTCGTCGTCGACCGGAACGGGAATCGCGCGCAGTCCGTTGATCTGGAATACCTGCAGCGCACCCGGATACGACGGAGACTCGACGACGATCTCATCGCCCGGTTCGGCGAGGCTCTGCGCGACGATCGCGATGCCTTGCGTCGAACCGGTGAGCACGATGATGCCGTCGGGCCGGACCGTCGTCGCGCCGCGCGCGTTCATGCGGTCCGCGATCGCTGCGCGCAACGGCTCGTAGCCTTCGGAATCGCCGTACGAGAGGACGAAACGCGGATCGCGGGCGACCCGTGCAAAGGATTTCGCAAGCTCGGCCAACGGCGACGGCTCTCCGGGTGCGACACCCTGCACGAACGAGATGCGCCCCGGCTGGTGCTTCGCGGCCAGCTCGCCGAGCACGTTTGGAAACTCACCGACGCGCCACGGCGGCAGCGTCACCCACCACGGCACTCCGGCCGCCCGTTCGGGCTGCCCGGCGCGCAGCTTGGGAACGACGCGCGAGCCCGAACCAACGCGCTGCTCGATCAAACCTTCGGCGACCAGCTCCCGGTAGGCGTGCACGACGGTACTGCGGTTGACGCCAAGCCTCTCGGCCAGCGTGCGCTCGGGCGGTAAGCGCGTCGACTCGGGGATCGCTCCGGTGAGAATCGCCTCGCGGAGGCGCTCGTAGATCTGCCGGTAGAGCGGCACGATCGAATCGCGGTCGAGACGTGCAACCGCCCCGCTCCATCCAATGGTTGGCATGGATGGTTCCATTTCGACTCTTTGCGTGGGGAACGCTTTCCCCGGCGCGAAGCTCTGGATCCCACTACTCACGAAAGAACGGGAGCAGCACGTTGGCAGAACACCAAGTTGATGCGGTCGTCCTCGGCGCCGGCCCGGGCGGTTATCATGTCGCGATTCGGCTCGGCCAGCTCGGCAAGAGCGTCATCTGCGTCGATCGCGATGAAGTCGGCGGTGTGTGCCTCAACTGGGGCTGCATTCCGACCAAAGCGCTGCTGCACGTTGGTGAGATCGTCCGGCAGATCGATCATGCAGCCGCACTGGGTCTCAAAGTGCCCAAGGCCGAGATCGAACGCAGCGGCGTCGCCAAGTTCAAGGATGAGGTCGTCGCGGCAAACGTCGGCGGCGTGAAGACGCTCTTCAAAGCAAACAACGTCGAGTTTCTCTACGGGGAAGCTTCGTTTGTCAGCCCGACGCAGATCGACCTCAAGAAGAAAGACGGAACGCACGACACCATTACGGCGACGAGCGTCGTCATCGCGACCGGCTCCGCACCGGTCGACGTGAAGGCGTGGCCGCGCGACGGCGAGACGATCATCAACTCCGATGACGCCGTGAAGCTCGAACGGATTCCCAAGTCGCTGTTGATCGTCGGCGGCGGCGTCATCGGGCTTGAGTTTGCAACCGTCTACGCACGTATGGGCGCCAAGGTTCTCGTCGTCGAGATGATGCCGCAGCTGCTCACCGGCACGGATCTCGAGATCGGTAAAGCGTTGGGCCGAATCTTAAAGAAGCAAGGCATCGAGATCATGCTCGACACCAAGGTCGGCAAGGTCGAGAAGCACGGCAAGAGCGCGCGCGCGACGTTCTCCGGCGAGGGAACTTCCGGGAAAGACGAGACGCGCGACTTCGACATGATACTCGTCGCGGTCGGGCGGCGTCCGGTTACCGACCGCTTGAACCTGCAAGCTGCGGGTCTGACGGTCGACGAAAAAGGCTTCATCCCGGTCGATCAACAGCTGCGCACGAAGGCGCCGAACGTTTTTGCAGTTGGCGACGTGACCGGCGCACCGCTCCTCGCACATCGCGCGATGAAGCAAGGCGTGATCGCGGCCGAAGTCATCAACGGCGATAAGTCGGCCGCATTCGATCCGCTCGCCGTACCGAACTGCATCTACACCGATCCGGAGGTCGCTACTGCCGGCCTCTCCGAAGAGGAGGCTAAGGCGGCCGGCTACGAGGTGCGCATCGGAAAGTTCCCGCTCGCAGCGAGCGGCCGCGCGCGTACGATGAACGAGAGCGACGGCCTCATCAAGCTCGTTGGCGACGCAAAGAGCGATCTGTTGCTCGGCATGCATATCATCTCGCCGCATGCGGAGTCGCTGATCGGCGAGGGCGTGATCGCGATCGAGATGGGTGCGACGCTCGAAGACGTCGGGCTCTCGGTCCATCCGCATCCGACGCTGACCGAGGGCATCATGGATGCCGCCGAAGCCGCGCATGGCAAAGCGATCCACGTAATCAACCCCAAACCTAAAACCCCCGTCGGAGCAAAGTGAACGTACGGCTTTTGGAGCTTGGGCGGCGACCGTATCGCGAGGTATGGCAGCTCCAGCATCGGCTGCACGCTGCGATTCGTGAAGGCAGCGAGCCCGATACCTGGATCGTCGTCGAACACGATCCGGTGATCACGCTCGGGCGCCAGGCCAACGAACGGAACCTTCTGCTTTCGGCGCCGGCGCTGGCCGCGCGCGGCATCGACGTCGTGCGCATCGAGCGCGGCGGCGACGTGACGTATCACGGCCCGGGGCAGCTCGTCGTCTATCCGATTCGACGGCTCGGGCGCTTCCGCGAGGTCGTGCCGCTCGTGCGTTCGCTCGAGCGCGCGGTGCTGAATACCGCCGCACGGTTCGGCGTCCGCGGCGAGCAGTGGAGCGATCACGCCGGCGTTTGGGTCGGCGGTAAACAGCTCTGCGCGATCGGGCTTGCGATCCGCAACATGGTCAGCCTGCATGGCATCGCGCTCAACGTCGCCCACGGCGTCGATTACCGCGAACTCATCAATCCGTGCGGTTTGAGCGATCGCGGCGTAACGTCACTCGAGCAGGAGGCCGGGTGCAGCATCTCGCTCGCGCAAGCGCAGCGCATTCTTCTCGCCGAACTCGCCGCAACGTTCGACGTGACGTTCGAACCCGCGTGCCGGGAGCTCGTTGCCTAACGATGGCCATCGAAATCGACCTCATCGGACGAACCCACCGTCCACCGGTGCGCAAGCCGCCGTGGCTTCGCGTCTCGCTGCCGATTGGCGACGAGTACGAGCGCGTTAAGGAGAAGGTCCGTGTGCTCGGCCTCCACACCGTCTGTAAGGAAGCCGCGTGTCCGAACCTCGCCGAGTGCTGGGGCGCCGGCACGGCGACGATCATGATCCTGGGCGATACATGCACCCGCGGCTGCCGCTTCTGTAACGTAAAGACCGGAAATCCGCGTGGCGAAGTCGACTGGCTGGAACCGGTCCGCGTCGCCGAGGCGGTCGCCGATCTCGGCTGGCGCTATCTCGTACTCACCGCCGTCGACCGCGACGACCTGCCGGATGGCGGCGCACTAATCTTCGCGAATACCGTGCGAGCAATTCACGAGCGGGTCGAAGGCGCGCGCGTCGAGATCCTCAGCGGGGATTACCGCGGCGACCTGCGGGCGGTCGACATTGTCTTGGACGCCAGGCCCGACGTCTTCGCGCACAATCTCGAAACCGTGCGGCGGCTCACGCCGTTCGTGCGCGACAAGCGCGCCGGCTACGATCAGTCGCTGCGCGTCCTCGCTCACGCCAAAGCCCGAGCGCCGGAACGGTACACCAAGACCTCGGTCATGCTTGGCCTCGGTGAGACGGAGAACGAGATCGAGGCCGCGATGGACGACGCGCGAGCGGCCGGCGTCGACATCTTCACCATGGGGCAGTACCTGCAGCCGAGCAAGAAGCACCTTGCCGTCACTGAGTTCGTGACGCCCGCGAAGTTTTCGATCTTAGGCGAACTCGCCAAGAGCAAAGGCTTTCACCAGGTCGTTTCGAGCCCGCTATCGCGCAGCTCGTATCATGCCGAACAGGCTTTCCCGGGCACGTAGGGAGCGTTGCAACCCGCCCTAACCGTCCTCGGTTACTACGGCTAACGTGACCAAGGTCTTCCTGACGCGACCGGTCCTCGCAGCAGTTTGTTCGTTGATTATCATGATCGGGGGACTGGTCGTGATGCCGACGCTGCCGCTAGCCCAGTATCCGCAGATAGCGCCGCCGGTCGTGACGATCAGCGCAAGTTACGTCGGCGCTTCGCCGCAGGCCGTCGAGGCGCAGGTCACGACGCCGCTCGAGCAGGCGGTCAATACGGTACAGGGCCTGCGCTATATCAGCTCGCAGAGCGCGCAGGGGTCGTCGACGATCACCTGCACCTTCACGCTCGAGACGAACCTCGACATCGCCGCCGCCGACGTCCAAAACTTGGTGCAGTCAGCAATCGGCCAGCTCCCGGCGACGGTCCAGCAGATCGGCGTGACGGTGAGCAAGAACTCGGGCACGCTTCGTTATGGGTGTCGCACTCACGTCGGACTCCAAGAAGTACGACACGCTCTTCTTGAGCAACTACGCGCAGCTCAACATCGTCAACGACCTTTCGCGCATCGCCGGCGTTTCGCAGATCCGCGTTTTCGGCCAGCGCCAGTACGCGATGCGCATCTGGCTCAATCCCCATCTCTTGGCCGCCAACGGCTTGGATGCCGGCGACGTCGTAACGGCCTTGCAGGAGCAGAATGCCGAGGTCGCGGCGGGCAGCATCGGCGCGCCGCCTGAGTCGAAAAATCAACCATATACCTATACCGTCAACGCGCTGACGCAACTTTCGTCGCCCGACCAGTTTGCAAACATCGTCCTGCGTGCGAATCCCAACGGCGGTTTCACGCGTCTTGGCGATGTCGCCCGCGTCGAGCTGGGCGCACAGGATTACAGCAGCGCGCTACGCTTCAACGGGCAGTCGCAGGTCATCGGTTTGGGCGTTCAGCAGTATCCGACGGCGAACGCGCTCGACGTATCGAAGGGCGTCCTCGCGGAGATGGCTCTGCTCTCGAAGCAGTTCCCACCCGGCATTCACTACCAGGTCGCGTTCAACACGACCGATTTTGTCGCCGAGTCCGTAAAAGAAGTGATCATCACGCTGCTGCTGTCGATCGTGCTCGTCGTGGCGGTGATCTTCGTCTTCCTCCAAAACCCCCGCTCGACGCTCATTCCGGCTTGTACGATCCCTGTATCGTTGATCGGGACGTTCTTCGTGATGAAGATCTTCGGCTTTACGATCAATACGATCACGCTCTTTGGGTTAACGCTGGCGACCGGGCTCGTCGTCGACGATGCGATCGTCGTCATCGAAAACATCGCTCGACACATCGAGATGAACAAAGGACGGCAGAGCGGCATCGCCAGCGCCGCCGAAGCGATGCGCGAGATCCAAAGCGCGGTTGTGGCGTCGTCACTGGTTCTGTTGGCGGTCTTCATTCCGGTCGGCTTCTTTCCGGGCACGACCGGCCAGCTCTACAAGCAGTTTGCACTGACGATCGCGGCAGCGATAACGATCTCGCTCTTTCAAGCGCTGACCCTAGCGCCGGTGCTCTCGGCGCGGCTGCTAACCGGTGAGACGGAGTCGCAATGGCTCTTCTTCCGCTGGTTCAACGCCGGCCTGCGTGGCTTCCGCGCCTGGTACGCGGCCGAGTTGCCGCGGATGTTCCGCTACCGCTGGATCGTCGCGGGCGTCTTCGGTTTGGCATTGCTGGCGACGCTGTTCATGTTTGTCAAGACGCCCACGTCGTTCATCCCAGCCGAGGATCAAGGCTACTTCATCGTGCTCGTTCAAGCGCCCGAAGGGACGTCGTTGGCCGGCGAACAGGCGATTTCGAAGAAGGCCGAGGCGATCATCCGCGCGCAGCCGCAGGTGAAGTATCTGTTCGACGTCGGCGGTTTCAGCTTCGCCGGCGCCGCGCCGAATCGCGGCATCATGTTCGCGTTGCTTCAGCCGTGGGGCCAGCGCAAAGGGCCGCAAGACGGGATCGATGCGGTGATCAACCGCGTAAACTACGGCTTCTTCACGCAAGTGCCGCAGGCGCAGATCTTTGCCGTGAACCCGCCCGCGATCAACGGCGTGGGAAGCTTCGGCGGCTTTCAGTTCGAGCTCGAGGACCGTACGAATCTCGGGCTGCCGGCGCTCATGCAGACGCGCCTACGGCATGATGGGAGCGGCGGCAAAAGATCCGCGGTTGATGAACGTCTTCACGCAGTTCCGCATCAACTCGCCGCAGATCGAGATGGACATCGATCGGAATAAGGCCAAGGCGATCGGCGTCTCGCTCGACGACGTCTTCAAGACGATGGAGGTTGAGCTCGGCTCGCTCTACGTCAACAACTTCACGTATCTGAACCGCTCGTGGCAGGTCGACGTGCAGGCCGACGAGCCGTACCGCAACCGCGTCTCATCGCTGCAGGGGCTCTTCGTGGTCTCCGGATCGTCCGCGAGCAGCATTCCGACGGGAACGAATCCGTTCGCGACGCCGCCCCCGGGCGCGGCGGCGTCGGCCGCGAACGCAACCGGAACCGTCATGACGCCGGTCAGCGCGCTCGTCAACATCAAGCAAGTGCTGGCCGCGCCCGTCATCACGCATTATAACCTCTACCGCAACGTCGAGCTCAACGGCACGAACGCACCCGGGCATGGCTCGGGCGAGGCGCTCGAAGCGATGGGACAGATCGCGCAGAAAGTCATGCCGTTCGGCATGAGTTACGAGTGGTCGGGCTTGCAGCTCGACGAGATCGCCGCGGGCAGCTTGAGCACGCTCATTTTTGCGCTCGGCATTGTCTTCGTCTTCCTCGTGCTCTCCGCGCAGTACGAGAGCTTTATCGATCCCCTTATCGTCTTGCTGGCGGTGCCGGCGGCGCTGCTCGGCGCGCTCGGCTTTATGAACTTCCGGCACCTACCAATCCCCGGGCTCTCCGATCCGAGCCTCGCCCAGGACGCCTACGCGCAGGTCGGCTACGTCATGCTCATCGGCTTAGCGAGCAAGAGCGCCATTTTAATTGTTGAGTTCGCGAATCAACAGATGCGCGAGGGTGCGACGATCGTCGAAGCGGCGATGCGCGGCGCACAGACGCGGCTACGCCCGATCTTGATGACCTCAATCGCTTTTATCATCGCCGTTCTCCCGCTCGTCTTCGCGAGCGGCGCCGGCAGCGCGGCGCGTCATTCGCTTGGAACGGTCGTCTTCGGCGGCATGCTCGTCTCGACGTTCCTGAATCTTGCGATCACTCCGGTACTCTACGTTATCATCAAATCGCTCGAGCTGCGCGGAAAGCCGGGGCTCGACGGGCAAGCGCGCGAGGTGCGCGAAGAGACTGCAACGCAGCAAGCCACGGTTTAGGAACACTTGGAATAAAAGGGAATTTAATGCGTCGATGCAACGTGTTGACGCAGAGTTCCGATAATTTTATAACCGCGGTTAATGAGTAATGTCCGAGGAGTTGCTTCTATGCCCAGATCTCTCTGCCGCGCCGCGGCAGTCGTTGCGGCAGCGCTCGCGATCTGCTATTCGCCACTGCGAGGCTTCGCCGACAACGGCACGGGCGACGTCTTTCAAGCGCAGATATTACCCAGCACAAACACCGCGATAAAGAACGCGCTCGATCAAGAGCAGCAGCGGCGGGAGAAGGCGCGTCTCCAAGCCTCCGTGCCGAGCTCGCCGGCAGGCAGCCAGACGGTCGGGCAAGTCCAACCAATCGGCCGAGAGGCGGTCACCCCGCGCATCGGACTTCCTACCGGCTTCACCTATCAGGCCGACTTTTCGGTCGCATATCCGTACGGCAACATCGGATCGTATGGAAAACAATGGCTGACGGGCGGCGGCGATCTTTCGTTTGGCTATGGCTTCAACTGGTCGACGCGCATCGTCGCCAGCATGTACCAGCTACAGCACTGGCCGTATGGCTTCAACAGCGGCTTGGCTCCGGTTTACCTAGCGGGATTTCGCAATCCCATCGGCTGTGCGGATCTTAGCGGCGGCACCGCGTGCGGGCCGGGCACGGGCCGCAACCTCAACGTCAGCACGAAGGATACGTTCGGCGTCTTCATGCTGCAGAAGCTCTTCTTGATCCAAGGCCGGCGGCCGCTGCCGATCGTGATCTCGCCCGTCTACGTCGCACGCGGCGGCCAGGTCGGCTTCACGCCGAACAATAACGACGTCGTTCCGTTCACCTACAATTTGCCGGATGGACCCGTATACGATGTGGCGGCGCGCACCGCGCAATACTATGCGGTTGCCGTGACGCTGCCGTTCCTCAAGACGCCCAAAATGTTCGGCACGTTCACGGTCGCACCGCAGTGGCTGGTTCACACCAACGGCGCCAACGTCGGAAACTCGATGCAGTTCCCCCAAGTGCTCTACCTCGAGTACACGCCGGTGCGCGGTACGACGCTCTTCGTGGAGCCCCAGAGCGCGCGCGACTATCTGCCGACAGATCCGTATCCGGAGCACTTGATCGCGTACTTCCTCGGCGTTTCGCAGCGCATCACAAAGTACGGCTTCGTGCAGGCGACGCTCAATAGCGGCGGCCCGACAAATCTCGGAGCGGACGGCATCGTCGGCATCAAATGCTTGACCGTACAACAGGCGCTAACGAACGCGTGCGGCCTCGCCGTCGGCGGCCTCAAAGCGACGCAACTGCAACTCCAGTTCGGCGTCGGTTCGCCGAGCATCTTTCCGTTGTAAGGAGCCGTCATGAAACTCCGCCTCAGAGATATGGTCGTAGCGCTCCTTGCCGCTTCGCTCGCGTCGTGCGGCGGAGCCGGCAACGCTTCGAATACGATACCGCCGGCCACGGGATCGGGAGTGCAACCGCAGCAGAGTTCGATCCTTACGCGCATCGTGGGCGTCGGTGACAGCTTGACCGCGGGCTATCAAGCGGACGGATTTCTTGGCGAGACCGGCTTTAAGGATCCCTACAATGGTGGCGTGGTGCCGCCGGGCCAAGAGAATGGGTGGTGGGCCGACCTCAACGAGCAAGCCTCGAACGAGTCGCTCGACCGATCGATCGGAGAGATGTTCGATCCGGCCGTTAGCCCATTACCGCTTATCAAGGGGCCGGGTTTAAACAATCAGCTCATTCCTGCGTCGCTCTTTCCGTTCGAGCTGCAGAAGAGCGGCGATGCCTGCACCGATTACCACGGCTTCAATCAAGCGGGGTATCTGCTCAGCGGGTTGTCGCGCGTACGCATGAATCCGCATTCTACCACAATCCGCAACCTTGGCATTCCGGGAATAACGCTGCATGAGGCCAACGTGCTGCACGAGCCGCAGACCGACACCTGTCAGCCGCTGCCGGGAATTCCCGGATTGCTCAGCATGGTCGTTGCGGACGAGAGCAGTTCGTTCTGGCCCGTCCTCGGAAACTTTACAAAGCTGGGACAGAATCTCACGCTCGTCGACGCGGCGGCTTCGCTCCACCCAACGCTCGCGACGGTGTGGCTGGGCGCCAACGACGTGCTCAAGTACATGGGCAGCGGCGGACTGTTCGTCGGCGGCGATCGCACGCCCGGCGAAGCCGAAAGCGATCTAAACGAAACAATTGGGACGCTGAAACACGCCGGCGCACGCGTCGTCGTCGCGAATCTTCCGAACATCGTCGAGGCCGGTTACCTGCAGCGTGTGACGATCCCAGCGAATAAGACGGAGTGCCCGTTGCGCACGTATGCCTGGTGTCTGCTCGCATTCGGGCTCGATAGTCCCTCGCTCGCGCGCTCGGTCACGAAGCAGTTAGCCAAAGCTTATGGCCTCGATACGCCGCAGGGTTGCGTTCCGGCTTCGGTTTCGCGTCCGTGCGGCTATCTGACGCTTGGCGCGGTCGTCGAAGTGATCGGCTACTTTTCCGCGTATGGTTCGGTGCCGAACTTGGACTGCGCGAACCCGATGCCGGGATGTAAGGCGGTCGCAGGAAGCGGCCTCGGCGGCAACTACATCACGCCCGAGTTTGCCGGAAAGATTCAGGCGCTCAACAACGCCATGAACGAAGGCATCGACGCGGCCGCCTCGCACAATCAGGTCGCGCTCGTCGACATCCAGGCGATCTTCCACGGCCTCGTCAGCGGCGATCCTTCGAACCAGTACTTTGCGCGCGCCGCGTCGATCGAACCGGGCGTCTGCTGTGCGATCGGCTATCTCTACGGCATCCTCAGCTTCGACGGACTCCACCCATCGAACAGCGGCTATGCGCTGATTACCTACTACTTTATTCAGGAGCTCAATCGGGCGTACGGGGCGCACATTCCACAAATCGATCTTCACGCCGCATATGCCGGCACGCGCTGCAGAAATCGGAAGTATTGCTACCCCGATCCGTACGCGCCACCCAATGACTTCTCGCCGGCTATGCGGAGACGAATCCTGTCCCGCACATAGGGGCGCGTTATTTTTCGCCCGGTTCCATCGATACATCGCGCACCGCATCTGCCTGCTGCGTGTCCGTGTTGTAGATGCAAACCACGCCAAAGTCCGGTGCGATATAATAGACCCCGTCGATCGGGAAGGCTAGGCTTTGCCCCTTGTATTCCAGCGCATAACCCTCGGTGGGAATGCCGGGCCCGACGACACAAGCGCTCGGCAACGGCGCTTTGTCATGGGTAGACGCCGAGAGCGGATACCGTCCTTCCTTGCGACACAGCGGCGGCCCGGCGGACTTATAGTCAAGCGTATAGTCTCGTTCACAGTATCGAGGGGGCTTGTACGTGTCGATCTCGTAATATTCTCCCGAGTCGAACAGATAAACAGTCCTCCAATCGGGCCAGGGGAAACTCCAACGCTCGCGCCCTTTCTGGGGCAAATAATCCCAGATGTACGGTCCATCTTCGACTACGTCATTCCGATTGCCGCCGCTCTCCGCCGTGGCGACGAACTCGAGGGCGTAGCGGCTCCCTACTTTAATCGTAACGAAATAGTTGTTTGCAACGCCACCCGAGTAATTAAACGAGTCGACGCACAGAGGGCCGTCGACCACAGGCATCTTGAAGATCGGGGGCGCGATGCTGCGCTGCATCTTTACGTTCGACTTGATCTCTTCGTAGAACGGTAGTTCGTTGCCGTTCTGATCGTTCCAATGCTCGACGATGCCGTTGGCAAACGGCCAGTCGTTCTTGGGGTCAAACGTCGCAGGCGTAACGTCGCTCTTGTGCACCCCTTTGGCTTCCGCGGATATCATCGCAGCCCCGTTCATCGGACCGCCCGTGTACTCGAGCTCAACCTTTTGCCCCGGTGCCGTCAGCCGCTTGCGGCTAAAACTGATCTCCCCAAACTTATCGGTGTCGGTGAACGTGATCGGGTTATAGTACTTGCCCGGCTTTGTGATCTCGTTGCCGTCTGCGTCTTCAGCAGTGACCGTCAAGCGGCAAGCGAATAGCTGTTAACGCCGCACGGCGGTGGTCCCTGATTCGCGGGCAGAGAGAGCTTGATGAAGTGAACCGAGGCCATCGAGTGTGATCTCGATCTGATCGTGGCGGCGAACCGACGTCAACAGTCTTCGACCCATCGGCGAGCATCATTGCCGTCGCCATCCTTTTCGTCGAACAGCTTTACCACGAAACGAGTCCTGGCCTTCGGGCACCTACGACGCTCAATCGTGCAGACGAGATCTTTCTGGGCCGTCGGTGATGCAGCCCGGTTGGTGCTCGCCGATGTTCGCAATTTGGATCTGCGAAGAGCCGTTGATGTCAATCGTCACGGACCGCGTCGATGGCGAAATATAGCGTGGACCTATGTCCGTCGATCCGGCTGGTTTCGATGGTCTTCGGTCAACCGTGATTTCGAGGCCAACGGATCGCATATGGGCTCCTGGAAGGGCGTCTCGGCCTTCAAACGGCACCGACTGAATGACTCGAATTACAGCCAGCCACAAGCGCAAGGCTAAATGCCGAGAGGTATGCTATCTTTTGCACACCGCGCTCCGACCTCGGAAAATCCAATCAGACAACAGCAATCCGGATGACTATTATCTCGACGCTACGCAGCCGAACTCGGCCCGCCGCCCGCTGGCAGCTGTCACTTGGCACATAGCGCGACCACTTCGTTGATACCGACGACCTCGTTCGCTGGATCGATAGGGTTCACACGCACGAGCCCCGTCCGCAGCGCATAGGAGGGCAGATATATGGGCGAGATCCTCTTGCCAATCCAATTTTTTCTTTCCGCCGTTTTTTGACTCTTGTGCGTGACACCAGATAATGTGCGGACTGCGGTCCCTTTGATTGAGCGGTTTTTTACAGCTCGGTATGCGTAACCGCCGGCTGCCGTGGCGCCGGGGTTCGGAGTGCCACTTGGATTTGGAGTGGGGGCCGCAAAGGTAGTCGCTCGCTTCACTCGGCACGGAGTGCAGGGAACGTTCCAGCCGCCGGCGCCAGGCTTAGTATGGACCCTGCATTAGCGTGACCCTTTTACCTTTGGCCGTCAGGTTCTGAAGCGCGACATTAAGAAATATCCTCTCGGCACCGTCCTTGGAAGCTTATCGTAACAAGATATTGATGTCGATCAACGGGTCTGTCTTACACGCAGGACGGCTCATGAGAATTTCGGTCCTAGTCCGGGCCTGTTCTCCAGACCACTTACCAAAGTGTAGCCTACGATCTCGTCCGGGACAAACAGCGCGTCGGGAGACCCGGTCCCGCTCTTGTGGATATGACCGCATAGCCCAAAATCGGCCTCGGCTCGGCGGTTGCTCTTCCTCCCAGGTACGTGTATTCGGTCTGGTGAACGGCTGCACCGCCGATTCGCTGCATCGGACCTCTTCACCTGTGCCTTATCCCAATCGTCGCCCATAGCCGAGTAAAACGTCTGGGATATGGCCGCGCAACAGCGCTGTTGCGCTGCTGGCGAATGACGGTGTTTGCTTAAGCCCAGTCATACTGTTGCATCGGATCACAAGTACCGATGATGAGCTACATCTTGCGCGTCCGGGTCGCGGAATATATGCGCGTTGGATGTCGGGGTCAAGATAGGCCGACTGCGCCATAAGCCATCCGCGATTGGAGCAGATCTGGCCGTGCGTGAAAATAGGACGACATTCTCTCGGTACGTTGGGAGGAAGAGCCGCGATTGCGACCGGGCAGCCATTTGTTACATTCGTCCGCTCGGACCGCAGGGGCCCCTGGCAAAGGCCCACCACTGCGGCTAATGCCGCTTGACTGTGGAAAGAATTGACCGCAGCCCGCGAGGGTCATCGCAAGAATGAATCCGAGCGCTGCGACGCGGAGCCATCGACCTGAGGCGGTTGATGCACGTTGGTTCATCGCTGTACCCTCAGGTATTTGCCGTCTGATTCGATCGATACGTCGCGCACCGCGTAAGCCTGATTAGTACCGGTGTTGACAATGCAGACGACGCCGAAGTCCGGCGCAATATAACGCGAGTTCGGGTATATTATTCCCACAGCAGATTCGTCTCTGGTATCTTGTGGATAGGCCTCAGTGGGGATTCCGGGGCCTACAACGCAGCTGCTCGGAAGCTGCGTGATCGCATGGCTAGAGAAGGACACCGAGAAAGGCACCTTTTCGCAAATGGGCTGCCCGTAGCGCTTATAGTTGTAGGTATAACCTTGATCACAGCGCTCGGGATCGCGGTAAGTCTCTCACCGTCCAATAGTCGCCTGAGGGAGATGGAATCATTGCAATTGATCTGGTAGTTCGGATAAGGGAATCTGCGATGTTCGCCCGCCTTCTGGGGCAGATAATCAATGGTGAAGATGCCCTGCACCGCGAATTGGTTAGCCGCGCGATCACCATTTGCGATAAAGTCGAGCGCGTAGCGATCCCCTTCTTTACGGGTAGCGAAATAGAACTCGGCGACGCTGCCGCTGCCCGAAACATGATACGCATCTTCGCAGAGAGGGCCTTTGACCACCGGCATTTGGAATATCTTTGGCGCGATGCTACGCTGCATCTTCACGTTCGACTTGATCTCCTCGTAAAACGGTAGTTCGTTGCCGTTCTGATCGTTCCAGTGCTCGACGATGCCGTTGGCCAACGGCCAGTCGTTTTTCGGGTCGAATGTCACAGGCGTAACGTCGCTCTTGTGCACCCCTTTGGCTTCCGCGGATATCATCGCAGCCCCATTCATCGGACCGCCCGTGTACTCGAGCTCAACCTTTTGCCCCGGTGCCGTCAGCCGCTTGCGGCTAAAACTGATCTCCCCAAACTTATCGGTGTCCGTGAACGTGATCGGGTTATAGTACTTGCCCGGCTTGGTAATCTCGTTGCCGTCGGCATCCTCAGCAATCACCGTAAGGGGCAGCGCATAGCTGTTAACGCCGCACGGTGGGGGCCCTTGATTCGCGGGCAGAGAGAGCTTGATGAAGTGAACCAGGCCATCGAGTGTGATCTCAATCTGATCGGGCGGCGAACCGACGTCAACAGTCTTCGACCCATCGGCGAGCATATTGCCGTCGCCATCCTTTTCGTCGAACAGCTTTACCTCAAACGTGTCCTGGCCTTCGGGCACCTCGACGCTAATCGTGCAGACGAGTTCTTTCGGGCCATCGGTGATGCAGCCCGGTTGGTGCTCGCCGATGTTCGCAATTTGGATCTGCGAGGAGCCATTGACGTCAATCGTCACCGACCGTGTCGACGGCGAGATATAGCGCGGACCTACGCCCGTCGATTCTGCCGGTTTCGAAGGTCTTCGCTCGACGGTAATCACGAGCCCGACCGACTCATGCCGATGGCCCAAGCGGACGGAGTTTGGCTGCGCGGTAAGCGGCACCGGTGATCCGGCGCTATGACAACCCGCTGCGAACGCAACTCCAAATGCAACTGCCGCAAGCGACGTTCTGATTCGCATGGGCACTCCGATCTCCGGAGACGGGTAAAGGGCTACCTACTTTGCGCTGCTGATCGCGACGCCTGTCGCGACGCTGAGGTCCTTGAGAATCTTCGTAGGATTGCCGCCAGACGGATAAGGCCAGTAGCCGGCTGTGTTTTGGAAGCCGGTTGCGGCCACGATTTTCTTACCCAGAATCACGAACCCAGCCAATCCGCCTTGCGCGCCCTTGAGCGTCGTCGTCGACGTAACGGTGCCGTTGTTCCCTCGGATAGCAAAAGTGAAGACAGTTCCCTGAGCGCTGTCGCCGACGGCGATCTCCTGGCCGACGGCTTGGACGCCGCCCGGCGCGCCGATGTGCCGGTTTAACTCGACGGCCTCGAACGAGTCGCTCCCCTTCGGCAGCTCTTCGAAGCCGGTATTCGAGCCGCTATCGAAGCCGTCGATGAAAAGATCGCCGGCCTTGTCGAATGCGCAAAAATACGGCGTCTGAAGCGAGCTGTTCTTCACGTAGAGCTTGCGCCCGCCCTGAGCGTTGGGGTAAATGACCAGATTACCGGCGCCGCCGGTCGTCGATTGGAAGTTAGTGACGGCAAGATCCCCGGTCTTGGGATCTATGGCACACGAGGCTGGATTGTAGCCTGGATCCGGCAGGGTCGCGATCGGTGTCCGGGCACCGTGCGAGAACTCCAGAATTTTCGAATCATTTATGTCGGCGACAAAAATGTTGCCTTTCGCGTCGGAACAATCGCCACCGGGATGCGGGGCGAGCAGTTGGCCTACCTTCTTCCCTTGCGTGTACGAGTACACAAAAACGCCGTTCTCCGCCGAGACGTAGAGTAGGTCTTCGTTCTTAGCCTCGGGCGCCACCCAGGACTGGCCTTGCGCAGGCGGGCGCGCCGCCGGCTGCCAGAGGCTCTGGGGAGACCCGGCGCGGACCGGGATGACCTGCGAAGAAAATCCGCTACAGCCTGAAAGCCCGGCCGTCCCAATGCAAAATGCGGCAACACCGCCGCCAAAGCGCGAAAGCCTCATTTCATGCTCCAATTATGAAAAGTGCTAAAAGGAGCATAGTGCGAGGGCGTGCGGGTAGCGTGCCGTGGCCCGCTCGAGTGCTTGGGCGCTCGCTTACTCACTAGGGCAACCTAAGCGCTCGACTCACTTCGCGCTGATCGCCGCGCCGACGGGACCCTTGTCGACCACGTCGTTAGATCCGTGGGCCGTCTCGCCAGCCGGGAACGGCCAGCTGTGCGTATAGCTGTTCCCCAGAGGCGTCGCAGTCAAAGTCTTCGAGCGTAATCGCTGCCGTAGAGTCGTCTTACCGTCGCCTGAAAGGACGCCGTGAATGAGATCGCACATGATGATCCCGCCATAGACGTTACCGCGGTCGTTTCGGAGATCATACCTTCCGAGCGCGACATCGAGAGCAGGTAGACGCAGGCAGAGCCTGGTGAACGTGCCGTTGCAGCTTTCGATCGCCGACGGCAAGTTGGTTTGTCTGGCTGTCCCATTGCACAAGGCCGGGGAAGTAGATGACGCCTCCGCTGACCGTAATGGTGCGTGCAGCCTTGGCGCTCTTCGGAAGCTCGGAAAGCAAGAAGTTCCCCGCTGTCGTCCTCGACCGTCGACGTAGAGATTGCCCTTGGGATCGTAGCCGTCGTCGAAGTAATACGAACATATCAAGGGATTGGTATATTTGCCGGCTTACCCCGTGCACCCGCATAAACGTCGATACCGCCCATCGAACCGCTGACCATCAGCCCGTAGAGATTCGTCACCGCTAGGTCGCCGGTACTCGCGTTGACGGCGCACGACGCCGGATATCCATCATCATCCTTGATCTTCTTCAGTACGCTGCCGGCATGCGAGAGCTCGATCATCTGGCGTGCTGCCGGGTTTGCGACCCAAACGTTTCCGTTGGCGTCGGAGCACTCGCCCGCGGAGTCTCTAAAGCCGGTCAAAACGGCTTTGAGGTTAGCGACGGTATGCTGTAGATATACACGTCCCACAGGCCGGCGTCGGTGACGAAGAGCAGCCGGTGCGACTTCGCGATGTCGGGCGCGATCCACGACTACCCGGGTATCGGGCTTTGCCGGACATCGTTTCGCAGCGGGTGCCCGTGAAGCGATCGCGGCCGCCCGATGTGAACTCCGCGCCTGAGCCGGGTTGTATGCCGCCGCGCCCGAGGGCGGTTGCGAGCCGCTGCAGCCCGCGAGCAGCGCGGGTTAAGCCTGCAACAAACGCATAGCGGCCAACATCCGAGAGCGTCATCAATCCTGCCCTTCCTTTTAGCGCGAGACCTCTAGCAGTTATATCGGCTGAGCGTGCCTGAAACGCGCCACTCGTGCTCCGGCAGCGGCGGAGAGACGAGAAGGGATCACCTTTTTCTAGGGCAGTCTAGGCGTATATTCCGCGCAACCGAAGCGCCTTAACGACGCGATCGATCGCCAGCGTGTAGGCGGCGGTGCGCAGCGTGGCGTGGCGCGACGTGGCGATCGCACGAACCTGATGAAGATTCGTGAGCAAGAAATCCTCGAGCCGTTCGTTGACCTCGGCCTCTTTCCAGAAGAATCCCATGCGGTCTTGAGCCCACTCGAAGTACGAGACGGTCACGCCGCCGGCGTTGGCCATGATGTCGGGAATCACGATGATGCCTTTTTCGCGGAAAATGCGATCGGCTTCCGGCGCCGTGGGACCGTTGGCCCCCTCGACGATGAGCTTGGCCTGCACTTTCGCAGCGCTTTCTGCAGTGAAGACCTTTTCGAGCGCAGCCGGAACGAGCACGTCGCATTTGCTCGTTAGCAGCTCCGAGTTCGTGATCTTCTCCGCGCCCTTGAATCCCTCGAGCGTTCCGTGCTTCGCGACGTGTTCGATCGCACCGTTCACGTACACGCCTTCTTCGTTGTAGTATGCGCCGGTGACGTCGGAGATGCCGACGACTTTACAGCCGCGTTCTTCAAAGAGTTTGGCCGCGTGGCGTCCGACGTTGCCGAAGCCCTGAATCGCAATCGTCGCTTCGCCCGGATCGAGACCCATCTGCGCCATCTCGTCGAGCGCGCAGATCGTCACGCCGCGTCCGGTCGCCTCGACGCGCCCGCGCGATCCGCCGATCTCGATTGGCTTCCCTGTCACGACGCCGGGCACGTTCTGCCGAACGTGCATCGAGTACGTGTCCATGAACCACGCCATTACTTGCGGAGTGGTGTTGACGTCGGGCGCGGGAACGTCTTTATCAGGTCCGACGACCTCGACGAGCTCCGCTGCGTACCGGCGTGTGATGCGCTCAAGTTCGTTGGTCGAAAGGGTGGAGGGGTCGCACGTTACGCCGCCTTTGCCGCCGCCGAATGGTAAATCCACGACGGCGCATTTCCACGTCATCCAAAATGCGAGCGCGGTGACCTCGTCGAGCGTCACCCGCGGATGGTAGCGAATGCCTCCCTTTGCGGGCCCGCGCGCGAAGCTGTACTGCACGCGATAGCCGGTATAGACTTCAAACTCACCCGAGTCGCGTTGAAACGGGATCGAGAAGATGATCTGCCGTGAGGGATGCGTGAGAATGCGGCGCATTCCGCCATCGAGCTCGAGCAGATCGGCGGCCTCGTTGAAGTAAGCGATCGCATCGCCGAATACCGAGACCTCTCGCACCGACGCTTCGCGCAGAGTCGTTGTCATGGTAGGAGAGTTTGTGCCCGGCACTGCGCCGCCCCTGGGTCACACATTGAATCGAAAGTTTACCACGTCGCCCTCTTGCATCACGTACTCGCGCCCCTCGCTGCGGAGCCGCCCCGCAGCGCGCAGTGCGTCCATGGTGCGGTACTCGACGTAATCGGCATAGTCGACGATCTCGGCTCGAATGAACCCGCGCTCGAGGTCCGTATGGATCGTGCCGGCCGCCTGGGGAGCCTTGGTTCCTCTCGGTATCGGCCAGGCACGGGCCTCCTTCTCACCGGCCGTGAGAAACGTCATGAGCCCAAGCCGTTCGTAGGCAGCGGCCGCCAACTCGTCGAGGCCGCTGCGCTCCATCCCCAACTCGCCGCGAAACTCGCGCGCCTCGTCATCCGAGAGGCCGGCGAGCTCGGATTCGATCTTGCCGGAGAGCACGATCGGACGGCCGCCTTCGCCGCGCGCGATGGCCATGACGGCGTCGACGTGAGCGTTGGGCCGCGAGAGGCCGGCTTCGTCCACGTTGGCGACGTACAGCGCCGGTTTTGCCGTCAAAAGAAACGCCTCGGCGGCGACGAGCATTTCGATCGAACCGGGCGGGAAGCTACGCGCCGGGCGCATCTCCTCCAGTGCGGCGACGAGACGCTGCGCTGCATCGAGCTGATCGCGCAGCTTGGGATTGGCCCGCACGTCGCGTTCCAACTTGCTCACGCGTTTTCGCATAGTAGCGAGGTCGGCCAACGCTAACTCGATCGCGACGATCTCGTTATCGCGTAGCGGATCCGGCGCACCTTCGACGTGCACTACGTTCTCGTCTTCGAAGCACCGCAGAACGACCGCAATCGCGTCGGTTTCCCGAATGTGGCTTAGAAATGCGTTGCCGAGGCCTTGTCCGGCGCTCGCGCCGCGCACGAGCCCGGCAATATCGACGAACCGCACGGTCGCGGGAACGACGCGCTGCGCGTTGACTAGGCGTTGCAGGACGGCCAGACGTTCGTCAGGCACCCCAACCTCGCCGACGTTGGGTTCGATGGTCGCAAAGGGATAGTTGGCTGCCAGGGCCTGCGCCGAACGCGTCAGCGCGTTAAAGATCGTCGATTTGCCGACGTTGGGCAAGCCGACGATGCCGCAAGAGAGTGCCATATGCGAGCGCCCTGCGTTCGGCCGCTCGTTCTGCCTGCCCTTTTGCAAGAGAATTTGCCGGACACGTCGGATACGTCGCGTATGCGGCAGATGAAGGTCGACAAACTCGGTATCGACCTCTTGACCCACGATCCGGTCGTTATTTTAAAGGATATGGACGGCTCGCATTATCTGCCGATCCTCATCGGGCCATTCGAAGCGACCGCGATCGCTCTGGCCCTCGAGGGAGCGCCCGTGCCGAGGCCGCTTTCGCACGACCTCATGCGCAACATCCTCGATTCGCTCAGCGCCAACCTCGAGCAAGTCGTCATTCACGACATCAAAGACTCGACGTTCTTTGCCAAACTCGTCGTCCGCACAAACGGCGAGGTCCAAGAGATCGACGCCCGTCCGTCGGATGGCATCGCGCTGGCATTGCGGGTGCCGGCACCGATCTTTGTATCGGATAAAATCGTGCTCGAAGAAGCGACGGCCGAAAAAAAGCCGGTGAACGATACGGAGATGGCGCGCTTCAAGAAGTTTCTCGACGACCTCAAACCTTCAGACTTTAACCGCTAGTTCGCGGCAGCTTCCCGTCGCCGCGGACCTCTACTCGGAGGTATTCATGGCCTACAGAAGGTTCTTTGTGCTTCTTGCCGGCGTCGTGCTGGCCACCACGATAACGACAGGAGCCGCCCCGGCGGCCGACACGGCGGCCGTCATGGCGCCGATTATGCAGTTCGCAAACGGTTTCAACACCGGCGATCTCAAGAGCTCGGTTGCGATGTGCACCTCGCCGGCCTTCGTTATCGACGATTTCGCACCGAACGTGTGGTCGGGGGCCACGGCATGCGCCGACTGGGCCACTGCAGTCGTGACATCCCTCAAGAAGCTGGGCATTACCAATGGATACGTTGCCCTGCGCACGCCGTGGCACGTCGTCATTACCGGCGATCGGGCGTACGCCGTGGTTCCGACGACCTTCACTTACAAACAGCACGGCAAGTCCGTCACGGAATCGGGATCGATCCTAACGGTCGCGCTGCAAAAGACTGCGGCCGGGTGGCGGATCGCAGCCTGGTCGTGGGCACAACACTAAAGACGGAAAGACAAGTGACGCAAGGCGGCGATATCCTCGCCGCCTTCGGCTATCAACAGCAACTTTCGAGAGTCTTATCGCTCTTCGATAACTTCGCGGTCGCCTTCAGCTACCTCAGTCCCATGGTCGGGATATACTCCCTTTACACGCTGGGGCTTGGAACCGGCGGTCCGCGCTACATTTGGACGATGCCGTTCGTCGTTGGTGGAATGCTGCTCGTCGCGCTCGTCTTCGGCGAGCTCGCGAGCGAGTATCCGCTCTCGGGCGCGCTCTACCAGTACGGCAAGTATAGCGTCGGTCCACGATACGGCTGGTTCATCGGTTGGATATACGGGTTTGCGCTGCTCGCTACGGTGGCCTCGGTCGACTCCGGAGCAGTTGGATACGTGGCGTCGCTGTCGAATATCTGGTTCAAGACGCACCTCGCGCCCGACAACCACGCGACGATCTTCGCGATCGCGGGTGCAATCATCGTCCTCTCAGCAATCGCAAACTCGGTCGGTGCGAGGATTATGGGGCGTGTTTCGCGCTTCGGCGTCTACGTCGAGACGCTCGGCACGTTCGGCGTCTTCGCGGCGCTGGCAGCCTATGGATTTCACCAGCACCTGGGGTTCGTCTTCAGCTCGCAAGGCGTGGAGCATCTCAAGAGCAATCCGCTCGGCCTGAACTTCGGCGGTAACTGGTGGGGTGGCGCGGCGCTGGTGGCCGTGCTTGCAAACGTCTACATTTTCTACGGCTTCGAGTCGGCAGGCGACATCTCCGAAGAGACGATCGATGCGCGCCGCCAGGTCCCCAGGGCAATGCGCTCTGCATTGCTCTACGGCGGGATCGCGTCGTTCGTGCTCGTCCTCGGCTTGCTCCTCGCGACGCCGGCGGCGGGGATTGGCGGCGTCGTCAGCGGCGGCATCAACGTCGTGCTCGCAGAGCTGCCGGGCTGGCTGCAAGTCTTCTTTCTCGTGATGGTGATCGTCGCGTTCTTCAGTTGCGGCACTGCAGTTCAAGGCGCCGGAGCCCGCGTCGCGTTCGCGCTCGCGCGCGACGGTGCGTTGCCGTCGAGCGAGCGCATCAAAACAATCTCGCCACGCCACCATACGCCGGTCAACGCGATCCTCGTCGGAACGATCGTTCCGTTTCTATTTCTGCTCTTGGTGCTCGTCAATCCAAGTAAACCGGTGACGATTTTCTGGTTCCAATATCCCGCAAACGTGAATGCGCTCTATGCGCTCGTTTCCTTCGCTACATCCGGCATCTATCTCGCGTTCTTCATGACCGTGCTTGGCGCGTTTGTCGCTCGTCGCCGCGGCTGGATACCGCGCGGACCCTTTACGCTGGGGCGCTGGGGACCGCTCGTCACGCTCGCAGCCGGCGCGTATCTCCTGGTGATGCTGCTGGACATCGTATGGCCGAGCTCGCTGCAGAGTGGTCGCGCAGTCTTCAACTATGGATGGATCACGCTGCTCGTCATGGCGGTCATCCTGGGAGCAGGCGCGATCTACGAAGCCGTCGCCCGCCCCGACCGCGACGTCGCTCTGCACCGAGTGGTACCGCCGAATTAGCTCGAACTGTCCGGAATCGAGCCGCTCGCACGTCTTAAGGATCAGCAACGCGCTCTTAGGAGGTAGATCATGGCTGAGTATCTTTTTCTCTATCGCGGCGGCCAGCGCGGAGCAACGCCGGCCGAATCCGACCAAATCATGCAAAAATGGACGAACTGGTTCAAGGAGCTCACATCCAGCGGCAATCTCAAGGATGGAGGCCAACCCCTCGAAGCTGAGGGCAAAGTCGTCAAAAGTAAAAGCGGACCCGTAACCGATGGCCCGTTCGCTGAGGCGAAGGATCTCGTTGGCGGCTACACGCTCATCGAAGCGTCGAGCTTGGAGCGAGCCGCCGACCTCGCGAAGGGTTGCCCTATCCTAGAGCGCCGGGGCATCGTGGAAGTCCGTCCCGTGATGAAGATGGACATGTAACGTGGTACCGAACGACCATCTATTCCGCCGCGAAGCGGGGCGGATGGTCGCCGCGCTCACGCGCATCTTCGGCTTCCACAACCTCGAACTGGCAGAAGACGTCGTGCAAGACGCCTTCTGCCGCGCTTTGGAGGTGTGGAAGCTGCGCGGCGTTCCGGAGAACCCGTCGGCTTGGCTCATGAAGACCGCACGGAACCGCGCGCTCGACGTGCTGCGCCGCGAACGGACGGCGCGCACCTTTGCACCGGAATACGGCCGCCTGCTGCAGACGGAATGGACGCTCGCCAATGCGGTTGCGGAGGTCTTCGATACGACCGACATCCGCGACGACCGGCTTCGGATGATGTTCTCGTGCTGCCGGCAGGATCTGCCCGAAATAGCGCAGGTGACGTTGATGCTGGCGCTCGTCGGCGGTTTCGGCGTCCGCGAGATAGCGGCGGCATTCGTTAGTTCGCACGCCGCCGTGGAAAAGCGTCTAACGCGGGCAAAAGGAGCGCTCAAGGAATCCGGCCCACTGTTCGACATCGCCGATGCAGGCGATTTTGCGGCACGCCTTCCCGCCGTGCAGCGCGCGCTTTACCTCATCTTCAACGAAGGCTATCACGGTGCGTCGCCTCGGGCTGCCGTTCGAACCGATCTTTGCCGCGAGGCGATTTGGCTCACGCGTCTGCTCGCGCAGCATCCGTTGGCGGCAGTGCCATCGACGAGCGCCCTCGTTGCCCTGATGTACCTCGGCGCCGCTCGCCTTCCCGGACGACTCGATCCCGCCGGCAATCTTACTCCGCTCTTCGATCAGGACCGCACGCGCTGGGACCGCGAGCTAATACGGCAAGGCATCGAATGGCTTGAGCAGTCGGCTACGGGCGCGACGTTGAGCCGTTATCACGTTGAGGCTGCCATAGCGGCCGTTCACGCGCGCGCACCGTCGACTGAAGGAACGGACTGGGACGCTATCGTGGAGCTCTACGACCAACTGATGACGATCGAACCCTCGCCGATCGTCGCGCTCAACCGCGCAATTGCAATCTCTCAACGAGACGGGCCAAACCGCGGCTTGGAAGAGCTTGACGCTATCGTCGATCGCAACCGCCTGGCAAAGTATCCCTTTTACCACGCCGCACGTGGTGAGTTCGAGCTATGTCGCGGCAACCTGGGCGCCGCACGCGATTATTTTGAAAACGCGATCTCGATCGCGCGAAATGCGGCCGAGCGCCGCTACTACGAAGGCCGCAAGGCTGCTTCCGCAGGATTTTAGTTTGCTTGCATTGAGAATAAGCGCCGATGAGCGAAGCATTGCAGGCCGATATCGGAGTCTTTGGCGGGTCCGGTTTCTATTCGTTGATGGAGAACGCGACCGAAAGCTGGGTCGAGACGCCGTACGGCGCGCCGAGCGATCGGGTCGCGATCGGAGAGATCGCCGGGCGACGAGTGGCATTTCTGCCGCGTCACGGGAAGGATCACCGCTTTCCACCCCAATCGATCAACTATCGTGCCAATCTCTATGCGATGAAGCTGCTCGGCGTAAAGTGGATCATCGGCCCCACCGCATGCGGCTCGCTCGATCGCCGGGTCGCGCCGGGATCCATGGTCGTGGCCGATCAAATAATCGATCGCACCTCGGGACGCAAGGACACCTTTTACGACGGTCCGATCACGACGCACGTCAGCTTCGCCGATCCGTACTGTCCGACGCTACGCCCGATCGCGACTGAGGCGCTCAAATCGCTCGACATCGAGACGCACGAGCGCGGAACGATCGTGGTAATACAAGGCCCGCGCTTTTCGACGCGCTCAGAATCGAAGTGGTTTCAGAGCCAGGGCTGGGAGGTCATCAATATGACCCAGTATCCTGAGGCGTATTTGGCACGCGAGCTCGAGATATGCTACGTCAACATTTCGTTGATCACCGATTACGATGTCGGCATCGAAGGCATGACGCCGGTTTCGCATCACGAGGTCATCGAGGTCTTCAATCGAAATAACGAACGCGTGAAGAACGCGATCGGCAAGATCGTAGAGAACATTCCGCTAGACGCGGATTGCCCGTGCCGGCACGCACTCGAAGGCGCGCGGTTCGGTTGAAGAAAGCGCAGAGCCTCGACCTCGGAGCCTACGTGCAGGCGCTTGCCATGATGGTGCGCCGGCCATCGATCTTCGCAATGCCGCTGCTCGCCGCCGTCGTCGAGCTCGTGCTCACCCAAATCGCTAATGCGATGACCGATCCGATGGGCAACGCTGGCGCAAGCTTCTTTCCGATGATCTCGCAGCTTGCATACCTGTGGGCATTCGGGTTCGCGATCATTCAGGCGAATAATATCTGGCGCGGACAGCGCGGCACGTTTGATGAGGCGTGGGAAGAAGGGCGTCCGCGCTTTGGCGGGATCGCGCTTGCAGCAATCGGCTTTCAGTTCGTCGTTTGGGTGGCCAGCTACATCGGTTCGTGGGTGGGCAGCTACATCGGCTTCGGCCTGTTGGGACTGGTGCTGGGCGCTGTCGCGGCGTTTTTCTTGATCTATACGATTCCCGCAGCGGCGATCGGCGGATTGCCGGGATCGCTCGCAATCTCGGCCTCGATTCGCGCCGTACGCGCACTGCCCGTGCGAGCCCTCGTCCTGGCGATCGTCTTCTTCGTCCTGTGGTACGTCGCCGTGCCAATGGGTCTTCCGTATGCGTTAGTCGGCCTTTCGCCTTTACTGTGGAGCCTCGTGATGGCTGTGGCGCGTGCGCTCGTGCTCGGTTATCTCGCCTTTCCCTTCGCCAAAGAGTACGACGACATCGCATTTACGCGCTACTGGTGAGCGCCATACGCACGATCTCGCCGACGAACGCGGGGCTCACGTTCGTTCGCGCAAGCCGCTGCGCTTCGTCGAGCTTTCCGAGTAGCCTCACCGCCGCGGGATCCCGTAGCGGGCGGAGTTCGCGCAGCCGGTCGACATAGTCGAGCGCGAGCAGCGCGACGCCGTCGTGACCGCTCGCAACGATCCAATCGCGCACCAGCGTCTTTACCGTCTCTAGCCCTTCCTCCAGCGTCTCACGCGTTGCCCACGACTCCTGGGGCGTGCGTCCCTCGACGCTCTCGAAGAACCAGCGCGCGACTTGCCCGCGCAGCGATTCCTGCGATTCCTCCAACGTCGCGAGCGCGCGCGTTACGCTCCCGCCGCCGATTGCCGCCGCGAACTCGGTATCCTTGGGCTCGTACTGCATGCGTGCGAGCACTTCAACGACCTGCGCTTTCGACAGGAGCGGAAATCGTACGTCGACGACCCGCGAACGGATCGTTTCGAGTAACCGGCCCGGCGCCGGGGTCGTCAAAATCATGACGACGCCGTGCGGCGGCTCCTCGAGAAACTTCAGCAGCGCGTTCGCTGCGTGTTGCGTTGCGAACTCGATGTCGCCTAGTAGCAGGACGCGCAGGCCACCGCTGTACGACTGCATCGAGAGCTGACGGACGACGTCGCGCGCGGAGAGCCCGTCCTCTTCGAGAAATCCGGTCGCCACGTCGCGGTCGCCGATCTTCAGAACGCCCTCGTGCACGAGGAAGTCGGGATGGTGCGGCCGATCGCCGCGAAACAGCACGCACGACGGACACGTCCCGTCGTACCCAAGGACGCCGCTTTTGTGTGCCTGACAGAGCAGCGACTGGGCCAGCCGCACCGCGAAGGTCTTCTTGCCGACACCGGCCGGTCCGGTAAAGAGGTACGCGTGCGCCAGGCGCTCGGGCGTCAGCGATTTGAAGTAGCGCTTTGGACCCTCGGCGCCGATGACGTCGAACTGCAGCTCGCTCACGATACGCGCACGCGCATGCGTTCGCGCACGACGTCGAGCGCATGCTTTACGATCTCGTCGGCCGGCAACGTGCCGTCGAGCACGTGGTGGCGCGGCGAGCGCGCCAGCTCGAGGAATCCGTCGCGAACACGTTGGTGAAACGCATCGCTCTCGATCTCGATGCGATCGGGCCCCTTCCCGCGGGAGCCCAGGCGTGCTCGCGCGATCTCAAGCGGAAGGTCGAGCAGCAAGACGAGCTCGGGTTCGAGGCCGCTCGTCGCGATAGCGCAGAGCGCTCGCAGCACGTCGAGGCTTACCCCGCGCCCGTAGCCTTGGTAGGCGAGTGTAGAGTCGGTGAATCGGTCGGAGACGACGATGCGTCCGGCGGCAACCGCGGGCCGAATCACGCGTTCGACGTGCGCGACGCGCGCGCCGTTGACGAGAAACGCTTCGCCGAGCGCTTCGATCGCCAGACCCGGTTGCAGGAATATCTCGCGGATGGCGTCGCCCGCGGGCGTTCCTCCGGGTTCCCGCGTGACGAGCACGTCGTAGCCGTCCGATCGCAGCTGCTGCGCGAGGCCGGCCTGCAGCGTGCTCTTGCCGCTACCCTCGATGCCCTCGATCGCTACGAACACTGGATGTCATTCAGCGTTCTTATAAATGCGAACGCGGCGGTTAGGGTCGAGCCCGGTGCTCCGCGACGAGAGACGGTACCGTTCGGCGAGCTGGTGCTGCATGCGCCGAACGTACGAGGTCTGCGGAGAGAGTTCGATCGCCTGGCTCGTCAGGAGCACCTGGTAGACTGCCTCCTCGGCTTCGCGCAGCGCGAGCTCCTCGCGATCGATCGACCCGAGGTTGAAGACGTCGCGTAACGCCGTTTGGATCTGCGTCGTAGTGTTCGTCTTGATCGAATAGATCGGAATATTGTCCGAAGCGATTTGTTTGAGCTTCGGCTGTTCTTTGCGCTCGAGCGTCTTGAGCGTCAGGACGACGTCGGCATCGTCCCAGTTGCGCGCGATCGACGCATGGACTCGCAGATTCGCGATGGCGCGCTCGATCTTGTTGCGAGAGACGCCGTACGGAAAGATTGAAAGCGGCCGGTCGCGCTCGTCGGCCTCAGTGTCGTGTTCGTACACTTCGGTGAGCCGCGGCATCGAGGCGGTATCGGCTTCCTGCACGACGCGAACCTCGCCGCCGGGCTGACGCTGGCGGATCTCGGGTTGCGGCTGATAGCCGCGTAAGAGCGCGTCGATGACCTCGCTCACGTTCTTATGGATCGCGAGACGGTCGCGATCGTGAATCTCGACGACGACGTCGAAGCTTGGGGGCGCCTTGCGCTCGAGCACGGTCTTGCGCGTTCCGCGCCGCCGTGCTTCTTCATCGGAGAGCGTCACCGCGCTGATTCCGCCCACGAGATCGGAGAGGGTCGGGTTCATCAAGAGATTCTCGAGCGTCTGGCCGTGTGCGGTGCCAATCAACGTCACGCCGCGCTCGGCGATGGTCCGCGCCGCTTCGGCCTCGGCGGCGGTACCGATTTCGTCGATGACGATGACCTCGGGCATGTGGTTTTCGACTGCTTCGATCATGACCGCGTGCTGTAAAGCCGGATCCGCGACCTGCATCCGCCGCGCAAGGCCGATGCCCGGGTGCGGGATATCGCTGTCGCCGGCGATCTCGTTGGAGGTATCGACGATGACGACGCGCTTGCGATTCTCCGACAGAACCCGAGCGCATTCACGCAGCATCGTCGTCTTGCCGACGCCCGGACGGCCGAGCAGACAGATCGACTTTCCACTGCGCAGCACGTCGAGCACGATATCGATCGTGCCGTAGACCGCGCGGCCGATCCGGCACGTTAGGCCGACGATCTTTCCGCCTCGATTGCGTATCGCGCTGATGCGGTGCAGCGTCTGCTCGATGCCGGCGCGATTATCGGCGCCGAACGGCGAGACGCGGGAGCAGACGTGGGCAATATCCTCGTGCGTCACCGGCGTATCGCTCAAATACGTAAAATCGTGTTCGAAACGCGCCTCCGGCGGGCGCCCTAAATCGAGCACGACTTCGATGATCTCTTCGACGTTGTTGAGACGGACCAGCGCCTGTCGGATGGGGAGCGGAAAAATGTCTAGGAGCTGCGCGAGCTCCGAACTAGGTGAGACGGAATGAGCTCTGACCGCCAATACTGATCCTCCGGAGTTCTTCAGACGTTACGCCCTCGCCGAATCGCCCCCTTCTTTAACGACGCGGATCACGTTAAGCTCGCCGTCCGACGGTCCTTGGATGCGGACGCCTGCCTTGAGTTCGAGGCGTAAGTAATCGATGATTTCGGGCGTAATCTCTTCACCGGGTGCGATGAGCGGAATGCCGGGCGGATATGGCGTGAGCGTTTCGCCGCAGATTCGGCCGCTCGACTCGCGAAACTTGACGAACTCGGTTTCGGCCAAGAAGGCGTCGCGCGGCAGCATGCGCATCGGCGGAATGGGCGGGAGGCGGAAACTGCCCCGCCGTAGCCGCTGTTCGAGAATCCCCGACGGTGCGAACATATCGAGCGGACGTTCGTCGCGGGCCATCTCCTCGAAAGCCGCGACGAGCCTGTCGGCCGCGTCGCGGGTCGTTCCGATCGTCACCAGCGCGACGACGTTGAAGAGATCGGCGAGCTCGACCTGAATGTTGTGGCGTCTGCGCAGTATCTCGGATGCCTCGTAGCCGGTGTAGCCGAGCCCTTTGACCGTGATCACGATTTTGGTCGGGTCGAGATCGAAGACGCCCTTGCGACCGCGCAGCTCGTCGCCGATGCAGTACACGCCGTCGATACGATTGAGCCGCTCGCGGATCTCCTCGGCCAGCGCGATCGTACGCGTGAGCAGCGCCTCGCCCTCGGTCGCCATCTGCTTTCGAGCCACGTCGAGCGATGCGACCATCGGTAGATTCGGCGAGGTTGACAGGAACATTTTGAGGACCGCCGTCAGCCGATCGATCCGTACGCGCGGTCCGGTCTGATGGAGCATCGCGCATTGCGAAAACGCCGAGAGCATCTTGTGCGTGGAGTTGATGCACATATCCGCACCTGCCGACGTCGCCGAGAGTGGGAGCCGCGGGTGAAAGTGAAAGTGCGGCCCCCAAGCCTCATCGACGAGCAGAAGCTTTCCCGCCGCATGCACGATCCGCTCGATCGACGCCAAATCCGCGGCGACGCCGTAGTAGGTCGGCGAGACGATGTAGACCGCTGCGGTCTCCGGATGCTCCTCGAGCGTACGCGCCACCGTTTCGGGCGTGACGCAGTGATCCATGTGGAGCTCCTCGTCGACCTCGGGACGCATGTAGATCGGCTCGGCTCCGCTCATGATGAGCCCGCCGAGCATCGACTTGTGCGAGTTGCGGGGAACGGCGATCTTGTCGCCCGGATTTACGGCCGTCATCATCATGCACTGATTGCCGCTGGTCGAGCCGTTGATGAGAAAGAACGTGCGCTGCGCGCCCCACGCCTCGGCGGCGAGCTCCTGTGCCTCTTTGATCGCTTCAGTCGGCTGAAGGAGGTCGTCGATGCCGGGCATCGGCGTCAGGTCGATCGCGCAAATATTGTCGCCGACGAACTCGCGAAATGCGAGGTCCATCCCGCCGCCCTGCACGTGTCCCGGTGTGTGAAACGGCAGCACGCCCGCGTCGACATAGTCGAGCAGTGCCTGAAAGTAGGGCGTCCGGCTTTGATCCACCTGAGGGGCTTCTCTTGAGTTACGCGAGCACTTCGAAGCCGAGCCGATCGAGCATCGCGAAGTCGTCGGCGTCACTGCGGCCTTGCGTCGTTAGATAGTTGCCGAGGACGATGCCGCTCGCGCCGCTACGCATGCCCAGATCCTGCAGCCCGCGCAGCGTGACCTCGCGTCCGCCCGCAAATCGCACAAGCGCCTTCGGAAGCGCGAGCCGCGCCATGGCCACGAATCGCAAAGCTTCGACCGGCTCCACCAGCGAACGATCGCCGAACGGCGTGCCGGGACGCGGATTGAGAAAGTTGATCGGCACCTCTTGAGGCTCTAGCTCTTGCAACGCGCAGAGAAAATCGATCCGATCGGCGACGCTCTCGCCCATCCCGACAATTCCGCCGCAGCAGAGCTCCAGCGCGAAACGCTTGACGCGCAGACACGTCTCCCACCGCTCGTCGTAGGTGTGGGTCGTACAGACCGACGGGAAGTAGCGGCGCGAGGTTTCGAGGTTGTGATTAACCTTATGAACGCCGGCGCTCGCGAGGCGCTCGACGTGTTCGTCGGTGAGGATGCCCAACGAAACCGCGATCGTCAGCGGCAACTCAGCCTTGATGCGGCCGACGGCCGAGCAGACGCGGTCGAGCAGATTCGCCGATGGACCGCGAACCGCAACGACGATGCAGAACTCGCCCGCACCGCGCGCGTACGCGGCGCGCGCTGCCGAGACGAACCCTTCGACGCTCGAAAGCGGCTCCGCCTCGACGTCGGTGGCGAACCGCGCGCTCTGCGAGCAGAAGTTGCAATCCTCAGAGCAGCCGCCTCGCTTGGCATTGTAGAGAACCTCGACCGCGATCCCGTTGCCGCAGTAGCGCGAACGCACCTCGTCGGCCAGTGCGAGCAGAGCCGGGACCGCGTCCGACGGGAGCGACGCAAGCTCGGTCAGCAGCTCGCGATCGGCGGCTTGGCCGCGATCAAAAACGTCGGCGCGCGCACGGTCGAGGGTGGAAGACATGATTATTCCTTGATGACGCATTCGAAAAGTCGTGCGCCGGCGTCGACCGCGGCGGTCTCGTCGGCTGCAAACGGCAGAATGCCAAATATCCGGAGCTTTCCCTGCAACGCGCGTTCGACATCGCCGGCGTAGCCCACATCGTTGCAGTCCCAGCGGTCGACGAGCACCCCGCCCGTAACCTGCAGCCCTCGTTGCCTGCAGCGCTCGATCGTCAGCAGAGCGTGGTTGAGACAGCCTAAGCGCAGCCCTACGACCAGTATTGTCCCGAGCGCTGCGGATGCCGCGACGTCCCCGAAGTCCTCGCGTGCGTTGATCGGCACCATGATGCCGCCCGACCCCTCGGCCACGAGTGCGCCCTCGATCGCCGAGATCGCGCGCACGAGCTCGCCCGCCGTCACCGGCTGCGTGCCCTGCGCGAGCGCCGCCGTCCACGGGTCGGTCGCCTTTTCGAAACGGACGAGCTCGAGACTGCGCGCGCCCGCGAGCACGCCCGCGCGCTCCGCGTCGCCTGGTGCGTCCTTCGAGATGCCCGTCTGTACCAGCTTCACGACCGTCGGTGTTTGCCCGGCACGCTGCAACGCCGCCGCCAGCGCCGCGGACACGATCGTCTTGCCGACGTCAGTATCGGTTCCGGTTACGAAGTAGCGATGCAACGCTGCAGCTGTTCGACCAAGTAGTCGATCTGATTGGGCGTATGATCGGAACGGATCGAAAAACGCAGACGCGAGCTTCCGGGTGCGACGGTCGGCGGACGTATAGGCGGCGCGACGATGTGATTCTCCAGCAGCCGCACGGCGACGCGCACCGTCCGCTCCTCGTCACCGAGGAGGACGGGCACGATCGGCGAGGGAGTGTCGACGGCGCGAAACCCGCGTTCGCGCAACGCGGCACGTAGTCGCTGCAAGTTGGCGTGAAGGCGAGCTCGCCGGTCGTCGCCGCGCCGCGCAAGATGCAAGCCGATTTGCCCCGCAAGCGCAATCGACGGCGGCAGCGCCGTATCGTAGATAAAGCTGCGGGCACGGTTCACCAGCAGGTCGACGAACGCGCGCGGGCCGGCAATAAACCCGCCGTGCGCGCCGAGTGCCTTCGAGAGCGTCCCCATGATGACGACCCGCCGGTCGCCGAGGTCACGCGCCATCCCGGCGCCCTCCCGGCCGGTTACACCGATCGCATGTGCCTCGTCGAGCAGCAGCGCATCGCCTTCGTGCAGGCTCCGCAGCAGTGCGCCGGGATCGATTGCGTCGCCGTCCATACTGAAGATCGTCTCGCTCACGATGAGTGCGCTCTCCGAATCGTGCACGGGGACCGTGGCATGCGGATATATCTTGCGCGGTTTGCGGGCAAGCCGGACGCCGTCGATCAGCGACGCGTGGTTACGATCGTCCGAGAGGATCGTCTGCGTGTTCTCGTCGAGTACGGCGATCGCGCCGAGCGCCGCCAGATAGCCGGACGAGAAGAGCAGCGCGCGTTCGCGGCCGAGCCAGTCGGCCAGCTCCTCCTCGAGCAACGCATGCTCGGGGCTACGTCCGGCCAAGAGCCGCGCGCCGCCCGAACCGACACGCGTCGCACGGTTGAGGGCCTCGACGACCTGCGGATCGGTCGCCAAGCCAAGATAATCGTTGGACGAGAAGTCGATGCAACTGCTCGGCGGGCGTGGCAGGATCTCGCGGTAGCGCTGCTGCGCGCGGATCTGCGCGAGCTTCATCTCGATGCGGTCGAGATAACTCATGCGAGCACGTCTGACAGCGCGTCGAAGAAACGATCGATCTCGTCGTCGCTCGACGAGAGCGGCGGCACGAACTGCACGACGTCGCCGATCGGTCGTGTGAAATGCCCGCGCTCGTAGAGCTCGTTGGCGACCCGCCACGCAGCGGTCGGCGCACCGCGCCGCTCGATGCGCTCGCCGTACAGTTCGATGCCGGTCATCGTCCCGGCTTGGCGTGCGGCGTGCACCAGCGGATGGTCGCGCAGAACGCGCGTGTGACGCTCGATTCGCGCCGCGATGCCTGCCGCACGATCGAGCGTGTGCTCTTCGGCGAAAAGTTCAAGCGAGGCCAACGCGGCGGCACAAGCGATCGGATTGCCCGCAAACGAGTGCCCGTGAAAGAGATGCACACCGTCGCCGGATTCACCGAGAAAAGCATCGTAGATGCGCTCGCGGACCAGCGTCGCCGAAAGCGCGAGCACGCCGCCGGTGAGGCCCTTGCCGAGGCAGAGGATGTCGGGCTGCAGCGCGAGCTGTTCGACGGCAAACATCGTGCCGGTCCGGCCGAAGCCGGTTGCGATTTCATCGACAATAACGAGCGGCTCGATCGCCCGCAACGACGCGTAGAGCTCGGGTGCGACGAGCCGCATTCCCGCGGCGGCTTGGACGATCGGCTCGACGATGACGGCTGCAACGTCGTCTTCAAGCTGTGACGTCGCGTCGTAGGTCCGCGTTTCGAACGTAATCTCGCCGAAACGCGACTTGAAGACCGGGATGTCGGAGAGGCTCATCGCACCGGTCGTATCGCCGTGGTAGGCGTCGACCAAGTGGACGAAACGCGTGCGTTGCGGCCGATCCAGATTCTGCCAGTACTGGAGCGCGATCTTAATCGCCGCCTCAACCGCGCTCGCTCCGTCACCCGCAAAGAACGCGTAATCCATTGCGCTGATCGCGCACAGCCGCTCGGCGAGCTCCTCGGCCACGGGATTGCTCGCGCCCAATGCCGTTACGTGATCGAGCACCGCGGCTTGCCCGGCGATGGCCTCGACGATGCGCGGATGGGCGTGGCCGTGGACGATCGTCCAGACGGAACTGATCGCATCGTAGAGCCGGCGGCCTTGCGCGTCTTCGATGTGCGTTCCGGCGGCGCGCACGAACCGGCGCGGCATCGCATCGAACTGCCGCATCTGCGTAAAGGGTAACCAGAGGTGCGCGGCCCTCGCAGGCGCCTTCACCTACGTCTCTATTCGTTCCTCGATCGAAACGTTGTAGAGGAAGAGGAACTTCCCCCATTCGTCAGGCAGCGTGTTGCGCTTGATCTGAATCCACGGAATATACTTCGGTTGGCGCGGCTTGCGCTGCAGCGACATGTTTGCCTCATGCGGCGTGCGATTGTTCTTACGGTTATTGCAGCGCATGCAGGCGCAGACGAGATTCTCCCACGTCGATTGGCCGCCGCGGCTCTTCGGTATGACGTGATCGACGGTCATGAGCCGGTCGCCGTGCGCGCCGCAATACTGGCAGCCGTGATTGTCGCGAATCAACACGTTTTTCTTCGTCAACGCGACCTTCTGCATCGGGCGCCGGATGTAGTAGAGCATGCGAATGATGGAAGGCATGCGCATCTCGAATGTCGGCGATGCCAATATACGTTCGCGCCCGTGCAGCATCTCGGCCTTGCCGGCGAAGATGAGCTTCACGGCGCGCTGGAAGCTCGTCACGTTCAGCGCTTCGTAGGTGAAGTTGAGAACGAGGACCTCGCTCATGCGGCTAGCTCCCGCGTTTCCGTACGAAGAGCATCCGCATCTCCGTCAGCATCTGCGCGATCGCGAGCCGTTGATCGGCTGTCATCCGCTCCTTCACGCGCTCAAACGTGGAGGTCGCCACGTCGATCGCGATCTCGGCCGATGCGAGGTCCGGTTCGCGGCCTTCTTGGTCTGCTAGATATGCATGCGCGGCTAGAGCGAGCGTCGCAATCACCTCGGTGAGCAACGGCTCGACGGGAGGTATCTGGCCTTGAAATCCGGCTCCTTCCGTCTCGGAAGAAGTCGCCTCCGTAGACATCTAGAGGCGGAGTTACGCCCGCGCCGTAAGCCTTCCCTTGTCGGAGCTTAGGCCGCGTGGGGTCGTTGCTGTCGCAACATATCGAGAAAATACGCGTGTACGCGGGGGTCGTCCGTCAGTTCCGGATGGAATGCGGTTGCGAGCACGTTTCCCTCGCGCACCATCACGCCGTGGCCATCGCGGTGCGCGAGCAGTTCGACGCGCGGTCCACGCCGTTCGATCCACGGCGCACGAATGAAGACCGCGGGAAATGGTTGCGGCCCGAGCGCGGGGATCGCGAGATCGACCTCGGCCGATTTGTTCTGCCGTCCGAACGCGTTGCGTCGCACGGTGATGTCGATGAGTCCCAGCGTCGGCTGATCTAGATCGACAATCTCGCGCGCGGCGACGATCATGCCCATGCACGTTCCCCAAAGCGGCATGCCGTTACGGACCCGTGCGACGAGCGGAGCAACGAGGCCAAAACGATCCAACAGTTTCATTACCGTCGTCGATTCGCCGCCGGGAACGATCAAGGCGTCTACGCGCTGCAAATCTTCGGCCGTTTTTACGACGGTTGCATCGGCACCGGCGCGCCGGAGTGCGGCCAGATGCTCGACGACGTCTCCTTGAAGGCCGAGTACCCCGACGTTTGCTTTAGTTGCCACGCGATGCCAGCAGCTGCGACTCGTCCAGCGTCCGGACGTCGAGCCCCGGCATCGCTTCCGACGCGCCGAGCGATCGGCACGCTTCGAGCACAATCTTCGGATCGTTGAAATGGGTCGTCGCATCGACGATCGCTTTGGCAAAGCGCTTGGGATCGTTCGATTTGAAGATACCGCTGCCGACGAAGACGCCTTCCGCTCCAAGCTGCATCATGAGCGATGCATCGGCGGGCGTCGAAACGCCGCCCGCGCAGAAGAGCACGACCGGAAGCTTTCCATCTTTCGCGACCTGTGCGACAAGCTCGTACGGCGCGCCGAGGTCGCGTGCGCGTGCAACGAGCTCCTCCTTCGGCACGACGGTCAGCTCGCGGATCGCGTCGCCTATCGAACGCATGTGGCGCACCGCCTCGACGATGTTGCCGCTTCCGGCCTCACCCTTACTGCGAATCATCGCGGCGCCTTCGGCGATTCGCCGCAGCGCCTCGCCCAGGTCGCGTGCCCCGCAGACAAACGGAGTCGTGAAATCGAGCTTGTCGACGTGATACTTTTCGTCGGCCGGCGTCAGGACTTCGGATTCGTCGATATAGTCGATGCCGAGTTGCTGCAGCACCTGTGCCTCGGCGAAGTGACCGATGCGCACCTTGGCCATCACGGGAATCGTCACGGCGTCCATGATACCTTGCACTAACTCGATACCGCTCATCCGCGCGACGCCGCCGGCGGCTCGGATGTCAGCTGGAATGCGTTCGAGCGCCATAACGGCGACGGCGCCGGCTTCCTGTGCGATAACGGCGTGTTCGGGAGTGACGACGTCCATGATGACGCCGCCCTTGAGCATTTGCGCGAGGCCGCGCTTGACCGTGAGCGTTCCTGTGGTTTCCATCATTCTATTGTATCAAGATTCAAAAATGCGCCGCTGGGGATGCAGAGACGGCCGGCGACGGCTCGGCCTCGGAAGGTCCTTCTGAAGGACTTTCCTGCGCGCTGGGGGTCGGCAGCGGCTGCCGGCGCCAGATCGGAATGTTGGGGTTCGGCGTGGCCGTCGGTGGCGGCGTCGGTTTCGGCGGCGGCGGCGGCAGAGGGGTAGGCAAGGGAGCCGGCGGGACGCGCGGATCCGGAAAGCGGGGATCCGAAGCAGCCGATAGTGCCTCGGAGCGCTTCCAATCGGGGCCATAGGCTTGCGGCGTGCCGTTCGGCGCGGCCGTCAGCGAAACGGCCGGCACTGACTCCAACGTGCGCTCCGTCGCCTCGCCGAGCACGCGGTCGCCCATACGTTCGCCGACGGCGATCGCGACCAGGAGTACCGCCGAACCCGCTATTAAGATGAGGGTGCGGAACTCTAAGATCATACGCGCGCCAGGGGCGGAACGACGTCAAGCTTTGCGGCTCGCGCGCGGCGATCGCTCGGCTTACCGATCAGGTGCACCTCGCGCAGCTCGCCGGCCGTCATGTCGACGCGTGCGGTATGTCCGCGAAACTCGACTAGCACGTGACGCGGCTTGTCGAGCATATTGCAAAGAAATATTCGTACCGCTCCGGCTTCGTCTTCGAACGCAATCGCGCCGACCTCGACCGGCGACGTCGTGACCTCGTCACTGACGTCACGCCCGGCGTAGATGCACTCGAACGGCTCCTCGGCCGAGAGTTCGGTCATGTCGCCGTAGATTTTGTCGTTTCGCAGATCGACCAGGTACGTGCAGCGATGGCCGCCCCAATGGACGCGCGCTGCGGCGATCCACTGCCAGCCTTTTGGCCGCAGCGGCGCAAGGTGCGGACGACCGCTCGTGCGATAGCCGCTCAAACCGCCGACGATCTCCGCTACGGCCCAGAGATATTTGGCTCCGGTCCACGGCGAAAGATACATGCCGCGATTGCTCAGCGAACCCCCGTCGAACCATTCGGCGAACTCACCCGGCACGGTATTGCGCGGGCTGCCGCCCTCCATCGCCGCGTACGTGATCTCTAAGAATCGTATCGCTTCATCGGTCATTCCGTTACGCGCCAGCGCGACGCTGCACCACAGCGTCAGATCGGGCCAGACGCCGCCCAGCAACCCGAATCCATACGACGGAAAGTACCACGCGTCGGCGGTCGAGATCGTACGCAGGCCGACCGGCGTCTCGAAGTCTGCCTCTTGCAGCCGCTTGAGAATCGCGCGCCGCTGTTCGAGGTCTCCCAACCCGAAGAGCACCGGAAAGACTTCGTCGGCGGTGAAGTTGTCTTGATAGTTCCCGTCTTGGTCGTAGTTGAGGACGAACGCACCGGTATCATCGTTGTAGAGATAATCCATTACGGCCTCGCGCAGCCGCTGCGCTTCGGCGCTATACTTCTCCCAATGATCGTTGTCGCCGACGACCGCACAGAGCATGGCCGCGGCGTCGAGCGCGTAGACGGCCTCGGCGTTGATTTCGGTGACCGCCCCGTCGAGCGTGTAGTACGGAATGATGTTACGCCACGACGAGATACCGTACATGTCCACGCCCTTGGCGCGGCAAGATATCAAGCCTCGATCGTCGCGTTGAGCGAGCATGTAGTCGGTGAGCTTCACGATAAGCTCGATGTGCTCGCGTACCCATGCATCGTCCAAGGTCGCATTGTAGTGGTGGAGCATCGCGATAACGTGCAGCGGTGTGTCATCGTTAATGTTCAAGTCATAGGTCGTTTTGTATCCGCTAACGCCGCGGACGTATTCGACCATGAGGCCACTCTCCTCGATCGCGCGGTTGAAGACCTCGAGCGCATTGCGGCTAACCTCGGGCCAAAAATAGTCGAAGCCATGGACGAACCACGACGTGTCGCGCGAGACGAGAATGTCGGATGGCGGGGAGTTCGTCGCGCCCCATCCATGCGGGTACTCCTTGACGATCCGCAGCATGTTCGCTTTCGCCCACACGACGCCGCGGCTGATCTCGGGTGACGGCGACAGAAAGCGCGCGTCACCGAGCCGATCCGTAAAGTAGCGTTGCGTGTCGTGTAACGCACGTTGATCGCGCAAGAGCGCTTCGAGCACCGGCCGGCTCCGCTCCGTTCCATCCTTATGGTAGACGACGGCGAGGCGCAGCGATTCGCGCGCGCCGGCTGCGACCTTGATTCGATACTCGAACGCACCGAAGATGCGGCGGCTCACGAGCTCGGCCTCTTGCGGGGTCACGTCGCCGAGACGCTGCGCCGACGGCTCCGCAAACGTGTCACGGCGCATCGCTTCGAGCAGCACCTGTTCGCGCAGCGACAGCTCGACAGCCGTCGGCTGGCGCGAACCGCCCCACCAGCGCTCGCCGCCGGTCTCGAGATTTTTCGAGCAGATAAAGCGCCCGTCGTTCCACGCGCGCACTTCGTGCTCGGGCTCGCCGTAGAAGCGCTGTCCGACCAGCATCGCCCAGGGGTAGAGCGCGACCTCGATCTCCTCGCCGCCGGGATTGTAGAGCATGACGTCGACGACGAACGAAACCGCGCGCTCGAACGCCGGCCCATGAGGAACGTAAAACGCCTCGGTGACGTGCACGCGGTGATCGAGCGTGAACTCCGAGATTTGCACGTATGGGAGAAACGTGAGATCGCGCTCGATCTGGTGCGGGAAGAACGTCTGAGACGCAGGCGCTTCGGCCTGACCGCGGAGCCGATAGGCAATGTGATGCGTGCCGAAGATAATCTGGTCGGTGTCCGCATCCCACAATCCGCGCACGCCGCCCTTCGCGGTCGACTGCGCGAACGTCTTGAGGTTGCCGAGTAAGAGACCATAGGGTGTCTGCGATTCATGCAGGACATAGGCGCAGAACTCATTTCGTTGCGCGTCGTAGCTCGAGCTCATCTCGGCGTATCTTGCGGCGCCTGCGTCGGAGGCGCCTCCTCGCGCAACGGTAAATAGACACAGCTTGAACCTGCGGGCCCCGGCGAAAATCAACCTGACGCTCGAGGTGCTCGCGCGGCGCGACGACGGCTACCACGGGATTCGCAGTCTGATGGTGCCCCTTGACTTGGCCGACGAACTAGCAATCGCACCGAGCGATCGGTTCGACTTTTATTGCGATCGCGGCGAGCTCGAAGGCGATGCGAACTTGGTGGTCGCCGCGTTTCGCGCGTTAGGCGAGATGCCCGCCGTCCGCGTCCAACTGCATAAGCGCATTCCGGTGCAAGCCGGGCTCGGCGGAGGATCGAGCGACGCCGCAGCCGTCTTACGCGCCGCAATGCAGGGCGCGTTTGGGGCACGGCCGGGATTCGACTGGCTGCGACTCGCGCGCGCCGTCGGTTCAGACGTACCGTTCTTTTTGGCCGGAACTGCCGCACTCGTCGAAGGTACCGGCGAACGCGTGACGCCCGCCGGCGCGATTCCGGCGTGGCACGTGCTGATCGTCAAGCCGCCGGTTGCGATATCGACGGCCGACGCATATATCGAGCTCGACCGCACCGAACGTCCGCAGCGGCCGCGCAGCAGCTCCGTATCGATCGCGGCGCTCCAAGCGCTGCAACGCGCGGACTTCGCGGCGCTCGAGCCGCTGCTGCAAAACGATTTTCAAGCGCCGATCGCCGAACGTAGCCCGGAGGTCGCGCTCGCACTGCGCGCGCTGCGGGCGGCGGGAGCGAGCAACGCGTCGCTGGCGGGATCGGGTTCGTGCGTCTTCTCACTTTCAACCGATCGCGAGCAGATTGCATCCATCGCGGAGCGGCTCGAGCTTTCGGAAGACTACGAACGCTTTCTCACCGCATTCGCCGGCACGCCGGAATGGCGCTAATCCGGGGATGAACGCGATCGTTTTGGCCGGCGGGCCTGCCGACGGCGTCGCGCAGCAGCAACCCGGCGCCCCGAACAAAGCATTCGTCGAAATCGACGGCGTCACGCTTGTCGAGCGCGTACTTGCAGCATTGCGTGCATCGTCGTCCATCGATCGCATCGTCGTCGTCGCCCCACTCCGGATGCGCGGCCACCCGTCACTGGCACGCGCCGACGAACTTCGCACGGACGGCGTGCGCATCACCGATAGCCTACGCAGCGGCCTGGCCGGTTGGGAACCGGCAGAGAACGTGCTCGTTGTGGCCTCGGATCTGCCGGTCCTCACCGGCGCAGCCGTCGACGATTTCGTCAACCGCGTGCGCGCCCTCGACGCAGACCTCGTCTATGGATGCGTCGGGAAGCAGACGCATTTACTGCGCTTCCCCGAGGTGCCGCACACGTGGGCGCGCATGCGCGACGGCACTTATTGCGGCGGCGGCATCATCGCGATAAAGCCGCGCGCGTGGCCGCTCCTCGAGCGCTTTATCGAGCGCCTCGGTGCGGCTCGAAAATACCCGTTTCGTTTGGCGTCGCTTTTTGGGATGGACGTATTGCTGCGCTTCGCATTCGGGCGTCTGACGATTTCGGAGGCCGAACGGCGCGCTACCAAAATTCTCGGTGCGCCCGTGCGGGCGCTCGTTTCGCCTTACGCCGAGACGGCAGTCAACGTTGACCGGGTCACCGACGTCGCGCTCGCCGAGCGCCTCGTCAAGGGGAACGCCAGCGCTTGAAGAGCTCGTTGGGAATGCCGAACTGATCGAGCGCCTTCCCGACCGTGTGTGCGATGATCTCGTCGATGCTCTGCGGATTGGCATACATCGCGGGAATCGGAGGCAGAATCACCGCCCCGATCTCCGCAAGCCGCGTCAGCGTGCGCAGATGGCCGACGTGTAGCGGCGTCTCTCGGACAACCAAGACGAGCCGGCGCTTCTCTTTTAAGCAGACGTCGGCCGCACGCACGAGAAGATTCGAGTTCATCGAATAGGCAATCGCACTCGCGCTCTTCATAGAGCACGGAATGACGAGCATCCCGTCGGTAAGGAAGGAGCCGCTCGAGATCGCGGCCGCGAGATCGTCGTCGCTATGCGCGACGTCGGCGAGGTTTTCAAAATCCGCGGCGCTCATTTCGGTCTCGAGCTCGATCGTCCGGCGGCCCGCCGACGTCAGCACGAGATGCGTCTCGATGCCGCCGGCCGCGCGTAACGCCTGCAGCACCATGTAGCCGTAAAGGCTGCCGCTGGCTCCGCTGATACCGATGATGATACGTCGCATTCGGGGGGCGGTTATACGTCAGGCACTGCAGGTCCGCCTGGTGGAAGCTGTAACCTTCGTAGTGTCGTGGAGTCTGCGCACGCCCGCGCTTTTCTTGCCGACGCCGTCTGCTGGTGCAGGACTGCCGCCGAGGCGCCGCTGCTTCGTCTCATCCGCTCGTCGTGCTCCGGCGTTCCGCACGACGTCGGCGCGGCGTACGCAACGCTGGCATCGCGCACCGGCTCGCTGCTCGACGCGATCCTTCGCGGCCGCCTTGCGCTACCATCCTCGGACCGTGATGCCGTCTTACGTTTCGCCGAACGCGCACGGCTCATGAGCGCAAACGCTGCCGAGCTCGGCGACGACGAGTTGCGCGACAGCATCCGCCGGACGTTCGCGCTTTCGACGAGCGCCGACGCGCGCTTGCCCGCTGCCCCGGACGGCGAGATCGCGCTCGCCGCTTCGGTCGCGCCTGAGGAACGGCACGGCGTGGCGGCGTGGCAGCGTCATTTCAGCGCCTCGGCGCTCAACGCATATACCGAGTGCGCGCGGAAATGGTTCTACCGGTACGCATGCGCCGCGATCGAAGACCGCGGTTCGGCCGCATCGGCGTACGGGACCGCGTTTCATTTGGCGCTCGAGGACTTCCACGGGGAGTTTCCACGCCCGCGCAGCGGCGACGAACAGCTCATGCGACGGCGCGTTCGTGAGTACGTCACCTGGGCGTTCGAGCGCAATCGCGACGGTTTCGATACGCACGTCGAGTTCGATCTCCAAGTGCGGCGCGCACAGCGCACGGCCCAGCGCTACGTCGACTGGCTCATCGCCCAAGCGCAGGCTGCTCCCTTCGACGTAGTCGGGCGAGAGGTTCCGGCGAACCTAGAGCTGGGCGGGCATGCGTTCGTCGGATTCATCGATCGGCTGGACCGCGACGAGCGCTCCGGAAGCATCGGCGTCGTCGACTATAAGACGGGAAGTATAGCGACAAGCGCAGCGGAGTACCGCGACAAAGTTCGCCGGTACCGCGACTTTCAGCTTCCATTCTACTACTGGGCGCGCACCGCGGCGGGCGACACCGTCACGCAACTCATGCTCCTGCCGCTCAAAGATGCGTTGCACGACGTGCGCCCGATATCGCTGACGGTCGCACGCGGCGGCGCGAACCGCGCGTCCGACGACGCCGCATCCGGAACGATCACGCCGGATGAGCTCGAACGCGCGCGCAATCGCATGATCGAACTAAGCGGCGAGCTCGCATCGGGCGCCATCGAGCACTTCGCTCCCACGACCGACCCCGCGAGCTGCACGTATTGTGCCTACGCTACGGCGTGCGCGTATAAGCCGCCCGCCGCACCGGAGCGCTTCGCGCGATGATCGCGCACGAAAGCAACGAGCAACAGCGCGCCATCGACGCCCCGTACGACGAGTGCGTCGCGATCACCGGCGCGCCCGGCACGGGCAAGAGCGCCGCGCTGCGTGAGCGCATCGCACACGCTCGCGAACTCCAGCCGCAGGCGGATCCACTCGTTCTCTTGGAGCCACACGGCCTGGAGACATATGCCGTCGATCTCCTCAACGAAGCCGGCGTGGCAGTCACGGAGATCGACGACGTCGAGGCCGAACTGCTATTTGCCGGCGCGTGCGCGCCGCTGTTCAGCCTGCAATGGGAAGAGTTTACGACCAATCAACTCGATCCCGAGGTTCCGGGGTTGCGCACGCCGGAGCGTTTTCTCGAATCGGCCTTTCGGCTGATTCGGCGCCTACGCGACGCCGGCATCGATGCCGCGACGCTGCTTTCTCGTTCGCTCGGCGGAGCGACCGAGTTCTATGCGAAACCGCCGAACTTTGCCGATCCGTCGCTTCTGTTTGCGACCCGCGACGCCTACCACGACTCTCTCGACGTTACGAACGACGAACTCCAGCGCCAATACCGGCGCGAAGTCGATTTGGCGAAAATCCTCGCGCGACTCTATGAAGCGTACGTCGTGCTGGTCGAACGCACCGGCCATATGACCGGCCGCGATGCGATTCTTGCCGCGAGCCGGAAGTTACGCGAGGATGGCGCGTTTGCGTTGCGACTGCGCGCACGCCATGGGTTCGCGTTCGTCGATCGAGCCGAAGACCTTACCACCGCCGAGATGGAGTTGCTGCAGACGATCTTCGGCGAGAAGCTCGAGGGAGTCACGCTCTGCGGCGATCCCTCATCTGCGATCGCAACGATTCGGATGACGAATCCCGAGGGCACCTTCGCGCGAGCGGTCACGCGCGTCGAGCTGCTCGATCAGCGCCGCTCGCCGCCGGCCATCGATATCGCATGCAAACGCCTGCTGAGGCCGGCGCGCGAGTTCCGGGCAGCTTCCGACCCTACATTCGAAGTCTATCGCGCGGCGACGCTGAACGAAGAAGCAGCGTACATCGCCGAGTGGGTGGAGCGGTGGCTTCGGGACGGTACGCCACCGGAGGGAGTCGCCGTGCTCATGCGCTCGGTGCGGAGCGCCGAGCTTTATGAAGCGGCACTGCTCGAGCGTGAAGTTCCCGTCGCGATCGTTGGCGACGTCAATGTCTTCGCGGACCGGCGCTCGCTCGATGCGCTCGCGCTGCTTTGGAACGTCTACGACCCGTTCCGCCATGAATGGTTGCTGCGCACGCTCGCCAATCCCGCATTTGCGCTCTCCGATGCCTCGCTCGCGACATTGTGCAGCGAACCGCCCGACCCGCAGCGCTCGCTCTTCCTCTTCGACGACGAACCGGCGCCGACGACGCGACCCGGCCGCTGGGATCCCAAACGCGATCTGCGCCTGGGATGGAACGTCATTCGGGGCGAGCAGGATGCCGCGCTGGGTGACGACGCGCGCCGGCGTATCGAGCGCTTACGCGCGCTGCGCGAAGGCTGGCTGGACATCATGCATACGGCTTCGTTCGAGACCTTCGCGCGAACGGTTTGGCGGGAAGGATTAGCGCTCGAAGGGACGCCGGGTTCGGCCCGCGCACGCACCCAGCAACTCGTCTTGCGACGCCTACTGGCCCGGCTCACGGCCTTTCTCGTGCAACACGAAGGTGCAACCGTCGCCGACGTCCTCGAGTACGCCGAAGAGCGCATGCAGAGCGACCTCGAGAGTTGCGAGGACGACCGATACGACGGCTTCGTACGCCTCTCGAGCATCGAAGCGGCCGGCGGTCGCGAGTTCGATCGCGTCGTCGTCGGGAACGTCCGCGCCGGAGCCTTTCCGCTCTGGTATGCACCCGACGCGTTTCTCTTTAGCCCGCGGCTGGGCATGATTCCCAAGGAGAATGCCGGTGATGCGCGAGCGGCGCGTACCGCGAAGTTCAGCTACTATATGTTTCGCACGAAAGCGCGCGAACGCTTCAACGATCGCGAGCGTCGCGCGCTCGTCTACGCCCTGCGCCGTGCGCGCAAGAGTGCGCTCGTCACCGCATCGGGCACGCCGACTAGGGGCATCACGGCACCCGAGTTCCTTGAAGAACTGCGCTGAGCCGCGATGCACTTACGGCCTCTGGGACCCGAACTCTACGCGCGCGACGTCCTGCCGCTGACGGCGCCGCTGTGGGCTGGACGCCGCACGTTCGACACGTACGTCGCGCAGACGCTCGAAATCGCGCGCAGCCGCTACGGGCACCGCCACTACCGGACGATCGGACTTTACGACGGCATAACGCTCGTCGCGTCGTGCAAGCAGTACGCGCGCTCGCTCCATTCGCGCTTCGGGCGGCTCTCGGCGCTCGGCTTCGGTGCCGTCTTTACCCCCGCAGCCTATCGCGGTCGCGGCTATGCGAGCATCATGATGGCCCTGGCGCTGGATCGCGCGCGTGCTGACGGTCACGACCTCGCCTATCTCTTCTCCGACATTCGGCCCCAGTTCTACGCCGCGCTGGGCTTTGCGACGCTGCCGTCGCGCGCGCTCACGTTACATGCGTCGGCGTTACCGTCGCAGCGACTCGACCTCGCGACTCTTGCCGAAGGCGGCTGGAACGCAGTCCGCCGATGCTTCGAGGCCGGTGAACGCGAACGCAGCGCAGGCTTCGTGCGCACGCCGCTGGCGTGGGAGTGGATCCGCATGCGCGTCGGTCACGACTCCGAGCATATCGTCGGCGACGCAACGAATCTCGTCGCTCGTCGGAAACGGAGAATCGCCGCATACGTGCTCGGCGTCCGCGCCCCCGAGCGCGATGCCTATATCGTCGACGAGTACGGGTTTGCCGACGACGATGCCGCGCGGCTCGTTCCACCGCTGCTGCGTGCCGCCGCCGGCGATCTGCGACGCGTCATCGGCTGGCTACCGCCGGCCGGCGCGCGCGAGTTGCTGCCCAAGGGGACGCTCAAGCCGCGTAAGAGCGCAACGCTGATGGCTGCGCCGCTATCGGCGAGAGGAAAACGCTTGACGGTCGAGATTGAACGTGAAACAACGGCCGACTTCTGTTGGTCGACCGAACACATTTAGCCGCAGCTCTGTTAAACGAACCGCACTTGTCATCCTGAGCACTTCGACTCCCCTTCGATTCGCTTCGCTCACTCAGGATCGCTCAGTACAGGCGAAGTCGAAGGACGAGGGCCAGGCACCGTAACGTGGCCTACACGGAACCTGGCTACAATATATATCGGCAGCAAGCGGGCGAAAGATAAGTAATCCGGCCACATTGGGTATGTAGGCCCGCATGAAACTCTTCGCACTTATTGCAATGCTGCTCGCTAGCACGCAAGCCGCCTCGGTCGATGCGCCGGCCGATCGGTACTTCGGGGAGTTAAAGATGAGCGCGCTGCGGATCCGGTATGAGATCATGCAGCTACGCCCGCGCTACGAAACACACAAGCTCCTCCCCGAGGACACGTTGCACCTCGCCGCACTCGACGAGGATGCGTTCTACGCCTGGGCCGGCAGCTATCCGCGCGATACATGGCTCGCATCGACAGGTTACCTCTTGGCACAGCTCTACGAAGAGCTCCCCGGCCCCGATGCACGCAATCGAGCCGTTCGCGCGTTGACATACGTCAACGCGCATTTCCCAAAGACGACGTATGGGAAGGAAGCTGCAGCCGCACTCCATCGCGGCGTGCCCGTCCGTCCCGACCCGGCGTGGGCAGCCGCCATGCGCGCCGCCAAGGCATCGACGCCCGTTCCGTCGCCCCGCGGATCGATCTCACCATCGCCCCGCGGATCGATTGCTCCGTCGCCCCAACCATCGCCAAGCATGACGTGACGGCGTTCGCGAGGCGGAGGGCGCAAAAGGCCCGAATGCGCGCATCAATGTCCGCCGTTCCTCGCTGGTTCGTCGCATTGACGGTCGCCGCCGCCGCCATCGCTGCCGTTGTGGCGCACGGCACGATCGACATCATTGCCGACTATCTGGTCGCACATGCGAGCTACGATGACGTATCCAGTCATGACTCGCGCGGACTGGTTGTCGCGCTCGCCGCCGTGGTCGCCGGTGCGATCGCGCTGCACGGCCTTCGGCTCTGCTGCGACGCGGCGGCACATCGAACGCTTGCGTCGTCACCGGCACCGAGTTGGAGAAGCGCGCCGCTCTTCGCCGGCGCCACGATGCTGCTCGCCTCGATAATCGTTCCGGTGATGGAACTGTTCGACTCGCGACTGGCCGGCTCGACGCTCGCCGGCCTCGACGACGCGTTTGGCGGGTCGGTGCTTGTCGGGTTAGGCACGACGCTCGCGTGCGCGGCCGCAGTCGCGGTCGCGGCCTTCGCCTTGGCGCGCTGGATTCTTTCGCATCGCGATCGTATCATCGACGCAATCGTCTCGATCATCCGTTTCCACCCGCCGGCGCAAGCGGGTCCGCGGTGGTCGCGCAGCTTCGCCGATGCTCCGATCTGCCCGCCCCGGCTCTCCGCGCTGCGGCGCGGCAAGCGCGCCCCTCCGTATGATGCCCTTCGCCACCCAAAGACATCATACTCATATTGCGAGGGCATCTATGCTTCCCATACTCGTCGCGGCGTGCTGCCTGGTCAGCGGCAACGTCCATAGCCCGGCCGGCGCTCCGGTCGCGCAGGCGCAACTGACCTTTCGGGGTCCAAAATCGACAACGGTCTCGACCGACGTGAAAGGGACCTTCTCGGCCGTCCTTCCCGCTGGGAGATACGATCTCACGGTCGTTGCTAATGGCTATGCGGCCGTCACCGTCAACACCGGCGAACTCAACGACGGCGCCCGAATCTCCGTGATTCTGGAGCCGAGCGACACACCCAAGTTGCGAACGATCGGTCAGGTCACGGTCAACGGCGGCTTCACGCTCGATCGGAACGTCATTCCCGAAATGGATGTGTCTCGCGCGCAGATGGATGCGCTCGGGTATTCGCAAGCGCTGCAAGCGCTGCAAGAAGTGCCGTCGGTCGTAATCCAGCATCCCGACGCAGGCGCCGTTACCGCGCCGGCCGTCGTATCGTTACGCGGCCCAGATCCGTCCGAAGCGATGGTGACGCTCGACGGCCAACAGCTTAACGACGGCAATACCGGCGATATCGATCTCTCGCAGTTCGCCGTGCCCGCATTCAATAGCGTCATCGTGACGGAAGGCCTCGGCCCAACCGATGCCGAGGGGAGCAATACGTTCGGCGGTGCGGTAAACTTCGTTTCACTCCGGCCGACCGCGGAAGATCATCTCAACTTTTCGAGCTCGATCGGATCCTACAATACGACCCAGACGTGGCTCAACGCGACGGGTACGATCGGCAAGCTCGGCTACGCGCTCGCGGGCGATAACTACCAGCAATCCGGCCAAACCAGTCAGTACTCGTGGGTCGTGCCGGCGAACAACGTCCCGATCTACTGCGGCCCCGCGACGAAAACGAAGACTCCGAACTGCCCCGTCTATACGCACCTAGGCTCGACGATTGCGGCGCGGCTCGGGCTGGTGAACCTCGATTACAACTTCTCGCAGCGGTCAGACATCGGCTTTCGCGTCTTCACGCTCGGCGACAATCGCGACGAATCGAGCGCGCTCAACGGCATAGCCGGAAACCCGACGTGCGTCTTTAGCGGACCTGGGGCGACCTGCGGATTCGCGCCGACTCCCGGCTCGCCCAACGTCGTGGACAATCCGGTCTACGGCGATCACGTCGGCCAGGGCAACGCAAACTTTGCGCAGAGCATCCGCGCTTACGACGCATACTCGCGAACGCCGCTCGGCTCCGGAACGCTCTCCGCGAACTTCTTCGCCGACAGCAACAACGTCGATTTCGAAGGCGGCGCCGTCTCACCGTACGACGTGTCGCACCTCGACACGCGATATAACGAAGGTCTCTCCTGGGGGCGCACGTTCGACGGCAGCGAGTTCGCGTTCGGTGGCTACTTGCGTCAAGAGGCGCTCTCCGGAGCATTCATCGGTACGACGCTCGCGCAGAGCATCGACTCGTACTACCTGCGTGGATCGCAGCAGATTGGAAACAACCTGCGCCTCTCGGGCGGCCTTTACGACGCGGACTATTCGACGTTCGGCAACACGCTCAACTGGCGGCTCGGGTTGAGTCAAGATATCGGAACGTCGAGCGTCGCGCGAGTCTCAGTGGGGACAGGTTTTCGCCCCCCGCTGCTAGCCGAACAATACTTTTTCCCGCCGATCGTCGTAAATGGTAAGATCGAGCCAAATCCCGGCGCGGGGCCACTCGACTCTAACTGCGTCGTTCCGAACGGCAATCCGGCAGAGAAACCCGAGCACGCGACCGAGTACGAACTCGGATTCTCGCATCTCTTCTCGGCTACGTCGAATCTGGACGTCTCGCTTTACCGCTCGAATCTCCGCGATACCATCGAGAACTACTATCCGGGCGGCGGTGCGAAGAGCTTCTGCAATACCACACTCGGCTTCGCCTACGAAATTCCGATCAACATCGGCAATGCCGTCTACGAGGGCGCCGAGGCGCGCTACAAGCAGTTCTTCCCGCGCGCGAATCTGACCGCGACGCTTTCGTACGGACTCAATGTTGCGTATCCGTACGCGCTTGGCCCGTGGGTTTCGAATCCGACTTCCGGCGGAACGCTCGTCGACGACCAACAGTTCCTCGGCGTCCCGCAGCAGCAGGCGTCGATGGTCCTGACGTGGGCGCGCGACGGTTGGCACGCATCGACCGCATTTACGTTAGCCGGGACGAATAACACGCTCAACCAGCAGCCGTACTCGACCGTCGACGCGGCTGTCGGCAAGACCGTCGGCCACGTCGACTTTACGCTCGCCGGCACGAATATCTTCAACGCGGTCTCGGGACCGTTCACGCTGTACGATGCCGGCGTTCCATACCGCGGACTCTACTCCGGACCTAACAACTCTTCGTATCTTGCGAACTATCCGACCGATCAGCTCTTCATCCAGCCGGGCTCGATCAAGTTCATCGTGACCGTGCACGAATAACGCGAACGCCAAGCGATTAGCATAAAGGGTCGCAAGGCGACAGCGCGCCCTCGCTGGCTGCGGATGGTTTCCGGCGACGATTAACCTACGGGGTTAGAACAAAAACGGTTCCGAATCCGTGCGCTCCTCCGCGATCCGTCGTGCCGTAGAGCATGCCGTCGATGAGGAAGAGGTTTCTGGGATAGGCGCCATCGGCCACGTTGAACGTGTGCAAGGTCTGTTCGGCACCGCTCGACGGATTCATAGCGAAGACCGTTCCCGCAGAACCCTGATATCGCAACGTCGTTCCGTAGAGCAGTCCGTTGAAAGCGGTGAGACCCGCGGCCGGTTCCCCTTCGTTTTTGAAGATGTGCACAAGCCGCTCCGCGCCCGAGCGCGGTTGCATCTCAAAGACGGTCGCCGGCTGCGTCGTGGTGCCGTAGAGGAACCCATGCAAAACGGTTACGCCCGAGTATGGGTTCGCACCGTCGTTCGGGCCGCCATTAAAACGATAAAGTATTGTACCGGTATCGGTGTGAAGATTCACCGCAAACACAGTTCCGTACCCGTCGTTTCCGGACGGAATTCCGTAACCGTTTCCGCCTACGGATGTCGTACCGTATAGCCAGTCGTTGAGTACCGCAAGACCCGACCCTTGCGGGTCATAACCGTCGTTGCCGCCGTTAAAGCTGTAGAGTGTTTGCTCGGCACCGCCGCTGGTCACCTTAAAGACGGTCCCGTTATCGTCGTCCCCCCCGCCGCCGCCGAGCCGGGCCGTGCCGTAGAGCTCGCCGCCCACGGCGGTCAAGCCTGCAAAGGGCACTAAACCGTCGCCGGTCTGCCCGCCAAAGCTGTACAGAACGTTCACTACGCCTGCGTTCGTCACGCTGTAGACCGTGCCGCAGCAGTTCTCGGCGGGAAATAGCGTGCCGCCTTCGGCCGTCGTGCCGTAAAGCACACCGTTGAGGGCTGTCAATCCCGATCCCGGGGTTGAAGCGTCCGGGGCGCCCCCGAAGCGATGGAGAACGTGCTCAACGTAACCGGTAGGTGACTTTGCCGACGGCTTCAAGTCGAACACAGTGCCGCATCCTGAGAGACCGTACAACGTAGTGTTTCCCGTGTCCGGACAATCGCCCGAGATACCGCCGGCATTGGTCGTTCCATAGAATGCATCGCCCAAAGCGACGAGTCCGACGGGCGTAGCACCATCCGAACCGCCGCTAAAGCTGTAGAGGGACTCGAAGTTCACTTTAATCTGGAGCTGCGCGGTATTTTGGTTTGAATCGCTAACGGTAATCGTGCAAGAGCCCAGGTTGAGCGCCTTCACCGTCAGGTCGAAGTTCGGGTGGCCTTTTCCTCGACGCGGCGACCACGACGCGATCTTCTTGCATGCGTCGTTGCCCGTACTCGTCGCAGTAAAATCTCCGTTGTAGCCGGCCTCCGATATGCCTGCGATGGTGAACTCCCCGACGGCGAGCAGCACGGGTTCGGTGGGTTCGTCGATCTTGATCTTCGATGCGTTCGGATGCAGCGCGCCGGCATTTTCGGCGCCACGCGGCGTCGGCGACGAGCCACTCGTGCTACAGGCAACGAGCAGCGGACAGACCAGCGCTAAGGCGATTGTGGCAAAGGCTCGCATGAAGTGATTGCTTAGCCGCTCGTGCATCGGTTTCCCGGTGCCGGCGGAACGTCTTGCACGCCCAAGCCTTACTCGGAGAGCGTCGTTGCACTATCAGAACTGATAACCGATGCTGGAAACACCATCTTTGCAAAGATCGATGAGACCGCAGCCGCGGTTCCAGTTTATGCTCTACAACCTGCCCTCGTTTACCGCGCGCCTTACTCCGGCGCCAATGGCAGCCGCAAATACGCGGGCGGAAAAGAGTTAGCAATTTCGATAGAGGTTGCGTACGACGTGCTTTGCGCAGGGTCTTCATGCGCTTCAGCGAAGCGTTTCCTCGAAAGCATAAGGACGGTGATCGTGCGTAGAAACAATCTATTCGTTCCGTTTACCCTTATCGCGCTTGCCGCATGCGCGCTTGCGGCGTGCGCGCACGGACCTTCCCAGTCTGCTCTTCCTTCGTTGACTGCGCCGAGCGAAGGTCTTGCGTCGAGAGGCTACAGTTGCCCTACGCCGGCCGTACGCGGCCATCGCCGGATCGACGCCGCATCTGCCCTCGCATCTTCTTCATCGTCCAAGAGAACCGCACCGTCGACAACCTTTTCGGTGGGCCAAATCCCTTCCCCGGAGCCGACACAGTCTCGAGCGGGCGAACGCTAACGGGAACGCAACCATTGAAGAAAGTTTTCTTGGATAGCGTCGTGGATCCGGACAACGCTCATCCGGCTTGGCTGCGAGCCTGCAACGCGCCGAAGGGAACAGGGCCACCGTTTTCGGTTGGCGGCCCCTCTCCGTGCCAAATGAATGGCTTTAGTGCCAACACGGACCTGAAAACGGGCGTTTTACTCAGATACATTTATTCGTACGTCGACTACGCCGATACTAAAGAGTACTGGGACATCGCGCAGAAGTACGCTCTCGGCGATCACTTCTTCATGGGCCACAACAGCGAGTCGTACACCGCCCATCAGTATATTTTCTCCGGGCAGTCCAACAACGTCGTCGACACACCGGTCAAAACAAAACTTGCTTCGCTCGGCTGCCATCGCCCACTGGACCCTGCGTGCGTGCTGACGCCTTGGGGTTGCGATTCGCCGGCCGGGACGAGGACATATTTCCTCGACCCGAACACCGGCCAAGAGAGTCGGAAGCCCGTCAATATAGCGCCTTGTTTCGGCTATTCGTCGCTTGCAGGCCCTCGAGTACGGCATTTCCGACGGCCAACTTTCGTTTGTATACCTACTCGCTCTGCTCGAACATCAATGCGCTCGACGTAAATACACAAGTGAGGTATGGCGGATTTTGGCCCGACAAACCCGATATGAGCACGTGTCACAGCCACGAGAGCATCCACAGTCCGACGCACGTCCATACGCAGTATTTTAGAGCCCCGTCCGAGTCGATCTTGAGTGACCTGAACAGCAACCCCACCGACGTCGCAGGCGTCACGTGATCCTTCCGGGCCCGCTCTCCTCCGATCATCCCGGCGTACCGGGGGGCAAATGCGGGCCCTCTTGGGTCGCGAGCGTCGTGAATGCGATCGGTGAGGATCCAAGCTTTGGAAGAACGCGGTGATCTTTATCTTTTGGGACGATTGGGGTGGCTTCTACGATCACGTGCCGCCGTACGTCGTACGCGATCAAGCCGGACCCGGATTCCGCGTGCCGCTTCTGGTCGTCTCACCCTACGTGCGTCGCGGGACGATCGTTCATACGAATACCGAATTTGCGACGTTGCTAAAGTTTGCGGAAACGGCCGAAAACTTGCCGAGTCTCGGCAGCGCCGACACGTCGCCCTATCTCAACAATCTCAATGCATTCTTTAACTTCAACCAGAAGCCGCAGCCCTTTACACCGATCGACGTTTCGTACCCCACAGGTTGCTCGATAAATCGAGCGGCATTACGGCAGCGGAAGCGGCAAAGTCCCGCTGGCTACGGATGGTTTCCGGCGACGATTAACCTACGGAGTTAGAACAAAAATCGTTCCATAGCCGTCCGAACCCCCGCTGAAGCTGTAAAGAGACTCGAAGTTCACTTTGATCTGCAGCTGCGCACTGTTGTGGTTCGAATCGCTAATGGTGATCGCACAGGAACCCATCTTCAAGGCCTTAACCGTTAGGTCGAAGGTCGGATCGCCTTTTCCGCGACTCGGCGACCACGATGCGATTTTCTTGCAGGCGTCCGCCTATAGGACTCCCGTTTCGGCTTTTATTCGTCGTCAGGCGGCCGTATGTCACTCTTTTGGTGAAGGAAGAAATCTGTTCCGTACGGCGCTTTAATCGGAACGAACCTACGAGGTTTTTGCGTGAAGTCAAAACTATCGCCGGCCGGTGACGTGGCGCGCGCGTCGGCGTCCGTCATCTGCGCGAGGCCGAACAGGTCTTCGGCAAACCTCAGGATGCTCGTCGTTTCATACTGAACGTGCGACACGTAGCCGTGCTTCGCATACGGCGAGATGACCAGCAGCGGTACGCGGAAGCCTAAGCTGTCGTAGCCTTCGTAGGGCGGCGGAACGTGATCGTACATTCCACCCCAGTCGTCCCACTGAACGAAGATCGCCGTCGAATCCCAGAACTTACTCTTGCCGATCGTATTGACCAGCGCCGCGACCCATGATGGTCCGTAGTCACCGCCGCAGTCGCTGTGGTCGGAGTCGGCACAGGTCGGCGTGATCCAGGTAAAGCTCGCGAGCTTACCGGCACGCACGTCGGTGATGAACTTACTTTGGGGTATGCAACAGAGAACATCCCGCGACCAATCGGGTCCATTATAGATATGCTTGATCGCCTGATATCCGGACCACAAGTCGGTGAGCTGGTTGTTTGGCCGGACCTTGCTCGTATAATACCGCCACGAGAGGCCGGCCGCGTCCAGCTCGTCGCCGAGCGTCTTCGAGTTGAAGCATGCGTCTTCCGCCGGCCCGAGGACGCGCTGGCGCGTGATCGTCAGAACGGTGTCGGAACTACCCTGGCATTCCCCCGAAAAAGCTACGGGGAAATCGACGCTTGACTGCGCCTGCGCCGAAATTATGTATTGATGGGCAACGAAACTGGCGTCGAGTTGCGACTGGAACATGCGATCGGCAACGACCCATTCGTGCGCCATATGGAAGTACGGCTTCGATTCGTCGTGCGGGACGTACACGTACATCGGATACTTGATCCCCTTAGGGCCGCCGTAATTATACTCTTTGTCAAAGCCGTTCATTCGGCAGTTTGTGCCGGGGAGCGTCCCGGCTCCGTTGCAGGCTGCGACCATCGCGTCAAGCTCGTGGTCGATCGTGTACTCCGTAGCAAGGCTCACGGGTTTGAGGGCGATCATTTTCCCCGAAGATATCTCACCGCTCGAAACGGTGTCCGCACCGGGATAACCCTGAAAGAGATTGTCGAACGTGCGATTCTCTTGAATGATCCAGACGACGTGCTTGATCTTTCCTGCACCGGTCGCCGCGAGGGTCCGCATCGCATCGTCGCCCTGCAGAGGGAGAACCGACGGCTCAGATCCACGCGAACACCCCGCCAGCAGCGTGGCGATTGCAGCGACGATTGCGAGCGAACTATTGCGCATGGCTCACCGTCGCACCGACGGGTTCGGAAAGCGTTCCGATCGTTTTGAAAGGATCGGAAGCCTGCGGATATTTCCAAAACATGACGTTTGCGGCGCCGAAATCCGGCCCGATCACAGTGTCACCGTCGATCCAATATTGGTAGACCTGCTTCGCGCCGCCAAGCCGCGTCGTCGCGACTCTCATGCCCTGCTTTCCTCGAATGGTGAATCGATAAATCTTGCTGCTGGATGCCGCCGTCGCATCGCCCACCGTAACGTATTTACCATCCCACTGAACGCCGCCGGGCGCGCCGATCGTCTGGTCCAACGAGACGCTCTCGAGCCTCGCGCCGCCGCTTCGAAGCACAGCGAACGAAAACGTATTGCTTACGCTTCGGCCGTCGACGAACAGATTGCCCTTATTGTCGTAGCCGCAATACCACGCCTGGTTCAGATACGGATTCGTATAATGCCGAACGCGCTTGCTTTTAGCTTGCGTGAAGACTGCGACGTCGCCGCCCTCGCCTAGCGTTATCGTGAGGTTCGTAACGGCGAGGTCTCCACTCGTTGGGTCGACGGAACAACCCCACGGCTCGTATCCCGCGTCACTAAGCACGGCAATGGGGATCGTGCCCCCGTGGGCGTATTCGCGGATCACCGAAGCGGACGAGTCCGTGATGAAGACGTCGCCGGCCTTGTCGGCGCACTCTCCCCCCGGCGACGTGAAGCCCGTCAACGTTCCCTCGTCGGCGCCTTGGGGGTAGGAATACACATGCACGGAGCCCGTGCCCGCGTCGGACACGTAAACGAGGTCTCGACGCTGCGCGTCGGAAGCCGTTACCGAAGCAGACCGAGCGCCGGAAGTGACCGTCGGCGGGGTAACCCCTGACGTTCCGGCACACGCTGCCAGCATGACGAGCGTCGCGCACGCACCTGCCGTGCGGCAAAACAACCTCGAGAGACCCATCCTTCCCCTTCCGCGTCCTAGCGAGCCGAAGTATACCTGGGCCGCGTACCGTGCGTATGCCCCTCGCTTAGCGGCATCGGCGGGAGTCTCGCAAGGCGAGGCGATATCGACCGGTCATGAAGTGGTTTCTTGAGCCGGGCCATACGGAAGTCGAGTTTCGAGCCCGGCATATGATGGTGACGTGGGTGCGCGGTTTGTTCAAGAACGTCAGCGGCACGCTGGAGTTCGATCCGGCGAACCCCGAGCGCCTATCCTTTGAAACTCGCATCGAAGCTAAGACGCTCTGGACGGGCGTCGAGCAGCGCGACGCGCACCTGCGCAGCGCGGACTTTCTCGACGTCGAACGTTATCCGTACATCACGTACAAGAGCACCGCTACGCGATTGGTCGGCGAGGCCGAATACATCGTCGAAGGGAGCTTGACGCTGCGCGGCGTCACGAAGACGGTGCCCCTCGAAGTGACGTACCTTGGGCAGTGGGACACGCCGTGGTGGGAAGACGGCGTGGACAAGGGTCCGAAGCGACGGGCCGGTTTCGCGGCGCGCACGCGGATCGACCGCTACGATTTCGGCGTGAACTGGAACGATGCGGTCGCGCGCGGCGGCGTCGTGGTCGGTCCGGAGATCTGGCTCGATATCGATGCCGAAGCCGTGCGCGAAGACTGAGCGGGCGGCAACGTGGGTGCGATAACCGTGCGTAGCCGGTACCCCTATGCGGAGACCGTTGCCGCGCTCTCAAAGGCAATTTCCGGTTCAGGCAACACAATTTTCGCAACGATCGACCAATCCGCCGCGGCTGCCGGCGCAGGCATGACGCTACGCCCGACGACGCTGCTGGTTTTCGGCAATCCCAAAGGCGGCACGCCGTTCATGGAAGCCGTTCCTCTCGTTGCGCTCGAGCTGCCGCTCAAGCTCTTGATCTGGGAAGAGGCCGCCGGCGCCAAAATCGCGTACGTGCCGATGGCCGACATTGCCGCTCGTTACGGCGTGACCGGCATGGATGCTCGCGTCGCCGCGATAGACGGTGCACTCGATAGCCTCGTGCATCTCGTCGATGAGTAAGGGAGCGCGATGGGCGGCCTGGAGCGTGGCCGCGGTTGTTGCCGTCGTTCATCTGATGGTGGCGGGGCAGTACGACATCTTCCGCAACGAGCTGTACTTTATCGTTTGCGGACGCCACCCGGCGTTCGGCTACGTCGATCAGCCACCGCTCGTCCCGCTGCTCGCCGCGGCAACGCAGTTCGCCGGCACGCACGCGTGGATACTGCGCCTGCCCGGCAGTGCTCGCGGCGATCCTTCTCATTCCGCTGACGGTGCTCTTTGCGCAGCTGCTCGGCGCCGGCACGCGCGGCGCCTGGCTCGCCGCTATCGCCGCGGCAAGCGCAACGCTGGTCACCGCAATGACCGCAACCCTCAACACCTCTACCTTCGAACCGTTCGACTTTACGGCGACGGCATATCTCGTAACGCGAGCTTTCCTGCGGAACGAGCCACGCCTTTATTGGTGGGCGGGCGCATTCGCCGGATTTGCATTTGAGACGCGTTACGGCATCCGTTCTGGGCCGTCGGTCTTGCCGCAGGACTGGCGGCCGCTGGTCCGCGTTCGGTCTTCCGCTCGCGCGATCTCTGGATCGGCATAGCGATCGCCGCGATCATCGCTCTACCAAACGTCGCGTGGCAAGCCGCGATGGGTTTGCCATTCTTAGAGCTCGTGCGCAATGACAACTCGGGAAACTTTATCGGCTCGCCACTCCAGTTCACGATCGGTCAGATCTTCTATGTGAACGCCCTACTTGCTCCGCTATGGATAACCGGCATCGTCGCTCCATTTGCATCGTCACGGCTCGCACGCTTTCGATTTCTATCGATCGCTTTTGTTGTAACCGCTCTCATTATCCTTATCACGCACGGGAAGAGCTACTATATGGCCGGCGCGTATCCGACTATGTTGGCCCTCGGTGCAGCCGCTTGCACCACGCTGCCAGTCACGCTCGTTGCGCTTTGGGCGGCTATCGCCGCCGCAAACGGCGTGGTCGCGCTGCCGTTCGTCTTGCCTGTGTTGCCGCCCGACAAGCTCGAGCACATGCTCGATCGCATGGGTCGGCCGCCAGCGATGGAACGAGCCGGCATCGGCGCGCCGCTCATGCAAGTGTTTTCGGACGAGTTCGGATGGCGCGATGTCGCACGTTCCGTCGAAGACGTATACAACGCGTTGCCGCCGGCGGATCGCGCGAAGACGGCGATCTTTGCCTCGAACTATGGCGAAGCGTCCGCCATTGACGTGTACGGTTCACATCTGCCGCCGGCGCTCAGCGGCAACAATCAATACTATCTCTGGGGCCCGCGTGGTTACGACGGCTCGGTGGTCATCGGCGTCGATGTCACGGCCGCCGATTGGTCGACGATCTGCGATTCCGTAAAGCCGATCGCGCGCTTCGGCACGTCGCCATACGCGATGCCGTACGAGGTGAATCGGCCGATCGTACTCTGCCGCGGCATGCACCCGCCTCTGCCGCAGCAATGGCCCCGCTTCAAGCACTACGGCATCGAAAACTTAGGTACAAACAGCCGATAATCTCCGAGAATCATCGGCGACCATTGGCCAACCCACCTTAGAAAAGCCCCGGAATACCTCCCGTTCTACGCTAACGGAGGTACGCGTATCCAGGCGGTGAGAAATACAGCGGGAGACGGACGGTAATATGTTTCGGGTGCGTAGTTACCGCGCCGATTGATTACCGCTTAGGGACCCGGTCTGACCCTGACCCCGTTTGACTTCACCTGCTTATTTAGGGGGTTACTCGGCGCTACGGTGATCGTCGAGCCCGTTCCTGATGCATGATGCGCGATGAGGCCGTGGGGCATCCCGAATGTGACGACGAGACTTAGGAAAAACGGAAGCATTTTGGTTATCCTTACCTAGCATTTTGAGCGGCCACGAAGTATTGTCGCGCGAGTAGTACCGCGCCGGGCTGATTGCCGATTAGGGGCCGGGTTTGACCCTAACCCCGTTTGACTTCACCTGCTTATTTAGGGGGTTACTCGGCGCTACGGTGATCGTCGAGCTCGTTCCCGAAGCATGATGCGCGGTAAGGCCGTGGGGCATCCCAAACGTGAGGAAGAAACTTAGAAAGAACGGAAGCATGTGGTTATCCTTATCTAGCATTTAGAACGGCCACAAAAATAACTTAGCACCACAGCATGCTCCGGACGTGCCATGGCCATCGATAGTTCTGACCCTGCAAGCCGACGTGGTTGCTATTGCGGGCTGCCCAAGCGAGCATCCAAAGCAGCATTCCGCAGAGTTCGCGCCGCGATCCGCGCAGCCGATAATTCGAGTATGAGGGGCTGGGGCGCTTTTGCGCTGGCGCTCGTGCTGACGGGCTGTTCGAGCCAGCTTCAACGAAACATTCCGCAGGTTGCGGGTTCGCAACAGGTCGCGGCGGACAGCCGTCGCGACGGCGGCCGAACGATCGTGCTGCACGCGTATGACACGAGCGGCAATCGCATTGCGTGGAACGCCTTCCGGCAGCTCGAAGAGAACGGCCAAGGCAATAACGGGATCGACGATGCGCTGCTCGATCCGGTCACGCTGGCCGTCACGAAGACCGGCCCGCTTTATTCGACCAGCGGCTCGAGCGGCGATCCATCGCTAACGCTCCCGACGAACGGTTCCACTACGCTCTCGATGGCATGGCCGACGAGCGCCGGATACTCGAATCTCATCCTCGATCTCCCAACGACTGCGGGAACGTACGATTTCGACGAGCTGGAGGCACAGCAGGTCGTCAACGACATTCACACGAGCCTCGCGGCGCGCTCGTGGTATCATCCCGGTTCGGAGTTTACGAAACTCTATACGAAAGCGACGAACGACTTTGCACGCGGTCAGCAGGCGCGAAGCGGGGCGCGCGCCGGCGAGTTCTTCGCGCGATCGCTCGATGCGGGCGTGAGCGCCGAGATGGAGCTGCTCGCCGAAGCGGGGATCGAGTATGCCGCCGCGCACCCCGATGCGACGGAGTGGGGCGCGACCTTCGATACAATTACTGGCGGCGTTGGCGGCCTGAAAGTCGCTGCCGGCCTCTATCCCAGCGATGGGTGGCTGCGCATCTGTTTCGATCCGGGCGAAAAGCCCAGCTATTACGCCGCAGAAATCGCGAACGCGCACGCGCTTGGCTTGCACGTCGTCGGCCAGATCCTCGACTCATCGGAGATGCGCCGCTGGAGCGTCGCGGCCTTCGAGCAACGCACGCGCGAATATGTGAGTGCGCTGCCAAGCGTCGACGAATGGGAGACCGGCAACGAGATCAACGGAAACTGGCTCGGCTCGACGCCGAGTGTGGTTGAGAAAACGCGGTTCGCGTCGAAATACATTAAATCACACACGCACGCGCGCGTGCTCGTGACGCTCTACTGGCAGCTCGGCGAGGATCGCGTCAGCGATTCAACGTTCACGTGGGCGCGCGCGAACATGGGTTCGATTTCGCCGTACGTGGACGATCTGGGGATTTCGCTCTATCCACGCCAGAGCCCGATGGGCGAACCGTTCGATCGGGTCATCGCGGCGCTGCACGCCGAGTTTCCGCAGCAACGCATCATGATCACGGAGCTCGATTACGATCGCGGGCCAGGCTGGTGGTGGGGCTCGAAAACGTCGATTGCGCCGCAAGGGCGCGACGCTGTCGCCGCCGAGTACCAATCGGCAATTATGGGCTATCCGTACTCGGGCGGCGGGACGTTCTGGTGGTACTTCGTCGAGGAAGTCTCGCCGGGAAACTCTCTCTATAAGACGCTTAGATCAGTCTACAAAACCGCGCACTAAGTGTCCGGAGAGTCTTCGTCGGCGCGGCCGGTCGCGATAAAGGTCACGATGTCCCACGCATTCCGGATGCCTATGAAGACCAGCAGCAAGGTCCCCGTGGCGATAGCGAAAAGTGCCTCCACTGGAGCCAGCGGCAACGCGAGCGCACCCCCAAAGCTAGCCGCGTAAGCGACGAGCGGCAGGATTGTGTAGCAGATCCAGTCTTCACGGTCAGGGACATACGTACTCAACCGCTTCGCGATGAAGGCGACGCGTGTAACGTGCACGATGGCGTAGAGCGTGGCGATTCCGATCAACGCGGCGGGCACCGCGAGCGAGTGCCATGGCGCGACTAGAATCCCTGAGATCAGCAGTGCCGCGCCAAAATGCATGACCGTCGGTGTGCTAAAGGTCGCAATGCCGTCCGGAGCTCGCCGCAGCCGTTCTCTTCCCATGACCAAGCTGATGACGACGAACATCAAGCCGGTCAAAGCCGCGGCCGACGAGCCCGTCATGACGTAGAAGCTCGACCACGGCGCGAGAAGCGGCGACACGACCTAGTGCGCCTTCACGTCCAGCGCCATTGCGGCCTGCGCGGCTGCACGTTCGCCGGTCTCCAGCGCGCCGTTGACCGTGCCGCCCTGTCCATCCGTCGACGTTGCTTCGCCGGCAAAAAAGAGTGTCTGGTCCAGCGGAGCCGCCAACTCGGTGCGCGCGTCTGCGCCGCCGACCCTGACATAGCTGTACGCACCGCGCGCGAACGGATCCGCAGTCCAATCGTGAACCGCGCCGCTCTCGCATTCTGCGCGCGCGAGTTCTCGCTCCCCGAAGAGCGCGCCAAAGCCATCGAGCGCAGCCGCGATGAGTTGCGGCCCCGGCGACTCCGCGAGCGCGAGCGCTTGCGGACCTCCGGCCCATGCGGCGATGAGCCCATTGCGTAGCGGCGTTTGCGCCCAATACGCCATGAACGGCTCACCGTAGGTCCGAAAGGACGTCGCGTTGCGATAGCGGCCGTCATGCACGTCCTCCCAAAACCGTGTCCGAAAGCGAAGCACGACCTTGATCGCGTGGCCCGATTCGATTGCCGCCATCGCTGCGTGTTTTTCCGGCGGAAGTTCCGGATTGAATGCGATAGATGCGGCGTCGCATTGGCCGCGCAGGACGCCGATCGGTACGGTCACTACCGCCGCAAGAGCCCGCAGCGTCTGGGAGCCGCCACGCGCATCGCTCACATCGGCCTCAACCGTGCCGCGCTTCCATCTCAGACAACGGACGATCGTTGAGAGTCGCGTCTCGACGCCCGCTGCTGTGCAGGCATCGTGCAAAAATGCGATCATCGGATCGTATCCGCCGAGGGGCCGAGCGGTGCTAAAATCGACGCCCGAGCGCCATTCGTCGGCGATCGCGCGAGCGCTCGCGATCGACGGGTCCGCCGCATCGAAGCCCTCGACGTAGGCACGCGCGGTCTGCGCGAGCTCGCGCGTCTCGGGATCGCGTTCGAAGGGTTGGAGAAAGCGATCGACGGTTTCGTCCTCGCGCAGCGCATACGCGCTGCCGAAGATCGCCGCCGCAGACGGAAAATCGCTCGCATACGGCTCCAGCCCGCGTTTGCCGCGGACCCATGATTCTTCACCTATGGCAACGGCACCGATGCCGGCTTCGCGCAACAGCGCCGTCGTCCGCGGCGCCGGCCCGTGGATGAACTCGGCGCCGAGATCCGCCCAGACGCGCCCGCCAACACGATCGCGGCCTTCCACAAGAAGCACGCGCAGCGACCGGCGAGCGAGCGATCGAGCCGCAGCGAGTCCCGCGACCCCAGCACCAATCACGATGGCGTCGGCATCCATGAAAAGAAGTATACCTCCCCGGGCTATGCAAGGAGAGGCTCCATGAAACGTCCCCATTTCGTTCCAACGGCATTTGCCCTCACGGCGACGATCGCGCTTGCCGGTTGCGGCGGCGCACAGGTCGCTCCGCCGGGAGCGACGGAGCAGTTCGCCAACCGTTCGCCCTTACGGAACGCTCTCACAGACGGGTCACCCGGCACGTCACGCGGGCGCTCGTGGATGGATCCCGCCGCAACGAAGAGCGATCTGCTCTATGTCTCCGACGAAATGAGCGACGATGTCTACGTCTTCTCGTACAACTATCCGCGTCTGAAACGCGTTGGTACCCTTACGGGATTTGGAAAGCCGGTCGGCGAGTGCACTGACGCGGCAGGCGACGTTTTTATCACTGATCCCCCAAACGCTCACATCGTCGAATACGCGCACGGCGGAACGAGCCCGATTGCGACGCTCAACGATACCGGGTACCAACCCTACGATTGCTCCATCGATCCCACGAGCGGCAACCTCGCCGTGAGTAACTTCGAGACGTCGAGCGGCAGCAATCCGGGAAACATCGCACTGTACAAGCATGCGAAGGGGTTGCCGAAGGCCTATTACGCGGTTCCCGATTGTGACTACTATCTCGGCCTCACATACGACGATACGGGGGATCTTTTTATCGGCGGCTTCACTGCCGGCTCGACCTTTCACCCCGGCGTACTCGAACACGGCCAGACCGTTCCGAAGACGCTTCGGTTGAATCAGCCCATAAGTTTGGGTTCGGGAATGGCGTGGTACCGCGACCGCCTCGTCATCAACGAACAGTCGACGGAGACGCTCTATGAGTTTTCAATCAAAGGCAACAAAGGAACGGAAACTGGTTTGACGCCGCTGGTAAGTGCGAGCGGAGTCTCGTTCTTCGTGATCGATGGCTCGCATTTGGCGGGCGCCGACCACGGTTTGGACGAGGTTATATTTTGGCGGTATCCCGCCGGCGGCCCGGCCACAAAGTTCAAGACAGGCTTCGAGCAACCGGTCGGCCTCGCGCTGAGCAAAGTATGAGACATACGCGGCTTATACCGATGGCCACCATGGCATGCGTGCTAGCGCTGGCGGGATGTGGAGCGCACGGCAGTGTCCCTGGGTTACCCTCCGCAGGCAGTAACACGCGGATGCTGTCACCGAACGCTGCTCCGAGGAGCATTCCGTTGATCAAGAACGATCAGGACAAGTCCGGCTTCCACGTGCAGCTCTCAGTTGCCGGCACGAAGACGCAAGACTTTCTCTTCGACACCGGGTCCGGTGGGCTATGGGTCTACGCAAATGCGATCGCAAATCCGAAAAACAAGGTTCGCGATCTCCACATCACAACGCACAACAAATACGGAAGCGGCCTATACTACGAGGGGGAGCTCGTCGAAAGCACTGTCAGCTTCGGCCAAGGATTGTCGATCGCGAGCCTGCCGTTTGTAAGCGTCGCGAAAGCGTATTGCCTGACGGCGAGTTGCAAGAAAAAGTACGGCAGCGGAAGCAACATCATCGACAGCCTCGAGAAGGACCGCGGCCTCTGGGGAACGTTCGGCGCGGATCTCGAGCCAAGGGCGCTCTCGAGCGGCACGCACAAAGGCGAACTCTACAATGGACTCTTTGGACTGAGCGCGGCATGGACGATTTTCGGGGTCACGCCGACCGCGATCGAAGCCTCGCCGTCAACGAACGGTTTGCTGAGCATACCTATGATAGCCGGGCCGAAGACGAACGGACAACTTCCGAACGGAGCGCAGAGCTGGCAGCGCGACGTCAGGGCGTGCTATGCGATACGGGGAACGAGTACGTTCTTTTCGCGATGCTTGCGAACGCTATTCGATACCGGCGCGGCGGGAGTCATGTTGAGGAGCGCCGGGACCCAATCGATCCCGACGCTGGCGTCGCAGCACTGCGGCACGATCGTCGTCGGAAGCAACACCGTCACACTCAGCGCCGGGAGCTCGGGCAGCCGCATCGGAGGCTTTGCGACCGGCGTCAAGCAGAACTGGAATGAGGTCAAGGTTACGGCTCCTAATCCCACCAGTAGCCCGCAAGTCAATACGGGTCTAACTTTTTACAACCGCAACGAGATCATTTTTGATGCCGTGCACGGGTCGATCTCGTTCAAGCATCTGCACCCTGCGGTCCGCAACTTCGTAGAGAACTGCGGCACCTAAAGACGTTATTTTAGAATAAACTTGTTTGGAGCGGGTCGCCTTCAACAAACGATGCGACGCGCGTGCCGAGCAGACGGACCGGGGTGCCTTGGAGATCGGCGCGCCGCAGGCAGTGCACCGCCGCGCGGAATATTCGGCGAGCATCGCGCGTTGGCTCGGCGAGCCGCGTCTGCCGGCCAAGGGTCGTGAAGTCGGAGCGCCTGATCTTAATGCCGACGGTCAACACGCTGCTGTGCTCGCGCTCGAGCTTCTCGGCGAGTTCGCGTGCCTGCTCGCGCAGAACGTCGATGAGTCTCGGTTCGTCGCTGACGTCGTATTCGAAGGTCTCTTCGGTTGAGATCGACTTCGTCTCGCGATCCGACTCGACTCGACGGTGATCGATGCCACGTGCGAGATCGCGCACCTCATAACCCCACGCACCGAATACTTCGCGGACCTGCGCGTCGGTCAGGGCGGCGAGTTGCCCGATCGTCGCTATGCCGAGCGCGTTCAGCCGCGTCTGCGTCTTTGGTCCGATGCCCCAGAGGCGTCCGACCGGCATCGGCGCGACGAACGCCTCCTCTTCGCCCGGCGCGACGACGAGCATGCCGTTCGGTTTGCACGTATCTGAGGCGATCTTCGCGATCATCTTTCCCGTTGCGAGCCCGGCGCTGACGGTCAGTCCCGTCGCCGTTAAGACATCGTCGCGAATTGCGCTGACGAGCGCGGAGGCATCCTCGATCGTCGCATCGCCGATGCCGACGAACGCTTCGTCGAGCGAGAGGCCTTCGACGACGTTCCCGCGTCTTTCGAAGACCGCGAAGATGTCGTTCGAAACAGCCCGGTACTTCGCCATGTTGGGAGGAACGACGATAAGCTGCGGACAGGCGAGGCGCGCTTTGTAAAGCGGCGTCGCGGAGCGCACGCCATATGGGCGCGCCTCGTACGATGCCGTGAGCACGACGGCGCGGCGGCTGCGACCCGCGACTGCAACCGGCTTGCCACGCAGGGTCGGATCGTCTCGGATCTCGACGCTGGCGTAGAAAGCGTCGACGTCAAAATGTGCGACGAACGACGGGCTCATCTACGTGGCGGCGAGTGCGCCTCGTTGAATCGCGAGGATCGTTTCCATATTTCGCCGATCGTCGGCGTCGTCACCCGGCGTTTCAAGGATGGCGGTCTTATCGCGCAGCTCGCGATGTGCGAGCAGCGCGCGAAAGCCATCGAAGCCGATGTTGCCCTCGCCGATATGCCAGTGACGATCGCGGCTTGCGCCGAGCTCTACCTGCGTGTCATTGAAGTGAAACATTAAAATCCGCTCGAGCCCAATCTGTTCCTCCGCCTGTTCGACGAAGCGATCGACGCCGGCTTTCGTGTCGATCGCGTAGCCGCTCGCCCACGCATGCGCCGTGTCGAGGCAGACACCAAGCTGCGGATGTGCGACGCTGCGCGTGAATCGCCCCAACTCTTCGAGCGTTCCACCGACGAGATTCCCAGCCCCGGCCGAGTTCTCGAGCACCAAGAAAACGCCCGGCTCGATCCCCGCCAGCGCGCTCTCCAGCGCGCTGCAAATCGCCGAAAAGGCTTCCTCGCGGTCGCGCGCGCCGTACGAGCCGAGGTGCGTGTTGACGAACCGAATATCGCCGCGCGCCGCGACGCCGAGATCGTGCTGCAGCAGATGCACCGAGCCCGTCGCGATCTTCGGATCGGCGCTCGCAAGGTTGACGAGATACGGTGTGTGGATGACGCACGGATCGATCCCCGCCTCACGCCGCAGTTGCGCGAATGCTTCGAGCGCGGCGACGTCGGCCGCGCTCGTACGATAGCTGCGTGGATTCGACGAGAATATCTGCATCGCGCTGCCGCCGACCGACTTTACGTGCTCGACGGCCTTCGCATAACCGCCCGCGACCCGCACGTGCAGGCCGATTCGCATCTACGCTACTCTTCTTCGACAGCCGCCGTCGATACGAGGGCCAACTCGAGCGGCTGTCCCGGTTCGAGCTCCAGCGCGGGGAGATCGTCGAGCGTTCGCAGCCCGAACGACTCCAGGAAGAGCGCGGTCGTTCCGTACTGCATTGGCCGCCCGATGACGTCTTTTCGCCCACCCTCAGCAATGAAGCCGCGATCCAGCAGAGTGCTCACGACGCTCTCGGAGTTAACGCCACGAATCGCTTCGATCTCGCTGCGGGTGACCGGCTGCATGTGCGCGACGATCGCAAGCGCCTCCATTGCCGGCGTCGAGAGCGTGCTCTTCGGCGGCAGGAGATAGGCCTCGACGACGTCGCGGCTCAGCGGCGAGGTCGCGAAGCGATAGCCGCCTGCGATCTCTCGCAAGACGATACCGCGTTCGCTGTAATCGGCTTCAATCTGTTGCAGCGCTACGGCAACGTCGCGTTCCTCGGCGCGCAGGAGTTTGGCGAGCCGCGGGATCGAGAGCGCCTCACTCGCGACGAAAAGCAGCGCTTCGATGGGGCGCTGCAGTTGCAGCACCGCTTCTTCCATCATGCGGCTTTGGTCGAGAAGAGGCGGATGTCGTCGAACAACTCGGGCTGGTCGAAGGCGATGCGGTGGCGCCGAATGAGCTCGAGCATGGCGAGAAAGGTCACGATGATCACTTCGCGCGTCATGCCGAGCTCCTTGCAGAGCGTGGAGAACGTGACCTCGCCGTTCTCCTTGACCCGCCGCACGATATAATCCATCGAGGCGATCAGCGAGACGCGCTCCCGCGCGATCGAGCGCTTCTCCGGCCGGGCTTGGGCGAGCATCGTGACAAAGACGCGCTTGAGGCGCTCCGGGTCGATCTCGTAGCGCTGCGCAACCTCACCGGCCGGATCGCCCGAATCGCGATAGAAATATGAGGCCGCCTCACTCTGACGGTCGCGCAACTCCTCGCCAAGCTCGCGATACTTCGAATAGGCGATAAGCCTGCGCCGCAGCCGTTCCTCGACTTCCTCGGGGCTATCGCCGGCCTCTTCGGCAAACTCCTGCGGAATCGGCGGCAGCAACGCACGCGACTTCAGGAAAACAAGCGTTGCGGCGATGACCAGATACTCGGCGGCGACCTCAATATCGAGCGCTTCCATCATTCGCACGTAGGCGAGATACTGCTCGGCGACCGTCGCAAGCGGAACGGTCGCGATGTCGAGTTGCTGGTCCTTGATGAGGGTTAAGAGCAGGTCGAGCGGGCCGTCGAAGGCATCGAGCTGCACGCGGCAGACGCTGTGGTTCTCGACCAGCGTCTGCGCCGGCGCGCTCTCGTTCAAGAGCGCTTTTGGTCGGCAGTCATGCTCGCGAGTTCGAGCTCACCGAACGCGGCCGGATTGGCTTGTAAAAACTCCAGCGCCAGGTCGATCAACCGCTTCTCATTTACGTACTTCAGGGACTTGCGCGCCTGCGCAACGTCAAACCAACAGGCATCGTCGACCTCGTGATCGTGGTTGGCGGGATCGCCCGAAAGATAACGCATCAGAAAGAAGGTGACGGCCTTACGGTGCTTATTCTTGCCGACGTAGAACCAATACGAGATTTCGTTGAGGCGCGTGATGATCTCGCCCCAGCAGCCGGTCTCCTCGTGCACTTCGCGCAATGCGGCCTGTTCGTTCGACTCGCGCGCCTCTACGTGGCCTTTTGGAAGCGTCCAAACACGCGGCGGCTCACCGCGACCAATGAGCAGACCATCGTAGCCGGAATCACTCCGGCGCAGAAGCAATCCGCCCGCCGATACCTCGTATTTGACCCGCATCATCACCTTGTTTTGGACGTGGAAGGGGGCCTCAGTCGAGCCCCCTTATTGCTATCTATTATAACGCCCCGTCCCAAGAAGCCGATGCGAGAAGGGGCGCCCTTTGTGCCTGCTCGGCTTGATGATCAAGTAAGCATACGCACGTGAGGTACATAGTCGGCACGGGGCCATGGTTAAGGTCGGCCCACTAATCAAGACGCTAAGCGGGTTCCCAGTGTTGGGCCACGAGGGCGTATAAGGAGCGGTAATCAGCCCGGGACAGTAACTGCTCGCGCCGACTCGTTCTCGCCCGCACTTTCGAGCGTTGACACAATATGGCCGGCCGCAAGGTCGGCCATTGCGCGTAGTTCCGGAACGGCGGTCGCCTCGAAGCGCGAGCCACGCACCAGCGGACCGACGATCCAGAGCCCATCGACCGGTTTGCCATTGCCGTCGATTGCGTTGAGCGCATTGTTCACCCGCAAGCCTAATCGTCCGGGTTCGACCGAAATCGTGCCATCGGCGAGCATGCCGGCCAGCACCGGATTCGCAGCGAAGCGCGCGCTACGTCCAAGACCGGTGCAGTTGACGATCCAATCCGGCTGAAGTTGCGCCGTTCCGCCGTGCGCAAGGTCGATCGCCACTGTACCGCGTTCCATCCCGCGCACTCGCCCGGCGTACGTCGTAAGACGGCCTGCGCGTGCCAAACGTTCGCGCACGGCATCGACTTGCTGTGGCGCCCGATGCCGATGACGTTCCCAATGCGCGCGCACGTGGCGTTCGAAACGCCGTTGTTCTAGCGGCGATAGGCGCTTCCAAATCGCTTCGCCTTCGGGGCGCACTGCGTCGACGACGGCGCGCCAATCGAATCCCCGCCGCGCCGCTTCTCGAAGCTGACGACGGAAGCTTCGCAGCGCCGCGCGCGCGTCGCTCGTGTCGAGTGCCGGCACTACGTCGTACGGCGCAACCGTCGCGTGTACTTCGGGATATCGTCCGCGACGCGAGAGGACCTGTATGTCGCCGCGGTAGCCACTTGCGTCGAGCGCGACGAGGACGTCGAGTGCGGTGAGGCCGGAACCGATGACAAGCACCTCTCCGGCAATCTCGCGATAATCGAAGCGCCAAGGATTTGCGACGTACCGCGGATGCGCGACCATCGCTCGCGGAAGGAACTCATCGTTGGGCGGCACGTTTCCGGTCGCGATCACGAGATTGAGCGCCGAGAGGCGAACGCCGCCGCCGACCTCGATGACGAACGGTCCGCCCTCGTACCGCCACGCGCGGCGCACGCGGTCGTTGCGGACCGTAAACGCCGCACTTTCAAAAGCGACGCGTGCAGTTTCGGCAACGTATTGACCGTAGAGCCGGCGTGAAAGAAAATCGTTCGGTCCGCCGCGAGCACCGAGCCAGCGCACGAAATGCTCCGGATCGTCGGCAAAGAGGCTCATCGATCGCGCGCGCGTATTGAGGACGTGCTCGGCATGCTGGGTGCCGTACGCGGCGCCACGTCCCAGCTCATCGGGTTCAACCAAACAGAGCGAGAGGCCACGGCCCGCGCGGCGAGCGAGCTGCGCGGCGACGGCGCAGCCGCTGAAGCCGCCTCCGATTACAGCGACGTCAAATGGTTCCTGCACGGCGATCAGCGCGGCGCGGTAATCGTCAGCACGTCGTCATACTCTCCGAGCGCGACGTTACATCGTTCTTCGCGTTCATCGTAGACGAGGAAGCTGCGCATCGGTAGTGAGTAGACGTGCAGCGAAACCACGGGCGCGTCGGCGGTCGCCGTAACGCGATGGAGATCGAATCGCCCCGATCGCAGATCGAGGCCACCGGCCCCGATCGTCCGTGAATCGCGCGCTTCAACGCGCGCCCGGCCCGGCGTTTCCCCGCGATCTAGGCGCACGTAGTCGTCGATCACGAGCCGCCCCTCGAGTACGATGAGCCAGCAATGCTGATCGCCGTGATCGTGCAGCGGCGATATCGCGCCCGCCGCCCAGTTAAGCAAGAGGATCTCGAACGCATCGTCGGCATAGAAACAGTTGCGCGTATAAGCGTCCGGGCGAAAAAGCAGCTCGCCGCGAAGCCCCGGAAGTCCCTCCGCCGCAACGGCCAGCAACCGGCCCACCTCCGCCGTGGGACGCTCCAGCGGGCCCCGTGTTCGAAGGTCGTCGACGAGCTTGTGGAGCAAACGAACCCTCCTCAGTAAAAGATGACTAGAGTTACTTTATCGCGCTGCCCGCGGGGTCCTGTGCGAGGTCTAGCGACGCCAACGGAGGTCGGGATTGCGCGCCGCACGCGTCTCGTCGACGCGTCCGACGACCGTGTGTGTCGGTGCGTCGAGGAGCGCCTGTGGATCGGTCGCAGCCTGCGCGACGATCTCCCGAAGTGCTTCAACGAACGTATCGAGCGTCTCTTTCGATTCGGTTTCAGTCGGCTCGATCATCAGACATTCGGGAACGATCAGCGGGAAATAGATCGTCGGCGCCATGTAGCCGCGGTCGAGCAGCGCCTTGGCGATGTCGAGCGCTCGCACGCCATGCTCCTTTTTTAGGCTCGCAGCCGACGCGACGAACTCATGCCGGCAGATTTCCGGGTACGGCGTCTCGAGAAACTCGGCGATCTTCACGCGCAGATAGTTTGCGTTGAGCACCGCCAACTGCGAAACGCGTTTGAGACCTTCCTCACCGTTGGCGTACATGTACGCGAGCGCGCGCACGGCGTGTGCGAAGTTCGACCAGAAGGAGCGCACCGGACCGATCGACTTCGGCCGATCGAAATCGAGGCGAAACGTGAGCTTGTCACTCGGCGCAATACCCGCTTCGCCGTTCGGCCGGGCCGACGCAATGACAATGGGTGTCGGGAGATATTCGACTAGGTGCGCCGCAACGCCGAGCGGACCGTGCCCGGCGCCGCCACCGCCGTGCGGAATCGTGAAGGTCTTGTGTGTGTTGAGGTGCATGAGGTCGAAGCCCATGTCGCCGGGGCGTGCGTAGCCCATAATCGCGTTCGCGTTCGCACCATCGTAGTACATCAGTCCGCCGGCGTCGTGCACCGCAGCGGCAATCTCCGCGATCTGATCCTCGAAGAGGCCGAGCGTGTTGGGGTTGGTCATCATGCAGACTGCCGTGTCGGGCCCGACGACCTTGCGAATCTCATCGAGACTCACTCGCCCGCGCGCATCGCTGGGCAGCGAGATAACGCCGAAGCCGCACATCGTGGCCGAAGCGGGGTTCGTGCCATGCGCCGTATCCGGTACGATGACTTTGTCGCGTTTCAGCTCGCCGCGGTCCTTGAAGTATTTCTTCGCGATCAGCAGCGCCGCGAGTTCGGCGTGCGCGCCGGCCGATGGATTGAGCGAGAACGCCGCCATGCCGAAGAGCGAACTCAACGTCCGTTCGAGCTCGTACATCACCTGCAGCGCACCCTGTGCAAGCGCGTCGGGCGTGTACGGGTGCAGTTCCGCGAACTCACGCAGAGCAGCCACCGCATCGTTGATGCGGGGATTGTACTTCATCGTGCACGAGCCGAGCGGATAGAAACCAACGTCGATTCCGAACGTGCGCTGCGAGAGCCGCGTGTAATGGCGAACGACGTCGAGTTCGCTGTTATCCGGCAGCGGCAGCTCGTCGCGCAGAGCCGTTCGCGGCAGAAAGCTCCCTAGCGGTTTGGCTTCCTCGAGGTAGCAGTTCGCCCGCCCCTCTTGGCCCAGCTCGAAGATGAGCGGACTAGAGCCCGTTTCGGTTCTATACGCGGGCGTGGACACGCAGACTCTCCTCGAGCGCCGTGCTCAACGCATGGATGTCGCCACTCGTCGTCAGCTCGGTTGCGGTCATTAGAATGCAGGTGGACAGCTCGGGGTAGAAGCGCCCCAAATCGATGCCGCCGAGAATACCGCACTGCTCCAGCTCCGCTAGCACTGCGGCCGCAGGCCTATGCACGTCGACAACGAGCTCGTTGAAGAACGGCGCCGCGTACTTCAGCGTCACGCCGTCAATATTTGCCACGGCGCTCGCAAGCTCGCGCGAGCGCTGCAGATTCAGTGCGGCGGCGTTGCGCAGCCCGGTCTTGCCCATCAGCGCCAAATAAATCGTTGCGATGAGGGCGCAGTGAGCTTGGTTCGTGCAGATGTTCGACGTGGCGCGCTCGCGCCTGATGTGCTGCTCGCGCGCCTGTAGCGTCAAGACGTAAGCCGTTCGGCCGGCGTTGTCGACCGTCTTACCGACCAAACGCCCCGGAATCCGCCGGATGTGCTCCTGCGTGCTCGCGATGAATCCGGCGTACGGGCCGCCGTACGCCATTGGGATTCCAAAGCTCTGCGCTTCGCCGACTACGATCTGCGCGCCCCACGACGCCGGGCTTGCGAGCGCCCCTAGCGAGAGCGCCTCCGCGACGACGGCGATCGTAACCGTCCCGCTTGTCTTTGCGGCTGCAAGCGCTTCGGACGAGAAGACGTCGACATTGCCGAAGAAGTTCGGCGATTGCAGCGCGACGGCTGCGTACTCACCATTAGCGAGTGCGCGCGCGAGCGCCGTTTGATCGGTCGTGCCCTCGGCAGTGAACTCGACCTCATCGACGGCTACGTCGAGCCCGTCGCAGTACGTCTTGAGCACCGCGCGATAGTTGGGGTGTATGGCGCGCGATACCAGTACCCGGCGTCGCCCGGTTGCGTTGAGCGCCATGATCGCGCCCTCCGCGAGCGCGGTCGCGCCATCGTAGACGGACGCATCGGCGATCTCCATGCCGGTCAACAGGCAGATGTACGTCTGCCACTCGTAGATCGCTTGGAGATAACCCTGCGATACCTCGGCTTGATACGGCGTATACGCGGTCAAAAACTCGCCGCGCATCGCCAGCGCCGCGATTGCAGGCGGTGCATAATGCCGATATGCGCCGGCGCCCAAAAACGAGCGATACTCCGCGCCGGTATTTTTCTTCGCAAAATGCTCGAACCGCCGCCGTATCTGATACTCCGGCATCGCGGGCACGACATCGAGCTTCGCTTTGAGCGCGACTTGCTCCGGAACGCGCAATAAATCATCGAGCGATCCGACGCCGACAGCCGCCAGCATCTCCTCGACATCTTTCTTTGTATGGGGTGCGTACATTCAGGGGGTTTCCTGCGCCGCAGCGGTGCGGGGGACTCCCGTCGTCCGGCGCCGCAGGCTACTCGGTTGCAATTTTCTCATATTCCGATGCGGATAAGAGATTCTCGGTTTCGTTCGGGTCGGAGATGCGGATTTTGAGGAGCCAGCCGGCGCTATATGGATCGCGGTTGACCGCAGCCGGATCGCTGTCGAGCGCCGCATTGATTCCGACGACTTCGCCCGAGATGGGCGTGAAAAGGTCGGAGACGGCCTTGACCGATTCGATCACGCCGACGTTGCCGAACTGTTTGACCGGCGTACCGACCTTCGGCAGCTCGACGTAAACGATGTCGCCGAGCGCGTTCTGCGCATACTCGGTGACGCCGACGGTTGCGACGTCACCGTCGACCGCGACCCATTCGTGTTCCTTACTGTAGAGCAGATTGTCGGGCTGCGCCACGTCGTGCATGTCCTCGCTTGAAGCTAGGTGGAGCGTTTGTAAAATGGTAACGCCACGACCGTTGCGCCGTGGCGCGCACCGCGAATTTCGACCTCGAGAGGCGTGCCGATGGTTGCAGCAGCCTTGTCCACCAGGGCGGTAGCGATACTCTTATTCTCGACCGAGGGCCCAATCGAACCACTGCGGATCTCGCCGACGACGCGGCCGTCGTGCAGAACGGCGTAGCCTTCGCGGGCTGGAGCGCGACCGGCCATCACTAGGCCGACGATACGAGCGTACTCGTCGCGCGCGAGCTGCGCCTCGAGCGCGCTCTTCCCGATGAACTCGGGCTTACCGAGCTTAAGCGCCCAGCTCTGCCCGGCTTGCACGGGCGTGATTGTTTCGTTGAGCTCGTGACCGTAGAGCGGCATGCCCGCCTCGAGACGCAGGACATCTCGCGCGCCGAGCCCGCACGGCTCGAGACCTTCGTCGCGATGATCGCGCAACAGAGCGTTCCAGAGCTCGGATGCTCGATCGCCGTCGATGAAGAGCTCGAAACCATCCTCGCCGGTGTAGCCGGTGCGAGCGATGATGACGTCGATTCCCTTTGCACGACTTTCGTCGCAGAAATAGTAACGCATCGAGGCGAGATCGCGATCCACGTGCGGCTGCAGCATCTGGACCGAGCGAGGTCCCTGAATCGCAATGAGCGCGCGGCGCCCGTGCTGGTTCTCGAGCGCGACACCCCTCGGCGGCAGATGCGCGTTGAGATGGGCCCACATCTTCTCCGCATTGGACGCATTAACCACGAGCAGCCAACGCCCGTCGAGGCGGTAGAAGATCGTATCGTCGTGCGCGCCGCCGGCCTCGTTACAGAAGATATTGTAGCGCGCCTGGAGTGCCTTCATCGACGCGACGGCATTGATCGCAAGTGTATCGGCCCAAGCCGCGACGTCGTCGCCGGTCAGGACGAACTGCCCCATGTGCGATAGGTCGAAGAGCCCGGCGCGATGTCGCACCGCGTCGTGCTCCTTGAGGATGCCCGCGTATTGCACCGGCATCTCGAAGCCCGCAAACGGCACCATACGTGCACCGAGCCGTACGTGATCGTCGTAGAGCGCGGTCCGTGCGAGCGTCTGCGTTTCGGTCACGCCTTCTCCTCGCTCCGTTTGCGCGGCTTCTCTTCCGGATAGCTGTTGAGAAAGTCGAGTGTTGCGTGCGCGACGATTTTTTCGCCGCTGCGGACGTAGACTTCGCCGTAGACGATTCGCCGGCCGGCCTTGAGCACGCGCGCCTCGGCGACGAGGTCGTGCGGCGGTCGCGCCGGGGCCAGGAAGTTGCACTGCAATGCCACCGTCGTGGTATCTTGTTCGCGCCCGTAAATCGACGCCAGCGCGACATAGAAGACCGTGTCGCAAAGGCTCACGATCGCGCCGCCGTGCACCGAGCCGGTGCCGTTGGTAATCTCTTGACGGAACGGCATGCGCATCACGGCCCGCCCGTGTTCGACACTCTCCAGCTTCAAGTCGAGCAGGAGCACGAAATCGCCCCGTTCCTTTTCCCACGCGCGCGGCGCCTCGGCAAAATCAATTGGCATGCCGACTCGTTCCGCCCGCCTAGAACGTATCCCCGCCGGCTGCAAGCATGCGCCGCAGGTAGAGCGGTAGGGCGAAGAGCCGGCAGTGCGTCACCGCGTCGTAAAAGAAGTTTTCGCCGTCCAGGCGAGCGCAGTACGCGTCGATCCGTCCCGCGTCGAGCAGCGCGAGATCGACGCGATCGCTGCAAGCGATAAACGCCCAATCCGTGTCGAAGGCGGGAACGTGCGTAAAGAACGAGACGACGTGCGCGTAGTGGCGGCGCAACGTCCGCGCCATCTTGCAGTGCAGGGCGGCGTTGTGTATCGCCGCGGTGCTCGCTTGAAGAACGTAGATGCCGCCCTCGGCTAAGCGCGACTTGATCAGCGCGAAGACATCGTCGTTGAATAGCGGATTGCTCGGCGAATCTTCGAGTGGCTCGGTGAGATCAGATACGATCGCACCGTAGCGATCGCGGTCGTCGCGCATAAACTGCAACGCGTCACCGATCACTACGCGGGCCCGCGGGTCGTCGAACGCTCCGGCCGACCATTCCGGCAGATACTTCTTTGAGAGCTCGACGACCATCGGATCGATGTCGACCATCGTGGCGCGCCGAACGTCGGGGCTGCGTAACGCTTCGCGCAGCGTTGCGCCCTCGCCGCCGCCTAGGATTAGGACCTCGCTGCGATCGGACGCGCCGGCCAGCGCCGGATGGACGAGAGTCTCATGGTAGATGCGTTCGTCGGCCTGCGAGCTTTGGGTGTCGCCGTCGATGACGAGCATCTTCCCAAAGACCGGCGAGCGTACGACTGCAATCTGCTGAAAGTCGGAACGGCCCGAAAAGTAGAGCTCGTCGATGGCATGGTGGTGTTGCTCGGTCGGCGCGAACGCCTCGACGTACCACTGCCACTGCTGCGTCTTAGGCATAGCGGTAGCCTAGATTAGCGGGAGAAAAGAAGAACCCCGCCGCGAGCGGGGTTCTTGCGAGTTTCGGTTGCGATTACGACTGGTAGCAGTTGATCGCGATATAGAGCGGCGTCTTCGGACCGAGCTCAAAGCCTTGCGGCGCCGTGTACTGGCTGATTGTCACTTTCTTGCCGCTCACCTGGGCGGTGATCGTCAGCGAATTCCAGGAGTACGTACCGTTCTTCCCCTTGACGAGGATGCCGCCGCCGCACGTGTTCCCGGGGATGCCCTTCGAGTCGGTGATGACGTATTGCAGAATCGGCTTCCCCTCTTGCGGAATCGGCTTGATGTCCTGATTGCTTTGGTTGATGGCGGCTGCGTAGATGATCACGGTTCCGCGCGGGTGGTACTTCGGAAAGCTCTTGCCCCTGTACAGCTTGATGTCGCCGCTTCCAGTCGCGTCGGCTAGATAGAAGGTCGCGGAGCCTTTTACGTTGTTCTTGCCGATCAAGCCCGACACCGTAATATCCTTATACGCTTGCAGGTTGAAGTTCGAACCGGCCGGCTTCAGCGTAATCTTCGCGCAGGCGCCCTTAAATATCCATTCGTACTGCGGCGGGCTGGTCGTGCACGTCGTGAGCTTCTGCGGCTTCGCCGGCGCCGCGCCGTCGGGAACCATAGGATTCACTGCGGTCTGCGACGATGGAACGACGCCGTGGCCGCCGCACGCCGCAAGCATTGCAGCCGCAATCGCGGCCACGCCGCTACGAATAATGAATGCACGCATCGAGTCTTCTTTACACCTCAGTCGAGAGAGCAGTAACCAATCGAAAGAATTGGACGACAAACAAAGCGAGCCTGCAAACAGGCTCGCTTAAAAAGATGATAATTGATGGTGATATCGGTTAACGACTATGCACTGCGCACGCGTAAGTTATGGTCGCGGCTCAAAACGTGCGTGAACTCGCCGTCACTCTTTTCGATGCCGCGCTTGAACTCGGTGGTGAGAACGCTCTTAGCCTGAAGCACTTGTGCGGCATATTCGCAAGCGAGCCACGGGTCGGTATGGTCGCCGCACGTGTAAAAATCCATCGCCGCGTAGCCCTTCTCAGGCCAGGTGTGAATGGAGAGATGCGATTCGGCCAAGATAACCGTGCCGGAGACGCCCTGCGGCTCAAATCGATGAAACGCGCTCTGCATAACCGTAGCGCGTGCCTTCTTGGCGGCCGCGACCATCAGAGACTCGATCGCGCCTATGTCCGAGAGCATTGAGGGGTGACAACCGGAAAGCTCGCACACGATGTGCCTGCCCAGTGCCTTCAATTTGTTCAGGTCTCCTTGACCCTCGAGGAATCCCACCTCCGGACTTCGTCGGCTGGCGCCTGCGATGCAGTCACGTCCCCGACCTATCGGCGAACTCGTGCCGGCGCTTTTGAGCGGTGCGCGAGCGGCTCGCCGCGATGGCGCGATGGGCGCGCCCTCCCTAAAACCGTGGAGCCCCTCTCGGGCTCCGCCCCGTCTCAGACCTTCCTCTGGGGACCGGCGCCAATCATACCCCCTCGACCCCCTGCTGTAAAGGGCTTCTAAAGGAGGTACCCGCCCGAAGAAAATCAACCTAGCACTTTACTATCTTGACTATATTCGGCACGAGGGGGTACGCTCAGTAGGCTATGGCATTGAAGATCGACGCTCCGGTCCGCCCCACCGAGCTCATCGAGGACTACCGCCACGGGTTCCACGACCCCGAAAACTACGTCTTCAAGTCGGATAAGGGCCTCACGCGCGAGATCGTCGAGCGCATCAGCGCAATGAAAGACGAGCCGGCCTGGATGCGCGATTTCCGGCTCAAAGCCTACGAGACATTCATCGCAAAGCCGATGCCGACGTGGGGCGATTGCGCGTTGCTCGGCGAGATCGACTTCGCCAACATCCACTACTTCGTGAAGTCGACCGACCAGACCGAGCGCTCCTGGGATGACGTCCCAGACGACATCAAGCGGACGTTCGATCGGCTGGGCATCCCCGAGGCCGAACGTAAGTTCTTGTCCGGCGTCTCCGCTCAGTATGAATCGGAGGTCGTCTACCATAGCACCACTAAGGCGCTTGACGAGCAGGGCGTGCTCTTCTGCGACATGGATACCGCCGTCAAGCTCTATCCGGAGATCGTCCAAAAGTATTTCGCAACCATCATCCCGCCGGGCGACAACAAGTTCGCCGCGCTCAACTCGGCCGTGTGGTCGGGTGGTTCGTTCATTTACGTACCGCCGGGCGTCGAAGTGGCGATGCCGCTGCAAGCATACTTCCGCATCAACGCCGAGAACATGGGACAGTTCGAGCGCACGCTTATCATCGCCGACAAAGGCGCGAAGGTGCATTACATCGAGGGTTGCACGGCGCCAAAGTTCTCGACCTCGTCGCTGCACTCAGCAGTCGTCGAACTCGTAGCGCTCGAGGGCGCCTCCATCCGCTACACGACGATTCAGAACTGGTACCGCAACATTTTCAATCTCGTGACCAAGCGCGCCGTCGCACATAAGAACGCGACGGTCGAGTGGGTCGACGGTAACATCGGCTCCCGGCTGACGATGAAGTATCCGTCGATCTATCTGATGGGTGAAGGCGCGCGCGGTGAGGTTCTCTCCATGGCCTTCGCCGGCGAAGGGCAGCACCAAGATGCCGGCGCTAAGGTCATTCACGTCGCGCCGCGCACGACGTCGGTCGTTACGAATAAGAGCGTGAGCGCCCACGGCGGTAAAACGACCTATCGGGGTCTCGTCGAGGTGCATCCGGGTGCGGTCGGCGCGAAGACGCGCGTTCGCTGCGACGCACTCATCATGGACGAAGAGTCGTCGAGTGACACGAAGCCGACGATGAAGATCCACGAACAGCGCTCGACGGTCGAACACGAGGCCAGCGTCAGCAAGATCGGCGAAGAGCAACTCTTCTACGCGATGAGTCGCGGGCTCTCCGAAGCCGACGCGACCGCAATGATCGTCAACGGCTTCTTCGACTTTTTCGTCAAGGAGCTCCCGATGGAGTACGCAATCGAGCTGAACCGGCTCGTTAAGATGGAGATGGAAGGCGCAGTCGGCTAGCCGCTACGCCCGTCGTCTCACTTAAAGTTCGAATCCTTTAGCAGCTTCAACTCGACGTAGCCGTTACTATAGACGGAGTGTTGCGGTACATACGTCCGCGTGTCTCTGACGACTAACGGAACCTTCGCGACCGGATCGAAAGCGATGGTCTGCTTCGAGGTCGCCTTTAAGTAGCGGCCGCCGACTTGCGTGACCGTCCCCGTTCCTTGGATTTCGAGCGTACCCTTGGTGTTCGGGAGCGGCCCTTTCCCCTGCATATTGAAGGCGCACTGCCAGGTCGTTAACTGGCCTGCGTATGTGGACTGTCCGGGTACGAGCGCCGCCTTCACCTCGTAGCTCTGGCTCCAGTTCCCCATGCCGCCCTTCGGCACGCTTGCAAAGAAGCTGTGCGCGAGAAGCGGAAAGATCGTAAACTGCATCGGCGAGATGGCATAGGGAGCGTTCAGACAGAACACGTTACCGTTTGCATAGAGTTCGCACGTGTTCGTACCTCTAGGGCGCACCGTGTTCCACCAACTATCGATGCCGCTGATCAGAACGCCACCGTCCTTGGCTTTTCCAAATATCTCGATCGTCGTCGTGCCCGTGCCCTGCCCTTGGGCTGCAGCGGCCGTGTTGTAGCCGAACTGATAGACGAGGGTGCGCTGCGGCGCAGGCGTCGCCGCATGCATCTGCCCGCTCAGCACGACAAGTGCCACGAGCAGCAATCCAAGATTTTTCATACTCTTTCTCCTCCGAGTCCTTGAACTGTTTCGCCGGTAGGCTTTTCTTGCCTATCGTACGCCAGATTATGAAGAATTTCTGAACCGCCCTCAACTGCCGAGAATGTTGATCGCCCGCGCTCCGACCGCGATAACGGTGACGAGTGAGATTGAACTCTGAACCATCATGAAGATTCTTCGCGCGTGGCGTCAGCGGTAGAACGTCCGTTGGGCTGAACGCCGCCGAGGTGTTGAAGCCGAGCGCGAAATAGTCGACGAACGAGGGTCGCCAATCCGCAGGGATGCCGTCCTCGGGATCGCCGCGGGGGAAACTGAAATCCGCCCTGCCCGTCCATCCGAGATGCCTGCGCGTCGGACCGCCGCGATCCATCTGCCAATAGACGAGCGCAAAGACGAGCACGTTGCCGATCCAAATGCCAATCGAGGTCGTCAGCAGCGTGATGGCGCTGATGCCCGAGTTCTTCTGGACCATGTCGATGAGCAGTTGCGAGAGGAGCGCCAGTTCGAGGCACGTGACGATCGTAAGCACGAGCGCGGCCGCGAAGCGTTCGATCCGCGCCAGCATCACGTTTGCCGGCCAAAACCCGGCCGCCAGCATGGCGACAGCCAGCGCGCCGCCTAAGACGAACGGCGTTCCGCGCGGCACGATCTGATACCGTTGCGGCAGCAGCGATAGCAGCAAGGGCAACGCAATGACCGCGATTGCCGGAAAGATACGCGATTCAGGTCGTGCGTTTGAAGTCATCGTCCCTCCGTCCCATGCTATACTAGCGCTCCAACCTTTGCAAACAATGCCGTCGGCGCGAGGACCGGAGTTCGTCAAGGAAAGCACCCAGTAACAGAGTACGATTCACGTTGGAGGTGTCCACTATGGTACTTTCCCGGCGAGTCGCAGCAGAGTTTCTCGGTACGTTCTGGCTCGTCTTCGGCGGCTGCGGAAGCGCCGTCGTGGCGGCGGCGTTTCCCACCCTGGGCATCGGCTTTGCGGGCGTCGCGCTCGCATTCGGCTTGACGTTGCTTACAATGGTCTACACGATCGGCCCCATCTCGGGCTGTCACATCAACCCGGCGGTCACGTTTGGGCTTTGGCTTGCAAAGCGCTTTCCCGGGCGCGACGTCATTCCGTATTGGTTCGGGCAGATCGCCGGCGCGATCATCGCATCGTATTTGCTCTACGCCATCGCGAGCGGAAAGCCCGGTTTTGTCGCCGGACAGTTTGCGAGCAACGGCTACGGGCCGCTCTCGCCCGGCGGCTATCCGATCGTTTCTGTCATCCTTACCGAAGTGATCCTGACGTTCTTCTTCGTCATGATCATCCTCGGCACGACCGATCGTCGCGCGCCCGTCGGATTCGCCGGCATTGCGATTGGGTTAGCGTTGACGCTCATTCACCTCATCAGCATTCCGATCGACAATACGTCCGTCAATCCGGCGCGCAGCACGGGTCCGGCGATCTTCGCCGGGCCGGCGGAGCTCGCACAGCTCTGGGTATTTTGGGTCGCGCCGCTTCTCGGCGGTGCGATTGCGGGCTTCCTCTATCCAATGATGTTCGGTGCCGAGGTCAGTACCGAACCGGTTGTGGGAGATCTTCCGAAATAATCTTGTCGCGCACGGTCCTCAATATGCCCGAAGCCCGAATGGAGCTGATGATCATTGCGATCGTCATCGGGCTCTCGGTCGCCTTTCATGCGGTTCTCCAGCGCCGGCTCAAGACCGAATGGCTGCGCCGGCACAACGACGTCGCGGGCTATCTCTTCTCAGCAATCGGCGTCCTTTACGCCGTCGTCCTCGGCTTCATCGTCGTCGTCGTGTGGCAGAAATACGATGCAACCGTCACCAACGTCGAGACGGAGGTCGCGGCGGCATCTGACCTCTACCGCACGATGGCCGATTTTCCGGAGCCTCTGCGCTCCGAAGTGCGCGCCGACATTCGAACCTACACGACGGCGATGATTCACACCGAATGGCCGGACATGGAGCGCGGTATTGCAGCTCCCGAAGACGATGCGCGATTGCTCGAGCGAATGGCGTATCGCGTCGACACGTTCCAGCCGAAGACGGTTGAAGAAGGCGACGCGCATCAGCTCGCGATGGAACAAGCGGAACGTTTGATTGATGCGCGTCGTCAGCGTCTTATCCAGGCTGCTCCATTGGTGCCGACCGTCTTGTGGTTTGCGCTCGTCATGGGCGCGCTGTCGATGATTTCCTTTGCCTATCTATTCGGCGTCGAGAACCAGCGCGCACAACTCATGATGACCGGCATCCTGGTTGGACTCATCGCGATACTCTTCGTGGTCGTTCATGCGTTCGCAAACCCATTTTCGGGGTCGGTACGGATCTCGCCCGAAGGCTGGGTGCATTTTCAAGACCACATAACGGACATCCACTGAATACTGGGTTGCGAAACCATTGGAGGGCTTCCGCTACTCGGGCACTCCGCCGTCCCGCTCGATGACCTCCTGAATGTTGACGGAGGTCGGGCAAGACTTCACGTGGGGAAGCGGCTCCGGCTTGTAAGTAGCGGGGCTCTGCGTCATATCGAACATATCCGCCATCGAGTTTGCGCTCGCGTCGGTGGTTCCCAACGACCCAAGTCCGAAGGTTTCCTCGATGAACTTGAGCACGCTGCCGAAGTTATATTGCGTATGCGAAACGTAGTGCGCCTTTGCATAGGGTGAGATGACGATCATCGGGACGCGGAATCCGAGACCGGTATAGCTGACCTGCGGCGGCTCGACCGGATCGTACCAGCCGCCCCAGTCGTCCCACATGACGATGACGGCGGTATTGTTCCAATACTTGCTTTCGCCGATCGCATTGACGACCGACGAAATCCATCGCGGACCCTGATTCGCACCGCTGCCCGGATGGTCCGATGTACAGAGCAGCGGTATCACCCACGACACGGCAGGCAGTTTGCCGTTCTTGATGTCGGAGAGCACGTTTGTGTTCGGGCTGCTCACGTGCGCCCAATCCGGACCGCGATTACAGATGTATGCGCCGCCGTCGGTAGTGTAATGGCCCGTCGGGCACGCGACTTTCTTGATGGGATCGAAACCGTTCCAATACGCTCCCGACGTGTCGGCCTTCGTGCCGTACATCGGCGCGATATAGTAGTTCCACGAGACCTTCTTTGCATCCAACAGATCGGCCATCGTTCCGTACTGCGTAAAGCATGGGAACGGCCCATTCGGGTTCACGACGCCGGCCGTATTGATGACAGGCGTGAAGACTTCTTGCATGCCGCGAATTCGGCTGGAGTCGCAGCCCCAGGGGCTGGTTGTACCTGGCTCGTTCGTAAGCGATTCTGTCGGGCTAATCTGCGTCGTTCCGGCAATGATCTGCTGGTGTGCGACAAAACTGCTCGCCGTCGCGGTAAAGAACATGTGGTCGGCAATACCGTAGGTGCTCGCGAAGTCCCAGTATGGCTTCGTCTCGGAACGAACGACATACTTATATGGATATAGTTTTGCAGGACCTTTTTGACCGATGGAGCCAAAATGGATCTTATCGAAGCCATCCATTTGGCCGCCGTTATATTCAGTTAAGAACGCCTCATGCTCGTGATCGAGATCGAGGCCTCCAATTTCGTGATTGGATTCCAGCGTCACGGTCGTGAGATGAACGACGCCGCCGGAAGGGCACCACGGCGCCCCATTCGGATCGCAGCGGCCCGTGCTCGCGGTTTGCGCGCCTGGAAAGCCCATGAACAAGTTGTTGAAGCTGCGATTCTCTTGCAAGAGAATGACGACGTGCTGAATCGAATGTGCCTGCGGCGCGGGAGGCATCGCATTCGACGACGAGTTGCAGCCGCTCGCAGCGGCAACGAGAAGACCGAGCCACAGAATCGATCGCCTCAAATTAGGCTCCTTCCGGCTATACATCGCCAACGACGACTTTCCACGGATACACGCTCCAGCGCGTGACGAGACCGTTGAGTACGTACGGATCCGTCGTCGCAAAGGCGCGAGGCTCGTCGTCGGTCGCGCCACGAAAGACGATCGCCGCTCCGACCGGCGGGTCGCCGTAGGCGCCGGCAAGCAGGAGAGCACCGCGCTCTCGCGCCGCTGCCGCGCGCTCGAGGTGCTCGGCTCGGTACGCGGTTCGTTTCTCGACGTAGTCGTCGACAAGCTCGTAGAGTAACAAGTAGTAGTTCATGCGTCTCCCGCGGCAGCGATTCGGTGAGTGCATTGAACGAAAACGCGCGAAATCATGCGAAGGCGGAGCACGAATAACGCGCGTTAACCGGGCGGATGACTAGAGTTTACTTCCCGGAGGTGATATTGCCTTCGATCGTATTGTGGTGGCTGCCGGGGCTGACCACGATCGGGTGCCCCGAGTTCGGCAGCACCTTACGTTCGAAGCGATCCAATCCAATCCAGTTGCCGATGACGCTGATGAAGCTCGTGCCGGCTGCGAGCGTCACGCCGTTCCCGGTGTTCCCGCTGATGAGGTTCCGCTTCGGCTGCGACGGATCATTGCCGGCACCGCCGATGATCTCGTTGCGCGCCGATCCGCCGACGTAGACGCCGCCGCGGTCGTTGGCGAGTGCGGCCGTACCCAGAACGTCGGTGCCGATGAAGCTATTGAATATTTCGTTGTGTTCCGCGTGGCCGGCGATCTCCACTCCGTAACTGCGGTTCCCAGAGAACGTGTTCTCGGGAATCACAGATTGCGTGTAGCCACCGATGACGTTGTCGTGCGCGTCGCCGCGAATGAGTATGCCGTCGTTCCCATTCGGAAGTAACCCATTGCCGTCAGTATTAAGGCCGACGATGTCGGGATCGACGGTGACGCCCCATGCGTGACCGGCAATCTCGATGCCGTTGTTCGCGTTGCCCGAGAAAACGTTCGTGCGTGCCGTTTGATGACCACCGGTCGCTGTGATGAGCAGCCCGTCGTTGCCGTTGGGCGCAGCGCGCTTGAAGGCAAGCAGTCCTCCAAACGTGTTGAACGTGATGAAGTGCGAAGCCGCGCCGGCGACCTCGATGCCGTTGCTCCCGTTGCCGGCCGAAACGTTGCCCAGCGGGATCACTCCGCCGACCTGGGTGTTGCTTGACGAGCCGTTGACGAGAATGCCGTCGCGCTTGTTGGCGACGATAAACGTGTTGTTCGCACCGATGCCGAAGAAATTGCCCTGAATCGTTACGTCGTCGGAATCGGTCACCTCGACCCCGTTGCGGCCGTTTCCGCTCACGACGTTATAATAGACGAACGGATTGTTGACGAACTTGCAACCGATCAGTGCGTTGGAGCCGGCGCCGCTGATCCGGACGCCGTCACCGGCGTTAGGGATCGCCCCGTCGCCGTCGGCTCGGGTTCCGATAAAGTTACCGTTGAGCGTGTTCTGCATCGAGCCGGCATCGATGAGTATGCCGTTCCTACCATTGCCCGAGATGAGGTTGCCGTCCGGCGGAACAACGAAGACCGGCCTCTCCTGACCTTTGTCTCCGGTCGGGTTGTTGGCTTTGTGCGTCTTGCTGTCCACGAAGCGCGTACCGCCGATCTCGTTGCCGTTCGAGCCGGCCGTCAGCCAAATGCCGTTACCCGCGTTGGCGATCGCCGACGCGCCCGAAGCATCCGTTCCGATGCGATTTGCGGCAACCGTGTTGCTGGACGAAGCGTGGAAGCTGACGCCGTTGCCGGCGTTCGCGGAGATGACGTTTGCGACGACGCCCGACGCGCCGGACTCGTTTAGGCCGATCGTGTCTCCGGTCGACTGCGCGGCGGCGTAGACGCCGTCGCCGCGATTGCCAAGGGCGGCGCCCTTCAGATCGAGTCCGATATAGTTGTGATTCAGCGTTATGGATCCGGCCTCTAGCGTCACGCCGTTTCCTCTAGCGTTGCCGATGGCGAGGCCGAGCAGCTGCGAACCATCGGAACCGGCGGCAAAGACGAACGCACGATAGTGGTTCGCATCGAGTTCGACGGCCGGCGCCCCGTGCGCGTATGCCGGCGCAGTCGTGCCGTCGATGACGACGCCTCGGCGGATCGGCGGCAGATCGGTATGCAGCGTGATGACGCCGCTGACGCTGAAGCGGATGACCGCGGAGGCAGTTCCGCTGCGCACGAGCGCTGCCGGACTCCCCGCGTTCAAGGCCAGAATCGCCGCGCGCAGCGAGCCGGGTCCTGAATCCTTGAGACTCTCTACGGTAATCGTCTGGGTCGGCGCCGATGTCGGGCCGAGGGGGGTTGGTGTAACGCTCCCGCTGCACGCAGCGAGAAGACATAGGGCAACGGCGGAAAATCCAATACGAGCATGCTCCATACTTCCGTTTTCGGCCGGAGGGCGCCGCTCCGCGACTAGCGAAGGGATGCTTGCTTAATAGGAGGTTCTAGTGCGCGTTTCTTTGATGCGTCTCTTCCCTATCATCGCGTTCGGCTTCGGGCTGACGGCGTGCGCCGGCAGCGGAGGCGCCACCCCGTCCAATGCGGTTTTGCCCTCGATAACGTCTGTGCCGCAACCCGCCGGGAAGCAAGTCCTCGTCTTCACCGCTAATCGCGATGGCGAAAGCGTAATTGGCTTTAACGCAAAAGCGTCGGGCGACGCCACGCCGCTCGTTTCGATAGGCGGATCGAAGACGACCCTCAATTCGCCGGATTCGCTGGCCATCGATAGCTCGGGGAAGATTTATACGGCCAACGACGGAGCGACGGAAGTCGCGGTCTTTGCCGCAGACGCGAACGGAAACGTCAAACCGGCGACGATTATCGGAGGATCAAACTCGAATCTCGGCGCGACGGAAGGCGTCTTCGTCGATCCGTCCGACAACCTGTGGGTCTCGAGTTACTCCGCCGATACGATCACGGAGTTCGCTGCGGGCGCGCACGGCAACGCCGTTCCCACCCGCAAGATTGGCGGATCGGAGACGAAGCTCGAGAGCGCATTCGGCATGGCGATGGACTCTCAAGGACGCATTTGGATAGCCAACGAGGGCTCCGTATTAGCGTTCGGCAAGAACGCCAGCGGTAATGTCCGACCCGCGGTAAATATTACCGGTAGCCACACCGGCATCGAGAAGGCGTTTGCGGTTGCGTTCGATTCGAACGGCCGGCTCCTCGTCGCCGACGAAGATGTAGGCATCATCATCTTCAACAAAGGCGCACACGGCAATGCCACGCCCGTCGCGACGATCACCGGCCTCAACTATCCCGCCGGCGTCGTTGCGGACGCAAAGAACCACATCTGGGTTGCGAACTTCGGGGGAGACCAGATCCTGGAGTTTGCTGCCGGCGCAAACGGTATGGCAACCCCGATCCGTACGATCGGCGGTACAAATACGACGCTCTCCGGGCCGGCGTTCCTAGCTTTTCGGTACGATTCCGCCATCGCTGCGGCGCATTCACGATCGGTTTGATCGCTCGACGCCGCGAGCCGTTCGATGACGCGGAGCCGATCGGCCCGCGTGCGATTCTGGCTGAGTTTCGCCTTTGCTTCGATAGCATCGGCGTGTAACTCAAACGCGACGATACCACGTAGGAAACTCTCGCGCAGGGATACTTCGATCGCGTTTGGGTCCCATGCGTCGGTCCGTCCGGACTCCATCCGATGGGTGAGCAGCCTTACCGCTTCCCATGCGTCGTACTCACGAAGACGCCCGGAGGCGTGCACGGTCGCATAGTTCCAGGTCGGCACCGTCTCATGCGGCTGCTCGTACCACGAGGCCGAAACGTAGGCATGCGGTCCGGCAAAGATCGCTGTCGCTGCAATCCCGGCCACGATCGACTCGGCGTGCGGATTTGCGCGGGCGACGTGTCCGATGAGCCATAACCCATCGGCTCGAAGCTGCGGGACGATCGGGAGGTGCGAGATGCGCGCATGCTCCCCTTCGATCGTCGCGAGCACTGCGAATGGATGGTGGTCGATCAGTTCGAGGATCCACGCGTCGTCCGTCACCTCAAAATGCGGCGGTATGTACATCGTGCAGCGGTTTCGGATGGCCGCGATACAAACCCCTGTCGAGCAAATGTAGGCCCCCGTCCGACGGAGAATGGACGCGCAATGCCACAGCATGCTGTTGCGAAGCTCTCAGAGATCGCGCCGGGTACGACGCGGCGCGTCGTCATCGATTCGATCGGTGTCCTGCTCTGTAACGTCGGCGGTACGATCTATGCAATCGAAGACGTCTGCACGCACGACGGCGGGCCGCTCGATCAGGGCGAGCTGGAAGGCGAGCAGGTCGTCTGCCCGCGCCACGGTGCCACGTTCGACGTCCGTACGGGCGAGGCGCTGACGCTGCCGGCCGTCATGCCGGTCATGACCTTCGAGGCGCGGGTCGAAGGCGATGACATCTACATCGATCTGTAGCCCCCTATGACAAAGACGCTCTTCCGAATGCTCCTGGCCGTTGTCGCACTCATCGCGGTGGTCGTGCTCTTCTTTGCGCTCAACGTCTATGCGGGAATGCACGCACACGCGCGCTACACCGGCACGATCTCCGGACTGCCGTTGCGAGCGCCGGTGGCGATCCTGCGCGACGACCGCGGCGTCCCGCATATCATCGCGAGCAACGATCACGACCTCTTCTTTGCCGAAGGATACGCCGAGGGCTCGGATCGGCTCTTTCAAATGGATCTCTTACGGCGATTCGTCCTCGGCGATCTCAGCGAAGTCTTCGGCAAGTCGGCGCTATCCAGCGACGAAGGCGAGCGCGCGATACCGGTTCGGCAGATCGTGCAGGAGCAATGGCGGCAGCTCGACTTGCCGACGCGCAAAACCCTCGGCGCATTCAGCGACGGCGTCAACGCGGCGATGGAACGCGAACCGCTTCCGGTGGAGTTTCGCATCTTGGCCTATCGCCCGGCACCGTGGACCCCCGAGGATTCGCTCGCGGTGGGCATGGCGACGGTACTCGATCTCATCGACGATTGGAACGCAGTCGCATCGCGCAATGCCGCCTATCGTGCCGGCGGCGCGGCGCTGTTGGGCGCGCGCTTTCCGTTGACGGATCCGTGTTACGACGCACCCGTACTGCAGGGACTGGCCGGCATGGCGTCCGGCCCGGCGTGCAGAGGTCACGTCGCCTCACTGCTCCGCGAGCTGCGCGACCCGCGGCCGCCGATCGGCAGCAACGAATGGGCGGTCGGCGCGAATCACGTGCACGACGGGCACGCGCTGCTCGCTAACGATCCGCACCTGGGGTTGCAGATTCCGGGTCCGTGGTATCTCGTCGATCTGCATGCGCCGGATCTCCACGCAGCCGGCGCGACGTTCGCCGGCAATCCCGGTGTCGTCTTGGGCCACAACGAACGCGTCGCGTGGGGCGCGACCGACGGAACCGTTACTTCGATATCGGTCTTCATGCCGCCCGAGCATCTCGATCCACACTTCTGGCAGACCGAGCGGTTCGCGGTCCGCTTCGGTGGCACGGCGACCAAACAGTACTATCGAACGCCGCGCCTGTTCGCGCTGACGACGCGACACGGCGACTTCGTTCTGGTCCGATGGAGTGCGTACGACGAGCCGATAGCGCCCGCGCCGACCTTCCTGTATCTCGATCGCGCGTCGTCGATCGATCAGGCGCTTGCGATCCTGCGGCGGTACCCCGGCCCAACGATGAACTTCACACTCGCCGACGCGAGCGGCCGCGCGGCGTATCTGCTCGCGGGCGAGATTCCCAACGACCCGGTGCGCGCCCGATGGTTTCACCCATCGTCCGACTTAGCGGCCGGCTATCCGATGTTTCCCGCGTCGCGCCTGCCGTACGTCGCACCGTCGCGCAACGCGGTTCTCTGGACGGCAAACAATAAGGTTTACGGTAATACCTACCCGCTGGCGCTCAGCCCGCAGTTCGCGCCGCCCTACCGCGCCTATCGCATAGCCCAGCTGCTGCGCGCTCGCCACACGTACGACGTCGCGTACTTCACGCAGATGCAGATGGACGTGCTCTCCTTGTCGGAGCGCGAACTCGCACGCGATCTCGCGGCGCCGATGCGCGCGATCGATCCGGGACTTGCTAACGCGCTAGGGTCCTGGGACGGCGAAATGGACGGCGATTCCTCGACCGCAACGGTAGTCGAGGGGCTGCGCGCCCAACTGACGCGCAACCACACGGCCCGCGTGCCGACGCTTTTGGAAACTATCAAGCATACCGATGCAGTGCTGCATGGTATCTCGGTGCCGTCGCCCGCGCCGTGGAGCATCGCCGGCGCGGTGCCCGTCGCGCATCCGCTCTCAAATCTCGGGATCAGCCTGCTCGACGGCACGACTTTTCCGGGTTACGGCGACGCGTTGACGGTCCACGTACAATACAGCGGCTACTCGCAGAGCTTCCGTGCCGTGTGGGAGGTCTCAAACTGGGACGCCGGCGGCATCACGCTGCCCCAAGGTGAATCCGGCCAGCCCGGTTCCGGGCACTACATCGATCAGGCCGGCGCGTGGACGGCGGGACGACTGTGGCCATTGCCGTTCTCCGATGCCGCCGTGCAGAGTACCGCGCTGCAGCGCGAAACGTTACTGCCCTAACGCTAGCATATGAGTGCAGGCCACGTCGGCTACCCCTTGCAACCTAACGATCAAGAAGTAAAGGAGACATCGCTATGGCGCTGCGCAGATTTATCATCGAGCGGGACATTCCCGGAGTCGGCAAACTCGACCAAAATCAGCTTCGCGAAGCCGCGGCGACGTCGAACCGAGCTCTTAACGAGATCGGCCCCGAGATTCAATGGGTCGAAAGCTACGTCGCCGGCGACAAGACGTTCTGCGTCTACCTCGCCAAGGACGAAGAGGTCATACTGAGACACGCCGCGCAAAGCGGCTTCCCAGCGACAAAAATCACCGAAATCAACGCGATTATCGATCCAACGACGGAAGGCTAGCTGCAAATAGCTAGTTCGTGTACGACTTTATTTGTTAGCGCGAACTGCCGATACTCTTAGTACCACGGGAATGACCCCCTTTGGCGCTCGCACGGATGCGGGCGCCTTTTTTATCCACAGAAATTTTCCGCTTTCTGGCACGCTAAATGCACGCAAATTGGGTACAATAGCAAGCGGAGGCAAGCCCCGTGGTCGGGGATCCCCTAAACGGTATTGGAGCGGATACCGCGACTGAGCTGAGCCCATCAAGAGAAACGTGGCGCTTGAAGGGAGTTGACAGTGGACAATACAGCGTTTAATGCAACACCACAGGCAGAAGAAACGCAGCCGGTAGAGGAAAGAACGCCGGTAACTCAAGCTCCGGCCGAGGAGCAAAAACCAGCTGCACCGCTATTACAGCCCGGTTTACAGATCGTCGTTCGTGGAGAACCCAACCGTCGTGCGACGGTGATCCGTGACGATGCGCGCAGCCCATTTGCGGAAGTCCGGTATCCGGACGGAACGTCGGAACGCGTGCATCATCTAAGAATCTCTCGTTTAACCTAACCGCTTTTTAAACGACGAACGCGGGCGAGCGTCGCTGCCTCTTTAGGCAGCGGCGTTAACGCTTGTCCTGTCGAGCTTTGCAAGACGACTCACCTTCGCACGAACAGGTGCCGAAAACAGGGATAGCGCATCTAGTTCACTTGGCACTCGGCCGAGGGGGTGCCAGTACTTCTCGCGACAATCTATAGGGAGTTATTGATGAAGGTACGCATACACGCACCTTTGGCAGCACTTATGCTGCTGGCACTTTCGGCGTGCAGCGGTATGGGGAGTTCGGCGACAAACGGACCAGCGATGGTCCCGTCGATGAACGCTGCAAATCCGATTAACGCCGCCACGGTGGAACCGCTGACGAAGCAGGTCACCGTTACGGCCTCCTTGGGGCGGAAACGACTCGCAAATGTCTTAGTCACGTTGTGGAAGTCGAGCCTTCCCGACTGCCCGCTCTGCGAACCGAAGCGAAATCACAAACTCGCAGAGGGCATCACCGACTCGAACGGCCAGATCGTATTGAGCGGCCCTTGGACGCATAAAACCTACGTCTGCGCTGTCGGTACGGCCAACGGTACGAAGCGGCACAAGCTCGTGCAACTCTGCGCCAAGCCGCTGCCAAAAAAGGTCACGCTGCAGTTCAACTGAGGCTGAAAAGAGACAAACGCCGTAAGGCGTCGTGAAGAGCCCGCTTAGGAGCAGCGGGCTCTTCTTATTGTGGGTATACTCACGAGACAGCCGAGCAACGAGGAGGACGAATGTCAACGACCGATCCGGACCCCGATCCAGACGATCTCGAAGAGTCCCCCGAACCCGACGAGGACGACGACGAGGAAGAGCCGGACCTCGATACGGGCTAGCCGCCGGTGGCGCCCACCAGGAGCCGCTGGTGCTCAATCGCCACGGAAAATGGTGCTACCTTACGGCAAGAAGTTAAAAGTGAAGGTTACGGTGTCGGTGTACGTCCCGGCGGGGAGGTTTTGCGCCAACGTAGTGCTCGGGATCGCGCAGATATCGTAGGTTTGAACGGCTCCCACGCCGCTGCTGAGGACTTGGGCAGTGCCGTTGGTCAGCTGGTTGGCTGCACACACGCTATCGTTGTACAGTTGGTAAATCAGATCGTTGGTGCCGGAGAGGGCCTCCCAGTTCGAGCCGTTCGTGCTCGCCGGCGTGACCGCGACCGCACTAGCCTTCGTACAGACGTAGGTGAAGGACGACGTGCCCCGGGTGCCGGTGTTCTGGACGGTGTCGTACGTCATATCGAGTGCGGCCGGCTGTGTCGAAACGACGCAGTTGCTTGTGACTGCGACGTTGACGGGCAACGTGGCGACACTGGTGGGCGCGCCCGCCGATGGTGCGCTGCCCATGATGCACACGGCAGCGCAGAAACCGGTCAAAACGCGCGTTCTAGCATTGCGCGTCATATAGCGTATTTGCGTTTTTCCCGTTAATAAAAAAAACGCGGTCCTACAAAAGTAGGGCCACGCAAACAAAGCATGCACTATTCCGGCGCGCTTGTCAAGGCATCAAATACTATGTGCGGATCCGGACAATCACCGTCTGCAGACGTTTGTTCAGCGCCTTTGCTTAGCGGCCCAAGCGGCCCGCATTCACCCCGCGTCTGACGTCCTTGAGTTGCGCAAAAAGCCCGACAAGTGTCAGGCTTTTTCAATACTAGCCGACGGTCAGGATTGAACTGACGACCTATTGTTTACGAAACAATTGCTCTACCACTGAGCTACGTCGGCCGGGCGGCGATTGTTCCACGGGCCTCAGGCGTTGCCCTCGTCGCGTTCGGCGTCGTGGAACGTACCGCGTTTGGCGCTCTGGTCGAGTTCCAGGTCCTCAAGGAAATAATAGACGATCTTGCGGTCGTCGAAGCCAATCTTCGCAAGCGGCCTGCCGCCCATCTCCACGACCTCATGCACGTGGCCGACGCGCCCGGCGTACTCGTAGTTGACCGCTGCGTAGTTCGGGTCGTCGGGTTTCGGCCGCGGGACCGCCTTGACGCCGCGTAGCGGCGTACGATGCCTGTGCATTGGAGCGAGGTTCGACGCCGCCCGTTCCGAAGCTTCGCCCATGATCATCGAGTATCGTGGCAAACGGCCGAAGATCGCCGCCTCGGCGTTCGTCGCTCCCACCGCCGTTCTCATCGGCGACGTCGAAATCGGCGCCGAATCGAGCATCTGGTTCGGCACCGTGTTGCGCGGCGACAACGGCCCGATTCGTATCGGCGCGCGCACCTCCGTTCAGGATAACGCGGTCGTACACGTGAGCGAGCACGGCGGCACGTTCATCGGCGACGACGTCACCGTCGGCCACTGCGCGGTAATGGAAGATTGCGACATCAAACGCTTCGCGCTCATCGGCAGCAACGCCACGCTGCTCAACGGTTGCACGATCGGTGAAGGCTCGTTGATCGCCGCCGGAAGCGTCGTCGGCGAAAAGGCTATTATTCCGGCGCACGTCGTCGCGGCCGGGGCGCCGGCAACGGTCAAGAAGCAGATCGAAGGCGAAGCGGCGACGTGGATCGACATCTCCGCCAAAGAGTACGTTAAGCTGTCGCGCCTCTACCTCGCGCAGAGCATCGGCGCCGTCGAAGACCAGGAGCTGACGCTTTAAGGGGCCGGGTAGTGCGATTCGTCGCCGTACGGTAAGAAGAGCGTGTACTCGCGCTGGAAGCGCAACTTCACCGTGCCGGTGGGACCGTTGCGATGCTTTGCGATGATGAACTCGGTAAGATCGGGCTCAGTCGCGCCCGGATCGTAGTATCCTTCGCGATACAAGAACGCGACGACATCCGATTCCTGTTCGAGCGAGCCTGAATCGCGAAGGTCGGCGAGCATCGGCCGCTTCTCGGTGCGCGTTTCAACGCCGCGATTGAGCTGTGCGAGGGCTATGATCGGCACCATGAGATCCTTCGCCGTGATCTTCATTGCGCGGCAAATCTCCGAGAGCTCCTCATTGCGGTTGGCATTGCGCGTAAGAATACTCGGGCGCATGAGCTGCAAGTAGTCGACGAAGATCGCGGACAGGCCGACCGTCGATTTCAGCCGGCGGCAACGGCTGCGGACGTCGGCTACGGTCAGCGCACCGAGATCGTCAAAGTAAATCGGCAGCTCGTTGAGCGTCCCCATCGCGCGCGAAATGTCTTCCCACTGGTGTGGCTTGATGTTCCCGCGCCGCATGTCGTTCATCGAGATGCGCGCCTCGGCGCAGATCAAGCGCTGAATCAGCTCGCTGTTCGACATCTCGAGCGAGAAGAACGCTATCGGCTGGTTCGTCTCACGCGCGGCCGCCACGGCCATGTTGAGCGCGAACGAGCTCTTGCCCATCCCGGGACGCGCCGCCACGATCACGAAGTTGCCGGGCTGAAAGCCCGTGGTCATCGCGTCGATATCGTGAAAACCGGCCGTCAGTCCCGTGCGATCCCCGTGCATGTGAAAGAGGCGATCGATGTGATCGAACGCATCTTTCATCAATCGATTGACCGGCATAAACTCGGTGACGCCGCGCCGCTCGCCGATCGTGTAGACGAGTTGTTCGGACCGGTCGAGCGCACCGGCAACGTCCTCTTCGCCTTCGAAGCCGAGCTGCGTGATCTCGGTTCCCGCGTGGATGAGCGAACGTAGGACGGATTTCTCGCGTACGATTGTCGCATAATACCGCGCCGACGCCGCGGTCTGTACCGTATCCATCAAGGCGCTGATGTACGAGAGGCCGCCGATGCGCTCGAGCGCTCCTCGTCGCCGCAGCTCTTCGGAGACGGATATCTTGTCGAGCGGTTCGCCGCGCTCGTAGAGGTCGAGGAGCACACCGAAGATCGTTTCGTGCACGTGTGCGTAAAAGTCGGACGCGCGAACGATCTCGCCGACCGCCGCCATCATCTCACGATCCACGAGAACGGATCCCAACACCGCCATCTCCGCCTCGAGATTGCTCGGCGGGATGCGATCGATCGACGAGGGCAACGGTTGTACGGTCATTGCTGTCGCGCCACTGTGCTGCGCCGCGGCTGTGAACGCCTTGCGAATCGGTTGTGCATAGCACCCGAAGTTATGCACGTTAGTGTGCCAGACGGTATGGCACTCCGGTAGCGAGACCTCGCCCCCTTAGCGGCGGCGGCTGCTCCTTGCACGTCCCGAAGCCCGCTTACGGCGTCCTTTGGGTAGGTCTTGCAGTATTTGCTCGACGCGCGCGACCGCGACGATGTCCAATCCCGGAAACGTGCCGTCGACCTCGCGAATGTTCTCTTTCGGAATGAGTATGCGGCGCATACCGGCTTGGCGCGCCGCATAGAGCTTTTCGACGATACCGCCGACCGCGCGTACCTTACCCTGAATCGAGAGCTCGCCGGTAACGGCGACGTCCTGCGGCAACGGGATCTTGGTAATCGCCGAATAGAGCGCGAGAAAGATCGCCAAACCTGCCGACGGTCCGTCGATGTTACCGCCCCCGACGATGTTGATGTGAAGGTCGTAATCGTTGGTATCGATGCCGGTGACGGCCCGCAGGACGCTGGTCGCATTAAAGACCGAATCCTTGGCCATCGATCCGGCGGTGTCGTTGAAGCGTACGGTTCCCTTTCCCGCCTGCGACGCCGGGAATGCGACCGCTTCGATCTCGATAATGCTGCCCAAATAATGCAGAACGCCCAAGCCAAAACTCTTGCCGACCTCGCGCGCCGCGCGCCCCTTGACGAGGGTGTGCTGGACGAGCCGGCTCGTCTGGATCACGGCGCGGACGTCGTCCTCGCTGATCGACGGCATGCGCAGCTTCTCGGCCCGCTTCGCGGGATGCAGGCGGTAGAGCGCCTGTCCGTAAGCGTCGGCGACGATCTGCACCGCTTTGCGCCCCTCAATCGTGTACGACGCGACGAGCTCCTGGACGCGGCGCGCGGCGCGCGCGCGTAAGCGTCGCATTGCGCCCTGCACGATGGTGAGTATCTGATGCTGCGTCAGCGGCGAAAAGAAAATCTCGGCGCAACGCGAGCGGATCGCGGGGTCGATATCCTCAGGCTCGCGCGTCGTCGCGCCGATTAGAATGAAATCCGCCGGAGCCCCTTCGCGGAACAGGCGTTTTACATACTCGGGCACGTTCGGTGCGCTCTCGTCGTAGTAGGACGATTCGAACGTTACGCGCTTATCTTCGAGTACTTTGAGCAGGCGCGACTGCAGCGCCGGATCCATCTCGCCGATCTCATCGATGAACAGTACGCCGCCGTGCGCGCGCGTCACCAAACCGAGCTTCGGCTCGGGGACCCCTGCCTCGGCGAACTCGCGCCGGCTCCCCTGATAGATCGGATCGTGCACGCTGCCGAGCAGCGGATTGATCGTCTCGCGCGGATCCCAGCGCATCGTGGTTCCGCTCGCTTCGACGAACGTTGCATCCTTTGCAAACGGCGTGTACGGACGCGACTTCGCAACCTCCAAGACCAGTCGCGCGGCGGTCGTTTTGCCGACGCCCGGCGGGCCGTAGAGGATCACGTGCTGCGGATAAGGCGAGCTGATCTTTGCCAGCAGCGCTTTGATTGCGGCCTCTTGGCCTACGACCTCGCGCAACGTCTGCGGACGCAGCTGCTGCAGCGCCGAGGCCGCCAGACTGCGTTGCGAGAGCGTGTTGAGTTCTTCGAGCTTAGCCTGCGACGCCGGCGTCTCGGGGCCGCCGGTCTCGCGCAACGCTTCGAGCTTGAGATCCTTGACGTACTCTTGGTGGCGCTCGGTCATCTTCTCGTTGACGCGGCGCTCGATCGACTCTTCGGCGTTCCGCTGCGCGATGACGTCGGCCATCGCTTCTTCGACTTCGTTGAGCGCCTTGCGCTGTTGGGCGCGCGTCGTCGCTCGCTCGAGCGTCGGATCCTCGAAGACCAAGCGCTGCAGGCCGCAGAGCCGGTCGGGAAGATTCTGCGAGCGCATCATCTTCAACGCATTGACTTTCCCCGCGCGCAGCACGAGCTTGTCCGGGCCGAGAACGGTCGAGAGCATCTCGTAGAGCGCGCTCACGTAGCGGCTGAGCTCGTCTTGAGCGCCGAACTTTCGCCGAAAGCGCGTGGCATAGGCGTGTTGCACGACGGAGCCTATTCCGAGACGACGTCTACCATCGTCTTCGCGACGACGTTCTGGTGCAGCTTGATCTCGACCGGAAAACTTCCCAGCGCTTTGATTTGATTGGTCAACTCGATCTTATGCTTGTCGACCTTGATGGCCAGCGCTTTGGCAATCGCTGCGGCGACGTCGGCGTTGGTTACGGCCCCAAAAAGGCGCCCGTTACTGCCCGCCTTTGCTGGAATAGCGAGGCGCGCCGCCTCGATCTTCCGCGCAAGCTCCTGCGCTTCGCCGAGAATCTGCTCGTCGCGCCGCTGTTTGGCTTTACGCTGCTCGCCCAGTTGCGCGAGCGCACCTCTGTCGGCTTCGGTGGCGAGTTTGCGCGGCAGCAGAAAGTTGCGCGCGTAACCCTCGGCGACGTCGACGACGTCACCTTTCTTCCCAAGCGACTTGACGTCGTCGCAGAGGATGAGCTTCACGGGGCAGTTACTCCGAAGCGAACGGAAGAAACGCGATCAGACGGGCGCGCTTGACCGCCGTCGTCAGCATGCGCTGGTGTTTCGCGCAGTTGCCGGAGATGCGCCGCGGAACGATCTTCCCGCGCTCGGAGACGTACTTGCGCAGCCGGTTGACGTCGCGATAGCTCACGGCGATGGCCCGATCGGCACAGAACGTGCATGGCTTGCGCTTAGGGCGCCGGTCCTTGACGGCGCGCTTGGTCTTGGCCTTGGGAGGCATTACTATCCTTTCGACTAGGTGGAAAGTGATTTCGCCTGAACCGCGACCGGCGAAATCCTAGCCAGGTGACGCTTTCAACCCCCCTCTGGAAGAGGGATTTGCGCCACCACCGCCGCCTCGAGCGTGCTCGAGCGACGGATTTGAACGCACGTTCGGTCGCGGCCGGGGAGACCCCTACGGGCACGCGCGCCTCCAAGCTAGCAAGCGCCTTGCTGCGACATGAGTATTATTCTAGGCGGTGACGTTCCAGGCCCGATAGTGTATAGTGGTCTGGTTACCGTGGTTTCGAAGTCCGCGAAGGTCTCAGTACTAAAGCGAGTCGGATCCGGCGAACACACACATCAACTCTTTTTCTCGTAGGAGATTCGCTCACTTCATGTACACAGACGAAATGCTCACCTGCGTGGACTGCGGACGTCAGTTCCCCTTCACGGCCGGCGAGCAGGAGTTCTTCGCTATGAAGGGCTTCACAAACAAACCCAGCCGTTGCACCGATTGCCGCGCCGCCCGCAAGGCCGGACGCTCGCAGAACGGCGGCGGCGGAGGCGGCGGTCGCAGCGGCGGCGGCGGACAGCGTGAGATGTTCAAAGCTACCTGCAGCCAATGCGGCGGCGTGGCCGAAGTGCCATTCCAGCCCCGTGGCGACAAGCCGGTCTACTGTCGCGACTGTTTCGCCAGCCGGCCTTCATACCGCTAACTCGCGCAGTCGCGCCTTAGCCAAGACGATGAACGGAAAGGAGTCTGCTTCGTGGCGGACTCTTTTCTCTAGACGCGCGACCGGCGCCACGCTCGCGGCGATTCACATCGGCGCGCTGGCGGCCTTCGTGCCGGCGTTCTTCCACTGGTCGGGGATCGCGGTCGCCGCCATCATCTCATACCTCACCGGCGCGATCGGCGTGACGCTCTGCTACCACCGCGTTCTTACGCATCGCAGCGTTCGGCTGCGCCGTCCACTGGAGTATCTTTTCGCCACGTTCGGAACGTTAGCGCTGCAGGGCGATCCGATCCGATGGGTCGCGGTCCATCGCAAGCACCACGCGAATGCCGACCACGAGGGCGATCCGCACGGCATTCAGCATGGGTTCAAATGGGCCCACATGGATTGGCTCTACCGTCACAACGTGGCGCTTCCGTCGCAGGAAGAGATACTGCACTACGCTCCGGATCTTTACGCCGATCCGTTCTACCGCGCCCTCTGCTTCTTGAACGCGCCCCTTCAGGTCGCGCTCGGTATCGCGCTCTTCGCGGTCGGCGGCTGGTCGTGGGTCATTTGGGGCATCTTCGTCCGGCTGGTCGTGAGCTACCACGCAACGTGGCTCGTCAACAGCGCGGCGCATATGATGGGGTACCGAACGTACCACACCGAGGACCAGTCGACGAACTGCTGGTGGGTTGCGCTGATCTCGTTCGGTGAAGGCTGGCATAACAACCATCACGCCTTTCCATTTTCCGCGCGCCACGGGTTGCGCTGGTTCGAGATCGACATGACCTGGTGGCAGATACGGCTGCTGGCATTCCTCCGGCTTGCCGACCGGGTAAAAATCCCGAGCGCAACTATGCGGCGCCGTCTCGACCTTCGAACGTACGTTCGGCCTTCACCTCGGGCGACGGCGGGGGGCGGTTCGTAGGAAATAGTGAAAAAGTCCGCACTGAATCCAGGGAGTACCGATATGAACGAGCCACGCCAACGCTGGGAACGCCCCGACTTTCAAGAGCACCCGCTGGGCGCCGAAGTCACGGCGTATCTCAACTCGACGGTTCCACAGCCAACACTCTAGCAATCGATAGAGACGGCAGATTCCAGCCTCGTCGCCCGGCTTCACGCAGTCGGCGACGAGCGCTATCACGATAAGCATCCCTTCCACCAGCGACTGATCGCGGGCAGCCTCGATCGCGCGCAGGTGCAAGCCTGGGTCGCAAACCGCTACTACTACCAAAAGCAAATTCCAGTAAAGGACGCGGCGATTCTTTCGAATCTGCCGTCGGCCGCGCATCGGCGCGTCTGGATTTCACGCATCCGCGACCACGATGGGGACGGGAGCGATGCCGGCGGCACGGCGTCATGGCTAGAACTCGCGCGCGCCGTCGGCCTCGACGAGGAGGAGGTGCGGTCGGAGCGGACTGTGGCGGCCGGAACGCGCTTTGCCGTCGATGCGTACGTCAGTTTCGCTCGAACGCGGCCATGGATCGAAGCGGTCGCCTCATCGCTCACCGAGCTCTTCGGACCACCGGTCATGGAGCGGCGCGTCGCTGCGATCGTGGAGAAGTATCCGTGGATCGATCGTTCCGGGTTGGCCTACTTCGAGAAGCGCATTCCGCTTGCAAAGCGCGACGCCGATGAGGCGCTCGCGTGGGTCTTGGAAGAAGCCGCGACGCCAGAGGTCGAACGGCGGTGCGTCGAAGCCCTGCGCTTCAAATGCGACGTGCTCTGGTGCATCCTCGACGCTACGGCGCTGGCATGCGGCGTCTTTAAATGACTTCGCCGGCGCGCCCGCGCTTCGGCAAGGGCGTGAGGTTGCGTCGCGATTCCGATGGAAGCACGATGCTGCTCGTACCGGAAGGCGCACTGGTGCTCAACGCACCCGCCGCAGCGGCACTCGAACTCGTCGACGGCCAGCGCACGTTTGCAGAGATCGTCGCCAGCGTCGAGCAGCAGTTCGACGTAAATCCCAAGCAGGCGTACGACGATCTACGCGCACTCTTCGATCGGCTCGCGCAACGGCGGCTCATCGAGTATACGTAAATGGCGTTCCTTCGTCCGCTCTCGCTGCTCTGCGAGCTGACCTATCGGTGCAACTTGCAGTGCCCATACTGCTACAATCCACTGGCGCTGCGTGCGTATCGGGATGAACTGGCGACCGAGCAATGGGAGCGCGTGCTCGCCGAAGCGGCGCAGCTGGGCGTGGTGCAGGCGCACTTCTCCGGCGGCGAACCGACGCTGCGCTCGGATCTGGCCGCGCTGGTGCGCGCGGCAACGGGCTGCGGCTTGTATACGAATCTCATCACGCAAGGGACGTTTCTCGACGACGCGTTGCTCGACGCGCTGCTCGACAGCGGACTCGATCACGTCCAGATCAGTATCCAAGCACCCGAAGCGGAGCTCGCCGACCGGATTGCCGGCACCGAGGTTCACGAGAGAAAGGTTGAGGCGCTCGAAAGGGTGCGCGCGCACGACGTCGCGCTGACGCTCAACTGCGTCTTGCACCGGCTCAATCACGACACGATCGAAGACGTCATCGGATTCGCCGAACGGTTGGGCGTGCGGCGCTTGGAGCTTGCAAACGTACAGTTCTATGGATGGGCGTACCGCAATCGCACCGCGCTCATGCCGACGCGCGAGCAAGTGTGCCGCGGTGAAGCCGTCGTTGCAGCGGCGCGCGAACGGTTGCGCGGCGTAATGGAGATCACGTACGTGCTGCCGGATTACTTCGGCGACTTTCCCAAACCGTGCATGAACGGTTGGGGGCGTCAGTTCATGACCGTTACGCCGAACGGCGACGTGCTCCCGTGCCCCGCGGCGGCCGCGATCGACACGCTTCACTTCGACAACGTGCGCGACGCGCCGCTCGGTGCGATCTGGCGCGATTCCGACGCGTTCCAGCGCTACCGCGGTACCGCGTGGATGGCCGAGCCGTGCCGTTCGTGCGAGCGCCGCGAAGTCGACTGGGGCGGGTGCCGGTGTCAGGCATATCTGCTCGCGGGCGATGCGGGGCTGACCGATCCCGCATGCTCGCTGAGCCCGGAACACGCCCGCGTCGTCGCGCTGCGCGATGGTCAAGCGGACGCCGAACCGATCCCGCGCCGCGCGTGATCGTCACGGTTCTCGGCTCCGCTGCGGGCGGCGGTGTGCCGCAGTGGAACTGCACGTGCGCGAACTGTACCGCGGCACGCGCCGGAAGATTGCCGCGCAGAACGCAGTCCGGCGTTGCGATCGGCGTCGGCGATCGCACGCTGCTGCTCAACTGCTCGCCCGACATCGGTATGCAGATCGAAGCGACGCCAACCCTCCAGCCGCACGCGCTGCGCGGCACGCCGATTTCGGGCATGCTCTTTACCGATGCCAACGTCGACCATCTTGGCGGTTTGGCGACGCTGCGCCAAAGCGGCGATCATACATTCACGCTGCGCTCGAGCGCGGTCGTGCGCGAGATTGCCGCCGCGCAGCCGGCTTTCGCACCATTTGCACGCACGCCGCATCGGTGGCTTGCGGTTGCGCCCGGCGCCGCATGCGGGCGCACGGACGAGAACGACCCGGTCGGGGCGGAACTGCGGGTGCGGGCGGTTGCCGTGCCTGGCCTGACGCCGGGATATGACGGCCGGCGATCGGTCCCGGGAGCGGTGACTGCCTACGCCATCGCCGACGTAGCGTCGGGCGCCAAAATGCTCTTCGCACCGGTGTTCGCCGACCTAGATGACGGCTTGCGCTCCGAAATAGAGCGCGTCGACGTTGCATTCCTGGACGGCTCTTTTTTCAGTGACGACGAGCTCGCGGCGCTCGGCCTTATGCGCAAGCGTGCGCGCGAGCTCGGACACCTTCCGGCCGGCGGACCGGGCGGGACGCTGGAGCGACTTGCGGGGGTGCGTACGCGCATCATCTTCACGCACCTTAATAACTCGAATCCTATGCTTGATCCAAGCTCCGAGGCCTATGCTCGTATCGATGAGTTCGGCGCCGAGATCGCCTTCGACGGAATGAGCATCACGTTGTGAACCGAAACGCCGGTTCATGCACGGTAGCCGAGAGCGCTACACGTAGTCCTGCAACGTCAGCGTCACGTCGTGGACTGCGCCGCCGGCGGACCGCACTTCGAGGTGGTACGTCGTGCCCTCGGGCTGCGAGAACATGGCGCGCACCTGCGCGAGCGTATAGGCTGAGGCCGGCTTACCATTGATCGAGACGATGACGTCGCCCTTGTGCAATCCGGCTGCAACCGCCGGCGTCTGCGCCCGCGTATCCAGCACGGTAACGTTCTGGCCGAGCAGGATCAGGAAGAGTCCCGACCGGTCGTTCGTGAACGGCGCGGTAAAGTTCACGTTGGGCGCCAGCGCGATGCGTGAGTTGGGATAGTCGAGCGTCAGCGTGAAGCGATTCCAAACGCCGCCGCCGATGTTTGCCGGCGTCAAAGGATCGGCGGTTGCGCCGGTCGTCTGCGTTCCGAACTCCGCGAGCACCTTATCGAGCGTAAAGGGTCCGATCTGCAGCGACGAGACGCGCCCGAACTTCGCGAAGCTCGGGCCGCCGACGCCGAACCCCGCGACGCCGTCGGCGGTCGTCGCTTGGGCCGCGATCGCCGGATGCGTTGCAAGAAATGGTGTGAAGAGGATCAACGTGCCGCGGTTGCCGGTATCGAGTTGCGCCGACGCCTGGACGCCGTCGACCGCGATCGGCACCCGCGGAATCGTGCTGTCGAAGAAGAACGGCACGGTTGCCGCGCTGGGCAGCGACGGTAGCGGCGTTCCCGGCATCGCCAGCGTGAGCTTCGAGTTCGCGTAATCGATGGTCGTGAGGAACCGAGCCGGTATGTCGTACCCGATCATCCCATCGATTTTCAGACCTTCGGCGACGCCGAATCCCTTGCCAATAGGCAGCACGATGAAACCCTGATTTGCAATAGTCGCGTTACCGATCGAGATGCTGTCGATCTGTGTGAACGCGGCCGACTCTGTGTTGGCGCCGACGCCGCTCAGCTGCATGCCGCCGGCATTGTGCGCGTTGAGCGCCGCCGCAACCTCCGGCGTGACGATATACGCACCGCCGGTATCGAAGACAAAGTTGTACGGTCCTTTTCCGTCGAGCATCACGTGGACGTAGATGTGATTGTTGACGATCGCAATCGGCACCGTCGTCGAGTTGCCGCCGGCGATCGAGAAGTCGTGCACGTTCGACGTAGGCATCGCCATTCGAGCCATTGCGCTGGGGTCGTTCACGACGACGTTGTCGAGGATCGTCGTGCTGTTGTTCCCGGTCGAGGTCGTCTCGACGTTCTTGAACGGCATCTCGATCCCGTCGACGCGCCGAAAATCGGAGAGCGTCAGCGACGTGCTGACGATGCCGATCGTCGCGTTGACTCGTACGACGAGATGCGTCTTGGGATCGATCAAAAGATCCATCGGCGAGCCGCCGGCCGGCGTGACGCGCAGAACGTCGTACGTGACTCCGTTCTGCGTCGTCGGCCCGGTCGCGGTCACGACCGCACCGCCGGCATCCGGCTTCAGATACGCAAGGGTGTCGAGATAGGCTTGATCGATCGTCTGCCAGCGGCCGGCCGTGCCGCCGTCCACGTGCACCATCCCGGAGGCATCCTGGACCCACGCGTTGAGCCCGTCCCATCCGTTCGCACCCGAGACCGGCCCGATGCCGGTCACGGTTTGCACGAAGCGTTGGACGGGAACGTCGTCCCATTCGTCGGCGTGACCGCTCATGCCGACAACATCGACGGTGCCCGACGTATGGATCGAGATGACCGAGGAGATCGGAACGCTGAGCGTCGCCGCGCGGACCTCCGCGAGCAGTGCTCGGGCGTCGCTCGGAGCCGGCGCCGCGGGGGCAATACCGGTACATAGGGCCGCGGCAAACGCGGCGGCCGAGAAGATTCGCACGTTCATGCCGCTAGATACGTGCGAATCCTGGCGTTGGTTTCGGCTTAGAACCTCTCTTTAGAACAGGTTCCAGAGGTACTGGTTGTACACTTCGTGATGGTACTGCACTTCTTGCGGCTTGACGAAGCTACCCAGAAGGCGCGGACAGCGGTCGGCACTGGCCTGTTTGAGATCGGCGTAACGCTGCTTGACGTCTTCCCCAAGCAGTTTGCTCGTCCACGTCGAGGCTCGGAAGGCAGCTAGGGCGTCGTATATGTTGTCGGGCAGGTACCGCTCGGCTTGGCGCAGATTGCGCATCGTACTGGTCGTCCCGTCGAGGCCCGTCTTGAAGACCGCGAGCATCACCATATACGGGTTGGCGTCGGGCGCGACGGAACGGACCTCGGTCCGCATGCTTCGCTGATTGCCGATCGGGACGCGGATCATCGAGCCGCGATCGACCGCCGAGGCCTTGAGTTGATTGGGAGCCTCGAAGTGCGGGTCCAAGCGCCGGTACGAGTTGACGCTCGAGTTGAGCATCAAGCAGATGTCGAGGCCGTGGGTGAGGATGCGATCGACGAACTTCCAGCCGAAGGCGCTGAGTTGGTCGGCGCCCTTCGGATCCCAGAACAGATTCTTGCCGTTCTTGCTCACCGAAACGTTCGTATGCATGCCGCTGCCGTTGACGCCGACGACCGGTTTGGGCAGGAAGCTGGCCGTCATGCCGAGCTTCGTCGCGACCTGCCGGCAGATGAGCTTGTAGAGCTGGATTTGATCGGCGGCAGCAACGACCTCGCCATAGTTGTAGTTGATCTCGAACTGCGAGGGCGCGACCTCGGGATGATCCTTCTCGTTCTGGAATCCCATCGCACGCTGCACTTCGGCGACCGTATCGATGAAGTCGCGCAACGGATCGCCCGGCAGCGAATGGTAGTAGCCGCCGGTGTTGACGTATTCGAACTCTCCGGTCTCGTGGAAGCGGCGCTCCGCATCGAGACCTTTGAAAAGGAAGCCTTCGATTTCGTTGGCAGCGTTGAGGGCATAGCCTTCCTTCGCGTAACACTCATTGGCGAGCTTTTTGAGCGTCCCGCGAACGTCGCCGGCAAATGGCTTGCCGTCGCGATCGAGCACGTCGCCGAAGACGAGCACCTTGCCCGGGCCGAAAATGTCGGCCGGGCCCCAATAGAACGCACTCCAATCGAGCGCTAAGCGCAGATCGCTTTCGCGCTGCGGCGTGAACCCGCGGATCGACGAGCCGTCGAACGTCAGGTTGTCGTACGATCGCAGCAAGAACTTCTTGTCGTAATCGAGCATGTGCAGGCGCCCTTCGAGGTCGCTGAACAGCACGGTGAGCGCCTTGATCCGCGGCTCCTCAGCGAGGTAGCGCAGCCGCTCTTCTTGCAGCGCGTGCAACGGCACGCGCTCTTGACGCTGCGCTTTCGCGCGCAGGTTGAGGTCCTCGAGTTCGGCATAGGGCAGCATGAGGAAGTCGCGCAGTTCGGAGCCGGTGGTCGTGTTCGTTGCGTTCATCATGACCCGACGCTTATCCAATCCTTTGGGCTCGCCTTTGTACAAATGGTAAAGCGATAGGGCACACGAACCGACGCCCGGAGGAGGACGGACGATGAGCACGGTGCGAGTTCTCGTCGGCACGCGCAAGGGCGCGTTCGTGCTGACGGCGGACGGGAAGCGCGAGCGCTGGGAGATCAGCGGTCCGCACTTTGCCGGCTGGGAGATCTATCACGTCAAGGGATCGCCGGCCGATCCCAACCGGATCTACGCCTCGCAATCCAGCGGCTGGTTCGGACAGCTGATACAGCGCTCAGACGACGGCGGACGCACGTGGAATCCGGTCGGCAATCAGTTCGCTTACGACGGCGTCCCCGGCACGCACCAGTGGTACGACGGCACGCCGCATCCGTGGGAGTTTGCGCGCGTCTGGCACATCGAGCCCTCCCGCACCGATCCCGAGCTCATCTATGCCGGCGTCGAAGACGCGGCGCTCTTTCGGTCGACCGACGGCGGCGCCAGCTGGCACGAGCTCTCGGGATTGCGCCGGCACGACACCGGCTCGTCCTGGCAGCCCGGTGCGGGTGGCATGTGCCTGCACACGATTCTGCTCGACCCGAAGGATCCGCAGCGCATCTTCGTCGCGATCTCGGCCGCCGGCGCGTTTCGTAGCGATGACGGCGGCGCGACGTGGCGGCCGATCAATCGTGGGCTGCGCTCGCAACAGATTCCCGATCCGGACGCCGAGGTCGGCCACTGCGTCCACCGTATCGCGATGCATCCGTCGCGGCCCGACGTGCTCTTCATGCAGAAGCATTGGGATGTCATGCGCAGCGATGACGCCGGCGATTCATGGCGCGAAGTCAGCGGCAATCTGCCGACCGATTTTGGCTTTGCAATCGACGTTCACGCACACGAGCCCGAGACCATCTACGTCGTTCCGATCAAGAGCGATTCCGAGCACTTTCCTCTCGACGGCCGGCTGCGAGTCTATCGCAGCCGAACCGGCGGCGAGGAATGGGAGCCGCTCACCAACGGATTGCCGCAACAGAACTGTTACGTCAACGTCTTGCGCGACGCAATGAGCGTCGATTCGCTCGACAGTTGCGGTATCTATTTCGGAACGACGGGCGGCCAGGTTTATGCGTCGCCCGACGGCGGCGAAACTTGGAGCGCAATCGTGCGCGATCTGCCCGCCGTTCTCTCCGTCGAGGCCCAGACGATTCCGTGATCCGCGTCGTGCTCCCGGCGCACTTGCGGACGCTCGCGCGCGTCGGCGGCGAAGTGCAGCTCTCGATTGAAGGCACGCCGACCTTAGGCTCCGTCTTGGATGCGCTCGAAGTACGCTATCCCGTGCTACGCGGAACGATTCGCGATCACGTCACCGCAAAGCGCCGCCCGTTCGTGCGCTTCTTTGCATGCGAGAACGATCTATCGCACCATCCGCCCGACGCGCCGCTTCCGCACTCGGTCATCACCGGGGCGGAGCCCTTCCTGATCGTGGGCGCGATGGCCGGGGGATAGAGGGTGGACGGACGGCGTCATTGGTTTGCGCGGGTCGGCTCCGTGCATGGGATACCGGTCGCTTGGCAAGGTTGGATTATTGCGTTCGTATGGCTCGGCATCGTCTTTGGCGGGGCGGCGGCGATTGCGGTAAACCGGTGGGGCGGCATCTCGATCGTTGCGTGGCTCGCCGTCTGCGTGCTGTCCTTTGGGTTGGTCGTATTGGTTTTCCGAAACAGGTTTGAGGGTGCGGCCCCGGCGGCCTCACCCGCCGGCAACAAACTTGCCGACTCACTAGAAGACCCCGAACTCTCTGACGATGCGAAGCGCCGGCTCCTCGAAGATTTCTCCCGCGACGACGCCTTCGAGCCGGGGCCGCCGACCTAGAAAGCCTGGCGCGGGCGTCCAAATTCTGGTATTTTTTTCCCATGGATCAGGACCGCTACTGGTATCGCCACTACGCTTGGTATCATTGGTGGCCGACCACCTGGCAGGGCCGGCTCGCGACGGTGCTCTCGGTAACGCCGCTGATCGGCGGGTTCGTCTACGCGCTTCGCGTCCATCCGGGACCGTTTTGGGTGTTCTCGTGGATCAGCATCTCGCTGATCTGCATCGCACTTCCGCTGGTCTTCTTTTCCGATCGATTTGAAATGCTCAGCCTGCAATCGGGCTGCGAGGAGGAGGACGTTCGACCCAAGGCCTCTTTGGATCGGGCCATCATCGACACGATCGAAGGCCCCGCGATTTCGGAAGACGTCAAGGCGAAAGTCCTTCAAAATATGACGCACTCAGCCGATGACGACCTCAAAGATGTCTATTAGGCATCCGGCAGTACGTTGCGGCTGTGGGCGATCCTAACCGATACTGGTTCCGGCAATGGTGGTTTCCGTATCAGTGGTACCCCCTCACGTGGCAAGGCTGGCTGATAACACTAGCTATTCTGGCGTTCACGCTCGCCACCGTCGGCGGGAGCATATACTATCGCCTCGGCTTGTCGTGGGTAATGGTAGCGGCGGTCGTAAACCTGGCAGTAGCTTTTAGTCCGTTCTACTTGATTCCCAATCGATTCGAATATCGCGGCCTTCGCGCCGGCTACGAAGACTCGGGCGACGCGAAGGATGGTGCTTCGATGCCGCGGATTGCCGACACGCTTGACGACCCCAACGTTCCCGACGACGTCAAGCTCAAAGTGCTCGAGAATATGACGCGCTCGGCCGATGACGATGATAAGGATGTCTATTAGGATAGCTTCGACGGTGCTGGCGGCGCTGCTCTGCGCGTGCAGCGGCAGCATTGCCCCCGATCCTAGCGCCGCGCCGAACCTCGACCCAGCCATTCACAACGACATTCCGCCACGACTTCAGTGGATGTTCGACTACGGCTATTGCGGTGAGACTTCGATCATCAGCGCCGGCTTGTACTATGGTCAGTACCTCTCGCAGTACGACGCACGCAGCATCGCCAACCCGGGCGTGCCGCAGAATCTTCCTTCGAGCCAGCTCCTGCTCACCCAGAACGCCGCTCGTGCTGCGGCGCGGATGCACTTGCTTGCGCTGACGTGGAACTCCGCCGATCGCTCGAGCGCGGACTTTCTCGCCTGGGTGCAACACAACGTCATGCAAGGGTACCCGGTTGCAATCGGCATCTACACGAACGAGTCCTATTTCTACGACAAGCGCGATCCTAACGCCGGCGATCCAAGCTACGACCACATCGTTCCCGTCGTCGCGGTAAGCAGCACCTCGCTGACGTTTAGCGATAACGGATTGAACGATCCGGCCACGGGCCCGGTCGGACCGCACCCCGGCCACTGGCGCCCGTTGAACGAGTACCTCTATACGTACGCGTTCGCGACGTTTCCAAAGACGCGTCAGCAGGCCAACGATCCGGACTCGCCGCCATATTCGCTCGCGTTGGCCGGGCCGCGACCTGCGCCGGCCGATTACGGCGTCGCGATCGCCGGCGTCGTCGATCCGAAGGGTGAGACGATGCCCGTGCGCGTTGCAACCAGCAAATATTACGAGTGGCCGCCGATTAAGAAGAACTCGAACCTGCGGCCACGCCCCGAATCGCTCACGCTAACGGTCACCGTTTCGCGATTGGCGCCGGGCACCGCATACAATCTCTACCGGTACGATCGTGTAGATTCGGTGCCCGATAGCGATTTCAATCGCCACGCGAGCCAAGCGTCGGCTCACTGGAGCATCCGCCTCAAATCAGGCCATACCTATACCTTGACGCAGACGATCGAATCCGATCGGAGCGCAATCTATCGCGCCGTGCCGGCCGCCGGGCGCTAACAGGGTGTTAGTGCAGCGCGGCGAGCTCCGCGAGGGCTGAACTCGAGCGCGGGCTCGCGACAAGCTCCGCTTGCAGCGCCTGCCGTGCTATAGCGGGGTTGCCCATCGCCACTGCGAGGCGTGCAAGCGCCATGTGCGGCGAGTAGAAGTAGAGCGGCGGAAACTCTTGCGCCTCTAACGCCTGCGCTTTGCTCAGCGCCGCCGACGCCGCGACCAGCGACTGCAGCGCGGTGGGATTGTCGTGGTTGGCGATGGCGATCTCCGCGACCACGGTCTTCTGCATCGCCGTGGTGAACGCGAGCGAATAGGCGGAATCGCTTCCTTTTGGCATCGAGGCGATCGTTTTCGCCGCCTCCACCGTATCGCCGAGTTTCGCGTAGGCAATGGCGCGCGCATACCACGTTGCGGCGCGGATCCCGGTCGGGTACGCCAACGTAGTGACGTCGTGCCAGCGTCCGGCGGCGACGAGCTGACGCGCGATAAAGTTCACGTCGCCGTCGGCGCGCGCGACGTCGATGGCTCCATCGAGATGTCCGGTTTCCGTCATTGCGTAGAGTAAGAAGCTGACATTATGTGCGTGGTAGTAGCGATCGGCGCTGTAGAAACCGGGATGGCAGCACGCGACCTCGGCGAGGTCCATTGCGACGGATCGCCGGCCGACGTCGAGGGCCTGTTCGTACATCCCCACATCGAAGAACGTGTGGCCCGGCATGTGCGTGAGATGTGAGTCCTCGGGCGGAAAGGTGAACGCCGCAAGTTGCATCGCGGCGTTGACGGCGGCTTTCGAATCGCCGGCCATCTGCGCGGTATGGATGAAGAAATGGAGCAAGCCGACGTGCCGCGGGAACTTCGCGAGTTCGGCTTCGTAGTATGGAAGCAACGCCGCGGCTTGAGCTTCGAACGACGCCTCCTGCGCAGGCGTCAACGTATCGTATTCGCTCAAGACGGGCATCGCCACGGCGTAGAGCGCGGCTTCCGCGTAGAGTGCGGCGGCATCCGGGTCGTCCGGATACTGGAGCGCGATCTTTTGCAGCGCGTCGCGGTACGCGACGAGCTTCGCCTGCTGCGATGCCTTCGAATCCCCGTCGAACCGCGCGACTGCCGCGTCGATAAACGCTCTATCTTCAGGCGTTGCGTAGTTCTCGAGGCGCTTCGCGTCTTCGATCGCATACGAAGCCTGGTCGTTGCGATCGTCCGTCGCCGGCACGTTGAGATTCGGCCCGTTCGTCAGTGCGATGCCCCAATACGCCATCGCCAGGTGCTTGTCCAGATCCGATGCGACATAGAACTCGTGCGCGGCCGCTTCGGGATTGTAGGCGTAGTAATCCAATAGGCCGCGATCGAACGCCGCCTGCGCTGCGGGAACGTTCGAAACTTGGTGGTGAATCACGGCCGTCCGGGCCGGAGCGGGCGTCTGCGCCCCGGCTCCAGCGCTCGAAATGGCGATAAGAACAACGGTCGCAAGAACTCGCATCTTTAACTCTTGCCGGGGCGACTGCCGTTTCCTGTCAGCGTGTTGTGCGGGGCCCGTTCGGTGCATCCAGCTGGGCGGCCGCATCGAGTAACGCCGCGAGCGTACCTTGCCAGTGCGACGAGCCGTTCTCTTGATGTGCAAAGTTCTCGAGATTAGACTCGGCGGCGACCACTCTTTTTACATGCGCGTCAACGATTTCGATTCCGAGCCTGCGTGCGTCGTCGATGCGATCGAGCAACGCGAACGCCTGCCGAAGTCTGATTGCCGCCTCGATTTGCACAGGGCTCGCAACGAGGCTCATCACGCGGCTGGTGCTCGCCGGCACGTCGATCGCCGGAAACCGGCCGGCGTTCGCGAGCCTTGGCGAGAGTTGGATGTGCCCATCGAGGAGAGATCGGGCTGCGTCGCTTACCGGATCTCGATCGTCACCGTCGCTCAGCACCGTAACGACCATCGTAATCGAACCAATCCTGAAGGCGCCGGCAACCTCGAGCATTCGAGCTAGCTCGCTAAAAACGCTTGGCGGGTAGCCGCCGCGTCCGCAACTCTCCCCCGCCCCGATAGCGATCTCGCGCAGAGCCGCGGCCGCACGCGCCAGGCTGTCGAGCACCACGAGCACGTTGAGTCCGCGAGCGCGCAGCGCACCGGCGTGGGCGAGCGCGAGTCGTGTCGCGGCGATCCGTTCGCCGGCTGGCCGGTCGCTCGTAGCGCAGACGATAGTCGTGCGGCCGTCGCGCGACGCGATCCAGCGCTGGGCTTCGCGACCGCGTTCGCCGACGAGCGCGACGACGATCGCGTCGGCCGAACATCCCGCGACGACCGATTCGATGAGCATACTTTTGCCGGTACCTGCCGAACCGAATATGCCGACACGCGCCCCGCGGCCGATCGTCAATAAACCGTCAATGCTCCGTACTCCGGTCCAGAACGGAGCGGCGATCGGCACTCGTTCAACTGGAGGCGGTAACGCAAGGCGAAGGTCGACACGTCTCCCGGCCAGGAGCGGGCCGTCATCCAGCGGCCGGCCCCACGCGTCGATGGCACGCCCGAAGGCACAGGTACCCAATGCGGCCGAGTTCGCGCTCATACACCGCAAGCGGCGAGCACCGCGTCGAGGCGTTTCTGAAGGCGCATGTCGATAGTGCCGCTTCGCAACTCGATGACAACGTCGCCGCGTTGCAGCTCATCGTCGGATTGAATAGGCAAGCCGAGTTGCTGCGCGCCGGCAAGATCGAGGGAATGCACGCGCATCGTAACCACGTCGTCGAGCGCCGTCCGACCGACCGCACGCGCGATGACGTTTGCAATCACCGCCGGCTTTAACGCGAGTTCACGCCCAAGTACGTCGTGGGCGATCGCCTTCAAAAGCGGCTGGAGCGCAGCGTCGCGTGCGTCCGCCAGCGCTGCCCGAAAGCGCCGAATCTCGGAAAGCGTCTCCTCAAGCGATGGTATCTCCGGTTGAAGCGATGGCGGCGTTGCGTCGCTGGGTGCGCTCGCAATGGTCGTGCTGTCCAACTCGTTGCGCGGGGGCCTAAAGAAGACGTCCAACGGGATAAACTCGTCACGCATGACGGCGAAGGAGCTCCTGCGGATCCTCGAGCAGGGTGGGCGCGGGACGTTGCATCCGCCTGACGATCGCCTCGCGCTCGTGCGGAGGGTAGAGTTCGAGTACGGCCGTCGCCGTTGCGGCGGGCAGCGCGCTGATAATTGCGGCCGCTGCGTGAACCGGCTCGCGCGCCAGAATGCTGTGGACTCGTGACGGCGGAAACCCCGCAGTCGCCTTGGCAGCGCGCTCGACCGAATAACGATCCAGCAACGACCGCGCGAGGGCGCATACCTGTGGTGTCGCAACCTTGGCGCAGCCGACGAGCGCAATGCCGATCAAGAGGGGCGGCCCTAACGTAACGACCAGGCCGTAGACGAGCCACAGCAGCCGCGGCCGCGAGTTCCGCACGTGATGAAATGGGAGCGCCTCCACGATCAAAGTGTCTCCGCGCGCCGCGTCGTAACCAACCGTCGCAGCTGCCAGCTCCCGCAGCCGTGCGAGCTGCGCGACGTCGGCCTCGTCGACGAACACCGCGGTAGACACTCTGCGCACGTCACCGGCCTGACCTTGCGAAAGACGCTCCTGCATCTCGCTCCCACGGTCTTCGTTCTCCTCGATGCGGCGATAGTGTTTACCGCTCCCATCGTACTCTTCTCTACGCGTCACCCGCGCGATCGCGGCACTTACCAGTGGCGTACGACGGATGTCGTGCTCCGAACTTTGAGCGCCGTCGTACTCGGCCGCAACGCGCACGATCGCCGACCCTTCGCCTAACGCCGCGTCGAGTGCGGACTGCAGCGAAGCCTGAAGATCATTCGCGTCGGTTTCATTGCGGGGGCCGTCGTCGTGAAGCGCAACGCCGAGATCGTCCAGAACCGTGACGTGTGCCGGATCGAGCCCAAGGATGCTGGCGGCGACGTACGCCCGAACTCCCGCGACGACATCCCGGGATAACTGCGCGCCCGGACGCAGATGTAAGCGCACGCTGGCGGTGGCGTCGTGAGCGTCCTCATCCGCGAAATCAGCCGGCTTTGCCGGCGCTACGATGACGCGGGCGTCGTCGATTCCATCGATACCGCGCAAGCCCGCCTCGATGTCGCCGGCCAGACCCGAACGCGTCTGCGCGTCGATCACCGCTTGCGGCGTCAGGACGCCGACGTTCGATAGTGCCTCGTCGCTGCTGTCCAAGTGCGGGTGAGGAACGCCTGCCAGCGAGAGCTTAAGCAGAATGTCGTTACGCCGGGCAGCATCGACGAGAACGTTGTCGCTCGTTGGAGCAAAAGTAACGTGCCAGGCGGCCAAACGCTCCTCGACCTCGGCGAGCTGTTCGGGATGTAACGGCGTTGCGAAGAGCGCCACGCGCACTGGATGGCCAAGGATCCCGATGACGAGTGAAGCTGCGATCGCAAGGGCGAGGCCCGTCGTTGCCATGATTCGCGCCTGCCGCGAGAGTGCGCTCCAGCGAATGAGCAGGGTGCCGACGCCGCGCACGCTACACTTGCATGTTGAGAACCGATTGGACGGCTTGTGCGGCGTGCTGCGCCGTCGCGCTTAAGACTGAGAGGGCGACGTCGGCTCTGGCCCGTGCGTAGACTGCGTCCGCAAGGGAGCCTTTTCCAACGGAAAAGGCGTCTTCAGTGTGGTTTGCATTCTCAAGGAGCCGGCTGAACGCATCGACGGCGCCGGAGAACGCCTCGGTGTCGCCCGCGCTAGAGGCGCGATCCGGTTGCGGAGCGTCCGGAACGAGCAACTCGACTCTCACAAACGCTCCAGCTCGATCGTCTTTTCGGCGAGCGTCTTTCCGACGTCAAAGATTGCAGCATCCGATTCATACGCCCGAGAGGCGTTCATCACGGCGATCATCTCCGTCAGCATGTCGACGTTCGCGCCTCGCTCGGTATGCGTACCGGCAAAGGTTACCAGCTCGGCGCCGGCGTCATCGTCGACGATGCGAAACTCTGGAATCAGGCGTGCGTAATCGCCGTTCGGTCCGGCGGCTTCCGCCGCGGCGACGTTGCGGCCCGCAACATCTAGGGCGCGACGCTGCGCGTCCATTCCGCTTGCAGCGGCATCCAGCAGATCGACCGTCATTTCGACACCATCTTGATCTCTTCGAAGCGAGCTCGCTCCGCAGTCAGCAGCGCCTCGGTAAAGATCGCGGCTTTAGCAGTCTGCGCCATGGCCGCGTCGGCGGAATGTCCCCCTTGTTGGTCTACATTTGCTCTTGCGACGGCGCTTTGTGCGTCGCGCAGTTGGCTGCGTGCAGTCGTCAGCGCGTCGCGAAGAGAGTCTCCTACATCGAACATGGCGTCGATGATACGGTCCCTGCGTGTCGAGCATGCGTACCACAGATGGACGCCGTGTAACGTGAGAGGTCCGTGAGGATCGTGTGGGAAGCGGCTGATGATGGGGTAAGAATGAGGTGAAACTGCTTTAAAGGGCGCGATTTAGGGCAGAACTGGACTCGTTGTTAGGTTATAATTCTCTCCGCAAAGGAGTAAACGTGCGCATCTTACGAATCACCCCCGCACTCATCGCAGCACTACTATTATTCGCTATTCCGGCGCCCTCGCTGGCTCAGTTCTCTATTGGGGTCGGCTTCACGGTCGGCGCTCCGCCCCCGCCGCTGCCGGTCTACACCCAGCCGCCCTGCCCGTATCCGAACTATCAGTGGACTCCGGGTTACTGGGGCTGGGGAGCGGCCGGTTACTACTGGGTACCCGGCGTTTGGGTTGCCCCGCCCACGGTCGGCGTCTACTGGACACCCGGCTATTGGGGCTATGGCGGCGGCGGCTACGGCTGGAACGCCGGCTATTGGGGCGCTAGCGTCGGCTTCTACGGAGGCGTGAACTACGGATACGGCTACCCCGGCTCCGGGTTCTACGGAGGCGCGTGGGGCCCGCGCGGCTTCGGTTATAACACCGCGGTCGTGAACGTGAACCGCACGGTCATTCACAATACGTACATCAATAAGACCGTCATCAACAAGAACGTCTACAACAACAACCGTACCAGCTACAACGGCGGCCACGGCGGGATCAATGCGCATCCGACCTCAGCGCAAGTCGACGCGCGCCGCAGCGGTCGCGCACCGACGACAGCGCAGCGCGACACGGCTCGCGTAGCAGGCGAAGATCGTCGCCAATATGCGGTCGCCAATCATGGAAAGCCCGCGGAGGTCGCGGCCGCCAAACCGCTCAGCGACACTAATAAGCCGAAAGGTATGGCGCCGGTAACGGCAGCCGACAAGCAGACCGCGCAGAAGAACTACCATCCGAACACGGCACAGTCGGCGCAGAACAACACGCAGATGAAGCCGGCCAACCAATCTAAGCCGGTCAACCAATCTAAGCCGGCCAACCAATCTAAGCCGGCCAACCAATCCAAGCCTGCGACGCAATCGAAGCCGCAGCACAACGCGAGCAGCGGTGGTAACGCCATGCACGCAAGCACCACGCACTCGCAGCCGAAGCCGCAGAGCGGCGGCAAGCCCCCACAGAACGGCGGTAAGCCCCCGCAGAACGGCGGCAAGCCGCCACAGAACGGTGGAAAGCCGCCGCAGCAAGGCGGTAGCAACGGAAAACCTCCACGCCGCTGACCGTTCCGCAGAAAAGAAAACGGGGACCCTCGTCGCGGGTCCCCGTTTTCTCGCTTATCGCGCCGGCAAGCCTCGAGCGTCGAGTGGAACGCCGAGCATCAGGCGCGTAACCTCATTGTAGTTCTCGATTCCCGACGCAATGCGATTGCTCTTGAGATAGACGTTATACGTGCGCCACGACCAATGTGCGAGCGTATAGTTGATATGGCGCAGGTCGCGTTTGCGGATTGCCGTGAAATCCGCCCATACCAGCGGAGAGAACTCGCGGTGCGCGTAGTGCCGCTTCTGCGGCAAGTATAAGAAGAGCGCCATCCAGCCCGAGTAGCGCTGCACCGGATCGGTTGAACGCAGACAGGTCACGATCGCGAGATAGTTCGCTTCGTCCTCGCGAGCGTAGGCTGCATCGTGGCTCCATTCGTGCGCGAGATCGAAGGGGCGCTCGAACCACAGGAGATCCGACGCCAATGCGACGTTGAGCGTCAGCGGATTGATGAAACCGCTCGTGCCGGTCGCGACCATGAACGGGTCTGCAATCGTGGGCTTCGCGGGTCCCCCGAGCGGCGTCCAGTTGTCGCCGGCACGTTGCACCGCCGGCAGCCACGCTTGGCGCAGCGAGACGGAATCAAATCGCACCTGCGCGCGGGCATGCGCGGTCGCCGCGAGCGCATTCAACTGCTCCATCGCACGTGCGCGCAGCCCCGCGGCGGCCGCCGGCGTCACGCGCGAAGGCTCGAACCGCACGCGCGTCTCGAGCGGCGCACGGGCATAGTTCCATCCCCAACTCACTTCGAACCAGATTGCGTAGAACGCAAGGATGGCTACGCAGTCGAGCGCGACGAGCGCGATCGCAGACGCGTCGCGGCGACGCAGGCGTGCGAAGCGAATGATCCGCCAAATCAGCGCCGCAACGCCGGCCAGCACCGCAACGTCGCCCAGCGACCACGGTACCGGCAGCGCGGCCGCGAACGCGAAGTGCTCCCAAACCGGATAAGCGCCGTTGACGTACGCGCTTTCTAACCACGCTGCGTTGGGCTGCAATAGCAACGCGATCGCACCGGCCGCGATGACGATCAGCGGCGGTGCGAAGCGTTGGGGGCTAGAACCTAGCGTTTGCTGTACTGGAAGCGCTTACGGGCGCGCTTGCGGCCGTACTTCTTCGACTCTTTTTCGCGCGGGTCGCGCGTCAGGAATCCATTCTTGCGAAGTACGTCTTTCATTGACTCGTCGAGCACGACGAGTGCGCGCGCGATGCCGTGGCGTACCGCGCCGGCTTGGCCGGTCACACCGCCGCCTTCGGCCTTCACGAGTACATCGAACCGCGAGACGGTCTGCGTCGCCTCGAGCGGCTGGCGCACGATCTGCATGAGTTGCGGGCGTGGGAAGTATTCGTCGGCCGGTTTGTTGTTGACGGTAATAACGCCGCGTCCGAGCATGAGCTTCACGCGCGCGACGGCGCGCTTGCGGCGCCCGGTGGCTTGTATGACGTCAGTACCGTTCAAAAACGACTCCTCGAGCTATGCGAGCGGCTGTGGCTTCTGGGCTTCGTGGGGATGCTGCGCACCGGCGTAGACATTTAACCGCCGGAGCTGCACGTCGCGCGTGCGGTTCGTCGGCAGCATCCCGCGTACGGCCATCTCGAGCAGCCGCTGCGGGTGCTTCGTATGTATCTCGCGCGCGGTCTGAACTCGCAGGCCGCCCGGGAAGCCGCTGTGACGATAGTAGAGCTTCTGCTCCCATTTCTTGCCGCCCAGCTCGATCTTCTCGGCGTTGAGGACGATTACGTGGTCGCCGTCGTCGATGTGCGGCGTCCACGTCGGCTTGTGCTTGCCGGAAAGGGCCCGCGCGATGCGCACCGCGAGCGTCCCAAGACGCTCTCCGGCCGCATCGACGACATACCAATCGTGCTTCGTCTCCGAAGTCTTCTGCTGGTAGGTGTGCACAACCAAGGTATCCTACGGGAAAGCCCTGGCCCCGTCAAGCAGGCCCTCCGGGACAACGGCCAGGCGTGGGTCTGCCTGGCGGTCTTCGTCTTCGGAGGGGCCCCGTTGGCGATGGGTCGGGCTGCTGGAGGCTCCTGACCCGGCGCTAGGGAGACGCCCCTCGCGGCCACCTAAACCGTAAGCGCCTCATTCACGGCGGCTTCTTCCGAAAGCCCTGCGCCTTCGGCTGCCAGCCGAGCAATATCGTCGCCGCTCAGATCCTCGAGCAGTGCGGTCATTAAGATGTCGTACGTTTGCGCCTCGGTCGGCTCGCGCTCGCAGCCTTCCTTGCGATACGACGCGTCAACGTATCCGCGCAGGCGCGCGGCGCGGGTACGATCGCCGTTGAGCGCCGCGATCGTGGCAAGGTGTTGAATGGCGAACGTAGCCAGAAGGACGAACGTACCGCGTGCGAACTGCAGTGCCTTGCGCGCCGCATCTCGCGCGCCGGGAAGGTCTCGAATTACGATGCAGTACGCCGCAGTATTGACTAGCGCAATCGCCGCATGGATCGCCATGTCAAACGAGGCTCTCCGAAGGCCCGGCGTCTCAGCCGCGACCGCTTCCACGACGTTAAGCGCCTCCGCCACGTTTCCGTTATCAAACTCGAGCTCAGCAATGTTCACGCGGATGGAAGGCGCTAAATTGTCAGCCCCAAGTTCGTTCGCGATCCTGAGTGCTTCGGCATGGAGTTGGCGCGCCTCGTCATTAAGACGGGAGTGGTGAGCGATAATCCCCGCGACGTTCAGCGCCTCGGCTCGCGTCGAGGTGCGACCAAGACCGTATTCGTCCATGAGCGCAAGGGCTCGCTCAACCACAGCACGCGCTTCTTGTGGGCGGCCTGCTTGCGTTAGGCCGCCGGCTATGTGTGTCAAACTGCGCGCGATAATCGAATAGTCGTTGCAGCGTTCGCCCAGTTCGACAGCGCGATGCGCCGCCTCAATTCTATGCGAGCCGGTTGTTGCCGCCGACAGCGCATACCATGCTCGTGCCGCAAGCACCGGCTCCGCGGCGGCATCGAGACGCTCGAGCAACGCCTCAAGCTGATTTCTGATTTCAAGCTCTCCGACCAGGCTTCGATAGACCGGCGAAAGTCCCACGATGACGCGGACAGCCACCGTGATTTCGTCGTGCGAAACCGCCCAGTCGATTGCCGATCGCGCATTCTCCGCTTCAGGCTCAAAATCCGACCGCCAGCGCGAAGTAGGCAGAGTCGGCCACGTCTTTTGTGCACGATCCCCAAGGTCGGCAGCCCACTGCGCATGCCGGCGCGCGAGTCGTTCGCGCTCGGAGCTCTGCTCGAGCTTTTCCAGTGCAAAGCCGCGAGTCGATTCGAGAAAACGGTAACGCGACGAAGCTTCCCCGACTTCGGCAACGACGAGAGACTTATCGACAAGCGATGAGAGCAGATCGATGACATCAGCCGCGTCGACTGTCTCATCGTCGCAGACGGCTTCGGATGCTTCAAGGGTCCAGCCACCGGCGAAAATCGCAAGACGGCGAAAAAGCTGCTGCTCCTGCTCTGAAAGCAGGTCGTGGCTCCAGTCGATCAGCGCACGCATCGTCTGCTGACGCGGGAGCGCCGTGCGGCTGCCGCCGGTCAGCACGCGAAAGCGTTCGTGGAGTTTCTGCGCCAGCCTTGACGGCGGCAACACGTTAACGCGCGCGGCCGCAAGCTCGATCGCAAGAGGAATGCCGTCCAGGCGCAAACAGATATCCGCAACGCTCGACACGTTTTCGTCGGTGAGCGCGAAGGTGCTATCCGATGCCTTCGCTCGGTCCGCGAACAACGCAACTGCGCCGTACCGGAGCGCATCTTTGGCCGTAATCAAGTCGCCTGAGGGAGCGGATAGTGAGGGCACGCGGTAGACGTGTTCTCCAGCGATGCGCAGCGGCTCGCGGCTGGTAGCCAGGATCCGAACCTCGGGTGCCGAGCGCAGGATTGCGTCGGCGACGCGCGCGGCTTCGTCGATGAGATGCTCGCAGTTGTCCAAAATCAAGAGCAGCCTGCGCGGTCGCAGATACTGAACCAGAACGTCGAGCATCGAACGATTCGCGCGTTCGCGCAAGCCAAACGTCGATGCAATCGTGGTGACGAGGAACGCCGGATCTCTCAAGGACGCGAGTTCGACGAGCCAGACGCCGTCGTCCGAACCGTCGAGCAAGTTCGCAGCCGCCTGCAACGCCAGGCGCGTCTTCCCGACGCCGCCCGTTCCCGTCAACGTCACCGCCGGATGCTCGAGCACAAGCGGTTGAATCTCGGCCAGCGCGTCGTCGCGGCCGACGAGCGGCGTAACTTGCCGCGGCAAGTTGTTGAGCAGCGATCCCAGCGAGGCAAGCGGAGGAAACGTGTCACGTAGACCCGGCCCACCGGCTTGCCAGACGTGCTCGGGCTCGGCGAGGTCCTTGAGGCGATGCTTGCCGAGATCGCGCAGCTCCGTCCGGTCCGGCAAAACGCCTCGTAACAACAGCGCGGTCGCTGCCGACAAGACGATCTGGCCACCGTGCGCGATGCCTAGAAGCCGGGCGACCCGATTCACCGTCGAGCCAAAGTAGTCGCCGTCGCGCTCGTCGGTGGTGCCGCTGTGCAGTGCAATGCGCACGTCTAATGACCCGACGGCGGACCAACTCTCGGACGCCAGCGTGCGTTGTGCGTCAGCGGCTGCGGCCAGTGCATCCAGCGGCTGCGAAAATGCCGCACAAAACGCGTCGCCGACGGTCTTAAAGATGTGGCCCCCGTGGGATTCGATGGCGCTGCGCATCAGTTCGTCGTGGCGCTTCAACGCGGCCGGCATTGCGGCAGGCTGTGCTTCCCAATGTTTCGTGCTGCCTTCGATATCCGAAAACAGAAACGTGACGGTACCGGTAGGGCGATCCGATCGTGCCGAGCCTGCGTCCGCCTGCGTCGCCATGTGCCGCTACAAAGCTCGGCTATGCGCTGCTGTGAATGCTGCTAAGGCGTTGGAACTGATAGCCGGCAGCTTCCGCACGCGTGCGGCCGCTTCCGCTACGCGCGGCGGCCTCCGAAGACGGGCGCGTCAGCGTAGGAATCGTAGCCGTCGGCGATACCGGACGCCGGCCAAATAGAGACCCTGGGCCGGCGCAGTCGGCGGAGCCGCGGTCCGGTCGCGGGCGGCGATGAGGCCCGCGATCGTCCTGGGGCTGGAAGCGTCCGCTGCCGCACTCAACGAGCGTTCCGACGATCGTCCGGACCATCCGGTGCAGGAAGCCGTCGGCGGCGATATCGACCCGCACGAGCTCGCCGCAACGCTCGACCGTCAGCGCGTGGACCGTTCGGACGGTCACTCCGCCGACCGGCGGCACCCCACAGAATGAGCGGAAGTCGTGTTCGCCGGCGATTGCCGCGGCGGCGGTCCGCATCGCCGCCAGATCGAGCGGCAGCCGGACGTGTGACGCATGGCGGCACAGCAGGGCACTGGGCTGGGGCCGGTTGAGAATAGCGTAGACATAATGGCGCCGAAGCGCGGAAAAGCGCGCCGAGAAGCCGTCGTCGACGATCGCCGTCTGCCGCACGCTAATGTCCCGCGGTAACAGCGAGTTGAGCGCTAACGCAAGCCGTTCGAATGGGAATACGCTCGTCGTGGTCACCGAGACGACTTGGCCCGATGCGTGCACCCCCGCGTCGGTGCGGCCTGCGCAGACGGCGCTCGCCGGTTCGCGCAAGAGCGTGCTCAGCGCCGCATCGAGCGTTCCGCCGATCGTGCGCAGTTCGGGCTGCCATTGGAAGCCGCTGAACTCGGTGCCGTCGTACTCGATGGTCAGCCGCAGCGTGGTCAGGAGTGCTGTTGCCCTTGGTACGCCTTACGCAGCTCGGCTTTGGCGGCGTCGAAATCGAGTTGGAAGGCCGTGTTGTGCATCATCGCCTGCGCGGCCAGCGTGCCCGCCGTCCAGCCCGACGCGATGTCGCTCGGATAGTGCAGGCCGAGAATGATGCGGTTCTCCGCAAAGCTGCGGGCTTGGTTGAAGATTGCGTCGCGCTTCTCGGGCAGCATCTCCGAGAGCACGATTGCCGCGCACGCGCCGAACGCCGCGTGTCCGCTAGGATACGAGCCGTGGCCCTTCACGGTGCCGTTCGGACGCGGCCGGTCCCAGTAACTCTTGGCGCCGTCGACGAGCTTCTCAACGTCGGAACCGACGCGCGCAAATAGCTGCGCCGTCAACGGCAGTCGCGCCGGCGTGAACCACGGCCCCACCGACGGCTCGAAAAAGAAGACCGTGCGCCGGGTTTGGTCCTCGGCCGTCGTTACCGCCCGATGGCTGCTCTCCGCGACGGTCGCGGCGACCTGTTGCTCGTCGCTCGACTCTTGGTTCGACCCGAAATCGGGCGGCGGCGGCAGAAGCACCGTGAGATCGACCTGGCTCGGATCGATGTAGTGCCACTGTACGTCTTTCGCGCTCGCGCCCGCGGTGAAAAGCGCGACGAGTACCGCGACCACACCGAATATCCGCTTTGCGCGCTCGACGGAGATCATCTTATCCGTGCTGCCGCTGCAGCGGGAAGAGCAGCACGTCGCGCACCGATCGCTGATTCGTCAGCAGCATGATGAGCCGATCGACGCCGATACCGATTCCCGCCGTCGGCGGCATGCCGTACTCGAGTGCGCGCACGAAATCCCAATCGGGCTCGGGAATCTCTTCGTCGCCCGCGCTGCGCTCGGCGATCTGCGCGTCGAAGCGCGCGCGCTGATCGTCGGGATCGTTGAGCTCGGTAAACGCGTTCGATATCTCCATGTGGGCGCAGAAGAGCTCGTATCGATCGACGAGCGCGGGATCGTTCGCGCGCCGTTTCGCCAGCGGCGAGATGACGGCAGGGTAGCCCGTAACGAAGGTCGGCTCTACCAAATGTGGTTCCAGAACGCGTTCGAAAATCTTGTCCAGGGCGTGGCCGTGAGTCGGCGATGCGGGCAGCCCCAACTCATCGAGGATCGCGCGCGCGCCCGCCGGATCGAGCAAACGCTCACGCGTATACCTGCCGTCGCTGAAGCGCGCCATTGCGTCAAAGTACTCAATCCGGTCGAACGGCCGTTTGAACGAGATCGTTTTATCGCCGTGCGCAAGATCGGTGCCGCCGTCGGTCGCCACCGAGACGAGATGCGCGACGAGCGACTCGTTGAACTCGAGCATATCGTCGACGTTCCAGTACGCCGCGTAGAGCTCGAGCATGGTGAACTCCGGGTTGTGCGTCGTATCGATTCCCTCGTTACGAAAGATCCGGCCGATCTCGTAGACGCGCTCCATTCCCGCCACGATGAGGCGCTTCAGGTTGAGCTCGGTTGCGATTCGCAGCTGCATCGCCTGGTCGAGTGCGTTGCAGTGCGTCACGAACGGGCGCGCCGCGGCCCCGCCGGCGACGTGCAGCAGCGTCGGCGTCTCGACCTCGTAGAAGCCGCTGCTATCGATGAAGCGCCGCATCTCGCCGATCAGGCGGCTGCGCATGATCAGCGTATCGCGCACGTCGGGATTGACGATGAGGTCGACGTAGCGCTGGCGATACCGCTTCTCGACGTCCTGCAGCCCGTGCCACTTGTCGGGCAGCGGGCGCAGCGCTTTGCCGATGACCGTGAACGCGGTCACGTGCAGCGTCAGCTCGCCAAGCTTCGAGCGGAACATGTAGCCGCGCACCGCGATGAGATCGCCGCGATCGAGGTCCTCCCAATCGGCGAAGCCGGCCTCGCCGACTTCGTCTTTGCGAATGTAGAGCTGCAGCTTGCCGGTACGATCGGCGAGATCGGCAAAGATCGTCTTACCCATCGTGCGCTTCGAGAGGAGCCGTCCGGCGAGGTTCCAGCCTTCGGCCGACGCGTCTTGTCCGGCGACCAAGAAACCGTAGCGTTCGAGCAGCTCCGCAGCGGTCGCGTCGACGTCGCAGCGCGTCTGCGCGAATGGATCGTTCCCGCGCGAACGTAAAGCGGCCAGATTCTCACGTCTGGCCGCCACGAGCGCCGCTTCGGTCTTTCCGAGTTCGTCCAATTGCCGAACCTCTCTAGGGAAGTGGAACCCCTAGGACGCCTTCTTGGCCGCCTTCTTCGGTGCGCTGCTCTTGATCGACTCGATCTTATACTTTACGAGTCCGCGGGGCGTAGCGACGTCGACGACCGCGCCCTTCTTGTGGCCGATGAGCGCGCGGCCGAGCGGCGATTCGTTCGAGATGCGGCGATTCGGCGGATCGGCCTCGGCCGAGCCGACGATCGCAAACTCGTAGCCGTCGTTGTTCTTGAGATCCTTCACCTTGACGACGGCACCGAGGTGCACCTCGTCGGCGGCGTACTCCGACTCGTCGATGAGGCGCGCGTTGCGAATCATCGCCTCGAGTTTCAGAATGCGCCCCTCGATGAACGCCTGCTCCTGCTTGGCATCCTCGTACTCGGCGTTTTCACTCAGGTCGCCATACTCTTTGGCTTGGCGGATGCGGTCGTTTACCTCACGGCGGTGCACGCTCTTGAGCTCGTCTAGCTCGTGCTCCAGTTTCGCCAGCCCCTCCGGCGTGAGTACGATCTCTTTGTCGTTCAACTTAGACCCTCACAAAAGGGCCCCTCATGCGAGAAACCCCATAGAGTTCGGTGCGTCCTTGCGAACGCTGGCGCGGGGTGTTCTGAATGTACCCACCCGCACCCTGCCCAAAGCCTGAGGCGCTACTGAGCGCCTAAGCGCAACGACGCGGGGCCGCAGCGCTAGCTCGGAAAGCGCGCGGTCGTAGTCGGCCGGCGTAACGTCGCTCCACTTCTTGCCGAGCAGCGCGAGAAGCGCCGCTTCGATAACGTTCGTTCCGAACGAGCGCCCGGCGATGTCGGGCGTCGTCGTGATCAGGGTCCGCACGCCACGCGCCGCCAGCTCGTCGACGTTCGCCTGCGTCACGGTATTCGTGAGGACGATCTTCCCGTCGAGCCGGTCGGGCATGAACTGCCGCATGAAGTGGAAGTCGCCGGCAATGATCTCGGCCTCCTCGTAATACTGCGGATACTTTGGCTCGGGCGGTTTCTCTTGTTTCTTCCCCGTCGGATAGAAGAACTGGAACGGCAGCTTGCACGCGTCGGGCAGATACTTCTCGGCAAGTTCTTCGAACTCGTGGAGTCCGCGCACCGGCATGTCCTTGTCGAGCGCGAAGATGAAGTCGCCGAAGAGCACGTCGGCGCCGGCATCGACGAGCGCCTGCGCCATGCCGAACCGGTCGAGCGCGCTCACCATCAGCACGTGCTTGCCGCGCAGATCGATGCCGAGTTCCTGCTGCATGAACGCAACCGCCTTGCGTTCGAGCGTATTCTTTAGTCCGCTGCCGTCGACGACCGGCGTCACCTTCGCCGCTTCGAGCAGGCGCAAGCCGTCGCGAAGCGCGTAACGGTGGCGGCCGGCGTACAGGTAGACGTCGATACCGCCCAGGCCGATCGCATCGACGTTACCGTCCAGCTCGCGAACCATCGCGATCGCCGCATCGAGCTTGCCGTCGGTGCCGACGCGCGAGATGTCGTACTCCTCGCCCATCAAGGTGACGCGCGCGCGATGATCGCGCGTGCTCGAACCGAGCGATACCGAAATGATTTTTTTCACGCGCTGACGCGGCGCAATGCGGCGGCCGCCCTCGTCGATGCAACTTTCTCCGGCGTGATCGCCGCATCGAACGCGCGCATGGTGGCAAGTGAGAAGCCGCAACGCCTCGGCCAGCATTTCGATCTCGCGCACCCTCGCGAGCTCGATCCCGCGACCGAGCGTGTACGGTTCGAAGCGCCCCTCGAGGGCGAGGACCATCGTCTCGCTCATGCACGCCAAGGCCGTGCGCGGGGGCAGATTCAAATCGAACTCCGTCCCTGGCTCGCGAACGCGCTCGAAGCGCGGTTCGCCAGGCACGAGCATGTTGCCGCCCTCCATCACCAAGACATCGTCGCGTTCTTCAGCGACACGCCGGCTCACGTCGTGCGGAAGCGAGAGCTCGCAGACGACCGCACCGGTCTGCAGATCCTCCGGTTCGATGACGTCCTGTGTCGACGTCGTTGCAGTGAGCACGAGGTGCGCGCGCCGCACCGCCGCGGAGATGTCCGTCGTGTACGACGTCTCGCACGGAAAGGACGTTTGCTCCGCGAACTTGCGCAGTCGCGTCTCGTTGCGTGCCACGAGGACGAGATGCTTGACCTTAGGCGCGATCATCTGCGCGCACGCGCTGCCGATCGAGCCCGTCGCGCCGATGACGACTGCGGTCGATTCGGCGGCATCGCATCCGAGCTCGCGTGCGCCGCGGAACAGACTCTGCACGCCGGCGGCGATCGTCAGCGAGTTGCCGGTCGTCACCGGGATCGGCGACCGCGCGTTGATCGTGATGCCCGCATCGCCCACGACGCCCGAGAAGGCGCCAAGGCCCGCCACCTGTGCACCGAGCTCCGCACCGATTTCGATCGCGCGCAGGATGCGTTCGTAGACCTCTTCGCGCGGAAACTCGAGCATCTGCGTTGCCAACAGCGGCGCCGCGACGAACCAGCCTTCGATCTCGCGGCCGTCCGGCGCGCGGACGCCGGTGACGTGCACGGCGGCGTACGACGGCATCCACTCCATGATCTTATGGATGATCGCCTGCCCCTTGCCCTTGGCGCCGGGCTCGTAACGCGCGACGTCGTCGAGCGAAAGCGGGTGAATGACGAAGCAGAATTTGTTCATAAGGAACTTAGGCTTCAGCCTCGCGTTTGAGCGCAGCGAGCATCATCTCGCTGTTCTCGCGTACCTTCTTCTGCAGCGTCGGGCCGATCAGCTCGGCCAGCGTCGGCACGCCGAAGTCGTAGTCGACACCGAGCACGACGTGCGTAACGCCGTCGCGGTGCTCGAAGCTCCACGCGCCTTCAAACTTGTCGAGGTCGCCCTCGATCAACTTGTACTCGATTCGCAACGCATCGTCGTCGAACCGATCCTCCTCCGTCCACTCGATCGGCGCCTCCTCGACGAGCGTCTTCCAGCGCGAGATCACGTGCGTGGGATGGCGCTCGAGGATCACGACGGTCTCGACGTCCGGCATGAACTCGGGGAACCGCTCTTGCTCTTTAGCAAGCGCGTAGACCCGGCGTGCGGGTGCGGCGATCGCGATCGTCGATTCGACATACGGCATTCTAGGTTCCCTAGAGTTTGCCGAGCTTCTCGAGGGCGGTCGCAACGCCGCTGCGCAGCGCGAAGAGCGCCCGATCGATCTCGGCTTCCGTGACCACGAGCGGCGGCTCGAGGCGAATGACACACTGCTGGTTGAGCGTCCACGCCGCTGTGACGCCGTGCTTGAGCATCTCGGGGATGATCCAGCCGCCGTATCCCTCGTGGCAGAGCTCGACGCCGACAAGCAGACCGAGGCCACGCACGTCGCGGATCGACGTCTGGATGCTCGTTGCCGATCGAGCGTACGCCGGCGAGCAGCTGCTCGCCGCGCGTCCGCGCATTTGCAACCAAAGCTTCGTCCTCGAGGACGTCCATAGCGGTCAGCGCGGCGACACATGCGAGCTCGCTCCCGCCGAAGGTGGACGTATGCGCGAGCGGTGCGTTCCCGAAGGCGCGCTGCCACGGGTCGCGACGCGCGATAAACGCACCGACCGGTACGACGCCGCCGGAGAGGCCCTTCGCAAGCGTCATAACGTCCGGCACGACCGCGTCGCGATCGCATGCAAACCGATACCCACACCGTCCAAGGCCGGTCTGCACTTCGTCGGCGATGAAGAGCGCACCGGCGCGATCGCAGGCTTCACGGACCGCGCGCAGATATCCGAGCGGCGGTACGTTGACGCCGCCTTCGCCCTGTACCGGCTCGACGACGAACGCGGCGGCATCCCGGAGCGCATCGTCGAGCAGCTCGGCCTGCGCGTACGGGATTGCGACAACGTCGGGAAGCAGCGGACGAAAGGCGGACTGGAAGGTTTCGCGTCCGCTGACCGAGAGCGCGCCGAGTGTCTTGCCGTGGTAGGCATCGAACGTGCTGACGATCTTGGCGCGCCCCGTCGCGGCGCGCGCCAGCTTGATCGCGCCTTCGATCGCCTCGGTGCCGCTATTACACCAAAACGAGATCCGTAGATCGCCCGGCGCGAGCTCCCCAAGCCGGCGCGCGGCGCGCCCGAGCAGCACGTTGAACATCGTCTTCCCCGAGAGCGCCATCAGATCGAGCTGAGAGCGCACCGCGGCAACGACGCGCGGGTGCGAATGCCCCAGCGTAAAGACGCCGTAGCCGCCGGCGAAGTCGAGATACGCCTTGCCGTTTTGGTCCCAGATCGTACAGCCCGACGCGCGCACTTCGACCGGCGAGCCGGAGAGCTTCATCACGCGTGCGAGCGACGGATTGACGAACTCTTTGTAGTTCTCGTAAACCTCCGAGACGAGCGCCTGTGGCGAGTCGGCGCCGTAGAGGTCGTCGCGCTCTTCGATCACCGCTACGCGGCGACCGGCGCCGATTCGAGCCGGCCGATCGTCTCTTCGATGACGCCGATCGCATCCGCGGCGCGATCGAGGTGCATGATGCGTTCGCGCAGCACCGCCGCGCCCGGGATTCCCTTTAAGTAGAGGGCGACATGCTTGCGCATCTGTGGCACGGCGCGCGCTTCGCCGAGCTCGTCGACCATTGTCCGGTAGTGCACGATGCAGAAGCGCAGGCGATCGGCGGGCGCCGGTGCCGGTTGCGCCTCGCGCCCCTCCATGAGATCGCGAATCTGCGAGATCAGCCACGGGTTGCCGAGCGTCGCTCGGCCGAGCATGATCGCGTCGACGCCGCTCTCGCGCATGCGGCGCATCGCGAGCTGCGGGTCGTCGAGATCCCCGTTGCCGATGACCGGAATATCGATGCTGCCTTTGAGCCGAGCGATGTGCTCCCAATCGGCATCGCCCTTGTAGAACTGCTTTGCGGTGCGCGCGTGCAGCGTGACCGCGGCGATACCGGCGCGCTGGGCGCGTTGCGCGACGTCGACGTAGACGAGGCGGTCATCGTTCCAGCCGAGGCGCATCTTCATCGTCACTGGACAATCGACCGCGCCGACGACTGCGCGCATGATCGCTTCGCAACGATCGGGATCGCGCAGGCAGGCCGAGCCGCCGTTCGTCTTGGTCACCTTCGGCGCCGGACAGCCGAAGTTGATGTCCACGATGTCTGCCCCGCACTCGCGTACCACGCGCAGCCGCCGCAGCCATGGTCTCGGGGTCGTCGCCCCAGAGCTGCGTCGAAACCGGACGCTCGAGGCCGTGCTGATCGATCATCTCCATCGTGCGCTTGCTGCCGTACGCCAGCGCGTTGCTCGAAACGAACTCGGTGACGGTCAAGCCGAGCCCGAACGGCCGGTAGAGAGCGCGCATGGTGCGGTTCGTCACGCCCGACATCGGCGCCAGAATCAACGGCGGCCAGACGGCGACCGAGCCTATCTTCAGAGGAGCGAGGGCCATGCGTTGTCTTACACGGGTCGCGGCTTGCCGACCTCTGCGGCATGGAAGAGCTGCAAGCCCGTCAGGGCGAGATGTGGATCGACCGCCTCGATGATCGGCGTCTGCTTCGCGACGACGCCCGCCAGACCGCCGGTCGCAACGACCTTGGCCTTCGAACCCAGTTCGGCGCGCATGCGCGCGACGATCGCTTCGGCCTGACCGACGAAACCGTAGACGATGCCGCTCTGCAACGCCTCGGTCGTGTTGCGTCCGATCGCGCGCTGGGGCGTCTCGAGCGCTACCGTCGGGAGCTTTGCGGTTCGCGCGATCAACGCTTCGACCGAGACGATCACGCCGGGCGCGATCGCGTGGCCGAGATACTCGCCGGCAGGGGAGATCGCGATGAACACCGTCGCGGTGCCGAAACTCACCACGATGAGCGGCGCACCGAAGCGCTCGCGTCCACCGATGGCGGCCGCGACGAGATCCGCGCCGACCTTCGACGGTACGTCCGGCATCATCGCAATGACGCCTTGTTCGTCGGGGCGCAGAAAGCGTGGCGCGCAGCTGAAGGAGCGCTCGCACGCCGCGCGGAGCATGCGATCGAGCGTGGGAACCACGCTCGCGATTGCGACCGCATCGATCATCTTTGCATCCAGGCCGCGCATAGCGAGGAGTTGCAAGAAGAGCAGCCCGTACTCGTCCGGCGTCCGCGATTTTTGCGTCGCGGCACGCCACGTCTGTTCCAATCCGCGCTTGGAGAATGCGCCGAGTTTTGTCTCGGTGTTGCCGACGTCGATCGCTAGGAGCATCGCATCAACTCTTCGATCGCATCGAGCAATCGCGCGGCGAGCGTCGCCTTCTCCGCCGTGCCGAGCTCGCGGCGGCCGTCCTTTCCCCAGAGCAGAACGAGCGCGTTGGGGCCGGTGCCAAAACCGCGTTCGCCGCTCACGTCGTTGACGGCGATTGCATCGAGGCGTTTCGCACGCAACTTCTCGCGCGCGTTGCGTTCATGTTCCTCGGTCTCGGCAGCGAAGCCGACGAGAAAGCCGTTCTTCTTTCGCGCGCCGAGCGCCGCCAGGACGTCCGGCGTCGGCACGAGTCGCGTCGCCGGCTCCGCCCCGCCCTTCTTCACCTTCGATGCGCTGTAGCGTTCCGGACGCCAATCGCCGACCGCGGCCGTCGCGATCGTGAGATCCGCCTCGTCACCGGCGAGCGCCGCGTCGTAGAGCTCTTGCGCCGTCGCAATGCGGACGACGCGCACGCCGGGGGGTGGCTCGAGCAGCGTCGGACCCAAGAACAGACTGACGTCGGCGCCGCGCAGCGCCGCTTCGCGAGCGAGGGCGATGCCGGTCGCACCGGTGGACGCGTTGCTGATGAAACGTACCGGATCGAACGGTTCGCGCGTCGGGCCGGCGGTGATTGTGATGCGCCTTCCTTCGAGCGACCGCCGGCGCGCGAGCATTCGCTCGAGGGTTTCCAGAATGCGCTCTTCGGACGCGAGGCGACCGATGCCCATTTCCCGCTCGGCGAGAAAGCCTCGTTCGGGATCGATCACTTCATAGCCGCGCCCGCGTAGGGTGGCGAGGTTTGCTTGCGTCGCGGGATGTTCGTACATCGCTTCGTTCATCGCCGGAGCGATAGCAACCGGTATGCGCGCCGCAAGCAGCGCCGTCGTGAGCAGATCGTCGGCAATCCCCGCGGCCAGCTTGGCGATCAGGTTTGCGGTCGCGGGCGCGACGAGCGCAACGTCGGCCTCGCGAACCAACCGAATGTGCGGGATCCGCTCCGGCGCATCCCAGAGGGCAGTGTAAACCGATCGCGCGGTGAGCGATGAAAACGTGAGCGGCGTCACAAAGCGCTCGGCTTCTGCGGTCATTACGACGTCGACGCTCGCACCGCGCTGCACGAGCGTACTCGTTAGACCCGCCACCTTATATGCCGCGATTCCGCCGCTGACGCCTAGGAATATCCGTGCGCCGTTCATTGCGCCTCGCCCACCTCGTCTACAAAGAGGTTGTCGATCAGGCGCGTCCGGCCCAGCCGCATCGCACCGATGACGTACGCCGGCGGTCGCAGCGATTCGATGGGTTGGAAGCTCTCCGCATCGACGACGTCGAGATAGTCGAGTTGCGCGGCGCTGCCGATGACGTTGCGGCCCGCGGCGATCGCATCGTGCTTCGACGCTCCGCGTGCAAGCGCGTCGTGCACGACGAGCAGCGCACGGTAAAGCGCCGGCGCCTCCTCACGTGCGGCCGCATCGAGGTAACCGTTGCGGCTGGACATCGCCAGGCCGTCGGCGTCGCGCATCGTCGGCACGATTGCAAGTTCGACCGGCACGTCGAGATCGCGCAGCATGCGCCGTAATACGGCTGCCTGTTGCGCGTCCTTGCGGCCTAGGTAGAGGACGTCCGGCTGCACGATGTGCAGCAGTTTGGTGATAACGGTCGCGACGCCCCGAAAGTGATGCGGCCGAATCACACCCTCGAAGACGTCTCCCAGTGCTCCCACGTCGACATACGTGGTGAAGCCGCTCGGATACATGCTTGCGGCATCGGGTGCGAAGAGGACATCCACCGCCGCTCCTTCGAGCTGCTCGCGGTCGGCGTCGAGATCGCGTGGATATGCGGCGAGATCCTCGCTCGGCCCAAACTGCATGGGATTGACGAAGATCGAGGCGACGACGCTCCGGCAACCGGCGCGTGCCATACGGACGAGCTCGAGGTGCCCCTCGTGGAGCGCACCCATAGTCGGCACGAAGCCGAGCGGCCGGGGCAATGCGGCGATAAGCGCACGTGCCTGCGCGATCGTAGCGACGTTTTGCATCGAGTTCTAGCTGCGCGTTACCCGGAGGACGGTGCGCCCTACCACGAACGGGACGCCGACCGCCAGCGGAACCTCACCGACGACCGATTGGCCATCGAGTTTGGTGCCGTTGCGGCTCTGAAGGTCGGTCAGGCGGATCGCACCGGAGTCGATCTGCAGGCGGGCGTGTTGGCGGGAAATGTAGCGGTCAAGCCCAATACATGCCTCTGCGACCGCGTCGTCACGTCCGATCGTGATCTCGTCTTCGAACGGCCACGTCTTCCCGTCGAGTGGACCGCTGAGAACTTCGAGCAGGTACATGGCCGCCAGCCCTTCTTCAGCGGCTCCAGCCGCCTCCTGGTCGATAAAAGGCCCATCCGTCAACTCGGCATCAACCGGAGGTACTAAGGAAATCACGTGAACAGGACGATTACTGGGAGAGTAGCGATGGACGATCGGATCGACGATCTTCTCGACCTCATCGAGGCCGAGCCTGATGGCCTGCGGGTAGCCGAGCTTCTCCAGGCCCAGCATCTGCTCGACGATCTCGTCGGCAAGACCATCGCCGGCGTCTCAGTCGAAGACCGGCGCATTACCATTACCACCTCAGACGAGCACAGGTACGTCTTTTACGGCTTCCTCGGCTCGCCGAGAGAGTAGATCGAGCAACCGCTCCCTAGCTTAACTGCTCATGGCGCGCGCCGCAAGCAGCGCGCCGAGATAAGCATGCGCGGCGCTGACGCCGCCCTGTACGTAGACGTCGAACGGCGGCCGCAGCGGCGCATCACAGGAAAGCTCGATCGTGGCGCCGCTCACGAATGCGCCCGACGACATGATGACCGGATCCGTGTATCCCGGGACTGCACCCGGTTCGGGGCGGAAACGCGCGTTCACCGGCAGCGCAGACTGCAATCCGGCCGCAAATCGCTCGATCGAGTCCGCGGATCCCAAACGAATCGCTTGCACGATATCGGTTCGCGCCGCCCCGGGCTGCGGTTCGACCCAATACCCGAGTGCCGCAAAGAGTGCCGACGTAAAATCGAGTCCGCGGAGGCACTCCTCGACGATCTGCGGCGCCAGGAAGAGTCCCTGAACTAACGCACGACCGGTACCCAGCGTCGGGCCGAGCGCCGACGAGAGGCCCGGCGCGTAGAGTCGCGCCGCGACGCGCTCGACGAGATCCGCGCGACCCGCAACGTAACCGCCCGCGGGCGCGATCGCGCCGCCGAGATTCTTGATAAGCGAGCCCATAACGAGATCCGCGCCGGCATGGGTCGGTTCGCGCTCCTCGACGAGCTCCCCATAGCAGTTGTCGACGAGTATCGCGACACTCGGAGCCGCCGCCTTCACCACGCTGCAGGCGTTTGCGCACTGCTCGATGTTGAGCGACGGACGGGGAGCGTAGCCGCGCGAGCGCTGAATGAAGACGGCCGAGACCGGGTGCTCCGAAAGGGCCGCGATGACCCGATCGAGATCGATTCCTCCATCCTCGCCGAGCGCGATCTCGCCATACAAGATCCCCTGCTCGGTCAGCGCATGCGGCGCGTCGCAGAGCGCGTTGCGCAGCGTATCGTACGGCCGGCCCGAGATCGAGAGCAGCATCGTACCCGGGGGCGTGCATGCGGCGATCGCCGCGACGATCGCATGCGTGCCGCTGACGATCGAGAGGCGCGCGAGCGCGCGCTCCGCACCGAAGATGCGCGCCAGCAGCGATTCGTAATGGGCGCGAACCGGATCGTCGTACCCGTAGCCGGTCGAACCCACGAGATCGCTCTCCGACAGCCCTTCTGCGAGAAAGGCGGCGAGCACGTTGAGCTTTACGTTCCGCTGCGCGGGATATCGGATATCCGCGACGCGTTCGTGGGCGTCGAAAGCCGCAACCCGAACGGGCCCGTCGATTCCGAAGCGATTGCAGAGCTCGGCGATCACGTTTGCGCCGAGCTGAGGTGGCGCTCGTAGGCGCGGACGAACGGATAGTAGATGAGCGTCGCGATCGCGATGTTGACCAGCGTCAGAATCGACGCCCGCAAATCTTGCGTCGCTAAATACGTGGAGAAGATGGTCGGGACCGACGACGGCACGTAGAATGCCGCGCGCGAAACAAATCCCAGCGCGACGACGACGTACGTCACCGTCGCCAAGACGAGCGGCGCACCGACGAATGGGATGATGAGATGTGGATTGAAGACGACCGGCGCGCTGAAGAGCAGTGGCTCGTTGAGGTTGAAGAGCGCGGGAATAAGCGTCACGCGCCCGATGCGACGCAATCGCGGGACGTGCGAGATCGCGAGCAGACCGGCGAGCGGCAACGTCGCACCGGCGCCGCCCGGAAAGACGAAGAGAAAGAGCGAGACGACGACGATATACGGCAGCGGCGCATGACCGGCAAAGGCGTGTGTGTTCTGCATCTGCATCGTGAGATAGACGGGCGTCACGATTGCAGCCAGAACCGCCGGACCGTGGACGCCGGCCGTCCACAGCAGCGTCTCGACGAAGACGATCGCGATCAGCGCAAGGTACGTATCGCCCAGGTATGCGATCGGCCGCAACGCATGCGCGATACCGGTGGCCAACGAGACGTGAAGCACGAACAGCAACCCAAAGCAGCCGGCGGCAACGAGCGCTCCTGCCCAGTCTGCAACCGGCCGCCGGTAACGGCGCCGCAGGAGCCCAACCGCAGCACCGGTGAGACCGCACGAAAGAATCGCGACGAACAGGCCCGATTGTCCGAGCGTCCGCAGATAGTCGATCGGATCGCCATCGTACGTGCGCGGCAGCGAGAGTACGAATCCTGCGATACTCGCGCCGACGACCGGGACGAGCGCGTAACGTGACACAAGCGCGAAGCGTACCGACAGTACGACGACGAGCGTCGCGGCCATAACGCCGAACGCCGGCAGAAGCGCGGATGCCAACCGTAGGCCGAGTACCGGCTGCGAAGCGCTATGCTGCCATTGGTCGGCAAGGATCGCGACGAAGGCGACCAAGAGACCGATAAAGCTCCAGGCTAACGAATCGCGGATCGCCACGACAAACGGAAACTCGCCGAGCCGGCGCATCGCCGGCACGAGGTGCCGTTCGAACCAGCGGAAACTAGAGGCGGCGAACGACGGCTTCGACGCGACCGACGATCTCGACATCGCTCGCGTAGATTGGCGCCATCGTGGGATTCTCCGGCTGCAGCCGGATGCGTTGCGGCTCGCGATAGAAGCGTTTCACGGTCGCCTCGCCGTCGATCATGGCGACGACGATCTCGCCGTTCTCCGCACTACGCTGTGGCCGAACCAGGATCAAGTCGCCCTCGAGAATCGCGGCGCCGATCATCGAGTCGCCCTTGACGCGGAGCATGAACGCCCCGGAACCGCGTGGTACGAAGCCGCCCGGCAGGACGAACTCACCTTCGACGTCTTCCTGCGCGGTGATCGGAACGCCGGCGGCGACGCGCCCGAGAATCGGCATGACGACCGCGTCGCGGACGGGCGGCGCAACCTCCGAGCGCAAGGCGCGTGGTTTGGTCGGATCGCGCGAGATGAGGCCGCGTTTCTCGAGGGCTTTGAGGTGCGCGTGGATCGTCGACGAGGACGACAGACCGACCCGCTCGCCGATCTCGCGCACCGAGGGCGGGTAGCCCCGCTCGACGGTGAACTCCGCGATGACGTCTAGAATGCGCCGTTGCCGCTCGGTCGCGGGCTTCTCGTGCGTCGGTGCGCCCATTCTGCCTCCCCCTTGCCAAGATGCCAGGCGTATGGCACCCACGGCCGCTATAACCCTACCATAGATCGCTTTTGAAGGCAAACATACGTTCGTAATCTCTTGACAGCGCTTGGCGAACCCGTGCTAAAATGTAGTGGACGAACAGGCGTTTGGCACAAGATATGGAGTAAAAAGACGGTGGGTAGGCGCAAACGGTTCACGCTCATGCCGGCGATCGCGCTGGTGGCCCTTAGTCTAACGGTCGCGTTGCCGGCTCTTTCGAGCGTCCGGCTCTACGCCGCCGGCGCCCAGCACTATGCCACCGTGGTCGTGCATCCCGGCGACACGCTCTGGTCGATCGCCGCGGCGCATGCGGGTGGCAACGCCGACGTCCAAGAGCTCGTCGACCGCATCTCTGAGGCCAACGGCCTACAGGCCTCTGCGCTCCAACCCGGTCAACGCCTTCGCATACCGGAGTAGGGCACGGGCGAAAGCCTCCATTCGCCCGAAAACGGCGCTGCTATCAGCGCCGTTTTCAATTTCCCTCAGCGTTGGGAGACAATCGTTAGGCTATGGTCGTTGTGCGCGTCCAGAAATGCCAGGCCTTCCATCATCCACGAGTCCAGGCCATCGCCGCAGTGGCGCGCGACTTCACGCACGACGTGCCGGCGATCGCGCAGCCATTGCAGCTCGCTGCGTGTTGTCGTCGGAAAGATTGCGAGGCCGCAATCCTCGCAGCGATAGCCGTACTGAGCTATGTCTTCGCCATCGAGTCGGAGATGAGATTGATAGTGGTCTGAAAGGTCGCCGTGTACGTCGATTGAAGGCCGCCGTACTGCCGAACGATCGTGTACTCGTCGACGCTATCAGGTACCGCTCGATTGTAGTCGTAGATGATCTTCGACTGCACGTCGGAGGTCGTCGTCCCCGTCCCACGCTCCGTGACATTGCGGACCTCGGTTATCGCCATAATCCCTTTGGCATTGCTGTCGATAGCATACATCGCCTTCAAATCCATTGACGCATCACTGTGCGATATAGTCCACTGCTGCTTCGCATCCATCTGGTTGGGATCGACGAAGTTCGCTGCCAAAAAGCGCAGGATGGTATACTCTTCGTTGTTGACGGTCTTGTTCGGATCGCAGAGCACGTTGGTGGTCGCGTATACGACACATGTCGCCGGCACCGAGCTGCGCGTCTTATTCGCCTGTTCGCTCACCGAGACGACGAGCCCCCGATCCTGCGACTCCTTCATCACATCGACGGTAATCGTTCCGGCATCGTTGATCTCGCCCTTGTAGTTTACCATCTCATTCAGAGGCCCGAGGGTGAGCGTGTTGCTGGTGGTTCCGGGATCGTTGCTCATCTCGCCGTGCTGCGCTACGTCGAATCCGAATGAGTAAACGAGAACGCGCAGCGGTGCGCCCGAGTTTGGCACCGCCCAGGCCGTTGCGTCGGCGAGCGCGGGAGCGATCGATACCAGTACCGCAACCGCAAGTAGGGCGCCACCGAGCCTGGTTGTCATCTGAGAATACCCCCATTTAATTTAACGCGCCGGGGGGCGCGGCGTGACCCATGCAAACCGTTAGCTGACTATCGATTTTGCTAACGAAAGCCGGGCCGACCTATGTCTTCGCCATCGAATCGGAGACGAGCTTAAGCGTGGTCTGATACGTTGCGGTAGAGGTTGATTGAATGCCGCCGTACTGGCGCACGATCGTGTATTCGTCGACGCTAACGGGGAGTGCTCGGTTGAAGTCGTAGTCGATCTTCGACTGCACGGTGGACGTCACCGTTCCCGCTCCATGTTGGGTCAGGTTGCGGTTTTCGCTGATCGCCATAATGCCGCCGTTGTTGCTCTGAATGGTATAGGTCGAGTTCAAATCCATAGTTGCGTCGCTGTGCGTGATCTTCCACTCTTTGTTCGAGTCGATGTTATTCGGGTCGACGAAGTTTTGCGCCAGGAAGCGAAGAATAGTGTACTCCTCATTGTTGACTGTTTTGTTCGGGTCGCACAGGACGTTCGTGTTTCCGTAAACGGCGCACTCGGCTGGCTGGGCGCTACGCGTTTTGTTCGCCTGTTCGCTGACGACGACAACGAGCCCGTGGTCCGGCGCCTCCTTCATGACGTCGACCGTTATCGTTCCCGTGTCGTTGATCGCGGCGGTATAGTTTCTGGCGCCGCTCGTCCCGGGATCGTTGGTAACCTCACCTTGCTGGTTCACGTCGAAGTTGAACGAATAGACGAGATGCCGCAGTGGCTTACTCGAGGTCGCAGCGGGAGCTGCGGGCGTGGCTGCCGTTCCATCGGCGAATGCAGGTGCAACGGTTACGAGTACCGCCGCCGAAAGAAGAATGCAAGATAGAGTTGCCTTCATTTTTTAGTTGGCCTCCTTCTAGTTCAATGCGAGGCCGGCGAGGGAACCGGATGCCCCATGCAAATGGCCGCAATACGCGAGGCTGATTTTGCGACCGCATCTTCACGGTTTGAGGTTTCGCCGCGGACCCACTGTAAGGCGTCGACGACGACGGAGACGCGGTTGTATCCCAGCTGCAAGCCGGGAACGTCCGAAAGATCCATCGTGTACGGATTAGGAGGCAAGCCGGGTTGGTCGGGTTCTTGAAAGGCCGGATTGGCGGTCGGCGTTGCAAGCGAGCTTTCTTTCGCGGCCGATTCGCCCGGGTCCTGAATCGCGCTGAGATACTCCGTCCCCGCGTGCTGCATATCGCCGAGCTGCTGCGTTGTGACAAAGCCGTTGATCAGGTCGAGCGAGACGCTCTGCATGGCGAGCGTCTTAAGCAGCTCTTCGCGAATCTTAGCAAGCGCAGCATCGTCCTCTTTCTCGCCCGTCGTCTGCTTGAGGCTGCTCGTCTCGAGAATTTTTTGGACCGCAATGACGTTCTGCGCCAACGGGCCGACGAGCTGTTCCATATGCTGCAACGCCATCGTCCGGCCGGGATCGTCGTAGTTCGTCTTATCGTAGGCATTCGGCTGTGTCGGGTCACCCGTGAACGCCGTCGTCATATAATCCTTGAAAATCGGCGGACTCTTCGCGATCGTTCCGTCGTTCTGGAGCAGCATCGCGATGGCGGGCATAATATGGTCGTGCAGCTGCGTGCACATAGGGCGCGAGATGGTGCGATATATCTGCGGTGGTGGCGTAATGCCACCCGTGGGCGGCGCGAACGGAGGCGATGTTGCCGCGGCTACTGCGGAGCCATCGAGCGATCGCGGGACCCAAAATGCGATGAGCGTGACGGCGGCAAACCAGAACGACGCGAGTTTCCTCATGAGCGATTGTAATACCAAACGCGTTCGCCCGGGCCTGCCTGGCCAGCCGGGCAGACAAGAAAGAGGCCTCTGCCTAACGGCAGAGGCCTCAGTCACTGTTACCCGAGGTGCGTCAGCTTAGAGTCTGATCTGCGCCTGGAGGTAGACGTTGAACGGGTTGAAGCCGCCCGCGCCGTTTCCGAGTGTCGGAACGTCCGAGTTAGCTTCAAACGCGAGCGGGGTCGCACCATTCGCCTTCTTGTCATACGGGCTCGAACCATTGTAGTAGTTCGCCGTATAGAAGGAGTTGGTGTTGTAGCCGCACGTGTGCGGTGCCGGCGGATATTGCGCCGACCACGGGGTCGACGAGCCACCCCAACATGTGTTGAAGATGTTGGTGGCGGTAGCCGTGAGCTTGATGCGCGGGGTCACGTCATAGCTGACCTGGATGTTCCCCGTCGCCAACGTCGGCTCAGTGTAGGTTCCGGGCGACGCGAACTGACCCGTCGCCGGATTCGGGATGAACAAGTACCCATAGCTCGTTGCGACGCCGGGTCCGACGATCGTGCGGTAGTCGCACGTCTTCGGGTTATTCGTCGTCGCGACACCTGTGAACCCTTGGTTGAATTCGCAGACGCGCGGGTCGAGTCCGGTCACGTCGACCGGTGAGCCGTACTGGGTACCGGCTTGGATTTGGATGCTCGGCGTGATCGCCAGCTTATTCTCACGGTAGTTCAGAATGAGCGTTCCCACGTACGGCGAGGCAAAGCCCTGAGCGTAGATACCGTAGGCTGTACCCAGTCCCGGTAACTGCTGGTAGATCGTTCCCTGATACCACCCATTGGTGTCTTCCAGCGGCTGCGGAGCGGAGTTGTAGTACGGGTTGAGCACCGGCGTTGCGATGATCTGGCCCGAAGAGTTCCGGACCGGCTTCGCGTTGCAGTTGACGGCGGAGTATCCCGGTCCGCTCGAGGGGCCGGTGTACAGCTCGTAGCACTTGCCCGGAGCCGTGTAGGTGAGTGCATTACACGCGGCCTTATTTGCGTTGTAGCCGGACGCGGTTAAGCAGTTGTAGTTCATGATCGCCTTGTTGAAGAGGCTGATCTGGTTGGGAACGATGCCGTTCTGGTATTGGGTCTGCGCCTTCGTGTACGTGAACGCGAGCTGACCCGAGAGGCCATTGCGGCTGAAGTCGCCCTTGGTGATCGCGAGCTCGGCGCCGTAGTTCCGGTAGAGACCCACCGGAATCTGCGTGACGAAGCCCTGACCGATGAAGGACTGCTGCTCCCAGTTCGACGTCGTTCCGTAGAACGGCGTGATCTTGAAGCTCCAGTCGGTTCCGTGGACGTGGTGCTCGTACGAGAGATCGTACTGCGCCGACGACTCACCCGGGATTGCGTGGAACGGCGAGTAGAAGCCGTTCTCCGTGAAGTTCGCCCAGAGCGTCTGCGCGTTGCCCGAGAGATTCTCGTATTGGACCGCCGCCGTCAGCGGCGGTTCGGCATACCGGCCACCCGAGAAGCGCCAGACCGTGTCGGGCGACTCGGTGTACGTGACCGAGTAACGCGGTGAGTAGTAGTAGATGTCGTACGAGCTCGGAGACGAGACGGTAAACGGCGCCCCCGGCTTGTACCCGTTAGGACACGGCGCGCCTCCCGGGCCGCCGCCGTAAACCGGCGCCGGCGGTGGGAAAGCGCCCGGCGCCAGCGGGCTGATCGCCGTGCCGAGCGTCGGGCTCCAGCACAGATACTTCGAGATGATCTGCGCGTAGAACTGATCTGCCGGCGTATCCGTGTTCGGCAGGATATAGTCGTAGTTGTCGTACCGGACTCCAAGATTGATTAAGAGCTTGTCGTTCGGACGGAACTCGTCTTGGAGGTTGAGGTTCACGAACTGCGGCTTGACGGTGTTGTAAGTCGCCGATGCGTTGCCGTTCCAGAGCGTCGCCCAATAGGCGCCCGCCCTGGTGGCCGGGGTTCCGGCCGGCGCACTGCCGGTCGGGCCATTGAACGCGGTGCTCTTGTAGGCGCCGCTATCATAGCACGGGACCGGCTTTCCGGTCGCGGGATCCCAGCACGTGAAGACGCCGTTCTTTTGCGAGATGTAGCCGATCGGCGACGAAGCCAGATACGGGTTCGAATGCGCGCAAGGCTGCGTCAGGATCGAACCCGGGTTACACGATAAACCGAAATAGTTGTAGAGTCCGGGCCCGAAGTTGTAGCTCAAGAATCCGGTGTTGTTCAGTCGCGACGTGCTGGCTGTCGTGTAGTTACCGGTAAACGTGAGCAGGTTCTGGTCGTTGAACTGGTCGGCAAACTGCAGCTGACCGCCGCTCGTGTGCGTGATCAAGTTGTAGTTCGGCGATAACGGCGCCGCGACGCCGGTTTCGTAACCGTAGGAGCTCATGTTCTGACCGTCTTCGGTCCAATCTGAGAACATGCTGTAGCCATAGACGCGGAGGTATGCGCGATCGCTGATCGCGTGCGTCAACTGCAGTTTGACGATGCCGGTATCGTTGTTGAAGAGATCCTCGGCATTGCTGGGCAACGCGCCCCAGAAACTGTGCGCTGGCGCGTTTGGCTGCATGTAGTACTGGTACGGCAGCGCTGGCGTCCCCGAACCGCCTGGTTGGACATTCGTTCCAAACGGAAGGTTGTAGGTGATCGAGTCGTTATAGTGCGGGTAGTTCACGCCCGCTTGGTAGTTAGCTCCGCTCACTGCGAGCGTGGTCGCGTTGAGGCCGGGGCCGCTTTCGTTCGGCGAGTTGTACGTGAAGGTCCGCTCGGCGGACCCGCTCCAGAGTAACTGGATGTCGTCGCGTAAGCCGTTCGCACGCGGGATGCCGACGTGGAAGTTTACGATGTCCTCACGGTCGGTAATGAACGACGTGAAGCCCGTTAGGCCGAAGTAGGAAAGCAGACATCCATTAACGAGCGGGCTCGGGTCCGGGAGCGTCCCGGGGCCGGAACCGCCGGGATTGCAGAGCGGAACGACGCCCTGACTCGTCAGGTTTCCGAAGATATACCCGTCGTAATAGTTGCCGTAGTTCGAATAAACCTGACCCGGCTGCATATACGTGGCGCCGTTCTGGTCGTTGAGATAGCGGAAGGCTTGATTGTATCCGCTGACGCCGACGTAGTAGCTGAAGTTCCGGTCGGGCGTCGAGCCGCCGGCCTCAACCGCCGCCTGATGGTAGAAGGCGTCGGTCCCGATACCGCCGGTCAGACTGGCGTAACCGGGATAGGTACCGGTCTTGATGACCGTGTTGATGAAGCCCGAAATACCCGAAGACGAAATCGATCCCGGACCGCCGCCGGTATAGATCTGCAGCTCGGAGAGGCCGAGGTTCGTTTCCGTCGAGGTGTTGTATTGGTCGAATGCGCGGTTAACCGGGACGCCGTCGTACTCGAAGCCGGTCGTCCATGGGTTCTGGCCACGGATGACGACGGCTTGGTTCCAGCCCATATTGCCGGTGCCGACGTACAGACCCGGGACCGATGCGATCGCCGAGTAGGTGCTGTTCAGCGAGCCGCCGCCGCCGAGTGCGGCCGAGGCTTGCTGCGTTGCGGCGTTGACGCTGTAGAGGTCACCGCCGACGCCCGACTTCACGAGGGAAGCCCCGGCTTGCGACGTCACGTGCGCGATCTGCCGAAGCTTCTTTTGCAGCGTGATGGCGACTTGCTGGGTTTGGTCGGCGAAAACGACCTGCCCCGGAATCGAGGTAGGCTCGTATTGGTCTTTCGTGAGGTTGAGCGTGTAGGTATCCGGAGAAAGCGAGAGGATAATGAAATGTCCCCCCGCGTCCGTCGTCGCAGTCGCGGTCTGCGAGGGCGCAATTGCCTGCACGGTTACGCCGGCAACCGGAGCACCACTCGTATCTTTGACCGTACCCGCGATATTACCAGTGACGCCCGCCAGTGCCCATGTTCCCTGGAACAGGAATGCCACTAGTAATGAAGCGGCTATGACTACGCGACGAAGGGTTTGGTGTGAACTCATTGTTCGTTAACCCTCTATCGTTGTTGAGTTGTCAAAGCGCAAGCCGCTCGGCTTCGCCCCCCTGCTCAATAGCTCAGGAGCTTCACAGAGTGACCCACTTGAGCCCAGCATTTCCTCAGGGCCGGGTCTGTTCCTTTAGGAAGCCTTAAGGGCAATCGCACCCTGCCGCGGTGCGCGTAAGCAAGCGTGCGCTAGTTGTTTTAGACCCGCACCGCGAGCCGCTGTGCCAGCAATCCCGGAATCTCGGACGGGCGGCCGGCGACCGGTACCCCGGCGGCCTTAAAGGCGGCAATCTTGCTCTGCGGGGTCCCAACGTTGCCGGAGATGATCGCCCCGGCGTGCCCGAGCGACTTTCCGGGCGGCGCGTTTCGCCCGCCGATGAATGCGACGATCGGCATATCGGGCATATGCTCGGCGATGAACGCGGCTGCTTCTTCCTCGTCGGAGCCGCCGATCTCGCCGCAAAGCACGATCGCGTCCGTCTGCATGTCGTTCTTGAACGCGCGAAGGCACTCGACGAAGTTCGTCCCGATGACCGGATCGCCGCCGACGCCGACGCAAGTCGATTGCCCCATGCCGGCTCGCGTGAGCAGATCCACGACCTCGTAGGTCAGCGTCCCCGAGCGCGACATCACGCCGACGCCGCCTTCCTTAAAGACGTGACCGGGCATGATGCCGACGAGCGCTTTGCCTGGCGACGTGAGCCCGGGGCAGTTGGGGCCGATGACGCGCATCCCCGGCGTGGTCGCGACGACCTTGAGCGTGTCGTGAACCGGAACGCCTTCCGTGATACAGACGGCGAAGGTGATCCCGGCATCGTAGGCTTCGTAGAGCGCGTCAGCGGCGAAAGGCGGCGGAACGAAGATGCACGTATGGGTTGCGCCGGTCGCGTCGACCGCCTCGCGCATCGTGTTGAAGACCGGCAGGCCTTGCGCCGTCTTCTGCCCGCCTTTCCCCGGCGTGACCCCCCCGACGATGTTCGTTCCGTACTTCTGCATGCGCTCGGTATGATACGAACCCTCGGCACCGGTAATGCCTTGCACGAGCACCTTGCTGTTTTTATCAACAAAAATAGCCACGAATCTACGTCCTCGCCAACCGCACGGCTTCGCTCGCGCCCTCGTCCATGGTTTCGACGGGCGTCATGCCGGCCTCGGCGAGGATCCGCCGCCCTTCCTCCTCGTTCGTGCCGGTCAACCGAATCACGAGCGGGATCTTACGCGCAGTCGTCGTCTGCATGGCTTCGACGATTCCGCGCGCGACCTCGTCACCGCGCGTGATGCCGCCGAAGATGTTGATGAAAAGTACCTTCGCTCCGGTGTGGTTCACGACGAGATCGTAACAGTTTCGCACTCGTTGCGCGTTCGCACCGCCGCCGACGTCGAGAAAGTTTGCGATCTCACCGCCGGCGCTGCTTACGGCGTCCATCGTCGCCATCGCAAGGCCCGCGCCGTTCGCCATCGTACCGACCGTGCCGGGGAAGCGGCGGAAGTTTCGGATGCCCAGTCCCGATTGCTCGGCGAGCATCTCGTCTTCGTCGAGCGGCAATGCCTTGCGCCATTCGCCGAAATCGGGATGACGAAAGAGCGCGTCGTCGTCGAGCTCGACCTTCGCATCGGAGGCAAAGACGCGACCGTCGGTCGCTAGAACGAGCGGATTGATCTCGACCAGTTTGGCGCCGTATCGCAGGAAGAGATCGTATAGCGCACCGGCGATCGGCGCGAACTCCTTTCGGTATCCCGGATCGAGCTCCGCCGCAAACGCCAACTCACGCCCGATAAACGGCGAATAACCGATCGCCGGATCCACGTAGAACTTCGCGATCGATTCGGGATGCTTCTCAGCGACTTCCTCGATATCCATACCGCCGAAGCGGCTGACCATGATCACCGGCTTGCGCGCGGCGCGGTCGATCGCGATCGCACAGTACGCTTCTTTCGCAATCGACAGTTTCTCTTCGACGAGCAGCGAGTTGATCGGCTCACCTTGCGGGTTCTGGCGATTCGGCGGCATCGGCGTTGCCAGAATATCTTCGGCTGCACTGCGTCCTTGCGCGGCATCGTTTGCGAACTTAATCTTGCCGGCTTTGCCGCGGCCGCCCATAAGCACTTGCGCTTTGACGACCCACTCGCCGGCCGTCTTTTCGATGAACTCGGCAACGGCCTGCGGCGTGAGCGCGTGGTGGCTGCGCGGCACGGGAATCCCCGAGCGCTTGAAGAGCTCCTTGCCCTGGTACTCCATGAGATTCATCGCCGCGGTGGTTTGTTCGGCTGCGCGCCGGGCTCCTTGCTATCTCAGTCGCACGCCGTGATAGAGCGGCGCTGGAGGCGGAGCGATGCAGGGGGCTTGACGAAACCCGCCGTCCCCATGGCCGTTGCGTATCGGTTCGTCGGTTTCCGCACCGCCGGCGTTACGCTGGGCGCTCATCCTGGCGCGGTATGCCGCGCACGTTAGTAACGGGCGGGTAGTTGCGTCGCGCGAGCGCGCGCTTCATTCGGTCATGAAGACGTTGACCAGTGCGCAAGCAACGAAGAGCCGCGTGGCGTTCTTGTCGTCCTCAAACGCGTCTTCGGGTTCTCGAAAGTCTCTACCGTGGTATCGCCCGATACCCTTTCTTGTTGGTGAAATCCAGCGCGGCCGGCGCCGCGGCACGAATCTTCTTGCGCTGTCCGGTGTAGGCTGAGTCTCCGCAGACGCGCGCTTTGTTGCCATATGCGAGATGCAATCGGCCGCTAAAGTCACACTGCGGAAGCAGCCGGAACCTTCCAGCGACAACTCGAATAATATGTTCAGTATGGAGAATCCAAGGCCAGTTGACTGGGAGCGGTATGCGGCTCACCCGAACTTTCATGGCGCGTATCAGAACCCAGCGATATTTTCGCGTGCGGTCAAAGGGGCGAGCGGAACGTTCGTGGATGTAGGAGCCGGCGATGGGAGTACCCTACGCAATGCACTGGACACGGGCGATCTTGTGCGGTTCCAAAACATTTATGCGTTCGACGTTTCAAACGAACGGGTAAACCGCATGCTCCGGCTTGTTCCAGAAGCCAAAGCTGCGGTCGGCGACGCGCAACGCGTCCCCTTACCGGATGAGTCGATCGACTTCTACTACTCGAATCAAGTCATCGAGCATGTTCCAGACGACCGGGCGATGGCCTCGGAGATCCTGCGATTGCTCAAGCCGGGCGGACGCGGATTCGTAGGTTCGGTCGTGAAGGCCAGAGGCGCCTGGTACTTTTACCGTTGTAACGGCCAATGGCGGTGCGATCCGACGCATCTACGGGAATATGAAAGCCTTGACCAGTACGCGGCGCTTTTTCGCTCGGTAGGATTAAACGTGGTCGAGGCAGTGCTTGAGCCGATGGTTTTTCCTTTGACGGACTTGGCAATGCGTGTGCTGCTTCGGCTTGGGCTAGTGAAGACGGATGATGTGCTCGGTGCTTACCAGCGTTACCCCTTGCTCAAGCACATGGCGATGAGGAAAGTTCGGGTGCCTCGGTATTTCCTGTGTTATGCAATAGTGCAAAAGCCGGAATAACCGTGCGCTCGCGCTCGTGGACCAGCGCTTCATGTGGTTGACCGGTATCGTCGTCGGCACGTGGATCACGACGATTCTCGCGATCCTCTTCCACCGCTAATGGAGTCCTAGTCGAGTCTTCCCAGCAGCGCGCGCGCGATAATGATCTGCTGGATCTCCGAGGTCCCTTCATAAATCTCGGTGATCTTCGCATCGCGATAATGGCGTTCGACCGGAAACTCGGTCGTGTAGCCGTACCCGCCGTGAATCTGGACCGCTTCGGCGGCGTGTTTGCGCGCCGCGGTCGATGCGAAAAGCTTCGCCTTGCTCGCCGCCAGACCAAACGGCTGTCCGGCGTCGGCAAGTGCGGCCGCGCGATACGTGAGCAGGCGCGCCGCATCGAGATCCATCGCCATCTGCGCGATCTTGAACGAAATGCCCTCGAAGGCACCGATCGGCTTTCCGAACGCGACGCGTTCTTTCGCAAACGCCACCGATTCGTCGAGACAAGCGGCAAGGATGCCGATCGACTGCGCGGCGATGCCGATGCGGCCCGCAGTGAGCGCGGTCATTGCATTGCCGAATCCGGCGCCTTCCTCACCGAGCAGCGCGCCGGCTGGGACCGCGACGTCGTCGAAGGCGAGATCGCAGGTATTGCTGGTGTGGATTCCGAGCTTCTCCGTGACGCGCTCGACGCGCAGGCCCGCAACGCTCGCGTCAATGAGAAACGCGCTCACGCCTGGCGCACCCGCGCCGCCGGTGCGAAACATGCCCATGACGACGCCTGCGTAACTGCCGGTCGTGCACCATTGCTTGCGGCCGTTGAGAACGTAGCCGTCGGCGGTGCGTTTTGCCGTCGCGCGAATTTTGGTGGCGTCTGAGCCCGCGTCCGACTCGGTCAACGCAAAACCGGCGAGCACGTTGCCGCCGGCCAGCGCGGGAAGCCACCGTTCGCGTTGCGGTTGCGTCCCGAGCTTTAGAATCGCGGCACAGATCATCGAGTGTACGGATACGGTTACGGCGGTGCCCGCATCGACGCGCGCCAACTCTTCGATTGCCAGCGTGTACGAGACGTGGTCCGCACCCGCGCCGCCATACGTCTCCGGGACGAGAATGCCCATGATACCGGCATCCGTGAGCTTCGTGTAGAGGTCGCGGGGAAAGACGTGCTCGCGATCCCAAGCAGCGATATGCGGTTCAATCTCGCGGCGCGCAATCTCAGCCGCCAACTCGCCGATCTGCCGCTGGTCGTCGGTCAGCTCGAACTGCACCCGCTCCGTACGAATCACGCTGCTATCTTACTTTGATGCGAGTGATTTTGCTCAGATCCAAAATTAAACCGCGATCAATAAGGCGTCGCCTTGGCCGCCGCCAGAACAAATAGCCGCGATGCCAAGACCGCCACCGCGCTTGCGCAGCTGGTTGATGACCGTGCCGACGATTCGAGCACCGGATGCGCCGATCGGATGGCCCATCGCAACCGCACCGCCGAACTTGTTGATCGTCTCTTCGGAGAGTCCGAGCCGCCGCGCCGAGGTGATCGCTACGGTGGAGAATGCTTCGTTGATTTCCCATACCGCGATGTCCGTTGGGGTCAAACCAACGCGATCGAGCAGTTTCTGCGCCGCCATCGCAGGCGTCAGGCAGATGTAAGGCGAGTCCCACGCCACGGTTGCGTGATCGACCACCGTGGCGAGTACCTCGTGCCCGCGCTGGGCGGCATACTCTGCGTCCGAAAGAATCAATGCCGCGGCGCCGTCGTTGACGCCGGGCGCGTTGCCGGCCGTAACCGTACCATCGCGCTCGAGTGGTTTGAGCTTGGCCATCGCTTCGATGCTCGCGTCACCACGCACGGCTTCGTCGCGATCGACGACGGCGTGCGGATGCTCGCCGCTGATGAATGGGGCGTACTTTTCATAATCGAGCGTAAACTCGCTCGACGGTTCATGCTCCCAAACGCGGCCGGCCGCGCCGACCGAAGCCGGAACGCGCACGTTTCCTTGTCGCGGGAGCTCGCGAACGACTTTACCTTTCGCCTTCGAAGCGACCTTGACCGGCACGATCTCGTCGGCGAAATGTCCGGCGGCGTGGGCTTCCGCCGCACGCTTGTGACTTTCGTAAGCGAAGCGATCCTGCTCTTCGCGCGTCAAACCCATCTCGTCCGCGACTTTGCTGCCTTGCGTCGCCATCGTCATCGGAAAATACTGATCCCATAGGCCATCGTAGATCATCGCGTCGACGAGCGCTCCGTCGCCGAAACGGTATCCCCACCGCGCGTCGCGCAGAAGATACGGAGCGTTTGACATCGATTCCATGCCGCCGGCGGCTACGACGCTATTGGCTCCCGCGTTGATCGCGCGCATCGCGTTCACAACCGCGAGCATCCCCGAGGCGCAGACTTTGTTGACGGTTTCGGCAGTTACGGTCTTTGCGAGCCCGGACTTAAAAACGACTTGGCGCGCCGGGTTCTGCCCAACTCCGGCCTGCAAGACCTCGCCGAATATAACGTGCTCGACCTCGGAGGGATCGAGCTTCGCGCGCTCGATGGCAGCCGTCAAAGCAACCGCTCCAAGCGTGGTGGCGGGAAGCGGCGCAAGCGCGCCCCCCAGCTTCCCGAACGGCGTACGCGCCGTCGACAGCACAACGGCCTTCGAATCAAAGTTTTTCATGGTTCCCCCGAAATTCGTTCACCACGTTCAAAAACCCCGCCAGGCGTCACGGTGCTCCTATCCGCGGAAACGCTCGTCGTCGCACCTCCTGTGCTCCTCCTGCTACTGCGCTCGCGCGGACGAACGAGTTCGGAACGAATTGCGCATCCGTGCGCTGGTCCGCGCTCGTCGCTAGTTTCCGCTTGATAGGAGCCCCGTGACGCCTGGCGAGGTTGCTTCAGTGCCTCACTACAACGGGACAATTTTCGCACTCAAACTGAATTGTAACGTGAGCGATTCCAAAGTGCGACTGCAGACACGAGTCGATCTCGCGCAAGACCTCCGTGGCCTCGCTCAAGCGGCGATCGTCGAGCAGCACGTGCGCCGATAGCGCGTGGGATCCACTGCCGATCGACCAGACGTGAAGATCGTGAACGCCCGTCACGCCGCAGATGCGTTCAATGTGTTCGGTCAGCGCGGTCGCATCAACGTCGCCGGGAAAGCTTTCGAGTAAGACGTTGGTCGCGTCGCGCAGCACGCGGATGATGCCGGCGACGATGATCGCCGCAACGAAGATTGAGAGCAGCGGATCGATCCACGCACGGTGCGTCAGCGCAATCGCGACGCCGCCGACGATGACTGCAAGCGAGCCGAGCGCGTCACCGAAGACGTGAAAGAGCGCTGCGCGTACGTTTAGGTCGCGAGCGCTGTCGCGGCTCAGCAATAGGCCGACACCGGCGTTCGCCGTTAATCCAATCGCCGCTACGATCGTCATCATCGCGGCATGCGGCTCGACCGGCGATGCAAACCGGCGCATTGCAGCATAGACGATCGCCACGGTGGCCACCGAGAGCAACGTTCCATTGACGAGCGCCCCGAGGACTTCGACGCGACCGTACCCGAAGGTTCGCCGCGGGTCGGCGGGGCGCGCCGCGCCGATAGCGGCCGCGAGCGCGACGGCGAGCGCAAACGCGTCCATGCAGACGTGAACCGCATCGCTGGTCAGCGCCAGGCTGTTCGAGCGAACGCCACCCCAAAACTCCACTGCCGCGACGAGCAGCGTCGCGACGAGCGCCAGACCAAGGCGACGCTGTACGGGCATCGGTGACCCTAGCGCAGCGCCGCTTTGAGCGCGAGCGCTGCGAGCATGGCTGCGAACGTTACGAGCGTCCGGCTCTCCGCGCGTTTGAGCGTCTGCGGCTGCCAGGTTCCGGCGCCGTCGGGAACCGGTTGCAGCCGCGGAATGATGCGCGGGACGCGCCGGCAATAGGCGGCAAACTGCTCGTGAAACCTCGAGCGCAAGAATGCCTCTTCGTGCGGAACGATCGTCGCGTAGAGCGCGGCCATGGCGGCAAGCGCTGCCGCTACGAGCGCGGCGCGCGCGCCGGCCGAGTTTTTTCCGGTAAACGCGATCGCAAACCCAGCCGCCGTAATGAAGTTGCCGACGTAGATCGGATTGCGAACGTAAGCGTAGGGTCCGGCCGTAACGAGTTTCGGCGCCGTCACGGCATCGTCACGCGTCGTTTCGCCCGAGTACCCAACCGCCCAACAGCGTACGAGCTCGCCGGCAACCGCGATAGGCAGGCCGAGCGCGACGCTGAGCGCGCTGGGCTTGCCGAAGACCGCAAGCACGACCGCCGGTACTACCAGCAATGCGCCGCGGTTCTTAAACGCGAACGCCTGCACTCGCTCGACGCGTGGATCGCTCATACGGGCGGCTTATGCCGTTCCAGAGGTATTTCCCGCCGCTGCGGAGTCGGCGAGCGCATCTTCGTAGATGTCGCGCAACGACTGTGCCAGCGGTACCTTCGGCTTCCACGCGGCGCAGCGCGCGAGCTTCGTGGGATTGCCGACGAGCAGCGGCACGTCTGCGGGGCGCATGCGTGCCGGATCCTCCCGCACTTCGACCGGAACGCGCGCAAGGGCGATGAGCTGTTGCAGGATGCTGCGAATCGCGACCGCTCCGCCGCTGCAGACGTTGTACGTTTCGCCCGAACGGCCATCGCGCGCTAATGCAACGTATGCGTCGACGACGTCGCGAACGTCGAGAAAGTCGCGCGCGGCGTCGATATTGCCGACCAGGAGCGGTTGCGCATCGCCGTGGGCGATACGCGCGAGTTGCGCGGCGAACGATGGAACGACAAACCGCCGGCCCTGTCCCGGGCCGATGTGATTGAACGCGCGCGCTACTACGACGTCGAGCCCGAAACTGTGGCATTCTGCCGTAAGCACCGCTTCCGCGGCCGCTTTGCTCGCCGCGTACGGATTCGCCGGCCGTACGTCGAGCGTCTCGGTGAGCGGCATCTCGTCGCGCGTCCGGGCGCCGTAGACTTCGGCCGAGCTGACGAAGACGAGACGGGGTCGCGAACCCTCCGGCATAACGTCGCGTATCGCCGCCGCCAGACGTGCGGTGCCGATTGTATTGGTTTGGTACGTCTCGATCGGCGAAGCGAGCGATTCGGGAACGAACGTCTGCGCGGCGAGATGAAAGACGACCGTCGGCGCGATAACTTCGAGCGCGGCGCGGATCGTCTGCTCGTCGGCTAAATCGAGTGGAAAGTACTCCTCCACAGGGTCGTGCGGGCCGCCGCAGGCGAGGATCTCGGCGCCCTCGCGGCGCAGCGCGTCGACGAGATATCGTCCGACGAAGCCGCTCGCGCCAGTGACCAGCGCCCGCATTTAGGGAAGCTCTAGCCTAAGACTCGCGTGCGCTCGGAGAGCCGATTGATATCTGCCTCGACCATCGTCGCAACGAGCTCCTCGAAACCGACTCCGGGTACCCAGCCAAGCTGCGCGCGCGCTTTGCTCGCATCGCCTATGAGCATATCGATCTCCGCAGGACGGACGAAACGGGGATCGACGACGACGTACGGCTCGAACGAGCCGAGGCCGGCCACCTCGAAAGCAATGCGCACAAAATCGCGTACGCTATGCGTGCGCCCGGTCGCGATGACGTAGTCTTCGGGCGCCTGTTGCTGGAGCATCAGCCACATCGCTCGCACGTAATCGCCGGCAAATCCCCAATCGCGGTGGGCATCGAGATTCCCCAGCCGCAGCGTCTGCGCGAGCCCCAGTTTGATGCGGGCGACGCCGTCGGAGATCTTGCGCGTGACGAACTCTTTGCCCCGCCGGCTCGACTCGTGATTGAAGCAGATCCCGCTGCATGCGAAGAGATCGAACGATTCGCGGTAGTTTACCGTAATCCAATGGCCGTAGACCTTCGCGACGCCATACGGGCTGCGCGGGTAGAACGGCGTCATCTCGGTCTGCGGCGTTTCGACGACTTTGCCGAACATCTCGGAACTCGACGCCTGATAGAAGCGAATCGACGAATCGACCTGACGAATCGCTTCGAGCACGCGCGTTACGCCGAGCGCCGTGAACTCGCCGGTCAGCACCGGCTGGCGCCACGATGCGGGAACGAACGACTGAGCGGCAAGATTATAGATCTCGTGCGGCCGGACGTCGCTGACGATCGTCGTTATCGAGCTCTGGTCGAGTAAGTCGCCGGAGAGAATTTCAACGTCGTCGACAATGTGCTCGATGCGCTCGTGCACCTCCGTACTGGTACGGCGAGTCATCCCGACGACGCGGTACCCCTTCTCCAGCAGCAGCTCGGCGAGATACGAGCCGTCTTGCCCGGTGATGCCGGTGATCAGTGCGGTCTTTTGCAACGACGCTTCCTTCTTACTGACTGGCCGCGACCGCGCTCGTACGAGCGTACAGCGTTGTCGCGATGAAGGCGGCAACCTCACTTGGAAGCGTTCCCCGGCCGAACCCGCCGTCGTACCCGAGCTCGGCTGCGAGCCGGTTCGTTACGCGCGGACCGCCGCAGATGAGGACGACGCGGTCGCGCCATCCCTCGGCCTCCAAGAGCTCACCCAGTGCGGTGAAGTTTCGAATGTCGCTCCCCTTCTGCGTGACGACCTGCGACGCGAGCAGGGCGTCGAGACGGTGTTCCTTGGTAAAGCGCACCAAATCCTCGACCGCAACCTGACTGCCGAGGTTGAACGTCTCGAACATATGATAGCGCTCGAGTCCGTAATCGCCTTTATAGCCTTTCATATTGAGAATGGCGTCGATACCAACCGTGTGGGCATCGGTGCCGATACACGCACCGGCAACACGAATTTTCGCGCCCGAAGCGTTCGGTGACAAAGGCATCGACCTCTTCCATCGACATTGCACGCGCGGATCCCGACGGCACGATTGCCTCGAGGTCGACCGCTTCGGCCGTACTCCCGTAAACGACGAAGAACGAGAAGCCGGTGGCGAGGCGGCGCCCTTCGACGACCTGGACGTCGCTCAACCCCATATTGCTCGCGAGCCGGCGTGCGGCTTCGTCGGCGGCTTCGCTCCATTCGATCGGCAACGTGAACGAAAGTTGCACCTTCCCATCATTCTGCGTGTCGCCGTACGGCTTGACGAGCCTGCTCATGGTGAGACGCCGCTGGGATGTGCGACAGGCGCGAGCCGCTCTTGAAACGGGTTGTAGTATCCGTCGGCGCGCTCGAAGACGCCCTCGACGCCGCGTCCGCCGTCGGGAGTACGCGAAACGTCGGCGAACAGTGCCGCTTCGATCGCATCGAGCAAGCCCATCTCGGCGACCCTCGAGAGCAGCGCCTCGCAGCCCTCGAGGACCGCCTCCGCGCGCGCTTCGATGATGCCTCCCGGACGCAACGATATCTCGTCGCCCAAGTGCCGCGCGGCATTCATGATGTAACGCGCGTTCTCGAGCGAGAGCGCTCGATCTCCCAGAAACGGCGTATGGACGGCCTCGGTCAGCATGCCGCAGAGATGAATGTGCTGCGCGGTCATAACCGATGTGAGATTGAACATCGCATCGATCAGATGACCCTTGAAGATGTCGCCGGTCATATGTTTGGTCGGAGGCATGTATTTCAGCGGCGCGCTGGGGAATATCTGTCGCGCGAGCTGCGCCTGCGCGATCTGAAAGAGCAGGCTATCCTCGAGATCCGGATCGATCTCGAAGGCATCGCCAAGACCGATCTGCGTGTCGGGCATCCCCGCTCGATGCGCGAACTCCTCGTTAATGAACTGTGAAGCGAGTACGGCCGGCGCCTGTTCGACGGCGTCGGCCGTCGTGAGATAGTTGTCCTCGCCGGTATTGATGATGATACCCGAATACGCATTGAGCATCCGGCTGAAGTGCTGGTCGATGAACGTTCGCTTCATATTGATGTCGCGAAAGAGTATTCCGTACATCGAATCGTTGAGCAGCATGTCGAGACGCTCAATGGCCGCCATTGCCGCGATCTCCGGCATGCAGAGTCCGCTGGCGTAGTTCGTCAGCATGACGTAGCGTCCGAGGCGCTCGGAGACTTCGTCGAGCGCCTCGCGCATGATCCGAAAGTTGGCTTGCGTCGCATACGTGCCGCCGAATCCTTCGGTCGTCGGACCGAACGGAACGAAGTCGAGCAACGATTGGCCCGTCGACCGGATGACCGCGACGATCTGCGCGCCGGCCTCGGCGGCTGCGACCGCCGCGGTGCGATCTTCGTAGATGTTTCCGCTCGCTACGATGACGTAGAGCAGCGGAGGATCGAGCTGGGGCAGACGCGCGAGCAACGCGTCGCGCCGATCCCGTTGGGCTCCGATTCTCGCGAGCGCAGCCTCGACGTGGTCTCCAAGCGCGCCGCGCGCCGCGGCTTCCGGCGTGCCGCCAAACGCATCGAGCGCAAAGCGGCCGACGGCGATCGCTTCGCCGAGCGCCGCTGGATCGAGCCCCGTTTCGGCTAACGCCCTGCCGAACGGCAACGCTATGCCGCGACCGAGTATCCCGCGGCGAGAGCGCATCGACGAGCGCGTTCGGCAGTGGGACGTCGTCGGCTGTAACGCCGTCGACGCCCAGCAGGCGCAACACCGCGCGTTCCACCGAGACGGTCGAGTGCACGGCGATGAAGCGCTCGACGGGGTCGACCACCGCGGCCGCGAGCCGGCGGCAGCGATCGACGCGTACCCGATCGACCTGAAGTTCCATAGGCCCCTTATCTTACCGGAGATACGCCGCAATTCCATCGCGCCAGGAGGGCATCTCGATCCCGAGCGCACCGAGTCGCACGTTGGCGAGAGCCGAGAAGTGCGGCCGGACCGCCCCGGCCTTCCACTGCGCTGCGGCGATTGGTTCGACCGGGCAGTCGACGCCGGCTTGCCGCAGCAGCTCAACGACAAAGTCGTACCAACTCACGGCGCCGGCGTTGACCGCGTGGTACAGGCCGGGCTGCTGCGATTCGATGAGGCGCCGCAATGCATCGGCCAGATCGCCGGCAAACGTTGGCGAGACGACGACGTCGGTTACGGCGCGAATCGGCTGTCCGGCGCGCGCTTGCGCCAAAATGCGTGCGGCGACGCTGCGGTCCGCGCCATGCGCGCTGCGCTCTCCGTAGAGGCCGCAGGTGCGCACGACGAACGCGTTATGATGAACGCGCTCTACGAGATACTCTCCCGCGAGTTTCGAAAGGCCGTACGCGGAGAGCGGATGCGGCACGTCGTCTTCCGCGTACGGACGCGCGGCGCGCCCGTCGAAGACGTAATCGGTACCGATCGTCACGAAGAGCACGTCGCGGTCGAAGGCGAGACGCGCCGCGCGAGCAACGGCGAGCGCATTGATCTCGATCGCGCGTTCCGGCTCCAGCTCGCACCGATCGACGTCGTGAAACGCCGCAGCATTCACGAGTGCGCTCGGACGAACTGCATCGAGCGCCTCTTGCAGCGCAAGCGGCCTTTCCAGCGGCAACTCGTTGCGCGGCGGCGCGACGACTTCGCAGTCGAGCCAGCGCCGCCGGATCGCCGTTCCCAGTCGGCCCGATCCGCCGATCAAGAGGATCCGCCTCACGTGGTCCGGCGCTCTCGCATGGCAGCCGATTGGAAGAGCAGCGTCAGCGTGACTGCCGCCGCGGCCGCGAGATTGCCGGCCACCATGATCCGCACGACCGCACCGAGCGTAGGATGCGCGATCACGATCGCGGCGAGCGTTCCCAGCGTGCACGCCAACAACGGAATGGTAAACGCGAGCCGATGCGTCGCGATGCCGTAGTAGGTGAGCGAGTTCGTCAACGCGAGCAGCGTCATCGCAAGACCGTAGCTTACGAGCAACGGCGCGGCGGCATCAAACGCGTGGCCGACCAACGCGTGAAGCACGTCGATGCCGAAGAACCGGAAGATCGAGAGCCCGCAGAGCGCCATGACCGCGAACATCGCGAGGCTGGCGGCCAGGACTTCGCGCGTGCGCGCCCCGCGAGCGTGCCGGTCCGCGGCCTGCGGGAGCAGCACCGTCGGCACGAAACCAACCATATAGAGCAGTATCTTTCCGCCGAGCGAAGCCGCCGCGTAGAGTCCTGCATCGTGCGCGTTGAAGTAGTGCTTGACCAGCACGACATCGGCGGATCCCATGAGCGTGGTGGCTATGGTTGCAGATGCTGCGCCGGCGCCGGCGTGGACGATCCGGCGCCAATCGTAGTGAATCGGATGCAGGGCCGCCCCGGCGTAGCGCCGTGCGAGCCGATGCGCCATGTACCCAAGCGCCGCAAGCGGTCCCAGAATGAATCCCGCGATGCCGCCGAACAGGTGGAAGCCGATCGTGATGAACGCCGCGATGCCGAAAACCTTGGCGATACCTTCGACCGCATTCGATACCGAGTAGCCCATGAAATCCTGCGTTCCTTGCGCGACGGCACGCAGCGCGCTCAAACAGAGCACGACCGCCGCGAGCAGCCCGACGAACGGAACCGACCACACCGAAACGTGAAGAAATCGGCCGAACGGAAAGGCACCTAGCCCCCCGGCGATGACGTAGAGCACGCCTAATAATGCAAAACCGAGCGCGACGCTGGTCGTAAGGCCGCGCAGATGGCCGTCGTCGTGCAGCGCGCGAAACTCGGCGGCCAGCTGCGCGATCACCGGCGCGAGGAAGGCCGCGGGAAGCGCCGCGATCACCGTCGCCGAAATCAGCGCGTAGAGCTCTCCGTATACGGCGACGCCGAGCTCGCGGCTCGCGATCGCATGCGCGACAAAGCCGCAGATGTTCAGGATCATGCCGGCCGCAAAGACGAGCGCGCTCTGTCGGAGCAGGGCGCTTCCCCGAAGGCGCTCGAATCCACGTTTGAATAGGAGCGAGCTCGGTGGACTCACGCCGCCGTTCATAGTACTCTCGTTCTTATGGAGATCGAGGAATTACCCCTCGATGGTGCGCTGCTCATCTCGCCGCGCATCTTCGTCGACGAGCGCGGATACTTCGAAGAAGTCTACTCGTTCGATCGGTATCGTAACTGCGGCATCGCCGATATCTTCGTGCAGGACAATGTCTCGGTCTCGCGACGCTATGCGCTGCGCGGACTGCATGGCGACGCGCGCATGGCTAAGCTCGTCGGCGTTGTGCGCGGCGCGCTCTACGACGTCATCGTCGACCTGAGACCGCATAGCCGGACGTACCGGCGATGGTACGGGACTACGCTGCGCGGCGGCGAGGGGAAGCAAGTTTACATCCCACGCGGCTTCCTCCACGGCTTCCTGGCCTTGGAAGACGAGACGATCCTGACGTACAAGCAGAGCGCGCCATACGACCCGGCCGGCGAGTTCGGTGTGGCCTGGGACGACCCGAGCCTCAAGATCGCGTGGCCGCTCGAAGGCCGCTCGCCGCTGCTCTCGGCACGCGACGCGGCGAATCCACGGCTGGGTAAGGCGCACTGACGTAACAAAACCCGTTGCCCGAGGTAACAGCCGCCAAAGGAACCGAATCGAGGGAGGATGTCATTCCGTGATCAGAGCGACGAGGCTCTGGTGCATCGAGTGCGCTCCGGGGAAAGGGATATCTTCGGCGTGCTCGTCGATCGCTACAAGCGCGGCATAGCAAATTTCATCGGAGCCACCGTACGGAATCCGAGCGAAACAGCCGACCTCTCGCAGGAAACATTTCTGCGAGCGTACGCGCATTTGGGAACGTTCAATCCCCAGCTCGGTAAGTTCTCGACGTGGATCTATCAGATAGCCCGCAACGTCATCCGCACCCATCTCGCCAAGTCGCTGCGTAGTCCGCTGACGCAGGAGTTGTCGCGCGAGCAGACGATCGAAGAGGCGCTGTCGGACATCTCCCGCGACGCCGACCCGGCGGGCGGCGTCCTTCGCGAAGAGGCCGAACGGGAGCTGCGCGCTGCGTTGGCCGAGCTTCCCGAGCGCACGCGGACGATCTTAGCGTTGCGCTACTTCGACAACATGGAGTATCAAACGATCGCGAGCACGCTTGGGCTTTCGCTCGGCAACGTCAAGACGTTGATCCACCGCGGCAAGATCGCCCTCACGAAGAAGATGCTCGAGCGCGAAGCCCAAGCGATCGCTTCGCTCGCCGCGCGCGGCGAGAAGGGAAGGCTGCGTGCGCTGCTCCTCGTGTGAACCGCTGCTCGACGCGTATCTCGAGCTCGTCCTCCCGCCCCGGCGCGCCTCGGGTGTTGCCGTGCACCTCCGAGAGTGCGCGCACTGCCGCACGCTACTCGGCGAGCTTCGGGTCGTGGATGCCTTGCTCACGACGGCGCAGATCCGCGGCGAGGTGCCGGCGGATTTCACCGCCGGCGTAGTCTCGGCCGCGCGCGCAACGCCACCGCCGCTACGACGCAAGCGCCTTCCACTCTGGGGCGCACTGGCGCTCTACCTTTCAATTGCGTGGCTCGTCGCCGCGCTCGCGCAGCTCGAATCCCACGGCGCCACGAAGCTCTTGGGGGGACTCGTCGATTGGCAGCATCGCGGCGTCGCGGCGATCGGCGCGGTGATACACGCGATGGCGCCGCTCACGCCGATCGCGGCCGCCACGGTCACCTTCATCCTCGTCCTCGACCTGCTGTTGCTCGGCATGCTGCTCCTCGGCTACCACCATGCGCGGCCGCTGATCGCCTACCATCTTGCCAAAGGAGAGCCCAAACCATGAACGGGCCGACGAAGGTTCTGCTTGGAGTCTCGCTGCTCGCGTTGGTCCTTGCGGCGCGGCCCGCGCTCGCAAGCACGCACGCCATCTACCACGGCGGAACGTACTTCGGCTCGGTCGTCGTCGAACCGGGACAAGTGGTTGACGGTGATCTTACCGTAATCTTCGGCGATGCCGCGATCGCGGGAACGGTCGACGGCGACGTCAACGTAATCGGCGGCAACTACGAGCCGCGTCCCGGCGGCGTCGTCACCGGTGAAGTCAATCAGATCGGCGGCGACGTTGGACGCGCGATCGTTCCGTGGGCTCCCGCCGATTCACCGTACAGTCCCTTCGTACCCGACCACCGCCTGCTCTGGCGGCTCTCGTGGAATGCCTTGGTCTTGCTCGTCTTCTTGATCTTTCCGTTGCGCACGCGAATGGTGCTCGACCGGCTCGAGCGCCATCCCGGCCTCTGCGTCGCGACCGGCGTGCTCGGATGCGTGGCGATCGTCCCGCTCGCCATACTGCTCGCGATTACGATCATCCTCATCCCACTGATTCTGTTGGAGTTCGTCTTTCTTTTCGCGAGCGTCTTCCTCGGTACCGCGGCACTCGCGCTCCTGGTCGGACGGCGCCTGTGCGAAACGATCAGTCCGTCGACGACGCCCTCTCCGATCTTCGCGCTCGTCGTCGGTATTCTGATGATCACCGCAGCAGAGCTCGTCCCGGTCGTCGGCGCGCTCGTGCTCGTCTTCGTCGGCGTGCTCGGACTCGGTGCAACGATGCTCTCATTTGCGAGCGACTCGCTCGGCGGCCCGATCGGTCCGGGCCGGGCGCCGCAGGTGCGCGCTCCTATCGGCGGGCCGCCGATGCCGGCCGGACAATAGGGGCGTTTACCGAACCAAGGGCTCTGCTATGTCGACCATCTCGCGCGCCGCGAAGTTTGCCGAGCGCACCGCTCACCTCCGTGCGTCGACCATTCGCGAGATGCTCAAAGTAACGCAGCAACCCGACGTTATCTCGTTCGGCGGCGGGCTGCCCGCGCCCGAGCTCTTTCCAACTGCGGCGATCGGTGAAGCTGCCGTCCGGGTGATGGACCGCTACGGCGCCGCAGCGTTGCAGTATAGCGTCACCGAGGGGATTCCCGAGATGCGGCGGTGGGTCAGCGAACGCCTTGGCCGCCGTTTCGGCCGCACGTTCGAACCGGAGTTCGTGACGATCGTAAATGGCTCGCAGCAGGGCCTCGACCTCGTCGGCAAGATATTTCTGGATCCCGGCGATCACGTCGTCCTCGAGAATCCGTCGTACCTCGGAGCAATTCAAGCGTTCGATGCGTATCAGACGCGCTACCTCACCGTCGACACCGACGAAGACGGCGTCATACCGGAGTCGCTCGAGCGTGTGCTCGAACATGCCGATCCGTTTCCGAAGTTTCTCTACCTCGTTCCGAACTTCCAAAACCCGACCGGTCGTACGCTCGCCCGGCCCCGCCGCGAGCAGGTTATCCGCATATGCGAGAGCTTTGGCCTACCGATCGTCGAGGACGACCCATACTGCGAGCTCCGATTCGAAGGCGACGATCTTCCCTCGCTCGTTTCGTACGAAACGACGGCGCCAATTATCTACTCCGGCACGGGCAGCAAGATTATGGCGCCTGGCATGCGCGTCGCGTGGCTGCTCATCTCCGACGAAGACATTCGAGAGAAGATCGTCCTCGCGAAGCAGGGTGCGGACCTTCATAGCGGGACGTTCGCGCAGTACGTCTTTCACGAATATGCCAGCAGCGGCGATGCCTTTGAAGCGCACGTCCGGCGCATCGCGGAGACGTATAAGCAGCGGCGCGAGGTCATGGCCGGCGCTCTCGCGGAGTTTATGCCGGAGGACGTGCAGTTTACGCGACCGGCAGGCGGGATGTTCCTATGGGCCACTGTCCCGGGAGTCGATACCGGCGAGCTCCTGACGATTTCGGCAGAGTCGAAAGTCGTCTTCGTCCCAGGCGTCAACTTCTATTCGGCGCGCGACGTGCACGACGGAATGAGACTCAACTTCTCAAATGCGTCGGAGAAGAATATCCGGGTAGGCGTCGAACGGCTCGCCCACGCCATCAATACCTACCGTCGTTAGAGGAGATCCTCGCGTGGCAGAACGCTTGGTCGTCGGTATTTTTCCCCAAACGGATCCGCAGGCGATTGAAAACGCCCTCACCGCGCAGAAAGTCGATCTGGGCAAACTCAAGGTGATCGTGCGCACGCCTCCCGACGGCGAGGATACGCAGCTCGAGTTCGTCGACGTCATCAAGGAGTTGGAGGCGGAAGACGCCGACGAGATGACCAGAGGGATGGGAATCATCGGCGACTCCGGTGGAACCAGCGTGCCCGGTATCAGCGCGAGGCTGGAGACCCTGGATGAGCTTTCAGCGCCCGCCAGCGCTGCGAGGCTTTACCTCGCCGGCTTCGCAATTCCGATGGACGAGATCGACAACTTCGACGAAGCAATTGCCGACAACCGCGCGGTCGTCATCTATCCGGACTCGGGCGACGAGACGGGTACGGTTTTTAATGCGTTTAAGGCCGCGGGGTTGAAAAACGTTCGCGCGTATTAACCTCCGCGCACTCCTCGCAACAGCGGCGGCACTATTGACGGCCTGCAGTCCGCACGTGCATTTCGACTACGCGCACCTGCCTTCGGGCTATCATTGGCGTGCGATCATCTACGGGCCCACGAACGATATCGTCTTCTACGGACGAGATCCGTATACCAACGCCACCGTCTACGTGGGACCCGACGGCCGCTTTTTCATCTACACGCACCCGGGGCCGATCCGGCCGCAGGATATGCGCGACCACTGGATGCCGCATGACGCGCGCTAACCGCGGCTGACAAGCCGATACCAGATCTGCTCGGCCACCACGAATCCAGACTCGTCGTGATGAGCTACTCGAGCGAGATTTTCGAGAGCACTCCTTCCTAAACGCGTTGCCCGCGCAACCGTCGCGCTGCAACCGAAAACGCGTACGGCAGCGCACGCCGCCAGAATTCTATACCCAATGCGAGCGTGATGACGGGATGGTAGAGCCATATCGCGCGACGGTCGCGGATCACCCCGTACAGTGCCCTGGTGACCGGCCCGACGACGGAGATTGCATAGAATGGCCAGAGATGCGCGCGCATACGCCGTCGCGGGGTCCACGAGCCGGCGCGCTCCCAAAGCGGCTGCGTTCGGTCCTCGAGTCGCTTGGCGATACGCGGCCCGAACTTGCGTAAGAAGTCTGGCAAGCTCGAAACCGTGTGATGCTCAATAAGCGCGCCTGGAACGTACGCGATGTCGAGACCCTGTTGCACGATGTCCATGATCGGGCGGATGTCATCCTCTTCCGTGCCCGCGCGGCGCGTCAATGTCGCCCGCAGCGTAACTCCCTGCGCGAACCCGATGAGCGGAGGTGCGGAAGCTTGGAAGTCGTAGACGATGTACTCGTCGGTCGCGCGTTTGATTGGATACTTGCGCGCAAACGTTACTGCGGAGGTCGCATCGCCATACAGAAAGTGGTTAAACGGGTCAGTAAATTCGTTGATGTACCGCGTCGCGAGACAATCGGCGCCAGTGCTGACCACGCGCGGAACTGCGACGTAGACCTCGGGGTCGGCAAACGGCGCTACGAGATTCGTCACGAAGTCCGGCGTATGCAATATGGTATCCGCCGCTAAGCTGGACCGCAAATCACCGGTGGCGATGGTGCACCCAAGAGCGTAACCCGGCTCAGCTCGACGCACTGGGTTATCGATCACGATGCAACCGGCGGACGCGGCATACTCCTGCGTTCCATCCGTGGAGCCGCCGTCGGCCACAATGATCTCGATAAGTTCTTGCGGATAGCGTTGCGCACGAATGCTCTCGATGACGCGGGGTAAACGAGCAATCTCGTTGAGGGTGGCGATGACGAACGTGATCTTCGGCGAGGTCATCGTGCTACTTGATCGACAGACCATAGACGAAGGCGCATCGTCGTGAGGACGGTGCTACCGTAGGCGACGCGAGTCGATTGGCAGTCATCTTCTTGGCCGCGATATTCAACCTCGGCCGAATACGAAACCTCCTGGCGACCGCAGCATACAGAACGCACCACCGACTGCTTTTCGGCCAACTCCTAGCATTCTAATAGTTAATCCGGCCGCGTTTGGCAGCCTTCAGCAGCCAGACGAGGTACGCGATTGCAATCAGCTCCGCAATTGCTTGCACCACTGCCGTCGACTCTACGATAAAGAACATCGACGGGGTAGAGATCGAATCGAACCAGCCGTTCGCCGACATATCGAGCCGAACGTGCCGCAATATTCTCCACGATGCGATTGCGATCCAACCGGCGTCGTAGCGTTCGTTCAAACGAACCACCTGTGCCGGGGGTGTTCCGCTCCACGCAACGTACAGCCACGGAGCAAGTCGCCAAAAAGTCAATGGCCGACTGCGTGGTGCGGTGAGGTACGGAGTTACGCGCGGCACGCGTTGCGCCGTCGCGACCAGCTCGCAGAAGCCGTCGCAGGCGACGCTCGTTGTATCAGCCGGAAGTTTCAGCCACTGAAACTCCTCGCGCGCCGCAAGCAACGTCTTCCCATTTTGGTCGAGCAGACGCCCGTCAATGTTGGTCAGCACCGTGGAACCGGCCGCGATGCGATACGGCAGCCGCGATGTTGTAAATGTGCCGCCAAGTGCTTGCGCGAACGCCGGCAGCTCGGCAAAGGTGAGCCGCGCATCAATCCAGCCATCGCGCGGATCAAGCGAATCGCTTCCGGGGCGGAGCGGATGGACCCCATTTTGGGACGCGACGTCGCCGAAGAAGAGATTGCACGCTCCGGGTTGGTCCGGAAGCGCGATGACATGTGGTAGAGCGCACGCCGAAACGAGCGGCGCAGGATCGCCGACGTATGTCGGCGTTGCACCGAACCGGTGCATCGGCGCGGCTGCGGCAACGACGCGCGCAGCTAATCCTATCGAGCCGTTCGACAGCGATACGAGCCACGGCCGAGGGACGATTTCGGCGACGCCAAGGCCGCGCAGTGCGGACATGTCCCCACGCTGAACGTAGCGTGCTAGCGCCATGTCAACCGGATACGTGGCGAAGTATTCGTTGAGCGGATCCACACCATCGGAACGGACGTACGCGTCTGGGTCGGCACCGGAGCCGCCAACGCGTATGAGCGCTAATGGTTGAAATGCGGGCAGCAGCGCAACGCGCGAATTTGGCGGCGCGTTCAGTGCAGGATGGGGATACGATGCGGCGGGAATCCAGACCGCGTTGGGGGGCTGGAAGAGCCACGCACCGAGCGCAATGACGCCGGCGCACGCCCCGGCGTACGCGAGCTCTTTGCGCGTAGCCATCGCGGCACACGCGGTGACCATCAGCAATGCGGTCATCGGCCCGGCCAGATCGTAGAGCTCGCGAAAGACGCCGCTCTCCGGAACGTTGCGAACGAGCCACAGGTAAGGCGTCGCAAGCGGCCCGTGCGCTCCGCAAATCAGAATAAACAGGATGGCTGCGCCGATCGGCACCCAAAGTATTGCCGGCGTGCGCCGCGCAACCGAAACGATACCGATGACCGTTAGTGCAAAAAACATCCATGTCGCGACAGCCCCGCCGAGAGCGAGGCGATCCGAGTATCCGGTAAAGTATCCACCGAGGCCGAGCAGCCGTAACGGCCAAACCGATTGGTTGATTTGCCACGTCGACGTGTACGGCGTCGCGGCGAGAGTGCCGCGCTCGGCAATGACACCGACGATCGTTGGAAAGGTGAAGATCAAGCCCGAGGCCAGCGGTAGCCATTTCTTGGACGCCAAACCGAAGGCGACAAGCAACAGCGCAGCAATGAGAACGAACTGCAACTGCAACGAGACGATTGCAAACCAAATCGCAAGCCATACCGACGACGCCTCTACCCCCGAGAGCAGCTCGCATACCAAACCGATGAAACCGGCGTACGCCAGAACCATCGTCAGATGTCCGGCGACGACTTCGTTATAGACCCATGGATTGAATACCGCGAACAGCCCGATTCCAACGATGGCCGGATCGGGAGCATTCCAGCGTCCGCAAAGTTTGGTTGCGTTGCGAGCGCATGCATAGCCGGTGATAAAGGTAAAGAGGGCAAGCGCGACGATTGGTCCGACGATCCAAATTGTTACGCCGAGTGGCAAGACGGCCAAATACGACGTGGGATGGGCGTTGGGGAAGCCGAAGCCGCTGCTAACCCAGCCGCTTGCCGACGATTCAACGAACGATGCGACCCCCGTCCGATCGATCGGCCAGTTCCAATCGTGGCGCAACGTAGGGATTCCGCGTGCGACGACGAGGCCGGCGAAAGAAAAACCTGCCGCAAACGCCGTAAACCCTTCGACCGTTACGTTCTTGCGCGCAAGCAGCATGCAATGCCAACGGCGAGCGCCGCTCCAATTGCGGCGATGTATGCGATGGCGCTAAAAACCTCGCCGCGCGGCTGCCCCAGAAAAGCAGCTGCAAACAGAGCGATGACGGCCACGCTGGTGAAGAAAAGCGGTGCCGTTTGCAGCGCGCCTGAGAACGACGCCCGCTGCCGCGTACCCGTTTGCGGCAAACGGATCGCTAGAGCCAACGCAAGCGCGGCGACGATCGCACCGGCATATGCAATGGTGGCAAAGAGCTCTCCCGACGGCAGGGGTAATGTCGCCGCGAGTACGAGAGCAACCGCGAGCGTGCCGATCGCATAACTCACGGTGCGTCGCGCCGTACCGCCGATTGCGCGCCGGTTCACGCGTTCGAATGCCACGAAGACTGCGCTCGGGAGGTCCCTAAACGCGTACCGTACGCTACGACGATCAAAAGCACCAGCGCGAGAATGGAGATTGTATCGACCATCGGGTAGTAACGGCGAGCTGAAAACGAGAGCACGATCGTTTTGGGGCCAGCGAGCTTGGGAACGAGCCAGCCGTTTGCGAAGCCGTCGACAGTAACGTGAGTGAGCGGCTTTCCGTCGAGCGTGGCGCCCCATTCGGGATGGTACGACTCGCCGAAGACCAACAGGAACGGCGCTGACGAGGGTACGCGGACATCGAGTTGCGTCGCCGACGGCCGGCGCCACTTCACGTCGAACCGTCGCGTTTGCGGAAGCGCGCGCGTCGTCGTGGTCAGCCGCCCGATGCTCAGCGGCCACGCAGCCGACTCGACGATGTGGCTCCCGCGCGAGAGATGCATCGGCGCCGCGCCGATGCGTTTTCCATCAACGCTCAACGGAAGCTCGAGGAGCGCCTGCCGCTGAGCAAGGGCGCTCGCCGCGACCCCATGCGACCGATACCCGAGCGTAGCAAATGAGGGGTGTGCGCCGCGCCAGATGAGCCAGACGCCGGCAACGCGCGTGGACGCATCCGGCCAGCCGTTAGGAAATGCCGGCAGAAAGTCGACCTGAAAATCTCCATCGTGCACAATCGGAAACAACCGGTACGCTAGGTCCGCGCGGTGCTTGAGCGCCACGGCAACCCATATCGCAGCGTGCTTCGCGTCCGTCACGTAGCCTTCCAAGTCGGGCGCACCGAGCACCTGGTGCGGTGGCAGTTGGAGTGCAACCGCATGAAAGTCTGGATCAGCGATAGCAATCCTCCCTATGCCGGCATCGGCAATGCGCGCGAAACCGAGATCGGGCGCGACGGACGCGGCGACGACGTCGTCGCCAAGGTCGTCTGCGCTCGGAAACAGCGGACGAAAATGAAAGCCGATATCGTTCCAACCCGGTTGCAGACGCAATGTGAACTCGAGCGGCACCGGCACCGGTCCGGCAAGCGCGTACGGCGCATCGTACTCCTGCGCCGCGGCGGGCGGTCCGGGTATGACGACGCTGCGTTGCACCTTTCCGTCGACAGAGATGTCAACGGACGGGTCGACTTGCAGGCGGCTGACACGCAGCGATGCTCGCGCGACGATCGCTGTTTTACCCGCCACTAGGGCGCGCACGTGCGCATCTCTCGCAAAGAGAAACCACGGCGCCGGGTCGCCGCGTCCCCACTGATAAGCCGACCGATCGTCGACGTACCATCGCGCGGGAAGCCTCACCGGGTCCGTAGCGAGAACACCGCCGCCAAAAATGTACGGCAATGCACGCGGCGCCGCCGTAAAAAAGCCGCCGTTTGCGCCCGGAGCCTCTTGCATGGTGATGCGCGTAACGCGGTCGTAATCGCTCGTGGTAATGGCGGTTGCTTTCAGCCGATATCTGCCCGCGCGCCCGAGGCGGATGCGCGTTGCCGGCGCGTACACGAATCGCGTTCCAGCAAGGTTTGAGGGCAGCGCGCGTTGCAACGCTTCGAGCCTCTTCACCCAAGCCATGACGCTCTCGGGTCTAACTAGCGCAACGATTAGATCCGGGTCGGGCGGTCCGTCCGACTGCACGCTATGATGGCCGGCCGTAACACCGAGCGAACCGTAATCGCTCCAGACGCCCCCCGTTCGTTGGCCGACGAGCATCGTTTCATCGGCCATGCCCGCGTCAAAATCAAGCGTCGCCGGCGGAAAGGCCGGCGAGGATAGCGGCGATACTTTGCGCGCAAAGACGTGAAATTGCCCGGGGCGTTTCACGTCGAAAACTTCGGTCGCCGACATGACGTCGGCAGAGGGTGGATGGACACGCACGCCGTCTTCGGCCAAGGCTTGATCGATCGCAAAATCCCAGATTTGTCGCGGCGCGGCGGGAAGGACCGGCGAAAACGGTTCGAGTGCCGCGACAGTCGCATCCGACGCACGGGCCGGCAACTGGAAGGAAGCATTGCCCTGTCCCATCGCATGCACATCTCCGAGATCGGCTTCCGAAAAGGCGGGCAAAGCGCTCAGCTTAGGATGGAGAACGCCGTAAACGAGCGGAAGCGCACCGTCAAGGTGATAAACGCGTAAGGGACCTTCCGATTGCACGAGACGCGCGCGCAAGACGCGATCAATGAGATCGTGGGTAAGCGACGTATCGTTGAAGATGTATCGTCCCGGAAAGCTAAAATCGATGCCCGAAATGAAGTCGTCGCGCTGTAGGATCGTATCAACGCCGAGCACGCGTAACATGTCCGCGCCTTCCGGCAGGCCTTCGCGCATCGTATGGTAGGCGCCGCGCAGCCAACGATCGGTGCCTTCCGACGGCGCGCTTCCAAGGACTCCGTAGAGCATCGGTCGGTTGATCAGCGAATCCTCGATGTAGAACTGCGGCGTATCCCAATCGAACTGTTCGAAGTACTGCGTCGGGAAAAGCGCAACGCGATGAGCCTGATCGTTACCCACCAACGCCTTCTCGCGAAATTCCCACGCTGGGAGAGACGCCATGGGATAGTTTATCTTGGCTTCCAGAACCGGTATCAGCGTTACGACGGGAAGGAATATCAGTGCTACCGCAATTGCCGCCGCAAGATGGCGCGATCGGGCACGTAGCCAATAGATCAGTGCATCGCTCGTAAACGCATATAGGCCGCAGATGCCGAACTCGACGCCCGCTACCCACTTGTACACCGAACGGAACATTTGAAATCCTGGCACGTCGCGGTAGAGGAAATCATAGATCGGCATCGTGATCGCGTTGCCAAGCACGTCGTGGTAGTATCCGACGACGAGCGGAACCGAGACGATCGTAATGACGAGAAATGCTAGCACGGCCGCATGCATGTTGCGCCGAAATCCCGGCGCGGCGAGCGCTATGATGACGATGAGCCACAGCAAAAAGCTAAAGACGCCGCTCGAGTACGCGTCAGACCACGGGAAGTACGGTCTCCCGTCAAATCCGAGAAAGATCGCCCAATGCCCTAAGCCTCGAAAGACATTCGAGAACGAGGATACGGCGTTGTGCATCGACGCTGGCTCGCTGAGCACGCCGCTGATCCAAACGGTACGAAAGTAATCGCCGAACGGAACCAGCCAGTAGAGATTGATCGCAACCGTCGCGATCAGCGCAAGGACCGAGAACGGCAAGAGACGGCGGATCGCCCGCCGCGGCTGTGCATCGAAGGCGAGCATTACCGCCGTGAAGAGCACCAGCACGATGACGTTGATGGCGATTAGCGGCGGATTGATGCCGGCGGCCGCAAAGACGAGCAGCGCAACGCCCAGCGATCCACGCCACATATTGATCTCGCCGCGCAAGGCGCGCACGACGATACCGACGAGCGCCGGCAACGCCGCATACGTCATAACCATTGGGATTTGCGCTTGCGAGTTGAAGGCGATGTAAATATTGAAGAGATATGCCGACGAACCGGCCACGACTGCCGACTCGTGAAGCCGCGGCGCTACGCTGCGCAGGCAGTAGTGCATGGAAATTAGACACCACAGGTATGCCATGAAGACGACGACACGCTGAGCAAACTCCTGCGATACGTGCAGAAACTGGGCCAGGCCATAGATCCAGCCGTACGGCGTTTCGTAGGGTACCCAGAATCCCGTGTGCGTACCGGCAAAAATAGCGGGATTCCACGCTTGTAGCTGGGCGGCGAGAAACTTCAACGGATCGATGTGGAGCGCAGCCTGACCGTCTTGAAACTGAATCCCACTGCCGTACCCCGACGTAAGCAGCAATGCGAGCGCCACAAAGAATGCGGGGACGAGACCTTTGCGTAGTAGTTCGGGAAATACGCCGGAGCCGAACGCGATGCGCGTTGCGTTTCGGCGAATCCTTAGGTAGGACGCCTCTTCATCCGCCACCTGCTCTTTCACGAGTACACCTTTCCATAGAGGCGGAACGGACCTTCCAAGGTCAACTCTTGCTCGACCGAGACAGTATCGAAGAGTTGGTTGACGCGCTCCGCGACGACTCTAAGCTCAATGTCGTGCGCGATACAGCGGTAGTCGATGTGACGAACGCAATTGAATCCATGCAAACCTTCGTCGTGACACGCCGGACAAGAGGAGGGCCGCATTGCCACACCGGGACCGACCGGTATCCCGCGAACTTCGCTCGTCATACCGAACAGCGCGAGCGTTTTGACGCCCAAACCTGAGGCGAGATGACTGAAACCGGCATCGTTACCGACGAAGACCTCGCATTCGGCGAGCAGCTGCGCTGCCGTTGCGAGCGATTCGCGGACGATACGAACCCCGTCGATCCCACGTAACGCATCCTCGATGCGCCCGGCTTGATCAGCTTCGTTCGGGCCCAAAAAGAAACGTACGCTTCTCCCATTGACGCTTTGCAGACGAGCGAGGTCAATGAACCGTTCGTGCGGCCAGCGTTTCGTTTCGTTACCCTTGTAGGCCATCGAGCCGGGATGAATTCCGAACAATCCAGCGACATGCTCGCGTCGCCACGACTGCGGCACCAGGTACGAAAGTTCTGCATCCGACGGCGGCAGGCCCAACGCCCGTGCGAGGCGCAAATTTTCTGCAATTCGGTGACCGCCGCGCAGCGGTACGCGCATGTTACGCCCCGTTCGTGCGATCCCGCTGGACGCACCGCCATACTCGTGCGTAGCGAGTCGTCGTGTATTGACGCATCGCGCGACGAAAGCATACTGCCAGCGCGTCGCAGGAAACGGCAGCACGCAGAGATCATATCGGGTTGCCCGCAGTCGGAGCAGCGGTTTGAGAGAACGGGACGCTTTTTCAAGCAACGGCATCTCGACCACGTTCTCGATGGCGTCGAGCGCCCGGGCGTATTCGCTCACCGGCTCGAGCATCGTCATCGCATCGACGTGCCATCCGGTTGCGTGCAGGCCCCGCAGGATTGGACTCGCAGCCAGGGCATCGCCGAGCCCCGGCAGCAACAGCACGAGCGCCTTCCGATCGGGCAAGCGAAAGCTACTCCGCGATAATCACGGGGACTACGACCTCACCGGAGCCGCCGGTCCGGTCCGCCTGCGCGGGCAGACGATCGTAGTACCGTATGATGCGCATCCGATAAAAGATCGCCATTGTATCGACGAAAACATTCCAGACGGCCGCAAAGCGAAGCCGGCTGCACGCGCGCTGGAAGTTAAGCGTAACCGGCGCTTCGACGATCCGGTAACCGAAGTGATGGGCCGTTGCAAGCAGCTCGAGGTCGAACGCAAAACGCTTGACTAAGACGCGCGGCAAAACCGTTGCCAGCAGCTCGCGCTTGAAAAGCTTAATACCGGTCTGCGTATCGCGCACCGGGAGGCCGAACATCAGCCGCACCAGCAAAAAATAGCACAGGCTGTATATCCGCCGCAGAAACGGGTAGTCCACCTTAGACTCGGGATGAAACTTCGAGCCGATCACGGCATCCGCGCTGCGTTCGTCCATGATCCTGAAGAAATACTCGAGCTGTTCGGGATGCAGGTCCATGTCGGCGTCGAGAAACGCGACGTACTCGCCACGCGAGTACTGCGCTCCGCAAACCAGCGCATTGCCCTTGCCCTCGTTCTCGTAGCAACGAACGACGCGAACGTGCTGCGGCCACTCACGCAGGGCGTCAATGGCGGCGGTGTGCGTTCCGTCGAGACTCCCGTCGTCGATCACGAGTATCTCGCAGTCGATGCCGAGCGCCCGCATCGTTTCGACCGTTTCGCAGACGTTGCGGGCGATCGAAGTGGCCTCGTTGTACGCGGGCATGAGGATCGAAAGCATCGCGCTGCAAGCTTTACCTTTCAAAGAGGCCGAGCCTGCATCTGGGAAAAATGATCGAAGTCATCTTTACGCGCGCTTCTAGGCGATCGGCGCTTCGCGATTCTCCGGCGGGCTGACGAGATTCCGCTCGAACTTCGCGACAATCGTCCGTATCGCGAGATCGAGCTCCTCCACGCCGAGAATACGCGCAAAGGCGACGAAGACGGTGCCGCCGATTGCGATCTGTCCGAAAAGGAACCAGGCTCGCGAGGCAAGCGTCGCTTCGGGCGTAACGCCCAGCGCACCGATCCAGTGCAACGCGGCGAACATTGCCAACGAGCTTAGGACGATCTTTCCGGTGGAGATCAGCAACGCGCGCCAATCGATACCCGATACGAGGCGCGCCGTGAGAAGCAAGAGCAGAATCGCCTGCATCGTTTGGCTCGTCGAGTTCGCCAGCAGCAAACCGCGCGCGCCGAGCGGCGTGAGCCAAACCATCGAGAGCAGGACGTTGACGAGGACGGTCAAGATGGATATCGCAACCGGCCAGAGCGTTTCGCGGCACGCAAAACAGCACCGCGTCAGCACGACGTTTGCGCCAAGCGCAATCAAACCAACCGCTGCGAACGGCAGCAAGTTCGCCGTGAGATCGGTCGCACTCGCCTGGAAGGTGCCGCGTTCGAAAAGTGCCTGCACCATCGGATGCGCGAGCACGATGAGCGCGCAAACCGACGGTATCGTAATGAAGTTCACCAACCGCAGGCCGGTCACGACGCTGCGCGCAACGCCGCCGCGATTTTCGTGCGCGAATTGAGCGGCCAGCAGCGGGAAGATGACCGTCGCGATCGCGGCCGCAAATATCTGCTGTGGAAAGTTCACGAGCTTCGTCGCGTAGTTCATCCCGGCAATGTAGCCCGGCGCGAGCGTCGATGCGAAAAACCGGTCGAAAAAGAGCGCCAGCTGACCGGCTGCCGATCCGACGATGATCGGTCCCAACAGCACCCAAATCCGTTTGAGACCGGGGTGATGCAGATCGATGATCAAGCGGTACTTCCCGATCGACAGGAAGGACGGGAGCTGAACGATCATCTGCGCGGTTAAGCCGAGTGCCGTGCCGAGGACCAACGCGTAGATCCCGATCGCGTGGTTGAAGAAGACGACGGTTGCAATCGTGACGGCGTTGACGGCGACGCCGACCATAGCCGTAGAACGAAAACGATGGTAGGCGTTGAGCATCGCCGAGAGGACGCCGCTCAGGCTCACCGCCACGATGCTCGGCATGAGCCAGCGCGTCATTCGAATCGCGACACCCATCTGCGGTGCGGGGAAGCCGTGCGCGATAAGCGGCACGTACCAACGTGCTGTAAAGAAGCCGACGATGGCGCACGTCGTCAGGACGATCGCTAGAATGTTGAGCACCGTGCTGGCGAGGCGCCACGCCTCGTCTTCTTTGTGCAGCGCAAGATACTCGGAGAAGGTCGGGACGAGCGCACTCACGAGCGCGCCGTTGAAGACTCCGAAGAGAATCGTGGGGATCGTAGCGGCCGCAAGGAACGTGTCCATTTCCCAGCGTGTACCGTAGTAACGCGCGCTGACGACCTCGCGACTGAAGCCGAAGAGCGTCGACGCAAACGTCGCGCCCATGATGAAGAGTGTCGAACTGGCAATCGAGACTCGACGAGGGCGTTGGTGCTCCGGGGCGAGCCGGAGATGGGGCGCGGTTCTAGTGCGCGCCATCCCGCCTGAGAACTGCGGGCACCGTCTTGGCGATGATCGCGAGATCGGTCAACGGCGTCCAGGTGTCGACGTAGCGATTGTCGAGCTCCATCCAGTGCTCGAACGAGACCTCGCTGCGGCCATTGATCTGCCACAGACAGGTGACGCCTTGCGGCACCGTCAGCCGCCGCAAGGCGTCGGCATCATAATGCTCCACCTCACTCGGCAGCGCCGGGCGCGGACCGACGAGCGACATCTCCCCCAACAGCACGTTGATCAGATTCGGCAGCTCGTCGATGCTCGTGCGCCGCAAGAAGGGTCCAAGCGGATGCAGCCGCGGATCGTTGCGAATCTTGAAAACGGGTCCGTCCAGCTCGTTGAGATGCATGACGCTGTGACGCATGGCATGCGCGCCGTTGACCATCGTTCGCAGTTTGAACATCTTGAAGCGGCGGCCGTGCATTCCGACGCGTTCTTGCGCGAAGAAGGGCGTGCCGCCGGTAACGCAGAGAATCGCGAGCGATGCGAGCACGACGATCGGCGTCGTGATCACGATCAAGAGCGCGCCGACGATGACATCGGTCAATCGTTTGAGACTGTACCACGACGATGGAACGGGACGGTCGACGGGCACGCGAACGGCAATCTGCATGCGGTTATCCCACCAAAGCCCGTTTGACGGTTAGACCGACGTGATCGATACCCTCGATCTCTCCAAGCGACGCGCCGGGCCCAGCGCCGAGATGCACGAAGGGCACGTACTCGCGTGTATGGTCGGTCCCCGGCGCCGTGGGATCGCAACCGTGGTCGGCGGTCACGATGAGCTCGTCGCCGGGACGTAAGAGCGCCTCCAAGCGTCCGATCATGCCGTCCAGCTCCTCCAGCGCCGACGCATAACCGCGGACGTCACGCCGATGGCCGTACTTCGAATCGAAGTCGTTGAGATTGGTGAAAATAAAACCGTGATCAACGTCTCGTAGCAACTGGAAGGTCCTCTCCATCGCGTCGCGGTTATTGATCACCCGCACGGACGACGAAATGCCGCGGCCACAGTAGATGTCGCAGATCTTCCCAACCGCGTGCACTTCGATGTTTCTAGCTTTGAGCTCGTCGAGCAGATTGGGGGGCGGCTCGATTGCATAGTCCCGTCGATTCGGCGTCCGCCGGAAAGCCCCCGGTTTGCCGTCGAAGGGCCGCGCGATCACCCGGTTGACGTTGTGGGGCGGCTGGAGCATCGCCCGCGCCCGCTCGCTCCAGTCGTAGAGGACCGCCAGCGGGACGACCGCTTCGTGCGCCGCGATCTGGAAGACGGAATCGGCCGACGTATAAAGGATAGGTCGCCCGCTTTCCATGTGGGCCGGCCCCAGCTCCTCGATGATCTCGGTTCCGGATGCCGTCTTGTTTCCGAGCGGACGCTTACCGGCGATCTGCGCGAACGCCTCAACGACGCCGGCGGGAAAACCGTTCGGGTAGGTTGGGAACGGTACCGCAGTCAGGATGCCCATCATCTCCCAATGGCCGGTGATCGTGTCCTTTCCCAGGCTGCGCTCGCGCAACCGGGCGACCCTCGCCTGGGGGCGATCGACGGCCGCGACGCCGGCGATCGGCGTCAATATCCCGATACCGAGACGCTCGAGATTCGGTAACGCAACGCGCACATGACGCGCCACGTTGCCAAGCGTGTTAGCGCTGGACTCGTCGCCGTACTCTTCGGCATCGTCGAGCGCGCCAATGCCCCCGGAATCGATGACGACGGTCACAACGCGCTTCATCGGCACGCTCGCGTTTCGGCCTTGCCGGTGGCGCGCCTGCCGCGATGCGGGATAGGAGAGCGCGGCCGTAACCGACAAACCGTTGCCGACCGTGGGACGAATCGCGCTATCGGCGGCGTTCGCGACGCTGACATCGATCTTCGCATGCGTTGCGGCGAATGCAGCCACTCCGGCTCCCAGCCCATCTCCCGCGTCACCTGCGCCGCGGACGATCCTCCGGCTCACCGCCGACCGGATCGATTTCTACTACGATCGGTTCCTGCTCGAGGCCGACGGCAACGTTCGCCTGCAAACGAGCGACGGCTTCACCGTGAGCGGCGACTCCTTCACGATGGATCTCAAGTTGAATCGCTTTATGGTCGCCGGCCACGTGACCTTACGCGATTCTAGCGGCACAGTAAGCGGCGCGGCAATCTCCGACTATCTCGATTTTAGGCGTATCTACTTCGTGCCGCTGACGACCGAGCCGGACCGCTGGACCTTCCTCGACGGCGATCTCGCCCATCCTGTTAAAGGCCGCGTGATGCCCGGCGATACGTTCTACTTTCCGGTCACCGGCGCGCACCCAAGCATCACTTCGACGAGCGCGATCATCGGAACGAGAACGTACGTGCGGTTCGCCGGCGCCCGAACCTATCTCGTAGGCGCCGGCTTTCCGCTGGGCAGCTACGTCGTCAACTTCTCCTCCAACCAGTATTTTGCGCAGAACTCCCTCTCCGGCGCGAGCGTCGATCTGACGTGGAACTTCGCCGGCAATACGAACTCGCTCTCGGCAGTCCACCTGCGCTACGACCCGACGTACAAAACCTACCTGTCCTTCGAGCAGCACTTCGTTGGCAACCACGACTACGCGATCTTCTCCGTCAATCCGGCTACGCGTGCAGAGAAATGGTGGAACCTCATCCTGTACGAGAAGCTCGGCAGCCGCTTCCAAGTTCAAACCTTTACCCAGCTCTATACGGACCAGCATTGGCTCAACGAGCCCCTGGCCGCGCAGCAGACGACGTACATCAACGCGACGTACGCCTTCCCGCACTCATACGTCCAAGCGACGTCGCAGCTGACAAACTATAACGTCCTGGGACCCGCTTCGCTCGAGGTGCCGAACACGATCGGCGGCAACCTCTCGCATCCGTCGCAGGTACAGATTACGGCAACGAGTTTCCAAAACCGCATTGGCGATCTGCCGCTCTTCGAACAGATATACGAAGGATACGGCTTCAACCACGACTCGGTCGGCGCAAACCAATACATACAAGGCTTCAACGGGACGCCGCCGATCACGGTGCCGGGACTCCAAGCCTACGGCTCGCCGTGCCCCAAACAGTACGGAACGAACCCGCCGCAGTATTACTGCCCCGTCTATACGACGATCTGGAATACGTTGGTCGGCTTCAATCTTTTCACGCCTTCGCTCAAGCTCAACAACCCGGACAATCCGTACCAAACGTACTATTTCAACGCCAGCTTCTCGAAGCAGCGGCAATGGAACTCGCTACCGCATTATATCGACAACACGACGACGAACCTGACGCTAAGCCGGCAGTTCTCGCGCGCATTCAACACGTACGTCGGCTATCAGATCATCAATATCGGCGACCACTACATCAACGGCGGCTATCAGGAATGCAGCAATCCCGGGACCATCTACTGCCCGGTAAGCTTTACGTCGTTCCGCGGGGTCTCGACGCTGCGCACGACGAGCCTGGCAATAAACTACGTGCCGCGTCCTGAGTTCAATGCCTCGCTGCTGGTGCGCCACCATACCGACTTTCCGATTCCCGTGCCTGGGCTCTTCGCGATACCGCCCAACAACGTCATCGGACAGCCGCTCTATCCGTGGTACCTCGGGCAGGCGCCCTACGACGCAACGGCCGACGTCCGCGCGAAGATTATGCCGCATCTGCTGCTCGACGTCTCGCGGACGCTCTACTTCTACGGGAACCCCTATCGCACGCAGTACTGGAGTCCCGACTTCGTGGTGCAGGTGCTCCCGATATGACGCGCCGGCTCCTTTCGCTTTGTGCGCTCGCGCTGACGGTCACGCTTCTCGCCGCCGGGTCGGCGATCGTCGTGAGCGGGCAGCTGCTCGCATACCAAGACGGCTTCGTCTTCTTCACCACCGGCGACGGATTTCGCGTCGCGCCGAACGTGTCGATTCGGGATGCAAAGACGGGCGGAGCGACGGCGATTAAGCCGGGGCCGCGGATCTGGGCGCGCGCAACGTTCGACGCCGCAGGAACCGTCACCGAGCTCGATCTTTCGCGCGGTCCGCTTGCACCCGAGGGAGACTTCTCGCAGGTCGAACGCTTCGCGGTCACACTCTCCACGCCGGTTCCAAATCCGGATCTCGCACAAACGATCGTTCCCGTACCGGTGCCCGGCGTGACGATTCCACCCGGAACACACTTCTCGGGACGCCCGGTGCTCGTCACATTCATCGTGCAAGTGCCGCCCGGCACGCCATTCACGTCGAGCGTCTACATCACGACGGACGCGAGCGGCTGGAACGCACAGGCGATTCCAATGGATCGCGTCGATGGTCTCCATTACCAGATTACGCGCCGCTTCAACTCGGGAACGATCTTTCGCTATCTCTACGATCGCGGTTCGTTTCAATCCGAGGAGATCGCGCAGAACGGTTTGGCGCGCTCGCCGCGCAATATCGTCGTGACCGATGCCGACGTGCGCGTCCTGCACGATACCGTTTTTGCGTGGCAGGACTCGGTGAACGGCAGTTCGACGCAAGTGCAGCCGCAGATTATGCCGACGCCGTACAATCCCGCGCCGTTCCCCAATCTTCCGCCGGGGCTACCGCCGCCGCAGCCGCAACCGCCGGGCAAACCGCCGGCGCAACGTTAGTTCCCTAACGCACTGTCAGCGGAATCGACCGGCGCACCGTATCGCCGCGCGTATTGCGCGCGACAACCTCCATCGTGTATTTGCCGTGCACGAACCACGGCAACGGCCCGACGGTGTACGCAAGCTCGAATCTCCCGACGCCCACCTTCTGCAACGTGAGGCCATATCCACCGATCCGCGCTTCGACGCTGGCAACGTTCGAGGACGTCAACACGCTGCCGGTGAGGCGATCGCCCGGGCGCACCGTCGTCTCGCTGATCGCAACACCGAGAATCTGAGGCGCCGCGTCGGCGGGCAAACGTGGCGCTCGCTTCGGCAGCCGCCGCTGCACGACGATGGCGGTGGCGATCGAGCGCGCCGCCGGCGATGGGCTCGGCGCGAGCGTCGCCGTCTGGTGGCTGCTTGGGGGCGCTGCCGGCGAGGCCGCTGGCTGTTGCGCGGGGGTACCGCCCGACCGGCTGCACGCGGCAAGCGCGATGCAGCATGCCGCTAGCGCGAGCGCGGAACGGGGGCAGAGCATCCCCGTAGGTTCTCGGCGGCGCATCGCGTTCCGCTGAAAGCGGCGCGCGCCACGGTCGCGTTGAAGCGTACGCACGCATGGCCGATCCCGCACGTCCAGTATTGAGCCTCGTCGTTCCCCTCTACAACGAGGTCGGCAACGTCGCTCCGCTACTCGAACGCATCGGTAGCGTCATCGCGCTGCTGCCGCGCGAGCTGACCTACGAGATCGTCCTCGTCAACGACGGCAGCACCGACGGAACACTCGCCGCGATACGCGCCGAGATGAAAAGACGCCCAAACGTCGTGCTCGTCGATCTCTCGCGGAACTTTGGCCATCAGCTTGCCGCGACCGCCGGACTCGAGATCGCACGCGGCGACGCGGTCGTACTGATGGACGGCGACCTTCAGGATCCGCCGGAGCTCGTCGTGGAGTTCATACGTAAATGGCGCGAAGGTTACGACGTCGTGTACGCCGTTAGGCGAACCCGCAAAGGCGAAGGCGCATTTAAGCTCTTGACCGCGCGGATATTCTACCGGACCATCAAGCGCCTCACGAAAGTCGAGATCCCCGTCGATACGGGCGACTTTCGCCTGATGAGCCGGCGCGTCGTCGACGCGCTGCGGCGTTCGCCGGAGCGCAATCGCTTCTTGCGCGGTATGGTCAGCTGGGTCGGATACAATCAGGTAGCTATCGAGTACGACCGAGACGTGCGGCACTCAGGGACGACCAAGTACCCGCTTCCGAAGATGATTCATTTTGCGATGGACGCGATCACCTCGTTTTCTGATATCCCGCTGCGTTTCGCGTCCTACTTCGGTCTCGTCGTTAGCGGCGTGGCCTTCATCTATGCCCTGCTCGTCGTTGGGTTCAAGCTCTTCAGCCTGCGTCCGCCGGCGTACACGCCGGGATGGGCCTCCACGATCGTCGCGGTACTTTTCTTGGGTGGCGTGCAACTCATGAGCTTGGGACTGCTTGGAGAGTATCTCGGCCGCGTCTACGATGAAGTCAAGGGACGTCCGCTCTATCTCATTCGCGATATCGAACGCTCTTGACGTACCGTCCGGTCGTCGATCAATTCATTATCCCCGTCGCGCTCGACCCTCTCTCGGCGGCACTCTTCACGGCCCTGTTTGCCGGCGCCGCACTCCTGACTGCACGCCGCGCGGCGTACGGGCTGTGCATGTTGATCCTCTCAGCGCCGACGGCGCTCTACCGCGACGTGCTCGGTACGACGCTGACGATCCCGAAGGTCGTGCTGCTCGGCGTGCTCGTGGGTTTGACGGCATACGCGGGAAATGCAAAGCGGCTTCGCGAGCGCCCCGTGCCGCTGCTTGCGGGCGCGCTCGCGTTCTATCTCGCGGCCTCGATGCTCACGCTTCTCGATGCAGCGCACCGTGGCGCGACGATCCGCGAAGCGTTCAAAGTCGCCGAGTACGGAGCGCTCTTTGTCGCGGCATTCCTCTGCTATCGCATCGATCCCGACGACGCACCGCTCGTCACGGCATGGTCGGTCGCGGCGATCGCCGTAGCGCTTTCGGCGCTCGCGCAAGAGATCGTCGGCGCACCGTCCGGGCTGTACATCGGCAGCGCGATCGTTCCCCGAATCGCCGGCATTCTCGAAGGCCCCAATCAGCTCTCCGCATACTGCGAGATCGTGATCGCAGTCCTCGGCGCGTGGGCGCTCGTGCGGCGCACGTCATTGCTCGATACGGCACTGCTACTCGCCGTCTTCGCCGACGTGCTCACGTTTTCGCGCGCCGGCCTTTTGGGAGTTGGGGTTGTCGGGATCGTCTTCGCGTTCGTCGCGGGGCGTAGCATATGGCCCGCGCTGCGGCCGGCATTGCTTGGTCTCGGCGCAGGTCTCATCGGAGCCGCGTGGTGGGCGGTCTACGCACACACACCCGCCGTCCTACGCGCGTCGTTGCAACCAAGTCTTTACGCCGGCGGCGTCGGCAATCGCGGCGAGCTCTGGCACGCCGCGTGGCGCATGTGGTTGCGGCGACCGATCCTTGGCGTCGGTGCGGGCAACTTCGAACTGGAGCTGCCGGAGTACGGCGTTTACGGCGTGCGCACGCACGCCAATAGCTGGTTTCTTCAGTCGCTGGCCGAGGGCGGACTCGTGCTATTCTCGGCGACGCTCGCGCTCATCGGCACGCTGGTCGCAACCTTCTCCTATGGGGGCGTCGTCGCGCGATTGCGCACCGGATCCCCGTGGATCCTGGCCGCGCTCGCGGCGACGCTGGCGCTCGCATTGCATCAAATCGTCGATTATCTCGTCTTCTATCCCAAGGTCGGCGGCCCGTGGTGGCTGCTGATCGGCGTTGCCGCCGCAGCTCTCGCGCGGCGCCCGTGAGACGCTACGCAACGCTTGCGATCCCCATCGCCTTTCTCGCGGCCGCGGCAGTCCTGCGCGCAGTCGCGACGTACGCGCCGGCGGCGCTGCGCGCCGATTTTGCACAGCCGATCGTCGTCGTTACGGCATGGAAGGGTTTCGGCGGCCTCTACCTAGGCACGTTGACGCTCGCCGTTGCCATCGGCGCGGTCGCGCACCGCATCGCGTTGCGCAGCGCAAGGCAGTTCTCGCTGCGGGAGCTCGTCGCAAGCAGCGCGCTCGCGCTGCTTGCTGCATGGTGCATACCGGTGATTCTTTCTAGTGACGTCTACGCGTACGCAGCGTACGGCGAGCTCGCTCGCCTCGGCCTCGATCCCTACGCGCACGTGCATCTCGATCCGCGCAACGGACTCTTTGCGGCCGCAATCTGGCAGTGGGGGAATCCGCCCCCGGTTTGCGTCTACGGTCCGCTCTTCGTTGAGATCGCTCGCGTCGTCGTCGCGGTCGGCGCGCCGTTCGGCATCGTTGCGCAGCTCGACGCTCTGCGCGCGATTGCATCGCTCGCCTTCATCGCTTGTATCCCGCTCGCGTACGCGATCCGCAGGGGCGAGCCGGTCGAACGCCTGACCGGCGCCGCGACGATCGGCCTCAATCCGGTAGCGATCTGGTGCGCTGCCGAAGGACATAACGACGCGCTCGCGATCGCGATCGCTTTGGCCGGATTTCTCATCTTTCGACGGCAGGCGGCTCTGGGAGCGCTCCTCATGGCATGCGCGGCTCTCGTCAAGCCGCCGGCCGCGGCTGTGCTGACTGCGATTGCCGCGACGCACGGGCGCGCTCGCACTGTGGCCGCAGTTACGCTCGCGGTGGTAGCGGCGTTCTTACTCCGGCTGTTCGCCGGCATCGCGGGACATCTCGCGCCGTCCGGTCGCTACGATCCGCAAGTGTCGCTCGGGGCAGTGGTGCGACCGTTTGCGCTTTTGATCTCGCATGACGAACGCATTGCCGCGTTTGTAAGCATTGCGGCGACGGTCACGGTGGGCGCGCTGCTGGCCACGCGGGGAATCGCACGTCTGCGCAGCGGTCACGCCGACGGATGGCTGTGGTGCGCAGTCGCGATCTGGGCAATCGTTCCGAATCCCTATCCGTGGTACGGCCTGTGGCTGCTCGCCGTGGCGGCGCTCGTACCGCCGGTCCCCGTCGGTCGCGTCGCCGTGCTGCTCTCGCTCAGCTCGTGGCTACGCTACGTTCCGGATGCAATCGGAACTCCCGGTCCAATCCTCACGGTCGCGCTCGGCGTCGCCGCGAGCTTGCCGTTTTGTATACTGATTCCGCGCCGTGACTCTGCTATAATGAGCCGCTCCGCATGATCACTCCGGCGCTCGATCGTCCTCGTCCTCACACGACTCTTTACGAAGGCCTCGTTGCCTCGCTGGCGGCCTCGGGCGCCTTGCATCGCGCCGGCGCCGCGCTGCAGTCCCTGCGCGCGCACGGCGGACGCAAGCCCGGCGCGTATGCGCTCTCGGAGACGATCGCCGCAGCCCGGCCGGCAATCGTTGCGGCGCTGCACCACCTGCTCGGCCGGACGATCGTGGTCCTCGTTCCTACGCCCGACGCGGCGGAGCGGAGTTTTGCGGATCTCTGCTACTACCTCGGCGACGAGGAGACGTCGCAGATCGCGCTGCTGCGCTCGCGCGACGAAACCATCGGTGCGATCGAGAGCCCGTCAGAACGCAGCGCCCGCATGACGCTGCTTGCGGACCTGACGGACCGCTCGCCCCGCATCGTTTTGGCGCCGATCGCCGCCGTGCGGCAGTACGTCATGCCGCGTTCCGACTTCGACGAGCTGCGGTTCAAAGTGCGTACGGGCGACGAAGCAGGCTGGTCGGCACTCCAAGAGCGCCTCTTCCACCTTGGGTACCGGCGAACCGACGTCGTCAGCGCCGTCGGCGAGTACGCCGTGCGCGGTGGCATCGTCGATCTATTTGCCGCGACCGCGCCGGGGCCGGCGCGCATCGAGTTCTTCGGCGACGCCGTCGAGTCGATGCGTTCCTTCGATATTGAATCGCAGCGCAGTAGCTCGTCGATCGACGAACTCGACGTAGTTGCATGGAATGAAGTCGAAGGCGCGGGACGCGCGACAATCTTCGACTATCTCGCGCCCGACGCGAGCGTTCTCATCGAGGAGCCGGCGATGATCGCCACGATCGCGCATGCTCTTGACGAGGAGCGCGCGCGCGAGCGCCACACGCTCCAGGCGGATCAGCAACCCGATGACGCGCTGCTCGCCGACGCTGCCGTCGACCATCCGTCGTTGCACGAGCTCGGCGAGCGCATCGGCGAGTTCGCCACGCTGATCTTTCCGGGCGCCATCGAGAACGATGCGGCGATCGATTGGATTCCGCGCGTACTCGAGACATTCGTCTTCGAATGCCGTCCAGTCGATCACTTTAACCGGCAGATGCAGCTCTTCTCGAACGCGCTGCGCGAGTGGACGGCGAACGGCGAAACGGTCTTTATCGTCAGCTCGGCCGTCGCGCGTGTCGTCGATCTGCTGCGCGCCGCTGGAATACGCCTTGCCGAGGAGCCGGTTCCGGGCAGTGTCGTCGTCGATCATGGGTCGATCGAATCGGGCTTCCGTGCACCGGCGCTGCGTCTCAGCATCCTGGGCGATCGCGAGATTCTCGGCGCACCGCCCAAACGCGTCAAGATGCGCGCCGTCAAAGAAGGCGTGCCCGTTACGCTTGCGGATTTGCGCGTCGGCGATCACGTCGTGCACGCCGTGCACGGCATTGGCCAGTACCTGGGTTTACGCGCCGAGACGATCCTCGGCGCGACGCAAGACTATCTCGACCTGAAGTACGCGGGAACCGATCGGATGCTCGTCCCCGTTACGCAGATGCATCAGATCGCGAAATACTCGGCTACCGAAGGCCAAGTGCCGCGCCTATCCAAGATGGGCGGCGCCGATTGGGCTCGCACCAAGGCGCGCGTCTCCGAGTCGCTCGCAAAGATCGCCGACGGACTCGTCGCGTTGTACGCCGAGCGAGAGCTCACCGCCGGCTTTGCGTTCGGCCACGATACCACGTGGCAGACGGAGATGGAGGAGGCCTTCCCGTACGAACCCACGCCCGATCAGCAGACCGCGTTCGATGCGACGAAAAGCGACATGGAGCGCGCGCGGCCGATGGATCGTCTTATCTGCGGCGACGTCGGCTTTGGGAAGACCGAGGTCGCGATGCGCGCGGCATTCAAGGCGATCGCCGACAAGAAACAGGTCGCGGTGCTCGTTCCGACGACGATTCTCGCCGACCAGCATTACCGTACGTTCAGCGCTCGCTTCGGCGCGTTCCCGGTCCGTGTCGAAGAGCTTTCTCGGTTCGTACCCAAGCCGGAGCAGAAACGCATCCTTCGCGATCTCGCCGAAGGCAAGGTCGACGTCGTCATCGGCACGCATCGCCTGTTGCAAAAGGACGTCGCGTTCGCCGACCTCGGATTGATCGTCGTCGACGAGGAGCAACGCTTCGGCGTCATGCACAAGGAGCGGCTCAAGGAGTACCGGGCCAGCGTTGACGTGCTTACGCTCTCGGCGACCCCAATTCCACGCACGCTGCACATGTCGCTCATGGGCGTGCGGGATCTCTCGATCATCGCGACCCCTCCGAAAAACCGGATGTCCATCAAAACCGTCGTCATGCCGGCCAGCGACGCGGTCGTCCAACGCGCAATCGCGGCCGAGCTCGACCGCGGCGGCCAAGTCTACTATCTGCACAACAGAATCGAATCGATCTACGCGGTTCGCAGCGCGCTCGAGCGCCTCGTGCCGCGGGCACGCGTCGCGATCGGTCACGGTCAGATGCAAGAGCGAGAGCTGGAACCGGTCATGCAGCGATTCGTCGACGGCGAGATCGACGTGCTCGTCGCTACGACGATCATCGAAAACGGTCTGGATATCCCCAACGTCAACACGATGATCGTCAACGATGCGGACCGCTTCGGGCTAGCGCAGCTCTACCAGCTTCGCGGCCGCGTCGGCCGATCGAACCACCAAGCCTACTGCTACCTGCTTTACCAGGGACACAAGGCGCTCACACAGGATGCACAAGCGCGACTCGAAGCAATTCGCGAGTTCGCCCACCTCGGCTCCGGATTGCAGATCGCGATACGCGACCTCGAGATCCGCGGTGCGGGCAATCTTCTCGGCGCCGCGCAATCCGGTTTCATTGCCTCGGTCGGATTCGAAACGTATTGCGAGATGCTCGCCGAGGCGATCGCGCAACGCCGCGGTATGGGCGCCGCGCTCGAAGAGCGTCAGGAAGCCGTGATCGACGTGAAAGTGAATGCCTTCATTCCGAACGACTACATCCCGCAGGTCTCGCAGAAGATCGCGATCTACCAGCAGTTTGCTCGAGCCCGGACGGAAGCCGAAGTGGAAGAGGTCGCAGCGGGCGTCCGCGATAGATTCGGCGCGTTCCCCGTTCCGCTACGAGACCTTGTCGAGCTGACCAAGCTGCGCGCCATCGCTTTGCAGAAGAAGGTCACGCGAGTCGTCGTCGACGAGCAGCGCCTCACGATCGGCGTCGGCTCCGCGTTCCAGCTCGATCCAACGGCGATCCCTAAGCTCCAGTCGCTAACAAAGAATCGTTTCAGGTTCGCCGAAGGACGTATTCTCGTTGATCTGCCGGAGAGTGGTGGTGGAAACCGTTGGATGCCTCTCTTGAGAAGTCTATTGGAAGCGATGTAGGCGTAGCGCGGGAGCGGACACGTGAAGTGGCGCTTTGAATCGTCGGAAGCGAGCCGAGCCTATAACGTGCGGCGCGACCTGCTCGCCTATCTCGGTAGTCACGCCAGCGCCGACTCGGATCTCGGCGCCGCGGCGATGATCTTCGGCGAGCTGGTCGGCAACGTCGTGCGGCACGCTCCCGGACCGATCTTCATCGGTGTCTCGTGGGATCGCGGCTGCGCCGTATTGCGCGTCCGCGACGCGGGACCCGGCTTCGATTGGGGCGGCCGCTTCTCGCTGCCCGACGCGATGGCCGAATCGGGACGCGGGCTCTTCATCGCACACGCCGTCTCGCAGACAATTGTCGTCCAGCGCCTCGCCGGCGGCGGTACCGAAGTAACGGCCTGGTTGCCGGTTTGGCTCAACACGCAGGCGCGCGACGCGGCCGGGGCGCCCTAAAAGGACCTCTCCGCTTCCACGCGAAGCAGCCGTCGGAACCGCGGGGCGTTGCGCCCCGCTTACTATGCACCGACCCCTCTTACGGAGCAATGGAATGTCGAAAGCCCAACGTCTCACCGTTGGCCTTGCCCTTCTCTTCGGCGCATCGCTCGCTGCGTGCGCCGGAAGCGGCGGCTCGGTCGCAACGGTGAACGGTCAACCCATCAGCCAATCCGCCTTCGAGGCCAAGCTCGAAGAGAGCCCGGTCGCGCGCAGCGTTCTGCAGCAAATGGTTCAGGAAGAGCTGATCGAGCAGTACGCAAAGAACAACAATATCGTGGTGACCGACGCCGAAGTCACCCAGCGCGAAGACGAGCTGAAGGCAAACTTCCCGAGCGGATCGTGGGACCAGATGCTCCAAGCGCGCGGGCTGACCGAAGCCGACGTCCGCGCCGCGCTGCGCGAGCAGATCATTCTCGATAAGGCGCTCGCCAAGGACGTAACGATTACGCCTGCGCAAGTCAAAGAGTACTTCGACAAGAACCGCGCCGCATTCGACAAACCCGAACAAGTAACGGCGCGCCACATCTTGGTTCCCGATCTCGCGACCGCGAACAAGATCGAAGCACAGTTGAAATCGGGCGCGAGCTTCGCCGCACTTGCCAAGCAGTATTCGACCGATCCGGGCAGCAAAGACAAAGGCGGGGAGCTCGGAACGTTCCGCCGCGGCCAGATGGTTCCGGCCTTTGACAAGGTCGCGTTCTCGGCACCCGTCGGCGTGGTCAATCCGCCGGTGAAATCGCCATTCGGCTACCACATCATCGAAGTCGAATCGAGAGAGCCGGGCCAGAAAGCGACGCTTGCGAATACAACCGATCGGATCACCGAAATGCTGCGCCAGCAGCAGGAGGCGCCGCTCATGCAGCCCTTCCTCCAAAGTCTGCAGCAGAAGGCAACGATCGTCGTGAGCGATCCGCGGTTCGCGGATCTCTTCCCGTCGCCGCCGCCCGGCGCGGCCGCACCGGCGGCAGCACCGCCTGCGGCCTCGACAAAACCGGCAGCTACGAAGTAACCGTGCGCGCGGGCTTCGGCCCGCGCGTTCCGCCGCCGCGGGACGGCTTTCGACGTGCTCGTTCGCATCGTGGGACTCGGTCCGGGCGATCCCGGACTCTTAACGATCGGCAGCCTCGACGCACTGCGCGCCATCGGTCGCGCAGTGCTCTTGCTCGCACCGCCGGATCTCAGCGCCTACATCGAACGTAACGGCGTCTCGCTCGTACGCGGCATGGTCGACGATCCGGCGATGCTGGTACGCGGGAGCGCGGAGCAGATCGCGCTCTTTACGGAACGCGTGCGGACGTCCAAGGAGGGCGATCTTGGTTTAGGCGTGCTGGGCAATCCGCTGAGCGACGTTCCCGGATTGCCGCAGTTGCTCCGTGCGCTGGCCAGCAACGCCATCGCGACGGAGTTGGTCCCGGGCGTACCGCGCGCGACGCTTTCGGCGGCTATTGCAATGCCGCTCGTTCCGCTTCCGCCGCAATCGGCGCACTACGCGTGGGACGATCTCGTCGAGATCATGGCGCGCCTGCGCATGGGATGCCCGTGGGACCGCGAGCAGACGCATCGCACGCTGGTTCCCTATCTGATCGAAGAGACATACGAGGTCGTCGAGACGATCGAAGACGATAAGCTCGAAAACCTCTGCGAAGAGCTCGGCGATCTGCTTCTGCAAATCGTCTTCCACGCCCAGCTCGCAATGGAGGTTGGACGTTTCAGCATCGCCGACGTCGTCGATGCACTCGCCAACAAGATGGTACGCCGCCACCCGCACGTCTTCGACGACGCGGTCATCGAAAACGTCGACGCGCAGTGGCGCAACTGGGAGCGTCTCAAAGCGCTGGAAAAGACGGGCCGGCAGCGCAAGAGCCGCCTGGACGGAGTTCCACGGCACCTCGGCGCGCTGCAACGCGGTCAGCGCATGCAAGAGAAAGCGGCCCGCGTCGGCTTCGACTGGCCCAACGTTGACGGCATTTTGGAAAAGCTTGTCGAGGAGTTGGCCGAGCTGCGCGAGGCGCGCGATCGCCGCGGAACCAAGCCGGACGACCCGCACGTCCGCGAAGAGCTGGGCGACGTCTTCTTCACCCTCGTCAACCTCTCGCGCGCGCTGGGGATCGACGCCGAGGCCGCCGTCCGGCAGGCAAACGAGAAGTTCTACAAGCGCTTCGCCTTCATGGAAGAGCGCAGCGCGGCAAACGGAAAGAGTCTATCCGATCTGTCGCTCGAAGAGCTCGAGGAGTTATGGACGCTGGCGAAGAGCACATCGCTATAGTTCGACTCAGGATGAGCCTGCAGGATGCGCACTATGGGGGCAACCTCGTCGATGGCGCGCGTATCCTCGCGCTCTTCGGCGACGTGGCGACCGAGCTGCTCATCCGCTGTGACGGCGACGAAGGTCTTTTTGCCGCGTACGAGAGCATTGAGTTTCTCGCACCCGTCTACGCCGGCGACTATATCGAGGCGGAAGGGCGCCTCGTCCACATGGGTAGGACGTCGCGGCGCATGACGTTCGAAGCGCGCAAGGTCGTTGCGGCACGTCCCGACGTGAACGAAAGTGCGGCCGACGCGCTCGACACGCCGATCGTCGTCTGCCGCGCGACCGGCACCTGCGTGACCCCGCGACAAAAAAAGCGCCGTTAGACCAGGCGCTCGTGCGTCTTGCGCTTCCAGACGAACTCGTAGTACGAAAACTGGAGCGTGAGGGCGACGCAGAATGCAATCGGGTAGCCAAGCCAGACGCCATCGAGCCCGATTCGGTGCATGAGAATGTAGGCCGCCGGCACCTCCACGCCCCAAATCGCAAAGATGCCGATCGCGGTCGGCCAGAGCACCGTCCCGCTTCCGCGCATGATGCCGCTGAGCACGGCGGAGTTTCCGAAGATCGCGTAGCTCCACAGCGTGATCATCAACAACTCGTGGGCTATTTTTAATGTGTGCGCATCGGTGATGAACCAGCCTAGGATATTCCAGGCGAAGATGTAGCAGGTGCCGATGATCACCGCCGCCATGGCGTAGTTGAGCCCCACTGCCGAGCGGATCACGCTGCCGAGCTTATCTTCGCGGCGCGCGCCGATGCACTGCGCGGCGAAGATCGAAGCCGAGATGCCGATCGAGATCGCCGGGAACTGCACGTAGCTCACGACCTGATTGACGGCGCCGTATGCCGCCGTCGCGCTCGAGCCGAAGCGGTTGACGAACGAGATGACGGCGATCTCGGCGAACGAAACCATCATCACCTGCAACCCCGTGGGAACGCCGATGCGCACGACCGCTCGCAGAATGCTCCAATCGATGAGCATGTCGGCGATGGTCTCGCGGTCGAACTTCAACGGGTGGTCCGTCCGCCAAAGGTGGATCATCAGCCATCCCAGCGCGGCGGTATTGGCGATGACTCCCGCGACGGCAGCGCTCACGACGCCGAGCTTCGGCAGCCCGAACAGACCGACGATAAAGATCGGCGTTACCGCAATGGCGAGCACGCTCGAAACGATCAACGCGAAGAACGGCGTCGTGGAGTCGCCTGTGCCGCGAAGAATCGTCGTATAGACGAAGTAGACGAAGAAGACCGGCATCGCCAGGAAGACGACTTTCGCATAGGCGTCGGACTGCGCGATGATGTCGGGCGGCGTCGCCAGCCATGCGAGTATTGTCGGCGATGCGAGCGCCCCCACGACGGCGACGATGATGCCTAAGTAGAGCGCCGCGCCGAGCACGGTGCCGGCAACTTTCTTGACGCGATGGTGGTCGCCGGCTCCGAACGCCTGACCGATGAGCACGCTGCTGCCGCTCGAAACGCCGAAGGTGAACGAGAACAGCAGAAAGACGATCGGAAAGACGGCCGATATTGCGCCGAGTGCCTGGGTCGAGATGAGACGCCCGATCCAGATGCTCGCCATCGTCTGCGATGCGGATTGCAAAACGTTGCTGAGCATCAGGGGCACGAGAAAGACGAGGAGTATCTGCCACATCGGCTTTCCCTCCTCGAACACGTTGACGCCGCGGCGACGAACCGCCTGACTCTGGGCCATCGCCGAACTCCTTACTCCTGTGCGAGCAGCGTGTAAATTTCTTTCCGCGTCCGATCGAGCAGCTCGCGCACGCGTTCGACCGTCTCCGGCGTGGACGAAACACCGACCTGAGAGACCGACTGCATGAGCCGGGAGGCGGACTCCCGCAGCTGCATGCGCTCGTCTTCCTGCGGACTCGCTTCGTCGTCGGACTCGAAGAAGCGCCGAAGCTCTGCGGCATGCTCCTCGAGCAGTCGCCGTCCCTTCTCGGTAATCTCGTAGGTACGGCGCTCACCCTCGTCGCGGCCCGCGATCAATCCGGCCGCTTCGAGCGCGCCAAGGAGCGGATAGATCGACCCCGCACCGCCGCCCCAACCCTTTTCGCGAATCGTTCGGATTAGGTCGTAGCCGTGGCGCGGAACCTCCGCGAGCAGCTTCAAGAGCGCAAACTTAAGAATGCCGCGCCGGAGAGGGCGCCCGCCGTGCCGGCGCCGGCGGCCGTACATGCTCCACCACCCCGAACCGGGGTCGTGCCAGAAGCCCATATCCATGCGAGAAGCCTCCTGTCGAGGCTACAGTATTCGATATATCGCATTGTGTCAAGATAACGCGGTATCGGGAAGGACTGCCGTCGAACCCTACGGCGTGCGCCTCGACAAGTTCATGAAGCTCTCGCGCCTTTCGAAGCGCCGCAGCGAAGCACACGAAGCGCTCGAGCACGGGCGCATCACGAAGGACGGCCGGCCGCTCAAGCCGGGCTATCAAGTGAAGGTAGGCGATCGGCTTGAGATCCATTACGCGACGAAGTTCGTCACCGTGCGAGTGCGTGACGTTCCGCTACGCCTGCTGCCCGGTCGCGATACGGCCGAGCTCTACGAGATCCTCGATACGCGGCCCGACGAGCCGGCGGACTGGCAATGATCTCCGCCGACACGAAGGACGCGCTCACGCGTGACGTCCCCGAAGCCCGGCACTGCCGCGACGCGCTTGGAGCGGGTCTAGCGCTCTACACGAGCGCGCGCGATACCAACGAGTTCGTTACGCACCGGCACGCTATCGCGCGCCTTTTTTGGTCGCTGCTGGACGAACGCAAGACTTATCCAATCGAGACCCGCGCGGCCGCACGGCCACGCCGATTGCCGACGTTTGCGATCGCATTGCCGGAACGTCTGCGGGGGATACCGCCGAAGCCGTCGCATGCCTGCGACCGGTTCGCCGAGATTCGCGCCGCGTTTCTTGCATGCGGCTCGTTGGCGGCCGGAGCGCGCGGTTACCATTTGGAGTTCGTGATCGCGAATGCGACGATCGCGGAGCGCTTGAAGTGGATGCTGCAGAGCGCCGGCGTTCCACCCAAGGAGACGCGGCGCAAACGGCGCGTCGTTCTCTACTACAAGGATTTCGATGCAATCGTCAAGCTGCTCACGCGCGTCGGTGCGTTCGCCGCCGTCCTGCATCTCGAAGACGTGCGCGCGCTGCGCGAGACGAAGAATCGCATTCATCGCCTCGTGAACACGGAGGCGGCAAATCTCGAACGCACGGCGCACGCCGCCGCCGCACAACGCCGCATCATCAAATATCTCGAGAGCGCATACGGGCTGTCGCGGCTCTCGCCGGCCCTCCGCGAGGTTGCCGAGCTGCGCTTGAGCCATCCCGATGAGTCGCTGGCCGAACTCGGGCGCCACTGCAGCCCGCCGATCGCGAAGCCAACGGTCAGCAGCCGGCTGGCCTCCCTCTCGCGGCTGGCCGAGCGCCTTCAAAGCGGGCAGGGGCGCGCGAAAGCGGCCCGGTAAAGGCACGCCATGCGCATCGGAATTAACGGATTCGGCCGTATCGGAAGAAACTTCACGAAGGCACTCATCGAACGCCATCCCCAGATCGAGATCGCCGCGGTCAACGATCTCATCAGCGCCCAAGAGTGCGCGCACCTCTTCAAATACGATAGCAACTACGGCACGTACGCCGGCGACGTCGGAGCGGACGGCGAGACGCTCGCGATCGATAAGCAGCGCATCCGCGTTTTCGGCGAGCGCGATCCCGCCAAGCTGCCCTGGAAGGATCTCGGCGTCGACGTCGTCGTCGAATCGACCGGACTCTTTACCGATGCCGCAAAGGCACGTGCGCATATCGACGGCGGCGGTGCAAAGAAAGTTCTGATTTCGGCGCCGGCTAAAGGCGAGGATATTACGATCGTGCTGGGCGTCAACGATGGCCGCTACGACCCCGCTAAGCACAACATCATCTCCAACGCGTCTTGTACGACGAACTGTCTGGCCACCGCGGTCAAGCCGGTCGTGGACCAGCTCGGGTGGGTCAAGGGCTTCATGACGACGATTCACTCGTACACGAACGACCAGAACGTCCTCGACGGACCGCACAAAGATCCGCGCCGCGCGCGCAATGCGGCGACGAATATCGTGCCGACGTCGACCGGCGCCGCAAAGGCACTCTACCTGACGATTCCCGAGGTCGAAGGTTCGTTCGATGGTTTCGCGCTGCGGGTGCCGACGCCGACCGTCTCGATGATCTATCTCGTCGCGCAGACAAAGAAGCCGACCAACAAACAGGAGCTCAACGCGATCCTTCGTGGGGCCGCGCAAGGCGAGCTCGCGCGCTACGTGGCCTACACCGAAGAGGAGCTCGTTTCGAGCGACTTCAAGAGGGACGCGCACAGTTCGATCATCGATGCGAAGCTCACCGGCGCCAACGGCGATCTCGTGCAGATCGCGGCGTGGTACGACAACGAGTGGGGCTACTCATGCCGTCTCGCCGAGCTCACCGCGATGGTGCTCGAGAAAATTCCCGTCGGCGCCTAGGCAATCCGGTTGAACTTCCGCAGGCTGCGCGATCTCGACGTTCGCGGCAAGCGGGTCTTGGTTCGTGAGGATCTCAACGTTCCGATGAACGGTACCGAGATCGCCGACTTTGCGCGCATCGATGCCGCCATTCCGACGCTGCGCTATCTGCACGATCAGGGTGCGCGCGTCGTCGTGCTCTCCCACCTCGGACGCCCGGACGGCAAGCCGGATCCAGCGCTTTCGTTACGGCCGGTCGCGCGCGCGCTCGCCGATCGCCTGGGCGTCCCGGTCGGCTTCGCCGCGGATAGCATCGGCGAGGTCGCCGAACGAGCCGTTGCAGAGCTCCACGACGGCGACGTGCTGCTGCTCGAAAACGTACGCTTTCATCCGGGCGAGGAGCGCAACGATCCGGCATTTGCGGCGGCGCTCGCGCGGCTCGGCGATCTCTACGTCAACGATGCCTTTGCGACCGCGCATCGCGCGCACGCATCGACCGAAGGCATCGCGCATCTCCTCCCGAGCGCCGCCGGCTTTCTGATGGAGGCCGAGCTCGCGACGCTTGCGCGGCTCGTCGAGCATCCGGCAAAGCCATTCGTGTGCGTCATCGGAGGCGCCAAGGTCGCCGACAAGATCGGGGTCTTCAACCGCTTGATCGAGCTCGTCGACGCATTCTGCATCGGCGGGGGGATGGCAAACACGTTCTTGGCCGCGCGCGGCGTCGACGTCGGCGCATCGCTGCGCGACCCGGACCTCGCACCGGCGAAGGCCATTCTGGCATCCGTCGCGGGGCGCAACATCGCGTTCCATCTTCCAACCGATGCCGTCGTCGCACCACGCCTCGACGCGGAGGCGAGGCGCACGTCGTGCCGATCGAGCGCGTCGGCGCGGAGATGATCCTCGACATCGGCCCGGCGACTGCAGCCGCGTACGCACGCGCAATCGAAGTCGCCAAGACGATCGTCTTTAATGGGCCGATGGGCGTGTACGAGCGTGCGGCATACCGCGACGGCACGCGCGTCGTCGGCGCAGGCGATCGTGCGCGCGACCGATGCCGGCGCGACGAGCGTCGTCGGCGGCGGCGACGCGATGGCGGCGGCATCGATGCTCGGCTTTGCGAGCGGCGTCACACACGTCTCGACCGGCGGCGGCGCAACGCTCGAGTATCTGGAAGGAAAGACGTTGCCGGGGGTCGCCGCGCTTGAGCACTAGAACGATCCTCGCAGCAAACTGGAAGATGCATAAGACGGCTACCGAGGCCGATACATTCTTCGACGCATTTCTACCTCGTGTCGACGCGTTCTCGCCCCAAATCGAAGTCGTCGTCGCGCCGCCGTTTACGGCGATTCCGGCGGCATCGCTGCGGCTGCGCGGGAGCAACGTCGCTCTGGGGGCACAAACGATGCATTGGGAGCTCGAAGGCCCTTTCACCGGCGAGATCAGCGCGCCGATGCTGCGCGAGTTCGGCGTAACGTACGTTATCCTCGGCCATTCCGAGCGGCGCCGGTACTGCGACGAGACCGATCGTGCCGTCAACTTGAAGGTGCACACTGCGCTCGCGCACGCGCTGACGCCGATCGTCGCCGTCGGCGAGACGGCCGAAGAGCGTGACAATGGCGAAGCCGAGCAGCGCGTGATCGCGGAAACGACCGCAGCGTTCGAGGGCGTCGCGCGCGCCGACCTTGCAAAGGTCGTCATCGCATACGAACCGATCTGGGCGATCGGCACCGGGAAAAACTGCGAGCCGGATGAGGCCGATCGCATGATGGGCACCATCCGGGACTGCATACGAGGACTCGACGCAACAGCGATCCTCTACGGCGGAAGCATGAACGCCTCGAACGTGAACGCGTACATGCAGCGGCCCAATATCAACGGCGGACTCGTAGGCGGTGCATCGCTCGATCCGCAGAGCTTTGCCGCGCTGATCGAAAACGCCGGATGAAGTATCGCCCGGTGGTCATCGCGGTGCTCGACGGATGGGGATGCCGCGACGACCTCCACGGCAATGCGATCGCCGCCGCCCGGTTGCCGTTCTGGCGATCGCTCTTCGACCGTTACCCGTGGACCACGCTCGCTGCATCGGGCGAGGCGGTCGGCTTGCCGAAGGGCGTTATGGGCAATAGCGAGGTCGGGCATATGAATATGGGGAGCGGGCGCGTCGTTCCGCAAGGCGTAACGATCATCGACGCCGACATTGCGTCCGGCGACTTCCCCCGAAACGAAACCCTGCAGCGCGCAATCGCGCACGTACGGCGCACGGGCGGCACCCTCCATCTGATGGGACTGCTCTCCGACGGCAAGGTGCACAGCTCGATCGAACACCTCTTTGCATTGATCGACGCCGCTGTCGAAGCCGGCGTACCGGTCGCGATCCATTGCTTTCTCGACGGACGCGACACGCCGCCGCAATCCGCGCAAACGTATGTCGAGCAACTCGAGGCCAAGCTCGCCGCGGTGGGCCGCACGGGTGCGATCGCGAGCGTCACCGGACGCTTCTACGCGATGGACCGTGACCGCCGGTGGGAACGGACGAAGCGTGCCTACGACCTGCTCGCCAACGGCGTCGCGGAGCACCGCGCAAACGACGCGAAGTCGGCGGTCGCCGCGGCGTACGCGCGCGGCGAGACCGACGAGTTCGTCGCGCCGACGGCCGTCGGCGCCGGACGCTCGATCGACGACGGCGACGCCTTTATCTTCTTCAACTTTCGCCCCGACCGCGCGCGCCAGCTGACGACGGCTTTCAACGCCGGAACGTCGCTCTACTACGACGACGGTTTCGGCGTCTTTCCATCCAAGCGGTACGACGATCCATTCTTCGCAACGATGACGCGCTACGACGAGGCCTATACCAACCCGGTGCTCTTCGGTGCGCGTCCGCAGTATGACACCTTCGGCGAAGTGCTTGCGCGTGCCGGTCTACACCAGTTGCGCCTCGCGGAGACCGAAAAGTACGCGCACGTCACCTATTTCTTCAATGGCGGGCGTGAAGAGCAGTTCGTCGGCGAGGAACGCGTCCTCGTCCCGTCGGATCGTTCGATTCCGACCTACGACCTCGCGCCCGCGATGCGCGCGCGAGAGATCACCGACGCCGCCGTCACCGCAATCGAGAGCGGCCGCTTCGATGCGATCGTCATGAACTACGCAAATGCCGACATGCTCGGGCACACTGGCGTCTGGGACGCGACCGTCGCCGGGATCGAGACGCTTGACGAATGCCTCGCTCGGTTGGTCGCCGCGACGCTGCGCGCCGGTGGCCTTCTTGCGCTGACAGCCGACCACGGTAACGCCGAAGAGGAGCTCGACGAACGCGATCGCCCTATGACCGCGCACACGACGAATCCGGTTCCGTTGATCCTAGTCGCCGAAGGCATCCGCGGGCATCTAGACCCCGCCGGCAGACTCGGCGACATCGCGCCGACGCTGCTGGAGATTATGGGGCTTCCGATTCCCGAACGGATGACCGGCAGGAATCTCTTTCACACCGAAAACTCATAGGATTCACAGCCCGCTCTCCGGCGGTTACCAGCCTCGCCTGGCAGAGTTACTGCAAGTGAGAGGAGAGGCTTCATGCACGGAGACTACCACGAGCACCGCGACGTCATCTTGCTTGCCGAGGGCCTGAGCTACTTCATCTTCATTGGGGCCGCGGCGCTTATCGTCACACTCGTCGCGCACGTCCGCTAATCTAGGCGTTCGTTACGGGTCGATGCGGTAGGATCCGCTCGGATCCACGCAGACGCATCGGCCCGCGACGACGATCGAACGAACGTAGTGATCCCAGAAACCAAACACGCCGATCGCAATTGGCTTGAGCCTCGCCAAAAGCTCGCGTGCACGCTGGGATATCGCGACCGCATCGCGGACGAGGCCAGGACGTTCGCGACCCTGGAGCGAGCTTTCGAACGCATCGTCGCCGATGGCGGCGACGATCGGCTCCGACCGGCTTGCGCCGACATACACCGATGTGGCGGCAACGCTCTCCTCGGGCTCAAGGCGGCGCAACATGAGCCTGACGCTTGAGCTTTTCTATCGCGCTGATGTGCAGCTGCGACGCGCGCTGCGGCGATATCGAGAGCCTTCGTCCGATCGCGCGCAGCGAGTTTTCCGCGAAGTAGTGGAGCAACAAGACTTCGCGCTGGCGCCGCGGTAGCTCGGCGATCTGCGCCGCGAGCGCGGCGTGCTCGAAGCGCCGTTCGCAGATGCGTGCGGGATCCTCGTGCCAATCGCCGCCCAGCGACTCGCCTCGCGGCAACGGCGCGTCCAACGACAGAGGCTGTCCGCGATGCGCCGCCACTACCGCGCGCGCGAAGCCGGGGCAGCGACGGTTCATCTCTTGCTCGGTCGGCACGTCACCGCGCACCGCGGCGATTCCGTACCGGAGATTCTCGCCGTCGCGAACGATCCGGCGGGCTCGCTCAGAGACCGGGTCCATACGCCGAACGCCGTTGAGCATCGCGCCGAGGATCAGGCGACGCCCATAATCGGGGAGCGCCGGACCGCGATGCGGATCGAACGAGTCGACTGCGCGCATCAGACCGATGCATCCATCGCCGAAGAGATCGTCGAGGTCGAGGCTGGGGACGAGCCGTTTGAGCCGCCGAGCGATTCGCCGCACGAGCGGCAGCAACGAACGAACGGTCTCGTCGCGATGCTCGCTCAACGTTGCGGCTCCAATGCGTGCGCCACAAGGTCTGCAAATCCGCCGGCATCGTGCTCGGCAATACTCTGTGCGAACAGGTCGAGCTCGTAATCGCCGACACCGCTCATGCCCGCAATCATTGGGCGCAGGAACGGCACGAGCAGTAGCGCCTCGAGCGTCTCACCGACCTGCCGGCCGCCCTGGCTATCCACGCTGCAAGTTGTTTGCGATGCGCAGCATCTCGTCGGCGGCCTGCACGCCCTTCGCATTCGCTTCATAGGCACGCTGCGCGGTGAGAATCTGCATCATGGCATCGATAATCGTGACGTTCGACTGCTCGAGCATACCGAAGCGCAGCTTCGGACCATCGAGCGTTCCGGCGCGCACCTGACGCGGCGTTCCGGAGTCGGCGGTCGCCTCGAAGAGCGTGCCGTCGATGCTCCTCAAACGATCCGGCGCCGGAAACTCCGCAATGCGAATCGTACCGATCGTGCGCGTTGCTTTGGCGAACGTCGCTCGGACGCTGCCGTCCTCGGCGACGGTGATCGAGAGCGCGTCGCTGGGGATCCGCAGTCCCGGCTAGGCGCAATCCTTGCGCGTTTTGGACCGTGCCGTCGGCGGCGCGAGAGAAGGCACCGTCGCGCGTGTAGAACCGCCGGCCGTGCGCGTCGGTAACGGCGAAGAAACCCGGACCGTCGATTGCGAGGTCGAGCGGACCGCCGCTACGCGCGAGTTTGCCCTGCGCGAGAAAGACCTGTGGCCCGAGCGAGATCGTGCCGAGGCCGCCGTCGGGCGCGATGAGCTCGGCAAAGCGTTGCGCGGAACCCTTAAATCCAACAACGCCCGCATTTGCGAGGTTGTCGGCAATGGTATCGAGATTTCGTTGCTGCGCTGCCATTCCGCTGGCAGCCGCATAGAGCGCGCGATCCATCGTTACTTCACGCGGGCCGCGTCGCTCGACTTCTCGCGCGTCGCATCGATCGCGGCGACGACCTTCTCCGCACTTTCAAACGAACGCTCTGCGGAGAGGACGTCGATCATCTGCGCGATGGCATCGACACCCGCGCTCTCGAGATAGCCCGATTGCAGGCTCGTTCCGGCAGGCAACGCGATGGCATCGACGGCACGGCCGTCGATGAGAACCCGACCGTGAGAGTCGATGCGCGCATTTTCGGCGACATGCAATGCGCCGCGCGAACCTTGAAGCGTACGGCCCCGCGCGTCGCATAGCGTTCCGTCGCGCTCGCGTGTGAACGCACCGTCACGGCTCTCAACGATTCGTCCGTCGGCGTCGCGCACGCGAAACGCACCCGGACCGACGAGCGCCAGATCGAAACTGCCGTCGGTGCGGCGCAAGGCGCCCTGCTCCGACGCTTGGCGGCGCGCGACCGAGACACCCAGGGCGGTGAGAAATCCGCGCGCGTCGATGCGGCGGAAGCCGTTCGTCGAAACGTTTGCGAGGTTTTCCGTCGCGATCTCGAGGCGCGAGCGGGCCGCAACCATGGCGCTGCCGGCCCAGGCGATGCCGTCCATGAACGAATGGTAGGCGAGCTCCGTAACCGAAAGGTTTCCAGCGCATGACCGGCATCCGCGGGTTCGCATTCGCAGCTTTGGCGCTCGTAACGGCGTGCGCGTCGCCGTCGCCCCAGCAGCGTGCGGACGACGCCGAACTCGCGCAGCTCGCGCCGCTCAAGACGCAGTACTCCGGCGTCGTCATGGGATTCGATATCCATCCCAAGGCGACGCTCGTCGTCAGCCTCGATCTGCAGAGCTACATCGCCATGGACGACGAAGCCGTCGAAGCGATGAAACGCACCGTCTTAGCGCGCTGGCGCGCCGCCTGGATCGCCGCGCATCCAGATGCGCACGCCACGCTTCACGTACACTTCATCGACTTCATCGGCCGCTCCGTCGCCACCGAAACAACGAAAGTCTAGTGGCGGGACGCTCGAGTGTTGCTTACAACCGCGCGATAACTGCGTCGGTGAAGGCGGTCGTTGAAAGCGTTGGTTCGTTGGGTTGTGCGAGGTCGGCGGTGCGCAGGCCGTCGGCGTACGCGCGTTCGACGGCTCGTTCGATGCGCTCGGCGTTTGCGGCATCGTCGAGACTGTGGCGTAAGAGCATGGCTGCCGAGAGTATCGCGGCAGTAGGATTGGCGACGTTTTGGCCCGCGATGTCGGGCGCGGTGCCGCCGATCGGTTCGTAGAGCCCGAACTGGCGTCCCGGCGACCCGCGCGCGCCGAGGCTCGCGCTCGGCAGCGTACCGATCGAACCGGTGAGCATCGCCGCCTCGTCGGAGAGAATGTCGCCGAACATGTTCTCGGTGAGCATCACGTCGAACTCGGCGGGCCGGCGTACGAGCTGCATCGCCGCATTGTCCACGTACAGATGGCGCAGCGTCACGTCGGGATACTCGGGCGCAATGCCGTCCACGATGCGCCGCCACAGGCGTGACGTTTCGAGGATGTTCTGTTTGTCGATCGAGGTGAGATGCTTTCGGCGCGCGCGCGCGAGCTCAAACGCGACGCGCGCAATACGCTCGACCTCCGGCGCGCGATAGATCATCGTGTCGACGGCCTCGTCGACACCGTCGACCGTGCGCTGTTCCTTCGGCTGACCGAAGTATATCCCGCCGGTCAGCTCGCGCACGACGAGCAGATCGAGGCCGCGCACGAGTTCGGGGCGCAGGGACGATGCATGCTCCAAGCCGGTAAAGACGTGCACGGGACGCAGGTTCGCATACAACTCGTAGTCGCGGCGCAGCAGAAAGAGCGCGTACTCCGGACGCTGGGGTAATGGCTTGCCTTCGTATTCGGGAAGCCCGACGCTGCCGAACAGGATCGCCGCGCTGCGATCGCACAGGGCGCGCGCCGCATCGGGAAACGCGGGTAGTCCGCGCGCGAGCGCGGCGCCGCCGACCTCGGCCGGTTCGCACGAAACGTCGGGTCGGACGGCAGCCAGAACGCGCGCCGCTGCGGTGGTAATCTCGGGGCCGATGCCGTCGCCGGCAAGCAGCGCGACGAGGCTGGAACCCCTAATAAACCGTTATCCGCGTCGTGTCGTCGGTGATGGGCAACTCTTTAACGACCGGTTTCTCGGGCGGAAGACTCTCGACTGCGCCGTTGGGCGGTGCGGGGCCGTCGGCACGTTCGAGCAAGGCTACGTGCGTCATGAGCAGGCTGCGCAGCTCGCTGCGCGCCTTTTCAGCCGCGTCGACGCTGCGCTGATGCTCGCGCCGAGCCTCGGCGATCGCGTCGTTATATCCGGCGATCTCGCGTTCGGCCGACAAGCGTGCCTGCTCGCGAATGAGATCCGCCTCCTTATGCGCCGACGCTTTGACCTCGTCGGCGGTTCGCTGCGCGAGGACGAGCGTGTTTTGCAGCGACTCCTCCATCGCTTTGAAGTGGCTGATGCGTTCCTTGAGATCCGCGATGTCGGCCTCGAGCGCGGCGCGCTGCTGCGCCTCGTCTTCGAGCGTCTCGATGATCTCGTCGAGAAACTGGTCGACGTCGGCACGCTCGTAACCTTGGAGCGCCTTCTTGAACGTCTTGTGCTGAATGTCGATCGGGGTAATTTTTCCACTGATACTCCTCGCAACCTAACCCGAGCCGCGGTTCATGAAATCGAACGTGCCGTCGCCGACCATCGCGTCACGCAGGCCGGCTGCGTTGACGACGATGCCCGCAGGCACGACGAGATATATCGACTCGGCGAGTTTTTGAATCTTTCCATCGATCGTGTATGCGACGCCGGAGGTAAAGTCCACGACACGCTGCAAGAGCGTGCGGTCGGCGTTCTGCAGATTGACGATCACAACCTGACGATTGCGCAGCGAGTCGGCGATCTCCACGACGTCTTGGTAACTGCGCGGCGAGTAGACGCTGACCGAGACGCCGCTGCGCCGCCCGGCGCTGCTCAGCGGAACGACGCGCGAACTCGAAGCCGGTTCGTCGTCGTAAAACTCTTCTTCGTCGTCTCGGATCGAGAAGAACGATCCAATCTTGCTGAACATGCTCACGCGGCTTCCCCCTTGGCTATCGCTGCCTCTGCGAGGCTATTCGTGAACCGAACAGCGCCTCCCCGATACGCAGCATCGTGGATCCGGCGCGGACCGCCTCACGCCAGTCGCCGGACATGCCGATCGAGAGCGTATTTCCACCAATGCGAGCCAACGTCTTGGCGGCAAGATCGAATGCCCGCGCGATTGCCGCGCGATCGTCGGTCAGCGGCCCGATCGCCATTATGCCTTCGAGGCGGAGGCTCGGTTGCGCTCGGAGCGTTTCGGCGAGCCGCTCGGCCTCGGCCGGGGAGCAACCGAAGCGTTCGGCAGGCGATACGTTTAGCTGCAGCAAGACGGGAAGCACCTTTTCGCAACGCCGCGCCGCGCTCGCGAGCGCCAGGCCGGCGTCGGATCGGTCGACGCTCTGCACGAGATCGAAGAGTCCGGCTATTGCAGCGGCCTTATTCGTCTGAATGTGGCCGACGAAGTGCTTTCGCACCGGCGGCAGACCACCAAACTTGTCGCGGGCCTCCTGCAGATAGCTCTCACCGAGATCGCGGAGCCCTGCGCGAATCGCCGCTTCGATCCGCTCGTACGGCTGGCGCTTGGTGATGCCGACGAGCGTCAGGCTTTCGGCAGTCCGCCTATTGCGCCGTAACTCCTCGTCGATGGCGCCGCGCAGCGCGTGATAGCGGTCCTCGATCGCCTCGCCCGTCAAGGGCGACCGGCGCCCTGCGCCGGAGCCGGGCGCGGCCGAGTCGCGCAGTAGACGATGCCGATAGCCCCGACGAGGATCATCGGCAGCGCGTAGAGCTGACCGCCGGTGAGGCCGTTCCAGCTGAAGTCCGTTTGACGCCACGTTTCTGCGATCGTTCGCGTGATGCCGTAGAGTAAGAACCACGTCCACGCCACGACGCCGTCTTTGGGCTTGAAGCGATAGAGGATGAGCAGAATCGGCAGCGTCAGGATGTCGAGGCCGGCCTCGTAGAGCTGGGACGGATGGCGGTAGAGCGTACCCTGGTCGGGCGCGCTAGGAAACTGCAGGCACCACGGATGGTCGGGATCGCACGGGTTTCCCCAAAGCTCGTCGTTGATGAAGTTGACTATCCGCACGAGCGTGATGCCGATCGGCAGCATCATCACGACCTCGTCGCCGACGACCGTATACCTCAGGCCCGGGTGCCGGCGAACGAAGAGCCAAATCGCGATAAGCACTCCGATGAGACCGCCGTGGAATGCCATGCCGCCGTTCCAAACGGCGATGAAGTTGACCGGATTTGAAAGATAGAACGCCGCGTCGTGCTTGCTGATGATGTCGTTGATGACGAAGAAGGTTCGGCCCCCTACGAGCACGCCGACCAGCGCGTAGAAGAGAAAGTCATGGATTTGATCTTTGGTCAGTCCGAGCCGAGCTCGCCCGGCCGGCCGGCTCATCCACAGGTAGACGCAGACGAAGCTGACGAGATAGGCGATGCCGTACCAATGGATCTTCAGCCACCCCAGGTGGATGGCTACCGGGTCGATGTTCGGATAGGTAAACCAGTGGTGCATTGCTAAGGAGCCTCTGAAAAGTGAAACAACTTATTGCTGTATGACCGCGACGACGCACATCACGGTCGGCATCGCTTTCCTCGCGGGCCTCGTTTCCTTCGTATCTCCGTGCGTCCTTCCGCTGGTGCCGGCTTATCTCTCGTTGCTGACCGGCGAGAGCCTCGAAGACCTCAAGGTAGAGGCGGCGGCTCGCGCGCGCGCGCAGACGCTGGTGCACGCACTTGCCTTCGTCGCCGGCTTCAGTGCGATCTTTATCGGGCTGGGCCTGACCGCTAGTGCGGTCGGATCGGTCCTGGTCACCCATCGCGCGCTCATCGCACAGATCGGCGGCGTGCTCGTCGTGATTCTCGGCCTGCACATGATGGGAATGATTCGCATTCCCTTCCTCATGATGGATAAGCGCATGCACGTGCGATATGAAAGGCGCACCTTCTGGACGTCCGCGTTGGTCGGTATGGCGTTCGCAGCCGGCTGGTCGCCGTGCATCGGGCCGATCCTGGCCGGCATTCTCGCGATCGCCTCGCAACAACGCAACGGCGAAGCGGCGTTGCTGCTGGCATTCTATTCGCTCGGCCTCGCGCTGCCGTTTCTCATCACGGCGGCGGCGATCGGCGTCGTGCTTCCGGCGCTCAACCGGATCAAGCGCTTCATCCCTGCCATTGAGTTCGCTTCCGGCGCTTTCCTCATCGTCGTCGGGCTGGTGCTCGTCAACGATGCATTCCTCAACGTCGCAGGATGGTTCTATCAGTTTGTTCCGCAGCCGAAACTCTAAAAGCTTTGCCACGACGGCGATCGTTGCGATCGTCGCCATTATCGTCCTTTGGGCCGATCAGTTTACGAAGCGGCTCATCGTCTCGAACCTCTATCCGGGCGAGAGCCGTTTCGTCATCCCGCACCTTCTCAAGTGGACCTACGAGCGCAACGCACACGGCGCGTTCGGGCTCTTCGGAAGTAACGCAGTTCTGCTCATCGGCATGGCGATCGTCGTGCTCGTCCTGTTCTGGTTCGGCTTCCGCGAAGCCGCGTCCCATTCGCGCGTCGTCCGCATCGCGTTCGGGATGATCGTCGGCGGCGCGATCGGCAATATCGTCGATCGCGTCCACTACGGGTACGTCGTCGACTTCATCGACTTCTACCGTATTTGGCCGAATATTTTCAACATCGCCGACTCGTGCATCACGGTCGGCGTCGCGCTGCTGCTCCTCTCGAGCCTTGCTGCACAGCGTCACCGCTGACGAGATCGGGAAGCGCACCGACGTCGTCGTCGCATCGCTCTCGGGCGCCTCGCGGGCTCAGGTCGCCGATGCAGTCAAACGCGGCGCCGTGCTCGTCAACGGCGAGGTCGTCAAAGCAAGCCATCCGCTCGAAGCCGGCGACGTCCTGGCATTCGAAGTTCGATCGCGTCCGGCGCTCGTCGTCACGCCCGAGCAGATCGCGCTGACGATCCTCTACGAAGACGAGGACGTGCTCGTCGTCGACAAACCTGCCGGCATGGTGACGCATCCCGCGCACGGTGCGACCAGCGGCACGCTCGTCAACGCGCTGCTCGCGCACGTCGGCGCCGGCCTTCCCGGTGATGATCTGCGGGCCGGGCTCGTTCACCGGCTCGATCGCGACACGTCGGGGCTGCTGCTCGTCGCAAAGAACGAGAGCAGCCGTCAGAAGCTCGGCAATGCGATGAAAGAGCGCTCGATCGAGCGCGAATATCTCGGCCTCGTGCGCGGCATCCCGCAGCACGACCGCGGGACGATCGAAGGACCGATCGGGCGCGATCCGCGCAACCGCCTGAAGTTCGCGATCGTCTCGGACGGAAAGGCGGCGACGACGCATTACGAAGTCCGCGACCGTTTTTCCAACCATGCCGAGCTGATCTTCCGTCTCGAGACCGGACGCACGCATCAGATTCGCGTGCACGCTGCGGCGATCGGCCACCCGATTCTCAACGATCCGGTCTACGGCCGCGAAGAGCCGCGCTTCGATCTTCCCGGGCAAGCGCTGCACGCGTGGCGGCTGGGGTTCGAGCATCCGCAGAGCGGCGCGCGGCTCGAGTTCGAAGCCGATCCGCCCGAGGCGTATGCGCGCGCCCGCGCGATGCTGCACTAATGTTCAATCTCATCGCCCGCGACGGCGGGGCGCGGCGCGGCACGCTCCACGTCGCGCACGGCACGGTCGAGACGCCGTGCTTCATGCCGGTCGGCACGGCGGCAACCGTCAAGGGATTGACGCCGGCCGAACTGCGGGAATCGCGGACCGAGATCGTCCTCGCGAACACCTACCATCTTTGGTTGCGTCCGGGGCGCGAGACGATCGAGGCGGCCGGCGGCCTGCATCGATTCATGGCCTGGGATCGTCCGATCCTGACCGACTCCGGCGGCTTTCAGGTCTTCAGTCTGGAGGGTTTTCGGAAGCTCGACGACGGCGGCGTACGTTTCGTTCGCACCTCGACGGCAGCAAGCACCGCTTCACGCCCGAGAACGTCGTCGCGTTCCAAACCGCAATCGGCGTCGACGTCGCTATGGTGCTCGACGTCTGCGTCAAGCTACCGGCAACTCCCCAAGCGCTCGAGGAGTCGGTGCGCCTGACGACGCTCTGGGCGACGGCGTCGGCGAGAGCGCGCACGCCTTCAGGACAGCTGTTCGCAATCGTGCAGGGTGGACTCGACCTCGGACTACGCGAGCGCAGTGCGGCCGCACTGGTCGCACTCGATTTTCCCGGCTACGCCATCGGCGGACTCTCGGTCGGCGAGACGCGTGCCGAGCTCTACACGACGGCGCGCTATACTGCTGCTCTGCTTCCAGACGAGAAGCCGCGCTATCTCATGGGCGTCGGTACGGTCCGCGACGTCGTCGCGGCGATCGACTGCGGCATCGATCTCTTCGACTGCGTCTATCCGACGCGCTGCGGCCGCAACGGGCGCGCGATGACGCACGACGGCGATATAAACATCTTCAACGCGCGATTCGTGCGCGATACGGCGCCGCTCGATCCGAAATGTGACTGCACGGTCTGCGTCACGTTTACACGCGCCTACCTCGCGCATCTCTTCCGCTCGAAGGAGATGCTCGGCCCGCGGCTGCTCTCGTATCACAACGTCTATCGCATCAACGCACTCGTGAGCGCCGCGCGCGACGCGATCGCTACCGGCGCGTGGCGACCATTTCGTGAAAGTTGTCTAGCCGGCGCTCTGTAGTTCGCGCACGACCTGCACGCACTCTTCGCAGATGTCCGGATGGTCGGGGTCGATGCCGAGCGGGCGATACTTCCAGCAACGCGCGCACTTCGCGCCGTCGGCATCGAGAAGCTCGAAGCCGGCAACGCCATCGGCGGGATCGCCGTTGCCGCGCTGGCTCTGGAGCAGTTCGAGCTGCGAAACGACGAGCGCCTCGCGCAGGTTGTCGCCGAGCGCCGCCAGCCGTTTGTACCATCCCGGCGTGACGGTCAGCCGGAGGCGCGCTTCAAAGTCGCGCGGGCGCTCTTGCGCCGCGACGCGCGCGCGCAGCGCGCGCAGCTGCGCCCACAAGGCGAGATCGGTCTCGAATGCGCCGCTCTTCTGATGGCCGGCGTCGAACGACGTGTCGAAGATGCTCTCCGCGTCGCCGCGGAGCTGCGGCCGCAGCGACTGCCACGCCTCCTCGGCCGTAAAGGAGAGCACGGGCGCGACCGCGGTTAGGAATCGCGTCAGCACGTAGAGCAGCGCCGACTGCGCGCTGCGGCGGCGGGGATCGGCAGCCGCCCGTGAGTAGAGCGGGTCCTTGAGCCCATCGAAATAGAGCGTCGAGATCGCGCTTTCGAACTCGACGATGCGCAGGTACGCGTCGTGGATCTCGAATCGATCGTACGCGTCTTTGACCGCGGCGATGAATGCGTCGCAGACGCTGCAGGCAAGGCGGTCGATCGGCTCCATTCGCTGCGGCGGCACCACGTCGGCTGCATCGAGGTCGTCGAGGTTCGAAAGCATGAAGCGAATGCGATTGCGGACGTTCCGGTAGACGCGGCCGACCTGGTCGATGACGTTAGGTCCAAAACGCACGTCGTCGATGAGCTCGACCGACGCGGCCCAGAGCCGCAGCACGTCCGCGCCCCATCGCTGCATTGCGTCGCGTGCGTCAAGCCCGGTGCCGCGCGATTTGGACATCGGCCGGCCTTGCTCGTCGTTGACCCAGCCGTTCTTCATCACGTGCCGATAGGGCGCGCGCCCCTTGATTGCGACGCCGGTGATGAGCGAGCTGCGGAACCAACCGCGATACTGGTCGCCGCCCTCGACGACGAGGTCGCTCGGCCACGGCATGCCGTCGCGCCCCAAGACCGCGAGATGCGTGACGCCCGATTCGAACCAGATGTCGACGATGTTCTTCTCTTTTTCGAACGCCGTGCCGCCGCACTTAGGGCACGTAAAGCCTTCGGGCAGATACACGTCGACCGGATCGCTCCACCACACGCTCGCGCCGGCCTCGCCGAAGCGCTTGGCGGCGAGGCGCGCGACGCGATGGTCGAGTACCGACTCGTGGCACGCGACGCAGACGAGCGCCGGAATCGGCGTGCCCCACGTCCGCTGTCGCGACAAGCACCACTCGGGATGCGTCTCGATCATCTGCCGTTGACGCGTGCTTCCCCACTCCGGCGTGTAGCGCACGTCGTCGATTGCGTCGATGGTTCGGTGGCGCAGCAGGTTCTGATCCATCGCGAGAAACCACTGCGCGGTCGCGCGAAAGATCACGGGGTTGTGACACCGCCAGCAATGCGGATACGAGTGCTCGTACTCCTCCGCGCGCCACAGCGCGCCGGCGGCTCGCAGATCCTCGATAATCTTCGGATTTGCCGCGAAGATGTGCAGGCCGGCGTAGGGTCCGGCTTCCGCCGTAAACCTGCCCGCCGGATCGACCGGGTTGATGATCGGCAGACCGTACTTCATGCCGATGTCAAAATCGTCGGCGCCGTGACCCGGCGCGGTATGTACCGCTCCGGTTCCGGTTTCGAGATCGACGTGCTCGCCAAGAACGATCGGCGCGTCGCGATCGGCGAGCGGATGACGTACGGCGAGATCGTCCAGCCGTTCGCCGCGCACACTCCCGAGCAAGCGCGCCCCTGCGAACCGGTCGCCGAGCACCGGCGCCGCCAAGCGTTCGGCGACGACGACCGTTTCGTCGCCAAGGTCGTATAGGCCGTAGGTTGCATCGCCGCGCAACGCGATCGCGGCGTTCGCCGGCAGCGTCCACGGCGTCGTCGTCCAGATGAGCACCGATAGCGTCCCCGGCGCGACCTCGGGCGCGACGCCGAACGCGCGCAGGAATGCGCTGCGTTGCGATGCGCTCGCCGGAAAGCGCACGGTGATCGACGGTGAAACGCGGCGGTCGTACTCGATCTCCGCTTCGGCGAGGGCCGTCTCGTCGTGCATGCACCAAAGCGTAGAACGCAGGCCCTTATATATCTGCTGCTTCTCGGCTAGGTCGCCGAGCGCGTTGACGATCGTGGCCTCGAACGACGGATCGATCGTACGATAAGGACGGTCGAAGAGGCCAAAGTTCCCCATTCGCACGCGGACTTCGAGATGCCGCCCGAGCCAGAAGAGCGCGCGCTCCTTACACTTTTCGCGCAACTCGAGCGGATCGACGGCGTGGAAGTCCTCGATGCCGAGGTACTTGAGCGTCTCGAACTCAATCGGCAGCCCGTGCATGTCCCATCCGGGGACGAACTTCGCGTAGGCGCCATCGAGTAATGCGACCTTCACGAACATGTCCTTGAGCACCATGTTGAGGAAGTGTCCCATGTGCAGCTCGCCGTTGGAATATGGCGGCCCGTCGTGAAGAATCCACGGCGCGTTGCGGGCGTTACGCTCGAGACGCCGCTCGTAGGTACCGTGCTCTTGCCACCACCCCACGCGCTGCGGCTCGTTCTTCGGAAGCTCGGCCTTCATGGGGAAGCTCGTTTTCGGAAGGTTCAGCGTTGCGCGATAATCCATCACTATGACCCTTCGCCTAAGAGCTCACCGAGGACGTCGAAGTTGCGCTCGGCGGCAGCTCGAACGACCTTCATGCGCGCCGACAGCTGGGTCGCGAGGCGATCGCGCTGCAGCATGAGCATATCGACGAGGTCGTCGACCGCGGCATCACTCGGCGCTGGACGCGAAGACTCCCAGAGTGGCGCGAGAGGATACTCGAGATCGTCGCAGAGCGCGGTGATCTTCGGATCGTACGCCATCGCGAGGAACGGCACCGCATAACGAGCCGCGAGGATGAGCGCGTGCAGCCGCATGCCGATCACGACACGCGCGCCCCGCACAATCGCCGCTGCCTTCGGCAGCGAGCACGCGGGAAGCAGCACCGCATCGGAGTTGGAGGCGCGAATCGCATCCGCGCAGACCGCCGCATCGGCGGCGCCGCCGAACGGAAGGAACGCGCTGCGCACGTGGTAACGCCGCGAGAGGCGCTCGACGGCGCGTCCGACCACTCCCGCGGCGTCGCGCACGTGGGCGACCTTGCGCAGGCTGACGATCGCGTACGGGCCGCTCTCGGGGCCGAGACCTTCCTCCGAAAGATCGATCTCCGCAGGCGCGTCGTACAGGAAGACCGGATCCGCCGTTCGCTCGACCGGCGTTGCCGGCAGAAGCTCGCGCAGCAGCGTGCGCGAACGCTCGTCGCGCACGGTCGCGCGTTCGACGCCCTTGCACCACCGCCGCACGATGAACCGGCCGAACGCATCGAGCGGCCCGATCGATTGGGCGAAGATCATACTCTTGCGTTTAGCCCGGGACGCGTGGCGCAAGATCCCGGCATAGTAGAACAGGCTGCGCAAGCTCGTCGCATTCTGTAATAATCCGCCGCCGCCCGAGAGCACGACGTCGGCCCGTTCGATCGCGGCGCGTACCGCGGGCCATTGCCAGCGCGGCGTCGCTGTGACGCTCAACGCCGCCGCCGTTGCGAGCGGCGTTGCCGAGAGCACTTCTATCTGGGGATGCGCGAATCGCTGGTTGAGCCGCTCCACGATCACTGCGAGCAGCGCCTCGTCGCCGAGATTGCCGAAGCCGTAGTATCCGCTGAGCAAAACGCGCACGCACTCATCTCGAATAGAGAGGCGAGCGGCGATAAATCCAAATCGCCGCCACGCCGATGACCGCGCCAAAGACCAAACCATTGAAGATGCGGATAAGCGAGATCTCGATCGGCGTATGAAGATGAGAGAACGTATCGATGATGTCGCCGACACCGACGCCGATGCCCAGCGCGAGGAGCCAGCCAATCGCCCTCCGGTGCTGCATCAGCAGCGCCGGCATGACCATCATGCAAGGAAACCCGATGAGGAACTCTTTGAACCGCGGGCGCACGCTGAGCACGGCCGTGAGCTCGTGGCGCAGCGCAAGCTCGAACTGCGATGGGGAGACGTCGCCTTCGTTACCGCTGCGGACGACGACGAGCGCGCCGATCGCGACGACCACCAAGCCGGTGAGCAGTTGATAGGCGAGCACGGGTGACAAGAAGACGTCGCGCGCGCGCGCGATCCCCGATCCGAAACGCCGGTCGAACAGATAGAAGAGCAGCGCGAACAGCGGCGGCAGCGCAATGACGAGTTTCACGCCCCTAAAGCGCTCGATCTCCTCCATTGCAAGCGGCGAGCTCATCACGCCGACCACGACGAGTGCCCCGAGCAACGCTACGCCGGTCGCAGCCAGCGTCCAGCCCAGACTTCGGAGGTACTGCGTTCCCGGGCGCGACGAAGGCGTCTCGTTCCAGGCCGGAATCAAAAAGAGAAGCGTGGCAGCGGCAAAGAGCAGCGCACCTGCCAGTGCGATGACGGAGCGCGCGAACATCTCGTGGTGGATGGCCACGCCGGCGACGTAGAGGAGGATCGTCAGCGCGTAAGCCGCCACCGCCAACCAGCGCCGGTACCATCCGAGCATTCCGAGCACGAGCACGAAGATCGACGGAACCGCGAGCGCCGCAACGCCGACCAAGATGCGGTTGTCGCCCCGATATTGCGGGATCGGCGTCGCGCGCCCGAGCCGAAATCCGTCGGCTTTGAGCTCGTCGGCGATTGCTTTGATCATCTCGACGTTCGTCGCTTCGATCGAAAGATTACCGTCCTGATGTCCCCACGGACGCAAGTAGACGACGCGAATATTGCGCTCGCGCACGCCGAGGACGTACCGCTCGATCACTTCGTCGAACTTCAGTTTATCGAGTTCCGTCTTGGCGATCGCCTGAACGCGAACGGTGCGACCGGGTATGAGTCGCGCGAGCGTTTCGTTCCCTTTCTGGATCTGGCTATCGTCGTACGTTTCGATCGAACCAAAGTTAAAGACGTGCGCCTTAAATGCGTCGGCCGCGTCCTGCAAGTGATCCGGATAGCCCATGACCTGATTGCTCAACCCGAAAAAGATAACCGTCGAGACTTTGGGATCGTAGCGCAGTACGTCGTTGAAGAGCGCGTTCATCTGCGGTTCGGTGAACCGTTCGTCGTTTTGGAAGCGCGGCACGACGAGCAGCCCGAGGCGCCGCGCGAGCTCGATCTGGTCGGTCGGAATTCCCAGCGCCGTGTTGTTGAAGTAGTCGACCTGCGTGCGCACCTCGACGAGCCACGGGCGTTGCGCGCGTAAGACGCGCACGCTTTTGGGCATGAAATGGAGCGCAAGCTGGGTGCGGTACCGTTGATACGCCGACGGGTCCGAAACGAGCAGATAGATCGCGCCCGGGTCGATCTGCCGGTTCGCGACGAGCCTCGCCAGCAGTGCATCGTGGATCGGCGAGATGCGCGCCTGATTGAGCAGCGCGGCGCCGGTCGTGGCATACGACTTTCCGTCGTTGCCGACGTTCCCGCCCAGCTCCTCGGTCAGCGCGAGCGACGTTAGGCCGGCGCGCCGGAGCGCGATCAGAAATGCCGCGGGATTATAGTCAAATGACCGCGCCAGAGCGTCAAAATCCTGAAAATCCATCGCAAGCTCGACGCGGCGAGCGTGAGATTCGGCGCGCACCCGAAAGAGCGCCACCGCAAGGCAGGCGAGGAGCGCAGCGGCTAATACAATCGCGGCATAACGCGTTCTCGGTGTAATGGCAAACAAGATGAGGGGACCAGTTCTACTGTCGCCTACGTAGTCCGCCCGAATAACAAGCGGACCCGCCGTAGGCGAGTCCGCTTGCCGTCGCGTATGCGCAGTGCCCTTTTTTTCGGGTCGCGCATACCGGGTGTGGGCGACGTTTTCTTATGGGCGCGCGCTCGCCGCCCACGAAGCGAGCGGCGCACGGGACCGCCACCGTTCAACGGTAGGTACCCAAACCCTCCGGAAAGACCCCTGCCGCTACTCGCGCCATTGCGGCGACCGTTTTTCCAGGAATGCCGCGATGCCTTCGTGCGCGTCCGGCGCAAGCGCATTCTGCGTCATAACCTCTTTTGTGTGCGCGTATGCGGCTGCCAGGTCGAGATCGATTTGCGCATAGAACGCGGACTTTCCGGTCGCAACGGTACGGCTGCTCGACGAGGCAATCTTGCGCGCGAGCGCCAGCGTTTCATGGTGCAGTCGCGCGGGCGGTACGACGCGATTGACGAGCCCCCATTTCAGCGCCGTGCGCGCATCGATCGGATCGCCCGTTAACAGCATCTCCATCGCGCGTTTACGCCCGATTGCGCGCGTCAGTGCCACCATCGGCGTGCTGCAGAAAAGGCCGATGCGCACGCCAGGCGTCGCGAAGCTCGCCGTCGTCGAGGCTACGGCCAGGTCGCACGCCGCTACCAGTTGACAGCCGGCCGCGGTCGCAACCTTATCGACCTCGGCGATGACCGGCTGCGGAATCTCGATCAACCGCGCCATCAGCGCGACGCACGTATCGAAGATGGTCCGGTACGCGTCAACGTCGCGATCGAGGAGCTCCGAAAGATCGTGGCCGGCCGAAAACGCGGGCCCTTCGCCACGAAGGACGATGACCCGTACCTCGCGGTCGCGTCCGAGGTCGGCAAAGGCCGTGTCGAGCTGGCGCATCATCTCGAGCGAGAGCGCGTTTCGCTTCTCCGGCCGGTTCATCGAAACGACGGCGATCGCGCCGATCCGTTCGACGTCCAGTTGTGCGTGCGTTAGCATTGTGATCTCGTTAGGGAGTTTGGGCACCGGCATGGGAAATGCCCTCCACCTCAGTAACTGAGCTCCGGATGATCTTTCTCGACGAGAAGCGCGTTCGAAGCCTGCTGACGTGGGAAGCGCTCATACCCGCAATGGAACGCGTGCTCGCCGAGTTTTCGAATGGAGAGATCCGGCAACCGGTTCGCAGCATCTTGACGATCGAGGAGGGGCGCCGCTACTTCGGAATCATGCCCGCTGCGGCGGCGGACGTCATGGGAATCAAAGCCGTCAGCTTCTATCCAGGAAACGAGGGCACCGGCATCCCGACGCACGATGCCGCCATTCTGATCTTTCGCACCGATACCGGCGAACCGCTCGCGGCGATGGACGGCCGTTTGATCACGGAGATGCGCACCGCCGCCGTCTCGGCCGCGGTCACGAAGTATTTGATGCCGGCCGAGAGTCGCGTGCTAGCGGTGCTCGGAAGCGGCGTCCAAGCGCATTCGCATCTGCAGGCGCTCGTACACGTGCACGCGTTCGACGAGGTTCGGGTCTGGAGCCGAACGCCCGAACACGCCGAGCGTTTCGCACGCGAGCACGGCGTCGTGGCTACCGAATGCGAGACTGCCGTGCGCGGCGCCGACGTGGTCGTCGTTGCAACCAACGCGCAGCAGCCGGTGCTGCATGGAGCGTGGCTAAAACCGGGTGCGCACGTTAACGCGGTTGGAGCAAATCGCGCGACGTGGCGAGAACTCGACGACGCCGCGATGCGCAACGTCGTCGTCGTCGACTCGCGCGAAGCCGCCCGCGTGGAATCCGGAGATATCATCCTTTCGAATGCCGCGATCTATGCCGAAGCCGGCGAGATATTTGCGGGCACGAAAGCGGCGACGCCTGAGCAGACCACGATATTCAAATCACTGGGGATGGCCGCAGAAGACATTGCCGCGGCACGTCTAGTCTATGAGGCGTGTGGTGGGCGATGACGGGCTCGAACCGCCGACATCCTCCTTGTAAGGGAGGCGCTCTCCCAGCTGAGCTAATCGCCCCAAGCGCGCACTTCGCGCTGCGGCGCTAGTTGCCTTGGGCGATTCGCTTCTGCAGGAGCGCGACGGCGGCACGAAGCTGTGCGTCGCTTTCGATCTCGCCGAAGCGTGCGTCGCGGTTCTCCTCGATGCGCACGTCGGGGTCGATTCCGCGCAGGTTGATGTCGCGATGGCTCGGCGTAAGGTAGTGCGCGGTCGTAATCTTGATCGCCGCGCCGTCGGGCAGCGGCGTTAGCGTCTGCATCACGCCCTTTCCGAAGGTCTTGGTGCCGATCAGCGTCGCGATGCCGTCATCTTGCAGCGCTCCGGCCGTAATCTCGGACGCCGATGCGGTGTACTGATTCACCAGCACCGTCAGCGGCAGCGCGATCGACGGATCGGGGTTGGAATCGATGGTCGTCGCGTGCTGTCCGCGCTCTTCGACCGTCACCAGCGCCTTGTTTGCGATGAACTGTGCGGTGATGTCGAGTGCCGAGTTGACGTACCCGCCACCGTCGTTACGGAGGTCGAGCACGAGCGCTTTTGCGCCGGCGGCTTTGAGGCGCGCGACCGCAGTATCGAACTCGTTTGGGGTGGCTTTTCCGAACGCGATCACCCATACGTACCCGATCGCATTGGGAAGCATTTTGAAGATGACCGTCGGCGGTTGTACTTCTTCACGCCGAATCGAGAGCACGGAGGTGGCGTTCGGGGGACGCTGCACCGACACGGATACAACCGTGCCGGCCCTGCCGCGCAGCATCCCGCTGACGCCGTCGGTATTCAAACCCTTGACGGGCGATCCGTCGATCGCGATCAAGAGATCACCGACCTGGATGCCGGCCCGATCGGCCGGCGTGCCCGGAACGACGTACGAAATGCGAACCATCCCGGAGGCGGAATCGGGTTGAATCATGACGCCGATGCCGCTAATGCGCTCGGGATCGAGCGCGTCGTTGAACGCCTTGTATTGGGCGGGTGTAAAGAACTGCGTGTAACGATCATTGACCGCTTTTGCCATACCGTCGATCGCAGCGTACGCAAACTCGGTCGGTGAAGCGTGCGCGGCCAGCGCCGTCGACGTGATTGCGGCCTCGAGCTCGGCCAGGGTTGCTTCGGTATTGCTCTCGACGCGCATCGGCGGCGCCGGTATCGCGTCGCCGTGTTTGCGCGCCGTCGCGGTTAGCGCGTCGCCGGCAGCGGCAAGTAAGACTTGCGGGTCGACCGCGTTGTAGTACGTGCTAGTGAGCAGAATGTAGCTCTCTCGGACGTCGCCCGCGACCTCATGCGGCAAGACCGAATCCGGACTTGCGCCGAGACAGAGAAGACCGAGCAGCGTAAAAGCAGCTCCAGCCCTCCGAAAAAGATGAGGACGCGGCATGAAATGCTTTCTCTCACCTCTATCGGCAGAACGAGCAACCACCGTGAGCGCTCAGCCGGTCGCAGCTCTCCGCAGCCGGTCCATGATCGCAAGGCCGAGCCCGCTCTCGGGCACCGGCTCGACGTCGATGCGCTCGAGCCCGAGCGCGTCGAGTTCGTGAAGGAACTCGAAAAGATGGGAGGCCGCCTCGCGCATATCCCCTTCGCTTGAAAGCACACGCTGCGCAGCATAGCCTTCGACTCGTCGGCTAAAGGCTAGAAAGCCCGCGCGCAGCCGCTCCTTGGCGGCGACGCCCTCGACGCTGACGATACGCAGCGGCGTGCGCGGCGCGTAGTGATGCCGAAGTTGTCCCGGCCCCAGCGGCGCGCGGCCGGCGTGCAGGCGGCGCACGAGCGGACCGGTGATCGCTTCGATCTCTTCAATGGGGATCGCCCCCGGTCGCAGCAGCATCGGCTCGGGCTCGAGCGTAACGATTGTCGACTCAAGACCAAAGCCGGTAGGTCCGCCGTCGAGAACGAGATCGACACGATCGCCCAAGGCGCTCGTGACATGGGATGCTTGCGTTGGACTCAAGGCGCCAAATGGATTCGCGCTGGGCGCCGCCAGCGGCGCGGCAACGTCGTGGAGGAGCGCGCGCGCAACTGGATGCGACGGCATGCGTACGGCAACGGTCGGCAAGCCGGCTGTCACTAATGCCGGTACGCCGGCACGCTTGCGTACGACGAGCGTCAGCGCGCCAGGCCAGAAACGTTCGATGAGCGCCCGTTCGAGGACGGTTCCGATGTCGGCGACGCGTTCGAGCATTGCGCGGTCCGCGACGTGGACGATAAGCGGATCGAACGCAGGCCGCTGCTTGATTTCGAAGATGCGCGCGACCGCTCGCGCGTCGAACGCGAGCGCTCCCAAGCCGTAGACCGTCTCGGTGGGAAATGCAACGACACCGCCTTCGCGAAGCAGTGCCGCTGCCGCCGCAATGTTCTGCCGCGTTGCCGGAACGCAATGGGTGGGCTCATTTCGCGCGCGTTTCATCGAGTAGCCGCCTGCCTGGGAAGGGATGGGCGCTGCGGTGGGGATAAGGCGATGATCATGCGTCCGCGGCAGCCTTTTTCCTCGTCCGTGCTTTTTGGCATGGGGGTGCTCTTCTCCACGCTCGCGCTGCTGCTTACCGGCTGCGGCGGGGGCGGCTCGGGAATGTCGGCAGCACCGCCGTTGCCGCCGCCGCCGCCTGCACGCAAGGGAAAGTACTTCAAGCACATCGTTATCATGATCCAGGAGAATCGAACCTTCGACAACCTCTTCGCAACGTTTCCCGGCGCGGACGGTGCGCGGGTCGGCAAGACGCACGACGGCACGCTGCGCTTGAAAGAGAGCAATCTCGAGAGCACGATATCGCCCAGCAACGGGTACATGGCGTGGAAACGCGATTTCCACAACGGAGCGATGGACGGTTTCGACCTCGTTCCGGTCGGCAAGACGACGCCGGGAACCTACGTCTATCAGTACGTCAATCCAACGCAGATTCAATCCTATTGGCAGCTCGCCCACGAGTACGTGCTCGCGGATCATCTCTTCCAAACGCAAGGGACCGGAAGTTTCACGGCGCACCAAGACCTCATCGCGGGGGGCGCGTTCATCGATCAGCAGCACAGTGTCATCGACTTCCCCAATGATTCTGGAGGAACGTGGGGATGCGATGCGCCGCATGGCACGGCCACGACGCTGATCACCGCTGCACAATGACTATCTGAGCGATCAAGGACCCTTTCCGTGTTTTACCTATCGCACGCTGCGAGACGTCCTCGATCCGATGAGTCTGTCGTGGCGGTACTACGCGCCGGCCGCCGGTCAGAGTTTCGGCGGGCGGTTGTGGAACGCGTTCGACGCAATTCAAGCCGTGCGCCACGGTCCGGAGTGGGCGACGAATCAGATCTCGCCGGAGACCGAGGGTCTTTACCGATATCAGCCGCAATACGTTGCCGGCCGTGTCGTGGATCGTTCCCGACTTTCAGAACTCCGATCACCCGGGTAACAGCTCCGATACCGGACCGTCGTGGGTGGCGCAAGTGGTCGACGCAATCGGGAAGAGTCCCGCCTGGAAGTCGACCGTCATCTTCATCGTCTGGGACGATTGGGGTGGATGGTACGACCACGTACCGCCGCCGGGACCGCAGCGCTTTGGAGGCCTCGGTTTCCGCGTACCGTTCATCGTAGTATCGCCGTATGCGCGAAACGGGTACATCTCGCACAACGACTACGAGTTTGGAAGTATTATCCGTTTCGTCGAAGACAACTGGAGCATGCCGCGCTTGGGAACGACCGATGCGACATCGCCCGATTTCACTCGCGACTTTTTCGATTTCGGCCAGCAGGCCCGAACGTTCAACCCCGTTACGGCAAGTTATTCGAAGGCGTACTTTCTGCGCCAGCGTCCTTCCGGAAAGCCGGTTGACGACGAATAGATAAGAAGTAACCGTGATTATCGAGTAAAAATAACCACGATTACCCTTCCCGACAAAATCGCTGCTTTTGCTTCGCTCGCTCGAATGGAAGGCCGAAGTAGGCGGCGAATCGCGATATAGAGATATGCAGACGTTTAGGAGCTCGTCGGCTACGGTAGAAGCGCAGCGCGCGATGCCAGTCGTACCAGTCGTTCTCAGCGATTTTGAAACGATCGCGATTACGCCGCCGCGCGCGCAAGACGAGCTCAAGCAAATTCAAGCGCACTTCATGACGCGCGCGCAGTCGGCCGCGCAAGCGCTCGACTCAGATGCGCAACGCGATGCGCTCGGACGTACCGTCGAGGAGCGGATGGAACGCTACGGCACGTCGTCGGAGTACATCGCGCGCCGACAGGTCAACGTGCTGAACTCGCGTTTCGTCAAGCACGATCCTACGAGCTCGTCGGAACGGGTGCGGCGCTACGGGATCTTCGCAACCCGTCCGGCGAACCGCTCGACGAACGCATGAGCCTCTTCGAAGAGGTTGCTCTTTCCGTCTTCGAGCGCACGTACGGCAACGAGAGTTCGGATGCGCCCGAGCATATCGTGCACGTAACTTGCTCGGGATACATCTCACCCAGTCCGCTGCAGACATATCTCTCGCGCCGCGGCTGGCTCACCACCGGTGTGACGCATTCCTATCACATGGGCTGTTACGGCGCGTTTCCGGCGATTCGCACCGCCGTCGGGTTGATCGGCTCGTCGTTCGTCTCGCTGCCGGAACCGAGCCGGCGCATCGATCTCGTCCACACCGAGTTTCTCTCGCTCCACTTCGATCTGCTCGGCAACGAACCGGACAACTTCGTTTCGTCGACGCTCTTCGGCGATGGCTTCATCAAGTACGCGGCGTACCCGCAATCCGAGTTTCACGGAAGCGGGCGCGGCGGCCTGAAGATACTCGCCATTGAGGAGCGCATTCTGCCCGACTCGCTGCCGGAGATGACGCTGCGCCCTGGTCCGACGCAGTTCGACATGTCGCTCTCTAGGCGCGTGCCGTTCCTGATTCGCGATTCGATCTTGGCCTTCGTCAGCTCGCTCTGCCGGCGGGCAAACGTCGATTTCGAGCGCGAGAAGGACGAGATGTTCTACGCGATCCATCCCGGAGGCCCCGCGATTCTCAACCAGATTCGCGGTAAGTTGGGAATCGACGAAGCGAAGGTCGAGCTGAGCCGCAAGGTCCTGCGCGAGCACGGAAATATGGCTTCGGCGACGGCACCGCACATCTGGCGCCTCATTGCAGAGTCTCCCGAGATACCGGCGGGTTCGAAGATATTGAGCATGGCATTCGGACCGGGGTTGACGGTGATCGGCGCCGTCTTCGAAAAAGTTTGAAGCGGCGCGCGATACAGTTTGCGCTGCTCGCGCCGGTCATCGTGACGTTCGCGGCGTGCGGCGGAATGAGTCCCGGCGGCAGTTCGTTTGCCCCGGCGGCGGCGATACCGGCGCCGGCCGGTTCGAGCAAGATCCAGCACGTGATCATCGTGATTCAGGAGAATCGCAGCTTCGATAACTTTTTCGCGACGTTTCCGGGTGCCGACGGTACGAAGACCGGAAAGATGGAAATCGTCCACAACGGCAAGAAGGTTGGCGACAAGACGATTCCCCTCAAAGCCGTCTCGCTGATCGGCGACGGGAAAGACATCGACCACACCCATAAGGCCTTCGATGTCTCTTACGATAATGGCGCAATGGATGGCTTCAACCTCGCGAAGTTCGGCGCCGGCGGCTCCGGCGTTCCGACCGGACGGTACTCGTATCAGTATGTAAAACCGAGTGAAATCGCTCCCTACTGGACGATGGCGCGTCAGTACGTATTGGTCGACCACATGTTTCAGACGCAGGGCAGCGGGAGCTTTACCGCTCACCAAGATCTGATTGCGGGTGGTACCGACATCTCCGATGACGTCGCGTTAATCGACAACCCGTCGAATTTTCCGTGGGGCTGCGATGCGAAGAAGAGTGTCGTCACCGCGATCATCAAAAAGAGTACCGGTTTGGTCTATCCGTACGGCGGCCCGTTTCCGTGTCTAAAGTACGCGACGTTGCGCGACCTCCTCGACGCCAAGCGCGTTTCGTGGAAGTTCTACGCGGTCGCGGTCCAAAAGGCAAGCGGCCCACAACACGGCAACACGCCGGGGGTGTGGAGCGCGTTCGATGCGATTAAAGCGGTGCGGTACGGATCGGAATGGCGGACGAACGTCACGCGGACCAATCTCGACATATTCACCGACATCACGAAGAAGCGGCTGCCCGCGGTCGCGTGGGTAACGCCGGACGCCGACAACTCCGACCATCCGGGCGAGGGGAGCGACACCGGGCCATCGTGGGTTGCGTCGATCGTGAACGCAATCGGGAAGAGCTCATACTGGAACTCGACCGCGATCGTCATCGTGTGGGACGATTGGGGCGGCCTGTACGATCACGTGGCGCCGCCGTTGCCGCGCACTTGGGAGGACGGCCCGGGCTTTCGCGTGCCGGCGCTCATCGTCTCGCCGTACGTGAGGCCGCACGTCGAGCATACCGTCTACCAGCTCGGCTCCATTTTGCGTTTCATTGAAGATAACTGGAATCTCGGATCGCTCGGGGCGAGCGACGCTACTTCGACGAGCCTCGGGAACGCCTTCAACTTTACGATCTCGCCCCGCAAGTTCAAACCGCTGAGCGTGAAATACCCCCAATCGTACTTCCTACAGCAGAAGCCGTCGGGTTTGCCGGTCGACACGGAGTAACTGGTTGAGGTCATGAAGGCTCGCCCCGCGCCGCTGTTCTGCGCGCTAATGCTCGGTGCAACCCTCGTCGCGTGCGCCGCCCGCACCCCGAGCGGCGTCTCGGGAGGCGTCCTCCCGGCCGTGCCGCAGGCTGAAACCCAAACCAGCCCGATCGAGCACGTCGTGATCGTCATTCAAGAGAACCGCAGCTTCGACAACTTCTTTGCGACCTTTCGGGGCGCCGACGGAACGAGGACCGGAGGTGTCGCGAAGATGCCCGCGCTCATCGCAAGCGCGTGCGCGCAGGACGGTCAGCGCGTTGTCACGCAGGCGACGTCGATTCCGCTGACGGAGGTCACGCTGCTGGGTAAAGGCTTCCCCGGAAACTTCGGCGCCAACTTGGATCTCGATCACATTCATTCCGGGTTCACGACCGACTACGACCGCGGCAAGATGGACGGCTTCGACAAAACCGGCTTCGGCCCCAACGGCGGCACGCAGCCGACCTGCACCTATACGTACCAGTACGTCAATCCCGCCGATATCAAACCGTACTGGGATTTGGCCGAGCAGTACGTGCTCGCAGACCATACGTTTCAGACTCAGGGCAGTGGAAGCTTTACTGCCCATCAGGATTTGATCGCCGGCGGCACCGATCTGAGCAAACGAGAGGCGCTCATCGACAATCCGACCGGGTTTCCGTGGGGCTGCGACGCGCGCACGCCCAATCCCAGCGCAAGTCCGCCGGTTCCGGGCTCGGTTACGGCGATTATCAAGAAGGGCAGCGATAAAGTCTATCCTTACGGCGGTCCGTACCCGTGCCTGGGTTACGCGACGCTGCGCGATTTGCTTGACCGCAAGGGCGTGTCGTGGAAGTTCTACGCAATGGCGGTCCAAAAATGGAACGGCTCTGATGGCGGCGAGACGGCGGGTGTCTGGAGCGCCTACGACGCGATCCGCGCGGTGCGTTATGGCACTGAGTGGCAAAACAATGTCACGCGGACGAACCTGCGGTTCTTCACCGACGTCACGAAACACCAGCTTCCGGAGGTCTCCTGGATCACGCCCGACGCGGTCAACTCGGATCACCCCTTTGAACCCAGCGACACAGGGCCATCGTGGATCGCCTCGATCGTCAACGCGATCGGAAAGAGCTCGTACTGGAAGTCGACTGCAATCGTCGTCGTCTGGGACGATTGGGGCGGATACTACGATCACGTCGCGCCGCCGCGGCCGCGAAACTGGGAGGGCGGGCCGGGCTTTCGCGTGCCGATGCTCATCATCTCGCCATATGTGAAACCGCACGTCGATCACACCGTCTACGAGTTCGGCTCCATCCTTCGCTTCATCGAGGAGAATTGGAAGCTCGGATCGCTCGGGACGAACGACGCTGACTCCACGAGCATCGGGAACGCCTTCGACTTCCATCTCTCGCCCCGCAAGTTCAAGCGGATCGACGCGAAGTACCCGGCCACATACTTCCTGCATCAATCGCCCTCGGGCGTCCCCTCCGACACCCAGTAGGCGCGGCTGCACCCCCGTCCGAGAAAGAATTTTCGGACCGCCAAGAGGTAGCTAGCCGGGCGTAGCCTAATCAGACCCGTCCCGTAGCCTGCCACCAAAGTCGCAGCACAAATTAAGGAGCGTTTGTGTGACCGAATCTTTGAGGCGCATGGCGTCGTTTTGCGTCGTTCTTTCCGTCACGGCTTGCAGTGCAAGCGGCGGTCCGGGAGCCCTACCCCCGGCCGGCTCGATGACGGCGCAGTCCCAATCCTCAGGCCACCTTGGGAGCCTGGGCGGTATGGCCCTGCCCGCGTGCGGCGGGAGCCGCATCGACATGGCTCAGTGCGACGTCGTGGTACGCAGCGGCGCGCAACCGGACCTACCGTCGGGGTGGGGCACGCCGGATCTCGTCTCGGCGTATAAGCTTCCGACGTCGACGCACGGTGCGGGCGAAATCGTCGCGATCGTCGACTCGTACGACAACCCAAACGTGGCTGCCGATCTCGCAACATATCGCGCGTACTACGGTCTACCGCCGGCACACTTCGTGAAGTACAACCAGGACGGCGTCATCGGCCACTATCCGAGCGAGGACGAAGGCTGGGGGCTCGAGATGGATCTCGACGTCGAGATGGTCTCCGCGAGCTGTCCGCAATGCACGATCTACCTCGTCGAGGCACGCTCGAACAACTTCAGCGACATCGAGTTGGCGGAGGCGCGTGCGGTAAAGCTAGGTGCCCACGTAGTGAGCAACAGTTACAGCGGGAGCGGCGCTGATCGATCGTATTACGAAACGCCGGGCGTCACATATCTCGCAAGCGCTGGCGACTATGGTTACGGCATCGCCGACCCGGCGGATTTCGGTTCGGTCGTTGCGGTCGGAGGAACGGTGCTCGTACGCGACGGGAGCCGGCGCGGCTGGAGCGAGTCGGTGTGGGCCGATTCGGGTGGCGGATGCTCGAAGCAGTCTAAGCCGGCCTGGCAAAACGACACCGGCTGCCGGCATCGCACCGGCAACGACATTTCGGCCGTCGCGGACGGCGTCGCAGCCTACGATAGCTTCGGTTACGGCGGGTGGCGAACGGTCGCGGGCACGAGTATCTCTTCGCCGTTACTCGCCGGCGTCTACGGGCTTGCCGGCGACGCGTCGCAGCAGACGGGCGGAAAGCGTTTCTGGACGCGCAAGCATGCGCGGCGTCACGATCTCAACCACGTCAACATCGGTGACGACGGCACGTGCGAGGCCGCGTACCTGTGCGCCGCCGGAACTCGAGAGCTCGAGGAATATTCAGGGCCGGCCGGCTGGGGAACGCCCAACGGCATCGGCGCGTTCTAAAGGTGGAGAGGCCGGCCAAAGGTAAGTCTTTCTTTAACGCCCGAATGTCTTCACAAAGGGGAGCATTGTGAACGTAGTTTTTAAACGCGTTGCGCCGCTATTGTTGGCGCTCTCCGTCGCTGCTTGTAACGGCGGCGGTACTTCGAATATTCCGGCATCCAGCCCCATGAGCTCGGCCGCACTGCCGGCCGCGCATCTGGAGGGCCTGATGGCAACGCCGGCCTGCACCGGCAGCCGGCAAGGGATGGCGCAATGCGACGCCATGGTCAATACCTCGGTGCGCCCGGACCTGCCGACAGGTTGGGGCGCAATGGATCTGCAGTCGGCGTACAACCTCCCTTCGTCCACAAAGGGCGCGGGACAGATCGTCGCGATCGTCGACGCTTACGACAATCCTAACGTCGCCTCGGATCTCGCCGAGTATCGCACGACCTACGGTCTTGGAACCGCAAACTTCACGAAATACAATCAAACCGGCCAGCAGAGCAACTATCCGAGCGCGAATCAAGGTTGGGCACTCGAGATCGACCTCGACGTCCAGATGGTCTCGGCCGCCTGTCCAAAATGCACGATCTATCTTATCGAGGCTAACAGCAACAGCTTTGCCAATCTCGAAACGGCAGAGGCTGAAGCGGTGACCCTCGGCGCGCACATCGTGAGCAACAGCTACGACGGCATGGGTGGGAATCAGTCGTACTACGATACGCCCGGCGTCGTCTACACCGCCAGCGCCGGCGACAGCGGCTACGGCATCCTCGATCCGGCCGACTTCGGCTCGGTCGTCGCGGTCGGCGGCACGGAGCTTAGCACGGGCGGCGGTAGGCGCGGTTGGACCGAGACGGTGTGGCCGGGTTCGGGCGCGGGTTGTTCCTCAAAGACTAAGCCCGGATGGCAGCACGATCCTGGCTGCAGCGGACGAACCGGCAACGACGTTTCGGCGCTTGCCTACCTAGCCGCAGAGTATGACACCTACGGCTACTCGGGATGGGTCGAAGTCCAAGGGACGAGCATCTCTTCGCCGCTGATCGCGGCCGTGTTTGGACTCGCCGGCAACGCCACCGAGCGAACACGCCGGCAAGACCTTTTGGCGGAAGGGACATGAACGGCGCAACGACCTCAACCGCGTGAGCAGCGGCAACGACGGCAGCTGCAGCCCGACCTACCTCTGTACGGCAGGCACGAAGGAGTACGGCAGTTACTCCGGCCCCGTAGGGTGGGGAACGCCGAACGGAATCGGCGCATTCTAAAGAGCATTGCGCTCGAAAGACGGGGAAGGGCGGCGTGAAAGCGCCGCCCTCTTCGCACCTGGAAGCCAAGGGCATATGCCCGGTACGGCATCCGGCTACAGTCTTCCAAGGCAAGAAAAGCGGAGGTGCTTTTGTGAACGGGCCTTTGAAGCATATCGCGCCGTTTGTGGCGGCGTTGCTCGTCGCGGGATGCAATGCAGGTGGTTCGGCGAGCGTTCCACAGACGGCGGTACCCGCAAATCGGGCGTCATTGCCGGAACGCTTTAGCGCGCCGCCGCGCGGGGGAAGCCCGGCATGCACCGGCAGCCGTCACGGTAAGGCGCAATGCGACGCAATCGTCGAAAGCGCGCCGCAGCCTGACGTCCCTTCCGGATGGGGCGCACCGGATATTGCCTCCGCGTACAACCTGCCGACGACGCGGGGCGCCGGCCAGATCGTCGCCATCGTCGATGCGTACGACAATCCCGACGTCACCTCGGATCTGGCGAGGTATCGTTCGCACTACAACCTCGGTCCGGCGAACTTTACAAAATATAACCAAGAGGGCCAGACGAGCAACTACCCTCCACCGGACATCGGTTGGGCAGTCGAGATCGATCTCGACGTCGAGATGGTCTCCGCCGCGTGCCCAAACTGCACGATCTATCTAATTGAGGCGAACACCTCCAACTTTAGCGACCTCGAAGCCTCCGAATCAGAGGCCGTGACGCTCGGCGCACATATCGTGAGCAACAGCTACAGCGGCACCGGCGGCGACCAATCGTACTACGATACGGCGGGCGTGACGTACGCGGCGAGCGCCGGAGACAGCGGATACGGCGAGTTCGCGGACCCTGCCGATTTTGGTTCCGTGATTGCCGTCGGTGGCACCCAGCTCGCGAAGGGTCGCACAAAACGCGGCTGGACGGAAACCGTGTGGAGCCACGCGGGCGCCGGCTGCAGCGCCCAGACCAAACCATCGTGGCAGCACGATCCGGGGTGTAGCGGCCGCACCGGCGACGACGTCTCGGCCGTTGCCGATGACGTCGACGAGTACGACACGTACGGCGAGAACGGTTGGTTCAAGGTCGGCGGAACGAGCGTATCGTCGCCGCTTGTCGCGGCAATCTTCGGCTTAGCCGGAAACGCGCAGAACCAGGACGCCGGGAAAACCTTCTGGGAAGCGCGGCACGAGAAAGCGCGTCATCTCAATGCGGTCAAGAGCGGCAGCGACGGAACGTGCAATCCCAACTATCTCTGCACCGCGGGCACGAACGAGTTCGATACCTACTCGGGCCCGACCGGCTGGGGTACGCCCAATGGCATCGGCGCGTTCTAGCTTACTCGGTATCGACGGGTAAGCCCGATGGCGGCCGCTTCTCAAAGTACGACTCCGGATATTTCGCCGGAATCGGAACGAACGCACGCGGATGCTGAGTAAAATCGAACGCATCGATGATGCTCGTCGATCGCCTATCGGATGTTCCCAAGCGTCCCAGGTTCCAGTTGTTCTCGATGAACTTCAGGATGCTGCCGAACTCGTATTGCGTATGCGAGACGTAGCCTTTACGCGCGTACGGCGAGATGATCAGGCAGGGCACACGAAACCCAAGGCCGGCTGGATCGATCTGCGGCGGTCGGACGTTGTCGAACTGGCCACCCCAATCGTCCCACACGATGACGATCGCCGTGGACTCCCAGTACGGACTCTTGCCGATCGCATTAACGACGCTTGCAATCCAAGACGGTCCGGTATCGGAATGATTTCCCGGATGATCGGAGTCCAGTGCGTCGGGAGCGATCCACGTAACCGCCGGCAACCGCCCTTTGTGCAGCGCGCGGAAAATATCGGTCTGTGGGGTGACGACGCTGTCCTTCCACTCAGGTCCGTAACGCACGACGCGTATCGCGTCAAACGCGTCCCAGACACGCCCAGTCGGGATTGCAAACCGCGGGGCGAAATACTTCCACGAAAGGTGCTTGGCGTCGAGCAGATCGCGCAGCGTCGCGTAGCGGAAGCACGGGAAGGGCCCTTCGTCGCGCAGATACTTCCCTGTCGACGTGATCAGCGACGTTACGGTACCCTTCGGCGCGTCGCATCCCCACGGTGCGTGAGTGGGGAAGTCAATCACGCTTTCGGTCGGATCGATGGCCGTACCGCCGGCAATGAGGTCCTGATGGGCCGTGAAGCTGCCGCTGCTCTGTGTCTGGAACATGTGGTCGGCGAGCACGTATTCGTTTGCGAGCGTCCAGTACGGCTGGATTTCCTTCGGGTCGACGTACCGATAGGCGTAATCGCCGGCCGGTACCTGGTTGCCGCCGGGCGTTACCTTGAAGATGAGGTCGAAACCGTCCATCTTGCCGTGGTCGTACTCTTTAGTGAACGTAAAGTGCGTGTGCGACGTATTGTCGAACGCGAGGACGCTCTTCTTCAGGTAGACTTTCTTGCCGTTGTGATTGCGGCCCCAGGTCGCACCGTCGGCTCCCGGATACGTCGCGAAAAAATCGTCGAAGCTGCGATTCTCTTGAATCATCACCACGATGTGATCGAAGTGCTGGCGATAGTTGGGCTGCACCGGGAGGTTCGCAGGGAGTGCCGGGATGCCGGCCTGCGGCGAACCTGCGTTGCGTCCGCACGCCGTCAGAACGCACGCACAGGCCAGGGCCCAATGTGCCGCTCGAACGTAGTGGGACTTTCGGTGCAGTTTGCGCGTGTTATCGAACCTCTCCCGGCCGTATGCCCCGCGAGCCGAACACTCCTGCCCCGTAAGCACAAGCAGATAACTTCTCGGCACTTTCTAATGATTGCCAAAGGAACCAACCTCTGATGAAGATTTATAACGCAATCGAACTGCCCGTTCGCGTCGTACTGGCCGTCGCGATCCTTTCGGGCTGCGGCGGCGGCACGCAGGGCTCGTTTGCTCCCAATGCCGGGCCGCCCGCGGGTGAAATGTTGTTGCGCTCTACCGCGCGCAATACGCCGGCGACCGTCGTCCACGCGCCGGCGATGCGTTCGTGGATGGATGCGGCCTCAAAGAGGCGGACGCTGCTCTACGTCAGCGACTATGCGGCCAGCACCATCGATGTCTACAGCTATCCGCGATTGGTGCAGGTCGGACAGATCGTAAACTTCATCGGAGAGCCGCAAGGGCTGTGCTCGGACGGGAGCGGCAACTGGTACGTTGCCAACAGCGGCTACGTCCAGGTTCTGAAGTTTGCGCATGGCGGCACGTCGCCGATTGAGGCAATCAACGACCCGACGGGATTCCCCGTTTCGTGCGCAGTCGATTCGAAGAGCGGCAACCTCGCCGTTGCCAACATCTGCAATCTGAGTCCGAGTTGCGAGGGCGGCGGAACGTTCCTGATCTTCAAGCACGGTGTGGGTTCGCCGAAATCCTACGCGTGCCCGAACATGAATCGTACATATTTCATCACGTACGATGCGCACGGCGACGTCTTCGTCGACGGCGCAACGCCCGGGAGTCCAGGTGCCTTCGTCCTAGGCGAGTTGCCGAAGGGCACCGGCACATGCGAGGCGATCAAGCTCAAAGGGACGGTGACGTTTGCCGGCGACTTGCAATGGCACGACGGGCATCTGCTTGTCGGCGATCAGGTCGCAGGCGGTCCGTCGGTGGTCTATGCGTACACCATCAGCGGTACCAAGGGCACGCTGGTTACTTCGACAACGCTGACCGGCTCGTCCGACGTCGCAGGCTTCATCGCATCCTCACGCGTCATTATCGGTGCGGATTACGGTGCTGGGAACGTCGGCCTTTGGAGCTACGCCGGCGCGATAGACGGCAGCATCACGGGATTCGAAAATCCCATTGGCGTCGTGCTGAGCAAATAGCCGGCACCTACATATCCGTATCGACTGGAAGGCCAGACGGACGCTCCGTCAGGAAATATTGTTTCGAATATTTCGCCCGTATCGGAGTGAAGCTGCCGGGATGCTGATTGTAGTCAAAGCTGTCTACAATGCTTCGCGCGCGCATATCGCTCGTTCCTAAGCGTCCGAGGTTCCAGTTATCCTCGATGAAGCGCAGGATGCTTCCGAACTCGTAATGCGTCTTTGCGATATAGCCGTGCTTGGAATACGGCGAGACGATGAGCGCGGGCACGCGAAAGCCGAGGCCGCCGTAGTCGAGTTGGTTGGGCGGGTAGTTGTCGTAGAATCCGCCCCAGTCGTCCCAAACGATGACGATCGCGGTCGAGTTCCAATACGAGCTCTCGCCGACCGCGTTGACGACCTGCGCGACCCACGACGGACCGGTATCGGAGGAATAGCCCGGATGGTCCGAAGCCGTCGCATCGGGGACGATCCACGAAACGGCGGCAAGCTGATGGTTCGTGAGATCCGTAAAGATGTTGGTCTGCGGCGTCGAGATGTTCTTCTTCCACTCCGGGCCGTCACGCACGACCTTGATCGCGTCAAAGGCGCTCATGAGCTTTCCATAGTTCGAGCAGCACATCTGCGGTGCGTAATACTTCCACGTCACATTTTTTGCGTCGAGCAGATCGCGCAGCGTCGCGTACTTCAGGCACGGGAATGGACCCTGTCCAAGCTGTAGATCCTGACCGTTCTTCGATATGAGCGACGTGCCCGTTCCCTTGGGCGCGTCGCAACCCCAGATGCACTTCGGCCCCCCGCAGCCCGGCAGGTTCACGAGCGCCTCGCCCGGCGAGACGACGGTTCCGCCGGCGATGAGATCCTGATGTGCCGTAAAGCTACCGCTGCCTTGCGTCTGAAACATGTGCTCCGCGAGCACGTACCGTTTCGCCAGCGTCCAATAGGGTTTGATGTCGTTGGGATTGACATACCGGTAGGGATAGGTGCCTTCCGGCTTTCCGGTGCCGAAGGTCACGCGGTCAAAACCGTCCATCTTGCCGCCGTCTCGCGCCGTCTGGTACGACTGATACGAATGGCTCATATCCAAACTCTGGATCAAGCCGGTCTTCGCCAGATTGATCTTCGTCTGCCGGCCCTTGGCGTCCGACTCTTCGCCGGTCGTCGTTCCATCGGCACCGGGATAGGTCGCGAAAAAGTCGTTGAAGGTCCGGTTTTCCTGGATGACGATGATGACGTGCCGAATCGGTGACGAGCCGTTCGACTGTGCGGGCGGAAGTTGCGCCGTCGCCGGGAGGGAGCGCACGCCGCCACTGCCGCACGCGGTCACCGCAGCGCAGATTGCAGTCGCGAGCGTCGCGCGGATCGTACGAGAGAAGATCACGCTGCTGCCTTTGGTAGATTCGTGACGAAGCGGAGCTCGTCCCGATCGTAGTACCAATAGTCGGTAAAGCCGGCGCGCTGGAGCGCATCACCGAGTTCGGCCTTAGAATGCGTGTAGGAGCCCGGACATGACGCGATTCGGAGATAGATCTGACGCGCAAACTCGCGAGGCGAGAGTACCGCTTCCGCGGCGCGCGCGAATAGAAACTCTTTGCCTGCGATTGCATCAAAAAGCGCGTTGAGCTCGTCGCGATTTAGATAATCCAAGAAGCCAAAACCCGTCACGATGTCGGACCGTTTGAACTCGACCCGGTCGAAAAAGTCGTGCTTCGTTCGCAGGTCGCGGCAGAAGAAATCAATCTTGTTTGAGCGCAGACCGAGCTCCGCGGCGTGCGCGCGCGCCCGTTCGATGGCCGATGGCGCGATGTCGACGCCGATGAGGCTCTTCGGCCCGTACTGCAGCAACCGGAAGAGTAGGATACCGGACCCGCAGCCGAGATCGACGAGCGTCTTTCCGGGGACGTAACTCTTGACCAGGCTCTCGGCCCTTTCGCTCCGTCGCCGAAGCGTTTTGCGGAATGGCGCAGCGAGCCGCTCCAGGAAAGAGGGCTTCGACGCCCGGGTGGGATCGGCGTATATCGTGCTCTCCCACTCGAGAATTTTCTTGTCCCAATACCTCTGCTCATCGTTCATGCGTGGCAGTGCTTAGGAAAGTGAGGCTGGTCAATTTGCCATGAATGGATGGGGATACATGGTGGTTGCTCGTACTTTTTGCGAGACGGTCGAGCAGTCCTGGAAGCTCGCGCTTCAGATCGTCCGGTCGATCGCGATAGTGGCAATGCCTAGCGTCGGCTGCGGTACTTTGATCAGCTGTGCCGGATAGACGTCGACGAAAAGCTCGAGCGTAGGCCAAACCAGCGCGCGCAGCACGTGACCGCCGCTAACACTCCCACCACGGTGGGCGACGACGGCGTGTGCGTGAACCAGCGGCGCGCCCTCCTTGAGGCAGATGTTTCCTGAGATCGAGAGCAACTCGACCTGATCGTCGATCGCAATCGCCTCGTAGTGTTGCCGGGCGCGGTCGAAGTATCCCAACGTTGCCTCGGAGAAGCCGCCGATGCCGAAGAATCGCGCCGCGGTAACATTCTCGGCGCGAGCAAACGCGGCGATATCCTGCATCGCTTCGTCGCCCGGTTCGAATGCCAGCACGAACGTCTGCACGGGTCCGCTTCCAAGACTCGTGTATCTCATGTAAGCTACCTGCTCGGTTAGGCTAACGTAGTGCTATATGCGGTCTCTTAGAGTGATCGCGCCGGTCGTGGTCGAGAGGTGAATCGTCGCGCTGCCGGATCCTATTCGTCCCTCGGCTCGGCTGCCGACGACGTTTTCACGCGTCTCGGCTATGTTAGGAAAATTGCTGGAAAACGCTCCTACCGTGCTGGTCGAACTGACGGTCGCGCTGCTGTCGGACGCAACTGCAAGCCGGATCGTACCCGTCGTTGCGCTAAGGTCGATCGCTCGGCTTCCGTCGACGCGTCCGACGTCGGCGTCGATCGTCCCGGCTTGCGTCTGCACGGTCACGTTCCCCCGCGCTCCGCTGATGTCGACGGTCCCCGCAATATTCGAAACGTCGATCGGTGCAGCTGCGGGAACCGAGATTACGTAACGCACTCCGCCGTTATGTGAGCTGCCGGTGTAGTTCGTGCTGATCGAGATCCCACCGGCGCCGGTGCGCACGACGATCGCGATGGACCGCAAATCCTCCATGTCGTTGCCGTATTTCGTCGCTTTGACGTCGACGCGCGGTTGGTGCCACCCGCGGATGCGAATCTCGCCGGCAACATTGTTCACGTGGACGGCAGTCGCCGGCCCGGCGGCGACGCTTTGCGCGAACTGCTCCTGCACGCGGTCGCCGAAGCTCCCACTGCACGCCGCCAGCGCGCCGCAGCCGCTTAGCGCGAGCGCCGCCATCGTTTTGTCTCGTATCATGCGGCGTGCTTCGCGCATTCCTATCGGTCGGCCCTTGCGCCTTGCGAAGGGAATCGCGCACGTTTTGCATACACCGTGGCGCGTGACGTACACGTGTCCAATGCACCCCGAGGTTGCTGCCCCGCAGCCCGGCGCCTGCCCCATCTGCGGGATGGCCGTAGAGCCGCTCGAGATCGGCGCGGGGGACGCAGAGAACGCCGAGCTTCGCGATATGACGCGCCGCTTCTGGTCGAGCGTCGCGCTGAGCGTGCCCATCGTCGCACTCTCGATGCGCGACGGCACGGTCGCACGCTGGTTGGAGCTCCTTCTAGCCACGCCGGTCGTGCTCTGGTGCGGCTGGCCATTCTTCGTACGAGGTTGGCAGTCGATCGCAACCCGGCACTTGAACATGTTCACGCTCATAGCGCTGGGCATCGGCGTTGCATACGTCTACAGTCTGGTCGCGGTCGCGGCTGCACGCATCTTTCCCGCGGCGCTGCGCGCCGGATCCGCCCCGCCCGTCTACTTCGAAGCGGCGGCGGTCGTAACGACCCTGGTGTTGCTCGGACAGGTGCTCGAGTTGCGCGCGCGCGGCAAGACAAACGCCGCCGTGCGCGCCCTGTTGGAGCTGGCGCCAAAGACGGCGCGGCGCTTGCGCGCCGACGGCTCCGAAGAGGACGTCGCGCTCGAAGCGGTGAGCGCCGGCGATCGCCTGCGCGTTCGCCCGGGCGAAAAGGTTCCGGTCGACGGCATCGTTATCGACGGGGCGTCCTCCGTCGACGAATCGATGATTACCGGCGAGCCGATTCCTGTGAGCAAGCGTGCCGGCGATCGCGTGATCGGCGCGACGGTCAACGCCAACGGTACGCTCGTCGTTGCGGCCGAGCGTGTCGGCAAAGATACGCTGCTCGCCGGCATCGTGCGGATGGTGAGCGAGGCGAGTCGCAGCCGCGCACCGATCGCACGCCTTGCCGACACCGTTGCGGCCTACTTCGTTCCGGCCGTCATCGCGATTGCGGCGGTTACGTTCGGGCTCTGGTTTACGCTCGGTCCACCACCTGCGTTCGCATATGCGATGGTCAATGCCGTCGCCGTACTCATCATCGCGTGTCCTTGCGCGCTGGGGCTGGCGACGCCGATGTCGATCGTCGTTGCCGTCGGCCGGGCAGCCTCGTTCGGCGTTCTGTTCAAGAACGCCGCGGCAATCGAGATATTGCGCCGCGTTGATACGCTGGTCGTCGACAAAACGGGCACTCTGACCGAGGGGCGTCCGCGGGTCGTGGGCATCGTCAGCCTGAGCGCCCACGACGACGCGGCGGTCCTCGGCCTGGCGGCGTCGCTCGAGCGCGGCAGCGAACATCCGCTCGGTGCGGCAATCGTCGACAGCGCGCGCGATGCCGGCGCGTTGATTTCTACGGTCTCCGATTTTGAAGCCATAGCCGGGCGTGGGGTGCGCGGACGCGTCGGCGACCGCGCGGTTGCCATCGGGAATGCCGCGATGCTTTCTGCGATCGGAATCGAGAGTGCGGCCGCCGCGGCAAACGCCGCCGCGCTACGCGTCCAAGGCAGGACCGCGGTCTTCGTTGCGATCGACGGATCGCTCGCCGCCGTGGTCGCGATCGCCGATCCCATCAAAGCGACGGCACGCGCGGCGATCGAACAACTCCACGCAACCGGAATACGCGTCATCATGCTGACCGGCGATCACGAAACGACGGCGCGCGCAGTCGCGGCCGAGCTCGGCATCGACGAAGTGATCGCAAACGTACTGCCCGACGAAAAGGCGCGCGTGGTCGCGCGCCTTCAGGCGGAGGGCCGCTGCGTTGCGATGGCCGGCGACGGCATCAACGACGCTCCTGCGCTCGCTGCTGCTGCGGTCGGCATCGCGATGGGGACCGGAACGGACATCGCGATGGAAAGCGCCGCCGTGACGCTCGTTAAAGGCGACTTACGCGCCATCGCTCGAGCCCGCAGGCTCAGCGAAGCGACGATGCGCAATATTAGCGAGAATCTATTCTTCGCGTTCGCCTACAACACGCTGAGCATCCCGATCGCGGCCGGAGTACTCTTTCCCGCGTTCGGTATTCTGCTCTCGCCCGGAATCGCCGCGGCCGCGATGTCGTTGAGTTCGGTGAGCGTGGTGGCCAACGCGCTGCGGCTTCGAACGGCGCGCGTCTAGGGAAGCTCTTCAGAGATTCCCTAGGACTTTCTCTTCGGTACTTTCGCGCCTTCGCGGCGCGCCTCGCTCAAGCCGATCGCGACCGCCTGCTTACGGCTCGTTACCTTCTTCCCACTGCGGCCCGAGCGTAGCTTACCGGTTTTCATCTCTTTCATCGCGCGTTCGACCTTGCGGCCGGCTTTCCGCGAGTACTTGCGCGTCGACTTTTTCTTGCGGCCGGTGGTTTTCTTGCGCGTGGCTTTTTTACGCGCGGTCTTCTTTCGTGCCATGATGGTCCTTCTTACCCAAATAAGCGGAATATTTTCGTTGGAAAGAGAGCGGACGAAGGCTTATTCGGAGGAGCGCGTCCCCAGGCCGGGCAAAGCAGCCCTCGTGTTTCGCCGTACGCAGCTCTCGCTCGGCCTGTCGTTGGTAGTGCTGCTCGTTCTTGTCGTCGCGCTTATCGTTGGGGGGCTCTCCGTCCGCCGGATCGTCGCCAAATCGTTTGCCGGGCGAGGAGCTGATTCGGGGGAGCCGCACTCGGGTGGCCGATCTGCTGCGGCAGCAGCTCGACGAAGAGACGGGAATCCGTGGCTTTGCGGTGGTGCGCCAAGTGATTCTTCTTCAGCCCTACTACGATGCCCAGGCGACCTTTACCGGTTCATTTAAGAGCATTGAGTCGACTCTCGAAGAGCTGCATCTGGTCGCGGCATCGCATGCGCTCATCGACGCCCAAGCAATGAGTCAGCGCTGGAACGACGAGGTCGCGACGCCAATTCTGGATCGTAGGCCAAACGCGCTCTACCTCGAGCTGCACGGCAAACAGCTTATCGATCGCTTTCGCACCGACATTGCGAGCGTCGACGGCGCGCTCGCGGCTCGAGAGGCGACGATCAACGGCCAGACGCAGATGGCGATCGCGTGGGTCGGCGTCTTTGTGATGGCAGCCGTCGGCGTGATCGTCGGAGCAGCCTTCATCTTCTCTATGCAACAGTACAGGCTGGGAGAACGTGTCGAGCAAGAACAAGAGCGCGCCGAAGCGGAGGAACGGCGCGCCGATCGGCTACGCGCTGCGTACCTCGCCGAGAAACGCATCGCCGACACGCTGCAGGACGCGTTCGTCCAGCGTCCGCTCCCGCAACTTCCAGCGTTGCTCTTCAGCGCAACCTACGTCCCCGCGGCCGAGGAGGCGAGGATCGGCGGCGATTGGTACGATGCCTTCGAGCTGCCGAAAGATCGCGTGCTGCTCGTTATCGGCGACGTTGCAGGACACGGCATCGATGCCGCGGTGACGATGAACAAGGCGCGGCAAGCGATGCTCTTCTGCGCTCTCGTGGACGACGATCCGGCGAGCATCCTCCAGCGCGTCAACAAGGATCTGGTGCGCCAGCAATCGCCGATCGTAACCGCGGTCGTAGGACTCGTCGACGCGGCGCGCTATCAGTTCTCGTATGCAGCAGCCGGTCATCCGCCACCGCTGCTGCTCGAACCGGGGCGTCGGGGGCGACTCCTGGAGTTTGGGTCGCTGCCGCTGGGCGTGACCTCAGACGTCGCATACCGTACGCATACGATACAGAGCGTTCCGGGGGCGATGCTCGTGCTCTATACCGACGGCGTGATCGAGCACACGCATAATATTCTCGAAGGCGAAGCGCTGCTGCTCGAGGCCGCCGAGAAGGCCGCACAGTCCGAAAGCGACAACTCGGCGATGGTGATTCGCAGCAGTGTCTTCGGCAACGCATCGGTCGCCGACGACGTTGCAATTCTGACGATCCGCTTCACGGCGAAACCGGGCATCGGCGCGACTATCGCGACGGAGGCCGAGCGAACGACATTTTTAGGTACGAGCCGAAGCGAAAGCGCACGCCGCGAGCTAGATCCATCAGAGCGGCTCGCCGTGGAGCTTCGCGTCGCATGAACGCCTCGTCGATCGACGTCATCCGGCTCGTCGGCGAGCTCGAGATCGGCCGCAAGGAGGCGCTTCGAGGCACGCTAGCGATTCGAAGCGGCGCGCGCGCGGTGCTCGTCGATCTTTCCGAGGTCACGTATGCCGATTCGACTGCATTGACCGAGCTACTGCGTTTCTGTAGCGATGCAAAGGAACGGCGTATTCCCGTCGCGATCGTCGGCGGCACACCGCAGTTCGCGCGTATCATTAAGTATGCAGGCTTAGCCGACGCATTTACGATCTTCGACGATCGTGCCGACGCACTCACGTACCTTTCGGAGACGACGCGTTCGTGACCCAGTCGGAGCTGCGATTGCACTGCCCCGCACGGACGGAACATGTCAAGCTCGTGCGTCATGCGCTCGCAGCGTTCTTGCTGGCGCTCGAATACGATCCTGACGCCTTAGAGGACGTAACGACGGCTGCGGGCGAAGCGATCGCCAATGCCGTCGAGCACGCCTACGGGGGTGCAGTCGGCAGCGGCGCCGGCGTAGAGCTGTTTGCGCGGCTCCAGGCCGGCGACCTCTTCGTTGACGTTATCGATCGCGGTTCGTTCGTTGCGCGCGAGCCGCTCCCGGGCCGAGGCTTCGGGTTGCGAATCATTCGCGCGATCGCGCGCCACGTCTCGATCGATACCGAGGACGGCACGCGCGTCCGGATGACGTTCGGGCGGTGCTCCTAGGGCTTTGGAGCGACCCCCATTACGAGTTTGACGATTAGCACGATCACGGCGATCAGCAGTAACAGGTGAATCAGCGCGCCGCCCACATGCAGCGCAAAGCCGATGAGCCAGAGAACGACGCAGACGACGATGATCGTCCAGAGAATTCGGGCCACGGTTACCCTCCTTCGTACAACGGGTTACGTATTGTCGCGAACCTTTCGTTTTACCGCGTCGACTTCAGCCTGAACTCGCTGCTTGGCCTCGTCGACGACGGAGCGCGCCTTTTCGCCTGCCGTCAGGTCGTCACCCGCCATATCGCGCCGCGCTTTCTCCATCTCCGCGGCGGAGCGGTGGCCGCCCTCGTGGATGAGGTCTTTCGCGTCGTCTACGGCGCGTTTTGCCGAATCTGCCGTTTTATCCAAGAAATCCTTACTCATGTTTCCCTCCTCGCCAGAGCGTGGTACCCAGGCCGCTGGACTGATAAACGAAGGATTACTGGCTGCGGCGCGCTTGCAGTGCGGCTTCGTCGACGGCAATCTCGTACTTGTTGCCGTCCGCATCTTCGAAGAAGACGGCATAATACTCACCGTATTCGGGGTGGAGTCCGGGACCCTCGATCGCGCGCGCGCCGGCCGCGCGTGCGACCGTCGCGGCCGCATCGACGTCGGCGCGTTCCGCAACGGCGAAGGCAATGCGCATCGAGCCGGCGCTGCCGCCGGGATCGAGGATAAAGCCGATCCGCGGACGACCGCCGTCGAGCGTCTCATATCCGACGAAGTCCGGATCGGGATCCGCCTCGCGACGGCGATAGCCGACCCGCTTCGCGAGTGGATCGAAGAGCGCGGCTGCGGCCTCGAGGCTGCCAACGTGGACGTCGATGTGATGAAGCATAGCGGGCGAACCTCCATCGCAATGGTATAGTAGGAGAACTGTGTTGGAGACGTTCGTTCGCTTCGACCTCGAGCGGCTGCTCTCTACCTGGGAGAACCGGGTCGAATATAACCTTTCCGAGAGCGGCGTCCATCCGATGACGCTGCGCGAACTCCTAGGTAGCGATGGCGCGCTTCTAGCACTCGGCGACGTCGCGTTGCGCTATCCGCAATCGAACGGTACGGGGGAGCTGCGGGAGCGCATCGCGGCACTCTATCCCGGCGCCCACCCCGAGAACGTTCTGGTAACGGTCGGCGCGATCCAAGCAAACTTCGCGGCCCTCGTTGCATTCACCGAGCCCGGCGATCGCGTTGCGGTGATGCAGCCAAACTATCAGCAGTTTCGGGGCCTCGTACAAAACCTCGGACGACGCCTTTCGACGTTTAGCCTTCAGCCCGAGCGCGATTGGCGACTCGACCTTTCGGGCCTGACGAGTGCGGCGTCGCCGCCGACAACGTTTCTCGCCGTTGTCAATCCGAACAACCCCACCGGCCGCGTCCTCAGCCAAACCGAACGGCGAGCAATCGTCGAGGCGGCTGCGGCAAACGACGCGTGGCTGCTCGCCGACGAAGTGTACGCCGGTGTCGAGCGCTCGACGGATGTCCCGACGGCTAGCTTCTACGGTGAATACGAAAAAGTGCTCGCCGTCAACAGCATGTCAAAATCGTATGGATTGCCGGGCTTGCGCATCGGTTGGGTCGTCGGCCCGGAGTTCGCCATCGAGCGCCTCTGGGCGTGGCAGGACTACGTGACGATTAGTGCGACCACGCTCGCGAATGCGTTGGCGGCGGCTGCGCTCGACCCCGCCGTTCGGACGCGCATCCTCGCCCGGTCGCGCAGTCTTGCGCGACGCGGCTTCGAGATCGTCGCCGATTGGGCTGCTCGGCGAGACGACGTCTCCGTCGCGGCGCCTGACGCGGCGGCGATCTGCTTCGTCAAATACCGGCGCGCGATGAGCTCCACCGAGCTTGCGATGCGCCTGATCGAAACGCAGAGCGTGCTCGTGGCGCCCGGCGATCTCTTTGGATTCGACGGCTATCTGCGCGTCGGGTTCGGCCTTCCCGAGGCATACCTCAAGGAAGGCTTGTGCCGGATCGGTAATCTTCTGGACAGCCTCCCGTAGGACCCCAAACCGCTTACATTTACCATTCGGTTGGATTTTGTATCTATGCGAAACATACGCGAACTTCAGCATCTTCCCGCGCCCGGCGCTCGTCCGCAGCCGCTGGCATACCACAACCGTTATCTTTGGAGCGGTTCGTGGGAGACGAATCGGCTCTACGGGATCGATCCGCGCGGCTGGATTGTCGACCAAGAGATTGCCGCACCCGGTAGACCCTACGGCTTGACGTCCTTCGACGGCGCGATCTACGCCGTTATCGCGCTCGGCGACGACGACCGCTACCTCTTTCGATGCACGCCGGGTCGAGGGTTCGAGGAATCCAGTAAGCGCGCGTGTCCGGATTTCACTGGATCCCACTTGGCCTCGGACGGGAAGCGCCTCTACCTCTCCCAGCAGGGGAAGCACCGCATTCTCGTGATCGACAAAGAGGGAAACGTCGAACGCGAGATCGCGCTGGCCACGCGCTGCGCGGGCCTCGGATTCAACACCAAAGGTGAGTGCTACATGATCTCCGGCAACGCGGAGCTCAAGAACCTACGATTCTCTAGATTGCAGTTCGACGGCGAAGATGCCGAGGACAAGCCGTTGGCCGTGGTGCCGTTCAACGCGCGCGCGCTCGCTTACGACGGTAAGAACTGGTGGACGAGCCACCGCGATCAGACCGAGATCGTTTGCTTTAGCCAGTAACGGGGAACGTATGCGATATGACCAGCGGCCTTCCGTATAAGGACGATGACGACGACGCGATCGCACCCGACGTCGCGCCGCCGAAGGATCTTCCGATCGATCCCTCGGTTGCCGTGCGCCGAGAACAAGAGAAGTACGGCGACACCACGATCGACGCCAACCGCGACGATCAGTGGGACGAACACCACGGTCAACCCGACGACATCGTTTAATTAGTACGCCAAAGAGCTACGCAGACTACGCACGTCGCTTTCCGAAAGACGTGCAGCAGCTCTTGCTGCAGATGCGGGAGACGATTCAAAAGGCCGCGCCTCAAGCTACGGAGACGATCAGCTACGGCATGCCGGCGTTCCGCCTGGGCGGTATCCTCGTCTGGTTCGGCGCGCACGAACGCCACATTGGATTTTATCCCGGCGCGTCGGGAATCGCGGCGTTCAAAGAGGAGTTAGCGCACTACAAGCATGCCAAGGGATCGGTGCAGTTTCCAATCGACGAGCCGCTTCCAACTGCACTGATTACGCGGATGGTAAGATTTCGCGTCAAAGAGCGCCGCGCGTCTAGCGCCGCCTCGGAGCCGGGCTAAAACGCATTGCGCCGAGCGGCAATACCGCTCGGCGCAAAAGCAAGTCAGCCGAAGAGGTTAGCTCTTCGTGCAGGTTGTGTGAACGGTAACGACGCGCCCTGAAGGCTCCTTGAACGTATTCACGGCGGTCGTCTTTGTAACGCTGACCTTCGTGACAGTCGTCGGATTGTTCATCGCCGTGGCGTTGGTCTTCGGATAGGCCATATCGGTCCAGACGATGGCGTTGCCATTCCACCCTTGCGACGTGCTGAGGTCGTAGCCGCCCCCTCCGTCATAGCTGAGATCGACCCAGCGCGAGGTCGATGCATCGTACGTCATGCGGTCTTCGCTCGTAAACTCGGTGGGTATCCAGGATGCCTTATGAATGGTCGTTTGCGTGACCATCCAGTAGCCGTCGGGGCTTATCGCGGTCGTCGAGGTCGTCGTGTACGGCCCCGGCCGGCGCGAACTCATAATGCTGCACGTCCAGTTTCCCGTCATGAACATCATCTTCGAGAAGTTCGGTTTGGGAGATGTCGGAACCGGCGTCGACTCGATCTTCATCGAGTCAGCGAGTGCGGCGCCGCCCAATAGCGGGATAGCGATGGCAAGAACGAGTGCCACTCGGAATAGGTGCATAGAATATCCTCTCTCTTGAAATCCGTGAAGTATGGGATCGCCGCCCTTTCGACGCGCGGGTGCTGGTTCCGCCGGCCGTGCGGCGACCTTAGGAAGCGGCCGCGGCGCCTGCGCGGTCCGCAATCGCGGCAACGTCGTAGCCGAACTGCGCCGCGACGGGCGCCGTGACTTCCACGATCTCGTTCAACTCCGATGGCGTAAAGGTCGGCTTGTAATAGTCGGGCGGCGAGAGCTTCTCGGCGTATGCGGCGCGCGTAGCGGCGAATGGTTCGGGGTTAAGCCCCGTGTGACCGACGATGCGGTCGATCGTGGTCAGCGAGTCGCCGCAGAGATCTTCGTAGCGCACGACGCAGACCGCCGATTGTAGCTTTGGATCGGCCGCAATCTGCTTAAGAACGAAGTCGTAGACGTAGGCCCAGTAGAGTGCGCGCGCTCGGACGTTGCGGCCCGTGTTGAGCAAGGTGCGGATCTCGCGCAGCATCTCAACGTTGCCGACGTTTGCGAGAATCTGCCGCGAGCCGAACTCGTGATGACCGGTCATCTCGATGATCTCGATCTGGCGCGGATCGTCTCGGTCGATCTCGTCCCATATCCGATCCTGCTTGCACAACGACGCGACTTGATCGATGGGGTTGCGCACGTACAACAGGAAGCGCGCGTCCGGAAATATCTTCCGGAGGTATGGCATGCGCAGAACGCACATGATCGCCTTGCTCGCGTAGCGCGACTTGCCGCGCGAAAGCAATAACTTTTCGATGTTCTCCCGATAGAAACGCTCGAACCGCGGATTCGAGACCGAAGCATCGAGATAACTCGGCGTCGACTCGTCGTTTCGATCCGGAAAGAAGTGTTCCCAAAGGATCTCTTCGCACATCTCGACGCTGTCGCGCGTAACCTCGATACGATCGCGGTGGATGCGCGGAACGGGCTTGCGCATCGCGTTGACCGGCACGCGCGGAAAAATCCAGTTCCACGCATATGGGACGTACGGCAACAGAAAGTCGGCGTACTTATGCGTCGCCACGTCGGGATGTTCGCCGAGCATCGTGAGCGAGATCGTCGTACCGGCGCGCGGCAAGCCGCAAATATAGATCGGCCGATCCACGCGGATCTGCGCCAACCGTCGAGCGAGCATTCTCGATTCGAGATTCCCGAGCGCGACGAAGGCTGGGGCCGTCGTGTGGACCGTTCGCACGGCCCAGTAGAATGGCGCGGGCACTGAGAACGACTGCGCCGGCGCAGGCACTTCTGATGACATGAGTTTCCTTTTGGAGATTGGTTATTTAAGGCTTCGCGCCAAGCGGACCAATCCCCGCAGTGCGGCCGTCAGATGAATGCAGGACGCTGCGTTACGATCCACATGGTAACGATCTTCCCGTCCGCGCCGACGCCGAAGCCATAGTACAGCACGAGTCCCCCGCCGTACGAGAGTCGGTAGACGGAGAGGGGTCCTTTCGGTGTTGCGGCCGTGCCAAGGAGTTGCCACGCCGGCGCGCCGAGCGGCGTCAATGCGTGCGCGTAACCTTGGACGACTGTAGCCGTCAATGCATCGGAGAGTACCGGCGCAAGCTGCGATCGATCGACCGTTCCCTGCGTGAGATTCGCGTAGAACGTTTTCGCGGCGGTATTCGCACCCGTGCTCGATGCCTCGGCTACCGTTGGCGACGAGATAGCCGCAGTTTCTACGTTCGATGCGGGCACGGCCTTCCAGGTGAGGTCGCCGCACGTGCTTCCCAAGTTCGCAAGGTGGGATGCCGCAGTGTCCTCGAGCGCGTGCGTCTGCGCGATGTGCTCGTTGGCAACCGCTGCGAACGCGCCAAATACGCCGCCGTGCACGAGGCCCGGCGGCTCGGTGCGAACGGCCTCGTGTATCTCGTCCTGCACTTCCGGCGCATAAAAGCGCGCGTCGGCCGGATGCTCTGCATACGCGATTTGGAATATCAGGTTGAGTAGCCGCTCCTGCCTCGCGACGATCTCTTGGAGGGATGCCTTCATTGCCGAAAGCGCCGGATCCGAAGGATTGTCGAACTTAGGATCGTCCAGCTGACGCTGTATGTCGTCGATGTTCCGTGCGACCCGGCCGCCTGCGATCAGCAGCTTGAACTGCGCCATCGCGACATCGGGATTACCGTACGGCGAATCGTTTCCCCAGGCGTTGGCAACGCCTTGCGCCAGGTCACCTACCGCGACACCCGCCTCCGCGATCGTGACGTCGTTGCTGAGCACGGCGCCGACGCTCGGCACGACGTTCTCGCGCAGGGCGGTGCAGATGGAAGAGGATTGGACGCGCTCGATCGTCGGCGGTGGCGTCGGTGTCGGAACCGGAGCTTGCGCGACAAGTAATGCCGCGACGACGAGCGGGACTACCATGTCTGAATTCTACACCCGGCATGGCGCCGCTGACCTTGAAAAACGCTGAGAACTTAGGGCTCTTGTACCGGTGCGCTCGACTTGAGCACACCTTGGCCGTCGGACGCGAGATAGAGGTAACCGTCGTGCCAGCGCGTTCCCCAGAAACTGTGCGCGATGAGGTCCTTGTCGAGCCGACGCCACGAGCTGCCGTTGTTGCTCGATAAGAACGCACCGCGCAGCGTCGTCAACACCGCATCCGAGATGCCGCGCGTTACGTCTTGGTTGAAGCGAATCTCGCGTACGGGCGAGTAGGCGAAGTAGGGAGGCTCGACCAACTCTTCCTGTTCTGCGTCGATCCTTCCGCGAATCAGCGGCGCGTTGGTCACGGTGGCGGTGCGCTTAAAGGTTCGGCCGCCGTCCGTGCTGCGCAGCACGAAAATATCGTTCGACGCGGTTACGTTCGCAGCGAGCAGCGTATTACCGTGAGCTTGGAGAGATCGTCGCCGTATACCAAAACGCCGTGGCCGGTACGCCTGAGGCCGTCCGCCAACTCTTGCCGCCGTCGAACGTCACGGAGAGCGACGAACGGCTATTCCGGAGATCGCTGACGACGATGTGTGCGCCGTCATGCGGGTCGACGACGACACACCCGGGTTGTGCGAAAGGCCACGCGAGCTGGGTGATGGTCGAACCGCCGTCGGTCGTCTTAAAAATGCCTTGCCGGCCGTGATAGCCGAGCAGTTTGAAGGGCGATCGCGACGTGAAATACATCGTCTCGGGGCTCTTCGGATCGAATGCCATCGGCGCCGTCATCACGCGGCTCGAACCGATCGACCGTTGATCGCCATGCGGTCGCGCGAACTTCAAGCAGCCGTCGTTCGAAACGTGTAACCCGAACTCGTTGTAGGCGTAGCAGACGTTGGGCTTTCCCGGCCGCAGCTCGTTGAAGCCGTCCTCGTAGAGATACGCGCCTTTCGGTGCACTCCAATCCTTACCACCGTCGCGAGTGAGCTCGCTTTCGTTGAAATCCTGTAGCGAGAGCAGCACGGTGTTTCCGTCGGCGGATACCGTAAAGTGACGAGCCAGCGCCAATCCCACGGTACGGCTGACGACGTCGTCGTTATACTGGCCTTGGACGTACTTCGAACACGTCGGTTCGTAATCGAGACCCTGATCGGAGGCGATCCAACAAGCATCGTCCTTGCCGTTTCGAGAGACCCAGACGTCGCGAATATCGACGACCTCGAGGTTTGACGCCGGGCCAATCTCGGGCATCGTGCTGCCGTCGCCTTGCATGAGCAACAGTCCGCCGTCGACGCCCAGGTAGAGCATGTGCGGAAGAACGGCACTGTATGCAATCGCTTGCGTTCCAAGGCCGAAGTCGGCATACTCGTGCTTCTTCTTGAGCACTTCCTTCCACGTATGACCGCTATCGGTCGATGTAAAGAGATCCTGGTTCCACAGGCCATCGTTCTCGCTCGCATAGAGCGTTGAGGGGCGCAATGGATCGACGGCGATCTGATGAACCTCGGGGCTGCTGCCGGCCGTCTGCGTTTTGTGGAACGGCAAATCTCCAACGTGCTCCCACGAACCGCCGGAAAGAGCGTAGATACTTCCATCCGACATGCCGGCGAACAATGCTCGGCCGGATGAACCATCGACGCCGTTGAGAGCGCTGGGATGACGTTGCGAGTTTCCCGTAAAGGAGACCGACCAACTCTCTCCGTCATCGTGCGATACGAGAATGCCCGATGCGGTCGCAGCGTAGAGCGCGTCATTGAACTCCTGGATCTGCGTCGCTCCCGTTGTCCGGTCGACGTTGTGCCACGACGATCCGCCGTCCGTCGTCCGGAACAAACCATCGTACTCCGTCGCGGCGACCAAGACTGATGGCGAACTCGGATCCAACCACAGCGCGTTGACGACCGACGAGATCGATCCGCTTGCGTCGGTCAGCCCGTTCATTACGGGCTGCCACGACGCGCCGCCGTCGCTGGTGCGATAGAGCCCGGCGCTCGAATACGTCTCGAGTCCCGTGCCTCGGCCGCTTGCCAGATAGATGATGCGTCCGTTCTTCGGATCTTTCGCGTACGCATTGACTTTGCCGGATGCGCTCGCGCCGAAGAACTGCAGCGGGTACGGACCGATCGACGCAAATGAAAAGCCGCCCGCTGCTAAGGGTGCTACGTCTCGTTGTACTGCAACGTGCTGCGGCGACGCCGGAAGCGGCCCACCGGCGGGGCTACCGTGACAGCCGCACAGCAGCCCGACTAGTAATGCCAAACGCTTGCGCATCATGGCGCTTGTACCGGTTCTCTCGACTTGACGACACCTTGACCGTCAGAGGCGAGATAGAGATAGCCGCCGCGCCACCGGGTGCCCCAAAAGCTATGTGCGATCAGGTCGCCGTCGAGCCGGTGCCAGGTGCTACCGTTGTCGCTCGATAAGAACGCGCCGCGCAAGGTCGTCAAAACGGCGTCCGCCACACCGTGCGTTGCGTCTTGGTTGAAGCGTAACTCGCGCACCGGCGAGTAGTCGAAGTAAGGTTTGTGCACGATCTCGTCGCTGTCTTCATCGGCCTCTTTACGCCCCCGAGTCAGCGGCGCGTTGACGACGGTTGCGGTGCGCTTGAAACTCCTTCCGCCATCGGTGCTGCGCAGAACGTATACATTATTGTTCGAGTCGACGTCGGCCGCCAGCACGACGTTCCCGTTGACGGGCGAGATACTCGCGGTCTGCCAGAATGCCGCCGCGGGCACGCCGGTCGCCGCCCTCCAGGTCTTGCCTCCGTTGAAGCTCGCCGAGAGTGCCGCCTTTCCGGATCCCATGTCGCTGACGATGATGTGCCGGCCGTTGCCTGCATCGACGATCACGCAGCCCGGATAGTCAAACGGCCACGCGAGTTTGGACACCGTCTTGCCGCCGTTCGTGGTTTCGTACATCCCGAGGTCCGTCGCGCTCGCCGACGCAAAATACATGGTGAGCGGGTGCTGCGGGTCGAACGCGAGCGGTGCGGTCATCACGCGACTCGAAGCGATCTTTACGCCTTTGGAAACATTACCGAAACTCAAACATCCATCGGTCGAGATGCGTAATGCGTACTCGTCGTACACATAGCAGACGCTCGGGTCGCCGGGACGAAGCTCGTTGAACCCATCTTCGTATAGCTCGCCGTAGGCGGCGAGGTTCCAGGTGCGGCCGGCGTTGCGGGTGAGGTGACTCGAGAAATCCTGGAGCGAGACCAGCAGCGTCTCGCCGTCGGAAGAGACGGTAAAATGGCGTGCCAGGCCGATCGCCATAGTCTTGCTGTAGACCGTATCGTCGAATCCTTGCCGGTTATACGTCGAGCATCGCGGTTCGTAGTCGAGACCCTGATCGGATGCGATCCAGCAAGCGTCGTCGCTGCCGTTTGCGCTGACCCAAAGGTCGCGAAGATCGACGACCTGCAGGTTTGAGGCCTTACGTAACGGCGGATCCTTTTGACCGCCCGCGCCGGCGTAGGTCAGATAGCCGTCGATTCCGACGTAGAGCTTATGCGGATGCACGACGCTGAATGCGATCGTTTGCGGCCAGAAGCGATTCGGATGCTGGTTGAGCACCTGAGTCCAGGTGCGACCGCCGTCGGTTGACGCAAAGAGATCCTGGTTCCACGTGCCGTCGTTCTCATTCGCGTAGACGGTCGCGGGCGTTCGTGGATCGACCGCGATCTGATGAACCTCGGCGCTATTGTCCTCGTATCCGCGGTTGACGTACGGAAGTGTGCCGGTCTTCGACCAGTCTCCGTTCTCGAAATGGTAGATGCTGCCGTCCGACATTCCGGCGTAGAGCGCCCTATCTCCCGATCCTTCTGCGACGCCGAACGCCGTCGGATGCCGTTTCTGCGTGCCGTTCAGCGCCACGGTCCACGTCGCGCCGTCGTCGCTCGACGTAAGCAGGCCGGCCGCGGTTGCAGCGTAGAGTGCGCCGCCGAACTCCACGACCTGCGTCGCGTCCTTGGTGCGATAGACGTTATGCCATGACGAGCCGCCGTCCGTGGAGCGAAAAAGGCCGTCGTATTCGCTCGCCGCAAGCAGCACCGACGCGTGCATCGTGTCGAGCCACAAACCGTTGATCACCGATGAGACGACGCCGCCGGCATCGGTCAATCCATTGTCGATCGGCTGCCACGTAGCGCCTGCGTCCGTCGTACGGAAAATGCCCGCGCTCGAGTAGCTCTCGAGGCCCGTGCCCCAACCGCCGGCCACGTAAAACACGCGCGGATTGATTGGATCTGCCGCAAACGCATTCACCTTGCCGGATGCCGGAACTCCGTCGGACATCTTCGCCGGTCCGATGGCTTCAAACCTGACCGGCGTAAACGGACGCTCCCCCGTTTGAGCAAGCGTCGCGGGCGGCCCGGGAACGAATGAGGAGCTGCCTCGACAGGCACAGAGCGTCACCGCGATCGCAACGTAGGCGACGAAGGCTCGATGACGCATAGTGACCACCTGCACCGCACGCCTCGCGGCGAGCGGCCCTTAGCGTCATTCTAACGAGCGGCCGTGCTTGGCGCGTACCCTATGGCGAAAGAAAAAGATGCTCGCCCTTGTCGTCGCAGTTCGCCGCGCCGCCGAGGCATGGGAAGGTGAGCAGCGGGGTTGCGTGGTTGCGCAGCGGTAAGCCGTAAACGGCGAGTTGGCCGTTGTCGGTGCGTAGCGTGTAGATGCGCGTGCGCGGCGGATCGGCGATCAGGGCGCCGACGATGGTGTCGACCGTCGCTTCCGGGACGAGTCCGACGACCGGATTGAGCGGCAAGGTAAACTGTGCCATGACGTTAACCGGCGGCGACGGTGGCGAGCCCGGATGCGGCGTTGCCAACCGGCCGTTGTACTGCCCGAGGATGAGCGATGCGGGATCCGGGTTCGTCGGGAGATATTCGCTCGTGTCGACGAAATCGGCTTGGGCGAGGTTGATGTCGACGAGCGAAGGCGGTTTAGCGTACGGAAACCCGGCCTTAAAGAGCCGCGAGCGCTGCGTCGAGCTCTGGTTCGCGTAGACGTAGAGCGTCGCGTTGACGTCAAAACGCGCTTGAATCAACGTCGTATACCCGGCCGTTTTCGAACCCGGCGCACCGAACTGGATATTGACCGCGGCAACGCTCGATTTCGAAAGCGGCGCCCGCAACTCCGAGATTCCGGCGCCCAAGTTATTGAGAAGCCAAAGGTTCGCATTTGGGTCGTATTCGATGTCGACGAGATCCGCGCCGGAGACCCCTATCTCGGTGATCGCCGGAGTCAGCGGAATGCGCAGCTTCGCCGCCGATGCGGCGAACGTATGAATCGGCGGACGAAAGACGCGAATGCTCGTCGCGCTCGCGAGCGCGACGCTCCCGTACGGATCGACGGCGATCTGCGGCGGAAGGCCGAGGCCCGGCCACTCCTGCAGCGTCTTCGCCGGCTTCGAGTGCGCCGTCAGCGGTAGCGCGTACGCGTAAAACATACCGTTGTGATCGACGTACAGCCAGCGTGCCGGCGGCGTCGGCACCGTTGGTGACGGCAGCGAGAGCGCAACCGGCGGCGAGCCGCCTGCGCCGCCGCAATCTGCGATGAGCAGCGCTAGCTCCAGCGAGCGCGAGCGCGAGTACGAAGGGCGAGAGTTTCATTGGTCGAGGCTTCCGAAGACGGGACCACCCGAGGTGCCTGCATCGAAGAGAAAGAGCGAGAAGCGCGAGGCCTTGTGAAACGGCAGACGATTCTTCCTATCGAACGAGTTGACGTCGGCGATCGTCAAGTTCCCATTCTGGATCGGTTGGGTGCCGTTACCGACGTAGGCGCCGAAGTTTGAAACGCTCTTGCCGAGCGAGACGGTGACGAGGTTGCCAAACGTAGCGTGTCCGAGCTTCCGGTAGCCCGAGTTGTTCGACGCCTGGAAGCTGCCGAAATCTGCGGAGTGCATCGTCGGAGACGCTTCGTACAAAGAGAGCTGGGCGTCACCGGTATCGGCGGGCTCCTCGAAGCTGAGCGCGCGATAGTGCGGATAGCTGCCCACGACGATGACGGTATAGTTCTTTCCGCCGGCCAGAGCTCGGCGTCTTCATCGGACCGACCGCATACCCCAACTCGTCGCGCGCGACGAGCGAAAGCGCACCGGCGGCCGTGCCGACGAACTGCGTCATGCTGCCGTATGAGAACTGCGACGCGACGGTCTGACCGTCGACTTGCAGGTAGCAAGGTTGGCTTACCGACGAGCAGATGGATTGCGGCGCCCCGTTGATGACGGTATCGAGCGACGGCGCGCCGTCGACAAAACGTACGTGGATCGGTTGCGCTTGCGCGGGCATCGAAGAGCTTCCGGTACTCGAGCTGCTGCATCCCGCCACGACGAACGCGCATGCTAATGCAGCGATCGCGCGTACGCGCGCCGCGGGGGGGCGGCGCGCGTACGACGCGATTCCTCGTGGGTTATCGGAGACAGGCTGGATGGCCCACTCCTTTGAGCGCGTTGCGGACTGCGGTGTGAATTGACGCCGGCAACGCCGTGTACTCGAGTGGCGAGAGCACGTTGTCGGCTGCGGTAGACGTCATGTACTTGATGAGCGTCTTTTTGTCTTGTAGATGCACGCCGTTGTTGTGCCCGTAGAAGAGCATGTAGCTCACGCCGACGATGGGGTACGTCTTCGCCGGCGGCAAGTCGAAGTTGCTCGGAGGGATGAAGAGGATGCACCACGGCTTGCTCGTGCCCAGTGGCATTCCGTCGCTGCCGCCGCCGTAATCGATTGCGGCGCTCGTTACTTTGGCGAGCGCGCCGGCAACTGCCGCGGCATTGGTCGGATCGACGAAGAGCGCCTTGCCGTGACGGTAGCCGTTCTGCAACAGTGCCTGTCCGACGTGCGGATTTGCCGACTTCGCATATGCGCCCTCGAGGTAGCCGGTCGCGAACGGCGTCGACTGCACGGCCGCCAATACGCCCGGGTTGCCGCTTTCGCCGATGAAGTTAGGGTTGGGATCGCTGACCGAACCCGGGCCCGGCCAGGTAGTGCTGATCCCAAACGTCCATGCAGCGCTGTGGCCCGAGCTTTCGTACGGCGGCGCATTGTACGGGGCTTTCCACGAAAGGTTGCACGCGGCGTTGAGGTCAGTGGTATACACGAAGGTAGTACCGCTGCTGTCGGACCGGAAGAAGTAGGTAATCGTCTGCGCGACGCCGCCGGTTATCGACTTGCCGTTATCAGCGGTGATCGCGGGATCGTTCCAGTTGCTGATCGTGCCGTTGGCGATGGCGCAGAAGGTCCAACGCGAGAGCTTGATCTGCGATACCTGTGCTTGGAAATCCTTAGGCCGGAATCCATAGACGACCGGTCCGCCGAGCGTCGGAAACTCGAACGGCTCGCCCCACTGCTCGCCGCTGGCCGGTTCGCGGTATTGGACGTACGTCGGATACTCGGTGGACGGCATGGCGGCGTCGGTGCCGACGAAGTCGAGCGGATCCACCCGGCCGCCGAATCCGGTCGGCGTCGCGCCGAGCGGCGCGCACGGCCCGGTCGGCGGGGCCCCGGCGTCGCCCGGACCGCCTTCAAAGGCTTTGCGTCCCGCGCCGCTGCCGGTCAAACAGTAGTAGGCCGTTCCCTGCGTCGGGGCGGCATAGAAGAGCGAACCCTCGCCGGGCGGCTCCTGCGGGTTGTTGTAGTTGCCGACGGGTTGGTTCGCGAGATTGTATGCGTACGCCGGAAACGTTGCGCCGCCGGCGTGGAGATCCTGCGGACCGTTGTCCGCAGGATGGACGTGGTGCGCCGCCGCCGGGACGTTTGGCAGCGTCGCACTTCCGGAGCTCCCGGCGCCGCCGTTACAGGCGCTGAATATCAGGCCAGGAACGGCTGCCAGGGTCAGAGTGACAACGAGTTTTCGCATGTAAGTTTCCTTATTGAGCGCTGTGTGAGGAGATGACGAGCGCGATGGGAGCATTGAGCTGCGTCGCCGATCCGGAGACGCGGCGCGAAGCGTTGACCGTACCGTTGCGGTCAGATGCAAATGCATCGATGGCATCGTTGAAGTCATCCGCAACGAAAAGCGTGGCCCCGTAGAGTTGAATCGCGGGAAAGAATGGAACGCGCGGATCGCGTGTAGACGCGCAGAGCGAGTTCTGCGTGTAGACGTCTCCCAGAACGAGAACTCGTAACGGCGGAGCGTCGGTCGTTCCACCCGTCGCGCCGGAGGCGTAGACGTTGGCGCGCCTTGGCACGAAGTCGAGCTGCCATTGTGCTCGAAGATCGTATTGGCGATAAAGACCTCGCCGCTCGAGCTCAGCGACACGCCCCACGTCTGGCCCTGGGCGAGTTTGGTTTTCGCAGTCCACGGGATCGTGCGCGCGACATTGGCCGATGGATTGCCCGGTCCGTCGGCTGCCGACGCAACGAACAGACCGTACTGCGGGCCGAGCGGCGTGTGGAGCGCGCCGTTTACGTAGAAGTTTCCGGCGCCGTCGAGCGCGAGCCCGGTCGGACCGGCATACCGAAGCGCACGGCGAACGAAAAGTCCCATGCATGTTCCGGTGCGGCGGCGCCGCTCGCGCCCGAGGCGTATGTGAGAACCGCGTCATTGCCGCCGTTTCCGTCGACGGCGCTAGCGCCGTACGTCACGAGTCCGCCGGCGGCGTCGAACGTCATGAAGATCGGGAAGAGCGCTGTCTGCGAGCTCTTGTCGGACGTGATCGTCGCGATCGGCTCGGCGCTCCCGGTCGCTCCGGGCGCGAAGACTGCGACGGTATTGCCGGCATCCGGAAGGCCGGTCTCTGCCGAGAAACCGAGCTCGTTGTCGAGGTAACCGACGTAGAGGTCGCCTTTGGCGTCGACCGCTATGCTGCGCGCATACAGCTTCGAACTCAGCTGGAGCGTGCGCACCGGCGCCGCATTACCGCTAGCTTTTCCATCGTATACGGTGACCGTCGCGCCGACGCCGGCATCGGCGCCGAGATTGAGCGCATAGATAGCGCCGACGGGTGGCGGCGGGATCTTTCCGTGCAGCGCAAACGCAGCGCTCGCGCTCGGTGCGCTCGGGCCATCCACCGTCGCCTGCACCGTCACCGGCGAGGCATTCTTATTACCGTCGTACCCGAGCGTAATGTTCGAAGTAGGCCGAACAATCACGAGGGTTTGCCCCGAATGTGTGCCGTCGCGTAAGTGGAATGCGTTGTCGAGGTTGCCTTCTACGTTCAGGCCGATCGGCTCGGCGAAGTCGCTGGGACCGATGATCTGCGCGCCGCTCGCGTCGTAAGCCGTCAACGTAACGTCGGAGGTTACCGGCTTGCCGCGGTTCGCTTCGTTCGGCGAAAGCGCGAGTTTCAAGCGCGCGACGACACCTCCAAGCGAGAGCGAGAGCCGGTTCGTGATCGCAATCGCGCCGCCGCCGCTACCGATCTGCGCTTTGACGGTGCCGACCGACAGAACGGAGCCCGTTGCGTTCGTCCCCGTATATGTCGTAACGCTGAAAACGTCGCTTCCCGGCGAGCCGGAGATTGCTGCGGAGCACAAGATGGATCCGGCCTGCGCTTTACACCCGGCTGATCTGCGCGTCGTGTTGATGATCGACGCGTTGACGCCGTTGACGCCGGCACCGTCGACCGCGGTCAGTTGGATGGCGAGCGATTCAGTACCGGTCGAGACGTACGCCGGTCGCAGTTCGCGTGGCGCGGGTGCCGGGACGGCAACCGTCGCGCGCACCTTGACGACGTGCGTCGGCGGCGAGCCGGGACCGCCGGGTGTGTTCACGACTGGACCAAACGGTGTATTGGGCGTACCGCTGCAAGCCGCGATCGTCGCCGCGGTAAGTACGGCGGCGGGAATCGTGAAACGCGGCCGCTGCCGAATCACGGATAGGCACCCGTGAGCAGATCGGAGGTCGTAACGTCGGCCTGCCCGTTTAGCGCCCCGAATCGTGGGAAGTTGCGACAGATTCTTCGGGTAGGATGCCTCGTATGCCGGATAGTTCGCGCCGGCGGCATAAATTTCGTACGTCCCTTTCGGGCAGATCGTCGGTGAACGCGCACCCGATTGCGTCTGCGGACCGAGGTTGTCGGCAAGCGTGAGCGCATGCGAACCGCTGCCGCGTGCGAAAAGCGTGTAGAAACTATCCGCCGTATGCGCCTGCACGCACACACCGACGCCGCTGCCGCCGAGAGCGCGCACGACGACCAGCGCTTCGCTTGCGCCGCCCGGCACGCGCACGCTCACGATGCCGCCGCCCTTGCGATCCGGAACGAACGATGGTGTCGCAAACGCTGGCAGCGGGGTGAGATCGGTGAGCTGTGCCGAGGCATAGATGACGCCGGGCGGAGGCGTCGGCGAACCGCCGGGATTGGGGCTCGGCGTAGGATTCTGCGGTGTCGTATACGCCGGCGGCACCGCGGCGTAGAGATGGTACGCGCCGATGACGGGCTTCACGGCGAAATCGGTAAAGCCCAACGAGTAGCCTTGCCATCCGAGCTCGACGAGCGAAACATCGGCCGCCGGGTACGCCGGCGGTCCGCCGTAGAAACGCTCCAAGTTGTTGCCGTAGATCGGAAGATTGAAGGCTTGGTAGAGCGGCGACGTTCCGTTGGTCGGACCGGCGTCGGAGTTGCACGGACATAGTCCGTATCCGAACGCGCCGGTCGACGAGGCTTTCATCCCGCGTGGCGAACCCGCCCATTGCGACTGATTGAGCGTCGACCACGTGATGTGGTTGGTTCCGAGGTCGGCGCCCGCATACTGCACTTCGTTGCCGGTCTCGGTCGAGATGAGCACGTCGAAGCTCGACGGCCCTAGGATCTGCGGAATGTTGTAGAGCGTTCCCGAGAGCCCGTTTGCTTGGCGCAGCGTCTCAACGGCGTTGAGCCCATATGCGACGCTCTGGCCGCCATTGTACGCCATGGTCGCGACGCCAACCGCAAACTGCAACTTGCTCGTGGCCGCCGGATCGAACGACGTGACGGTCGGCTCGGATGCGGAGCCGTTTCCGCACGCGGAGAGCGCACCGATCGCGAGCATCGCCATAGCGGCTGTCGAGAATGCGCGAAGTTGTGAGATCATATCGTCACCTGGTAATAGAGCCGGAACGAGATCGGGGCTAAGTTGGGATACGTGAGATACGGCGACTGGCTGTGCGCCGCGACGTCGGGCGGTGCGTACGGTGCGGTCGAATACGTGCACGGCGCGCTGCCGCTGGCAAGGCCCGTAGTGACCGGGGCGCCGTAGCAGCCGTTATAGACCGGAACGTTATAGAGCTGGTTGAACAGGTTCTGCACTTGCAGACCGAAGACGGACTGCGCCACGCTCCTAGTCGGCGGCCGGTATTCAACGGTGAGATTCGCATCGACGCGCGGCGTCGTCAGGAGACCGCCGGCGAGTCCCGGCTCCGCTACGCCGCGTGTCGCGGCAATGTTCGGCTTCGTGCACGAACCCGGATCGAGCGGATCGATGTAACCGGGCGTCTGCGAATATATCGTCGAGAGGCTCGTGCTCGGCACGATCACCGGTTTTCCATCGCAGTAGACGGCCGTATAGTAACCCGCTCCGTATGGATAGCCGACGTTAAAGGCGATGACGGGATCGATGCGCCAGCCGTGACTGTTCTTCCAGTTGAAGGCGGCGTTCATTTGGAACGGCGAGAGGTCGGGCGAGCGATAGACGAGGCCCAGCGCGAGCGCAGCCGGCTGCAGAAACGCGCCCGGCGGTTCGTTGCCGAACTGACTGATGTACGTGGCGCCGACCTGCATCGAGACGCCGAGCGGAAGTTCTTTCGTGTAAAGCGCCTCGATGCCGGTTGCCTTCTGAATGCCGAGGTTCGAGTACGCAACGTCGCCGTAGACCGGCGAGCCGGTCTGGTAGTTGAAGCCGATGATCTGCGCGGTCTGCTCGACGACGTTGTAGCCGCGCCGGTAGAACGGCGTGAGTTTGACTGCCGAGCCGTCGCGGAAGCCGTGCGCCCAGGAGACGTCGATGTTCGTGAAGGTCGATCCGACGAGTGGCGCTTCGAGCGTCGAGCTGCCGTACCGATAATCGCGCGTCAGCCAGTAGAGCTGATCGGCGTAGGTCCCGCAGAGCTGATTCGCGAGCGGTCCGCAATACGTCGCGGGCTTGCCCGTCGAGTTGTCGTACGACGGAATGTTGGCAAACGCGGCGTAGGGCGCGCGGCTCACGTCGCTTCCGAGCAGGCTCGGCAGCGGCATCGAGAGCGTGTGGCCGAAGCCCATGCGAATCGTGTCGCTCGGGTCGGGCGCATACGAAAGATCGAAGTGCGGCTCGTACAGACGCTGGTGCTCGACGCCCGGAATCGACGGTGGAGCGCCGGCCTGCATCGGTATCTGGAAGTTGTAACCGTCGAGGCGCACGCCCAGCTCCGTCTTCCAGCGGTTCGACATCTCGATCGTATCCTGCAGATACGCGCCGTACTGCTGCTGCCCGACGGTCGAGACGTCTTCCTCGAACGGAAAGCGAACGCCGTTTGGAAAGTAGCTGCTGAGGTACCCGCAGTTCGCGTGAAGGTTGATCTGGCCGCAAAATGACGGGGAGAAGAAGTCCTGCTCGAGTCCTAACTGGGTAGACGGATTATTGTTCGGCAACAGGCCCTGATAGGTGTAGGGCAGCGGCAGCGGCTGGAACGGGTGCGTAATCGGATACGTTACGATATACGCGGGAAGCGTGAACGCCGTGTACGACGTGAAGTCGTAACGATTGCCGTACGGAACGACCCACTGATAGATCGCGCCGTACTTGAACGTGTTCTTCGAACCGATCTGCGTCGTTACGTCGACCTGTCCGCCCGTGCGCGTGCCGCCGAACGGCTCGGCAAAAATACCCTGCGCCGGCTCGTCCTGCGATTGCTGCGAAAACGTGCGAAAGTAGCGGGCGGTCAGCACCGATGCCGTTCCGAGGTTGACGCCGTACTCGAACTTATAGGCCAAGAACGGGCTCTTTAGCTGATCGGCTTGCGAGACGAATGCGTACGTATTCGGCTGTCCCGGAAAGAGCGGGATCAGCGCGTCGCAGGCATAGTTCTGCTGCGCCGTGTTGACCGGGCCGATCGGCCCGATCACGGGATACGGCGCGCACTTACCCGCCTGCGTTCCGCCCGAGATGTACGGCAGGAACTGAAAGCCGCCGTAATCGAGCGTCTGCGTGATCGCTTGCGTTTGAACGAAGAACTGTAGGCGCTGACTCTCGTTCTTGCCGAAGCGATAGATAAGGTTGTCGACGAAGTCGTTCGAGTTGAGGAACTGCGGCGCGTAATAGACGAGGTTCGGATCGATCGTGCTGCCGAGCGTCGCCGCGTTCGTGCCGAGCGTCCCCAGCGTGTTGGCGGCAGTACCCGGAATGCCGTACTGAAACGCGCGCCGGATTCCGATAAACCCGGCGTAGTTCGACAGCCGTTGCGACTTATCGGCCCAGCCCCACTCCAACACCGAGCTGATGGAGATACGGAAACACTAACGCTTCGGTGTCGACGTGGAGGTAGCTGGGATACGTCCCGTGCTTGGCGGTAAAGAGCACGAGCCCGGTCCCCGTATTGCCGTGCGTAGCATCCCCGCCGCCGGGAATGAGCTGCACGCTACCGACGCCGTTGAGGAGGTTGAAGTTGGCGACGTTCTGCAACGAGTTCTGCAGGTTGGCCGACGGCGTCGTGTAGTCGATCCCCTCGAACTCATAGGCCGCTTCAAATGCAAAGCCGCCGCGAATCGAAACCGTTCCGGTCTTATCGATCGTGATGCTGGGGATGCTGCGCAGCAGGTCTTGCTCGTTTGCGTTAAAGGCCTTCCCCTGCACGGTCTCGATCTGCGCGCCGGTAACCGTATACGTGTCGATCGTCATCCCGCGCTGAAAGGCGCTCCCTGAAGAACGCGAGTGCGTCGTCGCGATGGTCTTGAGCGTCTTCGAGAGCGGAATGTTGACGGTCTGAAGCGAGCCGTTGAGCACGACGACGTTCGTCGAATACGGCGCGTAGGCGGTGCTCGTGAACGAAAGCGAGTACGTGTCGGGGATCACACTGAGGAACCGGTAACGCCCTTGCGAGTCGGTCACCGTCTTATACGTTGCGCTTGGCGACTTTGCGACCACCTGCACCCCGGCGACGGCGGCGTGGGTCCGATCGTCGGTGACGGTTCCCGAAACGATTCCCGCGGTTTCGGCCTGCGCCGAGATCTGACGTACCGCGAACCAAAAGAAGCCCAAGAAGATCGCGCGCTTCCTGAGGCGGAGCAGAGTTTCGATATCGTTCCCCTAAGCAGCAACAAGCAGGCCATGCAAGGCCGACGCTCCTTGTGCATCATCGTAACGGCGTCGCTTGAGCGACGCATCCTGGAACTAGGGGCGCTTCGTTAATGAATTAGCGGGGTTGATTATGCGCTCCTAACAAAGGTTGAACAAACCTTAAGATTCGGCGCTCTCAGCCGGTTCGACGAGTTGCCATCGCGAGCGCAATCCGAGACGGCTCAAGATCGAGCTCACGTGACGCTCGACGGTGTGCTCGCTGATGCCCAGCGCCTGCGCGACCTCGCGGTTGCGCGCGCCGCGCCGAATTAAATGAGCCACCTGCTGCTCGCGCTCGGTGAGAAACGTCCCGGCAGTCCGCCGCGTTTGTAGCGGATCGGCGTCGCCTTCTTCATGGACGAGCAACAGCATCGCTTCATTCGTCCAACGGCGCAAGCCCATCGTGTTGAACGCACGCGCCGCATCGCCCGCGTGGTCGACCGAGCTCGACCGTTCGCCGCATCGGACGAGGAGATAGGCCCGCGCGAGCAGAGCGTGGGCCTTCACGTAGGCGCGATCGGGCGCAACGACCGCGCGGAGCGCTTCAGCGGCGAACCGGGCTTCGTCGAGGTCGCCGTAGCGCGCGGCGGCCGTGAAGAGCTCGATTGAGTTCGTGACATTTTCCGACTGCAGGATCGCGCGCCGCAACGCGGTCTCCAGCGGCGAGCCGGGAGGCGGAACGCTGCCGTTGGCAAGCAGGCCGGCAACCGTTGCCGCAACCAGCGCTTCGCCGGAGTTGCCGTAGAGCGCCGTATCGATGAGCTTCTCGGGCCAGTTCCGCAACGGTGCGCGCTCTTCGGAGCTCAAGGCGAGTTGAACGCGCACGGGCGCCAGCAGCACGAGATCCTCCGGGCGTCCGGGCTCGGCTTGGGCGACGAGCGCCGCCGCGTACTCCGCGTCGCCGCAGTCGAGCGCCATTTGTGCGGCGGCAACCGTACAGCGAATGAGCCAGCTCCCGAGGCCATGCGCTGCGGCGAGTACGATCGCCTCGTCGATTGCGCCGCGCGCGACCGCTACGTCGCCGAAGAGCAGTGCGTGATGCGCCAACTGCCGTCGCGCACCGACCGCAAGATACTGCCGCTCCTCGCCGACCGCGCGATCGTGCGTCTCGCGCAAGCACGAGTAGGTCGACTCTGCATCGCCGTTCCACGCTGAAACGATCGCTGCACAAAGGTAGTCGTACGAGTACGCACCGCCCGGCATCCCGGCGATGTATGCGGCGATGTCCGAACCGGTTCGGCACGCGAGCAGCGGCGGTTCGGCGTGCCGCGCGAGGGTGTGGTCGTCGCCGGCTAAGGCGTAGACGCCGTTGCTAAACCGTTGAAAGGTTGCGTCGGAGCGTTGTTGTTTCGAATACCGCTTTCCCAGCGCGGCAGTCGCAGCGCCAAAGCGGCAGTGCACGAGGAGCTGCTCGATCGCGCTTTCGGCGGTGACCATCTAGTCACGATGCTAACAAGCAATGGTTAAGCCGCCATTACGAAGCGTTAAGAGATGGCGCTTACCGGTTGCATCGGCACTCTAGGGAAAAGGATGTTAAGCTACGTTAACGACGTCTGCGTAGGGTTCGCGATTGCTGCGTTTTAGGTCGCGTCGACGAGCCGCATGTAGGTCACCTGAGCAACCGCGACGAGCGTTCCGTCGTCGCGCCAAAGATTTGCCGCGACCGGCGCCAAGGTTCTCCCTTGCTTGATCGTCTGCGCGAAGACGCGCACCGCGCTGCGCGCCGGGGCGAGAAAGCGGATGTTCATGTCGGTGGTGGTAATTCGCGCGTCGCTCCCCCAAATCGTCAAACTCACGATTGCAGCCGCCGAATCAGCAACGGTCATCAACAAGCCGCCGTGAAATGATTCAAAGATACCGTCGTACTTTGGATCGCGCGGCGCCACACAATCGAACCAACCGCGGCCGATCCGAACCTGCTCGAATCCGAGCGTGTGAAAGATCGGGATCCGTTCGAGCCGCTGCAGGATCCTGGATCGCTCTTCCGGTTCGAGTTCCGGGAGGTCGTCGCCACGCGGCCCCATGATCAAGCCATCGGAGATATCGCGCATGCAGGGGATACTTCGCCTCGGCGTCGAGGCGCACCTCAAAACCGCACGCCCGGCTCGCACATCTCGCCGCACCAGGCATCGATCCGCGTACGAATCTGATCCCGGATAAGCCGCGTCTTTTCAAGCCGCGCATCCCATGAACCCTCAAGCGCAGCGGGATCGGGAAAGCTCCAATGCACGCGTCGCGCGCCGCCAGGAAATACGGGGCACCGCTCCGCGCTCGTTTCGTCGCAAACGGTGATCACGTACGAATACTGTTTACCGCTCTTGAAGAGGTCGAACGCGCCTTTGGTCGCGTTTTCGGAGATGTCGATGCCAACTTCTCTCATCGCGGCGACGGCTAATGGGTTCAGCGGTCCGGGTTCGAGTCCGGCGCTCTCGGCAAGGAAGTCGTCGGGGCAGCGCTCGTTGAGAAATGCCTCGGCCATCTGACTGCGTGCAGAGTTGTGAATGCAAACGAATAGAACGGGCCGCTTCATCGTACTCGATCTCCTTTTCCACAACCAAGTGAAGAGAGCCGCTGCAGCCGTCGCCCCCAACAGTTCCGCAACGATGAAACCGGGGACGTCGGCTGGAGCGATGCCGGCGAACGTATCGCTCAGGGATCGAGCGATCGTCACGGCCGGATTCGCGAACGACGTCGACGAGGTGAACCAATACGCGCCGACGATGTACGCGGCAACCGCAAACGCTGTGCGGTTCGATTGGTAGCGCGAGCAACCTAAGACGACCGCGAGCAACCCGAACGTGGCGACGAACTCGCTTAGTAGAATGGGGAAGCCATGCCGCGCATGATGCGAAGCAAAGAACGCCGGCTCTCCGAACGTAATATTCGCCACTGCAACGCCGGCGATTGCGCCCGCGAGTTGCGCCAAGACGTACGCCGGAACGTCGCGCCATTTCAACCTACCGTTGAAGGCCTCGACTAGCGTAATGGCCGGATTGAAGTGGGCCCCGGAGATCGGCCCGAAGGCCAGGATGATGGCGACGAGAACCGCGCCCGTCGCGACGGCGTTGGCAAGCAGCGCGACGGCGGCGTTGCCGCCGGCGAGCCGTTCGGCCATGATCCCTGAGCCGACGATACCCGCAAGGAGCAGCGCCGTGCCCACGGCTTCCGAAACGACTCGCCTGGAAAGGCTTTGCCCCATGAGATGCGCCGGCGGCTACGACGCAGTCCGGCACGCGCGCGCGTCGCCGCTTGAAGAGCAGCACGTCGTAGCGGCGTCGTCGCGTTCTTCGGTCTCCTCGTGAACGGTATAAATCTCCCACCGCCGGCCGTCCGGATCGGCCGCCCAAACCTTGGTTTGATTGGCGTAACAACACGTTTCCTCGCGTTCGATCGAGGTGGCGAGGCCGGCAGCCGTCAGTCGGTCGATCGCGCGTTCAACGTCACTGGTCGTCTCGACGTAGATGCCGTAGTGCACGTCGGTCGCCGGTTGAACGCTCTCGCGCACGTCGAGCGCAAGCTCTATGCCGGGCTGCTCCGTAACAAACAGCGCGTAATCGGGATGAGCCTTGACAGGCCGGGCATTAAGAAGCGTGGAGTAAAAAGAAACGCTCTGCTCGAGGTTAGCCGTGGCCAGGTTAATGTGAGTTTTCATGCCGATACTTTCTGTTTAAAAACGGTCCCGATGGCGGCTTCGATGCGATCGAGCGCATTGAACGCAAGTTGGTAATACACCCAAGTCCCTCGCCGCTCGCACGTCACGAGTCCCGCTTCCCGGAGAATACGAAGGTGATGCGATACCGCGGGCTGATTCAATGGAAGCGCATCGGTGAAGTCGCAGACGCAAACCTGGTTGGCCGTGCGGGCGAGCGTCGCCAAGATCCGAAGCCGATAGGAGTCTCCAATCGCCTTGAAGAGCGTCGTTTCGTGCTCGAAGGTCTTCGTCGTTACCCGCGCCGGCGGGCAACACCGTTGAATCGACATATTTCGATGTTACTTACTATATCGATTAAAGTCAATACAGGTACGCCGGGTCTTCGGGTCGAGGACATCCGGATGCGTCGCGGCGGCGTTCTGTAAACGTGGACCTACGCGTATCGATTCTCGCGACCGGCATCGTCGCAGCCGGGGCCTTTGCTGCCGCGCCTGCCAGTACCTCATCGCTCTCTCAGCTCGATAGCGCAAGCGACTGGATCAACGGCCGCGTCATGGCGAGCGAGCTCGCCGGCAAGGTCGTCGTCGTCGACGTCTTCACCGTCGACTGTTCGAACTGCCAGAACGTCGTTCCGACGCTACGTTCGCTCTATGCGAAGGACCGTGCGCGTGGATTGCGCATCGTCGGCGTCCATGCGCCGGAGACGGCGGCGGAGCGCTCGCGCCCATACGTGGCGCAGAGTTTGGCGAGTCAAGGGATCGTGTGGCCCGTCGCGATCGACAACGGCTTCTCGCTATGGCACGCCTACGGCGTCGAGGCGTGGCCGACGGAGCTCTTCTTCGATCGCAGCGGACGCCTGCGTAAGGTTATCGTCGGCGATTCGCAAGATCAAGACGTCCGCGCTACCGTCGAATCGCTGCTCGCATCCTCTTAAACCCTGCCCAGCAAAGCGCTCAGCGGATCACTGCATGGTAGAGAGGAGGAGATACGTCTTCTTACCCGCCTCGACCGTCGTTCCAGGAAACGGAATGCCGAGCACCGTCTGGCCTTTTGTCGTGCCTGAGATCGTAATCTGACCCCAACCGTTCGAGTTCAAAATCTCGAAGTGCCCGTAGTATGTCTTCGTCTTCTGAAACGGGCCGAGAATCTTGCTGCCGTCCGTCGGCCCCGTGATGGTCCCATAAAAGTAGATGTTCGTATCGCTCTTGCTCGTGCTCGTGTACGTAAATGCAAAATAGGCAACGGTGCCGGCTACTTTGATTGGTATTTTGCCTACGCCCGATCCCTGGGTGCTCGCCACGACCCTGGCCGATACCGTCCCCTGATTGCCGGAGAACTTCGGATACTGAATGTGTCCGCCGAGTCCGTCGCACGACGCGAGCTTTAAGTAACCGCCTTTGGGGCTCAGCTTCTGCGCCGGCCATCGGCAGGTATGGACCAGAGGTACGCCCGAGAATGCCGAACCTGCACCCGATCCGATTGCCGGCGTGGGCGACATACTCATCGAGCAACCGGTGAGAAGGATCGCAGGTGCAATCCATAAAGCGCAGCTTCTCAACATGCTCTTCCCCTCGTAGCAGCGTTTGGAGATGTGCCGGTTAGCGTTGAAGGCAAAAGCTCCTAGCGGCCGGGCTCAGGACGTCCCCGCGACCGTCGAATCGCTCCTGGATTCGTAGCGAATTGCGAAATCTAGGCTGAACGCGATCAGCCGCTTGCGTCCCCAATACGCGAACCCGAGGTAAAGCTGCGGCGCGACGTTGCGGATCTCGTCGCGAATCCACCACGCGATCGACGACGTTTTCGAATAATCCAAAACGATGCATTCCGAGCCGTCCAGGACGCTAGGACCGGCGTAGACCTTGGCACGAACCGCGTCGATCCGCATCGGGCTAATGCGGTTCACCAGCGTGCCGCTTGCGGCGTCAAACGTCTTGCCTTGCCATGCAAGGTTGATCGCTCCGGCGATGCTCGATGCGTACGGCGTTCCGGTGGCTACGAGCGCGACGCCGAGCGCCGGGCCGTCGGGTACTGCGCCTGCCGGACTCGAGCGGAAAAGATCGTCGAGTTGACGCGGGCTCATCGAGAGCAACGCGTTCGAATCGAGCGCCGATGAGCTCATCGCAGAACGAGCGCGCCGGTCGCGTCTTGCCGCACGGCGGCGCGACTGAAGGGCAGCGGCTGCAGACGGCCGTCGACCCAATCGCGCGTAAGATCCGTGTAGTGTCCGGAACCAGGCTCGCCCGACTCGCCGCTCGGAATCGAAATGCCGCCGCGATCCCAAAATCCGACGTCCCACACCGCCCGGAAGCTCTGTGCGATCGCCGGCTCTTGGAGATGAATCGTATACTCGTCACCCGAGCCTGGAAGCCACGCGCCATCAAGAAAGTCGAGATTCATCGGCGCCAGGAGATGCTCGATACGCATGCCGCCGGCCTTCCGCCATGCCGGCCATGGGGTAAAGGAGACGAACGAAAGCATCGATTCGATATCCTGCGCGATATTCGCCGAACTGCTCGAGCTTCGCAGGGCGTCGAGTCGCACGCTGAACGCCGAACCGTCCTCGAAGACGGCAAGCCGGAGGGCGTGCTCTAGCGCCGCCGCGCGCGAGCTCGGTTCGTAGCGGCCGTCCCACCGTTCCAGCGCGCGCAGTGCCGACGCATTCGACTCGGCTTGCGGGTGCGAACGTGCAAACCGGACGACGTCGCGCGCAATCTCGAGGTCGATCGGCGAAAACGTATCGAGCTGCATATGTGCGAAGTATGCGGCGTCGTAGCGCGGCCGTGCGCGCAAGAGTTGGGCGATACGATACGCACGGTACGGCGGCTCGAACTGCGCCGACAGCCGATAGCGATACGCGCGGGCGTACGGCTTGTTGTTGGCCGAGACGAGGATCGCATCTCGCATGGGTGGCCGCTGCGGGAGCCGTTCAAACGGAATCGGGGCGAACGCTTCGCGCAAGTCGCGCGCGGGATGGACGTACCGCCCCCACGCTGGATCGTCAGGCACGAGGCCCGCGAGGTGGTATGCAACTCGCCCCTCACTGTCGGCGAGAATGAAGTTCTGCGGCGATCCGCGATAATCCGCGAGAACGCGTAACGCGTCGCTTGCGTCGCGCGCGACGTCGAGCGCGAGAATCGTCGCGATCGCCGACCGAGTTTCGGCGTAGACCGGCCAGCGTACGAGCGCGATGTGCGACGCATCGTTCTCGTTCGGAACCGCAAACTCGCGCGCAGTGCGGTAGTACTGCAGCGTAACGTCGCGTGAGAACCGCACGTGAAAGACCTCGGTAGCCCACGACGTACGTTCGAGCCGCCCAGCCTCGAAGATACTCGTTGTGGCAACGTCCGCATTCGTCGATGCCCACGCCAAGTGCTCGTTGTGGCCGAGCACGACGCCGGGGAGCCCGGGAATGGCCCCGCCGGCGACATGAATGCGGGGCGACGCCAGGTCGACGAGATACCAGATGCCGGGAATTGTGACGTCGAGGTGTGGGTCGTTTGCAAGCAGCGCGCGAGCGTCAGTGGTTCGGCCCGCCCCGGCTGCCCACGCATTGCTCCCGACCGCGGGCCGCGGCGCGCGCGTCGCAACCTCCAGATTCGTGCAATCGCGAGAGGCGGGCTGCTCGCGCTGCCTCGCGCGTGTGCCGTCGACCGCAACGTCGTACCGAGCGTCGGAGAGCGGGAAGAATGCGTCGAAGCAGCGCGCTCCGTGCAGTCGCCACGTCGCATCGCGAACGAAGACGCCGTGCCATGGATCGGCGAGCTCGAGCGACGCGAGGATCGAGACGGCGACCGAATCCTTTGGCGTCCATCGCTTTGGGCGATAGAGCAGCATGCGGAACTCGACCGGCAATGGCTGTGTCGCAATCGCCGCGTTCACGCCCGCGCTGAACGCCGTGACCGCAGCACGCTCTCGCGGCTGTAGTGCGCGGAACTGGCGGTCGGCAATCCCCTCGATGTTCACGGCGCGCTGCGTTTCGTCCAATACGAGCGCCTTGGGGCCGAGCACTTCGGCGAGGCGACCGTACGCGTAGCGGCGCGTGATGTCGAGCTGAAAGAGCCGGTCGGAACCTTGCGCGTACCCTTCGCCAAAGTAGAGGTCGTGGTCGTTCTGCGCGATGATGTGCGGAATGTCACGCCGGTCGCGAACGATCGTCACCGGAGCGTGCAAGCCGCGCACCGCGATCGTACCGCGCGTCGTCGCGGTCTCACGCAGCCCGAGCAGCGACGTTGGCGGCGTAGGTGCCCGCGATTGCGCCGCTGCAAACGAGTAGCGCAATCGCGTGCCGCTTCAGCGCGCGTCCAACCGCGGCCGGCGGCGACGGGTCGGCGCTGCGGATCAGCCGCGGATCGGGTCGCTCGAAGAAGCCCATTTCTTACCCACTCTGAGCGCGCCGTGCCCGGGGGGTGTAACGCGTGACCCGTTACTTCGCGATGCTAATCGTTGCTCCGCTTGTAACGTAGGGGTCCGAGAGATTCTCGATGGGCTCTCCTCCTCGCGGATAACGATAGATGCCCTCTGTATTGCAGTTCATATCGGGACCCACGATGTGCGCGCCCGATATCCAAAACTGAAGAATGTCGCTTGCGCCGCAGGTACCGGTAAGCTTCAGCGACCCCACGACGGTGGCGCGACTGCCCGTAACCTTCACGCGATAAATGCCGCTAACGTCGCGGCCCTGGTACATCTGATCGCCGACCGCAAGATACGTGCCGTCCCATTGAACGCCCGCAGGATAGTGGATGGCCTGGCTCATGTGCACGGTTTGCAGGTTGCTGCCGCCCTTCGGAAGCTCGACGAGCTGATTCTTGCCGTCGAACGTCGTAGCTTCGACGAAAAGATTTCCCCGGTCGTCGTAGCCGGGCGACCAATAATACTCGTACTTCGGGCTCGCATAGCCCGCCACACTTCCGGTTGGTGAATAGACGAAGAGGTTACCAGGCGGTCCAGTCTGATCGATCATGTTCGCCACGGCCAGGTTTCCCGTCGTCGGATCGACCGAACACCCCATTGCATATCGCGCGGCATTTGTCAGCGTCTTTATCGGCTTCGTCCCTCCGTGCGAGTATTCGACGACATAGTAATTGTCCCACTCAGCGACCCAAACGTTGCCTGCTTTATCCGAACATAGGTATGTCTCGAACCCGTAGACGTCCAGAGAACCATACTCCCGGATTACCGGAAATGTGTAGATGCTAACGCCCGAGCCGCCGGCTAGGTAGAGCAAAGAGCCATCCTTGGCCTTTGCGCTGCGCAAGGGCGGCGCGAGTTGGGTTGACACGGCCGGATGCACCGTCACGCCGGGCCGAGTTCCCCGGCCGATGGGCGACGATGCCATGTTCTGGAGCATCGCACTCGACGAGAGCGCCGGCGATCCGGGCGTACCGCATCCGCTCGCGAACGACGCCGCAACGCAGAGGGCGAACGCATTTCGAACGTTCAAACAGCGCCTCATCTTACATGCCTCCCTGCGCGTAGCTCAGCGTCACGCCCACGGGTTCGATGGGCCCGTCGAGCGTCTTCGCCGGTTCTCCGATTGAAGGATACTTCCAAAACTCAACCTGAGCGCACCGGTTACCCACTCCAACCCCCGCAGAGTTCGCCCCGATGAGCTGGGCCGATGTCTTCGGTTTAGAAAGCTTCCTCGCGACCGTTGTCTCGAAGACAAGACTTCCTTCACACGATCCTCCGGTAAGCTGCGCCGATCCGACGACGATGCCGCGTTTTCCCTTGACCTTCACGCGATAGATGCCGCTGTAGTCTCCGCCTTGGTACTCCTCATCGTCGACGACGACGTACTTTCCGTCCCACGCCGCGCTCCCCGGGTCGATGATCTGAAGATTCATCTCGACGTAGTGAAAGATCTTTACTTCCGGCGGGAAGCTCGTCGAGTACCGGGGCATTCCCCGTCGTGATCCCCTCTACAAAGAGATCGCCCTTATTGTCGTAGGCCGGCGGTAAATAGCCCGCGAGATTCGGATCCGTATAGATAGTCGGATTGCCGGTCGAGCTCGAATAGACGAGAATGCCGTTCGAGTAGCTCGCGACCGCCAAGTCGCCGGTCGTTGGATCGACCGCACAGCCGTCCGGATACCCCAATGGATCGACGAACGTCGAGATCGGCGCGGTGCCACCGTGTGCGTACTCCAATGTCTCCGCTGGATACGTGTTGGTGACGTACACGTCGCCGCGAACGTCCGAACAGAGGCCTTGCGGGACCAAGAAGCCGCCGAGCATCCCTGCGAGCTTCCCTTGGGGATACGTGAAGACATAAACCGATCCGGCAAGCCCTTCAACCTGATCTGAGACGTAGACCAGATTAGCGTTCTTTGCTGCCGATTCCATCCACGAAGATCGCCGACCGGATGCCGGCGCACTGCGACCATCCGGCGAAGTGCGGCCGGCAGCCTGCATTCCGGATTGTCCGGACGGCACGAGCGATGGTTGCGATCCTGTTGCGTTACAGGCTGCGCACGCGGAAGCCACCGCAAGCGCAGCGATCTTCAACCGCACGCTATAGGCCGTCATCGCTAGGACCTCGCGTTGCTGATGGTAATGCCGCTCGAAGCGCTCAGGCCCGAGATGCTCTTCGTAGGCTCGCCGCCGCCCGGATAGCTCCAGAAGTCGGTGGTGGTGCAGAATTCGTTCGCGCCAACGACGGTCGACTTCTCGATCCAAAACTGAACCAGCCAAGACTCACCGCACGAGCCGTCGAGCTCCAGTGAACTTACGACCGTTGCGTGGTGTCCGTTGACCTTTACACGATAGATGCCTGAGATGTTGGGGTACGCATACGCGGCGTCCCCGACGGCAAGGTAGGTTCCGTCGAACTGTACGCCCGAGATACTCGTTGATCTTCTGCTGCAGGAAGACGAGTTTGAGTTTCGATCCACCGCTCGGTAACTCGAGCAGCACCACCGCTGACCTCGTTTCCGGAGAAGCTTCCACAAACAGGTTTCCATTATCATCGTAGCCGGGCGCTCCAAAGGCGAGCTTGTGGTACGAGTAGTAGGTGGGATTGCCCGAGGCGTGCTCGTAGATGGCGATCTTAGAGCTGGTTACAAGGGCAAGGTTGCCGCTGCCCGGGTCGACCGCGCAGCCCGCAGCGCCGCCTTTGATCTCGCGGGTTGGTTGGCTGGCACCGTGCGCAAACTCTAAGACAGCCTTATATTCAGGGACGTAGACGTCGCCCTTCTTGTCGGTGCAGAGAGACCCTACGGCGACGCTGACTGGTTCGTTTACGAAAGTACCGTGTGGATACGTGTAAACAAACAGCCCGTTGCCGGCGCCCGCGTAGAGGAGGTTATGGTTTCGCTTTGTCTCGTCAACGGGTGTTCCGAGGGCGCTCAGCGGAGCGCGCTTCGTTTGCGGAGCGGAAGCACCGGCAGCTGGTGTGAGCGACGGGCCGTTGCAACCCGCGATGAGTACGGCAACGCCAAGAGCACATGCGGCAAATATTACGGATACTTGACGCTGCTTACTTTCCATAGCTTATGGTCACCCCTATTGGAAGGTTGAATCCGGTAAGGACGGTCGTCGCAATGCCGCCGCTGGGATAACTCCAGTACTCGGTCGTCGCGCAGACCGCATTCGGACCGATCACTCGGTTCGCCGGGTGCTTCTTTCCGCGGAATCCGACGATCTCGTACTGTAAGACATCGCTGAGATTGCACGATCCCGCGAGCTTGGTCGCACCGACGACCTTTGCGCGCTTTCCCGTTATGCGTAGTTGGTAGATGCCGGTCGTTTCTACGCCTTGGTACTCTTGATCCGACGCATCGACGTGCCGACCATCCCATCCGGCGCCGCCGGGAAAATAGATGTACTTGCTCGTTGAAATATCGACGAACGCGTTGTCGTGCGCGGGAAGCTCCGCCAGCCCGCTAATGTTCTCTTGCGAGCGCCCCTCGACGAACAAATTTCCCCGATCGTCGTAGGCCGGGGCCCAGTAATAGTAGAGGTTCGGATCGCTGTACTGCACCGGCGCGCCCGCCGCATGCTGATAGATCAACACGCCGCCCGTACGATCGAAATCGTAGAAGTTGGACACGGCCAGGTTGCCGGTCGTTGGGTCGACGGCGCACCCGAGTGGAAGACCGTTGAGGGTGCTGAGCGTTGCTATCGGCGTCGTCCCGCCGTGAGCGTACTCTACCACATTGAGGGCGCCTTCATTGGCGACAAAGACGTCGCCGTTCTTATCGGTGCAGAGGCCCGCGGGAGCGACGAGACCCGTGAGCGCGCCAACCGGAGCGCCGTCCGGATATGAAAAGACATAGACCTCGTACGTCCCCTCGTCGGAAATGTACATCAACGGGCGATGCTTGGCATCCGGGCGCATCCACGAGCGGCGCGTGTCCGGCTGCTCGTGCAGTGCAGGGCGAATCGCCAACTCGAGGTCGACCGGAACCGCCTTCGTGTCTCTCGCGGCGGATGGCTCGGCGACAGTGGGAAGCGTTTGAGCCGGACCGAGCTTGCCCGCAGAAGCGCTGCAGCCGGCTAAGATCGCCGCCGCCGCCGACGTCGCGCCGATCGCTTTAAAGTAATGCGAGGTACTCATTCCAACGTTCTCCTAACGGTTGCTGGGTGGCGGCTCATCGGCGCTGCTCTTGGCTCAAAGCGACGCCCTCGATGCCCCGAAAACCGCCGTACTCTATGAGGTTGATCCGTCGGCCGCTGGGATATTGCCAGATGCCGACGTAGCCGTTACCGCCGTCGGCGCCGACGACGCTCGGCGACTTTCCTGATTTTGAAAAGAGGTAGAAGACGACGTCCGCTGACTGAGCGAGCGTCGTAAACCGGACGTACTTCGCGCGCTGACCCGAGACAACGAACGGATAGATGGTGTCGAAGTATTGGTCCTCAACGGTCATATGATGTCCGTCCCAAGCCATACCACCGGGCTCGACGACGCCGAAGTTGGTCCGGAGATTCTTGAGCGCTTTGCCCTTGCTCGCAAGCTCCGCGAGTTGGAAACCTCCTTGATTGGGCGTGTTCGCACCGCCAACGAAGAGACTGCCCTTGTCGTCGTACGCGCAGTCAATCATTCGATAGAGCGCCGCATCCGAGTATGTGACCGGCGATCCTTTGGCCCCCTTGAAGATGAGAAGATTGCCTTGACTGCCGTTGATGCCTAGCGTGTTGCTGACCGCCATATCTCCCGTCCGCGAATCGACGGCGCAATCAGAGGAGAAGTAACCGGGATCTTCGAGCGTTTCAAGCGGTTTCGTTCCTGCATGCGCGTATTCGACGATGTCGTAGTAGTTCGAGTTCGTAATGAACACGTCGCCATGTGCGTCGGTACAGAGGCCTTGCGCTCCGGAAACTCCCGAGATCGATCCGACGAGCGTCCCTTGAGGATAGGAAAAAACGTCAACGCTGCTTTGGTAGAATCCGCCGACGTAGAGCAAGTCGTCGTTCTTGGCTTCCGGCAACATCCACGAGGCTCCGTCTGCTTTTCGTACGAGGGGCAGGACGTGGCGCGTCGTCGCAACCATCGCACTCGAAGGAACGTCGGCGGCCTGTGGCAAGCTGCCGCCGCAGCCACTGAACAGGCTTGCCGCAAGCAACGCGTTCAATGCCGCGGTCGTGGTTCGGCGATACAAGGTCGGCGCCATCAGAACGCACCGATGCCGTTGGGCGTTCCCCAGCCCGCCGGCCCTGAGTAGTCGCGGAACGCGCGCGTTCCGGCCGTGCACAAATACGTCGGCAGGCACGATCCGTTGTTGCCGCTCGTGATGCGGTTGAGGTCGCGCTTTTTCTCGTGCCGCTTGATCCAGAATGTCTTCCCGCCATCCTGTGCCTGCGCGTTGCTGGCCAAACCGAAAACGCCCGCGAGCAGCGGCGATGCTACGCTCGTTCCGCCGACGACGAACCATGATTGCTGACCGGGCGGCAGGTCCGTATCATACTCCGCGACTCCAGTGCATGGGCAGGCGACGGCGGAAACGTCGTTCGCAGTGCGATTCGAGCAGCCGCGATCGCTTTGCCACGCCGGTTTTTTCTCAAGCGAACAGCCGCTTCCAGTACCGCTCCAAACCGTTTCGCTCCATCCGCGCGGATTTTGGCTTCGCGAGAGATCCGTGCCGCCCACGGCAACGACGGAATCGAAGGCCGCCGGATACCCGATGCCGTATCCGGCGTCGCCGGCGCTGGCGAGATACGTGATCCCCAGCGTCTCAAAGTCCGAACGCGCCAACCCCGAACCGCTGTAGCTGTTGCTGACGATATGCGCGCCCAGCTTTACCGCTTCGGATTCAGCCGCATCGAGATCGGCGTCAAACGGAGCGTCCGCCTCGACGAGGTAGATTGTGCAGTTCGGACAACTCGCCGAAACCATCTCGACGTCCAAGTCGATCTCGACACCCCAGTCTTCATCGTTTTCCGGATAGTGGCCCGTTTGCCCGCGCTGGTTGAACTTCGTGAAGTTCGCCGGCGGTAGGCCGTACGTCGAACGGTATTCGGCCAGATCCGATGCGACGTTTGGGTTATCGTAGGCGTCGACGATTGCAACGATTTGTCCGTTGCCTTTGCTCGACGACGGTAGATTGTATGCCGCTTGGAGAATCTGCCGGCGCCAAGCCGCCGTGAAAGCTATCGGTGCGAATGTAGGCGTCGCATTGCGCCATCCCGATTCGGCTGCCGGGACATGCTTGTACGGCGTCGTATCGCAGCATGCGACCGGCTCCGGCGGGCTCCGCGAACGCTCGTGCGGAGTTGGCGAACGGACCACCCGTTTGCGGTATCCCCGAACTCGTCGCGCTGCATCCTACGGCGCACAACACCGCACCCAACGCGACAGCCACTCCTGGTCGCACCATCGGGACCTCCTCGCAGCCGATTCGCGTGTCGAATCGATACGAGGTATTCTAACGCTCGAGCATGCCGACGGCGTTCCCCTTGAGCAGTTGCGAGACTATCAATACCGTTAATGAGCCCCTGATTGATCTTCGAAGCACTCTGTGACCGAGTCTTCGACGACGCAGATGACGCCTTTGCGGTCAAACCTGCGGCAGCGGATTAATCAGAGGTTCCTTAAGTCAAGGATGCAGCATCTCCATCCACGCAACGATTGCTTGCGCAACGCGCGGATCGATCGGCGCTGGGACGGTATATTCCGAAAAGTCGTTGGGCTGCGATGCGCTCAGCTTCAAGAAGAGATGGTCGTCCTCCGGAAAGGTGACGACCGTGATGGACCGATGTGATGCACGGGCGGCATTGACGAGATGCGGCAGGTCTTTCGGCAGCACTTGCATGTCGCGCCCGCCTTGGAGCACCAGGATCGGCACTTGGATCTTCGCGATCACCTTGGCCGGGTCGACGCCGTTGTACGCGGCCAAGGCCTCCCTTATCGCGGCGAGCATCGCCGGTGAAGTTCGCGACGACTGCTCGTCGATGAGCTGCGGCATTGGGATCGCGACCGGCGCCATCAAGACGATACCGGCCAGCCCCGGCAACGTTGGCTGCGGCCAGCGGAACGATCAAGCCGCCTTCGCTGTGTCCGAGCAAGACGATCGAATTCGGATCGACTTGCGGCTGCGTGCGCGCGAATGCTGCCGCAGCTCGAACGTCCTGTACGAGGATGCGCCAATCTTCCGTCGGCGTCCCGGTGCTGGCGCCTATCCCGCGCTTGTCGTAGCGCAAGACGATGAAGCCGGCATTTGACAGTGCGTTGCTCAGGTCGAGGAACGTTGGATTCGCCGGGACGCCCCCATCGCGCGTTCCCGGGCCGCTGCCGTGCACCAAAATGACGACCGGCAGACGTTTCGTCGCACCGTTCGGGACGGTGAGCGTACCGGCTAACGTTGCACCATCCGCCGATGGGAAGCTCACGTCACGACTGGTGAACTCCGGCAACGCCGTCGGATAGGGCGAGGGTTGGGCGGCCGGCGGCGCGGGCGTAGCGGCCGCGGTCTCGGCCGTATGCGAGACGAGCGAGAACGTCAAGCCACCACCTTCCATGTGATCGACGATACGGGTCACGGGATTCGTCCACATCGTCATGCGCACGCCAAGCGAATCGGTGAACGCGCTCTCGACGTCGGTGTGCGGAACGCCGGCCGGCGGCACGTCGCCGGCGGCCGCGGTATCGATGCGAACGAGCGCGAATCCGTTGAGCGCGAGGTCGGTCATCGGCGTTCCGGCAGCGGCGAAGATCGACGGCATCATCATCCGGTATCCGGCGAGCCCATCGCTGAGCATCATGCCCTTGGTTCCGAGAATCTTCGTACGCACCAACTTCGGCTCCGAGAGCGTCGCTGTGTCGCCCGCGACGGTAACCTCGATACTACGCCCATTCTGCGAGCCGGCGTAGCGTACCGGAAGCAGCGTCGAGCGGTCGTAATCGATCTCGGTGACGACGTTGACGCCGGCGATCGCCGGATGCTCGACGACCGTCAGCTCGTGATTCCTCGTGCTGACGACGACTGTCGTCGACGTGAAGGCCGGATAGCCGGCCACGCGATACGTGTACGTACCGCTCGGCGGCGCCACCGGCTGTATTAGCGCCGCTAGCAATGCGATCACTTCAAGGCTCCGCGAGCGTGGTCGGCGTGCGGTCCGGCTGAACGAGCGGCCGGCCAATAAACGAATCGTCCGACGCCGCTATCCGTTCGAACGAAATCTTAGCGTCGCGCACAACCCGGCGGTGCGCTAGATAGAGCGTCGAGCCGGCGCTCTCCGCTGAGATGAACGGCGCACCGTCCACGATCGTGAATTCGACCGTCCAAGGAACGTCGACGAGCGGTGCAATCGTAAAGTTTCCGGCAATCACAGCCTTCCGCGGCAGATAGTCGTTCGTCCCGATCCACAGCTCGCGCAGCCGGTTATCGTGGGGTTTTCGGATCGGCGTCAAGAGCAGATGGTAACTGGGGATCCCGTCGATCGGCGCGATGCCCGCGAGTGCGACCGTATATTCCCGCCTCGCGGTCGACACAACGGCGATGACCGGAAGCGTGGATACCGGTAGCGCTCCCACGCTGCGCGCAACATCGTTCGCGTATACGAGACCGAACATGTACGTTGGCTCGAGGATCGGAACGCCGACGAGATCCGGCGACTGCGCCGTTCGGCCTGCCGGGAGAGCGATCGTTGCACTCCCGGTGTCGCAATGGCCGCCGCAAAGAAACGCGGTCAGCGAAAAATTTATACCGTGAGGGATCGGCGGCGGCTTCGCCGCTTCTTCCTCGCTAACCGGTGCGACGCGAATCGAACCCTCGCTCCGGTTGTAATAGGCTCGATAGTGATTGGCCTCGGGAGTTGCGCCGTCGAACCCCGCGACCGAGATCGTGTAGCGAATCGCGTCGGGGTATCGCGCCACGGTGACGGCGGCACGTGCTCGGCTGAAAATATCATAGGCGTCAGGTCCGGCGTCGACCGCCATAGCTAGGACTTAGGCTTGCCCGCCGGCGCCCCTGCTTGTATCAAGGGGTTGACACAAACCAATGGTTTGTATTAGGATGCTGGTACAATGTCGGTAGAACACGACCTCATCATCCCGCATCGGCATCGCCGGAGAGCTCATCGTTCTGGGAATCGCGTCAATCGTCAGCCCCGGCTGGATGTGGGGCATTTCAAAGTACTTCTGTGGTGCCCGGGCCGCATCGAGCGAAGAGCAGCGCGAGCGTCTGAATCGCGTCTTGTGCGCGCGTTGCGAAACAGAGGGCGACACTGACGTCTACTCGCGCTACGCGGGCGCGATTATGATCCTGCTGGCTCCCCTTGCGCTGGTCCCGTCCCTGCCGTATATACTTCCTTACGCGCTCGGGTGCTTGGCGATAGCGGCGGTTAACCTGCTTTGCTACCTCCGGTTTCGGCGCGCCACCGACCGCCGCGTCGCGCCGCTTGTCCGCCGCAGTCCGTGGAAAGCGCTATCTCCGCTCACCGTCGTACCGACGGCCATCTGCATTGCAGGGGCCGGCATCTTTGCCGTCGATCCGCGGTTCCGCTTTGGCGCCATCGTCGTTGTCATATCAATGCTCGTACTGGTCGCGATCGCTTGGCGCGTCGCGGTCGCGCCCGCCATACTCTTCGGCGACGATCCCCAACTCGAGTACCAGTCGACGAACACATACGCTTCTGTCGCGCGAGCAATCTTATCGCGTTGGCCAGCGCGCCGCCAACGGTGTTCGTGGCTTCCGTACGTCGCATTACCGCGCCGATGCCTTCAGGATTCGCACATCTTAGCGCGTGTAACGCTGGCCGTCGCCCTCGCGTACGTCGCGTGATGATCGCAGCCTTAACTCCGTGCCGCAAACGCTTGCGCATCGCGTGAACGGTTCGTTTCTCGTCGTCGACGAGAGCCTCGAAACACCGCCGTATCGCCAGATCGTCGAGCAGCTTCGGGCCGCGATCGAGCGCGGCGAGCTTCAACCAAACATGGCGCTGCCGCCCGTGCGTCAGCTCGCCGGCGATCTCAGCGTCGCCCCGAACACGGTCGCCCGCGCCTACGCCGAGTTGCAAACCGAAGGCTGGCTCGTCGGCGACGGCCGCCGCGGAACGCGCGTGGCTTCCGACGTCCCGCGCGGCGACCGGCGTGCGCGTTCGCGCGGTCTGCGTCAGTCTATCGAACGATTCTTCGCGGCGTTGCAAAGCCGCGGCTTTACCAAAGCCGAGATCGCCTCTGAAGTCGCGCGACTTACCGGCTCGTAGCCTTCGATCACTGCGTGTCGACGGGTTTGAGCGATGGCTTTTCGTGGAGGAAGTACGAGCGCGAGTATTGCGCGGTAGAATGGCTTGAACTTCCGCGGCTTCTGCAAAAAGTCGAACGCATCGACCGGACTCGTCGCTCGGCCATCGGTGTAGCCGTCGGCTTCGGTGCCGAGCCGCGGCAGATGAAATGCGTCCTCAGTGAACTTGAGAATGCTGCCGAACTCGTACTGCGTCTGATCGACGTAGTTCTTCTTCGCATACGGCGAGATGATGAGGCACGGTACGCGTATACCTAAGCCACGGAAATCGAGCTGCGGCGGAACGGCGGGATCGAAGAAGCCGCCCCAATCGTCCCACACGATGAAGATCGCGGTTGAGTTCCAATACGGGCTCTCGCCGATCGCGTTCACGACGCTCGCCACCCACGAAGGCCCGGTAAGACTGCCGTTCCACGAGTGGTCGGAGTCCGCCCAATCCGGCATCACCCACGATACCGATGCGAGCTTCCCGTTACCGGGATCGGTGAGGATGGTCGTTTGCGGCGAAACCACCTTCGTTAGCCAATCCGGGCCGAAAAAAACGTTCGAAATCGCCGCAAACTCCGACCACAGATAGCCGCCGTTATCCTGCGTCCATCGCGGCGCGTAGTACTTCCACGACACGCCGGCGGGGTCGAGCGTGTCGGCCATTGTGCGAAACTGCGTGTAACACGTGAACGGCCCGTTCCAGATGACCTGACGCTGCGGGTTGATCGTTGGCGTAGTGGTGCCGGCCGGAGCATAACATCCCCACGGGCCGCCGTTTGGTACGTCTATGACGGCTTGGCTCGGATTGAGGTCGGTCGTGCCGGCGATCAGATCGAGATGCGCGGTGTAGCTCGCGCTGAGCATCGTCGGAAACATGTGATCGGCGAGCACGTACTCGTGAGCCATCGTCCAATAGGGTGCGATGTCCTCGCGTTTGACGAACGCATACGGATATTTGCCGGCCCCGCCGCCACCAGAGAAGTTCCCCAAATCGAAGCCGTCCATCTTCCCGCCGTCGTACGCCGCCCACGCCTCAGAGTAGTCGTGATTGAGCGTCAAGGTGTCGTTGAGCCGAATGCGATGCAGGCGCACGCGCGTTCCGTCGTGCTCGTATCCAAAATCTTGCGTCGTCGCGCCCGGATAATCCATGAAGAACGAGTTGAAGCTGCGATTCTCCTGAACGATGATGACGACGTGCTTGATGTACTTGCCCAGGTCGACGTTCTGGTCTTTGGCCGAGACGTCGGGTAGGACGCCCCCGCGACCGGCGGGGCCGGAAATGCCGGAGTGCGATCCGCAACCGGCAAGCATGACAAGGACAACAAGGCAAGCGGCAGCACGCAGCATCTGTCTACCTCTCGTCGTTCGATAGCTTCTGACGGCGATTTCGACGCCGGATTCTACGATTCCGCGATCAGGTTCGCGTAGGTTCGGCTCGAATCGGTCGGCACGCGTTTGAGCTCGGGATCGGTATCCAGATCGATGTGATAGAGCCCGAAATCGCTGCCGCCGTCGAAGGGCAATCCCCACTCGCGGTTCGAGGTGATGCTCCAGCACAGGTAGGCTTCAACCGGCGCGCCGTGCGCGACCGCTTTTCGCACCTCGCTAACGTGCGCCGCCAAATAATCTGCGCGCGCCAGACCGCTCGCACGCGCGACGCAGCCGTTCTCGATGACGATGATCGGCTTGCCCGGAAACGTTTGCGCCGCTTCGCTAAGAATCATATCGAGCCCGCTTGGCCAGACCGGTGCGCTGGCATACTGGAAATCCGCCGCCGCACTCAGCCGATGGAGCTCCGACGGCCAGAACGACGGGACACCCCAGTAATAGTCGAGGCCGACGTAGTCGAGCGAACCGACGCACTCCGGCGGACAGAGAAACTCCGGCAGCTTGCCGGCCATTCCGAGATTCCACCAGTTCGTGCCGAGCAGCGTTCCGAAGATCGCAAAGCCTTTGCGAAGAGCAAGGAACCCGTGCAGCCACGATTGCGTTGCGCTCAACCGCTGCGCACCTTGCACCGGAACGAACTCCACCCGATCGGGATCGCCGAAGATGAGCTGCGCGATACGATGCGCGAGCTGGGGCTCGAGACCGGCGTAGCGCTGCGCCGGCTTCGTTGGGGCGCCGGCTTCCGTGCATAAGCCGGGTACGCCGGGATGGACGCCGACACGCAACGTCCCGCGCCTGCGGATACGCGCGATCGACCGATCCATCTGCGGAACGGTCTCGCTCGTCATCGGCTTTGGCGTTTTGTTCGCGCCCGATATTCGCGATCGTCTTGCGGTTGAATGCGTTGGGAATCTCGGAGTTCGATCCACGCAGTTCTCGGATCGCGCGGTCGACGACGTTGAGCAGGGTGCGGCTCCCGAGCGCCATCGCCACCGCGAAGTACTGGTCGGAGTTTGGGATATCCGTAAGAGCGAGGTCGTTGCCGGCGTATTGACGCAGCGTCACGTCGTCGTCGAAAACCGCATCGACGTCGCCGCGCTTCAACGCTGCGACCGCGTCGGCCATCGAGTTGGCGTACGTTATCGTGGCGGCGGGGAACCAAGCACCGACGTTCGTCGCCATAAGCGTCTCCGCGACGACCGCGACACGCCCGTTCAACGACTGCATCTCAACCGGTATTGTAAACGATTTGGCGTGCAGCGCCGCGAGACGCGTGCGGTAATAGGGTTCGGAGAAGAACGCGTGCTCGCCGCGCTCGAGCGTCATCGTGAGCTGCGCGATCGTGCAATCGACGCGACCGCCTTCTACGAACGCCAACCGCGCGATCCGCGCGCCCTGCTTTTTCGCAGCCTCCGGCGATTGGAGGTGGGTCGCATTAACATCGACGATGCGTTGCAGCCATTGCGCAATCCCGAGGACGAGCGGATTCGCCCCGACGCGCGAACTCGGCCGGATGCGCCGGATTTCCTCGCGCGCTTTCGCGTGCGCGCGAAAGAGGTTCGGAATGAGCGTCAGGACGTCGTCCATCTGCGCGTCGCCGCTCTGATACGGCGGCTGCCCGGGCGGCATCGCGTATGCGCGCATCCAGAAGCCCTTGATCCAACCGTAGACGAGCTGATTAGGCTCGTTCAACGTCACGTAATCGTCGATGAGATCGCCGAGCCGTTGCGCGACTTCCTTCGCATACCGGGCGACGCTATCGGGAAAGCTAGGATCCAGCGGCCCCGCGCCATTGCCGGCTGCCTGAATATGCAACGGCCACGAGTTGTGCACGAGCGTCACGATCGGCGACATGCCGGCGCCGCGAATCGCTTGCAGCACCGCACGGTAGTGAGCGAACGCCTCGTCGCTCCAGGCGCCCGGTTCCGGCTCGAGCCGCGCCCACGATACGGATAAGCGGAAGACGGTACAGCCTAGTCCCTGGGCAAGCTTTATGTCTTCATCGTAGCGATTCCAGAAATCGGTCGCTTTGCCGCGCGGAACCATGCCGCGCACGCGCTCCCAAACGTCGCGGATGTCGTCGTGCCCGTCGTAGGCTTCGCATTGGTGGTCGGCAGTCGCCACACCGAATCGTAGCGTGCTTGCCACGTGCGGCCGATGCGCGCCCTAGTGCGGAAATCCCTGTCTCGCGACGCGCGTAAGCCGGCCGGCACTATCGCCTTACTTCGCCGAGGCGCCTCGCCACGAGACCGTGCCGTTGGCATCCTTGGCGGTAACGATCAATTTATAGGTTTTGCCTCCGGCAGTCGTGCGACACGCAAACGACCCTCCCACTGGTACGACAACAACACCCTCGCCGCAGTCAACGGTAGTATCAGGTCGTAAGCCGAGCAGTCGCAGCCGTTGATTCCAGTCGGCTTGCGCCGACTGAGCGACGTGCCGTTTATCGATGACGGCGTCGAGCGGCAGTTCCCTAAGGCCGCTTGCATCGTCGATCCAAACGCTCATCCGAAGCGCGAGATGTTTATCTTTGATTCCAACGATGCAGACCGCGCGTTTCGATCCCGAAAGGTCGACTTGGGGTGGACACGTGACCGTTAGGTTCGCCGGGTTCGCCGCGACCACGGAGAGGTAGGCGCGACTGATGTACCGCTCGACCTCGGGTCCGCTCAGGACGACCGTCTCGCCGAGTTTATGCTTTTGCAACACAGCGTCGGGTGGTGCATCCAGCGCTGCCAGGCCCGGAACCTTGTTCAGAGAGATTTCTCCGTTCTTGTGGACCGTTAGGCTTACGGCCGCTACTTTCGGCGACCCCGAAACGGTACAGGTAACGTTCGCTCCAACATGGAGCACGGTTACCACCGGAAGCGGACACTGGATTTGGGCCGAGATCCCGTATCTGGCGGCCAGTTCTTTCTTCGCGTACGTTTCGATCCACGCCCGTTCGAAGAACGGACCATCGAAGTTCACTTTGAAGTTTTGCGCCGGGCCGTAGTATGCTACGCGAACCGGGAGGCTGACGCCGTTGACGCGCAGCACACACCACGCCACCTTTCCGCCTGAAACGTCGATGCGAGGGGGGCACGAAGTGGGCTCGATCGCCAGCGCCGGATCGCGCGCTTTGAGCATGGGCGCGAGTCTTGAATAAATAGTAGCCTGCATCCGTGGCCCGCTCACGTTATCGGCGGAATCGCCGCTCCCAGCGCTTGCACACGACGCTAGAAGGAGCGTACACAGCAACGCCACGCTACATTTTCGCATCGCCGCGAACTTCGTGGCCGGCCGGAAACTTCCCGGCCGTAGCCAACTGGAGCACGATGATATTCGTGCAAAGCCTTGTCGCCGGCGTGTTGCTCGCGGTCGTCTCGCCGCCGCAAACGGCAACCGGTATTCCACTCGACGCACCGTGGAAGGCGACCATCTACACTCTTGCCCAATCGAAGTTCCATCACCCCGCGTGGGGATGGCAACACTCCGAGCGCAACTACCGCATCGCACTGGAGCTCGCGCAAGGCGACGGCCTGCGCGTCGACACCGACGTGCTCTTCGCCGCGGCGTTCCTACACGACATGGCCGCGTTTATGCCGTGCGCCGATACGAAGCTGGAGCACGGTGAGTGCGCTGCCGAGCAGAGCGGCGTGCTCTTACGCGCGGCCGGATTTCCAATGCAGAAGCTGCCGGCGGTGCAAGCCGCGGAGCGCGGGCACATGTACTATAGCGATCCGGGCACGCAGCCCGAGGCGATTGTTCTGCACGACGCTGATTCGCTCGACTTTCTCGGCGAGATCGGCGCCGCCCGAATGCTTTCGCTTACCGGTGCAGATGCCGAAAGCTTCGCCCGCGCGGTGAAGGCGCTCCGCTCGTTCGTGCACGACATTCCACCACGTCTCATCACGAAGACAGCGCAAAAAATAGGCGCCGAACGAGCCGCCGCCCTCGAGCAATTCCTCGACGCTCTCGACGCGGAGACGTTCGGTGGAAGGGCGATGTAAACGCCCTCGCGGCTCCAAGGAGGTCGGTGGCTTTCGACGTAACCGGACCCCCATGCAACGTACATTGATTGCCGCTCTTGCAGTTCTGCTCATTGCCGCAACAACCGGCGACGTCCCGCCGCAGGTCGATCAAGCCATCAGCGCGGTGACGTCGAAGCCGGTCTACACGCACAGTATGTTCGGGATATACTTGGCCGATCAATCGACGGGCCAAGTGCTCATCGATCAGAACGGCGAGAAGATGTTCGATACCGGCTCGATCATGAAGGTGTTCAGCACCGCTTCGACGCTGGCAGCCTACGGGCCGAACTATCGCTTTCGTACGCCGGTCTATCGGACCGGGAACGTGACCGGCGGCACGCTCAGCGGCAATCTGGTACTCGTTGCGTCCGGCGACTTCAGCTTCGGTCTACGCGAGCGGCCGAACGGCACGATGGCGTACAATAGCTTGCCGCAGATCGATCACAACTACGCCTCGACGGGATTCCCCGGCGCGGCGCTGGTTCCGAACAGCCATCCGCTGTCGGTGCTCGACGAGCTCGCGCATAAAGTTCGCGCGACCGGAATTAAGACCGTGCAAGGTGACGTCGTCATCGACGAGCGGCTCTTCAAGCCATACGACGGATGGCCCGACGGACTCATATCGCCGATTTGGGTCAATGAGAATCTCATCGACATCACCTCGACGCCGGCGAGTCCGGGACAACCCGCGAAACTCGATTGGCGCCCGAAGCTGGCGACCTACACCGTGATTTCGAAGGTTACGACCGTTGCCGGCGGTACGAAGACGGAACCGCTCGAGGTCAAGCAGCTCGCGCCAAACAGAATCGAAGTCACGGGCCAGCTCGCGGCCGGCGCAAAACCGCTGCTCGTAACCGCGTTCGTCCTCCATCCGGCGGATTTCGCGCGCGCCGCCTTTATCGAAGCGCTGCGCCGCGCCGGCGTCAGCGTCACTGCAAATGAATCGGCGAAAAACCCGGCACGGCTGCTGCCGAGCGCGAGCGCGTATACGTCAAGTACGATGGTCGCGCAGCATGTCTCGCCTGCGTTCTCGCAGTTTATCAAGGTGATTCTCAAAATCAGCTACAACCGCGGTGCGGATCTCATGGTCTGTCTGCTCGCCGTGAAGCACGGCAGTCATACGTGTCCGGACGGTCTCGCCCCTGAAGTCAAGACGATCTCAGGCTTGGGTGTGTCGCAGAGTACGGTCGTGTGGGACGGCGCGGGATCCGTCGATACCGGCCGCACGTCGCCGGCCGACGAAGCGATGTTTTTGCGCACGATACTCTCGCGACCGTGGGGGCGCTACATTCACGACGGCATGTCGATTCTCGGCGTCGACGGTCTGCAGGCCACCAATCAGGTAGGCACACCCGCCGCCGGCAAGGTTCGTATTAAGGAAGGTACTCGGCTCATCACGTCACCGAGCGGCCAGATATACTTTCCAGCGTACACGCAGGTTGGCTACATCGATGCAAAGAGCGGGCGTCAACTCGTTTACAGCATCTTTTTCAACGGCATCCCGACGACGGCCGAGTCAGCATTCGAAGCCTTGATGACGGCCACAAGCGATGACGGCTCGATCGTCCTGGCAATCCAGCAAAACTACTAGTCCTATGTCGTGCCGACGATCCGCGCGACGATCCGTTCGACTTTGACGAGGCGCGTTCGCGTCCATCGATCGTGTAAGAGGATGCGCCGCCAGACGAGGCTGAGCGGCAAGATCAGCCACCATAACACAAAGACGATCGCGTAGCGGGCGATGATCCGAGCGATGCTGGGCCTCCCGAACTCGGTCGTGACGACGCGCAGCCCGATGATCATCATGCCGAAGGTCTGTCCCACCACGATGACGAGCACCGCGAGATAGACCGGAAACCAAAACCCAAAGCTGTGACTGATCGCGCGCGCAATAACGTTGGGAGAAACGGGAAGGTCTTCGCCGCCGATTCGAACCGTAAGTCCACTCTCCGAGTAGGCAAACGGCCCAAGCCGCATCTCGTCGCTCGTCCAGACGTGGTGCACGCGGCCGCTGGCGTCTTTCGTAGTGGTCGTCGTGCCGCCGGGCGTCGCGCGCACTGGTGCGACACTGCCTCCAAACGAAGTGAGAATTGCGGCTACAACGATTGCATCGATCCCCCATGCGGCGAACCGCCGCCACCATCCGGCGCAATCCCTCCGCTCGACGTGTAATCCAGCCGGTATGGATAATACTGGAGGCTGCTCGGTTCGCTCGCGCGCAAACCAGTGGGAGGCCGAGACGTACGCGGGTGTCGTCATGAACTGGCGCAGCGACGCAATGCGGCGCGTTGCGTAAGGCTCGCCGCTCAGGTACTCTCCCCAGCGCAGCACCGAATCGTGTTCTATCTCGGCGTGCTGCTCGGCAAAGGCATCGTAATCGACCTGACGTCCGAACTCGTGAAATGCGGCAATACCCATCGCACGAATGGCCGCTTCGAGCGTCCCGCAGCAGAGCAGTCCGACCTTATCGCAGGTGAGCGCGCAGCGCCGCAGCCAGGCGCCGAATATGAGCGAGACGACGAAGTTTTCGTTACCGTTCACGCTGAGCAGCGAATGAAAGCGCGTGTGACCTGCGGCGATGTGGCCGAGCTCGCGGCCGACCATGAAGGCGACCTCGTCGTCGCGGAAGATCTCGATCCAATGCGTGGACAGCACGATTGCATACGGCTCGCCGAAGCCTAGCGCGACGACCGGCACGTAGTTGTCTTCGCGGACGAAGATGAGGGGCATTGCGATGTCGAGCGCCGCGCACGCTTCTCTGACGATTGTAAAGAGGCGCGGGTACTGGCGCTCGTGGACGCGCACGCTCGACCCGAGCAGCCGCCCACGAGCCAGCGTTACGTACACCATCGCGAGGACGATGAAGAGCGCGACTTGCGATGCACCGATGGATTCGTGCAACAGATAGCCGATCGCCAACGCCGCCGGAAGTGCAAAGAAGGCCGTCAGCCAGAATGCGAGCCGTTCGGATGGCTCCCGCAGCGAATCCGGACCCTCGAACAGCGATTGCACGACGGCTTAGATGTAGCGGCGCAGCCAGTCGAGGATCAGGTGCAGTCGCTCGACGCGATGGATCGGCGACCCGGTGCGCGACAGGTCGTGCGTTTCGTTGGGAACCGCGACGTACTCGACGGTTCGTCCGAGGATCTTCAGCGCCGTGAACTCCACGAGCGTCTGTTCGAGCGGCGTGCGCGTGTCGTCCTCGGAGTGCAGGATCAGCAGCGGCGTGTGAACGTTCGCTACCCATGTGAGCGGCGAGAACTTCGTGTAGTTGGTGCTCGCCGGATCCCATGGTGGACCCCACGTATAATAACCGCCTGCCAACCCGTTCTTGCCGGCGAAATCTGCTCCGAGGTCCTCGGTCTGCATGTCGCTGACGACACGCTCTGCGACGGCGGCCTTGTATCGATTCGTGTGCGAGATGACCCACAGCGTCGCGTAGCCGCCATACGATCCGCCGAGAACGCCTAACCGGTCGGCGTCGACGTCGGGCCGCCGCACGGCGGCATCCATGACCGCCTCAACGTCGCGGAACATGGCATCGCCGTAGTCGTGTTCGAGCGCATCGGTGAACGCATAGCCGTGGCCCGTGCTTCCGGCGGGATCGCAAAACACGACGTTATAGCCTTCGGCCGCGTAGAGTTGAAACTCGTGGAAGAACGTGTCGCCGAACTGTGTTTCGGGGCCGCCGTGGATGTCCAGCAGCGTAGGATGTTTGGCGCCCGCCGCGCCGGAGGTTGCGGGCATGAACCACGCCTGCACCGTGTATCCGGCCGAATCTTTTACGCTGAACTCCTGTGGTTGCGAGAGCGTCACCGATGCAAGATAGGCGGCGTTGACGTCGGTCAACCGGCGCGGCTTGCCGTTGGGATCGAGTACGTAAACGTCGGTCGGATGCGTGAAGTCGCTGTACAGATATGCGACGCGAGCGCCATCGTTTGAAATCGTGCACGACCACGCTTCGCCTTTGGGTGGGGTGAGATCGGTCAGACCGCCGGTACGAAGGTCGAGTGCGCGCAGGTTCGCATAGCCGGGTCCATCGGCATTCAGCAGCATTGCATCCTTGCCCGGAAGCGGCCACGCGCAAGCGCCGCCGCCTTCCTTCATATCGGCCAGCAGCGAGTCGCCGATCGAGACGGTGTTGCGCGCGACGATGACGCGCCGATCCGAGCCATCGAGCTTGGTTGAGACGAGCTCCGGCAGCTCAGGCGCCCACGCCGCTATCGCGGAGCTCACGAGATAGATGCGGCTAGCATCCGCGTTGAAGAACAGTCCGTTATTGGAAGGCAACGGCGACGGAACTTTCGTCATCGCACCACCGGTGGACGGAATCACGTAGACGTCGCTTCGGCCGCTGTCGGTCGACTCGTAGCGCAATGAGTCGAAAAGGATGCTGCGGTCGTCGGGCGACCACGCGTCGAGGTTTTCGGAGTATTGGCCGGACGTAAGCTGTTTCGGGTGCGTTCCATCGGCGTCGACGGTCCAAATATGCTGGTGATCCCGATACGTGTAGCCTTGGCCGTTGGTTTCGAAGAACAGCTGATCGATGGTCTGGATGTCGCTCTGCTTCTGCGAACTTTTTGGGGTGAAGCCGGCTTTCGCGAAGTCGATCTGCGCGTTGGGCGCGGAGTCCGTATCCGTAACGCTGAGCGCGATGCGATCGCCAGCATTGGAGACGACGGGACTTGCAACACCCTGCTTGATGTGCGTCAACTGTGCCGCTTGTCCGGTGGCCAAGGTGTAGCGAAAGAGCTGCGGCTTCTGCTTCTTGACGGTGCGCACGAAGACGAAACTGCGCCCATCGGGCATCCACGCAAAATCGCCGTCGCCCTCGCGGCGCGTGACGTTATGCGTCAAACGTCCACTGGAGACTTCGACGAGCTCGATCGTCCGGTCGTACGTGTCCTTTGGCCCGTCCATCCGCGACGCCTCGACGAGCACGTGCGATCCGTCCGGCGAGATGCCGGCACCGCTCAAGAGCGTCAGCTTGAAAAGGTCTTCAGGGATCACCGGCGCGGCCATCGCCACGGAGGGGAATATCCCCAGCAACAAGGCGGCCAGGAAAGCGCAGCGTACTATCATCGTTCCCGCGTATGCCGCCGGCATTTCGCGTTCCTCTTACGCTGCGACCAAGAGGGGGCCGTTGCGCCGCCCGAAGCGCGCGCATTCTAATATGGGTAAGGTAGAGTAATGATCGAAATGCTTGATGGATTTCCCGATAACGTCGTGGCGTGCGCCGCGACGGGCCAGGTTACAAAGCAAGACTACGAGCAAATATTCATTCCAAAGGTCGACCAGGCGCTCAAGCTTCACCCGAGGATCCGATGCTACTACGAGCTGCGTCCGGGGTTTACGGGTTTCGATGCGGGCGCAGCGTGGGCCGACACTAAGGTCGGAATCGAACACTTTACGCGCTGGGAACGCGTGGCCGTCATCACCGACCTCGAGTGGATTCGGCTGTCTACGAACTTCTTCGGCGCCTTCTTGCCGGGCCGAGTTCGCGTCTTTTCGCCGGAAGAAGCTGCGGACGCTAAGAGCTGGATCGCAGCGCCGTAGCCGCTCGATCGCTAGGCGGTCACCAAGAGATCGAAGCGATCGAGGTTCATGACCTTTTCCCACGCCGCGACGAAGTCGCGAACGAAGTGATCGCCCTCGATGGCGTAGACTTCGGCGATCGCGCGCAGCTGTGAGTTTGAGCCGAAGATGAGATCGTAGTTCGTGCCGGTCCAGGTAACCTCGCCCGTGCGCCGGTCGCGCCCTTCGTACGTGTAGTCGCTTCCAGCCGGCTGCCATTTCGTTGCCATGTCGAGCAAGTTCACGAAGAAGTCGTTCGTCAGCGTGCCGGGCCGCTTCGTGAAGAGGCCGTGTTTGGATCCGCCGGCGTTCGCGCCGAGCACGCGCAGGCCGCCGACGAGCGCCGTCATCTCCGGAGCGGTCAGCGTAAGCAGTTGCGCACGATCGATAAGCCGCTGCTCGGGCGAATGCGCATGTCCGCGGCCGAGGTAGTTGCGGAACCCATCGTGTGTCGGTTCCAGGACGGCAAAGGATTGCGCGTCGGTGTTCTCCTGCGTCGCATCGGTGCGTCCCGGCGTGAAGCTCACCTTCACATCGTGACCGGCGCTCTTCGCCGCCTGTTCGATCGCGGCGCAGCCGCCGAGAACGATGACGTCGGCCAGCGACACTCTCTTGCCGCCGGAGATCGACGCGTTGAAATCAGTTCGAACCTTCTCGAGCGTTTGCAGTACCTTCGCCAACTCCGCAGGCTGATTGACCGACCAATCCTTCTGCGGCGCAAGACGTATCCGCGCACCGTTGGCCCCGCCGCGCTTGTCGGTGCCGCGGAACGTCGATGCCGATGCCCACGCGGTCGCGACCAGTTGCGGCGCCGTCAGTCCCGAGGCAAGGATGCGGCTCTTGAGTGCTGCGACGTCTCGCTCGTCGATCAAGGGATGGTCGACCGGGGGCAACGGGTCTTGCCAGAGCTGCGGTTCGGCCGGCACTTCGGGGCCGAGATAGCGCGAGATCGGACCCATGTCGCGATGCGTCAGCTTATACCACGCCTTGGCAAACGCGTCGGCAAACTCTTGCGGATTGTCGTGGAAGCGCTTGGAGATCGGAGCGTAGATCGGATCGACCTTCAACGCGAGATCTGTCGTGAACATCATCGGCGCGTGCTTCTTCGACTTGTCGTGCGCATCGGGGACGGAGTTCGCGGCGGCGCCATCCTTCGGCGTCCACTGATAGCCACCGGCGGGACTCTTCGTTAGCTCCCACTCATAGTTAAAGAGATTGTAAAAGTACTCGCCGTTCCAGCGCGTCGGCGTCGTGGTCCAGGCGCCTTCGAGGCCACTGGTGATCGTGGCATCGCCGTGGCCGCTGCGCAACGAGTTGCGCCAGCCGAGGTTCTGCTCTTCAATACCGGCGCCGGCCGGTGCAAAGCCGACGTACTGCGCCGGATCGGCGGCACCGTGCGCTTTGCCGAAGGTATGGCCGCCGGCAATGAGCGCGACGGTCTCTTCATCGTTCATCGCCATGCGTCCGAACGTTTCCCGAATATCGTGCGCCGCTGCGATCGGATCGGGCTTGCCATTTGGACCTTCCGGGTTCACGTAGATCAAGCCCATCTGAACGGCCGCGAGCGGCTTTTCGAGATCGCGTTCGCCACTATAGCGCTTGTCCTCGAGCCATACGTCCTCGGGACCCCAATAAATGCTTTCGTCAGGCTCCCACGCGTCCACGCGACCGCCGGCAAAGCCGAACGTCTTAAATCCCATCGATTCCAACGCGCAGTTACCGGCCAGGATCATGAGATCGGCCCACGATATCTTGCGGCCGTACTTCTGTTTGATCGGCCAGAGCAAGAGACGTGCTTTATCGAGGTTCGCGTTATCGGGCCAACTGTTGAGCGGCGCGAAGCGTTGTTCGCCCGAGCCGGCGCCGCCGCGGCCATCGCCAATGCGGTACGTGCCCGCGCTATGCCACGCCATGCGAATGAAGAGCGGTCCGTAGTGGCCGTAGTCGGCCGGCCACCAATCTTGCGAAGTAGTCATCAATCGAAAGATGTCAGCCTTCACCGCTATGAGGTCGAGGCTGTTGAACTCGCGCGCATAGTTGAAACCGGAGCCCATCGGGTCGGAGAGTGCAGACGGCCGGTGCAGCACCGATACGTCCAACAACTCGGGGAACCAATCGATGTTGATTCGCGGCCGCAGCGGTACGTGCTTTACCGGACAGCCTTGATCGCCTTCAGACAGCTCGACAATCGTGTTTTCCATCTCTGCTACTTCTCCGACTATGGAACGGTGCGTTACGGTTTTGGCTCGATTAGCGGAAAGTGAATATCACTCTCATAATGGACGGAATCCTGCCGAGCTTTTCTGTTAGACGGCCGCTAGAGAAGCAACCAAGAATGACTGCCTCAGGCGCTGCGGCAGGGCACGCGGCCCCGCCATGGCGCGAGGAACACCAAAATGGCATGCGGAGCCGCGCTGAGCGAACGGCTCGACTTCACCCGGCCAGAATCTCGAGTCGATCTAGAGCGCTTCGCGTAAACTCCGCGGCGTTACACCGAACGCGCTGCGTAGGCATCGGCTCATGTGACTCTGGTTTGCGAATCCGGTTCGCAGTGCAATGTCCGATACCGCCTCATTTGTGTGTCGCAAAAGATCGACCGCGCGCTCGACGCGCCTCCTCACGACGTATTTGTGTACCGACGTCCCCATCGACTGTTTGAACAGCAGGTTGAGATGCGAGGGACTGACGCCGGCGACGGCCGCAATATCTCCTAAACCCAGTTCGTGCGCAAGGCGGTCGTCGATGTGATCCAGCACGCGCCGTAGACGCCGCTTCGACATGCCGCCGCACGGTACAGCTAACGGCAGCGAAGGCGTGCAGCGCCGAACCAACTGCGTTGCCAGCGCTATCCCGAGACTGTCCGCATAGAGCGTTCCTTGCGGCTCCGGCGTTTCGAGTTCCACTTTTAAGGCCCAAAGAATGTGCTCGATGCGCGGATCGCGGCATGTGAGGCGCGGCACGAGCTGTAAACGGTTGGGCTCCAAGCCCATCTCAAATGCGGTGCTACAGATCAGATCGTGATCCATGTTGACGGCCAGGAACGTGCTGCTGCCTTCATCGATCCAGGAGACCGACGATTTTCCCGGCAGCACGTCGAACGACCCGGTCGCTTGGTCCCGGCGCTCGACCACGTCATCGCACATCGCAACGGTTCGGAGGGACGACCCGACGAGCATCACAACGCTGTGCCTCGCCAGAATAGTCGGGCGGCTCGTTCCACCGGAAACTTGTATCAGCGCGGCATCAAAGCCCAGCCAACCGCGGCCCCGGCTACTAAGGCGCCAGAGCTGCCGAAGCGGTTGCGCCGTCCAGTCGATGCCGCCGAGCCGTGCTGCATCCATCGAATGGATAAACACATTTCGGGCAAGCGGCGTGACGCTCACTCCAGAATCTCTACCGCCTATTGTGGGTTCGCGATGAATGCAGTGAACGTTGGGTTGGACGCGGGGCATGAGCCGCTGACCAGCACACAAACCTGACCGGCGATTTCGCCTCGGTCGTTGATGCCGCCGACGCTGACCAGCGTGAACGCGGGATACGCGCTTGCGACGAGCTTCGTAAGGTCGGTGATCTTGCCGTCCTGCCAGAGGTATACGTGTGAGCTGGGAAATGAGACACCGAGCACAACACCGTCGCCGTTTATCGAGGTCGGTTGGCTGAGCGCATCTCCAGGCAGCGGATCGATCCGTTGGGGTTTGTCCGTCGCCGAGTTCCAGAATGCGGAGATAAAGTTCGGAAGGCCCTTCTTATCTTTTGGTCCGGGTTTATTGAGGAAGCCGGTGATTTGACCCGCGTCGTTAACGGCGACCGGCGTGTTCCACGAGATTGCGCCAAACGTTTTGAGCTTCATCGCTACGCCGTTATGCCACAAGACCGCGTGCAGCCCAGTGAAACGCCCGACGGCCTGATCGCAGATACCGGATATTCCGACGACGTCGCCTTCATCATTGACCGCCGTCGCGGCACCGTCTGGATCTGTCTTCCCGTCCACGATCAGCGTCGGCAGCTTCGTAACGGCGAGCGTCTTTGCGTTCCAGACGACCGGCAGAAACTGCAGCTTCTGAGGCTTGATGCAGGTCGAATCCCGCATCGACGTCTCTGCCCATCCGGCTACGACGAGTCCGCGGTTCGTCCCGGCCGCATAGCCGTTGTTGCCGCCGAGCGTCGGCAGCGCTTGCATGACGCCGGCGTGCCAGACAAAGCCGAGGCACGTGTCCCCCGAGCTGCCGTTGTCCGGCAAGAATGCGTGGCAGCTCCACTGCGTGCTCTCGTGGAGTGGATCTTTCTTCGACGTCTCGGAGATCCCGGAGATATACCCGGAGATATTCTCCACCTGCCAATCGACCGCGCTGTTCGGTCCGCCTAGCGTCCTCAAATCTGTAACGCCGTGCCTTCCCGTCCAAAGCGCGGCGTGCATCGTCGTATTGCCCACCAGAAGCGACGTGCCCATCGCCCAGCCTTTATCGTTGATAGCATTCGCTATGCTGTTTGTCCCGCCAAGCGACGCCAAGAGCCTTATCCTATACGACGCGTTAGCCTTCGGGAGTGTCGAATCGGGCAGCAAGGTAGTGTGCGCGCCGCCCATGCCGTTCGATGAGCAGCCGGCTACGAGCGCTGCTCCCATTGACCACACCAAGAACGTGTGCTTCATCATTGCCTCCCGAATATTGTGGAGGCAGTATAGCAACGAACAAAATCGACTGTCGCTCACGATCCGCTTATTTCCGATACAAACGGATGGTTTCCGATGCCGTTTGCAAAAGGCGCACAGACGATGCAACGGCTCAACTCGGCACCAGTTCTCAAGACGACACGTCTGCGGCTGCGCGGCCACCGTCGCGACGATCTTGCCGATTGCGCGGCGCTGTGGTCGGACCCGGTCGTAACCCGGTTCATTACCGGACGACCGTCCACCGAACAACAGACCTGGGCCAGGCTGCTCTTCTACGCCGGTCACTGGACTCTGATGAACTTCGGATATTGGGTGGTCGAGGAGGCCGACTCCGGCGGATTTGTCGGCGAGGCCGGGTTAGCCGATTTTCATCGAGAGATCGGACCTTCCATGAAGGGCTATCCTGAAATCGGTTTCGCGCTGTCGCCGCGCTTTCACGGCAAAGGCTACGCGACGGAGGCGGTGCAAGCGATACTGTCTTGGGCCGACCAACATCTATCGTGCGAGCGAACCGTGTGCTTGATCAATCCCGAGAACGCGGCCTCGCTGCGTGTCGCGTTGAAAAGCGGCTACACAATATTCGAAGAAGGCTTGTATAATGGGCAGCCGGCGCTGTTTCTCTCCCGTAACCCGCAGAATCGTTCATAATTGATATTGCTCGTCCGTAACTTTTTCGAGCCAATCGACGTTTCTGCCGTCGAGCTTCTCTTGAATCGCAATGTGCGTCATCGCAGTAGTCGTGCTCGCGCCGTGCCAGTGCTTCTCGCCTGGCGCAATCAGCACGACGTCGCCCGGATGTATTTCCTCGACCGTGCCGCCCCAACGTTGTACCCGGCCCGCACCGTAAGTAACGACGAGCGTCTGACCCAGCGGGTGCGTGTGCCAGGCCGTCCTTGCGCAAGGCTCAAACGTTACGATGGCGCCGGTCGCGCGAGCCGGCTCGTCTCGATTGAAAAGCGGATCGATGCGCACGGAGCCGGTAAAGTGATCGGCGGGCGCTTTCGCAGACGGCTGCGAGCCGGCGCGTTTAACTTCCATATTCAAAGTGTAGCACGGAAGGAAAGGGCCGCGGTCGCGCGGATAAGTGCGTCAAGCCTTTGCTACGAAGGAGGACGCGTTGGAGAAATCGTTCTCGATGCGAGTAGGCTACGCGCTCGTTGCTTTCGTCATTTTCGCCTGCTTTGCCCGGCCGGCGGGCGCGGCAACCAGCGGCGCGATTAGCGGAACCGTCGTCGACGCCGCGACGAAGAAACCGATTTTCGGGGCCCAAGTCTCCGCCGTCAGCCCGTCGCAGGTAGAGCACGTTACCACCGATGGCGCCGGCCGATTTAACTTTCTTTCGCTCGCGCCCGACACGTACACGCTGTCGGTTGAGGGCAAGCGGCTACGCGCCGGTTTCGATTTTGGGCATCGCCGTCTTCGCCGATCAGACGCAGATCGTCGGTGTCTCGTTACAGAAAAGCCTCACGCAGATCGCGCACGTCATCACGCGTTCCTCCCTCAATCCGGTTCGGCCGGGCACCGGTACCGACGTCTACTCCGTCAATCCCGGGCTCACGGCGGCGGCTTCCCCGCTCGGGGGCGGCGGCGGGCTGAACAACGCGTACTCGGCGATCGCGGCAATGCCCGGAGCGTACGTTCCGCCCAACCAAGTCGGCGTGAATCAAACGGTCTACATTCGGGGCGGATACTACGATCAAATCGGCTACGAATACGACGGCGTACCGATCAACCGTTCGTTCGACAACTATCCCGGCAACTCCGAAACGACGCTCGGACAACAGGAGCTTCAGATTTATGCGGGAGGCGGCGAGGCGGATGCCAACGCGACCGGCCTGGCCGGCTTCATTAACCAGGTCATCAAGACCGGAACCTATCCGGGATACGCATCGGGCAACTTGGCATTTGGCACGCCGACGTTTTATCACGACGCGCGAGTCGAAGCCGGCGGCTCGACGCCCGACCGGAACTTTTCTTATTACATTGGGCTCAGCGGAACGAACCAAGATTTCCGTTATTTCGATCAGTTCAACGGCGCCTCGCTCATCGACACGATTCCCTACGGCTATTGGCCATCGTACGCAACGACGGAGCTGGCGTTTTGGCCCGCGGTCTACCCAACGTGCCGCAATAACGCAACTTACCAACAAACCTTCGTCAGCAAGCATCTGCTCTACAAAGATCCCGGGTGCTTCGGTTCGTATCCTTCAAACTATGGCCAGCCGTCGTCGGTCGATAGCCGCGACGTCGTTGCGAACATTCATTCCGGCATTCCGCACCGGCGTGATGGCGGCCGCGACGACGTGCAGCTGCTCTACATGTCGTCCGCGAACTTCACGCAGTACTATTCGAGCCTCGACGATGCCGGGCCGTTGGGCATGGGCATCGAAAACAACGGCCTGCAGCCGCCTACTCGCAACTTCTACGAGGGCAATATCAACCAGTGGCCGGACTTCTATACGTATCCCGGGCAACACGCCCTGGCTCGCGCCGGCGTCGACGTCGCCAATCGCGTATTACTATCCGGGTTCTCCCACCAACCGCTGCGCCAATGTCATCGAACGTTCCCGGCGCCTGCCCGTTCAACGCCGCCGGTTACCAAATCGCATCGCTCATTCCCGCCAACTACCGCGACGGTCGCTGGGATACGGCGAACATTGCGAAGCTGCAATATCAAAAAAACTTCGGGTCAACCGCCTACGTTCGCCTCTTCGGCTACACGTTCTATTCGAACACCAATCGCGCCAGCGGCAACGGCTGCGGGGAAAACGTAACGCTGGGCGTTACGAACTACCAGTACGAGGTCGATGCACACACCGCCGGGCTCGAGATGCAGTTTGCCGACCAGTTGTCGGGGCAGCATCTGCTCGAAGGCATGGTTTCATACGTTACCTCGAACACGCTGCGCTATGCCAACCGTAACTACTTCAACACCGATTCGCAACAGGTAAGCAACTTCACTAACGGTTCGCAATGCTTCGCGACCTATAATAGCGCGTATTATCATACCGGCGACGCTGCGCCATGTAATAAGTACGTGACGCAGGGAACGTTCGGCCGCCCCTACGGCGCGTTCAATAATCAAAATCCGTGCGCTGACGGCGAACTTGCTTCGACCACGGCGGCCTGCACGGCAGGCGCCTCGCTGCGGCTTACGTATCTTGGAAACAGCGCCGACATCAATGCCGTCGTCCCCAAAATCACCGCTACGTCGCTAAGCGATCAGTGGCGCCCGAACGACGCGTGGTACGTCAACTTTGCGGTTCGTTACGAGAGCGATGCTTACGGCCTAGCCGACACCAACAACCCAGCAACGAACTTTTGGTTTGCCGCTGCGCGGCGAGAGTTTTGCGTCAATCCCGTGACGCGCCAACCAATTTTCGTGCCGCAGCCGCCGCAGTACATCTACTTCTTCACGCCGTACATCGCGTTCAACTGTCCGACCGACCGGTCGACCGGAACGCCGGTGAAAACCGTTCATCCCAACGGCACCGACGGCATCTTGCTCACCAACAACTACCCCTCGTCGTACTCGGTCGGCTACGTGCTGCCGCGCGTCTCCGCGACGTATACCGTCAACCCGGACACCGTGCTCCGCGCCTCTGCGGGCCGGTACGCGCAGCAACCGCAGAACTACGAGATTCAGTACAACACGCTCCAGCCGAACCTCGCGTCGTCGCTTTTGGGCTTTATTCCGTTCGGTTACAGTTCGCCGCTGCACGAGTCGCTGCCACAATACTCCGACAATTACGATTTATCATACGAGCATCACATCAAGGGAACGGACGTTTCGTTCAAGATCACTCCCTTCTACCGGTACGCAACCGACCAGCTTTACGAGACGCCGAATCTGCCCAGCCTTGGCGTGTCACCGTCCTTTAATGCCGGCACGCTGCGGGTCGATGGCGTCGAACTTCTCGTGACGAAAGGCGATTTCTCCAAGAACGGCATCGCCGGCACGTTTTCCTATACGTACACTAACGCCGCGGAGAAGTGGAGCGACTATCAAAACAGCACGATCGGACCGATAGACCAGTACAATCAAGATATCGAGGAGTTCAACGCGCTCACGAAAGCCGGCGGCGGCGCACCGTGCTACAGCAACGACCGTCAGGGGACTCGAGAACCGTCCTGCCCACCGGCTTCGATCCTAAATCCCTACTACCACATGACGCCGCAGCCGACGCTCGGTCCGAATGCGTGGTACGCACCCGGATTGGACTATCCGTACATCTCACCGAACACATTCGCGCTCATTCTCAACTATCGCCGCGGCAAGTTTGCGTTAACGCCCGCGCTGCAGCTCGGGGAAGGGACGACCTACGGAACGCCGGCCGACGTGCAGGGCCTGGATCCGCGTGCGTGCTACGCGAACCAACGAAGCCAAAATATCCCGACGAACAGCCCGCTCAGTGCCGATTATACGTCGTGCAGCCACGCGCTCACGAGCGATGGGACCAGTCCCGGAACGCTCTATATCCCGAATCCGCAGACCGGCACGTTCGACACGTTTGGAGAGTTCCGTCAGCCTTGGCAGTTCAATCTTGGGTTGCAGATGTCGTACGATTTCACGCCGCGGGTTTCCGGACGCGTGACCGTGACGAACTTGGTTAATCAATGCTTCGGCGGCTCGAGCGAACCGTGGACGAAGGCCTATCCGCCAAACACCGCGGTATGCGGTTATGTTTCCAATACGTTCTATAATGGCGGGAACTTCTACAACGGCAGCAGCCCGAACGACGTCGCGGCCAACGGTGTTCGCGAGAATCCGTACTTCGCTCAGAGTTTCGCGCCGTCGTTCGGCGATCCGTTTTCGAGCAACTACCCGCTCGCGCTCAACCTCTACTTCGCGCTTCAAGTGAGACTCTAACCCGGCACAATGACCCTTATCGCCACAGCGTTGGTGTGCGCGTTCACGATCTTCCCGCGATACGGCCACTACGCGCCAACGCCGCAGCTGCGCGGCCCAGGCTTATTGCTCGACGGCGCCGGTGCGTCCGGCTCGCCCGACGCGACGCTAGCCTGGATGCACCGTCGCCTCCTCGGCGACGACGCGTCGCGCGGCGGTAACGTCGTCGTCCTGCGGGCTTCGTACGATAACATCGACGACGCGCATTTTTATAAAGTTGGAACCTTTGCGTCGGTGCAAACGGTGCGCATTCCGCCGTGCGCATCGCGAAGTGAGCTCGACTCCGTTGCGCGCATCGTCGACAAGGCCGACGCCGTCTATTTTGCGGGCGGCGACCAGGCGCATTACGTCATTTGGAAGGGATCCGCGCTCGTTGACGCTGTCAAACGCGTCTACGCGCGCGGCGGCGTCGTGGGCGGCGGGAGTGCGGGGCTCGCGATTCAAGGCGCCGTGGTCTACGATTCGGTCGCCGGCGATCGCTTGAATGAAGAGACGCATACCGCCGATGCCGTGCTCGATCCGTTCGAAACGCGCATCAGCTTCACGACTGGACTCTTCGCGTGGCCCGCGCTCGCCGATGCGATAACCGACACACATTTCGTCACGCGCGATCGCTTCGGCCGGACGGTCGCGTTTCTTGCCCGTATTCTTCACGACTCGCTTCTGCCGGGCGCGCGAACGGTCTACGCACTCGGCGTCGACGAGGGCAGCGCCGTCGTCGTCGGGCCGGACGGCATCGCGACGGTCATAACGCAGCCCGGCTCACGCGGAGCCTATCTCGTTCGCGCGGACACCGTACCTCACATCGCGCCGGGTCGACCGCTACGCTATACCGTCGACGTTTCGCACTTGGCACGTAACGGCGAACGATTCGATTTGCGCCACAAGCGTTCGCCCGAACCATGGTACCTCGTTACGGTCGACGGTTCGCGCAAACCCATCTACAGCCGCAATCCGTACGATCCTTAGCGGGACGTCTACGAACCGCCGAGGATGGCTGCGGCCTTTCTAAAAGCGCGCTTCCACGCGCGGTGATGCGCCGCGTACGTGCTATACGACGGGTCGTCCGCCGTCAACCAGTCCTGAGGATAGATTTCGAATACTTGCGCGTCGTTGTACATCGCGTAGGCCAGCAGCTTCGGCAGCGGAGCGATATGCGTGCCGGTTTGCAGCGTGAAGTTGATCGGCTGGAACTCGAGGGGCACCTGGCCGGCGTGCGTTTGGAAGGCGTGGCACCAATACTCGCTCGACGTACAGGCTTCGACGATCCACCCATAGTTGCCGGATCCCAAGTTCTCGGTCCCGAAACCGACGCCGTCGGCAGCGGCAACGTTGGCAACCTCGGTGGCGACATCAAAGGGCTTTGCCGGATCGGAAAAGGGATTGAGCGCCACGAGTTGCTGCACCGTCGAATGATGGCGCTGCGCGCCGGCGGCGATGAAGCCGGTAAGACGCGAACTAAACTGCGCCCAGAACTTCGCCGATAGGCCGTACGGCTTCCACGCCCCGAAACAGTTTCCGTCGGCGCCATGCTGCGGAAAGTCTTCGGCGCCGGCGCCCAAGCCGAAGCGCATGTAACCGATGTTGGTATTGTTTCCATAGCGCTCGATGACGGCGGTGATGAACTTGTGCCAAGGCGTGGCGTATCCTTGCTCCCAATAGACGGGCGTCGGTGGTACGACGACGCTGCCACCGGGATTCGCACACGGAACGAGGTCGACGTGGTTCGGACCGGTTTGCGCGAGCACCCACACGGGCGTTGCGTTGTCCGTCTTCCCGACTTCGTCGGTACCTACGAAGAGGAGGTTAACGATCTTTTTCGCGTGGATCCAGGGCCTCATCGCCCGCTCGATCGGGTCAAAATCGTATTGAGGCTTGGAGTTTGGGCCTTTATCGACTCCCGACCACAGCACGACAATGCTCGCACCGCAGAGATTGTGATCCGCGGAAAGATATTTCACAATGTCGGGCTCGTTTTTCGTCTTGTCGACGCTGTCCAACCACACCATCAACCCGTGCACGCCGTTGGGATCGGCGGCATGCGGCGCCGGTTGCCGGCACGAGAACGCGCCGTTCGCTGCAAGGCGTGCGATTGCGTCGCCGGGCGGAGTAAGTGTCGGCCCCGCGCTAGATGCTGCGCAGCCGGCGATACTCACCGCCGCAATAGTAGAAACAAGCCACCTCTTCATAGCCTTGAACATATCTACTACGGCGGCCACGTCGCCCCTCTGACCCGACGGGGATGCACGGCACCGGGGCCGAACGCCCCCGCGCATGAAAACTGTACTCGGTCGCCGCAGCGCATTGGGCGCTGCATTGGCCGTCGCAATGCTGGCCGGTTGCGGGAGCGGTTCGCAGCCGTCATTAGCGCCGCCCGGCTCCGTTTCCGCAAGCCTTCTTCAGCCCGCGGCCGCCACACCGCCGGCCTGCAGGAAACAAAAGAAAACCAATCAGTATGCAAGCGCCGCCGAAAAACTGTCGACGAAAAATCGGTCGCTCTGCATTCCGGCATTCGACGGATTTGGTGGAACGCTAAACTATGCGGGCATGACAACTTCCGCGAAGGTGACCGTAACGTCAAGCACGACAAACTATGCGGGTATCCCTCCGCCGCAACCATCGGGATCCGTGATTTTTTACTTGAACCTCGCATCCTCGGATAGCACGACGTTCGGCTCGAAACCAAAGCGTGGCGGGGGCCTCACGAGCAAGTCGATCAAAGCGAACAGCACCTATAGTGCCCTCCTAGAGGGCTATGCGTTCGGATTTTGGCACAGCGGGCTGGCCTCGTGCTATGCCGTCGCTAAACCGGGGAAGTACGGCGGCGTGATCGGCGGCCTTGGGTCGGTACTGAATGGCCAGCAGTTCGCTGGCATCGGTTATACGCAGTTCGAAATATTTATTTATCAAGGCCAATACGGAGGCAAATGCTGATCGCCGCGTAGAGCGCAGCAGAAGGGCACGAACAAAGGGCCCTATGTGAACGGAAGATGCGCGGGCGAAGTCAAAGAAATCTTACGGCGGCCTACACACCTATTGGCACCAGGGTTTCGCTCAGCTACTTAGAGGAGAGACATGCACAGATCATCACGCGCCATCGCGGCGACCCTCGGCGTGTCGCTAGCGCTTACCGCCTGCGGTGGGCACAGCTCCCTGTTTCCGACGGTTCCTTCCGGAACCGGTGACGTCAACGCGCAATCCGCCGCGCCGATCGCGTCGGCGCTGTCGGACTCCCCGTTGCTTTCGGTTCCCAAGACGTTCGGGAAACTCGCATTTACCGACGCCGGACGACGTCCGTCCAAGGCGCCGGCCGGCGTAACGCTTACGCTGCGCTACAACCACCAAGCCGAGCTCGATCGGTTTGTCGCGAGCCTTGCCAACGCGAAGGGCAGGCACCGCGCCCTCTCCCCGCAACAGTTTATCGATCGCTATGCGCCCACGGTAAGCCAGGAAGAAGCCGTCGTGCGCGCTCTGCGGGCGGCCGGCTTCACGATCGTGCACCTGTATCCTAACCGCACGATCGTCGACGCCCAAGCGAGTACCGCGGCCGTCGAGCGATTCTTCTCGACGGAAATTCACAACGTCCATCAGGGCAAGTATGGGGAACGCTACACGAACGTAAGGCCCGGTACCGTGCCGAAGTCGATCGCGCCATTCGTTCGCGATGCATCGCTCGACAATCTCGTCATTGCACGCACCATGGTCGATCAAGAGGGCGGCATGACGCATCCATTCCCATCGGGCGTGCCCGGCATTAAGCCTGGCGGCGGTGCATCGAGCCAGGAACTATCGTTGAAGATTCATCCCCTCGCGGGTTGCACCGGGCAACTGCTGCTCAATCCGGGCTTCGAGTCGGGCAACGTCGACTGGAGCACGACGGCCGGCGTGATCACCGACAACCGGTCGCTGGCCTATCAGGGCAACTGGCTGGCGTGGCTCGACGGTTACAACACCCCCGAGACCGACACGCTCTCGCAGACCGTCTCAATTCCCGCCGGCTGCACTGCGACGCTCACGTACCACTTGTGGATATATACGACCGAACCGAGCAACGCCGGTCCGGTCGACACCCTGAAGCTCACGGTAAACGGTACGCTCGAGCAATCGTTCTCGAACCAGACGTCGACCGGCGGCGGCTACGTTTTGGAAACCGTCACCCTGTCGTCGTTTGCGGGCGGCAACGCGAATCTGCTTTGGACCTCGAGACAGACGGGAAGTCACGCGACCGATTTCTTCGTCGATTCGACCGCGCTGACGCTCAGCGGCGGCACCGGCACGCCGTCGCCGTCGCCATCACCGACGCCGCACCCGTCCTCCTCGCCATCACCAACGCCGCACCGCATCTTCCTCGCCATCACCAACGCCGACGCCACATCCCACTCCGACGGCGTCACCAACGCCCGGCAGCGGATGCAACGGCGCCGCGCCGGATAACGGTCCGCTCACCAACTCCGACGGAACCCTGGCGACGGGCGTCGCTAAGCCGTTCGATTATCCGGTACAACACGGGTGCAATGGCGCTGGCTATACGGCGGCCATCGCCATCGACGATCCGGTGAACACGAGCTACGTCGCCACCTATCTGTCGGCCTCGCAAGTCACGCAGACCGGCACGATCACGAACGAAGCGGTGAACGGAGGCGGCAGCGGCGACGATGCCGAGACCGACCTCGACGTTCAGACGATCTCCGGACTGGCGCCGGGCGCGAACATCATCGTGTATGACATGGGTTCGCTCACCGATACCAACATCGAAGACACGTACAACAAAGTGCTGTCCGACGGAAGGGCAAGCGCGGTAAACTCGTCGTTCGGCGGCTGCGAGTCTAGCGACGTGTCGTTCGCCGATTCGACAAACTCGATCGCCGAACAAGGTGCGTCTGAAGGTGTGGAGTTTTCCGCATCCTCCGGCGATACCGGCAGCAACGAATGCGGTCCCAGCGATAACCAAGAGGGTGTGAGCGCGCCTGCGGGCGGCCCGTACTTCTTGTCGGTCGGTGGTATCAACTTCACCGATACCAGCGGCGGCGTGCTGGAGACGGTCACGATGGGCAGTGAAGACGGATCTCGCTTCCGTTCGATCCGGTCGCAGTCTACACCGGCGGCGCGTAGGGTGCAAACGCGCTCTAGACTCGCTCAGCGTTCATGCGAAGGGGTGGTGCATCAGCATCGCCCCTTCTCTCTTTATTTACGGCGAGAGTCGAAAGACGGTGCCGTTGTCGCGCGACTGGCCCTGCTTGCCGCCACGCGCGGTCGTCCCGTACAGCACGCCGTTGGCGTACGTGAGCGCAGCCCACGGGTGCGTGCCGTCTGCCGGACGACCAAAACTATGCAGAACGGATTCGGCGCCGGACGGAGTCAGCTTGAAGATCGCGCCGTCTCCGCGCGTCCCCCCTTTATACGTTGTGCCATAGAGCGCGCCGTTGACCGCGACGAGCGAGTCATAAGGGAAGGCCCCGTCGCCGGCCCGGTAACCCTTGAAGCTGTGGATGACATGGAACTCGCCGCCCGGCGTTATCGAGTAAACCGTTCCCCTTTTGTGCGGGCCGTCGGCCGACGTCGTACCGTAAAATGTGCCGTTTAAGAGAGCTAGGCCGCCCCTGGGATAGTCGCCTTCGGATGAGTTGAAACTATGGAGAATCCGCTCCTGTCCGGATGGACTGAGTGCGAAGACGGTGCCGGCGCCCGACGAACCGCCTTCATCTGTAACACCGTAGAGCGTACCTTTGACCGAAATTAAGTTTCCGAGAGGCAGTGAACCATCGTTCGGACCTCCGGCGAAGCGGTAGAGCACCTGCTCCCGGCCGGACCTGCTTAATGCAAAGACCGTTCCATGACCGAATGGCTCGCCCGTCGTCGTACCGTAAAGTTTGCCGTTTAGCGCAAGGAGTTCGCCCATTGGGGCTGAGCCGTCTGACCCGCCTTCAAACGCATGCAAAACACGCTCCCTGCCGGATGGACGCAACTCGAAGACCGTTCCGCAACCGGGGTTCGGTTCTGATTTAAAACATTTGTGCTCTCCGCCGTTTCCGCCGTAGAAGGTAGTACCGTAGAGCACCCCGTTCAAAGATGTCAGGCCGGCATATGGAAACGCGCCGTTCGGACGCCCCTTGAACGTATAGAGCACGGTCTGGCTGCCGGTCGTGCTCATCGAATAGACGGTCCCACAGAGTCCACAAGCACCCGGCTCACCGGTTCCACCGGAACTGGTGACGCCATAGAGCGTGCCGTTCGCAAAAATTAAACCCGCTAGCGGCGCACGACCGGTGGGGAAGTTGTCGAAGCTAAACAGCGACATGTAGCCGTTATCAGTGTTTAGCGCGTGCGCGAACGAGGGCGCGCCTTGCGGTATTGCGTTCGAGCCTTGAAACCCCGGCGACGCGCTGCAGCCCGCGACGAACGTCGCAGCGGCCAAAAAGCCGACGACACGCGGTCGGAAATGGAGGTTGATGCTCATGTACTCTCCTGAAAGCGCGCAGCCGGTGATCGCTCCCGAATGCTGCCTACTTCACGTCGATACCTTGTGCACGATAGGGTCGCTAGGGGAACGTTTAATCTGCTCTTTAATTGCGCTATCCGTTAAAGATGCGTAGAGTCAACTTAGCCGAGGTTGAATGGCCGGCTCAGCTTCGTTGCAAAAAGGGGTGGCGCAACCGCGCCACCCCTTTGCTTGAAAACGGGAGCTTAACGTTTCGTCAAACGGCGCCCTAAGCTATCCGGACAAGGGAACGGTGCACGGTCTCGCACGTACCGTCCAAATAGCGTACTTTTGCAAATGGGCTAGGTGCTTCGTCTCGCAGTACGATCGCATGCCGGCTAGCGACGTCGCCGCGAACGACGACCGACGCTCCGGTCGCCAGTTTCGGTGCGACCGGCTTAGCCGGCGCGCCGGATTCTTCCACCGCGCCGAAATGATTTGATCTGAGCATAGCTGTCCTCCCGTTGGAACGTACAAACCACCGTGGAGACGCAGCCCTACCGCGGTACGGACAGCATACCAGGCCCGCGTGCCTGTAGCGTCGCTAGCGCGTCCCTGGCCTTCTCAGCCTTCTACGTGAGGTCCCTTGTGGGGTCAAACGCGGGCGCCTCTCCCCGTGAGAAGGTTGACGACGACAAGCACGACAGCTATCACGAGAATAAGGTGAATTAAGCCTCCGCCGAAGTGCAGCAGAAAGCCTAACAGCCACAAGGCGAACAGGACGGAAATAATCGTCCAGAGGATACCAGCCATGTAATAACCTCCGTTTAGCGTATGCATTATGCCCCATTTGGTGTTTCACTAACCCTTAGTTTAGAGTCAGCCGCGCCTTGGGAAACATGCACTTCGAGGTATTACGTATGGCTGATGACAGAACAGTAATAGTTGATGGTCGCGGAAACTCGGCAGGCCCGGTCGCGTGGGTCGTTTCGGTCGTGGTAGTTGTTGCAGCGGTCCTGCTGGTGATGTTCTACTGGCATCCGTGGAGCACGACGTCGACTACCAATAGCACGACCGTCTCCCAACCCGCCGGCAACGCCGCCCAGAAGACCGATACCACGACGAGCACGAACACGCAGCCCCACTAAGACGAAGGAAGCCGGCTTCCCTCGAGCCGGTTCTCACTTACCAAGCGGTCACGAAGCTCGAGTCGATTGCGGTGTTGACGATGCTCGTGAACGTCCCCATCGGGCAATCGTAGGCGGGACAGCCTGGAACGTAGACCGGAACGCGCAGCGGATTTTGGCCGCGCACGGCGCGCATGGCATCGAGCGATTGCGCAGTAAAGAACGTCCGCACGAAGGGCTCGCCGCCTGCGATCGGCTGGTGCACTTCAAAGATCAGTGCACTGCCGGGCGGCGTATCGTTCATTTGATCGCCCTTGAGCAGCCACGAGAGACCGAATATGCCGGAAAGCTCGGCGAGCTGGGTGTCATGCCCGGCGAAAAACACGAACTTCGCCGACGCCGGAACGCGCGTTCCGTCGACGGGTTTGCCGGTCGCTCCCTCCTGCAACGTCTGGAGAATGTGGGCCATGATGTTCGACGAGTGCGCGCGGGAAGCGTAGCGATTGTGTTCGAGCTGTTTGCCAAGCGTGTGGAGTTCCAGCAGCTCGAGGAGCGTCGCATGATTGACACGTCCCCAGCCAACGACGCTGTGGCCGTCTACATATTCAAGCAGTAGATTCTCGGCAACGTCGCCGGCCATGTCGAGGCCGCCGTTGAGGCTCGCGAGTCCGCCGTCGCCGTCGTTGGTGACCGTCGTGGGCACGGTTGCGATCTGTTTGCAGCGTTGCGGTGATGGACAGCCGAGCACGCGTTCCATCGTCGCAAACTCTGGTCCGTACGCCTGTGCAACGCCGCTAAAGCTACCACCGACCGCGCCGAGCACCGAGGCCGCCGCTTCGGTCTTACTAACGGTGCCGGCGCCCGGTAGCGGATCGAAGAGCGAATCGGGGTCGCCGCTTGCATGGCCGACGACGATGCCACAGCCGGGCGCGAAGCCTTGAACGATCGCATCGCCCGTTGCCTTCGTGCGCTGATCCACGTCGGCCCAGATGAAGACCGAACCGGCCGGCGGGCACGCGCCCGCGGCAAAGCCGAGCGGTTCGCCGTAAAGGCGCCGGTATGCGGCACCAAACTGCCGCATTAATACCGCACCGTGCGGCGTGAGGTTGCCCGGCGGCACGCCAGACCACGCCGGCCATGCTTGAGACGCGTAGGCATTTAGTTCCGAGGGGTGCGTCGGCGAGCGAACGCCGTGGCGGCTGACGACGACCACCATCATTAAGCGCGATGCCGGCGCGCTCGGCGCCGGAAGGGCGGTGCCGAGCACGAGCGACCCGGCAAAAAGCAAAGCGAGTATTTTTATCATGCTCGCATTATAAGAGGTGTGCATGACGCCAACCTGAACGAGGGACGTGTGCGCCGTATCATCACGCTTTCGGTCCTAGCGTTCGTTTTCGCCGGGTGCGGCGGTCATCAGGAGCAGACGCAATCCGCTCCTCCGCAGCTGAGCTGGGCGCCGTGTCCCGACGTACCGAACACGCAGTGCGCTATGCTCCCCGTGCCGATCGATCCGTCACGCCCCAGCGGCGGTACGTTCAACCTGCGGATCGCTCGCGTACTGGCAGTCGACCCGAGCCACCAGAAAGGCGTTCTGATCTTTCTTCCGGGCGGCCCCGGCGCCGGCATCGTGCAAACCATCGGCGGCAACACGCGGAAGGAACAGCACGTCGACGAACTGCGCAGCGAATACGACGTCGTGACGTTCGATCCGCGCGGCATCGGTGATAGCAACCCGATACGCTGCGCGCCCGATGCCGTGCCGTCGCCAAACCCGCCCGCCGGCCAGACGCCGTCGCCTGACGATTTCAAGGCCATCGCCGATGCGAATGCGACGCTTTTCAAGAGTTGTTACGCGCTGACGGGCGAGCTCTTCCGCCACCTCTCCGCAATGGACACCGCGGCCGACATCGAGCAAATACGTCTGGCCCTTACGCCGAACGACGGACTGATCGCGTACGGCGGCTCGTACGGGTCGCATTACGGGCAGGCCTATCTAGAGCGCTATCCCGATCACGTGAAAGCAATGGTGCTCGATGGGGTCGTCGATCACAGCGTCGATCTGCCGACTTTAGCGGCCCGAAACGTCGCCTCGGTCAACGATTCATTCGACCGCTTCGCCCAGTGGTGTAAAGATAATGCGTCCTGTGCCTTGCACGGCCAAGACGTCGCCGCAACCTACGATGCGGTCACAACGAAGACGCCGGTAACGCGCATCCTCATATCGCAGTTCTTATCGGCCGGCGGCGATCCCGATTTCGGCTGGCCCATGATTGCAAAGATGATGGCCGAGGTCAATCGCGGCGATTCCTCGCTGCTCAAATCCATGACGGACACCGGCGCGGCCGCAATGGTCAGCAAGTCGGAAGATCCAAACCTTATCGCCGGCAAGAATGGGCTTTTCCCGGGCGTCTTCTGCACCGACTACGGACCGCAGAACGATTACAACGCGTTGCTTCCGACCGCCAACGCGGTAGCCGCGGAAGCGCCACGCTTTGTTTGGAAGTTCTGGGACGCAAATCCGATCGCGCACGCCTCGCTTGGCGTGCCGGACTGTGCCGCATGGCCGTGGCCTGCGAGCAATCCGCCGCACGCGCTCGTCGTCGGGCCGCACCCCAACGTGATGGTCATGAATCCGGCGTACGATCCGGCAACGCCGCTCACGAGCGCAGCCGCAGTCTGGCTGCAGATTCCGCAAGCGCGCCTGCTGATTGCCAACGTCGATGGCCACCAAGCCTGGATCCTTTCGCGCTGTGCGTTCGACGCGGCGTGGCGCTTTCTCGACGACCCCTCGTCAACGCAGCGCACGACGCTCTGCCCGAACTAACTCACGCTTGACGCGCGTAGATGCGGCCGCCATCGCGGAACCACGCGACGCGACCGTCCGCTCCGCGCACGAAGTCGCTGCGATTGTGCTGGCCGTTGGTATCGGTGGTCAGCACGTACTCGTCACGATAAAAGGCAAGCGTGAGATCGAGATCGCCGCTCGCGCGTAAACCGCCTTCGGCGGCGCGCAACTCGACGTTGAGCGCGAGGGGTTTCGCGGGCGAACCGTCGGGAGGTATCGTCCAACCGACGTAGCGACCTGCGTACGGCTGCAGCTGCGCCGCGGTTCGTTTTTGGGGCTTGGCCGGCGGATTGCTCAAGTTGACGAAGTGTTCGAGCGCCCAGTTCGAGCGCGTAAGCTCGTTGATCAACAGCGGACCGGTCGTCGAGTTCGTCAGCGTGGTCATGGCGAAGCTGCGCGAAGGAATAAAGAAGAAATCGGAGTTCTGGCCGCCCCAGGCTCCGCCATGTTGGAAGATTGGAACGCCTTGTGCCGTGCGCCGCTGAAACCACGTAACGCAGACGCCGTCGACTTCCATACGCAGCGTTCCACCCGGGCCGGGATTGGAACGCATGGCGACGAGCGTTTGCGGCGACATCACCCGTTTGCCGTCGTGCGCCGTGCCGTCACCGAGATGAAAGCGAGCGTATCGCATCTGATCGCGCGCGCTCGAGATCAGGCCGCCGGTGGCGTCGAGCGAGCGAGGAAACCACCAGGTCGACGGGTCGACGGTCGCAACGTTCTTTTCAACGACGTGGGATGCCGTGAGATTATAGCCGACGAGTTCGTCGGTAAAGAATCCCGTCCGCCCGAGCCCCAGTGGCCCCAACACGAGTTTGGCGATCGCCTCTTCATACGACGTGCCCGTGACGCTCTCGATCACGCGCCCGGCTAGATCGATCGCCGCATTGTTGTACGCCAGGACCGTGCCCACAGGTGTCAGCTGGCGCAGCAGCGCCATGCCGGCCACGTACTTTGTCAGCGCGTCGTCGCCGCGCCCGTAGTTTGCATAGTCGTCGCCGACCCAGCCGGCACTGTGATTGAGGATCTGGCGCATGGTAACCGTTGCGGCGACCGACTCATCGGCGAGCGCCAGGCCCGGAAGATACGTGCGTACGGGCGCGCTAAGATCGATCTTTCCCATCTCGACCAAGCGCATCACCGCTGTGCCGGTAAATGTCTTCGTCGTCGAGCCAATGCGGAATAGCGTGTCTCCATCGACTTTAAGTGGATAATCGACGTTTGTGACGCCGTACCCGCGCACGTACTCGCGGCCATTGTAGAGAACTCCGACAGCGACGCCGGGAACGTGGTAACGGGCCATGAGCGCTGCGATCTTGGCATCGAGTGCGGCGAAGAGTGTTTCGTCACTCGCGCGCGGGGCAACCATTCCAAGCGCCGTCCCGCTCGCGGCGGATACCACGGCGGCCCCGGCCACGGCGCTTAGCATGCTGCGGCGCGACAACGAGCGCTGCGATTGCGTTACTAAAGACATGCGACCCCCCTGCGTCGAAAGTAAGGCGTCCTGATGCGTTTTTCGTTTACCTCCGCGTGCGCGCGGACCTCGCTCGTCGCGATCTCGATCGCGTTACTCGCCGGTTGTGCCGGCGGAAGCCGCTCCGGCAGTTTGGGCGCCGTACCGGCACTATCGTCGCAGCCGAGCCTGTTGCGCTTCGGCTCGAGCGGCCCGGTGCTGCAAACGCTCGACGTTCCACTCAGCCAGTTTCCGCAGGCGGTCGGAACCCTTCTGACCGGCATCCGCGGTAATCTCATCACCGGCTTCATCGACAACAAAAATGGATCGAACTTGGGTGTCGTGTACGATCGAAAGACGGGCATCTGGACGCCGATTAAATATCCGCGTTCGGCGAAGACCAGCGTATACGGGCCGGCCATCACGCAGACCGGCTATCGCCTCGTCGGAAGCTACGAGAAGAAAGGCCAGACGAGCGGCACGAACGGATTCGTCTACGACTCGACGTCCAAGAAGTACCTAACGCTGAACGCTCCGGCGAAGCTGTGCGCGCCAAAATCATGCAACTACACGATCGTTCACAGTAACTACGGCGATGCGGCCTACAAAGCCGTCGGAAACTACGACGCCGTGAAGTCCGGGTCGGGATCGACGCTGAGCCCCGCGGACACGTATCCGGCTTCGGGACACGCATTCATCTACGATTCGGTCACCAAGAAGTTCTCGACGCTCGAGTTCTCCGGCTCGATCAGCTCAACTGCCTACGGTATTTGGATGAACCGCGACGCCGTCGCCATCGCCGGCGGTTACACCGACAAGAACGGCGTCACGCACGCGTACGTGCGCAACCTCTCCGGAACGAAAATGCTGCGTCTACGACTGGCCGAAGTCGATCCTCACGCACTTCGAAGGGATCACGGGAGCGGGCGGACCGGGCAACTATAACGTGATCGGCGACTACTTCGATCTGAAGAACAAGACCCTCGAGTATGGTTTCTTCCTGCCGATTCGCAACTGGACGGCTGGAACCGCAACCGTCATTGGTCCTGTGAGCGCCAACTCGGTCTTCCGGCGCACCGTCATCGGCGTGTACATGGGTGCCGGCCTAAGCAACGGCTACATCACGACGATACCGTAGCCTGCACGATGCCGTTCGCGCTCGCACTGCTCGGATTGTTCCTTTCGGTTTGGATCGTCGTTCCGGGCCCGATTCTTCCGCTGTTCGTTTTGACCGTAGGCGGCACCGAGCTCTGGCCGTTCCTCACGATTCTCAACGTTATCGTTCTGTTCGTAGCGCTGCGTTCACACAGTCCCACGGGACCTGCGGCGGCTATCATCGCGCTGGCGGCGCTGCTATGTACGCTCGTCCCGCCTGCTGCTTACGCGATACGGGGCCCGCACGTCCCATTGTCGGCTTTGCTCATGCCTTCCGGACGTGCGAACTCGAATGCCGTTCGCCGGAGCGCCCCGCTCGTGCTTGCGATTTACGGCGGCGCGTGGGAGCGCGGTTCTCCGAAAAGCGACGCGCACTTTAACGCAATCATCGCTTCCTGGGGCTATCGGGTCATCGCACTGAACTATCCGCACGCACCTGGCGCGCGCTGGCCCGCGCAGCGTGACGCTGTTCTTCGCCAGATCGATGCGCTGCCGGGCGGCCGCGTCGTCGTGCTCGGACATTCGTCCGGCGCACAGTTGGCGCTCATCGCAGCAGCCCTTCGGCCCCACCGCATCAGCGCCGTGATCACGTACGAGAGTCCCGTAGATCTTCGACTCGCTTATGAATATCCGCCGCAACCCGACGTGATCAACGTGCGCCACATCTTGCTGGACCTTTGCGGCGGAACTCCGGCGCAGCGACCCGCATGCTACCGAAGCGCGTCCCCACGGTACGTCGTCCACGCCGGCATGCCGCCGCTTCTCATGATCGTGGCAGGGCGCGATCACGTTGCCCCGGTTGGCTTCGAACGTCTGTTACGCGACAAACTGAGGGGCGACCGCGTCAGCGTTACCTACATCGAGCTGCCTGGGGCCGACCATGCCTTCGAGCAGTTCGCTACGGGTTTTCACGATCGCATCGCGCTGTGGTACGTTCGCCAGTTTCTAAATCTTCATTCGAACAAGCCGTAACGGACACAATGCCGTGGTGCGCTTCATTGCGCGCGTCGCGCTAGCACTCTTTTTTGTAGCGGCAGGTATCAATCACTTTGTGCATCAGGACGGATACGCTCGAATAGTGCCGCCTTGGCTTCCGGCGCCCGCTCTGCTCGTCCAAATCAGTGGCATCTGCGAGATGCTCGGCGGAATCGGCGTGCTGGTTCCAAACGCTCGCAAATTCGCCGGTGCGGGGCTTATCGCACTCCTAATCGCGGTCTTTCCAGGAAACGTCCAGATGGCGCGGCACCCGGAGCTATACGTAGATATGGGTACCGCAGCGGCGTTTTACGTTCGCCTTCCGCTCCAGCTCGTGCTCATTGCATGGGTTTGGTGGACATGTCTCCTGGAGCAGCGCCAAGTTCGAACGGGTCCGGCGGCACACACGGAGAAGGCCCCAGCGGATAAAGGGTAACGCGCCGGGGCCCCTGCCATTGGAAGGTTCCGAATGACAGGAATGCTTATACCGCAAACGCACCGGTCTGAACCAACAAAGCGTTCGAACTTCCTGGTTCGGAAAGCGACGCAAGCTTCGCCTTCTCGTTCCTGCGACGGTAACGGTCTAGGCAAGCTCCTTTGCAGCGACGATGGCCGCCGCCATTGCGAGCTTGTGATCTTGGTTCCATGGCGGCCCGACGGCCGTCCGCATATTGAGAAAGTGCGCGTCGAAGTTCTCGATGCGCAACGCCTGGCCCGCCGCGTTCACTACTCTCTTCGCGTCGTACCAGTAGACTGGCCATCCGCGTGCGGCGGCAGCGGCGGCCAGCGCCTGACGGTACATCACCCAGTCGGCGACGTTCCGCGCGCGATAGTCCTTGATTCGCTCGGCAACTGTAGCCGGAAGCGCCGGGCAGTTACGAAGTGCGACGCCGAGGATAGGCCCTACGGCCATTGTGACTGCTTCCAGCGCGACTACCGCGTGCTTCTCCGCCGAAACACGCACGCGCTCGACCAACGCTACGGCTTCGTCCGACGTTAGCCCCCGGGGTGGGTGGTGATGCGGAAGCGCCGGCAGGAACTCATCCACGAGTTCTACGCGGCGGCGGTCGAGGAGCGTCCCATCGCGGGCCATCGTCACGAGAACCGCCCAACCGCCGTGATCCGATACCCCAATGATGCCGGCGTTCTTCGACATGATGCCTCTCAGCGCGGCGGACGTCTTATACTGGGGACTGCGCCTCGAGCGTTAGCCGCAGCAGCTCTTTGGCTAGGAACTCCAGGGCGTCACGTGGCGGAGTCGTCGCCTTTTCTTGGCGGCAGAGCTTCAGGACTGTATTGCGCGTTTCTCGCATGTTAACTGGGGTCTTGCGGTCCGCAGATTTGGCTGCGCTTACTTTCATGCGCGTCCAGACGCGCTCCATCGAGTTCATGGCAGACCTCGCATGTTAGACTGCATCTTCTTCCACTACGCGGTTGGGAGAGAGCCGCGAGGCGACCTCTCGATAAAGATGTCGCATCGCATCGTTGAGCAATGCCGACATTCGGAACAAGCCGTCACCCGAGATTCGCAATGCCATCCACGGTGTGCCTTGATGTCGCTGCACTAGCAGATACGTTTGGCTTCCAACCGCGTAAATTGCAAACTGATCGGATTCGGCAATTTCTTCCAGGCTTTCGCAGGTTGACGGATCGATCTGTTCGGTGAAATACACTAACTCTAGGACCTTGAGCCGATCCTAAACTCGCCGCCTTCGCAAATGTCTGCGATCTGCTCGACACTGAGCCGGCGGAAGGTCTTGTTGCCGTACGTAAAGTCCTCGCCCGCTTCGGTCGCGTCGTAGCGCGCCTGCGCACCGGGGTTTAGCGGCGGCCGCTGCTTCAATGTGCGGGTCTTGAAGTTGACGAAATAGGCGAGATCTTCCGCAAACAATACGATGTCGCCGCGCGCATTCGCGTAGCCCCCGTGGACCGGCTCGGAACGCTCCGGAGAGTTCAGCCCTCTAACTGCCCCTTTAATAGCGAGCGTGGCAACTCGCAAAGAACTGCATATCATGAGAGGCTAGACCACAAAAGGTCGCCGGAGGTTGCACCTTTATTCATCGAGGCTATGCGACAAAACGCGGATCGGTAAAGCAGCCGGTCTGTATGGCGTGCTGCAAGCCGGATACGAGGAGCGGCGCGTGCGACGCTTTGGAGAGCACGCAGCTGGCACCCGCGAGGTGACATTCGCGGCTCCAACCAAGAGTTTCGGCCCCGGTATAGACCACAATGACGCACTCCGGTAAGACGAAGCGCAGCTGGCGTAATAGCTCGAGCGGATCCACTTTTTGTCGATCGACGTCGGCAATGAGAACGTCTGGTGCGAGCCTTCCTAATGCAGCCACGTCAAGATCGGCGAGGATCGTAAGCCCCGGCTCGCCGGCGCCTTTGAGTGCCGCGCCGAGCAACGGGATATCCTTCGGGTCGACTGCGGCCAAGCAGCATACGCGGGCCATCAAATATTTCGCTTTCAGGCGGTCGAAGCAGTACGTCGCGGTATAAAGGAAGAAGCCGTTCTAACCTTATCATCGGGACGAGAAACTCACCATCGTGAAAAAGTCCGAAACTGCCGGCTTCTTGTCCGAGTCGGATCCGGCGTATCCCGTCATCAACGCGATCCTTCGCGTGGTGCCGGCCTCACGGTGGGCGTTTGCGCGCTTGATGCCGGATGGAGAGCTGGCCGGCCTCCTGCTCGACTCCCGCGGAAACGGCAGCGAACTGTCGCGGCTGCGGACCGAGTTCACGCGCCAGCGTGAGAGAGCCAAGAAGGGGCCTCGCATCGCCGCGACACTCGGTCCGATCGGCGATTTCGAAAGCGGAGTTACGCTATTATTCGCGGATGCCCAAGCCAGCTTCGGCATCCTGACGTTGCTCCGTACGAGCGAGCTGGGACCGTTTACCTCGAGCGAAATCAGCGTCTTGGCGTTATCCCTCGACGCTACGTCAGAGCGCCTCTCCGCGCTGCGCCTAAACGGTCGCAAACCGGGCCGGCACGCTCCTCCCGACGCCGGCGCTCGGCAAGACGAGGCAACGGCGGCTGAAGGATTGGAGGCTTCGGACGAATCGTTCTACGTGCTGGACGGCGATCTGCAGATCGTACTGGCCTGGACGGCCGAACAACAGCGCCGCGTCGCACTCACGGGGCTGCACACCAGGATTGCCGATCGTCTACCCGGCGTGCTCGAAGAAGCCGTCCGAGAGCTGATCGCCGGTTGGCGTAGCGAGCGCGGCACGCAAAAGGCGGGCATAGCGCGTCCGGTCCCGTTCCTAGTCGTGCGAACGCAGCCAATGTCGGGCCCGGCGGGACTCTTCATCGGCGTACGCATCGATCGCGTTCGGTCGCCTAAGTCGCTGAAGGGACCGGCCGAACGCTTCCATATCTCGCCCCGTGAGCTTCAGGTGCTGGCAATGCTGCTCGATGGCGAAAAGCTCGAGGAGATCGCCCGAAAGCTGCACATCGCCTCTTCAACCGTTCAGCATCACGTCAGGAGCATGGTCGACAAGACCGACACCCGGAACCGCTCCGAGTTGATCGCTCGCGTGCTGGGCTGGGAAAGCACGGCGGAGGCGGGGCGCTTTTCATGATAGCGCCGTCCGCCGGGTCCGCGCTACACTAAGAGGTCTATCGAGACCATGTATGCCAACTTGAGTAGGATGCGTATGGATCGGATTTACGGTTATCTTAAGGGACTTGGGCTACTCGCAATTCACATCGGTGCGATTGCAGCTTTCTGGCCGGCCTTCTTTGCGTGGCCGGCGCTGGCAGCCGCAGCCGTCGTATCGTATGCCACTGTGGCTTTAGGCATTTCGCTGTGCTTTCACCGTACCCTAACGCATCGCAGCTTGCATCTCTTTAAACCGTTCGAATATCTGCTGGCGATTTTCGGAACGCTCGCGCTTCAGGGCGATCCGATCCGATGGGTGGCCGTGCACCGCAAGCATCACGCGCATGCCGATCATGAGGGCGATCCCCACAGTATCGGCCGCGGGTTCAGGTGGGCGCATGTGGACTGGGTTTACAGACACAACATTGCGCTGCCCTCGGACGAGGAAATGCGTCACTTCGCGCCCGACCTCTACGCCGAGCCATTCTATCGCGTCCTCCAATACCTCAGCATTCCGCTGCAAGTCGCGCTAGGCGTGGGGCTCTTTGCGCTCGGCGGATGGTCGTGGGTGGTTTGGGCCATTTTCGTCCGGCTGGTGATCAGCTATCATACGACGTGGCTGGTCAACAGCGCGTCCCATACGCTTGGCTATCGCACCTACTCGACCGCCGACCAATCGACGAACTGCTGGTGGGTTGCGCTGATCTCGTGGGGTGAAGGCTGGCATAACAATCATCACGCCTTTCCGTTTTCGGCGCGGCATGGACTACGCTGGTTTGAGATCGACATGACGTGGTGGCACGTCAGACTCCTGGCGTTTCTGCGGCTTGCGGATCGAATCAAGATCCCTAGCCAATCCATGCAGCGGCTCCGTGAAATAGCGCACGGCGGCTCGCGTTTGCAATCGAGCGAAAACCACTTTCAATAACTACGGGATCGCTTCGGCAAATGCGAATACGTGGTCGGGGTCGACGCGCCGCTTGATCGACTCTAGCCGCGGCAGATTAGCGCCGTAGTACGCGGCTTTCCAGTTCTTGAGGTCGGGATCGATAAAGTTCTGATACGCACCGCCCCTGGCTATCGGCACGATTGCGTCGTAGAACCCCGTTTGCCAGCCTAGATTGTCCGCGACGACGTTCGGCGGCGTCGACTCCCTCCACGTCAGTGCGATCGTGCTGCACCAGTGACTGCTGCGATGCACGAATGCGGTCGCGGCCGGTGGGACGGCGTTGACCTGCTTTCCGGTCTGGAAGATGCTGAAGCGCCGTGACCGTATCGCTCCGGGCTGCTTGGCCATCCACTCGAAGACCGTCGCGAGCGCGCGGTCGTCAAATGGTTGGTCGAAGAAGCGCGATCGTTCATTATAGTACGCCGGCTCGCCCGCTTCGCTCAATGCGTGTTGGCCTTGCCAATACGTCGTCTCCTCGATGAACCCCGACGGCTTGGCGATTGCATAGACCGGCTGCAGGATCTCGAGCAGCTCGGCTTTCGTTCCGGCGATCTGACCGAGCAGTTGAACTTCGATACCGCGCCCACCGTGTTCAGATTTTACTTCGGCCGTGACTTTGCAGCCCAGCGTCGACGGCGCGTGCTCCAGCGCCGCGGTCAGGGCGGCAAAGACGTCTTGCGGCTTATCGTCCCACGCGAGTTCGTATACCGTCAACGAGCCGACCGCAAACGTCTGAAAGTGAAAAGCCGTATTGATGCCAAAGTTGCCGCCGCCGGCGCCGCGACAGGCCCAATAGAGCTCCGGATTCTCCGTCGGAGTCGCGGCGTGGATCGCGCCGTCGGCTGTGACGATCTCCGTTGCGACCAACTGATCGCACGTCAAACCATGGGCGCGCATGTTGAACCCAATCCCGCCCCCGAGCACGAGGCCGGCGACGCCGACGCTCTCGCAGCGCCCATGCGTGATCGCCACGCCTAGAGGCGGACACTTCGCGTAGATGTCTGCGTTCCGTGCGCCGCCACCGAGCGTTGCAACACCCGTGCCCGAGTCGAAACTGAAGCTGCGCATCATCGTTAAGTCGATCATCAGTCCGGTCGTCGTCGAGTACCCGGCGTACGAATGGCCTCCCGACCGTGCGACGAGCGGCACGTCATACTTTCGCGCCCACAGGATCGACGTGCTGACATCCTTTGCGCCGGCGCAAAGGGCGATGCCGGCGGGAAGCACGGATTCGTAGCGCAAGTTGTTCGGCAACGCCAACGCGCGATATCCGCCTTGACCGGGTCTGATCAGCGAGCCGGAGAGGCTGCGCGCAAGTTCTCCCCACGGCAGCGCCGGCACCGGCGGCGTAACGGTCGAACTGCTACAGCCCAGCGTCGACAGAAAAGAGAGGCCGGCACCACTCGCTAGGGCCGCGCCGGCGGCCGACCGCAAAAACTCGCGTCGATTCGTCGCCGAACGAAGGCTCATAACCCTACGTCCAAGGCAGGGGCTTCTTCTCCTGCGCCGATCTTTCCCGAAATGAGAGCTTCGTACTGGGGGATAACGCTGCGGCAAGCCGCGCTAATTGCCGGCTTTGCTTACCTGTTGGATCCGGTGAGCTACGCGGAGTTTACGCTCTACCCCAAACTCGTCATTCCCGGAAATATCGAACAGACGGTTGCGAACATCGCGGCGCACGGCGGAACGTTCGTCGCGATGACCCTCTGCTATTTCGTCAACTTCATCGAGGACATCATCGTCGCGTGGGCGCTCTACGTTCTGCTCGCGCCGGTCAACCGGGCGCTTTCGCTCCTAGCATCCTGGTTGAGGGTGGTATACGCAGTCCTCGCATTGGCCGGTACGCTGAACTTAGTGACCGTCTACCGGTTGCTCAACACGCCCGAGTACTCATCGGTCCTTGGACCCCGCGCCCTTCGAGGCCAGGTCGACCTTCTGCTTCACACCTTTCGCTACGACTATGCGTTCGTCTTGATAATCTTCGGGATTCATTTGTGCCTGCTCGGCTATTTGGTATTTCGCTCGGGCTACACCGGTTGGATTTCAAAGGTCGTCGGCGTACTGCTGGTCGTTCCCGGCATCGGTTGGATCGCCTACGAGTTGAGCCCGTACCTGTATCCCAACGCGAATGTCGACTGGTTGTTTTACACGTTCTTCGGGGAGCTGGTCTTCATGTTGTGGCTCTTGATCGCGGGCTGGCGAATTAAGGAGCCGGTTTCTTGAAGCCGGCTTCGAAGGCGGCCGGGCTCATCGGGTGCCCCAAGAAGTTCTCGACCTCGACGTCAGGACTATACGTACGGGCCGGTTCGAGGATCGTTTTTCGGTAACGCATGCCCACACTGGGACTCTCCAGCCCACCTTTTTGAAACGCCGTAAACATGTCTTGCGCATAGACGAGTGACCAAAGATACACGTAAACGCCCGCGGCGTAACCGCCGTCGAGGAAATAGGTGAACTGAGCCTGCGGATGCACGCCCGCCGGCAGCGGTATCGGTGAGTACTCGCGCGCGACCTGGCTCCAAATCGCCGTGGTATCAACCTTCGGCCCGGCGGTGTGATACTTCAAATCAACGAGCGCATAGACTATCTGTCCGGTCGCTGCGTAGGCGTTGCAGATTCTGTCGCTCGCGCACCGCGCGGTAATCATCTTTGCGATGAGGTCGTCAGGCAGCGGCTGCTTCGTATCGACGTTCGAACTAATTTTCTTGAGGATCACGGGATCCCACGTGAAGTTTTCGAGCATTTGAGACGGAGCCTCCACGAAATCCAAATTGAACTCTGTTAGGGATTCGTAAGGAACCGTCGTCAGCAGCGCCGCCATATTGTGTCCGAACTCATGGAAGAACGTCGTCACGTCATCGTGGGTGAGCAGTGCCGGCTTTCCGTCGAGCGGAGCGGGCCACGTGCCGACGATTATCGTTGAGATCGGCGCGCGCCACGAACCGTCCGCGCGACGGCGCACCGGCAGAATGGGATCGTTGAAGGCGCCGCCCGGCTTCCCGTCGCGCGGATAGAGGTCGAGGAAGAACGTGCCGATGAATCGCCCGCTGGCGGTATCGCTGACGGCGTACTCGGTGACGTCCGGATTCCAGCCGGTGGCCGGTAAAACGGCGGTAAACGTCACGCCGAGGATCGCCTGATAAATGCGGAGGATTGCATCAACCACGTACGGGGCGGGGAAGTATTGCCGCACTTCGTTGCGATCGACTGCATATTTCGTCTTTTGCAATACGTTGAGATAGTAACGCGTGTCCCACGGAAAGATGGTCGCGTGCGGATCGCCCGTCAGCTGCGCCTTCAACGCTCGCAGCTCGGCGATATCTGCTCGAGCCTGCGGTAGTAAGTGTCCGTCGAGCTTGTACAGGAACGCCTCGATCTTGGCGGGGCTCGTCGTCGTTCGCGTCGCCATAGCGTAAGCGGCATAGGTCGAATAGCCCAACAGGTGCGCTAACCGGTCGCGCAGCGCGATCTCGCGCTGCAGTAGCGTTAAGTTACCCGGGACAAGCCGATTGTAATACGTGAAGTAGAAGCGCTTGCGGGCTGCCTCGTTGGAGAGATTGTTCATCACGATCGCGTTCGTGCTGTCGTTTACCGGAACGATGTATCCTCCGCCGGCAGCCGTTTTGAGCGAGGTGAGAAAGTCCGGCGGAAGCCCTGCGATCTCGTCTTTCGAAAACTCGATCGTCGTCGTGTCGTTCACAAGGTTCTCGTCCGCGCGATTCTGTAAGTCGTCGAGTTCCTTGCTGAGCTTGATGAACTCGGCACGCTTCTGGGTTGAGAGGCCGGCGCCGGCAGCCCGGAACGTTTGGATCCAGAGATCCGTCAAGGCGCGGTCGTAGACGTCCTTAGCGGTACGGCTTTTCTTTGCTTGCCGTAGCGCGGCGTAGATCGGCGGGTTGGCCGTTTCATCGGCCGAAAAAGCGGCTATTGCGTCGGAACAATCAACCGACGCAGCGCGTACCGATTTATCGAGGGCAACGTTTGCAAGGAACGTCTGAGCGACCGTTGCGTCGTTTAAATCCGAGTTGAGGTTCTCGAGTGGGAGCACCGTGTTCGCGAACGTGTGAGGACCTGCCCGGTTCGCTAAAGCCGCGACAGCCGCGCGGGCGCTATCGATGGCCGCTGAGCAGCTGCTTTTGATCTGGGCGGCCGTAAGGCTCCAGTTCTCGATTGTCGGTGTCGTCGATGATTGCGCTTCCAACGCTGCGGGCTGATACGAAGCGATAGCCATAGCAGCTATCAGCACGCGGATAAGGGCATTCTTCACGTTATGCTTCCCCCGAAAGGGCACCAAATTCGCTAGCCACTGCCACGCGCCTGTTTGGTCAAGGGGGATGTCTGACTTCATCGCTAAGAGCGCCATATGAAAGCAGGTAACACAATGGCAGCAACGACTCCAACAACGTCGATGGAACTGGTTCCCTACATCTTTTTCTACGGCCGCGGAGAAGAGGCGCTCGAGTTCTACAAGAGCGCGCTCGGCGGATCGTACGAAGCGACGCGCCACGAGGACGGCAAAGGCATCATGCATGCGTCCTTCACCGCGCCGGGCTTCTCGTTCATGTGCTCGGACGGCCGGCCGGGCGATACGCGCACGATCGATCCCGAGGAAGGCAACGTCTCGCTCTCGTTGAGCGTCGGCGATCGGGCTGCAGGCGAACGCATCTTCAACGCACTTGCCGACGGCGGCAAGGTAACGATGCCGCTCGAGGATGCGCCTTGGGGCGACGGCCGGTTCGGCGTCATTCACGATCGCTTCGGCCTCGAATGGATGCTCACGACACCGTGATGCAGGTCGTAACGAAATCGAAGAGACGATAAGAGGCAGTTGCACGGCGCTCTGCTTTGACCGTGCTATGATGGGAAGGCAGTGCGTGACTTGAATAGGCGCACCTTTGTAAAAGGTGCGCTGGCTGCTGGTTCTGCCGGCTATCTCGCCGGCTGCAACAGCAGCAGCAGTGGCTCGATGCCCATGCCGGCCTCGACGTACGATGCAATCGTCGTGGGCTCCGGAATGGCTGGTTTGGCGGCGGCGAGCACGTTGGCGTCTAACGGACTTCGTGTCCTGGTGCTGGAGGGACGTAATCGCATCGGCGGCCGCACTTACACGAATGCCGCTGTGTTCGACGTCCCGGTGGATCTCGGAGCTCAATGGTTTCATCAGTCGCCGACTAACGAGCTACTGTTCTACGCGCAAGCGCACGGCTACGCCACGGTCCCGCAGTCGCAATTCGGATTCTTTCAAGATGGGAAACCGGTGAGCACGCAACAAGCGGCCCCGCTAACGCTTATGCTCCAGAAACAAGAGCACCTGATAGACGAGGCGGGCAAGGCGGCCGATCGTGGGGCAAAGGACATATCGGCGTGGGACGCCACCAAAGGCCTAAAATCCCTGCCATGGTACGACTTCGCGAGAGGGCATACTGGGCGCGAATAACTACGGCGTGCTGTACCCCAAACTCTCGTGCGAAGATCTGTATAACTGGGACAGTGTCGAGCCCGGCAATACGCTGATCAAGGTGGGGATGGGAACGTTTGTGGCATCCTTCGCCAAAGGATTGTCCATCCGGCTTTCAACGCCGGTTGCCGCGATCCGGTGGAGCGGTAGCGGAGGCGTCCAAGTTGTGACCGCGCACGAAGTCTTTCAAGCCCGTACAGTCGTCGTCACCACACCGATCGGCGGGCTTCAAGCGCGCGTCGTCACCTTCAGCCCATCGCTGCCCAGCGCATATCTGGATGCCATCGCACACTTGCAGATGGGCACATTCGAAAAGATATTCGTGGGTTTCAAGCAACAGGTTTTCGACCTACCGGACAACACGTGGTTCGCGCCCTACAAGGACATCATCGATAACCCGCTTCTTCAGGTGAAGTTCTTCGGCGGTAAGATTGGCGTTTGCATCGTCGGCGATGCTCTCGCACGCGACCTGAACAAAGGAGGGCTCACAGCGAAGATCGATTATGCCCTGCGGCAGTTTGCAGACCAGTTTGGTAATGGCATCCGTGCGCACTACCAAAACGGCCTCGCGTCGGATTGGCAGAACGATCGCTGGACGCACGGGTCGTACAGCTATGCGCTTCCGGGGCATGCTGCGGCCAGAGAACAACTAGCCGTGCCGCTGGGCGAGCAGATATTTTTCGCCGGCGAAGCGCTCTCGAAAGTACATTGGGCAACTGTATACGGCGCATATTTGAGCGGAGTTGCCGCCGCGCATCAGGCGCGTGGAGCGTTGACCTCGGGATAAACCGGTTTTTCTGCGATACCGTTCAGCTTCGTAAGCGCGTCGCCGGGAAGCTCCAGCGCTGCGCCGGCGACGTTTTGACGGAGATGCGCGACGGACGAGGTGCCGGGGATCAGCAAAATATTCGGGGACCGCTGCAGCAGCCACGCGAGCGCGACACTCATCGGCGTCGCGTCGAGCTCGTCCGCAACGGATTCCAACGTGTCGGACTGCAACGGCGTAAAGCCGCCGAGTGGGAAGTACGGCACGTACGCTACGCCCTGCGTCGCGAGAAAATCGACGACGTCGTCGTCGCTTCTGTGCGCGACGTTGTAGAAGTTTTGCACGCACGCTACGGGCGCGATTGACCGTGCTTCTTCGATCTGCTCGCGCGACACGGTGCTAACGCCGAGATGTTTGATGAACCCTTCTTGCTGCAGCTCCGCGAGCACGGTGAACGGCTCGGCGATCGAGCGGGGCTCCGGAGTCGAGAACCCACCGACTCGAAGGTTGACGACGTCGAGCACGTCGAGGCCTAGGTGCTTGAGGTTGTCGTGAACCGCTTGACGCAGTTGCTCCGGAGCTAACGCGTGCGGCCAACCGCCCTGCGCGTCACGAAGCGCTCCGACCTTGGTGACGATGTGCAGACCGTCCGGATACGGATGGAGCGCCTCTTTGATGATCTCGTTCGTGATGTAAGGGCCGTAATAGTCGCTCGTATCGATGTGCGTGATACCGAGGTCGACCGCCTCGCGTAATACCGCCACGGCGGCGTCACGGTCCGCCGGTGGACCGAACACGTGCGGACCGGCCAGCTGCATCGCGCCGTAGCCCATACGCGTGACGGTCAAATCATGCGCTAGGGCGTAAGTTCCGCCGGGCAGTGATCTCGCTACCATTGCGCGCTCTTCGCTACAGCGAAGATGGGAGCCCTCCGGCTCTTTGACCGTGTGACGTGCTTCTGTTACGCTGCCACAAATGTACGCGCTCGTTCTAGCCGTTGCCCTGGCGCAGAGTACGCCGCCGGCGACAATCCAGCTCTCCACGACCACCGTCAATCTCAATCCGGCGCAGCAACAGATCGTCACGGTGACGGGCGCAACGCCGCCGTTGCAAATCGCGCTCGACCGAAAGCTGGTGACGGTAACCGCGGATCCAAGCGGGACTGCCCTGACGATCACGGCGGCGCAGGCGACCGGCTCGGACACACTTCACGTGACTGATGCGACCGGCGCAAGCGCCGATATTGCGGTACGCGTCGCGTTCAATGCGGGAACGATCGTGGGTCAAACGACGCTAACGGTTACCGGCAATCCAGCCGACCCCGCGTGGCTGGCACAAGCAGTAGCCGGCTGGGTGACGCGCCTCACGCAAGCGCTTCCGGGCGCCACGGTACGCATCGGAACGGTCAGCCCTCCGGCGGCGCCGCTGTTGCCCGATCAGAGCGCACAGTTCGTCGTCCCGGTGCAGATTGGCGGAGGCGCCCAATACTTCGACCAGACCGGATCCACGACGGTTACCGTGAATAACCAGCGCTTGGCGCCGGTTTCGCCGGCGCTCCTCTTCTACGACGACGATCCGGAGCACATCACACAGGACGGCGTCTTGTTTCGTGGATCGCTTTCAGTCGCGCAGCCAACCCGGCTTTACTTCTATCACGACGTTGCCGCCGGTCCACGCCGGCTCGTCGTAGCCCTGCGCGCAAACTCTGCGGATACGACCTCGTTGCAGTTGGTCGCCGCCCTGCCGTCGCCGGGCGGCGTGCCTGCAGTCGGACAGGCGCTAACGGATGCGTTCTTGCCGATAAAAACGCAGAACGAAGGTGTCGTCCTCGATCTCTCACGCGGTGAACCGTACATCTTGGCCGACGTGCCGATGACCGCGGACCAGACCGCCGCCGGAATCGCCGATATTCGCGTTCTATCGGGCGGTCCGGTCGAGGTGACGGTGCTGGCCGTGTCGCCCGGTGTTGACCCGCGTACGCTCCTTGACGGCCCGTTGCTTCCCGACGACACGCACCATCGTACCGGTGTCTTTGCACTCGACCCAGGCTACGGAGCGGCTACTCTTACCTTCTCCGCCGGCGGCGAGGATGCAATGCAAATCATTCCCGACGCTGCGCTGCGCAACGTGGACCCCTCATCCAAGGGCCGCGACGACGGCGACTACGGTGTCGTGCACACGATCGATTTGACGCTCAACAATCCGGGCACGACGCCTGCCGTGGCCTACTTCTTCTTTCAGCCGCCGGGGAAGATCGCGAGCGGAACCTTCTTGATTGACGGACAGATCATCGACGTCGGCTGCGTGCGCCTCCCCTCAAACTATCAAGTTACGTCGTTCAACCTTCTCCCGGGACAGACGTATCACACCGTCGTGCAAACGATGGTCAACGGGGGCTCGTTCTTGCCGATCGAGGTAGGCGTGACGGCAACGCCGCCCGCGAGCGCTCCACCCACCGGCGCACCCGATGGATGTTTCCCGCAGTAGTTAAATGTCCGTCGTTCGGTACGCTTCGTCGGGTTGGAACAAGAGAACGCCGGCTTCTCCGCGCTGATTGAGCCCAAACCAGACGAGGATAGAGTTTCCGCCTTTGGTAATCCGAAACTCGGAATCGGCCGGCTCGGATCCTTCGGCTGCTGAAACGCGTCGCACGAGCGTGATCGTACCCGGCCAAAAGTCTGCGATCCCCTGTCGCACGAGCGGCCCCGATTGCTCGAGAATATCCTCGAGATCCGGAGCCGCCATAGCTTTGGTGCTTGCGCCGGAAGCGATCGCGTCCAACAGTGCTCCGAGAGACGCGGCTATCTGCGGATTCCGGTCGGGAATCGCCGTCAGCCGCGGCGGAAGCAGTTGTGGATCCGCAAGTCCGGCGATGACGGCTGCCATGTAGTCCGCACGCGCGTGCGCGGCATCGAGATTCGTCAGCACGACGACGGTGAGCGAATCGTCGGGATACCGCGCGATGTTAGCGGTGAAGCCCTGTCCGGAGCCGCTGTGCGAGATGCGGCGGTGCCCGTTCTGGCTTTCGATGAACCAGCCGAAGCCATACGGCCCCGGGTTAGGCCGCCCGTCGAGAAGCGGAAAGACCGTCCACATGCGATTCAAGCTCGCCTGCGTGAGCAGGCGCGTGGAATACAGCGCGTTATCCCATTTGGCGAGATCCGGAACGTTGAAATAGAGCGAACCGTCGGCGGTCGAGTTGAACGTCGGCGAAACCCAAGTCTGATTTTGAAGCGTGCCGCGCCATTGATATCCGGCCGCCCGGTTCTTGACGATATCGGATTCGCTAATTAGCCGGGTCGACGTCATGCCGAGCGGTTCAAAGATGTGCTCGGTCAGATAATCGCGCGTAAAACTGGCCGGTGACTCGATGGATTAGAAAACCGAGCAGCGCGTAGTTCGTGTTGCGATAGGCCCAGTTCACGCCCGGCGGGTTTTCGACCGGCAGCGCCTCGATTTTCTGCAGAAGCTGGTCTTCGGTAAAGTCTAGGCGCGAGTAGAAGGGGCCGTTCGGCCCGATCCGCTCACGCGTTGCGTACTCCGCAAGTCCCGACGTGTTCGAGAGCAGATTCTTCACGAGAATCGGCTTCCAGGTCGCCGGTGCGTCCGGAAAATACTTGGTGATGCTGTCGTCGAGCGATACGCGGCCTTGCTCGACGAGCATCATGATCGCGGTCGCGACAAACTGTTTGCCGATGGATCCCGACTGAAAGATGGTCTCCGGCTTCGCCGGAACGTCCAGCTCAACGTTGGCCAAGCCGTAGCCTTTCGCAAGGAGCATCTCGCCCCGGCTGAAGACTCCGACCGCCGCGCCGGGAACCTGGGTCCGCGCCATCTCCGATTGAACGAAGGTGTCGATCGCACGGACCTGTTCGACGGTTAATGCAGGACGTGGCGCCGGCGACGGAGCTGCAATCGCGGCACAACACACCAGGACCGCCGGCAACAACGCTCCACGGATGAAACTCACCGCTCGCGTCCGAGATAGTCTGCGACGAGCCACGCGACTCCGGCTATCGCAAACGTCTCGATACCTTCACTCCAGTTTCCGTGCGTTTTCGGATCCGCAATCAGGATGGGAATCCATATCGCGACTCCAAACAGCACGAGCATCAAAGCCAGCAGCCGCGAGGCGAGCAGCGACTTGTAGCCGACGACAAGCGAAATGCCGGCAAGCCCAAACGCAATCGTCGTAACGATGGCCCAAAACATTCCATTCGGCGGGATCCATTTTGGAACCAAGCTGACCGTTCGGGCAAGAAACTCGACTTGTTCGATCGCAAACGAGATGTTGCACAGGCCAAACACCACCACCGCGCCCCTGCACAAGGCCGCGGCATAGCGCGAGGAGGGTGACGCCAATCCATACGCGATCGTTGCTCCCGCGACGAGAGCCAGCTGATAGCAGAGGTCTCCCCAGCTCTCGTAGACGCCCGGGTGGGCAACGATACCCGGCACAAAGGTGAGTGAAATGACCAGATACACAACGCCCAAGACGATGGCGCCGAGCACGTCGGTCTTGCGGAACAGGAGCGCCGCCCCGCCGACGATCTGCGCGACCGATATCACGGCAATGAACGCTACGGCGCCCGGTAGCTGCCAGTTCGATATCAGCTGATCGTGCAAGACGAGGCCGGCGACGCCCAACAGCAGCGCCGCGCCTCCAAAAACGTAACGCCCCATGGCGTTAGGAGCGCGGGGGCGAGTTGGAATGTGACGATCCCAGGGCCATTTACAGGAAGCGGTCGCTCTCACGTCCTATCAAACGGAAGGAGCTTCGTGAAACCGGTCCCGTGAAAGGATCTACTCGTTAATGAAACGTTTCATTTTATCCGCGCTGGGGTGTGCGCTTTTGGCTATTGGGCTTTCCAGCGCTCCGGTCGTTTCGGTCGCCCAGATGACGGTGGCGGCCGCGCCGACGCCGGTTCCGGTGCCGCGTCCTGATTTCTCGTCGATGAACTTCCTACTGGGCACCTGGACGTGCACCCAGCCGCTGCGCGGCAAGACGCGCTCGGAGACCGACGTCTACACGATGAGCGACAACGGCATGTGGATGATCGACGCGGCCACTTCTCCACCGTTCGACCAGTATCGCACCGTTCCACAGAACGGCATGACGTACATGACGTACGACCCGTCGGTCAAACAGTGGGTATCGGTTTACTTCGACAACCTCGGCGGATATTCAATCGAATCCGCGTCGGGTTGGCAAGGCAATGCCGTGTCGTGGAGCGGCAAAGGACTCGACGGTACGACATTCTCCGACGTCTTTACCAAAGTGAGCGATACCGAAACGAGTGACGCCAATACAATAACCGATCCGAAGGGGATGGCTTCGAACGTAACCATCTCGTGTAAGAAGAACGCGAGTTAGCTATTAGTTGGTAGCTCGTTCTGAAGGCGAGCTACCCAGAATCAGAGGGGGTATTAAGCATCATGAACACACAACTTCTTTTAGCGATCGGTGCCGGCGTGATCATCGCGTTGCTGGCATTCGATATGTTCTTCGGGCAGCAGCACCACTACGAATAAGTAAAGCTAGAGCTCCACGTCACCTCGGCTGCGCGACGTATGGGCAACTGCCGGCAGAACCTGTGGATTTGCCCGAGTCGGAGCCGGAACCGCAACCTTTTCCACTCCGCAGGGGTAGAAGGGTGCAATCGGGGCGAGTCTCTTGAGACTCCGCCCCATCCTCAAGCGCGATCTTTCGAGTGGTCGATAAGTTGCGCCCACCGAAAGATAGGCTTCAAAATCTCCATTTTTTCAGAACTCACCTTGGATGCTGCCATACGTCGCGGCATCGACGACTTTCACTATACAGAGGCAACCGCTATCCAGCGAACGGCTATCCCCGTTGCTCTGGAGGGCCGGGACGTCTTTGCGAGCGCTCCAACCGGCAGCGGTAAAACCGCGGCTTTCGGCATTCCGTTGCTGCAACGACTACTCGAGCGGCGCAGCGACCGCCGTGCCGCGCTCATCTTGACGCCGACGCGCGAGCTCGCGCAGCAAATCACCGAGCATCTTCGGCAGTTGGGTAAGCACACGAACCTGCGAATCACGCCGATCTACGGAGGCGTGGCAACAAAACCGCAGATCAACGCCATGCGCCGCGGTACCGACGTCCTCGTGGCAACGCCCGGGCGGCTCATCGATTTGATGCAGCAAGGCGAAGCGCGTCTCGACAACATAGCGATTTTGGTGCTCGACGAAGCAGACCGTATGCTCGACATGGGGTTCCTGCCGTCCGTAAAGCGCATCATCGGCAAACTGCCGGCGCACCGCCAGACGCTCTGTTTCTCCGCAACGCTCGGCACGGCAGTGCTTCAGCTTGCACGCGAGTTTCTCCACGAGCCCGTGCGCATCAATCTAGCACCCCCGACGCCGGTTGCAACCGTAGCCCAATGGGTGTACGAAGTCGAACCGCACCGGAAAACCGAGCTCCTCGTGGACCTGCTCAAAGATGGACGCGTCTACAACGCAATCGTTTTTACGCGGACCAAGTCGCGGGCCGAGCGCGTTGCCGGTGCTTTGATGCGACATTCCGTCGATGTGGGGCGCATTCACGGCGACCGTACCCAGGCGCAGCGCTCGCACGCCCTTGAGTCGTTTAAGAAAGGGCGCTACCGGGTCTTAGTCGCCACCGACATCGCCGCGCGAGGCCTCGACATCGACGATCTCGGGCACGTCATAAACTACGACGTCCCCGCCGAACCCACCGATTACCTACATCGTATCGGACGCACGGCACGCGCTCAAAAGACCGGCGACGCGATTACGTTCGTTTCGCGCGACGAGGCGGGCTCGTTCGCACGTATCGAAGGCGCGATCGGCACGCCTCTAAAGCGCAGCGAGCACAGCTTCATGGAGCCGGCATCTGCTCGAACACTTACGCTCGAGCCGTCGCGCCGGCGGTCGTTTCAGCGGCGTCGGCGCCGCTAAGGTTCACGCGCGGCTGGTAATGAGATGGATGCTCGTGAGTAGCGTCCAAGCCGCGAAGACGAAAAACGCGAGATAACCGATCGCGCCGTTGAGCGCGAATGGACCCGACGTGAAGAACGTCGTTACCGTTCCAAGAACACAGAGTATGGTCGCGGCGTATCCGACGCCGGCGAGCCAGGGCGGCGCCGAAGGGTGACTGCGCAAGCCCTCAGACGCAACAAATAGCGTCGCTGCTAACGGCATGAAGAGGACGGGCACGCCGGAAGCAAGCCATCCTACGTAGAGCGCCCTCACCGCACCCGGTCCTAGGTCCCCGAATGGAACGATCCCCAGCACGATTTGCAGCGTCGTAGCGATGAGTCCGGCCGCCACCGTCCCAATGGCGCCGGCAAGCATATAAAGCTCTAATCCTTCGCTCCAGCCGGGGACCGGGCGCAAATAGGCGCCCAAGCCGACGAAGAACCAGAGGAAAAACACGAGCTCCGGAAAGGTGAGCCAGGCGCCCAGCATCCACGCGGCGCGGTGCGCCTCGATAAAGGCGTTGACGGAAACACCCGAGTCAGCCGCCGACGGCAACGGAAATCCCGGAGCGAATAATGCGATTGCGACGGCAACGATGCAGAGGATCCCCGACCAGCCCGCCGCGGCCGGTGAGATGCGCGGTCCGTTCTTATTCTGTGCCACTAAGACAGAGCAAATGCTTATCTGGCCTTCGCGACAGTCCTCTTGACCGTTTTCGGCGCCTGAGGCTTCTTTGCCGCATCCAAGCGTTGCCGAGCTTTAGCCCACTTTTCGCCTAAATCGTTCCGCTCGCTCTCACCGACAAGTCTTCGCGCGATGGCAAAAACGGTGGCCTCCTCCTCTTTGACATGGTGCTTTACACTCTCGCTCAGGACTTGCAGCTCCGCCTTGAACTTTTCGTCGGGCTTGCGACCGGCTTTTAGCAAGGCGATGAGGTGATCGGCTACGTCGTGTTCGGTGTAGGCCTCATATACGTCAACGAGTTGTTCTTCGTCTTCCGCGTCTTTTCGAAGTCGCGAGTAAAACAAGCGCTCCTCGATTTGAACATGCGTGGAAAGAGCGTACTCAATGCGTTTCGCAAGCTCAACCAGCTTTTGGTCGCCCGGCTCACACTTCTGCGCCTGATCGAGCATCGAGGCGGCTTCCCGATGCTCTTTTCTAATGACGTCTAAGATATCCATAAAATACTAGCCTTCTTAGAAAGAGCGTGCCCCGAAGGCAACGGTGTTAGAGTCAAACGCGGGCGCCTCGTCCAGTCAGAAGATTGACGACGATGAGGACCACGGCGATCACAAGAACGAGGTGGATCAAACTTCCACCGAAATGCAACAGAAAACCCAATAGCCAGAAGGCGAACAGAACCGAGATAATCGTCCAGAGGATGCCTGCCATGAAATAATCTCCCTTTAGCGTATGCTTTGTGCTCCGCGACTTGCCGTGCGGCGTACGGGATCGGCTTTTGGCCGATCCCGTCGGCGACTTCAGCGATGCGGTTCGGAGTGCACCTCGCCGGCATAGTCGACTTCATCGTAGCTCGTGGAGCGGCTCGAGCCGAATGCCTTTCGGACCTCGCTCCGATGTTCTTTAGTCTTTGGACGCACGGCGACAAGAATGCCGCCCTCGCGCAAGCCCTTCTCATAGTCTCTAGCGCGTTTTTCGCCGATTCCAACGCCGATGAGACCGCCGACGATGCCGCCGCCCGCCGCGCCGGCTCCCAGCCCCGCTAATGCAGCCGCTAAGGGACCCACGACCAGAGGCGTAGCAACACCACCCGTGCCCGCGATCGCGGCCACGCTGCCGGTGGCGGTAAGCCCTGCAACGATCGCGCCAAGGACGCCGCCGATGGCAGCACCGGACGCAATACCTTCACTGCCTTTCGCATTCACGACCGCGGAGAATGCCTTCTCACGTGTTTTGTCATCCATCATCACGCTGATGTCATCGCGACCGTAGCCGAGCGCGTGAAGCCGGTCGACCGCCGCGCTCGCGGGTTCGCGGTCGTAGTATATTTCGGATTCGAATGCATCGTCTTTATCGTACATAAGTCCTCGCTTTCCAGCGCTTTTCTACCCTTCGCACCACAAAATAAACATCTGAATCTGCAACAAGAACCGGCATTAGAAAGTCCCGCTCCCTTCGTAATACCTCGGAGAGAATCGTTCCCAACGCGTCGCTGAACTTAAACCGATTTCTTCCCCATTCCGAGCGATTTAAACGCCCGGAGACGACACGCCGACGCCGGCAGCTGACAGCAAAAGCGCTTAGGCGAGGTCGAGCCGGTAACGCGACGAGGAGCAAGCGCTAGGGAGACGAAAACCATTATGGCTAATGAGGTTCCAGCTCAGCTCTATCGCAGTGGTCGCCGTCGCACTCGCAGGTGTTGTTTACAACGTCGCGGGAGCGCAAACAAGTGCGCCTGCCCTCAACGCTCCTCATGGCGGCTCGCAACGCGTCGGTGGATCGCCGGTTGAAGTTGAAGATTGTAAGCTCCAAGAGAACGGGGGCCTCCTAGTCGGACACACCGGGAAGCTCACTATCGAGTTTACGAACGAAAGCTCCGTGAAGGCGGACCTTGTAAGGTTCCGCATTGAATGGGGTAAGGACAACGTTGATTTTATAAGGGATCAAGGATCATTTGCACCGGGTGTTACCGCGAAGGACGAGTTCGGGCAATCGGAAGGAGTCTTGATCTCGCCGCTCTTCTCGCACCCGGACTTTCATTGCTCGGTAGAATCCGTGCACTTTGTCAACGGCACCACGTGGGCTCGGCCGGAAGCCCCTGCTACGACCACCTCTGGGACATTAATTTATCCCACGTCGCAACCACTGCAACTCATCGGCACAGGGTTTATTGGAGTCGAGCTTCAGCCGATGCTGACTGCGGTCCGCGTCCGCCTGGTCCTTCCGGGGAGTCCCGCGAATAAGGGCGGCCTTAAGCAAGGCGATATTATCGAAACCATAAACGGCGAACAGCTTACCGGCTTGCAAGACGCCGTCGATCTCATAAGCTCGGCTAAGCCGCACTCGGTCTTAAAACTTGGGATTTATCGAAACGGAAAGATCCTAAAAGTACGAGTGGTTGCTGGAAAGCGTTCGGGAAGCTTCTCGGGTTACGGTCCCGTTTAAACTTACCAAAAAAGGTCAGTAAAGATTCGAGCTTTTTTGGTAGCGCCAACGGGAATCGAGCCCGCAAATCGGAGTCCCGGCCGCTCCCGTTCCGAAACGCACGGCCTCTGATACTACCATCGAGCCGCTACCAGTTACTGACAGTTACCTTTGCCCCACGTGCAACGGGCAGCGGGATGCATCTCGGAATGATGGGTCGCAGGGCCGTGCTGCAATCCGGAATCGGGGCCAGGTAGGTTGCCAAGACCAAACGACAGCACTAAGCTCAGAAAAAGTGTGAACATCTTCGGTAGCATCCTTTCAAGCCGCCTTGGACGGCGTTCGTACAGCGTAGTCCATAGCCATACCAGCAACGTACCATAAGCGTGCGTTCGCAGATTCACGTTTAGAGCTAACAAGTCGCCTTGCTTTGCCACGTAAGCAGTCAGGCATTGTCATGCGCTTCAAACACGTGGTGAACGGGCGGCAGCGGACCGCTGCGGTCGAGCTTTCCGTGATGGTAAACAAACTTCGCGAGTCCGCCTAGGTGGTCCATAGGCAGACAGTTAGCCGGACACAAAAACGAAAAGAGAGTGAAAATTTCCCGATTTGCGTGGAGTCTTGACTCTCTTCATTGGTAACGCCAACGGGAATCAAACCCGCAAATCGGAGTCCCGGCCGCTCCCGCCGAATACCAAAAAGTCCTTTCCTGTACGGGGTTTCGCATTTTCGGGTCCCGGCTAATCCCGCCGAACCCCATCGAGTTTTGCGTAGTTCGTTAGACGAATGTTAGAGGAGCGAATGCTTCTATTTCCGCTTCGGAGGCAAGCTAAATGAACACTCCGGCGTCGACAAGCTTCCTGGCATGATTCTTGCTAATTTCTCGTCGTCCGCTGAGGACAGACGACGCCGCGGCACGATCGCCTAGCGCCTGCGCGACTTACGATTGCGTAACGCTAACTCTTCCAATATAGGCACGACGTGCGCGTCAAGCGACTCACACAAGAGAACGTCGTTCTTCAAGAACAGGAGATTCAACTCATGCGCTTATAGCGTTTCGTACCCCCGAGATCACGCCTTTCCCCAAAAAGCGAACATCGCGATGGCGGCGAGGCCCATTGCAACGACCGTTCCCCAACCCCAGGCGCGCGCGAGCGCACTGCTGACCCACCGGCCCATCACGCGTCTATCGCTCGCCAGAAAAACGATCACTGCCAATAGCGGAACCGCGACGACGCCGTTAATGACCGCCGACCAGAAGAGCGCCGGGATCGGATCGATACGCAAGAAACCTATCGCCATTGCTACCAGCATTCCCAGGAGCAAAACCGCGTAGAACTGCGGCGCTTGTGACGGCTTCTCGTTGAGGCCCTCGCGAAAGCCGAACGCATCGGAGAGAATGTAGGCCGACGATCCGGTGAAGGCCGGAATGGCGAGAAGCCCGGTGCCGATCATGCCGGCCGCGAACAGCCACTCTGCGAAGCGGCCCGCCAGCGGCTCCAACGCGCGAGCAGCATCTTGCGCCGAGGTGATTTGATGGAAACCGTGAGCGCCCAGCGTCGCGGCGGTCGTCACGATGATGAAAAATGCCACGAGGTTCGAGAAGATCATCCCGAAGTTGACGTCGAGATGCATGTCGTCAATCTCTTGCCGCGTCGCGCCGCGTCGCTGTTTCTCGGTCACGCGCCCTTCCTGTTCCTCTTCTTCGACTTCCAACGCGGCCTGCCAAAAGAAGAGATAGGGCGTGATCGTCGTGCCGAGCACAGCGACTAATGTTGACAGCCAGATAGCGTGAAGGTGAAGCTCTGGTAAGACGAGGTGTCGAAGCACCGTTCCCCACGGCGGACGAACGACGAACGCGGTAACGACGTAGGCGAAGAGCGCGAGCGTCAGCCATTTCACGACTGATGAGAAGCGCCGATACGAAAGATAGACCTGCATCACGATCAGTATCCCGCCGAAGAGTCCGATCCAGAGCAAGTTTGGCTGACCGAACAAGAGTTGCGCCGCCGCGCTCATCCCTTCGAGATCGGCGCCGGCATTGATCGTATTTGCGGCGATGACGGCAATGCCCAGCGGTGCGACGATCCAGCTAGGAAAATGGCGCCGCATCGCTTTGGCGAGGCCAACGCCCGAGACCATTGCGATTCGCGCGCACATGCCCTGGATGACCGCCATCATCGGAGTCGTCAGAAAGATCACCCAGAGCATCGAGTAGCCGGTGCTCGCTCCCGCCATGCCGTAGGTGGAAATTCCGGACGGGTCATCGTCGGACGCTCCGGTAATTAGCCCTGGTCCGAGAATCGAGAGCAGGTTTTTCGCGGACGTCACCTCGTCGTCTACTTTTCGGCGATCGTTTCGGTCAGCGGCAGCAGGTGGCCTTGCAGATTCTGATTCTGAGTTTACAAGTCAACGAACTTCGCCCGAGGTTTGTGGGCTACAATCCTCCAAACACGTTCGTCAACACAGATGCGATTCGCGGCAACGGTGGCACCTTGACTTTGCGATAGTAAACTTCGGGTGACCTGAGGGCAGTTAGCGTGACAAAAACGAAAGCCGACGTGACAAAATTGTGACAAATCGGCTTTTTTTAACCGTAATTTTTAGCGCCAACGGGAATCGAACCCTTGAATCGGAGTCCCGGTCGCTCCCGCTGAATACCAAAAAGCCCCTTCCTGTCTGGCTTTTAGCTTTTTTGAATCCCGGCTAGTCCCGACAAATCCCGTCGAATCCTGACTAGTCCGTTAGACGGATGTTAGACGACGGCTGATGCACAGAGGCCCAGGGCGGAGCGTGTAGTCCGAACCGGTAGCGCAGCCTCGAACGTTTAGGCGCTGCCGCGTGACTCGCTAGGAAAGGGACGCTCAGGGCACGATTCCTTCGTACAATACATAAGCAAAAGCGCGTTAGGCGCCGCGAAGGGGAGTCAATGACAACTAGAGGCATTGTGTTTTTTGCATTAGGCGTGCTCCTGACGGGGGCGCCGGCGGCGGCGCGGCCTTACACATGGGACCCTATAACGGTGGTGTTGCACCGGTTCATTAACGGCTTCAACCCCAGCGGAAACGTGGAGACGGCATTGACCGCATGTACGTCTCAAACGAAGATCGTCGACGAGTTTCCGCCATATCATTGGGAATCGTGCGCCGACTGGGCAGCAGCCCGCGCCAGGCTACGTGGTGTCGCCCATCTTGTCGTGACGCTTCCCGCAGGCGGAGGTGGCGGCATGAGCGGAAAGAGACCACCGTACCACGCGTTTGTCGTCGCGCAGCCGACCTTAACGTACGAGTACGCAGGCATGCTGCTTGAAGAAAAGCACGACCTCCTGACTGTCGAGCTCACGGGGTCGTCGCGTGGCTGGTACATCGTTTCATGGACGTGGGCGAACCCCGATGGCGGAGCGGAGTGCGTCCGCCGGCTCGATAACCGCCCCTGCGTGAATCCGGGAGGCCGGTTCATCGACGGGTTCAACCTCGCCGGAAACGTGAAGGCGGCTGTGAAACCATGTGCGTCCCAGACCCCAATCTTTGACGAGCTTCCACCGTATCGTTGGTCATCGTGCGCCGACTGGGCAACTGCCAGCGCCAGGAAAAATGGCCACGTTCACCCTGTCGTGATGTTTCCCGGGGCTAAGATGAGCGAGAGCATTGCCGGATCGGGACCGCCGTACCTCGCATATGTCGTCGCGCAGCCGATCTTAAGGTACGAGTACGCGGGCATGTTGCTTGAGGAAAAGCACGACCTTCTGACCATCGTGCTCAAGGGGTCGGCACGTGGTTGGCACGTCGTCGCATCGACGTGGGCGAACCCCGACGTTGGAGCGGAATGCGTCCGCCAGCTCGATAATCAGCCTTGCGTGAATCCGGGAGGCCCGATGATGCCCGCCCACACTGCGGCGCCACCGACGGCAAATCCGTTTTAGAAGTGCCAGCTCCGCGTAAAGTGGACGAGCATTGCGATCGCTACTGGACCGACGCTTTGTATGCTTTCGGCCGCCCCCCGCGAGAAAAACCACGTGCGGGGTCGAAGGCGGCATATTGAGGCGGCCCATGTAACTAAACGCGGTTCACGGTCTCCACGAGGGCAACTGATCCGCGTTTGTAGACGCGTGGTTAAGCAACATTCTTCGCCTCGCATTGCTCAACTGGTGCTTTGTTTTCGGAATCCGACCTGATCAATCTCATTAGATCCGTTAGATAGCAGCGATACCGATGCGAAAAAACCTTATAAACTAAGGGTTTTTGGTAGCGCCAACGGGAATCGAACCCCTCCTCTGCGGTCCCGGCCGATCCCCGGCAGTAACGAAAACGCTTATTCTATCGGGATTCCGGCGCTTCGCTGTTCCAGCCGGTCCCGCCCAATACCGCGGTGATTCGGCCGCTCCGTGACAGATCTGTGACAAGATCGGAGCCTTAATCCCGTTGTTGCAAGCACTTCATCATCGTCGGTAGCCTGGTCGTCGACGCGCTGCGCCGAACAATCCGCTTCAACGGCCGCGCGATTGACCTGACGAGCCCCGAGTTTGACTTGCTCGAACGCCTCGCGTCACCCTGGCCAAGTCTTCAGGCGCGCCCATCGGCTCGACATCCTGCGGCCCCGCGATTTCGACGGCGACGAGCGCACCATTGACGTGCACGTAGCGCGGTACGCCGCCGACGAAACCCTAAGTAGTGCCAAAAAGCGGCAGAGCCCCTATGCGGTGCAACCGTAACTATATCATCCGGAAAGTCGGTTTTCGCTTCGATTCCCGCATACTCCGACAACATCGAAACTAGATTGCCGTCGTGCGACACTCTCACCGCGTGTGCTGTAGCAACGTCACGGTGTGAGCTCGAAAACCGTCCCCTTGTCGTTCGCGCCACCCTTGTATGTGGTGCTGTACAGGTTACCGTTCACAAGGGTCAGGCCGGCGACCGGATTTTTGCCGTCGGCACCGTTGAAACTGTAGACAACGCCTTCCCCGCCGAACGCACCGAGCTCGAAGACGGTGCCCTTTTCGTTTGCACCACCGGCGCCGGTCGTGCCGTACAGTTTACCATTCACAAGGGTCAGAACGGCGAACGGTTGTGCGCCGTCGGCGCCGTTGAAACTGTGGACGACGCGTTCCCCGCCGCTGGACAAATCCACCTCGAAGACGGTGCCCTTGTCATGCGCACCACCGAAGTAGGTCGTGCCGTACAATTTATCGTTCACAAGGGTCAGTCCGGCGTACGGACGTCTGCCGTCGATGCCGTTGAAACTGTGGACGACGCGTTCCCCGCCGAACGCACCGAGCTCGAAGACGGTGCCCTTCTCGTTTGCACCACCGGCAGCGGTCGTGCCGTACAATTTACCGTTCACAAGGGTCAGTCCGGCGTACGGAAATGCGCCGTCGGCGCCGCTGAAACTGTAGACGTCGCGTTCCTTGCCGCTGGACAAATCCACCTCGAAGACGTTGCCCATCCCGTTTGCACCGCCGCTATTGGTCGTGCTGTACAGTTTGCCATTCACAACGGTCAGTCCGGCGTATGGGTAAAAACCGTCGGCGCCGTTGAAACTGTGGACGACGCGTTCCCCGCCGCTGGCCAAATCCACCTCGAAGACGGTACCCATGTCGTTTGCACCACCGCCAACGGTCGTGCCGTACAGTTTACCATTCACAAGGGTCAGTCCGGCAGCGTACGGCTTTTCGCCGTCGGCGCCGTTGAAACTGTGGACGACGTGTTCCTTGCCGAACGCACCCACCTCGAAGACGGTGCCCTTGTCGTGCGCACCACCGACGTAGGTCGTGCCGTACAAATTGCCGTTCACAAGGGTCAATGCGGCGCGCGGCTGGTTGCCGTCGGAGCCGTTGAAACTGAAAATAGTCTTGAGAGCCGCGTGCGGTTTTCGGCCGATCGAAGGCGCGGACCAAAACAAAGACGCCGCGTTGCGCAGCGCGGGAAGTGGCGGGGAGGTAGTTTGCTGCGAGCAGCCTGCTGCGATCGCGATGAACGCAAGGGCAAAGAATGTGACGAAAAGTCGCATCTTAGCGGGTATTGCCCATATGAGCGTCCTATTCGAGTTGCCCCCGGATGATTCCGGTCGTTTTTCCGGGTGCGAGCCATGCTAAGCCGTGCGTTCGGCGCGAAATGGCGCCCATATCGGCGCGCCGGGCCTTCCGAAACCCGCGTTCACGGTCAAATAGGCTGTACAGCCTCGGGCCAAAGGCCTCATCGTGACAAGGCAACCGGCATTACGCCCATGCATTACGATTCAGACGATGATATTACGAGTCGCACAGCCAGTTGATGGCGCGATTGGGTACGACTTTGTCGTAACCTTTAAAGCGGGCGTACACCTTAGGAGTGACGATAATGTCGCTAGTTGTCAACAGGAATCGAACCCGCAAATCGGAGTCCCGGCCGCTCCCGTTAAATACCGAAAAGTCCCGTCCTGTACGGGTTTTCGCGTTCTTGAATCCCGGCTAGTCCCGACGAATCCCGTCGAAAGCTGACTAGTCCGTTAGACGAATGTTAGACGCGAGGCATCAGGATTTCGCCCTCGAAAAATGGACTACTTTAAGGGCACCCGTCACTGGGATTTCCGTAGGCGAGTTTTTGCGAGCGCAAACACGAGTTTTTCACGCTTGAGGAGGCCGCGAGATCATCGAGGCCTGGCGGCTCGATTACAACACCACTCGGCCACACGGGTCTCTAGGAAATCAAAAGCCCCAGGAGTTGGATTCCCGGGGCTATTAACCGGCAACTTCCGTGGCATAACTCGCGGTCTCAGATCAGCCTCGTCACGCTGTGACTGCCAGCGTAACACTTCGGGGGCTCACCAGTTCAAATGTGCCGTGAATCCATTTTGGCATCTCTTAGAGGCTAGCAAAAGAGTCCAAATTGAACCGTGGAAAGCCGTTGGGATAGACGGGCCTCGATAACGCCGCCTGACGCGCCAATACTTCTGCGCGAGTGCCGGACCGAATAAAACGAACTTCCAGATTGTTTCCCTTGGACGCGATCTGGCGCAAAACTTGTGCCTCACATACTGCCGCAACCTCCTTTTCGGTGGAAACGACGGAGTGCGTGCGGGCCACCTATTAGCGCACAGGGATCGCCCGTTATCGTCACAATGACTCCCGGCGGAACGATTGGAGAAACTGAAAGCGTCCAGGCCCTTAGTACCTGATTCGGCAATGACACGTAGACGATCGCGGCGGTGATGCCGGGGCTAATAAGCCTTTCCCTCCAGTCAAGTACGGTCGCTCGACCGCCGCCTTTGAGGGTCGGACATCTGGCGGTACTCTTGTTTTTGGCGTGGAGCCACGCCACGTATTGATCAACGCTCTTGGCAGGCTGGGACTGGGCCGCTGAACCCGAGGCCGAAAAACGCCTCCTGACCCTTACGTAGCGTGATCCAAGGCGGAAGTGTTGACGCCGTCGATGGCGCGATCATTGCGACCGAGGATATCAGCAGCGCGACTGCATGCACTTTGACCCATCGCCTATATCTCACCACTATGTATGCCAGCTTGGAATGTAGTTGCTCGCTCATCGAGTCGCGCAACTGAGTAGGCACGCTTGTTTCATGTGCTGTGCTCCGTGACCCAAACTGCCCGATAGAGATATGTACCTTGCGCGGGCACGCAGTTAACCTCTTTCGGGTTGTACGCTGTGGCGTAGGCCGCTTTGATCGCGTCCTCGTCTTGGCTTGGGTTTCCGCTAGACCGTTGAAGTGAAGCCGATCTTACTGATCCGTCTGGATTAACGACCACGAATACATCGGCCACAACCACATCGGGGAGGTTGGGGCGGGCTCGTGGGAACGACCCAGGTAAACCCAGCGGCGCTGGCTTCTTGACGGACACTTCTAGGTTAGCGCAGCGGCTGGGGCTTTGTGCAGGCACCGCTGTTTCCGCCGCATCGCCGTCGATCTCCCCATGCGCGACCTCTCCCAATTGCAATGAGAACTCAGGTAACAAGAAGTGCAAGACATTGTTTCTTAGTGTTGCCGGAATATCGCGAAGCTCCGGCGTAACGTTGCTCAGGCTTAAGGTGTATCGCGTATCATTTGTCAAAACATAAGGAAACCAAACGTCGACAGTTGAGTCATCAAACTTCAGTATCGGCGGCGGTGTGGGAAAGAGCACGCGGTAGACAGTTTGTACGAGGTCACTGGGATCGTGTGGAAGCGCTTTCACGGTGAAGGCATAGGACGGTTCCCGGTCTGAACTAGTCGTTTCCGGTGCCCACGCAATCCAATCGAACCATGCAGACCCGTAGTCCTCCTTGTGAAAGAAGGTAGCGTCGAATCCACCCGATCCGCTAATGGAATCAATCGGTATCATGTGACACTGCATGATTGTCACCACGCTATGTTGCGTTGTCGTGGCTTGAAGACGGCCGGAGAGCTCCTTCGCCAGAGTCTCATCAATGAAACCCGCTGCGAGCAGCGCGGCGACTGAGGGCGGATCATAAACCTGTAAACCGCACTGGCCTAGACCATAGCCTGGTGCCAGCATCGGCGTCCAAGACGGACTTGCGTGAATGCTAGATATGGCCGCCGCGCGCCACCACCAGCGACCGAAGTATAATCGTAGAGCGACTACACCTTGATGTTGGGCGGAGCGCCACTTCGCAATGGCATCTTTATCATCCGTAACGACCCAGTCAATACTTGGCTTTTCGCGCTTGTCCTCAAACATCGCAGCGAGCAACAGCGGTAGATCGTGCCGAACCGTCGCTACTGCGGTGGTTGGACCACGGTCACCCAGGGACGCGGCTGCGGCGTGCGCAACCGCTACGAAGAGAAGACCGGTCAGTGATATCCGCGCGACCAACGTCATTGCTCCTTGCTCACGGAGCAGCGTTTTCCCCTATTTTTCTGGGGCGAGTAAGACGAGGAAGGCGCTCCAATGCCGGGGGTGTGGTACCTGCGAGGCCGCCCTGATGCGGGAACACGCCGTGAGCGATAGACCAGTAGCGCGCGCCCATTGCGCTTAGTGGAAGGCGAACCAGTTTTGGGACGAATCTCACGCCGTTGGCACTCGCGCGCGGGTCCTTGGCCGCGGCCGCCTGGGCTGCGAGCGCTGCGCGAAGAACCGTCCAAGCATTCGGCTTAGCTAGCGATAATGGTACTTCTCATTACCTGGAAGCGGTTGAGGTGTATAATTTTTTTGAAGACCGGCTCTCCGCTCAGCTTCACGCCAGAAAACCCCGCAGTCTCGATCTGTCCGAAATCCTTGCCTACAGGACATGTCCAAGAGACTCAATGCGTGCCAAAGTAAAGCGATCACGGCGCCGGGAGTCGGAGCACCTTCGCGAGTTTTCCGTTAACGGTTATGGTGGCCTCCGAATCTGTTGATGAGATTCTCGATAAGGCGGTTACCGATCAGTTGCCATACGTCTATCGAGTCGCCTTGCGTCTCAATGTGAGTCACTCCCCTCGAATCAACGACTGAACCTCGCCCGCCATTGGTGACTACTACCTTAACGAAGTTCGCCGAGCGCCAAAAGTCACGCACTATGGCATAACACATCGTCCACGTTATGGCGCTGTCCTGAATCTCTCTTACTAGCATGTTCCGACCCTGACGCTTGCCTTCTGCCGTGACAAGAACAAAATCTTTGCTCATGGAGTTGCGCCACTTGTCATACCTTCTGGCCACAAGGTCCGCACACTGCGAATTGTACGCTGTTTGGATATTTTGTTTGAATGCATCGCGCGAATCGGCAGCAGACGCTACCGCAGTCATATAGAAAAAAAGGCCCACAAAAAGCGCAAAAGGTTTATGCATAACGAATAACATTAAATTGCAGTTTTGCCATGCAAATCACCCACCGGGCCGAATGGTCTGCAGTCGCCGTCTGTTCGCATAGGCAAGCCGACATCGAAAAAGATTCTGTGCGACGCAACCGCCGTCATCGCCGGTCTGATAGCAACAGAATGATGCCGATAGCTATGAATCCGATGCCTGTGACCACCGTGCGAAGCCAAGTCTGCAATAGAACAGGTTCTTGTACCTCTGAGGATTTCGCATCAAGACCAAACACAGCAAAGCCAACCCGAAAACAATGAAACCGGCGCCAATCAACAGGAGGCTACTGTTTCCCTGGTGCATTGTTGACTGGCGTTCCATTAGTCGTCGTGATAGATACCGCCCTCGCTTCCGAGTCCAAAGCCTGTAAAGCTGCCGCTCAATAGCCTGTTATTTCCGCGAAAGGAAGCGCGCTTTGACCCGTGATCACAACTTCAAAAGGCCACGACATTACGACCTTGTCGTCGACCAAAACTTCTGCGCGATAAAGCCCTGCCTTCTCGATCTTGAGGCCTATCGGAGTGGCCTTCGCCGTTTGGGATCCCAGCCCGGCGCGATCAGCTTTGACAGTCGTGACGATTATGTCGACAGATCCGATGCTAACTAGATCCGAGTCGTAGATATTTAGCAGGGCGTGTTGCTTGGTCCAAATTTCAAGGCCGTCCGTTGCGACCAGTGTTGCCAGCCACGTGTGAACCGTCGCTGGCAGAGACAGCACGAAGAAAACTCGTATTCCAGCACCGAGAATGTCTACCCGATCGCCGTCAGCTCGAGCCGCATCGCAAAAGGTCGCAATTAATATGTTCATACCGTCGGCTTTGCAGGGCGCGCCACGAGCCCTTCAGTCTGTTTTACGTATTCGGTACTCCGGGCTGAGGTGGACTTGGGTCATCAGGGGGACCGTCGATATTCTATGTCGTCCATGACGGGGAATCTCATCCGTCCCGTAGCGGGATTATACGCTTTAAGCAAGTAGTGGCCGAGAACGAGCACCGTCTGCTGCCGCGCAAATTAACGCGACTTCACTTCGGTATAGCGAACGTTGGACGGCGCGACAAATAGACTCGGGTCATTGGGAAGACTCGTTACGTAAAGGTCGTAACGCAGGACCGCCGCCAGATTGCCTTGATGAAAGTAACGTACGAAACCTGGTATGTTCGTGCCGGATCGCTCGAGAATCTCGATCGCATCGTGGCCGTCCTCGATGCGATAGACGTTAAAGCCTATCCCACCGATTTGCTCGACGCGCACCGGTTTGGGCGCGCTCGCCGCGATGAAGTCGGCCTCGCAGCCAAACTCCAAGCCAATGAGCTTTGCTGAAAGCTGTGCACCGAAAACTGGTGCCTTCGCAAGAAAGGTCGGCCCCGGATCCACGAGGTGCTTACCGGTACCATCGTAGAGATTAGCCAGCCAGATGTTTGGCTCCGCGACAACGATGATGCCGTGGATGCCGTTCGCCGTGTCGACGGCTTCCTCGATGCGCAGCTTGTCGCTGCCAGTCCGGTAATAATTCTTAGGCTGTGCTGCGAACGATCCGGGCTCGACGCCGGGCGTGACGTTCGCGACCGTTACGTGGACGAGGTGCGCGGGCGCGCAGGGTGTCGCGGACGCCCGCGCCGTAAAGGCGAGGATGAGGGTGCCGACGATGACAGGGGATAGATAATGCCTCACTTTGGCGATCTCCGAAATGTGGCTATTAGCAAAGCCTTTCCGTGCTCTTAGGCGCGCGGCCTTCAGACTGCATGTCAGTGTGTCATGACGGGTTTTAAATAAATCCGTTAGACGGCGCGCCGTTGAAATGCCAAAAAGCGCTGTAAAATAAGGGTTTTTTGGTAGCGCCAACGGGAATCGAACCCGCAAATCGGAGTCCCGGCCGCTCCCGCTAAGTACCGAAGAGTCCTTTCCTGTCTGAGTTTTGTCGTTTTTGAATCCCGGCTAGTCCCGACGAATCCCGTCGAATCCTGACTAGTCCGTTAGACGGATGTTAGACGACGGCTGATGCACGGAGGCCCAGGGCGGAGCGTGTAGTCCGAGCCCAAGCGTGTCTACCGGAACGGCTTCGGAAGCTCAACCATCCCGAGAACGCCGACGTAGAAGCCTCGATCGCGATCTCCTTCGCCCGATGGCATCGCGAGTTGCACGTGGTCGAACGCCGAGAAGGGAGCGCTAACGTTCACTTCGCGTTGTTCGGCGGCAATTTTACGATCGATGGAGGCTCGTCGAACGACAACCAGATCGTGTCGTCGGCTCCGATCGCCAGACCCGATACATAAGTGCCGCCGTAGTTTGCATCCGGACGCAATGGAAGCGCATGCCGCACGATCTTTCCGTCAGGAAAGACACGGTCGAGCGTGTATGGTGCCGCGTCGCTCTTGATCGCGATGAGGCTCCCGTCCGGCGCCGCCGCGATCACGCCTTCATGCCTACGCTCGAGCACGAACGCTCGGTGATCGAGATCGCGATCGAACCATCCGACGGAGGTGTCGGTCCCGTACCACAACCTTCCGCCAGCCCCGCACGTCAGCGACAAGTCGCTGTAACGGGAATCGCCCGACGCGCGAACGGTGAACTGCCGCGTGCGGTTTCCGGCGACGTAGCCGATTCTGCCGCTCACTCCGGCGAACCACACCCTCCCTCCGCAAGGCGTCGGAGACGAAGGGGAGCCGGTGTCGCGTTCGCTGACCGGGATGCGCCGAACGATCCGGCCGGCCCGGTACTCGAGCAGTTGCCCAGTGTCGTCCTCGAACCAGATGCTCCCATGGTCGTCGGCGGCGATTTCTTCGGCGTAGACCCTCTCGCCGCTGCCCAGCACGAAGGTTTCGACACGACCATCGCGCAGCACGCCGATGCGCCCCGCGTTGAAGAGCGTGAACCAGATTTCGCCGGCGGCGCTTCGAGTGAGCGAGCCGACCTGCCAGTACGTGCTCGGCATCGTGATCGAAGAGACGTTCAGGAACCGATCGATATGCTGCAGCGTCGGACCGGTGCTGAACCAGAGATCGCCGTTCTTTCCGGGCAGCATGAAACGGGATCTGCTGGAGAATTCCGGTCGGCAGGATGTTGATGGCCGTACGGTCGAGGTCGCGCCAGTGCCGCGGGTGGCGGCTGTGTTCTCCGAGGCCGAGTTTCTCCTCGCCCGAGTTCCCCACGGCGGGCGCCGGCGTTGCGCTCGAATCGGCTTGGCTCGACGCACTCCGGCCGGAGCACGCCATCCCCAAAATCAGTAGCGCGACCGCGACGAAGCGCTGGGCTGTCAGAACCGCATTCCTTTCTGCGGGCTTGCTTGTGTTTTTTTTGAAACTCGCTCAAGCAAAGCGCTTACTCACGTCCTGGGAGCGGACAAAGCATCACTAATAACCACTCCGCTCGTGAATCAACCGGCCATCTACGAACACACGATATGTTTGCGGTCGAATCCCCGCAACGAGTAATGGGCGTTCCTTCTCAATCACAACTTGATGCTTCTCGACGTTGCCAACCATAAACTCGTGGCGTCGTTTTCGGGGAAAGTTGAAATGGGTAGAGGGCGAGAGCCAATTCTGCCGCGCCACTTCTTCACCGTTCACGAGGATCTGCATCGCGCCGGTGAACCAATTGCGTGAAAGCTCGATCCTCGATTTTTCATTGTCACCGACTTCAAGTGTAAATCTCATAATCACTCCTCGCTGCACATCTTCGCTATGCAATCCTTTGATCGCGCTCGTCGCTCGACTACGGGATGAGCCCCTTCGTCGTAGCTCTGGACCATCTAAACCTAAGATGGCGTACCGTTTCGGTATTGATATTCCCTGCCCTCGAAACGCGACGATGAAGGGCTCGAGAAGCGGCGACGGCATTCGGCGCGTCTAGTCCCGGTACGTTGCACCCTTGATGATAAAGGCCGCCGCAAGGAACCGTAGCGGATTTTTAAGCGTCGAACTCATGGGCGACGCTGACAAACTGGCCGTAACACGTGCCTTACTTCACTGCGTCGTCGTGAGAGCAAGCCAGACAGCCGTTAGACGCGCAGCTTTCGACAGCGACAGGCGGAGCGGATCGCAGAGCACGCCCGTAGGGGTACCGGCATGCTCGCAAAACCTTTTTAGGAGACGTGATTATGCGTGCTCGGTCGACCCACGCTCTGACAGAGGCAACGTAATGAAAGATCTAAAACCGAACTTCGTTCAAATCGTCCAGTTGACCGATGGTAACCTCGCTGCCTTCAATGGCACGGTTACCGAAAACAACGCAGAGAAGGCTAGGGTACAACGATTAGTGCTTCGCTTTGGCCTCCGTTCACTTGGACAGGCCCGAGGTGGTTTCAATCGACGATATTCGACAACTGACATGAAACCCGCGTTTCCCGTTTGCCTTAGCTTTCGCGCCTAAGAGAGAGCTCAGGTAAATCGACAAACCGTCAGGCAATATTGACGTGCAAAATGCGCTTGCAGTGCTGGAGATGGGACGCTAGGCTTTCCATAGAGCGTTACGCGCTTTATCCTGGTTCTTTAATATCATCTCACCGAGTCTATTTTTAGCGTGCTAAGAAAGGGGGATATCCCTTTGGTTAAGCGACCTGGGATGGCACTGACTCTCGCGATGATCGGCGCGACCATGATTCTGTCGAACGCCTCGCCCACGTTGGCGAGCGTTTCGACCTCGTCATCTTTGAGCGCTCGTCCCGCCTGCTGCGGAGGCGTGGCAGAGATTGCTGGGTCGGCCGCGGCTGGGGCACTCGGCGGCGCGATCGGCGGTGCGCTCATTGGTTGGGCCGGCGGGGCAGTGGCCGGAGCGCTCGGGGGCGCTATTGGGGGCGGCCGGGCACTCGGACACACAGGGTGAACCGGGGTGCATAAGGCCCATCACCTAAAGCGATTCCAAACTCATGCACGCCATCTTTCACATATGGAACGGAGACGGTGATAGTCTCTCCGTCCGAGATGCTTTCACTCCACGCCAAGAGAGTCGTGCCATCGAGTTTCGTCGAGATAAATCCGTGCCAAGTCCGGAGGCCTCTGGACCGACGACCGCGTCAAAGCTCAGCAAGATCGAATTGCCGTTCACGACGAGCTTCCGCGGCTTGATCGTGGTGGCATCGAAGATTACCGGGACAACCTGACGGCACTCAGCCTTGGGAGTATTCGGACTCGCTGCAGCGACGGCGCCCAAATGGCTCGACATGCATAGCGCTAGCATCGCCTGGATGCCACGAAGAAAGCATGCTCGCGAAATCATTTCAAAGTTGGCCAATCTGATCTCTGATGTCCGAGAAGTTACCACTCGATGCCTTCGAGTTAAGGGAGCTTGTGACGTTCTCATAATTAGGCAAATACGGTCCAGCGTCAAAGCCCAGCTCGCCATCGATTAGTCGCTCGACACCTTCCGCAAATTTCTCTTCGTTGTTGCATGCCTTATTTGCTCCGGCCGCCTGTCGGATTGGTCTATCCAGCTTGGTGAAGGCGGATACGAACACGCGATTTTGGTTCGCCTTTTCCCCAACAACCTGCAAGCCTGGTCACGCGACGGCCCCAAAAGCCCGGGGGAGTGCTTTGCCTCTCCTTGGAAACATTAACGTTGCTCTTGCTACCTGCTAGGGAGCTACTGACGGCGCGGGCGACGGTCCTTTAACTAATACATTAATGATATCGTGATCGTCCAAGTTTACGACCATACCGCTATCGCCGTTGCCGACAATGTCAGCGCTAAGATATACGAATAGACCGGCAGAAACCTCGAACCGAACTAGATATTTTCCGGTCCCGACATATTCAAAATAAAAGCAACCATCATCAATTACCGCGCTATCGTACGTTCGGCCCGACAAAGCTGTTAGTGTTACTTTGCCGACACCGCGCGGGAGCTTCCCAGCGATCCAATGGCGTGCATCAATCGCCGCGACTCGTTTGTCGCTTGGAAACACTAATTGCGACCTGTTGTGGCCCGGTATCACAGCAATTGGGATGTTGGCGTAGCATCGCCCACTGCGGACTGAAATCCAAAAATGCTGAGCCAGGGGGGCTAACCGCGCAAAGTAAATGCCTTCAGATCCGCGTTCCACCTTCGTTGTCAGTGAGTGATATGAACCTATTTCATAAGTTCTTGAGACTAGAATGCTCGGATATTCATTCAATTGATCGGCACAATTAAATATTTTGAGAACAATTCTAGAATCGTCAACTGTGCTTGCATAAGCCGCCGATGGAGCAAAGGCACAAAGAGCTGCGAAAATAAAGCCGAGTTTCAACATATTTCATAGTCCTGTTGAGGATTCCATATGACCTGAGGGCGCTTTTCAGGCAGCTGATAACTGTCAGGGTGGTTAGTTGTGCGCAAGTTGCCAACAAGAATCGAACCCTTGAATCGGAGTCCCGGCCGCTCCCGCTAAGTACCGAAGAGTCCTTTCCTGTTTGGGTTTTAGCTTTTTTGAATCCCGTCTGGTCCCTTCGAATTCCGGCGAGTTTTGCCTAGTCTGTTAGACAGCCGTTAGACGATTAGGTCCGCGAGTAAGCCGGCAGACGAAGATCCGAGGGCGCACCGATTTTACCGAACGAACGCTTCAGCTTCCTTTCTCCGGCGGCCGTAGAAGTCTTGAGCTCTAAATCCAGGCTAGTTCGGCGGTCCGTTCACCTCCAGCGGTTCCCGTGTTGCGCGTCGTTTTCGGCTCGATTAAGAGGAGCTTCGCGCCATTCCCCGCCACCGGCTTATGCTCGACGCCGTGAGGAACGATTAGGAACTCGCCGGCCCCGAAGCGCTCGACCTGCTCGTTGCCGTCGACGTCTCGGTAGTGCATGTCGATCACGCCGTCAACCACCAGGAAGAGTTCGTCTTCGGTCTCGTGATGGTGCCAGGTGAATTCGCCCTCAAGTTTTACGATCTTGACGTGAAGGTCATTTAGCTCGCCGACGATCTTCGGCTTCCACATCTCGTCAAACAGTCCGAACTTTGCCTCCAATGATACTTTTTGTAGTTTCATTGCGGGCTTGCTCTTCGCCGGGTTGAGCGCTGTTACTCCCTCTGAGGACCGACCGGTTTCGTCGAAGCAGCATCGCAACTTCTGAGCGATCTCGCGGTCAAACCACGCGCGATCGCGTTGTGTAGGATGCTCGCGAACCCAGCGGTGATTCCGCAGATGCTGCTCGGCATTCGTTGCGCCGCGCTTTCGCGCAACGAGTCGCGTGACAAAAACGAAAAGCCGACGTGACAAAATTGCGACAAATCGGCGTTTTTTAACTGTAATTTTTAGCGCCAACGGGAATCGAACCCCTCCTCTGCGGTCCCGGCCGATCCTCGGCAGTGACGAAAACGCTGATTCTATCGGGATTCCGGCGCTTCGCCGTTCCATCCGGTTCCACCCAATCCCGCGGCGATTTGGCCGCTCCGTGACAGATCTGTGACAAATCGGAGCCTGAAACCCGTTGTTGCAACCTCCCGATCGAGTATCAAGGGCCGCATAGCAAGCGCGGCTCGCAGATCAAGAGCGATAACCGAGGCATTCCACCACTGCCAAAACGTTGCTCGCTCCTTGGCTCGGCACCCCCGTCAGGATCCGTTCGCCAGGGTTCGCGAAAGTACACCAGAGTGCGCCCCATTGGTGGTCAATAGGTGGTCAAATGACTTGGTCTGCCTGGGGCGACATGGCTTCGGATTGGGTTTGTAAGAAGCCTCCAGATTTGCTGACTAGGTCTTCGGCCTAAGACCACTTTTTCTTCGCAAGAAGATGTCCACTCACGCTAGCCGACGGGTTACCCTACCAGCTCCTTGGCGACGCGTCCTATCGCTTTCTTACGCTCGACTGGATCACGAGGCACGAGCAGCGCTACAATGTCGTAGCCAACGGCGTCGGCCATTTCGCGGACCCGCCCAAGTTTTGCTGTGCTCAACCCGCCCGATAAATCGCGAGATATTGAGGCCGGCTTTCGGTTGACGCGCCGTGCCAGCTCCGCGGCCGAAATATGTTGCTGCTCCATCGCGTCGATGAATTGTCGTTCCAGCCGCAACTCTTCCAGATAGCGGTCGATGCGGGCGGCCCTCTGTGGGTCTTCGCGCAGGCGGTCATACATGCTGCGCTTACCTTGCGCTTGTCTCGCTCGCCGTGCCTCAGTTGCGTTCATAGTACTCACCTCGTTGCGTTCGTCGCACATAGTCGTCCATGGCCGCGATCGTTCGTCGAACTGACGCTTTTCCGATCTTGTCCAGTTTCTGTTTTTGTTTCGGGTAGTAGTCGCATACGATCCAGACGTCGGTGCCGGCGTGAAAGACGGTAAAGCGATGCTTGCCGACCTTGATCGCGAGAATCTTTGGATCATCGTGCTCTTCGTTGACCCGAGACTTGGCGATGTGCTTGCCGCGTTCGAGGTCGCCCCAGTATTTGACGGTGGCCAGAATCGCGTCTTGATCGTCCTCGTCGAGCTCCTCGAACGCGTCCCGACCGAGCATCTCGTCGTCGGCGTTCCAGTACCACTCGAAGCTGCGCGTCGCGCCTACGTAGAGATCGAGGTCGTCGCTGCTCCGCTTCACGCACTGTGATCATAACACTAGTGTTAACATAGTGCAAGCATCGGCGGGCACTTCGTTGATCTCAGGGACCCTGTTCCGAGAGGAGCTTGCCCCGCGCTTGCTTGGGCTGCCTCGGGACGCGCGTCGTCCAGGATTGCCCGAGCCGCATGCGAGAAACGGGAACGCCCCCATGTCGAGGCCACAAGCGCTGCCGAGGCGGCATCCCTTCGGAAGCAACTCGCGAACCTCGACGCGCAACGCGCCGCCGTTGAATCTCGGCTTAAAGCGTTGCTCGGCGCGAGGGCCGAATCGAGCTCAAGCGCGCCGCCGGCGCTGCAGAGCGGACGAGAGCTGCGCGGGAAAAGATCGCGATCTTTCGCCGGCTCTTTGCCGGTCGCCCCGACGTCTTCGCACTGCGATGGGAGAACGCAAGAGACGGCCGCTCGGGCTACGCGCCGGCCTGTTCAAACGAATGGGTTGCTGGAGTTTGCGGAAAGCCGAAAATCAAGTGCGGAGCGTGCCCGAACTAAGCCTTCATTCCGGTAACGGACGACGCAACCAAACGTCACCTGCGCGGGCCGTCAGGTTCGAACGGTCGTCGTACCGACTTCGTCATGGGCGTCTACCCATTATTACAGGATGACACGTGCTGGTTTCTGGCAGCCGATTTCGACGGCGAGTCCTGGGCCGACGATGCCCGCGCGTACCTCGAAACGTGCCGCGCGAGAAACGTGCCGGCTGCGCTCGAGCGCTCGCGATCGGGCCAAGGCGGGCATGCGTGGATATTTTTTTCGCAACCGGTGCCTGCGCGCGAAGCGCGTCAACTCGGTTCCGCGCTTATGACCGAGACGATGGAGCGACGTCCGGAAATCGGTTTTGCGTCTTACGATCGCTTCTTTCCAAACCAGGACTCCATGGCAGCCGGTGGATTCGGCAATCTCATCGCGCTGCCGCTTGCACAGGCGCACTCGCGAGCACGGCAATAGCGTCTTCATCGACGACAATCTCGAGCCTTACGTCGATCAATGGACGTTCCTCGAGTCGCTGCCTCGTATGACGGCGGCGGCAGTTTCCAGCGATGGTTCAGGAGGCCACCGAAGCAGGTCGGATATTAGGCGTCCGCATGCCGGTTGACGACGACGAAAAGCAAGACCGTGGCTTCTACCGCCGTCGCGCCGTGCGACACGGCTGGAGCGATTCATGGGAATCTGCCCACGTCGGTGAAGATTGTTCTCTCCGACGGCGTTTACGTCGATCGTGCATCTCTTCCGCCCGAAATGGTCGCTCGGCTCATCCGCTTGGCGGCTTTTCAGAATCCCGAGTTCTACCGGGCCCAAGCGATGCGTTTGCCCACTTACGGAAAGCCGCGGATTATTTCATGTGCCGAACTCCACCCGCGCCACATTGCGCTTCCGCGAGGCTGCCTGGACGAAACTGTTGATCTGCTGCAGTCGAATCGCGTGAAGCCCATCTTAGAGGATAGCCGCGAGTCCGGCGCACGGCTCGACGTGCGCTTTTTGGGGAAAGCTGCAGCCCGAACAAGAGCGCGCATTCGATGCCGTGATCGAGCACGATTTCGGAAGTCTTAGCGGCGACCACGGCTTTCGGTAAGACGGTAGTCGCAGCCGCTGCGATCGCGCGCCGTGGCTGCAGTACGCTGATCCTGGTGAACCGGCGAGAGCTGCTGGCGCAATGCCCGCGTGCTGGGCAAGGTCGGCCCGGTGAATACCGCATTGACGGTGCCCATCTTGGCCAGGTTGCTATCCGACCCCGACCTGGATGTGGAGCGGGCCGCCGCCAACACCCTCGGCGTCTACGGTCCGGACGCCGCGGCGGCAGTACCCGCCCTGGCCGACGCCATTAACGGCGGCGATACGGAACGGCGCATTGCCATGATTCACTCTTTGGTGGCGATCGGCGATGCCGCGGTACCCGCCATCCCTGCCATCGTGAACGCCCTGGGCAATCGAGATGGGCGGGTCCGCCATGCCGCCGCCGAGTCGCTGAGCCATTTCGGGGCCGCTTCTCGCAGCGCGATTCCAGCCCTGGAAAAATTGTTGAACGATCCCGACGGCGACGTGCGCAAGGCCGCCAGTGATACCTTGCTGACGATCACGGCAAGCGAGGAATAGATGGCCGCTTGGCCTGCGACCGAAGCAGAACGCCGTTAAGCCGCTCGCAACGATCGAGCGGCTTTTTCCTTTTGTCGAGGTTGCAAAGACGTAACATGGGAATCGTTCCGATCTCGATCCGCGAGGGAAGGCAATGTATTCCCATAGGCGTTTGCTACGGTTGACAAACCGGAACATCAAGCGACACTTAAACGGCTCCGCGGTGTTTTGAATAAATGGATTGCGGACACCAACGACCAGGGCCGCGATCTGGAACCTCCGGAATTGGCCCGCAAGCAGGGCGTCACCAAACCGGGCACCAATCCGCTGTCAGGCTATCGCATGGAAGAGACGCCAGCCAAGACGAAGAAACCGTGACGAACCTCCATGGCTGCGATTGATTTACTAGCCCAAAGCGCAAGCGAGGGTATGAAGCTCCCCTCGCTTGCGTTTCGGGCTAGTAAGCGGAGTAACTTCTCATGAACGAACCGTTTCGACGAGTCACTTGTTTCCTCCTAGATGGGGCGGGCCTGTTTCTCGGCGGCGTGCTCCGGTTTCGCAGGCCGCCGAGTCGCCGCGGCGCCCCAACATCGTGATCCTTCTGGCCGACGACCTCGGTTACGCCGACGTCGGCTTCCAGGGCTGCAAGGACATTCCCACGCCGAACATCGATTCCCTGGCCAAGAGCGGCGTCCGCTGCACCAACGGCTATGTCTCCGGCCCCTATTGCAGTCCGACCCGGGCGGGCCTGCTGACCGGCCGCTACCAGACCCGCTTCGGCCACGAGTTCAATCCCGGCGGCGAGCAAACCAGGGCCTGCCGCTGAGCGAGACGACCATCGCCGACCGCTTCCGAGCGAACGGCTACGCCACCGGCTGGGTCGGCAAATGGCACCTGGGCAATGCCGCCAAGTTCCATCCGCAAAAACGCGGTTTCCAGGAAGCGTTCGGCTTCCTCGGCGGCGCCCACGCCTATTTCCCAGGCAAGGGCAGTCCCATCCTTCGCGGCACCGAGGCCGGTCGCGCGAGAAGGAATACCTGACCGACGCCTTTGCCCGCGAGGCGCTCGGCGTTCATCGACCGGCACAAGAAGGAGCCGTTCTTCCTCTATCTCGCTTTCAACGCCGTCCACACGCCGATGCAGGCCACGGAGGACCGGCTGAAGAAATTTGCCTCCGTCGAGCAACAAGACCCGCCACACCTATGACGCCATGACCCTGGCCCTGGACGAGGCGATCGGCAAGGTGCTGGACAAGCTGCGGGCCGAGAAGCTGGAAGAAAACACCCTGATCTTCTTCTTCAGCGACAACGGCGGCCCCACCATGCCGGGCACGACCATCAACGGCTCGCGCAACACTCCCCTGCGCGGCTCGAAACGGACGACCCTGGAAGGCGGCATCCGCGTGCCGTTTGTCGCTTCCTGGAAGGGCCAGCTTCCCGCCGGCAAGACCTATGATCAGCCGGTGATCCAGCTCGACATCCTGCCGACGGCGTTGGCCGCCGCCGGCGTCGAGGTGAAATCGGAGTGGAAGCTGGACGGCGTCAACCTGCTGCCTTACCTGGAAGGCAAGAACACCGCGGCCCCGCACGATATCCTCTATTGGCGTTTCGGCCAGCAAATGGCGATCCGCAAGGGCGACTGGAAGCTGGTCCGTTACGATCCGGCCGCGGACGGGGAGGGCAAAGGGCAAGGGCGCGCGCCACGCCGTTGAAGCTTTACAACCTGGCGGAGGACATCGGCGAGCGAACCGACCTGTCGGAAAAGAACCCGGAGAAGCGGAAGGAACTTGAAGAAACCTGGCAGAAATGGAACGCCCAGCTGGTCAAGCCGCTCTGGGGAGGAGGGAAAAAGGGAAGCCGGCAAGAAAGTGAATAAGGTCCGCTGGCAGAGGCAGCTGGGCCATGCGACGCCGTTCCGCCAGGCACAACCAGCACCCGCCTCACTTCCCGATACAAAACCGGCTGAAAATACGGTCGAGCAAATCGTCGGTATAAACGGCCCCGACCATTTCGCCGAGTTCGTCCAGGGCTCCGCGGACCTCCAGGGCCAGCAGCTCCGGCGGCTCCTGAAACAAGACCATTTCGTGTGCCCGCCGCAACCGAGCCAGGCCCGCCTCGACATGGTGCCGGCAGCGGCTGAGGCTCGGGGCCAAGGCCGGTTGCCGGTGTGCCCGGGCCCGTTCGGCCAGAAGTCCGCGCAACTCGCCAAGCCCGGTGCCGTCGACTGCGCTGGTGGCGAGCAACCCCGCATGCGGCTGCAGCTAGATCGCATTTCGTCGCCACCCGCACCACGGCCGACCGTATCGGAAGTTCGCGTTTCTGGTCAATCGACCGGCTTGGCCGACTTCCAGACACACAGGACCAAATCCGCCTGGTTCGCCTGTTCGTGGCCGAGCAGTTGTGCCTGCTCCTGGATCGAATCGGCCGCTTCCTGCCAGCCCGCGGTGTCGATCAGTTCAACCGGCACGCCATCCAGCGTTAGCCGCCTGACCAGGTAATCGCGCGTCGTGCCCGGTTGCGGGCTGACCAGGGCGGCCGTGTCCCCGGCCAGGGCATTGAACAGGCTGCTCTTGCCCGCGTTCGGCCGGCCGGCCAGACACCACGCGGAACGGGCGGACGCTGACCGAACGCCGATCGAGTTGCTTCTGCAACAAGGTCAGCTGGGCCAGCCCCTTGCGTGAGCTGTTTCAGCAGCTCGTCCGGCTCGACGAAATGAATGTCCTCATCGGCGAAATCGAGGCCCGGCTTCCAGATCGGCCAGCAGGTTGAGCAAATCGTCCCGCAGTTCTTGCAAGGGTTGGGTAACACCGCCGGCCAGCTGGGCGAGGGCCTGCCGCAACTCGTCGCGGTTGCCCGCCTCGATGACGCCGAGGACCGCTTCGGCCCGCGCCAGGTCGAGCTTGCCGGCCAGGAATGCTCGGAGCGTGAATTCGCCCGGCTGGGCAGCGCCGCGCTCCCGCGTTGCAGCAAACCGGGCGATGAGCAATTCCACCAGCGGCGGACAGGAAAGGGTATGCAGCTCGGCCACGGCCTGGCCGGTGTAGGTATGCGGCACCGGCCAGAAATAAAGATCGCGCGGGCAACGGGGCCGTCAGGTTCGGCAGCCGGATTTCTCCCCGGTACCAGCGACGCTGCTGCAGCACGATTTCTGGGGCCGAATGAAAAACGGTGCCGGCGATTGAAAGGGAATCGGGACCGCTCAAGCGAACCACGGCCCGGGCGCCGGGACCGGCGGCGGAGGATAGGGCGACGATGGTGTCATCGAGAATCAGTTCAGGTTCAACATCTTACTTGTTGGCGGGATGATCGGTCACGCGGGTCGGCTTGTTGCGGTTGCCGCTCAAACCGAGACGGACGTGCCGGCCGCGGCCCGAGCGGTCGGTAAGGCTATCGCCCTCCAACTCGTTCATCGGATAATAAACGGCCAGGTCGTGTTCGGTCTCCGCGGGCGCGGTTTGCATCCCCTGGCGCACCTGTTCCGGGGTGCGGGCGGAATACCAGACGCGCACCTCGGCGACAGTGCCATTGAAGCCGAACCAACCCGGCTTGCCTCCCGGCCAACTTGCCGCGCTTGCCGAGTGCCGATCTGGTTGTGCTTCATGTCGGCGATGGTTGAGATTGCCTGGAAGTTTGCCGGCCGGCTTGCCGTCGAGAAAGAGGCTTTGGGGTTTGGCCGGGCCGTCGCAGACCAGGCAAGCGTGGTGCCAGCGACCGTCATTGACGCGGACCGTCGTGACAATGGGTTTGCTCTGACCATTCCAGAACATGCCGCGGAGCAGGCCGTCGGTGCCGACATAGAGGACCGGCACGTGAGAGGCCCGGGTGTTGTCCGGGAAAGCCGACACCCTGGTAGCCGAACAGGACGCCGCCGGCTGTGGTCTTGAACCATGCCTCCACCGATAGCTTGGGCGATTTCCGAAACAGGTCTGGCGGCAGGACGACGATCTGATCGCCGTTGAATTGCAACGACCCCCGCGGTATCGCCTCGGTCGCCTTGGTAGTGGGCTCGGCATGGACTTGGGTACCGTTGCCTCGGCCACCGGCTGGGACGGGCCCGATGACAGAAACGCAACGAGCGACCACCAAGCCGAGAAGGAGCACGATGCCGGCCCCTGCCAGGATGTACCACCGCCGGCTCGGCCCGAGGGCCTTCGGGCCAGGGGCGAATTTTCTTCGCGGACCGTGGTAGAGCGTTTGCCCGAAACACCCGATCCCGCGGCCAGCACTCCACTCGCCGGGGTGCGCTCGATCTGAAGTGGACGGTCGAGCCGACTTGCTTGCGCAGTTCCGGCAGGTCCAATTCGGCCAGGGCCTGGGCCACCTCGCCGGGGGTCTGGTAGCGGTCGTCGGGATGCTTGGCTAGCATCTTTTTCACGATTGCCGAAAGTCCCGAAGGAAGGTCGTCGCGGATCGCCTCCAGGTCCGGCGGGTCTTCTTGCTGGTGCCGGATCAGTTTCTGGTTGAGGGCCCCGCCGGGAAAAGGGGGCTCGGCCGCGAGCAGGAAGTGCAAGGTGCAGCCCAGCGAATATATGTCGGCGCGAATGTCGGCCGTGTGAAAATCGAGCGCCTGTTCCGGCGCCAGGTAATCCGGCGTTCCCAGCATCAGGGAATTGCCGGCCAGCACGGTCAGGTTCTTGGTCTTGCTGGTGGCCGCGGGCTCCTGCAAGCGGGCCAAACCCAGGTCGAGGATTTTGACCAGCCCCGATCGGCACCTTTTGGCTGGGGCCTCTGGGTCCTGGGTCGACTTGCGGTCGATCAACAAGTTCGACGGCTTGATGTCCCGATGGACCAGGCCCCTTCTCATGGGCATGCTGGAGCCCCTGTGCCGCTTGACGAATGTAGTCGCAAGCCTCGGCCGACCGGCAGCCGGCCGGACTTGCGGACCATGCGGTCCAGGTCGGTGCCTTCGACGAATTCCATCGCCAGGAAATGGGTGACGCCGACAACCCCGGCCTCATAGGCATGGACGATCGACCGGGTGCGAGACATGAGTGAGGACCTCGACCTCGCGGAAGAAACGGCCGACCGCGTCCGCGATCGGTGAGCAAGTCCTTGCGCAGAACTTTGAGGGCCACAATGCGATGCAAGTGCGTCGTGCCAGGCCTTGAAGACTTGGCCGTTGCCGCCGGTGCCGATCCGTTCCAGGATGAGATAAGGGCCGAAGACCAGGTGCTGCCCCGGCCGCCCAGGATCTGCTTGGCTTGAAAGGTGGTAAGCCAGCCGCGGCGGATGAGTTCTCCGGCCAAGGCCTGAGGCTCCGGGAACTGGCCCTGGAGCTTACCGGCCACTTCCTCCATCTGCGAAGGATCGAGCAGCCGAATTCGCTGGAGCGTTTCCACCAGGTCGTTGAGCGAAAGGGACGGCATCGTAACCGCGAGGGAGAGAACCGGCTGGCGAGTTTGGCCGCGGATTGATCTTATTCGATCGGGGGTTGCCGGATAGTCAACTCGCTCGAGATCGACGCATTTGGCGGCACCCGCGGAGAGCGCCGATCCTGGCAGACACCCTGCATTTCTTCTCGGGGGCATCAACTTATAATTGGTTATAATGCTGCTTCAATGCATCGCCCAGCAAAGGACTAGCCAATGGCCGACGCTTTTCTTGTTCTCCGCAGTCCGTACGCCGATCGGTAAATACCTCGGCGGCCTGGCCGATGTTCCGGCGCCTCGACTGGGGGCCGTCGGCCATCGGCGAGGCGATCGGCCGGGCCAAGCGTGAAGGGAGCCGACATTGATGAAGTCATCATGGGCAACGTGCTCCAGGCGGGCGTCGGCCAGAACCCGGCCCGGCAGGCGGCACTCAAGGCCGGGGCTGCCCGACACGATCGCCGCCTTCACGGTCAACAAGGTCTGCGGCTCCGGCCTCAAGGCGGTCATGCTCGCCGCCCAGGCCATCCGGGCCGGCGATGCCGAAATGATCGTGGCCGGCGGCATGGAGAGCATGAGCCGGGCACCGTATCTCCTCTTCGGCGCCCGAGCCGGCTGGAAGTACGGCGATCAAAAGGCCGTGGACGCGATGATCCACGACGGCCTGTGGTGTGCCTTCGAGGACTGGCACATGGGCGCGGCGGCCGAGCACATCGCAGACCAAGTGCGGCGTCAACCGGGCGCGACCAAGACCGCTTCAGCGTGCAGAGCCATCAGCGAGCCGCCGCCGCCTGGGAAAAAGGCGTCTTTCAACGCGCGAGGTCGTGCCGGTCACGGTTGGCAGCGGTGCCAAGGCGAAGACCATCAGCCGCGACGAGGGCATGCGGCCCGATACGACTGTGGAAGCGCTGGCAAAGTTGAAGCCGTCGTTCCGCGAGGCCGGGACGGTGACGGCCGGCAATTCGTCCATGCTCAGCGACGGCGCCGCGGCCGTGGTGGTCGGATCCGAGCGGCCAGGCCCGGCGCTTGGGGATCAAGCCGCTGGCCCGCATCGTGGCCTATGCGACCAGCGGCATCGCTCCCGAAGGACATCTTCCTGGCTCCGGTCTCGGCCGTGCGGCAGGTGCTCGACAAGGCGGCACTGACGGCGAAAGGACATCGACCTGTTCGAGCTGAACGAGGCGTTCGCCGCCCAGATGCTGGCCTGCAACGGCGAGCTGAAGCTGGATGAAGCAAGCTGAACGTCAATGGCGGCGCGATTGCCCTGGGCCATCCAATCGGGGCCTCCGGGACGCGGGTGCTGGTGACGCTGCTTCATGCTCTGGAGCAGCGCGGCTTGAAGCGCGGCTTGGCGGCCTTGTGCCTGGGCGGCGGCAACGCGGTGGCGATGGTCGTGGAGCGAGTTTGAAGGAGCGATCCATGTCGACGATAGCGCGGAAGCGGAATCGGATCGAAGCAAGAATGACTACCCAACCTCGGATGGACGCCCCATGGCGGAGACCGATAAGCACCGCGATTTGATGTTGACCTGATCAAAACGCTGCAGGCATACTATGCCGATGATCCGATGGTTTACGTTTCCGGTAACTTGTTGCTGTTTTACGTGCCGGGAGACCGCCTGCGCCATCTTTCGCCCGACGTCTTTGTGGTCAACGGGGTCGCCAAGCCAGTAGCGATTGAACTATCTCATCTGGGAAGAAGGCAAAGGACCCGACCTGGTCATCGAGTTGACTTCATCCTCGACCAAAGACGAAGACATCGTGGACAAGTTTTGGCTTTACCAGGACAAATTGCGTGTGCCCGAATACTTTCTGTTCGATCCGTTCGGCGATTATCTTAAGCCGCCGATGCAGGGTCATCGGCTCCGGCAGGGAAAATACGCACCGATCAAGCCGATCAAGGGGCGGCTGCCTAGCAAAGTCCTCGGCCTGCACCTGGAGCGACGGGGGTCAGAATTGCGGCTCTTCAATCCCACGGCCGGTGAGCGGCTGCCCACGCTTGAAGAACGGGTGGGTCAGGCCGAGTCGGAAGCCGAG
>CAVWWP010000004.1:0-72178 GCA_963758805.1 Vulcanimicrobiota bacterium
GCAGAGCGCATCGACGTCGGCTTCCGTATTATAGATGTAGAACGAGGCGCGAGCCGTAGCCGCCCAACCCATCTTGTCCATAAGCGGCATCGTGCAGTGATGGCCCGCACGAATGCAGATGCCTTCGGTATCTAGGATCGATGCGAGATCGTGTGCGTGGACGTCGGCAAAGTTAAAGGATATTACGCCTGATATGCGCGACGGGTCGCGCGGTCCGTAGATCGCGAGGCCGCGCGGTTCGAGCCGAGCGAGGCGATCGAGGGCGTACGTGGTAATCGCGCGCTCGTGATCGCGTACCCAATCCATACCGACGTTTTCGAGATACTCTACGGCAACGCCGAAGGCGATGGCATCTGCGATGTTGCTCGTACCGGCCTCGAATCGCCGCGGCGGGTCGTTGAACGTGGTGTGCGCGTATTCAACCTTTCGAATCATGTCACCGCCGGTAGAGAATGGCGGCATCTCGTCTAGCAGCGCTCGCTTACCGTAGAGCACGCCGATCCCGGTCGGGCCGAGCATCTTGTGACCGCTGAAGGTATAGAAATCAGCGTCGAGCGCCTTGACGTCCAGCCGAAGGTGAGGAGCGCCTTGCGCGCCGTCGACGAGTACGACTGCACCGGCTGCGTGCGCGCGTGGGATGATAAGATCGAGCGGCGCAATGGTGCCCAGAGTGTTGCTCACGTGCGCGATCGCGACGAGTTTGCAGCCGTCGAGCAGGGCGTCGAGGTCGTCGAGAATATAGTTGCCTCGGTCGTCGACCGGGATGAAGCGCAGTTCGGCGTCGTTGCGCTCGGCAAGCAGCTGCCATGGCACGAGATCGGAGTGGTGCTCCAGCTCCGTAAGCAGGATCGCGTCGCCCTTGCGGATGTGTCGATTCCCCCACGAATACGCGACGAGATTGATGGCGTCGGTCGTATTGCGCGTCCAGACGACTTCACCGACGTCGGCACCGATGAAACGTGCGAGCTTGACGCGGGCCATCTCGAACTCGTCGGTGGCTCGCGCAGCGATCTCGTAGACGCCGCGGTGGATGTTCGCATTGTATCGTTCGTAGTAATCGACGAGCGCTTGGATCACCGCGCGCGGCTTCTGCGACGTCGCCGCCGAATCGAGGTAAACCAGGCGTTTGCCGCGCGAGGTCGGATGCGCGAGAATTGGAAAGTCGCCGATGATGCGTTCGACCTTGCGACGATCGGCGTCATTCGGAACGGCGAGCGGAGGGTGCGCACGAAGCGATGAGGTCACGTTAGCTTCGCCTCCAGCGCTGCCCGAATCTCGTTGCGTAGCGCGGCGGTGGGAAACCGCTCGATCGCCGGTTCGAAAAACCCCAGTGCGATCATGCGTTCGGCCTCATCGCGAGTTATACCGCGGCTCTCCATGTAGAACACGTGCTCTTCGTCGAGCGCTCCGACGGTAGCGCCGTGGTACGCCTTGACGTCGTTGGCGCCGATCTCCAGCGCGGGAACAGAATCGACGTGCGCCTTCTTCGAGAGCAGTAAGGCGTCGTCGCGCAGCCGCGCGTCGCTGCCTTGCGCGTGAGGCGCGATGCGGATGTTGCCGAGAAAACGTGCCTGTCCGCTTTCGGTGGCTGCCGTCTTGACGACCGTCTCCGAGAGCGATTGACCCGCTCGGTGGTCGACGGTGCTGATCACGTCGACATGTTGCGTAGCGCGCGGGAAGAAGAGCGCGGTAATCTCGGCGCGCGCACCGGGATGCTCGATCGCAACTCCAATGTCGCTGACGGCGAGCTCTCCACCGAGTTCCGCGACACTCCAGGCGACCTTCGCATCGCGGCCGGGCTGGGCTAACCGATGCGTGATGATTCGCGCGCCCGCATCGGCCTGTTGCACGACCGCATAGTGAACGTCGGCATGCTCGGCAGTAACGATTTCAGTCGCACCGGCGAGAAAAGCGCCGGCGCCCGCAACGATGCGTTCCACGATCGTCGCGCGACCTCCGCGTTCCGCTAATACGACGGTGTACGGGAAGACCGCCGTGCCGGTGTCGGCGCGGTACTCGATAATGACCGGCTCGTTCGCCGCATGATCGGCGCGCACGTAGACAAATGCCCCGAGATGCGCGAAGGCCGTAGTCAACGCGCCGAACTTTGCCGCGTGCAGATCCGTCTGACCGAACACTCGGGCGAGTAGTTCGGGATACTCTCGGGCAGCCGTCACGAGGTCGCAGGCCACAATATGCGCGTCGGGATTCTCGATGCGCATTGCTGCGGCGCCGGTTTCGACCGCATGGGCGTCCGGCGCGGTCGAATCGAGGTCGATCCTCCAAAACCGGCCGGGTTTTTCGTGGCCGCTTGGCAGCGTGCGAAAACGATCGAGCGCTCCCGCGCGCTCCCGGGGCCCCAGAAGCCGTTCGTCGAGCGATGCCAATCGCTCGTAAAGAGGGTCCGGCGGTGCGGCCAGGCGGGTGCTAGACAACCGCGCCGATCTCCTCGCGAATCTTGTCGTACCCTTCTCGTTCGATACGGTGCGCCAGGTCGTGACCGCCCGTCTTCACGATGCGCCCGTCTATCATGACGTGCACGACGTCGGGTCGAACGTACTGGAGGATGCGCGGATAGTGGGTGATGATGAGGAAACCGGTGTTGCGCCCTTCGTCGCTGGCACGCAACGCAGCGATCGAGTCTCCTACATCCTTGAGAGCGTCGATATCGAGTCCCGAATCGGTCTCGTCGAGAATCGCATACTTCGGTGCAAGAACGGCGAGTTGCAACATCTCGAGCCGCTTTTTCTCACCCCCCGAGAAGCCGTCGTTGAGATACCGGCCCATGAACGAGGGGTCGATTCCCAGTTGCTCCATTTTTTCCACGAGCAGCGCGCGGAACTTCGCCGGCGGGAGATCTCCCGGGCGCTCGGCCTGGCGCGCGGCATGCAGAAAGTTCGCCACCTTCACGCCCGGTATCGCGGAGGGATATTGGAACGAGAGAAAGAGACCGGCGCGGGCGCGCTTGTCGGCCGGCAGGGCGAGAATGTCCTCGCCGTCGAGCCGGACGCTTCCGCTGACGATGTACTGCGGATGGCCGGTGAGTGAAAAAGCGAGCGTCGATTTGCCGCTTCCGTTAGGACCCATGAGAGCCGCAACGCGGCCCGGTTCGACGGTCAGGTCGATGCCTTTGAGGATCTCGTTGCCGGCGACGCTGCACCGGAGGTCGGTGATACGAAGGCCTTGGTCGGACATGCGATTTATCGTAGCGGAGCATCTCTTAGAAAGTCAAGGAAAAACTTTACTATCTACCGGTTTCTGTGCTAGGATAGCGCCGAAGATGCACGTCGACCGCTTCTTTCAGACGACTCGCGGCAAGATCGTGAGCGAGCTGCGCCGGCTGGGCTCGGCCTCGGCTGCGGACCTCGCTCGCTCGTTCGGGCTATCCCCGAACGCCGTTCGGCAGCAGCTCATGGTGCTGGAAAGGGACAGCCTGGTCGTCGAAACGCCCGTTCGCCGCGGCCCCACCAAGCCGACCTACGAGTTCTCCCTCACACCCGACGCCGATCGGCTCTTCCCCCAGGCGTACGACAAAATGCTCACGGCGGTGCTTCACGAGGTGCGCGACCAGTTCGGGACGCCGGCGGTCGAGCGAATATTCGAAGGGCTCTCCAAACGCGCCATCGAGCGGGCCCGGACGCGAATCACGGCGCAGAACCCCGAGGAGCGCGTCGCCCAGCTGACGGAGATGCTGCGCGACAGCGGCGTGATTGCCGATTACAGCACGATGGAGGACGGCTTCGTCCTGCACGAGCACAGTTGTCCGTACTCGAATGCGGCGAAGGAACATCCCGAGATGTGTCAGGTGATTCACCAAGTCATCGCAGAGACGATCGGCGGCGCGCACGCGCAGCTCGAGTCGCTCGCGCACGGCGGTAAGGAATGCCGATTCGAGATGCGGCCCGGCGCCACGTCAGCCGCGGAAGCGAAGTAGAGGTAGCGATGGATTTCCCAAAGTTTCAACGTCTCGTTGAAGAGCGTGCCGGATTCCGCACCATGGAGAATCCGACTGCGAGCGGCGAATACTTCAGCGATTCATGCGGCGACATGTATAACTTCTTCCTCAAAGTCGGGCCCGGCGCCGTGATCGAGGAAATCTCCTATTTTACGACAGGATGTGGCTTCGGTACCGCGACCTGCAGCTTGGTCGTCGAGCTTGCAAAGGGTAGAACGATCGACGAGGCCGGCGCGATAACCGCCGCTGAGGTCGAGAAACAGCTAGACGGATACCCAGAGAAGAAGAAAGATTATCCCGAGCGCGCGCTCGAAGCGCTGCACGTTGCGATCGACGATTATCGCACCAAAGTAGCGAGCGGCGCCGTTCCCGACCACGCGGCGCTGCCGCGGGTGGCACCTCCGCCGCCTCCTCCGGCCCATCCGGCCGCCGAAGCGCCGAGCGACAACGGAAAACTGCTAATCAAACTCCGCTAGCCCTTCGACTACGGCCCTGCGGGCCTGCTCAGGATGACATTAGCAGCGGAGCCGATCCGATAGTTTCGTAGCGCGACGTGTTCGCCTTAGGATCGAAGATCGATTCGAAGAGCGACAGTTCCTCAACGCGCAGTGGGATCGGCGTAAGGTCGATCGATGGAAGCGGACGCTGCGGGTGCTTGATTCGCCCGAGCGTCACGTGGGCCACCGCGTCGCCGTCGAACGCAAATCCGATCGCTTCATAGGCGTGGCGCACCACGTGCGCCAGCCTGCGAAACTCAACGCCCTGCTCGCGGGCACCGATGTAAACGACGCGCGGCTTGCGCTCGTGAGGGAACGCACCGAGGCGGTCGAGCGAAAGAGCGAAGGGCGCGCCGCGTGCACCGCTTTCGAACGCCGCCACGATCTGGCCGAAGCGCGCGGGAGCAACGTTACCGAGAAAAGCGAGGGTGACGTGGAGCTTGGCGGCGTCTTCGTACCGCGCATCGAAACCGCATCGCTGCAGACGCTCCGCAACCGACGCACAGGCCTCGCGCGCGACGTCGTCGAGTGCGATGCCGGCGAAGAGCCTGCGCGGCCTGGCGCCGTCATTCACGCAAGTACGGATTCGAGCGGCGTTCGATGCCGATCGATGTGAACGGACCATGCCCCGGTATGACGCGCGTCGCGTCATCGTACGGCATCAGCTTGGTATGAATGGATTCGACGATGTCCTCCATCGACGTGCCGCCGAGGTCCCAGCGCCCGATCGAGCCCGCGAAGAGCGTATCGCCGGTCAAGAGCGTCTCTCTTGCGGCGCCGTCACGAACGGCGAAGCAGACGCTGCCCGGTGTATGTCCGGGTGTATGCAGGACGCCCAGTTCGACGTTTCCGGCGGCGAGCACGTCGCCGTCGCGCAGATGACCGTCGATGTCGACGACCGGCGGCGGCGCGGGAAGCCCGATCCATTGCGCCTGCATTGGAAGCATTCCGTAAAGCGGCACGTCGCCTGCGTGCAATAAGCCTTTCGCTCCCGTCACGGCGCGCAGCCGCCCGAGATCCCCAATGTGGTCGAGATGCGCGTGCGTGTGCACCAGCAACGTCGCTCGCAAATCGTGCCGCTTCAGCCGCTCGACGACCTCATCGACCCCGTCCCCACCATCAATAACAATGGCCTCGCCGGTGCGCGGATCGCCGACAATAGTGCAGTTACAAGATAGTAACCCGACGGGAAACGTCTCCAAAATCAATTCAACTCACCTAACTGATTCGGAAGACAATAGAAAAAAGGTGACAAGTCGACCGTCGCCAGTTTTCGACGTCAGACGCATCACCCCATATAAATCCCAAAATCGTGAAATCCGCCATTGAAATACCCCAGCGGCGACCCTGGGCGCGCGGCGCACGAAATCACACGGCCGATAATAATCGAGTGCGATCCGACGTGATGTTCGTCGGCGACCTCGCAGTCGAAATGCGCGACCGCTCCGTGGAGGACGGGCGCGCCCGTCGCGTCGATATCGTAGCCGACGCCGGCAAACTGCAGGTCGCGGACTTTCCCCGAAAAGTGCTTGGCGAGTTCGGCTTGGTCGCCGGCCAGGACGTTGACGCAGAAGATGCGGGAGGTGGAGATGAAGAGATAGCTGCGCGCTTCGCGATTGACGCATATCAGAAGCGACGGCGGGTCGAGCGAGACGCTGGCGAACGCATTGACGGTCATCCCGCGAGGCTCGCCTTCTTTGAGGCTGGTGACGACCGTAACGCCGGTCGGTATGTGGCGCATCGCGTGCCGAAAAGCGTCGGCCGTGCTCATCGCTTGCGCGCGCCGAGCGCGACACTCCCATCAAGGAGAAGAATAGTCGCATCGAGCGATGGGTGAGCGAGAAAACGCGCGTTGAACTCGTCCATCGCGTGCACGTCGGGTTCGTCGAAGATCACGAGCCCCGAGAGCTTGAGCATCGGGAGGATGAGGTCGAGATCCAGGTGGCTCGTGTAGTCCGCGCCGCGCATGCTGACGAGCGCGATGTCGAGATTGCGATGCGGAAAGTTTTCGAGTAGTTCGTGAGGCGGCGTGTTAAACACCTCGATGTAATCGTCTTCCCCGGCGCGGCGAAAATACTCGATGGCAACCTCCGCGCGCGCAGCATTCGGCTCGATCGTCCAGATTTTGCCGGCGGATGGCTGCGCCAATGCCATCCAGAGCGTCGAATAGCCGTAGGCGGTACCAACCTCCAGAATGCGATTGGCCTGCATGGCGGTGACGAGGGTCGAGAGCAGCCGGCCGACTTCGCGTGAGACGATCGACACGCTATCGGCGCGGCTACGCTCCTCAAGCTCGAGCAGGAGCGGGTGCGGCGGCGGATGCGTCGTCTCTAAGTAGCGCCGAACCTCGTCCATCGCGGGCGGTTTCTACGTACGATGCAGGCGTTCCGCCGATTTGACGACGTTGCGAAGCAACGCGATGTTAGTGACCGGCCCGACGCCGCCCGGAACGGGCGTAATCGCACCTGCGACCCCGACAGCACTTTCGAAGTCGACGTCGCCTCTCACGACGCCATCGACGAGCGTCGTGCCGACGTCGATAACCGTAGCGCCGGGCATGATATCTTCGCCGCGTATCAAACCCACTCTGCCGGTTGCCGTGACGACGACATCCGCCATCTCGAGGTATGGCTGCAAACTCGCCGATTGCCGGTGCAAGACCGTAACGGTTGCGTCCTCGGCAAGCATGAGCATCGCGACCGGCGCACCGACGACGATCGAACGGCCGATCATCACTGCCCGGCGGCCTCGCAACGGCCAGTGTGGGCTCCGCTCGAGCAACAACATCACTGCCGCAGGGGTTGCCGGAACGAACTCGGTCCCGCTGCCGAATGCCAGGTGTCCTTGGTTGGTGGGGTGTGCACCGTCGACGTCCTTGTGTCTTGGAATCGCGTCGGCTATCTCGCGAATCGCCAGGTGCTTCGGGAGTGGTTGTGCGAGCATGACGCCCGCGACGGACGCGTCGTCGTGCAGAAGCTCGAGCCGGGCGCGCACCGCGGCCGCATCCGCATCCGAGGTGAGCCGGTCGACGTCGACGCCCACGCCGACCCGACGGCCGGTACGAAGGAGGTTCGCAACGTACGCGACGCTCGCTTCGTCTTCTCCGACCGAGACGATGACCAAGCGAGGATGAATACCGGCCTCGCGTAGCGCACTCGTACGTGCGACAAGTTCGGTGCGCAAATGCTCGGCAACGCTTCGTCCGTCGAGAATGGTGGCGGGCACGCCGTCGCCGTTTCGTCTGCCGTGGGAGGGGAACCTGGAGAAGGCTCACAATCGCCGCATCGCGTGGCCGCTCGCGCTGGCCGCGGTCGTGCTCGCGATACTCATTTTCGGGCCGTTCTTCGTGACGCACGCGCCGCGCGCCGGTGGGCCGGCGGGCTTAGCCGGTGAGTCGGCGCCGGTCTTTGCCCTTCGTGACGCCGAAGGCCGGCGCGTATCGCTCGCGGACGAGCGCGGTCGCATCGTCGTGATGAACTTATGGGCTTCGTGGTGCCCGCCGTGTCGCGAGGAGATGCCAGACCTGCAGCGACTGTCGGCGCTTTACACGCATCGCGGCGTGACGATCGTCGGCGTGAACGAGGGCGAGTCGGCGCAACGCGCTCGATCGTTTGCCGGGTCGCTTGGGATCGCATTCCCGATCTGGATCGACGGTGATCAGCAGTACGGACGCATCTATGCAGCACTTGGGTTGCCGACGACGGTTATCCTCGATCGCAATGGCGTCGTCGTACGTGGATTCGACGGCGCGCTTACCCTCGATGAAATGCGCGCTGCCGTCAACCCGTTGGTGACGGCACGTTGAGAGTCTTCCTTGGGGTCGCAATCCTCCTGGTTGGCGCGAGCGTGCTCGAAATACTGGTGCCCGGCCCAAGCGTCTATCACGCCGGGTGGTACAACGTGCTCCTCCTCGCACTGGTCGTCGTTGCGATTCTTACCGCGCGGCAAACGTTTAGCCGGTTGACGACGCGGCGCGCGCGCGTCGCGCTCGTGGCGATCGTCTTCGGCGCGGTCGGTGCGGGGTTGTCCGCCGCCGCAAGCGGATTGCTAGCGCCCGATAACAGCACGATCTACGGCGCACCGGGCCAGCGCGCACACGTCGACGAGTTAGGCGCGACGCTCGTCTTTCCGTTCGCCGCGCCGGAGGCGCGCGAAGCGCCACTGGTGACGCTGCAACGTTCCTTCGGAGCGCCGATTGCGATTGGCGCACGAACGCGAGTTGCGGGAAGCTTTGCGTTGAGGACGACACTGCGCCAAGTCGTCTATGTCGAGGCGTTCGATCGCCATGGCGCGCGACTCACGGTGACGCAGCCGACGGGTGCAGTTTTTCTCTCGCCGGTCTTATTGATGCAGCACCGCCAGACGATCGCGGGGATGGACCTTCCGTACGACACGTTCAGCGTGCCGGCCGCTCGGAGGGTAATTAAGACGATTCTTTTTACGCCCCAAGAGGCGGCGATGCTGATGCACGGCACGGGTGTGCCCGGCGCGTCGGCGGTGCTCTTCGCGGTCGACGACGAAGAGGGGCACCCTATCCCACACTCGATCGCGCTCGCAAGCGATGGCCGAGATACGAGCGTCGGCGACCTTCGCCTGCGCGCCTTTGCCGTCGGCTATCCCGCGGTCGAGATCATGGCGGTGCCGGCGCCGTTCATCGTTGTGCCGGGTGCGTTGCTCGTGCTCGCGGGAATCGTCGCGTTACTGGCCGGCTACAATCGCCCGGACGTTGCGCAGGCCGATGGCGCCGTCGGAGAGCGGGATTCCCTTCGGGGGAAGCACGTAGATCGCGATGAGGCGTACGATCTCGGCGTCGGGCGGAAAGCGCACGACAACGTGTCGCCACCCCATCTGCGTGAGCTGCGTCGCATCGAGTAGAACCGACTCGTTAATCGCGTTGCGCAGGGCGACTCGTAAGCGCGCCGTGCTGCCGTCGTCCTGTACGTCGAAGGAGATTCCGAGGGTATCGTCGGGAAGCGCGAGATCGGCCATCGCATATGCGGCGCGCTCGTTCGTGGAGAGCGAATAGCGCAGCTGCACGCAGCTCCGGCAACCGGGATCGCGCGCGACGGCGCCGGATCCGCCGCGCGGAATCGTCGCGAACCGAGCCACGTCGGCGAAGGGCAGCGATACCTCGTGCGAGCCGACGGTTAATCGCGTCGTCGCTTGCGCGTCGCCGATGTGAACGCTAACGTCGGCATTGCGCGAGCCGGCGCGATAGAGACCGCGCCCATCGATCGAACCGGCCGTGGCGCTCCACGGCAGCCACGCCGGAAGCGCGAGTGCGTAACCGCGCGCGTCATAGGCTCGCAGCCGTAGTGCGAGCGTACCATTCTGCTCGACGTTCGGGCGCAACGGCGCGATGCTCATACGCGCGGGAAGCGCATCGACCTCGATTGCGGCCGAGCCCGCAAGCCGGTCGCTGCGCAGCACGAGGCGACCGCTGCCGGGATGCATCGCGACGAACGCGCCGTCACGATAGGTTCCGAGCGATGCGGGAACGACGCTGACGCCTACCGGCGCCGAAACTGCAGCGACGTGACTTGCAGCATCCAGTGCCGCGACGCGCAGTGCGACGGAAGCGCCTGGGACCGCGCGAATCATTGCCGGCCTTGCGACGAGGTGAGTAGCGGGGCCGGTCGGCGCGGTGCTGTAGACGAACAGCCCGTCGGCGACCGGACGTTCGAGCCCGTCGGATGGCGAGTTCGCGACGCCCGCGTCGGGATCGCCGAGGCGCCGCACGACGATCGTCGACGAGCCGCCGCCGTCGAATGCCATGCCTTCAGTTGCGCCGAACGCTCGCATCAGCGCGGCGAACTCCGGACGTTTCAATCCGACGCTCACCGCCGGCTGACGGCCGTCGACTTCGATGAGAAACAGCCGCCCATCCGGAGCAACAGCGGCGCCCGACGACGGGATGCGTTTGAGAAACTCGCGTCCGCTGGGGCCGTCGGGATCGTCGTACCATGCGCCGGCGTGCAGAATAAGCGGGCCGCCGCCGATCGCTGCGACGATTGTGTCGAGCGCGATCGGGGCGAGATCGCCCTCGGCGATGACGACGTCGCCGGGATTGGGCACGTCGACAACGCCGTAGTCGTTCGGCCCGATAGCGAGATAGTAGCCCGGCGGCTGTGCAGCGAGATTATCCGCGACGCCGGTTACGCGATAACGCGCAAGAGGCGGCGTCCCATCGAGCAGCGCCAGCGCAACGAGCGTGACGTTCTCCTGCGGCGCCACGCGGCCGTACTCGGGCGTCAGTAACGAGAGGCCTCCGTTCGGCGGTGGGAGCTCGTCGAGACCGTCGAGGCTCATCATGCGCTGATCGATCTCGATTTGGCCCGAAAACGTGAACTCGCCGATATGCGGCACGCCGTCGCGCGTTATTACGAGCGCGTACCGCTTGGATGGCGTTTGGAGTAGCGTGCCGTCGCGCACGACGACGTTCTGCGGACGATTCGTATTGCCGATGTCGAAGTAGTCACCGTTGATGCCCGCGACCGCGCCGGTGCGTTTCGCCATCGATCCAACGGTCTCGCCGTGCGATTCGAGCGCGTTCTCCGCGAGCACGTTGCCGACGTGCAGATCGGCGCGATGCGGTTCGATCTCCACGACGTGAACGGCAAGCGGACCCGCGTCCGTGAGGAGCTGATAGTCGCCGTACTCGACGCCCGGCGCGACGCTTTCAATCGTCGGCGCTTCTTCAAGAATGCGTGGAAACGGCGCGTCCGGGGCAATGCGCGCCGGTAGTTCCGCCGCGCGCGCAGCCGTCGCGCAGATAAAGAGAAGCGCGGCGAGCCAGAGTGCGACTCTTCTCATGTGGGGTGCCACGCGGCCACCGCGAGCGGATAGCCGCCGGTTACGAACGGCGCCCCGGCCATGCGTCGCAGGGTCGTGGTGTCGAGTACGTCGATCCGATCCGCACCTGCGCACGGAATATAGAGTCGCGGCTTGCGATCGTCGGCAAACGGTTTCCACGGAGTTCGGCACGTCGGGATCGGCGCGTGCTTTGCACGCAACGTCGCAGCATCGAGGACATAGACGCTATCGAGCGCCTCGTCCGTGACGAAGAGCGTTTTTGTCGCCGGGTCGAGCGCGACGCCAATCGGGAACGCGAGCGGCGCGCTGCGCGCGACGACGTGCGGTGCGCGGCCGTCGAGTGCGATCGTCACTGCGGAGCCCGGCGCTCCGAAGAGCGAGCCGACGCTTTGGTTCGAAATCGCGTAAAGCCGCGTTCCGTCGCTGGATAGCGCGAGCGAGAAGACGCGCGGGGCCGCCGAGAAACGCCGTAGGACGCGCATCGAGCGAGCGTCGACCGCCGCAACCGTACCGTCGTTGACGTTTGCGACATAGACGATCTGCCGCCGCTCGTCGATTGCAAGGCCTTCGGCGGTGTCACCCGTCGCAACCCGTGCAATCTCTCCACGCTTCGTCACGCGCGTTAAAGCGCCGTGACCGTCGGCGCCGCGATCCGTTACGAAGATAGCCCCGGTCGCCGCGTCGATAGCAACCTCGTCGCCGAGCTGCACGCCGTCGACGCGACTGACACTCCACGGTGAGAGGCGTGCCACGGTGAGCGTGGAGCCTTGCGTATCGGTTGCCGCGACGCGGCCCGTTCGATCGACCGCAGCGTCGCTAGGTGCACCCGCGGTCGCCAGGACGCCTAGCACCGAAAAGGTCCGCGCATCGTGAAAGACGATGCCGTCGTCGTACGAAGCGACGACGAGCAGCGGGCGATTTGCCGGCGGCGGCGTCGCAAGGCGAAGCGTCGTCATCGCAAGTCCGCTTGCGTTTGCGGCAACCAGCAACGCCTGCCCGTGCGCCGGCATCTTCGGGATGCGATAAATACCCTCGTCGGAGAGGTGACCGGGGCCCAATACGGCGGCGTAGTAGGGCTGCGCCATGCCGTCGACTCTAAGCAACAAGTTGCTGCCGGGAAGATATGGCCATGTGGTCGCCGCAATTCTTTCGGTCGCAAGGCGCGTCTGCGGCAGGCGTTCGATCGCGGCCGCCAGCACGAGTGCGCCCAGGAGCAGCGAGGCGACCTTACGAGCCGTTCGCAAGGCGTTCACCGGCTATCGGCCCTGCAGCAGCCCGATGACGAAAAAGACGAAGCCGATCGCGCTGAGACCCGTACCGAGCAAGAGCATGGGCCGCGTCGCCGCGAGTGCCGAGATCGAGACGAAGACGATCGATATCTCGAAGATCGTCGTTGCGAGCTGCAACGTCTCGTATGCCTTGAACGCGCCCTCCGCCCGTGCGTCGTCGCGGTTCGCCTCCTCCTCTAGAGCCCGAGCCTGCGCCAAGAGCGGCGGAGTCGATGCCTGCTCTTTGTCGGCAAACGATTGCAACCGGTCGCGAGTCTGTGCGCTCTTCACGATGTCGCTGGCTAGCAGCGCTTGGTAGATGTTCGAACGGATTTGGCGGGCTTCGTATGCGTTGTACGCGTCGGTTGCACGGCCTTGCGCGAGGATCGCCGCGTTCTTCGCGGAGAGCGCGGAGATCGAGCGATGATGGGAAAAGAGCGTCCCAAGCGCGGCGAGCACGGCAATGATCGCTGCGGCGAGCGAAACGGGGCGGCTGCTGTTTTTAGCGAGGCGAGGCAGGCTCATGGCGCCGTCTTCGCGTCAGAGGCGATGATTGCTTCGATGCGATCGAGGCCGTCCGCGACGTCGGTGCCGGGCGCTACGAGCGTCGCGGCAGTCTTCTCCGGATCGAGTACGAAGCTCGCCAACCGATAGCCGTCGAACGTGCCCGCGATTGTTGCGCCGTCAGGATCGACCGCAAATGCACGCGCCGCGGGCCGGTCGAAGACCACGACGTAGAGACGCAGCTCGAGCGCGCGTGCGCGCGCCAATCGCATCGCCCAGGGCGCCGCGATGTTGGTAGTCCAACAGATCAAACGGTAGCCCGCCCGGCGATACGCGACGAGCGATGCAGGATCGAGCACGGCATCATCGTCGACGCGGGCTAACGGCGCCACCGCATCGAGTAGCGCGAATCGCCGAGCATCATCCGGCGCAATCGCGAAAGCCGCATCGAGCATCTCAAGCTGTCGATCGACGCCGCGCGGAAGCGGGTCGAATGCGATCGCAATGCGCACCGGGCTCTCGGAGCCTCCGGTTCGCCGCGCGGGCCGCGCGACGGCCGTACGATGCGCAGCCGGCTCGTCCAGCGCCACCGTTGCGTAGAGCGTCTCAGCTTCGCGTTCCGACGCAACCGCAATCGGCTCGCCGTCGCCGCCGACGATCTGGCTCTTCCCGCAGTAGGCAACCATGCCTAACTCGGCGCCGCACTTGTTGGCGGCGATGAAGGGGACGCCGTTTTCGTACGCGCGGACGCGCGCGAGCAGATCCGCCTGAACGTTCTCGAGCGCCGCGGGGTCGCGCCCGCTCGTCACCCATGCCGTCGGCATCACGAGTACGACGGCGCCTCGATCGACCAGCGTGCTCGCAATCGTGGGCAGCCGGCCGTCGGCGCAAATCATCGCGCCGAGCGTACCGACGGCGGTCGGGATCGGCGCGATGCTCTCTCCCGGATCGAACCAGCTCCGATCGAAATGCCATAGAAAAAGCTTGTCGGCACGACCGGCGAGCGACCCATCCGCATCGATCACGACCGCACTGTTGCGCAGGCCGCGCGCGTGAGCAGTTGCTACTCCAACGACGATCACGCTGTTGCTTGCTGCGGCGATGGTACGCAGGCGTGTAAGCGCCGCGTCGATCGCGCCGTCTTCGATAGGCGTGTCGCCGAGCACGTAACCTGGAAGCGTTCCTTCCGGAAGCACGACGAGATCAGCGTGCGCCGCGGCTGCGCGCGTCGCGTCGAGCGTTATGTCGAGACAGCGCGAAAAATCGGCGGCATCGTGCGCGCGAAGCTGCACCGCTGCTGCGCGGATCGAGCGGCCCATGTTCGCACTCCTTCGCGACCGCCGCGCACCGCCCCTTACGCGCACGTGTGGAGCAGGCTGCGGGGTTGGAGTTGCAAAAGCTATGCCACCCAAATGAGCGTTATCGCCAGGAGCAGCGCTCCGAGGGAGAGCCAGAGCACGTGAGACGTACGTTTCTACTGTTATCGTTCGTCGCCGTCGTCGCAGGCCTTGGGCTATCGTCGACCGCGGCGGCCACTTCTACGGCCACCGGCGCCGTATCGCCGAAACCGGCTGCCTCGAGCACGCCATCGAAGAAAGATCCGTGTGCCGCGGCTAAGAGCAAATGGGCGCATACACAGTGCATGCAGTTTAATAGCTCCGCACCGGGAGACGAATACTTCGGACGGTTAAAGATCAGCTATCTCGGGATCGACAACACGTATAAAGACGGCGTGATCAGCGCCGGCGCCTATTCGACCGATCCTAACCTCATCGCAAAGCTTGACTTTGCCACCGAGGCGCTTCAACGATGGGCTGCCAAGTATCCCGGCGACCCCCAGCTGCCACGCTCCTACTTCCTAGGCGTGCAAGTATTGCGAAAGATCTACACGCAGCCCGAGCAGCAGCGAGCGTGGGAGTTCATTCAGATACTCGAGCACAAATACGGGCACACGTATTTCGGTAAGGTCATGAAGGCCAGCGTCGCCCACGGTTTCACCGAGCACTGGTTTGCGAACGCGGAGCTCTGTCCCACGGCACTCCCCACCGGCGTCATGCCGGAGAACGCGCCGGTAGCGACGCCGTCGCCGTCACCGGCGCCGGGCCAGCCGAGCATCGACGTCATTACGCCGCCGTGCGTAGAGCCGTCGGTAGCGCCGGAGGAACCGATGACCGCACCCTCGCCGACGCCGACGAAATGAAACGAAAGCCCCCGGTAAGCACCGGGGGCTTTCACTATGGTTGGTTCGGCGTGCAGTTTAGAAGTGCAGGCCGATACCGGCGTACGGGCCGCTTTCGGAGAATCCGATCGGGGCTGTCATTTGGTTCCAGCCACGGTCACCCAGGAAGCCCGCTTCGATGAAGAGCGGGAAGCCCTGGAACGAGTAGCTGACGCCAATGTCGTACTTGAGGACTGCGTATCCAACGTTGTAACTGCAGGGGAATGCCGGTGTGCAGCTACCGCCCGGATACGAGGAGTTGACGATCCCCGAGTAGCTCGTATATGTGCCGCGTACGCTTGGGTAGTAGTACGCGCTGCCATACCACGAGAACGCGCGATCGAGGTCGGGCAGCTTCTCGAGTCCGCCGCCGACCCCGCTCTGTTGGGGATAGCCGTAGTTGTTTCCGCGCCACATGTAGCCGACTCCGACGTAGATACGCGGCTTGAGAATGCGTAAGCCGAGTCGCGTATCGAGTTCGTAATCGCGGCCGGTGAACGTCGGCACCGAGGTCTGGAACAAACTACCGATCGCGGTGACGAAGCACTCGGGGTTGCCACCGCTGCACTGGTGCTGCCAGTTGTACTGGCGATAATCGGCCTCGACCATCCACGGCAAGTTCCAAAGCGCAAACTCCAGCGCACCGTGGATACGGTACGAGAAGCCATTGTAATTGTTGTTGCCGGTTGTGCCCGGGGTGAACTCGTTGTAGACCTTCGGTGAGATGATATAGTCGCCGGCAACGTACCGATCGTAGTACGGCGTTGGAGCCGGCGTTGGGGTCGGCGTCGGCGGTGGAGCCGGCGGCGGTGGGGCTGCTGTCGGCGGCGGGGTCGGCGGAATATACCGCACGACTACGATACGCCGGTCCGGCACCCACTGTACGTAGGCGCCCATACCCTCCGAGATGACCCGGACGGGGACGAGCACGACGCCTTGGTACATCATCGGCGGGACGTCCAGCGGACGGGACTCGCCGTTGATGACGACTTCCGGCTTGCCGACGGTCACTTTGACCTCGGCGCCGGCTTTACTGACCGTCACGGTCTTGCTGCCCGCGTCCCACGACACGGTGGCACCCATTTGCTCGAACATCGAGCGGAGTGGAATCAGGAGCGTGCCTCCGCGCACGAGCGCAGCGAGCACGCGATCCTGTTTCAGGATGTCGGGCTTGGCATAGACGTGGTGGTCATTGAAGAGAATCGGATATTGCCCCGACGGCGGGGAACCGAAGTTCGCCGGCGGAGCAGCTGTCCCGCCCATGTCCTGAGCTATCGCGTTGGTTCCAATGTTGCCATGCGATGCCCCGTTCTGGGCGGCGACTGCGTTGAGTCCAAAACCGGCCATGATCAGGACGGCCAGGACCCCTGTGCTCAGTCGCTTCAATGTGTCCTCCTAGCTAGCTAGTATTGAGACCTGAGGCAGCCGCAGAAAAGCCCTGGAGGACCCCCTCCGGCAGCCTTTGGACCCTCTTTCGGGAATGGCCGTTTGCCTCCCCTGCAGTGGGAGCCGACCTAGGCGAGCTTTTCTCGCACCTTCGCCAAGAACTTGGCCTTGTCGATGATGTATCGCTCGTGCGTTCCCTCGGCGACGGCTTCCTGCTCGTCGAAGACCTGTACGGCGAAGCTCACGCGCGGTCCGTCGATCATGACGACTTCGACTTCGGTGCGTACGATGAAACCGACCGGCACCGGCTTGCTGTGCTCGAGATCGACGTGCGTACCGAGCGTAATTTGTCCCGGCTCCAACATCGGTTCGATGCAATGGATCGCGGCGCTCTCGACCAACTGCACGAGCATTGACGTGGAGAGAACGTCCACGCCCTTATTGCCTGCCTTCTCGGCGGTCATCCACTCCTCGACGCGGCTCTGAAGGCTGTACGAGCGACCGACGTCGAGTTTTGCGGTCATGCCCCCGGGAGATACGCCCTGCAGCCGATCAGGTCATGCCAAGGTTCCTGTGGTAGGTTCCGCATGCTTTTGAATCAAAAGCCACGGGGCGCCGTATATGTCACCATATGAAGGACCCATCTAGGAGTACGATGACCGCAGGACGACCCTTACGTTCGTTGGCAATCACCGCGCTTGCCGTGGCATTCTTTCTTGGTGGATGCGGAAAGAAGCCCGAGATGGCGCCGCCCCCGCTCAGCGTCGACGCTGCGGCGGCGGCGCGCCAGACGATCGCGACGTATGCATCGCTTGACGGACAGATCGCGCCCCTCGAGCAGTCGACGCTCGCTTTCCAGCAGAGCGGAACGATCACGCATATTAACGTCAACATCGGTGACATGGTTCACAAGGGGCAACTCCTCGCGACGATCGATCCGTCGGTGCTGCAGGCGCAGCTTTCGCAGGCGCAGGCGCAGGCCTCGCAGTACTCGGCTGCGGCCAAGGGCGCCGTCGTCGGCTACCCGGTACAGACGCAGAATAACGAGGCAACGCTGCAAACGGCCAAGGCGAATTTGGAGAACAATAAGCTCGTCTACAACCAAAACCAACAGTTATACAAGCAGGGATACGTGTCGGAGACGACGTTGCAGCAGTCGCAGGCAAACTACGTGCAGGCGCAACAGTCGTATAACAACGCGGTCGTCGGCATGCGTAACAACGTCGTGAGCTATCAGAGCGTGAAGTCGCAAGAGTCGCAGGCGGCTGCCGCCGCGGCCCAAGCGCAGCTGCTTGGCACGCAACTCTCGCAGACGTACTTGTACTCGCCCTACGATGCGGTCGTGGCTAATCGGCTCGTGGATCCGGGCGCCTATGCCTCTCCGTCGCAGCCCGTCCTGCAGGTTGCGCGCATCGATAAGGTGTGGATCAACGTAAACGTTCCGGACGACGACCTCATCTACGTACGAGCCGGCGTGCCGGTAACGTTCAAGTCGACGTCGTTACCGGGGCAGGTCTTCCACGGTCCGATCGAAACGGTCAACGCGGTTCCAACGTCGGGCACGCTCTCGTATCTTGCTCGCCTCGAGCTGCATAATCCGGGGTACGTGTTGCGCGGCGGCATGCTCGTGACCGTGACGGTGACCAAGCAGCAGGCCGCCGATGCAATCGTCGTGCCGCGCAGCGCGATCGCCGACACGCCGAATGGATCGCTCGTATACGTCGTCGCACAGAATAAGGCCGAAGCCGTTCCGGTGAAGGTTGGAGTCGAAACGGACACCCAGGCGCAGGTCATCAGCCCGCGGATATCGCCGGGCACGATGGTCATCACGACGCGGCCGGATGCGCTCAAAGACGGCAGCGCGGTGGCGGTCAACAACGCAAACGCTCCTGCGGGCCCGCCCGACAAGACGGCACACTAAGGATGAAGCGTGGCAATCTATCTACGCGAGTCTTCGTCGCCGCACTCGCGACGGGAGTCCTCGTAACCGCGGCCGCTCGCGCTCAGGAGAGCGGCGGCCAAGAAGTGCAGATACCGGGCGGCCCGACGATTCAGATGCCGTCGCCGCAGCCGCAGCCGACGATCAGCGGGACGCCGATTCCGTATCCGGCGTACGGAACGCCGGCTCCCGACGTCGCGAAGCTCAAGCAGAAACGCGGCGTGCCGCAGTCGATCTCGCTCGCCGATGGAATCAAGATTGCCGTCGCACTCTCGCCGGCGTTTGCGCTCGAGAACGCGCAATGGGCGGCGATACACGCGAAGTACACCTCGTCGGTACAGGCATATTATCCGGGACTCAGCGCGAACGCGCAAATGGGAAATCAGTACACAAACGGCACGCTCAGTTCGACCTCCACGTCGACGCGGCCGACATCGAGCCCCGGCGTCAGTCCCGCCGCGATCGGCGGGCTCGCCACGCCCGCGCCGCCATCGCGCGCGACGGTGAGCGACGAGTCGGTCGGCATCTCGATTACTCAGCTGATCTACGACGGCGGGCGAACGATAGCGAACATCCGGTCGGCGAAGGCCGCAGATATCGCCGGTCGCGCGACGCTGCTGCGCCAACTGCAGACGCTCGCGCTCAACGTCGCAACCTCGTACTTCACCGTGCTGGAAGATAACGCGACGGTCGTCGCAGACGCGCAGCTCGTGCACGAGTTCGAAGTGAACGAAGCCTCGACGGCCGCCCAGATTCGTAACGGCGCCGCTGCACGATCGGACATCGCCGCCGCTCAGTTCCAGACCGCGCAGGCCAAAGGCAACCTCGTGACGGCGCAGGGTACGTTGATCGGTGCGCAAGCGACGTTCGCAACGACGATGGGACTCGACGCCGACGCGGAGGTCGTCCCGCAGCAGATATCCGCGCAGCCATCGTCACCCAACCCGACGTACGAGGCATCGCTCAAACGGGCGTTCATTATGCGGCCCGACTATATCTCCGCCGCTTACACGGTGCAGTCCGACCAGGAAGGGCTTCGCTACGCGAAGCTCGCCCGGTTCCCGATTCTCACGGCCGGCGCGACCGACACCGTGAGCAAGGAGTTTTTGGACTGCTACGACAGCTCCGCGGTCACGAATCCGGCGATTACGGCGTCGCTTTGCCCCGGTCCGCAGAGTTGGGAGAATCAGAAAACCTTAGGCCTAAACCTCACGATTCCGATCTACGATCAGGGCGTTACGAACTATAACGTCGCAATTGCGGCCTCTCAGCTCGATCAGGCGTTCGCGACGCTGAACTCGACCCGGCTCACCGTCGAGTCCGACGTGCGGTCGGCGCTCGCGACGCTGATATCGGCGCGCGCTTCGCTCGTGCAAGCACGGACCGAACTCACGGCGGCGCAGGTCTCGCTCGATGCGACTCAAGCGCAGTATAAGGTCGGTGCGACGACGGTTCTCAACCTCGTCACCGCGGAAGCAAATCTTTCGACGGCACAGTCGACCTACATTACGGCGCTCTACGGCGTGCGTACCGCCGAGCAAAACTATCTTTACGCGACAGGTGTCAGCGACGTTCAACTCTAGAGAACCCAGGTGACGACACCCGGCGTTGCCGGCGTGCCGGCGGCGGTCTCGGATCCGGTCAACGCGGCGATTCTCGCGGTTTCGGAAGATCGTCTCTCCGGTTTTCAAACCGACCCGTTCGGCGAAATTGCCGCGCGCACGGGTCTGCCGGTCGACACCGTCATCGAACGGATCGTCGCAATGCTACGCGCGGGAACGATTCGCAGAGTGCGCCAGACGCTGCTCGCGACGAATCTTGCCAACGGTGCGCTGTGCGCGTGGGAGGTTCCGCCGGACCGGCTCGACGCCGCATTCGACTATCTCTTCCGGGAAGATCCGTTCTCGGGCCACGTCGTCATTCGTACGACCGATAGCGTTTCGGCCGGCAGCAGTTATCGTCTATGGACGACGCTGAAGGTGCCGCAAGGCTTCTCAATCGAGAAGCACGCGCAGTGGCTGCAGACACGGATTGGCGCGCGCCGCTTCCGGTTGATGCCGGCAAAAGCGCTCTTCACGCTGGGTGTCGGTCACGTCCGGCGACGGGGATTGGAGCCGGGTGCGCGCGCAGACCTGCCGGCGCGGCCCGCCGACACCACGATCGTCGAGCTCTCCGAGGCGGAGTGGCGCGTCCTCGTGGCGCTCAAGCGCGAGTTCGCGCCGGAGGAACTCGTGCGCGATCTCTGGCTAGGGCGCGCGAAAGAGGCCGGCGTTGACTCGGAAACCTTTTCCGCCGTCGCCCAGCGTCTGGAAGAGCGGCGGGTCGTTGGGCGCTTCTCTACCTTTTTAGAGCACGTCAAACCGACGGCCGGGAACGAGATCGTGACGCGGTACAACGCGCTCTTCCATTGGGCCGTGCCCCCGGGGTTCGAGTTCGAGGCAGGGTGCGAGGTCGGGCGGCACTACGTTATCACGCACGCATACTGGCGCGAGGCCGGCCCGGAGTTTCACGATGTGAACGTCATGGCGGTCGCTCACGGGATGGAGAAGTCTGCCGTGCTGGCCCACAAGACGGCGATCGACGACCACCTCCGGGAGGCAGGCATCGCGTTTACCTACACCAATGTCTTTTGGGGCGGACGCAGCGAGATCAAACCTTCGGAGATTGCACCGTCCGCCTATCGCGAGTTCTGCATCGAACGCGGAATCGATCCGGAGACGATGCGCGACGAGTCTGAAAAAGGAGGCGCCACCTGAAGATCGCCCGTCAAACCGTCGCTGCAATACTCGCACTGAGCGCCTTCGCGCTCGGCGGTTGCAGCAAGGCCTCGAACCAAGGAACCGTCGCAGAAGTCGGCGGGCAGCATCCGTGGACCACTCCCGGCGTCCTTCGATTCTCCGAGTTTCAGGATCCAAAGAATCTCAATCCGATGCTCAACTCCGGCACGCCGACGCTCGATCTCTCGATGTTCATCTTTTCGTGGGCGGTTCGCTACGATTCCAAGGCACGGCCCGTTACCCGACGCGCTGGTCGAGGTTCCGACCGATCGCGAACGGTGACGTCAGCAAAGACGGTCTGACGCTGAAATACAAGCTGCGCAAGAACATGAAGTGGCAAGACGGGCCACCGCTGACGTGCAACGACCTCAGGTTCACGTGGCAGGCGGTGATCAATCCGCACAACAACGTCATCACGACCGACGGCTACAAGAGCATATGCGAAGCATCGACTGTTCGAATCCCTATCGTCGCGATCATCCACATGAAGAAGCTCTACGCGCCGTACCTGCAGCAGTTGTGGGGCGTCAACGGAAACGCGCCGATCCTTCCCGAGCACATCCTCGCGAAATACAACGACGACAAGGGCTCGTTCAACACCGCGCCGTTCAACGCGTTGCCGGTCGGCAGCGGCCCGTTTAAGGTCGTGGCGTGGAATCGCGGTCAAGACGTACGAATGGTCGCTAACCCAAACTTCTATCTCGGTAAGCCTAAGCTGAATGAAGTCATCTATAAGATACCTGCCGGACGAGAATACGGCGCTGACCCAGATTCAGACGCACGAGCTGGACATGGTGGGGCTCGGCTACCGGGCATGAAGTGGCCGGATTACGCGGCGCTGGCCGCCGACCCAAAAATGGTTTGATCGCGACACGCGTAGATTCGTTCATATTCTCGCACATCGACTTCAACCTCTCGCACCCGATCGTGAGCGATCGTAACGTTCGCGTCGCTTTAGCATACGCAACGGACGGCAAGCGATCATCGACAAGATAGATTCACGGCTCGGGTTTCCCGGCCGAGACCGACCAGCGTCCGCGCCTTTCGTGGGCGTACACGAACGACATCGAGCATCACCCGTACGACCCACAAAAGGCGCGCGCGATTCTCGACGCCGACGGTTGGAAGGTCGGGCCGGACGGAATCCGCGTGAAGGACGGTCAGCGTTTGGAGTTTACGTACAGCACGCAGACCGAATCGAATCTGGGTCGTCAAATCCAGACGTTCCTGCAGCGCGAACTGGCGCGACGCCGGCGTGCAGGCCGACGTCAAGAACTATCCCACCAGCGAGTTTTTGGACAACTCAACCCAGGGGATATCTGCAGGGAGGCCACTACGACGTCGCCGGGATTTAGTTGGGTCGCGGCGGCCGACCCGGACGACAGCGCGATCTATTCGGCCGACAATCTCGCTCCGCACGGCCAAAACGCGCTGATGTGGAACAATGCCGCTGGCGACCAATGCAATGAACGATGCGTTGCTAACGATCGATCAGGCGCGCCGCAAGCGCGACTACGTCATCGTCCAGCAACAGCTCGCGCACGACGTCCCGACGATCATTCTATACTTCTCGCGGCCGGTCTTCATCTATAACAGCGATTTGAAGGGTTTCGACCCTTCGCCCGTCATCTCAGCGTATTGGGATCCTTGGAACTACTCGATCTAGCCGGAGCGTAGAGGAGCTTTGCACAGCATGACGTCCAAGAGCCTTCGCATCATCACCGCGCTCGCCGTCGCCGCGCTTCTCTGCGCGTGCACGAAAGGCGGCCAGGTTACCAACGCCCATTATCTGACGATCGCCGACGGCAGCGGCGACATTCCGACGCTCAATCCGCATCTCTTCACCGAAGCGCCGATCGGATATATCGCCCAGATGACGCAGGGTTATCTGGTTAAATATGATTCGCGTAACCTTCCGTATCCCGAGCTCGTGACGGTCGTGCCGACGCAGGCCAACGGCGGCATCAGCAAGGACGGCGACACGATTACGTGGCGCCTGCGCCATGGAGTGCGCTGGTCGGACGGCGCGCCGTTTACGGCCGACGACGTCGTCTTCTCGACCAAGGTCGTGCTGAACCCAGCAAATAACGAAGTCGGGCGCGACGGATGGAACCTCATCACGAAGATCGACGAGCCGGACAAGTACACGGTCGTCTATCATCTCAAGCATCCGTACGCGTCGTACTTGCCGACGTTCTTCGGCAGCGCCGGCGCCAACCCGACGATTCTGCCCAAGCATCTTCTGGCGAGCTATCCGAACATCAACCACGTCGCGTACAATGCCAAACCGGTCGGCATTGGGCCGTTCCGCGTCGTCGATTGGAAACGCGGCGACTCAGTCGACCTCGAGGCAAATCCGTACTACTTCCGCGGCGCGCCGAAGCTCCAGCATATTACCTACAAGCTCATTCCATCGCGCGATACGCTCGTGACGCAGATGCAGACCGGGGACGTCGACCTCTGGCCGCAGGCGAACTCGAACTACATTTCGCGCCTGATCAATATCCCGTCGCTGAAGACAGACGTCTTCGTGGTGCCGTGGTACGCGCATTTGGATTTCAACGTCACCCGCCCGCTCGTCAGCGACGTTCGCGTCCGCGAAGCGATTCGATATGCGATCGATCGTCAAGCACTCGTCGATAAGGTCGTCCACGGCTACGGCGTCGTGCAAGAGAGCACCGTCTCCATGAACGTGCCCATCGCACCGACGATCCCACTGACTCCGTACGATCCTGCGAAGGCAAAAGCGCTGTTGGAGGCGGCCGGCTGGACGGTCGGTCCGGACGGCATTCGCGTGAAGAACGGGCAGCGGCTCTCGCTGGAGTTTCCTTACTACACCGGCTCATCGAATGCCGACCAAACGGTCGAGTTCCTGCGTGCCGAGTTCAAAGCCGTGGGCGTAGAGATTCAGACGCGGCAGTTCGCACCGGCGGTATTCTTCGACTCCTACCAGAACGGCGGCATCGTCTACGGCGGGAAGTGGGACATGACGTTCTTCGCCTGGCAGACGGATCCGATCGGCGAAATCTCAAATCTCTGGGAGTGCAATCAAATTCCGCCCAACGGCCAAAACGTCTCGCACTTCTGCAATGTGCAGCTCGATTCGCTGCTGGAAGCCTTCAAGAACACGTACGACGTAAAGGCGCACCGCCAGATACTCGCTCGTGAGGAGGGGATCATCTCGCAGAACGTCCCGACGATCGTCCTGTACGTCTGGAAAGCTGCGAACGCATACAACAAGAACCTTACCGGATGGAATCCGGGCGCATGGACCCCGTTTGATGATATGGGAAATGTCGATATATAGCGGCTGCCAGCAACGCGCAACCTAAAAGCGAGAGCGATCGCAGCAGCGACCACGCCGGTTCGATCCGGTCGAGGCCGACGGCGCGCTGCTCGGCAGCCCAAACGCCGGCCGCAGATACGCCGCCGGGCAGATGGAGTGCGCCGAGGCCATCCGGCCAAACGGGCAGCGGATGATCGATCGCTATGAGGCTTGCGCTGCAGAAGAGCAGCGCGAACGCGGCTGCGATGCCGAGCGTTAAGCCGATCTCGTCGCGTTCGCCGAGAGCAATGTAGGTGCAAAGCGCCGCGCTGCTAAGCAGCGCACTTTGGACGATGCCCGTCGGGCGTTGCGCGAGGCCGAGCCAGTCGACGGCGACCAGCAGCGTTCCGGCGAGCGCGAGCGCTCGCGTCGTGCCGCGCGTGCGCAGCCCGCACCATGCGGCGGCGACGAAAGCGACAACGAGATCGTGCTCGTGTAGAAATCCGGCGACGAACGGCACGAGCGCCGAGAATGCTGCGAAGCGCGCGAACCGCTCCGCGACGGCGCGGGTCAGCGCGATTGCCGCCAGACAAGCGAGTAGTGCGACGAACGCGGCCGCGACTCGTGCGCCTAGTGGGCTCGCACCGAATCCGTAGGCAATTGCCGCCGGCGTAACTTGAATGGCTGCAAAATGCTCTGCGGCCGCGTGCGCGAGCACTGCACGTCCATAGCGCAACGGCCAGGTCCACGACGCGGCGAACGCGCCCGCGACGTATGTGACGATTGCGCCGGCAGTAATAACCAACGTCGTGCGGTTTCGCCCGAGTTGCGAGATGAGTCCGAGCGCGAGGTTCGGCTGCGCGAACGCGGCGAGCGAGGCGAGCCATGCCGCGATCGGCAGGCGTTCCGAGCAGACGGCGACGATGGCCGCGCCGGCCACCGCGAAGAGTGCCACTTGGCCGAGCGCGAGATCGCTGGTCAGCGGACCGAATGCCACGGCCAAGAGTGCGACCGCCGCAAACGTCCCGCCCGTTAGGCGAGTATGACTGCCGATTGCAGTGCAGACGACGAGTGCGAACGCTGCGAGCACCAGGAGCGCGAGCCAGATTGGGACGGCCAGCACAAAAGGCAAACGAGCGAACAGAGTCCAGAGAAGCAGCGTTGCCGGAGGACCGATGAACGGCAGCAGCTCATCGCGCCGGGCATCGACACCCGGGACCTGCCGTTCGGCGTTCCAAATGGCCCGTCCGTAGGGATCGGCGCGTGCGTTCCACGTTGCGCCCGCGGCCCAATAGGCTTCGAAGTCGCGCGCGATGGGACCCGGCGTCGACTGCGGCCGCGCAGCAATGATTGCGATGACGATGAACGCGAGCGCCGCCGCGAGTGTGAGGCGCGGCGCTACCACGCCGGCGTTCCGGCGGATCCCGGCGTTGCCGCCAGATGCGACTGCGACATCACGAGGAATAGCCCCAGGAGCGTCGCGAGATACCACACACTGACGCGCAGCCGGCCCGAAAACGTCATCTGCGCCGCGCGCGGATCGACGCCCCACTTGCCGAAGATCGTCGGCAGTCCCAGTATGCCGATGATCGCGACAAAAAGAATTGGAACGTGCAGAACGACGGCGACGACGATGAAGAGTAGAAAGCCGGCGATCCAGAGCGGCGGCCAGAGCACTCCGACGATACGGCCGCCGTCGAACGGCGGCGTCGGGATCATGTTGAAGAGGTTGAGGAACGCCGACAGGTCGGCGCACGCGTACCAGAAGCGATCGTGAAGGACTTCACCGATCGCAAAGCACACGGCCGCCAAGCCAAGACCCGTCAATGGGCCGGCGAGCGCAATGTACGCGTCATGCTCGGGATCCTGCGCGGGCGCACCGGCCGTAAAGGCGCCGAGCAGCGGAATGAAGGCCGGTAACCGCACAGGCAATCCATACGCGCGGAAGGCGAAGTAGTGGCCCATTTCGTGCGCCAATAAGACGAACATTACGACCAGTGCCAGCTTCCACCCAAAGATCGCGACGTAGATCCAGAGCGAAAGCAAAAATGTCCAACTGATCCCGAGAAGCTTGGCACCGAAGAGCAGCAGAAACTTGAACTTCAGCGCGAACGCGGCAAGCGCCGTGAGAATCGCGCCGATGCCGCCGCTCGATCTGCGCGGCCGAGCCGGTTTCGGCGTTTCGCGCTGGTCGTCGGGTGACGGCGGCGGCAGGTATTCCATGCTGCACACTTCAACCGCGCGCTATGCCGGTCATCGTGGTCGTCGGCGGAGGTTTTGCCGGGGTCGCCGTCGCCAGGCGTCTCGAGCGGCGCTTACGCGCCGGCGAAGCCGAGATCGTGCTCTTGAGCCGAGACAACTACACGCTCTTCACGCCCATGCTGCCGGAGGTGACGTCGGGCGAGCTCGAAGTACGCCACGTCGTCACGCCCATCCGCGAACAGCTGCATCGCACGCGTTTCGTTTTGGCCGAAGTCGAGGCGATCGACGTCGATCGCCAAATCGTCACGTATCGCCACGTGCTGACCGGCCTTACCGTCGAGCAGCACTACGATCAGCTCGTTCTCGCGCTTGGCTCGTCGACGTCAACCTTCGGCATTCCGGGTGTCGCGGAGCACACCTGGGCTCTTAAGACGCTCGACGACGCCGACGCGCTGCGCAATCACATAGTCTGGCTCTTGGAACTCGCCGATACGATCGACGACGAAGCGCGCCGGCGGCGCCTGCTGACGCTCGTCGTTGTCGGAGGCGGATTCACCGGCGTCGAAACCGCAGGCGAGATCGCCGAGCTCTTTCGCAGCGTACTGCGCTTCTACCGGCGCTTGCGGCTGGACGAACTGAAGATCGTTCTGGTCGAAGCCGGTCCGACGCTGCTGGCTGGGCTTCCGGCCAAGATGGGTCAATACGCGCGCCGAATTCTCGAACGCCGCGGGATCGAGGTCATCACCGGCGACGGCGTCACGTCCGTCGACGAGCATGGCCTCACGCTGCAGAGCGGACGCCGCATCGAAAGCGAGACGATCGTTTGGAGTGCCGGTGTCAAACCCTCGCCGACCATCGCGCGGACGTCCCTGCCGCTGACGAAACGCGGATCGATCGTCACCGGACCGGACATGCGCGTCGCCGGCCATCCTGCGGTCTGGGCGCTTGGAGATTGCGCTGCGATTCCCAATGCCGAGGGCGGCCTCTATCCATTGACCGCGCAGCATGCGATCCGCGAAGGCCCGCATCTCGCGGATAATATCGTTCGCGTCCTACGCGGCGAAGCGACGACGCCGTTTCGCTACCGCACGCTCGGCATGATGGCCGCACTCGGCGCGCGCAAGGCCGTCGCCGAACTTCCCGGCGGCCGCGTAATTACGGGTTTTCCGGCGTGGTTTCTCTGGCGCACGTACTATTTGCTACGCCTACCAGGGCTGGAGCGCAAGCTTCGCGTCGCCTTCGATTGGTCGCTCGATCTGCTCTTTCCGCGCGATACCGCCGAACTACGCTTCGGCGAGGACGAGCGCGCAGGGGCGGTGACGAAGAGATGATGCGCTCGCCGTAGAAGTCGGCCATCATGCTCCGCGAGCCGATCGAACGCCTGATTCACGATCCTAAGGAGTTCACGCGCAGCGTCGCCTTCCCTGAGGCGGCTGAGATTCGAGTGTACGACGAAACGTTGCGCGACGGCGAGCAGATGCCCGGCGTCTGCTACACGCCGGCTCAGAAGCTCGAGATCGCGCGAGCTCTCGCCGACATCGGCGTGCACATCATGAGCGTCGGTTTTCCGGCCGCTTCCGCAGGCGATCGCCGCACGCTGCAGCTCATCATGAACGCGAAGCGGCGCGGAGAGCTCGGTAATGCGGAGATCGTCGTGATGTGCCGCAGCAATCGCAACGACATCGACGTGACCGTCAAGACGCTGCGCGAGGTCGGCGTCGAGCCCCGAGAGGTTACGTTCTTCATCTTCACGAGCGGCAGCGATCTGCATCTCAAATACAAGATCGGAAAGACGCTGCTGCGCTACGAAGGCCGCGATGAGAAGGAGTGGCTGGAGCTGCCGCTGGCATTCTACCGAGGCGCCAACATCCGCCTCCAATGCGACGCGATTAGCTACGCGCGCGATTATGGAATCGAACGTATCGAGTTCGGAGCGGAGGACGGCAGCCGCGGCGACGTCGAGTACTTCATCGAATACTTTAAGGCCGGTCTCGAAGCCGGCGGAACGCGCCCGGCGTGGCCGGATACGGTCGGCACCCTCACGCCTGAAGCCACCCGTTGGTACTGTTCGCGGATCGTTGCGGCGCTCCCCGGCGGACTGCCGATCGTTGCGCATCTCCACAACGATTACGGGTTAGGTACGATCAATGCGATCACCGCGGTCTCCAGCGGGTTCAAGGTCGTATCGGTTACGGCAAACGGTTACGGGGAGCGCGCCGGAAACGTTAAGTTACACGAGTTCGTCGTTGCCCTGCGCGTGCTGTACGGCGTCGAGTTACCGCACTTCAAGTATGGGAAGCTTCGCGAGTTGGCGCGCTTCATGGAACGAATGAGCGGCATACCGATGCAGCAGCACGAACCGATCGTGGGCACTAAAGTCTTCGCGCACGAGTCCGGCATTCACACGCAGGCAATGTTGATCGATCGCCGGATGTACGAAGCCGTTCCGGCCGAGCTGGTCGGGGCGGAGATGAGCTGGGTTTTCGGTAAGCATACCGGCGCCGCGCTCGTCGAAGATACGTTGCGGCGGCGGCAGCGATCGGCTCGCGCAAGCCGGCATCGAGCCGACGAGCGAGCTCGCGCATCGGGTAACGGAGGAGGTCAAGCGCTTGCGCGAAGAGCGCGCGATGTCGAGCAAGAGCGAGGAGACGATCGCGAACCACGAGATCGCCATGCGGGCGCTCTCGCTGAGCGAAGACGACGTCGTCGATATAGCGATTGCGCTGGGCTCGTCGCGCTCGGCTATGGTTTCTTGACGATCGGAAAGTCGAAGTAGGTCTTCGGAAAGGGTTCGTGGCGCAGCACGAAGTGCCACCACTCCGTCTCGATGCCCTCGAAGCCGCATTTCTCCATGACGTCGCGCAACATAAGCCGATGTGCAAGGGCGATGTTTCCGACGTCGGCGTTGGAATGCGAGAGCTCGTCCATGCAGTCGTAACTCGATCCCATGTCGATCGAGCCGGATGCATAGCGCTCCACAAACGGAGCGATGCAAGAGCGCAGCGGGTCGCCGGGGCTGTACGGTTGTGGCGAACGCGGAGGAAAGCGCTCGATCGAGACGTCGACGGTGCTCCCTCGCGAGTGCGATGAGGGTGTCACGAGATAGCCTAACTTAAATAGCTGTGCCTTGTCGACGCGCGGGTAGAACGCGAGCTTCATTCGCTGATCGCGCGTCTTACTCCAAGCGACGAACTCGTTGACGGCGCGCTGCGGACGGTAGCAGTCGTAGACCTTGAGCGTAAGATTGACCTCCTCGAGGTTGCGCTGCACGTTCGCAAGGGCCTCCGCGGCCTGCTTCGTCAGGATGCATGTGCCGGCAAGATAACCGTCGATCGGCCGGCCGATAAAGTTGTAGTAGCCGGCATAGCGGATGTTTTGGACGATCGAGGGTGCGACGTCGGAAAGATAGACGAATCCAGGCGGCAGCGGCGAGCGCGCGCGTGGTGCGGCGCCGACGAGTGTGAGCGCTACAGCGAGCACGAGGAGAAGCCTGCTTCTCACGCTTGCCCTCCCAAGCGCCACGTCGCGACGAAGGCTTTGAATACCGTCGGAAATGACTCGTGAACGAACCGGATGCTGCGCGACCCCGTCCGTTCGAATCCGGGAATCGTCGCGACGAGGTGCGCCTGCGCCGTATTCACCAACGCGACGTCCAGGACAATCGGCGGCTCGAAGACGAACGGCCTGCGCCGCTGAGGCGCCGGCGATTGCTGCTTCAGCCTCGCTGCGGATATGGCGCTGAGCCGCCTGCGGGCATCATCGACGATGCCGCAAAGTTTCCGATCGATTCCTTGACGACGACGCCGCGAACCCACGGCATCTGCGCCACGACGCCCTCCACCGTCGTGCGATCGCCGGTGATCATCAAGAGCGGGATGCCATAGTATCCGAGTAATCCGGCATTGAGCGTCGCCTCGCTGCAGCGCACGCCGTTGACAGACAGCTCGTAGATGACCGATGGCGTGTAGGTATGGCAAAGTACCGCGTCCGCGTCGCCGGCGGCCCCGTGGTAGCCGATGAAAAACGCTCCGCCGAAGCCTGGTCCGGCTCCTTGCACCATCGAAAAAGGCTTGCGATTACCGAAGATAACCCGAACGTCGTCCGGCAACTCGTCGAGCAATAAGTTGCGCATCGGGCCGTGCGAGTCGTTACAGAGGATCTCTGCCGCGCCCCCGGCGCGCGCTCCGGCGATCGCGCTTGCAACCTCTTGCGTGTAGTAGCGGCGATAGATCTCGTACTCTGGACTCGGCGTGCGGGCGTCGACCTGTTCCCACGCGCAGACGCCGGCGACACCTTCCATGTCGCTGGAAACGTAGAGTTTCACGCGACCGTATCGGCGGCCGAAGCGATACGCGTCGCCGCGATGAAAGCCCGCAGCGCAGACGGGTACTCGGCACTTGTAAAGCGCAACGAGCGAGGGCCCGAACGAGTGAATCCGGGCATGAGCTCGACGAAGTCGGCATGTTCGACGCGGGCGGTTTCGAGCGTCAGATCGATCGGCGGTTCGAATCGAAACGGCCGAGCCTGCGGAAGGCGTTCGATCGCTTCGCGCGCACCGTCGCGAATCGCTGCCTGCGCGGCGCGCGGTGTCAGCGAGTCGACGGCGCTGAAACCGATGGGTTCCTTAACGACGACGCCGACGGCCCAGGGCAGCGCGGCGGTCGTCTCTTCGACGATTGCGCGATCGCCGGTGACGAGCACGACTGGAACGCCTGAACACCCAGCCATTGCCGCGTTGAGCAACGCTTCGCTGCAGCGCACGCCGTTGACCGTGACGGAATAAATGACTTCATTGTAGGTATGCGCTAGCGTCGCGGCATCGCCGGCCTTCGCGTGATAGCCGGTGAAGAAGGCGGCTTCAATGCCGTCGCCGATTCCTTGCGTCATGCTCCAGGGCTTGGGTGCACCGGAGATCACGCGGATGCCGTCATCTTGCGGCAGCTCGTCGAGCAGCAGATTATGCATCGACCAGTGCGAATCGTTGACGACGAAGTTGCGAGCGCCGGCGGTACGGGCGCCTTCGATCGCCGCGCGAACCTCGAGCGTCATATAGCGGCGGAAGACCGGATATTCGGAGCGGTCGCTGGGATCGCACTGCTTCCACGAGCAGACGCCGGCAGTTCCTTCCATATCGCACGAGATGTAGATGCTCATTGACGAAGGGCCTGGAGGGCCTGGGCGAGTCCGGTCTGTGCCGCAACGTTGTGGGGATTCACGCGCAGGGCGCGCCGATAGAGGGGAATCGCTTCGGAGAAGTGGTTAGAGGCAAGATACATGTCGCCGAGTTGCGTGATTGCGACGTCGTCGTTTGGGTGCGCCGCGATCCGCTCGCGCAGGGTCTTCAGTTCCGCCACGACGGGCGCCGGCGGGCCGCCTTCAACGCTGTCCTGCGAGCCTTGTTGCGCCGTCGGCGCACTTCGGGACGCCGTGCTCTTGCCAAAGACGGTTCCGGCAACGCCGAATCCATCCGCGATGAGATACGCCATCAGCGAGAGAAAGGCGACCGCGATCGCGGCAAAGATCGGCACGTAGATGCGCGGCGGTAGGCCGTTCGAGCGCTCGGTGGACACGAAGATTTGTTTGGACGGACCGCGAAAAACTCTTTTGTTGAACGCTTTGGACCTTCCCGCGGAGGCGGAGCTCCAGTTTCTCTTCGCGCGCTTGAACTACGAGTTTTTCAACGGCGAGGTTCCTGACTGCCGCATCCGCTACAACGAGCGCTTTTCGAACTCGGCCGGGCGAATCACCTACGGCAGGCCGCCGATGCTCATCGAGCTCTCGCCGAAGCACTTTCGCAAGCATCCCGAAGCGCTGGAGGAGACGCTGCTCCACGAGATGATCCACGCTTGGTGCTACGTGCGCTTCCGGGATACCGGTCATGGACCGCGCTTCAGAAAGAAGCTGCGCGCGTGTGGTCTCAGTTCGATTTATCACGACCTTGGCAACATGCGCCCGCTGCGCGAGTCGAGCAAACGCTACATCCTCCGTTGCGAGGTGTGCGCGTTTGAGGCGCTGCGCCGCAATCGGCCGGCCAGACCCGCCAGCTGCCCGCGCTGCAACCGGCGCGGTTTCGACCGGCGCTATCCGCTCACGATCTACGAGATCGTCGAAACGCGCGCGGTCGGCGACACAGTCGAAGGCCTCAAAGCCGCGGCCCGCGGCCGCGCTCCGACGGAGGTCCGCGAGAAGTCCGGCGATCTCGGCTAGAATGGGGCGGCTATGATGCGGACCGAAAGCGACTCGATGGGGACGATCCAGGTCCCCTCCGACAAGTACTATGGCGCGCAGTCGGCGCGCTCCCTCGTGCACTTCGATATCGGCGACGGCAGCTGGCCGCGCGACGTGATGCCGCGCGAAGTGATTCATGCAATGGCGGTGCTCAAGAAGGCGGCCGCGCTCGTTAACCGCGACCTCGGCAAGCTCGAGGCCGAAAAGGCCGACCTCATCGTGCGCGCCGCCGACGAAGTCATCGCGGGCGATCTCGACGCGCATTTTCCGCTGCGGGTCTGGCAAACGGGTTCCGGAACGCAGACGAACATGAACGTGAACGAAGTAATATCGAACCGCGCGATCGAGCTCGCCGGTGGCGAGATGGGCTCGAAACGTCCGATTCATCCAAACGACCACGTGAACATGTCGCAGTCCTCGAACGACACGTTCCCAACCGCGATGAACGTCGCAGCCGCACAGGCGATGGTCGCAATGTTTCCGGCTGTCGAGGCGCTGCGCGACGCGCTGGCGCACAAGTCGAAGGAGTGGATGCATATCGTGAAGGTGGGGCGCACGCACCTTCAGGATGCGACGCCGCTGACGCTCGGACAAGAGTTCTCGGGATACGCAACGCAGATCGATCGCGCCTTGACCGCCTGCAAGGCGGCGCTCCACCAACTCTACGACCTCGCTATCGGCGGTACGGCAGTAGGGACGGGGCTTAACGCGCACCCCGAGTTCGGCGAACGCGCGGCAAAGACGATCGCAGAGCTTACGGGTCTGCCGTTTCGGTCGCACCCGAATAAGTTCGCAGCGCTCGCCTCGCACGACGACTTCGTCTTTGCATCGGGGGCGCTAAAGATGCTCGCCGCGGCGCTCATGAAGATCGCAAACGACATTCGGTGGCTAGCCTCCGGGCCGCGTGCCGGAATCGGCGAACTGATCCTGCCCGAAAACGAGCCGGGCAGTTCGATCATGCCGGGCAAAGTCAATCCGACGCAGTCTGAAGCGATGACGATGGTCTGCGTCCAGGTCTACGGTAACGATCTTGCGATCAGCTTCGCCGCGTCGCAGGGGAACTTCGAGCTCAACGTCTTCAACCCGGTGATGATCTACAACTTCCTTCACTCGACGCGGCTGCTCCGAGACGCGTGCACCATGTTCCGCGAGCATGCCGTCGAGAATCTGCAGGCAAACGAAGAGCAGATCAAGCGCTACCTCGATGAATCGCTCATGGTCGTTACCGCGCTCGCGCCGCACATCGGTTACGACAAGGCCGCAGAAATCGCGAAGAAAGCACATCACGAAAAGACGACCCTAAAACGCGCCGCACTCGATCTCGGTCACGTCTCTGAAGACCAGTACGACCGCATCGTCATCCCCAAGGACATGACGTCACCGCGCTAGCAACCGACCGCGTCGTCGCACGCCGAGACGCCGAGGAACCAGCGACCTGCACCCGAAGGGGCTTCCTCATATATAAAGGGGGTTTTATTACATGAGTTCTTTACGTCGTTTTTTTGGTGCATTAGTACTTTTTACATTCGCAACCGGAGCTACGGTGTTTGCCGCAGCCCCGGCTGTCGAAGGCACGCCGGTTCCAATGCGGCCTAAGCCCGATTTTTCGTCGATGCAGTTCTTAGTGGGCACGTGGACGTGCTCGAACCTGAGTTCGCGCCGCCCCGGCCCATTTACGACCACCGAAGTTTACTCGATGGATCCCGGTGGATATTGGATGCTCCGCGAGGACACGACTCAGAAAGCGTCGTGGATTCCGGCCGAGCTGCACGGTCAGACGAAATACACTTGGGACGCAGCAGCGAAGCGCTGGGTGCGGATCTCAACCGGCGAGCAAGGCGGATACTCTGTCGCAACGGCTCCGCTGGTCACCGGCAAGACGAAGACGTACACGTACGTGATTCAAACGAAGTCGCCGGACATCGCTTCGTACGCTCCGGAAGTGTACTCGAAAGAGAGCGCGACTATGAAGTCGATGACAACGTCATTCACGGAAATGAATGGTCGCGTCGTGACCGTCAAGCAAACCTGCACGAAGTCGTAAGGCGTCGGTAAACGCAAAGGAGGGCAGTGTCGAGTTCGGCGCCGCCCTCTTAGCGTACGACGATAACGCAACGGGTTCGATTCCTGTTGGCAACCTGCGCCCAACTAACCACCCTCACATTTATGAGCTGCCTGGATTTGTGGCTACAGGTCGCTCGCGTCAACGATCAAAACTGCAGCTGCGAGCGCCTCGCACCGCGACGGCGTAGCTCGCAGTAGCCTCGCAGCTTAACGGCTTAGATACTCAGGGCTTCGATTCGCTTAGCGGCGCAGAACCATGCCGCACAGCCGGCCGGGGTGTCTCGTCTTGGCGGCTCTGTCTCCTATCCCGTTAAGCGGCTGCGCCGTGGCACTTCTTGTATTTGCTTCCGCTCGATGGGGCTGCCGTGTCACAGTCGTGTCACGGACGGGCCGAGAGTGATCGTTTTGGGGGCGCGGGAAAGCCTTCGTGACACGTATGATACGCGCGCGTGCGTTGAGGCGGCAACGAAATCGCAGCAGTGGGGCTGCTCGATCCGACTGCGGCCTCAGCTCGTGACGACCTTGTAGCCAGCTTTCTTTACGGCGGACATGCATGCGTAGAAGCCGCCGACGCGCTGGGGTCCAACGCCGTCGACGTAATAGACCCCCTTGTGCGCGCTGCTCCCCCAAACGACGGTGTCGCCTCGACAGCCTTTGTCGGCGTCTGCGCGATAGGTGTATTGGGGAAAACCGCTGCCCGCCGTGCCGCTCCCGGTCGAGCCTGCCCAGCCAGGCGCCGCGGCAAACATCAGCGACGTCGATACCACAGCGGCCATGCCGGCCAAGCGCCACTTAATCATGGGTGCCGTCCTTCCGATCAATTTGCTATGTTCCTTCGTCGATGGAGCGCGCCTACATTTAGTACACCTGAAAACAGTAGTACACCTGAAAACAGCCCTCAGATCACGACGACGCGCATCACGTTGGAAGGCATCCTCGCAAAAGAAGAGGGCCATGCCACCGACATGCACGACCTGCTCGTCGCGCACGACGGCAGCCCGTTCCTAAACTCGTGAGGTCAGCGTGCGCACAGCGATGCCGCCGATTCCTACGACCGCGATGCCGAGTGCGAGCCACAGCACCCACGGATTGCGATCGGTCCACGGCCTGGTTGTAGGAACGAACGCGGGATTGCGCACCGGGGCGCCGAGCGCAACGTCTGTCGCGCGGTCGAGCACGACAGCGCTGTGTGTCAAGGCGTAGTCGAAAGACGGCGAGGGCGCCGACGGGTTCCCATAGATGAGGCGGTAGGGCGCGGCGGCGGGCGAGGCGTCGAAGTCGATTCGTCGGGGCGCGCCAAACGCTTCGATGCGAACTCCGGCGAGCGGCGGATCGTCGCCGTTGTGAATGATCAAACGCCAATGCGGCGCCTGCGCCTCACCGAAATCGAGGAAGAGCGAATCGCGGCCGGGTCCGGTTCGCGATATCTGCTGCGACGCGATCATCTCCCAGGACGTGCCGTCATCACTGGTTTGAACGTCGACCATTCTAACGAAGCGCGACGTTGACGACGCGATGCGGAAGCGACCGATCGGTACGTCGTCGATACCTTCAACCGGGTGCGACGTCGTCTGTGCGCCTGCATCGTGGTGTGCAGGCGCCACGACGAGCGGATAGCGCGTGCTTTCCGGAACTGCGTTTACCGGAGCACCAACGCGGATGCTATCGATCGGAAACGCCGAGCTTCGATCGAGAACCCGAACGCGAAGGTAGCGAGCCGTACTACTCGGGAACGTGACGCGCGTATTCGTGGCGAGGCCGTCGCGCTCGTAATCATAGATCGGCGCCCCGGTTCTGATCGTGCGCCACGTTGCGCGGTCGTCGCTGGCATCGACGTCAACGGTCGTCGCGAAGGCGTCCAAGGGCGTGCCGACGTCGAGAACGCCATACACGTCGTGGTTGGTGCCGAGGTCCGCCACGACTTGCGAGTACTGGCCGCTGACGAAGCCCTGATCCGTGAGCGCCGCGCTCACCCAAGTCTCGGAAGGTGCCGGCGGCGGCGTTCGCAGGATGAACGGCACGATGCGGCCCCGTCCGTCCACCACGCGAAGATCGGCCAGGGACGGCTGGGCGTTGGCGTAGATCGACGGAGGAACGGCTACGCTCACCGTTTGGGTGCGCGCACCCGTCTCAATGACGCGCTCGTATTTCCATTGTGGGAAGGCCGCAAGAACGAGAGCGGCGATCACTTCGAGGATCCCGTGGTGCGCTTAATATAACGCTGATACGCGTACGAAATTACAAGCATCACGCTGCCAAGAGCGAGGAACGAAATGATACGCACTCCCGGATTGAGCTCGTTCATGTCAACCGCGAATGCTTTGAAGATGGCGATCGAAAGCAGCGCGAATGCCTCCCATCTTACGAACGACGAGCGGCGTAGCAGTCCGATCGCGAACAGCACGACGGCGTAGAGGAGCCACAGCAGCGTGAGCGACAGCTCGTTCATATGCGTCCAATGGTATAGCTCGTACGACAGCGCGAGGAGCGCGAAGACGTGCCCGATCGGCTCGTATACGATGTAGGCGCGGCTCGCGATTTCTTTGCGGTGTGTCACCGCTTGAGAGACGACGAAGAACGCCACTGAAAACACGGCGAATGTCAAGAAGCGCTCGTTGGCGAAGAGTGGGCCTCCTTTAGGTGGGAACGCGAGTACGTGCAGGACGCCCAAAGCCAATGCGACGACGCCGAATATCTGCACGACAGCCTGACGCTCCCGAATACCGATCCACCCGAGGAGTCCGCCTTCGACCGCCCACAACACGGCCACGACGTAGCCACTGAAGGTGATTGCAACGCCCCCTGTGACGAGCGCAAGCCCGACGGCGGCGAAGACGGAGCGGCCCATCGGGTCCTTTGCCAGGCGAGCGAAGCCGACGTAAAGCGCCGAGAGTACGACGACCGCGGCGGTGAGCCAATAGCGATGCGCCTCGTACAGCTCACTGTGCAGAGCGAGATAATACGCGCCGGCCGACACAGCGAGCAGCGCGGCTTCATACGCGTCCAAGGCGATCGCCCGTATCGTCTTTTGGAACGGTTGCCACGTGAAGAGCGCGAGATAAAGCGTGGTGAAGCTGACGAACGTCAAGGTCGGAAGCGGCGGCGGGGACGAAAAAACGTTGAGTACGTAGAGCTGCGTGAAGATGAAAGCTGTGCCTTGAATGCGAGGCCAGCGTCGATTGATGGGTAGAAAAGCGAGCGTCGCGTCGAGGATCGCGATATAGATAAAGAGTTGCAGGGGCTGTGGCGACGCGGTGATATTCAGAAGCGGCGTAATGAACCCGCCGAGCAGAGCAAACGCCGCGGTGACTTCTGAATCGTGGGCGATCGCGAGGATGAGAAGCGCGACGGTGACGACGATCATCGCGATGAAGCTCGCGGAGATCGGAACGAGGTGGAAGCCGTTGCCCGCGGCCCACAGCGATAGATAGAGAATCCCACCACCGAGGCCGGTTAAAGCTCCCGCGTATACGCGTTGCTCGGCGCGCCGAAAGAACTCACCCGCGCTCACAAACGCGATGCCGGCGATTAAACCCATTGCAACGCGACCCATCGGTCCGATCCAATTGTTGTCGAAGGCGTACTTGATGAAAAAGCCCACCCCGAGCAGCAGCACAAAGGCGCCAATTGCGAGCAGGACGCGACCTCCAAAGAAGCTCTCCGTCGCGTCGATGCTCCGCGGGGCCGGAATTGCTGCTTCCTCTTGCGCCACCGGTGGCGTCGGCGGTGCAGCGTGTACGACCGAAGGTTGTGGAACGGCCGGCGGCACACGCTCGAGCCGCGCATTCGCTTCGACGATCCGCTCTAACCGAGCGAGGCGCTCTTCGATATCATCTAGGCGCGAATCACGCAAGGCGAACCTCTTCCGATAAACCGAGATGCCCGCTCGAGTTTCTTCGTATCGCCTGCAGCGCCTCCGTGAGTTCACTCGGGGTGGCAGTTTGAAAGCAGGCCGCTCGTGCACCCCACCCTGAGAAATGGACTATTTTTATGGACATCCGTCAATTGGTGCACCGTCACGACTGTCAGCGAGTGCCCGTTGGCCCGAACCGTTCCGTCTTGACGCGCGCGTGCGTCATAGTCCGCCTGCGGAAGCAGTTGCGATGCTGCTTCGACGAAACCGGTCGGTCCGCAGAGGGAGTAACAGCGCTCAACCCGGCGAAGAGCAAGCCCGCAATGAAGCTACAAAAAGTATCATTGGAGGCAAAGTTCGGACTGTTTGACGAGATGTGGAAGCCGAAGATCGTCGGCGAGCTAAATGACCTTCACGTCAAGATCGTAAAACTTGAGGGCGAATTCATCTGGCACCATCACGAGACCGAAGACGAACTCTTCCTGGTGGTTGACGGCGTGATCGACATGCACTACCGAGACGTCGACGGCAACGAGCAGGTCGAGCGCTTCGGGGCCGGCGAGTTCCTAATCGTTCCTCACGGCGTCGAGCATAAGCCGGTGGCGGGGAATGGCGCGAAGCTCCTCTTAATCGAGCCGAAAACGACGCGCAATACGGGAACCGCTGGCGGTGAACGGACCGCCGAACTAGCCTGGATTTAGAGCTCTAGACTTCTACGGCCGCCGGAGAAAGGAAGCTGAAGCGTTCGTTCGGTAAAATCGGTGGCCCTCGCGATCTTCGTCTGCGGGCTTACTCGCGGACCTAATCGTCTAACGGCTGTCTAACAGACTAGGCAAAACTCGCCGGAATTCGAAGGGACCAGACGGGATTCAAAAAAGCTAAAACCCAAACAGGAAAGGACTCTTCGGTACTTAGCGGGAGCGGCCGGGACTCCGATTCATGGGTTCGATTCTTGTTGGCAACTTGCGCACAACTAACCACCCTCACAGTTATCAGCTGCCTGAAAAGCGCCCTCAGGTCAGGGGCGTCGCTTCAAAGCGGCCTAGCCGACGAGTAAGCGCTGAAAGGTTGACCCAGACGCCCTTCTCGTAGGTGCGATACTTCAGCATTTCACATTGACTCGCTCCTAGCACCCAAAGCCGACAAGGTAGTAGTGGTCTCCTAACGGCGTCACTCCGGCGAATGGGCCATCGCCGCCACAAGTTAGCTCGAACGGCACGCGCCTTTTCCAATCTGCCGACTGACGGCCGTACGGCAGGCCGACCTCGTCAGTTTCGTCGTAAACAACGCCCTTGGAGGAAAAATCATCCCACCCCAGTTGAACTCTTCGAAGCGGTAACCATTGTTGGGTAGCCGCGCGACCGAGGCATTGTACGAAGCGCGCATCGCCCGAAAGTGCATATAATCCTGCGGCAATTGTACATATGGCATCGCCCAAACTGATACAACGAATGCGAGGATTGGAACGACGGGACACAGGAGGGCGATCTGCCATCGTTTTTCGGTGAACAACTTCACCGCGAGCGCGATGGACCAAACGAGAATCGCGACCCACAGAAGAAAGATCGGTCTCCAGGCATAGAACACAATCGCGATGCCCATCTCGACGCTTTGGTTGCCGACAACAACGAGTCCGAGTTCGAGAGCGCTACAGGCAAGCGAAGCGGCGATTAACCTCCACAAAGGTGTGCGCATCTCCTTTACTTTGTATCACAAAGTAAAGGAGATGTCTAGTTCTACTGGCTGACTGGCAATGCAATAAAGCTCATCAACAGTTTTAAAGCGTTCCCTTGTCTCCTTAGCTAATGACTCGAAAAAAAGATGGTAGCTTGCAGCCCGGGTGAAGACGGCTCGGTCTTAAAGCCTTCAGTTCATCGCGTTAAGCGCCGCGCAGCCCAGCGCCGGAAGAGGGGGGCCTCGCTTCAGAAGCCCTTAGCCCCTATCCCAAATACGGGTTTCCGCTCATGGCTGCCCGTGAGCTGGTACGTCGTATCGGGTCGGCCGTACACGAAGCTGCTAAAGCGGCGATGGAAGTCCACCGCTTTCGATCATTTAAATAGAGCCGCTTCGCCTTGTGTCATGCCGCAGGTCGAGACCAAGAACTTCACGTCGTATACGTTTACGCCGTGAACGCACGACATGTGCCACCCGCCGTTGCGATAAAGGAAGTACGAGTAGCGGGCATTGTTGGGATTCGAGAGGCAGTGAGCAGCGACCGCCGCCCATTTCCCCTCTTGCTTCGGCTCGCTGACGGTTGCCGGCAGACACGATTTGGCAAAGTTAATGGCCGGCGAGTGCGCGATAATCTGCGCAGCCTCAATCTTGGTCAGAGGCGGCGCGCTGGAAGCCATCACCACCGCCGGCGCGGCTAAGCCAACGAATATAAGGACCATGAGAACAGAACGCATTGGGAAAATCCTCCGTGCACCGAGCGTACGACCTCTTGCGAGCCGTTCCTGCGCCTTGTTAGCGCGACGTTTTTGCCCACTCGGCAACGGTTAACGCGCTTCATGCCTCGTTCGAGATTCACCTCGGAAAGCCGACTCAACAGTCATCCCGAGCGGAGCGCCCGCAGTCGAGGGAAGAGGAACAGAGTGATAACCGGCATCCACGCGATCTTCTACACGAAGCACTCCAAGGAGATGTACGACTTTCTCAAAGGCGTGCTCGACCTGCACTACGTCGATGCCGGCAACGGGCGCCTTTTCTTCACCGCACCGCCGACGGAACTCGCCGTCCATGAGACGGAAGACGACCCCGGACACGAACTGTGGCTGATTCTGCGACGACATCACCGCGACGGTACGGCAGCTCGAGAAGAAGGGAATCAAAACGACACCGGTCGCCGACCGCGGCTGGGGTTTGGTGACGACGCTCGAACTCCCCAGCGGCGACAAGCTCGGCCTCTACGAACCAAAGCATCTGTCTCCGCTCACGTTGCACGAAACCTGAGGCTGCCCGTCTAACATCCGTCTAACGGACTAGTCAGGATTCGACGGGATTCGTCGGGACTGGTCGGGATTCGAAAACGCCAAAATTCAGACAGGAAAGGACTTTTCGGTACTTAGCGGGAGCGGCCGGGACTCCGATTCAAGGGTTCGATTCCCGTTAGCGCTACCAGACAAGGCTCGTTCCGACGCCTTCCTGCTTCCGTCGGTAGTGTGGAACTAAATTTGACTCACTCGGTTCGTCGAAGCGATTCGCGCGCTTGACAGAGCCTAAAGGATAGTCTTGAACGTGCGCGTCAGTGTCAGGTCGAATTCTGCGTCGAGCTTGCCACCGCCGACCGCACTGTCGTCGACGTGCAGCTTGCCTGCGAGATGGTCGGGCTGTTTCGTCGAAAGTGTGAATGCCTGCGCGTCGGTACCGCCGGAATATTGGACCATTTCGCCGTTAAGCCTAAGTGCGTAGCCAAGATGTGTTGCGTCGCCGAAATCGATCATGGCCCCATCGTCTAGCGCGCCGTCTGCACAAGACAAGGTTTTACACGCCCTGATCTTGGCGCCGATGTCGACGCTCGACAAGTAAATGCGAAGAACGGTCTTGTTCGGATCCATTTCGTCTGGCCCACGAACGAGCCACCCGTATTTGATCCCGGTGGAGTAAGTCTTGAAACTGACCGTCCCGCTAGCCTTGTCGGCCGCAAGCGCGCCGGCCGATGCCGCGAGCACCATCGAAGCGAGTAATAACGCGCAGCGCGAGGCACTACGTGGAGCCGAGAACGGAACCTTCATAGCGACCCTCCGATACGGCCGACGGGTTCGCTGGCCCATCCACCAAGTCCGTTGATAGAATAGTTCCCGTAAGGTACTTGCATCGGTCCTGAATCGGGAGCCAAGTCGGAGAAGACAGCGCTTGTTCCTCTGACGGCCATCTAACGGACCCTCGTTGGCGCGATCGAGCTTATCAAAGGCGTCGCGGTCGCTGCTCCCGCACTGCAGCGTGACAAAGGCAGGTACCATCGTCGAAACATTAGCATTGCGATGCGACCGCCTAGGCTTGGCTAGTTTCGCCCAACTTCTATAATGAGAGGGGCGGCGAGGCAGACGAGGTCTGCCCGCGAAGCCGCTTCTCATGAGTGTCGTCCGGAGAGTAGTTTAGCAATGCCGCCACAGAAGCTTATGCTTATCCGACATGCGGAAAAGGAGCCTGTTCCCGGTCCGCCGCCGTATGGCATCAACGCTGAGGGCGAACGGAATAAACACTCGCTCACTGCACGCGGCTGGCAGCGCGCGGGAGCGATTGTGCCTTTCTTTCGCCTAGCCTGGGCTCGCAGCATAGAGCCCCCCGATGCCTTCTACGCTTCTAAGATGGGCGCTACCGTTCTAATGGCTGATGGTCACGACATCTCCAAGAGCCTGCGGCCGCAGCAGACGGTGACACCATTGGTCGATGCGATGAGCCCAGAAAAGGGACTTCAGACCCCTTGTGCCGTTGGAGACGAGGCTCAGTTGGTGCAAACAATCGTGGCGAATGAGAACGGGATCGTCCTGGTAGCCTGGGAGCATCACCACATTCCAGATATCGCGAAGGCGTTCTCACCCGAATCTCCCGCCTCATGGCCAGACTCGCGCTTTGATAAGGTGTGGGTTTTAACGCGATCGAATAATGGGACGTATATCTTCGAGGACGTTTTTCAAGCGTTGCTGAGTGATGATCTGCCGGACTAAAAGCCGTTACCGCACGGCGGGGCTTAAGAATACTTGTCGTCGTGCCGCGCGTCTAGGCCCACAGCTGCTTGTCGAGCGCACGAATGCCTTCGGGCGAGCCCGCCGCCACAATCTCGTCGTGCTCGGCGAGCTGCGTCGACGGAGCTGGCCGAAAGGACATCGTCCCGGCCCGCTTGAGCGCCAGCACAATGACCTCGCTGCCGTCTACGAGCGCTGACATCGGCTGTCCAATCCACCGCGACGCAGGCTGAATCGTGAAATCCTCGAGATTCAGCTGGCTGTTGCTCGCGAAGAGCACGGTGTCGACGAACTCGACCGCGGTTGGACGCATGGCGAGGCTGGCCATCCGGCGTCCGCCCATCTGATACGGCGAGATGATCCTCGTAGCGCCCGCGAGGCGGAGTTTCGATTCGGCATCGTTTCCATTGGCGCGAGCGACGATGAAGAGGTTCGGATTCAGCACGCGTGCAGAGAGCGTCACGTAGATGTTAATCTCGTCGCTGTCTACGGCAGCCACGAGTCCACTGGCCCGCTCAACTCCCGCGGCGCGTAGCGTCGCCGTGTCGGCCGCGTCGCCCGTGATGGTAGCATAACCAGCGGCCGCTGCCCGCTCGAGCGAGTCAGGGTTGATGTCGACGATAACAAATTCGACTTTTTCGCCGGTGAAGATACGAGCGATCTCCCCACCGACCCGGCCGAACCCGCAAAGAATATAATGTCCCGTCATTGCTGCAACCCGTCGTCGGATTCGCCGTTCTCCCACGACACTCCCCAGGCGTCCTTCCAGCGTATAACTAAGCAGCCGGAGCAGGGTATACGTTAGGACGCCGAAGCCGATCGCAACGACTGCAATCGTCCACGACTTTCCCTTGACGTCCATGGGCGCGGGCTCGCCATTGCCGATCGTCGTAATCGTGGTGATGGTCATGTAGAACGAATCGAACCACGACCAGCGCTCGAGCTCGGCGTACCCGACCGTGCCGACGAGGATGACCGCCGCGAGCAGTATCATCGCGAAGCCTAAAGGCCGCATCGCTAAGCGGTAGGATTCGCCGACTGCCCCTTGTCACCCTGATATCGAAGTTGGCAGCAGGTCTGTTCAGCCTACTGCGCCATTTGCACACCCGAGGCTGTCCGTCTAACAGCCGTCTAGCGGACTAGTCAGAATTCGAGGGGATTCGCCGGGACTGGCCGGGACTTCGAAAACGCGAAACCCCGTACAAGTCGGGACCTTTCGGTATTTGGCGGGAGCGGACGGGACTCCGATTTGCGGGTTCGATTCCTGTTGGCAACTTGTGCCCAACTAGCGCTACGCCGCCACGCGTGTAGCCGGCTGGCGCGAAGGTTTCTAACATAGCCGAGCGCCGTAGTCGGAACGGGTAGCGTACTAAGTGCTGCTACTGAGTCTTCGTCACAGGCGGTGGGTTCCACGTTCCGTCGATCACAGACGGTGACTTCGTCTTGGGCCAGTACAAGCGAAAGTCCATGTAGAACTTTCCGCTCGGAGCGGGAAGCCAATTGTTGACATGGGCACTCGGCTGGGTGTGCGAGATGTAGATGTCGGTTGAGCCGTCGGCGTTCACGTCAAGCTTCGGTTCGCTCAGACTGCCAAGCTTGTAGCGGTTCAGGGAATTTGGAACAAAGTATCCGAGGCCTTCGTACATTGTCAACGACCAAAAACCATTGACCGGCGGAGTCTTGCCCTTCGCGAAGTGCACGCGGTAACTGTTAGCGCCCGACATCGCCTTGCCCGCGCTGTCGACCTTGCCGATCGGGTACACGGCATCTTCGGGGATATTCGCCCCGAGGCCGAAGAGCGAGTAGTACGCTCGCCGCACGTAATGCGTACCGTAGGAGCCACCGCCGGTGGAGATTATCCATCCGTTGGCAACGCGCGCGCCGATCTGGCCCGGCGTAGCGGCCGCGATGGCTTTTTGTCCGTTCTTGACCGCGGCATTCAGCGCGGCTGCAACGACCGGGTCCGCGGCAGTGATGTCGAACTTCTTGCCTGGCACGATGCCTAATGTGGCGAGTTCCGCCACTATCGGGGCATCTGCTGCCGGGTGACCATACGTGCTCATAAGCGTTGCAAGCTTGGAGAAGAACGTTCCGGCGTCCATGGCGGCTATCTGGTCTGGCGGCGCGGTCTTCATATCGATGGAGGAATCCACGGAACCGGCCGGTGGCGTGTAGGCCTTGCCCCAATGTGAAAGCGGTGTCAGCGAAAGCTGCGCTTGCAGTTTGTGGACGTTTGCGTAGTCGCTTGGACCGTAGCAGGCGCTTCGACCGATGATCCAGATGGTCGAGGTGGGTGCTTGAATCTTCGACAGACCGGACGGCAGCGTCCCCACCCAGCCCGGGCCAACGATTGCGAAATTGCCGCCCTTTTCATATCCGGTTCGGCTGCCCGGCGATTGAAAGACGTTCGTCCACATGTCGAGCATCGGCATGAGGAAGTAACGGCCCTTGTAATCGGGCACGTGAAGCACCATCGGCCCGCGCGACAGATCGACCCACGCGGCGGAATACAGAGTGTCGGCGTTCGGTGCCACAACGGTGTGGTTGTCAGGGGCTGGGAACTCCGGGATATTTGAGAACTGACCGATCGGGGCGGCGTTTGTCGGCGTGGGCTTGGCCACATTGGTGGCCACCGTTTTTGTAACGTCCATAAGTACGATGGGGAAGCCGTAGGTATATGCGTCGAGAGCGGCTTTGTTGGCCGCCTCCTGAGTCAGCGCCGCATTTGCCGGCGGACCGACGGACGTCAACAGCGCGGTCATCGTCACGATGATCACAGAGGCGCGCATCTTAGCGAATGCCCGCGATATGTGCATTCCCGATCTCCTTTAGAGTGAACTCCGCCTCGACTAGGCAGTAGAACTGGCAAGGCGCGTGCCTGCGCCCTCGATCCCTCGCCAACGCCTTTGGCTCGTTTGTCCGTCATGAGCTACGCTCCTTTAGGCGGCGCTCTGACGTTCCGCCCGAGCTATCCCGCACCGTTCCGGCGGTTCCGCCCTTATGCACTATCCCTCGGCAAAGCCCGTTCGCTGAAACACTGATTCGCGGCGCCACAAGCGCACCAAACCTGAGGCGGCCCGTCTAACAGCCGTCTAACGGACTAGTTAGAATTCAACGGGATTCGTCGGGACTAGCCGGGATTCGAAAACGACAAAACTCAGACAGGAAAGGACTTTTCGGTACTTAACGGGAGCGGCCGGGACTCCGATTTGCGGGTTCGATTCCGCGCGTTGGCGCTGGGTCGGCCGAAACCACCTTCCGGTCACCGCGTGCATCGAGACACCCGACGAAACGTTCGAGATTCACTACATCGCCTACACGGCTCGGTTTTGATCGCGAGGCCTTAGGGCGATCATTTCTTCGAATTAAGGTTCTTAAATAATCGGATAGAGCCGCCAACCGAGATCCTGCGCGAGTTGCACAGCTGCAACTGCAGCGGGCACGATTTGGAAGCCTGGAAGAAGGTGCCCTTCGAAATCGGCGAGCACGGCAGCCCCGCTCGTTCCGGATTGCATTCCGATCAGCCCCGCGACGGCAGTCATCGCGTTGTGACAGACAAAGAAACAGCCCCCGCGGTGCAGCACGGCTTGCGCGCTCCAGTCTTGGTAAATGCTATCGGGATCGTCGGGCGATCCGTTCTCCTTGAGACTCTTAGCCGCATAGTAGATGTTCGTAGACGCGAGGCTGAAGGTGCGCCCCAGTGCATACTTCGTCCAGATGGCATCTTGGAGAGCATAGACGATAGAAGGGCCCGCAAGGACGCCCAGCGTCGCGAGGCTTCCTGGCCCTTTCGCATACGAGAACTCGTAGGCATTCATCGCGTTTTGCATGTGAATGTAGATGCTGGCGTCGCCGGCGACCAGCAGCGGAGTTCCCGATTGAAAGACCTGCTTGCTGCTTGCGCTCGCACGCAACACGCGCAGCATTCTCGCGCGGTCGTACTCCGACGGCCTCAGCACGTGGAAGTGAAGCGACGAAGCGTGCGAGGATTCTGCTGCCAGCAGTTTCGGACGCGCGAGCGCTGTCCCTGAAAGCCCGAGCGTCGCCGCGGCGACAAAATGCTTCCTTGAAATCGGCATGGCATTTTCTCCTGGTTTGTGCAGAGAGGGGGCGAGTTCTCCCCTGCCAAGAAAGGAGTCGGCCTGCCGGATTCCTGGTGGGGACTTCTGCCGCCGGCGGGACGGATCGCGGGCGGCGCTCTCATGGCCGTCCTCTGGACCACGGCGCCGTTCCTCCTCTACCTCATTGTGGAGTCTGTAGCGGCCGGGGTTTCGAAGGCCGCCCGCATCGTTACGCGCAGCATAATGGTGCTGCTGATGCTGCCGGCGCTCATCGTCAACAGTGTCGATGCGTTGTCGCAAGCTTTGACCGGCTGTTGGGTTCTTCCGATTGCGCCGTGGTTCGCCAACGCGGCGTTCGCGGCGTCGCAGCTCGTGATCGTCGCATTTTTTGCGCTGAGCTACACGCGGACCAAGGGCATCGCAAAGCAGCGCGTTCGCTGGGTCTTTTGGGCGTTTCTCTTCAGCCGCGGCGGTGTGTTACTCAATCTCGCGAACCGTCTTTCGGCGCATCCGTTGAACCTTTCCGGTTTCGAATGGGCGACGGTGCTGCTCTTTCCCATCGGCTGTACTTATGCGATACTCCGGCACCGCATCATCGACGTCAACTTCGTCCTCAATCGTACGCTCGTGTACACGATCCTTACGACGATCGTCGTAGGGATATTTATCGTCACTGAGGATTTACTGCGGTTGGCGGAGGCCGGCCACGGCGTCAGCGTTGCAGTGGACGTTGCGATTGCGCTCGCCCTGGGGTTCTCGTTCAACGCCTTGCACGGCTGGGTGAGGCGCGCGATTGAGCGCGGTCTCTTCCGTGCGAAGCATGCGGCGGCGAACGAGCTTCGCAGTCTTGCCGAAGAGGCGCCGTTTACGGAGAACGCGGCGACGTTGCTCCGGCGCGCGGTCGAGGATATTCGTAGGTTGAGTGGCGCCGAAGCCACCGCCGTCTACGAGCGCTCGGGCGATGCGTATCGCCTAAGCGCGTCGAGCGGTACGCATCCCTTCGTTGAAACGGTCGACGTCGACGATCTCGCTCTGGTCCGTCTGCGGAGATCGCGAGCGTACACGTTCCTCGGAGGGCTCGTCAGCTCGCTCGGATCGACCGGCATTGCTTTCCCATTCGCAGTGCGCGGCCAACTGGAAGGAGCATTCATCTGCCTGCCGCGCTCCAATGGCGAGGCGTACGCACCCGATGAGATCGCACTCCTTTCGTCGGTAACGCATGAGATCGGCGTGGAGTTCCATGCGATCCGCGCTCGCCGGCAAGCGGAGCTGCTAGACGCGCTCGTTAACGGCGTGGTAGACGTTCACGAGGCCAAAGCCCAGCTCGGCGCGTTGTAGGAAACGTCGGCTCTGAAGACCTAGACTGCTTTGATGGAACGATAGCGCGGCTCCCACATCGCGTCGCGAATCGCCGCCTCCAAGTTCGGCGTCTCGATCAGCGCGAGCCCTTCGCGGGCCGCGTGGTCGGCGACGGCGATTGCTACGCGCACTGAGACCTCGCGTACGTTTGCGACCGCTGGAAGAATTGGTGCGCCGATTTGCGATGCGTCTACCAGCTCGGCGATCGCACATGCGGCGGCCGCGAACATGCCGTCAGTGATCAGCCTTGCACGCGCGACGATCGCCCCTAAACCAAGCCCAGGAAAGAGCATCGCATTGTTTGCTTGCGCGATCGTGTACGTCGCACCGTTGTAGATCACCGGATCGAAGGGACTTCCGGTGGCAATCAACGCCTTGCCGTCCGTCCATCGGATGAGGTCGGCCGGCACCGCTTCGGCGAGGGCCGTCGGATTCGAGAGCGGCAGAATCACGGGACGTGCGCTGCCCGCGGCGATTTCACGCACGATCGATTCGCTGAACGCGCCGGCGACGGCCGACGTTCCAATTAGAATCGTCGGGTGGATCCGGCGCACGACTTCCTCCAGGGTAATACCGCGTTCGCCCTCGCGCTTCCACCCGGCGACTTCGGCGGCGGCCCGCGCGTAGGTTCTTTGGAAATCGCGAAGATCTGCCATGTCGTCGACCAACAAGCCGTGCCGGCCGACGCACCAGAAGCGACACGCCGCCGCTTCGGCAGTGAGACCGTCGCGCACCATAACGTTTTTGAGGAGATCTGCAACGCCTATCCCCGCAGTCCCCGCCCCGAAAACCAGGATTCTTTGGTCTAGCATCCGGCTCGCGGTTGCCCTGTTTGCCGCCATTACCGCAGCGAGCACGATTCCGGCGGTACCCTGGATGTCGTCATTGAACGTGCAGATGGAGTCTCGGTATTTATTGAGAATCCATCGAGCATTCACCGCGCCGAAATCTTCCCAATGCAGCAGCGCGCTGGGGTACATGCGTAAAACCGTCGATATGTATGTATCGATAAACGCCTGATATTGGCCGCCGCGAACGCGCGGATGGCGGTATCCTAGGTAAAGGGGATCGTCAAGGAGCGATCGGCGGTCCGTTCCAACGTCGAGCATAACCGGGATCGTACGCGACGGATCGATCCCCGCACCGGCGGTGTACACGGCTAATTTGCCGACGCAGATATCGATGCCGCCGACGCCCCAATCGCCGATTCCGAGAATCGCCTCGGCGTCGGTGGCCACGATAAGATCGACGCCGTCAGCGCCCAGCGCGGCATTTCGCAGCGCTTCCTCGATTTCGTGCGGGCGCTCTATGGAAAGAAAAACGCCTCGTGGTCTGCGATACTGATGGCTGTACTGCTGGATTGCCAAACCGACCGTCGGCGTGTAGATGATCGGGAGCATCTCAACGATGTGGACGCCGAGCAAGTGAAAGAAGAGCGTCTCGTTCCGGTCCTGGAGCGCCGTTAGGAACCTGTTCTTGGCTAAATCGTCCGGCTGCTTCTTGAACAGCTCGTAGGCGCGCTCAGCCTGTTGCTCGATCGTCAGGACGGCAGGCGGGAGCAGCCCCGTCAGACCTAGTACCCGTCGCTCGTCGAGGGTGAACGCGGTGCCTTTGTTAATCTCGGGTGCATGCAATACGTCAAAGCCGCGCGCCGCAATTTCGAAGGCATCGTTTTCCGCAACGCGATAAAATCGAGCCATTCTTTGCTCATTGCCTCCGTTTTTCCGCCCAGTTAACTCCGCACTAAGAATGCTACGTCCGGATACGAGCGTCCAGACGTAGCATTTTGGAGGTCGGAGATGGTCATCGGCTGGACTCGGCACTGCACCGATTCGCGGTGCCTAGCGCGATCGCTCGAAACGATCCATTACGGCCGCCGACCAGTTTGCCATCTTCGGCATGCTCAATCGTACGTCGTGATTGTGAAATTCTTGAGAAGTCTGGTTCTGGTTTATGCTCCCGCGACGGTTCCGCAGGCAACATGTGGGCTGCCGTGCGACAAGGTCTCGTGGACGACGATCGAATATTCTCCGTGAATCAGTGTTTCGAAGCCAATGTCCGTTAGCTCCGTCGTCGAGCGGCCGTTGCGTATCGGTTCTAATTCATAAACCGCCGGGACTGCGATGTGCTCGCACGTCCCTCGGTGAAAGTGTACGAATTGCTGCGACGCGCCGGACGGCGTGCCGGTAACGAGGATGGTAATGATCAAGCCGCTTCCCCGTTGTGTGATCGTTGCCGTGCCGTGCTCGCTGGAAGCGTGCAGTGGATAGAGCCTTACCGTCAACATTGGTGGCCCAGGGGAGGCGGCAATCGCGAGAGCCATGAGTATGGAAACCAGCGTTGCGCGATATGGCATGCGGAGATTATATCACATTATCGGGAAAGAGCCGGAATTGTTCGGCAGGCCCGCTCATGAATATTGTTCAGTTGAGAAGGGCTCGGGAATCGATCTTCTTTGTCACTTCTCCGCTCCGGCGTAATAAATAAATAATGGGACTGCGTTCCGAGTGCCGAAGTACGCCCGTAATGCACGTATATGCGATGTTTGCAGCGCTCGCGATCGCGACGATCTCGACCGCAAGTGCAAAAGGCGTGACGCTTGTCCAGCAAGCGGATGGATCCGTGCAGACGTACGTTGATGTAAATATCCGCATGGTTGGACAAACGCTCTGGCTTCAAACCGCCGACAAAAAAGGTGTGCTTAAAATCGTTAATGGCGCCTGTTCATTTACGGGAGCGATTGAGCGCTGTCTTCCGTATGCGGTTACGCTGATTCAGAATGGCAAGAGTCGTCGAATAGCGATTTTACACGGAACGATATTCGTAAACTTGTCGAACGGTGCGCAGCAAATGCCGCTCTCGTCGCAGGAGTTGGCTCCGCGGACGGTACTCGCCCTGTGGCATACGGTTCGCGGAACGTACGTTACGATAAAGGGCACGCTCGACGAGGTGCGACAGTGAGCCGCTCTTTAGGGATTGCTTTGGCGCTCGTGCTCATTATCGAACTGCCTGCAGCCGCGCTCGCGCAGAGTCACGGAAGCGGGGGCGGAGGTGGTGGTGGCCATGTCTCGGCCGGGAGCGGCGGCGCCCATGTCTCGCCTGGTGGCGAAGGGAATGCCCATGTCCCGGCCGGAGCTCCGCCCGTCACAACCGGGCACGGTTTTAGGTTCCCTCACGAGACCGACGTGCAACCTATCCCGCCGTCGCGCCCAGTTACGCGACCGGTTTCAGCGGGCACAAATCGCACGACGGCGACGTACGCGCGTCCACCCTTCAATGGAACCATTACCGGCGGCCCCTATCACGGAAGGTTTCATGGGCCGCCGGTTCACAACCCGTACCGTTGGCCGCCGTGGGGATGGAATCACGGAGTATATTGGTATCCGGCGCCGATCTATTGGGGCGGCGGCTTTTGGGGTCCGTTCGCGTTCGGTGGGCTAACTGCGGGCTTCCTATTCGGATCGATCATCGACTATCAGGGCCAGGTCATTTATCCATCGTATGAAATTGCTCCGACCAGCCCCGGAGCGCAGCTGTTGCAGAACTACGGACTAACGCAAACGGAGTGCGGACCGCCGGGTCTCGTCGTGATCTGGGGGCCCGACGACAGCGTAATCTGCGCTTATCCGAGTAATCTCGTGGCGCCGGGTAATTACGAACTCGATCCCGCGACGTTAACGATCGTATCGAGATAATATTGGAAAAGGAGCAAGTCATGACAATACGTGCGTTAGCTCTAGCTGGCGGAATATGGTTGGTGGCGATGGCGACGGCGCATGCGGGAACGGTGCTTCATGGCACATTTGCGTTACAGGGAGGCGTCGCAAGAACGACTGGATATCTCGATGTCGCGCCGGGTGCCAATCCTAATGTTTGGAAACTCGATTTCTGGATGACTCAGATGAATGGGGGCGCTCCGATCCGGGCTTACGACGTCGACATGACGAAGCTGTTGCACGTTATCATCGTCAGCGATGATTTCAAGACCTTCTTTCACGTGCATCCGAGATTTTCCGCGAACGGCCACTTCGTGCTCGACCAAACACTGCCGGGCCCGGGCCTATACCACATCTATTCGGACGGCCGGCCATCCGGCATCGGGCAGCAGGTCTTCCGTTTTGATTTGCAAACTGGGAAGGCAGTCGCCACAGCCCCAAGGGATTTGAGTGAACGTAACTCCGTGGCGCACGTCGACGGATATTCCGTGACACTTTCGAGCTTATCGCTGCGCTCCGGCTCCTCGGCTCTCGTCACCGTGCACATTGCGAAGCGCGGGAAACCTGCCACGGACGTACACCCTTACCTGGAAGCGCTCGCGCATGCAGTTTTTATCGATGCCGACGACCTTACGTACGTTCACGAGCACCCGGTCACTCTCGCGATGTCGAGTCAGTCAGCTAGCACGACGGTATACTCTAACGATGAAGCGGTTGTGTCACCAAACATGCTTCTCCACGTGGCGGTTAACGAGCCTGGGACGTACAAGTTGTGGTTCCAATTCCGTGCCGGATCGTCGCTGCACGTTGCATCGTTCGTTCTGACGGCCAAACCTTAATCACTAAAGCAGCCGTTTGGCTTGGGCCATGGTCTCTTCGAGTTTTTGTTGGGCGGTCGTGGCTTGATGTTCGAGCTCGCCGAAGACGGCGTATTGCGCCGCCGTGGGCCGGTCGTACGCCATGTCGACGTCGGCGGCGAGATACGCAAGGTGATCGCGCAACTTCGTTTCCTGCAACAGGGTGCCTTCGCTCGACTTGGTCTCAAGCTGTACGACAGCGCCGATCTCTGCGTCGAGCGCCGCGAGTGCGTCGCGCACCTGCGATGACGCGGTCGCGCGCGACGCGGCCTGCTGGAGGCGACCGCGAACCGTCAGCGCTTCGTTGGTCGTGCGATCGGTCGAGTCGAGCGTCGAATGGATCTTTTGCTCGAGCGCGAACCGTGCGGCGAGCGCGTCTGCACCAACGTGTATGCGCGGGTCAAGTGCAACCTCGAACGAGGCCTGCGCGCTCATGCCGCCATAGCTAAGCGTCACGCGGTACGTGCCCGGTAGAACGGCCGGCCCGCTCACGGCGTCTTCTTCGCCGCCTGCGGCAATCGGCGGATTGAAGCCGTTGACCTCGGTCGCGTCGGGATAGCGCAGATCCCATCGGAAACGGTTTGCGCCGGGTTGGATGCCCGTGTGCTCGCGCTCTGCCCGCTGTTGATCCTCACCGGGCGTAAAGAGCTCACGCTTCGGCTGGTCTGGGTTTGGAGCTTTGGTCTTGCGGTGCAGCGTGAACGTGCGCACGACTGCGCCGGACGCATCGCTGAACGTCAGCGTCACGGGCGTCGTGCCATTGTATGCCGCCGGGACGCTGAAGAAGACGATCGCGCCGAACGGCGGGTTCTCACCCGCATCGGACATCGCCGCGAACGGGCTCGCCCCATACACATGCGTCAACCACGCCGTCTGCGGCGCAAACACGCGCACGCCGGCCGTCTCGGTCGCGCTGCTCTTTGAGAGCTGTTCCAGCAACGCCAGATTGTCGAGCACCCAAAATGCGCGGCCGTGCGTCGCGGCGACGACCGCGCCTTGACGTGTGTCTATGGCGATGTCGCGAACTTGGACTTTTGGAAGATTCACCGCGAGAGGTCGCCAGCTCGCGCCGCCGTCGAGGCTCGCATAGACGCTGCTCTTCGTTCCCACAAACAGCAGATTTGCGTCGTTGGGATCTTGGCGAACTACAAACGCATATTGATCGATGGGAAGTCCTGCCGCAATCGCCGTCCAGTGAGCGCCGTAATCGCTCGTCGCGTACACGTAGGGATGGAAGTCGTCCCACATGTAACGCGACGCCGTAAGATACGCCGCTCCTTTGACGGTATGCGAAGGTTCGATCGAGCTGATCTGCGCGGTTTGCGGCAGCGCCGGCGGTGTGATCGCCGTCCAATGCGCGCCGCCGTCCGTCGTCACGTGCGCGAGGCCGTCGGCCGAACCCGCCCAAATCACGTTGTTGTCCAGCGGTGAGACCGCGAGCGCCGAGATATCGGGATAGACCTCGGCACTGGTTTGGTCCAAATCGACCGGTCCGCCGGTCGGACCCTCGGTGCTCGCAGCGTTGCGCGTCAGGTCGGGGCTGATGGTTTGCCACGTGCGCCCGTAGTCGTCGCTCTTGAGCACGTACTGCGAGCCAACGAGCAGTTCTTTGGGATTCGTCGGCGAGAACAGAATCGGATGCGTCCAGCCGAAACGGTACTTGAGTTCGCTCGACGGCGCACCCTCTTGGTAGTTCGGCCACGGGCTGACACTTCGATACTGCGCGATGGTTGAGTCGTACTGCAGAAAGATCGAGAAGTAACCGCTGCCGTACGTGACGTTCGGATCGTCGGGCTGCGGCGCAACGAACGTGCTCTCGCCGTACGCCACGCGACGCCACGCCGAATCTCCAATCAAACCGTCCGCGGACGCACTGGGTCCTTCGATGGAGCCTTCGTCTTGCTGCGCTCCGTAGATGTGAAACGGAAACTGACCGTCGATGGAGACGTGATAGAACTGACCCGTAGGTTGATTGTGCTCGCTGCTCCAGGTTTCGCCGCCATCGGTGGAAACGGTGGCCCCGCCGTCATTGCCCTCGAGCAGAATTTTCGGGTCGCGTGGGTTGATCCAGACAATGTGGTTGTCGCCGTGGGGCGGACGCAGCAACCGAAACGTCTTGCCGGCATCGCGCGAGAGCCAAAGCGCCCTCACGTTGGGGACGTAGATCGTATTGGAGTTCGTGGGGTCGACGTAGATGCTCATGTAGTAAAACGCTCGCTGGCGCAGCTCCATCTCGTCGTTGACGCGTCTCCACGTTGCGCCGCCGTCGTCGGAGCGAAAGATGCCGCCCGCCTTCGCCTGCACGATCGAGTAGACGACGCGCGAGTTCGCCGCCGAGACTGCGACGCCGATGCGTCCCAACACGCCGCGCGGATATCCGGGGTTCCGCGAGAGGTTCGCCCAGTGTGCGCCGCCGTCAGTCGTCTTGTACAGTCCGCTGCCCGCGCCGCCGCTCACGAGCTTCCACGGATGACGTTCGGCTTGCCACATCGCGGCGTACAGCGTTCCGGGATGCTTGAGATCCATCGAAAGGGAAATCGCGCCCGTCCCGTCGTTGACGAACAGCACCTTCGTCCACGTCTTGCCGCCGTCGGTGCTCTTGAAGACGCCGCGATTGGCGTCGGGCGTAAACACGTGGCCCATCGAGGCCACGTAGATCACGTTGGCATCCCGCGGATCGATCGCAATGGCGCTCGTGGTATGCGTGTCGCGCAATCCGGCGTATGCCCACGTCTTGCTGGCATCGGTCGATTTGAAGACGCCGTCGCCGGTGACCATGTCGCCGCGAATGTCGCTCTCGCCGGTACCGGCCCAGATCACCTTCGGGTTCGACGGTGCGACGGCCAGCGCGCCGATGCTATTGCTGTCGCCCGGGAGCGTGCCGTCGGAGATGTTTACCCATTTGATGCCGTAGTCGGTGCTCTTCCAGATGCCGCCGTCCACCGCACCCATATAGAAGAGGTTCGGATTGGTGGAGACTCCGGCCACCGCGACGACCCGGCCGCCAATGAATGGGCCGACGCTCCGCCACCGGAGTTGTGAGCTCGGCGTCGTGCCGGTCCGCTCGTCTCCGGCCGCGATACTCGCGGCTGCCAGCATGGTGACTGTTAAGAGAACGATAGTTCGTAGGCGCATACCGTTTTTTTTGGGGTGCAAACCCCGCCGACCTCCGTTTGTCAGTCGGCCGAAGGGTTGCTTGTATGAGGTTATCCGCTTACATGCGCATTTCGCCACGGGAGCCATGCTGCATGAACTCGATATGACTGACAACCTACCCCATTCCAGTCATCGGGCGGACCGCGGAGATCGCGCGCCACGCTACGTCGTGTCACCGCCGCCGTCAGATTCGATTCCCGTTGGCGCTACCAAGAAGACCGGCTGATCCTCCTCTTGCTAGCTACGTACTCTCTAGCAAGCCGTGACGCGGTTTGCCACAACATCATAGATGACAGAATGGAACCGAACGACGAGAAACTCTGCCGGCGAAAAGCGTCGCATGATCCTGGCCGCTTTGGAGAAGTGTCCAGGGCGGCAGTTCCTAGGTGAGTTTCTCGATCGCCTCGACGCGGCGCCAATGGCAATTCTCGACGCATGCATCTTGACGGGATGGTCGAGCGACATGCCCGAAGCCCGCTTGCCAGCCATCATGGGGAGACCTATGCCAAGAGGTGCATTTATCTGGACGTCTCTCGTTTTTTTAGCCGCTGCCTGCGCTTTGACGGGTTGTTCGAGTTGGCCGGCAGTGCCGGCGTTCGGCCCCTCCCAAGCGGACCCGGGTGCATCCGCAAAGAGCCGGGCATTCGGCGAGGCAAGCTCGCCGCCGCCGCACGGCAAGGTCTCGCTAACGCCGACAGGTCAACCCGGAGAGCCCTTCCCAAAGCCGCCGCGAGCCTACGTTAACACGACATGGAGTCCGCCAGTGGGAGGGCATACGTGGCACGCCCACACGCCCGCCGACTTCCAGAATGCCCTGAACTCGTCGAGTCCGGGCGACATCATCGTTCTGGATGCCGGTTCGGTCTATTCAGGGAACTTCGTGGTGCCTGAGAAAGCGAATCCCGAGCGAAGGTGGATCTACATCGAAAGCTCGCAAATTAAAAGTCTGCCGGCTCCGGGATCCCGCGTCGGCCCTGGCAACGCGCCGAATATGCCCACGATCACCACCCCGAATGCAAGCGCCGCCATCTTGTTTAACCCGGGGGCTAACTACGTTCGTTTGGCTGGATTGCACGTCACATCAAGCTCAACATACGGCGGCAATCCGGGATCTAATCCTCCCAGCAATAACTGGTGTTATTACTTGATACAGGCGAACTCTGGGAGTCCGTCGGATCCGTTAGTGAGCTCCGTTACGGACGATCGGGTGTTGGTCCAAGGTTCGGACACCGAAGACGTCAATCACGGTGTCGACATTGACGGTAAGAATATGGCCATCGTCGACAGCTACATCTCAGACATTCACATGCAAGGGTTTGATTCCCAAGGCGTACTCGCAACCAGTATGTCGCCGGGCCCATACAAAATCGTCGACAATTACGTCGCTGCCAGCACGGAGGACGTCTTTTTCGGCCCGGAAGGCGGCTTAGGCAACCAAAACAACCCATACATTTCCTCAGATATCGAGATCCGCAAGAACTACCTCACCAGGCCGCTAGCATGGGACAAGTGCGGAGCTCTGGGCACGATTCCGGCCGGAGGGCTGCGGCCAAATGGTACTGCCTGTCCCGCCAGTGTGGACAACCAGTGGGTCGAGAAGAACGACCTCGAGTTTAAGGAAGGGCGGCGAGCGGTGGTCACCGGGAACATCCTTGACAATACATGGGTGAGCGGACAAGTCGGCTGGGCGCTCGTTCTTACGGCCCGCGTTGCGAGCGCTTCCAATCTTTGGATTAGCGATATCCTGATTCAAGACAATATTCTACGGCATGTCGATCGAGGAATTAACACTCTAGAGCAAGACACTGCGCCCGGTGAAACGTACGCGGGTTACAATAAACGCGTAGAGATTTACAACAATCTGATTGTAACGAGCACGATTCGGGACAGCACGCATTGGGGAATGGCATTTGACGGCGGAGCGGCCGTCCAAGGCTACGGAAATACCTACGGACTGACCGATTACATCGTCGATCACAATACGATGCTGGAGAGACCCGGTGCGCCACTGTATGAATCCGGATATTTTGAGTTGCCAAGCTACATACACAATTGTCAATCCGTACCCCCCGTATTCTCGTCGACACATAACGTCTGGATTCTCAACAACGTCTTGACGAATCAGACTTCCGGGGATTGTGGCTTTGGGGGGATCAGCGGATTGACGCACGACTATTTTGGCGATCCTCCACCGGTGGCGCCACGCTTCTACGGCAACGTTCTGTTCGTTCCAAGTGGGGAGGGAATGCAAAGCTGGCCGCCCGCCAACGATGCGACCACGACTCCCTTTACCTATGTCAGTCCCGCCGACGGCAACTATCAGCTGGTCAGTCCGCACTGGACCGATACGACCGACGGTACGCTAGCGGGGATCAATTGGAAAGAGATACGGCAAGCGATCAACGGAAAATCGAACCCGCCGGCCCCTCGGAACTCAATGCCTAGGAAACAGCGCCCAATCCCTTAAACAAAAAACGTGGCGCTACCCGCGGGATGGATCGGCCGTGCCGACGCCGATTTCGCCTGGCGAACGAATCGCGAGCACGGCTGCGGACTAATTGAGAACCGGCGTCAACAGTCATCCCGAGCGGAGCGCCCGTAGTCGGGGGAAGAGGAACAGAGTGATAACCGGCATCCACGCGATCTTCTACACGAAGCACTCCAAGGAGATGTACGACTTTCTCAAAGGCGTGCTCGACCTGCACTACGTCGATGCCGGCAACGGGCGCCTTTTCTTCACCGCACCGCCGACGGAACTCGCCGTCCATGAGACGGAAGACAACCCCGGACACGAACCGTGGCTGATCTGCGATGACATCACCGCGACGGTACGGCAGCTCGAGAAGAAGGGAATCAAAACGACACCGGTCGCCGACCGCGGCTGGGGTTTGGTGACGACGCTCGAACTCCCCAGCGGCGACAAGCTCGGCCTCTACGAACCAAAGCATCTGTCTCCGCTTACGTTGCACGAAACCTGAGGCACCCGTTGGCGATACCAATAAACGCTCGAATCTACGGGTGTTTTTGATTGGAAGCGTTGGCGTGTGGCGCGATTGCCGTCGACGACACTCTTATCGCTACAGGTTAAACTGCAAACTCACGGAGTTAGGATAGTTCTTGTCGCACTCCTGAACCGTCGCATATTTTTTCGCGTAGTCTCCTAACGCAGGCGCTGTTCGTAACAGCCTTGGCGGCTGGTACGGTGTTTAGATTCACCGAACTTCGCTCCGAGAGCGTTCTGCACACGTTCGGCGGCGCGAGCGATGGAACAAGACCGTATGCGACTCTCGTCAACGTAAAGGGAAATCTCTACGGCACTACCGAGACGGGAGGCAAGAATAATGCCGGCGCTGTGTTCGTCATCCTGCCGTTCGGTGCCGGCGAGCGGGTTCTCCATAGTTTCGGCGCCCGCGGCGACGGCTGGCGTCCGGAATCGGGGTTGCTCGATGTGAAAGATACCCTTTACGGAACGACCGCCGAGGGCGGCTTGAACAACGACGGCACTGTCTACTCAATCGCGACGTCCGGGTCCGAAAAGGTACTGCACAGCTTCGGCGGAGCGGCCGACGGCAAAGATCCGGTGGCGGCATTGATCGACGTTCGCGGAACGCTCTACTCGACGACGCATTCCGGCGGCGCATACAACAGAGGCACGATTTACGCGATTATGTTGTCCGGTGCCGAAGCGGTCCTCCACAGCTTCGGCGGCACCGCGGGCGACGGTACGTATCCGGACGGTGACCTCGTGTTCATGGACAATATGCTGATCGGAACGACATTCGGCGCGCCCGAAAGTAGGGCGGCGACTGATGTCGAACTCTTCGACCGATGACGAAGCTTCATTTGCGAATTGTGCAGGGGTCTCTCGCGGTCGTCGCGGCCCAACTGCTTCTTCCCTATCCCGCCGGCGCCGCAGGTCCGGTCGTGTTTAGAGTCTACAACGACACAACGGTGTCGATCACCGAGCTATACGACAAACCGCCGAGCCAGGGGTTTTGGGGAGTCAGCGATCTCGAGAACCCGTTGAAGCCGGGTCATTTCTTCTATATCAAGTTCACGGACTCGACTCACTGCCCGAAGCTTCGCGACGTTAAACTCGTCTTCGCGAACGGTGCAACGAAAAGCTACGCGAATATCGACGTCTGTAAATACGACATTCACGTTCACAAACCGTAACGCGTTACGAGATCCGGCATTCCGAGGCGTTCGCAAAGCGCGGGCAGGGCAGGATTTTGCGGTCTTCGGCGGGAGCGGCCGGGACTCCGATTCAAGGGGTCGATGCCCGTTGGCGCTACAAAACTCTTATTTTATAAGGGTTTTTCGCATCGATCGGCCTATCGCTGGTCGTGCTTCACCGCACGCTATCAGGATAGCCCCGATACGAGTCTGCGGTAATCCGGATACCTTCGGAGTAAGGCGTTCCCGCAAATCCGAACTCTTTGGTGAACTTCGTCGAGTCGAAGAGATAGGGTGCCGGCGCTCTGATAGAGCATCTCGTACGACTCCCGCACAGGAGGATTGAACAACCCCACGACGCGGAGCAGCGGCCTGCTAAGCACGCGGTATTTCGGCGCGACGCCGAACGCGGCGGCAGCCATCTCGATAAACTCTTTGCCTGTCGGCGGGTTGGGCGCGGTGGGCAAGTGCCACACTTGGTTCCAAGCCGACTCGCGCTCGGCCAACATCGCCACACCGCGCGCTGCATCGGGCGTAAAGGTCAGCGAGTGCGGCTCGGTAGCGTTAACGAGCCACGAAGCAGTGGTTCCTTTCGCGAATGGCTCGAAGACGAGGACGTTGGGCACGCCGTGCTCCGTCCCGGGCCCGTAGAAGTCTGCGGAGCGGGCGATCATGGCTGAGAGATTGCCCGCTTTGACCTCGTCCATGAGTGCAGTCGCGATTTTTGCGCGGACCACACCCTTTTTGCTACAGGGCGCGTAGGGCGTTTGCTCGGTCATCAGGCCGTCTACCCGTCCATACATGTAGACGTTGTCGAAGAAGATGAGCTTCGCTTGCGCCCGTTTACAGGCTTCGATCGTGTTTGCCATGATCCGCGGCCAGAGTTCTTGCCAGACAGCGAAGTCGTATTTGAGGCCCACGAGAAGGTACACCACGCTTGATCCGGAGACAGCCGCAAGGGTTTGCTCGCGATCAGAGAGGTCCGCCGCGAACACCTCCGCTCCGGCGAGCGGCTTGGGGTTACGCCCGACTAATCGGAAGGGCGTATTCTTTGCCGCAAAGATGACGGCGAGCTCATTTGCGATCGGACCACCGGCACCAAGAATCGCGTTCACCATTGAATCAACCTATCAAGACGCATTTCGCCATACGGCGATCTAGCTTCGCCTTTTCGGCTTCGCGATGCGTCTGGCGAAGTGACCCCGTGGTTTCTGGACATTTGCTTTGTTTAAATCCGTAGGTTCAGACCGCTAGGATGTTCGTCCCCAAGCCTGCGCCCCGATCTTCCACTCGTCGCGTTGCTTTGAGAACGTGTATGCCATAATGCCGGTCCTGGCGACCGTCTGGCCTTTCATCGTCACCGTCAGCGTCCCCGAGATGGAGGCGTACGCATAAGGCTCCTCGACAACCCAGACTCCCATCTCGTAGGACAGGTGCTCATAGGTCACGCCGTTGTCCTTACGCCATTTCTCCACGTCAATGAGCCAATTGGCTGGAGCATTGGGGTTCAACCAGCGGTAGGGTGCAATGCCATCGATGATGATCGCATCTTCGGCAAACACGCTGCTAAATAGTTCAGTGTTCTGGTTGTTGAAGCCGTTGATGTGATTCTCGATCAAGGTCTGGATTTCAGCCGGCGGGGGGTTAGACACGATCATCCTCCAATTTACGCGGTTGTCTTGCTCCTCATCTGACGCCAATCAGCCGGGGATAGGTAGCCGAGGCGGGAGTGCGGGAGACTCATTATAATGCTTAACCCACGCCGTGATCCTTGCCTCCGCTTCCTCGTAGGTTTCGAAGCGACTCACTAAAAAAAAATAGTCAGCGAGCATAGGGTCGGTAAGCACTACGCTTTGATCATCGTCCAGGCTGCAAGGATGCCACCTGCATGTATGAAGCGACCCGTAAACGTGCGGATGCCAGCAGCAGGCGGGATTCCGTCTCGCGTCAATCGAGCCGTGAAATGTCCGTCGGAGGCAGCCTCGATAACGAGGTCACTAAAATCGAGGAAGGTCCGGGCAAGAGGAAAATAGGCTTTGTAAACGCTCTCTTTAATACAAAACACTAACTTCGGAGCGTGCATGCCAAGTTTTGAGGTCGCGATCAGATCGAGCGACGAGCAGATAATCGCAATGACGTGATCTTCGATCGGGTCGTCCGGCTCGACATCAAACCCGAGGCTGACGAAGGCTTTGCTGCAGGCTGCGATGCTTCCGCAGAAGTCGCTACAGTGCGATATGCTGCCGACGATGCCCGTTGGCCAGATCGGTACTCGGTCAGAATCGACAGGAATCGCGCTTTGCGCACGCCCCAGAGCTTCGAGCGCGCGTCGCGCGTACGCCCTGCCAGCGACGAACTCCTTACGCCGCTTAGTGACTGCGCTTATAACCGCCTGCTCTTCGATCGGGAAGAGAAAATCGGCGACATCTTCGACGCGACCGCCTGCGAATGCGATGGCTGGACAAAGGTCGCGTCGAATTGCTTCCCTTGTTGCTGCGCAGTTTGGATACACCATCGGAAAGACTTCTCGACCTCGCGCGAAGTTTCTTCGGAGGGGCTGCGCCGGTGTATAGTCGCTCAACGTGTGCCGAATTATCGGACTGCAGCAACGCGAGTTGTCCACAGGACGCCCCCGTTATCCACAGCCATATCGCTGCCGGCAACTGTAATAGGACGAACTCGCCAACGAAATCGTGGCCGTGTTCAAGCGCGTGCGATCTTGCGCGAGAGATTGAGCTTTCTTAGCCGTGCGCGATCCTCGAACTGTTGCAGCCCGATCACACCGTGTCCGGAATGGCCGAGGTGCTGGGCCAACGATCGAACCGTTGGATAGGAAAAGAGGTCTACGGCGGCAACATCCCGCTTGAGATGCTGTTGCAAAAGGTCGCGTGCCTGAATAACCAGTAGCGAATGCGCACCGAGATCGAAGAAGTTCTGATCGGTGCCAATTGTCTCGACGTGGAGCAGGCGTTTCCAGACGCCGGCAATGATGCCTTCCAAATCATTTTCGTGTGCAGGGCGGAAGGTCTCGACTTCAGGTGCCGGCACGCGAAGGGCTTTCTTATCGACCTTGCCATTGGCGGTTAGTGGCAAGGACTCGAGCGTAACGAACGCGGACGGCACCATGTACTCCGGTAGCCGTGCGCGAAGGTAGAGGCGCAGCGCCTGTAGTTCCAGATCTCCGGGCGAAATGGAAACTAAGAATGCGACGAGCCGCTTGCCGGAATGGGAGCTTTCCGCGGCCACTACCGCTGCCTCCAGCACTCCTGGCGCTTCGCGTATGGCGGCTTCGACTTCGCCAAGCTCGATGCGGTAGCCGCGCAACTTAATCTGATCGTCTGTACGCCCAAGAAACTCCAACGAGCCATCCGCAAGCTGCCGCGCCCGGTCTCCGGTGCGATATAGCCGCGCGCCCGCAACGGTGCTAAAGGGATGCGGGAGAAAGCGCTGCGCCGTCATCTCGGCCAGCCCGAGATACCCGCGCGCAATGCCGCTGCCACCGATGTAAAGCTCGCCCGGTATGCCCTTCGGAACTAGTTGTAAGTGCCGATCCAGAAGATAAACATCGGTGCCGCGGACAGGCCGGCCCATGGGCACGGAAGAGGAGATTGTCAGCGGGTTCAGTTCGCCCGAGGTGGCGACCACCGTCGCTTCCGTCGGGCCGTAGGTATTGCACAACCTCACTTGCCGGGCCGCCTTGGCGTTCCAGATTTGCAGCTTATCAGCGGCAACGGCTTCCCCGCCCAGCACCACCAGCCGCAGGGCCGACAGCCGGCGCCAGTCAGCCTCGTGAGTGGTGTCCACCAGGATATGCCAGTATGCCGTTGGCAGGTCAAGCACGCTGATTCGCTGCTCCGCGCACCAGTGCAGGAAATCGGAGGGAGTATGAATCTCGCCGCGCAGCACCAGGGTCGCACCGCGCGCCCAGCAAGAAAAAATCTCCTCGGCGCTGGCGTCAAACGCGATAGACGCAAACTGCAGGACGCGATCTTCAGCGCGGATGTCAAAATTGTCCGCCGCCGTCCGGGCGTAGGCGCCCAGCGACGCGTGGGTAATCATCACGCCCTTGGGCTTGCCGGTAGATCCGGAAGTATAGAAAACGCAAGCTAGATTGCTTCCCGACACGTTCGCTTCCGTCCGCGGCGCAAGTTCGGACGCAACTTCAATCGCGTGGCCAACGCGTATCCATCGAAGCGCATAGGACTCTCGCTCTGCGGGCTTTGGATCGCTGTTCACGAGCAGAACGGTAGCCCCGCTATCGGCAAGCATGTAGTTCACGCGCTCTTTGGGACAGGCCGGATCGATGGGGAGATACGCGGCGCCGGTCTTGAGAATGCCCAGAACCGCTACCAGCATCTCCAGCGAGCGCTCCATAAAAATGCCGATAAGGCGCTCAGCGCCCGCTCCGTGGAGTTGCAAGTACCTGGCCAGCCGCTCGGCCTTCTCGTCGAGAGCGCGATAGGTCAGCGATTCCGTGCCTGAAATCGCGGCAATCGCATCGGGAGTCTTGCGCGCCTGTTCCCGGAATAACTCATGAACAGACTGGAAACTTTCGGTCGGCGTGAGAGCCCTGGCCAGGTCGACCTGCTGCAGGCGTTCTTCGCTCGATAACAGCTCCATCTCCCAGATACTGCCATCAGGGTGGCGGACCGCGTCATGGAGCACGTTCTCGTAGTGTTGCAGAAGATTTTGGATATTTTCCTCGTCGAAGAGCGCGGTGCTGTATTCAGCGCGGACTTCGAGCCCAGTGGGCAACTCGGCAGCGGTAAGCACGAGATCGGCTTCCGTGGTCTCAGTATCAAGCTGTATGTCTCGGGTGCGCAGTCCGGCAAACGTCCACTCTTCGCCGGGGACGTTTTGCAGGTCAAACATGACTTGAAAAAGCGGAGCATGGCTCAGGGAGCGTTCCGGCTGCAGCATCTCCACGAGCCGTTCAAGGGGCAGATCCTGATGGGCGTACGCAGCCAGCGTGCGCGCTTTGACGCGGCGCAAAGCCTCCCTAAAGGTGGGTTCTCCGCTTAGATCGGCGCGCAGCACAAGGGTGTTGACGAAGAAACCTATCAGGCCTTCGACTTCGTCTCGGTTTCTTCCAGCGATTGGGATTCCTATGCCGAAATCCCGTTGTTCGGTGTAGCGCGCCAGAAGCACCTGAAACGCCGCGAGTAGCGTCATGAAGAGCGTTCCCTGCTCTTCCCTACTCAGTTGCTTGAGAGCGATCAGCAAGTCCGTCGAAAGAAAGACTGATTTACGCGCCCCAGCCGAGCTTGTCAATGCGGGACGAGGACGGTCCGTCGGCAGCTCCAGCAACCCGGGCATACCTGCCAGTTGCTTCTTCCAAAAAGCCAATTGATCCCGAAGAACGCCACTATCGAACCATTCCTGCTGCCAGACCGCGAAGTCGCCGTACTGAATGGGCAGCGGTGCGAGGGTCCGGCCCTCATAAAGAGCGCGCAGCTCGTTCCACAACAGGTGCGTGGACCACGCATCGGTGATCGCATGATGAAGATTGACCACGAAGATGTGCTGTTGAGCCGCACATTTGATCAGCATCGCGCGCCACAGCGGGCCGCGGGTAAGATCGAACGGCGCCTTCGCTTCCTGTCGCAAACACTCGTCAATGCGGATGGAACGCTGCGTAGGATTCAGTTCGCACAGGTCGACGATGCACAGAGCGGCTTCTGTTCTGGCTTCAGTGATTTGGACCACCGATCCGTCGCGCATTTCGAAGTGGGCTCGCATGGTCTCGTGCCGGTCGACGATCTGCTGTAGACTGTCGCGAAGTCGATGGACGTCAAGCGCTCCGTCCATCCAAAGTCCGGAGGGTATGTTGTAGGCGGCATCGCCGGGTTGAAGCTGGTCGAAGAGCCAAAGCCTTCGCTGGGCGAACGAGGCCGGCAAAACCTGCGGCGAAGTCAAGCGCGCCGCGCACTCCGAGATACGGGCGGCTGCCGGACTCTTAGGCCGCGCGTCGCTCACGTCGGGCTGTTCGATGGTTGCAGCAAGGGAGGCGATCGTCGGATTGTCAAAAAACTCTTTGGCGGAGATCTCTACGCCCAGCAGTTTTCGCAAACGGGAAATCATACGCATCGCCATGAGCGAATGGCCGCCCAGTTCGAAGAAGTTGTCGCGGGCGCCGATCTGCTGAATTCCAAGGAACTCTTGCCATACTGCCGTCACGTTCTTCTCGACTGGCGTCTGAGGAGCAACGTAGCCGGTTGCAACAGCGGGTCGAATGATAGAGGCGGACCGGATTCTCCTCTTCGATCGGCGGAGTGGCTTCCAACTCCTCGGCAATAGGCAGCGCGCGCAACGCGGCCCGTTCGCCCTTCAAGGCCCAGAAACGCTGGCGCTCAAACGGATAGGCAGGCAACGGTACGCGACGATGTTGTTCGTTCGCATAGAAGCTCTTCCAATTCGGGGTCACACCGCACAGCCACGCCCTGCCAAGTGTCTGCAACGCGGACTCGAGGTCGGAAGCGTGCTCCCGAGTATGCAAGGAACTGAAGATCGTCGTGCCCGATTTGTGCGCCGCCTGCTGGCGCAGCAGCCCCGCCATGGTTCGTCCCGGACCCACTTCCACGAACAGCGAATCGTTATCTTGAAGCAGCAAGTCGGCGCCCTCCGCGAAGCGGACCGTCCGGCGCAGATGCTGCGCCCAATACTCCGCGCTCGCGGTCTGCGCTGCAGTGATCCATGTTCCGGTCAGGTTGGAGACGTAAGGAACCTTTGGGGCATGACGCTCGATCTTGTCGACTTCTTCGACGAACTTATGCAGGACCGGCTCCATCATGGCGGAGTGAAAAGCGTGCGAAGTGCGCAGGCGTCGATGCTCTACGCCGATTGCTTGCAGATGACGCTCGAGAGCCTCGATGGCGCCGGATTCTCCGGAAAGAACGCACAAAGACGGCGCGTTCACGGCTGCTAGGGAAAGCGCCGGAGATAAAAATTGTTCGGCTTCTGATGCGCTCATGGAGAGCGCCAGCATGTCTCCCGCAGGCAACGACTGCATGAGCCGTCCGCGAATGGCGATCAGACGCGCCGCATCCTGCTCGGAAAACACGCCTGCGACGCAAGCAGCAACGTACTCGCCAACGCTATGACCGAGCATTGCCTGCGGCTGGATGCCCCACTCCATCCACATCTGCGCCAGCGCATATTCGACTGCGAAAAGCGCCGGTTGCGCAATCGACGTTCGATCGAGAGCTTTAATTGCAGACTGTTGCTCGTGGGCGGACGGATAGAGCACTCTCTTCAAGTCGATGTCCAGTAGCGGCGCGAAGAGGCGCAGGCAGCGATCCATGTGCCGGCGGAAGGTTGGCTCGGCCTCGTAGAGGTCCCGCGTCATATGGACGTATTGAGAGCCCTGGCCGGGAAACAGAAAACGCACCCATCGCTCCCGCGGCTCCTCCATCGCAGTGAATACCTGGCCGTCCGATTCGCCGGCCAGTCGGGTAACCGCATCCTCGCGCGTGGAACTGACGATCACGCGGCGATATCGGAGATCTCTGCGCCCGACGTTCTGCGTAAACGCAGCATCGTGGACATCGAGCTCCGGATGCCGATTGAGATGTATCGCAAGGTTGCTGCAAATCGCATCCAGAGCGGTTGGCGTATTTGCGGAGAGCGCCCAGAGCGTGTACGGTCGTGAAGGCGGCACGCTTGAACGTTCATCAGCAGGCGCTTCTTCTAACACAACGTGCGCGTTCGTGCCTCCAAAGCCGAAGGAATTAACTCCTGCCCGGCGCGGACCGTTGCCATTCTTCCACGGAATGAGCTCGCGATTCACAAAGAACGGACCTTCGTCGAGATGAATGCGCGGATTGGCCTCTTGAAAATGGAGGCTAGGCGGAATCCGCTTATGCTCGAGGGCCAGAATCACTTTGATGAGACCCGCGACTCCGGCAGCTGCATCGAGGTGACCTATGTTGGTCTTTACCGAACCGAGGGCGCAGGCCGAACGCAGGCCACTGGAAGCAAATGCCCGATTGAGCGCGGCTACTTCAATTGGATCTCCGAGGAGCGTTGCGGTGCCGTGCGCCTCGACATATCCGATCGTCGCAGGGTCCACACTGCCAACAGCCATGGCCTCGGAGATAACGGCGGCCTGCGCGTCCGCGCTTGGCGCCGTGTAGCCGGCTTTGTCGAAGCCGTCGTTGTTTACCGCCGAGCCGCGAACGATAGCATGGATAAAATCGCCGTCGCGCCGCGCGTCCGACAGGCGCTTGAGAACGACCACGCCCGCGCCTTCTCCGGGAATGGTTCCATTTGCTGCGGCATCGAACGCCCGGCAGTGTCCATCGGGAGAGAGGATTCCGTCGTCGTTGCCGCTCTCTTCGCTAAGAGGCAGACCAACGCCGCCGGCAATCGCAATATCGCATTCGCCATTCAGCACGCTCTGAATTGCATAATGTACGGTGACGAGCGATGTGGAGCACGCCGCCTTGACAACGATGCTTGGGCCGCGCAAGTTGAGTTTGTAAGAAACCCGAGTGGCCAGAAAATGATCGTCGTTGGCGATCATGATCTGCGAGGTGCCAATGCGACGCCGCAGATCGCGATCGGCATAGAGCTCTTGTCCATACCAGTTGGGGCTGGCGCCAGCGAATACGCCGATGAGAACGTTCGGGCTGGGCTTGCCATACCCGGCTGTTTCCAGGGCTTCTAGCGCGCACTCCAAAAAGATTCGATGCTGTGGATCGGTGATCTCAGCCTCGCGCGGGTTGATGCCGAACAGGTGCGCGTCAAACAACTCCTTGCCGGCAAGCGCGCCCTTAGGAGGACCGTCAACGCAAGAGATGGACTCGACCCCATGGCACAAATTGTGCCAGAACTCAGATAAAGTAGACGCACCAGGAAAGCGTCCGCTTATGCCAATTATGGCTACTCCTCGTTCCGTGCCGGCATCGGTCATTGCGGTTATCGTCTTTGCGTCAATCAATTGACCACCGTCTCTCGCGCCGCTCGACGGCTGTTTACCAGTGCGGTGCGCAATTGAGCGCGAGATAACGCAGCTGGAACTGCCGACTCTGCGGGAAGATCAGGCGAGGCAATGAGTTCGGCGAGATCGCGGATCGTTGGAGCGCGAAAAATGTGCGCTACTCTAACATCCTTGCCAAAACGGTCGTACAGGGCCCGCTGAAGTTGCAGAACCAGCAACGAGTGTCCGCCGAGTTCGAAGAAGTTATCGTGAATGCCGATCCGATCGATGCGCAGGAGTTGACGCCAGATTTCGGCGACGATCTGTTCCTCGTTGGTCCGCGGTGGAACTTGCAAGACGCTCACGGCCCGACCGGCATCTGGCGCGGGCAGCGACTCACGATCCACCTTTCCGCTGACAGTTAGCGGAAATTCCTTCAGCGTGAGAAACGCATCGGGGATCATATATTCGGGCAGCTTGCTGCGCAGATACTCTCGAAGAACGTGCGGAGCGAACTCGGCGGATATTTCCTTATCAGTGCCTGGCTTTTTCCGCTTTGGAGTTATGGCTAGGCTCGTTTGGGCTTGCTGGAGGTTAGGCCGAACGGCATAAAGGTTATAGAGGCCTGAGCCGCGCATGGCCTGATCCTCTTCAACGGACACATCGTACCCCAGACCGCTGAGCAGTTGTCGGATATGCTCCACCCGGCTGCTTTCGTCGCCTTTTACGCGATCGTGAACTTCCAGCACGATGCGATCGATCTTCGGCCAGTCCTCCGCGTCGATCCCCTGGAGGACATTCCATTCGGCGCGCTCGACATCGATCTTCAGCAAGTCAATATGTTCCACGTGCTGTTCGCGCATGATGTCAGACATCCGGCGCAGTTGCGCCGGGAAGGTTTCCGGCTTCATGCGCTCCTCAAGAAGTTCGTCCGCCTGGCTCAGCCACGCACCGTCGCTTTCGGACCAACTTTGCTGAAGGCTCAGGTGCTTCTTTACCACCGCCATGTCTTCCAACGGATCCGCATATTCCCGTAGCCCGGACATGATTGTGTTGCCGCTGTAAAAGGTGAATTCCGCAACCGTTTCCTCATCGAACATGCCACAAGCGAAGACCTTAATGTCGGCATCGCTGATCACCGCATTTTTGCGCAAAGTTTCAACAAGCGGAGGAAGTGGTTCGAAGGCATAGATCGTCGCTTCGGGGTAAAGATCCCCGATATACAGCGCGAACAGCCCGATGTTGGCGCCGACGTCGAAAATGCAGGCGTTTGGCGGAAGCCGATCCACGTGGCGCATGTAGCTTTGAGACTCATAGATCTCGCGATAAAGAAAGTCGGTTTCACTCTTGTTGTGCTGGAAGATACGCAGGCCGTTCGGCAGCGCGTATCGTCCTTCGGCTTTCGCGCTCTGCTGCTGGGTAGGGAGAAGGTATGCCACTACCTGCCTGTCATCCAGGCCGCGCGGCTTCACTACAACCACCGCCTCGCGCACTCCGGGATGTGTCCGGAGAACCGCCTCGATCTCGCCCAGCTCAATGCGGTTGCCGCGGATACTTGATCTGGTAATCGATGCGACCGCAAAATTCGATATCGCCATTGGACCGGTAATAGCCGCGATCTCCGGTGCGATAGAGGCGCGCGCCCGGTGACGCGCTCAATGGGTCAGGGACGAACCGCTCCGCGGTGAGATCGGGGCGTCCCAGGTATCCGCGGCCGACCCCGATGCCGCCGATGTATAACTCGCCTTGCACGCCGCACGGCAGCGGATTCATGGCGGAGTCGAGGACGTGCATCCTTATGTTTGCGATCGGCCGGCCGATCGGAATAGTTTGCCCAATATAGGCCTTTTCACAGGGCCAGTGAGTCACATCGATGGCCGCTTCGGTGGGGCCATAGAGATTGTGCAACTCGCAATCGAACCGGCTGTAAAAGGCTCTAACGAGCTCTGACGAAAGCGCTTCTCCACTGCAGATGACGCGTCGCAGGCTCGGACATGGCGCAATCGGAGCGTGCAGGAACGCGTTCAACATCGAGGGCACAAAATGAATTGTGGTCACGCTCTCGGCGGTGATGAGCTGCGCGAGATACTGCGGATCCTTGTGGCCGCCGGGCTTGGCCATAACTAATCGCGCGCCCCCGATGAGCGGCCAAAAAAACTCCCAGACCGACACGTCAAAGCTGAAGGGCGTCTTTTGAAGGACGCTATCGTCGGAGCCTAGCCGATAAGCCTCCTGCATCCAGAGGAGACGGTTGGCGAGGGCTATGTGGGTGTTGAGCG